>CAVUNJ010000009.1:0-368506 GCA_963742815.1 uncultured Actinomycetota bacterium
GCGTTGCATCGAATTAATCCGCATGCTCCGCCGCTTGTGCGGGCCCCCGTCAATTCCTTTGAGTTTTAGCCTTGCGGCCGTACTCCCCAGGCGGGGCGCTTAATGCGTTAGCTGCGGCACGGAACTCGTGGAATGAGTCCCACACCTAGCGCCCAACGTTTACGGTGTGGACTACCAGGGTATCTAATCCTGTTCGCTCCCCACACTTTCGCTCCTCAGCGTCAGGTAATGCCCAGAGAACCGCCTTCGCCACCGGTGTTCCTCCTGATATCTGCGCATTTCACCGCTACACCAGGAATTCCGTTCTCCCCTGCATACCTCTAGTCTGCCCGTATCAGAAGCAGGCTCGGGGTTAAGCCCCGAGTTTTCACTCCTGACGCAACAGACCGCCTACGAGCCCTTTACGCCCAATAATTCCGGACAACGCTCGCACCCTACGTATTACCGCGGCTGCTGGCACGTAGTTGGCCGGTGCTTCTTCTGCGCATACCGTCACTTTCGCTTCGTCTGCGCTGAAAGAGGTTTACAACCCGAAGGCCGTCATCCCTCACGCGGCGTTGCTGGATCAGGCTTTCGCCCATTGTCCAATATTCCCCACTGCTGCCTCCCGTAGGAGTCTGGGCCGTGTCTCAGTCCCAGTGTGGCCGGTCACCCTCTCAGGCCGGCTACCCGTCGAAGCCTTGGTGGGCCATTACCTCACCAACAAGCTGATAGGCCGCGAGCTCATCCTTCACCGCCGGAACTTTCCACCACCATCAGATGCCTGAAGTGGTCGTATCCGGTATTAGCTCCCGTTTCCGGGGGTTATCCCGATGTGAAGGGCAGATTGCTCACGTGTTACTCACCCGTTCGCCGCTCGTGTACCCCGAAGGGCCTTACCGCTCGACTTGCATGTGTTAAGCACGCCGCCAGCGTTCGTCCTGAGCCAGGATCAAACTCTCCGTTGAATTCTTACGACAGCTGCAGATTCGCAACTGTCAATTCTTTGGTGTTATCTCCCGGCAAGAGAACGATTCACTGACTATTGTCAGAATCATCGTTTGTCTTACCAAAGGAACCGCCGACGCTCCATCACCGGCTAAGCCGGACCAGGAATGTCGGACGGGTATAATTAATTCGTCGACTTTTGGCACACTGTTGAGTTCTCAAGGATCAAGCGCGCACCGCAGACCGGTCTCTCGACCGTCCCGGGGGGCAACCTGTTAAAACTTACCGGGTGAGCACCTCGGAGTCAAATCTCTTAGGCCTCTCCCAGCCCCCTCGCGCAGCAGTCTCGACCTCGGCAATCCGAGGCCGTCATAGCGCGCTCTCGGACCACCTCGGCTGAGGTGAACGTGTGGGGTTTTGTCCCGGTCCGGCCGCCCGACCTCACGGTCTTGCGTCCTGCACTTCCGGGCCAACGAGGTGAAACATTAGGGCGCTGCCGAGCACCCGTCAAATCGGGTCAGAGTGGCTCAGGTCACATCTGCTGTTCACGCAGGTCAGAGCCGTCTCAGGCGCCGAATCCCCTGTCAGGACAGGCGATTCCCCTCGTGTCGGCGAGTGTGGGGCAACCACTCAGCCGCATCGACTCGACCAGCTCGGCGCCGAACTCGGCCAGGGCACGAGCTGCGCCGTCGTGACCTCCCGCGGCCAGCGCGTGGAACATCGGCCGGCCGACGAACGCCGCGTCTGCACCGAGGGCGACCGCGAGCATCACGTGCATGCCGGAGCGCACTCCCCCGTCGACGTACACCTGGGCAGCGCCACCCACCGCCGCTCGCACCGCTTCGATGCACGTTGCGGTGGCCACCACCTGGTCGAGCTGCCTACCCCCGTGGTTGGAGATCCACACCGCGCTCGCCCCTGCCGAGACGCAGCGGCGCGCATCGTCCGCGCGCATCACCCCCTTGACCACCACCGGGAGGCCGGTCGTCGTTGCCAGCCATTCGATGTCCGCCGGTCCGAGATCCATCGCCTTCGCGCGGTCGGTCGGCTCGAGTGCCGCCGTGACCGAGGAGTTGGCGCCGACCCAGGTCGGGTCGGCCATGTCCCAGACGCGTGGACCATCGGGCAACGGGTAGCGGGTGCCGAGCACCGGTGTGTCGGCGGTGAGCACCACGCCCGTGGCACCCGCGGACGTAGCGGCCTCGAGCAGCGGTAGCGAGTCGTCGCGGTTTGCGGCGACATAGACCTGCAGCCACCAGCCGACCCCGGTGTCCGAGATGTCGGAGAAGGTGCGCCCGGCGTTGCTCGACACCACGAGGGGTACGCCGGCGGCGGCCGCCGCGTGAGCCATCGCCACCTCGCCTTCGGGGTCGGCCGCGCGCTGAAGCGTCATCGGAGCGATGCCGAGAGGCAGGTCGAAGGTGGCGCCCAGCAGGTCTGTGGAGGTGTCGACCACCCGGACGTCACGCAGGACGCGAGGCGCGACGCGGATCGACCGCCAGGCGTCCACGGACTCCCCGAGGGTGATCTCGTCGCGGGCGCCCTCGGCGATGTAACGGAACACGGCCTCGGGCAGGGCGTCACGGGCGAGGGACTCCACCTGGTCGAGCCAGCGCCCGGGACTGGTCGCCGTCATCTGTCCCCCGTCACTTGCCCACAGCCATCTGCTCAGCGCATCTCCACGCCGGCGAGGTTCTTCTTGCCGCGGCGGAGGACCAGCCAGCTCCCGGCGATGAGGTCGTCGCCGTCCGGGACGTGCTCGAGATCCGTGACCCGCTCGTTGTTGAGGTAGGCGCCACCCTCGGAGATCGTCCGGCGTGCCTCACCCTTGCTCTTGGCCAGGCCGGTCTGCACGAGGAGGTCGACCACCGGCGTACCTTTCGCTGCCTCCGTGGAGCCCGCCTCCCGCAGCGCGGCCGCGAGCGTCTCGCTCTTCAGCTCGCGCAGGTCCCCGCGCCCGAACAGGGCGGCTGCTGCGGCCTTGGCGTGCTCGGTCTCCTCGACACCGTGCACGAGGGTGGTGACCTCATCTGCCAGTGCCTTCTGCCCTGTGCGCAGGAAGGGCTTCTCTGCGGTGAGTGCCTCGAGACCCTCGATCTCCTCACGGGAGAGGAACGTGAAGATTCGCAGCAGCTCGCCGACCTTCTCGTCCTCGACGTTGAGCCAGAACTGGTGGAAGGCGTAGGGAGACATCAGCTCCTTGTCGAGCCACAGCGCCCCGCCCTCGGTCTTGCCGTACTTCGTGCCGTCGGTCTTGGCGACGAGCGGCGTGGCGAAGGCGTGCGCCTTGCCACCCTCGGCGCGTCTGATCAGCTCAACGCCGCCGGTCAGGTTGCCCCACTGGTCGCTCCCACCGAACTGCATTCGCACGCCGTGGTCGCGGTAGAGGTTGAGGAAGTCCATCGACTGCAGCAGCACGTAGCTGAACTCGGTGTAGCTGATGCCGGCCTCGAGGCGGCTCCTCACCACGTCTCGCGCGAGCATCCGGTTGACCGGGAAGTGCTTGCCGATGTCACGCAGGAAGTCGATCGTCGAGAGGCTCGCCGTCCAGTCGTAGTTGTTCACCATCGTGGCGGCGTTCGGTCCCTCGAAGTCGAGGTAGGGCTCGATCTGGTGATGGACCTTCTCGACCCATTCCCTGACGGTGTCCAGCGAGTTCAGCGCGCGCTCGCCAGAGTCCCGGGGGTCGCCGATCATTCCGGTGGCGCCTCCGACCAGGGCGTACGGCGTGTGCCCGGCCAGCTGCAGCCGCTTCGCAGTGAGGATCTGCACGAGGTTGCCCATGTGCAGGCTGGGTGCCGTGGGGTCGAAGCCGACGTAGAACCGCACCGACTCCTCATTGAGCGCTGCACGCAACGAGTCGAGGTCGGTCGAATGCGCGATGAGCCCGCGCCACTCGAGATCGTCCAGCAGGGTCGGGTCGATGGTCACGCTGTGGTTCTCCTGGTGATCGTGCGCGGCGGGAGGCCGCGGCAGGACAGGCAGTCGGATGGTCGGCACAAGTGGTCGTCTCCGTTAGTCGAGACGACCAGCCTGCCACGCGGCGCTCGGCGGGATCGCGCCGTGTGTGCGTCGGCGTGCTCAGTGTCTGGTGGATTCGCCCGAAATCGTCCGAAACCATCACGAATCACCATACTCTGTGACTCCGCCCTCCCCCGAAGCGAGCACCATGCCCCGCTACCTGCGCGCCCTCCTGTTCGCCACCTGCCTCGCGTGCGCGGTGGGCCTGGCGGGCGCTGTTCCCGCGTCGGCTGCTGGCCTCGACCTGCATCGTGGCAGCCACGGCGCCAAGGTGCGCGCCGTCGAAGGACGCCTGCTCAAGCTGCGGCTGCTGCCCGCGTCCGCGGTGGACCAGCGGTACCGGCGGCCAACGGTTCGGGCAGTCAGGACGTTCCAGCGGCAGCAACGCGTGCCGGCCACCGGACGGGTCAACGCGCGGACCTGGAACCTGCTCGTTCGCGCGACGACGCCGCGTCCTGCTCCGAAGCCGGCTGTGGTCAAGCCCCCGCACGCCCCCGACACCGCCCCTGGCGCCCGCCCCGGTCATCCTCGGTCATCGCGGCGCTGTCACCCCCACGGCCCCGGAGAACACCATGGCGTCGATGCGCTACGCCGTGGGCAGCGCGGATGTCCTCGAGTTCGATCTCCAGCTGACCGCGGATCACAAGTTCGTGCTGATGCACGATCGCACCCTCGACCGGACCACCAACTGCTCCGGCTTGGTGATCTCCAAGACGCTGGCGGCCCTGCGCGCGGGCTGCAAGGTGGACGGCCACGCGATCCCGACGTTCGAGGAGGTCGCACAGTTCGCCTCTTCCGAGTCGACCGCCATCTCCCCGGAACTCAAGATGGAGGAGCTCAGCGACAACGACCTCGCAGCGATCGTGGCAACGGTGAGAAGGTACGGGCTGACCGAGCGCACCTACCTCCAGTCCTTCCACGAGGCGCACTTCCCCCGCTTGCGCGCGCTCGAACCAGGGCTGACCTTCGTGTTCCTCATCAAGTCCCCGGTCGCGCCGGCCACGGTCAAGCAGTTCGGAGCGACGATCGCGGGACTGAACCTGGAGGGTCTGACGGCCTCCACGGTCGTGGACTTCCAGCGAGCGGGACTGAAGGTCTGGGCCTACACGGCCCTGACGACTGCCGGGCTCAAGACTTCGTGGAACCTGCGGGTGAACGGTGTCTTCACCGACCTCCCCCGGGAAGCCCGAGCTATGTACCACCCGGGCGGCTGACCGGCCCTCAGGTCAGCCCGCGGACCACTGCGGGTCGCGACCGGACAGCGCGAGCGCCTTGGCGAAAGGCGCCGCATCGTCGGGCACCTGGACCTCGGGCCCGAACGCGCCGCCGGAGCGGCCCTGCTCACCGATCTGCTCGAGGATCTCGAGAGCACGCGCGGCAGCCTCGTCGTCGTACTCGAGATCCTGGCCGGTCCCCTTCGCGAGATCCCAGCCGTGGAGCATCACCTCGACGAAGCCCATGTCACCGACCATCTGCCGGGGCATCCCCCCGCCTGTCGGGTCACCCTCCCAGGCATCCGGCTGGCTCCAGGCGTCCGCGAACTCGGTGAGCGTCCGGCCCAGGTCGTCGCGCCAGTGCTCGGTGATGTTCTCGCCGCTCGTGCCCCATGGGTCCTCCGGGTCCTGGGGCTCCGCGGCGCCCACGCGCCGCATGGCTTCGATCGTGCCGAGCATGTGGTTGGCGACGGTGCGCACGTCGAAATCGGTGCAGGGGGTCGGCTTGTCCATCTCTTCTGCGGAGACGCCGTAGATGACGGGCTGGAGGCTGGCGACCACGCTGTACAGGTGATCCCGAGTGGCCATGGGGCGCCTTCCGATCGGCAGTGGAGTTGCGGTCAGGGCTGATGGCCACGTTACCGATCTCCCACGGTTGCGCCGCTGCCTGTCGTACGCTCGCGGCCAATCCGCCTGCCCTCCATGTGAAAGCCGTTCTCATGAAGCAACGCCGGCCCCTCTCGGTCCTCGTCATCGCCTGCCTCGTCCTTTCCGGCCTCGTCCTCACCGCGTCACCCGCTGAGGCGCGCCGGCTGAACCTGCATCGAGGGAGCCGCGGCACGGCCGTGAACGTCCTCGAGATCCGGCTCGCGCGGCTGTACCTCCTGCCGACCTCTGCGGTGGACCGGCGCTACCGGGCTGCGACGGTGAAGAGCGTCCGGCACTTCCAGTGGCGGATGGGCCTGCCTGCGACCGGACGCGTGAACCGGACCACGTGGAACGCGGTCTCGAGTGAGGCCGCCCGCCGCGCCGCGGCTCCCGCGCCGAAGATCCTGGGCCACCGCGGCCAGGTCACCACCAGCACCGGCGAGAACACGCTCGGTGCGATGAGGTACGCCGCGCCGCACGTCAGCATGCTGGAGTTCGACCTGCGCCTCACGGCCGACCACGAGCTCGTGCTGATGCACGACAGCGGGCTCGAGCGGACGACGAACTGCTCGGGGAGGGTGGCCTCGTGGACACTCGCCGACCTGCGTGCGAAGTGCCGGGTGGGTGCCCAGGTGGTCCCGACCTTCGACGAGGTGGCGGAGTACGCAGCATCGGTTGGCAAGCCGATCGCGCCCGACCTGAAGGACGCGAAGATGACCATGGACGACCTCGCGAAGGTCGTCTCGGTCATCCAGGATCATGGCCTGGCCAACAGCGCCTGGGTGCAGTCGGTCTACGGCAGCCGGTTCGCGGGGCTGCGTCAGCTCGAACCGCGGCTGCGCACGGTCCTGGTGTCCATGGGGATCCCCTCGCCGAGCTCGGTCAACGCGATCAGGGCGGCGGCAGTCGCAGTGCCTGTGTCTTCGCTGACGATTCCGCGAGTGCGCGCGTACCACACCGCGGGCGTGCAGGTCTGGGGTTGGACGGCGCGCACGACACCCGAGCTGCAGATGGCCAAGGCCATGCGCTCGGACTCAGTCGTGACGGATGTCCCGGCGGCTGCGCGGGCGCTCTACCGCCGCTAGGCCTGGGACACCGACTTGCCGGGTCGCGCCTTCGCGGGGACGTAGCGGCTCACGGTGGGGTCGTCGGTGATCCAGAACCGCCACGGGCGGTCCGCGGCCAGCCGCAGGCCCACACGCGGACCCGTGCTGATCGCTCGAGGCTGCGTCTCGAGCCGGAGAGCGTCGCTCAGCTCGAGGCCGTTGTCCTCACGGTGGATGCCCATCGCCCGGCACAGCCGTCCCGGCCCGCGGGCCAGGTCGCGGTCGGTGGATCCGGGACGACGCTGCCGGGCAAGGTCGAGTCCGTCGACGACCTCGCCGGCGCGCAGCAGGATGGCGCTGGCTGCCCCTCTGGTCCGCAGGAGACGTTGCAGCAGTGGTGCATGCCGTAGGTGAAGTAGACGTAGAGGTGACCAGGCGGACCGAACATGACCGCGTTGCGGCTGGTGCGGCCGTTGTGGGCATGGGAGCCGGGGTCGCGTGCGCCGTCGTACGCCTCGACCTCGGTCAGGCGCAGCGTGACGCCGCCGTGCGTGAACCTCGCGCCGAGTAGGCGTGGGGCGGCCTCCAGGACCGGGCCCGTGAGTACGTCGAGCAGGGTCACGAGAGCCATCCGCGGTGGTCCGCCACCGCCGCCCGGAGCTCGGCGAGCTGCTCGGACACCCGCTCGGGTGCAGTGCCGCCGCGGCCGTTGCGCGAGGACACCGAGCCCTCCGCGGTGAGCACGTCGCGGACCGAAGGAGTGAGGCGCGTGTCGATCTCGGCGAACTGGTCGTCGGTGAGCTGGTCGAGCTCGAGGCCCAGTTCTTCGCACCGGCGTACGCATGACCCGGCGAGCTCGTGGGCCACGCGGAACGGCACGCCCTCGCGCACCAGCCACTCGGCGATGTCCGTGGCAAGGGAGAAGCCCTGTGGGGCGAGCTCGGCCATCCGGGCGGTGTCGAAACGGAGCGTCGCCACCTGGCCGGCAAATGCAGGCAGCAGCACCTCGAGGGTGTCCACGGAGTCGAAGACCGGCTCCTTGTCCTCCTGAAGGTCGCGGTTGTACGCGAGCGGCAGGGCCTTGAGCGTCGCCAGCAGGCCGGTCAGGTTGCCGATCAGCCGACCCGACTTGCCGCGGGCCAGCTCGGCGACGTCCGGGTTCTTCTTCTGCGGCATGATGCTCGATCCGGTCGAGAAGCCGTCGTCGAGCGCGACGAAGCCGAACTCGCGGGTGGCCCAGAGGATGATCTCCTCGGCCTGCCGGCTGACGTCGACGCCGATCATCGCGGTGACGAAGGCGAACTCCGCGACGAAGTCGCGAGACGCGGTGCCGTCGATCGAGTTCGGCGTGCTCCCGGTGAAGCCGAGGTGACGCGCGACTGCCTCGGGGTCGAGACCGAGGCTGGATCCGGCGAGGGCTCCGGAGCCGTACGGCGAGTCGGCCGCGACGCGGGCGTCCCAGTCCCGGAGGCGCGACACGTCGCGGACCAGCGGCCAGGCGTGAGCCATCAGGTGGTGGCTGAGGAGTACCGGCTGGGCGTGCTGCAGGTGCGTCCGGCCGGGCATGATCGCGCCGTGGTGCCGCTCGGCCTGGTCGGCGATCGCGTCGACGAGGTCGAGGACGAGCCGCGCGACCACCCGGGCATGGTCACGGAGGAAGACCTTGAACAGGGTGGCGATCTGGTCGTTGCGACTGCGCCCCGCGCGCAGCTTGCCGCCGAGGTCGGGTCCGACCAGGTCGACGAGAGCCCCTTCGAGAGCGCCGTGGACGTCCTCGTCGGCGTCGGTGGGCAGCAGCTCGCCCGCCTTCGTCCGGCGGTCGAGCTCGTCGATGCCGGTGAGCAGCCCGTCCAGCTCGGCGTCGGTGAGCAGGCCGGCCTGGCGCAGGGCGCTCGCGTGGGCGCGGGAACCGTCGAGGTCATAGCTCGCGAGGCGCCAGTCGAAGTGGGTGCTGCGCGAGAGCGCCTCGAGCTCGGGGCTCGGTCCGCCCGCGAACCGGCCGCCCCAGAGCTTGCCGGCGCCCGTCGTACCGCTGTTCTCGGTCATGGTGCCTTTCGTAGCAGGTGAGCGGGGTCGGGGCCGCCGGAACCCCACAAATGTTGGCTGGGGACGTCCGGATCGCCGTTCCTGACGTTCCATGCCAACATTTGTGGTGTTGGGGCGGCAGGTGGGACGCCACGTGTCGAGGTGGGTCCGGAGCCCTCAGTCGGTGCCGACCTCCATGGCCACGTCGTCGAGGATCCGGTCGCTCTCGTCACCTTCGGCGGCCGGGTTGCTGGCGATCCGGTCGGAACCGCCGCGCTCGAGCTCGCCGTACAGCGTCCCGTTCTCAACGAGCACGGTCCCCTGGTCCACCGGCTGCATGGCGTACAGCTCGAGCTTGGCCCGCGAGTCGGCGATGTCGAGGTTGCGCATCGTCAGCTGGCCGATGCGGTCGATCGGGCCGAACGCAGCGTGCTCGGTGCGCTCCATCGAGAGCTTGTCCGGGTGGTAGGAGAAGTTCTCCCCGGTCGTGGCCAGGACCGTGTAGTCCTCCCCGCGGCGCAGGCGCAGCGTGACCTCTCCGGTCGCCAGCGAGGCGATCCAGCGCTGGATCCCTTCGCGCTGCATCAGGGCCTGGGGGTCCAGCCAGCGGCCCTCGTAGAGCAGTCGGCCCAGCCGGCGACCCTGGTCGTGGTAGCTGGCGATGGTGTCCTCGTTGTGGACGGCGTTGAGCAGCCGTTCGTAGGCGATCCACAACAGGGCCATTCCCGGGGCCTCGTAGATGCCCCGCGACTTGGCCTCGATGATGCGGTTCTCGATCTGGTCGCTCATGCCCAGGCCGTGCCGGCCGCCGATCTCGTTGGCCTTCATCACCAGCCCCACAGCGTCGTCGTCGTACTTCGTGCCGTCGATGCCGACCGGGCGGCCTGCCTCGAAACGGATCGTGACCTCCTCGGTCTCGATGTGCACCGAGGGGTCCCAGAACTTCACACCCATGATCGGCTCGATTGTCTCCAGCGAGACGTCGAGGTGCTCGAGCGTCTTGGCCTCGTGCGTGGCGCCCCAGATGTTGGCGTCCGTGGAGTACGCCTTCTCCTTGCTGTCGCGGTATGGCAGGTCGTGCTCGGTCAGCCACTGGCTCATCCCCGCACGACCACCGAGCTCGTGCACGAACTCGGCGTCGAGCCACGGCTTGTAGATGCGAAGCTCCGGGTTGGCGAGCAGGCCGTAGCGGTAGAAGCGCTCGATGTCGTTGCCCTTGAACGTCGAGCCGTCACCCCAGATGTCCACGCCGTCCTCGTGCATCGCGCGCACGAGCATGGTGCCGGTGACCGCGCGGCCGATCGGGGTGGTGTTGAAGTAGACGCGTCCGCCGGAGCGGATGTGGAAGGCACCGCAGGCCAGCGCCGCGAGACCCTCCTCGACCAGCGCCTTCCGGCAGTCCACGGAGCGCGCGATCTCGGCGCCGTAGAGCAGCGCGCGCTCGGGCACGCCGTCGATGTCGGGCTCGTCGTACTGGCCGATGTCGGCGGTGTAGGTGCAAGGAATCGCTCCCTTGGCACGCATCCAGGCCACTGCCACCGACGTGTCGAGCCCTCCGGAGAAGGCGATGCCGACCCGTTCGCCGGTCGGCAGCGCGGTCAGGACCTTGCTCATGTGGGTTGCTCCTCAAGTCTTGGTTGTGCGTCGTGATGGTTCGGTTGTGGTTCTCGACTGAGCGCTCGCTGCTCGACCACCTGGGGACTCCTGCTACTCGGGGCGGCCGCCGGTGGGCGGCGGGATTCGGCCGGTCCCGTTGGCCAGGTCGAGGAAGCGCTGCTCGAGCGCTTCTCCCCCGGCCGGGTCGCGGGCGATGACGAGGACGGTGTCGTCCCCCGCGATGGTTCCGAGCACGTCACCGAGCTCGGCCTTGTCCATGGCCGAGGCCAGGAAGTTCGCGGCGCCCGGTGGCGTACGCAGTACGACGAGGTTGGCCGAGGAGTCCGCGGAGACAAGCAGCTCCGCGCACAGCTTCGAGAGGCGCGCCTCGCTCGCGGCGGACTCGCGACCGACAGTCGGGGTGCGGTCACCGCCTTCGGCGGGTACGGCGTACACCAGCGCGCCGCTCGCCGTGCGGACCTTGACAGCGTCCAGCTCGACGAGATCGCGCGACAGGGTCGCCTGGGTGACCGAGAGCCCATCGGCAGTGAGCCGGTCGGCGAGCTCGGACTGCGAGCGCACCTGGCCGGTCTCGAGCAGCTCGATGATCCGCTGCTGACGGGCGCCCTTGGTGACCGGGAAGTGGGAGTGCCCAGAAGCGGGTCCAGAGATGTGCTCGGTCATGGCGCGCCCTCTCCCTCGAGCAGCAACACCATGACGGCCTTCTGCACGTGGCGGCGGTTCTCGGCCTCGTCCCAGACGACGCTGTGTGGCCCGTCGATCACCTCGGCCGTGATCTCCTTGCCACGGTAAGCGGGCAGGCAGTGCAGCACGATCGCGTCGTCGGCTGCCGCCGACAGCAGCGAGTCGTTGAGCTGCCACGGCCCGAAGACGTCGGCCGCCCGTGCGTCCGACTCGGCCTCCCGGCCCATGGAGACCCACGTGTCGGTCGCGAGTACGCCGGCTCCGGTGGCTGCCTCGACCGGGTCGGCCACGTACTCCGCAGACCCACCGGTGCTCTCGGCGATCTCGCGGGCCCGGGCGAGGACAGCCTGGTCGGGCTCGTAGGCCGCAGGGCCACTCACCCGCACGTGCATCCCGGCGGTCGCACCGGCAAGCAGGTAGCTGCTCCCCATGTTGCAGGCCGGGTCGCCCAGGAAGGTAAGCACCTGACCGGCCAGCTCACCACGATGCTCGCGAATCGTGAGCAGGTCGGCGAGCGTCTGGCAGGGGTGGAACTCGTCGGTGAGCGCGTTCACCACGGGTACGCCGGCGTGCTGCGCCATCTCCTCGAGCCGTGTCTGCGCATGGGTCCGCCACACCACGAGCGAGGCCTGCCGTCCGAGCACCCGAGCAGTGTCGGTGATGGACTCCCGGACGCCGATCTGTGCGAGTGAGCCGTCGATGACCATCGGGAAACCGCCGAGCTCGGCGATGCCCGACACGAAGGACGCCTGCGTGCGCAGGGTCGGTTTGTCGAACAGGACGGCCACGGTGCGAGGTCCGGCCAGCGGCTGGGCGTCGTACGGCGCTGCCTTGAGCCGGGCGGCGAGCTCTAGGAGTCGCGCCTGCTGAGCAGGGTCGAGGTCGTCGTCGCGCAGGAAGTGCCGCGGGAAACGGTCGCTCATGGCGAACTTTCGTAAGCGGAGTCCAGGAGTCCGGGCCAGGCGGTCAGGAAGGAGTCGGCCTGCGCCTCGGTGAGCACCAGCGGGGGTGCCAGCCGGACGCGCTCGGGTGTGGGGTTGTTGATGATGAAGCCGGCCTCCAGAGCACTGGCGGCGACCCCGGCCGAGAGTGGCTTGCTCAGGTCGAGGCCGATCAGCAGGCCGGCGCCTCGCACCTCGGTGACGCGGTCGTCAGCGGCCAGGCCCTCGCGAAGGTGGTGGCCCAGCGAGGTGACGTGCTCGAGAAGTCCCTCCTTCTCGATGGTGTCGAGGACGGCCAGTGCTGCTGCCGCCGCGACCGGGTTGCCACCGAACGTGGTCCCGTGGTTGCCCGGCCCGAGCAGGTCGCCGGCGTCGCCGGTGGCGATGCAGGCACCGATCGGGAATCCTCCGGCCAGACCCTTGGCGACGGTCACGACGTCGGCGAGCGCGTCCTGTGGTGTGGCCACGGCGGGACTCTGGTGGGCGTACCAGGCGCCGGTGCGCCCGATGCCGGTCTGGATCTCGTCGAGCCACAGCAGCGCCCCGTGCTCGGAGGTGATCTCGCGAGCCTGCTGCAGGTAGCGCAGGGGAGGTGCGACCACACCAGCCTCGCCCTGCAGAGGTTCGAGGATCACCGCGGCGGTCCGGTCGGTCACCGCGTAGGCGAGTGAGGCGGCGTCGCCGTACGGCACGAAGTCGACGTTGCCCGGGAGCGGCTCGAAGGGCTCGCGGTACGCCGCCTTGGCGGTCAGCGCAAGAGCGCCCATGGTGCGTCCGTGGAACGCGCCCTCGGTGGCGACCAGGTGCGTGCGTCCCGTCCTGCGGGTGAGCTTGAGCGCTGCCTCGTTGGCCTCGGCTCCGGAGTTGGCGAAGAAGACCTTGCCTCCGGGACCGGTCGGGCCGGTGGCGCCCAACAGCTCGAGGAGGCGCTCGGCCAGCGTGACCTGGGGCTCGGTGGCGAAGAAGTTCGAGACGTGTCCGAGTGTCTGGAACTGCGCCGTGACAGCGGCGACCAGTGCGGGATGGGCATGGCCCAGCGAGTTGACGGCGATGCCCGCGAGCAGGTCGAGGTACTGCTTGCCGTTGTCATCCCAGACGTGGGCGCCTTCGCCACGGGTCAGCACCAGCTTCGGCGGGCCGAAGGTGTTCATCAGTGCGTTGGCGTAGCGCTCCTGCAGATTGGTCATGACTCTTCCTTCCGCTCGCCGGTGGCATAGGCCTTGCGGATCCGGGTCTCCACCCCGGGCAGCACCTGGGTGCCCACGCCCTCCGCGGTGAACAGCTCGAGCAGCACCGAGTGGGCTTCGCGCCCGTCCACGACCGTCGCCCGTGGCACTCCGCCGGTGACGGCGTCGTAGCAGGCCTGCATCTTCGGAACCATGCCGCTGTCCAGGCTCGGCATCAGGTCCGCGAGGGCATCGGGGCTGATCTCCTGGATCACGTCGTCGCTGTGTGGCCAGTCGCGGAACAAGCCCTCGACATCGGTGAGCACCATCAGCTTCTCCGCCCCGAGGGCGATCGCCAGTGCAGCGGCCGCCGTGTCCGCGTTGACGTTGTGCACCAGACCGACGTGGTCGGGGGCAACACTCGAGATGACCGGGATCCGGCCGGCCGCGACGAGGTCCTCCACCGCCTCTGGTCGCACGTGGGCAACCTCGCCGACCAGACCGAGGTCGACCTCCTCGCCGTCCACGACCGTGTTGGTCGGCTTAGCGGTGAACAGGCCGGCGTCCTCGCCAGAGAGTCCCACGGCGATGTGGCCGTGCTGGTTGATGAGTCCGACCAGCTCACGCTGCACCTGGCCGACGAGCACCATCCGGACGACGTCCATCGCCTCGGGGGTGGTCACCCGCAGGCCCCCCTTGAACTCCGACTTGATGCCGAGCTTGTCGAGCATCGTGGAGATCTGCGGGCCGCCACCGTGTACGACGACGGGCTTGAAGCCGGCGAAGCGGAGGAACGCGATGTCCTCGGCGAAGGCCTTCTTCAGCTTGTCGTCGATCATGGCGTTGCCGCCGTACTTCACCACGACGACCTTGCCGTGGTACTTGATCAGCCACGGCAGGGCGCCGGCGAGTGTCTCGGCGGGGTGCGTGGAGTAGGGCTTCTCGTTGCTCATGAGGAGTAGGCGCTGTTCTCGTGAACGTAGGCGTGGGTCAGGTCGTTGGTCCACACGGTCGCCCGCTCCGTCCCTGACTTCAGGTCGATGGTCACGCTGACCTCCCGGTCGCTCAGGTCGACCCCGGCGGGGTCCTCGGCCGGTGTCGAGTTCCGGCACACCCAGACGCCGTTCATCGCGACGTCGAGGTCGGCAGGGTCGAAGGCCGCGCTCGTCGTACCGATGCTGGCCAGGACGCGTCCCCAGTTGGGGTCCTTGCCGAAGACCGCGGCCTTGAACAGGTTGCTGCGCGCGACGCTGCGTCCGACCTCGACCGCGTCATCCTCCGACGCTGCGTGCAGGACGGTGATCGCGATCTCGTGGTCGGCACCCTCGGCGTCCTTGAGCAGCTGCATCGCCAGGTCGGTGCAGGCATGGGTCAATGCGTCGGTGAAGTCGGCGAGCGACGGAGTCACCCGGCTGGCGCCGCTGGCCATGATCGTGACGGTGTCGTTGGTGGACATGCAGCCGTCGGAGTCGAGGCGGTCGAAGCTGGCAGCGGTCGCCTTGCGCAACGCGGTGTCGAGGTCGGCAGCGGGGACTACGGCGTCGGTCGTGAGTACGACGAGCATCGTCGCCAGCTGCGGAGCCAGCATGCCGGCGCCTTTGGCCATGCCGCCGATCGACCATCCCGCACCACTGCCTGGGCCCTCGACCACGACCTGTTTGGCGACGGAGTCGGTGGTCATGATCGCCTCGGCGGCGTCGAGACCCGCGTCGTCGGCCAGGGCAGCGATGCAGTCGTCGACGCCCTTGAGCAGGTTCTCGCGCGGGTTGCTCAGCCCGATCAGCCCGGTCGAGCAGACCACCACGTCGAGCGCGCCGATCTCGAGGCGGTCGGCCACGCGCTCTGCAACCGCGTGCGTCGTCTGGAAGCCCTCGGCGCCGGTGTAGCAGTTGGCGCCGCCGGCGTTGAGCACGACTGCGCGAACTGTGCCGTCCTTGACGACCTCCTGGCTCCACAGGATCGGGTTGGCCTTGCACCGGTTGGCGGTGAAGACCGACGCGGAGTCGTAGTTCGGGCCGGCGCTGACCACGAGGGCCACGTCCTTTCCCCCGCTTGTCTTCAGGCCTGCTTCGACGCCGGCAGCGGTGAAGCCGGCGGGGTGGGTAACGCTCATGAGTTCTTGATCTCCTGGGGTTTGACGGGCACGGCGGGGACGACCTCGTGGCCGGATCGTCGCCACTCCTCGGCGGCGCGGTCGGCGTCGCCCACCGGTACCAGCACCCAGTCGGTGTCGAAGGTGGAGAGCGTGAAGACGCTGATCGCTGCATCTGCAAGCGGTTGCAGCAGCGTGGTGAGCACGCCGCTGAGCGCGAAGTCGAGCGGGCCCTGCACGGCGAACGCCGTGAACGGACCGGCCTGCTTCGCCTTCTTCGGCACGCTGCGCATCGCGCAGACCACACTCGTCTCGAGCGCCGTCGCGGTGATCGAGAACAGCGAGGACGACTCGGCCCAGCGAGGGACCTCGGCGCCGGGTCCGAGGCGAACGACGGCGAGCTTCTCGGGGAACTGCTCCAGCGTGTACGTCTGGTCGCTCATGGGGCGAGCCCGACGGTGGAGAGCCCGGTCTGCTCGGGCAGACCGAGCGCGAGGTTCATGCACTGCACGGCTGCGCCCCCGGTCCCCTTGGCGAGGTTGTCGACGGCACCGACGACGACCATGCGCCCGGCCGGCCCTCCGCCTGCCGGGTCGAGGGTCACCTGCAGGTGGACGCTGTTGGACCCGGTCACCGACTTGGTCGCGGGCCAGAGGCCCTCGGGCAGCAGCTGGATGAACGGCTCGTCGGCGTACGCCTTGTCGTAGGCGGCGCGCAGGTCCTCGGCGCTGACGCCCTCCTTGACCCGCGCGCTCGCCGTCGCCAGGATCCCGCGCGGCATCGGCGCGAGTACCGGCGTGAAGCTGACCTTCACCTCGTCGTCGGTCAGGCCGCCGAGGTTCTGCAGGATCTCGGGGGTGTGGCGGTGCACGCCGCCGACGCCGTACGCCGTGGCCGAGCCCATCACCTCACTCCCGAGCAAGTTCGTCTTGGGCGCCTTGCCGGCTCCGCTGGTGCCGGAGACTGCCACCACCACGAGATCGTCCGCGTGCACCAGCCCGGCGGCGACCGCCGGGGCGAGGACGAGCGTGGAGACCGTCGGGTAGCAGCCGGGTACGGCGATCCGTCTCGCCCCTGCCAGCAGGGCCCGTTGGCCGGGGAGCTCGGGCAGCCCGTAGGGCCACGAGCCGGCATGGTCCGATCCGTAGAACTGCTCCCAGGCGTCGGGTTCGGTGAGCCGGAAGTCGGCGCCGCAGTCGATGACCACGGTGTCCTCGCCGAGCTGCTCCGCGACCGCGCCGGACTGGCCGTGCGGAAGGGCGAGGAAGACCACGTCGTGGCCGGCAAGGATCTCCGGAGTGGTCGGCTCGAGCACCCGGTCGGCGAGCGGCCCGAGATGGGGCTGCAGCACACCGAGGCGCTCACCCGCGTTCGAGCCTCCGGTCAGGGCGCCGATCTCGACCTCGGGGTGAGCGAGCAGGAGGCGGAGCACCTCGCCGCCGGCGTACCCGCTGGCTCCGGCGACGGCAACACTTGTGTTCGGCATTTGCATGACTATACAGAACTCTGCATGGTCCGTCTAACCGCTTCGGGAGCCTGTTCCACATGCGCCGCGTCCGGCCGCGGACGCTCGCTTCCACCTTCGGTCAGGACGCGGGAACATGGCGCCCATGGCAGACATCTGGGCTCGAGGCGATGCCTATGAGCGGTTCATGGGTCGCTGGAGCCGTCGCGTGGCGCCGCAGTTCCTCGACTGGCTCGACGTGCCGGAGGGTCTGCGCTGGGCGGACGTCGGCTGCGGCACCGGGGTGCTCACAGCCGCGGTCCTCGAGCGGGCCGCTCCCGCCTCCGTCGTGGGCGTCGACCCGTCGGAGTCCCAGGTGGACGAGGCCGTCGCCGCGGTGGTCGACGCACGGGCGACGTTCGCACGCGGCACAGCCGACGACCTGCTTCCCGGAGACTTCGACATCGTCGTCTCGGGGCTCGTGCTCAACTTCGTCCCCGACCCCGGTGCCGCGGTCTCCTCGATGGCGCTGGCGGCGCCAGGCGGGGTCGTCGCGGCGTACGTCTGGGACTACGCCGTGGGGATGCAGATGCTGCGGACCTTCTGGGACACCGCCACCTCGCTCAACCCCGCCGTCTCCGCGCTCAACGAGGGGCACCGCTTCTCGTTCACGAACGAGGAGGGGCTCCTCGGGCTCTGGACCGACGCGGGGCTGCGTGAGGTCGCCACGACTGCCATCACGGTGTCGACCGTCTTCGAGAACTTCGAGGACTACTGGTTGCCGTTCCTCGGGGGCCAGGGACCTGCTCCCGGGTACGTCGCCTCCCTGGACGACCGCTCCCGCGAGGAGCTGCGGGTTGCCCTCGCCAAGAGCTTGACCCCCGATCCGGACGGCAGCATCCACCTCTCGTCCCGGGCGTGGGCTGTGCGCGGTGTGTCATCCGGAGTGGTCGCCTGAGTGCGCTTGTGCTGAGCGTGCGGTCCGGCAGAGCGTCATACGTTGTGGCGGCCATGGCAACCAGTTCGTATGACGTCCCACGGAGCGTCATACGTTGTGGCGACTGTGACGACCAGTTCGTATGACGTCCCGAGCCGCGACGAACACGACCAGCGCCCGCCCGAGACGTCATACGTTGTGGCGACTGTGACGACCAGTTCGTATGACGTCCCGAGCCGCGACGAACACGACCAGCGCCCGTCCGCCCACCCGCCCCAGGACGTCATACGTTGTGGCAGCTGTAGCGACCAGTTCGTATGACGCTGGGAGGCTCCTCCGACTCGATCAGGAGCGCTGCCGGGCTCCGTGCCGCTGCTCAGCCAGGGCTACTGCGGTGTCCCGGGCGGCGGCGGTCTCGCGTTCGGTGAGGGTGCGGTCGGGTGCCCGGAAGCGGAGGGCGAACGCCAGCGACTTGTGCCCCTCGCCCACCTGCTCGCCGGTGTAGACGTCGAAGAGCCGCACGGACTCGCACAGCGGACCCGCACCCTCGCGCAAGGTCGCGGCAAGCTCCTCGGCCGGCAGGTCGTCGGCCACCACGAGGGCGACATCCTCCTTGGCCACCGGGTAGGAAGAGAGGTCCGGAGCGTTCGGCACCGTGACGGCGCGCGCGAGCAGGGCGTCGAGGTCGAGCTCGGCCACAGACGTGCGCTCCGGTACGCCGAACGCCCGGCACACCTTGGGGTGCAGCTCTCCGGCGTGTCCCACCGATGCCTCACCCAGCAACAGCTCGGCGCACCGACCGGGGTGCCACGGAGCACGGCTCGCCGAGCGCACGGTCAGCTCCAGGCCCAGTGCACCCGCCACCACTCTGGCGGTCTCGATGACGTCGCTCCATCCGGCGGGCCTGCCGGAGCCCCACCAACCACTACGGTCGCGGTCACCGCACAGACCGAAGGCGAGGTGCACCGGCTGGTCGGGCACCGCCTTGTTCAGGTCGTCCCACTCCCCCTCGGTGGGACGCCGGTCGACCGGGAGGATCGGTGCGGCCACGCCGGAGTGCGGCAACGTGACGGGTGAGGCCTCGAAGAGGGCCAGGTCGCTGCTGCCGCGGCTGACATTGCGCGCGACCGTGCGCAGCAGCCCGGGCAGCAAGGTGGTGGTCATCAGCGGCTCTTCGCTGCTGAGCGGGTTGGCCAGCCTCAGCGTCGTACGACGGGAGTCGGCGGCGTCCAGCCCGAGCCTGTCGAGGTCCGCCTCCCCGATGAACGGGAAGTTCAGCACCTCGACGTACCCCTCGCCGGCGAGCGTGCGGCCAACGAGCCGGCGCAATGACTGGGCGGTGGTGAGCCCACGACCGGACGGGGCCGGGGGCAGCACGCTCGGGACGTCCTCGTAGCCGACGATCCGGGCGACCTCCTCGACCAGGTCGAAGGGATCGGTGAGGTCGGGACGCCAGTACGGCGCGGTCGCGGTCAGGGTGTCTGCCCCGGCATCGACGTCACAGCCGACCGCCTCGAGGTTGGCGATGGTGGTGTCCGAGCCGATGTCCATGCCGGTGATGCGCGCAGGCAGGTCGATGGGGATGGTGATCTCCGCTCGTGGAGGTGGCTCGCCCACCACGGTCACACCCGGCTCGATCGTGCCGCCGCCGTACTGCGCGAGGAGCTCGGCCACGCGATGAGCGGCTGCCTCGCAGACGGTCGGGTCGACGCCGCGCTCGTTGCGCTTGCCCGCCTCGGAGGTGAGCTTGTGGCGCCTGCCGGTCCGGAACATCGACACCGCGTCCCAGTGCGCAGCCTCGATCAGCACCCGGGTGGTGGCATCGGACATCTCCGTCGGGGCGCCGCCCATGACGCCACCGAGGCCGATGATCCCGGAGTCGTCGGTGACGACCAGGTCCTCGGGCGACAGCGCCCGGTCGTTGCCGTCGAGCGTGGTGAGTCGTTCGCCCTCCCGGGCGCGACGGACCCGGATCGGGCCGGCGAGCTTGTCCGCGTCGTACCCGTGGATGGGCCGACCCATCTCGAACATCACGTAGTTCGTGACGTCGACGGCGAGTGAGATGGGGCGCTGCCCGGAGAGCAGGAGCCGACGCGCCATCCAGGTCGGCGTCGGCGCAGTGGGGTCGAACCCCGACACCGTCCGTGCAACGAACACCGGGCAGCCATCTGGGTCGTCGATGACCACGGGATAGCCGTCCGCGTCCGGCGCCGGCGTCTCCCTCACGGCCGGGTCGTGGAAGGCCACGCCGTACGCCAGGGCCGCCTCGCGGGCGATCCCGCGCAGGGAGAGCGCGTAGGCGCGGTCAGGGTTGATCTCGAACTCGATCACTTCGTCGCGCAGGTGCAGAAGCTCGAGTACGTCGTCGCCGGGCTCGCCGGCGTCGGCCGGGAGAACCAGGATGCCGCCCCTCCCAGACGGCAGAGTGTCCTCGCCCAGGCCGAGTTCCTTGGTCGAGCAGATCATGCCGGCGGAGACGTGCCCGTAGGTCTTGCGGGCGGAGATCTCGAAGCCTCCGGGAAGCACGCCGCCGGGGAGTATCACGACCACGAGGTCGCCGACCGCGAAGTTGTGCGCCCCGCACACGATTCCCTGCGGCTCACCCGTGCCGTTGCCATCCCCGACGTCCACGGTGCACCACTCGATGGTCTTGCCGTTCTTCTGGGGCTCGGCCTCCATCGTGAGCACCCGCCCGATCACCAGCGGGCCGGTGATGTCGTGACCCGGCCGCTCGATCGACTCCAGCTTGAGGCCGAGCGCGGTCAGCCGGGCGGCGAGGTCCTCGGGAGTGACGTCGGCCGGGAGGTCGGCGTACTCACGGATCCAGGAGAGGGCGGCCTTCATGCGGGGTCCCCGGCGAGGCGCGAGCGCAGCGAGTGGCTCGTTGGGGAGGTCATAGTTCGCTCCCAAAGGCGGCGGAGAACCGGACGTCGCCCTCGAACATGTCGCGCATGTCGGCCACGCCGTGCCGGAACATCAGGGTGCGGTCGATGCCCATGCCGAACGCGAAGCCGGTGTAACGTCGTCGTCGACACCGCATGCGGTCAGCACTCGCGGGTTGACCACCCCGCAGCCGCCCCACTCGATCCAGCCCTCGCCCTTGCAGGTGCGGCAGTCCTCGACTGCCGGCGACTGTCCACGGCACACGAAGCACCGGAGGTCGACCTCGGCGCTCGGCTCGGTGAACGGGAAGTACGACGGACGGAAACGCGTGGTGATGCCGGCCCCGAAGATCGCCTCGGCGAAGTGGTCGAGCGCACCCTTCAGGTGAGCCATGCTGATGTCCTTGTCGATCACCAGCCCCTCGACCTGGTGGAACATCGGGCTGTGCGTGGCGTCGTACTCGTCGGTGCGGAACACGCGCCCCGGGCACACGACGTAGATCGGCGGCTCGCGGGTGAGCATGGTGCGGGCCTGGACCGGCGAAGTGTGGGTGCGCAGGACGAGGTGATGCTCGGACGGGTCGGCCCAGAAGGTGTCCTGCATCGTTCGCGCGGGATGGTCCGGACCCAGGTTCAGCGCGTCGAAGTTGAGCCACTCCGCCTCGACGAGCGGGCCCTCGGCCACCTCCCAGCCCATCGCGACGAAGACGTCGGCGATGCGTTCGGAGAGCATCGTGATGGGGTGCCGGGCGCCCTGGGTGCGGCGGTCCCACGGCAGGGTGACGTCCACAGTCTCCTCGACGAGCATCCGCTGCTCGGCCTCGACCTCGAGCTCTGCCTGGCGCTTCGACAGCGCCTGGTTCACCGCGCCGCGTGCCTGCCCGACCCGCTTGCCGGCGTCCTTGCGCGCCTGGGGCGGCAGTGCGCCGATCTCCCGGTTGGCGAGGGCGAGGGGCGAGCGGTCACCGGCGTGCTCGGAGCGAACCCCCTTGAGGGCGTCGAGGTCTGCAGCTGCGGCGATCGCGGCAAGGGCGTCCTCGCGCATGGCGCTCACGTGCTCCTCGTCGAGCGGGGTCACCTGGACCGGGTCGTACTCGGAGTTGGGGCCCGACATCCTTGCCTCTCGTTGCGGTGCACGAACCGTGCGCGGGTCAGTCTAGGAAGTGCGCTCGTCCCCCGGCCAACCGGTTTGCCTGCCGGGCCGGATAGTCCGAGACGCTTCCGTCCTCGAAACGGTCTTCGCGGAGCGGAAACGTCTCGGAGTATCGAGAATTTTGGGGCAGCCGAGAATTTTGGGTCAGCGGCGGTCGCTCGAGGGCCAGCGGATGTCGAGGCGGGCGCCGCCGGTGTCGGAGTCGGCGATCTGCACCTCGCCGCCGTGCACGCGGACCAGGCCGTTGACGAGGTACATCCCCAGGCCGGTGCCGCCGCGGACCCCGTGCTTCCAGAACTTGGTGAACACGCGGGCCCGGATCTGCTCGGCGATCCCCTCGCCCTCGTCGTCCACCCGGATCAGCACGCCCGCGAACGGTGTGCTGATCGGTTCCGCACTGACCCGGACGGTTCCCTCCCCGTGCCGGACCGCGTTGTCGACGACGTTGGTGACGACCTGGGTGAGCTTGTCGGGGTCGGCGAAGACCTGCGGCAGCGTCTCGGCGTACGACGAGACGATCGGGCGCGTTGTCGCCGCGCGGACCGAGGCCACACACCGCTCCACGACGGCCGCCGTGTCGACGGAACGCGGGTACAGCGGGAGCCGTCCGGTGTCGATCCGGGCCACGTCGAGCAGCTCCGTGATCAGCTTGGTGAGGCGCTCGGAGTCGGAGTGGACGGTGTGGAGCATCAGCTTCTTCTGCTCGTCGTTGAGCCGGTCCCACTTGCTCAACAGGGTCGAGACGAACCCCTTCACGCCGGTCAGCGGCGAGCGCAGCTCGTGGGCCACCGTGGCCACCAGGTCGGAGCGGTCGCGGTCGAGCCGGGCGCGGCCCCGTCCCGAGCGGATCGCCAGGCCGACGCTCTCGACCGGCCCGAACCGCCCGGAGCGGTTGATCCGGCCGGTCACGAGCACCTCGGTCCCGTCGGCGGTGAGCCACGACTGCTCGGTCAGGCCGACGCGACTGCCGAGCCCGTCGTACGGCCTGTTGGAGGCGTACCAGTCACAGCCGTCCGTGTCCTGCAGCCTCATCACCTCGGAGAGCGAGTAGCCGACGTCGACGCTTCCGCCCAGCAGTCGGCGAGCCTCGCGGTTGATCACGGTGACCACGCCGTTGGCGTCGGCGACGACGACACCGTCTGGGAGCGTGTCGAGCAGCGCATCGGCCTCGGGATCCACGCCGCCAAGGGTAGGTCACTCGAGGGGTGCGGCGACCTCACTGCACCCTGCGGCGGGCGGCATCTCGAAGTCGGCCAAGGCGTCGAGGGCGCGGGCACGGGAGAGGTTCCACCCCGCCCAGCCGTCCTTCTTGGGGGACGGGTCGTCAAGAGCGCAGGCCGCCTGCTCGGGCGGTAGTGCCGACAACGTGGGGGCCGCGTCCGCGCTGAGTCCGCGGAGATAGGACCAGTCGACCTTGCCCGTCGCCTCGTAGCGCTCGATGTTGTGCCGAGCGATCCACGCATCGGGGTTGGCGACGGCAAGTCCCAGCAGCAGCACGGCGCCGGACAGCAACGCCGTCCGCGGCAGCCACCACCCGCGGAGGCGGATCCCGGCGACCATGACCGCGACGACCACCAGCCCGAGCCACCCCTCGAACATGTCGACGAGCAGCCTGAGCCGGGTGAACCCGTAGGCGTCCTGGTAGAGGTCCATCCGGTGCAGCGCCGAGGCGACCACCACGAGGGTGAGCACGCAGAGCGCACCCAGCGCTCCGCGCAGCCACCACTTGTCGGCCGCCGTGTCACCGGCCTTGCGGGAGGCGGCCCAGACCACGAGCAGCATCAGCGCTGTGGCGAAGGTCAGCTGGGCGAAGCCCTGGTGGACGTACTCGGCGTAAGTGAGCCCGGTGATGTCCTGGATGTAGGCGTGGCCGCCGAAGAAGGCCGCCGCCTGCGCTGCCAGGAAGAGCACGAACACCGCGTCGACGAGCAGCACCGGAGCGAGCCACTCGAAGCGGTGCTGCGCCGGTCGTTTGACGCCTCCGGTCTCCACTGTGGGCGGGTTGAGGGCGAGGTACGCCGCGGCGAGCACCGTCCCGCCGACCGCGACGGCGACGAACACGCGAAGCACCACGCTGTCCTTCAGGTCGGGCAGGACCGCGTCGAGCCAGTGCCCCACGATCGCGTCTCCGGTCGCGAACAGCAGCCCGAAGACGAGGACGGCCAGCGTGGAGAGGATCACGGTCCTGACCACGGCGACGCTGTTCTTGCCACCACCCATGGCCCGCAGGGTGCGCCCCAGCCATGGCAGTCCGCGCAGACCGGCACCCGGCCAGGCGATCGCGCCGAGCATCATCCCAAGAGCGGACCGACCGTTCGTCAACGCCGACGTGGTGAGCAGAGCGCTCGCCATCAGCCCGAGTACGACGACCCATTCGGCGTCGCGGACGACGACCACCACCGCGAACGCCGCGGCGACGGCGGCGCAGGCCCATGTGTACGGACTCGCACGATGCCTGCTGAGCCACAGCACCAGCGCCCCGGACGCAAGGAGCACCAGGGCCGTCGCGAGGCCGGCGCGCTCGTACGGCAACGACAGCCCGGCGAACACCCCGATGCCGATGCTGGCCAGGAGGGCGTCCCGGCGCGCCGGAACGCCGGAGTCGCGCCACAGCGCACCGAAGGAGGTGTCGACCACGGAAGCGGTGCCCATCCCGGTGGGCGTCCGCCTCGGGTGAGCGGGAAGGCCCGCCATCGGTCCTGGCACGGCTGGTGTGGTCATGAGCTGGTTCCTGTCATCCGGGCGGGCAGTGGTCGTGGTGGGGGCTGACTGGGGTAGCTCGACCCGGAACCGGGCCCCGGACTCCCCCGGCACCGGGTCGACCAGGCCGATCCGCCCCCCGTGCAGATCGGTCACCCACCGGGCAATGGCCAGGCCGAGGCCGGTGCCCCCGCCGGCCGGGTCCTGCAAGGTGCCGAACCGGACGAAGACGCGCTCGCGGTGCTCCGGCGCGATCCCGGCGCCATCGTCGGAGACCTCGATGCGGACGGCCCTGTTCGAGCCTGGGCCCGTGTCTGGGTTCGAGTCTGGGCCCGTGTCTGGGTTCGAGCTCGGACCGGCCAGGCCGGCCCAGATGCGGACCACTCCCCCGGCAGGGCTGTGCCGGGCGGCGTTGTCGAGCAGGTTGGCGAGGAGCTGGTGGAGTCGCGAGCGGTCGGCGTGCACCATCAGGTCGGCCGGCTCGACGCGTACGTCGAAGGAGACCTCGCGCATCCCTGCTCGTGCCTCGGTAACGGCCTCCGCCACCAGCTCGGCGACCGGCACGTCGGTGCGGTCCAGCGTGACAACACCCGCGTCCACCCGCGACAGGTCGAGCAGGTCGCCGACGAGGGTGCTCAGCCTCTCGGCCTGGCCCAGCGCTACCCGAATCGTGGCCGGATCAGGCTGGGTGACTCCGTCGTCGAGGTTCTCCAGGACGGCTACGAGTGCGGTTAACGGTGTGCGCAGCTCGTGCGAGACGCTGGCGACCAGGTCGCGTCGCTGGCGGTCGACGGTGGCGAGGTCGGCGGCCATCTTGTTGAAAGTGCGTGCCAGTTGGCCGACCTCGTCGGTCGAGGAGGTGTCGACCCGTACGTCGTAGTCCCCAGCGGCCATGCGGCGCGCTGCCTCCGTCATCTGCCGCAACGGCGATGTCATTCCGACCGCGAGCAGCTGGGTGACACCCAGCGCCAGCAGCACGGTGACTGGAATGCTCAGCGCGGCGGGCACCGCTCCGGCACCCAGCGTGGCCAGTACGGCAGCCACCAGGACGCTCGCGACGACGAGCAGGCCGAGCTTGACCTTGATGGAGGTGACCTGTCCCAACGGCTCGAGCGGCCCGGCTCGTTGCGAGTCGTTCCCGGCCTCGGCTGGAGGCCCCACCCGCTGGGTCATCAGCGTTCCTCGAGTGCGTAGCCGACGCCGTGCACTGTGCGCACCCGCTCGGCACCGATCTTGGAGCGCAGGGCCTTCACGTGGCTGTCGACGGTCCGGGTCGCACCGGCGCCGCCGTCCCAGCCCCAGACGTCGGCCAGCAGCCGCTCCCTGGTCAGCACCTGACCGGGCGCAGCGGCCAGGGCGCACAGCAGGTCGAACTCGGTGGGGGTCAGGTGCACCTCCACGTCCTCGAGCCAGACGCGTCGGGCGCCGGCATCGAGCCGGAGGCCACCGAGCTGCACCAGGGGCGCGGTGGCCGACTCGCGGACGAGCTGCTCGGCGCGCTCCACCCGGCGGAGCAGGGCCGCCACCCGGGCCACCAGCTCACGCATCCGGAACGGCTTGGTCAGGTAGTCGTCGGCACCCACCCCGAGCCCAACGAGCACGTCGGCCTCGTCGTCGCGGGCGGTGAGCATGAGCACCGGCACCGGCCGGCGCTGCTGGATCCGCCGACACACCTCGAGCCCGTCGAAGCCGGGGAGCATCACGTCCAGGATGACGAGGTCCGGCTGGTGCTCCTCGTACGCGGCGACCGCTCCGGGCCCGTCGTACGCCGAGACCACTGTGTGCCCCTCGGCCCGCAGCCGGTCACCCACCGCCTGGTTGATCAGCGGCTCGTCCTCGACCACGAGCACGGTCGTCACAGGCGTGCCCGGAAGGTCCATGTCTGGAGCGTAGGAGTGCGACGGGTCCGGATGGGTGCGCGCAACGTGAAGGTTGTGTGCAGATCCGCGTCAGCGCTCCTGGGTGACTCCGTGAAGCAGCGCGTGCAGGGACGCCTCCGCCTCCCGGCGTGCGGCGGCGGGATCTGTGGCGTGGGCGACCAGGAGCGCGGCCTCGATCAGGCAGCTGAGCGTGAGCTGGGCGAGCACGGGCGCTGCGAGGGCGCCCCTCGTCACCGGCGCAAGCAGTGAGCAGATCTCGGTCAGCAACCCCAGGCCGTGCCGCGCCTCGATCTCCCGCCAGGCCTGCCAGCCCAGCACTGCGGGTGCGTCGGTCAGCGCCACCTGGACGACGTCGGGCCGGGAGCAGACATCGAGGAAGGCCGCTACCAGCCGTGTCACCGGGTCGCGGTCGCCGAGCGCCTCGAATGCCCCCCGGAGCTCGCTGGTGATCTCGACCTCGATGGACTCGAAGACGACGCGGAACAACCCGGTCTTGTCGCCGAAGTGGTGCACCAACGCACCGCGAGTGATTCCGGCTGCGGCGGTGATCCGCTCCGCGGGAACGCCTGAGAAGCCGTGCTCCGCGAACAGGAGACGCGCGGCTTCGATGAGCGCGGCCCTGGTGATCTGGGTGCGCTCTTGCTGGCTACGTCGCTGCATCGGGCAGCACGCGCGCGATCAGCAGCCGTGACAGCACTCCGGGTTGGTCCAGCGGGACGAAGGTGTAGGAGTCCGCGATCGCCGCCATCTCGGCATCGGGCAGCACCGCCGCCAGCCTGTGCGCGAGCGAGATCGGGAAGAGCTTGTCCTCCTCGGCCCACGCAAGCAGAACGGGTCGTTCGAACCTCGGCAGTTGCTCAGCGGCGGCGAGCGTGTGCCGGCGATGCACTGTGCGGACGAAACGCGTCAGGTCTCGGCGTACGCCCTTGTCCGCCAGCGCAGGCGCTGACCACGACCTCACCGTGTCTGCCGGCAGCGGCGACTTCGTGAGCCAACCGAACATGAAGGGCAGCCGTTGCAGCGCGCGCAGCCGCAGGGCCTGGAGCATCACCCACGCCAGACCGGGCACACGGGCGAGCAGCGGAAGGGGCGCGAAGACCGGCGGGAAGAAGCGCTCGAAGCTGTCCGAGGGAGTCAGCACCACGCGGACGACGCGCTCGGGACGACGGGTCATCAGGATCTGGGTGAGCGCACCACCGGTGTCGTTGGCCACCAGCGTGACGTCCTCGAGGCCGAGGACCTCGAGGAACTCGGCGATCAGGTCTGCGACGCCGACGGGGCTGAGGTCCGCGCGGGGTACGGCGATCCGGTGGGCTCCCAGGGGCCAGTCGACTGCGAGACAGCGCGCTCCTGCGGTGGCGGCCTCCGGCACGACGTACTGCCACAGATCGGCGTTGACGAGCAGACCGTGGACGAAGACCACGACCGGGCCCTCGGCAGGGCCGGACTCGAAGTACCGGAGTCTGCCCGAGGAGAGCTCCACGACGCGGGCGTCGCCGAGGGCGGCAGGTCTGGGCGGGAGTGCATGCTCCATTCCAGAAACATACACGGTGTATGTATCTTCCTCGAGCCCAAGCCCCCGTCATGGACTCCCGAGGGGACGGCGGACTACGGTGCCGCCATGCCAGCGCGAGCTGCTCGCGTCGAGGACGTCCACGAGATCGCGAGCTCCATGCCCCACGTCACGAGGGAGGACGGGACGAAGGGCAACCCGATCTACCAGGTCGGGCGGAAGTCGTTCGTGTTCTTCCGCAACGCCCGTGCCGATGCGTTCGATCCCGACACGGGTGAGCGGTACGACGACGTCATCGTCATCTGGGTGGCCTCGGAGGACGACAAGCAGGCACTCGTCCGGGACGAGACCACGCCGTACTTCACGACACCGCACTTCGACGGCCATCCCTCCGTGCTGCTCAGGGGCAGCCGGATCGGAGAGATCGACCTCGACGAGCTGACCGAGCTGGTGCAGGACGCGTGGCTCTCCCAGGCCTCACGGCGTCGCGGCAAGACCTGGCTGGCCGAGCGCTGACCGGAGCGAGCTGTTCGGCTGAAGGACCGGCCGAAGGACCGGCCGAAGAACGATCAGTTCGCCGGAGTTGCCCCGCGAGGCAGGCTCACGGACGAGTCGTCCGGACCGAACTGATCGTTCTTCTGCCGCCCTGACCTCAGCGACTGACGCGAGCGCTCGCGTAGAGGCAGATCGCCGCGGCGGTCGAGAGGTTGAGGCTCTCGGCGCGGCCGAAGATCGGGATCGCGACGCGGTGGTCGGCCAGAGCGCAGAGGTTCTCGGGCAGGCCCCAGGCCTCGTTGCCGAACAGCCAGGCGACGGGTTGGTCGAGCAGTCCGGACGTCTCCGCATCGAAGAGGTCGGTGTCGCCTCCACCGTCGGCTGCGAGTACGACGAAACCAGCCGCCTGGGCTCGGCGTACGCATTCAGCGGGGTCGTCTGCCAGCGCCACCGGGAGGTGCCAGAGGCTGCCGGTGCTCGCCCGGACGGTCTTGTCGTTGTAGGGGTCGACGCTGTTGCCGGCGAGGACGACACCCCGGGCGCCCGCAGCGTCGGCGCACCGGATCACCGTGCCGGCGTTGCCCGGGTCGCGGACGTCGGCACAGATCACGATCGCGGGAGAGTGGTCGCCACCGCGCTGGGACTCACGGCGTGACTGGAGTACGTCGTCGAGGGACACGTCGAGGAAGCGGCACACGGCGACGATGCCCTGTGGGGTGACCGCACCGCTGAGGGCGGCAATCGCGTCGTCCCCGGCCGAGAGCCAGGGAACGCCGGCCTCGTCGACGGCCTTCCGGAGCGCGGCGTACTGCTCACCTGCCGCCTCGGTGGCGAACACCTCGACCACCCCGCCCGGGAGGTGACCCGAGATGTGCAGCGCCTCGGCCAGGGCCTTGGCGCCCTCGGCGAGGAAGAGCCGTTGCTCGGTTCGCGCACCGCGGCGGGTGAGCCGTCTGGCCGCCTTGACGCGAGCACTCTTCGCAGAAAGTGGCCGCTCGGGAGGGAGACTCACTGGTGGGTCCCGCCGATTGGCCCGGTGAGGAAGCGGGCCCTGAGACCAAACTGCCTCTCCACACACCGAGCGCGGCGGGTGAAGAGGCAGCACGGGTTCATGGCGTGGGAGACCCGTCGAGGCGTCAGGTCAGGCCGAAGCCGGCGCGTTGACGTCCTCGGGCAGGTTGGACTTGGCGGTCTCGACGAGTGCGGCGAAGGCCGGAGCGTCGTTGACGGCCAGCTCGGCCAAGATCTTGCGGTCGACCTCGACACCCGCAGCCTTGAGGCCCTGGATGAAGCGGTTGTAGGTCAGGCCGTTGGCGCGGGCACCGGCGTTGATGCGCTGGATCCAGAGCTTGCGGAAGTCGCCCTTGCGCTTCTTGCGGTCGTTGTAGCTGTAGACCAGCGAGTGGGTGACCTGCTCCTTGGCCTTGCGGTAGAGGCGCGAGCGCTGACCCCGGTAGCCGGCGGCGCGCTCGAGGGTGACCCGGCGCTTCTTGTGGGCGTTGACTGCCCGCTTGACGCGTGCCATTTCAGTACTCCTTCAAAGGTTCTTCGTGGTCCCGACTGCTCGCGACCACCCGGGTGTGGACACCCGGTGTGTCAGGGGTTGGGCAGGGTGGGGTTGCCTTACAGGCCGAGCAGCTTCTTGGCGCGGCTGACGTCGGCCTTGGCGACCTCCGTGGTGCCCGACATGCGACGAGTCACCTTCGAGGACTTCTTCTCAAGGTTGTGGCGCAGACCCGTCTTCTGACGGCGGATCTTGCCGGTCCCGGTCACGCGGAAGCGCTTGGAGGCACCGGAGTGCGTCTTGTTCTTCGGCATAGATGTTCCTTTTCTCTTTACGCTTCGATTTCAGGGTCGAGGTTCTCGGAGCGGCCGCGCTCCTTCTTCGGCGAAGGCACCGGGTGGGCCGCCTTCAGCTCGGCACGCTCGGCGGCGCGCTCCTGCTCGCGTGCTGCAGCGCGTGCGTCCCGCTCCGCCTTCACCTCGGCCTTGGCTTCGGACTTCTTCTTGTGCGGCCCGATCACCATGGTCATGTTCCGGCCGTCCTGCTTGGGCGAGGACTCGACGAAGCCGAGCTCGGTCACGTCCTCGGCCAGACGCTGCAACAGCCGGTACCCCAGCTCGGGGCGGTGCTGCTCGCGACCGCGGAACATGATCGTGATCTTGACCTTGTCGCCCGAACGGAGGAACCGCACGACGTGACCCTTCTTGGTCTCGTAGTCGTGCTGGTCGATCTTCGGCCGGAGCTTCATTTCCTTGATGACAGTGTTGGTCTGGTTGCGACGTGCCTCACGGGCCTTCTGCGCGTTCTCGTACTTGAACTTGCCGTAGTCCATGAGCTTGCAGACGGGGGGCCGCCCCATCGGGGCGATCTCGACGAGGTCGAGGTCCGCCTCCTGGGCGAGGCGAAGCGCGTCGCTGGTGGAGACGATGCCGACGGTTTCGCCGTTGGGTCCAACGAGCCGGACTTCCGGTACCCGGATCCGATCGTTGATTCGCAGCTCGGTGCTGATGGGTCCTCCTGTGTTGGAAACTCTTCGGTTGCCCGCGGGAGACCTCTCTCGAGCCCTTTCGATGGACCCCGTACATGCAACAGGGCTTCCGCGCAACGCACGGAAGCCCCTGTCGTCGAGCAAGTACGACGGCGTACGCCGCCCTGCTCAAAGACCAGACCCGACGACCTGATGTTGCTTCGGTCGGTGCGGGTGGGAGGAGGCCTCCGCTTGTCGAATCTCCCCCGGAATGTGGCCGGGGAGGATCGGTCACGCACAAGGGTACAAGGCTGGAGGGGCTGGTGGGAAATCAGGAGGAGCCGGAGACCCATCCCCAACGGCTGCCAGGGAGCCGAACAAGCCGGTCCCCGCCGGCCAGGGAACGCAGCTCCTCTCCCTCCACCACGAAGAGCACGGGGCCGGCCACGTCCAGGAGCAGGGCCGATGCCCCGTCCTGAATCGCCGCCTGCGCCGCTGCGCGGGTCGTGACCGGCATCGGTCGCGCCTCGCCCCCTTCGTAGGAGCTCCCAGAGGGTGACCCGGAGTGTGACCGGGCCCAGCGGGTCAGGCTCTCGGAGCCAGTGAAGGCGAGCAGCGCCGTACGACCGTCCCGGCCGGTCATGAGTACGGCGGCCATGTCGCTGGTCTTGTCGTAAGCGAGCCCCTGCTCGCCGTACGCCACCTCGCCGAGTACGGCGACGACGGGCACGAGCACGCGCGAGTCCTGCAACGCCGCGAGCGCCTCGTGGCGCCGGCCCGCCTCCTCGGCCTCCGGCGCCAGGTCGTACGCCGCCAGCGCGGCCGACACGTCGGGATCGACGCTGCCGTCGTCGCCGGCGAAACCCGGGTCGGGGATGGAGCGCCGCGTCGTCATCGCCAGCGATCCTTCCAGATCGCGGTCGGGGGTCCTACGTAGGCTGGACCCATGCCCCTCGCCGTCAACGTCACCCTGGACGACAGCACCTGGTTCGCACTCGCGCTGGTGCTGACGATCCTCGGTGCCGCGTTCACGTGGGTCTCCTGGCGAGCGTCGCGGTCTCGCAGCCGGCGTCCGCGGCCTCGCGTGGACGCTGATCCCGGTCGCAGCGTGGCTCACCGGCACCCTCAAGCTGGCGGGGAACATCCTCGAGGACGTCATCAACTGGGGCGCTCGGCTGGCGTTCTCGCCCCTCGTGTGGCTGGGCGTCATCGTGGCCGGGGTCGCCGCCCTGCTGTGGGTGGCTTCCGGCGTGATGCGCGCCCGTGGGATCGGCGTCCGCGGCAAGGGCCGCGAGGTCCCGGCCGGGCAGACCAAGGCGGTGCCGGCGGTCAAGCCCGGCAAGCAGCCTGCACGCAAGGGCGACGACGACATCGAGGACATGGACGACATCGAGGCGATCCTCAAGCGGCACGGGATCTGAGGTGTCCGCCGAACTCGCAAGCGGCGAAGCCGCACGCCATCAGCTCGCCCGCCGGCTGAATGCCGCTGTCGCGGGGCTCGACGACCCGGCCACGCCGATGGTTGTCGTCGACCTGGACGCCTTCGACGCCAACGCCGCCGACCTCGCTCGGCGTGCCGACGGCAAGCCGGTGCGGGTGGCCTCGAAGTCACTTCGTGTCCCTGCCCTCGTGGAGCGGGCACTCGCCGCTCCCGGGTTCGCGGGCGTGCTGTCCTACTCCCTGCGCGAGGCGCTGTGGCTGGTACGCCGCGGCGTCACCGACGACGTGGTGATGGGCTACCCGACTGTCGACCGCGGCGCTCTTCGTGAGCTCCTGGCCGACGAGCAGGCGCGGGCCCGGATCACCCTGATGGTCGACGCCCCGGCCCACCTGACACTCGTGGAGGCCTGCGCTGACGACCTGAGCGGTGTCCGGGTGGCCATCGACATCGACGCCGGCCTGCGAATGGGCCGGTCCCATGTCGGGCCCAAGCGCTCACCCCTGCACGAGCCGAGCGAGGTGGTGAGCTTCGCCAAGGAGGTGCTGGACCGCGGCTTCTCGCTGGTCGGAGTGATGACGTACGAGGGGCAGGTGGCTGGTGTCCCGGACGACGTACCCAACCAGCGGGCTCGTTCGCTCGTCGTACGCAAGCTGAAGTCCGCCTCGATCGCCCAGCTCGAGGAGCGGCGGACCGTGATCGCAGCTGACCTGCGCGAGCTCGTCGAGCTCGAGTTCTGGAACGCCGGCGGGTCGGGCAGCGTCGAGTCCACCGTCGCCGATCCTGTGGTGACGGAGGTCGCGGCGGGATCGGGCCTGCTGGTGCCCGGTCTGTTCGACCACTACGAGAGCTTCGAGCCCCGGCCTGCGGCGTACTTCGGCGTTCAGGTGGTACGCCGCCCGGGCGGCGGCCTGGCCACCGTCGCCGGCGGTGGCTTCATCGCCAGCGGGGCCACCGGCAAGGACCGTTCGCCGATCCCGTGGGCGCCGCCCGACATCCACCTGACCGGGCTCGAGGGTGCCGGCGAGGTGCAGACTCCCCTCACCGGATCGGGAGCGAGGATGCTGCAGATCGGTGACTGGGTCTGGTTCCGCCATGCCAAGTCCGGTGAGCTCGCGGAGCACACCAACCTGGTGCAGCTGCTCGAAAGTGCCGAGATCGTTGACACCGTGCCGTCCTACCGGGGGCTGGGACTGGCCTGGTGAAGCCCGTTCCGAGACCGGAGTCGATCCTGGCTCTCGCGTTGTCCCGACCCGCGACGCTCGGCGAGGGGCGGCTCATCTGCCTCGACGGGCCGGCCGGGTCGGGGAAAACGACATGGGCCGCGGGAATCGCGAACCTCGCCCCCGGCGCGCGCGTCGTCCACATGGACGACCTCTACGCGGGCTGGTCCGGCCTGTCGGAGGTCGACGCCCAGCTGTCGGTGTTGTTGCTCCCACTTGCGCAGGGTGAACCGGGCTCCTACCGGCGCTACGACTGGGCCGTCGGAGGCTTCGCCGAGGAGGTCGTGGTCGACCCGGTGCCGTTGCTCGTGCTGGAGGGTGTGGGTAGCGGGACCGCCAGCTTCGCCTCGCTGGTCACGGTCCTGGTCTGGGTGGAGGCGCCGTACGACCTGAGGCTGGAGCGCGGCATGGCCCGCGACGGCGACACCTTCGCGCCCCACTGGGACGAGTGGGCCAAGGACGAGGCCGCGCTGTTCGAGCGTGAGCAGACCCGCAGGCGCGCCGACATCGTCATCGACGGAAGCGGAACCTACCCGGCCGGCGAGACCGGGGAGTCGACGAGCCGATAGGTGGCCCAGCGCAGGTCGGTCCGGAACCCGGCCCGCTCGTAGATGCCCAGGGCGCCGGTCGGGTTCTCCGAGTCCACATCGAGCGCCGCCCGGTCGAAGCCCTCGTCGCGGTACCTCTCCAGTGCCAGCCGCAGCAGCACGCCCGCCAGCCCCTGACGGCGGTGCTGCTCACTGGTTCCGACCTTGGCGACGTAGGCCTCGCGGATGCCGGTCGCCTCGGCGACGGCGTCGTACTCATTGCTCTGGACGTACGCCGCGATGGTGCCGTCAGGCCCGCGCGCGAGCAGGCTGAGCGAGGGCCGCAGAGCCCGGCTGCCCGCCACCCATTGCTCCCACATCTCCGCACTCCACGGCACGAAGCCGTAGTGCTCGACGAACGCCCGGTTGTGCGCTTCGCGGACCTCGTCGTGGTCGACCCCGTCCCAGGTGTGCAGCGTGTACCCGTCCGGCAGATCGGGGGCCGTCGTACTCGCTCCCTGCTTGAGGTCCGCGAACATCACGAACTGCCAACGCTCTGGGATCAGTCCCTCTTTCCGGAAGATCGAGTCGAGGTCGGTGTTGTCGGAGGGCGCCCTGCCCGTGACGACCGGGCGGAGGTCCTCGCCGTGCTCGCGGACGTACTCGACCGCACGAGCCAGCATGGTGGGCACGAGCTGCGAGCCGATCCCCCGCCTCCGGTACGCCGGATGCACGGTGCCGTCGAGCATCACGCTCAACGCTCCGTTGGAAGGTGCATGGGCAATCAGGAGCGACTGCGCGACCACCTGGCCGTCGAGCTCGACCAGCAGCCAGTCCCTGGACGGCTCGACCATCGGGTTGTCGAGGTCTTCCAGCACGTCGTCGAGGTTGTAGTGCTCTCCCGTCCGGTCCACGGCCTCGGCCGCGGCCAGCAGGTCGTTCACCGCGACGGCGTCCCCACGGGTCATCGGCCGGATCCGGAAGTCGCCCACGCAGCGGATCCTAGGACGATTGCGAGGCACCCGGCACCTGCTTTTCGGCAGACAGCACCGGCCGGATGGCCAGCCCGCCAAACACCGCCGAGACGGCGCTTGTGTCCCGCAAAACATCGCCGAGACGGCGCTTGTGTCCCGGCGCTGGTGGGACATTGGCGCCGTCTGGCCGCGTTCTGGTGGGACATTGGCGCCGTCTCGGCGGGTTTGGGGGGGTTTCAGTTGCCCGGGGTGTTCGCGGCGATGGCCGCCCGGATCTCGCGGACCGCCCTGCGCGCCCGCTCGCCGTCGGAGCCCTGGACGCCGATCATCGAGATCGTGGTGCCGTCCGAGAGGTCCAGCGTCCCCCACGGCGCACCGCGACGCAGCGAGACACCGATCACCTGCGACCACTCGTAGCTCCGCTTGCGGTAGCCGTTGACCACGATGAGCGCGTCCGTCGTGGCAGTCACGCGCGAGCGGATAAGGGCGTTCCAGGCGCCGAAGAGCAGCAGTGCCATCGACACCAGCGTCCCGCGCTGGAAGCTGGTGAACTGGTTGCGGTTCTCCGAGCCGATCCCGAACCACACCGCGACTACCAGCGCCAGCAGCATCCCGCCCAGGACCCACACGGCGAGGCGTACGCCGAGTGGCCGCCACGTGTGTGGCAGAGCCGGTGCGTGCGCCGGAGGGGGTCGCTCAGAGTCGGCAGGCATGGATGTCGGTCAGGAGGATGGCCCGCGCCCCGATCTCGTAGAGGTCGTCCATCAGCTTCTGAGCACCGTCACGCGGGACCATCGCGCGCACCGCCACCCAGCCCTTGCGATGCAACGGCGACATGGTCGGACCCTCGAGACCGGGGGTCAGCGCCACCGCTGCCTCCACCCCTTCCTCTGGCATGTCGTAGTCCATCATCACGTAGGTGCGAGCCACGAGGACTCCGTCGAGGCGGCGCTTGAAGACCTCGAAGCCCGCGGGCTCGGGCGTGCCGGCCCGCGTGATCAGGACGGCCTCGGACTCGAGGATCACGTCACCGACAACTTCGAGGCCGGCCGCCTGGAGCGTGCTCCCGGTCTCGACGACGTCGGCGATCACGTCAGCGACACCGAGCTGGATGCTGGTCTCGACGGCGCCGTCGAGGCGGATCACCTGGACGTCCGCGGTGTCGATGTTCAGCTGTTCCAGGTGCCTGCGGACCACTCCGACGTACGACGTGGCGATGCGCTTGCCGGCCAGGTCCTCGAGCGAGGAGAGGGTCCCGGGACGGGCTGCGAAACGGAACCGCGAGCGACCGAAGCCGAGCTGACGCGCCTCCTCGGCCTTGGCGCCGGAGTCGAGCAGCAGGTCGCGGCCGGTGATGCCCACGTCGAGCGTGCCCTCACCGACGTACAGGGCGATGTCCCGCGGACGCAGGTAGAAGAACTCCACACCGTTGGCGGTGTCGAGCAGGGAAAGCTCCTTGGAGTCCGTCCGCTGCCGGTAGCCGGCCTCGCGCAGGATCTCCGAGGCGCTGGTGGCCAGGGAGCCCTTGTTGGGGATCGCGATCCGCAGGAGCGGCTGGGTCGCGTCTGGTGCTCCGGTGGTTGAGCTTGTCGAGACCATGGTCTTCCTCAGAGGTGTGCCCCGGTGACGGGACCGGAGATGGGGCTAGAGATGGGAGTAGACGTCGTCGAGAGATACGCCGGCGGCGAGCATCAGCACCTGCGCGTGGTACAGCAGCTGGCTGATCTCCTCGGCTGCCCGGTCATGGCTCTCCCACTCGGCGGCCATCCAGGACTCGGCGGCCTCCTCGACCAGCTTCTTGCCGATCGAGTGCACGCCGGCGTCGAGCGCCCGCACCGTCCCGGAACCCTCCGGACGGGTCTCGGCCTTCTCACTCAGCTCGACCCAGAGCTCCTCGAACGTCTTCACGGGCCTCAGCCTAGTGGTGAGAGTCAGAGGCCCTTCAGCGGATGATCCTGCGCAAGGTCTGTGCAGTCAGCAGTGCACTGGCCGTCGCCTCGTAGCCCTTGCTCTCATGGCTGCCTTCGAGGCCGGCGCGGTCGAGGGCCTGCTGCTCGGTGTCGCAGGTGAGCAGGCCGAACCCGATCGGGACGCCGGTGTCGAGCGCCACTCGGTTGAGCCCGTCGGTGGCGGCCGAGCAGACGTAGTCGAAGTGCGGCGTGCCCCCGCGGATGATCACACCGAGTGCGACGACTGCGTCGTACCCCTGCTGGGCGAGCGCCTGCGCCACGACCGGGAGCTCGAATGAGCCGGGCACGCGCACGACCTCAAACGACCCGACGCGGTAGCGGTCGATCGCCTCCCGGGCACCGGCGACGAGGCCATCCATCACCTTCTGGTGCCAGCGCGCTGCGACCACCGCCACCCTGAGGTCGCTGCAGTCGACGGGCTCGTCGACGGGGCTGCCCTCTCCGCTCACTGCTCTTTCATCTCCTGAGTCACTTCCGGGATCACTTCCGGGGTCACTTCGTCGTCGGTCTGCGGGTGAGTCCCGAGGTCCGCGAGGTGGTGTCCCATCCGGTCACGCTTGGTCATCAGGTAGGCGAGGTTGTGGTCGTTGGGCCGCGGGGTCAGCCCCACGCGCTCGGCGACGGGCACGCCGTACGATTCCAGGCTCGAGGTCTTGTCGGGGTTGTTGGTCAGCAGCCGCACCGACGCGACGCCGAGGTCACGCAGGATCTGGGTGGCCGCGCCGTAGTGCCGCGCGTCTGCGGGCAGCCCGAGGTCGAGGTTCGCGTCGACGGTGTCGCGGCCGCCGTCCTGCAGCTGGTAGGCCTGCAGCTTGGCGAGCAGCCCGATGCCCCGGCCCTCGTGGCCGCGAAGGTAGATCACCACCCCACGTCCCTCCTTCACGACGAGACCCAGCGCCTCGTCGAGCTGCGGGCCGCAGTCGCACCGCTCGGAGCCGAAGACGTCCCCGGTCAGGCACTCGCTGTGCACCCTGGTCAGCACCGGAGTGCCGTCGCGGAGGGCTGCCGGGTCGCCGTACACCAGTGCCACGTGCTCGGAGCCGTCCACCGTGATCCGGTAGCCGAACGCCGTGAACTGGCCGTGGCGGGTGGGCAGCTCCGTCTCCGCGAGCCGCTGGACGTGGGACTCGTGACGTCGGCGGTAGTGCACCATCTGCTCGATCGAGATCATCTTGAGGCCGTGCTCGTCGCAGAACTCGCGCAGCTCGGCACCGCGCCTCATCGTGCCGTCGTCGTTGACCACCTCCACGAGCACACCCGCCGGGGTCAGCCCGGCCATCCGCGCCAGGTCGACGGCGGCCTCCGTGTGGCCCCGACGTACCAGGACGCCGCCCTCCTTGTAGCGCAGCGGGAACACGTGACCCGGCCGGGTGACCTCCCACGGCTCGGTGGCGGAGTCGGCGAGCACGCGGGCGGTGTGGGCCCGGTCGGCAGCGGAGATGCCGGTGGCGACGCCGTCACGCGCGTCCACGGAGATGGTGTACGCCGTCCGCAGCTTGTCCTTGTTGTGTGGCGTCATCAGCGGGATCTCCAGCCGGTCGAGCATCTCCGCCGGCATCGGCACGCAGATCACGCCGCTGGAGTGGCGGATCGTGAACGCCATCAGCTCCGGCGTGGCCTTGCTGGCCGCGAAGATGATGTCGCCCTCGTTCTCGCGGTCCTTGTCGTCGACCACGACGACGGCCTCACCCGCGGCGATCGCGGCGATCGCCTCCTCCACGGTGTCCAGGCGGATCTTGCCCTCGTCGGGTGCTCGAGTCTCGCTCACTGCTTCACCATCTTCTCGACGTACTTCGCGATCACGTCCACCTCGAGGTTGACGACGTCGCCGGGTTGCTTGAAGCCCAAGGTGGTGCGGGCCAGCGTCTCGGGGATCAGGCTGACGGTGAACGACTCCGCATCCACGTCCACGACGGTGAGCGAGATCCCGTCCACGGTGATGGAGCCCTTGGCCACCAGGTAGCGCTCGAGCTCGGTAGGCAGGGAGATCTCGACCAGCTCCCAGTGCTCGCTGGGCGTACGGCGTACCACGGAGCCGGTGCCGTCGACGTGTCCCTGCACGATGTGGCCACCCAGCCGGGTGGTCGGCGTGACCGCGCGCTCGAGGTTGACCCGGGCGCCCGGCAACAGGGCCCCGAGGGAGGTCTTCGCCAGCGTCTCCTGCATCACGTCGGCGGTGAAGGTCTCGACGACGCCGTCAGTGTCCGGGCTCGTGGACGCCACCGTCAGGCAGCAGCCGTTGACCGAGATCGAGTCACCCAGGTCGGCGTCGCTGGTGACCAGCGGTCCGCGCACGGTGAGCCGGATCGCGTCGCCCCCATCCCCCGACGACAGAGTCTCCAGCGCCTCCACGGTGCCGAGCTCCTCGACGATGCCGGTGAACATCTCAGTCCCGCCCTTCCTGCGGCGACCCGGGACCCCACAAATGTTGGGTTGGAACGTCCTGATGGGCCTGTACGACGTCCGAATCCAACATTTGTGGGGTTGGGGTGCCGGGTGTGCGGCCCATCGTGATCCGCACGTTGGCGTCCGCTCCGGTGCCGATCGTCGTCACGTCGGTGATCAGCAGCCGCCGCGTGTCGGCGATCGTGGTGATTCCCAGGTCCGCCACGGCACCGATGCCGGCACCGAGCAGAGCGGGCGCGACATAGGCGACGACTTCGTCGACCAGTCCGGCCTGCAGGAACGCCGCGGCCAGGTGCGGGCCACCCTCCAGGAACACGTGCTGGCGGTCCCGCGAGTGCAACAGGGCCAGCGCCTCGTGCGGGTCGCGGGTCGCCAGCAGCACGGTCTCGGCGCTGTCGTTGAGCACCCGTCTGGCCGGGTCCAGGTCGCGCAGGCCCATGACGGCGCGCAGCGGCTGGTGGGCCAACGCGCCGTCGTACTCGTCACGCACGGTGAGCTCGGGATCGTCGGCCTCGACGGTGCCGGTGCCGATGAGCATGGCGTCGCACCGTGCTCGCAGGCGGTGGCTGTCGACCCGGGCGGCCCGGGAGGTGACCCAGCGGCTGGTGCCGTCCGCGGCCGCGCTGCGACCGTCCAGCGTGGTCGCGAACTTCCAGGTGACGAAGGGACGGTGGTGCTCCATCGCGAAGGTCCATGCCCGGTTGAGGGCCCTGGCCTCACGCTCCATCAGACCGAACTCCACCGCGACCCCAGCGGCACGGAGGGCTGCCGCGCCTCCCTTGGCGATCGGGTTCGGATCGGGCTGAGCGAAGACCACGCGGCTGACGCCGGCCTCGATGAGCGCCTCCGAGCAGGGTCCTGTACGCCCCTTGTGGTGGCAGGGCTCGAGGGTCACCACAGCCGTGCTTCCGTTCGCGTCCGCGCCAGCCTCGGTGAGGGCGACACCTTCGGCGTGGACGGTGCCGGCCCCGCGGTGGTATCCCTCGGCGACCTCGATGCCGTCCGGGGTCAGCAGGACGCAGCCCACCCGGGGATTCGGCCCGAGGGGTACGCCCGGCGTACGCGCCAGGTCGAGCGCGCGACGCATCGCCCGCTGCTCTGCTGGGGAGAAGCCCATCGTCACCGTCCTCATTGGTCCACGCGGACCCCGGGGACAGAACGGCTCGCTGCGTCGCCGCCGCGGACCACCTGCGTGCGTCTTCTCATCCGGACTTTGACCGTCGGTCCAGGAGTTCCACCTGGTCAACCAGCCACCTTTCGGCAACCGGGTCGCGGACTGTGACCGCCGGTGCGGAGTTTCACCGCCCCCAGAGCACGCGAGCTTTCACTCGTCGGATCCAGTCTGCCACAGCACGGCCGGCGATCTGCGTGACCTGCTTCACAACCGCTCGAGCCAGCGTTACTCGAAGTCCCCCGGGAGGATCGTCGGCTTCGTCTCGCCGTACAGCCATTGGTCGAAGTAGTCGCGAAGCAGCGCGCGGTCCGCACGATCCAGCCCCGAACGAGCCACTGCGAACCTGATGAACTCCCGGGTGGAGATGTTGTCGTGCTCGAACCGCTCCGCCAGGTCGCGCACGAACTCGAAGAAGGCGTCGTCTCCGACTATCTCGCGGTAGCCCTGGACCGTCATCGCGCCCCGGTCATAGGTGGGGAAGGACGCGAACATGTTCGCGGGGTCGCCGTCCTGGACAGCGGATGCGATCTCCCAGTCCGCGGCAGGCGTGGTGGCATACAGCTCGTCGAACTCAGCTGCCGGGTCGTCACCGCCGTTCTCCTGGAACTGCCAGTACCACTCCGACCAGCTCGCCCAGCCCTCGTTGAGCCAGATGTCGCTCCAGGTCTGCAGGGTGAAGCTGTTGCCGGCCCACTGGTGGGCGAGCTCGTGCAGCTGGGTGCCGAGGTTGATCGACGGGTTGCCGGTGGTGAACGCGCCCGAGTAGTGCGGCTTGGTCTGCACCTCGAGGGCGAAGCCGACCCCGGCGGCGCGGTCGGCGACAGCACCGGTGGAGTCGAAGGGGTAGGGGCCGAAGAGGTCACTGAGGAAGTTGATGTGGTCGGATGCACTGTCGAGCGAGGCCTGGATCGCCGCCTTCTGGGCAGGCGTGCCGCTGCTGTCGATGGCGTTGTAGACCGGGAGCGTCCGGCCGGTCGAGGTCTCGGTCATCGTGCCTTGGGTGAAGTCGAAGTCGCCGACCGTTGCCGTCGTCAGGTACGTCGACGTCGGGTCGTCCTCGGTCCAGCGCCAGGTCGTCGTACCGTCACCGTGGGGCCTGCGCGAGACGAGCTCACCGACACCGAGCGCGGTCTTCGAGTTCGGCACGGTGATGCGCGTGTCGAACGTGGCCTTGTCGGTCGGGTAGTTGTTGGACGGGAACCAGCTCATTGCACCCATGGGCTCGTTGACGACGAACGCGCCGTCACAGGTCTGCGGCGCGGCCAGCGGGTAGCAGGCCCGGATCCAGCCGTCGTTCGACTCGTCGGGATCGGTGAGCGGTTGCGGGGTGCCTCGGTAGCTCACCTGCACCGTGAACGCCCGACCTGCCTTGGGCCGGGTCGAGGGGTGTGGCGTCACGACCAGCTTTCTCGGCTGGGTGACTTCCGGGTTGTCGCTCAGCTGCGGTGTTGCGTCCACGAACTTGAACTGGGCGGGGCGGCGCCCGACGGTCACGCCGGTGACCTCGAGGACGTCCTGGAAGTCGAAGCTGAACTCCTTGAGGGTCTTCGTCGCCCGGGCACGGATGGTCGTCCGTGCCTTGTCGAAGCGGTTGGCCACCGGGTCGTAGTCGATCTCGATCCGGTAGTGCCGAGCGTCGTACCCCCCGTTGCCGAGCTGGGGCAGCAGTGGGTCACCCAGCGACCGCGAACCGGCGACCGGCTTGCCCCTGCCGGTGTCCTCCGCATGAGCTGCGCCTGCGACCGGGATGGTCAGCGAGGTCACCACGAGCAGGGTTGCGGTCAGCCGTCCGAGTGTCTGCATCCACACGTCCTACCACCATGCCGGGGCTGCGGGATAGGCCCTTCGTCAGCGACGCGGGGCCGGCCGATGTCACACCTGGGTGTGCCCGCGGGTCCTCCCTCATGAAGGACCAACCACGATCAGGAGGAAGCCATGACTGCGACGACCACCTCATCCACCACGTCCACGACATCCCCCACATCCCCTACCAGCACGGCCCGCGTCCCGCTGGACCACCCGGGCAGCCTGCTCGCGCGGATCATGAACGCCTGGACTCGTCGTGCCTACGGTGTGGAGATGGAGCCGGTGCTCGCGCTGCTGCACAACCGCAGGGTGATGACCTCGATCTCCCGCTTCGAGATGAGCCTCGCGAAGTGGTCCAGGCTCGACCGCGACCTGAAGCAGCTGGCGGAAGTCGCGGTGGCTTCCCAGATCGGCTGCAGCTGGTGCATGGACTTCGGCTACTACATCTCGCGGAGCAACGGCATGGACGCCGCCAAGCTGGAGCAGGTCGCCGAGTGGCGCTCCAGCACGGTCTACACGCCACTGGAGCGCAACGTCCTGGAGTACGCCGAGGCGATGACCGCCACTCCCCCGACGGTCACCGACGAGATGGTCGAGGGGCTTCGCGCTGACCTCGACGACGCGCAGGTCATCGAGCTGACTGCGATGATCTCGGTGGAGAACCTGCGTTCCCGGAGCAACTCCGCCCTTGGCCTGACCAGCCAGGGTTTCAAGAGCCAGTGCGAACTGCCCCAAAGGTGATGCAGACGTGAATAACCTGATGAGCGCCGAACAGATCGATCCCACGGACGTCTTTGAGCAGCACCGCTCGACGCTCGTGGGTGCCGCATACCGGATCCTGGGCAGCCACGTCGAGGCCGAGGACGTCGTACAGGAAGCCTGGATCCGGTGGTCCGACGTGGACCACGACACCGTCGAGCAGCCCCGTGCGTATCTGTTGACGGTCACCACGCGGCTCGCCCTCAACCGGCTGCGGCACCTGGCCACCAGGAAGGAGAGCTACGTGGGGCCGTGGCTGCCGGAGCCGGTGGCCACCGACCCCCGCGCCGACGGGGCGCAGGCGGCCCAGCTGGCAGACGAGGTGTCGATGGCGATGCTCATCGTGCTGGAGTCGCTGGGCCCCATGGAACGCGCCGCTTTCGTGCTCACCGAGGTGTTCGGCATGACGGCACCCGAGGTGGGCGAGGTGCTGGATCGCAACCCGGCCGCCGTACGCCAGCTCGTGCATCGTGCCCGTTCGCACGTCGAGGCACGACAGCCGCGACACGTCGTCGACCAGGAGCGGCACCGCGAGATCACCGAACGGTTCATGGCCGCTGCCGGCGGTGGAGACGTGGCCGCGCTGATCGAGGTGCTCGCTCCCGACGTCGTGCTGGTCACCGACGGCGGTGGCATCAGGCAGGCGGCGCTGCGCCCGATCCACGGCGTCGACAAGGTGATGCGCTGGCTTGCTGGGGTGCTCGGCACGCCGGAGAGCGCGCTGATCAAGTTCGCGCTGCGCCCGGTCAACGGCGAGCTGGCCATCGTGGCCACCAACCCGGTCGGCATCGACGGAGTCATCTTCGTGACCGTCGAGGACGACCGGATCACCGCCCTGCACGGCATCCGGAACCCGGAGAAGCTGGGCGCGGTCTGACGGCCCGTCCTGCCGGCAAGTGATTCTGGCCCTCTTGCCTGGTGCATCAGCAGTGGTCCGCGCCGCGGGCCCGAGTCAGCGGACGGGTGCATTCTCAGGGCCCACGACGCGGGGTCTGGGTCAGCGCACCGCTGCGGCTGCAGCCACGACGTCGACCAGGCCGTAGCCCTTGTCGAAGCTGGTGGTGCCGAGCGGACCGCCCTCGTACGCCGCGCCGTCGGCGTACTTGTGGGCGGTGGTCTTCAACGCGCTCTCGACCTGTGCTGGCGTCGCCGCCGGGTTGGCCTGGAAGAGCTGGGCCACGATGCCGGCGATGTGCGGCGCGGCCATCGAGGTGCCGCTGATCGTGTTGAACGTCGCGATGTCCAGCGCTCCGGGACCGTTGCGCGGGTCGAGCCCGGTCATGCAGATCGGCAGGTAGAGACGGCACGACGACGTGATGTCTTCGCCCGGCGCTGAGATGTCCGGGTACGTCGTCTGGTCGCCGGCCTTGCCGCGCGAGGAGAACTCCGAGACGGTGCCGTTGCGGGTGCCGTTGTTCAAGTCGTTGTAGGAAGCGACCGAGATGACGCCGGGCGTGGGGTCCATGCCCGGGGGGTTGGACAGGTTTGCCGATCCGTCACCACCGTCGTTCCCGTTGGCCCACACGGTCAGGACGCCCTCGGCGGCCAGCTCGCGCTGCAGCTTCACGGTGGCCGACTGCGGGTCGAACGCGCCGCCGCCCGTCGGTCCGTAGGAGTTGTTGGACACCTTGATCGGCGGGCAGGTCGCGGCGGGGACCCCCGCACCACAGGGCGCCCGGTGGTTCTCCAACACCCAGTTCAGCGCGGCGTCGGCCCCCAGGATGACGATGCCCGCACCGGTCGAGAGCGAGACCAGCTTCGCGCCCGGAGCAGCGCCCTGGAGCTTCTCGCCGGAGGACAACGTCGTCGGCCGTCCGGCCACGATCCCGTTCACGTGCGTGCCGTGGCCGCCCAGCGACAGCGTGTCGGTGTCCACGTTGTTGGGCACCTTCTGCACGCTGCACAGGGACTCTGTCGGGTCACAGAGGGTCTTGAGGTTCGCGACGACGGCGCTGCCGCCACCGGCCTCCTTGAAGTACGGGTGGGTCGGGTCGACACCGGAGTCGATCACGGCGACGGAGACGCCCTTGCCGGTGAGCAGGCTGCCGTCGGCGCCGGTGACGGTCTGCGTCGCCTCCAGACCGCGGGTCGCGGTGTTGGAGGTGTCGGAGAAGTACTCGATCGGCTGTGCGCCGCCCTCGACGTACTCCACGCCCGGCTGAGTGCGCAGCTTCTGGATCTGCGCCTTGGTGCCACGGGCTCCGACCACGCCGATCTTGCGGAAGGTCACCGTCTTGACCATGCCCGCCGCCGTCACAGCGCGGGTGGCGTCGCCCAGGGCGTGCCCGTGCACGAGCACGGTGGTCTTGCCCGTCAGGGAGGTCAGCTGCTTGCTCAGGTACGGCGAGACGGCGGCTGGCTCACCGGCCGCGGTCGCGGTGCCCGGGGCTGCGAGGCCGAGAGCGAGTACGACGGCCGCTCCAGCGGCCAGGGAAGTGGGGATACGCAGGCGCACTCAAGTTCTCCTTGCCCATGCCGCGCGTTCGACGGCTCCATGACCCCAACGACCGGCCCGGCCAGGGGTCACGCAGGCAGCGGAATGCCCTTGCGCTGGTAGCCTCGGCCGCCTCGGTTCGAACTACACGCGACAGAACTACACACGCGACGGGGGGCTCGCATGGGCGACGGCGACGAAGCCAAGGTGCCCAACCCCTATCTGGCCGCGATCAAGTCGTCCAAGGGGCGCAGCACGGAACCAGCCGCCACACTCCGCACCGCGCTGAACAAGGCAGTCACCGCCATGGAAGCGGGCGCATGGACAGGCGGCAAGGCGGACACCTTCGGGGGCAGCCTGTCCGGCTGGAAGTCCACGACCGGGAACGCTGCCACCAACGCACTCCACGAGTTCGACGACGCCATCGCGGGCCAGCCGGAGATGGTCGAGACCAACTCCTGGCAGGTGCACTGGCACAACCTGGGGCCCTGATGGCCGAGGTCTCCATCGACATCGACGCCATGGCCGACCTGGTCGCCGGCCTCGGCGCCGCCAAGACCGACCTCAGCGGCGCCTCCAGCTCGTTGAAGGGCAACCTCACCTACGTCTGGCTCTCCACCTCCGCTCTGTCGCCAGTGGATGCGCTCGAGGGCGAGATCGACTCGGCGGTGCGCGACCTGAACCGACGACTGACGCTCGCCCGAATCATCCAGCAGAGCACCCCGGGCCTGTCTGTGGTGACCTTCGACGACTCGGTGCTCTCCACGGCCGACGCCGCCGAGGTTCAGCGTCGGGTCGACCGGGCGCTCGAGCTGCTGAAGGTCGACGACGACGACTTCGACATGCGTGACGTCGACCCCGAGCTCGCCGAGCTGCTCGCGGAGAACTCCCTCGACCCCTACTTCGCGAAGGGGCTCGCCGACAAGCTCACACCTCAGGCACTCGACCGCTACCTCATGCTCGTCAACCAGAAGCGCCAAGACGTCATGCGCGAGGGCGAGGACGCGACCAAGGCCTTCGACGAGCGCTACGACATGCTCCTTCGCGGTCTCGGAGAGAGCCTGAGCCTTGCCAGCCGCGGCACCGGCGATGTCGGCGTACCGGGCATGACCACGCAGTGGACCGACTTCATCGACGAGTACGGCGACAAGAGGACCGGTAGCGTTTCGCGCCTGTCCCTCGTCCTGGAACGTGGTGCGTGGTCCGACGACTTCATCACCGGGGTCTACCGGTCGATGCGCGAGATCGAGGGCGACGACGGTCCAGAGGTGTGGGCGAGCGGGGACATGATCTTCGACCCCGACCTGGAGAAGTCTCCGGGCGCGCGCATCATCGACGACCCGATGTACGGCGTCTTCACGGCCATGCAGCACAACCCCGAGGCCTTCGGTGCGCTGTTCTCGGGCGGCGAGACCACGGACGTCGAGACCGCCGACGGTCAGAGCGTCGCCGTCAACAAGGAGCTCTACGACTTCCTGCGCCATCGCGAGGGGATGAGCGACGAGGCCGCAGAGGCGTTCATGAACGCCATGGTGGCCTCGATCGGCAGTCCGCCGCGGGAGGGTTCCCCCGCGTTCCAGGCCATGCTGGCCACGGACATCAAGAACATCGGCGACGCCCTCCAGCACGAGGCGGATGTGGCAGCCGAAGAGGCGGGCCCGCTGTGGAAGCAGATCGGCCACGGCATCCTCGACATCGTCGGCATGGTTCCCGTGCTCGGGGAGCCCGTGGACTTCGTCAACGGCATCTGGTACTACGCCGACGGCGACGTGATCAACGGCTCCCTGTCGATGGGTGCGGTCATCCCGTTCGTGGGCTGGGCCGCCACCGGCGGGAAGTGGACCAAGCGCGCCCTGAGCGCCGAGGAACTCGCCAAGCTCAACCGGCTGGCCCAAACCGGCGACAACATCCGCATCTTCTCCAAGGAGGGGAGGCTCCTCGAGAACGCCGACCTCACCTTGCCGGAGTCGTTCGCCGCCGACCGCTTCCTCTCCGCCGCCGAGCTCTCGCGCTGGAGCGGCAGCCGCGAGTTCATGCGCAAGGTGATCGCCGGCAACCGGTTCAACCACTACCTCAACCCGCGCTACGACTACAGCGAGATCGCCCTTGTCACCGGGAACAAGTCGCGGTTCCGCCTGGACAGCTACACCCCCGGTCAGGCGATCGTCTCCCGCAAGCTCACCCAGTTCAACGACATCTCGCCGACAACCGCGATGGGGTACATCGACGAGTTCCGCAAGAAGTACCCCGAGGGCACGGTCATCGCGAACACCAAGAAGAACAGGGACCTGGGGATCGTCGGACAGAAGCTGGAGGGTCCGATGATTCTGGAGATACCCCCGCAGGCGGGTGGCAAGATTCCCGATGACGTCGCGGCGTACGCCGAGAAGTGGGACATCCACATCCGCGACCTGAACGGCCACTACTACACAGAGGCACCGTGAGTGCCCTGACGAGCGAGGAACTGATGCAGTACCTGTACGGCTGGAAGTGGAACCCCCGCAAGCGACTGGTCCTGGAGGAGCTGACCGAGGAGAAGGCCCGCAAGGCATTCGTCACCGGTCCGCAGCTCGCTGTGATCGCGCTGCCCGAGCCTGACGGTGTTCCGGCGTACACCGTGCAGATGAACGCCGAGGCCGTGGACGTGCGCGTCATCCACTACACCAAGGGGGGATCGGTAGCTGCCAACATCCACTACTCCGTCCCGGAGGGCGAGGACCGCCTGTTCCTCGAACAGGTGGGTGAGTGGCTCTACCCCGACGACGACGAGTACTACTCGGAGTTGAAAGCCAAGGCCTTCCGCCAGTACTTCTTCAAGCCGGACGGCATCGCCGAGGTCCGCAGCCGGATCACCGGCGCCGGGGCTGAGACCGTCGAGCAGTTCTCCGACATCGACGTCTCCGACCACTGGGTCGACCGCGTCACCTGGGGCGACTGGGACCGGATCGGCACCTACCAGCCGAAGGCTCCCGACTCCTAGTGTCGTGAGTCAGAATCTGCCGCCCGGCGCAGCTCGGTGACCATCGCGTCGGGGTCATCGGCGGAGTAGACGGCGGAGCCGGCGACGAACACGTCGGCCCCGGCCTCGGCACAGCGCTCGATCGTCTCCAGCGAGACGCCACCGTCGACCTGCAGCCAGACCTCGAGGCCGGCCGCGGAGATCAGCTCACGGGCGCGCCGGATCTTCGGCAGGCACAGGTCGAGGAACTTCTGGCCACCGAACCCGGGCTCGACGGTCATCACGAGGAGCATGTCGAGCTCGCCCAGCATCTCGGCGTACGGGTCGATCGGCGTGGCCGGCTTGAGTGCCATGGATGCCCGGGCGCCCTTCGACCGGAGCTCACGGGCGAGCCTGACCGGCGCCGTCGCCGCCTCGGCGTGGAAGGTGACAGACCCCGCCCCCGCCTCGGCGTACGCCGGGGCCCAGCGGTCGGGCTCCTCGATCATCAGGTGTACGTCGAGGGGCAGCTCGGTCGACTTCGCGAGACTCTCGACCACCGGCAGCCCGATGGTCAGGTTGGGTACGAAGTGGTTGTCCATCACGTCGATGTGCACCCAGTCGGCGCTGGGGATCCGGCCGACCTCGTCGGCCAGACGGGACAGGTCGGCGTTGAGGATGCTCGGCGTGATCTGGATACCCATGGTGGGTCGATCCTAGGCACCGTTGTGACGGCACTCCTCCACCGGACACGCTGAACGGATCGATGACAGTGGGCTGCCGCTGGCCCTCGCAGCGGGCCAGCGGCCTGGTTACGGCTCGACTGCCGCGGGTCAGCGGAGGCGGCGTAGCAGTGCCATGAACATCGCGTCGGTGCCGTGCCGGTGGGGCCACAGCTGGACGGCGCCGGTGAGGTGGGCTGACTCGTGGTCCTCCGCTTCGGGAACCAGCGACAGCGCCTCCTCGAGCCTCGCCTCCGGCCGGTCGGCGAGCACTGCTTCGAGGACCCCTGCCGTCTCCTCCACCACCGGCGAGCAGGTCACGTACAGCACCACCCCGCCCGGCCGCACCGAGTCCAGGGCGCCGCGCAGCAACGCCTGCTGCAGTGGCACCAGGTCACGCACGTCGGCCCGGGTACGGCGCCAGCGGCTCTCCGGGCGACGACGCAGTGCACCGAGGCCCGAGCACGGCGCATCCACCAGCACGCGGTCGAAGGTCGACTCCACCCAGGGTGGGCGGTTGCCGTCGCCGGTGATCACGTCGCCCTCCGTCGCGCGCATTGCCTGTGCGACCAGCGTGGCGCGGTGCGGCTGGCGCTCGTTGGCCAGCAGCCGGGCGCCGCGTTGTGTCGCCAGGGCGGCGAGGAGCGCCGCCTTTCCTCCAGGCCCGGCGCAGAGATCCAGCCAGCGCTCGTCGCGGCCCTCGACAGCCGCCCGGGCGAGGGCCAGGGCGGCCAGCTGCGAGCCGGCGTCCTGGACACCCGCCCGTCCCTCGCGGACGGCCGGGACGTCGCCCGGGTCCCCGGAGTCCATGACCGCGGCCAGCGGGGAGATGTCGACGCGTCGGCCGCCGAGCTCCTCGACCGTGGACAGACCGGGCCGGGCCACCAGGGTCACCTTGGGCCGCTCGTTGTCCGCGGCCAGCAGGGCATCGAGCTCCTCAGTGCGGTCAAGGGCCAGGGCAAGTGCTTCGACGACCCACTCCGGGTGTGAGCGGCGTACCGCCTGGGTGGCATCGAGGGCGTCCATCCAGCCGTCGAGGTCGTGGGCCGTGATCCGGCGCATCACTGCGTTGGTGAAGCCGGCCGGCTTGTGGCCCACGCGGGCACGCACCAGCTCCACAGTGCTCGTGACCGCCGCATGGTCGGGCACCCGCATCGCGAGCACCTGGTGGGCGCCGAGCCGCAGCGCGTCCCGGACGCCCGGGTCCGGGCTGCGTCCCGCCAGGTGGTCGATGACCGCGTCGTAGCTGCCCAGGCCGCGGAGCGTGCCACCGACCAGCTCGGTCGTGAAGGCGGCGTCGCGTCCCTCGATCCGGCGTTCGCGCAGCAGCAGCGGCAGCACGAGGTTGGCGTAGCCGTCGTCCTCGCGGACCGCCACCAGGACGTCGTACGCCGCCAGCCGCGCCGGGTCGACCGGCCTGGTTGCGGGGCCACCGCCCCGGCTCATGCCAGGAACTCGCGGACCAGCTTCTTGGGAGCCGTGGCCAGCCACGCGTCGGTGATCACCTCGGCGAGCTCTGCGCGGGTGATCTCGCCGAGCCGGGACTGTTGCACGAGTACGGCGTTGGTGCCGCGGAAGTGGTCGATCGTGAAGAACGGGCCGTCCGCCTCCACCAGCTCCCGCTTGTCCTCGGGGTTGGCCGTCCGGATGACGATGAGGTCGTCGTACTCCTCTCCGGTCTCCGGGTCGATCGCACTGTTGTGTGGCTTGCGGTAGAGCACGAACCCGCGGCCCTTGTCTCCCTTCTCGCGCAGCGGCACCAGCCAGGTGGGGACATCACCCCAGGAGGTGCCGAACCACGTCTCGGGCAGTCCGCGACAGATCTCGTCGACGTCCTCGGGGCGGGCCCAGTGACGAGCCGGGTCGGTAGCCGGATCAGGAGCATTGCGTGCGGCCATGCGCGCGACGCTACTCGCCGAGGCGTGCGGAGGAGGTCAGCCGGGCGCCGCGGGCCCAGTCCGCGGCGTCCATCTCCTTGCGACCGTGGGGCTTGACCCGGCCCAGGTGGAGGGGTCCCGTGGCCGTGCCGACGAACACGGCGCTCTTGGTCACCTCGAGGAGCCCCGGCTCCAGCCGTTCCCGCCCGGCTCGTTCCGGTTCGACGGGACGCGCGGGGCCGAGCTTGATCCGCTGCCCGTCGTACGTCGACCACGCGCCCGGATCCGGGCTGCAGGCCCGGATGCGGCGGTCGACCGCAAGTGCCGGCTCGGTCCAGTCGACGCGGGCGTCCGCGACGGAGATCTTCGGCGCCAGACTCACCCCGTCCGCAGACTGCTCACGCGCCTCCACGGTGCCGTCCTCGATGCCGTCAAGGGTCTGCACCAGCAGCCCGGCACCGCCCTCGGCCAGCCGTGCGAGCAGGTCGCCGGCGGTGTCCTCGGGCCGGATCGTCTGGGTCATCAGGCCGAACGTCGGTCCGGCGTCGAGCTCCTTGACGATGCGGAACGTGGTGGCGCCGGTGACCTCGTCGCCGGCCAGGATCGCGTGCTGCACCGGCGCAGCACCTCGCCATGCCGGGAGCACCGAGAAGTGCAGGTTGACCCAGCCGTGCTCGGGGATGTCGAGCGCAGACTGGGGCAGGAGTGCGCCGTACGCCACCACCGGGCAGCAGTCGGGGCGCAGGGCACGCAGCGCCTCCTGGAAGTCGGGGCCGCGTGGGTGCTCGGGCTTGAGCACGGGTACGCCGAGCTCCTCCGCCCGTTGCGCCACCGGCGAGGCCACCAGCCTGCGGCCCCGACCGGACGGCGCGTCCGGACGTGTGACCACGCCGACGAGGTCGTGCCGACTGGCGAGAACCGCGTCGAGGGCAGGGATGGCGACCTCGGGCGTGCCGGCGAAGACGAGTCGCATCAGGACGGCCATCGCGGCAGGCAGCAGGGCATGAGATCGGCAGACACCGGTCAGATTCCGAGGCCGTTGGTGGCGTGGGGCGAGACCTTGACCTGCAGGGTGGACTGTCCGAACCACTCCGCCTCGCGGATGTACCTCATCGCCTCCTTGCGCGCCTCGCGGTCGAGCCGGTCGATGAACAGGATCCCGTCGAGGTGGTCGGCCTCGTGCTGGATGGCCCGGGAGAGCATCTCCGAGCCCTCGATGGTCACCGGCTCGCCGTACATGTCGAAGCCGCGGGCGACCACGGAGAGCGCCCGCTTGCAGTCGAGCGAGAGCTCGGGGATCGAGAGGCAGCCCTCGGGGCCGTCCTGGACCTCCTCGGACAGGGTCAGGTCGGGGTTGACGAGGTGGCCGAGCTCCCCGTCGACGTACCAGGTGAACACGCGCAGCCCCACTCCCAGCTGCGGCGCGGCGAGGCCGGCACCGGGGGCGTCCATCATCGTCTCGGTCAGGTCCGTGACGAGGGTGCGCAGCTCCTTGTCGAAGTCGACGACAGGCTGGGCCGGCGTACGCAGGACCGGGTCGCCGAAGAGCCGGATCGGCCTGATGGACAACAAACTCTCCTCGCACTGACGACGGCAGGAGTCAGTCTAGGAGAGTGCTGGCCCGGATGTGACGGACGGATGTGACGGACGGATGTGACGGACGGATGTGACGGACGGATGTGACGGACGGATGTGACGGACGGATGTGACGGACGGATGTGACGGACGGGCGTGACGGACGGATGTGACGGACGGGCGTGACGGGCGGGAGGCGATGAATCTGTGGATCCCGTCCGGTCTGTACTGACGAAAACAGAACCCACAGAGAAGAGGAGTCATGCGAACCCTCGCGATCACGGAGAACATCACCCTGGACGGCTCGATCGAGATGCTGGAGGACTGGTTCGACCCGGAACGTCACTCCTCCGAGGAGATGAGTGACGTGCTGGAAGAGATCCGTCGCCAGGACTCCAACGCCGACGCGCTCCTTCTGGGGCGGCAGACCTTCGAGGACTTCCGCGGCTACTGGCCGAAGCAGACCGACGACACCAGCGGGATCACGGAGTACCTCAACCAGGTGAACAAGTACGTCGTCTCCTCGACGATGACCGACCCCGAGTGGGAGAACTCGACGGTGCTGTCAGGTGACGTCGTGGACGAGGTGCGTGCGCTCAAGGAAGGACCAGGCAAGGACATCGTCCTGACCGGCAGCATCAAGCTCGCCCAGGCCGTGGTCGAGGCCGGGCTGGTCGACGAGTACCGGTTCTTCGTCTACCCCACGGTCCAGGGCCGCGGCCGCCGGCTGTTCCCGGAAGGGACCCGAATCCCGAGCCTGCAGCTGATCAACGCCCGGACGTTCAAGTCAGGCGTCGCGCTCATGCACCACGCGGTCACCTGACAGGTCACCCGAGCTCCGCGGGGTCGACCTCGACCCGCACGTGCGGCAGCTTGCGCGTGGACCGCTGCGCCTGGAGCTCGCCGAGCGCTGCAGAGAGCGCGGCGCCCGAGCTGCGTGGAACGCGTACGACGTAGCGGACGGTCTGCTGGTCGAGGGCATCTCGGGTGCCCTCGACCGGTACCGGGCCGAGCACCTCCGCGCCGACGGGTAGGCGCAGCCCCGACACGGCCTGCGCCAGGTCGTCTGGCTCACCGGTGAGCGTGGCCACCCGCGAGGCTGGCGGCAGGTGCGCGGACTGGCGCTCGTCGATCTCACGGCGGACGAGACCGGCCGCGTCCCAGCGCAGCAGGGCCTGCAGTCCCGGATGGCTCGGGTCACCGATTGCCAGCACCCGCCCGCCGTCGCTCGCTGGGCGCACCAGCGCCGCAGCGTTGGCCCAGCGGCGTACGGCCTCCTCGGTCGCGCGCAGGTCCGAACGGGCCAGGAGCAGCCACGTGTCCATCAGCACGACGGCCGTGTAGCCCCCGTTGGCCACGGGCTCTGCCCCGGGCGTGGCCACCACGATCGCCGGACTCGCGTCGACGGTGGCGAGCACGTGGTCGCCCGAGGAGGAGGTGCGGATCGGCACGCCGGGCAGGGCACGACCGAGCTCCTCGGCGGTGCGCGCATCACCGAGCACCGGTGCTCGCATCCCTTGTCCGCCGCACTCAGGGCACCGCCAGCCCGGGGCCGAGGTGGCGCACCATGCGCACTCCGGTGGACGCGACGGCCCACGGAGGCGGAGGGGTCCATGACACGCGGCGCACAGGGCCGGCGTACGGCATCGGTCGCAGGCCAGGCGGGTGGCGTAACCGGCCCGTGGTGTCTGCACGAGCACCGGTCCGGCGTGGACGGCGTCGCGCACCAGGGTCAGGGCCTCGCTGGGCAGCCTGGCCGAGCGCGCTCCTGCATCGCGCGCGAGGTCGCGATCCGAGTCGCCGGTGAGTCCGACCGAGACGCGCTGGCGTACGACGTCGCGAGGGGCCACGAGCTCGACCGCCCAGCCGGTGCGGAGGAGGTACTCCGCCTCGACGCTGCGAGCATGGGCGGCCAGCAGGGCCGCGCACCCGGTCTCCTGGGCTCGCATGAGCAGCACCTCGCGGGCATGGGGGTACGGCGCCCGCGGCTCGTCGTGGAGGTCGTCCCCGTCGTCCCAGATCGCCACCATGCCGAGGTCCTGGACCGGCGCGAACGCGGCGGCACGGGTCCCGATGACGATGCGCACCGCTCCCCGACTGATCGCGAGGAAGGCGCGGTATCGCTTGGCCGGTCCCGAGTCCGCGGCGAGTACGACATGACGGCCCTCGCCCAGGCGCCCGGTGAGCGCCGCGTCGAGCCGGTCGACGTCACGGTGGTCGGGCACGCACACCAGGGCGCCCCGGCCCGACTCCGCAGTGGCGACCACCGCCTCAGCCAGCAGGTCGGCCCAGTCGTCTCCCGGGACCACCGTCCAGACGGCCCACGGGGAGCTCCCCGTCGCGAGCCCTTCCAGGAATGGTCCTGCGCCCGGGTAGTGCTCAGCCACCCCCGGCCTCCGCTCACTGGTGATCGCGGGCGCCGGCTCGGACGGCTCCTTCTCGACTGTCGCGTGCCGCGGGGGGACGGCCATGCGCAGGACGTCGGAGCGGGTTCCGGCGTACCGCCCGGCGACGGCGTCCGTCAGGGCCGCCACATCGGGGGTGAGCACCCGCTCGGCACTGACCACCCGCCGCAGCGGCTGCAGCCGGCCGGTGTGCTCGGTCGTGGCAGCGCGCTCGATCACGTATCCGTCGACGTCCTGTCCGGCGAACCGCACCTTGACCCGCACCCCCGGCTGCGCGTCGGCGGCCATGGTCTCCGGGACGGCGTAGTCGAAGGGCCGGTCGAGGTGGGCGAGTGCCACGTCGACGAGCACCCGGGCAACCGGGTCGACCGCGGCCAACGCGACCGGGGCCTTCTCCCTGGGCGGCTTCACCTCGCGGGCGAGCGCCTTGATGCGCTCAGGCGCCGGAAGCAGCGCCGGCTGCTCCTCCTCGCCCATCGTCACACCCGCATGCTTTCACCCCGGGGCGACAGGTCGGTCTGGGTGCTCGGCGGGACCCCGGGTGGACCGAAACCCCACAAATGTTGGCTCGCGACGTGCAGATCGCTCGATCAGACGTCACCCTCCAACAAATGTGGAGTTGACGCGCGTGCGCCCCAAAGCAACCACTCGCCCGGCCCGGGGGCCCACCCTGATCGACCGAACCCCACAAATGTTGGCTCGTGACGTGCAGATCGCTCGATCAGACGTCCCTCTCCAACAATTGTGGAGTTTGGCGCGCGGCCGGATTCCCGCCGACCGGGAATCCGGCAGCGTCAGACGCCGGCAGCCGACCGGAGCTTGTCGGCCCGGTCGGTGCGCTCCCAGGTGAACTCGGGGAGCTCGCGGCCGAAGTGGCCGTAGGCCGCGGTCTTGGCGTAGATCGGGCGCAGCAGGTCGAGGTCACGGATGATCGCGGCGGGGCGCAGGTCGAAGACCTCGAGCACGGCCTTCTGGATCACCTCGTCGGCGACGATGCCGGTGCCGAAGGTCTGCACGAAGACTCCCACGGGCTGCGCCTTGCCGATCGCGTAGGCGACCTGGACCTCGGCGCGGCGGGCCAGCCCCGCGGCGACGATGTTCTTGGCCACCCAGCGCATGGCGTACGCCGCAGAGCGGTCGACCTTCGACGGGTCCTTGCCCGAGAACGCTCCGCCGCCGTGGCGGGCCATGCCACCGTAGGTGTCGACGATGATCTTGCGGCCGGTCAGGCCGGCGTCACCCATCGGCCCACCCACCACGAACACCCCGGTCGGGTTCACCAGCAGGCGGTAGTCCTCCGAGGGGATGTCGAAGCCGGAGAGCACGTGGTCGACGACGTGCTTCTTGATGTCGGACTCCATCGCCTCCAGCGAGGTCTCCTCCGAGTGCTGGGTCGAGAGCACGACGGTGTCGACCCGCACAGGACGGTCCTCCTCGTCGTACTCGATCGTGACCTGGGTCTTGCCGTCGGGGCGGAGGTAGCCCAGCGTGCCGTCCTTGCGTACGTCGGTGAGCCGCTCGGCGAGACGGTGCGCGATCGTGATCGGCAGCGGCATCAGCTCCGGGGTGTCGTCGGAGGCGTAGCCGAACATCAGTCCCTGGTCGCCTGCACCCTGCATGTCGAGCGCGTCGACCGAGGACCCGACACGCGCTTCGTGACCCTGGTCCACGCCTGCGGCGATGTCGGCGGACTGGCCACCGATGGCGACCTGCACACCACAGGACTTGCCGTCGAATCCCTTGAGCGAGGAGTCGTATCCGATCTCGAGGATCTTGCTACGGACCAGCTCCGCCACAGGCGCGTAGGCGTTGGTGCGGATCTCGCCGGCCACCACCACCAGACCGGTGGTCAGCAGCGTCTCGACTGCGACGCGCAGGTTCTGCTTGTCGGAGTCGTTGGCGAGCAGGTAGTCCAGGACCGTGTCGCTGATCGCATCGGCGATCTTGTCCGGGTGACCTTCGGTCACGGACTCGGAGGTGAAGAGGCGTCCGGTCACTGTGGTGTTCTCCTACGCGGTGGGGCCGGGGGGTTTTGGGTGCAAGCTGTGCCATGTCTCGGCGGGGCCGAGCCTAACTGACCGTCCCAGCTGTGGGACGCGGGTCTCAGTGAGTGTCCCCGGTTGTGTTGCTAGGCGGGTGCGTCCGGACGCGTGTCCGCGGCACCGTCGGGTGAGAGCAGGCCGAGGACCCGGTCCCAGATCACGTGCGCCAGCGCCGACTTCGACCCCAGCGGCACGCTGACGGCACTCCCGTCGGCGGCGAGTACGACGGCCTCGTTGTCCTCGGAGCCGAACACCGCGCCACCACCCACGTCGTTGACCACCAGCAGGTCGCACCCCTTCCGGACGAGCTTGGCCTGGGCGTGGTCCATGACCGTCCCGGACGCGTCGCCGGTCTCGGCCGCGAAGCCCACCACGACGATGCGGTCGTTGGGGCGATCGGCGGCGAGGCCGGCCAGGATGTCGGGGTTCTGAGCCAGCCGGATGTCCGGCGCGCTGCCGTCGTCGGCCTTCTTGATCTTGGCGGCCGAGAAGTCCACCGGGCGGTAGTCGGCCGGGGCTGCGGCCATCACCACGGCGTCCGCGGCTACGCAGGACTCCACGACGTGCTCCTGCAGTTGGGCAGTGGTCTCCACCTTGACGACCTTGACCCCGGCCGGGTCGGGCAGGGTCACGTTGGCGGCGACGAGGGTGACCTCGGCACCGCGGGCGGCCGCCGTACGCGCGAGCGCGTAGCCCTGCAGGCCAGAGGATCGGTTGCCGATGAAGCGGACAGGGTCGAGGTACTCGCGGGTGCCGCCGGCCGAGACCACCACCCGCTTGCCGGCGAGATCCTGGACGGAGCCACCGCCATGGGTCTCGCCTCGGGCGAGCAGGTCGATGGCCAGCGCGAAGATCTCGCCCGGGTCGGGCAGCCGGCCCTTGCCGGTGTCGACGCCGGTCAGCCGACCCTCGGCCGGTTCGATCACGACGGCGCCGCGGCCACGCAGGGTGGCCACGTTGGCCTGGGTAGCGGGGTGTTCCCACATCTCGGTGTGCATGGCCGGGGCGTAGACGACCGGACAGCGAGCCGTGAGCAGGGTGTTGGTCAGCAGGTCGTCGGCCAGGCCGTGCGCCGCCTTGGCCAGCACGTTGGCCGTCGCGGGTGCCACGACGACGAGGGCGGCCTGCTGGCCGATCCGTACGTGCGGCACCTCGTGGACCGAGGCCCACACCTCGGTGCTGACCGGCTTGCCGGACAGGGCGGCCCACGTGGGTGCCCCGACGAACTCCAGGGCCGCCGCAGTCGGAATCACCGTGACGTCGTGCCCGGACTCGGCGAACCGACGCAGCAGCTCACAGGCCTTGTACGCAGCAATCCCGCCGCTCACGCCGAGGACGACGCGAGGGCGGGACGCAACAGCTTCAGGGACGACTGGGTCCACGAATGCCTGCTAGCTCACTCGACTACCGGGTCGGCGGCGGGTGTCTGCGGGGCGGGGACCGCTGCGGCGAGCGCCTCGGCGGCGAGCTCCTCGGGGTCGATGTCCTCACAGGTCAGCAGGTCAGCGTTGATCTCGCGCAGCGCGATGGACAGCGGCTTCTCCTGCACGTGGGTGTCCACGAGCGGGCCGACGTACTCCAGCAGGCCCTCGCCGAGCTGGGAGTAGTAGGCGTTGATCTGACGGGCACGCTTGGCGCTGTAGAGCACCAGCTTGTACTTGGAGTCGGTCTTGGTCAGCAGGTCGTCGATCGGGGGGTTGGTGATTCCCTCGGCAACTGGCTGGGCACCGGACACGCTCATCGAGCCTCACTAACGAAGATTGGTTCTGCCTACGACGGTCACTGGTGACTTCCGGGGACTCGTCATTGTCCGGGAGACGCCCCGGACCGCATCAACTCTACCAATTCCTCACCAGCATCGTGAATCTGGCGGTTCACGATGGTGACGTTGAACTCAGGCTCGGCCGCCAGCTCCGCGCGGGCGGTCTCCAGGCGGAGCTCCCGCTCGGCGGCGCCCTCCGTGCCGCGGCCGACAAGACGTCGCACCAGCTCGTCCCACGAGGGCGGCGCCAGGAACACGAACAGGGCCTCGGGCATCCGCTCTCGAACCTGCCGGGCTCCCTGTAGGTCGATCTCGAGCAGCGCGATGCGCCCCGCGGCCAGGGCTTCCTCGACGGGCCGACGCGGCGTGCCGTACCGCGCCCCGCGGTGTACGACGGCCCACTCGAGCATCTCCTCGTCAGCGACCAGCCGGTCGAACTCCGTCTCGGAGACGAAGTGGTAATGCACGCCCTCCTGCTCCCCCGGCCTGCGCCTCCGCGTGGTCGCGGAGACGGAGATCCAGATCTCGGGATGGTGCTCACGCACCCATGCGGTCAGCGTGCCCTTCCCAACGGCGGTGGGTCCGGCCAGGACTGTCAGACGAGAGTCGGAAGGCGGCACTCTGACTGGTGTCCCGCTACTGAGGGGAGGAGAACTCGTCGACCAGCGCGGCGACCTGCTTGGCGCCGAGCCCACGTACGCGCCGGGTCTCGGAGATCTTCAGCTTCTCCATCACCTGATGCGCCCGGACCTTGCCGATGCCCGGCATCGACTGGAGCAACTCCTTGACGCGCATCTTGCCGATGACCTCATTGGTCCGGCTCTCCTCGACCACGTCGGCGAGGGTCGCGCCCGAGTGCTTGAGCCGGTTCTTGACCTCCGCGCGCTCACGCCGGGAGGCGGCTGCCTTGTCGAGCGCAGCCTGTCGTTGCTCGGGCGTGAGAGGCGGCAAGGCCACGGAGGTTTCCTCGACTTACTGCTCGACCGCGCGTCGAGCCGATGGGGAACGGCTGTCCTGCTGGGGGTTTCCGGACAGGACACTAGTGTCGCCGCGGCGACCGCTGCAACGCGGGAGCGCATCATGTGGTCACGCCGAGACCAAGGTCACGACTGTCGTCCCACTGTGGGTCACGCTGTGGGTCACGGCGGTTGGTCAACGGACGAGCCCCCGGGCGGTGCTGCCGCCGGTTCAGCCCAGGCCCAGGTTCACCTTGCAGACGTCGCGGGCCTGCTGCTCGATGCCGGAGGTCGCCTCCGCGACATCCTCGCCGCCGACCTGGCCAGCCGCATCAGCGATCGCCTTCTGGTCCGCGTCGCTGAGGCCCTCGGGCGGCTTGCCCGCCTCGAAGTCGGAGGCCTTCACCCCGGCTTCATCGAGCGCCTCGTCGAGCCCCTCCAGCGCCCCGATGAAGGTCTCCCATTCGTCGGCGAGGTCCTCGGGGGACTCCTCCGCCAGGTCCCGCAGCAGCGGCAGGTTGCTCAGCAACGCCGAGGGCGAGTCGGAGGCGATCATCTTCGTGATCTGCTCGTTCGCCCCTTCGATGGCGCCGCAGTAGTCCTCGGTCGAGTCGCCTCCACAACCTGTCAGGGACAGCAGCATCGCAACCGCAAGCGACACAACGGCCCGCCGCTGGCGGTGCGGGCGCAAGCCCGGCATCAACTCCCCCGAAGCGCGGCAAAGGCGTCCAGCGACCGTTCGACCGCGGCAAGCAGCGAAGCCGGATCGGGTCCCGCGCCGAGGATCTCGCGAGAGCTCGACGGAAGGACCAGGTCGATGACGTCGCCGAAGATGCGACGTACGTCGTCTGCGGTGCCTCCCTGGGCACCGATTCCAGGCACCAACAACGGCCCGTTCACGGCGAGATCCTCCGCCGTGTCGCCGATGGTTGCGCCGACCACCGCGCCGAAGGAGCCCATCGGTGCGTCGTCGGAGTTGAGCTTGCGAAGCTCGTCCAGGACGGTCCCGGCCAGGGTCTGCCCGGCCTCGGTGCGGGCGCGCTGGAAGGCCGGCGCCTCGGGGTTGGAGGTCAGCGCCAGGACGAAGACACCCTTGCCGTGCTCGCGCGCGGTCCGGAACATCGGGGACAGGCTGCCGAAGCCGAGGTACGGCGACGCGGTGATCGCGTCCACTGCGATCGGCGACAGCGGATCGAGATAGGCGTCCGCATAGGCCTGGGCCGTGGAGCCGATGTCACCCCGCTTGACGTCGAGCACCACCAGGGCGCCGGCTTCCCTGGAGGTCTCGACCACCCGCTCCAGGACCGCGACGCCGCGGGACCCGAAGCGTTCGAAGAAGGCCGACTGCGGCTTGACCACGGCGACGTTCGGCGCCAGCGCCTCGGCGGCGCCGAGCGCGAACTTCTCCAGGCCGTTCACCGAGTCCGTCAGTCCCCACGCGTCGAGCAGGGAGACGTGCGGGTCGATGCCAGCGCAGAGAGGCCCGCGTCCGGCCATCGCCTCCCGCAGCCTCGCGCCGAACCCGAACGGCCCGGTGGTGAAGGGCCCGGTGGTGAAGGGCCCGGTCGTGAAGGGCTCGGTCGTGAAGGGATCGGTCATGACGCCCTCCCGCGCTCGCTCGGGGCCTGCCGCTGCCGCCTGCAGATCTTCGCGTTCATCCGGGCCGGCCACCACGGGCCTTCGTAGATGAAGCCGGTGTACCCCTGCAGCAGGTCCGCTCCCGCGTCCAGGCGCTCGAACGCGTCCTCGGGAGTGGTGATGCCCCCGACGCCGATCAGGGTCAGGCCCGGGCCCACCCGGCTGCGCAGGAGACGCATCACCTCGGTGGCCCGTGTGCGCAGCGGTGGCCCGGAGAGCCCACCCGGTCCGGCGGCCTCCACCTCGTCGGGGGTCGAGACCAGGTCGGCGCGCGAGGTCGTCGTGTTGGTCGCCACCACACCGTCCAACCCGAGGCCGACGGCGAGGTCGGCCACTGCCAGCACGTCCTGGTCGCTCAGGTCGGGAGCGATCTTGACGAGCAGGGGCACGTGGCGGTCCGAGACGTCGTCAGCGCGACTGCGGACCGCCCGGAGCAGCGGGTCGAGGCGGTTCACCGCCTGCAGGTCGCGAAGTCCCGGCGTGTTCGGTGACGAGACGTTGACGACCAGGTAGTCGGCATACGGGGCGAGCAGCGTGGTGCTCTTCTCGTAGTCGCGAACCGCGTCCTCCTCGGCGACCACCTTGCTCTTCCCGATGTTGATGCCGAGTGGTACGCCGTGGCGACGGCCGGTGCGGTCGAGCCGCCGTGTTGCCAGCCGGCGCGCGATCACCTCGGCACCGTCGTTGTTGAAGCCCATGCGGTTGACCACCGCCCGGTCGGACGGCAGCCGTGCGAGACGCGGTTTGGGATTGCCCGGCTGCGGTTCACCGGTGACGGTGCCGACCTCGACGAACCCGAAGCCCATGTTGGCGAGCGCGTCCATGCCGACCGCGTTCTTGTCGAAGCCGGCAGCGAGACCGAGCACGCCGGGAAACTCCAGCCCCATCACCCGGTATGTGTGGCCCGACATCCTGTTGACCCGACCACCGACCAGTCTGGTCACGGGTTGCGCCACCCGGATCGCGCGGAAGGCGAGGTGGTGGGCGATCTCGGGGTCGGTCCGGGTCAGCACCCCGTCGAAGAGCATGCGGTACGCGTGCAAGTCAGATGCCCGGCTTCCCGTGCGTCCCCGCGGCCTGCTGGTCCAGCGGCCTGGCCCAGTCCTGCAACGAGCGCACGCCGATCTCGCCCGCGCGCAGCGCCTCGATCCCCTGCACCGCGGCGCCGAGTCCCTGCACGGTGGTGATGCACGGGATGTTGGTGAGGATCGCGGCCGTGCGGATCTCATAGCCGTCCAGCCGCGGCGACCCGCCACTGGTGGTGCCGTGCGGCGTGTTCACCACCAGGTCGATCTCACCGTCGAGGATCCGGCCGACGATGGTCTTGTCGCCGTTGGCGTCCCCTTCGGAGTGCTTGCGTACGACGGTCGCCGAGACCCCGTTGCGCCGAAGCACCTCGGCGGTCCCCACGGTCGCCAGGATCTGGTAGCCGAGGTCTGCCAGTCGCTTCACCGGGAAGATCATGCTGCGCTTGTCCCGGTTGGCCATCGAGACGAACACCCGTCCGGTCAACGGCAGCGAGCCGTAGGCAGCGGTCTGTGCCTTGGCGAACGCCTTGCCGAAGTCGGCGTCGAAGCCCATCACCTCTCCGGTCGAACGCATCTCGGGGCCGAGGATCGCGTCCACGGTCTTGCCGTCGATGGTCTTGAAGCGGTTGAACGGCATCACCGCCTCCTTCACCGCGATCGGAGCGTCCGCCGGCAGGTCTCCCCCGTCGCCCTCGGCGGCGAGCACGCCTTCGGCCCGGAGCGAGGCGATCGACTCACCGAGCATGATCCGGGCAGCGGCCTTGGCCAGCGGTCTGGCGGTGGCCTTGGAGACGAACGGCACCGTCCGGCTCGCCCGCGGGTTGGCCTCGAGGACGTAGAGCACGTCGGAGCCGAGCGCGAACTGGATGTTGAGCAGGCCTCGCACCCCGACGCCGCGGGCGATCGCCTCGGTGGCGTCACGGATCCGGCCGATCTCCTCCATGCCGAGAGTGATCGGCGGGAGCGCGCACGAGGAGTCGCCGGAGTGGATGCCGGCCTCCTCGATGTGCTCCATCACTCCGCCGAGGTAGAGGTCGGTGCCGTCGTACAGCGCGTCGACATCGATCTCGACCGCGTCGTCGATGAACCGGTCGACGAGCACCGGGTGCTCGGGGCTGATCTCGGTGGCCCGATGGATGTACCCCTCGAGCGACTCGTCGTCGTACACGATCTCCATGCCGCGGCCGCCCAGGACGTACGACGGCCGGACCAGCACCGGGAAACCGATAGCCGCAGCGATGTGCTGCGCCTCTGCGAAGGAAGTCGCCATCCCGTGCTTGGGAGCCGGGAGCCCCGCCTCGGCGAGCACTCGCCCGAAGGCGCCGCGTTCCTCGGCCAGGTGGATCGCTGAGGGTGAGGTGCCGACGATCGGCACGCCCGCGTCCTCCAGCCCCTGGGCCAGGCCGAGCGGAGTCTGCCCGCCGAGCTGGCAGATCACCCCGGCGACGGGCCCGGCCTTGGACTCGGCGTGCACGACCTCCAGCACGTCCTCGAGGGTGAGCGGCTCGAAGTAGAGCCGGTCGGACGTGTCGTAATCGGTCGACACGGTCTCGGGGTTGCAGTTGACCATCACGGTCTCGTAGCCGGCGTCGTGCAGCGCGAGGCTGGCGTGCACGCAGGAGTAGTCGAACTCGATCCCCTGGCCGATCCGGTTCGGACCGGAGCCGAGGATGATCACCGCCTGCTTCTCGCGAGGCTCGACCTCGGTCTCCTCGTCATAGGAGCTGTAGTGGTACGGCGTCCGCGCGGCGAACTCTGCGGCACAGGTGTCGACGGTCTTGTACACCGGACGGACGCCGAGGGCGTGGCGAACTCCGCGCACGACGTCCTCCTTCATGTCGCGGATCCGGCCGAGCTGCGCGTCGGAGAAGCCGTGGCGCTTGGCCCGGCGCAGCAGTGCCGGCGTCAGCTCCTCGGCATCGATCACCTCGACGGCGATCTCGTTGATCAGGCACAGCTGGTCGATGAACCACGGGTCGATGCCCGTCGCGTCGTACACCTGACCGGTGGTGGCGCCCGCGCGAAGGGCGTCCATCACCTCGCGCAGCCGGCCGTCGTGCGGCGTCCGGATCTGCTCGAGGAGCGCGTCGCGGTCGAGGTCGACGTGGCGGTGGCTCCAGTCGAAGATCGCCTTCTTGTCTTCCAGCGATCGCAGCGCCTTCTGCAGCGCCTCGGTGAAGTTGCGCCCGATCGCCATCGCCTCGCCGACCGACTTCATGTGCGTGGTCAGCGTCGGGTCGGCAGCCGGGAACTTCTCGAACGCGAACCGCGGCACCTTCACCACGACGTAATCGAGCGAGGGCTCGAAGCTGGCCGGGGTCTCGCGCGTGATGTCGTTGGGTATCTCGTCGAGCGTGTAGCCGATCGCGACCTTGGCGGCGATCTTGGCGATCGGGAAGCCAGTGGCCTTCGACGCGAGCGCGCTGGACCGAGAGACCCGTGGGTTCATCTCGATGACGACCACCCGCCCGTCGTCGGGATTGACCGCGAACTGGATGTTGCAGCCCCCCGTGTCCACACCCACCAGGCGGATGATGCCGATCGAGAGGTCGCGCAGGTGCTGGTACTCGCGGTCGGTCAGCGTCATCGCCGGCGCGACCGTGATCGAGTCACCCGTGTGCACGCCCATCGGGTCGAGGTTCTCGATGGAGCACACGATCACCACGTTGTCTGCGGTGTCGCGCATGACCTCGAGCTCGTACTCCTTCCAGCCGATGATCGACTCCTCGAGGAGCACCTCGGTCGTCGGGCTCGCGGCCAGGCCAGCTCCTGCCATCCGGCGCAGGTCTTCCTCGTCGTACGCCATCCCGGAGCCGGTGCCTCCCATGGTGAAGCTGGGTCGCACGACCATCGGCCAGCCCAGGTCCTTGGAGGCCGCGAAGCACTCGTCGAGCGTGTGGCACACGACCGAGCGGGCCACCTCGCCGCCGAGCTCCTCGACGATCCTCTTGAACGACTCACGGTTCTCGCCGCGGTTGATCGCCTCGATGCTGGCGCCGATCAGCTCCACGCCGTACTTCTCCAGGACGCCGAGCCGGTCGAGGTCCATCGCGGTGTTCAGCGCCGTCTGCCCACCCAGGGTCGCGAGCAGCGCATCGGGACGCTCCTTCTCGATCACCTTCTCGACGTACTCCGCCGTGATCGGCTCGACGTACGTCGCGTCCGCGAACTCGGGGTCGGTCATGATCGTGGCCGGGTTGGAGTTGACCAGGATGACTCGCAGGCCCTCGGCCTTGAGCACCCGGCAGGCCTGCGTGCCCGAGTAGTCGAACTCGCACGCCTGGCCGATCACGATCGGTCCCGAGCCGATGACGAGCACGCTCTGGATGTCCGTGCGCTTGGGCATCAGGCGTTCTCCCCGTTGTTCGAGTCATCCGAGTCAGCAGCGTCGTCGGCCGTTTCCGCGCCGGAGCCGGAGGCGCCGTCCGGGCCTCCGCCTCGGGCGGGGGCCGAGGCAGGGCCTCCGGGGTGAGCGTGGATGGGACTGGCCCCCTGGAGCGAGGAACGAGCGGAAGGGTGGTTGCGAACCCCGGAGAGTCCTGACTCGGGCCCCGCCCCCAACGGAGGCCCGGCCGGCGCCGCAGGCGCAGGCCCCCCAACGGCCGACGGAGCCGCAGGCGCAGGCCCCGCAACGCCCGGCGACGCCCCCAGCGTTGTCCCCTGCATCAGTGAGATGAACCGGTCGAACAGGTAGGCCGCATCGTGGGGCCCGGCCGCGGCTTCGGGGTGGTACTGCACCGAGAAGCTCAACAGCCGCCCCTCGCCGTCGTGGAGCTCGAGCCCCTCGACCACGTCGTCGTTGAGGCAGACGTGGCTCACGGTGGCAAGGCCGTATGGCGTCTGGGTGGCTCCCTCGAGAGGAGCGTCCACCGCGAAGCCGTGGTTGTGCGCCGTGACCTCGACCTTTCCGGTCGTGCGGTCCATCACCGGCTGGTTGATGCCGCGGTGGCCGTACTTCAGCTTGAAGGTGCCGAACCCGAGGGCGCGACCGAAGAGCTGGTTGCCGAAGCAGATCCCGAAGTAGGGCAGGCCGTGGTCCAGCGCTCCCTTGAGCAGCTCGACCTGGTGGGTCGTCGCTGCTGGGTCGCCTGGGCCGTTGGAGAAGAACAGGCCATCGGGCCCAGAAGGTCCACCAGTCGCGAGCACGTCCTCGAGGGACGAGGTGGCGGGCAGCACGTGGACCTCGATGCCGCGTTCGGCCATCAGCCGCGGGGTGTTGGCCTTGATGCCGAGGTCGACGGCGGCGACGGTGAAGAGCTTCTCGCCCCGAGGCATTCCTTGGGCGGGTACGACGTAGGCCTGGTTGGTGGTGACCTCGTCGGCGAGTTCGGCGCCGGTCATCTGGGCCGCCTCCCTGACGCGACCGAGCAGGGCGTCGGCGTCGGCCGTGCCAGAAGAGTGGCCCGAGGAGATGCCGACGCGCATGGCCCCGCGCTCGCGCAGGTGCCGGGTCAGCGCGCGGGTGTCGATGCCGCTGATGCCGACCACGCCCTGGTCACGCAGCTCGTCGTCCAGCGATCGCGCGGAGCGCCAGTTGGACGGGACCCGGGCGGGGTCGCGGACGACGTACCCGCTGACCCAGATGCGGCGCGACTCCGGGTCGTCGTCGTTGATGCCGGTGTTGCCGATGTGCGGGCTGGTCATCACCACCACCTGCCGGTGGTACGACGGGTCGGTCAGGGTCTCCTGGTAGCCGGTCATCCCGGTGTTGAACACCGCCTCGCCGAACGTCTCGCCGGTCGCCCCGTAGGACTCGCCGCGGAACACCCGCCCGTCCTCGAGCACGAGGATCGCCTCAGTCATGCCTCTCCCTTTTCTGTTCCCGGGACATCTTCGAGATCGTCCGCACCCACTGTGCGAGGTCGGGCGGCGGCGGAGCCTCGCCCTTGACCGGCTTTCCGGCCTCCATGCGGAAGCCGGTGCGCCACTGGTGCTCGCCGTGCTCCCAGCGCACCACCAGCAGGGACTCGACCGGCTTGCCGCCGAACTCCTCCGACCTCGTGGCACCGCGCAACGCGGCAGCCGGTATCCGGAACGAGCCCGCGATCCGGACCACGTCGAGCGCCTCGGGCGAGAGGTTCAGCCGCGACGCACTCTGCACCGAGAGGCTCCGGCCCACGACCTGATCCCCTGTCTCGGTGACGGTCCCGAGGTAGCGCGCCGGTGACTGGAGCTTGGCCTTCGGCAGGTCCGCCATCGCGGGAACTGGGATCAGCGTCGGGACTCCACCCTTGTGGCGGCGTGGCTCCCGCTTCTTGCCCAGCAGACGCATGTCAGACCGGCCCCCCGACCAGCGAACCCTCGAGGACGGTCGGCACACCGCGCAGCATGGTCGCCACCACGGCGCCCTTGAGCTTCCGGTCGTGCCAAGGGTTGTTGCGCGAGAGCGACGCCGAGGCGGCTGCGTCGACGACGACGACCGCGGCCGGGTCCACCAGCGTGATGTTGGCGGGCTGACCCGGGGTGAGAGTGCCGCCGTGACCGGCCAGGCCGGCGATGCGCGCCGGGTTCTGCGACATCACCCGGGCGACGTCGGTCCACGTCATGGCGCCGGACCCGACCATCACCTCGCTGACCACCGAGAGCGCGGTCTCCAGGCCGAGCATGCCGAAGGCGGCGTCCACGAACGCATGCTCCTTGTCGTGCCGGGCATGCGGTGCATGGTCGGTGGCGACCGCGTCGATGGTGCCGTCCGCCAACGCGTCACGCAGCGCTGCGACGTCCTCGTCAGGGCGCAGCGGCGGGTTGACCTTGTAGACCGGGTCGAAGCCGGAGAGCAGGTCGGTGGTGAGCAGCAGGTGGTGGGGGGTCACCTCGGCGGTGACGTCGATCCCCTGGGCCTTGGCCCACCGGATCACCTCGACAGAACCGGCGGTGGAGACGTGGGCGACGTGCACCCGGCTGCTGGTGTGCCGCGCGAGCATCACGTCGCGCGCGACGATCGTCTCCTCGGCGATGCCGGGCCAACCGGGCAGGCCGAGTCGACCGGAGAGCTCGCCCTCGTGGCAGCACGCCGTCGGCCCGGCGAGGTCGGGGTCCTGTGCGTGCTGGGAGATGACGCCGCCGAACGCGCGGACGTACTCCAGCGCACGGCGCATCACCCGCGGGTCGTGCACACACCTGCCGTCGTCGGAGAAGACCCGCACCCTGGCGCGCGACCGCGCCATCAGGCCGAGCTCGGCGAGCTCCTGGCCGCCCAGCCGCGTTCGTCACGGCCCCGACCGGCTGTACGTCGACCAGCCCGGCCAGTCGACCGAGGTCGAGGACGCGCTCGGCCGCCTCGCCGGTGTCGGTGACCGGTGAGGTGTTGGCCATCGCGAGCACGGCGGTGAAGCCACCGAGCGCAGCAGCCCGCGAACCGGTGAGCACGGTCTCGGCGTCCTCACGACCCGGCTCGCGAAGATGGGTGTGCAGGTCGACGAGACCCGGGAGCGCGACCAGCCCGTCGGCGTCGATCACCTGGGCGCCCGTCGGCTGCTCCGCGACGAGCACGCCGTTCTCGACGTACAGGTCCGCGGGCTTCTCACCCAGGACGGACGCCCCCTTGATCACCGATCCGTTCCTTGGCGTCATGACGCACTCTCCTCTCCGGCCAGCAGGTGGTAGAGCACCGACATCCGGACCGCCACCCCCGCGGAAACCTGGTCGAGCACCGCGGACTGGGCGGCGTCAGCTGCGTCGGCCGCGATCTCGAGCCCGCGGTTCATCGGCCCCGGGTGGCAGATCGGCGCGTCCGGCTTGAGCACGGCGAGCCGGTCGCGGGTGAGTCCGTAGCCGACGGTGTACTCCCGGGCGCTCGGGAAGTAGCCGCCGCTCATACGTTCACGCTGGACGCGCAGCATCATCACCGCGTCGGCGTCGGGCAGCACCTCGTCGAGGTCGTACGTCGTCGTGAAGCCGGCGTCCTTCGACCAGGCGGTCACCCCGGCCGGCATCAACGTGGGTGGGGCCACCACGGTCACGTGCGCTCCGAGCTTGGTGAGCAGCAGCACGTTGCTGCGGAAGACGCGGCTGTGGGTCAGGTCGCCCACGATCACCACGTGCTTGTCCTCGAGCGTGTCCATCCGCCGCAGCAGCGTGTAGGCGTCGAGGAGCGCCTGGGTGGGGTGCTCGTGCATCCCGTCACCCGCGTTGATGATGACCGCGTCGGTCCACTGGCTCACCTGCTGGGCCGCTCCACTCGCGCCGTGCCGGATCACCAGCCCGTCGATGCCCATGGCGGCTACGGTCAGCACCGTGTCGCGCAGGCTCTCGCCCTTGCTGACGCTCGATCCTTTGGCCGAGACGTTGATGACGTCGGCGGAGAGCCACTTCCCCGCGATCTCGAAGGACGACCGGGTGCGGGTTGAGTCCTCGAAGAAGAGGTTGACCACGGTGCGGCCGCGCAGTGCCGGCAGCTTCTTGACCGACCGGTGCTGCACGTCGTGCATCTCGGCCGCGGTGTCGAACAACGCCATGACGTCGTCGACGCCGACGTCGTCGATGGAGAGCAGGTGCTTGTTCATGCCATCCCTCCCATGGGGGCGATGCTGACCTCGTCGTACCCGTCGGACTCCTCGAGCCGCACCATCACGCGCTCGGTGCGCGAGCTCGGGAGGTTCTTGCCTACGTGGTCCGCGCGGATGGGAAGCTCACGGTGCCCTCGGTCCACGAGTACGGCGAGCCTCACTGTCGCGGGCCGCCCGAGGTCGTTCATCGCGTCGAGGGCTGCGCGGACCGTCCGGCCGGAGAAGAGGACGTCGTCGACGAGGACGACGACCTTGCCGTCGACTCCGCCGGGTGGCATCAGGGTGTGGTGGGGACCTCTGGTGGGTTGTTTTCGCAGGTCGTCGCGGTACATCGTGATGTCGAGCGTGCCGAGCGGCACCTGCTGGCCCTCGACCTTCGCGATCCGCTCGGCGACCCGCTGGGCGAGATGGACGCCGCGCGTGGGGATGCCGAGGAGGACGAGGTCGTCGAGTCCCTTGTTGCGTTCGAGGATCTCGTGGGAGATGCGGGTGAGGGCCCGGGAGATGTCACGGGCGTCGAGGACGGTGCGTCCGTCTTCGGGCTTCGGCACTGCCCCTTCGGGGGCTGTCGGAACAGATGCAGGACGGGCAGGAGCCATCGGCACCGGACCTCCTTCTCCGCCTCACCGGACGGCTCGTTAAAGGATGTCGATCGGGGCCGACAGTAGCAGCCGGGATCGCCTCCTGGGCAATCGCCACCACTGCGTTTCTCGCGTGGTCCCTAGTGTGACGGTCATGGCCACCGGAACCCACGACCACGCAGATGACCCCCGCAACGCCGGGATCCTGATCTGGGTCAACGGGGAGCTCCTCCCCCGCGACCGGGCCGTGGTGTCGGTGTTCGACTCGGGGTTCGTCCTCGGTGACGGCGTGTGGGAGGGACTACGAGTCTCGGCCGGGCACCCCGCCTTCCTGGAGCGACACCTCGACCGGCTCGAGGAAGGGGCCCGGGCGCTGATGCTCGACCTGGGGATGAGCCGTGAGGCGCTCACAGAGGCGATCTACGAGACGTTGCGGGCGAACGAGATGACCGACGGTGTGCACGTGCGCCTGATGGTGACGAGGGGCGTGAAGTCCACGCCGTACCAGGACCCGCGCATGACGGTCGGCCCCGCCACCGTGGTGATCATCGCCGAGCACAAGGACCCGTTGCCCGCGACCGTCAGCGAGGGGATCACCCTGTTCACCACGCACGTGCGGCGGGCAAGCCCGGACACTCTCGACCCGAAGCTCAACGCGCACAGCAAGCTGAACGACATCCAGGCGTGCATCCAGGCCTTCACCGCCGGTGCCGACGAGGCGCTGATGCTCGACCCCCACGGGTTCGTGGCGACCTGCAACAGCACCCACTTCTTCATCGTCACGCGTGGCGGCGAGGTCTGGACTTCGGATGGCCGGTTCTGCCTGGCCGGGATCACCCGCGGCAACGTGCTCGAGGTCTGCCGGTCCAACGACATCTCCGCCAGGGAGACGACGTTCAGCCTGACCGACGTCTACAACGCGGCCGAGGCGTTCGTGACGGGGACCTTCGCCGGCGTGGTGCCGGTGCGCGCTGTCGACGGTCGCACCATCGGCACCGGTCAGCGTGGACGAGTCGTCGAGCGAATCCAGGGGCTCTACCGGCAACACGTTGCCGACGACGTAGGCGGACGGACACACGCATGACAACCCGGGTAGCGATGTGGTCCGGGCCGCGCAACATCTCCACCGCGTTGATGCGGGCATGGGAGAACCGGCCGGACACGGTGGTGGTCGACGAGCCGTTCTATGCGGCGTACCTCGCACGCACAGGCCTGGACCACCCCGGTCGGGACGAGGTGATCGCCTCGCAGCCGATCGACACCGACGAGGTCATCCGGCGGCTGACGAGCGACGACTCCGCACAGGTGCACTACACCAAGCACATGACCCACCACATCGGTGCAGACATGTCGATGGAGTGGGTCTCGCAGTTCCACAACGTGCTGCTGATCCGCGACCCTGCCGAGGTTGTGGCGTCGTACGTGCGCTCGAGGGAGTCGTGCGAGCCTGACGACATCGGGCTCCTGCAACAGGTACCCCTGCATGACCTGCTCCCCGTCGGGTCGCCGGTGATCGACGCCGGGGACTTCCTGCGCGATCCCGAGGCCTATCTCAGGTGGCTCTGCGACTGGCTCGGCATCGCGTTCACCGACCGGATGCTGCACTGGTCCCCGGGGCTGCGGGACTCCGACGGTGTCTGGGCGCCCCACTGGTATGACGCGGTGGCGCGCTCCACCGGCTTCGAGCCCTGGCGTCCACGGGAGATCGCGCTCAGTCCGCACGACGCCGCCGTGGCCGAGACCTGCCGCCCGGCGTACGACGTCCTGCACTCACGCCGGTTGGTGCTCTGAACCCCCAACGCTTGCCACGCGCTGCCCACGTCAGGCGAGGTCCTTCAGCGCCTGCTCCACCGCACGGTGGAAGGTCGGGTAGGCGTAGATCATCGACTGCAGCGTGGCGGTCGGGACCTCGGCGTGCACCGCGGTGGTGAGCATCGAGAGCATCTCGCCGCCGCTGGGGCCGACGGTGGTGGCGCCGACGAGGACCCCGCGATCCGCGTCCTCGACGAGCTTGACGAGGCCTTGCCCCTTGGCGATCCAGCCGCGGGTCGAGGAAGCGAGGTCGGTGACGCCGACCCGCACGTCAAGGCCGGCCTCGCGGGCCTGTTTCTCGGTCATCCCGACCGACCCGACCTCTGGGTCGGTGAAGGTGACGCGCGGCACCGCGCGGTAGTCCGCCACCGGTCCGTCCTGTCCGAGGATGTCGCGGACGCACACGGCCGACTGGTACATCGACACGTGCGTGAACGCCCCCTTGCCGGTCACGTCACCGATCGCCCAGAGCCCCTCGCCGGCCCGCAGGTGCTCGTCCACCTCGATCGACCTGCCCTGTGGGTCCAGCCCGACCGTGTCCAGCCCGAGGTCACCGAGGTTCGGCCGCCGTCCCGTGGCCACCAGCAGCTTCTCGACGTCGAGGTCCTGACCATCGACAGCGATCCGGAATCGGCCGTCGTCGTAGGACACCGAGTCGATCGTGATCCCGCTCAGCACCTGCAGGCCTTCGTTGGCAAGGACGTCGGCCACGAGCCGGCTCGCCTCGGGCTCCTCCGGGGGGAGGATCCGGTCGGCGACCTCCAGCACCGTCACCCGCACCCCGAACCGCGAGAGCGCCTGGGCGATCTCGGCGCCGATCGCCCCGCCGCCGACGACGGCGAGCGAACCGGGCACCGATTCGATCCGCACGACGTCGCGGTTGGTCCAGTACGGCGTGGCCGCCAGCCCCTCGATCGGCGGTACGGCGGGCGCCGTACCCGGATTGAGAACGACCCCGCGCGACGCCTCGAAGGTCTCCTCGCCCACCTGGACGGTGCGTGGCCCAGTCAGCCGGCCGTGGCCGCGAACGAACCGGGCTCCGGCGTCCTCGATCCGATCGACGGCCACCTGGTCGTCCCAGTCATCGGTGGCCTCGTCGCGGATCCGGTCCGCGACTCGGCTCCAGTCCGGCCGCACGTCAGCCTCACCGGCCATGCTGGCGATCCGGCGCCCCTCCTCGAGCACGTCGCTCGCACGGATCATCATCTTGCTCGGGATGCAGCCGTAGTACGGGCACTCACCCCCGACGAGCCGCTCGTCCACGCCCACCACGGAGAGCCCGGCTCTCGCCAGCTCTGCCGCCGTCGCCTCACCTCCCGGGCCGAGGCCGATCACCACCACGTCGCACGCGTTCATCGCCATGGACGCAGTCTGACAAGCGGCGCGCTACCGGTCGAGGTACCTGGCGCGGGCGAAGCAGAACAGCCCGTAACAGGCGATGCCCACACCCATGGCGATCAGCAGGTAGGGACCGAAGGGTTGCTCGAGAACCTTCCGCAGCGCCTGGTCGAGCCCTCCGGACTCCTCGGCGTCGTGCGTGATACCGGCGTAGCAGAACAGCCCACCGACGATCGCGAGCGCTGCTCCCTTGGCGATGTAGCCCGCCTTGCCCAGCAGCAGGTAGCCGGCGCCGCTGTAGCCCAGCTTGCCCTCGGTCTCGAGGTGCTCGGCGAACTTCTCGGTCCAGCCGCGCCACACGAGCGCGGTCGCGTACGCCACGATGGCCAGCCCGACCGCGACGACGATCCACTGACCCGCAGGCAGGCCCATCAGCTTCGCCGTGAGGCCCTCCTCATCGCCACCGGAGCCGCCGGAGCCGAGTGCGACCTTGAGGGCGGTGGCACCCAGGGCTCCGTAGATGGCCGCCTTGAGCGCGGAGGCCCCGCGCTTGCGGAGGCGGTCGGCGCCCTCCTCCTGGCGGTGGCCGAAACCAGCCTCTATGAGTCGCCAGACCACCAGCAGAAGCAGGCCGATCGCCACCGCCCAGACGAGCACCTTGCCGAAGGGTTGCTCGGCCAGCTCTTGCATCGCGCCGCTCGCGCTGGCCTCTTCCTCCGGCTTGCCGAGGGCGAGCTGCACCGCAAGCCAGCCGATGAGCAGGTGCACCACGCCGTACGCCACAAGGCCAACCCGGGCCGCGTGGTCGAGCCAGTCGCTCTGCTCGGCCTCACGCCCCATCGCCTCGGCGTCGGTCACGAGAGGTCAAGCTCCTTGAACCACGAATCGAGGCTGTAGCCGGTCTTCCAGCCCATCGAGATGTAGAGCCCCTCGGCGCCTGTCGGCGAGTCGGCGTCCACCTCGAGACCGACGCGGTCCCGGCCACGCTCGGCCGCGTCTGCGATGACGGCGTGCAGCAGCGCCTTGGCCACGCCGCGACCACGGGCGTGACGATGTACGCCGATGTACTCGACGTAGCTGCCCTCGTGCCCCGCGGAGTTCTCCGGCAGGACCGCGCCGACCACAGCTCCGGCGGCGCGTGGCTGACCGTCGTCGTCCCGCACGAACGCCAGCCACCAGTGGTCCCAGCGATGGCCCGGGTCCTCGCGGAGGCGTTGCGCGAACTCCGGGAAGCTCTCGCGGTAGGAGTTAAAGTGGTCCTCGAACGAGGCCTCGAGCATCTGGTGCACCAGGTGCAGGTCGCTGGCGACCGGCAGCCCGTTCGGGTGGCTGGCGACCCGGCGGATGATGACACCCTCGCGCGGCGGCGGGAGCGAGGTGGCCTCCTCGGGAGAGACCGGACGCGACATCTGCCACCAGGTGCGGCGCTTGGTGTAGCCCGCATCGGCCAGCCACTGCTGCTGCACCGCGTCGTCGGCGTACGGACTGGCGTCCAGCCGCGTCGCGGCCACTTGGCGCAGCGTGCTGATCTCGAAAGCCTGCTGCTCGGCCCAGGCGTAGAGGGCGCCGGCGACCTGAGACGCCGCGTCGATCGTGCGGTCGACGTACAGCGCCACCATGGTGCGGCCTTCTGCGCGGTCATGGACGCTGATCCAGGCGCGCGGCTCCCCGTCAGGGTCGATCGCGAGCAGCTGGCGTCGCGTCCAGGACGCCGGTCCGGCCACCTCGGACTCGATCAACTCACGGTCGACGGACGAGGACCCGGTGTGGGCGACCTGGTCGGCGCCACGGAGCGGCAGCAGGGCGTCGAGGTCGGCCAGCTCGGGAACACGGGCGGTCCATCCGCCCGGAAGACCGGGCGGAGTGGGCACGGGGGCCTGCTCGGCGTCAGAGTTCACGCGCCCATTCTGCCGGACACGAGCCTCAGCGGACCAACGAGTCGCGGTCTCGGACGATGTTCCCGAGGACCCCGTTGACGAAGGCCGGCGACTCGTCGGTGGAGAGGTCACGCACCAGGAGGAGCGCCTCGGACACGGCGACCGCGTCGGGGACGTCATCGACGTACAGCACCTCGAAGGTCGCCATCCGGAGCACGTTGCGGTCCAGCGCCGGCATCCGGTCGAGGGTCCAGCCCTGGGAGTAGGTGGAGATGACCTCGTCGAGCCGGGCGCGGTGCTCGGTCACGCCCCGCACCAGCTCGAAGGTGTAGTCGTTGACCTGCCCGGCGTCCGCATGCTCGGCCAGCGCATCGTCAGTCGAACGGTTGCGCATCTCCGAGGCGTAGAGGAGGTCGAGGGCCCGCTTGCGGGCCTTGGAACGGGCACTCATCCGGGGTCCCCGGCCCGTCGTGGGGTGGTCATCAGGAGCTGACGCGTCCCAGGTACGACGAGTCCCTGGTGTCGACCTTGATCCGCTCGCCGGTCGTGATGAACAGCGGCACGTTGATCTGGACACCGGTCTCGAGGGTCGCCGGCTTGGTGCCACCGGTCGAGCGGTCGCCCTGCATTCCGGGCTCGGTGTACTGCACCTCGAGCTCGACCGAGGCGGGGAGCTCGATGTAGAGCACGTCGCCGTCGTGGGTGGCGACGATCGCCTCCTGGTTCTCCAGCATGAAGTTCGTGGCGTCGCCGACGACCTCCGGGGGCACCTCGAGCTGCTCGTAGGTGCCGGTGTCCATGAACACGAAGGACGTGCCGTCGTTGTAGAGGTACTGCATGGTCCGCTTGTCGACGGTGGCGATGTCGACCTTGACGTCCGCGTTGAACGTCTTGTCGACGGTCTTGCCCGAGCTGATGCTCCGCAGCTTGCTGCGCACCACCGCGCCACCCTTGCCGGGCTTGTGGTGCTGGAACCACATGACCTGCCAGAGCTGGCCGTCGAGGTTGAGCACCATGCCGTTCTTCAGGTCGTTCGTCGTTGCCATGCGGGTATCTCGCGCCTTCACAGATCGGTTCGGTCCTGCGGATTCGAAGGGCCCGGGCTGAGCGGGCACAGCGACCGAGTCTAACGGCCAGCGATGCCACGCCGGAACGGGCTCGTCTGAGCCCTCCGCGAGCGACGGATAGTCCGAGACGTTCCCGTTGCCGAATGGGGCCAACGCCAGCGGGAACGTCTCGGACTATCGCGAATTCAGGCACTGGTCACGCACCGGGACCGGTGGCAGCATGTGGCGATGGGCTCGAGGACCAGAAGGCTTGCTGCACTCATTCTTGCGATCACCGTGTCGGCGGCGGCATGGGCGAGTGGCTGGGCGGCCCCGGCTGCTGCGGCCGACGAGCCTCGACCACCTGGTCCGGTCGCGCTCGGCAACCCCGACTTCACCGCCAACGTGATGGCTCCGCTCAAGGTGACCGACTGGGCGGACTTCGAGCACGACCTCGCGGCAGTGGCGGCGTACGGCGTGGACGCGGTGAGCGTGGACGTCTGGTGGGGAGACGTCGAGGGCACGGCGGACAACCGCTTCGACTGGACCTACTACGACCGCGTCTTCGAGACGATCACCGAGGCCGGCCTCGACATCGCACCGATCCTCTCCTTCCACCAGTGCGGCGGCAACGTCGGCGACGACTACACCAGCCTGCTGCCGTCGTGGCTCTGGACGAAGTACGCCGGAAGGTCCCTCAACGGTGTGCGCATCGGACCCGACGGACTGCAGCACCGCAGCGAGCAGGGCAACTCGTCGCCGGAGACGGTGCAGGGGTGGGCCGACCGGCTCGTGGCCAATGAGTACCGCGACTTCACCAAGGCATTCACGCGGCACTTCTCGAAGGACTACCGGCGCGACATCGTCGAGATCAACGTGTCGCTGGGCCCGTCGGGCGAGCTGCGCTACCCGTCGTACAACGGCCACGACACGGGCACCGGCTACCCGACCCGCGGCGGCCTGCAGTCCTACTCCCCGCTCGCCGTCCGCAGCCTGCAGCACTGGGCGATCGCTCGATACGACTCGCTGCGCGGCGTGAACCGCGCCTGGGGCACGCACCTCACCTCGAGGCACGAGATCCTGCCGCCCGCCGACGCGGACGCGTTCTTCGAGACGGGTGCCTACCGCAACACGCGCTACGGCCGCGACTTCGTCGACTGGTACAACGGCTCGCTGGTCGCGCACGGCAAGCGGATGCTGACCACCGTGATCCGGGCGTTGGACGGTGGCTTCCGGCGAGCCGACATCGGCTACAAGGTGCCCGGCATCCATTGGCAGATGGGCGAGGACTCCCCCTACCCACGGGCAACCGAGGTGACCACTGGCCTCATCCAGACAAGTGTCAACGAGTCCGCCTGGCGCACCGGTCACGGATACGCCCGCATCATCGAGCTCGCCGACCGGTTCCACCGGCGTCACGTCGTCATGCACTTCACCGCACTCGAGATGGATGACAACAACCCTGGTGATCCCTCGACCCCCACCGGGCTGCGGCCGTACTCGCTGGCCAAGACGCTCGTCGGCTGGATCGGCGACTACGCCTACCGGGTCGGCACCGACCTCAAGGGCGAGAACGCCCTCAGCGGCGGCCTGTACGGCGACCGCGGCTGGGACAACATCAACGACGCCTTCGACGTCTGGGGCTACCTGGGCCTCACCGTGCTGCGGATGGGCGACGTCGCCGAGGGCCTCGGAGCCACCCGATACGCGCTGCTGATCGACAAGTACCGCTGAGCTCGTTGCCGACTTCGCCGACTGGAGTGCTCCTCCGTATCTTGGGACGCCAAGCGGGTCACCGAACCCCACAAATGTTGGATCGTGACGTCGAGACGGCCGATCTCAACGTCACACTCCAACATTTGTGGAGTTTGGTCGGCGCCCGCTCCCCACTACCGGCTGAGGATCAGCCCCGACGTGGGTACGCCGGTCCCCGCGGTCACCAGCACGTGGTGCGCGTCCTCGACCTGGTTGACCGAGGTGCCTCGGACCTGGCGCACGGCCTCGGCGATGCCGTTCATGCCGTGGATGTAGGCCTCGCCGAGCTGGCCGCCGTGGGGGTTCAGCGGCAGCTGGCCGCCTAGCTCGATGGCGCCATCGGCGATGAAGCCGGGGGCCTCGCCGCGGCCGCAGAAGCCGAGCTCCTCGAGCTGCATCAGCACGTACGGCGTGAAGTGGTCGTAGAGAACAGCAGTGGCGATGTCCTCGTGACGAAGGCCGGACTGGCGCCACAGCTCGCGCGCGACCACGCCCAGCTCCGGCACGCCGATGTCGTCGCGGTAGTAGGACGACATCACGAACTGGTCGGCGGCACTCCCCTGCGCCGCCGCGGTGATCGACACCGAGGTCTGGGCAAGGTCGGCGGCCCGGTCGGGGGTTGTCACCACGATCGCCACCGCCCCGTCGCTCTCCTGGCAGCAGTCGAGCAGTCGCAGCGGGTCGGCGATCATCCGGGAGGTCTGGTGGTCGTGGAGCGTGATCGGCCGGCCGAAGAAGAAGGCCTCGGGGTTGGTCGCGGCGTGCTTGCGGCCGGCGACGGCCACGGTGCCGAAGTCGGCTGAGGTGGCGCCGTACTCGTGCATGTAGCGGCGCGCCTGCATCGCCACCGTCGCCGCGGGCGTGGACAGCCCATGCGGATAGGTCCATGCGTTGTCGAGGCCGTTCGTGTTGACCTGTCCGGCCGCCCAGTTCTGCACCTGCCCGAACCGCTGGCCAGATCGCTCGTTGAAGCCGCGGTAGCAGACCACCACATCGGCCACCCCGGTCGCGACCGCCATCGCCGCCTGCTGCACGGTCGCGCACGCAGCCCCGCCGCCGTAGCTGATCCGGCTGAAGAACCGCAGGCTCCCCATGCCAAGCTCGCGGGCGAGTGCGATCTCCGAGCTGCTGTCCATGGTGAAGGTGACCAGCCCGTCGACGTCGGCGGGTGCCAGCCCCCCATCCGCCAGCGCAGCCAGCGTCGCCTCGCACGAGAGCTGCAGCTCCGAGCGACCGGACTCCTTGGAGAACTCCGTGGCACCGATCCCAGCGATCGCCGCCTGGCCGGAGAGCGTCATCGAGGAGGTCATCTGGAGAGCACCACGCGGGAGCTGACGTGCTCGCCGAGGGAAACCGCGCCGACCACGTCGACCGTGACCAGCCCGTCCTCTACGGCGGTGACGGTCCCGGTGAACCGCACCGTGTCATAGGGGTACGCCGGCGCACCAAGCCGCAGCCCGCACGAGCGGACCAGAAAGTCCTCACCCATGGCCTCGCGCGCCCACTCGCCGACGTACCGCTGCACCAGCCCGGTGGTGGTCAGGATGTTGAGGAAGATGTCCTTCGAGCCGTGCTCGGCCGCCAGGTCGCGGTCGTGGTGCACGTCCTGGAAGTCCCGCGTCGCCAGCGCCGTCGAGACGACCAGCGTGGGCGTGACCGGCAGTTCCCACACGGGCAAGGCGGTGCCGACCGCGGTCAGGCTGCTCATCTGGTCAGCTCCCAGGTCGGGAGAGTGGTGTCGTCGTCGAGTCGGTCGAAGCCGGCCACCACCCGGTCTCCGACGGCGAGGTCCTCGGGGGGAGCGGTCACGGTGGCGACCATCCGTACGCCCTCGTCGAGCTCGACCAGCGCCAATGTCACCGGCAGCTCGCGGCCCGGCATCCGGGGTGCGTGGTGTACGACGAACGAGAAGATGGTGCCCTGCCCCGAGGCCACGATGAACCCGCGCTCGGCCGCATGGCAGGTCGGACACATCGGCCCCGGCGGGTGGCGCAGCTCGCCGCAGGCATTGCACTTCTGGATGCGCAGCTCGCCGATCGCGGCCCCCTCCCAGAAGAACACGGTGTCGCGGTTGCGCGCCGGACGGATGACCAGCGACCGGTCGGGTCTCGACTGATCGCTCGCTTCGCTCGCTGCTCGACCACCTAGGGGCGGTTTGTACTTGAGCACCCGGAACAGCATGCTCGCGACCAGCTCGCGCTCCTCACCCTCGCCGACCCACCAGCAGCTCCGGCTGGTGACGAAGTAGCCCTCCCCCACCCCGGTCTGCTTGGGCCCGACGACCGACTCGAGTCTGGTCGTGATGGCCACCCGCTCGCCCTCGCGCAGGTAGCGCTCGTAGGTCTGGTCACAGTTGGTCCCCAGAACCGAGGTGAAGCCCGCGGCGTCGAGCATCTGCATGGCACCATGCAGCGGGTCGCCCTCGGGACGCGCCGGGTTGAGTCCGTACATCGTCCAGACCTGCGCCATGGCTGGCGGCGCCTGACCGGAGGTGAATCGCTTGTCGGTCTCGCCGATGGCCTCGAGCCAGTTGTTGATCATCGGCTGGTTGACCGGGTCGCGGGCCAGGCGTGGCGCGGTTTCACCGAGTGCCTTGAGCTTCTCGGTCTCGTCCAGGATCCAGTCGTGGTCGAGCTCGCCTGTGCTCCCGGCCCCCCGCATCTGGTCATTCATCTGGTCACTCATCTGGTCACTCATCTGGGCACCTTGGGCAGTCCCAGGCCGAACATCGAGATCAGCTCGCGCTGGACCTCGTTGACTCCACCGCCGAAGGTCAGCACGAGGTTCCTCTTCGAGGTCGCGTCGAGGTACGCCGTCAGCCGCGCGGTCTCGGGGTCCGCCGGGTCGCCGTACGACGTGACGACCTGCTCGAGCGCGAGCCCCAGCGACTGCACCTCCTCGGAGGCGAACACCTTCGAGGCAGAGGAGTCGGCAACTGCCTCGGTGCCACTCGCACCCGCCCCCGCACCCGCTCGGGCGACCTCCCAGTTGAGCAGCTCGTTGACCCGGAAGGCCGCCGTCGCACGCGCCAGCGAGTTACGCACCGCGGGCAGGGACAGCAGCGGCGTCCCGTGCGCGTCGGTCCGATCGCGTGCCCAGTCCGCAACCAGGTCGCGCAAGCCCTCGATGCGGCCCGCCGGGCCGAGCATCACGCGTTCGTGGTTGAGCTGCGTCGTGATCAGGCGCCAGCCCTCGTTCTCCTCGCCGACCAGCATGTCGACGGGGACGCGCACGTCGTTGTAGTAGGTCGCGTTCGTGTGGTGCGAGGAGTCCGAGGTGATGATCGGCGTCCAGGAGTAGCCGGGGTCCTTCGTGTCCGCGATCAGCACGGAGATCCCCTTGTGCTTGGGGGCATCGGTGTCCGTGCGCACCGCCAGCCAGACGTAGTCGGCCACGTGGCCCCCAGTGGTCCACATCTTCTGGCCGTTGACGACATAGTGGTCGCCGTCCTCCCCACCAATCTCACGTCGCGCGGTCGTGCGCAGCGACGCCAGGTCCGTTCCGGCGTCCGGCTCGGAGTAGCCGATGGCGAAGTGCACCTCGCCGGCGAGGATCGCCTTGAGGAACATGTCCTTCTGCTTCTGGGTGCCGAACGCCTGCAGGGTGGGACCGACCGTCTGCAGCGTCACGGCTGGCAGGTGTACGTCGGCGCGGCTGGCCTCGTTCGCGAAGATCTGTTGCTCGATGTCGCCGAGCCCCTTGCCGCCGTACTCCTCGGGCCAGCCGACTCCCATCCAGCCGTCATTCCCCAGCTGGCGGATCGTGCGGTGGTAGGCCTCGCCGTGTCGGTCGCTCATCATCTCCAGCCGGTCCTCGGGCGTGACCAGGCCGGAGAAGTAGGCCCTGACCTCCTCCTTGAACGCGCGCTGCTCCCGGCTGAGCTCGAAGTTGGCGGCAGCGGTGGGCTCCCCAGGCGGCACTGACTCGAGGGCTGCCGCGGTCCCCCCGAGGAGCCGGGCGACGTCCTTGACCCGGGCGAAGTAGCGGTGCAGTGGGTAGGTCTGGTCGACGCCCATCCCGCCGTGCAGGTGATGACAGGTCTGTACGGCGGCCGGGGCCCGGTCACAGAACCAGAACGCGCCCACACCGAGGTCGTCGGCGACCGGCTCGTCCGCGGCGACCCGTCGGCTGACCTCAGCCGCAGCCAGCGAGACCATCCGAGAGGTGATGTAGACGTCGGCCATCTGGAGCGCCACGGCCTGGAACTCGCAGAGCCTGCGGCCGAACTGCTCCCGTTCCTTGACGTACCCCGCAGTCAGGTCACGAGCACCGGCGAGCAGCCCGTCGCCGAGAACCAGAAACCCGGCGATGGCGTGCTGCCGCAGCACCTCGGCCGCCCCGTCGGCAAGCACGCCCAGCACCGGCGCGCCCTCGAACTCGTACGTCGCCTCGGTGGCGCCGCGCGAGCTCGGTGTCGTCGTACGGGTGACGCCGTCGCTCCGCGGGTCGAGCAGTACGACGACCGCCTCGCCGCCGGCGTCGGAGGCAGAGACCAGCAGCACTGTCGTCGTGTCGGGGAGGTCGTCGAAGACGGGGACGGCGACCTTGCGACCGGTGAGCCGCTCGTCCTCCAGTCGGGTGACCGGCCGCTCCGGAACAGCGATCCCGACCTCGTTGAGAGCAGGTGCGACGAGCAGGTCACCAGCCACGATCCTGGGGATGAACGCGTTCTGCTGCTCCGGCGTACCGGAACGGGCCAGGGTGAGCAGGCCACAGGCCAGCGTCTCGCGGAACGGGAGGTCGAGGGCCTGCGCCCCGGCCTCGCGGACGAGCACAGCCACCGCGTCGAGTCCCAGACCCTCACCGGCAAGGTCGGCCGGAGCTGCGAGGCCCAGCAGCCCGGCCTCGGCGCAGGCCTTCCAGCTGGCTGCGAGGTCCGCCGGACCTTTCTCCACCACGTCGCTCAGGACCGAACGGATGTCCCCGTGGATGTCCCCGTGGATGTCCCCGTGGACGTCTGCGGCCACGTCGTCGCTCATCGGGGTCCCTTCACGGCTGAAACTGTAACCTGTTCTAGTCTAGGGCTCGCCCCGACAACCGCAACCACCGCGACGACCCCTCCGACGACCACGACCGACGACCGACGAGGAGCAGCAGATGGCGAAGGTCATCCGGCGTCTCGGCCGCTCCGTCCTCTCCCACATTCGCGACTACGCCCGGATCCCCGACGTCGAGATCCCCCAGGGGCGCAGGCTCGAGCTGCCGCGCCGCGGGCGGACCTGGGTCACCGAGCTCCCCGGACCAGCCGGAGGACCCTCAATCGTCCTGCTGCACGCGATCGGGTGCACGGGGATGCTCACCTGGTTCCCAGCCGTGCACGAGCTCGCGAAACAGTTCCGTGTGGTCGTCTTCGACCAGCGCTGGCACGGCCGCGGCATCATCTCGGAGCAGTTCTCCCTGCACGACTGCGCCGACGACGTCGCGGCCGTGATCACCGAGCTCGAGCTCGACCAGCCGATCGTCGCGGGCTACTCCCTGGGCTCCGTCGTCGCCCAGCGCGTATGGCGACAGCACCCGGGCCTGGTCGGCGGCCTGGTTCTGGCCGCCACCACGGACCGCTTCCGCACCAACGGGCGCGAGACGGCGTTCCATGCGGGCATGGAGGTCGCGATGGGCTCCTTGCGGACGCTCGCCAAGTCCCGGACCGTGCGCTGGGCCAGCCGATCCACGGCTGAGGCGCTCGACCTCGGCCCCACGGACATCGGCACCTGGGCCCTCAACGAGTGGCGCAGTACCACCCCATGGGCCGTCACCCAGGCGGTCGCGGCCCTCGGCCGGCACCACTCCACCCCGTGGCTGCCGCGCATCGACATCCCCACCGCCGTCGTCATCCTGCAACGCGACCGGGTGATCCCCGCCGCGCGTCAACGGCGTCTCGCCGCCCTCATCCCCGGCGCCACGGTGCACGAGGCGCCGTGCGGACACGCGGGCTGCGTGATGGAGGCGGAGAAGTTCGTGCCGGTCTTCCTCGAGGCCACCATCGTGACCGCAGCACGGATGCGCGACCGGCGGCGGCCCACACAGACCGGATAGTCCGAGACGTTTCCGTCGTCCATGCAGGCAGAACACAACGGAAACGTCTCGGACTATGCGTCCTTGCTGACCAGACTGCGGAGGTGCAGCTCGACGGCTGCCGAGGTGCGCCGCTGTTCGTCGGTCGCGAGCAGGTCGAGCAGGGCACCGCGCATCACGGCCAGCGCCAGGGTGCGCTTCGCGACCCCGTCGTCGGAAATGCGCTCGTCCACGGGCTGTACGGCGGCCAGCACCTCGAGCCAGTCGTCGACCGTCTGCCGGGCGAACCCCGACCACGGACCGTCGGGGTCGACCAGGGACTGCATGTACGACTCGCCCCAGAGCACGAGCAGCGACCGGTGTTCCGGGGCGGTGAGCCAGGCCCAGATGCGCCGTACGGTCTCGTCGAGAGCCTGGCCCGAGTCGGTCTCCGCGTCGCCGTACCCGGAGGTGGGCCTGAGGTCGAGGTCTCGGAGCATCGAGAGCTCGTCCTCGCGGGCGCGGGCGAGCAGCGCCCGCACCAAGCTGTCCTTGCTCCCGAACAGATAGAGCAGCACCCGCGGACTTGACCCGATCGAGGCTGCCAGCGGGCGGAGCGACACCCCGGACAAGCCATGGGTCCGGACGTAGTCGTAGGCGGCGTCGAGGAGCTCGGTCTGTCGCGCAGATGGCACTGGTTCTGGGGCTGGTGCTGGGGCATCCATGGTCGTAGTCTAGATCCTACTGAAACAGTCGTGTCAGTAACGAGGTGGTGCACATGGACCAGCAGCCAACAGTGCGGATCCGCCCGCTGGGCGTGCCCGGTGACCTGGGCTGGGTGGTGATGTCGCACGGAGAGGCGTACGCCGAGGAGTACGGCTGGGGCAGCGAGATGGAGGCGTTCATCGCGCGGATCGTGGCCGACTACGCGTCCGGTCACGACGAGCTCCGCGAGGCGGCGTGGATCGGCGAGTTGGACGGCGTACGGGTCGGCAGTGTGTTCTGCGTCGCCTCGGACGACCCCTCGGTGGCCCGGCTCCGGGTGCTGCTGGTGACCCCGGAGGCACGCGGCCTCGGCCTCGGCAACCGCCTGGTCCAGGAGTGCATCGACTTCGCCGCCTTGGCCGGCTACGAGCAGGTCACCCTGTGGACCAACGACGTCCTCACCTCGGCGCGACGCATCTACGAGGCGGCCGGGTTCGTCCTGGTCGACGAGGAGGAGCACCACAGCTTCGGTCAGGACCTGGTCGGCCAGAACTGGATCCTGCAGCTCGACCAGCCAGCCTCCCGGACCGGATAGTCCCGATCAAACGGCACCTGAAAAGCCCCTCCGAACGTGCCGTTTGATCGGAACTATCCGCTCTTGGCGGTCGCCTTCTTCGCGGTCCGCTTCTTGGTGGTCGCTTTCCTCGCGGGCGCCTTCTTTGCCGGGGTCTCCTTCGCAGGCGTCTTCTTCTGGGTCGAGGTCACCACGTCGTACAGCGCGTCGAGCTCCTCGGGGAACTTCTCTGTCAGCTTCCAGGGCTCGGGCACCAGCTCGCGGCAGCCGATCACGCCCACGTGCATCTTGTGCTCGCTCGACATCACCGTGACGTTCATCCCGGCGCCGTGGAAGATCGGGCCCAGCGGGTAGAGCCCCTCGATCTTCGCGCCCATGAAGAACAGCGGCACTGGCGGACCCGGGACGTTGGAGATCACCAGGTTGTGGATCACCGGCCCGGAGTCGGCGAGCTTCAGCGAGGAGACCATCCGTACGGCGAGCCCGAACGTCCGCGGGGCCGCGAACTCGGCCCAGTCCTGCAGGGTGTCGGCGGGGATCGTCTTGTGGTGCGCCTTGGCGTTCGTGTTGCCCTCGGAGACCATCGCCAGCCGTTCGAGCGGATCCGCGATCTCGGTGCCGAGGCGGGCGAAGATCGTGGAGACCTTGTTGCTGCCGCCCGCCTTCTTCGAGGAGTCCCGGACCGACACCGGGACCGACGCCACCAGCGAGCTGCCAGGCAGCTCGCCGCGTTCGTCGAGATAGCGCCGCAGAGCGCCGCCGCACACGGTGATCACGACGTCGTTCACGGTCGCACCGTCGACCGCGTTCTTGACGGCCTTGATCCGGTCCAGCGAGATGTCCGCGAGCGCGATCGTGCGATGCCCGGTGATGGTGCCGTTGAACGAGGTGCGCGGGGCGGTGAGAGGCGCGGCCATCGCCGTACCGCTGCGGGCGCGACCGATGGTCCTGGTGAGGACGCCGGCAGTCGGCCCGACCAGCTTGGCCAGCTCCAGCGGCTTCGTCAGGTTGGAGACCACACCGCGCACGAGCAGCTCGGCGTCGCTCGGCGTACGGCTGTGCTGGTCCTGCGGGGCGCTCTCCAACGGCGGGGCGTCCGGCTCGAGGCTGCACATGTAGGAGATCGCGTTGGCACCGGAGACGCCGTCCACGGTCGAGTGGTGCATCTTGGTGAAGACAGCCACCTGACCAGACCCCAGTCCCTCGATCACGAAGAACTCCCACAGCGGCCGGGAGCGGTCCAGGGGGATCCCGGCGATGTGCCCGCACAGGTCAGCCAGCTCCTGCTGACCACCTGGCGAGGGCAGTGCCATCCGGTGCACGTGCCGGTCGATGTCGAAGTCGTCGTCCTCGACCCAGACCGGGTGGTCGATGCCGAGCGGGACCTGCTTGAGCTTGCGATGGAACATCGGGACGCCGGAGATCCGCCGCTCGAGCTCGTCGCGGAACGCCGGGAAGGAGTACCCGCCGGGTGTCGTCTCAGGGTCGAGCAGGATCACTCCGCAGACGTGGAGCAGCTGCGATGAGGTCTCCAGGTAGAGGAAGCTGGCGTCCAGACCACTGAGGCGTTCCATGGGCGGAGTCTAGGTCGCTTTTGGAACACGTTCTACTTTTCCGGACGTCGGCCTTCTCACACGTGATCGGGCGGGACACCGCAGTAGCCTGCACCTCATGCCGTACCGCCGACGCCAGCTCCTTGCCGCCGCACTCACCGCCAACGCCCTGCGGCCTGTGGGCGGACGACTGCTCTCGCTCCCCGCGTTCTTCGGGGGCTGGCTGGCGAGCGAGCTCGCACCGCAGCTCCTCGCGGCGACGCTGGTCGACACCGCAGGCGAGCTGACCGTACGCCGAAGCCGTGACGGCCACCCCAGCCGGAGCGGGCTGGCACTGGCCGCGTACACGACCGGTGGACTGGCCTATCTCATCGCCAACGCCCACCGTTCGGCGACCCACGTCGAGACCACCCTTCGCGACGGCCTCGGTGACGACTACCTCGACGAGCTCGAGGAGGCTCCCACGGCGGAGGAACTGAAGACCCGCGTGCGTGACCTGGCCCGTCCGTTCAAGATGGCCAAGCCCGACGTCGAGGTGATCCGCGACATCAACTACACCGTCGGGGGGAGCCGCGCGCGGCTCGACATCTACCGCCCGAGGGACGTCGACCTCGAGAACGCTCCGGTGCTCGTGCAGGTGCATGGCGGCGGATGGACTCTCGGCGACAAGGAACACCAGGGTCTGATGCTGATGAACCGGATGGCCCAGCGCGGCTGGATCTGCGTCGCCATGAACTACCGGCTGGCACCGAAGCACCCGTTCCCGGCCCAGATCATCGACGTGAAGAAGGCGATCGCCTGGACGCGCGAGAACATCGCGGCCTACGGCGGGGACCCGTCATACTTCGTCGTCACCGGCGGCAGCGCGGGTGGCCACCTCGCGGCGCTCGCGGCGCTCACGCCCGGAGAGCCGGAGTACCAGCCGGGGTTCGAGAGCGCCGACACCAGCGTCGCTGGCTGCGTGCCCTTCTACGGCGTCTACGACCTGGCGGGGATCACCGGCGACAAGCGGGCGATCGGGATGCGCGACTACTACCTCGGCCCACGCGTGTTCAAGAAGAAGCCGGCCGAGCATCTCGACGACTTCGTCAAGGCCTCGCCGCTGGCCAACGTGTCCCACGACGCGCCTGACTTCTTCGTGCTGCACGGTGCCAACGACTCGATGGTCCACGTTGGACAGGCGCGTGCGTTCGTGGACAGGCTCAAGACCGAGTCCAAGGCGACCGTGACGTTCGCGGAGTTCCCCGGGACCCAGCACGCTTTCGAGGTGTTCGGCTCGATCCGCAGCCACCACGTGATCAAGGCCGTCGAGCGCTGGCTGCTGCACCATCGTGCGCGCTGGATCGAGGCACAACGCCAACGCGACTCAGCCGCGCGGTAGCCCGAGGATCCGCTCTCCTGCCACGTTGCGCAGCACCTGGGTGGTGCCGCCGGCGATCGAGAGGCACCTGGACACCAGCTGCTCGTGCAGGGCCTCGCGCGACAGCTCGTCGCCGGTGAACAGCCGGTCGCCGAGAAGCGTCACGACGAGCTCCGCTGAGTCCTGCCTGCTGCGTACGCCGACCAGCTTGGCCACGCTCGACTCCGGACCAGGACCCTGTCCCTCCAGCGACCGGAGCGTTGACCGGGTGGCCAGCAGGGACACCACGGTCGCCCAGGCCACTGCCCGACCGACGGCGACCCGGTCCTCGGTCGCGCCGGACGACAGCAGCCCGACCGCACGCTCCGGAGAGTCGCCGAGGTGCGACCCGGCCATCGCCACGCGCTCGTTGGCCAACGTGGAGCGGGCCAGCCTCCAACCGCCGTCGACCTCGCCCACCACGCACTCGTCGGGCACGAAGACGTCGTCGAGGAAAACCTCGTTGAACATCGCCTCGCCCGTGAGCTGGCGCAGCGGCCGGATGTCGATGCCCTCGCTGGTCATGTCGACCAGGAAGTAGGTGATCCCGGCGTGCTGCTTCTCCCCGGGGTTCGTGCGCGCCAGGCAGATCCCCCAGTCGGACTCATGGGCGAGGGAGGTCCAGACCTTCTGACCGGAGAGCCGCCAGCCACTCTGCCCACCAGCAGTGGCGTCCCTGACGGCCTTCGTGCGCAGCGAGGCGAGGTCGGAGCCGGCGCCCGGCTCACTGAACAGCTGGCACCACTCGATCTCTCCGCGCAGCGTGGGTCGGACGAAGCGCTCACGCTGCTCGTCGCTGCCATGGGCGATGATCGTCGGCGCGGCCCAGGCGCCGATCTTGAGGTCCGGGCGCCGTACGCCGGCCCGGAACAGCTCCTCGTCGATCACGAGCTGCAGCGCCGGGTCCGCGCCCAGGCCGTGCGGCTCTGGCCAGTGCGGCGTCAGGTAACCGCTCTCCGCGAGAGCCGCGCGCTGCTCGTCCTCGGGCAGGGCGGCGATCCGACTGGCCCGGTCGCGCACCTCGACGCGGGTGCTGGCGTCGGCGTCCCCGAGGTCGACGTGCAGATGGCGGCGTACGCCGCTCGCGGCCAGGTCGGCCAGCCGTGCGGCGTACGAGCTGGATGGGCCGACCAGGCTGCGCAATGCCAGCGCCCGGCGAAGGTAGAGGTGCGCATCGTGCTCGAAGGTGAACCCGATCCCCCCGAGTACCTGGATGCAGGCCTTGGCGACCGAGACGGCGCCGTCGAGGCAGATTACCCCGGCCACGAGCGCGGCGAACTCCCGCTGCTCCGGGTCCTGACCCGCAACGCTGGCCGCGTCCCAGGCCGCGGCGGTGACCGACTCGCAGGTCTCGAGCATCTCCGCGCAGAGGTGCTTGATCGCCTGGAAGGCACCGATCTTCTTCCCGAACTGCTCGCGCACGCCGGCGTACTCCACTGCCGTGTCGAGGCACCACCGCGCGACACCCGACGCTTCGGCCGCTGCGAGGGTCACCACCAGCGACCACAGGCGTTCGGGGTCGAGGCTGGGAACCACAGTCGCCTCGAGAGCGGAGAGGTCGCCGATGGACGTACGACGGGTGAGGTCCGGCGAGGAGCCCTGCGCCAGCTCGGCGTTGTCCAGCGAGATCAGCAGCACGTCGTCGTCCCGGCTGACCAGCGCGTGAGTAGCACCCGGCGCGTCGTGGACCACCCCGTCGGCACCGAGCGCGAGCGCGACGCGCATCTCGCCCCTGGCGACCGGACCGGCCAGCTCACCGAGCGCGACGGACGCGACGGCGGTGCCGAGGAGCGGGCCGGGCACGAGCGATCCGGCAGCCGCTTCGAGCGCAACTGCGAGGTCGATGAGCGTGCCTCCGGCACCGCCGAGCTCCTCGGGTACGGCGATGCCGGCCAGCCCCATCTCGGCCACGGCCTCCGACTGCTCGGTGAACTCCGCCATCGGGTCGTCCTCGGCCAGCCGGGCGGCCTCGATCCCCCCGAGCGAGCCCGCCCACTTTCCGAAGGCTGCAGCCAGCTCGACGTGGTCGTCGCTGATCCCGATCGGCACCGGCGCTCCTCTCACCAAACTAGAACGTGTTCCAATCATGCCATGACTCGTCCCACGCGGCCCACGGCGGGACGTCATACGAGAAGTGGCCTATTGGCACCAGTTCGTATGACGCCCACGCGGCCCACGGCCGGACGTCATACGAGATGCGGCCTATTGGCACCAGTTCGTATGACGTCCTCGTACCGCCAGCGCCTAGGCTGCCGCCCGTGACGCCGATGCCCGACGAACTCATCGCCATTGCGCGCGACGCCAAGGGGTTCATGCCCGAGGACGAGGGTGCGTTCCTGTTCGCGACCGCGATCGAGCATCTCGCTGCCGGCCCCGGGCTTGAGGTCGGGACCTACTGCGGCAAGTCGGCGATCTATCTGGGTGCCGCCGCACGGGAGGTCGGCAGTGTCGTGTTCACCCTCGACCACCACCGAGGCTCTGAGGAGAACCAGGCCGGATGGGAGCACCACGACCCGAGCCTCGTCGACCGCGAGTTCGGCCTGATGGACACGCTGCCGGTCTTCCGTCGTACGCTCGCGCGCTCCGGCCTCGAGAACGAGGTGGTGGCGGTCGTGGGGCGTTCCACCACCGTGGCTGCCCACTGGCGTACGCCACTCTCGCTGCTGTTCATCGACGGCGGACATGCCGAGGAGCACGCGCAGAACGACTACTCCGGGTTCGCCCGCTGGGTCTTGCCGGGTGGCGCGCTGGTGATCCACGACGTGTTCGAGCGGCCAGAGGACGGCGGCCAGGCGCCCTTCCACGTCTGGCAGCGCGCGGTCGCGAGCGGTGCCTTCGAGCCGGACCGGACGGTCGGGTCGATGAGGGTGCTGACCCGGACCTCAGGATCTGCGGGAAAGCACGTCGGCTGAGGCGTCGGCCGCAGAGCCCTCCGGGTCATCTGGACAGCCGCACTCCAGGCCGATCTCCTGGAAGTGCGCGGCCAAGGTCTCGCCGCGCATGATCCCGGACGCAGGAGACGTGCGCGAGAGCTCGTCGGCGGCCAGGATCACGGCCGCGGCGGTGTAGGTGGTCTGCTCGGTCGGCCAGTTGACCTCGTCCGGGTAGACGTAGCCGGTCCAGTAGCTGCCGTTCTCGTGACGCAGGTGCTGCATGTCGGCGTACAGCTGGACCGCGCGCGCGTGGTCGTCGAGGCAGTCGAGCGCCATCACGAGCTCACAGGTCTCCGCCCCGGTCACCCAGGGGTTGGTGTCGACGCAGAGGATGCCGAGGCCAGGGATCACGAAGTCGTCCCACCGCGACGCGACGAGGTCGATGCCGGCCTGTCCGCGGACCGCGCCACCGAGCACCGGGTAGTACCAGTCCATCGCGAAGCTGGACTTGTCCATGAACTCGTCGCGGTGTTCGCGGAGCGCATGACCCAGGCGTCCACCCGCCAGCTCCCACTCCGGTCGTGGGTCGCCGAGCAGCTCGGCAATCGCGACCCCTGCACGCAACGACTGGTAGATGCTCGAGGATCCGGCCACGAGAGCGCCGCGGTCGACGCGCGCAGGTCCGAGCCCGTCCCACTCCTGGGCCCACGCGATACCGCCGAAGGGCAGCTGCATCGCGACCACGAAGTCGAGCCCGCGGCTCACGGCGGGCCACATCCGCTCCACGAACGCCAGGTCTCGCCGCAGCATCCAGTGGTGCCAGACCCCGACGGCCAGGTAGGCCGACATGTTGGTCTCGCCACTGTGGTCCTCCACCGTGCCCGCGACGATCTTCATCGCCCAGGAGCCGTCGTGGCGCTGGTTTCGCTCACACCAGGCGTACGCCGCCTCCGCGGCCTCGACCTGGCCGGCGACCAGCATCGCCATCGCGGCCTCGACGTGGTTCCAGACGTCGACATGCTCGCCGACGGTCCACGGGACTGCGCCGTCGGCTTCCTGCACGGACGCGATCGTGGCTGCCGTCTCGGCGACCTGTTCACTGGTCAGCACGCCAGGGACCGACGGGATGGCGTGGGTGCCCCAAGAGGTGCCGGAGTGTGCGCCAGGGCGGGTGCCCGAGCGAGTGCCCAGCCCTCGGTCCGGGTGTCGTCGCAAGCTCATGCGGGCTTGTGGAGGTAGAGCACCAGGCTCTTGCCGATGAGCGGGTTGAGCACCTTCTCGGCGCCGCGCGTCAGCCTGCTCCAGCGCGGCGTCCTCATGATGTCCCAGACCAGCACCTGGTGGTACGCCTTCACGAGCGGGAACTGGTCGTTGTCGACGCCCACCGCGCACTTGAGCCACCAGTACGGCGAGTGCAACCCGTGGGCATGGTCCTTGCCGTCCAGCACCAGGCCCGCGCGCTGGAGCTTGCCGATCAGCTCGTCACCGGTGTAGATGCGCACGTGGCCACCCTCGACCTCGTGGTACGCGTCGCTGAGTGCCCAGCAGATCCTCTCCGGCAGCCAGCGCGGCACGGTCACGGCCATCGTGCCGCCGGGTCGGAGTACCCGCACCAGCTCGGCGATCGCCGACTCGTCCTCGGGAATGTGCTCGAGCACCTCGGAGGCGACCACCCGGTCGAACTCCGCGTCCGCGAACGGCAGCGAGAGCGCGTCACCCTCCTTGGTGTCGGCCTCGGCGCCGTCGGGCACCTCCCCCGCATCGCGCATCGCGGCGAACAGGTCGGACACCGCGGAGAGCTCGTCGGGGTTCTGGTCGAACGCGATCACGTCTGCGCCACGGCGGTACATCTCGAAGGCATGCCGACCAGCCCCGCACCCCATGTCGATGACGCGGTCACCGGGCTGCAGGCCGAGCCGGTGGAAGTCAACGGTCAGCACTGGCGCTCTCCTGTGGGTTCTCTGGGTTGATCTTCGTCGAGCTCGCGATCACGTCGTCGTACGCCGCGGCGGTGGCCGCGGCCACCGCGCGCCAGGTGAACCGCTCCAGGACTCTCCGGCGACCGGCCCGGCCCATGCGCGCACGTCGCTCGGGGTCGTCCAGCATGGACGCGATCGCGCTCGCCAGCTCACCCACGTCTCCGGGCGGGACCAAATCGGCGCACTCGCCGTCGGGACCCACCACCTCGGGGATCGCGCCGGCCCGGCTGACGACCAAGGGCGTCTCGCAGGCCATCAGCTCGGCCGTGGGTAGCGAGAAGCCCTCGTAGAGCGACGGCACGCAGGCGAGCTCGGCAGAGCCCATCAGGGCTGCGAGCTCTGGATCGCTGATGCCGTTGACGAACGAGACGTGCTCGGCGAGGCCCAGCCGGTCGATCAGCTTCTCGGTGCGGCCGCCGGGCTTCGGCGTGGTGACGAGCACGAGCTCGAGGTCGCGCTCGGTGCGAAGCTTCGCGAACGCCTCGAGGAGCGTCGCAATGCCCTTCATCGGGGCGTCGGCGCTGGCCATCGCCACCAGCCGCCCGGGAACGCGGGGCATGGCGGGCGGGGCGAACACCTCGTCCACGCCGAGCGGGATGACCTGCAGGTCGGCCGGGTCGACGCCGAAGTCCGCGATGATGTCGTGCCGGCTGGACTCCGAGACGGTCAGGATCCTCCCGACGCGGCGCGCGACCTGGCCCTGCATCTTCACGAAGCCGTACCAACGGCGCAGGCTGAGCCTCTTGCGCCAGGTGGTCGCCGCCTCGATGTCGATCCGGCGGTCGACGGTGATCGGGTGGTGGATGCTGGTGACCAGCGGGATCCCGAGGTCCACGATGTCGAGCATCCCGTAGCCGAGCCCCTGGTTGTCGTGCACGACGTCGAAGTCCCCGAGCCGGTCACCCAGGATGCGGGCGACCCTCTTGGAGAAGGCCTTCGGCTCGGGGAAGCCGGCGGTCCACATGGTCAGGACTTCCTCGACGTCGATGACGTCTCGGATCTCCGAGGGCCTCGGCGTACGGAACGGGTCCGGCTCGCGGTAGAGGTCGAGGCTGGGCACCTTGGTCAGCGTGACGCCCGCATCGAGCTCGGGGTAGGGCTGCCCGGAGAAGACCTCCACGGAGTGCCCGAGGGCAACGAGTTCACGACTGAGGTGACGGATGTAGACGCCCTGGCCGCCACAGTGTGGCTTGCTGCGGTAGGACAAGAGAGCGATGCGCAAGTGGCGCCTTCCTGGACCCGGCCCGGCGGTTTTTCCGGTGTGGGACCCCCAGTTCGTAACTGAAACGTGTTTCTATTATGCCGGATCCCACTGATAGCCTCGGACGGCAGGTCTGCGGCTCAGTCTGGAGGCCCGCATCGTCGAAAACACGTCCGGGGAGTTGAGATCTTGGCCACAGTGAGCTCCCTGACCTACGACGACCTCGGCTCGGCCGCCCAGCGCGATCGCCGCCGGAGGATTCTGGACGCCACCGTCGCCCTCGCCTCCAAGGGTGGCTTCGACGCCGTACAGATGCGGGCGGTCGCCGAGCTCGCCGACGTCGCGCTCGGCACCCTCTACCGCTACTTCCCCTCCAAGATCCACCTGTTGGTCTCCGCGCTTGCCCGCCAGTTCGAGGAGACCGAGGCCGGCATGGGTCGCCGGCCGATTCCCGGTGAGGAGCCAGCCGACCGGGTCACCTACGTGCTCACCCGCGCCACCCGGGGGATGCAGCGCGAGCCGCACCTGACCGAGGCGCTGACTCGCGCGTTCATGTTCGCCGACAAGACGGTCGCGGGCGAGATCCACGTGGTCGGCCTGAAGCTGACGGCGATGCTCAACCGTGCCCTGAAGGGCGACCAGTACGTCGAGGGCGTCGAACCCACCGACCACGAGATCGCCGTGGCCCGCGTCATCAGCGACGTCTGGCTGGCCGCCCTGGTCTCCTGGGTCACGGGGCGCACCACGGCCGAGGAGGTCTCCGAGCACCTCGAGACCGCGGTCGACCTGATCCTCCGCTAACCCCAGCACGCCGAGACGGCGCTTGTGTCCCACAAATCAACCGCGACACGGCGCTTGTGCCCCAGCAACCAACCGCCAGACGGCGCCTGTGCCCCACGAATCAACCGCGAGACGGCGCCTGTGCCCCACGAATCAACCGCGAGACGGCGCTTGTGCCCCAGGAACCAACACCGAGACGGCGCTTGTGCCCCAGCAACCAACCGCCAGACGGCGCGGCTGCACGCGCGACCTGATCCGATGGCGGGCACAAGCGCCGTGTCGGCGTCCTCAAGTGGGACACAGGCGCCGTGTCAGCGTCATCCAGTGGGACACAAGCGCCGTCTCGGCGGGTTCGTTGGCTTCAGCTGCCGAACGCGTGCGTCGCCGTGGCGCCGCCGTCGATGGCCAGCTCAGCGCCGGTCACGAAGCTCGACTCGTCGCTGGCCAGATAGACGTACGCCGGGGCGATGTCCGCAGGATGCCCGACCCGCTTCAGCGCCACCTTTCTGGCGCCGTACTCCATCGCTTCGTCGCCGCCGTGAACCCTGGTCATCGGCGTGTCGATCATTCCGGGGTGCACCGAGTTCACCCGGATCCCCTTCGGCCCCAGCTCCATGGCTGCCGACTTGGTCATTCCGCGGATGGCGAACTTCGTCGCGGCGTACGCCGTGCAGAAGGCCATCCCGGCAAGACCCTCGATCGAGGAGGCGTTCACGATCGAGCCGCCACCGTTCTTCCGCATCGTGCGGGCCACCGACTTCATCCCGAGGAAGCAGCCGAGCTGGTTGACCCGGAAGAGCAGCTCGTACTCCTCGACCTCCATCTTCTCCACCTCGCCGAAGCGAAGGATCCCGGCGTTGTTGACCAGCACGTTCACGGGACCGAACCGCTCATTGGCCTCCTCGACCAGCGCCTGCCACGAGGCCTCGTCGCTGACGTCGTGCCGGCGGAAGTACGCCGCGTCGGGACGCCCGGCGCACAGCTCCTCGGCGAGTGCCAGCCCGGCCTCCTCTGCGATGTCGGCGATCACGACCTGGGCGCCCTCCTCGACGAATGCACGCGCGATCGCGGCCCCCTGGCCCTGGGCCGCCCCCGTGACGATGGCGCGCTTGCCGGCGAGTCGGTTCATGTGGGCTCCTTGGGCTGCAGCTGCATGACCACGTCGGCCGAGAAGCCGATCGCGGGGTCCCGGTCGGCGAAGTAGCCGCCCAGGTTCGCGTCGAGCGAGTCGAGGTCCCAGGTTTCGCCGCTGGCGTCGAAGCGCTGCTCGACGGTGGGGGCTGCGAGCAGGGCCACCATCCCGCCGTACACCACGAAGACCTGGCCGGTGATCCGGGCCGCTGCCGGGGAGGCGAGGTAGGCCACGAGCGGTGCCACGTGCTGGGGTGAGTACGGGTCGATGGCCCGGCCGGACTCGTCGGCCCCGAAGACATCGGCGGTCATCGCCGTGCGGGCGCGAGGGCAGATCGCGTTGGCCCGTACGCCGACCCGGGATAGGCCGCGTGCCGTCGAGAGCGTCAGTGCGGTGATCCCGGCCTTCGCCGCGGCGTAGTTGGCCTGTCCCGGCGAGCCGGTGAGGAATGCCTCCGACGCGGTATTCACGACAGCGGCGTGGACCTGCTCGCCGGTCTCCTTGAAGCGTCCCCGCCAGTACGCCGCGGCGTTGCGCGAGAGCAGGAAGTGGCCACGCAGATGCACCTTGAGGACGGTGTCGAACTCCTCGTCGGTCATGTTGAAGAGCATCTTGTCGCGGGTGATGCCCGCGTTGTTGACGACGATGTCGAGCCGCCCGAGCTTCTCGGTGGCCGCCTGGAGCATCGCCTGCGCCGTGGCGCTCTCGCCGATGTCGCCGGCGACGACGAGTGCCTCGACGCCGACACCGCGGACCTCCTCGGCAGCCTCTTCGGCCGCACCGGGAAGGTCGTTGAGGACGACGTCCGCGCCCGCGCGGGCGAGCGCCAGGGCCTCGGCACGCCCGAGGCCGGCCCCTGCACCGGTGACGACGGCGACGCGACCTTCGAGGGACAGGTCACCGTTTCGTCCGGGCGTTGTCTGGGGCATGGTGTGGCCGGGCTCCTGGTTCGCTGGGCGGGATGGTGGCGGGAGGGTGGGAGAGGGAGTCGGTCGACTCAGTCCTCGACGATGCTGATCGCCGACTTGGGGCACGCGGCAACGGCCTGCTCCATCAGTGCCTCGTTCTCGTCGGTGACGCGCTCGTCGAGGATCTGCAGGTTGTCGTCGTCGTCGACCATGAAGTGGTCTGGGGCCAGCGCCTCGCACAGGGCGTTGGACTCGCACAGGTCGTAGTCGACCTTGATCTTCTTCATGCATCCTCCGTCAGTTCGTGAGGCTGATCGTTGGGACCGGAGCGTCGCGACATCGTCACGACCCGTCGCTTGAGTGGCCCGGGAACACATGGGCGTCGGGGTCCACCAGTACGGCCGCGTTGTTGACCGCGGTTGCGACCTCGCCGAACCCGACTGCGATCAGGCGCACCTTGCCGTCGTACTCGGTGATGTCGCCGGCGGCGAAGACCCTGCGCAGATTCGTACGCATCGCGGAGTCGACGCGAATGTGCCGCTTCTCGAACTCCACACCCCATTCCTCCATGGCGCTCAGGTCGGCGATGAAGCCCAGAGCGGCGACGACGCTCTGGGCCGGCCGCACCAGCACCTCGCCGTCGGCTGTCGTGATCTCCACGCTCTCCACGTGACCGTCGCCGTTCAGCGCTGTCACCTGCGCCTTGGTGATCACCTCGGTGCTTCCCGCGAGCACGGCGTCGACAGTGGCCTGGTGGGCCCGGAACTTGTCACGCCGGTGCACCAGGGTGATCGAGGAGGCGATGGGCTCGAGGTTGTGGGCCCAGTCGAAGGCGCTGTCTCCGCCGCCCACGATCACGACGTCGCGGCCGGCGTACTCCGTGAAGGACGGGACGAAGAAGACGAGGCCACGGTCCTCCCACCCGTCGCCCGCCGGCAGCTGCCTCGGCGTGAACTTGCCGATGCCGGCGGTGATGATCAGGACCTTGGCGCGGATGACGGTCCCGTCGTCGAGCCCCATCGTGACTTCGTCTTCGTCAGTGGTGACGGAGGTGGCCGTACGACCGAGCAGGTAGTTCGGCTTCGCGCTGGATGCCTGCTCGACCAGGTCCTCGACCAGCTCGCGACCCTTCACGTTCGGGAACCCGGCAACGTCGAGGATCGCCTTCTCGGGGTAGAGCGCCGAGATCTGGCCGCCCAGCTCGGGCAACGAGTCGACCAGGGTCACGCTCATCCCGCGGAACCCGGCGTAGTAGGCACCGAACAGCCCGGAGGGACCAGCACCGACGATGAGCATGTCGGTCTCCAGCTCGGACGCCGCGACCGGATCCTCCGCGGCCCCGTCATGTGGCGCCCCATTCATGGGTAGAGCCCTTTCGACGCAGGAAACTGAAACGTGTTCTAATTTATCAGATTTGCTCTAGCTCGGAGACGCGCCACTCGCCGCTTCCACGAGACAGCGTGACACGTGCCCGGACCACACTCACCCTCTGGTTGCCAGCACCCTTCGCCGTCGTCAGCTGGTTGACGAACACCAGGGCCACCACCTTCTGCTCGCTGGCCGTGATCACGGACGCAGCGACAACCGAGGCGGTGAGCTTCACCTGGTTCTTGACCGTCTGCTCTTTGATCTCGGCCATCGTCTTGGCGTACTCGCTGCGGAAGCTCGGAGCCAGCACCGCCTCCGAGGCCTTGATGTCCGCGTCGAGGGTCTTCCAGTCGTAGGAGAGCACCTTCTGGGTGAGCTGCGTGGCGGCCTGCATGCCCGCGTCGCGCGCCTGGGCCGAGGTGATCGCGCCATCGGGGGCCTTGCCGTCCTCGGGGTGCTCGCTGCGCCACCACGCGTAGCCGGTCACGACGGTCAGGACCAGGCACAGCGCCACCAGCACTCCCAGCAGCCGCGAGCTGGCGAGGAACGGCAGCGGCCCGGTCTCGGTGTCGCCGGTCCACGATCCCTGGGCCGGCTCACCGGGCGGGGGCTCGACGGACGGGGCCGAGGAGACTGCCGACGACGAGTCGGCCACCGGCACCGTGTCCGTGAGGTCGCTCTGGCAGAAACGGCACTTGATCGCCGCAGCCTTGATGGTCTCGGCGCAGTACGGACATGTCTTCTCATCGGGTTTCGTGGTCTCGCCCAAATTCTGGTTCACGTTCTGGTTCAGATTCTCATCCATGGGTCAGCTCACGAACTGCAGGTCTGAGGTGAGCCAGGCGTCGTCCACGCGGGTCATGGTGAGCTTGAGCCTGAGGTACCTGGGATTCGCCTTGCCCTTGGAGGACTTGTTCCTCACCTGGGAGTCGGCGGCGACGAACACGACGGCGTTGCTGTCATCGATGTCGGCGATTCCGACCGCAAGCACCTTGCCCGTCGAGATCGCCTGACCCTGCTGCGCCAGCGCCTTGAGATTGACCTTCTGCGCCGAGTAGTCCTGCTTGAACTTGCCGGTGGCACCGGCAAGGACCTCATCGATGAGCGGGTCCATGTTCTTGTAGTCGACGGTGAGGAATGCCTGGGTCTCCTCGCGAGCTGCCTTGGTGACGTCCTTGTACTGGCGCGACAGGGTCTCCGCCCGGGAGTCACCGGGCGTTGCTGAGGCACCTTCCTTGAACAGCAGCACGGAAGCGACGACCAGGACGAGCGCGACGAACAGGAGCACCAGGTTGGTGATGCGCCACGACGTACCTGCCGGCCCTGGGCCCACGGCAGGTTCAGTCACTCCGTGCCACCCGGCCCGTCAGCATCCACTTCCATGAGTCGTCCCCGAACACCGTCCGCAGTCCTCCCTCCGCGCCAACAAGCAGCGTGGTCCCGTCACCGGCGTCGACCTTTCCGGTGCTGGCATCGTACGGCGACACACGGTAGCTGCGACCACCTGCGCTGGCCGACCCGAAGCTCGGGGCGTACTTCGTCCCGCGCATGACCTTGGGCGCACCCTCGAGGCACTTCGCGTTGTAGAAGGGTCTGTCGGTCACGTCGGTTGCCCGCCGCCACTGCGAGTTGGGGAGATAGCCCTTGGTGCACGGCATCACCGAGCTGTTGAGCTGCAGGTTGATGTGGCCGTAGCCGTCACCCGGAGTGCCGCTGAAGCCCGAGGCGATCACGCGCGGGAAGGTGACCAGGGTCTGCTCGAGCCCGGGGATGTTGGTGGTCAGCACCTGGTTGACGGTGACGAGGTTGGAGAGGAACACCGGCAACGTGGGCTCGAGGCCCTTGAGCAGAGAGTGCACCTCCCGGACGGCCGGCGGACCGCCTTCGAGGATCGTGCGCAGGTCCTTGTCGGAGGCGCGCACGGAGCCGGTCAGATCCGCCAGGTCTTGCGCGAAGGCCCGGATGTCCCGCTCGTGGTCAGCCTGGGTCTGCAGGAGCGTCTTGCCCGTGGTGAGCAAGGTGATGGTCTCCTCCTTGTTCGCGTCGGCCTCGTCGACGAACTGGGTCCCCGAGTCGACCATCTGCTGCAGCGGATTCGCCGTGTCACGGAACATCAGGCCGAGCTCCGAGATGACTGTGGAGAGCTCGGTCTTGTCGACCGAGCTGACCATCGCGTCCATCTCGGTGAGCAGCTGCTCCTCGCTCATCGGCAGGCTGCTGGCGTCGCCCTTGATGGTGTCGCCCTGGCCGGCGTACGGGCCGCTGTTGGCCTTGGGCTCGAAGTCGACGTACTGCTCACCCACCGCCGAGAGATTGTGCACGTGGACCGTCGAGTCCATCGGGATCCTGACCTTGTCCTTGATTGCCAGGTCGACCCTGATGCCGGACTCGGTCACGTCGACCCGGGAGACCTTGCCGACCTTGACGCCACGGTAGGTGACCTCGCTGCCCGTGAACAGGCCACCTGACGCCGGCAGCGTCGCGTGCATGGTGAAGCCACGTCCGAGCACCCGGTCCACGATGCCGAGGAAGCTGCCCGCCACGTAGACGACGCCGACGGCACTGAGCACCACGAAGGCGATCAGCCGGACCCTGACGCCGCGCGTCATCCGCCACCACCTCCCCCGAGCAGGTTGCCGAGATCGCCGAGTCCACCGAGTCCACCGAGTTCACCAGCGCCACCGTTGCCACTTCCGTTGCCGAGTCCGGAACCCGTCAGTGGTGGCAGGATCGAGCCGCGTGGCAGCCCGACGGTTCCGTCGGGGCACAGCGCGCTCGCGATGGCCGGGTTGAGCTGGCACAGCAGCTGCTTGGTCGCATCATCCAGCGCCTGACAGGCCGGCGCCAGGGGCGTTGCCAGACAGAGGTTGAGCGGATCGGGCAGTGCATCGCCTGGCGACTTGATGATCTTGTTCAGGTCGATGTCCATGTGGAACAGGGCGTTGGCGTAGTCACCGCGGGCGATGTTGCCGGCTTCCTCGGGGAACGGGAAGCTGGCCATCAGCGAGAGGCCCTTCGGCAGGGAGTCTCCTGCGTCCGAGAGCCGTCTCAGGGTCGGCTCGAGGTGTCGCAACGTCGCCACGACGTTGTCCCTGCTGGCGTTGATCACCCTGGTGCCGACAACGCCGAGCACGTCGAGCTGGCGAAGCATCTTCATCAGGCTGGAGTGCTGCCGGTTGAGCACCTTCAGGGCCGGCCCCATGCTGTCGATCGCCGTCCCGATGGTCTCCTTCTCCTTGACCAGCGTGCTGCTCAGCCGGTCGATGGACTCCATCGCGGTGATGATGTCGCCACGTTGGTCATCGAGCGCGCCGATCATCCGCTCGAGGTTGCCCAACAGGTGGCGCGCCTGGTCCTGGCGCCCGTTCAGCATGTTGTTCAGCTCCACGCTGATCGTCTTCAGCTGGCCGATGCCCCCACCACTGAGCACCATCGACAGGGCGCCGAGCACCTCCTCGACCTCCGGGTTCCGGCCAGTGCGGGAGAGCGGGATGAAGTCACCGACGGAGAGGCGTTTGCTGCTCGCCGAGGCCTTGTCGGGCTCCACCAGCGCGATGTACTTCTCACCCAGCAAGCTGGTTTGGCGCACGTCGACCTGGACGTTCTCCGGGAGCTTGATGTCCTTGCGGACCAGGAACCGCACCCGGGCGTGCCAGTCCACCCGGTCGACCTCGGTCACCTGGCCGACGACCACGTCGTCCACCATGACCGCAGTGCGCGGGACGACGTTCAGCGCGTCAGCGAAGTCGGCGGTCACCAGATAACCGTCTTCCTCGCTCACCTTGTTGCCGGGTAGCGGGAGGTCGTAGGCGCCGTCGAACTCACAACCCGTTGCCAGGAGGGTGGTCACAAGGACCGCCACGATGCTCGCGAAGATGCGGCGTCGAGGAGCCGTGCTGCGCAGCGGGGAGGGTGTCATCGGTTCCCCGCCTTGAGCGAGTTGAGCAGACCGTCGAGGGTCTTCACCGGTTCGGTGCCGCCGAGCTTGAGCTGCGGCGGCGGTGGCTGGTCCGTCGGATTGTTGCCGAGCTGGTCGGTGACCGGCTTGACGATGGTCTTGAGCAGCTCGCAGGTGAAGTCGGCGTTCTGCACCCTGGCGTTCTGTACGACGTCACAGAGCACGTTGCCGAAACTGGAGAACGTGGGCCCGAACTGCACCCGCGCCCCGATCGAGGCCGACTTGGTGTCGTAGGCGAGAGCCAGGTTGCCCAGGCCGAGAGCGCCCAGGCGGGCGACCGTGTTCAGTGAGTCCTTCTGCTTGGCAAGCACGCCGACGACATCGGTCAGCTGGCGGACGTCGGTCTCGAGCATGTCCTTGTTGTCGCGCACGAACGTCCGGACGATCCCGACTGCGCGGGCCAGGGCGGCCAGCGCCTTGCGCAGGTTTCCGCGCTCGGACGACAACTGCGACGAGACCGAGGTCAGGTCACCCATGAAGCTCTCCACGAACCGGTCGTTCGCCGCGAGGGTGTCGGTCAGCTGCGACATGTTCTCGACCGAGTCGAAGAGCGAACCGCTGTTCTCGCCGAACGTCTGCACCGCCGCGGAGAGGTTGAGCAGCGTCTCGTTGCCCAGCTTGCCGTTCCCGCGTAGCGCCTTCGTGCCTGCGGTGAGCAGGTCGTCGAGTGCCCCGTTCTTGTTGGCGCCGTTGGGACCCAGCGCCTGTGTGAGGTCCGACAGGCTCTGGTAGATGCGGTCGAGCTCGACCGGCGTCCCGGTCTCCTCCAGGGGGATCTTGGCCTTGTCGGCCATCACCTCGCCACCGCTGTACGCCGGCGCGATCTGCACGAAACGATCTGCCGTCAGGGTCGGCGTGATGATCGCCGCCTTGGCCTTCGCGGGGAGCTTGTACTCCTCGTCGTACTCCATCTCGACGCGGACCCGGTCGCCCTCGGGGACGATGGCGGTCACGGTCCCGATGCGCACTCCCATGACGCGCATCTCCGATCCCTCGTAGATGCTCACGGTCCGGTCGAAGTACGCCGTCATGGTGCGGGTCCCGGGGTCGGCAGAGAAGACGAAGAACGCTGCCCCGAGGAGCACCAACACAGCGCCGATCGCCACGAACTTGAGGCTGACTCTGCCCAAGAGGCCGTTCATTGCGACCGCTTCCCCGGAGCGAACTCGCCGGTGCCGAGACCGACGAAGTTGGGGACGTAGGTGTCGAACCACGGGCCGGTCCCGATGATGTTGATCAGGATCGAGGCATAGGGCCCGAGGTTCTGGATCGTCTCGTCGAGCTGCTTCTTGCGCTCCTGCAGGAACTTCAGCGCGGTGTGCAGCTCCGCGAGCGCCGGCCTCATCTGGGCCTGGTTGTCAGTCACGACGCCGCGCAGAGTGACGGCCAGCTGGTTGGCGTTGACGAGTAACGAGTGGATGGCGTCGCGGCGGGCGATCAGCTCCTTGAAGACGAGGTCACCTTCCTTCATCAGCTTGACCAGGTCTCCTCGACGTTCGGCGAGCAGCTTGGTCACCCTGTCGGCGCGGCCCAGCAGACTTTGGATGGCGTCGTCGCGGCTGGCGATCGCCTGCGAGATGCGCGACAGCCCGGTGAAGGTGTTCTCCACGTGCGGGCTGGCCGCGTTGATCGTGTCGCCCAGCGTGGTCAGGGCCTGCGACAGCCTGGCGGTGTCGATGTCCTCGGTGCGCGTGGTCAGCTCGCCCAGGGTCGCCACGATGTCGTAGCTCGTGTCGGAGCGTTCGACCGGGATCGTGTCGCCGTCCTCCATCTCCCCCGGACCGGCCGGCGTGATCTCGAGGTACTTCTCACCAAGGAGGTTCAGCACCTGGACCTCGGCCCGGGACTCCTTGCCGAGCGTGGCGTCCTTGACGTCGAAGTCGACCGTCACGTGGTCACCTGAGATGTGGAGCTTGTTGATCCGCCCGACCTGGACGCCGGCCACCTGGACCATGTTGCCCTTGTGCAGACCACTCGCGTCCCTGAGCTGCGCGTGGTAGTCGACGCCCTTGAACCCGGGGAACTTCTGCAGGTTGAAGGCGGCCGCCATCGTCAGCAGCAGTGCCACCAGACTGATGGCGCCCATCCTCAGGATCTTCGCTTCACTGCGGCGGGCCATCAGGTCATGCCTCCCAATCCTCGCCCGTCGCGAGCGTCGCCCTGCGGAGTGCATCGGAAGGCGGACGAGGGAGGCGATGCGCCAGCATCGACGACTGAGGACAACGCAGCGAGGCGCCCGCAGGACGGCGCGTAGCAGGGCATGGGGTTGGGAGTCATGGCCTCAGTCTTTACATCTTTCGGCCGTGCTGTGGAACGCCATGTTCTTCAGGCTGTCCTGGATCTGCGCGAGCCCGGGCACGTTGGGCAGGTCGGGCAGGATGATCGCGCCTGAGAAGTCGCAGAGGTAGTAGTTGTACCAAGAGCCGTAGGTGCCGGTCCGGGTCTGGCGGGACAGCATCACCGGGAGCCGGTTGATGACCTCATCGAGCACGTCCTGGTTGCCTGGCTTGTTCAGGATCTTCATCACCCGGCGCAGCTGGGCAATGTCGCTCTTGAGGTAGGGGCGGCTCTGGGTCAGCAGGTCGGCCAGGCTTGCGGTCAACGTCGAGAGGTTCGCGACCGACGCGCCGATCGCCCTCCGATCGGCGGAGACGTTCGTGAGCCAGTCCTTGAGCTCGATGACCAGCTCGTTGAGCTGGTGGTGCCGGTCGTCGACCGTCTTCATGAGGGAGGAGAGGTTGTCGATGACGTCGCCGATCAGCTCGTCACGGTCGGCAAGCGTGTTGGTGAGCGAGGCGGTGTGGCTCATCAGCTCACCGATCGTCCCGCCCTCGCCCTGGAGGACTCGGATCAGGTTCATCGAGAGGTCGTTGACCTCGGCGGGTTGGAGCGCCTGGAAGAGCGGCTGGAAGCCGTTGAAGAGCTCGGTGAGGTTCAGGGCAGGCTTGGTCTGCGACTTCGGGATCGTCCCTCCGTGCGGAAGCTTCGGCGCACCCTCCGCACCCGCGCCGAGGGCCATGTAGCGCGCCCCCACCAGGTTCAGGAAACGAATCTCGGCCACGGACGCCTTGGTCACGGGTACGTCGCTCTTGACCTCGAAGGTCACCTCGGCGTCGTTGCGGTCCTTGATCTCGACGTTGGTGACCTCGCCGACCTCGACCCCCGCCACCCGGACGTCATCACCCTTCGACAGCAGGCTCGCAGAGGAAAAGATGGCCTTGTACTCGGACTGGCTGCCGAAGGCGAAGGAGCCCATGATCGCGGTCAGGGTGCCGGTGACCACCAGCGATGCGGCCACGAAGATGCTGAGCTTGATCGCCGCGATCGTGGTCACCGTGCGCCGGGATGCGGCCATCACTGACCACCCCCCGGGTTGTCCATGTCGCTGCCATCCTCGAGCGGATTCGCCCCGATGGGCACCTGCGGGTTGGGCAGACCCAGGCACCAAGGCCCGTGCCCCCCTTCGCCGTACTGCGGCCTGTCCCTGGCGTCGTAGGGCCGGCGCTGCTCTGCGTTGAGGTTCATCGTCTGGGCCACGCGGCCACTGGCGAAGATCGCGTTGAGGTTCTTCTGGTACTTCGCCGTGCCCTTCAGCAGGCAGGGGAACTCCGGCGAATAGGTGTCGAGCAGCCGGACGAGCGGCCGGGCCAGGGCGGCCTCACGCACGATGTCCTTCTCGTTCGTGGTCAGCACCCGGGTGGCGGTCGCGCCGAGGCCGGTCACGTCGTCGAAGAAGCCCCGGAGCTGGCTCTCCTTCACCGTGACCGTGCGCGCCGTGGTGGTGGCGTTGCGCAGGAGCGTCACGAGGTCTGGCGCCGCGATGGAGTAGGTCCGGCTCACGCTCGCCAGCAGCACGAGGTCCTGCTGCAGCGTCGGCAGGTGCACGTTGACGTCGGTCAGGTAGGAGTCCAGCTTCACCACCGTCTCGCCGAGCTGGTCGCCGCGGCCGCGCAGCGCGGTCGCGAGCGCGTAGAGGGTGGTGCTGAGGTCGGCGGGGCGGATCGAGCGCAGCAGCGGGAACAGGTTGGCCAGGATCGTCTGCAGCTCGACGTTGGTACGAACCCGAGAAGCCGGAATTACGTCGCCGTCGCTGAGCGACCTCTCCGCGGGGTCTTCGGGGTCAATGAGCGCGATGTACTTCTGGCCGAACAGCGTGGTGGGCAGGATCTCGACGCTGACGTTCTCGGGGATCTTCTTCGCGGAGGCCGGGCGCAGCCCGATCTTGATCGAGGCTTCCTTGCCGTCCTGGCTGATGCCGCGAACCTGGCCGACCAGGGCACCGTGGAGTCGTACGTCGCCGAACTGGGCCAGTTGGAGACCAGCTCGATCGGCCTTGACGGTCACCATCGTCACTGGGGTGAACACCTTGCGGTAGATCGCGATCGAGAGGCCGACCAGCATCGCCATCACGGTGATGAAGGCGACGCCGGACAGCAGCAGTCGGCGGTGCTCGCCGGGGGTGTCATGGGTGATGTTCACGAACATGGCGTCACACCAGCCCGGAGCGGCGGCGCGTGCGCAGCGAGCGGCGACCTGGAGTGCTCATCCGGTGATCCGCACGGTGGTGGTGGATCCCCAGATGGCGAAACTGAGGAAGAAGTCGGCGATCACGATCGTGACGATCGAGGTGCGGATCGCGTTGCCGACCGCCGTACCGACACCGGCGGGACCGCCCGAGGCGGTGTAGCCGTAGTAGCAGTGGATGAGGATGACCGCGACCGCCAGGAACAGCAACTTGAAGAACGACCAGAGCATGTCGATCGGCGGCAGGAACTGGAGGAAGTAGTGGTCGTAGGTGCCGGCCGACTGCCCGTAGATCATCGTGGTGATCAGCCTTGGCGAGAGGTAGGAGGCCGCCAGAGCCACGATGTAGAGCGGGATGACGGCGACGAAGGCGGCAATGATCCGGGTCGTCACCAGGTACGGCAGCGACGGCACCGCCATCACCTCGAGGGCATCGATCTCCTCGGAGATGCGCATGGCTCCGAGACGGGCGGTGTAGCCACAGCCCACGGTGGCGGCCAACGCGATGGACGCGACCAGCGGCGCTACCTCTCGGGTGTTGAAGTACGCCGAGATGAACGCAGTGAACTTCGCGACACCGATCTGGCTCAGCGACGCGTACCCCTGGATGCCCACCTCGGTGCCCGCGAAGAAGGCCATGAACGCGATCACGCCGACTGTGCCCGCGATCACCGAAAGCCCACCCACTCCGAAGGAGACCTCGGCGAGGATGTTGAAGATCTCGCGCTTGTAGCGCTTGAGCGCGATCGGCGTCCAGGCCAGCGCCTTGATGTAGAACAGCAGCTGGTCGCCGCGCTGTTCGATGCCCGCACGGCGTTCCCGGAGGATCTCTCTTCCGATGTCTCCGAGGATGGCCATGGCTACACCCCTACCTGGGGTACGACCTGGAAATAGACGGCCGTGATGATCGAGTTGAGGGCGAACAGGACCATGAACGCGATGATCACGGCCTCGTTGACGGCGCGACCCACGCCGCTGGGTCCGCCGCCGGCGTTGAGCCCCTTGTAGGCCCCGACGATGGCGGCCATGTAGCCGAACATCACCGCCTTGATCATCGAGATGTAGAGATCCGGCAGGCTGGCCAGGGCAGTGAAGCTGGAGAGGAACGCGCCGGCGTTGCCTCCCTGGACGATGACGGTGAAGAAGTAGCCGCCACCGATGCCGGCGGCGATCACCAGCCCGTTGATCATCAGCGCCACGAACACCGTCGCCAGTACGCGTGGGACGACCAGCCGCACGATGGGGTCGACGCCGAGCACCTCCATCGCATCGATCTCTTCGCGGATCTTGCGGGCACCCATGTCGGAGCAGATCGCCGAGCCTGCGGCGCCGGCGATGATCATTGCGGCCGCGATCGGAGCCGCCTCGCGCACCACCGCCAGCACGGCGCTGGCGCCGGCGAAGGACTGCGCGCCCAGCTGGCCGGTCAGGTTGCCGACCTGGAGCGAGATCACGGCTCCGAACGGGATGGAGACGAGGATCGTGGGCATCAACGTGACGCTGCAGATGAACCAGGCCTGTTCGATGAACTCGCGCCCCTGGAAGCGCGTGGTGAACACCGCCTTGGTGACGTCCACCACCATGGCCGCGATCTCGCCAGGGCCGCGGACGATCGACGCAGCACTGACGCCCATCGTCACCTCCCAAAGCTGGATCGGGCATCCTGACGTCGGACCACCCCCGCGGCCGACCAAATCTAGAACGTGTTCTCGTTTCCTGCAACACGGGGCACGCACTCTCTCGGTAGTTGACAACGAAATCGGGGACCGGAGGTCACGGCGATGCAGACCGACCGCGCGGCCCTAGACTCCGGCGGGTGAGCGAATCGACGGTTCTGCGCAGCAGGTGGCCGCACCTCTTCCAGCACCCCTCCGCGCTGCTGCTGATTGCCCAGTTGCTGGCGGTGCTCGCCTATCCATTCCTGGACACCTCGCGAGCCGGCTCAGCGGTGCTCGGCGTGATCTCGATGGTGGCTGTAGGTCTCGCCCTGTGGGTGGTCCGGAGCACGCCTGCCCTGACGTTCATCGCCGTCGCGCTCGGCGTACCGGCCCTGCTGATGACCGTCCTCGAAGCGGCCTTGCCCGGCGAGACGTGGGTGGTGCTCACCAGTGCCCTGCTGCACGCGCCGTTCTACCTCTATGTGTTCTACGGGACGATTCGCTACGTCTTCCACGATGACAGGGTGACCACCGACGAGCTCTATGCGATCGGAGCAGCTTTCACGGTGCTCGCCTGGGGCTTCGCCTTCGTGTTCGTCGCCGTGGAGATCATCTGGCCCGGCTCCGTCGAGCCGCTCCGCAGCGGGTCGGGACGCTTCTTCGACCTGCTCTTCTTCTCCTTCACCAACCTGACCAGCGTCGGGCTCTCGGACATCCTGCCGACCGGGAGCCATGCCCGGTCGGTGGTGATGGTGGAACAGGTCGCCGGGGTCTTGTACGTCGCCATGGTCATCTCGCGACTGGTGGCGATGACCGTCCGCGACCGCCGCTGAGTGCGTCTCTCGGTCTCACCTGTGACTCGTGAGGTTCACCCGACCGGCTCGGCGTCGAGGGCCTGTTGGTGCAGGAGCAGGGCCCGGGCCTGGCGGCGGTAGCGCCACATCTGCACCAGGCCGAGGGCCCACAGCAGGTACTGCAGGCTCATCGCCCAGCGGAACGCTGACGGCGTGTAGTCCGCACCTGCGGGTGTTCGCCAGTCGAGGACGAACCCGATCGCGACCACGAGGCACAGGGTCGCGTAGAACCCACCCTGGTTGATGATTCCGGTCGCACTTCCCAGCCGGTGCGCCGGATTGGAGGTTCGGCCGACGTCGAAGCCGACCATGGACGCCGGCCCGCCGAGCCCCACGATGACGGCCAGCAGCACGAGAAGTCCGAGCGGTGCGTCACCCGGCCACACCAGGACGATGGTCCAGACGACCACGATCGCGGCCACGATCGTCAGCACGGTCGTCGACCGGTGCCACGGGTGGGCACCAACCAGCCAGCCCAGGACCGGGCCACTGAACATGATCGCGACGACGATCACCGTGAGCAGGAGACCGGCCGTGGCGGGTGTGCGCCCCTCCCCGCGTACGAAGAAGGGGTAGCCCCACAGCAGACTCAGCGTGTTGGCGCTGAACTGCGAGGTGAAGTGCATCCAGAACCCCAGCCGCGTGCCGGGCTGGGCCCAGGAGGTCACCAGACTCTCGCGGATCGACCCCCGGGAGAGACGAGCCCCGCGCAGGTTTCGTGCACCCGGGGCATCGTGGAGGAGTAGCAGCATCAGCAAGATGAGGACCACGCCGATGCACGCCGCACCCAGGTAGGCCCGCGTCCAGCCCAGGTTGCCCAGTGCCCAGGTCATCGGCACCGCCGCACCCACGGCCCCGAGCTGGCCGAGCATGCCGGTGAGCTGGGTGACGAGCGGGATCCGGCGCTGCGGGAACCAGCTGCTGACCAGTCGCAGGACGCAGATGAACGTCAACGCGTCGCCCACCCCCACGAACGCGCGGGCGACCAGTGCGACCGAGAACGTCTCTGCGAAGGCGAAGGCTCCCTGCGCGAGAGCCAGCAGGACCGACCCGACGATCAGCACGCTCCGGGGGCCGAAGCGGTCCACCAGCAGCCCGACCGGAACCTGCATGCCCGAGTAGACGAGCAGCTGGAGCATGGTGAACGTGGCCAGTTGGGTGGCGGAGATGTCGAAGCGCTCGGTCGCCACCAATCCGGCGACACCCAGCGAGGAGCGGTGGAAGACGGCGAGGACGTAGACCAGCAGCCCGACGGCCCACACCACCCAGGGACCGCGCAGCGAGGTCCACCGGGAGGTTGCTGTCACGCCCCGATTCTAGAGAACACCTCCGATGGTCAGTGACCCCTAGTCGAGGCAGAACTCGTTGCCCTCGGGGTCGTTCATCACGATGAAGCCCGCACTGAGCTCGGTGTCGGGCTCGAAGCGGCGCACGCGGCTCGCGCCCAGCACGACCAGACGCTCGGCCTCCGATTCGAGAGCCGCCATGCGCTCGTCTTTCGCGAGCCCCGGTGCTGCGCGGACGTCGAGGTGCACGCGGTTCTTGGCGGTCTTGCCCTCGGGCACCTTCTGGAAGAAGAGCCGCGGTCCGTCGCCGTCGACGGGAACGGCTGCCGAACGGTCGTTGCGCTGGTCCTCCGGCACCCCGACGCTGTCGAGGAAGGCGTCCCAGGAGTCGAAGCCCGGAGGCGGCGGTGCCTCCTGGTAGCCGAGGACCTCGGCCCAGAAGAGACATAGGGCTCTCGGGTCGGCACAGTCGAAGGTGATCTGGACTTCCCTACTCATCTAATCCTCCTGAACAGTCGTGCCATCAGGCCTGGCTTCTCCTCGATCACTGACGGGGCCACCGGAAAGCTCGGCCCGTACTCCGTCTGGGTGCGCGACTCGGTGAGGGGTGGGACGGCCGTGGCGATCTGCTCGAGGAAACGGTCGACCTCGCCGACGTCGTAGCCCTCGCGCCACTTCCCCGTCGGGAAGTGCGCTGCATCCACGACGGGCCGGAGCGGCTGCCCGCGAGACGCGGCACTCTCCAGCTCGTCGAGCAGCTGGTCGACCGACTCCATCGCGTAGCTCTCGCGGAAGCGCACCGGAGTGAACCTGACGCCCGTGATCCTGCTGACCAGGTCGTCCGCGCTCACCTGGTCGCCTCCATCATCTGTCGCAGCTCCTTCTTCAGCTCCGAGATCTCATCACGCAACCGGGCCGCGAGCTCGAACTGCAGCTCGGCCGCCGCATTGTGCATCTGATCGGTGAGCTGCTGGACCAGGTCCGCGAGGTCGCTCGAGGGAATCCCGGCTGTGTCGGGCAGTCGTTCGTGCATCCGGGACAGGCCGGGGACCGGAGCCTTCTTGCTCTTGTCGCCTCGGGCACCGGTGCCCTGCCAGGTCGCGAGCAGCTCCTTGGTGCTCTCGTCCTCGCGGGCCAGCATCTCGGTGATGTCGGCGATCTTCTTGCGCAGCGGCTGCGGGTCCACGCCGTGCGACTTGTTGTAGGCGACCTGCTTCGCGCGTCGGCGGTTGGTCTCGTCGATGGCCATCTCCATCGACGGCGTCATCCGGTCGGCGTACATCACGACTTGGCCCGAGACGTTGCGGGCTGCTCGGCCGATCGTCTGGATCAGGGACTTGTCGGAGCGCAGGAAGCCTTCCTTGTCGGCGTCGAGGATGGCGACCAGCGACACCTCGGGGAGGTCGAGGCCCTCGCGGAGCAGGTTGATGCCCACGAGCACGTCGTACTCCCCCAGCCGGAGGTCGCGGAGCAGCTCGATGCGCTTGAGCGTGTCGACCTCGGAGTGCAGGTAGCGGGTGCGTACGCCGTTCTCCAGGAGGTAGTCGGTGAGGTCCTCGGACATCTTCTTGGTCAGCGTCGTGACCAGCACGCGCTCGTTCTTCTCCACCCGCATGCCGATCTCGTGCATCAGGTCGTCGATCTGGCCCTTGGTCGACTTGACCACCACCTCGGGGTCGATCAGGCCGGTCGGACGGATGATCTGCTCGACGACGTTGTCGATCCCCCCGCCCCGGCTGATCTCATACTTCCCCGGCGTCGCGGAGAGGTAGATCGTCTGGCCGATGCGGTCGAGGAACTCCTCCCACCTCAGCGGGCGGTTGTCCATCGCGCTCGGCAACCGGAACCCGTGGTCGACCAGATTGCGCTTGCGGGACATGTCGCCTTCGTACATCCCGCCGATCTGGGGTACGGCGACGTGGGACTCGTCGATCACCAGCACGAAGTCCTCGGGGAAGTAGTCGAGCAGGCAGTTGGGAGCGCTGCCACGCGTGCGCCCGTCGATGTGCATCGAGTAGTTCTCGATGCCTGAGCAGGACCCGACCTGACGCATCATCTCGACGTCGTAGGTGGTGCGCATCCGGAGGCGCTGCGCCTCGAGCAGCTTGCCCTGTCGCTCGAAAGCCGACAGCTGGTCCTCCAGCTCCAGCTCGATGCCCCGGATCGCCCGCTCCATCCGCGCCGGCCCTGCGACGTAGTGGGTGGCCGGGAAGACGTAGAGCTCGTTGTCATCGGTGATCACCTCACCGGTCACCGGGTGCAGGGTCATCAGGCGCTCGATCTCGTCACCGAAGAACTCCACCCGCACTGCGTGCTCCTCGTAGACCGGGAAGATCTCCAGGGTGTCGCCGCGGACCCGGAACGTGCCGCGGGTGAAGGACAGGTCGTTGCGGGTGTACTGGATCTCCACAAGCCGGCGCAGCACCCCGTCCCGGTCCATCTCCTGGCCGACCTTGAGGCGCAACATGCGGTCGACGTACTCCTGAGGGGTGCCGAGGCCGTAGATGCAGGAGACCGTCGAGACCACGATGACGTCACGACGGGTGAGCAGGGAGTTGGTCGCGGAGTGCCGCAGGCGCTCGACCTCCTCGTTGACCGAGGAGTCCTTCTCGATGTAGGTGTCCGTCTGAGGGACGTAGGCCTCGGGCTGGTAGTAGTCGTAGTAGGAGACGAAGTACTCGACCGCGTTGTCCGGGAAGAGCATGCGCAGCTCGTTGGCGAACTGGGCGGCGAGAGTCTTGTTCGGCTGCATCACCAGCATCGGCCGCTGCAGGTGCTCGGCCACCCAGGCGATGGTGGCCGTCTTGCCGGTGCCCGTCGCGCCGAGCAGGACGACGTCCTTCTCGCCCCCGTTGATGCGCTTGGCGATCTCCGCGATCGCCGTCGGCTGGTCACCGGACGGGGTGTAGTCGGACTGCACGTCGAAGGGCGCCACCCGGCGCTCGAGATCGGTGACTGGACGCATGCGTTTCAGCCTACGGGGGAGCACTGACAGGGCCGTCCGGCCCGGACCAGCACTCTGCTTGGATGGCCGTGTGCAGCCACGCCACCCGCTCGTCAACCTCTCTCACCCGGTGGCGCGGGCCATGAAACGGACGATGTTCACGGTCTTCGGCGTCCCGCTGCTGGTCGCGGTCGGGATGAGCCTTGTGGACTCCTACCGGCGCCGCGGCAAGAAGCCCAGGCCGTTCCCGACGCGCACGGCCCAGGAGACTCCTGTCGGTGGCGGCACCGTGACGACGTACACCTTCGGCCAGGACCTGTACGACGACATGCTCGCCGCGATCGAGGGAGCACAGAAGCAGGTCCTGCTCGAGACCTACATCTGGAAGGGCGACCAGGTCGGTCAGCAGTTCAAGAAGGCGATCATCGACGCGGCCGACCGGGGCGTCGAGGTCAGGGTCATCTACGACTCGTTCGCCAACCTCGTGGTCCGCCCTCACTTCAAGCTGTTCCCGCCCAACGTCAAGGTCCTGGCCTTCCCGGTGTACTCGGCGGGTTGGCGCTTCCTCGACCTGCGCCGCTACGGCCGGGACCACCGCAAGATCCTCGTGGTCGACGACAAGGTCGGCTTCGTCGGCGGCTACAACATCGGCTCCCCTTACGCCACGGAGTGGCGCGACACCCACTGCCGGATCACCGGTCCGGGAGTCTGGGACCTGGCCCGCGCGTTCGCCGACTTCTGGAACCTGCACCGGAACAAGAGGTTCCGACGCAGCGAGCCGCCGATGCTGTTGTCGACCGCGTCGGTGTGGGAGCCGCGCATCCGCGTGCACCGCAACGTGCCCCGGTTGTGGATGTTCCCGATCCGCGGGATGTACCTCGAGGCGATCAACCGGGCACAGCGCAACGTGTGGATGACCCACGCCTACTTCATCCCGGACGAGAGCTTCGTGGACTCCCTCGTCGGAGCCGCGAGGCGTGGTGTCGACGTACGCCTGTTGCTCCCGGCGAAGTCCAACCACATCGTGGCCGACTGGATCTCGCGAGGCTACTTCCGGCGCATGCTCGAGGCGGATGTCGGGATCCACCGATTCCGCGACGCGATGGTGCACGCCAAGACAGCGACGATCGACGGCACCTGGACCACTATCGGGACTGCCAACGTGGACCGGCTGAGCATGAGCGGCAACTACGAGGTCAACGTGGAGATCATCGACGCCTCGCTGGCCGAGGAGATGGAGCGCATCTTCGAGACCGACCTGACCAACACGCTGCCGCTCACGCTGGCGGAGTGGGAGTCGCGGGACGTCTACAGCCGGTTCACCGAGCTGATCCTGAAGCCGCTGCGGCCGTTGCTGTGAGCCGGGGGGTGGAGGTGTCCGCCCCGCTCCCAATTTGTGGTGACCGGGTGGAGCGGCGGATACTGTCACGAGAAGTTCATTCAGATCACTGATCCCGTCGTCGGAGGGTCGCATGACCACTGAAACCGCTGTTTCCCGCCCAATTGCCGGAGGACCTGAGCTGCCGCAGGAGCGGCGCGTGGTCACCGAGATCCCCGGACCCCGGTCCGTCGAGCTCCAGCAGCGCCGTACTGCGGCGGTCGCCTCTGGCGTGGGCAGCGTGCTTCCGGTGTACGTCGAGGCCGCCGGCGGTGGGGTCATCGTCGACGTCGACGGGAACTCGCTGATCGACCTGGCCAGCGGCATCGCGGTCACCAGCATCGGCAACAGCGCGCCCGAGGTCGTACGACGGGTGACCGAGCAGGTGGCAGCGTTCACACATACCTGCTTCATGGTGGCGCCCTACGAGGGCTACGTGGAGGTGTGCGAGGCACTCGCCCGGCTGACCCCCGGCGACCACGCCAAGAAGGCCGCGCTGTTCAACTCCGGTGCCGAGGCCGTGGAGAACGCGGTCAAGATCGCGCGCGCCCACACCGGCCGGGACGCGGTCGCCGTCTTCGACCACGCCTACCACGGCCGCACCAACCTCACGATGGCGATGACCGCCAAGAACATGCCCTACAAGCACGGCTTCGGACCGTTCGCAGGTGAGGTCTATCGCGCCCCGATCTCCTACCCGTTCCGCGAGCCGGTGGAGATCACCGGCGAGCAGGCCGCGGCCCGCGCGATCGACGTCATCGAGAAGCAGGTCGGGGCCGACAACCTCGCCTGTGTGGTGATCGAGCCGGTGCTCGGTGAGGGTGGTTTCGTGGTGCCGGCCGAGGGCTTCCTGCCGGCCATCGCGCAGTGGTGCCAGGCCAACGGAGTCGTGTTCGTCGCGGACGAGATCCAGACCGGCATGTGCCGCACGGGTGCTTGGTTCGCCTGCGAGCACGAGGGCGTCGTACCCGACCTGGTCACGGTTGCGAAGGGGATGGCCGGCGGCCTCCCGCTCGCCGCAGTGGTCGGGCGCGCCGAGATCATGGACGCCCCGCACGCCGGCGGCCTGGGTGGGACGTACGGCGGGAACCCGGTCGCCTGCGCTTCGGCACTCGGGGCCATCGCGACGATGGAGCAGCTGGACCTGCCTGCGGCTGCGCGCCAGATCGAGCAGGTGATGGGCGGACGCCTCCGGACGCTGGCCGAGAAGGTGCCCGCGATCGGTGATGTTCGCGGCCGCGGCGCCATGATCGCGATCGAGATCGTGAAGCCCGGGACCACTGAGCCCGACGCTGCCCTGACCGGCAAGATCAGCGCGGGCTGTCACCAGGCGGGCGTACTCACGCTGACCTGTGGCACCTACGGAAACGTGCTGCGGTTCCTTCCGTCGCTGGTGATGCCCGAGCACCTGCTCGACGAGGCCCTCGACGTGATCGAGGAGGTCACGCTCGGGCTGGTGTGAGTTAGCCCGCCTCGAGGATCCGGCGGAGGAACTGCCGGGTCCGGTCGTGCTGCGGGTCGGTGAGGACCTCCGCCCCTCCGCGCTCGGCGACGACTCCGCCGTCGAGGAACAGCACCTGGTCGGCCACGTCGCGCGCGAACCTCACCTCGTGGGTGACGATGACCAGGGTCCATCCCTCCTGGGCCAGGTCGCGGATGACGGACAGGACCTCGCCGACCAGCTCGGGGTCGAGGGCGGACGTGGGCTCGTCGAACAGGACCACCTGCGGCTTCAGTGCCAGCGCGCGGGCGATCCCCACCCGTTGCTGCTGTCCGCCGGAGAGCTGCGCCGGGTAGGTGTCCTCGCGGTCGGCGAGGCCCACCTGCTCGAGGAGGCGACGCGCGTCCGCGACCGCATCGTCGGGCTCCCGCTTCTGCACCTGGACCGGGCCTTCGATCAGGTTCTCGAGGACCGTCTTGTGCGGGAACAGGTTGTGCGACTGGAAGACCATTCCGCTTCGCGACCTCAGCGCTGCGATCTCCCGGCGACGCGTCGACTTGTCAGTGGGCAGCGAGTGGAAGTCGACGGTCGCGTCAGCAATGGTCACCACGCCCGCGTCAGGAGTCTCGAGCACGTTGAGCGAGCGCAGCACCGTGGTCTTGCCCGATCCCGACGGGCCGAGCAGCGCGGTCGCCGTACCCTCCGCGGCGGTGAAGTCGACGCCGCGGAGCACCTGGTGATCACCGAACGCCTTGTGCAGGTCGCGGACCTCGATGAGTAGAGAGTCAGTCTGGGTGCTCATACGGCGAACCTCTCCAGTCGTCGTTCGAGGCGATCCTGAGCAATGGACAGCATGAAGCAGACCACCCAGAAGTACAGCGCTGCGAACGAGTAGAGGATGAGGAACGCCCCGCTCACCGACGCCGCGATCTGAGCCTGGCGGAACACCTCGGTCACGAGGACCACCGCGACCAGCGACGTGTCCTTGACCAGGGAGAGGAGCGTGTTGGACAGCGGCGGCACCGCGATCCGGGCCGCCTGCGGCAGGATGATCCGCCTCATGCTCTGCGCGAAGGGCATGCCGATCGTCGTCGCGGCTTCGTACTGTCCCCTCGGCACCGAGAGGATCGAGCCGCGGATGATCTCCGCCGCGTAGCCGCCGACGTTGAGGCTCAGCGCGATGCACGCCGCCAGGAACCCGGGGAACTTGATCCCGACCTGCGGGAGTCCGTAGAAGATGATGAACAGCTGCACGAGCAGCGGCGTCCCCCGGATCAGCGAGATGTAGAACCGTGCCGGAGAGCGCAGCAACGGATTGGCGGACATCCGGGCCAGCGCAACGCCCAGCGCGATCAGCAGCCCGAAGGTGAAGCTGATCGCAGTCAGCGGGATGGTGCCCTTGATGACGCCGAGCAGCATCGGCCAGGCTTCGTCGCGGAGCACATCGAAGTCGCTGCGGCCCGAGTCGGACCCCTTGACCTTCACGTCCCCCGGGTCCTCGACGGACACGTCGACCTCGAAGTAGCTCTTCGAGATCTTTGCCAGTGTGCCGTCGTCCCTGAGCTTCTCCAGTGCAGCGTTCGCTTCGTCGCGCAGCGCGGTGTCGGACTTGCGGAACAGCAGCGCCTGCTCGCTGATCTCTTCACCGGCATTGCCGACGATCTCGATGTCCTTAGAGCCGGTCGAGGCCAGGTAGTCGAGAACGGCGATGTTGTCGTTGACGATGGCGTCCACGCGCCCCTGGACCAGGAGCTCGGCAGCCTGCGCGAACCCCTCCACCGACTGCACGTTCGCACCGGCCTCGCGCGCGACCTGGGCCCAGTTGCTCGTCTCGGACTGGGCGGTGGTCTTGCCCTCGAGATCGTCGAGCCCCTTGATCTCGTCGTTGCCGGCGGCGGTGACGACAACTCCACGCGAGTAGGTGTACGGCGTGGAGAACAGGTAGCGAGCCTCACGCTCCGGGTTGATCGTGACCTGGTTGGCGATCAGGTCGATCCGGCTGGAGTCCAGCGCTGGGAAGAGCGCGTCGAAGGTGGATCGCACGAAGTCCGGGCGCCATCCGGCCTCCTTGGCGACGGCCTCCATCACCTCGATGTCGTAGCCGGTGAGCTGCTTGCTGCGCGGGTCCTCGTAGGTGAAGGGCGGGTAGGTGCCCTCCGTGCCCACGCGGACCAGGCGCTCGTCCTGCTGGCTGGCCTCCTGGTTGACCCCATCGGAGGCCGCTCCGGCTGGTCCGGCGCCGAACACCAGAGCGCCCAGCACCGCCATGAGCAGCACGAGGCAACGAGTGCCGGTTCGGCGGTTCGCTCTTAACTCCACCACATCACTCTAGATTGAGTAGTCGGTTCCTGGACGCCGACCCCCCGATCATCACCGACCCGGTCTCAGGGCCGGTTTCAGGGCCGGTTTGAGGGCGGGTCCTCTCGGTGGCCCCACGGGCTGCCGTACGCCGTGAGGAGGTCCAGGAAGGGCTGCGCGTCGAAAGCCTCCGGACCGAGTACGCCGCTGCCGGACCACACCCCCGTGGCGAGCAGCTCGAGTGCCACCACCGGGTTCACGGCCGTCTGCCACACCACGCACTGGTGGCCGTACTCGCGCATCGCCCACTCGTTGTCGACCACGTGGTAGAGGTACGTCGCCCTCGGCTGACCGTCCTTGCCGGTGCCGGTCACGAACAACCCCGCGCAGGTCTTGCCCGACATCTTGTCGCCCAGCGTCGCCGGGTCCGGGAGGCAGGCGGCGACCACGTCGCGCGGGCTGACCTCTGCCCCGCCGACCCGCACCTTGTCGGTGCGGTCGAGGCCGATCTTGTGCAAGGTCTTGAGCACCTCGATGAACTCGTTCCCGAGGCCGTACTTGAAGGTGGCGCGCTTGCAGTCGACCCAGCGCGGCATCAGGAGCACCTCCTCGTGCTCCACGTTCACGCACTCGACCGGGCCGATGCCGTCCGGGAACTCGAAGGTCTCCGGCTCGCTGAACGGCGGCGTCGTGAACCACCCGCCCTCCGGGGTGGACGCAGTCTTCTCCCAGATCACGGGCGGGTTCAGGCACTCCTCGATCGTGGTCCAGATGGAGAACGAGGGCGCGAACTCGTATCCGGCGACCTCGAGGTTGGCCCCGTCGCGTACGCCGAGCTCGTCGATCTCGCTGAACAGATGGTCGGCGGCGTAGCGCGCGAACACGTCGGAGAGCCCGGGCTCGACACCCATGCCGACGAGGGCGAGCCGACCTGCGGACTCCCACTCCCCCGCGACGGCGAACTGCTCGTCTCCGAGCTTGACCCCGCACTCGGCGTACGGCGTCTCGGGGTGCGGCTTCGAGAGGGACATCGCCATGTCGAGGTAGTCCGCTCCTCCGGCGAACGCACCCTCGAAGATCGGCATCACGAACCGCGGATCGACGGCGTTCATCACGTGCGTGATCTGGTGCTCACGCACGAGCGTCTCGACCGACGAGGCATCGGATGCGTCCACCTGTGCGGCCACGAACCGGTCGTCCGCCTGGCCATCCACGGCAAGAGCATCAACCGCGCGACGCGATCGCGCCCCGTCGTAGTCGGCCACCAGGCACAGGTCGAAGAAGTCGCGGCGGGCGGCGATCGCGGTGAAGGCCGAGCCCACGCCGCCGGAGCCGACGAGCAGGATGCGCATGGGCGGAACCTTTTCAGACATGCGGCGAGCGTAGTCACGAGACAACGGAATCGGTAGACCTACGGGCTATCCACCAACGATTCCATCGAAGTTCCTCTCGGCCACCTCTGAATCGATTGCAACTGCTCGAAGGGCCGGGCAGACTGGCGCTTTCGACATCAACACCGAGGTGCTCCCACGATGACCCAGCCCAGCTTCGACGAATCCAGGCAGCGCGCTGCCAAGGACCATCTCTGGATGCACTTCACCCGGCACTCGACCTTCGACAAGAACGAGGTGCCGACGATCGTGCGCGGCGACGGCGTGCACATCTTCGACTCCCACGGCAAGCGCTACCTCGACGGCCTCGCTGGCCTGTTCGTCGTACAGGTCGGGCACGGCCGTACGGAGCTCGCCGAGGCCGCCGCGAAGCAGGCCGCCGAGCTCGCCTTCTTCCCGGTGTGGTCCTACGCACACCCCGGGGCGATCGACTTGGCGGAGCGGGTGGCCGGCTACGCGCCGGGCGACCTGAACCGCGTCTTCTTCACGACCGGTGGCGGCGAGGCGGTGGAGTCGGCGTGGAAGCTCGCCAAGCAGTACTTCAAGCTCACCGGCAAACCCACCAAGCACAAGGTGATCAGTCGCGCGATCGCCTACCACGGCACCCCGCAGGGCGCGCTGTCGATCACCGGGCTGCCCGGTATGAAGGCACCCTTCGAACCCTTGGTGCCGTCGACGTTCCGGGTGCCGAACACGAACCTGTACCGGGCGCCCGAACAGTTCCAGGGCGGTGCCGAGAGCGACGAGTACGCCTTCGGACAGTGGGCGGCCAACCGCATCGCGGAGGCCATCGAGTTCGAGGGTCCCGACACTGTTGCGGCGGTGTTCCTCGAGCCGGTGCAGAACTCCGGCGGCTGCTTCCCGCCTCCGCCCGGCTACTTCGAGCGGGTGCGGGAGATCTGCGACCAGTACGACGTGCTGCTGGTCTCCGACGAGGTCATCTGCGCCTTCGGGCGGCTCGGCCACATGTTCGCCGCCGACCGCTACAACTACCAGCCCGACATCATCACCTGCGCCAAGGGCCTGACGTCGGGATACTCCCCCCTCGGCGCCATGGTCGCCACCGACCGACTGTTCGAGCCGTTCTCCAAGGGCGACACCTCGTTCGCTCACGGCTACACGTTCGGCGGCCACCCGGTGTCCACCGCGGTGGCCATGGCCAACCTCGACATCTTCGAGCGCGAGCAGCTCAATGAGCACGTGCGCGAGACCGAGGGCGACTTCCGTGCCACGCTCGAGAAGCTCAACGACCTACCCATCGTCGGCGACATCCGCGGCGACGGGTACTTCTACGGCATCGAGCTGGTCAAGGACCAGGCGACCAAGGAGACCTTCGACGACGCCGAGGCCGAGCGCCTGCTGCGGGGCTTCCTTTCCGGAGCACTCTTCGAGGCCGGTCTCTACTGCCGCGCCGACGACCGCGGCGACCCGGTCATCCAGCTCGCCCCGCCCCTGGTTGCGGACCAGGCAGTCTTCGACGAGATCGAGACGATCCTGCGCGACGTACTGAAAAGGGCGTGGGACACGCTCTGACGTCGAACCCACTGAGGAGCATCGGGATGACAACAGCCGCATCGAACACCGGAAAACAGCGCGGGATCGCCCTTGCGCTCCTGGTCGTTACAGGCATCCTCAGTCTTCCGGTGGTCGCCGCATTCCTGGACGGGGAGTCGACCGAGGACCTGATCGTCCCGGTGCAGCTTGCGCTCATGGCGGCGTTGGGCGCCATCGTCGGCTATCTGCTGCCGGGGGTTGCCGGCGCCGGCTCGAGACGTGCGCGTAGCGCAGGGTTGGGTGCACTTGTCGGTGTGGCAACGGCCCTCGTCGGCGTGGTCCTGTTCTTCGTCTTGCTCAACGGGTAGACGTCCGGGCCGAGGTAAGGCGGGCGAAACAGCCTCACCCTGACAGCACGGCCACGTCGGTTCGAAGTGGCGCTGCATACGAACGGGCACCGAGCGCCAGTTCGAAGTCGCGGAAGAAGGAGCTCGCGATGTGTCCTCCGGCGAGGGTGAGCGGTGTTCGGCCGATCCGGGCGACCAGACCGCCGACCCGAGCGCTGGCGTCGTAGAACAGCGCGGTACTTCCCGGCGCGAAACCTTCGTCCAGCCGGACGCGCAGGTCCAGCTCCAGGGTGCCGCAGTGCCCGTGACCAGCCACCGTGACCACAAGCTCCGAACCCGGGCAGGTGTCGTCGATCACGAACGCGCCGCTGTAGGTGTCAGCCATGCGGCCCACCCGCGCGGCCAGGGTTGCCGTGTACCGGCCGGCGCAGACCGAGCTGAGCCGTTGACAGCCAGGGATCGCCGCGCGCAACACCTCGTCGTCGTGCAGTGCTGCCCATACCTCGGCTGTCGGTGCCGCCACTTGCCGTACGTCGTGGAATCGCATTGTCCCGCCTCCTCCGACGTACAGAGTTGGTGTCGGTGCTGTTGATACATCCGGATGGCAAGAAGAGTCGTTGGGGCGCGTCGAAGCTGGTCGAGCAGGCTTGCGTCGAGCAGCGAGCGTCGGCGAGCGGTCAGTCGAGACGATGGATCAGTCGACGCCCCACTGCGCCATGGCAACCCGATCAGTGGAGTCTGTCCTGCACCTGGTGCGTGCTGGCCTCCTCTGATCGCGACCTCGCCCGTTGGCCGAGCAGCGACTCAGGTGGGTAGCTCCGAATCAGTGAGAATTCCCTTGTGTGCAAGGGCTTCTGGCACTCGGGACTGTCAGTGGTCGATGGTTGAATTGAGGCTATGACGACGACCCGGCCCTAGGAGTCGAAGCCCAGGCCCAGCTTGTCCATGGCCTTGAGCCAGAGGTTCTCCTTGCCACCGTTCGCATCAGCCCGCGCGAGCGATCGGCGGGTGGCCTCGATGCCGACCCAGCGCAGAGGTTCGGGCGGGAACGGCAGCGGCTTCTTGCGCACCATCTCCAGCCGGGTGCGCGGTGTGTCCGAGCCCGCCAGCAGATCGAGGACCACGTCGCCTGCAAAGCGGGTCGCGCCCACACCCAGGCCGGTGAAGCCCAGCGCGTAGCCGACACGGCCGCCGAGCGCCGTGCCGTAGAACGCCGCGAAGCGGGTGCAGGTGTCGATCACGCCTCCCCACGCGTGGCTGAACCGGAGCCCGGACAGCTGCGGGAAGGTGGTGAAGAAGTTCTCGGCGAGTGCCACGAAGGTCTCGGTGCGCTGGTCGTACTCCTCCTTGACGCCGCTGCCGAAGTGGTAGATCGCGTCGTACCCACCCCACAGGACCCGTCCGTCTCTCGTCGTCCGGAAGTAATGGAACTGGTTGCCGAGGTCCGAGATCCCCTCCCGTCCGCGCCAGCCGATCGCCGATCGTTGGTCGGCGGTGAGCGGCTCGGTGGTCAGCGCGTAGTCGTAGACCGGCACCGTCATCAGCCTGAGCCGCCGCAGCAGTGGCGGATAGCTGTTCGTCGCGAGTACGACGCGCTTGGCCAGCACCGGACCCGCGACGGTCTCGGCCGTCACTCCCTCGCCCGAGCTCGCGAGCCCGGTCACCGGTGTGTGCTCCGCGATTCGCACGCCTTGGGAGAGGCACGCCTGGCGGAGTCCCCAGGCCAGCCGAGCAGGTTCGAGGATGGCCCCGTCCGGGTCGTGCATGCCGGCCAGGAAGGTCGGCGAGTCCACCCGCTCGCGAAGGGCATCGGCGTCGAGCCACGTGGTCGCCATGCCGCGGGCGCGCGTCGCGTCGTACTCCTCACGCAGTCCGACAACCTGGTAGGGCTCCGTGGCCACGGCCAGTGACCCGGCCCTGACGAAGTCACAGTCGATCGCGTACTCCTCGATCGTGCGCTCGATGCCGTCGAGGTTCTCGCGTCCCATCGCCGTCAGCTCGTCCAGCTCATCGGGCCAGCGTGAGAGCCCGTTGCCGAAACCGTGCGTCAGGCTCGCTTCACAGAACCCACCGTTGCGGCCACTCGCCGCGTGCCCGCACGTCGCACCCTCGAGCAGCAGCACGTCGCGGTCGGGGTCGCGCTCCTTGGCCAGAAGAGCGGTCCACAGGCCGAGGTACCCGCCACCCACGATGACCAGATCTGCGCGATCCGGACCCGAGAGTGACGCCAAGGCGGACGGGTGCGCCGGGTCGTCGAACCAGTACGGCGTGGGGCTGGCCGCCCGAACGGACGCGGCAGCAGCATCGGTGGCGCGAGAGCGCATCAGTTGAGGGCTCGCCTCCTTTCGTCGGACCAAACCCTTGCACGATGGACTTCTCCGGGACAAGGGATTCCGTTGTCGTGGCACATGAACTCTGCGGAACCACTGGATTCGAGGGTCATCCGACACGATTTACTGCGTGCTTTGGACCTGAAACGCTTGCCAGGGCGGGCCTCGACCAACCACGATGACCGGCATGGCCGACAAGTCCTCCCTCAAGGCCCCTGGCGCCCCGGTGCTCGACGACGTCTCCAAGTCGATCATCGAGCAGCTGCAGCAGGACGGGCGCCGTTCGTACGCCTCGATCGGCAAGGCGGTGGGCCTCTCCGAGGCAGCCGTGCGCCAGCGGGTGCAGCGTCTGTCCGAGGCCGGCGTGATGCAGATCGTCGCGGTGACCGACCCGCTCCAGCTCGGCTTCGGGCGCCAGGCCATGGTCGGGGTCAAGGTCGACGGCGCGATCCAGCCGGTCGCAGATGCCCTCTCCGCCATGGAGGAGGTCATCTACGTGGTGATGACCGCCGGGGCGTACGACGTGTTGTGCGAGGTCGTGAGCACCGGCGACGAGGACCTGCTCGAGCTGGTCTCCGGGCGCATCCGGGCGGTGCCCGGCGTACGCAGCACCGAGACCTTCGTATACCTCAAGCTGGCCAAGCAGACCTACTCCTGGGGCGTCCGCTGACCCGCTACCGGTCGCTGTCGCTGTGGCACGACACCGCCGGGGACGACTTCGTCCCGCGTGCCGCACTTCCGGGCCCGGCGACGTACGACGTGGTGGTGGTCGGGGCGGGACTGACCGGTCTCTGGTCGGCGTACTACCTGCACCGTGCCGATCCCTCGCTGCGCATCGCCGTGCTCGAGCAGGAGGTCGCGGGTTTCGGGGCTTCGGGTCGCAACGGCGGCTGGTGCAGCGCGCTCTTCCCGACCTCGTGGCACCGCCTCGTGAAGGAGTCATCGCCACAGGGGGCGTTGCGCCAACACCGCGCGATGCAGGAGACGGTGCGTGAGGTGGGCCGCGTCGTCGACCTCGAGGGGATCGACGCGCACTTCCGGCGGGGCGGCAGGGTCACGGTGGCGAGTACGCCCCTGCAGCTCGAGCGCCTCCGGGCCGGAGTGGAGACGGCCCATGCTCGGGGGTTCACCGAGGACGACGAGCGGATGCTCGACGCGGACGAGGCGCGCGCGATGCTGGCCGCGGACCCGGTGCTGGGCGGCTACTTCACGCAGCACTGCGCCGTCGTCCACCCGGCGCGCCTGGTGCGCGGACTGGCACGTGCGGTCGAGGCCGCGGGAGTGCCCATCTTCGAGCAGACCCGGGTGCGCAGCATCGAACCCGGTCGGGTCGAGACCGACGCGGGTGTCGTGCGCGCGGAGATCGTGCTGCGTGGCACCGAGGGCTACACCCCGAGGCTTGCGGGCCTGCGGAGGAAGCTGGTCCCGGTCTACTCGCTGATGGTGGCGACCGAGCCCCTCGACGAGGCGATGTGGGCCACGATCGGGTTGCAGGAGCGCGCGACCTTCGCGGACGCACGGCACCTGATCATCTACGGGCAGCGCACGGCCGACGGCAGGCTGGCGTTCGGCGGCCGTGGGGCGCCGTACCACTTCGGGTCGCGGATCCGTTCGTCGTACGACGCGGAGCCGCGCGTCTTCGACGACCTTCGCGGCGTGCTCCGGAGGATGCTTCCCCAGCTCGGGGCACCCAGCACGGGCGTGCGCTTCACCCACCAGTGGGGCGGCTGTCTCGGCATCACCCGCGACTGGGCAGCGTCGGTCGGGCTGGACCGCACGACCGGCATCGGCTGGGCCGGCGGCTACGTCGGTGACGGCGTCGCCACCACCAACCTCGCGGGCCGCACCCTCGCCGACCTCGTCACGGGCACAACGAGCGACCTGGTGACGCTGCCGTGGGTCAACCACCGCAGCCCGGACTGGGAACCTGAACCATTGCGCTGGCTGGGCATCAACGCGGGCCTGCGTGCCATGACCCTCGCCGACACCGAGGAGCGGCGGACCGGCCGCCAGAGCCGGCTCGCGCGGGTAATGTCACCGTTCACGGGCGACCGCTGACGTGGCGGGGCCGCCCTGCGGGGCGCCAGCACAGTTGTGGCGGGTCGGGCGATCGACCACGGCGACGGAAATCTGCCGGTATCGTCCATGTTGAGTAGTACTCGGAGGGGCCAATACGTGATCAAGGGTGAGCCGAGCGCAGCCGGCGACATGCTCAAGCATCGGCCCACGCAGGCGCCCCAGATGGTCATCGACCACGTCTCCAAGGCGATCATCGAGCAGCTCCAGCAGGACGGCCGGCGTTCGTACGCGGCCATCGCGGAGTCGGTCGGTCGGTCCGAGGAGGTCGTTCGCGACCGGGTCAACCAGCTGATCGACTCGGGCCTGATGCAGATCGTCGCGGTCACCGATCCCCTCCAGCTCGGTTTTGCTCGGCAGGCGATGATCGGCGTCATCGTCGAGGGTGAGCTCAAGCCCGTGGCGGAGGCGCTCGCAGCCATCGAGGAGGTCGACTACGTCGTCATCACGGCGGGGGGCTTCGACATCCTCGCTGAGGTCGTGGGCCAGACCGACGCCCATCTGCTCGAGCTGGTCACCTCACGCATCCGGCCCATCCCGGGCGTGGTCTCCATCCACACGTTCCTCTACCTCGAGCTGCAGAAGCAGACCTACAGCTGGGGCGTGCACGACCAGCCGTGAGGCATCACGCCTTCACTCAACCTTCCTCCGGGGGCCCTGCTTCCTGGGCCTTCTCGATGGCGATCTCGTCGTCGGCGTACCACTTGCGGATGACCTTCTTGTCGAACTTGCCGACACTGGTGCGCGGCACCTCGTCGATGAAGGCCCATGCGTCGGGCAGCTGCCACTTGGCGAAGTCCTTGCTGAGGAAGTCCCGGAGCTCCGCGGGTGTGAGCTTCGCCCCCTCGCGTACGACGACCGAGGCCAGCGGCCGCTCGTCCCACCTCTCGTCGGGGATGCCGATCACGGCAGCCTCCACGATGTCCTCGTGAGCCATCAGCGCATTCTCGAGGTCGACCGAGGAGATCCACTCGCCGCCGGACTTGATGACGTCCTTCGCGCGGTCAGAGAGCCGGATGTACCCGAACTCGTCGATCGAGCCGACATCGCCGGTGCGTAGCCAGCCATCGCGGAACTTCTGCCCCACATCCGGGTCGTCGGAGTTGTAGTAGCTCGCGGTCACCCACGGCCCGCGGACCTCGAGCTCCCCGACGGCCTTGCCGTCCCAGGGGCGCTCGCTGCCGTCATCGGCGACGATGCGGCCCTCGACCCCGCAAGCGACTCGGCCCGCGCTGCCCCGGTACTTCCACTCGTCATCACCCTCGACGCCGACCGGCGGGAGACCAGCGGATGCCACGGGCGAGGTCTCGGTCATGCCCCAGGCCTGGAGGACGAGGAGTCCATGGCGCTCCTGGAGTGCCTGCTGCAGCGCCACGGGTACGGCGGACCCGCCGCACAGGATCAGCCGCAGCGAGTCGAGCTTCTTGTCCTCATGCTTGTCGAGATAGCCCAGCACGTCGTTCCACACCGTCGGCACCGCCCCGGAGACGGTCGGACGGGACTCCTGGATGAACCGGCAGAGCGGCTCGGCCTGAAGCCAGCGGTCGGGCATGCACAGCGTCGCGCCGCTCATCAGCGCGGCGTACGCCAGACCCCACGCGTTGGCGTGGAACATCGGCACGATCGGCAGCACCCGGTCGTGGAAGCTCAGCCCGGAGATGTTGCCGGTGCTGACCATCTGCGAGTGCAGCCACGCCGAGCGATGGCTGTAGACGACACCCTTCGGGTGGCCCGTGGTGCCGCTCGTGTAACACATGGCAGCCGCGTCCCGCTCGTCCAGCTCCGGCCAGTCGAACTCCTCGGACTGCTCGGCCAGCAGGTCCTCGTAGAGCAGCACCTCCTTGCCGCTGGAGCGCAGCGAGTCCAGGTCAGCGGAGGCCGCATCCGGGCCGGCGACCAGCACGTGGTGCACCGTGTCCATCTTCGGCAGCTGCGGGGCCAGCAGTCCGACCAGCGAGTCGTCGACGATCACGACCTGGTCCTCGGCGTGGTTCGCGATGTAGACGAGCTGCTCGGGGAACAGACGGATGTTGAGGGTGTGCAGGACCGCACCCATCGACGGGATGGCGAGGTAGGCCTCGAGGTGCTCGACGTTGTTCCACTGGAAGGTGCCGACCCGCTGGTCACCCTCGATCCCAAGCGAGCGCAGGCCGTTGGCGAGCCGTGCCGCGCGCTTGCCGAGCTCGGCGTACGTCCTGCTCCGGGTGCCGTCGCTCGTGGCGGTCACCACCTCCGAGTCGCCGTGCACCGTGGTGCCGTGCTTCATCAGGGAGCCGATCGTGAGCGGGGCGTCCTGCATCGTGCTGCGCATCGGTGTCCTCCAGGTAGGCGGAGTGTCGCTGGTCAGGTGGGCTTCCCCGAGCCTTGCGCACGACGCAACGCAAATCCAGACACTGACCTCCGTGGCTACCTCCGGCACACCCCTAGGCTCGGTGCATGGTCGTGCGCGCCGAGGGCTCTTCGTGACTCCGGACGCGCGGACCTTCACCACCAGGCCCACGCTGCAGGGCACGTTCGGGATGGTGTCCTCCACCCACTGGCTGGCCTCACAGTCGGCTCAACGGATGCTCGAGCTCGGCGGCAACGCGTTCGACGCCGCCGTCGCTGGCGGGTTCGTCCTCCATGTGGTCGAGCCGCACCTCAACGGTCCCGGTGGCGACCTGCCGGCGATCGTCTCCACCTCCAGCAGCCCGGCCCCGCGTGTTCTCTGCGGGCAGGGACCGGCACCTGCCGGTGCCACGCCCGAGGCGTACGCCGCGATGGGGCTCGACCACATCCCGGGCTCCGGTCCACTCTCGGCCGCAGTTCCCGGTGCGGTGGATGCGTGGCTGCTCCTGCTGCGCGACCATGGCAGCCTTCCTTTGGCCAGGGTGCTCGAGCCTGCGATCAGCTACGCCCGCTCCGGCCACCCGCTGCTGGCCGCGGTCGCGGACACCGTCACACGGGTCGAGACCCTGTTCAGGGAGAGCTGGACGACGTCGGCCGAGCTGTGGCTGCGCGACGGCGCGGTGCCCCGCGCCGGTGAGCTGTTCAACAACCCGCGCTATGCGGCGGTTCTCGAGCGACTCGTCGACGCCGCGGCGGCAGGTTCCGACGTGGCCGCGCAGGCCGAAGCCGCGCGACATGAGTGGGGCCACGGGTTCGTCGCCACCGCCATCGACGCGTTCCGCGTCCGGGAGTGGCGCCACTCCGGTGGCGAGGTGCTGCCCGGCCTGGTCAGTGGGGCCGACCTGGCGGCGTACTCGGCCACCTGGGAGACGCCCACGGTCCTGGAATGGCACGGCCTGCAGGTCGCCAAGACCGGTCTGTGGGGTCAGGGCCCGGCCCTGCTTCAGGTGCTGGCGATGCTGGACGTGCTGGGCGGTGATGCGCTCGACCCGGACACGGAGGACGGGATCCATGCTGTTGCCGAGTGCTGGAAGCTGGCGATGGCCGACCGCGAGGCGTGGTTCGGGGACCGCTCGCCGGCCACGGCCGAAGATCTGCTTGCGCCCGAGTACGTCGCCGCGCGGGCTGGCCTGGTGGGCTCCAGCGCGGACCTCGACCTTCGCCCGGGCTCCCCCGGTGGCCGCGAGCCACACCTGGCCGAGCACGTACGACGCCTGGTCGCGGGTCTCCCCACCGGACGTTCGGCCGATGCCACCACAGGCGAGCCAACCGTCCGCCGAGACGAAAGCACGGCCGGCGACACCTGCCACATCGACGTCGTCGACCGCTGGGGCAACATGATCTCGGCCACCCCGAGCGGCGGCTGGCTGCAGAGCTCGCCGACGATCCCCGAGCTGGGCTTCTGTCTTGGCAGCAGGTCACAGATGTTCTGGCTTGACGAGGGCCTGCCGGCCTCGCTGGCGCCCGGTGCACGGCCGCGCTCGACGCTGACCCCGACGCTCGTGCTGCGGGACGGCCAGCCGGTGCTCGCGTGCGGCTCCCCCGGTGGCGACAAGCAGGACCAGTGGCAGTCGCTGTTCCTGCTGCGCCACGTGGTCGGCGCGATGAGCCTGCAGGACGCCATCGATGCCCCGATGTTCCACACCACCAGCTTTCCCGGCTCGTTCCATCCCCGCGAGATGGAGCGCGGTGTCCTCGTCGTCGAGGACCGCATCGACCCCCGCGTCCTGGACGCGCTACGCGCACGCGGGCACCTGGTCGAACTGTCGGGGCCGTGGTCCCTGGGCCGGATGTGTGCGGTCACGCGCGACCCGCGGACCGGCGTACTGGCGGCCGGGGCGAACCCGCGCGGGATGCAGGGGTACGCCGTCGGGCGCTGATCCCGCGCTGCCGTGCGTTCAATCGGGTATGACTGGGTGGAGTCGACTGGAGGTCCCCATGGCCCTTGCCCTCTGTCTGTTGCTCGACGACCGGGCCGACATCGCCGTACGCCGGTTGTGGCAGCGGCTCGAGGACGCCGGCGTCCCGACGCTGCTTTCGCACACGCATGGTCGACACGTGGCCCATCTGACCTATGCGTCGCTGCGCAGCTATGACCTCGGCGCCGTGACGAGCGCCCTCACCGCGCTCCCCGAGGCGGAACCGCTGACTCTCCATCTCGACGGGTTCGGCACCTTCCGGCGCAGCCGCTGCTGGCTCGCACCGGCTGTGACGCCAGAGCTGGTCTCTCGACAGCTCAGGGTCGTCGAGGCAGTCGTCGCGACCGGGGCCGATCTGCACCACCACTACGGCCCCGGTCGGTGGGTCCCGCACGTGACCCTCGCGCCGAGGGTGCGCCTCACCGATCTGCCGGTCGTCGCCGCGCAGGTCTACGACGTGCTGCCACTCGACGCCACGGTGAGCAGAGCCGCGCTGGTCGACACCAGCACGGGTCGCAGCCATCCGCTCCCGCACCTGCCCTGACCTGACTCTGACCCCGCAGTTTGACCTGGGGCTCAGTCCCGCGGTTGAGGCGGCACCATCGCCGCGTTGAGCGCCAGCGCCTTGGCCCGGCTGCCCTTCACCTTGAGTGCTCCGGTGAGTACGCCGCGGACTGGGTGCAACTGACCAGTTGCCAGCCGCAGGAAGTCGGCGCCTTCGATCGTGATCGTGGCGTCGCGGCGTTGGCCGTCGGGCGGGCTGGTCTCGACCGTGCACACGCCGTCGTCCACGTGTACGACGTACCGGTCGACATCACCGTCCTTGCGCCCTCCGATCCGGAAGCCCACCGACAGCTGCAGGCCGCTCGCCTTGCGGCTGTCGATGAAATCGGGAAACCGGCGGAAGACCTCCGTCAGCACGATCGGCCGGAAGCCGCCCTCCATCACCATGCGCATGTGCCTGTGCGACGTCGACGCGACGACGGTCGCCACCTCGACCGGATCGAGAGCGGTCGGGTCCAGGGCAGTGTGGTCGGTGCCCGGGACCGAGAACACCGTGCCGACCGCCAGCGCCAGCATCTCCCGGCCCGAGATGCCCAGCCGTCCACCCAGGTAGAGCAAGGCGGCGTTGGACTGGCCGGTCACCAGGCGCACGAAGTCGACGACTTCGGCCGTGATCGTCACATCAGGTGTGGCGTCGGGGGCCAGGGTGACCGTGCCGGCGCCGAACCGTGCCGTGTGGCACACGGCATCCTGCTTCGGGCTTGCCAGCTCGAAGCGCACCACGCCCTCGACCTCCACGAGCCGGTCAGCATCGGCGAACTCCGCGAACCGGTCGAGGATCGCCCGCACGGCCGCGTCACCGAAGTGGTCGAGGTCGACCAGCTGCCGCAGCTCCTCGTCCGAGATCTCGCGGATCGTCGCGGTGATCTCGAGGATGTCGGAGGCGTGGAAGTACTCGTCCAGCTCAGCTTCCGACATGGCGGTGAAGCGATCGACCACGGCTGACAACGCAGGCTCCCGTTCGGTTGCTCTGAGTGACGTTAGCCGGTGCTGCGGGCGACGGCGCTACTCAGGCGCCTTGCCCGGCGTCTCCTCGAGTGTCGTTGCGCCCGTCATGATCGCGACCACCTCATTGGGCGTGTGCGACTTCGGGGTGACCACGCCCGCACACCTGCCGAGCCGCTGGATGTGGATCCGGTCAGCGACCTCGAACACGTTCGGCATGTTGTGGCTGATCAGGATGACCGGCAGACCGTTCTCCCGCACCCGGTTGATCATCGAGAGCACCTGGTTGGTCTCCCTGACCCCGAGCGCCGCGGTCGGCTCGTCGAGCACGATCAGCTTCGTGGCGAACGCGGCCGCCCTGGCGACGGAGACGGCCTGGCGCTGACCACCGGACAGCGTCTCCACGGCCTGGGACATGTTCTGCAGCGTGCCGATACCGAGGTCGGCCATTGACTGGCCGGCGCTCTCTCGCATGCCCTTGTGGTCCAGCATGCGCAGCACCGAGCCGAGCGGTCCGCTCCGACGTTTCTCACGTCCGAGGAACATGTTGGCCGCGATGTCCAGGGCCGGAGCGACCGCGAGCGTCTGGTAGACCGTTTCGATGCCGGCCTCCCTTGCCTCCGAGGGCTTGCGGAAGTTGACCACCTCCCCGTCGAGACGGATCTCGCCGGCGTCCGGGTTCACTGCGCCGGTGGCAGCCTTGATCAGCGTGGACTTGCCGGCACCGTTGTCGCCGATGATGGCGAGCACCTCACCGGGAAAGAGGTCGAAGTCGACCCCGTCCAGACCCACGACCTTGCCGAATGTCTTCACCAGACCTCGAGCAGAGAGCACTGGAGCCGTGGAGTGCCTTGAGGGGGACGTCTGGGCGGGAACTGTCGTGCTCATGCGCGTACCTTCCTGATCCACTGGTCGACCGAGACCGCGATGATGACCAGGAGGCCGATGGTCAGCACCCGCCACTGGTCGTCCACACCGGCCAAGGAGAGGCCAGTCCTGAAGTAGCCGACGATGAGGGCACCCAGCAGGGTGCCGAGCAGCGCTCCTCGTCCACCGAAGAGACTGGTGCCACCGATGACGACCGCGGTGATCGACTCGAGGTTGGCGTCGGCAGCAGCGTTCGGGCTGGCGGCGCCCGCTCGACCGATGAGGATCCACGCCGTGACGCCGTAGATCAGGCCCGCCAATGTGTAGACGCTGAACAGCACCCGGTTGACCGAGATACCGACGAGCCGGGCGGCCTCCGCGTCGTTGCCCACGGCGTACACGTGCCGGCCCCAAGTCGTCTGCTTGAGAGCGAAGCCCACGACCAGGTAGAGCAGCACCACGAAGACCACTCCGGTGGTCACGCGGAAGCCGCCCAGGTTGACGATCTTGCCGGTCCAGGTCATCAGGTCAGGCATCTTCGACGCCTGCACGCTCTGGCCACTCGAGTAGAGCAGGGCCATCGCGGTGAACACCGACAAGGTGCCGAGGGTCACGATGAACGGCGGCAGCTTCAGGCGCGTGACCAGGAGTCCGTTGACAGCTCCGGCTGCGGTTCCCACGACGATGCCGACCAGGATCGCGACCGGACCTGGGAGGCCACCGTCGGCGCTGAGCTTGGCGCTGTAGAGCATCGCCAGGATGGCGATCGCGCCGACGGAGAGGTCGATCCCTGCCGTCAGGATGATCAGTGTCTGCCCGATGGCGAGGGCGCCGACGACGGCGACCTGCTGCAAGATCAGCGACTGCGTGCGCAGCGTGCCGAAGTTCGGGTTCAGGTAGCTGAACACCAGGAACGCGATGACCAGCAGCAGGAGCGGGCTGATCGCGGGGTGTGAGTGCAGCAGGTGCTGGATCCGCTGCAACGGGGATCGGCGTCGCTGGGCGAACTGCTCGGCGGCGGTGTGGGTTGGTGCGGGCGTGGTTGCGCTCGCATCTGTGGTGGCTGGTGTCACGGCTTCCTCCCGGGTTGTCGTGTATGCCGTTGTGCAGGCGTGGCCCGGAAGACCGGGTGGCCCCGGGCCACGCTGCTGCGATGTGACGGCTGGTTGACGGCTGGTTGAAGGCGGCGGTCAGGTCTGAGGACTCAGCCCCAGCACAGGTCCGCACCCTTGGTCGAGTCGATGGACTCCAGGCCGTCGGCCGGCTTGTCGGTGACCAGCGCGACGCCGGTGTCGAAGAAGTCCAGACCCTCGGTGTTCTTCGGCTTCTCACCGCCGTCGGCGATCTTCTTGATGGCCGAGACGCCGAGCTCGGCCATCTTCACCGGGTACTGCTGCGACGTGGCGCCGATGACACCCTTCTTGACCTGGTCCACCCCGTCGCAGCCACCGTCCACGGAGACGATGAGCACGCCCTCGGGCGAACCACCCTGCTGCAGGGCGCCGTAGGCACCGACCGCGGCCGGCTCGTTGATCGTGTAGACGACGTTGATGTTCTTGTTCTTGGTCAGGCAGTTCTCCATCGCCGTACGACCGCCGTCCTCGGCACCCGTGGTGGGCTCGTTGCAGACGATCTCGTAGTCGCCACCGTCGTAGGAACCGGTCTTGTCCTCGTCGCCGTTCTTGAGCTTGTCCTTGGTGTCGATGCCCATGCCCTCGAGGAAGCCCTGGTCCCGGTTGTAGTCGACCGAGACGATCTTGTCGTTGAACAGGTCGAGCATCGCGATGGTCGCCTTCTTGCCCTTCAGTTGGGCCTTGGTCCACTCGCCGATGAGCTTTCCGGCCTTGAAGTTGTCGGTGGCGAAGGTGATGTCCACCGTCTCCGCCGGGTCTGGGGGCGTGTCGAGCGCGATGACGTAAAGGCCCTGGTCACGTGCCTTCTCGATGGCCGGGTTGACCCCGGGGCCGTTCGGAGTGATCAGGATGCCGTCGTCCCCGTTGGCGATGGCGTCCTCGATCGCGGCGATCTGGCCCTGCTCGTCCCCATCCTCCTTCCCCGCTGCGGTGGTGACGGAGACGCCATCCTTCTTGCCGGCCGCCTTCGCACCTTGCTGCATGGTGACGAAGAACGGGTTGGAGGCGTTCTTGGTGATCAGCGTCACGGCGACATCGTCGCCGCCGCCCGAACCGCCGTTGCTTCCGCACGCGGCCAGCAGCAGCGAAGCGGCGCCCACCGCGGCCAGACCGACGGCCCGCCGACTGCGCATCATTGCGAACATGAGTTAAGTCCCTTCAGAACGTCGCTCGCTCCGGCTTTCCGGAGGAGGGATGACAACGTTGTCTTAAGTGGCTACTCTGCGGGCAGGAAGTTGCTGTGTCAAGGGTCACAACCAGAATTGACATCGTTGTCATGAGTTCGCCTACTAGGGATGGTTTTCGTTGGAAATGCAGCCGGACACAGCCGGGCCGGATCGCCGGCATCCGCCCAGCCGGGCCACGATGCAAGACGTCGCCGCCCTGGCCGGCGTCTCCCTCAAGTCGGTCTCTCGCGTCGTGAATGCGGAGGCGAGTGTCTCCGATTCCCTGAGGCGCCGGGTGAGCCAGGCGGTGAGCGAACTGGGCTACCGCCACAACCTGGCGGCCAGCAACCTTCGACGCGGAACGCGCACGGCCTCCATCGGCATGCTGGTGCAGGACCTCTCCAACGCGTTCTGCAGCGAGACACTACGCGCCGTCGAGGACCGTGCCCGCGAGCGAGGCGTGGTGGTCATGGCCGCCAGCATCGACGAGGACGAGGCGCGTGAGCGAGAGCTGGTCATGGGCCTCGTCTCCCGGCGCATCGACGGCCTGATCCTGATGCCGAGCGCGCGGGATCTCTCCTGGCTCGACGTCGAGCTGGCCTCCGGCCTGATGGTGGTCACGATCGACCGCAAGCCTTCCTTCCCGGAGATCGACGGGGTCGTCGTCGACAACCAGGGGGCAGCCGCCGAGGCGGTGGGCCACTTGCTGGCGCATGGGCACCGGCGCATCGGGTTCCTCGGCGACTCCCCGTCGATCTCGACGGCCGGTGACCGGCTCGACGGGTACCGTGCCGCGTTGCGTGCCGCGGGCCTGATGCCGGACCCAGGACTCGAAAGGGTCGGGCTGCGCTCGCGGGACGAGGCGCGAGCAGCAGCCGCGGAGCTGCTCGCACTTGCGGATCCGCCGACCGCGCTGTTCGCCGCCCGGAACGTCATCTGCGAAGGGGCCGTGGTGGCCTTGCACCAGCAGCAGCTGGAGTCACGGGTCGCGCTGATCGGTTTCGACGAGGTCACCGTGGCCGAGATGGTCGAACCCTGCATCAGCGTGATCCGCCAGGACACCTACGAGATCGGCTCCCGGTGCATCGACCTGTTGCTCGCGCGACTCGACGGCGACCACTCCCCAGTCAGGTTGGATGTTGTGCCGAGCATCCTCGTGGCTAGGGGCTCCGGCGAGATCCGCCCGCCACGCGATCCGGCAGTTCGCGGCTAGTGTCCGGGGAGGTGCTTGCGCGGGGCCATCCGCGGCCCGCGGCGCGGGCGGGTGAGCCCGGCCAGCTCCACCAGGCGCTGGACACGGTGCCGGTGTCCGGCGTACGGCTCCAGAAGCACGGCAAGCTCGGCGTCATCCACCGGCTTGCCGGTCAGCAGGTAGCCAATGTTGGCTGCCACGTGGTAGTCGCCGAAGCTCACCGCGTCGGGATCGCCCATCGCCCGCGATCGGGTCTCGGCGCTCGTCCAGACCCCGATGCCGGGCAACGTGCGCACCCGGCGGTCGAACTCCTCAGGGGACTCCCGGCCGGCCCGCTCCAGGGCGGGAGCGACCCGGGCGGCGTGCTGGATCGGACGCGATCTGGCGCCGTCGACGGGCAGCCGCAGCCACTCCCATGACGGGATCGCGCGCAGTTCGGTGGGCGAGGGCTGCACCCACAGCCGGACCACGGGTTCGGGCTCGCTGGGTGGTCCGGGGGCACGTTCACCGAACCGGTGCACGAGCGTCCGGAAGCCTGCGAAGGCCTCCTGTCCAGTCACCTTCTGCTCGATGATGGCCGGCACCAGTGACTCCATGACGAGATCGGTGGCGCCCAGGCGCCAGTTGCGGTGTCGCCGCCAGACGTCCGCGATCTGCTGGTGCACCGGCTCGAAGCCGGCCGGGTCGTCGTCGGCGCCCAGCATCCGGGGCAGCCGGGCCAGGGCCCACTCGGCTCCGCTCCCCCATGCTTCGCCCGTGACGGTGCCGCTCTCCGGTTGCGAGACCACGCGAAGCGTTGCCGTGCCCTCCGGTGTCCGGATGCCACGCCAGATCGCGCCGTCCGGCGTACGCCGGAAGGTCGGGTCGCCCGGCCCGCGCCGATGGGTCGAGAGCACCGCCCCGACGGGACACGGCCAGTCCGGCCGCCACACCCGGACCACGGGTCGGAGCGTCGTGGTGGGCATGCCTGAAGACTATGTCGGAGGCTGCCGACACAATGGCCGCATGTTGTTGGCGAGGCTCGTTGACGTCTCCGGCCAGGTGGCCGCGACCCGCTCCCGGCTGGCCAAGCGCGAGCTGATCGCTGCGCTGCTTCGTGAGGCCGCGAGCGAAGGCGCGGAGGAGATCGACATCGCGGCGTCGTACCTCTCCGGCACGCTGCGCCAGCGCCGCACCGGCCTGGGCTGGCGGGGGCTCTCCGACCTGCCTCAGCCGGCGGCCGAGCCATCGGTGGGCCTGACCGAGATCGACGCAACGCTGGAGGAGATCAGCGTGCTGTCGGGCTCCGGCTCGATGGGCGCTCGCAGGAACGCCGTGGCGGCGCTCTTCGGTCAGCTGGACCCGGCCGAGCAGAAGTTCCTGCGCAACCTGGTCACTGGCAACGTCCGACAGGGTGCTCTCGACTCGGTGATGCTCGACGCGATCGCGGCAGCCGCCGACCTCGATCCCAAGGCCGTACGCCGGGCCGCCATGTTCAGCGCTCCGACCGGGCCGATCGCGCGCGCAGCTCTGGCCGGCGGCGCGGACGCTCTGGCCGACTTCGGCATGCTGGTGGGCCGTCCGGTCCGCCCGATGCTCGCCGGCTCCGCGGCTGATGTGCCTGCCGGCGTGGAGAAGGTCGCCGGCGCATTCGCCGTGGACACCAAGCTCGACGGCATCCGGATCCAGGTGCACAAGCACGGGGACGAGGTTTCGGTGTTCACCCGCAGCCTCGACGAGATCGGTGCGCGGATGCCGGAGGTCCTCGACGCCACCAGGTCGTTGTCGGCCACCGACCTGATCCTCGACGGCGAGGCGCTCGCCCTCGACGAGGCCGGACGACCCCGCCCGTTCCAGGACACGGCCTCCACGACGGCGACCCACAGCGGTGCGACCGGGATCCAGCCGTTCTTCTTCGACCTGCTGCTCGATGAAGGTGAGTCCCTGATCGAGGCCCCCACCAGCGAACGGCTCGAGCGGCTCGACGCGGCGGTGCCTGAGCCGCTGCGAGTTGCTCGCCTGGTCACGGACTCCACCGAGGAGGCGCAGGACTTCTTCGACCGGGCCGTCGCCCACGGGCAGGAGGGGGTCATCCTCAAGCGTCTCGACGCGCCGTACGACGCAGGCAGGCGTGGGTCGGCTTGGGTCAAGGTCAAGCCGCGGCACACCCTCGACCTGGTCGTGCTGGCCGTGGAGTGGGGAAGCGGGCGGCGCCAGGGGTGGCTCTCCAACATCCACATGGGTGCGCGGGTCGATGATGGCTTCGTGATGCTCGGCAAGACCTTCAAGGGGATGACCGACGAGATGCTCGCCTGGCAGACCGAGCGGTTCCTGGCGCTGGAGACCCACCGCGAAGGTCACGTCGTACATGTTCGGCCCGAGCAGGTCGTTGAGATCGCCTTCGACGGCGTACAGCGCTCGACGCGCTACCCGGGTGGCGTCGCACTGCGGTTCGCCCGTGTCCTGCGCTACAGGGACGACAAGGGACCCCACGAGATCGACTCGCTGGCCGAGGTGAAGCGGGTCGCCGGGGCCGCGGAGGAATCCTGATGCGAACACACGCCAGACACGTGTGTAAACCGGTGTTGCACTAGCATCGCCCCATGAGCAGCACCCGTAGCTCGACCAGGCAGCCGGCCGCCGCGCGCCGGCGCGCCCGTGAGCGCGAGATCCTCAAGGCCACCCGCGAGCTCTTCGACAAGAACGGCGTGCGCGACGCCCAGATCGAGGACATCGCCCGCGCCGTGGGCGTCAACCGCGCGATCATCTACCGCCACTTCAGCGGCAAGGAGGAGCTCTTCGCCCTCACCCTGGTCAGCTACCTCGAGGACCTCCAGACCCGGCTGGCCGCCGCCTCGAAGAGCAAGCGCACGCCGACTGCTCGCCTCGTCGCGGTCACCGAGGAGTTCATCGACTTCGGCGTCGCGCATCCCGCGTTCGTGGACTGTGCCCAGACGTTGATGCGCCGCCCCGGACCCGAGCTGCTCGAGGAGATCAGCGAGAGCTCGCTGTTCCGGCTCGGCCGCGGGATCTCGGCCTGCCTGACCCAGCTGAGCGACGTACTGGATGCGGGTGTGGCATCGGGCGACTTCGCCGTACCCGACTCGACGCTGCTGGCCAACCACATGTACGCCAGCGGGCTCGGCGCCCTCCAGCTCGCCCGCGTCGGCATGCTGGTCAAGGAGTCCGCGCCCGGGATCCCGGCCATCGCCCCGGTCTCCGCCCTCGAGGTGCGCAAGTACGTCGTCGCCACCGCCCTCGCGCTCGCCACCCCCCCCTAACGCCGAGACGGCGCAAATGTCCCACCCACGAATGCCGAGACGGCGCGTATGTCCGGCTGCTTGGGACACACGCGCCGTCTCGCCGTGATTCCGCGGGACACACGCGCCGTCTCGGCGTCGTACGGGTTTTCAGATGAGCCGTCTCGGCGGGGTTGCTTACTTCTCGAGGATGGCGGTGACGCCCTGGCCACCGGCGGCGCAGATCGAGATCAGGCCGCGGCCCCCAGAGCCCGACGACGCAGCCTTCTCGTTCAGCAGCTTGGCCAGGTTGGCCACGATCCGGCCGCCCGTCGCTGCGAAGGGGTGGCCCGCGGCTAGCGAGGAGCCGTTGACGTTCAGCCTGGCCCTGTCGATCGAGCCGAGCGTGGTGTCCAGTCCCAGGCGCTCCTTGCAGAACACCGGGTCCTCCCACGCCTTGAGGGTCGAGAGCACCTGCGACGCGAACGCCTCGTGGATCTCGTAGTAGTCGAAGTCCTGCAGGGTCAGCCCCGCGCGCTCGAGCATCCTCGGCACGGCGTACGCCGGAGCCATCAGCAGGCCCTCGCCGCCGTGCACGAAGTCGACGGCTGCGGTCTCGGACTCGGCGAAGTACGCCAGCACGGGGATGCCGTGCTCCTCGGCCCACTCCTCCGAGGCCAGCAGCACCGTGGAGGCGCCGTCGGTCAGCGGGGTGGAGTTGGCCGCGGTCATCGTGGCCGCCTCGCCCTTGCCGAAGACCGGCTTCAGCTTGGCCAGCTTCTCCAGCGAGGAGTCCGCGCGCAGGTTCTGGTCACGGTCCAGGCCGTTGAACGGCGTGATCAGGTCGTCCTGGAACCCACGGTCGTACGACGCCGCCAGGTTGTGGTGCGACGCCACCGCCAGCTCGTCCTGGGCCTCCCGACTGATCTGCCACTCCAGCGCGGTCAGGGCTGCGTGCTCGCCCATGGACAGCTTGGTCCGGGGCTCGCCGTTCTGCGGGATCGAGGGCACGAGGTCGGCCGGACGGATCTTCGCGAGCGCAGCGAGACGCTGTCCGTTGGTCTTGGCCCGGTTGAGCTCGAGCAGGATCTTGCGCAGCTTCTCGCCGACGGCGATCGGGGCGTCCGAGGTGGTGTCGGAGCCACCGGCGATGCCGACGTCGATCTGGCCGAGCGCGATCTTGTTGGCGACGTAGATCGAGGCCTGCAGGCCCGTGCCGCACGCCTGCTGGAGGTCGGTGGCCGGCGTCTCGGGCGCGAGCTTGGAGCCCAGCACGGACTCGCGGGTCAGGTTGAAGTCTCGGCTGTGCTTGAGCACGGCACCGGCGACGACCTCGCCGAGGCGCTCACCCTCGAGCCCGAAACGGGCGACGAGCCCGTCGATGGCAGCGGTCAGCATCTCCTGGTTGGAGGCAGTGGCGTAGGCGGTGTTGGACCGGGCGAACGGGATCCGGTTGCCGCCGAGTACGGCGACGCGACGAGTCTTGGACTGCATGTCAGTGATCTGCTCCTTGGTCGGGATGCGCGGCCCCCATCCTCGCGTGCGATGGTGGGAAAGCAAACGAGGTGAGTGCCAGATCACCTTGGCTGGACACACAGTTACACCGCTGGTTACGGTCGTGCTATACCCGTGAGTAACCCGGGTCACCCAGTCCGTGAGCAGAGTCCGTCAGCAGACCAGAGGAAGACAGATGACCGACCACTACCAGTCCTTCACCGCAAGCCCCCTGGGCAAGCTGTTCGTCAAGAACCTCGGCTTGCCCAGCCCGACGCCACTGGAGCGCTGGAGCGAGGGAGCACCGCTGGTGGACGGCACCGTGGTGACCGGTGGCAGCGGCCGCCTCGGGAAGGCCGTCGTCACCTCGCTGGACAACCTCGGCGTCGCAAGCGTCAACAACGCCGTCGACAACGAGTCGTACAAGGGTCTGGTCTTCGACGCCACCGGCATCAAGCACTCCACCGACCTGATCGCCCTCCAGCAGTTCTTCTCGCCGTTGATGCGCAGCCTCACCGACAACGCACGCGTCGTGGTCCTCGGCACTGTGCCGGAGCAGGCCGAGAGCAACGACGAGCGCACGGCCCAGCGTGCGCTCGAGGGGTTCACCCGCTCGCTGGGCAAGGAGATCGGCCACGGCAGCACCGTCAACCTGGTGTACGTCGCTCCCGACGCCCAGAACGATGCAGGGTCCACCGTGGAGTCGACGCTGGCCTTCTTCCTCTCCCCCAAGAGCGCCTACGTCTCGGGCCAGGTGGCCCGGCTCGGCGCGACCGGGACGACCGAGGCCGAGCCGGTGACGGACCCCGCGAAGCCGCTGACCGGCAAGGTCGCCATCGTGACCGGCGCCGCACGCGGCATCGGCGAGCAGATCGCCCGTGTGCTGCATCGAGACGGCGCCACCGTGCTCGGCATCGACGTCCCGCAGGCCGCCAGCGAGCTGCAGTCGCTGATGAAGGAGCTCGACGGGGACCACCTCACCCTCGACATCACCGGCAAGGACGCACCGCAGCGCATCGCCCAGCACGTCAAGGACAAGTTCGGTGGCGTGCACGCCGTGGTGCACAACGCCGGCATCACGCGCGACAAGTTGCTCGCCAACATGGCTGAGGACCGCTGGAGCTCGGTGATCGCGGTGAACCTGACGGCGCCGGAGCGGATCACCCGCGAGCTGCTCGACCAGGGGCTGATCCACGACAACGGCCGCATCGTCGGCGTCTCCTCGATCGCCGGCATAGCAGGCAACGTCGGCCAGACCAACTACGCCGCCTCCAAGGCCGGGGTCATCGGACTCGTGGAGAGCCTGGCCGGCGAGCTGAAGAACGGCATCACCATCAACGCCGTGGCCCCGGGCTTCATCATCACCGCGATGACCGACGCCGTGCCGTTCGCGACCCGTGAGATCGGCCAGCGGATGAACGCGATGAGCCAGGGAGGACTGCCTGTGGACGTGGCCGAGGCGATCGCGTGGTACCTCTCCCCCGGCTCGACCGCGGTCAACGGCAACGTGGTCCGCGTGTGCGGCCAGATGATGCTGGGCGCCTGATGACCGGGTCGCCCGACGCCAGCCCACAGAACGGATCTGGGACTGACCGGATCATCGAGGGCCGGCCGAGTGCGCTGCCCACGATGCTCAAGGCGGCGCTTCCGGCGCTGCCCGGGGTGAACCTGATCCCCGGCATCGCCAAGAAGGGGACCTCGCTCCCGGACCTCACGCTGCACCGCAGGGGCGTCATCATCGAGCGCACCCACGTCGCGGCGTACGCCGAGATCTGCGGGTTCGAGCCGAGCCAGACGCTGCCGTTCACCTACCCGCACATGCTGGCGTTCCCGCTGCACATGGGCGTCATGACCGACGGGTCCTTCCCGTTCCCGGCCATCGGGACAGTCCACCTCCGCAACTCCATCACCCGGCATCGCCCCATCGAACCGCAGGAAGTCCTCGACGTCTCCGCCACCGCCGTCAACCTGCGCCCGCACCCGAAGGGCCGGGTCTTCGACCTCGTCACCAGCGTCACGTCAAGCGGCGAGACGGTGTGGGAGTCGACGTCGACGTACCTCCGCGTCGGCAAGGGCGAGAACGGCGCCGTGCCCGAGGGTGAGCCCTTCGACGTGGTGGCCGGCACCGGCACCGAGTGGCGACTGCCCTCGGACCTGGGCCGTAAGTACGGCGCTGTCTCCGGCGACCGCAACCCCATCCACCTCTACCCCGTGACCGCCAAGGCGCTCGGGTTCCCGCGCCACATCGCGCACGGCATGTGGAGCAAGGCACGCTGTGTGGCCGCGATGGCGAACCGCCTGCCCGACGCGGCGCGCGTCGAGGTGGAGTTCAAAAAGCCGATCTTCCTGCCCGGCAAGGTGGCGTTCGGCTCACGCGTGGTCGACGACGGACTCGACTTCTCGCTCACCAAGCCGGCCGACGGAGCTCCGCACCTGGTCGGCCGCGCCAGGAGCTACCGACTGGCCTAGCGCCTGATGCCGTACTGCTTCGTCCCGGTGACGAACGACCCCGCGGTCGCCGTTGGCCGGCGCAGGTGGAAGGTCGCTGTGGAGGGGCGCCAGATCCCGATGTCGGTGACCTTGTCGCCGTTCCAGTCCCCGGTCACGGGGAGGTCGCCCGGGATGCCGTACTTGAACCGCTCGGTCGCGAACCCGCTTCCGGACGGGACCCGCAGCGTCCAGTACCCGTTGGCCGGCGTGAAGGTGCCGATGTCCGAGCGGCCGTCCCTGTTCCAGTCGCCCGAGACTGGCTTGTCGCCCGCAGCACCCCAGACCACGACGATGTTCGTGCCGCCGCCGGGTGGTCGCAGGATGAACTGCCGCGTCGACGGACGGTAAACCCCCAGGTCGCTGTACCGATTGCCGTCCCAGTCGCCGATGACCGGGTTGTCGGTGGGCAGGCCGTAGTTGTAGTTGGTCCTCACCGCCCCCGTGGCCGAGCGGAGCAGGAAGGCCTTCGAGCCGAGCGGACGTACGCCGGTCTCGGCCTTGCCGTCGGCGTTCCAGTCGCCGGTCACGGCGACGTCGCCGGGTCGACCCCAGTTGTGCGCGCTCGTCGTCGCACCGTTCAAGGTGTGGAACTGCCCGGACGCCGCAACGTGCCGGTAGATGCCGAGGTCGCCATACCCGTCGCCGTTCCAGTCCGCAGCGACGGGCCGGTCGCCGCAGCTGGCCGAGGCGAGAGTCGAGCCCATGGTGAAGTACGTGCGGTGGAGGTAGGGCCGGAAGTAGGCGCCGTTCAGGCGCTCCTCGAAGTGCAGGTGCGGGCCGGTCGAGTTGCCTGACGTGCCGACGTACCCGACGAGCTCACCCTGGTCCACGAACGCACCGACCGTGGTCGCGATCGCGTTCAGATGGGCGTAGAGGGTGGAGTAGCCGCCGCCGTGGTCTACGACGACGTGGCGCCCGTAGCTGCCGGTCATCGAGACCGTCTTCGTCACGACACCGGGTGCGCTGGCCAGAGCCGGTCTGCCGAGGTCGTTGCTGGTGTTCCAGTCGATCGTGTAGGCGCTCGGCGAGTGGCTCGCCCGGCTGCTTCCGGTCCATTGCTGTCCGCACACGAAGGGCATCTCGAAGTCGGATCCGGAGGCGGGGTTCACCGTCGTCGTACGGGCTGATGCGGGTCCCATGCGGCCGAAGCCGTGGCCTCCGTCAGCGCCAGCGGCAGGCGCGCCCAGGGAGAGTACGACGACCCCGGTGGCCAGCCCGACGGCACCGGTCCTGCTCCACGAACCAGCCGACATCCGCACAGCTCCCTGATCCCTTTGGCAACACCAGTGCACAAAAGTAACTCAAGTTTCGGCGTGTCGACCGGAAAATTCCGAATTAGGCTGCTATTCGGACGCCCTCATCCGGATCAGACCTTCCTGCGCCACGCTCGCCACGAGCTGGCCTTCCTGTGAGAAGACCCGAGCCAACGCGAGCCCGCGACCACCCGAGGCGGAGGGTGAGGCCTGGTCGTAGAGCCACCACTGGTCGGCGCGGAAGGGGCGGTGGAACCAGATGGAGTGGTCCAGGGATGCCGCCTGCATCCCGGGCGAGCCGATGAACAGGTTGTGCGGCACCAACGCTGCGGGCAGCAGGGTCATGTCGCTGGCGTAGGTGAACGCCGCGAGCTGGGTGAGGGAGTCGTCGGGAAGCTCGCCGCTGGCCCGGATCCACCACTGCGACCGTGCCGGGTGGTCGGCACTGTCCAGGCTGCCGCCCTCACGCGAGTCCGCGACGGGACGTACGTCGAGCGCGGCCCACTCGCGCAGCCAGGCCTCGTTGCGGCGTGGATCGTCGTCCACTCGTGGCAGGCACTCCTCAGGCGAAGGGACGACCGGCATCCGGTCCTGGTGCTCGAGCCCAACCTCTGGAATCTGGAAGTTCGCCGTCAGGAAGAAGATCGGACGTCCGTGCTGTCGGGCGGCCACCCTCCTGGTGCAGAACGACCGGCCGTCCCGGATGCCCTCGACGTCGTAGATGATCGGCACCTTCGTGTCGCCGGGCCGCAGGAAGTAGGAGTGCAGTGAGTGACAAGCGAATGGCTCCGGCACTGTCCGCACGGCAGCGACCAGGGACTGGGCCAGCACCTGCCCGCCGAAGACACGCTGCATCTGGGTGTCCGGCTGACGACCGCGGAACAGGTTGTCCTCGATGGCCTCGAGGTCGAGCAGGTCGACCAGCTCTTCGACGGAGGAGGGCATCAGGTCATGACTCCGGAGGACATTCGAGTGGGAATCATCAGTCCTCGGGTTCTTCGAGCCGGGCCAGGAACTGCTCGAACTGGGCGCCGAGCTCCTCACCGCTCGGCAGCGGCTCGTCGTCGGCGAGCAGGTTGGCAGCCTGGCGGTGGAACGCGTCGTACTGCTGCTCGAGGCCCGAGACCACGTCGCGGACGTCGTCGGAGTCTGCGATCTGGGTGGCGATCTCGACCTGCCGGGCTTCCCCGGCCTCCTTCAGCGCGGACTGGTCCCACTGCAGCCCGGTGACGTCCTCGAGACCCTCGATCAGCGCCGCCGCGGCTTGCGGGTAGTCGAACTGCGCCACGTAGTGCGGGATGTGCGCGACGAAGCCCATCGCGTCGTGACCCCACTCGCCGAGCCGCAGCTCGACGAGCGCCTGTGCGCTGGCCGGAACCCGGATCTCGCCCTTCCAGACGTTCTCCTGCACCAGCAACCGCTGGGCCGTGGCGTGGTTGGTCAGCTGCACTGGACGCGTGTGTGGAACGGCCATCGGTACCGATCCCATCGAGACCACGAGCCGCGCGGTGAAGTGCTCGACGACGGAGCGCACGGCGCGGGCGAAGGCCTCCCAGCGGATGTCGGGCTCGGGTCCGCTCAGCAGGAGGTACGGCGCACCGAGCTTGTCCTCCAGGAGCCGCACCACGAGCCGAGGCGCTTCGTAATCGGCGTAGTGGTCCTCGAGGAAGGTCAGTGGCGGACGACGGGCGCGGTAGTCGTAGAACTCGTCGACCTCGAAGACCGCCACCACGCGGCCGGGATCGGAGGCGGTCAGGTGCCCGAGGGCGAGCGCGGAGGCATTGCCGGCATCGAGGAAGCCGTCGAGCGCCGTCACGAGCACAGGACCGTCGCTACGCCCGGCAAGCTCCGGGACGTCGTCGACGATGTGCACGAACCGTGCCTCGGTCACGTGGGCTCCTGCAAGGTGTGGGGATGTGAACGGGTGGTGGCACCTCTCACCAGAGTATGGCGACTACACCGGGAGTGGGATGGTATGCCCGTTATCCCGGGTTCTCGTCGTGCACCGAGTAGTCGATGGCAGGCTCACCCTTGCCCATGCCAACCCGGCTGTGCCGGTAGCCGTAGAGGAAGTAGATCGCGAAGCCCAGCGCCATCCAGACCAGGAACCGAAGCCAGGTCTCCAGGCTCAGGTTCATCGCCAGGTAGACACACACGAGCGCCGAGAGGATCGGCAGCCAGGGGTTCAGGGGCACCTTGAACGACCGCTCGAGGTCAGGACGGCGCTTGCGCAGGATCGGCACAGACAGTGAGACCAGCGCGAACGCCGTCAGCGTCCCGATGTTGACCATCTCCTCGAGCTTTCCGATGGGGGTCAGCGAAGCGACGACTGCGACCAGCGCGCCGATCGTCAGGGTGATGTTCACCGGCGTCCCGGTCTTCTGGCTCACGTGCGCGAAGTGCCGCGGGAGCAGCCCGTCACGACTCATTGCGAACAGCACGCGCACGGCACCGATCAGCAGGGTCATCACCACCGTGGTGAGACCGGCGACCGCACCCGCCGCGATCAGCGTCGCGAAGCCGTCCTTGCCCTGGTCACGGAACGCGCTGGCCAGCGCCGCCTCCGTGTCGATCTTGTCGAACTTGGTCATGCCAGTGATCACCAGCGCGACGGCCATGTAGAGCACGGTGCAGATGACCAGGGAGCCGATGATGCCGCGCGGCAGGTCCTTCTGCGGGTTGCGCGCCTCCTCGGCGGTGGTCGCGACGACGTCGAAGCCGATGTAGGCGAAGAACACGACCGATGCCGCCGTGACGATCCCGAGCACGCCGTACGTCTGGGCCTCGAAACCGAAGATCCACTGGAACAACGGTTGGGTCAGGCCGCTCGCACTCTGGGGGTCTGCGGCCGGCGGGATGAAGGGGTCGTAGTTGCTGCCCTTGACGTAGAACAGCCCCGCCACGATCACGAAGAGCACGATGAAGAGCTTGACCGCGACCAGGACCAGGTTGACCCTCAGCGACTCCTTGATGCCGATCGTGACGAGTGCGGTGAGGATCGCCACCAGCAGGAACGCGGCCAGGTTGAAGTGACCGAACGACGCGCTCGCGTCGGGGCCGAGGCTCTCCGGCCAACCCAGGCCGATCTCCTCCATGAAGGTCACGAAGTACGTGCTCCAGCCCTGGGCGACGACCGACGCTCCCAGCATCAGCTCGAGGATCAGGTCCCACCCGATGATCCAGGCGATCAGCTCGCCGAGGGTCGCGTAGGAGAACGTGTACGCCGAACCGCTGACCGGCACTGTCGAGGCGAACTCCGCGTAGCAGATGGCCGCGAGGCCGCAGCAGATCGCCGCGATCGCGAACGAGAACACCACCGCCGGACCGGCGAACTGTGCGGCCGCCCTGCCGGTGAGCGTGAAGATCCCCGCGCCGATGATGACGCCGATGCCGAACACCGTCAGGTCGAGAGCAGTCAGGTTGCGTTTGAGCTGGTACTCCGGGTCGTGAGTGTCCTCCATCGACTGCTCGACCGACTTGGTGCGCAAGAAATCCATGCTCGGCACGCTACTGGTGTGGGCCGGTGGGTAGGAAGGGGGCCAGAATCGCGGCATGGCAGGCCCCGACCACGAGCTCGTCCAGACGGTGCGCGAAGTGCTGGCGTCGGCAGCGGACCCCAGCCAGGCAGAGCCGATGCGGGCCTACATGAAGTCAGAGATGCCGTTCCTCGGCGTCTCGTCGCCCCTGCTTCGCTCATCGCTCGGACCAGTCATGACCGCGCACCCGCTGCCCGACGAGGAGACGTGGCAGGCCAGCGTCCTCGAGCTCTGGGACGGAGCCAGGTTCCGCGAGGAGCGGTACGCCGCCCTCGCGCTCGCGCGTCACCGCCTCTACCGCGAGCACCAGCAGGTGCACACCCTCGGCCTCTATGAGCACCTCATCCGCACCGGCGCCTGGTGGGACCTCGTCGACGAGACCGCCGGACACCTCGTACGCGACCTGCTGCTCGCGCATCGGCAGGAGGCAACTCCAGTCATCCGCACGTGGGCGACGGCCGACGACCTGTGGGTGCGGCGCTCGGCCATCATCTGCCAGCTGGGCGCGCGGGACCGGTGCGACCAGGACCTGCTGGCACAGGTGATCGAGGACAACCTCGACGGAAGCACCCGGACCACGCCGGCGGTGTCGCCGTACGGCCGGGAGTTCTTCATCCGCAAGGCCATCGGGTGGGCCCTCCGCGACCATGCACGCACCGACCCCGACTGGGTGCTCGGCTTCGTCGCGGCACACGACGACATGCTGTCCGGCCTCTCGAAGCGAGAGGCGCTCAAGCACCTGGACGCCGGCTCCCATGCGGGTGAGCAGCGGTCTCAGCCGTAGAGGTTGCGGATCCGGGCGGATGCGCGCCGGGCGAGCTCCCGGCTGCCAAAGCCCAGCACCTGCTGGAGCACCCGATCCTGCTGTGCCTCGGTCGTGCCCTGGCCGCCGTTGTGCATCGCGTCGACGAGCTCCCAGAGCCGGGACTCACCGAGGCTGTCGGCGACGTAGTCGCAGGCCATCCAGCTCAGCGCGTAGTGCCATTCCTGGTCGGTGTTGTTGAAGGTCATCGAGGCCGGCATCCCGCTGTCCTCGGTCTGCGCACGCGTCAACGCCGAGGTGGGGATGATCCGTTCGTGCAGGGGAATCTCCCGTGCGCCGAGATACTCAGCGATCCCCTCCGAGACCCACGCGGGCGCACCGTCGTCGCGGATCCCGATCGCGACGTGGCTCAGCTCGTGGCGGGTGATCCGGCCGAGGAACGGCTGCCCGGCGCGCACTGAGCTGGGCATCACCAGCATTCGCGTCGAGGCCACCTGCGACGGCGCGTTCCCGGCGTACGTCGGGAAGGTGAGCGCACCGAGGTGGCCCAGCGTCCCTCCGGGGACGTCGGCGAAGGACGCGAGCACGTTGCGGCTCTGCACGCTGTAGACGACGACCTTGCCCGACCACTCGAACGGGAGGGCGCGCTCGATCTGGTCGATGCCGTTTCGCACCGCCGCGGTGACGGTGGCGGCCGAGGTCTGGGTGCCCCGGTCGAAGATGCCCAGGACACCCGGCTCCTCTCGCACTGTGATCGCGGTGAGGTCCCACGGTGCCGGGGCTCCCTGGAAGAGCGGCTTCCCGGTGCCGGTCCGGTCAGAGACGATCACGGCCCGGCCCTCAGGGAAGGCGAAGACGAAACCGACGGTCCGCTCGACGGGTACGGCGTCGTACCCGTCGAGCTGCATGGTCAGCCGGACCTGCGGGACGTGCACATCCTCGCCCCAGCGGGGGTCGAGCGAGATGCCCTCCCACTGCTGCTCCAGCAGCCGGTAGTCGAAGGTCGCCAGGGGTAGCTGCACCAGGTTGCGGAAGTAGCGACGCTGCCGCGCCATCAGTGCCTTGTCGCTGTGGTCGACCCGTCTCAGGAACAGCCCGAGGTCGCGGTCGCGTACGGCGCGCACGCGCTGGTTCAGGATCCGCTGCTCCTGGGTGCGGGCCTCAGCGGCCGTGACCCGGGCGCCCTTTTCCTCCCCGAGTAGATCCTCGTCCCCGTCGTTTCCTCCGCAGGCGACCAGCCCGAACAGCAGTGCGAGGGTGGCCACGACCGTGGCCAGAGCTCTGGGGCCGCTAGTCCCCCACACGGCGGTCGACCGACCGCTCGACGCGCTCGTCGTCGTGGGTTCGGTCGAGCGCGGTGACCTCCTCCACGATGCCTCGAGCCAGCGCCTGGGCTGTGAGGCCGAGGCGCTCGAGGATCGCGTCCCGCTTGGCATGGTCAAGGAACTCCTGGGGAATGGCGTAGTGCCGGAAGGGAGTTTCCACCCGCTCGTCGTTGAGCAGCTGGAGCAAGGTCGAGCCGCATCCACCAACCCTGCCGTTGTCTTCAACGCACACGACCAGCCGATGGTCACGCGCCAGTTCCACGACAGAGGGATCCCAGGGCTTCACCCAGCGCGGATCGACGACCGTGACACCGATCCCCTGGTCGGCCAGCCGCGCGGCCACGTCCACCGACACGGCCGCCATCGAGCCGATGCCGAGGATGAGCACGTCGCGGGCACCGTCACGCACCAGGACGTCCATGGCACCCGACTTGCCGACCGCCTCGATGTCTGCCTGCGGAGGACCCTTGGGGATGCGCAGCACGGTGGGGCCGTCGCCCACTGCGACGCACTCGCGGAGCAGCTCACCCACCCGGGCACCGTCACGAGGCGCGCAAAGCCGCAGGCCGGGAACGACCTGGAGGATCGACATGTCCCACATCCCGTTGTGGCTCGCCCCGTCGTCACCGGTCACGCCGGCCCGGTCCAGCACGAACGTGACGCCGCACTTGTGCAGCGCCACATCCATCAGGACCTGGTCGAAGGCGCGGTTGAGGAAGGTGGCGTAGATCGCGACGACAGGGTGCAGGCCGCCCATCGCAAGGCCCGCGGCACTCGTGACTGCGTGTTGCTCGGCGATGCCGACGTCGAAGGTCCGTTGGGGGTACGCCGCGGCGAACCGGTCGAGTCCGACTGGGTAGAGCATGGCCGCCGTGATCGCGACCAGGTCCTGCCGCTCGGCGCCGAGGGCCACCATCTCCTCGGCGAAGAAGTCGGTCCAGATGCGTCCCTTGGGCGTGCCCTCCCCGGTCTCGACGTCGAAGGGCCCGATCTGGTGAAACTGGTCGGCCTCGTGGCGCTCCGCGGGGTCGTAGCCGAAGCCCTTGCGGGTCATCACGTGCACGATCACCGGGCCACCGAAGCGCTTTGCCTGGGTGAGGGCCTGCTCTACAGCGGAACGGTCGTGGCCGTCGATCGGGCCGACGTACTTCAGTCCCAGGTCCTCGAAGAGGCCCTGCGGCGCGAACGCGTCCTTCATGCCTTTCTTCATGGCGTGCAGGGCGTCGTACACAGCAGGACCCACGCCGCGCACGCCGTTGAGCCGGCGCTTGACTGCGTCGAGCAGCTGCTCGTAGCGGGGGCTGGTCCGCAGTGTCGTCAGGTGGTTGGCCAGGCCTCCCACCGTCGGCATGTAGGAACGGCCGTTGTCGTTGACGACCATCACCAGCCGTCGGTCGTCGCCCTCGGCGATGTTGTTCAGCGCCTCCCAGGCCATCCCGCCGGTGAGCGCACCGTCACCGATCACCGCGACCACGTGTCGGTCCTCGCCGCGGATCGCGTAGGCCTTGGCGAGCCCGTCGGCATAGGACAACGAGGTGGAGGCGTGGGAGTTCTCGACGACGTCGTGGTCGGACTCAGCCTGGCTGGGGTAGCCGGAGAGACCGCCCTCAGCGCGCAGCGTGTCGAAGCGCGTGGCTCGGCCGGTCAGCATCTTGTGGACGTAGGCCTGGTGCCCGGTGTCGAAGACCACGCGGTCGCGGGGGGAGTCGAAGACCCGATGGATCGCCATCGTCAGCTCGACGACGCCCAGGTTGGGGCCGAGGTGGCCACCACGGGGTGCACAGGTGCGGATCAGCTCGTCGCGGATCTCCGAGGCCAGCTCGTCGAGCTGGTGGTCGTCGAGCTTGCGCAGGTCCTGCGGACCCGTGATGTGCTCGAGGTGACCCATCGGTTGATTGCTCCTTCGCCCCGGTCGCTGGAATCTCCGAGTCTAATGGTCCCTACACGGCCTCGGCGGCGGGACTGAGCACCGCCAGCGCGGACTCGTGCAGGCTGCCGAGCCAGACCTGTCCGTCGTGCTCACGTACACCGGTGACCATGTGGAACTCCTCCGCCGCAGCAGCGAGGTCGTGCACCAGGTTGCCGGCGTCGTCGTACGCCCGCACCCGAACGGTCTGCTTGGGCTTGGGCTGGAGGGCCGCCGGCACCCGGGTCGCGGCCTTGCGCACGAACATCGGCGAGCGGTGCCGCAGCACCTCGACGACCGGGTCCACCGGCGAGGCGATCGTGACCCAGATCAACCCGTCGCTGCCGCGGGCGAGGTTGTCTGGGTAGCCGGGCAGGTCGCTCGCGAGCAGGTCGGTCGATCCTGCGCGCTCCCCCGTCAGCCACAGGCGTACGACGGTCCTGCGACCCGTCTCGGCCACGCAGACGAAGGACTCGTCTGCAGCAAGGGCGACCCCGTTGGCGAACGCCAGGCCCTCCACGTGCACCTCGACCGACCCGTCGGCCCGGCGGCAGAGCAGCCTGCCGGTCTCGGTGTGCTCGACGAAGTCGGCCTTCCACCGGTCGATCGAGTAGACGGTGCTGGAGTCGGAGAACCAGATGTCACCGTTGCTGGCCACGGCCGCGTTGTTGCAGAAGACCATCCTCCGGCCTTCGACCTCGGTGACCAGTCGCTCGACCTCGCCGGTCGTGGTGTCCATGATCAGCAAACCCTGCCGAGCATCCGCGATCAGCAGCCGCTCCTCACCGTAGAGCTCGAGACCGAGGGGTCGGCCGCCGGTGTTGCCGGCACGCTCGACCGATCCCGAGGGCGTCACCCGGAAGATGCTGCCCTCCTCGGTGCCGGTCCAGGCGTTGCCGTGGTCGTCGATCACCACGTCCTCCGCTCCCATCTCCGGCACCTCGATGCGACGCAGGTGTCGCGTGTGGGGTGTGTGGCGGGCGTGCTTGTGCATCAGGGGATCCTCTCGTCGCGGAGCTGTCGGTAGGTGTCGGAGGTGAGGAACATCGGCAGGAAGTGGGCGAGCGACTCCGCCTTGTCGAGATTGGCGGTCTCGGCCGGATCGACGAAGACGATGGCACGCCCCTCGCCCAGGACGATGTCCTCGTCGGTCAGGTCCACCCGTCCGGCGTACACCCGGTAGGAGCCCTGGTGCCCGTCGGAGTAGCTGAACTCCGCCTCCTGCCAGAGCACCAGGTCACCGGGGCCAGTGGCGATGCCGGTCTCCTCGAGGAGCTCGCGGTGCACGGCGACATCGAAGTCCTCACCGGGCTCGACGTGTCCGCCGACCATCCCCCACTGGTTGGCCGCCCGCGGAGCGTGTTCGTCGCGGTGCTGGAGGAGGACGCGGCCCTGGGGATCCACGAGAAGTACGACAGCAATCAGGGGCATCGGGGCCCACACTAGACACCTGGTGGCTCGCGCCCGAAGTCGTTGCTTGTGGTCGTGGTCCAGGTGCGTGCAGCGCAAGGCCGAGGAGCGAAGGCGTGGCAGCGCCACTTCGAGCGACGAGAACGCAGCGATGTGCGTGCCTGGGCTGCGACCACTGCAACGTATTTCGGGCGCGAGACACCTATAAGCGCTCGACGAAGCGGCGGCCCCGCAACGCCTCCTCGACCAGACCCGCCGCCCGGCGTACGCCGACCAGGCGCGCCGACTCGCGGTGCCAGGTCTCCACTGCGGCCTCGACGACCGACCCGTCGGCGACCTCCCGGAGGCCAGCGCGCGCTTCGCTCAACCCCTGGTTGACGGCTGCCTGGCATGCCTCGACGTGGAGCACCGCGAAGCGGGCCAGCACGACTGCGTGCCGCCGAAGCGCCGGATAGGTGCGGTACTCGGGCGGGCACAGGTCGAGCAGCCAGGCGACGGCGGTGGACTCCCAGTCCGGCGCATCGGCAGGACGCACCTCGGACGGCCAACCGGGCGGCCGGACGGGCCGGCCATGAGTAGTTCGGCCGGGATTCGGCCGGGAATTCGGGCCGGGTGTCCCGGAAGATCGGCGTGGTGGCGGTCCGGGCATCTCCCTACTCTAGGCGAAATTCGAACACCTGTTCGTACGAAGTAGACCAGTTCCCGGCGTTTCCTAGACCAGTTGTGCCCCCCGTGTCATACCTTGCCCCAACCCTCGTTGCTCCTTCATCAAGGGATCACATCCCGCAGGCCCCGCGATTGAGGAACATCATGGACCAGCCGTCTCGCAGCAGCACCGCCACCACCGTCCGCGCCATGGTGCCCTTCATCTCGGGCGAGTCGCAGAACGAGAGCTTCGAGGGAGAGCTCGTGTTCGACCGCGCCGATCCCTACGCCGTCACCATGCACCTGGAGGCAAGGTCCGGGTCCGTCGTCTGGACGTTCGCCAGGGAGCTGCTCGCCGATGGCCTCTATGCACCGATCGGGGACGGCGACGTACAGATCTGGCCCTGCCTGAGCAGCGCGGGCGAGGCCGTGGTGATCGTCGAGCTCTGCTCCCCCGACGGCATGGCCATCCTGCAGGCGCCCTCACGGACGGTGCACGACTTCGTGGTCCGCACCCTCGAGGCCGTCCCCGCCGGCGAGGAGAGTGCGCACCTCGAGCTCGACACCCTGATTTCGCAGTTGCTCACCGACTGACCTGTCGATTTCGCCGGAGCCCGCTCGTCACAATGATGTGGCGAGGGTCGCCACGACTCACACACCCTGAGGCGAGAGGACCGGCAATGACCGACACCTACCTGTACCTGATCCGCGAGAACGACTGGGACTCCGACCGGTACCTCCCCGGCGCGGAGCCCGCCGACGACGGAGCCGAGACCTTCGGCACACACAAGGCGTTCCAGGATGCTGTGGCCGACCTGGGTGCTCGCATCGTGGGCGCCAACGCCCTGCAGAGTGCGAAGTACGGCGGGCTCGCCACTCCCGGTGACGGTGACCGCAAGGTCGAGGACGCCGTCTACACCGACAGTCCCTACGCCGACTCCAGCGAGCTGATCACGGGGTACTACGCCGTGGAGGTTGAGGACGAGGCCATGGCCCGAAAGGTCGCTGCCCTGGTGCCGACCGGAGGCACGATCGAGTGGCGCAAGATCTTCCCCATGACGGGGTGATCCGCTGGACGCCCGCTGGCGACGTGTGCGCGACGATGGAGCGGTGCGACTGACCGACGAAGAGTTCCGGGCCGCATGGCCACGCGTCGTACGTGCTCTGGCGTCGTGGTCGGGAAGCCTCGACGATGCCGAGGAGTACGCCGCCGAGGCGTTCGCGCGCGCTGTGGACCGGGACGATGTCGACGACCTCGCCGCTTGGTGCGTGAGTGTCGCGAAGCGCGCCTGGATCGATGACCACCGTCGACGCGGAGTCTTCACGCGGATCGCGCCGGACCTGGTGACCGGAGAAGCGATGCCTGCCGACCAACCCCCCGAGGACATGCCGGGCGAGCTCGACGACCGGGTCGCCCTTCTCTTCGTCGCCTGCGACGAGGCGCTGGCCCCGGGTGCCCGAATGGTCCTGGCTCTGCGCGTCGTGTGCGGGTTGAGCATCCCCCAGACGGCCATGCACCTGGGCATCCAGGAGAGTGCGGCAGCGGCCAGGCTGACCCGGGCGAAGCGGGGCCTCGCGCAGGCTCGGGGCGAGTTCCGGATCCCCGAGCCCGGCGAGCGCCGACGGCGGCTCCCGGTCGTGCTCGACTGTGTGGCAGGCATGTTCACCGTCGCCCACCGCGCGGGGCTCGAGCCCCCAGATGCGTTGACAGACATGGGCAGGCAGGCACTCTCGATCGCGGACGCCCTCGTGGCGCTGTTCCCCGGTGAGACCGAGGTCCACGGGCTGCGGGCCGTCATCCGGCTCGGTCTGGCTCGGCGGCCGGGTCGGGTCGGTCCGGACGGGGTGGCGCTGACGCTGGACGAGGTCGATCGCTCGGGATGGGACCCGGATCTGCTGCGGGGCGGACTCGCGGATGCATCAGTCGCCGCTCGGGGCGACGGCCGGTTCGCGCTCGAGGCGGCGATCTCGGGACTGCACAGCATGGCGCCGTCCTTCGCCCAGACCGACTGGACAGGGATCGTGATGCTCTACAAGACCCTGCAGCAGGTCTGGCCGTCGCCTTCGGTGGCCGTTGCGTTGCTCGCCGCCCAGGGCCAGCTGGCGCTTGGCGACGACGACGAGCTTCGTCGTGTGGAGCAAGGTCTGCAGCTGCTCGCGGACGAGGGGCCGTCGTACGCCCGCAGGGATGCGGCGTTCGCCCTGGCCGACCTGTGCTGGCGCACCGGCCGCCGCGGTGAGGCGGCGGACCGCTACCGGGAGATCGCCGACCAGGTCGACAACGATGCTGTCCGCAGGTTCTGCCTGCGCCGGGCAAACGACACCGTCTGACCTCCGAACCGGCCCGTGTCGAGGTAGCGGTAAGCGGTCCATGCGACCCGCCAGCCCGATCAGAGGAGTCCGGCACGCACCAGGTGCAGGCCGTGCTCCCCTGATCGCGCCCAGGAAAGCGACCAGCAACCTGTCATGCGGGCCCCGACTCAGCGCCGACTCATCGGCCCGCCGCTGCGGCCGTATGCGCAGGCCACCACCTCAGCGACGACCGACAGCCCGATCTCTCCGGGCGCCTTGCCGCCGGTGTCCAGCCCGGCCGGCACGTGCAGCTTGTCCAAACCGGGGACCCCCTCCTTCGCGAGCTGGTCGAGCAGGCCCTCGGACCGTCGCCGGCTGGCCATCATGGCGACGTACGACGCCGGCGAGGCGAGCGCGTCACGCAGTACCCGGGGCGCGTCGGGAGCGTCGTGGTCGCACAGCACGACTGCGTCACTCTCGCGGAGACCGAGCCGTGCGAGCGCGGATATCCCCGCCCCGTCGGCGTCCTCGGCGATCACGGTCACCTGACGTCCTGCGGTCGTGGCGATCGTGTCGATGGCCTCGGCGATCGGGTTGCGGGTGAGCACGATGACACGCCCCGGGGCGGGGCCGTCGTCGGACCAGGGCTGTTCGCGCGCCGTCATGACGCTAGTGTCTCGCGCCCGAAGTTGTTACCGCGACCACCGCAACGTAGTTCTGGTGGGAGGCGCTTGCCTGCCACGATCAGGGCAGCAGGCTTCGAACCAGCAGAGCGATCGCCGACGCAGCGCACACACCCAGGACGGCGTACCGGATCGCGTGGTCGGGGAAGACACCCTGCAGCCGCCGACCGGCCCAGGCCCCGACCGCGAGGCACGGCGTGAGAAGCAGGGCAAGCAGTAGCAGCCGCAACTCGATGCGCCCGCCGAGCCAGATGCCGCCCAGGCTCATGGCAGCCCCGACGGTGAACAGGACGGCGAGCGTGGAGCGGATCTGGTCGGGCGAGCGGTGCTGGTAGAGCAGAGCCACGGGTGGCCCTCCGATCGAAGTGGCCGTCCCGGCAGCACCTGAGATGAGGCCGGCCACGAGCAGCGTCGCGGGGCGCACCGGCACCTCGACGGCCCGGAACGTCAGGCCGACGCCCAGCAGCACCATCAGGGCCACGGCGACGCCGAGATGGCGCTCGGTGAACAGCGTGAGGACCAGCACGCCCACCGCCGTGCCGGGCACCCGTGCCGAGAGCACCCAGGCCAGACCGCCCCAGTCGATCTCGTCGTGCGAGCGGATCAGGGTCAACAACGGCAGCAACGCTGCGAGGACCAGCATCAGCTCCGGCATCAGCGACGGGTCCAGGATCGTCACCACGGGCGCCGCCACGAGCCCCAGTCCAAGACCAACCAGTCCCTGGACCGTCGCCCCGACGATGAGGACCAGCGCGAGCAGGGCGACCACGCCGCCGTCGACCCCGAGGATCACGTGTTCATCACCCGGTCAGGAAGGAGAAACGCACCTGCCGGTCGGGATTGTCCACGTTCAGGTCGACCAGGCAGATGCTCTGCCACGTCCCAAGCGCCAGGCTGCCGTCGAGCACCGGGACGGTGGCGTACGGCGGGATGACAGCCGGCATCACGTGCGAGCGTCCGTGTCCCCTCGAACCGTGCCGGTGCCGCCACCGGTCGTCGGCCGGGAGCAGGTCAGCGAGAGCTGCAAGCAGGTCGTCATCGGAACCTGCGCCCGTCTCGATCACCGCGATCCCGGCCGTCGCGTGTGGCACGAAGAGCTGCAGCAGGCCGTCCCCCTCGCCGGCGACGAAGTCGGCGCAGTCGTCAGTGATGTCAAGCACCACCTCGCCGTCGCCGGTGTTGTACTCACGTGTCTGCGACCTCATCGGTGTCCCTCCTCGAGCTCGGCCAGCAGTGGGTCGCGCAGCCCGGCGCTGTCATGTCGCCACCACACCTCGCGGTAGATCACCTGACCGGTCATCCAGTCCTCGTGGCCGGAGAACACGACCACCTGGAAGGCGGCATCCGGCGTACGTGCGGACGCCGGGACGAAGCCGTGCGCGCCGGCCCGCTCGAACCCGCGACTGCCGTAGTAGGCCGGGCTTCCTTCAACGAACAGCAACGGGGTGCCGCTCGACCCCGCCTCCTCGACCGCGGCTGCGAGGAGCCGGGTCCCGATCCCCTGACCCTGGCGCGCGGGTACGACGCTCAACGGGCTCAGCAGCCACACGTCCACGAGCCGGCGTCGCGCGTCCAGCCAGGCATGGGAGAGCCCCACGTGGCCGACGATCTTCCCGTCCTGCTCTGCGACGAGGCTGGACCTCAGTGCGTCCGAACGCTCGAGGTCGGCCCAGAGCCGGGCGACCCGCTCACCCTCGTCCGCGAACGCGGCCCGGATCAGCGGTTGCACCTCGTCGCCGGCCATGGCAGCCCGGATGTGGGGACTCGCGCTCACGCAGCTGCTCCGCGACCCCGACCCATGCATCCAGACTCTCAGGGCCTGCGTTGTAGTGGCCACCGGGGGCGCCGAACCCGCAGGTCAGCGCCCCTCAGGAGTCGCGCAGGTGCTCCTCGACGCGTGCGACTTTGGCGGCCAGCTGACCGTCGTACCCGGGTCGGATGTCTGCCTTGAGCACCAGGCCGACGCGGGGATAGCGCTCCGAGACGACGTCGACCGCCTGCTTCACCACGGCCATCACCTCGTCCCACTCGCCCTCGATGTTGGTGAACATCGCGTTGGTCTCACAGGGCAGGCCGGATGCCCGGATGACCCTGACGGCCTCGGCCACGACTTCGCTGACCCCGGTATCCGAGGGCGAGTCCGTCCCCTGTTCAGCGGCCTCGATGAGGGGTCGTCCGGACGGGCTGATGCTGATTGCCACGATCATGGGCCAAGACTCCCAGCCGGTCTGGATCAACTCCAACTCTGCTGCATAGGAGATCGGCCCGGGGGTGCACGCCCTGGCGGCCTCCTGGTAGGCAGGGTGACGCTCTGGACGACGATGCTCGTTGGGAGAGGATGCCTACGTGACCACGGCCATCTCGAGCGACGGGACGACGATCGCGTACACAAGCACGGGCCGAGGACCAACGCTGGTCCTGGTCGGCGGGGCCCTGGACGACGGCGCGGAGAACGAACCCCTGGTCCATCTGCTCGCTGAGCACTGCACGGTCGTGAACTACAGCCGTCGAGGCCGGGGAGAGAGTGGTGACACCCACCCCTACGACGTGCGTCGCGAGATCGAGGACCTGTCTGCGCTGCTCGACCACACACGTTCCGCTTCGTGCATGCTCTACGGGGTCTCGTCGGGCGGTGGACTCGCACTGGAGGCGACCGTCGCTGGTTTGCCGGTCACGAGGCTTGCCGTCTACGAGGTGCCGTACCAGATCGGTGACGAGGCACTCGGTCGGTGGAACACCTACGTCGCCGACCTGGCCGCAGCACAGGGACGGCCCGACGACCTGCTCGAGATCTTCATGCGACTGGCCGGCTCGTCTGAGGATGATGTGGCTGGCGCCAGGAATCACCCCGTCTGGCCCAGGCTCGTGGGAATGGCCCACACGTTGGCGTACGACGCGGCGTGCCTCGGGAGCGGGCAGCCCACACCGCAAACCCTGAACCGGATCACGCAGCCGACGCTGGCGCTCACCGGGGCCGTCCGAGACCCCAACATGAGTGGGCTCACGCCCGGGTTCTTCGACGACGCAGCGGACTACCTCGTCCGACACCTGCCGTTCGGGGAACGACGCGTGCTCGAGGGACAGTCCCACGTAGCCGCCGCACAGGACGTGGCGCCCGTCCTGCGGGAGTTCTTCGAGCAGTAGCAGCTGCGCCTTCGAGCGGTCACTGCCACGTCGGACGTCATACGTACTGGCGCCCATGGGCACCAGTACGTATGACGTCCGCGTGGGTGGTTACGCCTTGAGCAGGCTCCGCAGCACGTACTGCATGATCCCGCCGTTGCGGTAGTACTTCGCCTCGCCGGGGGTGTCGATCCGCAGCTTGGCGTCGAACTCCTTCTCGCCGGCCTTCACCTTGACCGTCCCGGGGATGGTGCCCTCGTTGAGCTCGGTGACGCCCGTGATGGAGAACTCCTCCTCGCCGGTCAGTCCCAGCGACTCAGCGTTCTCTCCTTGCGGGTACTGCAGCGGCAGCACACCCATGCCGATCAGGTTGGAGCGGTGGATCCGCTCGTAGGACTCGGCGATCACAGCCCTCACACCCAGCAGTGCGGTGCCCTTGGCGGCCCAGTCGCGTGAGGAGCCGGAGCCGTACTCCTTGCCGGCCAGCACCACGAGCGGCGTGCCGTTCTCGATGTACTTCTCGCTGGCCTCGAACACCGTGGTCACGTCACCGCCTGAACCGGCACTGAAGTCGCGGGTGAACCCGCCCTCGGTGCCCTCGGCGAGCTGGTTGCGCAGCCGGATGTTGGCGAACGTCCCGCGGATCATCACCTCGTGGTTGCCGCGGCGCGAGCCGTAGGAGTTGAAGTCGCGCTGCTGTACGCCGTGCTCGGCGAGGTATTTGCCTGCAGGGCTGTCCTTCTTGATCGCACCTGCTGGGCTGATGTGGTCGGTCGTCACCGAGTCACCCAGCTTGAGGAGCACCCTCGCGCCCTCGATGTCGTGGACGTCCTCGGGCTCCTCGGTCATGCCGTCGAAGTAGGGCGGCTTGCGGACGTAGGTGGAGTCCTCCTCCCACTCGAAGGTGTCGCCTTCGGGAGTGGGCAGTGACTTCCACTGCTCGTCACCCGCGAACACGTCGGAGTAGTCGTTGGTGAACATCTCCGAGGTGATCGCGCTCGCGATGACCTCCTCGATCTTCGCCGAGCTCGGCCAGATGTCCTTCATGAAGACGTCGTTGCCGTCCTTGTCGGGACCCAGCGGGTCGTTGTAGAGGTCGACGTCCATCGAGCCGGCCAGCGCGTAGGCAACCACCAGAGGCGGGGACGCAAGGTAGTTCATCTTCACGTCGGGGTTGATCCGGCCCTCGAAGTTGCGGTTGCCGGAGAGCACCGAGACGACGGCGAGGTCGTTCTCGTTCACCGCGTCGCTCACCTCCGGGATCAGCGGACCGGAGTTGCCGATGCACGTCGTACAGCCATAGCCGACGAGGTTGAAGCCCAGCTTGTCGAGGTATGGCGTGAGCTGCGCACGCTCGAAGTAGTCGGAGACGACCTTCGATCCGGGCGCGAGTGTCGTCTTCACCCAGGGCTTGGTGGTCAGGCCCTTCTCCACTGCGTTCTTGGCGAGCAGGGCGGCTCCGATCATCACCGACGGGTTCGAGGTGTTGGTGCACGACGTGATCGCCGCGATCGCGACCGCGCCGTGGTCGAGCTCGAAGACGGTGCCGTCGTCCAGGGTCACCTTGGCGGCGTTCGATGACCGCCCCCTGCCGCTGCCTGCAGGGTGGTTGCGCCAGTCGTGTGGCGCCCCGTTGCCGTTGCCACCCTCGGAGTGCGACGGCGCATCGCTCGACGGGAACGACTCGTCCGAGGCCTCGTCGACCTTGGAGTGCGCGGCCTCATCGGGCTTCTCCTGTGCGGGGACACCCTCCTTGCCCGAGCCGCCCGCAGCAGGGCCGTCGTCCACGTAGTCGGCCAGGGAGGCGCGGAAAGCCTCCTTGGCGTCAGTCAGCGAAACACGGTCCTGCGGACGCTTGGGACCGGCGAGCGACGGAACGACCGTGGCCAGGTCGAGCTCGAGCCGCTCGGAAAAGCGCGGCTCGGCGTCGGGGTCGTGCCAGAGACCCTGCTCCTTGGCATAGGTCTCGACCAACGCGATCTGGTCGTCGTCCCGGCCCGTCATCTTGAGGTACTTCGTGGTCTCCTCGTCGATCGGGAAGACCGCGATCGTGGAGCCGAACTCCGGGCTCATGTTGCCGATCGTGGCGCGGTTGGCCACCGGCAGCGCGGACACACCGGGACCGTAGAACTCCACGAATTTGCCGACCACGCCCTGCTTGCGGAGCATCTCGGTGATGGTCAGCACGAGGTCGGTCGCCGTGGCGCCCTCGGGCAGGTCGTTGTTCAGCTTGAAGCCGACGACGTGGGGGATCAGCATGGAAACCGGCTGACCGAGCATGGCGGCCTCGGCCTCGATGCCGCCGACGCCCCAGCCGACCACGCCGATGCCGTTCACCATCGTGGTGTGCGAGTCAGTGCCGACCAGCGTGTCCGGGTATGCCGTCAAGCTCTTCCCACCGTCGGGGGCGTCGACCTCACGCGTGAACACCACGCGCGCGAGGTGCTCGATGTTGACCTGGTGGACGATGCCGGTGCCGGGAGGGACCACCTTGAAGTCGTCGAACGCGCCCTGGCCCCAACGCAGGAACTGGTAGCGCTCACGGTTGCGCTCGTACTCGATCTCCACGTTGCGCTCGAAGGCCTCAGGCGTACCGAAGACGTCGGCGATCACGGAGTGGTCGATCACCATCTCGGCCGGAGCGAGCGGGTTGATCCGCGACGGGTCTCCACCGAGGTCCGCCATCGCCTCGCGCATGGTGGCCAGATCGACGACGCACGGCACACCGGTGAAGTCCTGCATGATGACGCGCGCCGGGGTGAACTGGATCTCCTTGTCGGGGTCCGCCTCGGCGTCCCAGCCGGCCAGCGCCCTGATGTCGTCGGCGGTGATGTCCTCGCCGTCCTCAGTGCGGAGCAGGTTCTCCAGGAGCACCTTGAGGCTGAATGGCAGCGACTTGACGTCGAGGCCGTCCCCGTCCACCGCATTCAAGCGGTAGATCTCGTAGGACTTGCCGTTGACGTCCAACGTGCCCTTGGCACCAAAGCTGTCGGCGCTCGCCATGATTCTCCCTCGGTTCGGGGTCTGGATTCGGATCGGATCTGCCGCGTGGCCCATCTTGCCCACGCACCTGTGGCTGTGGGAAGGAAGGCAACCCTTAGGTGATGTATCTTGACGTCAAGATACATCACGCGGCACTGATCTTCCAGTTCCCCGCCGCTCTAGTTGCAGATGTGCTGGATCAGAACCGCGGCACGTGGTCGGCGAGTGCGAGCGCCGCACCGGTGTAGCGCTCATCGGAGGTGACCTCCCCTCGGACAGGCCAGGGCGGCGGTGGGAGCGTCCCGCCGCCCCTGTCGATCTCCGCGAGTACGAGCCCGGCGAGGCCGCCGCGGAACTCGTCGACCGCGACCACCGCGTCGCCGAGTGCGACCCGCGTCCGGCGTTTCGCCAGTTCCGTTCCCGGCAGCCCGACCAGCCGATCCCACTCTGCGTCGTCCAGGTAGAGGGACGTGCACGCGACCGCGAGGGGACCAACGTCCAGCCGGACCTTGTGGCCCAGCTTGCGTACGCAGCGGCCGTCGGAGTAGTTCACCTCTCGCAGTCGCAGTCGAGTGCCGGTGAGGTACCTGTCACGGATCCGGAACGTCTCGCCATCCAGGTCCTGCGGCACGTCCGCGAGCAACCACCGTCGTTCCCGCTCCACGACGGCGTACTTCAGTTGGTCCACACCGCCGAATCTAGCGACGCGCGATCCTTCCGAGGCTTCCCCTAGGCTGGTCGGGTGCGTATTCGAACCCTGGGCAACAGCGGCTGCGCGGTCTCTGAACTGTGTCTCGGCACGATGACCTTCGGCGCCGAGACTGACGAGGCCGGAGCCCACGACCTGCTCGACCACTTCGTCGAGGCGGGGGGCAATCTGGTCGACACGGCCGACGTCTACTCGACCGGCGTCTCCGAGCAGATCATCGGTCGGTGGCTCGCCAAGCGTCCGTCCGAGGTGACCGACACCGTCGTGCTGGCCACCAAGGGCCGCTTCCCGATGGGCCCCGGGCCCAACGACGGCGGACTGTCCGCCGTTCACCTCTCGAAGGCCCTGGACGCCTCGCTGGGCAGGCTCGGACTGGACACCGTCGACCTCTACCAGGTGCACGCCTGGGACTCGTGGACACCGATCGCCGAGACACTTCGGACTCTCGACGGTTTCGTGCGGGCCGGGAAGATCCGCTACTACGGGTTCTCCAACTTCACCGGCTGGCAGCTCACCAAGGCGGTGCACACCGCCCGCGCGCTCGGGCTCAGTGAGCCAGTGACGTTGCAGCCGCAGTACAGCCTCATCGTCCGGGAGACCGAGTGGGAGATCGTCCCTGCGGCAGTGGACGCAGGGCTGGGTCTGCTGCCATGGAGCCCGCTGGGAGGCGGCTGGCTCACCGGCAAGTACCAGCGCGCCGAGCGGCCGACCGGTTCGACCCGGCTCGGCGACAACCCGGAGCGGGGCATGGAGGCCTGGGAGCGCCGGGGCACCGACCGGACCTGGAACATCATCGAGGCCGTGCGGCACATCGCGGACGAGCGAGGCGCAACGATGGCCCAGGTGGCACTTTCCTGGGTCACGAACCGTCCCGGTGTCACCTCGACCATCCTGGGCGCCCGGACCGTCGAACAGCTCGAGGACAACCTGGCCTCGGTCGACGTGGTGCTCACCGACCAGGAGGTCGCCGAGCTCGACACGGCCAGTGACCTGCATGCGACCGACTACCCGTACGGCGAGCTGGCCCTCGACCAGCGCAGCCGGAACCTCGCCGGAGGCTGAGCCCCCTCAACCGCGCTTTGCGGGCTAGTTAGTCATGGTCTCAGGCCGGGAGCCGGTCTCCGCGCTCGGAGACCAGTCGTTTCGGCGCCGAGAGCCGCCACGCCTCGAAGGTGAGCTCGGCGAGCTCGTCGCGCCCGATGCGGTCGAGGTACACCACTACCCACCCGAACCCACCAGCAGTGAACTGCACCTCGAAGACCTCCGGCCGCTCGCCCACCAGGGCGGCCTGCTCGGCGAGAGTCTGCTTGAGGCCCACCGTCCGGGTCGGCTCCCAGAGGTAGCCGAAGGACCGCCCGGCCACCTCGAGCTTGGAGTAGCGGGGGTACTCGGTTATCCGCACCTCGTCGAGCTGCCCCACGAGGTCGAGGAACTCCTCCATGTGGGTCATCCGCGGGTCAGCAGCGCCACGCACTCGACGTGGTGGGTCATCGGGAACATGTCGAAAGCACGCAGGTCGGTGAGCAGGTAGCCGGCCTCGGCGAAGTAGGAGATGTCACGGGCCAGCGAGGCGGGGTCGCAGGCGACGTACGCCACGGCTCGCGGAGCGAGATCCGCGATCGCCCGCACGACCCGACCCTTCGCCCCGGCCCGCGGTGGGTCGAGTACGACGACATCGCACGTGTCGCGGTCGTCGCCGACGAGACGACGCAGCGCCACGTCAACCCGGTCGCGCAGCACGGACACGTGTGGGTACGCCGCCAGGTTCTCCCTCGCAAGCTCGGCGGCCTGACGGTGCCCCTCGATGGCTGTCACCATCCCGGTCGATCCGACCGCCTCGGCCAGAAAAGCACTGAACAGGCCGACGCCGGCGTAGAGGTCGAGCGCACGCTCCCCGTCCTCGGGACGCAGCATCGACATCACTGTCTCGACCAGGATCCTGGGAGCGCCGGGGTGAACCTGCCAGAACCCGTCTCCGGCGACGGCGAACTGGTGCGCGCCGTGTCGTCCGGTCTCCACGCGCTCGACCACCGGCCCGTGGTTGGGTTCGCGAGCGTCGGGACGGGCGATCAGGCATCGGTCCACGACGACAACGTCGTGCGAACGGTGCTTGCGCAGCCCCCGGCCGCCGCCCGGCAGGTGGACGTACTGCATCCGGGTGCGCCAGAACAAGCCCTCCTCGTCCCCAGGCACCGGCTCGACGACCACGTCGTGCTCCACGCCAGCCAGCCGGGAAAGCTGTTCGGCGACGACGTTCGCCTTGAGCCGGCGCTGTTCCGCGAGCTCGACGTGCTGGAAGTCGCAGCCACCGCAGCCATCGGGGTGGGCAAGCGGGCACGGAGCCGGGACACGGTGCACCGACGGCACCGCCACGTCGACGGCATCACCCCGCAGGAACCGCCCTCCGTCCTCGGTGATCTCAACCGTGACCTGTTCGCCGGGCAGGGCGTGCCGCACGAAGATGACTCGGCCCTCATGCCGCGCGACGAAGTGCCCGCCGTGCGCGACGGGGCCGACCTCGACATCGAAGCGCGCTCCCACGAGCGAGAGCCCGGGCTGGTTACCCTCTCCTGTCACTGCGGGGATCACCGTCCGGTCCGCGTCCGCCCCCGGCGAACGTCACCGGGACGCAGTCGCTCACTCTCCCAGTCCTCGCGGTTCTTCGCCTTCTCAGAACCCTGGAGCTGGTAGGGCACAGAGGTCACCATGACACCGGGTGTGAACAGCAGCCGGCCCTTGAGCCGAAGTGCGGTCTGGTTGTGCAGCAGCTGCTCCCACCAGCGGCCGACGACGTACTCCGGGATGTAGACGGCGACCACACCTCGCGGGTTGGCCTCGCGGATCTCGATGGCGTACTGCACGATCGGCCGGATCACCTCGCGGAACGGCGAGTAGAGCATCTTCAACGGTACGTCGATCCGCTGGGCGTCCCACTCGTCGACGAGCCTGTGGCCCTTGCCGCCGCCGCCCTCCGCGTCGACGTACACCGCCTCGAGGATGTTGGGCCTGCTCGCCTTGGCGTAGGCCAGGGCTCGCATGGTCGGCTTGTGCAGCTTGGAGACCAGCACGATCGCGTGCACTCGGGTGGGCAGGATCGGGTCGCTGTCGCCGACCACGAGCTCTTCCTCGACACGGTCGTAGTGCCTGCGAATGCCGATCATCATCGCGTAGAACACACCCATTGCCAGGATCGTGATCCAAGCGCCCGCAAGGAACTTGGTGACCAGCACGATCACGAGTACGACGGAGGTCATCCCGAGCCCGAACGTGTTGATCCCCCTCGAGCGGATCATGCGCCGGCGTTCAGCTGCATCGGTCTCCGACTTCAGGTGGCGTGTCCAGTGCCGGATCATGCCGAGCTGGCTGAGGTTGAAGGAGATGAACACGCCCACGATGTAGAGCTGGATGAGCCGGGTGGTCTGCGCGTCGAAGGCCGCGATCAGGATAATCGCCATCACCGCCAGGAACACGATGCCGTTGCTGTAGGCAAGTCGGTCCCCGCGCATGCCGAGCGCCCGGGGTGCCAGACCATCCTTCGCCAGGATCGAACCCAGCACCGGGAAGCCGTTGAACGCGGTGTTGGCGGCAAGGACGAGGATGATGCCGGTCACGACGACCACGAAGTAGAACCCCGGGGTGAAGTGGTCGAAGATCGCCCTCGCAAGCTGAGCGATCACCGTGTCCTGGGTGAAACCCGCGGGGAGGGGCGCGTCGTCGGCGGTGCGGAGGCTCTCGAGGTGGTGCGGTTCGACGTAGCGGAGCCCCATCTGGTGCGCCAGCACGATGACACTGACCATCATCGCCACCGCGATCACGCCCAGGAGGAGAAGGGTGGTCGCGGCGTTGCGGCTCTTGGGCTTGCGGAAAGCGGGCACGCCGTTGCTGATCGCCTCCACCCCGGTGAGTGCCGCACAGCCGGAGGAGAACGCCCGGGCGAGGAGCAGGACCAGCCCGATCGTGGTCAGCGGCTGTTCCCAGCCCTCTTGCGGGATGATCTGCAGGTCGGCACTGGCCACGTCGGGCAAGGTCCCGCTCATCAGCTGGATCAGGCCGTAGGCGCACATGCCCAGGATGGCGGTCATGAACAGGTAGGTCGGCACGGCGAAGAAGGTGCCGGACTCGCGTACGCCACGCAGGTTCATGGCGGACAGCAGGACGACCATGGCCGATGCGACGAGGACCTCGTGTCCCCCGAGCCGGGGAACCGCCGCTGCGGCGTACTGCGACGCCGAGGAGATCGACACGGCGACGGTCAGGATGTAGTCGACGAGCAGCGCGCTGGCGACGGTGACGCCGGCACTGCGGCCGAGGTTGACGGTCGCGACCTCGTAGTCGCCTCCGCCGGACGGGTAGGCGTGGACCGTCTGCCGGTACGACGCCACCACCGTCAGCATCACCAGGGCAACGGCAAGTGCGACCTTCCAGGACCAGACGTAGGCCGACGCACCGGCGATGCCGAGCATGATGAAGACCTCGTCGGGTGCGTAGGCGACCGAGGAGAGCGCGTCACTCGCGAACACGGGTAGCGCAATGCGCTTCGGCAGCAACGTCTCGCCCAATTGCGAACTGCGTAGCTTGCGGCCGAGCAGGATCCGCTTCGAGACATTTCCGATGCCCACACAGGGAGGCTAGAGCACTCCGCGCCGCTGCGAGACCACCGGCGTCCACTAGTGTTCCGTACGTGCACGTCGTCATCATGGGCTGTGGCCGCGTCGGCTCGACGCTCGCCAGGAGCCTCGAGGACCGGAACCACACCGTGAGCGTCATCGACAGCAACCCTGACGCGTTCCGGCGGCTGGGACCCTCCTTCAACGGCACCAAGGTCACGGGCTACGGGTTCGACCAGGCGGTTCTGGCAGAGGCGGGCATCGAGCGCGCCGACGCCTTCGCCGCCGTGAGCAGTGGCGACAACTCCAACATCATTGCCGCGCGCGTCGCGCGGGAGAGCTTCGGCATCCAGCAGGTCGTCGCCCGGATCTATGACCCGGGCCGGGCCGAGGTCTACCAGCGACTCGGCATCACCACGGTCGCGACCGTGAAGTGGACGGCCGACCAGGTGCTTCGCCGGATCCTGCCGGCCGGCGCCGAGCCCGACTTCCGCGACCCTTCGGGAACTGTCCGCGTGGACCAGGTGCCCGTTCCGGAGCGCTGGGTGGGCACAGGCACGATCCAGCTGCAGGACCAGGCGGGCTGCCGCATCGCGTGGATCGACCGGCTCGGTGAGGGCATGCTGCCCACCCGGGAGACGGTGCTGCAGGAGGGCGACATGCTCCACCTGGTGATGCGTGAGCAGAACGCCAGCGGTGTCTACGACGTACTCAAGAAAGGCCCGGAGGAACAATGAGGGTCGCCATCGCAGGAGCCGGAGCCGTGGGTCGCTCGATCGCCCGGGAGCTGATCGGCAACGGCCACGAGGTGCTGCTGGTCGACAAGGAGCCTGCCTCGATCAAGCCCGACCGAGTCCCCGACGCCGAGTGGCTGCTGGCCGACTCGTGCGAGCTGTCCTCCCTGGAGGAGGCCCGTCTGCAGGACTGTGACGTGGTCATCGCAGCGACCGGTGACGACAAGGTCAACCTGGTGACGTCACTGCTCGCCAAGACCGAGTTCGGTGTGCCGCGCACCGTCGCCCGGGTCAACCACCCCAACAACGAGTGGCTGTTCACCGAGGCGTGGGGAGTCGACGTGAACGTCTCGACTCCGCGGATCATGTCGGCCCTGGTTGAGGAAGCCGTGACAGTCGGCGACCTCGTGCGGCTCTTCACCTTCCGCCAGGGCAACGCCAACTTGGTCGAGATGACGATGCCGTCGGACTCGCCGTACGTCGGGAAGCCCTCCGGCCTGGTCCCGTTCCCGGAGAACTGCTCGCTCGTGACCATCCTGCGCGATGGGCAGGTGTACACACCGGACCCGGAACAGCCCATCGAGGCCGGTGACGAGCTGCTGTTCGTCGTCCCCGCCGACGTCGAGGACGAGCTGGAGAGAATGCTGGCCCCCGACGAGCACGGCGACCAGGCGCGCTCCAACTAGACCGACAAGCGAACCCGAAGGCGGACCCAAGTCGCCTGCCAGGATGCCAGGACCGGCATGGACGGGACTTGGGTCCGCCGCTGGGGCCGGGTCGCCACACCGGGGAAACTCAAGCGTGCAGGTGGGGCTCGGGCTCACCGGGCTTCAGCGGGGTGCTGTTGCGGGTGAGCACCCACACCATCGCCGCGAGGGCCGCAACCTGGAGCGGCCAACCCATCGTCAGCTTGGCCACCCCCAGCGCGGCGACAGCGGAGTCGGTGGACCACAGGCCGTTGCGTCCGGCCAGGTAGATCGGACCCTGCACCACGACACGCAGGATGCACGGTGCGGCGAGCAGCCACGTCAACCGGCTGCACAGGCGTACGACGTGCCGGTCGCCGTGCCAGGCGGTCGGGTCACCGGCCACGCTGCCCACGATGAAACCGACGAGCGGCCAGCGGATCACGACGGTGAAGACCATCACCGCGGCGTAGCCGAGGTTGTAGAGCAGCCCCGGCAAGAAGTAGGCCATCGCCTGCTCGCCGGCGTCGCCACCGCCGCGCGCCGCCCGCCAGGCGAACAGCGAGCCGATGCCGATGCCGACGAGCGCGTTGAGCACGAACTGCGGAGTCGAGCGCTGCGCGAGCCGAACCGCCAGGAGTACGCCGGCACACGCCACGCTGACGATGATCGCCAGCCGGAGGTCATGGACGGTCAGGAACAGCACCGTGAACGCAATGGTTGGAACGGCGGCCTCGAGCATCCCGCGTGAGCCCCCCAGGGCCTCGGAGAGCTGCTTGCGAACGACCTCCTCCACCGTGTGGGTGGTGGCCGCGGCGGGCGCACCTGCCGTCGGCTCTCGGCCTGTCTTGGGGCCTGTCTCGGGGCCTGTCTCGGGGCCCGTCTCGGGCCCCGTCTCCGGGCCTGTCTCTGGGCCTGTCTCTGGGCTGGCATCCCGGTCCGTCTCCGGCCGACGCTCTGAATGAGGCTGCGGGGTCATCGCGGTCTCAGGTCGTAGCGCGGGTTGTACATCACCCGGACGCCGTCCTGGACACCTATGCGTCCCTCGATGCGGATCGTGCGACCGGGAGAGATGCCGCCGATGCGGCGGCGGCCGAGCCACACCACGTTGATCGAGCCCGTCCCGTCGTAGAGCTCGGCCTCGAGGGCCGGCACCCCACCTCGCGGCCGGAGCGTCACCGTCTTCAAGGTGCCCTGTACGACGACGCGCTGGCGGTCCGGAGCGTCCTTGATCGTGACCAGCCCGGCCCGCACCGTGTCCTTGTGAAGCTCCTGCGCCTCCACCCGGTCCTGGTTCGCCCAGCGACTGATCGACGCGCGCAGGCGGCTCTTGTGCTCGGGCATGTTTGAAGCCTAGGCCCTGGGTCGGAACTCCGTGGCGGGTAGTCGCAGTCCGGGATAAAAGGAACAGGTGGGACAGCTATTCATTGTCGGGTGTGTCGACCCGACGCGCCTCCGGCGGCAGCCTGAGCGGCAACGGCGCACCGGGAGGCATCGCTTCGCGTCCACGGCGTACGACGACCTGGCGGATCGTCTCCTCCCAGGGACCCGCGAGGTCGTTCTCCACGGCGGGCCGGCCCATCAGCGTGGCCCGCAACAGCCAGGCCGGGCCCTGGTGGGCAACGATCCTGCTCGGCTGGGTGGTCGCCTTGCCGTCCGGTGTCTGCATCGGCACCATGCACAACAGCTCGGTACCGAAGCTGCCCTGCCTCTCGTCGGCCGTGCCGCCCATGCGAGCCATCTCGGCGGAGATCCGCGGACGCAGCTCGTCCCACGCGCCGGCACCGCGCGACGCCGCGAAGGCACGCAGCTCGAGAGCACCCTCGTCGCCGACCAGCACGACGGCGATCACCTGGCCACTGTCCTCATCGACCTGGAGCTGCAGCTCCATCTGACCCACCGGCGCGACCAGCAGGCTGCCGAGGTCGATGCAGTCGCGTTCGTCGAGGTCGACCTCCGACGCGTCGAAGGGACCGATGCCCCCGGCCTCCGAGGACTCCTCACCCAACTCCTCACCCAACTCCACATTGGGCTCCGGGCCGGTCTCCTCCGACTCCGGTGAGCCTGACTTGCGGCCGAACCTCACGTCCTCGTCCCTCCTGCCCGGATCTCCTCCGGGCCATGTGCCGGCATCTGCGTGTCAACGTCGGAGTCCTCCTGGGCAGTCGCGCCCTGGCTGAAACCTCCGGTCGAACCGTAACCCCCAGCCCCGCGCACCGACTCGGGAAGGTCCTCGGCCTCCACGAACAGTGCCGTCTCGCACCGCTGGATCACGAGCTGGGCGATCCGGTCCCCGCGCCGGACTTCGAACGGCTCCCGCTGGTCGGTGTTCACCAGGCACACCATCACCTCACCGCGGAATCCCGCGTCGATGGTGCCGGGCGCGTTGACGATCGAGATCCCGTGACGGGCGGCCAGGCCCGAGCGTGGGTGCACGAGGGCGACGTACCCCTCCGGAAGGGCCATCGCGATGCCCGTGGACACCAGCGCCCGCTCCCCCGGTTGCAGGGTCACGTCGGCCGAGGAGCACAGGTCGGCCCCGGCATCGCCGGGGTGCGAGTACGACGGGAGTGGCAGCTCCGGGTCGACACGCTTGATCGAGATCTCCACCATGGCTCTGGACCCTACCCGCGGCCAGAGCCGCTCCGGGTGCGAGGCTTTGCCCGTGCCGCCGCCCGACCTCGCCTACTCCGAGCGCCTGCACGTGCCGCTGCGCTGGTGGGTGCAGGCGACCATGATGCTTGCGTTCCTGTGGCTCGCGTTCATCGTGTCGATGCCGGAGTGGGCGGCGTGGTCCGCGACCGGCGCACTTGTCCTGCTGACCTTCGGACTCCTCGCCTGGGTCGGGAGCGCCCGGGTGGCCGTGCGCGATGGTGTGCTGTATGCCGGGCAGGCGCACATCTCAGTCGACCTGCTGGGCCCCGTCGAGCAGCTCGACGCTGAGGAGACGCGCAGGGTGCACGGCGTGGACGCCGATGCACGAGCCTTCCTGCTGACCCGCCCGTACCTGAAGAGATCGGTCAAGGTGACGGTCGCAGACCCGGCCGACAGGACGCCGTACTGGCTGGTCTCGACGCGTCATCCTCGCGAGCTCGCAGCCGCCCTGACCAGCGCCCGGCCTTCTGGCCAGCAAGGCTTCTGACTAGGTTTAGTGGGTACTCGGAGGCTGACACCGGCATCGCCCGAAAGGCAGGACATGGCCAAGGACAAGTCCCAGAAGTCCCAGAAGAAGGCGCAGAAGAAGGACAGCTCGAAGATCTGGTCGATCTTCTCGCTGGCCGCCGCGCTGCTCGGCGCCACGGTGGCGCGCAAGAGCCTGACCAAGGCGTGGCAGGCCACGACCGGCAAGAACCCACCCGCCAACCCGGCCGACCCGGACGTCGACATGTGGGAGGCGGTGCTGTGGGCCGTGGCCAGCGGCACGGCCGTACAGCTGGCTCGGATGCTGGCCACCCGCCGGGCCGCGAAGTACTACGCCAGGTCGACCGGCCATCTGCCGCCTGGTCTCCGCAAGGACGACCAGGATGCCGACGACTCCCCCGCCCCGACGACCTGAGCAAGACGAGCTGAGCGCCTACGACCTGAGCATCGGCCACCAGCCGGGCATGAGAAGGGCCGCCTCCCCATTGGGAGGCGGCCCTTCGACGTCGGTGTGGTGCGGGTCAGGCGCAGTCGCGACAGATCAGCTTCTTCTCGTCCGCGAGCTGGCTGCGGTGGTGCACGAGGAAACAGCTCATGCAGGTGAACTCGTCCAGCTGCTTGGGCTTGACCTCGACGGCCAGTTCCTCGTGCGAGAGGTCAGCGCCGGGGAGCTCGAAGGACTCAGCCGCTTCGGCCTCGTCCTCGTCGACCTTCCCGGAATTCTTGTCGTGACGGCGCGCCTTGAGCTCTTCGAGGCTGTCCTCGTTCTGCTCTTCCTCGGTCTTGCGCGGTGCGTCGTAATCGGTTGCCATTCGTTCTCTCCTGCTCCCAAGTCCCAGCGTGGGCCTCGGGCGATCGGTCGGGCCAGAGCCCAAATCGAGCCCCGAAGCTCGTTGGTGCGCCAAATCCACGTGAGGCGCAGATTGTGCACTAGTCGCGGCGATTGTGCACACCCATCCCCACAATGAGTTGTACGGGTGTGATCTGTTCGCTTCAGACGTGACGTAAACGCGTGCGCTCCCGCCGTTGTTCCCAAGCGGGTGCGGGGTCACCGACCCGATCAGCTGTGGGGTCACAGGTGGGTCAGTGGTGGGTCACTTCTTGCTTGTTCCGGGGCTGGTCGTTGGGCCCACTCTCCCTTGGCTGCGGGACCTCACCGAGGAAACCGCAGGCCGTCGCCAGGGCGGAGAACTCCTCCCAGCCGGGCGAGGGTGCGCACACCACGAGGTCCCTGTCGTCGAGCGTCTTCCACACCTCGAAGGTGGCGCCTGCCTCGGTGGCGACCAGACCGCCGGCGGCGTAGTCCCAGACGTGGGCACCTTCCTCGACGTAGGCGTCGCAGTGGCCCGCGGCCACCGCGCAGAGGTCGAGGGCACAGGAGCCGAGTCGCCGGATGTCGCGGACCTGGGGAAGCATCCGGGCCACTGCGAGCCCCTGTCGTTCCCGGATGGCGGCCTCGTAGCTGAACCCGGTAGCGACCAGGGACTGGCCGAGCGGCGGAGAGCCCCGCACGGGATCGGGCACCCGGAGCGGTACGCCGTTGCGGGTGGCGCCCCCGCCGAGCGTCGCGGCGTACTCGACGTCCAGGGCAGGGCCGCGCACCACGCCGGCCACGATCTGGCCATCTGCCCGGGCCGCAGCGATGGAGACGGAGTAGTGCGGCAGCCCGTAGAGGTAGTTCACAGTGCCGTCGATCGGATCGACGACCCAGGTCACCCCCGACGTCCCGGGAATGTCGTCACCCTCCTCCCCCAGGAACCCGTCGTCGGGCCGTGTGCGCAGCAGCCGTTGGAGGATCAGCTCTTCGCACGCCCGGTCGGCTTCGGTGACGATGTCGACTGCGCTCGACTTCGTGTCGGCGACGTCGACGCCGCGCGAACGCATCGACGAGATCAGCTCGCCCGCCTCCCGTGCCGTCGCGAGGGCGAGCTCGAGCAGGTCGTTCGGACTGTCCGCAGGTCTCACAGCAGGGACACCGGGTCAGTCCTGCCCGCAGATAGCGGGCCGGGGACCGCGAGGGTTGGGGCAGCACCCGGCCGGACACACATCCCACAGCGGGTCCGAACCCTCGGCGGCGCGCTCGGGTGACTCGCCCCGTTCCGACGCAGCGCGCTCCAGCAGGAGGTCACGGACGACCGCGACGAACCGCGGGTCGATGCCGGCCGTCGCTGCCCTCGCGAACGGCAGCCCGATCTCATCGGCAGTTGCCGCGGCCTCGGTGTCGAGGTCGTAGATGACCTCCATGTGGTCCGAGACGAACCCGATCGGCACCACCACGACGCCGGGGACGCCACGTTGCCGGAGGGCGCGCAGGTGCTCGTTGACGTCCGGCCCGAGCCACGGGACCTGGGTGCCCGAGCGGGAGCAGAAGACCAGCTCCGAGGCGTACCGGTGGCCGGTCTCCTCGCGCACCCGCTCGATGATCTCAGACATCACGACCCGGTGCTGGGCGATGTAGGCGCCCCCTCGCGGTCCGCTGGACTCGTTCATGCTGACCGGGATCGAGTGGGTCACGAAGGCCAGGTGCCCGCCCCGCCGGGCGTCCTCGGGCAGGTCGGCCAGCGCAGTGAGGGTCGCGTCGACCATGGGCTCGATGAAACCCGGATGGTTGGAGTAGTGGCGCAGCCGGTCGATCTGCGGAGCCCCCGGCACCTGCTCCACCGCGGCGGCGAGGTTCTCGCGGTACTGCCGGCACCCGCTGTAGGAGGAGTAGGCACTGGTGAGGACGGCGGCTGCGCGGGTGACTCCGTCTGCCTTCATCTGCTCGAGTGCGTCGCGCAGGTACGGGTCCCAGTTGCGGTTGCCCCAGTAGACGGGGACTCTCACGCCGTTGGCCTCGAGGTCGGCCTCGATCGCGTCCATCAGCTCCCGGTTCTGGTCGTTGATCGGACTGCGGCCGCCGAAGTGGAAGTAGTGCTCTCCCACCTCCTCGAGCCGCTCGTCGGGGATGCCCCTTCCGGCAGTGACGTTGCGGAGGAAGGGGAGGACGTCGTCGGGCTTCTCGGGGCCACCGAAGGACACGAGCAGGAGCGCGTCGTACGGCCGCGGATCACGAGGTCTCTGAGGAAGTCGCGAAGCGGCTGTCTCGGACGGCATGCGACCAGCCTATGAGTGAGTGGCCCTCGCGGCACGGCCTGCCCCACAAGGACGGTCCTGAAAGACGGCCCGGGAGGACGGCCCGGCAGTCTCCTATCGTTGCTGGGTGCTTGCTTCCTACCGCCGGGTCTTCGCGCACCCCGGGGCCGTTGCGTTCTCGTCCACAGGTCTGGTGGCCCGGCTGCCGATCTCGATGATGACGCTCGGGATCGTGCTGCTCGTCAGCACGCTCACGGGCTCCTACGGGCTGGCGGGGCAGGTGTCGGCGGCCTACATCATCGGCAACGCCGCGTTCGCCGTACCCCATGGGCGGCTGGCTGACCGCTTCGGCCAGGGCCGCGTGCTCTACATCGACTCCGTCGCGTTCGCGCTGGCCAGCGGTCTGATGATCGTCTCCATCACCGACGACTGGACGCTGCCCCTGCCCCACGTCCTCGGCGCATTCGCAGGTGCCTCGATCCCGCAGGTCGGATCGATGGTCCGGGGACGCTGGGCCCACCTGCTCCGGAAGGACCAGGAACGGCAGACCGCGTTCGCCGTCGAGGGAGTGGTCGACGAGGTCGTCTTCGTCAGCGGACCCGCGCTGGTGACCTTCCTGTCCACCGTCTTCGCACCCCAGGCCGGGCTGGTGGTGGCGGTGGTCGTCGGCACGATCGGCTCACTCGCGCTCGCGACGCAACACCGGACGGAACCACCGGCCAGCCCGCGTGACTCCACCGGTGCCCGGACCTCCATGCCGTGGCTGTTGCTGCTGCCGTTGACGCTCGGTGCGTCCGCGCTGGGCTGCCTGTTCGGGGCTCTCGAGGTGGCCTCGGTCGCGTTCGCGGACGACGCCGGGCGCAAGTCCCTCGCCGGGCTGATGCTCGGAGCGTTCTCACTGGGCAGCCTGTTGGCAGGGGTTGCGGCAGGGGCGATCATCTGGCAGCGCGGGCCGCTCGAGCGCGGCCGGATCGGCATGGTCGTGCTCGCCGTCGGAACCGTCTTCCTGCCCATCCTGCGGGGGCTGCCTGTGGTCACGCTTGCGCTGTTCCTGACGGGCCTGGCGCTCGCACCGACACTGATCGCCCTGTTCTCACTGATCGAGGCGTCGGTGCCGCGGTCACGCCTCAACGAGGCGATGGGGTTCGTGCAGACCGGGATGAGTGCCGGCATCGCGCCGGGCGCCTGGCTGGCCGGAGTCGTTGCCGACGAGCACGGCGGGTCTGCTGCCTACTGGGTGTGCACGATCTCCGCGCTGCTGGCCGTGCTCGCCGGGCTCGCCGTACGCAGACCTGCGCCGCGGGATGTGCCGGCAGCGGCAGCGGAGGGCTAGCCTGCGCCCCATGTCGACGTGGACCAACTGGACTGGCCTGGCCACGGCTCATCCGACCCAGGAGCTCAGCCCGCACGACGCAGGTGAGGTGGCGGACGCGGTGATCGCCGCACGCCACCAGCACCTGAAGGTGAAGATGCCCGGCACCGGGCACTCGTTCACCGACATCGCGGTCACCGATGGCTTGATGCTGAACCCGGGCAGCCTGCGCGGCATCGTCGCCGTCGACCGCGACGCGTTGACGGTCACCGTGCTCGCCGGAACGTCGTTGCGCGAGCTGAACGCCGCCCTCGACCGGCTCGACCTCTCCCTGCACAACATGGGTGACATCGACGAGCAGACCGTCGCAGGCGCGATCTCCACCGGCACCCACGGCACCGGCGGTGAGGTTGCCTCACTGAGCGCCCAGGTGACCGGACTGGAGATGGTCACCGGCGACGGGACCCTGGTGCGAGCTGACGCGGAGGAGAATGCCGACGTCCTCGACGTCGCGCGGCTGGGGCTGGGTGCGCTCGGCATCCTCACCTCGATCACCCTGCGTGTCGAGCCGCTGTTCACGCTCGAGGCCCACGAGGGACCCATGCGCTGGGACCAGGCGATGGACGAGTTCGACTCGCTGGTGGCGGAGAACTACCACTTCGAGATGTACTGGTTCCCCCACACCGACCGGCTGCTGACCAAGCGCAACAACCGCACGGTGGAGCCCGCCGACCCGCTCTCGCGTTTCCGCGGCTGGCTCGACGACGAGTTCCTCGCCAACCGTGCGTTCGGCTGGGTCAACCGCCTCGGCAACGCCCGGCCCGGGCTGGTGCCCCGGATGAACGACCTCGTCGCTCGGGCGGTCACCGAGCGCCGCTACAGCGACGTGCCGCACAAGGTGTTCACCTCCCGGCGTGCGGTGGTCTTCCGGGAGATGGAGTACGCCGTGCCGCGCGAGGCGGGCCTCGCAGCGCTGCGTGACGTCCGCACCCTCATCGAGCGCAGCGACTGGCACATCGGCTTCCCGGTCGAGGTGCGCACTGCTCGCGCCGACGGCGTACCTCTCTCCCCGGCCGAGGACCGCGACACCATGTACCTGGCCTTCCACACCAACCCGGAGACCGACCACCGCGGGTACTTCCACGGCATCGAGGCGGTCCTGCGCGGGTACGACGGACGCCCGCACTGGGGCAAGCTGCACAGCCGGAGCGCCGTGGACCTGGAGACGGCCTACCCCCGCTGGCAGGAGTTCCAGGCGATGCGCGACCGGCTCGACCCGGACCGGGTCTTCACCAACGCCTATCTCAACCGGGTCCTGGGCCGCTGAGGAGCCCCCGCGACTCACGTCGAGGGGCGGGCTGGCTCAGACGCTCGCCGGTCCGCTGGGCAGCGGGGCCTGCCATCCGCGCCACAGCGCCAGCATCCGCAGGCCGAAGCAGATCAGCACCCCGGGGATCGCCACCACGCCGACCGGCTGGTCCCAGCCCGCAGCAAGCACGGCCCAGGTGGCGCCGATCAGCGCTGGGGTGGCGTAGAGCTCGCTGGAGAAGACCGCTGGCACCCGTCCGGCCAGCAGGTCCCGGGCGATCCCGCCGCCGACCCCGGTGACCATCCCCATCAGTGCCGCGGGCACCGGCCCGAGGCCGAAGTCGAGGGCCTTGAGCGCACCCGTCACGCAGAACAGCCCCAACCCCGCGGCGTCGAAGACGATCAGCACCCGATCGAGGCGACCGACCAAGGGGTGGAACACGAACGTGATCAGCCCCGCTGCAACGGGCACGAGCAGGTAGCGCCAGTCGGCGAGGGCCGCCGGGGGCGTTGCGTCGATGAGTACGTCGCGCAGGAAGCCGCCACCGAGGCCCGTCGTACCTGCGAGCACCAGCACGCCGAAGACGTCCAGCTGCTTGTGCACGCCAACGAGCGCGCCGGAGATCGCGAACACGAAGATGCCGCCGAGGTCGAGCACCAACAGCAACGTGCTCTCCTCGGCCATGTCGGAAGCCTAGGGTGCGTCGGCGCCCCGTGGATCGCGCGCCGTTCGCCGTACGGCGCGCGCCTCGCTCAGGCGTGGGCCACGCTGAAGTAGGCTCGGGCCGCAGGTGCGATGCGAAGGAGCACGACGGATGCAGGACCTCACCCCGGTGGGGCTGACCAAGGACGGCAGCAAGCTGATCCTGATCAGCTCGGCGGGCGAGGAGTTCGCCGTCCCGGTAGACACCCGGCTGCGTGCCGCACTGCGTGGCGAGAACGTACGACTCGGCCAGTTGGAGATGAAGATGGAAAGCGCACTGCGCCCCCGAGACATCCAGGCGCGCATTCGCGCGGGCGAGTCCCCGGAGGACGTCGCAACAGCCGCCCAGACCACCGTCGAGGCGATCATGGGCTTCGCGACGCCGGTCCTGGCCGAACGCGCCCACGTGGCGCAGAACGCGCGACGTGCCTCGGTTCGCCGCCGCTCCGGTGAGTCCTCCTCGGCCGGCCACACCCTCGGGGAGGCGGCCGAGCTCTACTTCGGCGACCACACCCTGCACGACGAGGACGTCGAGTGGGACGCGTGGCGCCGCGCTGATGGCCGATGGGCGCTGGTGGCCACCTACACGATCGACGGGCGTGCCCGCACGGCCGAGTTCAGCCACGACCTGCCCGGCCGTTACGTGGTGGCTGAGAACGACGACGCCCGCATCCTCACCGGCGAGCTGCGCGAGCCGGGGACCGCGGAGGCTTCAGCCCCGTCCCGTGGGCGCTCGGGCCAGACCCGGCGTCTGAGCGCGGTGCCCTCACAGGACGAGCTGCCCCTCGGCGACGACGCCATCGAGCTGGTCCGCGAGCCGGCGGCTGATGAGCCCACGGACCTGGAGGAGGTTGCCGAGAATGATGCTCGGCCGGCGGCCCAGCCGGTCGCAGCGGCTGGCGCAGACCCCGCCGCCGACACCGCGGACGCCGACTGGATCGCCCAGGACCACCCCGAGAAGCAGCGCGACTCCGGGCCAGGTGCGGATGAAGTCTCCGACGATGTCGTCGACGCAGGACCGGGCACCTCGGTTGAGACCGATGACGCACCCCCGCAGCCTGCCCCGCCGAAGAAGAAGAGCCGCTCCTCGGTGCCGTCCTGGGACGAGATCATGTTCGGCGGCAAGAACGAGTGACCACTGCCACGTCGCAGTGTGCGTGACACCGAAGGTTACCAGCCAGTAATATAAAGCCCTGCGCGTGACCACGGGTGGCGCGACGAGTTGAATGGAATCCCAGACACTCCCGACCTGCGAGAGCGGTGCACCTCACCATGTCCTACTTCGTCACCGGCGCCACCGGGTTCATCGGCCGTCACCTTGTCCAGGAGCTGGTCGAGAACCGCGAGGGCGAGATCTTCGTCCTGTGCCGTGCGGGCTCGCAGGACAGACTCGAGGCGCTGATCGAGGAGTGGCAGGCGCAGGACCTGGGGGGTGCCCGGGTCACACCGGTCATCGGTGACCTCGGCGAGGCCGACCTCGGGATCAGCCACCAGTGGATCACCGCCCACATAGGGGACATCGAGCACTTCTTCCACCTCGCCGCCATCTACGACATGACCGCCTCGGACGCGATGAACGAGACGATGAACGTCGGTGGCACCCGCAACGCGATCGCGCTGGCCGGCAAGCTCGAGGTTGGTCACTTCCACCAGGTGTCCTCGGTCGCGGCCTCCGGTGACTACAGCGGTGTCTTCGACGAGTCCATGTTCGACGAAGGTCAGCGGTTGCCGTCGGCGTACCACCGCACGAAGTTCGAGTCCGAGAAGATCGTGCGCGAGGAGGCAGCAGTGCCGTGGCGGGTCTACCGTCCCGCTGTCGTGGTCGGTCACTCCGAGACCGGCGCGATGGACAAGATCGACGGGCCCTACTACTTCTTCCCGGTGTTCAAGCGCCTGCGGGACACCCTTCCGGGCTGGATGCCGCTGATCGGCGTCGACCTCGGCGACACCAACGTGGTGCCGGTCGACTACGTGGCCAAGGCGATGGACCACATCGCCCACAAGGCCGGACTCGACGGCCAGGCCTTCCACCTGGTCAACCCCGAGCCGATGACCACCGTCGACGTGATCAACACGTTCGCCTCCGCCGCGAAGGCGCCCAGGTTCGCCGTACCCCTCGACCGCAGTGTCACCGGCAGGCTGCCAACCGCTCTCCTCCCCCGTGCCCTGCGCCCCGCGAACCTCATCGGTGCGGCGCTCAGCGTGCCGGCCGTGCACCTGGCGCTGACCCAGACCATCGGCCGCCTCGGCATCCCGCCCGAGGTCCTGGAGCATGTCTCCTTCCCGTCCATCTACGCCTCCCGCTCCACGGAGAAGGCACTGGCCGGGTCAGGCATCTCGGTGCCCGACCTGGAGTCCTACGCCTCGACGCTGTGGTCCTACTGGGAGGAGATGCTCGACGACTCGGTCAAGAACGACGCCGCCGTGGTCAAGGCACTGGCCAACAAGACCGTGGTGATCACCGGGGCGTCCTCGGGCATCGGCCTGGTCACCGCCGTACAGATCGCGAAGGCCGGCGGCGTCCCGATCCTGATCGCGCGCGGCCTGGACAAGCTCGAGGCGACCAAGCGTCTGATCGAGCGCCAGGGTGGGACCGCGTACGCCTACCAGTGCGACCTGTCCGACCTCGATGCCATCGACGCGCTGACCAAGCAGCTGCGCCAGGACTTCGAGCACATCGACTTCGTCGTGAACAATGCGGGCCGCTCCATCCGTCGGTCGCTGAAGCTCAGCGAGGACCGATTCCACGACTTCGAGCGGACGATGCAGCTGAACTACTTCGGCGCGATCCGGCTGATCATGGGAATCCTGCCCAAGATGCGCGGCCAGAAGTCCGGGCACGTCGTGAACATCTCCTCGATCGGCGTGCTCACCAGCCCGCCGCGCTTCTCGGCGTACGTCGCCTCCAAGGCCGCGCTCGACGCCTGGAGCAATGTCGTCTCCAGCGAGCTGATCGGCGACGGCGTCTCGTTCACCAGCATCCACATGCCGCTGGTGCGGACGCCGATGATCGCGCCGACCAAGATGTATGACCGGTTCCCCACGATCAGCCCCGGCCAGGCGGCCAGCAAGGTGATCAGGGCTCTCGTCGACCAGCCTCACGAGATCAACACGAAGACCGGCAACCTCGGCGCGCTTGCCCACACGCTGGCGCCCAAGACGGCCTTCCGGGTGCTGCACATGGCCTACCAGGTCTTCCCCGACTCCTCGGCCGCTCGCGGCGAGCGGAAGACGGAGAGCGTGAACGAGAAGCTGCTCTCCCGGACCGGCGTCCACTGGTGAACGCCTGAGTTCAGGCGATCACCGGTCCGGGTTGCGAGATCTGGTGCGCGGCGCGCTCGTGGCCGCTACCATCGTGACCGTGCTGAACCTGTGTTGTAGCTGTCGCTGACACCAGCCTCGCTGGTGCGCCCCGTAGACCCCGGACGCCCGACAGCCCTCACAGAAGAGAACCTCAGCCATGTCTTCCTTGACCTTCGCTAGCTGGACCCGCGCCTTGAGCGCACGCGGTTTCGGCGTACTCCCCTCGAGCCATGCGGTTCCGGTGTCCCTGTGGCTCCGTGACGGCGGCCCAGAGAATGGCCCAGAGAACGGCCCAGAGAACGTCAGGGTGCTGCACTTCGGCGCCCGCGGCACCCGGCTCCGCCTCGCCGTCTACCGGCCAACTGACCTGACCACGCTCATCCTGCGTGCAGCCTGCGACTGCGAGGAGCACCGCCAGGCGGGCGCTACCGGACGCACCGTGTTGAACCCGGGCGCTGAACCGCTGGAGGTGCACGAGCTCGACGGTGCCTCGGTCTTCGGCTGGCGAGGCCACGAGGCCGCCCTGCTCCCGTTGCAGGACGCCGCCGGGATCTTCGAGAGCCTCCTGGCGCGCCTTTCCGTGCCCGCCGTCCAGAAGGCCCTCCGGCCCGCCGTCCAGCACGCCCGGACGGCGTGACGGACCACCTGCCGGAGCCGGGTGAGCCGGCGTACCTGAAACGATGTGCATATGCGGATCTTCCACATCGCCACGGCGGCGGACTGGGAGCACGCACGTCGGTCGGGTGTCTACAGCACCTCCACGGTCGGCCGGACCCTCGAGGACGAGGGGTTCCTGCACGCGGCGCACCGTCAGCAGGTGGAGGGCGTTTTCCAGCGGTACTACAGCGGTCTGGGGAGGCCCTTGGTGCTGCTCACCATCGACACCGACCGGCTCGGTGTGCCGTGGCGTGAGGACGACGTCGGCGGTGAGACCTACCCGCACATCTACGGCCCGCTGTCGCCCCAGGCCGTGGTCGGCGTACAGCCGCTGAACAGGCACGGCGGCACCGAGTCGTTCACTTCGCTGTTCTTCAAGGAGATGGCGATCCGGTTCCTGCTGGCGCTCCTCGCGATGACCCTTGCGTACGTCGGTTCCCGGATCGGCCGACGGTTCGACGCCGAGTGGGCCGAGTTCGGCGTAGCCATCGTGGGCCTCTTCATCGGCGGTGTCATCGCCGCGCTGGTCCTTCGACGACGGGAACGCGCGTCTCCTCCATGGTCCCGGTCAGGACGTTCCGGCGCTGTCTGACTGCGGAATCTCACTCGCCGGTGGCGACCGGTCGTGCCCGGTCGGCGACCCACTCGCTCCACGAGCCTGCGTAGAGCGCGGCATCGATCCCGGCGACGGCCATCGCCAGGATGTCGTGAGCGGCGGTGACGCCCGAGCCGCAGTACGCCGCAACCGGCTCTCCCCTGACCGTCGAGTACACCTCGCGCAGCTCCTCCGGTGAGCGGAACCTGCCACTCTCGCTCAGGTTCGCACCGGTCGGCACGTTCACCGCCCCAGGGATGTGCCCCGCGACCGGGTCGATCGGCTCGACCTCGCCGCGGAACCGCTCCGGGTTGCGGGCGTCGACCAGGACCCCTCGCTCGGCGAGGTCGAGCACCTCCTCCGGCCCAACGACGATCAGTTGGCCCGGCTGGGCGGAGAAATCACCGCGTGTCCGCGTGAGCTGATCGTCGCTCGGGTGACGTCCGGCGGCGACCCAGGCCGCCCACCCGCCGTCGAGGACGCGCACATCCTGGTGACCGGCCCAGCGAAGCAGCCACCAGCACCTGGCTGCGGCCCGGCCGCCCCAGTCGTCGTACGCCACCACGGGGAGGTCGTCGCACACGCCGGCCGCGCGCATGGCCTCCTCGAAGACGGCTGGGTCAGGGAGCGGGTGCCGCCCCCGCGGGCCCGGAGCGGCCGCGAGGGCAGTGTCCATGTCGACGTACGACGCACCAGGGATGTGCCCGCGAGCGAACTCCGACGCACCTGGCGGCCCACCCGTCCGGTAGCGCACGTCGAGGACCGTGCATCGGCCGTTTTCGACCAGGGATGCCAGCTCCTCGACGTCGATCAGCGGCCGGTTCGCGGATGCCTGCATGGCATGATCCTCCCCGATGGCTGAACTCCAATTCTTCACGGGGACGATGGACTCCGGGAAGAGCACCCTCGCCCTGCAGACCAACCACAACCACGCCGCCCGCGGGCGACTCGGCCGCATCTTCACCATCCACGACCGCGCGGGCGTGGCGATGATCTCCTCGCGACTGGGTCTGACGCATGATGCGATCGAGGTGGACGAGACCTTCGACTTCTGGCGCTACGTGGTCGACGAGCTCACCCACGGGGCCCGGATCGACTACCTGATCTGCGACGAGGCCCAGTTCTACACCGGGAGCCAGGTCGAGCAGCTGGCCAAGATCGTGGACGAGCTGCAGATCGACGTGTTCTGCTTCGGGATCCTCTCGGACTTCCGGACAGCGCTGTTCGAGGGCTCACGCCGTCTGGTCGAGCTCGCCGACCGGATGAACGTGCTCCAGGTCGAGGCGCTGTGCTGGTGCGGCAAGCGCGCGACGCACAACGCGCGCACGGCCGACGGCGCGATGGTCACCGAGGGCGAGGTGATCGTCGTCGGCGACGTCGAGGGCGACGTACCGGCCGAGATCGCCTACGAGGTCCTCTGCCGGGCCCACCACCGCCGCCGGATGACCGCCGCCCGGGCCCGCGCGGTCTCGATGGTCGCCGAGCCCTTGCCGTTCGCCTGAGGCCAGATAATCCGGAGCGAACGGCCCCCTGAAGCGCCCACCTGAGGGTCCGAACGCTCCGGACTATGAAGACCTCAGCCCACCAGGATGGGGATGTTCATCTCGCGCGGGGTGAGTGAGCCGTGCAGGCCGACGAGGGTCATCTCGTAGGGGAAGTCCTTCGAGCTCATCAGGGCCCAGTCGTCATGGGCCGCGACCACCACGTCGCCGAGCCGGAGGCGCACACCGGGGTAGACAGGGCCGAACCAGCCGCGCTCGATCGCCTCGTCGCGGGTCAGCACCGTCGCCCGGCCACGGAGCACGGAACGCCAGGTCGCGGCCACTTCCTGCACCGCTCCGCCGCGGCAGTACACGTGCCGGAACCGGGCCTCGCCACCGAGCAGGGTCACCCCGTCCCGCAGGTCGGGGTTCGCGTCGACGTCGACGTGTCTGGCAGGCGTGGAGTCGACCATCCCGTGGTCGGCGACCACCAGCAGTCGCACGTCTGCGGGCAGCTCGTCGCGCAGCTCCTGGACGTCCTCGTCGATGTCGCGCAGCTGCGTCCGCCAGCGCTGCGAGTCGACGCCGGCGCGATGACCTGTCCAGTCGAGAGCCCCGTCGTACACATAGGTCAGCGACGGACGACGCGACGCGCCCGCGACCGCACCCGCGACGCGCTCGGCGACGTCGTCGGCCCCGACGTACGCCGCCCCCCGCTGCCCGCACCGGGTCAGCCCGGAGCCCTCGAACTCCCGCTTGCTGACGACGCTGGTGTGCACCCCCACCGCCTCGAGACGGCTGAAGGCCGTGGCGTTGGGCTGCCACTCAAGCGGGTCGACGGGCTGGTCCCAGAACAGCGAGTTCAGCAGCGCGCCGCTCTCGGGCACCCTCGACGTGAATCCGACAAGTCCGTGCTGACCAGGTGTCAGGGCCGTGCCCAGCGAGGTCAGCGACGTGGCGGTGGTCGACGGCACGCCGCAGGTGGCGGGCGGCGCCCCCAGCAGCGAGTGGAGGTACGGCGCCTGGGCGCGGTGCTCGGCGAGCAGCTCGTGACCGAGCCCGTCCACCAGCATCACGACGTACGCCGGAGCCGGCGGCAACACCAGGGAGGTCTCATGGAACCCAACAGAGACCCCGAGGGCGCTCGCGACCGCGGGAAGTACGTCGCCCAGCGACCGGCCGGCCACCTCAGCCGTCGAAGGGCCAGAAGTCGAACCCGTCGAGCCTCCCAGCGTGGCACCGGAGTAAACCGGCTCGACGAAGCCCGGATGGGGAGGCTCGGCCACCGTCAGCCCACGCTCAGCTTTGCGTCCGGGCCGAGAGGCTCTCGGCGAACACCAGGAGGTCGTCGACCGCGCCCTGCCCGTCGGCAGCGGAGCTGACGCGCAGCGAGAAGTCGTCGGAGACCACCATGCCGGTGTAGCCGTGGTCCGCGTCGCACTCGGGGTCGGCGCAGGCTGCGGGCTCGAGGTCGATCCGGTTGATGCCACCCCAGCCGACGGTCAGCACCGCCTCGCTGGGCGTGGGCTCACCGGCACCGCCGTCGAAGGTCGCGGGGTTGGCGACCATCCGGTTGACCACGATCGAGCGCACCGAGGTCAGCGTGATCGCCTCGGTTGAGGTCGAGGTGTACGGCTCGGGGAGCAGGTCGTCGGGTGCGTGCTCGTCGGTGTGGCACAGGATCAGCCTGGTCCCGGTGAGCACCACCACGGTGATGTGCCGGCGGACCTCGTCACGGTCGATGGTCGGCTCGTGATGCACCAGGAACGAGGTGACACTCTCCCCCGCCACGGCAGACCGGACACCGGCCTCCACGACCTGTGGGTAGTAGCCGGTCTTCTCGATCGCGACCACGAGGTCGTCGAACCGGTCGCTCTGGGCAACTTGACGCATGGCCTCAGTCTGTCACGCGCGCTGTGACCCGCCCGGGTAGGTCAGCCGGGCAGGTCAGCCGGGCAGGTCAAGGGCAGGTCAACGGCAAGTCAGCCGGGCAGGTCGTCGAGCACCGTGTCGTCGAGCGGGTCCGTCAGGCGCCGTACGAACAGGTCCGAGCGCAGATCGGCCATGGCTTCGACGCGGCCGGTGGCGTGCAGGACGATCGCGCCCTCGACGGTGGCGTGCACGAGCATCAGGTCGATCCGGCTGAGCTGCGGCAGGTCGATCTTGAGCTGCGCCACCCGCCGGATCAGGTCCTCGATGGCGGGGACGTCGACCTGGTCGCTCCCGCGGTAGCCGAACAGGAGCGGTGCTGCCTTGATCGAACGAACCGTCTCCGCGGCGTCCAGGGCGCTGATCGGCGGGATCCGGTAGACGCGGTCGCCGACCAGGTCGGTCAACGCGCCCGAGACCCCGAAGGAGACCGCAGGCCCGAAGAGCGGGTCCTCGAGCCCGCCGATCGCCACCGGGACACCCGGCGGAGCCGTGCGCTGTACGACGAACTTCGCATCGGCCGGATGCGTGATGATCTCCATCAGCGACTCCCAGCCGTCGCGCATCTCCGACTCGTCGTCGATGTTGCGCCACACGTGTGCCAGGTCGGGGCGCTGGCGCAGGCGCTCCGCGCTTGCCTTGAGTACGACGTCCCAGCCCAGCTCGTCTCCGGCGGCGACCGCCTCCTCGATCGTGGAAACGTGCACTCGGTCCCACAGCTCGACCCCATAGCTGGCGAGGAGGGTCTTGAGCTCGGGGTCGGTCAGGTCGTGACCGTCGGGGTGCTCCATCAGCAGCTCGTTGACCTGGCGCTTCGCCGAGTCCATGTCGATCTCGTCCAGCAGACTCACGGAGTCGTCGTGCCGCTCCAGCCAGGCGGCGTACTCCACGACGCGAGCGAGTGCCCGGACCGCCGCCTCGACCGCAGGGTAGGAAGGCACCGACCCACGCCCGGCGGTGTGGCCGGCAAGGTCCGGCACCCGCAGGAGCTCAGGCACTCCCTCACGCCCGAGGAAGGTCGAGACCAGGGGCTTGTCCGACTGCTCACCGACGGCCGCGAGCACGTTGGCGACACCCACACCCCCGGCGTCGAGCGCCGGGATGTAGACCGCCACCACCGCGTCGACGTGCTGGTCGTCGATGGCGGTGTCCAGAGCGTCCTCGAAGTCGTCCGCCGTCGCGTCTGCGCCCAGGGCGGTCGCGCTCGTCACGGTCAGGCCGCTGGCCGCGGCGGCGTCGACGGCGAGCAGCCCGAGCGCGTCGGAGTTGCCCACGATCGCGACCCGCGAACCGCTCGGGAGTGGCTGGTGCGCGAGCAGCTGCGCGACGTCGAACATCTCGTCGAGGGTGTCCACCTGGATGATCCCCGCCTGCCGGAACATCGCGTCGACGGCTTCCGGGGGCGCGGCGATGTGGCGTACGGCGTGACCCATCGGCACACCCTGCGTGGTCCGACCGGACCGCACCGCGATGATCGGCTTGGCGCGCGAGACCCGACGGGCGATCCGCGAGAACTTGCGCGGGTTACCGATCGACTCCAGGTAGAGCAGGATCACCTCGGTGGCCTTGTCCTCCTCCCAGTACTGCAGGAGGTCGTTGCCGGAGACGTCGGCCCGGTTGCCCGCACTGACGAAGGTCGAGAGGCCGAGACCCCGGCCGCGGACCTTCTCCAGGATCGCGGAACCCAGCGCTCCCGACTGGCAGAAGAAGCCCGCGCGGCCCCGGGGCGGCATCACGGGCGCGAGCGAGGCATTGAGCGACACCTCGGAGGCGGTGTTGATGATCCCGAGGCAGTTTGGCCCGATCAGCCTCAGGCCGTAGGAACGCGCCAGGCCGACCAGCTTGCGCTGGCGCTTGCGGCCCTCCTCGCCGGTCTCGGCGAACCCGCTGGAAATGACGATCAGGCCGTGGACCCCCTTCGCCGCGCAGTCCAGCACGACGTCTTGCACGGCCTCCGCCGGCACTGCCACGATCGCCACCTCGACGTCGCCAGGGATGTCTCCGACGGTGGGGTACGACGGCATGCCGGCCACCGAGTCGGCGGCCGGGTTCACGACGTACACCCGGCCCGCGTAGTCACCGAGAACGAGGTTGCGCACCAGCAGCGCTCCGATCGTGTCGCTGCGACGCGAAGCGCCGATGACCGCGACACTGCGCGCGTTGAGGAAGGCGGCGATCGAAGCAGCCTCCGAGCGGTGCTCGCGGGCGGCGATCACCCCGATCGAGGTGTCGGTCGGGTCGATGTCGAACTCCAGGTGCATCACCCCTTCGTCCCAGCCGCCCTTGACCGAGTAGCCCTGGTCCTGGAACACCTGGATCATCCTGCGGTTGTCGGGCATCACCTCGGCCACGAACCTGTGGACGCCCCGCTCCCGGCCGGCCTGCGCCAGGTGCTCGAGCAGTAGCTGCGCGATCCCGCGGCCCTGGTGGGCGTCCTGCACGAGGAACGCGACCTCGGCCCGGGTGCTCTCGGCATCCTTCTCCACGACGTCGTAGCGGCCGACAGCGACGATCTTCTGGGCGAGCGTCATCACGAGCGCCACACGATCGTGGTAGTCGACGTTGGTGAACCGCTCGACGTCCCTGTCGGACAAGGTGGGCATCGGCGCGAAGAACCGGAAGTACTTCGACTCCTTGGAGACGTGGGTGTAGAACTCCACGAGTCCCTCGGCGTCCTCGGTCAGGATCGGTCGGAGGTGGGCGGTGCGACCGTCTCGCAGCAGGACATCTGCCTCCCAGTGTTTGGGATAGTCCGGAGGGGACGGCGGGGGACGATCGAGGTCCTTCGTGGGCACGACTGAAATGTACCGTCCGCGGTGAGGGTCGGCCTCTTCCACAGCCGCTCCCGGCGGCGTACAGCAGGCGCCGGGATGGGCAGGCGCACCCTTTCGGCGTGCCCCCCGAACGATCTCCTCGGGCGGTAGGGAGAATCGGCACATGGCCCGTCGTACAACACCACCTCCGGAGGACTTCGAGGAGCACATCGTCGACATCGACGTCGGCGACGAGATGCGGACGAGCTTCCTCGAGTACGCCTACTCGGTCATCTACTCCCGGGCCCTCCCCGACGCCCGCGACGGCCTGAAGCCGGTGCAGCGCCGGATCCTCTACGGGATGCACGACATGAGCCTGTGGCCCGAGCGGGGTCACGTGAAGTCCTCCCGCGTCGTCGGCGAGGTCATGGGTCGCTTCCACCCGCACGGTGACGGGGCGATCTACGACGCCCTCGTCCGGATGGCCCAGCCCTGGTCGATGCGCCTGCCAACCGTCGACGGACATGGCAACTTCGGCTCGCCCGACGACCCGCCCGCCGCAATGCGCTACACCGAGGCACGCCTGGCCCCCGCCGCGGTCGCCATGACCGCGAACATCGACGAGGACACCGTCGACTTCCGCCCCAACTACGACGGACGAGAGATCGAGCCGTCCGTGCTTCCCTCCGCGATCCCGCACCTCGTGGTGAACGGCGCTGCCGGCATCGCGGTCGGCATGGCGACCAACATCGCGCCGCACAACCTGGTCGAGGTGGTCCAGGCGCTGCGACACCTGGTCAAGCACCCGACGGCCGACCTCGACGCGCTGATGCGCTTCATCCCCGGCCCGGACCTGCCGACCGGCGGCAAGATCATCGGCCTCGACGGCATCCGCGACGCCTACGAGACCGGCCGCGGCAGCTTCCGGATGCGCGCAACCACCCGGATCGAGTCAGTGACCGCACGACGCAAGGGCATCGTGGTGACCGAGCTTCCCTACGGCGTCGGGACGGAGCGGGTGATCGCCGCGATCAAGAAGCTCGTCCAGACCAAGAAGGTCCAGGGCATCTCCGACGTCAAGGACCTCAGCGACCGCAGCAAGGGGCTGCGGCTGGTGATCGAGGTCAAGAACGGCTTCCATCCCGAGGCGCTGCTCGAGCAGCTGTTCCGGAGCACGCCGCTGGAGGAGTCCTTCAGCATCAACGCGGTCGCCCTGGTCGACGGCCAGCCCCGCACGCTCGGGCTCAAGGAGATGCTCGAGGTCTTCCTCGAGCACCGCTTCGACGTCGTACGCCGCCGCTCGACGTACCGCCGAGGCCGCGCCGTCGACCGGCTCCACCTCGTCGACGGACTGCTCCTCGCCATCATCGACATCGACGAGGTCATCCAGCTGATCCGCGGCAGCGACAACGTCGAGATGGCCCGCGAGCGGTTGATGGGGGTCTTCGACCTCACCGAGATACAGGCCAACTACATCCTCGACATGCCGCTGCGCCGGCTGACCCGGTTCTCCAAGATCGAGCTGGACAAGGAGCACGACGAGCTGCAGCGCAAGATCGCCGCGCTCGACGAGATCCTCGGCGACGAGACCCGCCTGCGAGGCGTGGTGTCCGAGGAGCTCGCCGAGGTCGCCAAGACCTTCGGAACGCCTCGTCGTACGGTGCTGCTGGAGGCCTCTGGACAGACGGCGACCACCTCCGCCACACCGCTCGAGGTCGCCGACGACCCCTGCTACGTGTTCTTGTCCTCCTCGGGACTGCTGGCGCGTACGACGACCCTGGACCGGCCAGGAGCGGGCGGCGGCCGTACCCGTCACGACGTCATCGTTTCTGCGGTCACCTCGACGGCCCGCGGCGAGGTCGGTGTGATCACCTCTGCCGGACGGGTGGTCAAGCTCGGCGTACTCGACCTGCCGACGTTGCCGAGCACCGCGAACCATCCCAACCTGCAGGGCGGCGCGCCCGTGGGCGAGTTCCTGACCCTCGAGGGCGAGAAGGTGCTGGCGCTGACCAGCTTCGAGCCAGACTCCGCGGGACTCGCCCTGGGCACCAGGCAGGGCGTCGTCAAGCGGGTCAACCCGGAGTACCTCTCCAACCGTGACGACTGGGACGTGATCTCGCTCAGGGACGGCGACGAGGTCGTCGGGGCCACCGAGCTCGTCTCGGGCGAGGAGACGCTGTGCTTCGTGACCAGCGACGGCCAGCTGCTGCAGTTCGTCGCCGGCCAGGTGCGCCCGCAGGGACGCTCGGGTGGTGGCATCGCCGGTGTGAAGCTCGCAGCAGGTGCCCGCGTCGTCTCGTTCACGGCTCTGGAGCCCGAGACGTCCGTGGTGGTCACGGTCTCCGGCTCCGCGTCGGCGCTGCCCGGCACCGAGGCCGGCTCGGTGAAGGTGACGGCGTTCACCGAGTACCCACCGAAGGGGCGCGCCACCGGTGGCGTGCGCTGCCACCGCTTCCTCAAGGGCGAGGACGAGCTGGTCTTCGCCTGGGCGGGTGCAGCCCCGCCGCTTGCCGCTGCCGACAGTGGCGCGCCGGTCGACCTGCCCGAGCCGATCGCCCGACGCGATGGCTCCGGTCAGCCAGGCAGCCAACCGATCCTCGCGTGCGCCGGCCCAGTCACCGCGACTCTCCCGCCCCGAGCTGGCACTGCGCCAACACCTGGGCCAGCCTCCGACATGGCAGGCTGAGTGCATGGCTCACCCTGTGCGTAGTCGTGCAATCTCCGCGCTCGCGTTCGCGCTCGTCACGCCGATGCTGCTCGCGGGATGTGGAGGCGAGAAGAAGAAGGCGGAGGAGGAGAGCCCGGCCGAGGTCATGGCGACCGCCAAGAAGAACTTCGACGAAGCCAGCAGCGTGCACATCGCGCTGTCGACCGACTCCACACCGACCTCCGGGAACGCCGTACTCGCGGCGACGGGGGATGTGACACACGATCCGGCGTTCGAGGGCGATGTCAAGGTCCTCCTGCTCGGGGTGACGGCGACCGTTCCGGTCACGTCGACCGGCGGCAAGGTCTACGCCAAGCTGCCCTTCCAGACGAAGTACTCGGTCATCGACCCCGGTGACTACAGCGCCCCCGATCCCGCCGACTTCGCCGATCCAGAGGTCGGCCTCTCGGGGCTGCTCGCCAAGCTGGAGGGACTGAAGAAGGGCACGGAGAAGCGGTCAGGCGGTGAGATCCTGACGAGCTACACCGGCACCATCCCGGGCTCCGCGGTCAAGAAGATCATCCCCAGCGCGGTCGCGAAGGAGACCTACGAGACGCAGGTCGGTGTCGACGAAAAGGGCTTCGCGTCCACCGTGAAGGTGACCGGCACGTTCTTCAGCGGCGGCGACGCCACCTACGACGTGAAGTTCAGCGAGTACGACAAGGGCGTCAAGATCACCCCACCCGCGGCCTGATCGGCGCCAGCGCCGTGTCCACCGTTCGCCCGGGTTCACAGGGTGGCTCCGAGGCTGGGCCGACCCGCGCCGCCCGGCTGCTCCTCGGGCTCGCCGCGGTGGCGGTCGCCTTCGCCGCGGCCGACACGTATGTCGTCGTACTCTCGCTGCCCGACATGATGGGGTCGGTCGGTCTGAGCGTGCAGGAGCTCCAGCGGGCGGCTCCGATCGTCAGCGGCTTCCTGCTCGGGTACGTCGCGATGCTTCCCCTCATCGGCAGGATCGCCGACCTCCGCGGTCGCACGCCGGTGCTGGTTGCCGCGCTGGTCGTCTTTGCCTTCGGCTCGCTCGTGACCGCTGCGGCGTACGACCTGGGAAGCCTCGTCGCCGGCCGGTTCCTGCAAGGCGTGGGCGGCGGCGGACTGGTGCCGGTCACGCTCGCACTCGTCGCCGATCTCTATCCCGCCAACCGCCGCGGCGTACCGCTGGGTGTGGTGGGCGCGGTCCAGGAGCTCGGCAGCGTCCTCGGCCCCCTCTACGGCGCGGTCGTGATCTCCTTCGGCAGCTGGCGTGACATCTTCTGGATCAACCTGGCCGTCGGACTCGTCCTCGCCGCCGCGATCCTCACCCTGACCCAGAATCCAACCCAAGACCCGGCCCAGAATCCGGATAGTCCCGAACGTTCGGCAGGTTCCGTACGGCGTGTCGACCGGCCGAATTGATCGGGACTATCCGTTCTTGCGAGCGGCGGGTCGACTGGGTCGGGCTCCTGCTGCTCGCGCTCACCCTCACCACCATGCTGCTCGTGATGCGCCAGCCCCGGTCGCTGGTCACGTCGGTCGACCTGGGTTGGCCGTTCGTGCCGTTCACGGAAGGGGGCTCCATCTGGTTCTCGCCATTGGGGCTGGCCACCATGGTGCTCGCCTTAGGCCTGCTCGTCCGGACGCTGCGGGCCAACCGTCCCCTGGTCGACCTTCCCGACTGGTGGCGGTCGGTGCGGGAGGCCGACCTGGTGGGCGCCGGGCTGCTCTCCGTCGCGCTCGGGGGCATCATCCTGGCGTTCGCGACGGCGGACCCCGAGGTGCAGGTCTTCTCCCCTGCGGGCCCCTGGTACCTCGCCCTCGCCGCGGTCGGCGCCGTCCTCTTCATGCTGCACAACCGCCGCTCGAGCGCCCCGCTCGTCCCGCACGGCGCCTTCGCGCAGAGGCCGGCGTGGGGGGCGCTGCTGGTCAGCTTCTTCGTCGGCGCGGCCCTGATCGCTGCCCTGGTCGACATCCCGATCTTCGCGCGGATCACCGTGGCCGAGGGGTCACAGATCAAGGCTGCTCTCGTGCTGGTGGAGTTCCTGGTGGCACTGCCGGTCGGTGCGCTGGTGGGCGGGGTCCTCAGCCGGCGTGTGGCCGCCGGGGCGGTGGCCGCCGGCGGCATGCTGCTGGCCGCTGTGGGCTTCTGGCTGATGGCGGGGTGGGGCTTCGAGTCGCTGGAGCACCTCTCGTCGTCGGCCGTGCTGGCGATGACCGGCCTCGGCTTCGGGCTCGCGCTCGCCCCAGTGAACGCGGCACTGCTGGCGAGCACCGACGACAGCGTGCACGGCGTCACGAGCGCCCTTCTCGTGGTCTCGCGGATGGTCGGCATGCTGGTCGGCATCTCCGCCCTGACCACGATCGGGCTGCGCCGCTACTACGCCGTCCAGGTCGACATTCCTTCGCCGAACGACGTCTGTCAGAACGGCCGGACTCGCTGCGCGGCGTACACCCGGATGATCCAGGAAGCCGGCATCGAGCAGCTGCAGGCGATCTTCATCGGAGCCGCCATCTGCGCCGTCGTTGCCGCCGTGGCCGCCGTGCTGTGCTTCCGCGGCGCCGAGACCCGTGGCGTCCCCCGCACGGGGATGCCTGTCTAGCGTCCCTTCTTGTCCGGTGGCCAACCTCACGTCCCCCCGGTCGTGGCGAGCGACTAGGTTCTACGCGTGACCAGCGACGCATTTGACGACCTTCTCGCGGCCAACAAGGAGTTCGCGGAGACCTTCGACCTCGCCGGCTTCGACGGGGTCGCCCACGCCGGGATCGCGATCGTGACCTGCATGGACTCCCGCATCGCGCCCCTCCAGATGCTGGGCCTGACGCCCGGCGACGCCAAGATCTTCCGCAATCCCGGCGGCCGCGTCACTCCGCAAGCACTCGAGGCGCTCGTGCTTGGTGTCCACCTGCTGCACGTCGAAAGAATCCTGGTCGTCCCGCACACCCGTTGCGCCATGGCCTCATCCACTCTCGACGAGCTGCGCGAACAGGTCGCGGAGTCCGCCGGCCAGGACGCCTCGTGGCAGAGCTTCGGGGTGGTCGAGGACCAGGAGGGTGCGCTACGTGACGACGTCCGCAAGGTGCGCGCGCATCCGCTGATCCCCGACAGGGTCGCCGTCGGCGGGTTCCTGTACGACGTGGACACCGGGCTGCTCACCCAGCTCGCCTGATCAGGGCCGATCAGGGTCAGTGACCGTCCCGCTGGTTGGGTGCGAACGGCCACTCCTCGAACACCGAGCACCGTCCGTCCTCCTCGAGGCGGAGCACCCACAGGTCGCGCCAGCGGCTCGAGCTGGCTGACTCGTAGTCGACCTGCACCCGCACGATCGCGGTGTCGCCCTCGACTGCCACGATCTCGGAGGCCATCTTGAACTGCTCCTCGGGCCCGTCCCGTTCTGCATCCCAGAACTCCGCGATCTGCGCCAGGCCGACGACGGGGTCCCTCCAGGGTGAGGCCACGTAGCTCGCCTCATCGGTGAACAGCTCCGCGAGCATCTCGGTGGAAGGTGATCGCCAGGCCGTCTCGTAGCGCGCGACCCATTGCCGTACGTCGTCGTGGTTCATGCAGCCATGCTGCCCCACCCCGACTCAGCAGCGTCATACGACCTGGTCGCCATCACCGCCATCTCGTATGACGGCCCGCGAGACGTCATACGAACTGGTCGCTATCACCGCCATCTCGTATGACGTCCTGCGTCACGGCGAGGAGGGTCGCTCGGCGGGGAGGTGATGTCTCGCTAACTCGTCGCGACCCTTCAAGCCGGGTAATCCCGACCGATCGGCACGCCATACGTCGACTCAATTCCGAAGGATCCGGCTTGACGGCCCGCGGGACGTCATACGAACTGGTCGCTATCACCGCCATCTCGTATGACGCTGGCGCACACGTCGGTGACCAGCCGGACAAGTCCGGTCAGAGGTGCTCGCCCAGGAACCGGAGCTGCTTCGGCGCCACCGATCGCCAGTAGCCATGCGTGTGTGACCCCAGGGTGACACTGCCAGCCGGTGGTTCGGGCAAGCCGTCCTCGTAGTCCATCACCGCGCGGTAGAACGAGTCGCCCCTGCCGATGTCGATGCGCAGCGGAATGTCGGCGTACGCGTCCCGCAGCCGCCAGACGTCATGTGCCGCATCCTGGCTGTCCTTGACCAGGGCGGGGCTCGACGCAGCGACGGCACGCACCTGCTGGCCTGTGGTGGCTCCCAGGAGCAACGCACCGTAGCCACCCATCGACCAGCCCAGATAGCCCATGTGCTCCACGTCGAGGCCGCGATCGGCCAGCAGGGGCAGGAACTCCTCGACGACCATGGCGCCTGCGCCCGTGCCGTCGGGATAGGCACGCCAGCCGTCTGCGCCATCCACCGCTGCGATCGCGAAGGGCGGCACGCCGTCGGCCACGGCCAGCGCCAGGAAGCGGTCCATGGCCAGTCCGCCGTCGAACACAGTCTCGTGGTTGCCGCTCCCCGCATGCAGCGCGACGACCACCGGCAAGGCGACGTCGGTCGGCGAGCCAGGTGGGTAGGCGACCGTCCAGCCGACCACGAGCCCACGGGCCTCGGACCTGAACGAGCCATCGACTCGCGGACCCCCCGCAGCGTCAGGGACAGGAGCGAGATCCGTCTTGAGCCCGAGCATCCGGTACGCACGGCTGCGACCGGGCAGTACGTCGTACTCGACAAGCGCGCCGCCCCCGGCGATCGCGGCCACTCCCCCGGCGCCGCCGAGCAGCAAGCCCCGGCGGCTGAGACTTGGACTCACGCGCGCAACCTACCCCGGCCCGGAGCGCGTCAGGCGTCGATGGCGTCGGTGTCGACCTCATAGGCACCGGCAACGATGAAGTCCTTGCGCGGTGCGACGTCCGAGCCCATCAGCAGCTCGAAGACCTCGGCGGCCTGGGCGGCGTCGTCGGCGGTGATCCGGCGCAGCGTTCGCTGGCGCGGGTCCATGGTCGTCTCGGCCAGCTGGTCTGCGTCCATCTCACCGAGGCCTTTGTAGCGCTGCACCGGGTCCTTCCAGCGCACACCCTTCTTGGTGAGCTCGGCCAGCTTCCGCTGCAGCTCGGGGTCGGAGTAGGTGTAGACGTACTTGTCCATCCCCTTCTTGGGGTTGGTCAGCTCGATCCGGTGCAGCGGAGGTACGGCGGTGAACAGGCGCCCCGAGGTCACCAGCTCGGGCATGTACTTGAAGAACAGCGTCGCCAACAGGCATCGGATGTGCGCGCCGTCCGAGTCGGCGTCGGCCATGAAGATGATCCGGCCGTAGCGCGCCTGCTCGATGTCGAACGTGCGCCCTGAGCCGGCGCCGATCACCTGGATGATGGAGGCGCACTCGGTGTTCTTCAGCATGTCGGCCACCGTGGCCTTCTGCACGTTCAGGATCTTGCCGCGGATCGGCAGCAGGGCCTGGAACTCCGAGTCGCGCGCTGCCTTGGCCGTGCCCATGGCCGAGTCGCCCTCGACGATGAACAGCTCGGACCGGTCGACGTCGGTGGTGCGGCAGTCGTTGAGCTTGGCAGGCAGCGCCGAGGACTCCAGCGCGCTCTTGCGCCGCTGCGTGTCTCGGTGCTGTCGGGCCGCGATGCGGGTCTTGGAGGCGCCAAGGACCTTGTCCATGACCAGCTTGGCCTGGGCCCTCTCGGCGCGCTTGGTGGAGGTGAGGAAGGTCTTGAGCTCACCCGCCACCACCTTTCGTACGACGGACCGGGCAGCCGGCGTACCGAGCACCTCCTTGGTCTGGCCCTCGAACTGCGGCTCGGCCAGCCGGACGGCCACCACGGCGGTCATCCCCTCGAGGACGTCGTCCTTGATCACGTCCGTGTCGTTGGCCTTGAGCACCCGCGACCCGCGCATCACATCGTTGAACGTCTTGGTCAGCGCTGCCTCGAAACCGGCCACGTGGGTGCCGCCCTTGGGGGTGGCGATCACGTTGACGAAGGACCGCAGCTCGCTGTCGTAGCCGGTCCCCCAGCGCAGGGCGACGTCGACCGCGAGCTCGCGCTCCACGTCCTGCGGGGTCATGTGTCCCTTCTCGTCGAGCAGCGGGACCGTCTCGGTGAAGACGTCCGAGCCCTGCAGGCGGAGCACCTCGGTCACCCGCTCGTCATGGCTGAGGTACTCGCAGAACTCCGCGATCCCGCCGTCGTGGCGGAAGGACTCCGTGACCGGTTCGGCGCCGCGGTCGTCGGTCAGCTTGAGCTCGAGGCCGGGCACGATGAACGAGGTCTGCCGAGCGCGCGTGGCCAGCTCGTCCCAGGCGAACCTTGCGTCTCGGGTGAAGACCTGGCGGTCCGGCCAGAACCGGATCCGCGTGCCGGTGACACCCTTCTTGATCCTGCGTCCCTTGTGCATCCCCGACTGAGGGTCGAAGCCGGCAGAGGGCCCCTCACCTGCGAAGACTCCTGGCACGCCGCGCTTGAACGACATCGTCTGGGTTGCCGGCGACCGATCCACCTCCACGTCGAGGCGCGCCGACAGGGCGTTCACGACCGACGCGCCGACACCGTGCAGACCACCCGTGGCGGCGTAGGAACCCCCGCCGAACTTGCCGCCGGCGTGCAGATGGGTGAAGACCACCTCGACACCGGAGAGTCCCGTCTTGGGCTCCTTGTCGACGGGGATGCCGCGCCCGTTGTCGTGCACCTCGGCCGAGCCGTCGGGATGCAGCGTGACCTCCACCTGGGTGCAGACACCTGCCAGCGCCTCGTCCACCGCGTTGTCGATGATCTCCCACAGGCAGTGCATCAGACCGCGGGTGTCGGTCGAGCCGATGTACATACCCGGCCGCTTGCGCACGGCCTCAAGTCCCTCGAGGACGAGCAGGTGCTGGGCGTTGTAGGTGTTGTCGATGGGTCTACCTCTGAACGTGGTCGAGCCTGGGTGAACTCGTATCCGAATCTACCGACCGCTCCCGCGTGGCCCTCCACCGACGCGCCACCAATCCGGGGCACGCCGTACGACGAATCAACGGTGCCGCGCTTGGGCGGTGTGCTGAACTGTCTGGAACGGGTACATCCTGGATGAGTTAGTCCGTTTCGCTACTTTCCGATGCATAGCGAGTCACACTCTTCCCAGGACGTGAGTTGCACCACCTCCCAGTCTCAACGGGGGAAGTTCGTCCGAGTGGGAAGTATCTAGCGTGGTTGACTGTTGTTCCTGATGTAGTGAACGGACAAGGGGAGTTTCCCCTGACTCGAACGCCACAGAAGCTATCCAATCGAGAGTGAGGCAGACCGTGACTACCGCGACAGCCCCCAGTGCCGCACCGCTCACCGCGGTCGACCGGTGCGACCGATGCGGTGCCCAGGCCTACCTTCGCGTCCAGCTCAAGAGCGGTGGAGAGCTGCTCTTCTGCGCCCACCACGCACGCGAGCACAGCGACAAGCTCCGCGAGGTCGCCAAGCACGTCCAGGACGAGACCGGCAGGCTCGTCGACAGCCCTTCCGCGACCTCCGCCAGCGACGCCTGAGGCCCGACCCCCCAAGACTTCATCCGAGACCCCGGTCCCAGTGGACCGGGGTCTCGTCAATTCTCGGCGAGGTGGGTGAAAGAGTCGCCCCATGACAGGAGTAGAGGTCCTCGTCGCCCTGGCCATTGCCGTCGGCCTGGTCGGCGTGATCGTCCCGATCCTCCCGGGTTCGCTCCTCGTGCTCGGCGCGGTGCTGGTGTGGGCGTGGGACGTGGGCAGCAGCACGGCATGGATCGTGTTCGCCGTGGCCACGACGTTCATCGCCGTCGGAAGCATCGTGAAGTACGTCGTCCCGGGTCGCCGTCTGAAGGAGAACGAGATCCCCAGCTCGACCCTGTTGGTCGGCGCGCTGCTGGGCATCGTCGGGTTCTTCGTCATCCCGGTGATCGGATTGCTGATCGGCTTCGTGCTCGGCGTCTATCTCGCAGAGCTCCGCCGGGTCGGCAGTGACGCGGCGTGGCCGGCCACGAAGCACGCCCTCAGGGCGGTCGGTCTCTCCATCCTGATCGAGCTCGTCGCGTCCCTGTGCGCCGCCGCCACGTGGGCACTCGGCGTCGTACTCACGTAGGCCGTGACCCCTGATGGCAGTTCTCCTCGCGCTCGGAGCGGCGATCGCCTACGGTCTCTCGGACTTCATCGGCGGCGTCGCATCACGCCGTACGTCGGTCTGGCCGGTCGCACTCACCGCCTGCTTCGGAGCAGGCCTCGGGACCGCGTTGCTGGGAGCGTTCGTACCGGGTGACCCATCGGGAGCCGACTTCCGCTGGGGGATGCTCGCCGGCCTGGGCAGCGGCACGGGCACGGTGTTCCTCTACCGCGGACTCGCGCGCGGTCGGATGGGAGTCGTCGCCCCGGTCTCGGCCGTCGGCTCCGCTCTCCTTCCTGCGACCCTGGCCGTGGCGACCGGTGAGCGACCCTCGGTCCTGGTGTGGCTCGGCATGCTCGTGGCCCTGCCCGGCATCTGGATGGTCTCGCGGGAACCCGCGCCGGACGACGCGCGGGCGAGCGTTGCCGACGGGCTTTTCGACGGCGTCCTGGCCGGGCTCGGGTTCGGGTTGATGTTCTCGGCGCTGGGACAGGTGCCCGAGGGTGCCGGCTTCTGGCCGGTGGCGCTCAACCAGGCCGTCTCGCTCCCTGTCGTAGCCGCGGCCGCGCTGCTCCTGGGCGGAAACCCGGTGCCCCGTCGCAGGGCCGACTGGTGGGGCCTGGGCGCCGGCTTCCTGGCCACGCTCGCCGTCCTCGGATTCCTCCTGGCACGACAGCTCGGGCTGCTGAGCGTGGCCGCCGTGCTGACCTCGCTGTACCCCGCGGCCACGGTGGTGCTGGCCACCCTGCTCCTCCACGAGCGACTGCACCGTGGCCAGTCGTTCGGGTTGGCCCTGTGCGCGGCCAGCGTGGTCTGCGTCGCGCTCGGCTAGCCGGGACCAGCCCGGGCCTGCGCGAGCGAGGTCAGCGTGCCTGCACGGCGTACTTGACGTGGGTGGCGCCCGGCGTGCTGACCACCTCCACCGGTGCCAGGCTGGTCGCCGGAACTCCTTCGAAGAGGCGCTCACCCGGCTTGCCGAGTACGACCGGGGCGATGTGCAGATGGAGCTCGTCGATCAGTCCAGCTGCGAGGTACTGGTTGACGGTGCTTGCCCCGCCCGCGATCGCGACCTTGAGCTCACCCGCGGCGTCCCGTGCCTGGTCGAGAGCGGCCACGATGCCGGCGGTCACGAAGCTGAACGTAGTGGCGCCGACCAACAGGGGCTCGCGCGCATGGTGGGTGAGCACGAACACCGGGACGCCGTACGGCGGTTCCGGACCCCACCAGCCGGTCCACTCGAAGTCCCACGCGCCCCGGCCTGGTCCGAACATGTTGCGCCCCATCACGTAGGCGCCGTTGCCCGTCTGCCACTCGTCGATGATCCGCTGGTCGTCGGCGGTCGGCTCGAACATCCAGGTGTGGAGCCGGTCGCCGCCTTCGCCGATCGGGGTCTCGAAGGACTGGTTCGGGCCGGCCGCGTAGCCGTCGACTGACGCGGCGATGTCACAGGTGACGATGCTCATGAGTGTCCTCACTGTCGGCGCGCACGCTGCTCGGGTCGCGCATCAAGCGGAGTGACGCCCCCGCTGCCTCTCCTGGCGCTCCCAGGACTCGGTCGGCTGCCGCGGCAGCGCCCACGGCCTGTCATCCTGCTCCGCTGCGTGGCGCCCTCCGGAAACGGCACCGGGGGGGAGTCCGTGTCGCGCTTCGTACTCGCGCTCAGTCATGACCTCGCACGCGATGGCCTCGGCACCCGTGGCTGCCCGGGCGATGGCGGCCGCGGTTGTGCACGCGTGCGCCAGACCGGTCGCCGCGAAGTTGATCTGGACCTCGACCCAGCCTCGCGGTGAGGTGCTCAAGACGGGGTGGTAGTCGCTCAGGGTATGCAAGGCTTCGTCCGCGTCGACTTGATGCATGGTCGCGACCTCGACGACCGCTACGAACATGGTTCGCATCGAATGCCTCCTCCCCTTCATGCAAATAGTGAGGCCAACGGCTCGGCTGGGCCAGCACCAGGGATCCGACACGATCACCCGACTAGACCAAAGAGAAGTCTCACCAAGCCGCATGCGTCGAGAGGGAACTATTGCAGCAGCGGCGACGTCCAACCGCCCGGGCAACCTGCCCTTCCTCTCGAACGCCGTTTCGTCGCATCGAGGAATCCGTTGGCGGGTCTAGACAGGCTTCGCCTTCCAACCCCCCTGTACCTGTCTCGGCTGATTGACTGGACGGTGACCAGACGCGCACGTCTCCGGACACGGCGCACTCAGAAGAGCACGGTTGGGGGACTGGTTGCCGAAGATCATCGCCTTCGACGAGGAGGCCCGCCGCGGGCTCGAGCGAGGGATGAACACTCTCGCCGACGCGGTCAAGGTCACGCTCGGTCCCAAGGGCCGCAACGTGGTACTCGAGAAGAAGTGGGGTGCGCCGACCATCACCAACGATGGTGTGAGCATCGCCAAGGAGATCGAGCTGGAGGACCCGTACGAGAAGATCGGGGCCGAGCTCGTCAAGGAGGTCGCCAAGAAGACCGACGACGTCGCGGGTGATGGCACCACCACCGCCACCGTCCTGGCCCAGGCCATGGTGCGCGAGGGTCTGCGCTATGTCGCGGCCGGTGCCAACCCGATGGCACTGAAGCGGGGCATGGAGCGCGCAGCAGCAGCCGTGTCCGAGCGATTGCTGGCCATGGCTCTCGAGGTCGAGACGAAGGAGCAGATCGCTTCGACAGCCTCGATCTCGGCGGGAGACACCACCGTCGGTGAGGTCATCGCCGAGGCGATGGACAAGGTCGGCAAGGATGGCGTCATCACTGTCGAGGAGTCCAACACCTTCGGGCTCGACCTCGAGCTCACCGAGGGGATGCGCTTCGACAAGGGTTACATCTCGCCCTACTTCATCACCGACCCGGAGCGGATGGAGGCCGTCCTCGACGACCCCTACATCCTGATCGCGAACTCGAAGGTCACCACGGTCAAGGACCTGCTCCCGCTGCTGGAGAAGGTGATGCAGAGCGGCAAGCCGCTGCTGATCATCGCCGAGGACATCGAGGGTGAGGCGCTCTCGACCCTGGTGGTCAACAAGATCCGGGGCACCTTCAAGTCCGTCGCCGTGAAGGCCCCGGGCTTCGGTGACCGTCGCAAGGCGATGATGCAGGACATCGCGATCCTGACCGGTGGTCAGGTGATCTCCGAGGACGTCGGGCTGAAGCTGGAGTCGACCGGGATCGAGCTGCTCGGCCAGGCCCGCAAGGTCGTGGTGACCAAGGACGAGACCACGATCGTGGAGGGTTCTGGTGACGCCGACCAGATCGCTGGTCGGGTCAACCAGATCCGCGCCGAGATCGACAAGAGCGACTCCGACTATGACCGTGAGAAGCTGCAGGAGCGCCTGGCCAAGCTGGCTGCCGGTGTTGCGGTGATCAAGGTCGGCGCTGCCACCGAGGTGGAGCTCAAGGAGCGCAAGCACCGTATCGAGGACGCCGTTCGCAACGCGAAGGCGGCCCTCGAGGAGGGCATCCTCCCGGGCGGCGGCGTGGCCCTCATCCTGGCTGCCGACGCGGTGCGCGGCGTTCTCGCCGGCCGGCCACCGGGCGGCACGAACCCTCCCCCACCCCCGGAAGAGCAGGACGGGATTCGCATTGTGCTGGCCGCCTGCGAGCAGCCCCTGTGGTGGATCGCCGTCAATGCCGGTCTCGAGGGTGGCGTGGTGGTGGAGAAGGTCCGCAGCCTGGCCGCCGGTCACGGTCTCGACGCCGCCACCGGTGAGTATGTCGACATGATCGCCGCTGGCATCCTCGACCCGGCCAAGGTGACGCGCTCCGCGCTGGAGAACGCCGTGTCGATCGCCGCCATGCTCCTCACCAGCGCGGTGGTCGTGGCGGACAAGCCCGAGGGCACCTCGGCCCTTCCGGGTGCCGAGAGTGGCATGGACTACTAGGTCATGTGGAGCATCGTCAGCGGAGCCGCACAGTCCAGCCGCGTGCAGGCTGTGCTGCTCTCATGGTTACCCCCGGTATTCATCGTGACCTTCGGGTTCGCACTCTTCGTTCTGCCGCAAGCTCCCGAATCGCAGTTGGCGCGGAGCCTGCAAGAGGCCCCCGAGCACGTGGGCATCAACCGATTCCTGTTCTGGGGGCTCGTTGCAGTCGTACTCGCCGTGATGCTCTTCCTGGCCCGGCTGCCGCTCTACCATGCAGTCGAGGGGTACTCATGGCCATGCGATGGTCAGCGACTGGCGAGTGGATCGTGCCCACGAGCCGCAACGGGCATGGCTCGAAGCGCTCCACCTCCATGAACGTGCCGACTATCACGCGAAGCGCTACAAAGACCTCGTGTCCAAGGCCGATGCCGAGGGCCGCCCCGCTGCCCTGAAGGCGGCTGCGGCCGCCGAGGCTCGATTGGAGACTCGTGAGAAGGAGCTTGCGGAAGCCAACCTGAACCGACGGCGACGAGGCCGAAAGGATGGTCGGCTTCGGCGGTTGGAGCAGCCGCCGTTCACCTTCTCTCGTCCGGACGGCGAACTGGCCAGATGGATCAACCCGTACCCACCAAAGGGAAAGGTCCTGCCCACCCGTGCGGGCAACGCCTTCCGTGCCATGGAGACCTTCGGCTCCACGAACCTGGGCCTGGACTCGCAGACCATGTGGAACGAGCTCCTCAGCGTTGCTCCCAAGCCTGTGGGTGAGGCCACGCACGACGCCGAGCTGGCGACGGACATGATGCTGGCGGCCTACGTGTCCGCGCTCGCCTTCACGACGGCCTCCGCGTGGGCGCTGGCCGAGGTGTGGGCACGGCAGGCCCATCGGCTCGATCCATCGCTCTTGGTCTGCCTTGGGGCCGGACTCCTCGCCGTCCCTGTCACCTACCGCGGGATGACCGCAGCCGCACAGGCCTGGGGAGACGCGGTCCGCGCGATCGTGATCATGGGCCGGGAGCCGCTCCGCCGGCATTTGAGACTCCGCGTACCGACCACGACGGACGAGGAGAAGTCGCTCTGGGAGGCAGTCACCGGCTTCGCGAACTACGGAGCGAGCTATGGCCCCTTTTTGGACCCATGGCGGGACACGTCACCCGACAGACGAGAGGGCTCCGAGGCCGCGGACCGGGAATAGTCAGATCGGTCATGAGGGACAACAGCCCGAACCCTGGAAGGGCGAGCCCCTGACGTCTCAGTCGAGGTAGTCGCGCAGGACCTGCGAGCGGCTCGGGTGCCGCAGCTTCGACATGGTCTTGGACTCGATCTGGCGGATCCGCTCGCGGGTCACGCCATAGACCTTGCCGATCTCGTCGAGGGTCTTGGGCTGACCGTCGGTGAGGCCGAAGCGCATGGAGACCACGCCTGCCTCGCGCTCGGAGAGTGTGTCGAGCACCGCGTGCAGCTGCTCCTGGAGCAGCGTGAACGAAACGGCGTCGGCCGGCACGATCGCCTCGGAGTCCTCGATCAGGTCGCCGAACTCCGAGTCGCCGTCCTCACCGAGGGGGGTGTGCAGGGAGATCGGCTCGCGGCCGTACTTCTGCACCTCGATGACCTTCTCCGGGGTCATGTCGAGCTCCTTGGCGAGCTCTTCCGGCGTGGGCTCGCGGCCGAGGTCCTGCAGCATCTGGCGCTGGACGCGGGCGAGCTTGTTGATGACCTCGACCATGTGCACAGGGATCCGGATCGTGCGGGCCTGGTCGGCCATCGCGCGGGTGATCGCTTGCCGGATCCACCAGGTGGCGTACGTCGAGAACTTGTAGCCCTTGGTGTAGTCGAACTTCTCGACCGCCCTGATCAGGCCGAGGTTCCCCTCCTGGATCAGGTCCAGGAAGAGCATGCCGCGACCGGTGTAGCGCTTGGCCAGGGAGACGACGAGCCGGAGGTTGGCCTCGAGCAGGTGGTTCTTCGCGCGACGACCGTCCTCGGAGATCCACTGCAGCTCATCGAGCATCTTCGGGCTGATCTTGCCGCCCTTGGAGAGCTTCTCCTCCGAGAACAGGCCGGCCTCGATCCGCTTGGCGAGCTCGACCTCCATCTCGGCGTTGAGCAGGGGGACCTTGCCGATCTGCTTGAGGTAGTCCTTGACGGGGTCGGCGGTCGCGCCGGCCACCATGACCTGTTGCTCGGGCTCGTCCGTCTCGTCAGCGGCGGAGACGATGAAGGTGGCCTCCTTCTCGTCCTCCTTGATCGTGGGGTCGGCCTTGACGTCCTTCTCGAACTGCTCGTCCGGCACGTCGAGGAGGACCTTCTTGCCGTCCGGTCCGACTGCCGCGACCTCGGCCTGGAGCTGCTCGGCAGTCTTCGTGGCGGTCGCCTTCTTCGCCGTCGCCTTCTTGGCGGGAGCCCGCTTCGCTGCAGCCTGCTTGGTGTCGGCCTGTTTCGCGGCGGGTGGGGAAGCGGACTTCTTGGCGGCCGCTTTCTTTGCGGTCGTGCTTGACGAACTCGAGGACACGAACTACCTCTCGATTGTCGTTCAGGAGCTTTTCAGGAAACTTCGGGGGCGCGACAAGACCCGTACCTGTCAACAGCCGCATGCATATTGTGGCATGCCCACCAAGAGACACCCGCCCCGGTTCACGCGCGTGCGGCGGCCTTCTTCTCGAGCTTGTACGCCCGCACCTTCGCGAGCGATGCGGCGTCGACCACGTCGGCGACCGAGCGGTAGCCGTCCTGGCTGTAGTCCCCCACGACCGTCTCCCACCCCTCGGGGCCCACGCCGAGCTGCTTTGCCAGCAGTGCCACGAAGATCTGTGCCTTCTGCCTGCCGAAGCCAGGCAGCGAGGTCATCCGCTTGAGCAGGTCCCTGGCGTCGACAGCCTCGGTCCAGATGCGCTCGGCCCGGCCGTCGTACTCCTCCACCACGATCCTCGCGACGGCCTGGATCCGCTCGGCCATCGAGCCCGGGAAGCGGTGTACAGCGGGCGGCTCGGCGCAGAGAGACGCGAACTGCTCCGGATCCGCGGCAGCAATCTCGGCAGGCTCGATGGTCCCGAACCGCTCCAGTACCTTCGCCGGCCCGGCGAACGCGCGCTCCATCGGAAACTGCTGGTCGAGGAGCATGCCGCACAGCAGCGCGAACGAAGAGTCGGTGAGCAGCTTGTCGGCGCGCTCGTCGCCGGTGATGTGGATGGCCATCTGGCCATCATGCCAACCAGCGGCGTGTGGGAGGCACTCGCCTGCGCGATCCGGGCGGAGGTGCGCCTTCTCAACCACCCGAGGTGGTGCGTTCGCGGAACCAGCGGCCACTCGCTTCGTCGGCCGGGAAGAACGTCTCGATCACCAACTCCGCGACGGTGACGTCGAGCGGCGTACCGAAGGTCGCGACCGTGCTCAGGATCGCCAGCTCGGTGTCGCCGACCTGGAGGCGCAGCGGCACCACGACCTCGCCCGGGCCCTGGATGTCGGCGTCGTCGGGCTGGTCGCAGGGGTAGGTAGTGAGCTCGGCCAGTAGGTCGGCCAGCTCGGGGTCGGCGGTCAGTGCCACCTGTCGGCGCAGCCGGCCGAGCAGATGGCCACGCCACTCGCCGAGGTTGAGGATCTGCGGCGCGATTCCCTCGGGGTGCAGGCTCAGGCGGAGCACGTTGATCGGCGGGCTGAGCAGGTGCTCCGCCACTCCGGTGACGAGGCTGAGCAGGGCGTCGTTGGCCTCGACCAGGTTCCACCACCGGTCGACCACCACGGCCGGGTAGGGGTCGTGCCCTGCCAGCAGCCGGCGCAGCGTCTCCCGGATCGCCATCATGTGCGGCGAGTGCAGTGAGCTCTCCGGGTAGACGGGCGCGAAGCCGGCCGAGAGCAGCAGCTGGTTGCGGTCGCGCAGGGGTACGTCGAGGTGCTCGGCCAGGTGCAGCACCATCTCCCGGCTCGGCTTGGCCCGTCCGGTCTCGACGAAGCTGAGGTGCCGGGTGGAGATGTCAACCTCGTTGGCGAGCTCGAGCTGGCTCAGATGCCGCCGCTGCCGCCAAGCGCGGATCAGGTCGCCGCAGGTAGACGGCGTGTCCTGGTCATGGGCGAGCTGCGAGGTCATGTCAGCCGAACCTAGTCGGCCGCCGGGCGCTCGGCCATTACCTGGCAGGTAATCGACGGGCGGCTCGTCTCGTCCGAGAGTGGGCCTCGGCTCATCTTCAGGAGGAACCATGCTCAACCTTCGCAACGCACTTCGTCTCGACGCCGCCGCCTCGGGTGGTCTCGGCGTCGCCTTGCTCGTGCTGTTCAACCCGGCCAAGCACGAGCTCGGGCTGCCGGTGGCGCTTTCGGTGACGGTCGGCGTACTGCTGCTGGCCTGGGCGGGATTCCTCGCCTGGGTAACGCTGAACCCGTCGCGCGCCCTGATCAGGGAGGTGATTGCGCTCAACGTAGGGTACGTCGCCCTGAGCGTGGCGTTCGCGGTCTCCGACTGGGTCTCGCTCACCGTTCTGGGTGTCGCGTTCGTGCTCGTGCAGGCGGTCGCCGTACTGGGGGTCGCCGTCGGCCAGGTCGTCTGCCTTCCGCGTGCGGACCGCGAGGCGGCGGTGGCCGCATGACCGGGCAAACCATCGTCATGGAGCCGCTGGCTCGTCGGTGGATCGAGGGCACTATCGCGCAGTCGCCCGTGGGGAAGACGCTCGGCGTGGAGATGGTCGCGCTCGAGGTCGACCGCGTGTCCTTGCGGATGCCGTTCAGTGACCAGCTGACGACGGTTCCGCACACCGTGCACGGCGGCGTGATCGCAACGCTGATCGACATCGCCGGCGCAGCCGCATCTGCCTCAGGGGTGAGGATCGACGACGGACCGACCGGTGGCGCCACATCACACCTGGCGGTGACGTACCTGGCGCCGGGCACCGGCGATCTCTCGGCGGACGCCCGGGTGGTGCACCGCTCGCGGTCGATGACGCACAGCGAGGTGAGTGTGCACGACGCCGAGGGCCGGCTGGTCGCGACCGGGCAGGTGAGCAGCCGGATCTTCCACTGAAGCCCTGGTCGGTCCGCGCGGTGCCTGTGGACGGCCGGCTCGCCCAACCTCACCCGCGCGGCAAGGTGGTGCCATGGAGGCCAGGCTCGCGGGTGCGATCCGCACGGAGCTACATGCCTTCGTGAGCGCAGCCGGCACCCGGCGGTCGCTGGGCACGACCTGCCACGTCGGTCACCCCGGTGGCGCGCACGCCCGGTGGCCTCACGACGTGACCGCGGACCACTCGCTGCGCACCGACCTCGTCGAGCGGGCCATCGACGGGTTGCTCATCACCGACGGCGCCTGCGCCTGGGTCACCCGCGGTGGGCAGCTGGACGTCAGCGATGCCGACGCCGAGTGGTTCGCCGCAGCACGGACTGCCTTCGCCCGGCACGGCCTGGTGCTGCCGGCGTTCTTCGTGGTGAACAGGAGCGGCTGGGTCGACCTGGTGAGTGGCGAGCGGCGCGCGTGGAGCCGGGTGCGCAGATCTTCGTCGATCAAGCCAGGCTGAGCTCAGAGCGGCCAGGTGTGCACCGGCTCGTTGGCGTGCATCAGCTGACGGTAGTCCTGGAGCGTCAACCGCAGCGCCTCGGCTCGGTCGGTCCCACCCTCCTCATACGCCTTCACCTTCGCGACGTACCAGGACGCGCCGTTTTGGTGCAGAACACAGCGCTGCTCGATGATCGAGAGCAGGCGGGTGGCCTCGTCGGACTCGACACCCCAGCGGAGCAGGCCCTCTTGCGCCAGCGGCAGCAGGCGACGAAGCACGAGCTCGGTCGCGTCCACCTCACCGACCCCGGGCCAGTAGATGCGGGCGTCGATCCCGTGCTGTGCGGCCGCGTGGAAGTTCTCCTCGGCCGCGGAGAACGACATCCGGGACCACAGCGGTCGGTCGTCCTCGGCCAGAGAGCGGGTCAGGCCGAAGTAGAACGCCGCGTTGGCCATCGTGTCGATCACGGTGGGGCCGGCGGCGAGGACGCGGTTCTCGACCCGGAGGTGGGGTACGCCGTCCACCACGTCGTAGACAGGGCGGTTCCACCGGTAGATGGTGCCGTTGTGCAGCTTGAGCTCGGACAGCGACGGGGTCCCGCCGGACTCCAGCACCTGCAGAGGGTCCTCGTCGTCGGTGATCGGGAGCAGCGCGGGGAAGTAGCGCACGTTCTCCTCGAAGAGGTCGAAGATCGAGGTGATCCAGCGTTCGCCGAACCACACGCGCGGCCGGACTCCTTGCTCCTTGAGCTCTTCGCTGCGGGTGTCTGTCGCCTGCTCGAAGAGGGGGATGCGGGTCTCCTGCCACAGCTGCTTGCCGAGCAGGTACGGCGAGTTGGCGCCGAGCGCGAGCTGGACCCCACTGATCGCCTGTGAGGCGTTCCAGTACGCCGCGAAGTTCTCCGGGCCCACCTGGGTGTGCAGCTGGGTGCTAGTGCACGCAGCCTCCGGCATGATCGACTCCGAGGTCGTACTCAGACGCTCCGCGCCCTGGATCTCGATGACCAGGTCCTCACCGCGAGCCGCGAGAACCTGGTCGCTGATCAGCTTGTAGCGCGGGTTCGGGCTGATCGTCGACGGACTCAGGTGACCGTCCTCCAGTGTCGGGAGGATCCCGATCATCACCATGTGGGCCTGCACCTCGTTGGACTTGCTCTCTGCCTGGTTCAGGCTGCTGCGGAGGTCGTCCTCGAATCCCGAGACCCCGCGCGAACCCAGCCGGCGAGGCAGCACGTTGATCTCCAGGTTGAACTGCGCCAGCTCGGTCTGGAAGTGGGGGTTTGCGATCGCCTCGAGGGCCTCGGTGCTCTTCAGGGCAGGACGCCCGTTGTCGTCGACGAGGTTGAACTCGATCTCCATCCCGGTCATCGGGTCTTCGACGTCGAAGTAGGACTCGCGCAGCATCCGGGCGAACACGTCCAGACAACGCCTTACTTTCGCGCGGTGGCGCGTGCGGTCGGTGCGGGTGAACTCCTGGAGGTCGACTTCTTTCCCCATGAGGAGACCATAGTGTCCCGGGTCGCGTTGTCACGCGTGTCACGAGGCTTGATCGTTGCGCTCGTGTTGGACGGCCTCCCTGAACACCGGCAACGCATCTTCCGGGATCTGCTCCCACACACTCGGCGGAACGGCCTGGGTGAGCACCTCCGCCACGTAGTGCGCCATCGAGTAGTCCGGGTCGACCTCGAGGCAGCGGTCGATGGCGCACCAGGCCAGGGCGCCGTCACCGTGCTGCCAGGCAGCAAAGGCCAGCAGCGAGGACGCTCCCGGCAGGAGGTCGCGCGGACTGCGGCGGACGAGCTCGCGCCACAGGTCGACGTGCGGCTCGGAGGTCTGGCGGGTGATCTCAGCCCACGCGACGTCGCGGGTGGGTGCCAGCGAGGTGAGCACGAGGAGTCGCCCCGCGTCTGCCGGGTCGAGCTGCCGCCGCTCCTCGACGCGTGCCCGGAGGCGCCGCTGGAGCCACCTGGCCTCGGTCCGCAGAAACCCGTGGGCCGGGTCGCCGGATTCCTGGGAGCTGGCGACGAGGTCGGCGTAGCGGGTGGCCGCCAGGGCCACCTCGATCGCGTCGTCGTCGTCTGTCCCGACCAGCGTGTCGGCGAGCTCCTCCCGGTCGCGGTGGACCACCTGGCCGTCGTACACCCGCTGCGCGGTGAACGGATGTGTGTCGAGCTCGTACGCCGTGCCTGGCGACCCGTCGTCGGGTACGGGGTGCCAGCGCCCGTCGTAGACGCGCAGCACCTCGATCACGTCCACGTCGAGATCGAGCAGCCGACCCACCAGCAGCATGGACTGTGCGTGGGCGGCCTCGACGTCGTGCGTGTAGAGCAGCACCGCGGCTCGGCGTACGCGGTTGGCCGCCACGGCATCGCCGAGGACGTCGGCCACGGCCTCCTGTTCCGCGGTCGCGACCGGCAGGTCGACCCGGGCGTGGAAGGCGCCATCGGGTGGTCCGAAGGTGAGCAGCACGACGGAGTCCAGGGGATGGAAGCCCAGCACCGTGGGCACGATGGCAATCAGGTCGGTGGGCGTCCGGGCGACGAACGTGGAGGGCGGGTCTGGTTCTGCCCTGTTTGGTTCTGCCCTGTTTGGTTCTGCCCTGTTTGGTTCTGCCGGGCTTGGTTCGGCTGCGGTGGTCATGTGGCTCACCCTCCGACCGGAGGTGGCTTCCGCCCAGCCGTACGGTGCCCGGCTGTGCACAACCACGGGCCGACGCGGGCTGTGGATGCGAGCCGGACGTCGGGAGGCATCTCGGCGTCGGTGGTGCGTGGCACGATCACGAGGTGCGCTCCGAGCCGACGATCCTGCACGTGGATCTCGACGCCTTCTTCGCCGCCGTCGAACAGCGCGACAAGCCCTCCCTCCGGGGCAAGCCGGTGGTGGTCGGTGGCGTCGGCGGCCGGGGGGTCGTGGCCACGGCGTCATACGAGGCGCGCACGTTCGGGGTGCACTCCGCGATGTCCACCGCGGAGGCCCGACGGCGTTGCCCCAACGCCGCCTTCTTGTCGGGGCGCTTCCACGCCTACCGCGACACCAGCCGCGCAGTGATGGAGCTGCTGCGCTCGACGAGCCCCCTGGTGGAGCCACTGTCCCTCGACGAGGCGTTCGTCGACCTCGCAGGCGCCGGGCTGCCCGACCTCTCGGTGACCGCGGTCAGTGCGTTCGCCAGCCAGCTGAAGGAACGGGTGCACGAGGTCACCGGCGGGCTCACCGGCTCCGTCGGCATCGGCACCTCCAAGCTGGTCGCCAAGATCGCAAGCGACCTCGACAAGCCCGACGGGTTGGTGGTCGTCGCACCGGGCATGGAGCAGGATCTGCTGCGACCGATGCAGGTCACGGTCATCCCCGGCGTCGGGCCAGCCACGGCCGAGCGCCTGCGACGCGTCGGGGTGCACACCGTGGAGGAGCTGGAGCGCCTCACCGAGGACGAGCTGGTCCGCCTGCTCGGCCGCGCGCACGGCGCCGGCCTCTACGCGATGGCCCGCGCCCGGGACGACCGGTCGGTGGAGCCGGAGCGGGAGACGAAGTCGGTCAGCGTCGAGGACACCTACGACACCGACCACGTCGACAGGCGTCTCCTCGAGGCGCTGCTCGACCGCCAGTCGGCGAAGGTGACCGAGCGGCTGCGCAAGGCGCGGATCTCCGGCCGTACCGTCTCGATCAAGGTGCGCCTGCACGACTTCTCCACGGTGAGCCGGTCGGCGACCCTGTCCGCCCCGTCTGACGACGGCCGCCAGATCGCCCGGGTTGCCCGGGGGCTGTTCGCCGAGCTGGACACCTCCGGCGGCGTACGCCTGCTGGGGGTCGGTGTCTCCGGGCTGGCCGACTGGATCCAGGAGGATCTGTTCGCCGACGACGATGACGAGGAGGTGGCCCCCGACGGGGCCACGGAGGCCGCGGTCGCCGCAGCATCACGGCATCAGGGCTGGGCGCCGGGCATGGACGTGGTCCACGAAGCGCACGGACGAGGCTGGGTCTGGGGATCGGGCCGCGGTGTGGTCACGGTGCGCTTCGAGACCGCGGAGACGGGGCCGGGACGGGTGCTCAGCTTCGACATCGCCGACCCGGCGCTCACCCCGTTCAGGCCCGTAGAGGAGTGACCCGAAAAGTGACCCGGAAGGTGATGCGGTCCCCCGGCTGGAGCTGCGCACAGATCGCGAGGTCATCAGGGTCGACCACCCCGATCACGAAGTAGCCACCGGTCGGCAGCTCCCGATCACTGCGCCAGCGGACCCGCTCCCCCTCGAGCCGCAGCCCGATGCGGTTGGACTCGTTTCCCACGACGTACGCCGCACCGTCGTCGTGCGGTCCCAGCCGCAGCCGCAGCTCGCCAGAAGGGCGGGGCGTGCGCAACCCGGATCCGGGTGCCGGGAGCCAGCAGAGCCGGAGGGTCGCGCTCGACGTCGCACAGACGTTCGTCGGTACGCGCGATCAGCCGCCCACCACCGGGCGAGCCGCACTCCAGCAGCAGCGCCTCGTCACCGACCGGCCGGGCGCATCTCACAATCCTCGCAAAGTGCTGTCCATCAACGTGGAAACCCGGCAAAGTTCGGTGACGAAAGCGGGTCGAGGGGACATAGGCGTGGGGTCCGCGGAAAGTATGAGTTTCCGCGGACCCCACTTGTGGAACAGCCGTGATGCTCTGCTCCGAACCAGCGACTCCCGCAGACCCAGTCGTCTCATCACCTTGACGACCTCCAGTGAGTCTCCCCACCGGCGGATCTCCAGTTTTCATCCGGTTCCCCGCGACCCTTGCAGGCTGCGGTGAGAGATTTCTACGCGACGTCCGGGCCCCACACAAGGGCAATTCCCACGGTTCCTCGAAGTATTTTGCCGATCGCTGGGTTGCCCACAGAACAGCACCTGTGATCCACAGGTTGCAGCGGTTGTCCACACTGGCTCCACAGGCACCTGTGGACAACTGACGTGCCGGGAACGGGAGACCTGCGACGTCACCAGGGCCGGACGTCGTACCCCTCTTCCACGAGCGCGTCGCGCACGGCCACAGCGGCCTCGACGGCTCCCGGCGAGTCCCCGTGCACGCACAGCGACTGCACCTCCCCCGCCCGTGCCATGTCGACGGCGTTCGCCGCGACGTCGCTCGCGCGCTCCACCAGGGCACCCGGCTGGTCGCGCGGCACAAGCCTTCCCTCGAGGGTGTAGCCGCGGTCCGGGAACCCCTCGCGAATGCCAGTCCGCCCGGCGGCCTCGGCCTGCCGCAGGATCGCGGAACCCGGCAGGCCCAGGACGGGGAGCTGACCGCTTCCGTCCAGCACGGCCGCCGCCTGGTCCTCGTCGTCGACGACCCGGTTGTAGAGCGCACCATGGGGCTTCAGATAGGCCACCTCGATGCCGCAGCCGGTCGCGATCCGGCGAAGCAGGTCGACCTGCTCGGCCACCCACTCGATGAGGACGTCTGCCGCGACGTCCATGTGCTGGCGGCCGAAGTTCTCCCGGTCCTTGTAGGACACCTGGGCGCCCACCACTACCCCTCGGTCTGCGGCGGACTCGCAGACCCGGCGCATGGTCTCCGAGTCGCCTGCGTGGAACCCGCAGGCGAGGTTGGCGCTGGTGACCACGGTCATCAGCCCCTCGTCGTCGGTGACGCCTTCGCCGAGGTCCGCGTTCAGATCGATGCGCATGACCCCAGTCTGCCCGCCCGAAACCGGTCGCGCTCTGGGTGGCTGAGCTCGCTGAGAAGTGCCTGAGAACTCGCGTGGCACGCAACTTCAAGGGGTATGAGCACGTCAGAAGGGGTGAGGCGCCACGACGTGGCACCTCACAGCGCAGGCGGGAATCCCGCACCATCGCCAAGCGTTGGAACAAGCAGGACCAGCAACATCGGTCCACCTGTAGGAAGGGAAAAGACCGCCATGACTGTTACCACCACCACCCGTAATGATCGTGAGATCGAAGGGCGCGACAGCGTCGGTCTCTACCTCGACGAGATCGCGCGCACTCCTCTGCTGGACGCCGCCACCGAGGTCGAGCTGTCCAAGACGATCGAGGCCGGCCTTTTCGCTTCGAAGCTCCTCGAGGAAGGCCGAGTCGGCCGTCGCAAGGGCGGGGCTCCGGGCTTCGCCACCGAGGACGAGCTCCACTGGATGGTCGAGGAGGGCGAGCGCGCCATGCGGCGCTTCATCAACGCCAACCTTCGACTCGTGGTCTCGATCGCTCGCAAGTACGGCCGCAGCCAGATGCCGATGCTCGACCTGATCCAGGAGGGCAACACCGGCCTGATCCGCGCCGTCGAGAAGTTCGACTACGCCAAGGGCTACAAGTTCTCCACCTACGCCACGTGGTGGGTGCGACAGGCGATCACCCGCGGCATCGCCCAGCAGGCCCGCGTGGTGCGGCTCCCGGTGCACGTCGTCGAGGAGCTCAACCAGGTGGGTTCGGCCCGTCGTACGCTCGAGCGCCAGCTGGGCCGCGACCCCGACCCCGAGGAGATCGCCGCCGAGCTCGACATGGACATCGAGCGGGTCCTCGACCTGATGTCCTGGGGACGCGACCACGTCAGCCTGGACACTCCGGTCGACGAGGACGGCGACACCTCACTCGGCGACCTGATCGCCCAGGAGAGCTCCCCGGGACCTGACCTGACGGTGCTGGACACCGAGTCGCGCGACCGGCTCAACACCCTCGTCGAGCTGCTCGACGAACGTTCGGCCGACATCGTGCGCTCGCGCTACGGCCTGGTCGACGGACGTCAGCACAAGCTGGCCGACATCGGCGCCCGCCACGGCATTTCGGCCGAGCGGGTCCGGCAGCTCGAGCGTGAGGCGATCGCCAAGCTGCGCCGACTGGCCGATCCCGACCTGGCGGCCTGAGCCAGACCGAGACCGCTCGGCGGAGGGCGGCCTGATGACTCAGCCGTCCCTGGAACCCGCCGAGACCACCTCCGCGTAGACCTCCGCCACACGTGTGCGGAGGTCTTCGCGCGTCCCCGTGTTCTCGATGACGTGGGTCGCGATCGCACGCCGGTCCTCCCGCGAGGCCTGCGCGGCGATCCGCGACTCCCCCTCGTTCGTGGTCCAGCCTCGGTCGTTGGTCATCCGGTCGAGCTGGACCGCGGTCGGGGCGTCGACGACGATCACCGCGTCGAAGGTGCCGGCACGCCCGCTCTCGGCCAGGAGCGGGATGTCGTGTACGACGACCGCGTCCTCGGGCGCCTGCTCCTCGAGCTGCACGATGCGCTCGAAGACCAGGGGGTGGATGATCGCCTCGAGCCGTTTGCGCGCTTGCTCATCACTGAAGACAACGCGTCCCATGGCTGGGCGGTCCAGCTCTCCGTCGGGGCCGAGCAGCTGCTCGCCGAACTCCTTGACCACCGCATCAAGGCCCGGCGTACCCTTCTCCACTACCTCGCGCGCGAGCTCGTCAGCGTCGATGACCACCGCACCGAGGTCAGCGAGCATGCGCGCGACGGTGCTCTTGCCGGACGCGACCCCACCTGTGAGCCCTACTCGCGTTGTCATGCCGCGATCATCCCAGCGAGCCCGAGTTCACCGGCTCAGGCCGGGTCCTGCTCCCCGTCCATCTCCGCATCCTCTTCCGGGCGCTTGAGCCGCCGCTGCAGCCTCTCGTGTTGCTCACGCTCACGCTGCAGCTGTTCCTCCCGGTGGGCCCGTCGCTGTGCCTCGGCGCGCTCTCGCACCTTGCGCAGGAACTCCTCGTCGCTCTCGGCGCTCGTCGCTGCGGCGCGTCCGGGCCGGTCGTACTCCGGGAACTCGGGCACGGCCCGTTCGTGAGCCGATGCGCGACGGGTGGCATGGGGCCGCCCTGCCACGAGGTAGGCGACAGAGCCGGCGAGTGGGAAGAAGAGCACGAGCAGGATCCACCAGAGCTTGGGCAGGTTGCGGATCTCCCCGTCGCTGCGGCTGATCACGTCGACGAGACAGTAGATCCACAGTGCAAGCACCAGGAAGCCGAAGAAGAGCTCGACACGGATCATGGAGCGAAGTGTGGCCTACCCGAGCGCTCTGTGTCTCGGACTTGGCTGACAGGATCGTGCAGTGGACGCCCGCGACCTGACCCCCGAGTCCCGGGTCGTCCTGCTCGTCCCTGGCTCGGTGGCGTATGCCGAGCTCGTGATCGCCCTGCTGCGCCGCGGGATCTTCCCCGTTCCCATGGACGTCAAGCTGATGCCAAGCGAGCGCGAGGACCTGCTGGCCGACCTCGAACCTGCCCTGGTCCTGACGTCCCCGGAACAGCTCGACGAGCTCCTCGCCACGGCCGAACCCGTCGACAGCCCACCCCTCGGCCGTCCGATCCATCTGACGAGTGGCACCACTGGCCGTCCCAAGGGCGTCTACTCCGGACTGCTCGAGGTCACCGAGGCCGAGGCCCTGCTGGCCGAGGAGCGCGAGCTGTGGGGCTTTCGAGGCGACGACGTGCATCTCGTCCTCAGTCCCATGCATCACTCCGCTCCCCTGCGGTTCGCGACGGGGACGCTGTTGTCGGGGGGTCGGGTCGTCGTACCTGGTCCGTTCGACCCGGAGACGGTGAGCGCCACGATTCAGGAGGCTCGGCCCACGTCGATGTTCTGCGCGCCGGCCCAGCTGCAGCGGTTGTTCTCCCACTGGGACGTGAACGGCACCCCGGACCTGACGAGCTTCCGCCTGGTCGCCCACGCCGGCGCGCCCTGTCCGGAGTGGGTGAAACGGCGACTGGTCGATGTGTTTCCCGAGGGTTCGACGTGGGAGTTCTACGGGTCGACCGAGGGGCAGTTCACGGCCTGCCGCAGCGAGGAGTGGCTCGGGCGGCCCGGCACGCTGGGTCGTGCGCGCCCGGGGCGCATCCTCACCGTCGACGAGGACGGGCACCTGTGGTGCGTCGTACCTCCTCACGCGCGGTTCACCTATCTCGGCGACCCGGAGAAGAGTGCCGCCGCGTGGCGCGAGACCCCTGAGGGACCGGCTTTCACCGTCGGTGACCTCGGCCGCGTCGACGACGACGGCTACGTGTTTCTCGACGGTCGTCGCGAGGACCTGGTCATCAGCGGTGGAGTCAACGTCTACCCGGCCGAAGTCGAGCGGGTGCTCGGCGAGGTTCCCGGCGTGGACGACATCGCCGTGTTCGGTCGCGAGGACGAGCAGTGGGGACAGCGCGTGTGCGCTGCGGTCGTGGGTGCCGTGACCGACGAGGCGCTCCGGGCCCACGCACGCGAGCACCTCGCGCCGGCGAAGCGTCCCAAGGAGTACCACCGGCTCGACGCACTCCCCCGCACTCCGACGGGCAAGGTGCGGCGCCTCGACCTGTCCCAGCTCCTGGCAGGGAGGAGCTGATGGGGTTCAGCAAGGCAGAGCTCGAGTCGTTCCGCGACGTCGAGGTGCCGGACCTGCTGGCCGAGGACCTCCGGCTCCTGTTCGTCGGGATCAACCCGGGGCTGTGGACGGCGGCGGTGCAGACGCACTTCGCCCACCCGGTGAACCGCTTCTACCCCGCACTGTTGAGGTCAGGCATCCTCGCCGAGCCGGTCAGCCCGTCGGCGGGGATGACCGACCTGGACCGGGACCGGTTCCGCTCTCGCGGGCTTGGCATCACCAACCTGGTGCCGCGCGCCACCGCACGCGCCTCCGAGCTGACGGCGGCCGAGCTGCGCGAGGGAGGCCAGCGCCTGCGTGCGCTCGTGCGCGTACGTCGCCCGCGGGTCGTCGCGGTCGCGGGCATCACGGCGTACCGCCAGGCCTTCGGTCGTCCCCGAGCCCTCCTCGGTCGCCAGGACGAGCCCTTCGAGGGCGCGGAGCTCTGGGTGGTGCCGAACCCCAGCGGACTCAACGCCCACGAGACGATCGCCTCCCTGGCCGAGGCCTACGCCGCGCCCGCTCGTGCTGCCGGGGTCATCTGAAGGTTCCGCATAATCCGGAGCATTCGGCACCTGCGTGGTCACCCGGAGGGGTCCGTTTGCTCCGGACTATCCGTCCTCAGCGAGTCGCCTGGGCGAGCACGGAGACGGCGTCAGAGCGAGACCGGTCCCCGACCGACCTGGCAAGGAGGGCGAACATGCGGTTGGCTCCCCGGTTCGCCGGCCGCATCCTGGTCACACGCACCCTCAGGTCGACGAAGCGCCCCGGCGCCAGGCTTGCGGTACGCAACGTCCCGGCGAGCACCCGGGAGGTGACATCGCTCGTGCCGAGCAGGTAGCGGACTCGGAACTTCCTGTTGCCCGGCGTACCCAGCGCCGTGAAGCTGTCGCGTCTGTTGCCGTCGTTCTGGAGCCGGACGACCGCCTCTCGCAGCGCACGATCGCGCGGGAAGGACTGCGTGATCCGCTGCCGCGCGTAGCCGCCGTACACGTTGTTGCCCACCCACGAACCGCCGCTCGCGCGGATCATCCCGTCCGCGCGGGAGAACGGCGGCGTCGGAACGCTGTAGTGGCGGGTGACCGTGGTCGTGTTGCCTGCACCGTCGGCGGCGGTCACCTGGAAGGTGTGTGGCCCTGAGGTCAAGGTGTCCAGGGTCTGGCGCGAGGACGTGCACGAGCGCAGGCTGGAGCCACCCTTGTCCGTGCAGGAGACCACTGGCGTCACACTCCTGTCCCCTGACGTACGTCGCCCCTTCGGCCGGGACGTCGACCAGCACCCGGGGTTTGATCGCGTCCGGGACCACGGCGCGCACGACCCGGTAGGCCATGTAGCCCTCGTCGTTCTTCAGCTCCCAAATCGGGACTCCGGCACCGTCCACCTCGGTGGCCGTGGCACGGCGTTCAGCCGCCCAGCCGACGAGGGTGTTCCCGTTGGCCAGGCGACGCGCGGACCCGGCGAAGTAGGTGTACCGACCAGGGACCGTGTAACTCCACACCAGGTTGGCGGCGCCCTCGCCAGGGTCGATCGCATACTCGGTCACCCGCGACTGCTGACGCGCGATGGTGGGACCGGTCGGGTCGCCGGGGTCGACACAGTGGGCGGGGTCGGTGCCGAGGGCGGCGGACCCGTTGTCGTAGATCAGGATGTGCCCGTTCGTGAGCTCGGTGGCTGTGTGCTGGGCACACGGGCCGCTGGGGTAGGGGTCGTCAGCGAACGTGAAGTCGCTGTGCCGCCCACCGAGGCTCCACACGATCTCGCCCCGGCTGAACCCGTCGTGCGCGCTCCAGGCGATCTTCAGTACGGCGCTCAGGTGGCGGAACGACGCCAGGATGTCACCGTCGGCCATGACGTGGATCGAGTTGATGTGGGCATAGTCCTCGTGGCCAGGGGTCGTGGTGGTCTCGGTTGCCGGGTCCAGGTGCTCGGCGCTGTTCCAGGTGTAGACGACCTGGCCCAGCGCATTCACCTCCTGGATCACCGAATCCGTCAGCCCTGTCTGCGAGTTGGGTTCGTACGCCATGAGGATGCGGCTGCCGTCCGGTCGCAGGAGCGAGTCGTGGCCGTCCGTGTTCACCAGGCCCTGGGTCTCGTAGCGTCGTACCTCCTCGAACTGCGCGTCGAGCTCGACCAGCTGGGAGCCCAGTCGTCCCGGGGTCTGCGTCGGCGCACGGAAGACCGTGTAGTGGCCGGCGGTCCCGTCGCTCTTGAAGTCGAGGGACCCGTAGCCGGCGGCAAAGGCCTGCACGTGCTTGGGTACGCCACGGTTGTCGAGCACGGCCTCGAAGTTCGGGCTGTCGTCGCTCGCGTACCTGCTCAGGTTGAGCAGCACGTCACCCGGGGCGATGGCAGGAGCCGCGGGGACGACCTCGGTCATCCGCGGAAACCGCGAGGGGAGGTACACCAGCGAGTGCACTGACACGCCAGCGGTGTCCTTGATGATCACCGAGATCTCGTCGCCGGCGGTTAGGCCCTGGACGGTGGTCGTCTCGTCGGTCGTCGGTCGCCCGTTGACCAGGATCGTCCCCGCAGGGTCGCTCGTGCTGGCGACCACGTCGACCGTCCCGCCCGTCGCGTCTGTCGTGGTGAGGCCGTAGCGCTCGACGTCAGGGGCAAACGCCGGGTACATCGCGACCCCAGTGCCACTCACGGCGACACCGTGCACCGGCGCCACCGCGCCCATCGCCGGCTCGTTCGTCAATGGCGGCAAGTCGAGCAGCAGAGCTGCGGAGAGCAGCACCATGGAGAGCAGGGCCGCCCAGACACGAGACATGCTCGGAGGCTAGCCGCACGTGAGCCTGGCCCCTTCCCATTTCGGGATCCTCGGCCGGTTTTGTTGCCCGAACGGACGGGAGCCCGGCCCCCCAGAAGGGGACCGGGCTCCCGTCCGGAATGGATGGCGGGTCAGGCACTCCCGCCGGTGAGCTTCTCGCGCAGGGCCTGCAGGGCCTCGTCGGAGGCAAGCGAGCCGGCTTCGGGCTCGGCGCCTTCTTCAGCGACAGGCTCGCTACCGCTGGAGTACGACGTGGCCTCGCCAGCCTCGACCTCGGCCTGCTTGGCCTCGGCCTGCTGCTTGACGTGGGCCTCCCAGCGAGCGTGCGCCTTGGCGTACTGGTCCTCCCACACCTTGCGCTGGTCGTCGAAGCCGTCGAGCCACTCACCCGTGTCGGGGTCGAAGCCCTCGGGGTAGATGTAGTTGCCCTGCTCGTCGTAGGTCGCCGACATGCCGTAGAGGGTCGGGTCGAACTCCTCGCCCTCGATGGCGGTGGCGGTCTCGTTGGCCTGCTTCAGCGACAGCGAGATCCGGCGACGCTCGAGGTCGATGTCGATGATCTTGACCATCACGTCGTCGTTGACCTGGACGACCTGCTCGGGGATCTCGACGTGACGCTCGGCCAGCTCGGAGATGTGCACCAGTCCCTCGATGCCCTCCTCGACACGGACGAACGAGCCGAACGGCACCAGCTTGGTGACCTTGCCCGGGACGATCTGACCGATCTGGTGGGTGCGGGCGAAGTGCTGCCACGGGTCTTCCTGGGTGGCCTTCAGCGACAGGGACACGCGCTCGCGCTCCATGTCGACGTCGAGCACCTCGACGGTGACCTCGTCACCGACAGTGACGACCTCACTGGGGTGGTCGATGTGCTTCCAGGACAGCTCCGAGACGTGCACGAGGCCGTCGACGCCACCGAGGTCCACGAAGGCACCGAAGTTGACGATCGAGGACACGACGCCCTTGCGGATCTGGCCCTTCTGGAGCTGGGTGAGGAAGCCGTGGCGGACCTCGGACTGGGTCTGCTCGAGCCACGCACGACGCGAGAGCACGACGTTGTTGCGGTTCTTGTCCAGCTCGATGATCTTCGCCTCGAGGGTCTGGCCGACGTAGGGCTGCAGGTCGCGCACGCGACGCATCTCCACCAGCGACGCGGGCAGGAAGCCTCGCAGGCCGATGTCCAGGATGAGGCCGCCCTTGACGACCTCGATGACGGTCCCCTCGACGACGCCGTCCTCTTCCTTGACCTGCTCGATGGTGCCCCAGGCGCGCTCGTACTGGGCGCGCTTCTTGGATAGGATCAGCCGGCCTTCCTTGTCCTCCTTCTGGAGAACGAGGGCCTCGACCTTGTCACCGACCTCGACGACCTCGTTGGGGTCGACATCGTGCTTGATCGAGAGCTCGCGCGAGGGAATGACGCCCTCTGTCTTGTAGCCGATGTCCAGCAGGACCTCGTCGCGGTCGACCTTGACGATGGTGCCTTCGACGATGTCACCGTCGTTGAAGTACTTGATGGTCTCGTCGATGGCGGCGAGGAAGTCTTCCTCCGAACCGATGTCGTTGACTGCGACCTGCGGAGCGTCGGAAAGAGTTGGGGTGATTGTCATAGGGAAAGTGGAACCTTCGGATGGATAGGAGTCGTGCGGGCACGCGCAGAGGCCCGTTTCACCATCACGAGTGTTTTCGTTCGTCCATTTCTGGACCGACAGCGAGCGAGAGGCTGCTACGTCTGAGACTCAGGCAGACTTCTGGCGCACCGCCGAGTCTATCCGCCACCGCGTCTGAGCGTCCAACCGGCGTGATGGCCCACGTGAATCGCGGTCAGGCGAGAACGGTTTCGACGCCGTGTGACTCGAAGGCGGAGATGATGTGCGGGTCGGCGCTGCGGTCGGTGACCAGGCGCCGAATGGATGAGGTGTCACAGATGCGCGCGAAGGACCGTTGACCGAGCTTGTGGGCGGCGGCCACCACGGTGACCTCCTTGGCTCGCTCGACCATGAGCGCGTTGATGCTCGCCTCCCCCTCGTGGAAGCAGCTGGCGCCGTCCGCGACGGCGAAGGCGTCGACGCCGAGGAAGAGGTGGTCCAGCCACAGTTCGCGCAAGACCTGGTGGGCCAGCGGTCCCACGACTTCGTAGGACTGGGGCCGGGCGACGCCACCGAGTGACACGGTGCGAATGTGAGGACGCAGGACCATCTCTGTTGCGATGTTGAGCGCGTTCGTGACGATCGTCAGCGAGGGCTGTTCGGTGTGCTCAGCGAGGTCCTGTCGCGCGGCCAGCATCCTGGCGGTGGTGGAGGTGGTCGTGCCGCCGTTGAAACCGACGACCAGACCGGGCACGACCAGCGCCACTGCGGCCCCCGCGATCCGCTCCTTCACATCGTCCACGCCGCTGCGGTAGCGCACCGGCAGGTCGTACGCCACGGACGTCGCCACGATGCCGCCGTGGGTGCGCGTGGCCAGCTGCTGTCGCGCGAGTGCCGCGAAGTCTCGTCGTACCGTCGCCTCCGAGACCGCCAGAGCGCTGGCGGCTTCGCCCACGGAGAGACGTCCGCTCTCGGCCAGGAGGTCGAGGAGCGTGCGGGTACGCCAGGCCTTGTCCGATCGCCGCGCCTCCGTGCCTGAACCCTCGTCGGCAACGCCGCCGACACTCATCACTTCACTCCACCTGCAGTCAGGCCGGCGACCAGCCGGCGCTCGATGATCGCGAACAGAATGACAACCGGCACGATGCCGACGATCGAGACGCCGAAGACGTACTGCCACGACGTGGCGTACTGGCCGACGAACTTCGTGAGTGCCACGGAGAGCGGCTGGTTCTCTGCCGACGTCAGGATCACCAGAGAGGCGGCGAACTCGTTCCAGCAGGCGACGAAGGTGAAGATCACCGCGGTCACGATGCCCGGCCACACGAGCGGCAGCGTGACAGTCCTCAACGTCTTGAGCTTTCCCGCGCCATCGAGGGCGGCGGCCTCCTCGATCTCGACTGGGACCGAGGCGAAGAACGAGTGCATCATCCACAACGCGAACGAGAGGTTGAACGCCGCATTGACCAGGATCATCGCCAGCCAGGTGTCGTTGAGGCCGAGCGTGAGGAACTCGCGGAACAGGCCGGTGGCGAGCACCGTGGGTTGCATCATCTGGGTGATGAGGACCAGCACCAGGAACACCATCTTGCCCGGGAAGTGATAGCGGGCCGTGTAGTACGCGGCCGGGAGCGCGACCACCAACGCCACGATCGTGGCCACCAGCGAGATGACGATCGTGCTGACGAGGTTGGACGGAAGCGGCGTCTCAGGCGTGCTCCACATCTCGACGTAGTTCTCGGGATGCCATTGCGTGGGCAGGTAGGTCGGCGGCACCTTGAGGATCTCCGCCCGCGTCTTGAACGAGCCGACCAGCATGATCACGTAGGGGACCAGGAAGACAAACGCGACCACCAGACCCGCCAGGCTGAGCAGCCAGCGGGGCGCCCTGCCACTGCTGGCGACCGCCGTACGCCGTGGGCGCCGCGCGCGCACGGGGGCGGGGACTACGGCCGCAGACAGGTCACCCATGTCAGACCTCCCGCATCGGACGCACCACACGTAGGTACACCAGGATCACGACCAGCACGATCACGAAGTTGACGACCGACAGGGCACTCGCGGTGTCGACCTGACGGTCGGCCTGGATCAGCTTGAAGATGCGCGTCGTGGTCGTGTCGGCCTCGTAGCCCGGGATGCTGCCGGTCAGCGTCCTGAGGATGGGCAGGGAGTTGAACACGTTGATGATGTTGATGATCGTCGCAACAGCGAGGGCCGGACGCAGCATGGGCAGGACAACCGAGAAGTAACGACGCAGCGGGCTGGCGCCGTCGACCTGCGCCGCCTCGAGGATGTCCTCGGGGATGCTCTGGAGGCCGGCCAGGAACACGTACGTCGTGAAGGGCAGCGAGACGAAGACGGCTGTGGTCATTGAGACCACGAACGCGGAGACCGGTCGTTTCGTGAATCCGAAGGGTTGGTCGAGGATCCCGATGTCGACCAGGAAGCTGTTGACGATGCCGTAGTAGGGGTCGAGTCCGTAGAGCACGACCACCGAGGTCATCACGACGCTGGCCGCCCATGGCACGATCACGGCCAACCGCACCAGCAGCCGTCCCGGGAAAGCCTGGTTGAGCAACTGGGCCAGGGCCAGTGACACGATGACCGTCACCGCGACCACGCCGATCACCCACACCACGGTGTTGACCAGAATCCGGTCGAGGCTGTCGAGCTCGAGCAGGCGACGGTAGTTGTCGAGTCCGGCCGGGCCCCGGTCGACGCCGAACCCGGACAGGTCCCGCGTGGAGGTCCACGCCATGTAGCCGGCCGGGAAGAGCACGACCGTTCCGATCAGCAGCAGGGCCGGACCTGTCCACGGCAGGGCGGCGAGCAGCTGCCGCCTCTTCCCGGGGGGTGCCATGGCGTTCCTCTCGGCTGGTCATCGCGTCGATCGCGGCCGAGCGATGCTCGGCCGCGATCGACCATGGTCACGGCTCTGACGGGCTCAGGCTCAGGACCCCGCGTCAGCCTTCTCCTGGATCGAGGCCAGGACATCCTTGGCACTCTTGCCCTGGTCGATCTGCCCGATCAGCGACTGGAAGGCACCCTGCGCCGCCGACCAGTTGGGGTTGTTGCTGGGGTAGAACTTGGCGTCCGGCAGGGCGTCCAGGAAGACCTTGAGGGCCTCATCGCTGAACGCCTCGGCGCCCGACTCGGTCACCGGCAGGAACTTCTCGGTGGTCACGAAGTTGGTGTAGACGTCCGCGGAGTAGAAGTAGTCCAGGAAGGCCTTGATGGCCTCCTGCTTGTCCCCGTCGTTCTCGAACGCCATCAGGTGGTCGGCGACTCCCAGGGTGACCGGCGAACCATCCTTGGTGGGGATGGGAGCCAGCTCGTACTTGAGCTTGGGGTTGTCGGTCTTGATCTGGGCCACCGTGGGCGGCAAGGCCTCGATGAACCCGAGCTTGCCCTGGACGAACACGTTGATCAGCGGCGTGCGGTCGGTGGAGCCGGGGTCGGGCTGGGTGGCACCATCGTCGATCATCTTCTTCATGAACGAGACGGCTTCCTGTGATTCAGGCGTGTCGATGGTCAGCTTCTCAGTGTCGCCCCAGCTGCCTCCAGCGCCGAACGTCCAGATCGAGGTCTCCGCCTGCGCCTCTTCGTTGCCCAGGGGCATGCCGTAGCCGCTGACGCCGCCACCGAGATCGCTGATCTTCTTGCTCGCCTCGAGGAGCTCGTCCCAGGTCTTTGGGATGGCGGCGACCTTGGCTTTCTCCAGCAGGTCGGTGTTCACGAACATGGTGCGCGCGGACGCGATCAGGGGCAGGCCGTACTGGGTGCCGTCGATCGTTGCGTTCTCCTTGAACGAGTCCTGGAAGTCATCCAGTGTCTCGGCCGAGACGACGTCAGCGGCGGGGTAGAGCAGGTCGTCGCCCACGAAGCCGGCGAACGCGTCGATGTTGAGGACATCGGGCGCCTCGTCCGACTGGACCTTGGTGCGCACGACGTCGTTGATGTTCTCCCATGACTGGACCTCGAGCTTGATCTTCACGTCGGTGTTCTCGGCCTCGAAGTCGGAGATGATCCCCTCCCACAGGGCCTGCGTCCCGTCGCTGTACGACGGCACGAGCAGGTCGATGGTGGTGGCGCCGTCAGCGTCGCCGCCGTCGTCGCCGCCGCCGCAACCGGACATGGTCAGTGCGAGCGCGGCGACCGCGATCCCGAAACGCAGCGTTGCCTTGGTGTTCCTCACGATGTTCCTGCCTCTCCTTGGCGCCCGACGGCGGATCGGGCTTGTTTGATTACGATCGTGTTGACCCAGGTTCTTGCAGAAGTTGTCATGTCCTTTCCGGCGATCCTGAGCGAGTCATTCCGGTCATGTCAAGAGGGAACGCCGGGACGTCGATGAGCATTGTTGATCGGTTCGGCCAGTTGTTTGACAGGTTCGATCACCAGTTCCATCATCGACTTTCAGCCACGCCATCGACGGAGGAAGCAGCCGCCATGACCCCCAGCAGCCGTTCCCGCCTCGACGATGAGGTCGCCACCCAGCCACAGGACTGGCTCGACGCCCGACAGACCGCGATCGGCCACCGCGACGCCCTGCCGCAGCCCGGCGAGCGCGTCGCGGTGATCGGGTGCGGCACCTCCTACTACATGGCGCAGTCGATCGCTGCCCTGCGCGAAGCCGCCGGACTGGGCTTCACTGATGCATGGACACCCACCGAGGCGCGCCTGGGCAGGTCCTATGACCGAATCCTGGCGATCACGCGTTCCGGGACGACGACTGAGGTGCTCGACCTGCTGGACGCCGTGCGCGGGAAGGTGCCGGCCGCGGTCGTGACGTCGTCGGCGAACACCCCCGTCCTCGACCTGGCCACGCCGATCCTGACCACTGAGGTCGACGAGCAGTCCGTGGTGCAGACCAGATTCGCCACGACGACCCTGGCGATGCTGCGCTGGCACCTGGGGGAAGACCTGACGGTGGCCGCGACCCAGGCCCAGGCCGTGCTCGATGCCGACGAGAGCTCTCTCGGAGCGGCAGCGACCGCCGAGCAGGTCACGTTCGTCGGACGCAGCTGGACGAACGGCCTGGCCCAGGAGGCGGCGTTGAAGCTGCGCGAGTCGGCCCAGGTGTGGACCGAGAGCTATCCGATGATGGAGTACCGGCATGGCCCAGTGAGCATCAGCGCACCCGGCCGAGTCGTTTGGGCCTTCGGCGACCTGGTCGATGACTTTGCCGAGGACGTGGCCGTCACGGGGGCCGACCTGATGCACGCATCTATCGATCCGATGGCGGACCTACTCCGTGTCCATCGCCTCTGCGGCGTACGGGCTCGCGCTCAGGGGCTCGACCCGGACGCCCCGCGCAACTTGACCCGCTCGATCATCCTCGACGGCTGATTTCTGTCAGGTCCCCACCGTGATCACAACCCCAGCCCGTTCGCCCGTCGTCCTCGCCTTCGACGTAGGAGGTACGTCGGTGAGGGCAGCGGCGCTCGACGCTGACTTGCGCGTCCTCGCCGAGGCGTCCCGACCGAGCCGACGCGGCGTCGAGATCCTCGATGTGCTGGACGAGGCCGCACACGATGTCCTCGGTGCCCTGCCAGGATCGGATCGTGGCCGCATCGTCGCCGCCGGTATCGCGATCCCCGGTCTGGTGGACGCCGCCGCCGGGCTGAGCGTGCACTCGGTCAACCTCGACCTGCACAACCTCCCTGTCGCGGAGCCGATGAGCAAACGGCTCGGCCTGCCGGTGAGAATCGGTCATGATGTGAGCGTCGCGGGCGAGGCCGTACGGCGCGCAGCGACGGACCTCGACGATCCCGTCGTTGTCATCCTCGGTACCGGTATCGCCGCCGCGGTCTTCGTCGGCGGACGCACCGTGGCAGGGGTCTCGGGGCAGGCAGGCGAGTTGGGGCACGTCGTCGTACGACCGGACGGCCCGACGTGTCCCTGCGGCGCCCGCGGTTGCCTGGAGTCTGTGGCCAGCGCGGGCGCACTCGTCCGGGTCTACCGGGAACGCACCGGCATCGTCCTCGCCGGAGCCCACGAGGTCGTCGCCCGGCTCGACACCGATCCCGTCGCTCAATCGGTGTGGCGGGAGGCGATGTCGGCGCTGGCGGACGGACTGATCAGCGTGTGCGCCCTCCTCGCGCCTGGTGCCATCGTCTTCGGCGGCGGCCTCGCCGGAGCGGGTGACCGCTTGGTCGATGACGTCCGGGCACTCATGATCGAACGTTCCCGGGTCGCCACCGTGCCGCCGGTCCTCCTCACCCCTCTCGGCGACCGCGCCGGCGTACTGGGCGCAGCGCACCTGGCGTTCGACCTCGTCGGCGAACTGGGGCTCCAGTGACGACCCCTTCGCGCGAAAGGTGACCAGATGGCCCTCGCATCCATGACAGACGTGATCACCGACGCGCGTGCGCAGCGCCGAGGTCTCTGCGCCATGAACGTCAGCGCCCTCGAGCACGCCGAGGCCATCGTTGCTGGGGCCGAGCTTGCTGGCCGGCCGGTGGTGTTGCAGATCTCCGAGAACACCGTGGTGTACCACCGCGCTCTGGCGCCCATCGCTCGCGCCTGTCTGTCCATCGCCGACGCCGCCGCCGTTGGGGTCGTCGTACACCTCGACCACGCGATATCGGTCGACCTCATCCATGAGGCGGTAGACCTCGGCATCGGCTCGGTGATGTACGACGGTTCGAGGCTTGCCTATGAGGCCAACGTCGCCGCCACGGCCGACATCGTCTCGTGGTGCCACGATCGCGGCGTCAGCGTCGAGGCCGAGCTCGGCGAGGTCGGCGGCAAGGATGGCGTCCACTCACCCGGCGTGCGCACCAGGCCCGAAGACGCATCCGGCTTTGTCCGCGCGACGGGCATCGACGCCCTCGCGGTGGCGGTCGGCTCGTCGCACGCCATGACCACGCGGGACGCGGTGCTCGACGAGGAGCTGATCTCGGAGCTAGCCAGCGCTGTCGCGGTGCCGCTGGTCCTGCACGGTTCCTCGGGAGTGCCGGACGACGCCCTGGTCGCTGCAGTCGTCGCGGGGATCACGAAGGTCAACATTGCCACCCGCCTCAACCTTGCGCTCACGCGACCGGTCCGTGCCGCCCTGGCCGACGAGGAGCTCTCAGACCCGCGCAAGTACCTCGGCGCAGGCCGCGACGCACTGACCGCCGAGGTGGCCAGACTGCTGACGATGCTGGGCTGAAGCTGCCTACTGCTGGGACACCACGAGTACGGCGGAGGGCTCGATCCCGAGTGTGACGCGCTGCCCCACCGCGAAGCCACGTGCCTGCGCGCTGGCCATCTGTGCCGTCACCAGGGTGTCGTCCCCGAGGGCGCAGTGCACCCGCGAGATGGGGCCCAGGAAGGCCACCGAGAGCACCGTCGACGTGCCCTGCGTGTCGGTCGTGACGGTGACGGCTTCCGGGCGGACCATCGCCAGGCCGGAGCCGGAGGTGATTGATCCCGCGAGAGCCGGCACCGAGGCGCCGAGGACCTGGGCCATCTCACCGGTGACCTGCGCAGGCACCTTGTTGTTCAGCCCGACGAACTCGGCCACGAACGGGGTGGCGGGATGGGCGTACAGCTCTGCCGGCGCTGCGAGCTGCTCGAGCCTGCCCTGGCTCATCACTCCGACCCGGTCGGCCACGGCCAGGGCCTCCTCCTGGTCATGGGTGACGAACAGCGTCGTCGTACCGACCTCCAGCTGCACCCGGCGGATCTCGTCGCGCAGCTGGACCCGCACCTTGGCGTCGAGGGCAGAGAGCGGCTCGTCGAGCAGCAGCACGCTGGGTTCGATGGCCAAGGCCCGAGCCAAAGCAACGCGCTGCTGCTGACCACCGGAGAGCTCGCTGGCGTACTTGTCCTTGTGCGCGGTGAGACCGACCAGGTCGAGCATGTCGCCCGCACGGCTCCGCCTCTTGGCGCTTGCCTCGCCGCGCAGCTTGAGACCGAAGGCGACGTTGTCGAGCACCGTCATGTGGGGGAACAGGCTGTAGGCCTGGAAGACCATCCCCATGTCGCGCTTGTTGGCCGGCACCCTGGTCAGGTCCTTGCCACCGACCGACACCGAGCCTGACGTGGCCTCGTCCAAACCCGCCAGGATGCGCAGTGCCGTTGTCTTGCCGCAGCCCGACGGCCCGAGCAGCGCGACCAGCTCGCCTGGGTCCAGGTGGAGCGTCAGTCCGTCGAGGGCGCGGACCGAACCGTAGAGCCGGGTCAGGTCGTTCAGCTCGACTGCTAGCCCGCTACGGGTGGCGGTCGCGGTCTCGGTCACTGTTCGGCTCCTGACACGGCGGGGCCAGTGGCCGTCAGGGACGGCACCGGCGTAGTGGGTTCTGCGGCGGCTGAACGCTTGCGGCCTCGGGTGAACATGGACAGGAGGCCGAGCAGCGCGAAGCCGAGCAGCAGGGTCGCCAGCGATGCAGCCACGGAGGTGGGGCCGTCGCTCAGCCCGAGCCGGACGATGACGACCTGCAGGTTCTCGTAACCACTCAGCGAGGCAATGGTGAACTCGCCGATGACGACAGCGATCGAAATGAAGGCGGCCGACAGGACACCGGACCAGATGTTGGGGACGACGACCCGCAAGATCGTCGTGGTCCAGCTGGCGCCAAGGGAACGTGCGGCCTCCGAGAGCGTCTGCAGGTCGATGGCTGCGAGCGCGGCGTCGATGGCCCGGTGGGCGTAGGGCAGCACCAGGACGACGTAGACGAAGGTCAGGGTCAGGGCAGACTCCCCGAAGAAGTACGTCACCCACAGGTAGACGTCACGCAGACCCACCACGATCACCAGGGCCGGGATGGTGAGTGGCAGGAGGCACAAGAAGTCCACGGCCCCCTTGGCCCACGGCGCCCGCAGACGGGTCCAGATCATCGTGGGCACGAGCACCGCAAGCATCAGCCCCACCGTGAAGAGCGCAAGCAGCAGGGAGATGATGATCGAGGAGTAGAGCTGCTCGTTCTGGCCGAGGTTCTTCCACGGCTGCAGGGTCCGGCCGCCCTCGATCAGGTTGCGCGTGCTGAAGTCAGCCATGGCGTAGAGCGGGAACATGAAGTAGAGCCCGAAGACCGCCAGCAGCACGCCGCGCACGACGCGACCCCTCGTCGTACGGCCGGTCACCGCAGCCACCTCGAGGTACGCCGGACAAGGGCGGTGTAGGCAACCATCACCACGCTGACCACCACGATCATCTCCATGGCCAGCGCGAACGCGAAGCCGGCCTGGCCGAGCACGACCTCACTGGTGAGAGCCGACCGGATCAACAACGGCAGGATCGGGGCGCCCTGGGTGACCAGGGCAGCAGCAGTCGCGTAGGCAGCGAACGCGTTGGCGAAGAGAAGCAGCAGCGAACCCAGGAAGGCGGGAGTCAGCAGGGGGATGGCCACGTGCCGCCAGTACTGCCACGTCGTGGCTCCCAGGTTGACCGCCGCCTCCCGCCACTCCTCGCGCAGACCCTCCAGAGCCGGGAGGAACACGATCACCATCAGTGGGATCTGGAAGTAGCAGTACACGACGATCAGGCCAGTCAGGTCGTACAACCAACCCGAGCCGTAGAGATCCCAGCCGAGGTGGGCCTTGGCCCACGAAGTGAGCACACCGCTGAACCCGATCGTGGCCACGAACGCGAACGCCAGAGCAACACCGCCGAACTGGGCCAGCACGCTGCACACCGAGATGACCATGCGGCGCAGCGCCGAGGTCGGGGGGCTGGCCACGATCAGGTAGGCGAGCAGCGCGCCCAGGAACGCCCCCACGATCGCCGTGGTCCCGGAGAGCAGCACGCTCCTCCACAGCGCCGTCAGGGCGGTGTCGGTGAACAGCGTCCGGATCCGCCCGAGGGAGAAGGCGCCGTCCTCGTAGACCGAGAGGACCACGACGGTCAGCGTCGGGATGATCAGGAAGAAGAAGATGAGCGTGAAGAAGGGCACCAGCGGCAAGCCCTCGCGGAACTTGCGACCGATGCCCTTCCTTGTGCTCACTTCCCGGTCAGCCGATCGCCTTTGCCCAGTTCTTCGCGAGATAGGCCGTAGCCTTGCCGCTGTCTTCCTCGCTGACGATCACCGGCTCGCCCTCGACCTGCGGCAGTGCGTCGTACGCCGCCTTGTCGATGGTGCCCGCCTCGACCATAGCGTCGGCGCGAACCGGTCGGGCACCGCCGGCCAGCCACAGGTTCTGACCCTCGTCGCTGTAGAGGAACTCCTCCCACAACCGGGCCGCTGCCGGGTGCACCGCATCGTTGCTGATTGCCTGGAAGTAGTAACCGGCCACGGGCTTGCCCGGCGGCACGAACACCTTCCACGACGGCAGCTTGGCCGTCTCGGCGGCGTTCAGGTAGTCCCAGTCGATGACCACGGGGGTCTGGCCGGACTCGATCGTCGCCGGGGTCGGGTCGGACGGCAGGAAGTTCTTGGCCGCCTTGAGGTCCTTGAAGAAGTCGACCCCGGGTGCCACGTCGGCGGGTGTCGCCGCGCCCTTCGCGAGCGCGACCATCACGACGCCGGCGAACGCAGCACCTGCCTGCGTGGGGTCCCCGTTGAGTGCAACCTTGCCCTTGTAGTCGGGCTTCAGCAGGTCGTCGAGCGCCGTGACCTCGGGAACCTTCTTGGAGTCGTACCCGATCGACATGTACCCGCCGTAGTCGTTGACCCAAGCACCCTCCGGGTCCTTGAACTCGGCCGGGATCTCGTCGAACTTCTCCACCTTGTAGCTCGCGAACAACGACGTGTTGGCGAGGGCAACGGACTGACCGAGGTCGAAGACATCGGGCCGCGTGCTCTTTCCCTTCTGCTGCTTGGCGGCGTTGATCTCGTCCTGGCTCGCACCGTCCGGGAGCTGCGAGTTCACCTTGATGTCGTACTTGTCCTCGAAGGCCTTGATGATGTTGCCGTAGTTCGCCCAGGTCGGCGGGAGCGCGATGACGTTGAGCTCGCCCTCCTTCTTGGCGGCCTTCTCGAGACCGTCCATGCCGCCGAAGTCCTCGGCCGAGGTGGCCTCGGAAGCCTTCACCCCCGACTTGGTGGTGGCGTCATCACCCTCGTCCTCCGGTGGGGCACAGGCTGTGAACGTGGCAATGGCCATGGCAAGTGCTGTGGCGAGGAGTATCCGTGACCTCTTCATGGGCGAACCTTCCGGTGAGCTGGAGGCGGCGTTGCGAAGCGGCAGTGACCGCGCAGCAGCGCACGAGTGAAAAGTAGCCCCACTGGCCCGCCCGCGCGAGCAACCGAAAGCCCACGGCGTGGCATGAGCCGATTTGCCCTGTGTTGGCCGAACTGCCGCCCCCCTCAACCCACGGCGTGCAGGTCTTCGCTGCGTGCGATCGCTGCGAGCCGGCGCCGCGAAGCTTCGACCACCGGGTTCTCGCTCTCTCGTGCAGCCAGCTCGACCAGCGCGAACAGGTCGGCGGCTCGGGCGCGGTCGAGGAGGTCGTCCGGCGTCGAGGGCATGAAGCTTCGGTAGCCGGCGACCACCGCATCGACGAACGGCTGCGCCCGGTCGAAGCGCAACAGGTTGCCGAGGTCCATGTACGGCGATCCCGCCATCGCGAACTCCCAGTCGAGGACACCGGTCACCGCGAGGGTTGCCGGGTCGACCAGCAAGTTCTTGACGTTGAAGTCTCCGTGTACCAGGCACACACAGCGGTTCGCGTCGAGCAGGTGCTGCCCATCGGCTGCGACAACACGAATGCCCTTCAGGAGTGCCTCCTCCAGCCTCGACGCATGTGCCTCCACCCAGGCGGGCAGGTCCAGGAACTGCTCTGGCAGGTCTTGTGGGACCAGGGTGCGGTCGACGAAAGTTCCCGCCCGCGGTTGCACCATGTGCCCGAGGCGGCCGAGCATCGTGCCGAGGTTGGCCCCCAGGACTTCCTGCTGCGCCGGATCGAGCGCTGGCAACACCTGGTCGATCCGCTCACCCGGAAGTCTCGACGTGACGAGCAGCCCCGGTAGGTCGGCATCCGGGTCGCCCCGGCGTACCTCGAGAACCTGAGGAACCGGGAGCAGGCCGCGAACGAGGTCCAGCACGGCCGCGTCGATCTCGGGTGCGAGGGGACCGCGTACAGCCGAGCGCTGACCGTAGACCCGCACCACGGTCTGCTCCCCCGCGACCTCCGCCAGAAAGGTCTCGCCGCTGTGTCCGCCGGCGAGCGGCATCAGCGAGGTCGGGAACGCGTCCATTCCCAGACCCTGCCACGAGGCTCCGACCACGGGGGTCCCGGGCACGGCGGTCCCCCGGGTACGACGGTCCGCCGTACGGCGGGGCACTATCCTGCGAACGTGTCTGGAGTCCGCCCCGAGCGACGTCCCGTCGACGAGGCCGAGTCGCTGTTGGCCAACCGCGCCGACTGGGACGCCTACGCCGACGAGTACCAGTCGTCTCACGGCGAGTACCTCGGCGACGCGGGGTTTCTCTGGGGCCCCGAGGGTGTGCGGGAGGACGAGGTCCACGCCCTGGGCGAGGTGTCCGGCAGGAGTGTGCTGGAGATCGGCTGCGGCGCCGGGCAGTGCTCGCGCTGGGTGCTCGCACACGGTGGCAGGCCGATCGGCATCGACGTCTCGAACCGGCAGCTGCAGCACAGCCGGCGCATCGACCAGGAACACGGGCTCGTCGTACCCACCCTGTGCGCGTCCGCAGCGAGGCTGCCGTTCGGTGACGCGACCTTCGACGTGGTGTTCTCGGCGTTCGGCGCCTTGCAGTTCGTCGCCGACGCGATGGCCCTGGTCTCCGATGTGGCGCGCGTGCTACGTCCGGGCGGGGTCTTCGCGTTCTCGGTCACGCACCCGACGCGCTGGATGTTCCCCGACGATCCGGGCGAGGAGGGACTGGTCGCGTCGCAGTCCTACTGGGATCGCACTCCCTACGTCGAGGTGGACGACGAGACGGGTGCAACCCGGTACGTCGAGCACCACCGCACCCTCGGCGACTGGGTGAGCGCGCTGTCTCGCAACGGGTTCGTGCTCACCGACCTCCACGAGCCGGAGTGGCCGGCCGACCACGACCGGACCTGGGGCGGGTGGAGTCGAACGCGCGGGATGCTGACCCCCGGATCCGCCATCTTCGTGACGAAGCTGACCGACGTCCCTAACTAATTCCCGATAGTGCGAGACGCCCGCCACGGTAGGGGGTGCAGACACGCGGCCGTCAAACCGTGGAACCGGCTTGCCCGTCAGGCCTCGCGCTTTCCGCGAGCTCCCGCCCTCATGATGAGCAGGGCCCCGAGAATCAGGCAGAGCAGCCCGCCCACGATCCCGATCACGGGAACGAGCGTGGTGATCGCGTTGATCTTGCGGACGTCGCTGCTGGCGTCGTCGACGCTGGTCTTGATCTGGTCATCGGTGAACGCAAGCTGCAGGTCGAGCACCTTGGTGCCGTCCTCCAGGGCACGTTGCTGGTCGTCGGTCTGGTTGACGATCGACCCCGTCTTGGGTTCGACGTAGATCTCCTTGACGTCGTCGTAGGTGCCGTCGACACCCTCGGCGATCTCGATCTCCTCGCCCTCGAACTCCACGCGATAGAGGTAGGTCTCCAGGTCCCTGACTTTCACCGTCCGCACGTACTCGGCGTCAACGGTCTTGCCCGCGGTGCCGTCCCAGTAGGGGTAGGTCTTCTTCTTGGCGTCGAACGGCCACTTGTTGACCAGGCCCTCGTGGTCCTCGGCGTCAGCGGGGAGGTACTTGCCTTCGTTGACGGCGAGCGCCGTCTTCCGGTCCGTGGCGAAGACGTCAGTGGACGCCGAGATGAGCCGCTCGTCGTCACCGGGGACGCAGTCCGGGACGTCGCCCTCGTCGATGACGAGGCAGCTGCTGTTCGTGAAGGCGACGACCCTGTCGTCGGACACCTTGGCGTCGCTCTTCGTGATGCTGGTCGCCTTGACGGCGATTGGACTCCAGATCCCCACTGGCGACATTTAGCTTCTCGGCCTGCCCGCTCAGGTGAGTGGTCGAGTTCACGTCCAGCGGAGTCTTCTTGACGACACCGGGCGCCCACAGCAGCGCGACCAGACCGGCTATGAGCAGGAACCCACCCAGCCCGAACAGAACCGGGATTGTTTTTCGCATGTCTTGAGTCCTCCCCAGAACCTTGTGTGGCCGCACGTTAGCGTACTAACGAGTACGAACCCCCATCCGGATCGCGGTCGACGCTGAGGCGTTCACCACTTTCGGCGGGTTGCTGTTCCACCACCGAGCGATGGTCGCAGTGCCGTTCTCGCTGGGCGTTGCCGCGGAGGTCCGCAGGCTGCAAGGTCTACGCTTTCGGACCGTGGAGACCACACGTGAATAGAGTCCCGATGAACGACCTCGCGCGGGGGCTCCAACTCGAGCGGGCCGAGCTCATGGACGCGTTCAACGCCGTCATCGATTCGGGTTCATTGGTCCACGGTCCCCATCACGCCCGCTTCGAGGGGGAGCTGGCGAGGTTCGTCGGCGCGTCTGAAGCTGTGGGCGTCGCAAGCGGTACCGACGCGCTCGAGCTCGCGATTCGGGCGATCATGCCGGACGGCAGGCGCACTGTGGTCACAACCGCGAATTGCGGCGGATACGCGGCCGTCGCGGCCCGGAGGGCCGGCTTTGAGGTGTCCTACGTCGACATCGATCCCAACACCTTGTGCATCGAGGCATCGTTGCTCTCGGACGCCCTTGACGAAAGTGTGGGGGTCGTCGTGGTCACACATCTGTACGGCCGGGCGGCCGACGTCGCAGCGGTGGCCACGGTGTGCGAGCCCCTGGGGATCGGTGTCGTCGAAGACTGCGCACAGGCCATTGGCGCCCTCGCACCCGAAGGACCGGTCGGCAGTCTCGCCGACGCCGCAGCCTTCTCTTTCTACCCGACCAAGAACCTCGCGGCCCTCGGAGACGGAGGGGCCGTGACCACCTCGAGGCCGGACGTCGCACGAAGTCTGCGCCATCTGCGGCAGTACGGCTGGGAAACGAAGTACTCCATCGAGTTCGACGGTGGTAGGAACTCCCGACTCGATGAGCTGCAGGCGGCCATGTTGTTGAGCCGGTTGCCACACCTCGGTGAGAAGAACCAGCGTCGTCGGGAGATCGTGGCTGCCTACGCGGGGCACGCAAGCCCGCGGCTGCGGCTTGTCTCCAGTGACGGCCCCGACTACGTAGGTCATCTGGCAGTGGTCATCTGCGATGACAGACCCGCCCTTGAAGCGCACCTCGCCGATGCAGGTGTGCAGACGGCCATCCACTATCCCGTGCCCGATCACCGGCAGCCGGCCTTTTCGCGTCACTACAATCACCTGTCCTTGCCCGAGACCGAGACGCTGAGCACTCGGATCGTCTCTGTGCCTGTGTTTCCCGAGCTGCGTGACGATGAGATCGAGCAGGTGAGCTGTGCTCTCGAATCCTTCTGAGAGTCGCCACACCGGGCCCGGTGCCGTTGTCACGTACTCGGTCGTCGTGCCGGTCTACACCAACGAAGGGACACTGGCCGATGTCGTCGGGCGTCTGGCGGATGTGGCTAGGAACCTTCCCGGCGCCCTAGAAGTCGTGTTCGTCGTTGACGGGTCTCCCGACGGGTCACTGGCCGCCCTCAGGCAGCTCCTCCCGAACGCCCCGTACGCCAGTCAGCTCGTGGTGCACTCACGCAACTTCGGTTCCTTCGCAGCCATCCGTACCGGGCTCATGGCGGCCAGCGGTGAGTATGTCGGCGTGATGGCGGCAGACCTCCAGGAGCCCCCCGAGCTCACGGGTGAGTTCTTCGCGGCTCTTACCGACGGCAAGCACGACGTCGCCGTGGGACGCAGGATCTCGCGGGACGATCCGGCGGTCTCATCGGCCATGTCTCGCATGTTCTGGGGTGTCTATCGCCGACTCATCAACCCAGAGATCCCACCTGGGGGGGTGGACGTGTTTGCGTGCACGCGCCCTGTCGTTGACGAGCTGCTGCGCCTCACGGAGAGTCACTCGAGCCTGATCGGCCTGCTGTACTGGGTCGGACACGATCGGGTCGAAGTCCCGTACCACCGACAGGCGCGCCGCCACGGCGAATCGGGATGGACATTGCGAAAGCGAGCGCGCTACCTGCTGGACAGTGTCTTCTCCTTCACCGACATCCCGATCAGCGTCCTCAGCGGGGTGGGAGCCATAGGTGCGGTGGGAACCGTCATCGCCGCCATCATCGTTTTCGTCTCCTGGGCGACCGGCAACATCAATGACGTCGGGTACACCCCGTTGATGCTCGTGCTCCTGTTCTCCACCTTCAGCCTGCTGTCAGGTCTCGGAGTGGTCGGTTCCTATGTCTGGCGCACCTACGAGAACAGCAAGGGCAGACCGTGGGCCATCACCGTTTCGCGGGAGGCCTTCGACGCGGCCGAGGAGGGCTTGCGTTGACATACTTTGCGCACGCTCAGTCCATCTGCGAGACACAGAGCGTCGGGTCCGGAACACGCATCTGGGCGTTCGCGCACATCCTTCCGGGAGCGGTGGTCGGGGCCGACTGCAACATCTGCGACCACGTCTTCATCGAGAACGAGGTGACCGTTGGGGACCGGGTGACCATCAAGTCCGGCGTCCAGCTCTGGGATGGCGTGAGCCTGGGAGATGACGTCTTCGTCGGCCCGAACGTCACCTTCACCAACGACCCGCGCCCGCGCAGCAGGCAGTGGCTGGAGACGCATCCTCGGACTCGCGTCGACAGTGGCGCATCGATCGGCGGAGGCGCGATCGTCCTCCCCGGCATCCGCATCGGTCGCGGAGCGATGATCGGTGCAGGGGCGGTCGTGACACGTGACGTCCCGGCCCATGCGGTCGTCGTCGGCAATCCGGCCCGGATCAAGGGATACACCGGGCCCGAAGAACCAGGCACGGCTGTACCCGTTTCGGGTGCACAAGCAGGCCCGTTGATCTCTGGCGCGCGACTCATGGACGTCAACGTCGCCACGGACCTGCGCGGCTCGCTGGCCGCTATCGAGCTCGACGGCGGCCTTCCCTTCAGACCGGCGCGCTTCTTCGCCGTCTTCGACGTGCCGTCCGAGGACGTCCGAGGAGCGCACGCCCACCGCCAGTGCGAGCAGTTCCTGGTGTGTCTACATGGCTCGGTGACGTGCGTCGTGGACAACGGTCGCGAACGTCGACAGGCGCGCCTCGAGACGGCTGACGTCGGTCTGTACGTGCCGCCGATGATCTGGGGGACGCAGTTCCAGTACTCAGCCGATGCCGTGCTCGGAGTGTTTGCATCGCTTCCCTACGACAGCGACGACTACATCCGCGAGTACGAGGACTACATCACGCTCGTCCAGCCAGGACGGCCGAAGGAGACAGTGGAGCACACCGAGGCTCCCCACTAGGAATTCGCAGTGGTCAGCGAGAAAGTGCCGATTCTGGCTGGTGAGAACGTCATGCGGTCATGGCTGGACCACGCGCTGCGCACCCGGTGACCTGCTCTCCGTGTGGCATAGTTCCCGGCTGAGGAGGCAGGGTGCGCGAGTCGTTGGTGAGCGGTCTCAAGCGCGCCTCTGGACTCATCCGCTCGCAGGACACGGCCCGACTGGTACCAGTCATCGGCGGCCTGATGGTCACCGCACAATTGCTGTTTCGTGCCTGGGCTGTCTACCCCGCCTGGTTCTTCCTCGACGACTACAACCACCTTGTCGCTGCCCGAGGGTCTGGGCTGACTGCCTCCTACCTGCTTGATCCGTACGCCGGACACGTGTGGCCGGGCGGACGACTGATCGTCTGGCTGGTGGCTCAGACGGGCGCCCTGAACTGGCCGATGGCTGCCACCGGCACCCTCGTGATGCAGGCGGCTGCGAGCTGTGCCGCGCTGTGGATGCTCATGGTGCTCTTCGGCCCACGCCCGGTCATCCTCATCCCACTGGGGATCTACCTCACCAGTGCCCTCACGATGCCGGCGTTCATCTGGTGGGTCGCCGCGCTCACGCTGCTCCCGGTGCAGATCGTGTTCTTCGTTGCGACCGCCACCTGGGTGAGGTACCTGCGCACCCGACGACTCTGGCCGCTCCTGGCAACGGCGATGGCGATTGCCCTGGGCCTTGCCTTCGACGTGAAGGGCATCCTGGTGCTGCCCGTGCTGGCGTACGTAGCCCTGGCGTACTTCTCCTCGGGTTCGATCCTCAGCCGAGTTGGGCGCGTCGCAGTGCGGTACCGCCTCGCCTGGGTGATCTTGTTCCTGGTCGGTGGGGCCTACAGCACCTACTACCTGCTCACGGTTCCACAGGTCACCACGCAGCCCTTGTCCTCGTCGCTGCGGGGCATCCTCTCCAACATGCTCGTAGACGCGTTCGTTCCCGGGATTCTCGGCGGACCCTGGCAATGGGACGTCGCGGCGCCGCCCACTGCCTACTCCGACACGCCAGCCGTTCTGGTCACCGCATGCGCGGTCGTCGTCACGCTCGTGGTGGCCTACCTCGCGCTGCGCCGTACCCGAACCGTTCGAGCATGGGTGCTTCTGGGTGCCTATGTGGTGGTCCTGGCCGTGCTGCTCGCGAGCACGCGTTCGAACTTCGGCGCCGGCATCGGCCGCGAGTACCGCTACCTGACCGACGCCACGTGCGTAACTGCGCTGTGCCTGGGCCTGGCCCTGGCCCCGCTGCTCGGGGCGGTCGAGAGCAGCCAGGCCCGAAGCCCGGCGCTGGTGGTGCCGCTTCCCCGACTCGTAGTTGCCGCCCTCGTGATCACGGTCATGGTGTCCGGAGTGATCAACTCGGCCACGTATGCACGGATCTGGCACACCCAGAACGCCAGTGACCAGTACCTGCACAGGTTGCAGACCGATGTGCGCGCCGCTGGTCGGGTCGACCTGGCCGAGACAATCACGCCAGAAGATGTGTTGTCCCATCTCACCGCTCCGCTCAACAACACGCGAACGTTAGCCCCACTCGTGTCGGATCGAGTCGACTTTCCCTCGACGAGCTCACGCCTGGCGGTCGTCGGCCCCGAAGGGGGCCTGCACCGTGCGCTGATCGAGCTGGGCGTGGCCTCCCGCGAAGGTCCGACCGAAGGCTGTGGGTGGCCCGTGACCCAGGCCGGGACCAACATTCCCCTTCAGGGGCGGGCAATCCGGCTCACGTGGTGGATGCGCATCGGCTACCTCGCCGGCGGCAGCTCACCTGTCACCGTCACCGCGGGCTCCGACGTGGTCCAAGCCCGGGTGGCGTCCGGTGTACACAGCCTCTACGTCCGTGTGGAGGGATCCTTCACCTCTGTGCGGATCGACGGTCTGGACCCCGGGACGACCCTCTGCGTCGATACGATCGAGGTCGGCCAGCCCTTCCCCGGAGGCCCCCTGTGAGCACCGCATCGACGCCCCTTCAGTTCGAGCCCACCCGACTGGAGCTGGGCCCCACCTTCCCCGTGCTCGACACGCTGCGCGCTGTCGGGGCGTTGGCGGTCCTCACCACCCACGTGGCGTTCCAGACCGGTGACTACGTGCGGCACGGCATTGTCGGTGCCCTGCTCTCGCGGCTTGACCTCGGGGTCGCGATCTTCTTCGTGCTCTCCGGCTTCCTGCTCTCCCGGCCCTACCTCGCCCGCGCGGCTGCGGGACGGCCGCACCCCTCGACGCGGCACTACTACTGGAAACGGTTCGTGCGCATCTTTCCCGTGTACGCCGTCACCGTGGTGATCGCCCTCGTCGTCATCCCCGAGAACGACTTCGGCGGCAGCCTCGTGGGCTGGGTTCGCGCGTTCACGTTGACCGACGTCTTCTTCACCGGCCGCCTGCCGCAGGGGTTGACCCAGATGTGGAGCCTCTCGGTCGAGGTGACGTTCTATCTCGTCCTGCCGGGCCTGATGCTGCTCCTTCTGGGTCGACGCGCCGCCGTACGGCCACGCCGGATCGGGATCCTGCTCCTGGCGGGAGCCATCTTCAACTGCTGGTGGATCGTCAGGCTCGCCGCCGTTGTCGACGGCGGCACGAGCGGTGTACCGACGTTGTGGCTGCCGGCGCACCTGACCTGGTTCCTGGTGGGCATCGGCCTGGCAACGGTGCATGTCCGGAACCAGGCCGGTGCCGGGTCCCCGGCGGTTTCCGTGCTCGTGGCACTCGCGCGTCTGCCGGGGGTGTGCTGGGCGACGGCCGCGGGTCTGCTCCTGGTCGCGGCCACTCCCCTGGGTGGGCCCATCCTGCTGCTGGTGGCCACCCCGACCCAGTCCGTCGTCAAGCACCTCGCGTACGCCGCCGTTGCCGGCCTGGTCGTGCTCACCGGCATCTTCGCCAGTTCGGAGAGCAGGTACGGGCGGATGATGTCGGCGTCGTGGCTGCGCCATCTGGGCCACATCTCGTTCAGCACGTTCTGCATCCACCTGATCGTCTTGCACGGCGTGCGGGCGGCCCTCGGACACGAGTTGTTCACCGGGGACGGGGGCCTCATCTGGGTGCTCACCGTCGGCTTCAGCCTGCTCGCCTCGGAAGTGCTCTACCGCCTCGTGGAGAAGCCGGGCCTGCGTTTGAAGAACCTGGGAGCGCGCAGAGGAACGTCGAGTGACCCCGCGCAGAGCGCCGCCACGAGCGCGACGACGAAGTAGTGGGGCCAGGCCAAACTGCCGGCCCAGGACCCCTCAGCACCCCACGGAGCCAAGCTGTAGGCCAGCGCGGGCGGCAGCACCAACGCCCCGAGCAGCCAGGGTGCCATCGCCGGAGAACGGTGGTGCAGCACCGACGCGCCCACGACCGCGAGCAGCCCGATCACCAGACCGGGCCAGCCGGCCAACAACCCACCGGCGAGCACGCCCAGGCCCCCGAGGATTGGCGCTGGCACACTGCGCTCGGCCAGCCGAGGGGCATCGACGCCGCGGCCCGTCCGGCGGCCCAGCAGCATCGCCAGAGTCGCCAGGGCCAGCATCCCGAACACGACCAGCCCGGCAATGAGGGCGACCCGGTATGCCCGGTCCGGACCGAACGACATCGTCACCGGTGCATCGTCCGCGCCGACGCGCCAGCCCTGCTGCCACCCATCCACCACGACCGGTGTCAACTGGTCCTTGCCCTGGACGGCTGACCACCCACTGTTGGTGTTCTGTCGCAGCACGAGCAACCCGGCCGAAGACGACGTCTCGATCGTCCGCTCGACGGGTGTGCCGTCGCGGACCTCCAAATCCAGCGTCTCGGTGGTGGAGAGCTCGCCCTTCGAAAGCACGAGCGACCGAGGGACGAACAGGTCCGACGCTTCGAGGTCGACCGTGTTCGCACCTGCGCGAAGTGCAAGGTCCTTCGCTCCGCAGACCTGAACCGGAACCCTGGCTCGGTCGGCGAGCTCCGCGAGGCTCGCCTCGACCGAGGTCTGGAACTGCTCACCGTTGACTCCCAGCGTCGGCCCGGATCCGCACGGGAGGCGCAGCGTCGTGGTGGGGACGGCCACCGGGACGTACGGCAACCCGGTCAGTCGCAGCTCGGTGATGCCGATGGGAACCGGCGAGGCGGTCGAGTCGAACCCGAGGCTGCTCACGCTCTCCGCCCGGGTGAACCGCAGGGTGAGCTCCCCCGTGCTGATCGCCGGGAACTCGGCCGCGCCGTCCCGACCGAGCGTGACCTCCCGTCGCCCACCCGGCCAGCGCAGGAGGACCTCAGTCGGAGCACGGGCCGCCGTGTCTGCCGAGACACTCAGCCGTAGTCCGCTCACCTTTCGTTGGTCCACCCAATTCAGGGTGACCACTGGCTGTGTGTCGGTGGTCGCGGCCGTCCAGGAGGTCCCAGGATCACCGTCCACAGCAGCGAGAACCGAGCCCTGCGGATCGGGAGAACCGGTCGAGCTGGCATTGAGGTTCACCGGCTGGTCCTCGAAGACCCGCGCCGCCAGCGCGGAACCAGGGGCGACCTCTGCCTCGATGGTGGCGCCGTAGGTTGCCGCGCTGTGCAGACCCAGCTCGCGGTGGAACTCGTACTCCTCTTCGCCAGCGACCTGACGATCGGGCACGCAACGCACGTCGCCGTCCACTTCCACACAACCGCGGCGCGGATCAGAGACAGCACGGAGCACGATGTCGTCGGGGTTTCCCCATGACTCCGGAACCGTCGGCAGCCGCAACGACCTGTCCACGTCCAGGTCCCTCATCTCGACCTCGGCCAGGACCATGCGGTTGCCAGGCCGCCCCGAGTCGTCCTCGACCCGAAGCCGGCGCGTCTCGGCGTCGTCCAGGGTGACCTCCCGGGCCGCTCCGGCCTCCAGCTCGATCGACTCGACCGTGGAGTGGTCGGTCACGATGCGGACCACCTCGCGATCCACGGGTCCGGCGGTGATCCGAACCGACCTGACCTCCCGCGGGGCCTCGAAGTCGACCTGCCACCAGGCTGCTTCGTTGGCACGGTAGTTGGCTCGCCAGGTGGTCTCCGCGCGTCCGTCCAGGGCCGCGAAAGGGTTCTGACCCCCCTGCACCACACCGATCGCCGAGGCGTCCGACATCGAGGAGGAAGCCGTGACGCCGTCCACCCCACGCGTCGTGGCCGTCGTCGACCAGCGGTCAGGCTCTGGCAGCAGGTAGTCGCGTGTCGGGTTGGGCAGCCTGCGCTCCTCGCCCCGGATCCGCGTCGCGGACGCCGCGTCATGGACCCGGCCGAAGTTCCGCTCCACGTCGCGTAGCCCGTCGGTGAGGATCAGCGAGTCTGGCGCGGAGCCGGCGTCGGTGTCACTGGCCAGCAGTGTCGGCTGGTCGTCCAGCAGCCCGAGATCGGTGAGGTCCAGCAGGTCCTCTGGTCCGCCGACGACGGTGGGCGCCGTGTCGGCCTGGACTGCGGCCGGTGCGCTGCCGGTGACCTCGAAGATCTCGACCGCCGGGTACTCGCTCTGCCAGCCGCTGTTGATCAGGACGCGATTCCTCTTCCTGACGAGGTGGGCCTCGCCTCCGATGTCCGGGCCGAAGCTCGCCACCCTACGCAGTCCGGGCGAGTCCTCGATCGCTCGGTGCACCAGCACGGGATCAGGGAGGAGGCCGATCTTCGCCAGGTCATTGCGTACGACGAGGTGCGCAACCCCTGCTCGACTGAGGTACGACGCCATGCCGGGCGACCCGCGGCCCTGAGCGAACCGCGCCTCCACGGCATCGAGCATCCGGATGTTGCCGGCCGGTGTGAGCGGCACGGCATTGCGGACCGCCCACCGGCTGCGGGCGAGGTACTGCATGGGCTCGTCGTGGGGGGAACCCCAGACGTACTGGCCGAACGACGAGCCCGGCACCAGCAACGCCTGGCCGTCCCCGGACCTCTCCTCCAGCCAGTCTGCGGTCTCGCTCCAGTAGTCGGGGGTCGCCAGCACCGCCCCGGCCGGGCTGATCCGGCCCATGATGGCGGGCATCGACGCGGCCAGGACGGCCACCGTCGCGGTGCCCACGAGCACGCGGAGGCTGAGCCGACGCCCACCATCGTCGAGGAGGGACCCACCGCTCGCCTGGCGCTCGCGCATCTCCTGCCAGACCAGGTCGACCGTCCAGGCCAGTCCCAGCACGAGCGGGAGCCGCACAACCGGGTCGAACTTGTGCACGTTGCGGAGAGGGGCGAGGACGCCGTCAAGGAGGGACTGCACCTCGACCGCTCCCCATCCCTGCACCTGCCCGACGTGGCCGGCGGTCACCATCAGCATCCCGACGAGCACACCGAGCACCATGAACTGCCGGTGCGGGTTACGCCGGTGCAGGAGGCCGCCGATCCCGAGCAGCAGGACAACGCCGCTGAGGATCGGCAGGTGGAACTGTCGGATCAGGTCGTTGCCGGCCCGTGAGGTGCGATCGACGTACGGCACCCAGTTGGAGGTGCCTCGCAGTGCATCGAAGGCGGTGGTCGAGAAGGTGGTGTTGGCGGCCGATTCGATGAAATCCAGGAACGGCGGGCTGTAGGCGCCCAGCACGAAGAGCGGGACCAGCCACCACGCGGTGCCGAGCAGCGTGAACACCGGCCACCACGTCATCAGCGCACGGCGCCGCGGCCCCGGCGTACGGGTGAGCAACCACAGCACACCGAGTGGAAGGACCGCGAAGGCTGCCGCCGCGTTGACACCTCCAACCATCGCGACTGCGAGGGCGGAGAGAGCGGCCGCCCGGCGAGGCGAGCCTCTGGAGCTGCCGATCACCAGCGGCAGCAGCACCCACGGGGCGAGGGCACTCGGCCAGGCCTCGATCGAGATTGGACCGAGCACCGTCAGCATCCGCGGCGACAGCGCGTAGGCCAGCCCGCCGACGAGACACGCGAGGTCCGAGCGAACTCCAAAAGCGCGCGCGAGCAGTGCGGCTCCAACGAACGCGACACAGATGACCAGGGAGAGCCAGAGCCGCTGCACCGCCCAGTCGGGGATGCCGAGCACATCGCCGAGCAGGAAGAACGGCCCCATCGGCCACAGGTATCCGTACGCCTGGTTCTGGAGCTGGCCGCCTGCGCCGAGCGGGTCCCACAGGTGCAGGGCGCGCGAGAGGAAGGTCTCAGGAGCGACGGCCAAGTCGAACTTCGTGTCGGGCACCAGGAAGCCCGGGCTCTGGGTGAACGCCAGGCCGGTGAGCAGCACGCAGGCAGCCACCAGTCTCAGAGCGCCGCGCAGCCTTCGCGCTTGTACGGCGCCCGGGCTCACCTCCGGCGCAGCACGATGACCAGGTTCCACGTCACCACCTCCCGGAGCCCGGGGACCCGGACCAGCCAGCGCGACCACGACGGGTTGTAGCGCGGGGTCAGGTCGATCACCTCGGCGGCCGTCTGCGTGCGCGCCCACTCCAGCCCGGCACCGACGGTCACCGGGAACAGCGACTCACCGAACTTGTTCTTCGGCTCATGGCCGTGCACTCGCCGGTAGCGCCGTCGTGCCCGGGCTCCCCCGAGGTAGTGCCAGGGCGCGGTCTCGTGCCCACCCCACGGCCCGAACCAGGTCGTGTAGCTGATGAACACGGTTCCACCGGGGCGAGTGACACGCACCATCTCCTCGGCCATCTGCCAGGGATCCCTGACGTGCTCGAGGACGTTGCTCGAGTAGCAGATGTCCAGCGACCCGTCGCGGAACGGCAGCTGCAGCCCGCTGCCGATGACGGTGCGGGTCGCGATCTCGCCGAGGCCCGCGAGCTCACCGACATCAGCATCGAGTGCGAAGTACGTCGCCCCGGCAGCCTCGAACGCGGAACGGAAGTAGCCCGGGCCCCCACCCACATCGAGCATGTACTGCCCAGGCAGGTCCACGTAGTGCGCCAGCTGGCCGGCCGAGTCCTGGGCAAGGACCGTGTAGAAGCGCGCGGGATCAGGCTGCTCGTAGCGGAACTCGCGCAGCAACCGCACCGCACGTCGCAACGTCGCCCGCCACCGATCGGCGGGAACGACGGCGGGGCGGGGCACGCGGGCGACCATATCGCGAGGGGCTAGGTTGTCCGGGATGATGGAGCCCGTCGACCTCGCTGGGAGACGCGTGGTCTTCCTGAGCTGGCGCGACACCCGGAATCCCGAGGGCGGCGGCGCCGAGATCTACCTGGAGAAGGTCGCAGCCGGGCTGGTGGCGCGAGGGTGCGACGTGACCATCTTCTGCGCTGCCCACGCCGCTGCTCCGCCGGACGAAGTGGTCGACGGCATCCGGTTCATCCGCCGCGGCTCGAAGCTGTCGGTCTACCCAGCAGGCATGTCAGCACTGCGCCGCGGCGACCTCGGGCCGGCGGACGTGGTGGTCGACGTACAGAACGGTCTTCCGTTCTTCACCCGACTGGCCACTCGGGCGCCAGTGATCGTCCTTGTCCACCATGTCCACCGAGAGCAGTGGCCGGTCGTCTATCCCGGCCTGACCGGCAAGGTCGGGTGGTGGGTCGAGCATTCGCTCGCGCCGAGGCTCTACCGAAGCTGTCAGTACGTCGCTGTCTCGAGGGCGACGCGCAGTGAGCTCCGTGGCCTGGGAGTGCGCGGGCCGCGAGTCGCCGTGGTGCACAACGGCACCGACCCCGACACCGCACTCGCCACCGGCAAGTCGGAGACGCCGATGGTCGCAGTGGTCGGGCGGCTGGTTCCGCACAAGCAGGTCGAGCACGCCATCGACTCGGTGCTTGCGCTCCGCGCACGGATTCCCGGGCTGCGGCTCCACGTCGTGGGCAGCGGATGGTGGGAGGGGAAGCTCCACGAGTACGCCGAGCGTCGCAACGCATCGGACTCCGTGGTGTTCGAGGGGCACGTCGACGACCAGCGAAAGCACGAGATCTACGGGCAGGCGTGGGTACTGGCCCTGCCTTCCCTGAAGGAGGGATGGGGACTCGTCGTGGGCGAGGCCGGCATGCACTCCACTCCGACGATCGCCTATCGAAGTGCCGGAGGCACGCGTGAGTCGATCGAGGACGGGGTCTCCGGAGTCCTCGTCGACACTGCCGATGAGTTCACGCACGAGCTCGGCGAGCTGCTGACAGAGACGTCGCGCAGGTCAGTGCTGGCCAAGGGGGCGCAGGAGATGAGCCACAGGTTCACGTGGCAGCACGCACAGCACTCGTTCGCGCTGGTCGTGCAGGAAGTACTGGCGGATCGTCGCGTGGACAGCCAAGATCCCGAGGGTGCTCAAGGGCTGTGAGAAAGACGGTTGGCGGGTGCCGTCAGGTCAGCTGTTGCTGCCGTAGTCGATGTTGACCGGCTGGGTCACGTCGGTCGGCGAAGCGCCTGGGCTCGTCGCCGAAGTGACGACGCCCACAACGGCAACGGTTGCCACCACGCCGCCTGCGAGCAGACTGCCGATGGTGACGAGAAGTGATGTTCCCACGATGCAAGACCCTCCCTGGACTCGCCGGTAACTCTAACAGCGCGATCGGCTTCCGACGCTCAACCCCGACCCCGCCGCCAGCCGAAACGAAGGGCGCTGAGCGCGCCAACGAGCAACGAACCGGCGAAGAGTGACCAAGCACACGCCATCGCCACCCTCCACGTCGGTGGTGTGGTCCGCGTCCGCGGGCTCTCCAGTGTCTGGACCACCAGGTCCGACCCGGTGAAGAGCGCGGGCCCGGCGACCGGGGGCGCTGTGCCCGCATCCTTCTCAGTCACGACGAACCCGATGCCGAGGTCGGCCAGTCCCTCACTCCGCTGCTCTGGTGTGGCGGCCGCCAGGATGCTCACAACCTGACGGACCCGGCGGTCCTCTCCCGCGATCCGGACGCCCGAGACGTACAGGTCGTCGCCAGCAACGAAGTCGCGGTCCAGGAACCGGCCCACGGGATCCAGAACCTTGCGGTCATTGTTCCAACGAGGCTGCCGGTAGCTGCTCAGGGGCAGGAGCAGGACGTCGTTGGCGTCGTCCGCGGCACGAGCCACCACGTCGCGGGCACGCGCGTAGTCCTCGGGGAACTCCGACGGCGTGAGCCGCCCTGACACACCGAACGCTGCATCAGGCAGTACGGCGATCGGGGCCAGGAGCAGTGCGGCCGCGGCTGCTGGACGTGCACCCCTGACCAGCAGGCCGCCGATCCGCGCCGCGCCGTACCCGCCGACGACCGCGAGCAGAGGTGCACACAGCAACAGCATTCGCGAGCCGTCACGCAGGATTCCGGCGCCGGGGACGTGGGCCACCGCCCAGGCCACCTGGTCCGGAGCAAGCCACGTCACGACGGCGGCCGCAAAGCCGGTGAACCAGCACGCGGCGAAGGCGAGGACGTCCCTGCGTCCGGAGTGCTCGATCCAGCGCCGCACACCGATGACGACCAGTGCGACAAGGAGTACGACGGACGCCCAGCCCGCCCATCCGGTCCGGGAGGGCGGAACCACCTCACCGTTCCAGATTCCGCCGAGGCTCAGCGCTGCGACGGGCGCCGGCACGGATCCCTCGCCCCGCAACGCGAAGACACCCGCACCCACGGGGTCTGTGACTGCGCTCCCGGCATGCAGCAGTCCCGACACCACCCACGGCGCGTTGGCGGCAACGACCAGCACGCCCACGAGACAAAGCCTTCGTGCGCTTCGGTTGGCGGCAAAGGCAAGCAGCACCAGGCCAGTTGCAACCCCGGCGCTCGCGCTCAGGCTCCCAACGGGCACCAGCCACCAAAGCCGCGGGGGGAGCTCACCAGTGGCACGCCACCGCTGCGCCGCCAGGACCACCCACGGCAGCGCCGCATAGGCCACCAGCAGCGGCCAGTGCCCTATCACCAGTCTCTCGGCCACGAACGGGTTCCACTGGTACAACGCGACGGCCACCAGCTGAGCAGTCAGCGAGGTCCGGTCGGTCAGACGCATGGCACCGACTCCCCCGAGAGTCAAGACGGCAAGCAGCATCAGCTTCTGCAGCGCCATTCCCGGCACCAGCTCGTCGAGGACGGACACCACCGCGTCGGACGGGACCGCACGCGGAAGCCCCGATCCCAGGCCCAGGAAGTCGTGCCGCAGAGCAAGGTCCGGAACCCACACCATGTCGTAGCTCAGGACGTAGCCGAGCCCGAGAGCCGGTCCGAGCATGAGCAGCGTCAGGGCCAGGGACCAGGCGTACGGCAATGCGCGGCGCCAGTCCACCAAGTTCAAATCCCTCCACACTAGGTCGCGCAACGATCCAACCACTGACCGGCTCTGCCCGTACGCTCGGCTGTGTGAAGGGTCAGTCCATGAGGCCGCCTCGCGGGATGGCGATCGCCGTCGCGATGGGCGTGATGAACGTCTCGACGTACGGCTTCACGATTCTCGCCGCCCGGCTGCTCGGCCCCCGCGACTACGGCGCCTTTGCCGCACTGATGGGCGTGCTGCTCGTGATCACCGTCGCCTCGCTCGCGCTGCAGGCGACGGCCGCGCGACGCATCGCCTCCGCGCCGGGCAACGTCCGCCAGATCGAGGGGGTGATCCTGCGGGTCGGGCTCGAGGCATCTCTGGGCATGGGTGCGCTGTGCCTCGTGCTCTCGCCGCTGATCAACCAGGTGGTGCGCCTGGACAGCCTCCCGACAGCCGCGCTGATCGCCCTCGCGGCAGCACCGCTGACCCTGATGGGCGCGCAGGCCGGGATCCTCCAGGGCGAACGCCGGTGGATCCCTCTCGCCATGATGTACGTCGGCGTCGGGGTGCCCCGGCTCCTCATCGGCACCGCCATGGTCCTGTGGCGCCCAACCGAGTTCGCGGCACTGCTCGGGGTGGTCGTCGCGGCCTACGTTCCGGTGCTGGTCGGCTGGATCGCCCTGCGGCAGCCCCGCGAGCCCGGCGAGCACTCCGCCGACCACAGCAACCGGGCGCTGTGGGTCGAGACGTTCCACAACTCCAACACGCTGCTCGCGTTCTTCGCACTCTCGAGCGTCGACATCCTGGTGGCCCGCAACGTCCTCGACGCACATCAGGCGGGTCTGTACGCCGCCGGGCTGATCATGGTCAAGGCGGTGCTGTTCCTGCCCCAGTTCGTGGTGGTGCTGGCCTTCCCCTCGATGTCCGACGCCGCCGCGGCCCGGAGCACCCTGGTCAAGAGCCTCCTGGTCGTCATCCTGCTCGGCGGGCTGACCTCGCTGGGTGCGTGGCTGCTGTCCGGACTCGCTGTCATCTTCGTGGGCGGCGACGAGTACGCGGCGATCCAGGGCGACCTGTGGGTCTTCGCCTATCTCGGAACCGCGCTCTCGATGGTGCAGCTCCTTGTCTACAGCGTGCTTGCCCGCCAGGCCCGACGGGCAGTGCTACTTGTATACGGCGCACTGCTCGCCGTGGTGGTGGCCGGACAGCTGGCAGACTCGGTGAACGGGCTCCTGCTGCTGGTGCTCCTGGTCGACATGGCACTGCTCCTGTGCCTGCTCGCCGTGAGCCTCCTCCACGGCCACCGCGCTGCCGCGGCAGCGTCTGCGAGTCGCGCGTCAGTGAGCGGCAGCGTGCCAGCTGCTGCCGGTCCCGACGGACACGTCGAGGGGGACGGTCAGCTGCGCCGCTGACGCCATCTGTTCACGCACGAGCGCCTCGAGCGCCTCGCGCTCGCCGTCGGCCACCTCGAAGACGAGCTCGTCGTGGACCTGGAGGAGCATCCGCGACCCGAGCTGCTGGTCGCGAATTGCCTGGTCGACCTTGAGCATCGCGACCTTGATGATGTCGGCGGCCGAGCCCTGGATCGGAGCGTTGAGCGCCATCCGTTCGGCCATCTCGCGGCGCTGGCGGTTGTCACTGGTGAGGTCGGGCAGGTAGCGACGCCGGCCGAGGATGGTCTCGGTGAAGCCGGACCGGCGAGCTTCGTCCACGATGCCGCCGAGGTAGTCGCGCACTCCGCCGAACGTCTCGAAGTACTCGTCCATCAGGCCGCGCGCCTCGGTAGTGTCGATGCGCAGCTGCTGCGACAGGCCGAAGGCCGAGAGGCCGTAGGCGAGGCCGTAGTTCATTGCCTTGATCTTGGCGCGCATCTCTCCGGTGACGTCGGTCGGGTCGACGCCGAAGACGCGGGCGGCGGTCACCGAGTGGAAGTCGTGTCCGGAGCGGAAGGCCTCGATGATCCCGGTGTCCTCGGAGAGGTGCGCCATGATCCGCATCTCGATCTGCGAGTAGTCGGCCGTCAACAGCTCGGAGAAGCCCGACCCCACGACGAAGGCCTCGCGGATGCGACGGCCCGCCTCGGTCCGGACCGGGATGTTCTGCAGGTTGGGATCGGTGCTGGAGAGCCGCCCTGTGGCCGCGATCAGCTGGTTGAACGTGGTGTGGATCCGTCCGTCCTCAGCGACGGTCTTGAGCAGCCCCTGCACGGTCTGTCGCAGCCGGATCGCGTCGCGGTGTTCCAGCAGGTGCTCGAGGAAGGGATGCCCGGTCTTCTCATAGAGGCTCTGGAGCGCGTCGGCGTCGGTCGTGTAGCCGGTCTTGGTGCGCTTGGTCTTCGGCATCTCCAGCTCGTCGAAGAGGATCACCTGGAGCTGCTTGGGGGAACCGAGGTTGACCTCCTTGCCGACCACGGCGTACGCCGCGTCGGCGGCCTCTCGCACCCGCGTGCCGAAGCCTTCCTCCAGCTCGCTCAGCAGGTCGTAGTCGACCGCGATGCCGACCTGCTCGATGCGCGCTAGGACGTCTATGAGCGGCAGCTCGACGTCTGTCAGCAGGCCAGTGCCACCGCGGCCGTCCAGCTCCTCGTCGAGGGCGGTCGCGAGGTCGAGCACCGCGCTCGCGTGCAGCATCGCCGTGTCGCTGCTGGAGTCCTCGTCGAGACCGTCCAGGCTCAGCTGACCGTCGTCGGTGGTGCCTTGCTTGAGCTCACGTTTGAGGTAGCGCACGGTGAGGTCGGCGAGGTCGTAGGACCGCTGGTCGGGCCGGGCGAGGTAGGCGGAGAGGGCAGTGTCCCGCTCCAGGCCCTGCAGCGGCCAGCCGCGCGCGGCGAGCGCGAGCATCGGCCCCTTGGCGTCGTGCAGCACCTTGGGCTGGTGGGGGTCACCGATCCACGACACGAGCGCAGCGTCGTCCTCGGGGGTGACGCCCTCCACGGACACGTGGGCCGCGGTGCCCTCACCGGTCGCGAAGGCCACCGCCTGCACGTCACCCGTGCCGGAGCCCCACGTTCCGTCGAGGTGTACGCCGACCCGCTCCCCCTTGCTCGCATGGGCGGCGAGCCACTCGCCAACGTGGCCGGGCTCCAGCCGGGCCATCTCCAGCGCGAAGCCGGACTCGTCGATCTCCTCTTCCGACTGGAGGGTCTCGAAGAGCCGGTCCCGCAGCACCCGGAACTCGAGGCCGTCGAAGAGCGTGTGCACCTCCTGCCGGTCCCACGGTTGGACCGCGAGGTCCTGGGGGACGAGCGGCAGGTCCAGGTCGCAGACCAGCGCGTTGAGCTGGCGGTTGCGGATCACGTCATCGAGGTGCTCGCGCAGGCTGTCGCCGGCTTTGCCCTTGATCTCCTCGGCATGGTTGACCACGTTGTCCAGGCCGTCGTACATGGTGATCCACTTGGCCGCCGTCTTGGGTCCGACACCGGGCACCCCGGGAAGGTTGTCCGAGCTCTCGCCCACGAGGGCGGCCAGCTCCGGGTAGCGCGCCGGGGGCAGGCCGTACCTCTCCTCGACTGCCGCCGGGGTCATGCGCTTCATCTCGGACACCCCGCGCATCGGGTAGATGACCGTGGTCCGGTCGTTGACCAACTGGAAGGAGTCGCGGTCGCCCGAGCAGATCAGGACGTCGAAGTCGTCGACCATCGCCTGTGTGGCGAGCGTGCCGATGACGTCGTCGGCCTCGAAACCGACCTTCTCGATGAACGGCACCCGAAGCGCGTTGAGCACTTCCTTGATCAGCGGGATCTGCCCCTGGAACTCGGTAGGCGACTTCGACCGATTGGCCTTGTACTCGGCGTACTGCTCGGCCCGGAACGTGGCCCGCGAGACGTCGAACGCGACGCCGAGATGGGTCGGCTGCTCGTCTCGCAGCACGTTGATCAGCATCGCGGTGAAGCCGTAGACGGCGTTGGTGTGCTGACCAGTCGTGGTCGAGAAGTTCTCCGCCGGCAGCGCGTAGAAGGCCCGGTAGGCCAGCGAGTGACCGTCGAGCAGGAGCAGGCGCGGCCGGCTGGCCTGGTCGCCCGTCTGGTCGCCGGTCTGGCAGCTTGTCTCGGCACCTGGCCTGGCCGGGCGCGTGGATGGCGTTATGTCGACTGGGCAGGGGCGGAGGGAGAAGGTGACGCTGGCACGGATTCGACCCTAACCGGTGCTGCCGACACCGGGGAGTGCGGTCGGTGCCAACTCGTTGCCCTGCGCTACTCCGAGCTCTGTCGGCGTCGCATGGAGCGCCGCTGCGCGAGCACCTTGACCAGGTGCCGGTTGCTTCCGCCCGCACCCGTCCGCTCCCTGCTGAGCTTCTTTCGCAGACCCACGGAGCTGGTGAGGCGCACCGTGCCGAGCGTGGTGAGGCCCAACCGGGCGAAGAACCGGTTGGTCTCGCGGTTGCCGTCAGTGACCGCGGTGACCTCGGTGATGCCCTTCTCCTCGGCCCAGGTCAGGGCGGCCTCCATCAGCCCGTGCCCGTAGCCGTGCCTGCGGAACTCTGGGAGCACGATCAGGAAGGAGGTGTGCACCACCGTCTCGAGCGCCAGCGGGGAGATGGGGCCACGACTCAGGTACATGGTCGCGACGATGCGACCCTCGGTCTCGGCGACCAGCAACCGCGCGTCGGGGTCGGCAGCGAGGTTGGCCAGCGCCTGCTCGGCATCCTCCTGGGCACGCACCGAATCCACCCCGTGCTTGACCGTGGCGGCCCACAGCTCGATCAGTTCCGCGGCGTCCTCCGGGGCAGCATCACGGATCAGCGGTGCCTGACGTGGCATGGAAACCCCTAGTTTGCCCCTGGACCCTGTCCGCGGACTGGACGGAGAGAGACTAGCCGCCGCGGCAGCCGAAGACTAGATGATGCTTCAATCCCGCGTTCGGGACACGCGTCCGCATCGTCGCGGACCCGGTCAGCTGACGTCTGCTCACCGACCCGACGCGGGTGCGCCCGGTCGCGGCCCTCCGGAGGGGGCGGGGCTCAGGCGACGCCCAGGTATGCCTCGCGGATGCTGTCGTCCTTGAGCAGGTCCTTGCCCGTGCCCGTCTTGACGATCTCGCCAGTCTCGAGCACGTAGGCGCGGTCCGCGCGCGAAAGCGCCTGCTGTGCGTTCTGCTCCACGACCAGGATCGTGGTGCCCTGACTCGCGATCTCGGTGATGATCGTGAAGATCTGCTGGATCAGCTGGGGAGCCAGCCCCATCGACGGTTCGTCGAGGCACAGCAGCTTTGGCCTGGCCATCAGCGCTCGCCCGATGGCGAGCATCTGCTGCTCCCCACCGGACATGGTGCCGGCGATCTGCTTGCGCCGTTCGGCCAAGCGGGGGAAAAGACCGAAGGCCCGGTCGAAGTCCTCCCCAACGGCTGACTTGTCCTTGCGGGTGTAGGCACCCATGCCGAGGTTCTCGGTCACAGTCATGCCGGGAAAGATGCCGCGGCCCTCCGGGGCCAGACACAGTCCCAGCTTGACGCGCTCGTCGGCACGCAGCTTGGTGATGTCCTTGCCGTCGAAGACGATCTTGCCGGGAGAGATGCCGCGCAGTCCCGAGATGGCCCGCATCGTGGAGGTCTTGCCAGCGCCGTTGGCACCGATCAGGGCCACGATCTCGCCCTCGTCCACCTGCAGGGAGATGCCGTGCAAGGCCTCGATCTTGCCGTAGGACAACGTCACGTCGTCGAGCTCAAGCAGCATCTTCGGGAACCCCCAGGTAGGCAGCGATGACCTTCGGGTCCTTGGCCACCGAGGCCGGCGAGCCCTCGGCGATCTTCTGGCCGAACTCCAGGACCACGATGCGGTCGGTGACTCCCATGACCAGGCGCATGTCGTGCTCGATGAGTAGCACGGTGATGCCTCGGTCACGGATCTTGCGGATGAGCTCGAGCAGGTTCTGCTTCTCGACCGGGTTGAAACCTGCCGCGGGCTCGTCCAGGCAGAGCAGCTTCGGCTCCGTGGCCAGGGCACGTGCAATCTCGAGGCGGCGCTGGTAGCCGTACGGCAGATTGCGCGCCAGCTCGTTGGCCCGGTCGGCCACGCCGACAAAGCGGAGCAGCTCGATCGACTTCTGCCGACCGGCCTTCTCCTCCAGCTCGTGTCGGGACATGCCGAAGGTCTTGGCGAAAGCGCGCCTGAACGAACTCCAGGCGCGGGGCAAGCCACTCCCGCTGACTACTGGAAGCTCCTCCTCCTTGGCCTTGATTCGGAACGCTCGGAGCAGCGCACCGACGACACTCGTCTTGTGCCGGGCGTCCGCGCCGACCATGACGTTCTCGGTCGCACTCATCTCGGGGAACAACCGGATGTTCTGGAACGTCCGCGCGATCCCGAGCTGGGTGATGTGGTGCGACTTGCGCCCTGAGATCGGCTGCCCGTCGAACCGGATCTCCCCGGAGGTGGGTGTGTAGACGCCGGTCATCGCGTTGAAGCAGGTCGTCTTGCCCGCGCCATTGGGCCCGATCAGGCCGAGGATCTCACCTTCGTAGATCGCGAAGTCCACCTCGTTCAGGGCGACTACGCCACCAAAGCGGAGGGTGACGTGGTCGACCTCGAGGATTGCCTTGCGCTCGCTCGTTTCCGGGGCCGGCTCCTGCCGCTGTTCCTCAGACATTGGTGGATGCCTCCTCTGCCTCTACCTTGCGGTCCTCAAGCTCGCGGGCTCGTCTTCGGTTCGGGATCAGACCCTGAGGGCGCAGCACCATGACCGTCACCATCGCGACCCCGAAGGCGAACGGTCGCAGTTCCTCGAATTCTCGGAATCGCTCGGGCAGGTAGGTGAGCAGGGCTGCCCCGACGAGGACGCCGAGGATGTTGCCAGACCCTCCGATGACGACCATCGCCACGAACAGGAACGAGAGGTTCAGCTGGAAGTTGTTCGGCTCGATGAACGCCTGGCGGCTGGCGAACAACATGCCTGCGATGCCGCCGAGTGCGGCGCCCATCGCAAAGGCCCACAGCTTGAACTTGAAAGCAGGCACGCCCATGATCCCGGCGGCGTCCTCGTCCTCGCGGATGGCCAACCAGGACCGGCCGACCCGGCTGTTCTCCAGGCGGCGTACCGCCCAGATCATGATGACCAGCACCGCCAGTGCCAGCCAGTAGTACTTGTATATCTCCAGCACGTTGAAGAACGGCCGTCCCTCCGCGGTCTCCGGGCCGGGAGGCTTCGGAATGCTCGAGACCCCGTTGGGGCCACCGGTCAAGTTGGTGGCGTTACGCATCACGATCCGGATGATCTCCCCGAACCCCATCGTGACGATCGCGAGGTAGTCACCACGCAGTCGCAGCGTGGGTGCCCCGAGGATCACACCGGAGATCATTGTCAGTGCGACCGCGATGGGGACGCAGGCCGCGAACCCGATCGACCACTCCTCGGAGAGTCCGAACCGTTCGCTGATCCAGTTGGTGACCGGTGAGCTGGGCGAGCCGAACAACGCCACCGAGTAGGCGCCGATCGCGAAGAAGCCGATGTATCCGAGGTCGAGCAGACCGGCCAGGCCGATCACCACGTTCAGGCCGACCGCCACGATCATGTAGACGGCCATGATGAACAGCACACTGGACCAGTCCGACCCACCCGAGGTCAGGTCAGTGCGGACGTAGGCGAAGGGCAGCAGCTCGAGGAAGGGGAGATAGACCAGGAACATCACCAATGCGAGCATGCCCGCAACGCGCACTCCGCGCGGCATTGCGTCCCACCGGCTCCGCACTCCCAGGGCGAACCCGACTCGGCGGCCGTCGGCTTGTTTGAGCTTGTCGATCATGCGCGTGCCTTCCCCAGCGACTCACCGAGGATGCCGGTGGGCCGGAACATCAGGACGACCACGAGGACCACGAACGCGGTCACGTCCTCCCAGTTGGAGCTGAACAGTGTCGAGGAGTAGACCTCGACCACGCCCAGCGCGAAACCACCCACGAGCGCCCCGCGCAGGTTGCCGATCCCGCCGAGCACCGCAGCCGTGAACGCCTTGATGCCGATCAGGAAGCCGATGTCGAACTTGGTTATCCCGAAGCGGAGTTCGTACAGCACGGCCGCGACACCGGCCATGGCACCACCCAGCACGAACACGAGCATGATCACCCGGTCCTTGTTGACCCCCATCAGGGCCGCCGTGTCAGGGTCCTGGGCGACTGCACGGACGCCGCGACCGAGGCGGCTCTTGTTCACGAAAGTGTCCAGGGCCAGCATCATCGCCAGAGCTCCGAACACGACAATGAGCTGGATGTTGCTGATCGAAGTGTCACCGATCGTGAACAGGGTCTTGCTGGGCACCAGCGTGGGCAGGCTGATCAGTGCCCGGCCGAACGGCGCGCCGAAGATCGCTCGCAGCACGTAGCCGAAGGTCTCCACGAGCACCAGTGAGCAGCCGATGGCAGTGATCAGGTAGATCAGAGGTGGCGCGTTCTTGCGGCGAAGCGGCCGGTAAGCGATCCTGTCGACCATCAGCGCAACGAACGCCGAGGCAGACACGGCGGCCACCAGCCCCAGCACCAACGCAAGCGCGATCATCGGGCCACTCGATGCGCCGGTCACCCCCAGCATGGTGTAGACGCCCAGGATCGCCCAGGTGCCCACCATGAACACCTCGCTGTGTGCGAAGTTGATCAGGCGCAGCACGCCGTAGACCAGCGTGTAGCCCAAGGCCACCAAGGCGTAGATCGCGCCCTTGGAGAGCCCGTTGACGGTGTGCTCGCCGAGGTTGCTGATCAGTTCTGCAAAATCCATTTGTGATCTCCCCACACCAGAGGGGGGCGGTCAGGACCTTCATCCTGACCGCCCCGTGCTGGTCACTCGGCTCGGACTATTCCTTGGGGATTTCCTGGTCGGCTACCAGCGTGCCGCCCTGGATCTTGTAGGTCCAGATCACGATCTTGTCCTCCTCGACGTCGCCCTTCTCGTCGAACTTGATCTCCTTGGTGATGCCGGGAGCGTCATAGTCGGTCACGAACTTCTGCAGGTCCTCACGGGTGGTGTTGCCGTCCTTGAGGCCGTCGAGGAAGATCGACATCGCGTCAAAGCCCTCGGCGGCATAGGCGCCGGGCGTGGTGCCATACTCCGCTTCGAAGTCTTCGGCGAAGGTGCCTTCTGCCTCCTCGGCGGGCAGGCACGGGCAGCTGATGATCGCGCCCTCGGCCTGCTCACCCGCCGCCTTGGGGAAGTCGGCGCCATACAGGCCGTCGCCGCCCATGAAGGTTCCCTTGTAGCCGCTGCTCCGCAGCTGCTTCAGGAACGGACCGGCCTCGGCCGCATAGCCGGCGTAGAACACCGTGTCGGGACCGGCACTCTTGATCTTCGAGACAGTCGCGGAGAACTCGGTCTGCTTCTCCTGGACCTTGTCGCTGTCTGCTACCAGATCGCCGAGCTCGGACTTCACCCGGTCGGCGAGCGGGCCACCGTAGGTGGTGCTGTCGTCGACCACGAAGACCTTCTTGGCCTTGGCGACGTCACGCAGGTAGCGACCAATGGCCGCGCCCTGCACGTCGTCGTAGCCCACCACGCGGTGGAAGACCGGGACCTGCTCGGTGGAGGTCAAGTCGGTCGCGGTTGCGGAGGCGCTCACCATCGGCACGCCAGCCTCGTTGTAGGTGGCCTTGGTCGCACGGGTCTCACCGGAGAAGGCCCCTCCGATGACGCCGACGAAAGTCTCGTCCGAGGCGATCTTGTTGGCCACGGGGGTCGCCTTTGCGGGGTCGCCCTCTGTGTCGAACTCGGTCATCTCGACCTTGCAGTCCTTGTTGTCCTCGGACCACTGCTTGAGTGCCAGCTTGGCGCCGTCACGCGAGGGAAGCACCACGCTTGAGTTGCTTCCGCTCAGAGCTCCGAAGAAACCGATCGTCCCGTCGCAGTCGCTGTCGCCGGAACCGGCAGGCTCGGCCTCCGCGCCACAAGCTGACGTGGCGATCGCGAGCGCGACCGCTAGACCGCCCAGCCCGATTCGAGTTGTACGCCTCAAGGGAACTCCTTCATTGTGTGCTCCCGACAGCAGCCGGGACAGATGTGAAACTGACGTGTTGGGCCGATGTCCGAGGTATGGCCCGTCCACCTGCCGCGGGACGCTACACCGCCGAGGGCACAAGGGCACATAGTCAAACCCGGCGAGTTCGAAAAATATGCCGATCCGTTACTTGGCCTGCGAGGCAGGCTGGAGGAGTCTCAAGACCCTGATACGTCCGTTTCGTCGGGGGTTCCAGAGGTCGCTCCGGGCCCATGGCGCACCACCCCTTCGGCGACCTGGCGCATCGAAAGACGTAGGTCCATGGCCGTCTTCTGGATCCAGCGGAACGATTCCGGCTCGGTGAGCCGTAGTTGCTCCTGCAGGATCCCCTTGGCCCGGTCAAGCGCCTTGCGCGTGGCCAGCTGCTCGCCCAGGTCTTGCACTTCGGTCTCGAGCTGGCGCACCTCGGCGAAGCGGGAGACGGCCATCTCGATCGCCGGGACGAGGTCGCTCTTGGTGAAGGGCTTGACCAGGTAGGCCATAGCGCCGGCATCACGAGCACGCTCCACGAGGTCGCGCTGGCTGAAGGCCGTCAGAATGACGACCGGCGCGATCCGCTGCCGGGCCACCTGCTCGGCCGCCGCGAGGCCGTCCAGGCGAGGCATCTTGATGTCGAGGATGACGAGGTCGGGCCTGAGGTCCTCGACGAGTGTGATCGCCTTCTCGCCGTCCTCGGCCAGCCCGACGACGTCGTACCCCTCCTCGGCGAGCATCTCCGCAAGATCGAGGCGGATCAGCGCCTCGTCCTCGGCGATCACGACGCGAGGCGCTCTGGTCGGGGTGGTCACGAGTCGAGAGGCTATCTGGGCAAGCGGCTCCGCTCAGATCAGGTACGGTTTCCCCGCCCCAGCCGGGTTGGCGGAATCGGCAGACGCGATGGTCTCAAACACCATTGTCCGAAAGGACGTGTGGGTTCAAGTCCCACACCCGGCACGAAGGGCGTGGCTTCGCCCATGCGTGAATTGGATCGCTTCTCCACCCCGTGCCGGGTGTCGATGTTGGAAGAACGTGTCGGCCTGGAGCGCTGATCCTCAGCCAGGCAGGTCCATCTCGGCCAGCGCCGACTCGTCGAGCTCGACGGAACCCGCCGCGAGGGCGGAGTCGAGCTGTTCGACCGAGCTGACCCCGACGATCGGCCGGATCGCGGGACGCTGTCGCAGCAGCCAGGCCAGCACTACCTGCGAGGGCGCGATGCCCAGGCGCTGAGCCACTCGGTCAAGCGCCTCACGACGGCGCGTGCTCCCGGGGTGGTCGTACTCCTCGGGGAACGGCCGGTCCTCGCGGTCGTAGCTGCCCTGGATGAGCGGGGAGTAGGCCCAGATCTCCATCTCGGGGTGCTCGGTCACGTAGTCGACGCCCTCGTCGGTGAGGAAGCCGAAACGGTGGTCCTTGCCCGGCACCTGTGCGCCGGGCCGGGGACTGAGGTACGACGTCGTCGGCTGGAGCACCGTCCACGGTTCCACGCCCTGGTCGGCGGCGATCCGGCGGGCACGCTCCACGCGCCACATGGGGTGGTTGGAGACTCCGAGACGGCGTACGACGCCTCCGGCGACGAGCTCTCCCATGGCGCGCACCGTCTCGGCAAGGTCGGTCGAACGGTCCTCACCGTGCGCCCAGTAGATGTCGATCTGGTCCAGCTGGAGACGTTCGCGGCTGCGCTCGATCTCGCGGTGGATGACGTCGGCCCCAAGCCCTTCGACAGGTCCGTCGAAGTCGCCGGCCTTGACCGGCTCCTGGCCGACCTTGGTGGCGATCGTGAGGCTGGCACGAAGCCCGGGGTTCTGCTGCAGCCATCGGCCGAGGAGCTCCTCGCTCTGGCCGCCCGCGCCGGTGTCGCTGGCCCAGAACGCGTAGCAGTTCGCGGTATCGATAGTGGTGCCGCCGGCCTCAACGAAGCGGTCGAGCAGGGCGAAGGAGGTCGCCTCGTCGGTGCGGGTGCCGAAGAACATCGTGCCCAGGACGAGCTGGTCAGTGCGGTCGATCATGTGCCAACACTAGTGTCCCGCGTCTGAAGTCCTTTGCTGCTTGGCGTCTGCAGGGTGCGTACAGCGCAAGGCGGAGGAGCGACGCTGTAGTTGGCCCTCCTGCGAGTGACGACAACGCAGCGATGTGCGTGCCATGGTGGCGCGAAGCGCCAAGGAATTTCTGACGCGGGACACTAGTGTCCCTCGCGCGAAGTTCGCAAGATAAGTCGTGCTCCCAGTGCGTGCATCGCAAGGCGGCGGCGCGAAGGCAGACTGGACGTCTTTCGAGCGTCGCCAACGCAGCGAGGTGCGTGCTGGGTGCGCGAATTATGCCGCGGACTTCGCGTGTGGGGCACTAGGTCCGAGCCGGCGTACCGCTCAGTCGTGACTGCGGTAAGCGGGTGCGACCTCGTTGATGGCGTCGCCCATGCGGTGGATCCGAAGTGCGTTGGTCGAACCCGGGATCCCGGGTGGGCTCCCCGCGATGATCACCACGAGGTCACCCTCCTTGACCCTGCCGATCTTGAGCAGCTGCTCGTCGACCTGGCGGACCATCTGGTCGGTGTGCTCGACCGGGGCGGTCAGGAAGGTCTCGACCCCCCAGCTCAGGGCGAGCTGGGACCGCACCACGGACTCGGGAGTGAAGGCGAGGACCGGGATGGGGCCCCGGTAGCGCGCCATCCGCCGTGCGGAGTCGCCGCTCTGGGTGAAGGCGACGAGGTACTTCGCACCGATCCGCTCGGCGACCTCGGCCGCGGCCTTGGCGATCACGCCTCCACGCGTCCGGGGCTGCCAGTCGATGGCAGCCATGTGGTGCAGCTCGTGGTCCTCCGTCGAGGTGATGATGCGTGACATCGTCCGCACAGTCTCGATGGGGTACTCCCCCACGCTGGTCTCACCGGAGAGCATCACCGCGTCAGCGCCGTCGAGGACCGCATTCGCGACGTCGGAGGCCTCGGCCCGGGTGGGCGCCGGGTTGCTGATCATCGACTCGAGCATCTGGGTGGCGACGATCACGGGCTTGGCGTTGCGTCGCGCCTTCTCGACCACCCGCTTCTGCAGGAACGGCACGTCCTCGAGCGGACACTCCACGCCGAGGTCGCCGCGCGCCACCATGAAGCCGTCGAAGGCCTTGATGATGTCGTCGAGGTTGTCGATGGCCTGCGGCTTCTCGATCTTGGCGATCACCGGCAGCAGGACGCCCTCCTCCTTCATGATCCTGCGGACGTCGTCGACGTCCTTGCCCGAGCGGACGAACGACAGGGCGATGAAGTCGACGGTCAGGTGCAGGCCCCAGCGGAGGTCCTCGATGTCCTTCTCCGACATGGCCGGCACGCTCACCGGTACGCCGGGGAGGTTGATGCCCTTGTTGTCGCTGATTCGCCCGCCGGTCACGACCTGGGTGTGCACGTCGGTGCCGTCGACCTCGGTCACCCGCAGGCGCACCTTGCCGTCGTCGATCAGGATCTGGTCGCCAGCGGACACGTCGCCCGGCAGGCCCTGGTAGGTCGTGGAGGCGATCTCGTTGTTGCCGTCGAGCTCGCGCGTCGTGATCGTGAAGGACTGCCCGGTCGTGATCTTCGACGAGCCCTCCTTGAAGTGCCCGAGCCTGATCTTGGGCCCCTGCAGGTCGACGAAGATGCCGACCCCGTGGCCCGTTTCGTCTGAGGCCGCACGCACCCTGCGGTAGATCTCCTCGTGCTCGGCGTATGTCCCATGGCTCAGGTTCAGGCGCGCGACATCCATGCCGGCATCGACCAGCTCGCGGATGCGCTCCACCGAGGAGGTGGCCGGACCAAGGGTGCACACGATCTTTGCTCTTCGCACGGCGCGAGCCTATCGGCAGATACTTGAACGTTCCAATGCCACGGCCCGGGACCTCAGCGGCCGAGGGGACGGCGCGTGGGACTCAGGCAGTCAGGGGGCGCTCGGTCGGGGGGATCGGGGCGGGCAGGGTGGTGGAGCCGGTGAGCCACGTGTCCACGGCGGCGGCGGCTGCGCGGCCCTCCGCGATCGCCCACACGATCAGGGACTGGCCACGGCCGACGTCGCCGGCGACGAAGACACCGTCCACGGAGGACGAGTAGGAGTCGTCGCGAGCCACGTTGCCGCGTTCGTCGAGCTCGACGCCGAGCTGCTCGACCAGGCCCTCACGCTCCGGGCCGGTGAAGCCCATCGCGAGCAGGACAAGCTCGGCGGGGATCTCCCTCTCGGTGCCCTCGATCTCCTGGAACTTGCCGTCTTCGAACCGCACCTCGGCCAGTCGCAGTGCGCGCACGATGCCGTCGTCGTCACCCAGGAATTCCTGGGTGGAGACGGAGTAGACACGCTCGCCGCCCTCCTCGTGGGCCGCGGAGACCCGGAAGACCATGGGGTACGTCGGCCACGGCTGGCCGGACGGCCGGGTCTGCCCGGGCTGGTCCATGATCTCCAGCTGGGTGATCGACTTCGCGTCCTGGCGGATCGCCGTACCGAGACAGTCTGCGCCGGTGTCACCGCCACCGATGATCACCACGTGCTTGCCGTCGGCCCTGATCTGGTCCTCCACCTCTTCGCCGAGCGAGACGCGGTTGGACTCGGGGAGGTAGTCCATGGCCTGGTGGATGCCACCGAGGTCGCGGCCGGGCACAGGCAGGTCGCGTGCTGCGGTTGCGCCCATGGCCAGCACCACGGCGTCGTAGCGTTCGCGCAACGCGTCACCGGTGAGGGTGGCGCCGACGTTGACGCCCGCGCGGAACACGGTGCCCTCCCGGCGCATCTGGTTCAGCCGCCGGTCGAGGACCTTCTTCTCCATCTTGAACTCTGGGATGCCGTAGCGCAGCAGCCCACCGATCTTGTCAGCCCGCTCGTAGACGGCGACGGTGTGGCCGGCCCGGGTCAGCTGCTGGGCCGCGGCAAGCCCGGCCGGCCCCGAGCCGATCACGGCAATCGTGCGCCCCGAGAGCCACTCTGGTGGCTCCGGGCGGACAGCACCGGACTCCCAGGCGCGGTCGATGATCGAGACCTCGACGTTCTTGATGGTGACCGGGTCCTGGTTGATCCCGAGAACACAGGAGGTCTCGCACGGGGCCGGGCACAGTCGGCCGGTGAACTCGGGGAAGTTGTTGGTCGCGTGCAGGCGTTCGATCGCAGCGTCCCAGTCGTCGCGCCAGACGAGGTCGTTCCACTCGGGGATGATGTTGCCAAGCGGGCATCCCTGGTGGCAGAACGGGATGCCGCAGTCCATGCACCGTCCGGCCTGGGTCTTGATGATGGGCAGCAGCGCCCTGCCCGGGCCACCGGGGTAGACCTCACCCCAGTCGTGCGAGCGTTCCTCGACCGGGCGCCGAGGAGCGGACTCACTGCCGTGCTTGAGGAAACCCTTCGGGTCAGCCATGCGCGGAGCCCTCCCTAGCCTGCCTGCTTGCCGTGGGCGGGATGTCAGCCATGCGCGGAGCCCTCCTTCGTCGCGGCCGCAGCGTGCTGCCTGCTTGCCGTGCGCGGGATGTCAGCCATGCGCGGAGCCCTCCTTCGTCGCGGCCGCAGCGTGCTGCCTGCTTGCCGTGCGCGGGATGTCAGCCATGCGCGGAGCCCTCCTTCGTCGCGGCCGCAGCGTGCTGCCTGCTTGCCGTGCGCGGGATGTCAGCCATGCGCGGAGCCCTCCTTCGTCGCGGCCGCAGCGTGCTGCCTGCTTGCCGTGCGCGGGATGTCAGCCATGGAGGGCCTCCATCATCACCGTCGCGACGTCGTTGCCGTTCAGCCCGTCCGCCTCGGCCTTGGCCTTGGCCTCCATCACGATGCGGAAGTCCCGGGGCATCACCTCGGTGAATCGTTCGACAGAGGCCGGCCAGTCGGCCAGGAGCTCTTCGGCCACCGTCGACCCGGTCTCCTCCGCGTGCTGCCGGACCAGGCTCTCCAGAACCTCGCGCTCGTCACCCTCGACGGGCGCGAGCTCGACCAGCTCCTTGTTCACCCGGCCCTCGTCGAGGTCGAGCACGTAGGCGGCGCCTCCACTCATGCCTGCGGCGAAGTTGCGGCCGGTCTGCCCGAGGACCACCACGACGCCACCGGTCATGTACTCGCAGCCGTGGTCGCCCACGCCCTCGACGACCGCCGTGGCGCCGGAGTTGCGCACGCAGAAGCGCTCGCCGGCCTGTCCACGCAGGAAGATCTGTCCCGAGGTCGCGCCGTACGCGATCGTGTTGCCCGCGATGATCTGTTCTGAGGCGTCGAAGGTCGCCGACCGATCCGGGCGTACGACGATCCGGCCGCCTGAGAGCCCCTTGCCGACGTAGTCGTTCGCGTCGCCCTCGAGGCGCAGCGTGATCCCCCGCGGAACGAAGGCGCCGAACGACTGCCCGGCCGATCCGGTGAGCGTCAGGTCGATGGTGCCCTCGGGCAACCCGTCACCCCGGTAGCGCTTGGTGACCTCGTGACCCAGGATCGTGCCGACCGTGCGGTTGACGTTGCGAACCTTGAGCTGGGCGCGCACCGGCTCGCCGTGCTCCAGCGCGTCGGCACACAGCTCGACCAGCTTCTGGTCCAGTGCCTTGTCGAGTCCGTGGTCCTGGGGCCGGGTGTTGCGACGGGCCGAGTCCTGGTGCAGCGGCGGCACGTGGAAGATCGGCGAGATGTCGAGGCCGGAGGCCTTCCAGTGGTCGACCGCCTCAGTCGAGTCGAGGACGTCGGCATGGCCGATGGCTTCGTCGAGGGTGCGGAACCCGAGCTCGGCGAGCAGTTCGCGCACCTCCTCGGCGATGTACTGGAAGAAGGTCACGACGTGCTCGGCCTTGCCTGCGTAGCGCTCCCGAAGCACCGGGTTCTGTGTCGCGACGCCCACCGGACAGGTGTCGAGGTGGCACACGCGCATCATGATGCAGCCGGAGACCACGAGCGGTGCCGTCGCGAAGCCGTACTCCTCTGCGCCGAGCAGCGCCGCGACGACCACATCACGACCGGTCTTGAGCTGGCCGTCGGTCTGCACCACGATCCTGTCGCGCAGTCCGTTGAGCAACAGGGTCTGCTGGGTCTCGGCGAGGCCCAGCTCCCACGGACCGCCCGCGTGCTTGAGCGAGGTCATCGGTGCCGCGCCGGTGCCTCCGTCGTGGCCGGAGATGAGTACGACGTCGGCGTGCGCCTTCGAAACTCCGGCTGCCACGGTGCCCACCCCGACCTCCGCGACCAGCTTGACGTGCACGCGTGCCCCGGGGTTGGAGTTCTTCAGGTCGTGGATCAGCTGGGCAAGGTCCTCGATCGAGTAGATGTCGTGGTGCGGAGGTGGAGAGATCAGACCGACGCCCGGCGTACTGTGCCGGGTCTTCGCCACCCACGGGTAGACCTTGTTGCCGGGCAGCTGGCCGCCCTCACCGGGCTTCGCGCCCTGCGCCATCTTGATCTGGATGTCGTCGGAGTTGGTGAGGTAGTCCGAGGTCACGCCGAAGCGGCCGGACGCCACCTGCTTGATCGACGAGCGACGCTCCGGGTCATACAGGCGGTCTGCGTCCTCGCCCCCCTCACCGGTGTTGGACTTGCCACCCAGACGGTTCATGGCGATCGCCAGCGTCTCGTGGGCCTCCTCGGAGATGGACCCGTAGGACATCGCCCCGGTGGAGAACCTCTTCACGATCTCGGAGATCGGCTCGACCTCATCGATGTCGATCGGCTCGCGGCCGGTGGCGTCAGAGTCCTTGAAGCGGAACAGGCCACGCAGGGTCATCAGCCGCTCCGACTGGTCGTTGACGCGCGCGGTGTACTGCTTGAACACGTCGTACTTCCCGGCACGGGTGGAGTGCTGCAGCCGGAAGACCGTCTCGGGGTCGAACAGGTGCAGCTCACCCTCGCGCCGCCACTGGTACTCGCCGCCGATCTCGAGCTCGCGGTGGGCGGGCGCGATGCCGCCGATGGGGTACGCCAACCGGTGCCGGCGCGTGACCTCTTCGGCGATCACGTCGAGCCCGATGCCACCGAGCTTGGACGTCGTGCCGGTGAAGTACTTGTCGACGAGCTCCGTGGAGAGCCCGAGCGCCTCGAAGATCTGGGCGCCGGTGTACGACGCGACGGTGGAGACACCCATCTTGGACATCACCTTGAGCACACCCTTGCCCAGAGACTTCACCAGGTTGGCAACGGCCTTCTCGGGCTCGACCTTGACGTAGTAGCCGTCGCGGGCCAGATCCTCAACGGACTCCATCGCGAGGTAGGGGTTGACCGCCGCGGCGCCGTAGCCGATCAGTGTGGCGACATGGTGCACCTCGCGCACGTCGCCGGCCTCGATGATCAGCCCGACCTGCGTGCGAGTCTTCTCGCGCACCAGGTGGTGGTGCACGGCCGCGGTCATCAGCAGGGACGGGATCGGCGCCTTGGTGGCATCACTGTGCCGGTCGGACAGCACGATCACGCGGGCGCCGGTGGAGATCGCCTCGCTGACCTCGATGCAGATCTCATCGAGACGGCTGGCCAGCGCCTCGCCGCCGCCGCTCACGTCGTACAGACCGCGCGAGAGGTGGGTGATGAAGCCGGGCATGTCGCCGTCACGGTTGATGTGGCGGATCTTGACGAGCTCGTCGTTGGTGATCACGGGGAACGGCACGACGACCTGACGGCACGACGCCGGTGTGGGCTTCAGCAGGTTCGCCTCGGGTCCGATCGTGCCGTTGAGGCTGGTGACCAGCTCCTCACGGATTGCGTCAAGGGGCGGGTTCGTGACCTGCGCGAACAGCTGCGCGAAGTAGTCGAACAGCAGCCGCGGCCGGTCGCTGAGCACAGCGATCGGGGTGTCGGTGCCCATCGAGCCGAGCGGCTCCGCGGAGGTGTTCGCCATCGGCGTGAGCAGTACGCGCAGCTCCTCCTCGGTGTAGCCGAAGATCTGCTGGCGCCGCGTGACCGAGGCGTGGGAGTGGATGACGTGCTCGCGTTCGGCGACGTCGGCGAGCTGGATCAGTCCGGCGTGCAGCCACTCGTCGTACGGGTGCTCCTTGGCGAGCTCGTCCTTGATCTCCTCGTCCTCGATGATCCGGTGCTCCTCGGTGTCGATCAGGAACATCCGGCCCGGCTGCAGCCGTCCTTTTCGGACCACCGTGGCGGGGTCGATGTCGAGTACGCCGACCTCGCTGGCCAGCACGACCAGTCCGTCGTCGGTGACCCAGTAGCGCGAGGGACGCAGGCCGTTGCGGTCGAGCACGGCGCCGACCTGAGTCCCGTCGGTGAACACCACACATGCCGGGCCGTCCCATGGCTCCATCAGAGTGGAGTGGAACTCGTAGAAGGCGCGGCGCTTTGCGTCCATCTCGGTGTGGTTCTCCCACGCCTCGGGAATCATCATCAGCACCGCGTGAGGAAGGCTTCGGCCACCGAGGTGGAGCAGCTCGAGCACCTCGTCGAACGACGCCGAGTCCGAAGCGCCCTGGGTCACGATCGGGAAGAGCCGGTCGAGGTCGCCGGGGATGAGATCGGAGGTCAGCAGAGCCTCACGAGCCCGCATCCAGTTGCGGTTGCCCATCACCGTGTTGATCTCACCGTTGTGGGCGATGAACCGGAACGGGTGCGACAGGGGCCAGCTCGGGAAGGTGTTCGTGGAGAAGCGCGAGTGGACCACGGCGATCGAGCTCTCGACGCGCTCGTCGACCAGGTCGGGGAAGACGTTGTCGAGCTGCTCGGTGGTCAGCATGCCCTTGTAGGCGAGCGTGCGGCTCGAGAGGGACGGGAAGTAGACGTCGGTCTCACGCTCGGCCCGCTTGCGCAGGCAGTAGGCGAGTCGCTCGAGACCCATGCCGAGGATCCGGCTGCCCTTGGCGGCGACGAACAGCTGGACGAAGGACGGCATGCAGTCCAGCGCGGTCTTGCCGAGCGAGGAGGGGTCGGTGGGCACCTCGCGCCAGCCCAGCACGGTCAGGCCTTCCTCGGCGGCGATCTCCTCGATGCGCTTGCGCGTCTTGGAGACCTGCTCGTCGTCACCGGGGATGAAGGCGGTGCCTGCGGCGTACGAGTGCTTGCCCGGCAGCTCGAAGTCGACCACCTCGCGGAAGAAGCGATGCGGAACCTGCATCAGGATCCCGGCGCCGTCACCGGAGTTCGGCTCGGCGCCCGCGGCGCCTCGGTGCTCGAGGTTGCGCAGGGCGGTCAGTGCCTTCATGACGATGTCGTGGCTGGGGACCCCCGTGAGGGTGCCCACGAACGCGACGCCACACGCGTCGTGCTCGTGCGCTCCGTCGTAGAGCCCTTGGCGCGGGAATGCCTGCACGTGCACTCTCCCGTCGTCGGTCAGCGCACTCGGGTCAACCCAGGTGAGTGCGGCGTTTTGTGAGCATGCTGGTGCTGGGACGACATTGGCCCATGCGGAAAACTCAGCGTACAGCAGCCTTTCGAGGTGTCCCGGGGCGTTTCAGGAGTCGGATTTCCCGGTTTCGGGGCCTCGATCAGCGAGCGGTTGGCCGAGGGCGTGGCGGGGGGCCGCGTGCCGCCCGGATTCGTCCTGCTCCGCGGGTGTTGGAGCAGTCTCGCGATGCGTCGGCGAAGCCTCGTCGGGCTCATGATCCTCGAGGTACGGCGAGGGCTCGCGGGTCTCGGGCGGGCGGTGTCGCCGCCCGGCCAGCACGAAGTACGCCGCCGCCGACACGAACAGCACGATCGAGGTCCACACGTTGAACCGCAGGCCACCCACGTCCTCGAGCTCGACGGGGTCGATCCGCAGGTCCTCGATCCAGCCGCGGCCCAGCGTGTAGAGCATCACGTAGAGCGCAAACGCCCGGCCGTAGCCGAGCCGGAACCGCCGGTCGGCCCACACCAGCAGCGCGATCGCCGCGAGGTTCCACAGGGCCTCGTAGAGGAACGTGGGGTGGAAGGTGGCGAACTTCTCGTACCCCTCGGGCCGGTGTTCAAGGTCGATCTCGAGACCCCAGGGGCGGGTCGTGGGCCGGCCGAACAGCTCCTGGTTGAAGTAGTTGCCGAAACGGCCGATCGCCTGGGCCAGCAGCAGGCTGGGCGCCAGGGCATCGGCGAGCGGGCGGATCAGGATCCCGCGGCGCCGGCAGTAGAACCAAGCGCCGATGAAGCCACCCGCGACGCCACCCCAGATCCCCAGCCCACCGCGCCAGATCTCGAGAGCCGCGACCGGGTCGCCGCCCTCGCCGAAGTACAACCCACTGTCGGTCGCGACGTGATACACGCGGGCGCCGATGATGCCGGCAGGCACTGCCCACAACGCGATGTCACCGACCTGTCCACGGACGCCACCGCGAGCCGCCCAGCGGCGCTCACCGGTCCAGACGGCGGCGACGACGCCGAGGATGATCGCCAACGCGTAGGCCCGGATGGGCAGCGGGCCGAGGTGCCACACACCCTCAGACGGGCTGGGGATGGACAGCAGGGTCCAGTGGTTCGTCATGTGTCTTCCTTCAGGATCTTCTGCAGGTCTTCGGCCATGTCGGCAGGTGAGGTCGCGCCAGTCCACACGATGTCGCCCGTCCCGGTCCGGACAGAGACCACCACCGTGCCATGGCTGACCTCGTATCCCCCGCTGGGGAGCTTCTGGCCGTGCTTGATGAAGATGTCCATCGTCTGTGCCAGGGCATCGATGCGTTCGAGCGGACCGGTGACGCCGACGAAGTCTGGATCGAAGCGGTCGAGGTAGGTCCGCAGGACCGGACGCGTGTCGCGAGCAGGGTCGGTCGTAACGAACGCGACGTCCAGGTTCTCCCGCTCGGCAGGGGTGAGCCTGGCCGTTGCCGATGCGATCGTGCTCATCACGACCTGGCAGATGTCGGGACAGTTCGTGTAGCCGAAGAAGACCAACGTCCGGCGCGGCTGACTGGCGAGGTCGAACGGCTTGTCCTCGGTGTCGGTGAGCTGGATCCCCGGCACGGCGTACGGCTTCTCGAGCAGGATCCCGTGGTAGCCGTCGTCGTCCGAGGTGCTGACGCCGGTGACCGGCGGCCCCGACTCGGACGACGAACCGCACCCGACCAACAGCAGGAGCAGCGCGACGACCCAGATTGTCGCGAGGCGTCTAGCCACGTCGTACTCCCGACGCGAGGTCCTCGGTGAGGATCCCCAGTGCCTTGAGGCCTGCCGACGTGTCCTCCGCATCGAGCAGCACCCGGACGAACGCGGACCCGACGATCACCGCGTCGGCATAGGACGCCACCTCGGCGGCCTGGTCCCCGTCGGAGACGCCCAGCCCCACTCCGACCGGGAGGTCGGTGACCGCGCGTGTACGCCGGACCAGCGGGCCGGCGAGCTCGGAGGTCGAGACGCGGGCGCCCGTCACCCCCATGACCGCGGTCGCGTAGACGAAGCCGCGGCACGCCTGCGTGGTGTACCGGAGGCGTTCGTCGGTGGACGAGGGTGCGACCAGGAAGATCTTGTCGAGCTCATGCGCATCCGCGGCGGTGATCCACTCGTCGGCGGAGTCGGGAGTGAGGTCGGGCGTGATCAGCCCGGCTCCCCCGGCGGCGGCCAGGTCTCTCGCGAACCGCTCGACACCGCTGAGTCCGTCGGTGCGGCCGCTGGCGCGGCCGTACTGCTCGACCGGGTTCCAGTAGGTCATCACCACAGTGGGCGTGCCGGTTGCGGCGACGGCCTCCACGGTCCGCAGGACGTCGGCCGTGCGGACCCCTCCCTCCAGAGCGCGCTGCGCTGCGGCCTGGATCGTCGGGCCGTCCATCACCGGGTCGCTGTACGGAAGGCCGACCTCGATCACGTCACACCCCGAGTCGACCATCACACGGAGCGCATCGATCGCCCCCGGGACGTCAGGGAAGCCTGCGGGCAGGTAGCCGATCAGCGCTGCGCGTCCCTCGGCGCGGCTGTTCGCGAACGCGCGGGTCGTGCTCATCGGGTGTTCCCCCTCGAGGTCATTTCGCACCCTCGGCGATCTGCCCCTCGCTGGCGGGACGAGGTGTGCCGTCGCTGGCCGTCTGGCCCAGCCCGAACCACTCGATGGCGGTGCCCATGTCCTTGTCGCCGCGGCCGGAGAGGTTCACCAGGATCGTCGACCCGGGTCGCTCCTTGGCCAGCTCCATCGCACCTGCGACCGCGTGTGCCGACTCGATCGCCGGGATGATGCCCTCGGTGCGGGCGAGCAGGGCCAGGGCGTCCATCGCATCGGCGTCGGTCACCGGGCGGTACGACGCCCGGCCGGTCTGCGCGAGATGCGCGTGCTGCGGACCGACGCCCGGGTAGTCGAGACCGGCGGAGATCGAGTGGGACTCGATGGTCTGGCCGTCCTCGTCCTGCAGGACGTAGGTGCGCGCCCCGTGCAGCACGCCGACCTGACCGGCCCAGATCGTGGCGGCGTGACGGGCGGTCTCGACCCCCTCCCCGCCTGCCTCGAACCCGAAGATGTCGACCGACTCGTCGTCGAGGAACGCAGTGAAGAGACCGATCGCGTTGGAACCGCCCCCTACACATGCGACCACCGAGTCGGGGAGTGCGCCGGTGAGCTCGAGGCACTGTGCCCGCGCCTCGTCGCCGATGCCGCGGCAGAAGTCGCGGACCATGGCGGGGAACGGGTGCGGCCCGGCGGCGGTGCCGAAGCAGTAGGCGGTATGGCCGACGCTGGCGACCCAGTCACGGATCGCCTCGTTGATCGCGTCCTTGAGAGTGCGTGATCCCGAGGTCACGGGGATCACCTCGGCGCCGAGCAGCTGCATCCGGGCGACGTTGAGCGCCTGCCGTTCGGTGTCGACCTCGCCCATGTAGACGGTGCATTCCAGGCCGAGGTACGCCGCGGCGGTGGCCGTCGCGACACCGTGCTGGCCGGCCCCGGTCTCGGCGATCATTCGGGTCTTGCCCATGCGCTTGGTCAGCAGGGCCTGCCCCAGGACGTTGCGGATCTTGTGTGCCCCGGTGTGGTTGAGGTCCTCACGCTTGAGCAGGATCCGGGCACCCGCCCGCTCGCTGAGCTTGGTGGCGTCGTAGAGCAGACTCGGCACCCCGGCGTACTCCCTGAGCATCTGCTGGAACTCACCGGTGAACGCATCGTCGGCCATCGCCTCCTGCCAGGCAGCGGTGAGCTCGTCGAGCGCCGCCATCAGCGCCTCGGGCATGAACCGTCCACCGAAGTCGCCGAAGCGACCTCTGTCGTCCGGACCGAGCGTGCTCATCGGCCGACGTCCAGCGAAGCGCCCTGGACAGCCTTGATCGCCGCGACGGCCGCCTTGGGGTCACCGTCCTTGACCAGCGCCTCCCCGACGAGCACGACGTCCGCGCCCTGGACCGCGTAGCGGGTGGCGTCCACGGGAGCTTCGATCCCGGACTCGGCCACCGTGACGACGTCCTCAGGTATCGACGTGACCAGTCGTCCGAAGGTGTCCCGGTCGACCTCGAGTGTCTTCAGGTTGCGGGCGTTGACACCCACCAGCGCAGCACCGACGTCCAGGGCGCGAGCGACCTCTTCCTCGTCGTGCACCTCGGTAAGAACCGTGAGCCCGAGGGAGCGGGCCTGGTCATGCAGCTCGTTGAGCAGTGTGCCCTCCAGGGCGGCGACGATCAGCAGGACGAGGTCGGCGCCCGCGGCGCGCGCCTCGAGCAACTGGTAGCCGGTCACCACGAAGTCCTTGCGCAGCAAGGGCGTCGACACGGCCGCACGCACGAGGCGCAGGTCCTCGAGGCTGCCGCCGAAGCGGCGCTCCTCGGTCAGGACCGAGATCGCGTCGGCGCCACCCGCGGCATAGGCCGCGGCGAGAGCGGCCGGGTCAGGGATCTCCGCCAGCGCGCCCTTGCTCGGGGACCTGCGCTTCACCTCAGCAATCACCGAGAGCCCAGGTGAGCGGAAGGCCGGCATCGGGTCGAGGGGTGCCGGCAGTGACTGCACGACGTCGGCCAGGTCCGCCTCGCTGAGCGCCGACCTGCGCACCGCAAGGTCCTCGCGCACGCCGGCGACGATGTCGTCGAGCACGGACATGCGGGGACCCTCCCAAGCGGAACAAATCAGGATTCGACACGGGCGACGTGCGCCGTGACAAGGCTCTCACACGGCTGTGCATGTGTAGGTTCGGGCCAAACGGCAACTCGAAGGCGCCGGGTGACATCTGAGAAGGGCGACCCCATGAGCAACCAGTACCCCCCTCCCGACCCGGAGCAGGACCCCTACGGACAGTCGGGCCAGCCCCCGCCCCCACCGCCTTCGGAGCCGCAGTGGAACCCGCAGTCCGCGGGAACCCCGCCGCCGGGCTCGGGAGGCGAGCCGAGCTACGGGCAGCCCGGTTACGGGCAGCCCGCCCAGCCCGGGTACGGGCAGCAGCCCTACGGCCAGCCGCCTGGGTATCCGCCCGGCCCCGGAGCCCCAGGTGTGTACGGCGTGCCCCAGAAGACCTCGCCGCTGGCGATCGTCTCGCTGGTGCTCGGCATCCTGGGCATCTGCTGCGCACAGGTGTTCGTGCTCGGCATCGGTGCGATCGTCACGGGGTTCATCGGGCGCAACCAGATCAACCAGTCCGGTGGCCAGCTGAAGGGCGGCGGCATGGCACTTGCTGGACTGATCCTCGGGGCTCTTGGCATCGTCCTCGGCCTCGCGATCTGGATCCTGGCGGCAGCCGACATCGGCGAGAGCAACTTCTACTTCGAGACGAACTGAGGCAACGAGCAGCCGACGCGCCGACTGGGTCCTCAGGGTGCGAGCCAGCTGCCCGCCGGCAGGTTGCGCAGCACACTGAACGCCACCATCACCACGGCGAAGACCGCGATCAGCACGGTCGAGAGCCGGCGCGTGAGGGCGGGTCTTTCCGCCCCGACCCACATGGTCTGCGTCCAGCGCAGCCACCAGAGCACGAGGACCGGGACCATCAGCACGAAGACGAGGTTGCTGCTGGCCGCGGCGATGACGTCGCCGTGGGTGAGGTCGTTGACCGCCCTGAGTCCGCCACAGCCCGGGCAGTAGTAGCCGGTGAGCGTGAGCCACGGGCAGAAGCCCCAGCTGCCGGAGGTGTGCGGGTCCCGTAGGTGGAGCGCGATGGTGAGCCCGCCGACGATGCCTGCGGTGACCAGCGGACCACGCATCCGCACCGATCGCGACAGGGCTGCGACCGGCAACGGGGAGCCCCTTGCGACCACCGTCTCTGCCGCCGAGTGGGGATGCCTCACGGGCTCGTCCATCGCGTCAGTGCCGGCTGGTCCCGTAGCCCATCTTGTTCATGACAGCGAGGACGACCAGCGCGATCGGCGCCAGTGCCACGCCGACCCAGAACATGGTCATGCTCTCCATCATCAGGCCGATGCCGCCCACCACGAACCCGGCGAGGCCAACAACAACGGCCGTCCAGGCTGCAGGAGTGTTGCCGTGGTCGTGTGCCATGAAGCTCCTCGGGAGGGGTCGGGTCGCTACGTCGGCGACATTCTAGTGGTCAGGCGCGCTCGGGCCGCGGCACCCTCCTAGGAACCGGAGCGGGGCCGGTTGGTGTCCGTCGGATCGCGTCCCTCGTCCAGGGCGTGCCAGAGGTCTCGGTCGGAGTCGGTGCCGCTGCCACCACTGGTCTTCGGGCCCGTTTCTGGGCCCGTCTCTGGGCCCGTCTCTGGGCCCGTTTCTGGCCCGGTCGTCGGCCCAGAAGTCAGGGGTGCACCGGGGGCGTCGTACTGGCTGCCCATCTCGGGCCACCGTCCCACCAGACGTACGGCGAGGGCCGCGGGGACCAGGGCCACGACCGAGCAGACGGCGGCCGTCCAGAACCATCCGGTGAAACCCTCGTCCTGCGTACGCCCCATGAGCTCCTGATATGAGTCCCGGGCCGCGTCCGGCAGCGTGGCGTAGCCGACGACGACCGAGACCAGCAGTGCCAGCGCGGCCACCGCTGTGAGGACCGCGAACGCGCGGCGTACCCGGCCACGGGTCACCAGCAACACCCCCCAGGCGGCGAGCAGCACCAGACTGAACGCCGAGGCGAGGGGAAAGCGGGTGCCGGTGTCGAGCGCGGTCATCGTGGCATCGCCGCTGCCACTGGTCGAACCGCCGCCCAGCCACGGTTTCGCGCTGGCCACCGCAGCCAACCCAGCCGACGACAGCCCGAGTAGGACGACCGGGCCGAACGTACGCCGCCCAGAACTTTGGCCAGAACCCTGGCCAGAGCTGCGGCCAGAGCTGCGGCCAGAACTCGGATCAGCCATCGGCGTCGTCCCTGAGCAGGACGTCGTCGTCGAAGCACGTGTCGGTCCCGGTGTGACACGCGGGACCTGTCTGGTCGACCTTCAGCAGAACCGTGTCGCCGTCACAGTCGAGGCGCACTTCGACCACGCGCTGGGTGTTTCCCGAGGTCTCGCCCTTGACCCAGTACTCCCGGCGCGAGCGGCTCCAGTACGTCCCGCGCCCGGTGGTCAGCGTGCGGTGCAGAGCCTCGTCGTCCATCCAGCCGAGCATGAGTACGTCGCCGGTGTCGTGCTGTTGCACCACCGCAGGCACCAGCCCCTCTGCGTTGCGCTTGAGCCGTCCGGCGACGGCGGGATCCAGAGCTGTCTTACCGGGGTCAGTCACCCGTCCAGTATCCGCGACCGTCGGCTAGCGGGCCTGCTGGGCCACCCACGAGGAGTGCAGTCGGGCATAGACGCCGGGTTCCCCATCGGCCAGGAGCTGCCCGACCAGCTCCGCGTGCGTTCCGCGCTGGACGACCCGGCCCTTGTCGAAGACGATCACCTCGTCGGCGTTCTCGGCCGTGGACAGTCGGTGGGCGATCGTCACGGACGTGCGGCCACTCATCAGCCTCTCCAGCGCACGCCCGATGCGCATCTCCAGCGCCGGATCGACTGCGCTGGTCGCCTCGTCGAGGACGAGAAGATCGGGGTCAGCGAGGTGGGCCCGCAGCAGGGCCACGAGCTGTCGCTCCCCGGCCGAGAGCGATTCGCCGCGCTGGCCCACGCGGGTGTCGAGGCCGTGGGGCAGGCCCTCGAGCCAGTCGCCGAGGCCGAGCTCGGTGGCCGACGCCACCACCCGCTCGCGGCTGGCGTCGAGGTCGCCGTAGCGGACGTTGTCCATCAGGGTCGAGTCGAACAAGAACCCCTCCTGCGGGACGAGCACGACCCGGCGTCGCAGTGAGGCGAACTCGACCGACCGGACGTCGACGCCGTCGAGCATCACGGCTCCGGACGTGGGGTCCATCAACCGGGTGAGCAGCTTGGCGAAGGTGGTCTTGCCCGAACCGGTCTCGCCGACGACTGCCATCCTGCTGCCGGACTCGATGTGCTCGGTGACCTCGCGCAGCACGAGCGGACCCCCCGGATAGCCGAAGGACACGTCCTCGAAGGCGACGTCCATCGCGCCACGCGGCAGCGACTGCCCGGCCGGACCCGGGTCGTCGAGGTCGGCGGGCGTCTCCAGGATCCCGATGACTCGTCGCCAGCCGGAGATGGCGTTCTGCGCGTCGGTGAGCACCTGGGTGCCCATCTGGACAGGACCCACGAACAGGGTCACCAGGAACGCGAAGCCGATGACCTCCCCGGAGGTGATGTCCCCGGCGAACCCCAGCCAGATCCCGACGATCAGCACGCCGGCGTTGGCCAGGCCCGCAGAGACGCCGCCGAGGCTGAACGAGAAGGCGGTCAGACCCTGAGCACGGGTGGCGGCGTCCTGGTTGGCCGAGATGGCCGCGTCGATGCGGTCCTGGGTGCGCTTCTCGATCGCGTAGCTGCGGACCGTCACGGCGCCGACGACGGGCTCGGAGATCGCCGACAGCATCGCGCCGACGGACCGGCGTACGAGGCCATAGGCAGCGGACAGCCGCCGCTGGAAGTAGCGCAGCGAGAGGAACAGCGGCAGGAAGCAGACCCACACCAGGATGGTGAGCGGCCAGGAGTAGAAGAGCATCACCACGGTCGCCAGGAGCACCTGGCCGACGCTGATGATGCCGAAGACCCCGCCGAAGACCAGGAACTGGGACACCTGGTCGACGTCGCTCGTGACCCGCGAGACCAGCGCGCCGCGGCGCTCGGTGCTCTGGGTTAGCAGCGGCAGGTCGTGCACGTGCCGGAATGCCTTGATCCGCAGTGTCGCCAGTCCTCGCTCGGAGGCGGTGAACAGCCGCGCCGTCATGAAGTACGACGAAACGCCGGTTGCCAGGATCGCCAGCGCCGCCAGCAGCGCCATCTGGGTCACGAATGAAACATCGACGCCGCTGGGCCCGTTGATCCCCCTGTCGAGGGTCTGCTGCATGGAGACGGGTACGACGAGCCGGCCGGCGGTCCCGATCACCGCGAGCAGGAGCGTCCAGCCGAACCCCTCGCCGAGCTCGGGGGAGAACGCCAGTCCGCGCCGGATGGTGTCGCGAGCATTGATCTCATCGCCACTGTCGACGCTGGTGCCGTCGGCTGTGAGCTCCTCGACAGTCGTGCTCACGTGGCCACCCCCTCGGTCTCGTAGGCGTTGACGAGCCGGGCGTAGGCGGGATTGCGACCGAGCAGCTCCTGATGGGTACCCCGGTCGGCGATGCGTCCCCCGTCGAGGAACAGCACCTCGTCGGCCAGGGCGATGGTCGCCTTGCGGTAGGCGATCACCAGCAGGGTCGAGTCGCCACCGCGCCGGCGCATCGCCGCCAGGATGCGCGCCTCCACCTCCGGGTCGACCGCCGACGTGGCGTCGTCCAGCACGAGCAGGCGCGGGCGGCGGACCAGGGCGCGGGCGAGCGAGAGGCGCTGGCGCTGCCCGCCGGACAGCGTGGTGCCGCGCTCCCCCAGGCTGCTGTCGAGACCGTGCTGCAGACCCGCCACGAACCCGTCTGCCTGGGCCGTGCGCAGGGCCTCCCACACCTCGTCGTCGGGGATGTCGGCGCCGAGGGTCACGTTGCCGCGGACTGTGTCGTCGAAGAGGAACGCGCTCTGCGGCACCAGGGCCACGTGCTCGGCGAGCTGGCCGGGCGCGAGGCCGCGCAGGTCCTGGCCGTCGAGACTGATCGACCCGGACTGGGGGTCCACGAGGCGGGTGACCAGGGAGGTGAGCGTGCTCTTGCCCGACGCGGTGGCACCGACCACGGCGACCGTGCGCCCCGGCTCGATCGAGAAGGTGACGCCGTCGAGCAGCACCTGACCGGCCTCGTAGGTGTAGCCCAGGTCGTCGACGTCCAGCGCTGCACCCTGCGCGGCCCCCTGAGTCGGCAGAGCCAGCCCGCTGTCGCCGTACGTCGTCTCGTTCACGGTGTCGAGGACACCCCGCACGCGCGTGAACCCGACCACCGAGCGTGGGAACTCCCCGAGAAGCCAGCCGATCGACCGGATCGGGAAGGCGACGATCGTCAGCAGGTAGGCCACTGTGACCACGTCACCCGGATCGGCGGATCCCGAACGCACCCTCAGGACACCGACTCCGAGCACGGCGAGCACGCCGAGGTTGGGCAGGCTCTCCAGGAACGGGTCGAACGCGGCGCGGATGCGGCCGGCCCGGATGCCCTCGTCGCGCAGGTCGCGCGCCTTGGCGGCGAAGCGGTCGGTCTCCTCGCTCTCGCGGCCGAGCGTCTTGACCACCATGGCGCCGTCGAAGGACTCGTGCGCGATCTCGCTGAGCTCGGCGCGCAGTGCCTGGATGCGGGTGAAGATCGGCGAGGACAGCCGCTGGAACAAGACGTTGACCAGCATCACCAGCGGGAACACGAGCAGGCCGACGAGTGCCATCGCGATGTCGGTGAGGAGCATCTGCCCGACGGCGATCACCATCATCGCGAGCGTGCCGACAGCCATCGGCAGCGGAGCGATCGGCGCCCAGGCCGCCTCGACGTCGGAGTTGGCGTTTGACAACAGCTCACCCGTCGGGTGCCGCTGGTGCCACGACATCGGCAGCGTGAGGTACTGCCGGGTGACCTCGCGCCGGTAGGCAGCCTGCATGCGGTACTGCATGATCCCCGCGCCCAGCCGCCGAGCCACGATCCCCACCGCCCGCAGGATCGCCACTCCGAGGAACAGCGCGAAGATCGCCACCAGCCCGCGAGTGGTGGTGGTGCCGCTCTCGAAGGCCGGCAGGACGACATGGTCGGTGGACCAGCCGAGCACCCACGCATCGGCCACGGTCAGGGCCCCGAAGAGCACGCTGCCCAGCGTCGAGAGGCTGAACACCCACGGCTCGCGACGGATGGCGACCCCGAGGACGCGGAAGCCGTCCATCAGGGTGGAGGCGCTCGTGACGCGGGTCATGGGCGCAGCCGTTTCGGTGAGGTCGACACAACGAGTGCAACCCTAGTAAGGGGTGCGGGCATTCCGCAGCGCGATTCCGCGCTGACGCGGGAACAGGCCCGCCGTCGTCGGCACTAGGATCACGCCATGGAGTCGATGTCGCGCACGGAGCGCGCAGCCCTGTGCAACACGGCCCTCGAGGCAGGTGAGTACGCCCCCACATTGTGCGGACGCTGGACGGTCAAGGACCTCGTCATCCATCTGCTGGTCCGTGAGCGGGACCCACTCGGCGCCCCGGGGATCCTGTTCCCGCAGCTGGAGCACCTCACCGACCTCTCAGCGCGCCGCCTGGCGCGCCAGGACTTCAGCTCACTGGTCGAGCGCGTGCGCAGCGGACCGCCGAAGTGGTCGCCAACATCTCTGCCCCAGCTCGACAAGGCCGTGAACACCCTCGAGTACTTCGTGCACCACGAGGACATCCGTCGGGCGGGAACTGCATGGGTTCCGCGAGAGCTCACCGCCCGGGAACAGAAGGTGCTCTGGAAGGCGATCGCGATGAGCGGCAAGGGCCTGGTACGGCCGGCCGGGGTGCCTGTCGAGATCCGCTGGCCCGGTGAGGAGCGCGACCGGACCGCCGTACTCCGCCGGGGCTCCGACCCGGTCGTGGTGAGCGGTCAGCCCGCCGAGCTCACGATGTTCCTCTTCGGGCGCGAGCAGTACACCGGGCTGGAGTTCGACGGGCCGGAGGCATCGGTGAAGAAGCTGACCGCCACCGGGTTGGGTCTCTGAGGCCAGGCTCGACCTACGTCTCAGCTCACGTAGGCATCGACATCTATGCGGGACCGTCCGGTCGTCGCCAGGTTGACCACCTTGATGGTGTGGTTCGCAGTGCCGGGCAGGCCCTTCTCCCAGATCACGACGCGGTTGGTGTTGGCGGCGGCGTAGGTGTCCACGGTGGTGACGTAGGCGCCGTCGAAGTAGATCGCCGCCTTACCGCGCGCGGGGCCCTTGGCCATGATGAGCGCGACGTGCAGGTTGGTGCCGCCCCCGTTCACGACCGTGCTCAACGACGCATTCTTGGTCGAGGTGCGCAGCATGCTGTCGCCGATGGCGCAGGTGCATGACGTGCGTGCCCAGCCGCTCGGAACAGTGGGGCCGTAGTCGCGTTCCACGTGCACGTAGTCGCCAGGGCGGACCACGCTGGTGACGTTGCCGGCGCAGTCGTAGGCGTTGATCCGGATCGCGCTGAGGTCGTCGGAGTTCTCGTACTCGTCGGCGAAGAAGGTGTACTGGCCCGAGGTCGAGTGGGTGGGCGTGTCGATGACCGCGTACTCCCAGCCCTCGACGGTGTGCTCCTCGTCGATGGTGTAACGACAGATACCCGAGGGGTCGTTGGCGGTCCACTTGTACACGCGGTAGGCCCCACGGTCGGCAAACCACAGGCCAAAGCCATCGTCGAACGGGTCTCCGGTCTGCTGGCCGAGCACCAGGCTCGAGATCGCGTTCACGCTCATAGTCGGCCCGGTCGTGTCGACGGCTGCCTGAGCCGCTGGGGAGGCCGTGAGTCCGCTGAGCAGTACGGCCAGGACACCGAGGGGCGCGAGTACGCGGCGAAGAGAGTAGGTCATGGGGCAGAGCATGCTCGCGGTAGGTGCCGCGACGCCGCATGCTGCCCCGGATGAGTATCTTTTCCGGTTTTCTGGGCTAGACCCACGCTGAGGAATTCATGCGTGCTGGGCCACCTGCTGGTATCTGGGCGCGGGTTTGCGGACTCTTAGGTGTAGGAAACCTCTGCCCCGCCCGGGCCCTCACGAAAGCACTGCTGTGGCAGAGGTCAGCGAAGTGCCTTGCCTTGCCGGCGACGTCGGATGATCGAACTGCCGAAATAGCCTGCCCGACACGTGCGTAGGCGGCGAGCCTCTCAACCGTCATCACACCTGCTGAGTCGTCCGACAGAGACCCAGCGTTGCATCCAACCTGCCGCTGGTTGGCGACGTGCTCGCGTCGAACCTGGCTCCCGTGACAACGGCGGTCGGAGGTGTGCGCCGTTCGGTCGACGCCCCGCGCAACGTCATACGAGCTGGTCGCTATAACCGCCCGTTCGGATGACGTCCCGGCCAACGTCATACGAGCTGGTCGCTATAACCGCCCGTTCGTATGACGCCCCGGCCAACGTCATACGTCGTGGTCGCCATGACCGCCTGCGGCGAGAGCACACAACAGGCAGACAGGGCCAGATCTCGGATCCTGGGTCGATGTACGACCAGCACAAGCCGCAGGTCAGACGCGGCTGCCCGACTCAGTTGATCTTGATGTGCACGTGGTCGTAGTGGTTGGCCGTGGCTGACCCACGGTCCTCCATCGAGCGCCATCCCTCACCGGACCGCTCGATCGTCCAGATGTGCTGGCTCCAGATGATGTCGAAGAGGTTGAGCTCGCCGGAGTGCGCCATCAGGTAGTCAGCAACACGCTCACCGACGGAGGAGCTGGGCACCATGAAGTCGATGGCCTCGCCGTTGACGTGCTCGCCGTGGCCGTCCTGCCCGCCGTACGCGGAGAGCTCGGGGAAGGCGTTGCACACGGCCCGGTAGACGCGCACTGCGTCGGGCTGCAGACCGCCCTCGAGGCCGGAGCCGTCGGGACAGGGCTGGTTGCTCAGGCCCATTGCGGCGGGGGTCTTGTCCTTGCTGAGGTACTCGGCCGTAACCCAGTGGGCGGCGCGGTTGACGACGACCTCCGCGTAGCCACCCTGCCGGCGGCCCGAGATGGCGACGTGGGTGCCGGGCTTCAGCGTTCCGGTCGTGCGCGTCTTCTCGCGCGGGGCAGTGCGCAGGTCGAGTGGGGCGGTGGTCCAGAGCTTGCCCTTCACCTCGGGCACCCGGTTGTCCACGAGTGGGACGCGCGCGCTCGACCGAGAGGTCCCCAGGGTGCGCGCCGAGGCCTCGGACGCGCTGCCTTCAACGGCACTCACTGAGCTGGCAGCGGCACCGAGGTCTGAGGATGCCGTCGTCACGGACGAGGAGGGGAGGCTGAACCCGCTGGTGGCGACTCCCAGCCCGACCGCAAGCACGGTGATCAGGGGTGCGGTCACCTGGGCGAGGCGACGCGGGCGGGTGGTCGTGGGCTCAAGGCTGTGCCGGCCTGGGGTTCTACCTCGGGGCACGGTGGATCCAATCGTCGAGTACGGCGAACCCAAAGATGCAACCACGAAGCCCGGCGAATCGCCCAATCCGCCCCGGACAATTAGGACGTGAGCCTCGACACAGGCGAACCGCCGGGCACCCGGCCCGGACTAGCCGCCGGTGGTCTCCGTGGCGTCCTCTCGTACGACGCAGCCCGTGCCGTCAGTGTCCGCCAGCCACCCCTCGGGCAGGGCCACCCGCTTGCGTGGGCTGCCCTGGCGGCCGCGGGGCGCACCCAGTTCCGAGACCGGGAACGCCGCGTCCGGGTCGAGCATCAGGAGCAGGGCGTCGAGCTCGGCCAGCGTGCTCACCAGGGCCAGCTCGCGGCGCAGGTCGCCACCGGCGGGGAAGCCCTTGAGGTACCACGAAACGTGCTTGCGGAACTCCTTGCAGCCGCGTTCCTCGCCCATGTGCTGGCTGAGCAGCTCGGCATGGCGGAGCATCATCGTGGCGACCTCCCCGAGGAGCGGCAGGGTTGCGACCTCCTCGCCGTTGAACGCCGCGGCCAGGTCGCGGAACAGCCACGGCCGCCCCAGGCAGCCGCGCCCGACGACCACGCCGTCTGCCCCGGTCTGCTCGACCATCCGCACGGCGTCCGTCGCCTCCCAGATGTCGCCGTTGCCGAGCACGGGGATGTCGACATGGTCGACGAGCCGTGAGATCGCGTCCCAGTCAGCGCTGCCGGAGTAGCTCTGGATCGCGGTCCGCCCGTGCAGCGCGATGGCGGCGGCACCGGCTTCCTGGGCGATCCGACCGGCGTCGAGATAGGTGAGGTGGTCGTCGTCGATTCCCTTGCGGGTCTTCATCGTGACTGGCACGTCGTACCGCGCTCCGGCCTGCACGGCGGCGGTCAGGATCTCGCCCAGCAGGGTTCGTTTCCAGGGCAGCGCGGCGCCACCACCCTTGCGGGTCACCTTGGGTACCGGGCAGCCGAAGTTGAGGTCGACGTGGGCCACGCCGTACTCCGCGCAGAGGATCTCGGTTGCCCGGCCGACGTACGCCGGGTCGGTGCCGTAGAGCTGCACCGAGCGCACCGATTCCTGCTCGTCGAAGACCAGCATCTGCTTCGTGGTCGGGTCACCCTCGACCAGTCCGCGGCTGGTGATCATCTCGCAGACATAGAGTCCGGCGCCCTGCTCACGGCACAGCCGTCGGTACGCCGCGTTTGTGATGCCCGCCATCGGTGCCAGCACCACGGGAGTGGCGACCTCGAGCGAACCCAGACGAAGCGTGGTGGGGAGGGAGATCAGCGCGGTCAGGGCTTTGCCTTCGTCTTCTTGCCGGTCGGCTTCTTGACGGGCTTCTTCGTCACGGGTGGCACGATCGTGCCCTTCCAGGTGATCGGCTCGAAGGCCTGTAGGGGTCGGTAGCTCATCTCGACCAGCGTGCCGGCATTCGGCACGAGGTAGAGGAGGCAGCCGTCGTAGGTCTTCCCCGTGGTGTATCCCTTCGGGAGTGGCAGCGAGGGGCACCGGGTGAAGCTGCTGGTGGTGAAGCTCGAGGGCTGGACCAGGGAGTTGGTCCCGTCCACGGCGAACATGGGTACGGCCATCCCGCTCAGGTCTCCGGTACCGACGTTCTTCACGCTGACCTGCACGTAGTAGGGCCGCGACTTCTTGGTGGCGTCATCGAGCTGGAACGCCGCGAGATCTCCGATCTTTCCGGCATGGACGGAGTTGACCGTGAGCGAGAGCACGGAGCTGCGCTGGGGGTTGGGCTCGTAGGCGACGACCGCCGGCTCGCGGAACGCGAGCTCGGTGCCGGCCTTGGTCAGCGAGACTCCGTCGGGGACCTTGACGTTGCCCGTCGGCAGGTTGACGGACGGCTCAGCCTTGGGCTCCCCGTTGCCGTCGGAGCCGCATGCCGAGAGCACGAGCGCAGGTGCGAGCACGGTAGCGATGAGGGCGTTGCGGGCACGACTGAGTGGCGTCACGGGCACATTGTGCCCTCCGGGTGGCGCGAAGTAGACCATTCGACTCCTGGGTCGAGTCTTCGGTCGGGCGTCTGGCCGCCCGGGCGCCCGTGGCCTCAGCAACCGACGAGGCGTTCGGCGAACCACGTGCGCAGGCCCTCCAGGGAGATCCGCTCCTGGGCCATCGTGTCGCGCTCCCGCACGGTGACCGCGCCGTCGTCGAGCGTGTCGAAGTCGACGGTGACGCAGTACGGCGTACCGATCTCGTCCTGGCGACGGTAGCGCCGACCGATCGCCCCCGAGTCGTCGAAGTCGACGTTCCAGAACCCGCGAAGCTCGGCCGCGAGGTCTTTGGCCTTCGGCGTCAGCGCCTCGTTGCGGCTCAGCGGGAGCACGGCCACCTTGACCGGCGCGAGGCGCGGATCCAGCTTGAGGACGGTGCGCTTGTCCACGCCGCCCTTGGTGTTGGGGGCCTCGTCCTCGGTGTAGGCGTCGACCAGGAAGGTCATCAGGCTGCGGCTCAGGCCCGCTGCCGGCTCGATGACGTAGGGCACATAGCGCTCGTTGGCGGCCTGGTCGAAGTACGACAGGTCCTGGCCGGAGTACTCCGAGTGCGTCGTGAGGTCGAAGTCGGTGCGGTTGGCGACGCCCTCGAGCTCACCCCACTCGGAGCCGGCGAAGTTGAAGCGGTACTCGATGTCGACGGTGCGCTTGGAGTAGTGGCTCAGCTTGTCCACCGGGTGCTCGAAGTGGCGCAGGTTCTCGGGGTTGATGCCGAGCTCGGTGTACCAGCGGGTGCGCTCGTCGATCCAGTACTGGTGCCACTGCTCGTCCTCGCCTGGCCTGACGAAGAACTCCATCTCCATCTGCTCGAACTCGCGCGTGCGGAAGATGAAGTTGCCCGGCGTGATCTCGTTGCGGAAGCTCTTGCCGATCTGGGCGATGCCGAACGGCGGCTTCTTGCGGGCGCTGGTGACGACGTTCGCGAAGTTCAAGAAGATGCCCTGGGCAGTCTCGGGCCGCAGGTAGTGCAGGCCGCTCTCGTCCTCGAGCACGCCCAGGTAGGTCTTCAGCAGTCCCGAGAACTGCCGAGGCTCGGTCCAGGCGCCACGAGTGCCGCAGTTGGGGCAGGCCAGGGTGGTCAGGACGACGACGTCAGGGTTCGCGATCCCTTTCTTCTCGGCGTACTCCTCCTGCAGGTGGTCGGCACGGAACCGCTTGTGGCAGGACTGACACTCGGTCAGTGGATCGGTGAACGTGGCGACGTGGCCAGAGGCCTCCCACGTCTTGCGCGGCAGGATCACGCTCGAGTCGAGGCCGACGATGTCGTCGCGTGACTGCACCAGCGAGCGCCACCACTGGCGCTTGATGTTGTCCTTGAGTTCCACGCCGAGGGGGCCGTAGTCCCACGCCGACTTGGTCCCGCCGTAGATCTCCCCGCACGGATAGACGAAGCCCCGGCGCTTGGCGAGAGAGACGACGTTGTCGACCACGGAGGGGGGCGGCTTGGCCACGGAGAACTCAATTCACGTCGGTGGTTGAGGAGGTCGCTCAGCGACCGTCTCGAACCGTCCGCTGGCTGCGGACGGCGAGGGCCACCCTATCGAGGGCGGATCGGCGCCCTCACCCCAGATCCCGCGGCACCGACTCGTTCAGCTCACCCTCGAGAGACTCGTACGCCGAGGGCTCGTCGATCGCCCGGCTGAGCAGCGGGACCGCGCCGAGCTTGACCTCGTAGGAGGAGAGCGCGCGACGGTAGCTTCCGACATCACGCCAGCGCGTGACCATCGTCCAGAGGGTCTGGTCGTCGACGTTGCGGCCGAGCTGTCCCTCGGCGTACCCGCGCTGTTGCGCCAGCACTGCCAGCGCCGCCTCGAGGTCGGCCCGGAACGCCTCCGCCGACCCGACCGGCACCCTAAACCTGTTCACAACCAGCACCTGGCCGACCCTAGTGCCACTCCCCTCCAACCCGCCGAGACGGCGCTTGTGTCCCACGAATCAACGCCCAGACGGCGCTTGTGCCCCGGACGTCGCGAACATTCAAGCCGTCTCGGCGGGGTTGCCCGGGACATTGGCGCCGTCTGGGCGGGGTTGCCCGGGACATTGGCGCCGTCTGGGCGGGGTTGCCCGGGACATTGGAGCCGTCTGGGCGGGGTTGCCCGGGACATTGGCGCCGTCTCGAGCGTGGCACTTGACAATGGTTCTCATTTCAACTGAGAATCATTGTCATGTTGCTGTCGCGGCTCCTGTTCTTCGCGCTTCCGTTGGGGTTGGCCCTCGGTGCGATGTCGGGTTGTGCCGCCGAGGACGACAGCGGGAAGCCGCAGGTCGTGGCGTCGTTCTACCCACTCCAGTACGTCGCCGAACGGATCGTCGGCGAGAACGCCGAGGTCACGAACCTGACCAAGCCCGGTGCCGAGCCGCACGACCTCGAGCTCTCCCCCCGTCAGACGGCTGACCTCGCCGGTGCCGACGTCGTACTCCACGAGGAGGGACTGCAGCCGGCGGTGGACGAGGCCGTTCGCAACGACGTGCCGGACCACGTCGTCGACGCTGCGGCGGTGGTGGACCTGGCGTCCGCTGATGGAGGGGAAGGTCGCGACCCCCACTTCTGGCTCGATCCGACCCTGCTCGCGCATGTCGCGCAGGCCTTCACGGAGAGCATCTCCGAGGCGGACTCCGGCCATGCGGACGACTACCGCGCGGCGAACCAGGAGCTCCAGACAGACCTGAAGGATCTCGACCAGGACTTCCGCGCACGCCTGGCCAACTGCCGCTCACACACCCTCGTAGTCAGCCACGACGCCTTCGGCTACCTCGGGCGTCGCTACGACCTCGAGGTGCAATCGATCGCCGGGCTTTCCCCGGACGCCGAGCCCTCGCCGCGACACCTCGCGGAGCTCTCCGACCTGATCCGCACGGACAAGGTCACCACCGTCTTCAGCGAGCGCCTGTCCAGTCCGAAGTTCGCCGACACCCTTGCCTCCGACCTCGGCATCACGACTGCGGTTCTCGACCCAATCGAGGGGCTGACCTCGCCGGAATCCTCCGACGACTACGACAGCCTGATGCGGGAGAACCTGGCAGCCATCGAGAAAGCCGCAGGATGCGAATGAGCACCGAACCCGTCGTCGACGTCCGCGGCGCCGGAGTCGCCCTCGGCGGCCGGCCGATCGTGCGCGACGTCGACCTGACCGTGCGGCCGGGCGAGGTGGTCGCCCTGCTGGGAGCCAACGGCTCGGGCAAGTCGACCCTGGTCAAGGCAATGGTCGGCCTCCATCCGCTGAGTGCGGGCGAGGTGCGGCTGTACGGCGAACCCCTGGCCGGGTTCCGGCAGTGGCACCGGCTCGGTTACGTGCCGCAGAGCTCACCAATCACGCAGGGTGTCCCCTCCACGGTCGCGGAGGTGGTCGCCGCTGGCCGACTCTCGCGTCGCAAGCCGTTCATGCCATCGAGGCGTGGGGACCGAACGGCGATCACTCGCGCGCTGGAGTCTGTCGGACTGGCCGACCGTGCCCGGCACTCGGTCTCCACGCTGTCCGGCGGCCAGCAGCAGCGCGTGCTGATTGCCCGGACGCTCGCCGGTGAGCCGGAGCTGCTGGTCCTCGACGAGCCGAACGCCGGTGTCGACCTGGCCAGCCAGTACGCGATCGCCGGGACCCTCGCCTCCCTGGCCGCCGCGGGGGCGACCATCGTCGTCGTACTGCATGAGCTCGGGCAACTGGCCGAGGTGATCCAGCGCTCCGTCGTACTGCGCGAGGGCCGGGTGGTGTACGACGGACCGCCGCACGCCTCCCCGACCGAGCACGACCAGCACCACCACCACCACCGGCGCTCCACTTCCCCGGTGGTCCGCCCGCCGGTGCAGGCGCCTCTGGACGGGAGTGCGTGATGGACCTCTTCACCGCGCCCTTCATGCTGCGAGCGCTGATCGCCGCCGCCGTGACCGGGTTGGCCGCGCCGGCCGTCGGCACCTACCTGGTCCAGCGCCGGCTGTCGCTGATGGGCGACGGCATCGGTCACGTCTGTGTCACCGGGGTCGCCCTCGGCCTGGCGACGGGGTCCTCCCCGACGCTCACTGCAGTGATCGTCGCGATCCTGGGTGCGCTGTTGATCGAGCTGATCCGCTCCACTGGCAAGGCCACCGGTGACGTCGCGCTGGCGCTGCTGTTCTACGGCGGCATCGCGGGCGGCCTGCTCGTCGTCTCCCTCTCCGGCAACGGCGTCTTCGCCCTGCAGCAGTACCTCTTCGGCTCGATCACCACGATCTCGCCCTCCGCGGTGATGGTCAGTGTCGCGCTGGCGGTCGTCGTACTCGTGCTCTCGTTCGCGCTGCTCCCCCAGTTGTTCTCGGTCGCCAACGACGAGGACTACGCCCGGACGACAGGTCTCTCGGTGCGCTTCTACAACGTGCTGATCTCGGTGCTCGCCGCGGTGACCGTCAGCGTGGCGATGCGCACCGTCGGCCTGCTGCTGGTCAGTGCGCTGATGATCATCCCGGTCGCTACGGCGCAGCAGTTCTCGCGCGGCTTCAAAGCCACGATGCTCGGCGCGATGTTGGCCGGCACCGTGGCCGCGATCGGTGGCGTCAGCGTCTCTGCGTTCGCCGACGTACCGCCCGGCGCCACCATCGTCCTGGTCTCCCTGGGCGGGTTCGCCGTAACCGCGCCGCTGGGACTGATGGTTCAGCGGCGCCGCCGGGCGCAGATGCCGTTCCCGGTCCAGGCGCTCTCCCCGGTCACCGACGCCCATGGCGTCGACGAGCCACATCGGCACGAGCACGGGCCAGGGTGTGGTCACCCCGCTGTCGAGCACGGCGACCACGTCGACTACATCCACGACGGACACCGACATGCTCCGCACGGAGGGCACTATGACGAGCACTGAGCCGATCACCTCAGGCGGCAACCCGGGCACTCCGGCGTCAGGCAACCGGCCCACCCGACAGCGCCGCGCGATCGCCACGGTGATGGAGACCTTCGACGACTTCCGCAGCGCCCAGGAGATCCACGCCTTGCTCACCCAGCGCGGCGAGCAGGTCGGCCTGTCAACGGTCTACCGGGCGCTGCAAGCCCTCGCCGACACCGGCAAGGTCGACTCACTGCGCACCGAGGCCGGCGAGAGCATCTACCGCCGGTGCAGCGCCTCGCACCATCACCACCACCTGGTCTGCCGCTCGTGCGGCGCGACCGTCGAGGTAGAGGGCCCGGCAGTGGAGAAGTGGACCCGCTCGGTGGCAGCAGCACACGGCTACTCCGACGTGAGCCATACCTTGGAGATCTTCGGCACCTGCGGCTCCTGCTAAATGTGCCGAGGCGTCACAGATTGCGGCCCAGACATCGCCGAGGCGTCACAGATTGCGGCCCAGACATCGCCGAGGCGTCACAGATTGCGGCCCGGATCCCGCCGAGGCGTCGCAGATTGCGGAGCCGGGCCCTCCCACGCGCGGCGTACGCTCGACTCCTGGAGGACGCCATGTCAGAACAGCGCGAGGCACTGGAGCCGAACAAGTACGCCAAGCTTCCGCCGAGGATCCGGCTGGAGGACATGCGCACGACTCAGGACGTCCGCCCACAGCCGACAGCGAAGGGCGAGCACGACAGCGAGACCGAGTGGATGCTTCGGACGACGGGCATGTTCAGTTGAGCTGAGTCAGAGTCGGCGGCGCGCCTCGCGGACGCCGTTCATGATGATGCTCTCGATGTCACGGTGGTGCCCGAACACGTTCTCCTTCGTCACCGGTTCGATGATCCAGCCGCGCTCGTCGCGCAGCCACGCGCGTCGCTTCCGGTCGCGCGCGCGCTGTTCTGTTGTACGTCGATGCCACTCCTCTCCGTCGTACTCCAACCCGAAGAGCAGCTTCTCCACGCCGAGGTCGATCCGGTATGACCACTGGAACGGGCGTTCGACCTCGATCTGCAGCTCGGGCAGCGGCAGCACACCCGAGTCGTGCCAGCGAAGGCGACTGACCGCCTCGGCCGGCGACTCGGAGCGAGGATCGGCGAGCGGCACGAAGGCGCGAAGCTGACGGACACCACGCATGCCGCGGCAACGGTCGGTCTCCGCCCAGAGCTCATTCTTGTCGAAGACGTAGAGGCCGAGCATGGTGTCCAGCGCGGCGAACGCCCCATCCCGATTGAGTAGCCTGCCGAGATCACACGCCGTGCGCAGAGGAGTGGTCACCTTGATACCGAAGACTTCCGTCACGTCCTCCCGCCGGAGGTAACGCTGACCGCTCGTGGTGATGCCGTTGCGTAGACGAGCGCCTCGACGGTTCACGAACACCGAGACGGGAGGAACCGCAAGATGGTCGCCGGGAGCCAGGATCATCTCCGCACCGTGTAACCACCCCGCCGAGCGATCGGTGACCACCGCGTCGGGTGGGATGACAAGCCGGAGCGCCGCCGCACGCAGCTCGATGCAGTCCGGCGCCTGCGCCGCGACGTACACCCCGGCGATCATGCGGCGAAGGTATCCCTCCAAGCACAGTCGCCCGAGGTCATAGGGGGTCAGACCAACCGCCCGGGCGTCACGGTGCGTGAAGGGCCGGTCGAGGGGTAGCGGGAACCGGTCACCGAGCAGGGGCTCCCCCAAGTTGAGGAACGGAAGCAGCATTGCCCGATCATGCGACCCCTCGCCCCTTTAGCGTTCTCGTTATCCACAGGCTCAGAATCCGCCACCGCAATCTGCGACGGCTCGGCGATGTTTGGGCCGCAATCTGCGACGCCTCGGCGATGTTCGGGCCGCAATCTGCGACGCCTCGGCGATGTTCGGGCCGCAATCTGTGACGCCTCGGCGATGGGGGTTGGGGGTTGGGGGTTAGGCGGAGCCGTAGCGGCGGTTGCGGCTCGCGTAGGTCTCGACTGCGGCCCACAGGTCGCGCCGGTCGACGTCGGGCCAGAGCACATTGCTGAAGACCATCTCGGAGTACGCCGCCTGCCACAGCATGAAGTTGCTCAGCCGTTGCTCGCCCGAGGTCCTCCAGACCATGTCGGCATCGGCGACCTCGGGCACGTAGAGGTACTTCGCGAACGTCCGCTCGTCGATGCGCTCGGCGTTGAGCCGCCCGGCGGCCACGTCTCGGCCGATCGCGCGGGCCGCGTCCGCGAGCTCGGCGCGGCCACCGTAGTTGACGCACATCGTCAGCGTGAGCACGTCGTTGTCCTTTGTGAGCTCCTCGGCGACCTGGAGCTCCCTGATCACAGAGCGCCACAGCCGCGGCCTCCGGCCCGCCCACCGCACACGGACGCCGAGCTCGTGCATCTCGTCGCGCCGCCGCCGGATGACGTCACGGTTGAAGCCCATCAGGAACTTCACCTCGTCGGCCGACCGGGACCAGTTCTCGGTGGAGAACGCATAGGCGGAGATGGCCCGTACGCCGATCTCGATGGCGCCCTCGACCACGTCGAAGAGCGAGTGCTCACCTTGCTCGTGACCGGCCGTGCGGGGCAGGCCCCGCTCCTTCGCCCAGCGCCCGTTGCCATCCATGATGATCGCGACGTGGTGCGGCACCTGGTCCGCGGGGACCGCCGGGGGGATGGCCCCGGAGGCGTGCGGTTCGGGGCGGCGTACCTCCCGCTTGCTCGTACGACGCACTCACGCCTCGCCGACATAGGGCATCGAGCGCAGGCCCCGCTCGAGGTGCCAGGCGACGAACGCCGACACGAGACCTCGGGCCTCTCGTCGGTTGCGCTGCTCCGCGCCGTCGACGACCGGCCAGTCCCCGGCCAGTAGCGCGCCCAGCAGCAGCAGGGTCTCCGGGGCGGGGCTCGCGGACCCGGGCACCCGGCACGTCGGGCACAGTGTCCCGCCCGCCGCCGGGCTGAACGCCCGGTGCGGACCTTCGAGGCCGCAGTTGGCGCAGGCAGCGAACGACGGCGCATAGCCGGCCACCGACAGGGACCTCAGCAGGAACGAGTCGAGCACGTCGCCGGAGCGGTGCTCCCCCGCCGTCATGGCCCGTAGGGCGGCCACCAGCAGGAGGTACTGCTGCACGGAGGGCTGCCGTTCCTCGGAGACGAGGCGCTCAGCGGTCTCGAGCATCACGCTCCCTGCCGTGTAGCGGTCGTAGTCCGCGGAGATGGTGGCTCCGTAGGGCGCGCGGGTCTCCGCCTGGGTGATCGTGTCGAGGTTGCGTCCGACGGCGAGCTGCAGGTCGACATGGGTGAACGGCTCCAGCCGGGACCCGAAACGCGAGGAGGTACGGCGTACTCCCTTGGCGACGGCGCGGACCACACCGTGCTGCCTGGTGAGCAGCGTGATGATGCGGTCAGCCTCTGCCAGCTTGTGCGTGCGCAGCACAATGGCTTCGTCGCTGTACAGGGGCATGAGGCCATTGTCCCCCGCGGCGGGGACAACCGGGAGCGACCCGCCGTCCTCCGGGGGGCAGCGACGCCGTACGACGTCAGGCGACCGCAGCCGGCTGAGCGGCGCGTCGCGGTAGCCGGACCACGAACGTGGTGCCTTTGCCGAGCTCGCTGAAGACCTCGATCTGACCGCCGTGCGCCTCGACGATGCTCTTGGTGATCGCCAGGCCGAGGCCGATTCCCGGGATGGCGTCGGTGAGCACGGTGCTGCCGCGAAAGAACTTGGTGAAGATCTCGCCGAGCTCCTCCTCGCTGATGCCCCGTCCCGTGTCGCGCACCCGGACAATGGCGTGGTCGACCTCGTAGGACAGGCCGACCGTGACCCTGCCCTCGCGAGGGGTGTACTTGATCGCGTTGCTGAACAGGTTGTCGAAGACCTGCGCGAGCCGCTCCGGATCACCGTCGATGTCGTGGTCTGGGCCCGCCTCGAAGCTCTCGAGCTCGAGCGTGAGCCCGGCGGCTGTCGCCGACTTGCCGGCCTCCAGGAAGGATCTCTCCAACAGCTCTGTCAGCGAGACACGCCCCATGTCCAGGGCGGAGACCGACTGCAGTCCGGTGGTGAGCAGGTCGTCGACGAGCCGGTGCAGTCGCCCCGCGTTGCGCTGCACCGTGACGAGATAGGCACGCACGTCGTCGGGAAGGTCCCGGGCGTCCTCGAGGATGAAGTCGACGTAGCCCACGATCGAGGTCAGCGGTGTGCGGAGCTCGTGACTGACCGAGGCCACGAACTCGTCCTTGATGCGTGAGGCCATCACGAGCTCGGTGATGTCGTGGAAGGCGAGAACGGCCCCGCCGAACCCTCCGTCGACACGGTAGTACGGCGTCGAGGACACGGCGAGCGCACGCCGGACATCGGGGGTGTTCCCCACCCAGACAAGCAGGTCGCTGAAGGTCTCGCCATTGAGTGCTCGGGAGGTGGGCATGCACTCTCGATCCAGGATCGTCGTGCCGTCCGCGTCGTAGACAAAGCCGGTCTGACCGGCTCTGCCGCCGTGACCCTCCGGGAAGGCCAGGTCGATGAAGTCCTGCTGACGTGGATTCATGCTGTCGATGACGCCGTCCGCGTCGATTGACAGCAACCCCACGTCGACACCGTTGATGATCGTCTTGGTCAGCTTGCGCTGCTCGATGATGTCGGACATGGCCCGCTCCAGCCGAGCGGTGCCCTTCCGGGTCTCCGCGACCTGCGCCTTCCAGAGCTCCCCCGTCATGGCGACGGCGGCGGAGCAGATGACCGCCGTGAGGGTCACCTGGGTCAGTCGCGACAGGATCTCCTGGGTGAAACCGAAGACGAGCATTGTCGGCAGCACGAAGCAGAGAACCAGCGCGACGACCATGACCCCCACACCCCTGCGTCCGAACTGGAGTCCCAACCAGATCGCCGGAAACGCCAGGGCAATGCCGAATACGGAGTCTCCTGAGAGCCGAAAGACGCCCAGGGCGGCGATGTCGAGTACCGGAAGCCAGATCGTCCAACGGGCGGCTACCCAGCGCCTGCCGATCGCAACGGATCCCAGCGTCGGCACGAGCGCGACGACGCATCCGTAGAAGTAGGCGTCGAAGCCGACCGGGTTCCGGCCATGGAGGAGGAGCTCGAACACGACGGGGATGAGGAACACCCCTTGGGCGGCACGTGGGTCAGCATGCTCCCCGGTCAGGAGCTGCTGGATCTCCGAGACCAGGTTCGAGCGCGACAGCATGACGAATAGGCCCCTCCCAGCTGTCGTGGGCACCAACTCTACAAAGGAACCCGCACAAGCATCGGCGAAACCGGACATTTCCAGGGGCAGTCAGCTGCCCTGGAGGCGGCGGCCACCGGCAGCCCCGTCGAAGCACCGGGCGACGAACTCAGCTGTGACCGCATTCAGTCGCTCGGGCCGCATCCGCCACTCAAGGATGCCGCGCGCCTCCACGAACGTGGAGTCGGGAAGCTCCTCGGCAAGCATGGCCGCGTCGGCGGCCGGGTGGATCGGGTCGCGGGGATGGCCGACGACCAGTGCAGGCACCGCGATGCCCTTGCGCAGCCGCGAGGAGGGAGCGCACCGGCCGAAGAAGATCCCGTGGATGACGGCTGCCATCGGGGCGGGGCGCTGGTCGAGCGTGTCCAGCAGGATGCCCGTCCAGAACGGCACGATCCCGCGCGGGACGGCTCGGGTGACCAGTCGGAGACTGCTGATCGACACCGGCACGAAGCGCGAGAGGAACAGCAGCGGCGCGAATGTCAGGATCCCGGCCTCGAGGGCGTTGTCGAGCACGGGCATCTCCGCGACCACGCCACGCACCCGCTCCGGCGCCATGACGGCGACCTCCAGCGACGCATTCGCCCCCAGCGAGGTGCCGCCGATGACCGCCTGGTCGATCCCCCGGTCATCGAGCAGCGCGATGATCTGCTCCCCGAAGGCCGTCATGGAGTACTCAAGGGGATCCTCAGGCCTGTCGGAGCGCCCATGCCCGAGCAGGTCGACGGTCAGGACGTGGGCTCCAGCGGCGGCCAGGTGACGCGCGAGCGGCTGGTGCATGCGGCGTGGCATCAGCTGTCCGTGGACGAGCACGACCCAGCGGTCGCCGCCGCCGTACTCGGTGTACTCCAGGCGGTGGCCGTCGTGAAAGAACTGGCCGATCCGCTCCGAAACCAGGGTCATGGAGCAACCCTGACATGCGGGCCATGCCCGCTGTGCTGTGGCCCGCCCCATCGGCAGGATCAAAAGCCCCTCAAAACCACATTTTCTGGGCAACAATCAGCAGGTGTACACGTGGAGGCCGAGCAGCAGAAGCGTGCTGGTCAGCGCCCTCGTGGTCGCGGCCTACCTGGCCGGCGTCGGAGCGCTCGAGATCGGGCGCGTCACCGGCAGTACGTCGGCCTGGTGGCCCGCAGCAGGAATCGGCGTGGTCGCCGTCCTGCTCTCGCCGCGTCGGCACTGGCCAGTCGTCTTCGCTGCCCTGACCCTGGCGTTCACCCTGGCGAACTACAGCATGGGTCGCTCTGTGATTGCCTCGAGCCTGCTGGGGGTCAGCGACATCGCCGAGACAGCGGTCGTCGCCTTCCTGGTGTCGAAGTACATCGGCCGACGCATGGTCGACGTCCAGGCCGCGTGGCGGCTCTTCGCCATCGCCGCCGCGGGTGCCGTAGTGGCAGCCGTGGGCATCGCCCTCGTCTACGAACACTTCCTGGGGGGAGCCTTCTGGCCCAGCCTGGGACTCATCCTGCCCTCGCACGCAGCCTCCGTGATCCTGCTGGCCCCGGTCGCCCTGCTCAGCCGGCGATCGCTCCACCCGCCGCACGGCTCGCGCGCAGTGGAGATGGCCGCGCAGGTGACCATGCTGATGGCAGCCACGCTGATCACCTTCGCGGCATCCCACCTCACGCTGGGCTTCGCGCCCCTACCCGTCATCGTCTGGGCAGCGGTGCGCTTCGGCGCGTGGTTCGTCGTCATCGAGCAGATCGCCTACGCCACCGCGGTGACGCTGTTCACCCAGTACGGCACCGGCCCCTTCTCGCCGCTCACCGACTCGAATTCGGCTCACAGCACGCAGCACGCCCAGCTCTACCTGATCTGCCTGGTGCTGATCGGGCTTCCACTGGCCAAGGCGATGCGTCAGCGTGACGATGCGCTGATGCGGGTCCGGGCCAGCGAGCGCACGTTCCGGCGCAACTTCACCGAGTCCCGGGTTCCGGTAGCGATCATCACCCGCGATGACGACGACCTGTTCTTCGTCGAGTGCAACGACGCCACCGTCGACCTGCTCGAGCAGTCATCGGTCGTCCTTGCCCAACAGCGAGTGACCGACCTGCTCACCGCACCGGAGCTGCGAAACGCGGCGCGCCAGATCGTGCGCGGCAGGTCGAGCGGCTGGTCCGGACCCATCGGAGTCGTGGGCAGGCCTCGAACTCGGCTCGACGGCACGCTGTCGCTGATCGAGGAGCTCGAGGAAGGCGCCACGTTCTCGCTCCACCTCGTCGACGTCACGGAGGCTCACGAGATGCAGGAGCACCTGCAGGCCGAGCGCAACTACACCCGTGCGGTCATCGACGTCGCCAGCAGCATGATCGTCCTGACCACGGCGGACGGAACCGTGATCGCAGCGAACCCGGCCACGACCGCGCTGACCGGCTACACCGAGGACGAGCTCGTCGGCCGGCCGATCTGGGACCGCCTGATGGTCGGCGAGCAGCAGGCCGGTGTCGCCGAGCTCTACGCCACGAACCAGCTGCCCCGCACGGGCGAGGCACAGCTCCGGACCAAGGACGGGCAACAACTCGCGGTGGTCTTCTCCAGCGACACCCACCGGGCAAGTGCCGATGCCCCGGTGACCGTGGTGATCTCGGCCACCGATGTGACGGCCGCAAGGCAGAACGCCGGCATGGTCAACCACCTGCTCCGCTCGGCCCGGACCATCGCCTTCGTCGGCACCGACCTGACCGGCCGGATCACCCTGTTCAACACCGGCGCCGAACACATGCTGGGAGTCGACGCACGCTCCGCGACCGGACGCGAGCTCGTGGACTTCATGGCGCCCGACGAGCTGGCCCACCGGCTCCCTCGCGGTTCCAACCGCACCACGTTCGAGGCTCTCGTCGACCATGCCGCAGGCGACCTCGCCCCCGAGACCAGGGACTGGACCTGGCTTCCGGCAAGGCGCCCGCCGATGAAGGTGTCGATGACGACCAACCCCGTCACGGACACCTTCGGAGACCTCTTCGGCTACCTGTTCGTGGCCAGCGACATCACCGACACCCACCGCAGCCAGGAGATCCTGGTCAACGCTCTGCACCGCGAACGTGAGGTCGTCACCCGTCTGAAGAACCTCGACAAGGTGAGGGACGACTTCGTCTCCACCGTCAGCCACGAGCTGCGTACGCCGATGAGCAGCATCATCGGCAGCGCGGAGATGCTCACCGACGGCCTGTTGGGCGAGCTCCCTCCCGGCCAGCAGAAGATGCTCGAGGTGATCTCCCGCAACGGCGATCGGCTCCTGGCTCTGGCCGACGACCTGCTGATGCTGGCCACCTTCGACCACGAGCCCTGGCCGGAGCACGCCGTTGACGTCGACCTGCGCGACGTCGTCGAGGAGAGCGCCAGCGCGGTGGCGTCGTTGCTGGCGAACCGCAAGCTCGACGTCGGCTACACGCTGCCCGGCGAATCGGTACTGGTCAGCGGGGATCCCGGCCACCTCGAGCGCGCCCTGACGAACCTGCTCACGAACGGCGTGAAGTTCACCCCTGACGGGGGACATGTCCAGGTGGTGGTGTGCGCGGACACCGAGAACCGCTCAGCGCTGCTCAGCGTCACCGACACCGGGCTGGGCATCCCCGAGTCGGACCTCGAGCACGTGTTCGGCCGGTTCTTCCGCTCCTCGGTCGTGCAGGAGCAGGCGATCCAGGGCTCCGGGCTGGGGTTGTCGATCGTGAAGACAATCGTGGAGAGCCACGACGGCACGATCGACGTACGCTCGCAGCCCGGGACGGGGACCACCTTCACGGTGACCCTGCCCCTGGTCGCGGAAGCCGTCCCCGGGTGATCGCCGTCGTCCGCCACCGACCTGGTCAGGCAGGGTGCGCCTGGTCGCTGACCCTCGGGAACGGCTGGGTCGAGAAGATCAGCTCAACCGGAACGCCGAAGAACTCGGCGATCCGCAGTGCGAGGTGCAGCGACGGGTTGTACTCGCCTCGCTCGAGGTAGCCCACCGTCTGGTAGTGCACACCGAGGGCATCGGCGAGCTCACGCCTGCTCACGCCCTGCTCGACGCGCAACAGTGCGATCCGGTTGTGTACCCCCTCGCCCTGCGGACTCACTTCACCCACTGCATGGTGGCCTCGCGCGCGGCCTCGACCTGCGAGCCGGTCTGGCGGCGCGCCATCCGACGCAGCACGATCGGGGTCAGCACGGCACCGATGACGGCCCACGAGCCGAGCACGAACAACGTCTCGAGGGTCCGCCAGGACTCGCCGACCTCGGAGGCAGCAGCCGCGTCGGGAAGAAACGCCGAGCGCATGCCGAGTCCCATCCAGTACATCGGGAACACCTGGGCAACGACCTGCACCCAGCCCCACAGCTGCTGCACCGGATAGAAGATCCCCGAGATCCCGGCGAGGACCATGATCGGCAGCATCCCCCACATGCCTACCTTCTGGACGCCCGGCACCAGGGCGCCGATGATCATGCCGATCGGCAGTGCGGCCAGCAGCCCGAGCACGATCACCCACACCACGGTGAACCAGCCGCTTGGGTGCGCCATCAGACCGTCGAACAGCAGGAAGCTCGGTACCAGGATCACGATCAGCTGCGGCCACAGGCTCAGGCTCTGCAGGAGCATCTGGCCGCTGAAGTAGCCGACCAGCCCGTGGGGGATGGCACGGTGCCGGAGCAGTGTGCCGTCCTCCTTCTCCATGGCCAGGGAGTACGCCGGCCCGATGATGACGCCGAACGCGATGAGTGCACCGAGCATGCTCGGCAGCGCAACCGAGGGGTACTCCAGACCGGGGACGCCGGTGTCCGCGCCTCGTCGGATCCACAGGTAGCCAAGTGTGAGCCCGGCGGTGAAGAGGTAGAACCACTGGTCCTGGGTGCTGCGGATGCTCTGCACGAACTCCATCAGCCCTCGGCGCAGCCCCAGCCTTACGGCATGCACCTTGAGCGATGTCTGAGTGTTGGTGGGGTGGTTCATCGGGTCACCTCGAGGAAGGCGTCAGCAGCGGTCTCGGCGCTGCCGGACTCGTGCTGCTGGACCAGGGTCAGATAGGCGTCCTCCAGGCTGGCCCGGCGGACCTCGAGGTCGTGCACGTCGTCGCCGTACTGCGCGAAGAGCTCGCGGACGAACGCGGTCGCGTCGGCGGCAGCGTGCACGAAGCGCTCGCCGTTGCGGGTCCACTTCACTTCAGCTTCACCCGCGACCCGGTCGGCCAACCCCTCGGCGCTGTCGTCGGCGACGATGCGCCCACCTGCCAGGATCACGACACGGTCTGCCAGCTTCTCGGCCTCGTCGAGGTCGTGGGTGGTGAGCAGGATGGTGGTGCTCTCGAGGTCGGCGAGACGGTGCACCAGGTGATGGAAGTCGCGCCGAGCCTGCGGGTCGAAGCCAGCGGTCGGCTCGTCGAGGAAGAGCAGCTCCGGTCGCCCGATGATGCCCATCGCGACGTCGAGCCGGCGCCGTTCCCCGCCCGAGAGAGTGCTGATCTTGCGGTCCGCCATCTCCGTCAGACCAACGACGTCGAGGAGCTCCTCGACGTTCCAGGGGCGCTCCTTCTGCGGCGTCGAGTACAACGCGTAGTAGCCGCCGAGGTGGGTGAGCAACCGACGGGCCGTCCACCGCGGGTGGTCCCGCCACGACTGCAGGACCACGCCAGTGCGGGCGCGCCATTCCTCACCTGCCGTGGCGGGGTCGTCGCCGAGCACACTGATCTCGCCGGCCGAGCGGATCCGGAAGCCCTCGAGAATCTCGATGGTGGTCGTCTTTCCCGCCCCGTTGGGGCCGAGCAGGCAGATCACCTCGCCGGCGTAGACGTCGAAGTCGACACCGGTCAGCACATCGTTGTCGCCGTAGCGCATGCGGAGGTCGCGCACACTCACGATCGGCACGTCCGGGTAGCGAGTCGGGATCACAGGACGAATATAGTACTACTGCTACATCGAGAGCAAGAGTGTTACCGGCAGGCGTTCTACGCACGGCGCTCAGGCCTCGGCGCCGACCGCCCGGGTGTGCAGTTCTCAGGCCCGGTTGACCGCGGAGAGCACCGCCTTGAGGGAGGCGGTCACGATGTTGGCGTCGAGTCCGACGCCCCAGAGGATCTGGTCGCCGACCGCGCACTCGACGTACGCCGCCGCGATGGCGTCACCGCCGGCGGAGAGCGCGTGCTCGTGGTAGTCGAGCACGCGCACGTCGAAGCCGTTGGGAAGGCCGTTGATCGCGTCCACGAAGGCCGCGATCGGACCGTTCCCCGAGCCGTGCAGCTCGCGGATCTCCCCGTCGACGTAGACGTTCACGGTGAGCTGGTCCTTCTCCCCCGCGGCCGACGAGGTGTGCACCGAGTTGAGCTTCAGCGGGGTCGCGCGGGTGAGGTACTCGCGCTCGAATGCCTCCCAGATCGCCACCGAGCTCATCTCGCCACCCTCGCCGTCGGCCGTGGATTCAGTGCTGGCCTGGACCACGCGGCTGAACTCGATCTGCAGCCGGCGCGGGAGGTCGAGCTTGTGCTCGGACTTCATCACGTAGGCCACGCCACCCTTGCCGGACTGGCTGTTCACCCTGATCACGGCCTCGTAGGTGCGGCCGACGTCCTTCGGGTCGATCGGCAGGTACGGCGCCTCCCACTCGAGCTCGTGCACGCCGACGCCCTGGTTCACAGCGCGCTCGTCGAGCGCCTCGAGACCCTTCTTGATGGCGTCCTGGTGTGAGCCCGAGAACGCGGTGTAGACGAGATCACCGGCGTAGGGGTGGCGCGGGTGCACGGGCAGCTGGGTGCAGTACTCGACCGTCCGCCGGATCTCGTCGATGTCGGAGAAGCTGATCTGCGGGTCGATCCCCTGGCTGAAGAGGTTCATCCCCAGGGTCACCAGGCACACGTTGCCGGTGCGCTCCCCGTGTCCGAACAGGCAGCCCTCGACGCGGTCGGCGCCGGCCATCATCGCGAGCTCGGTGGCGGCCACGGCGGTGCCGCGGTCGTTGTGCGGGTGCAGGCTGATCGTGGTGTGCGCCCGCCGCGTCAGCTGTCGGGAGAACCACTCGATCTGGTCGGCGTACACGTTCGGAGTCGCCACCTCGATGGTGGCCGGCAGGTTGAGGATGATCTCGCGGCCGTCCTCGGGCTGCCAGACGTCGGAGACGGCCTCGCACACCTCGAGGGAGAACGGCAGCTCGGTGCTGGTGAAGATCTCCGGGGAGTACTCGTAGCCGATGATGGTCTGGCCCAGGTTCGCCTCGGCGTACTTCATCATCAGCTCGGTGCCGTGGACGGCGATGTCCTTGATCTCGTCGTTGGTGGCGCGGAAGACCACGCGCCGGAACAGCGGGGCGAGGGCGTTGTAGAGGTGGATGTTGGCGTGGTGTACGCCGACCAGCGACTGGGTGGTCCGCTCGATCAGGTCCTCGCGGGCCTGGGTCAGCACCGAGATGGTCACGTCCTCGGGCACCTTGTCCCGCTCGATCAGCTGGCGGACGAAGGAGAAGTCGGTCTCGCTGGCCGAGGGGAAGCCGACCTCGATCTCCTTGTAGCCCATCGCCACGAGGAGGTCGAACATCCGGTGCTTGCGCTCGGGCGACATCGGGTCGATCAGGGCCTGGTTGCCGTCACGGAGATCGGTCGAGAGCCACCGGGGCGCCTCGGTGATCTGCGCCGAGGGCCAGGTGCGGTCGGGCAGGTCGATCGGGGGGAAGGCGCGGTAGCGCTGGATCGGCATGCCGCTGGTGCGCTGGGTGTTCCGGAATCCGGAGTGCTGCAGGGTCATGGTCTTCTCTCGCGGGAGTGACGGGCGCCGGGGACACAGACTCACCGCCGCAAGGGGTCCGGCTCCGCTCAGATGTGCGGGGTGACCTCGCGGCGGCAGCGAAGAAGAAGCTGGCGCGTCATGACCCTGCCACCCTAGCAGCGGTGTCGGGGACCGGTCCGGGGCCGTTTGTGCCCTGGGTCAGCGAACGTGTGGCAGCCGGATCGTGACGGTGGTTCCCTCACCCTCCACGGAGTCCACCGCGATGGTGCCGTCGTGCCACTCGACCACGGACTGCACCAGCGCGAGCCCGAGCCCACTGCCCTGGATCTCCGCAGCCGTGGACAGCGAAGAACGGAAGAAGCGCGAGAACAGCAGATTCTGCTCCTCGGCCGGGATGCCGATCCCGGTGTCGATGACGCTGACCACCACGTCGTCGCCATCCCGGTGCAGCCGGACCGTCACACGTTCGCCGTCATCGCTGAACTTGATCGCGTTGCTGAGCAGGTTGAGCATGGCTCGCTCGAGCTGCATCCGGTCCGCGGGGACCGGAGGCAGCTCGGGATCGCTCACCACCGCCATCTCGAGCTGTTTCTCCGTGGTGACCGGCACGAGCGCCTGCAGGCACTCCGCCACCACCCCGGACAGGTCCGTCGGCTTCCGGTCCATGTGCATCTCGTCCGCGTCGTACGCCGAGAGGGTGAGCAGGTCCTCGACCAGATCACGCAGTCGCCCGACGTTGCGCTCGATGATCGCGACACGCTCGGACGTGGCCCTGTCCAGGGTCCCCAGACCGCCCTCGTTCAGCATCTCGAGGTACCCGACGATGCTGGTCAGGGGCGTGCGCAGCTCGTGCGAGACGGTGGAGATGAACCTGTCCTTCGCACGGTCGAGCTCCTGGAGGCGGCGTACGGACTCGCGTTGCTGCTCGAACGCCTGGACCTGGACGAGAGAGGCCACGAGATCGTGCGCGAGTCCTTCACAGATCGCCAGCTCACGGGGCTGCCAGGTCCGGGGCGTCAGGGACTGCAGCAGCAGCCAGCCCACCACCTCGTCACCGACTGCGATGGGCACCGCGGCCAGCGCCCGAACACCGAGCCCGGCATAGACCTCGCCTGCGCCTGACGGATCGAGCCGGGTGTCCTCGTCGACGTGCTCGATCTGCAGCGGCGTGAGGGCCTGCGCGGCTTCGAGAAGCAGCGCAGTGAGGGCTTCAGGCAGCTCGACGAAGGAGTAGGGACGAGGCAGGTCCGCGCTCTCCTTGGAGCCACTCCAGGTGCCATGCACCGCTGAGAAGCGCTCGGCATCGACCAGCAGCACGTCAGAGCGATCGACACCCGTCGCCCGGGCAGCCGACTCGGCTGCCCTGTTGACGAGGTGACCCGAGTCGAGGTCCTCGCGCAGGAGCCGAGACAGCTCGTCCACGACCTGGCTCTGGTCCTCCCGCTCGAGCATCTCCGCCTGCGCGGAGCGCAACTCGCGGATCGAGTCGTAGAAGTCTGCGGTGGCGCGTTCCCCGATGGACTCGGCGGCTCGACGCCGGACCCGTTCGCGCGCCAACTGGTAGCGGAGGTGGCGCACCTCCGCGATGGGGTCAGCGGACCCGGTCGACGATGACGTCAGCCCCAAAACTCAGCCTGTCTCAATGCTCCTTGCGAAGCGTGCATTCGTCGGCACCACCGAGCATGCCCCTCGACCGTCAGTCTCACCCGGGGATCCTAGACTCAAACATCTGCAGATACCCGAAGGTTCAACCAGTTTTTCCTGACAGAATCTTGCGCCATGAGCCGCCTGCTCGTCGTACACCACTCTCCGACGGCGTCGCTCCAGTCCCTCACCGAGGCCGTGGTCGCCGGAGCACACGACGACGCCATCGAGGGTGTCGAAGTGGTCGTGCGGGAGGCACTGGACTTCGCCAAAGGCGAGGCCGGCCACCGGGATCTCCTCGAGGCGGACGGCTATGTGCTGGGCACGACGGCGAACTTCGGCTACATGTCCGGCGCCATGAAGCACGTCTTCGACTCGACGTTCCTGCAGGTCGGAGGCGCGCTCTCGGACGACGGCAGCGGCAAGGAGTCCGCCGGCGCCACCGCCAAGCGCCCGTTCGGGCTCTATGTCCACGGCCGCTACGACACGACAGGAGCCGTCCGCTCGGTGCTCGCGATCACGGGTGCGCTCGGCTGGAGACAGGGGTACGACGTGCTCGAGGCGATGGGTGGCGTGACCACTGCGGATACCGAGTCGGCGTACGAGCTCGGCGGTACGATCGCGGCACTGGTCGCCCAGCGAGGCGGCCAGTGAGACGACCAGTGAGACGCCGAGTGAACCGTCCAGTGAGTCGTCCAGTGCGTTGCCCGGCGAGGAACTCCATGACGAACCGGGTGAACCGCACTGGTCGCAGCAGACTCGCCCGCACCGACGGAGGGAACCGCACGTGCCTCGTCGTACGCCCCTGCGGAGTGGCGCCTCGGGTCTCGCCCCACTGTTCATGGGCCCGCTGTTCATGGGCCCGCTGTTCCTGGGCCAGGTGTTCGCGGGACTGCTTCTCATGGGACTGCTCGTGACGGCCTGCGCGGCGCCCTTGAAGCCGGAGACAGTGGCCGACAAGACCGCCCAGCCCAAACTCGGCGCGTGCTACCGGCTCGCACCGGCGGACGCCGAACGGACCACGAACACGTCCGAGCCGGTCGCCTGCAGCGAGCCGCACACGTCGCAGACCTTCGCGGTCGGCAGCCTGCCGGCAGCCACCGGCAAGGACTACAAGTCGGAGGCCCACGGCACGTGGATGTTCTCGACGTGCGAGCGCGCGTTCCAGAAGTTCCTCGCCGTGGACGAGAGCCTCGCCATGCGCATCCAGCTCAGCTGGGCGTGGTTCCGGCCCTCTGAACGCGGCTGGGAGAAGGACGCGCGGTGGTACCGCTGCGACGTGGTCGGAGGTCCTGCCGACGCCGGGCGGTACGCCGACCTGCCCACGGCGACCAAGGGACTCTTCCGGGCCAGGCCCCCCGAGCAGTGGCTGACCTGCGCTCTAGGCGAGACGGTGCTGCGATCGAAGAAGGTTCCCTGCAGCGAGAAGCACACCTGGAGGGCCGTGACGACGATCAAGCTCGGCCGGCCCGAGGACCCCTATCCCGGTGACCGGCTCTCGCAGGTGCGTTCGCGGGACTTCTGCTCGGACTCCGTGGGGGCGTGGATGAACTACCCGGTGGACTACGAGTTCGGCTACACCTGGTTCCACGAGGCCGAATGGCAGGCCGGCAACCGGCGCTCGATCTGCTGGGCGAAGACCGACCGATGAGTACGTCGCGACGAACTGCGGGTCTGATCGCGCCACTCCTGTTCCTGGCCGTCGGTTGCTCCTCTGCCGAAGACCCCAAGGCAGAGCCGGAGCCGCGCGCGAGCTCGTCGCCGGCATCGGACCAGCCGGTCGAACCCGCTCCCCGGGTCGGCAGCTGCCACGCCCTCTCCGTCAGCGAGGCGACCGAACCTGTCGACGCAGGAGCACCGGTGCCGTGCCGCCAGCCGCACACGTCGGTCACGATCAAGGTGGGCAAGGTGTCCGGCGTAGCTGACGGCCATCTCCTGGCTGTCGACTCGCGGACCGTGCGTGCGCAGATCGCGGGGGCCTGCCCCGACAGCCCCGGCGCCTTCGTCGGTGGGAGCCAGACCGACCAACGGCTCAGCCGGTTCGAGGTGGTGTGGTTCAGCCCCTCGCTCGAGCAGGCCGACGCCGGAGCGAACTGGTACCGCTGCGACACCGTGGCACTCCGTTCGGAAGGCCACCTGCTGCCACTCCCCGCCCGGTTGAAGGGTGTCCTCGACGAGGAGGGCTCGCTCGACCGGTACGGCACCTGCGGCACTGCCGCGCCGGACCGGCCCGGCTTCGCACGTGTCGTCTGCTCGCAGAAGCATTCCTGGCGGGCTGTCGACGTCGTCGAGTTCCCTCCCGCAGCGCGCTACCTCGCGAAGGACCTTGCCGCCACTGGAGACTCCAGGTGCAAGGACGTCGCAGCCCAGCGCGCCGACGGCGAGCTGTCCTACACCTGGAGCTTCGAGTGGCCGACCCGGGCTCAGTGGGCCGCGGGTCAGCGGTTCGGGTACTGCTGGGTGCCCGAGGCCTGAGGGGTGTGGTGGTTGGAAAGCGGGGCGATTCGCGCGTCAGCGGACCGGATGACCCGCAGCGCGCAGGGCGTGCTTCACCTCGGGGATCCGCAGGGTCCCGAAGTGGAAGACCGTCGCGGCGAGTACGGCGTCCGCGCCCGCCTCGACGGCCGGGGCGAAGTGCTCGACGGCACCCGCGCCACCGCTGGCGATCACCGGGATCGACACCTCGTGGCGGACCAGCCGGATCAGCTCGAGGTCGAAGCCGTCCTGGGTGCCGTCGGCATCCATCGCGTTCAGCAGGATCTCGCCCGCACCGAGTTCGGTGGCACGCGCGGCCCAGGCCAGGGCGTCGAGGCCGGCTGAGGTCCGGCCGCCGTGCGTGGTCACCTCGAAGCCGGAGTCGGTGCCGGGTGCGCGCCGCGCGTCGACGGAGAGGACCAGGACCTGGTTGCCGAACCGGTCGGCGATCTCCGCGACCAGCTCGGGGCGCCGGATCGCGGCCGTGTTCACCGCGATCTTGTCCGCGCCCGCACGCAGCAGCCGATCGACGTCCTCGACGCTGCCGACCCCGCCACCGACGGTCAGTGGGATGAAGACCTCCTCGGCGGTGCGGGAGACGACCTCCATCGTCGTCGCGCGCCCCTCGTGCGAGGCGGAGATGTCCAGGAAGGTCAGCTCGTCGGCCCCCTCCGCGTCGTACACCCTCGCGAGCTCGACCGGGTCACCCGCGTCGCGCAGCTGCTGGAAGTTGATGCCCTTGACCACGCGCCCGGCGTCGACGTCCAGGCACGGGATGACGCGCACGGCCAAGCTCATTCTGGGCTCATTCCGGGCTCATTCCTGGCTCATTCCCGGGCGCCGTCCCGGCCGCCCCCGCCGCTGGGTCAGGTCGAGGGCATCGGTGAGCGTGAACCGGCCCTCGTAGAGCGCGGTGCCGACGATCGCGCCCTCGACGCCCTCAGGCACCAGACCCATCAGGGCCTCGAGGTCGGCCAATTCGGTGATGCCGCCCGACGCCACGATCGGGCGGTCGGTCCGCGCGCAGACGTCGCGCAGCAGCGCCAGGTTGGGCCCTTCGAGCATCCCGTCCTTGTTGACGTCGGTGACGACGTAGCGGGCGCAGCCCTCGGAGTCCAGGCGTTCGAGCACCTGGTAGAGGTCACCGCCGTCGCGGGTCCAGCCACGCGCCGCCAGCGTCTGACCACGTACGTCGAGCCCGATCGCCACCCGGTCACCGTGCCCGGCGATCGCCCGGGCGCACCACTCGGGCTGCTCCAGCGCTGCGGTGCCGATGTTGACCCGACGGCACCCGGCGGTCATCGCCGCGGCGAGTGAGTTGTCGTCGCGGATGCCCCCGCTCATCTCCACGTCGATGTCGAGCGTGCCGACGATCTTCGCGAGCAAGGCGCGGTTCTCACCACGCCCGAAGGCTGCATCGAGGTCGACGAGGTGGATCCACTCCGCGCCCGCCTCTTGCCAGCGCAGGGCCGCTTCGATCGGATCGCCGAAGAGCTTCTCGGAGCCGGCCACGCCCTGCACCAGCTGGACAGCCTGGCCCTGAGCGATGTCGACGGCCGGCAGCAGCTCGAGGTGTTCACTCATCAGGATTCTCCGTTTCAGCGTCGTCGGAACAACATGGTGTGCACGACAGGGGCGACGAGCAGGGTCACGATCAGCGCCATCGCGCGCGCCGGCCACTCGGTGAAGAACACCCAGACGAGCACGTTCAGCGCAAGAAGCAAGGCGATCGTCGCGCCTGACTGCTTCCGCCGGCGCTGGGCAAGCACACCGGTCTGCCGCGAGTGCCGCCGCGGCAGCCGCGAGTTCAGGGCCCGCTTGCGCGCCTCCCGGCGCTCGCGCTTCTCAGCCTCGGCGGCGCGGGCTGCCGCGACGATGCCGGCTTCGCGATCGCGTGCCTCGCGCCTGCGGGCGCGCTCCTTGCTCACCTGGGGCTCACTTGGGGCTCACTTGGGGCTCACTTGGGCTCACGCGGCCCTCAGTGTCCGCACCCAGTTGTGCAGCAACCGGGCGCCGGCGTCCCCGGACTTCTCCGGGTGGAACTGGGTGGCGCTGAGCGGACCGTTCTCGACAGCCGCCACGAACCGGTCGCCCCCGTGCTCGGCCCAGGTCACCAGCGGTGGACGAGTGCGCTCGTTGGTCACCAGCGTCCAGTCGCGTACGCCGTACGAGTGCACGAAGTAGAACCGCTCCTCCTCGACGCCGGCGAACAGCGTCGTACGGGCCTGCGTCTCGACGGTGTTCCACCCCATGTGGGGTACGACGGGAGCCTGCAGCCGCTCGACCACACCGGGCCACTCGTCGCAGCCCGTTGTCTCCACGCCGTGCTCGACTCCGCGCTCGAAGAGGATCTGCATGCCGACACAGATGCCGAGAACCGGACGTCCACCGGCGAGGCGGCGCCCGATGATCTCGTGACCGCGCACCGCGCGCAGTCCCGACATGCACGCCGCGAACGCGCCCACGCCCGGGACCACAAGGCCGTCCGCGTCCATGGCATCCGAGTGCTCCGCCGAGAGGGTCACGGTGGCGCCCGCCCGCTCCAGAGCGCGCACGGCAGACCGGAGGTTGCCGGAACCGTAGTCAAGGACCGTGACCCGTGGCTTGACGTCCGGCATGACCTCAGCCACGAGGATTTGTGTTCAAAGCGAGCCCTTCGTCGAGGGCACGCCGGTCTCGCGCGGGTCGTACGCCACCGCGTCACGCAGCGCACGGGCGACGGCCTTGAACTGCGACTCCACGATGTGGTGTGGGTCGCGGCCCGACAGCACCCGCACGTGCAGGGCGATCTGGGCGTGGTGGGCCAGTGTCTCGAAGACGTGCCGGGTCAGTGAGCCGAGGTAGGCGTCCCCGATGGTCACGAACTCCTGCCCGTCGGGCTCACCGACGTGCACGCAGTACGGACGACCCGAGACGTCGACGGCACACTGCACCAACGCCTCGTCAAGCGGGACGAGCGAGTCACCGAAGCGTCGGATCCCGGACTTGTCGCCGAGTGCCTCACGCAGGGCGTCGCCGAGGACGATCGCGGTGTCCTCCACGGTGTGGTGGGCATCGATGTGGGTGTCGCCGTCGGTCTGCACGGTCAGGTCGAACAACGCGTGCCGGCCGAAAGAGGTGAGCATGTGGTCGTAGAAGCCGACGCCGGTCGACACATCGGTGCGGCCCGATCCGTCGAGATCGAGCTCGACGAGGACCTTCGACTCATTGGTCTGGCGCTCGATGCGCGCTGTCCGACCGTTCTCGGGGGTCACTTCGTTACCTCCATCAGGGCATCCTTGAACGCCGTCATCTCTGCTGTCGTGCCGATCGAGACCCGCAACCAGCCGTCCGGGCCAGTCACCCGGATCAGCACACCCTGGTCGAGCAGTTGCTGCCAGAGTGCCTCACGATCGTCGAACCGACCGAACAATACGAAGTTCGCGTCGCTCTGCGCGACCTCGAACCCCTCTGCCGTCAGCCAGTCGACGGTGCGGTCGCGCTCCGCGCGCAGCTCGTCAACCTTGCCCAGCAGCTCGTCCGAGTGGCGAAGTGCCGCACTTGCGACGGCCTGAGTCACCGCGGAGAGGTGGTAGGGCAGGCGCACCACGCGGAGTGCGTCGCACAGCTCGGGCGCCGCCGCCAGGTACCCGAGCCGAGCACCCGCGAGCGCGAAGGCCTTGCTCATCGTCCGGGTGACGAGGAGGTTGCGGTGCTCCGGCAGCAGCTCGAGCGCCGAAGGAGTGCCTGCGCGACGGAACTCGGCGTACGCCTCGTCGATCACCACCACGCCCGGCGCGATCTCGCAGAGCTGGCTGATCACCTCGTGCGGCAGGGCCGTGCCGGTCGGGTTGTTGGGCGACGGCAGCAGGATCACGCTCGGCTGGTGCAAGGCGACCAGACGGCGGGCCTCGTCCATGTCGAAGCTGAAGTCCTCGTGTCGCAGGCCCGCAACCCAGTTGGTCATCGCGTCACGGGCGTACTCCGGATACATCGAGTACGTCGGCGCGAACGAGACCGCCGTACGTCCGGGGCCACCGAAAGCCTGCAGGATCTGCAGCATCACCTCGTTGGAGCCGTTCGCCGCCCATACCTGCTCGGGCCTGACCGGGAAACCAGCGTCGCGGCTCAGGTACGCCGACAAGCCGGCACGCAGCTCGGTGAACTCGCGGTCGGGGTAGCGGTTGAGTGTCGACGCAGCCAGCGTGACCGCCCCGGCGATGTCGTCGACCACGGCCCGCGAGGGTGGGTAGGGGTTCTCGTTGACGTTCAGGCAGACCGGGACGTCGAGCTGGGGCGCACCGTAGGGCGCGACGCCCACGAGCTCGGCGCGCAGGGGCGGCCAGTCCGGCGCCTCCGCGACGCCGGCGCTCGTCTGCGGGCTCACGGTCGACCGAAGCGGACGTTGACTGCCGCTCCGTGACCAGGCAGGTCCTCGGCATCGGCAAGGCTGACGACGTGGCCGGCCACGTCGGCGAGGGCCTCGTGGGAGTACTCCACGACCTGCACCGAACGCAGGAACGAGCGCACTGAGAGTCCCGAGGAGTGACAGGCACACCCTGCCGTGGGCAGGACGTGGTTGGAACCGGCGCAGTAGTCGCCCAGCGACACGGGTGCCCAGGGGCCGACGAACACCGCGCCCGCGTTGCGCACGCGGGCCGCATCGCCACTCGCGTCGGCGGTGTGGACCTCGGTGTGCTCGGCGGCGTACGCGTTGATGACCTCGAGCCCCTGGGCAACGTCGTCGACCAGCACGATCCCGGACTGCTGTCCGGTCAGGGCCGCGCGGACGCGGTCGACGTGGCGGGTCGCCGCGACTTGCTTCTCCAGCTCGACCTCGACCTCGTCGGCGAGACGCAGGGAGTCGGTGACGAGCACGGAAGCCGCCATCGGGTCGTGTTCGGCCTGGCTGAGCAGGTCGGCCGCGACGTACGCCGCGTCGGCCGTGTCGTCGGCCAGGATCGCGATCTCGGTCGGCCCGGCCTCGGAGTCAATTCCCACGATGCCCTTGAGCAGGCGCTTGGCCGAGACGGTGTAGATGTTGCCCGGACCGGTGACCAGGTCGACCCGACGGCAGGGGCCGGCGCCGTACGCGAACATCGCCACGGCCTGGGCGCCACCGACGGCGTAGACCTCGTCGATGCCGAGGAGCTCACAGGCCGCCAGGATCGTCGGGTGCGGGAGGCCGACACCGAAGGTGTCGAACGCGGCCTGCTGAGGCGAGCTGGTCAGGGCGATCGAGCCGACTCCGGCCACCTGGGCCGGCACGACGTTCATCAGGACGCTCGACACCAGCGGCGCCACGCCTCCGGGGACGTAGAGGCCCACGCGGTCGACGGGGATCAGCCGCTGGGTGACTCGGGCTCCGGGACCGAGGTCGGTGACCGTGTCGCCCCCGAGCTCGGCCTCGCACGTGGTACGCAGCCTGTGGATGGACTCCTCGAGACCCGCGCGGACCTGCGGGTCGAGACCGGCAAGCGCTTCGCGAAGCGCCTCGCGCGGCACCGTGATGTCGGTCTGTACGACGCCGTCGAACCGCTCGGAGTACTCCGTGATCGCCTCTACACCGCGATCGCGCACGTCGTCGCAGATCGGCCGCACCACCTGCACAGCCGCCTCGACGTCGAAGTCCGCGCGCGGCACCAGAGTGCGGTAGTCATGGGTAGCCCCGGCGCCACCATCCCGTAGGTCGATCCGGCGAATCATGCGTCCAGTCTAGGTGCGCGGATGGGGCTCCCCGACCGGCGCCCAGCGCCCGGACTTCACCGCGGGTCTTGGTCTGGTCGCGCGACTATCGGTCCGACTCGGCTTGCAGCGAGCTCCGGCTGAAGTCGCCGGCGTAGTACCCATGGTGGTGGCGGACCGGACCGGTGAACACGCCCCGCTCGATCTCGATGTCGATGGTCGCGGCCATTGCTCTCACCCTTCCCGGCCTCAAGAACGCTCTGGATTGCGCTCACCTATATGGACCCCTGCACGATGCGGAACTCATCGAATAAGAGGAGCGAAACCGGAGAAAAAATACGGTGACCAGAACTCCAAGGCTGCGCCCAGGACCATCCGTACGAGGGACGACCGCTCGGATCGCTCCCTCGTGCCGGAGTCGCCCTAATTGTCCGACCCAGCCTGAAGCGGGTCGGCGCTGAAGTCTCCTGCGTAGTACCCGTCGTGGTGGCGGATCGGGCCGGTGAACACTCCCGATTCGATCTCGATGTCGATCGTGGCGGCCATGGCTCTCACGTTCCCGGCTGTCGATGGATCCGGCACGTCTGGTGCGGTGGAACTCCGCGGTCCCGGTGCTCGATCTGCGAGCTGTTCATGCCTCAATCCAAGCACCGACCACTGACAGTTCTGGCCGCGAATCCCCTTGTGTGACAGGCATTTTTCGAACTTTTTCTGAAGAAGTCCTGGACGCCTTCGATCCCGGGTTGTCGGTCCTGTATGGGACCCTGAGCCATGGCGTACGACGAAGACTTGGCCGACCGGATCCGCGCTGCCGTCCCGGACCCTGAAGGCGTGACCGAGAGACGAATGTTCGGTGGGTTGGCGTTCCTGATTCACGGCAATCTGGCCGTCAGTGCAAGCGGTCAGGGCGGGCTGCTGCTCCGCGTCGACCCGGCCGAGACCGATTCATTCGTGAACGACGACGACGTCACCCGGTTCGAGATGCGTGGACGCGAGATGAATGGCTGGTTGCACGTGTATCCGCCGGCCATCGGCTCAGATGACGAGCTCCGACGGTGGGTCGAGATCGGTGTGACGTACGCCGGGTCACTGCCCCCGAAGTAACCGCATCGTTCAGCGCGACCACCACGCGGGTAGACGCCGACCGGCGCGGTTTCAGTCCGAGTCACCCTGCAACGGGAACGAGCTGAAGTCGCCTGCGTAGTACCCGCGGTGGTGGCGGACCGGGCCGGTGAACACGCCACGCTCGATCTCGATGTCGATGGTTGCGGCCATTGTTCTCACCCTCCCGGCTCTCGATTGCACTCATCGGTTCAGACCCTCCAACCATCGCGAACTCATCGCTTCGAGAAGGAGAATTGGGTGAAACCTGGGCGGTGGTGGCCCGTGAGAGTCCCGGATCCCGCTGAGCGAGCTCGAGTGGAACCCCAGGGTTCGGAGGCACCAGACCCGTCCAAGAATCGGATAGTCCGAGACGCTTACGTCGCGGAATGGGCCTCAGGACAACGGGAACGTCTCGGACTATCCGGTTTGGGCTTCAGCGCCGAGAAGCTGAGCGAAACATGCAGCCGAGCATCAACCGCCGAACAGCGCATCGACGTTCGGTAGCCGTTCGAACCCGGAGAACGTCCCTGCGTCATTGATCTCCTTCGCGACCTCGAGGAACCCACCCCATGCGGCGCGGGCGAGCGTGCCCCCCACGCTGATCCGCCGGACTCCGAGCTGCGCCGCCTGCGCAACCGTTGTGAACGGGGCGTTGATCAACATGTTCACCGGTTTGGGTGAGACCGCAGAGACAATCGCTGCGACGTGCTCGAGGTTGTCGATCCGTGGGGCGTAGAGGCAGTCGGCGCCCGCCTCGGCGTACGCGCGGAGCCGACGGATCGTCTCGTCGATGTCGGGACGACCGCGCACGAAGCCTTCGGATCGACCGGTGAGGACGATGCCGGTGCCGCTTTCGTCAATCGCGGTTCTCGCGGCTCGCACGCGCTCGACGGCCAGTTCGAAGCCGAAGAGCGGATCCGTGTCGTCGCCTGATGAGTCCTCGATCGAGAGCCCGGCGATACCAGTACTCGCGGCCAGCTTCACGTTCGCCGCGACCTGCTCCGGAGCCACCGCGTAGCCGCCCTCGAAGTCTGCGTTCACCGGCAGCGTCACCGCGTCAGCGACGACACGCAGGTGCTCGAGTGTCTGCTCGAGCGTGACCTGGCCGTCCGCGCGACCCAGCGTCCATGCCAACCCGGCACTTGTCGTCGCCAAAGCCTTGAAGCCCATCTGCTCCAGAGCCCGGGCGCTCCCCGCGTCCCATGGGTTCGGCATCACGAAGCACCCCGAGGAGTGCAAGCTGTGGAATGCGGCGACTCGAGCTTCGGGTGCGGACATGTGGGACCTCGCCATCGGACCGGGTGTCCGCACTCTAGTTGCCACCGTCACCTCGTCGCGCTCCGCGTCCGGCCACCGTGCGGGAGAGCGCATGAGGCTGACTCACGGCACTAGATTGGGTCTGTGACCACGGTGCCCTTGTTCCCGCTCAATGCGGTGGTCTTCCCGGGAGTCGTCACGCCGTTGCACATCTTCGAGGAGCGCTACCGCGCCCTGGTCCGCACGCTGGTCGAGATCGAGAGCGTCTTCGACCGGGTCTTCGGCATCCTGGCCATCCGCGAGGGATACGAGGTGGGCGACCACGGGATGCAGTCCGCGCACCGCATCGGAACCCTGGTGCAGCTGACCGAGGTCGATGCGTACGACGACGGCCGCTTCGACATCGAGGTGATCGGCCGGCAACGGCTGCGGGTGGTCGAGTCCGACAGCTCCGGCCCGTTCCTACGCGGTGAGGTCGAGTTGCTGCCGGACAACGACGAGCCCGAGTCGATCGCCGAGGCCGAAGCCGCGCTCGCCACCTTCGAGACCTACCGCCAGCAGCTCTCCGACCTCCGCGGCGGCCCGGTGCTGGCCGGAGAGATGCCGAGCGATCCGGCGTACCTCTCCTACGCGCTGGCGAGCACCTGTCTGCTCACACTGCCCCAGCGCCAGGAGCTGCTCGAGGCCGACAGCGCCCGCGAACGCCTGGGCATGCTTCGGCGCACCCTGCACGAGGAGATGCGTGCGATGCGGGCACTGCCCTCCCTGCCCGCCACGGAAGTGGCGCGCACGCGCTGGTCCCCCAACTGAAGGCCTACTTCAGCGAGAGCCGGACGAGACCGTGGCTGGTGTTGCCCTCGCTCCAGGTGCTGGCGCCCAACGCCCGCAACACCGCGAGGTTGTCCGCGACCTCGGTTGCCTCAGGGTCGTCCCCCTCGGTGATGGTCTTGCGGATCGCGTCCATCCAGTCGTTGTCCAGGTCGACGTAGAGAACCGCCTGCGCGTCGTCGGCGTGGGAGACCGCGTCCCGGAAGTCCTTCGAGTCCCCCAGTGCCCCGTCCTCCAGCAGTTGTTCGCCGTACTCCGAAGTGCTGGAGATCGCCACCTTCCCGTCGCCGGAAGTGACCGTGGCAGGAAGGTCAGACAGCTTCTCCCCGGTGTGCGACTCGACCTTGGCGATCACCGCCTTGATCTCGGCCTCGTCGCCGTAGATCAGGACACCGAGCGGAAGATCTTCGATCCCGGAGATCTCGTTCACGTCAGCGGGGGCGTCGGCGCCGATCGAGACGCTGAGCGAGGAGCCCAGCAGGGTGACGAGGTCGTCGGGGAACTCGAGGCCGGTGCCCTCGGTGAACATCTCGGCGAGTGGGCCCCAGCCCTCGTCCGTGTCGTCGGACTTCAGCTGCCTCAGGGCCTTCTCGGGAACCGCGAGGCCAAAGATGGCTGCAGTGTCCTTGGGCAGGGCGCCGACGTGCTTGCCCATCGTGCGGTCATCCGCGTTGGTCGCACCTCGGCTGGCGAAGGAGAACTCGATGCCTCCGTCGGCGAACCTCAGCACGGCCGCAGCGCCCTTGAAGTTCTTGAACGCCTTGGTGAGCTCGTCCTCGGCGTCCTCATCGGCATCGAAGGGCGAGTCCCCGCCCGTCAGCGAGTCCAGCTCGCCTCCCATGAGGTCGGAGAGGACCTTCACGCTCTTGGGTCCGACGTAGAGGTTCAGGATGCCGGGGCCGCCCGCTTCCTCGGTCCACTTCTGGAAGTCGGAGTCCTCAGCGAGTGGTGCCTTCGTCCCTGCGGAGGTGATCGCCTCCGCGTGGGAGAGGCTGTCGCTGCCCACCACGTAGTCGTCCGTCAGGGTCCAGCCGAACTCGTCGCCCTCCTCCGCCTCGGTGCACTTCACCAGCTTGGCGAAGCCGGTCCTGGCCAGCTCCTTGTCCTTGATCTGCAGGGTGAACACCGGCGCCGGCGTGTCGTCTCCGAGAAGGACGCCACCGACACCGGCACGACTGCCGATCCACGGCTCGATGTCGTTCTCGTAGTCCAGGGACTTGCACGGACCGTCCTTGAGAGCCTCGTCGAAGATCGCCTCGACCAGGTCGGACTCCGGTGTGACCCCGGTGCGCTCCCGCCAGCTGGGGAACTTGCGGAGCGTCTTGATCGCCTCGACCTTCTGCCCACCGGACGGGTCGAGATCCACGGTGGCCAGCGCGAAGGTCGAGTCGGGCAATACCTCAGCCGGGCGCGGTCCGCTGCCGAAGTACAGCTGCCATGCGGCGAAGCCACCGCCAGCGATGAGTACGACGACCACGACCGAGGCAATGACCGCAACCAGCCCGCGCTTGCTGCGGCGCTCGGGCGGCGGCTGCATCTCAGGAAGCGCGGAAGTGTGCTCGGTCATGATTCCCCCAGTACGCCTAATGGTTCCCTGCGAAGAGTATCTAGTCGTCAGACTTCTCGGAGGACTCATCGGGCTTGCGCAGGATCCAGACGTACACGATGGAGCCCAGCACCGAGAAGATCGACCACACCCAGAACATGCCGGACGCCTCGAGCTTCAGCTGCATGGGGACAGTGGCGCCGTCCTTCAACCCACGCAACGAGGCGACCTCGTCCTCGGGTCCAAGGGCCAGACCTGCGTGGACCATCAGCCAGGCGGCCAACACTGCGCCGACGGCGACCAGAACCACCATCAGCAACGGGTCACGCCAGCGCCAGATCAGCAGGATGACCCCGCTTAGCAGGCCACCCACCGCCGCGATGACGAAGAACCAGCCGTCGATGCTGACCTGCTTGACCAGCTCCTCGGGAGCGCGGGTCGCGGCGTCACCGGCCTTCGTGACCTTGGGCAACGTCGCCACCTGCCACCAGACCAGAGCCCCCACGAGGCCCGCGACCACGAACCAGATGGCCACGACGAGCGCGTCCATCACGGCGGCCACGAGAGCCGGGGGTTCGGAGGCGGGAGCGGGCTGTTCGGGCACGTGTACGGCGGGCGTGGTCATCCGAGACATCCGGGGCCGAGCAGGTGCTTGAGATCGCCGTAGAACGCCGGTGACGCCGAGACCCGGAGCCGGTCGTCGAGCCGAAGGACCCGGGTGGCTCCGCGACTGACCAGGCGAAGCCGCACCTCGGTGGTGCCCGGGTGGGTGCGCAGCACCTCCTTGAGCTGCTCGACCACCGGTGGCGTGCACCGCGTCGAAGGCAGCGTGATCAGCACCGGACCGCTGCCGCGGTCGTCCATCACGGGTGTGGAGATCGTCTTGCCCCGGAACTCTGCCTGGTCCTTGCTCCGGTCGAGGCGTCCCTGGACCGTCACGATGGTGTCCTCCACCAGGAGGGTGCTGGCCAGCTGGTAGTCGCTGGGGAAGAGCAGTACGTCGATCGCGCCCTCGAGGTCCTCGACCGTGACGATCGCCCAGGCATTGCCGGTCTTCGTGATCTTGCGGGTCACCGACGTGATCAGCCCACAGATGGTGGCGAAGGACCCGTCGGGGCGGTCCTCATCGGTGAGCAACTGGCCGATGGTGCAGTCGGAGGCACTGGCCAGCACGTGCTCGAGGCCGGTGAGCGGGTGGTCGGAGACGTAGAGACCGAGCATCTCGCGCTCGTGGCCGAGAAGAGTCTGCTTGTCCCACTCCTCGATGTCGGGCACCACGACACTGACGCCGAAGCCGCCGTCGTCGGCGTCCATCCCGCCGAAGAGCGAGTCCTGGCCGATCGCCTCGTTGCGCTTGATGTCGACGTACTGGTCGACAGCCAGCTCGTGCACCGCGAGGAGCGCTCGCCGGCCGTGCTTCATCTCGTCGTATGCGCCGGCCTTGACCAGCGACTCGATCAGTCGCTTGTTGCACACCTGCGCCGGGACCTTGTCCATGAAGTCGGCGAAGTCGGTGAACCGACCCTTCTCGCGGCGGGTGGAGATGATCTGCTCGACGACGTTCCAGCCGACGTTGCGGATCGCCGTCAGACCGAACCGGATGTCTTCCCCTACCGGAGTGAAGTTGGCTACGGAGGAGTTTACGTCCGGCGGCAGCACCTGGATCTTCATGTGGCGACACTCGTTGAGATAGATCGCCATCTTGTCCTTGTCGTCCTTCACCGAGGTGAGGAGCGCCGCCATGTACTCGGCCGGGTAGTTGGCCTTGAGGTAGGCGGTCCAGTAGGAGACCAGGCCGTAGGCGGCGGAGTGGGCCTTGTTGAACGCGTAGTCCGAGAACGGCAGCAGTGTGTCCCACAGGGCCTTGATCGCCCCGAAGGAGAAGCCCCGCTCGGTCATGCCGGCGGAGAAGGTCTCGAACTGCTTGTCCAGCTCTTCCTTCTTCTTCTTGCCCATCGCCCGGCGCAGCAGGTCGGCCTGGCCGAGCGTGTAGCCCGCCAGCTGCTGGGCGATCGCCATCACCTGCTCCTGGTAGACGATCAGGCCGTAGGTCTCGCCCAGGACCTCCGCGAGCGCCTCGGCGAGCTCGGGGTGGAGCGGCTCCACGAGCTCGCGCCCCGTCTTGCGGCGGGCGTACTTGTTGTGCGAGTCCGCGCCCATGGGCCCCGGCCGGTAGAGCGCGCCCACGGCGGAGATGTCCTCGAAGGTGTCGGGCTGCATGCTCCGCAGCAGCGCCCGCATCGGGCCGCCGTCGAGCTGGAAGACCCCGAGCGTGTCGCCCCTCTGCAGCAGTCGGTACGTCGGCTCGTCGGTCAGCTCGAGCTCCTCGAGCACGATCTTCTCGCCGCGGTTGGACTCGATGTTGATCAGCGCATCATCGAGGACAGTCAGGTTGCGCAACCCGAGGAAGTCCATCTTGATCAGGCCGAGCTTCTCGCAGGTCGGGTAGTCGAACTGGGTGATGATCGCGCCATCTGCCGGCCGCCGCATCACCGGGATGACGTCCAGCAGCGGTTCGCTGGACATGATCACGCCAGCCGCGTGCACGCCCCACTGGCGCTTGAGCCCCTCGAGACCGATGGCGGTGTCGACGACCGTGCGGACATCACCGTCACCGTCGTACAGCGCGCGGAACTCGCCGGCCTCGCCGAAGCGCTTGTGCTCGGGGTCGAAGATCTCCTTGAGCGGGACGTCCTTGCCCATCACCGAAGCAGGCATGGCCTTGGTGATCCGGTCGCCCATGGCGAAGGGGTAGCCCAGGATCCGCGAGGAGTCCTTGACTGCCTGCTTCGCCTTGATGGTGCCGTAGGTGACGATCATGGAGACGCGGTCGTCGCCGTACTTGTCCGAGACGTAGCGGATGACCTCACCGCGGCGACGCTCGTCGAAGTCGATGTCGAAGTCGGGCATGGAGACGCGGTCGGGGTTGAGGAAGCGCTCGAAGATGAGCCCGTGCCGGATCGGGTCGAGGTCGGTGATCCGCATGGCGTAGGCGCACATCGAGCCTGCGCCGGAACCGCGGCCGGGTCCGACGCGGATGCCGTTGTCCTTGGCCCAGTTGATGAAGTCGGCCACGACCAGGAAGTAGCCCGGGAAGCCCATCCCGGTGATCACCCCGACCTCGAAGTCGGCCTGCTTGCGGACAGCGTCAGGGATCCCGTCGGGGTAGCGGAAGCGCAGCCCCTTCTCGACCTCCTTGACGAACCAGGAGTTCTCGTCCTCGCCCTCCGGGCAGGGGTAGCGCGGCATGTAGGTGCCGTTGCCCTCCTTGAACTCCACGTCGCAACGCTCGGCGATCAGCAGCGTGTTGTCGCAGGCCTCGGGCATCCCGTTGCGCACGGCCCAGAGCTCGCGCATCTCGGCGGGTGACTTGATGTAGTAGTCGTCCCCGTGGAACTTGAACCTCTTGGGGTCCGACATCACGCTGCCCGAGGAGACGCAGAGCAGGTGCTCGTGCGCGGGCGCATCCTTCTGGTGGACGTAGTGGGAGTCGTTGGTTGCGATCGGCGGGATGCCGAGGTCCTTGCCGATCCGGAGCAGGCCCTCGCGGACGCGGTTCTCGATGTCGAGCCCATGGTCCATCAGCTCGAGGAAGTAGTTGTCCTTGCCGAGGATCGCCTGGAAGTCGCCGGCGGCCTCGCGGGCCTTCTCGTAGTCGCCGATGCGCAGCCAGGTCTGCACCTCGCCCGAGGGGCATCCGGTGGTGGCGATCAGGCCCTCGGCGTACTCGGTGAGGAGCTCGCGGTCGGCCCGGGGCTGGTAGAAGAACCCCTCCATGCTCGCCCGGCTGCTCAGCCGGAACAGGTTGTGCAATCCCCTCGTGTTCTCGGCCAGCAAGGTCATGTGTGTGTAGGCACCCGACCCGGAGACGTCGTCGCTCCCCCCGTCGTTCCACCGCACCCGCTTCTTGTCGAAGCGTGAGGTGTTGGGGGTGAAGTACGCCTCCGTCCCGATGATTCCCTTGACGCCTCGGGCCTTCGCCTTGGACCAGAAGTCGTAGGCACCGAACACGTTGCCGTGGTCGGTCATCGCGATCGTGTCCATGCCCAGCTCTGCGGTCCGCTCGAACATGTCATCGAGGCGGGCGGCCCCGTCGAGCATGGAGTACTCGGTGTGGACGTGCAGGTGGACGAAGCCGTCCTTGCTGGCGGAGCCCGACATGGAGCGCGATCAGCCCTTCCCGGAGCTTCTGGGTGGACAAGGCAAATGCTGCCCAGGCTGTCGCCTGGTGGTGCAGGGGAAGAAGGTTCAGCGTAGTTCAGCACGCCGCCCGCCCCGAGCAGGACACGGGTCCGTCAATCGGCCATGGACTACTTGTCGGTGGAGCAGCAGCCACTGGGTCGGGGAGTTCCGAGCCCGGGTGTAGGCGGGCCCGCCAGACTGACCCCGTCTTCGCCCGCTCGCTGCACTCCTTCACGTCCGCCGGCTGAAGCGCACGTCACCGTTGGGCATTCGACTGCTGGTGTAGCCGGGGTCGTGGGCGCGGTGGTGGTGCCACGAACACAGGAGCAGGCCGTCGTTGAGGTCGGTGCGGCCGCCTTGGGCCCATGGTCTGCCCCAGTGGTGGGCCTCGCACCAGGCTGCCGGGATCGTGCATCCCTCGGCGCGGCACTCGCGGTCGCGGATGATCATCGCCTTGCGCTGTGCGGGTCGGAACAGTCGCGAGGACCGGCCCAGGTCGAGGACCTCGGACTTCGCGCCGAGCACTGCGGGGATGATCCGGGCGGTGCAGGCGAGGCGTCGTACCTCTGAGGCGGTGAGCTTGTCCGCGGGACCGAGCTCGCCGGTGCCGAGCTCCTGGCGCAGCGCATCGAGGGAGACGGTGACGATCAGCGTGGTGGCGTCCCCGCCGTGGGCCGGCAGCCGTTTCGGGTCGAGTACCTCCATCAGCGAGCAGAACGCCTGGCCGCGCTTGCGGTCGACGCCGATCCGGTCCGCCTCGCCGGTTCCTTGGTGTCGTGGTGAGGTGAACGCCTCGAGGTAGGTGTGCAGGCGCGTCGCGACGGCGTCGGGCACGTTGATGGTGATCCGGGTGGTGCCCTCGCCCAGCCTGGTGCTGACCAGGCTCGTCCGCCGCCGGGCACGGCGCTCTTCCCCGGCGAGCTGCTCGGCCTCGTGCTGTTCATAGATCTCCGGTGCGAGCACCTCGAGGATCCTGCGGCCCAGGACCCGCAGCTCCCGCGGCCCGAAGTGGGCCGCCTGTGCGACCAGGTGGGCCTCGGCTTTCGAGAGCAGGTCTGCTGAGACCTTGTCGGTTGGGAGTTCCTCGAGCGCGTGTGTGATCACTCGCGCCTGCGCCACGTTGAGGTCGCCCTGACCGAGCCCAGCAGCCACGAGAGCCCAGCGCTGGTCCAGTGCTTCGGCGAGCGCCAGGTCACGCCGGTTGGTTCCGAAGTCGGTGAGCGTGTGCTGAGTGAGCAGAGCAGCGACGTCGCGGGCACCCTCGGCCAGGGCGAGGTCATCAGAGGCGGCCATCACCCGGAACCTCAGAGCGGCCAGCTGCGCGTCGAGCCGAGCCAGTCGCAGCAGCGCCGTCCGCTTGTCATCGGGATCCATGAACATGACCTGCACATCGGCCGAATCCTTGAGCGCCGCTTCGAGGGCATCGGCGCAGGCGAGCACAGGATGCGTGCAGCGGTCGAAGGTCGAGCTCACCACGCACCTCCAGCATCGACGACGGACCAATATGGCTCTGGGTCTCACGTGTCGATGCAGCGCGCCTGTGAGCGGCGGACCTGACGGTCCAGGCTGATCCCTCAGCATCACTATTGGATCGAACCTGTCTTCGATTATACAGGTAGACCCAGCCCGTCGCAACCACTCCCCTGTCACCATTCTCCGTAGATGCCACGCCGACGTGGTCCTAGCAAGAGAGCAGTCGTGTGAAGGCGACCTGGTCGAGCTCGAGGACTCGGACTCCCACGCCTCCAGGCTCTCCTCGATCACGGTGTGCACGACGCACGCGATCCGCTGTGGTCCGAACTCGACCCCCGTTGGCTCGGATCGCAGACCTTGCCATTGAACTGCGGATTCCCCGGAAGCCACGGTGACGGTGCGCAAGACCGCCTCGGCGAAGGTGACCTGTCGCTACTCAAGAACCGGCGCAGGCCGCTCAGGGCGTGCACCGTCGCGTTTCAGGGGTGCTACTCCCGATTCACTCCGCCGCTGTCATGGTGTACCGATGAACGACCTCGGGCGGCGCATCAGCGACGTGATCACGTACCCCGCCGCCAATCTGGTGGCGGCGTACTTCGCCCCAGGCCCCTTCGCCGGTACGACCTTTGATGAGCTCGGCGACAACTCTCCGGAGAAGTTCACCCCCGACGACCTCGTCGCCGTGTCCCTGCTCGACGTGACCTTCGAACCACGAGCCGTCCGAAGCCTGCTGGAGACCGATAGTGACGAGTTTTCGCGCCTCCTGGAACAGGTTGATGCGGACGTGCCCCTGTGGGCGGCGGACGACAGCCAGTTCGATCGTGCGTCAGACCTGTACTTCCGGCTCAAGGAACTTCACGGTGTCAAGCGCACCAAGGCCAGCAAGTTGATGTCCCGCAAACGCCCCCGCCTGGTCCCCATTGTTGATTCCGTGCTCCTCCGAGAATTGGCCCTCGGTGACGAGGTATGGAGACCCCTGCGTTCCGCGCTCCAGGACGCCGATCTCCGCGGGCAGATCGACAATCTGCGGCCGACAGAGCTCTCTGAGGACCAGGTTTCGACGCTTCGGATCCTCGACGTGGCTGCATGGATGCGCGGCAGCGAATCCGAGAATGCACGGACGGCCCGCCGCGCCGTGGAGTTGGAGTCCTGACCCTTCAGTCCGTCGCCGATGAGCCCTCTTCCCATGCAGCCAGGCTCTCCTCGATCACGGTGTGCATCACGCGGGTGATCCGCTCGGGACCGAGCTCGGGCACCCTGCCCGCCATCCGGGCGACGATCTCCGCCTCGCGGCTGGAGTCCCGCCCTCGCTCGCCCGCGTCGCCCCCGGCGCCGGCCTTGTGGTCCTGGACTGCGCCCGTGAGCGCCGTACGCCGGGCGAGCAGCACGGCCAGCTCGTCGTCCACCGCGTCGATCCGGCGCCGGAGGTACCCCAGTGGGTCGTTGCCTGGCCAGGCCATCTGGAGATCGGGCTCCGCGTCGTGGTAGCTGCTCCCGTCGGTGCTCTCGAGCTCGATGAGGCCGTGCCTGCGGTAGAAGGTCCGAGCCCGCTTGTTCAGCTGGTAGACCCTCAGACCGAAGCCGCCCGGACGCTGGCTCTTGACCAGGTCCAGCAGCGCAGAGCCAACGCCACGTGCCCGCCGGCCGGGATGGACGAAGAGCAGGTTGACCCAGTCCCCCTCCAGCAGCACGAAACCGAGAAGTACGTCCGCGCGTGCGGCCAGCCAAAGCTCGCGACCGGGCCGGTCGAGCAGGTGCATGCACCAGGTGCGCACCTCCTCAGGTGTTCGGCGGTCGGGAGGGTGCTCCGGTCCCGTGGTGGCGGCCACGAAGACCTCCTGCAGCGAGTGCAGGTCACGTCGAAACCCCGGCCGCAGCTCGAACTCCTCCGGCGACCCGCTCTCGGAGACCTCAGTGAGCACCTCACTGGGCCCTCACTGGGCCGTTCACTGGGCCGTTCACTGGGCCGTTCATTGGGCATGGCGGATGATCTCCAGTGCTCGGGCCAGGTCGTCTGGGTACGGCGACTCGTACTCCACGTGGTCACCTGTCCCGGGGTGCTCGAAACCGAGTCGCACCGCGTGCAGCCACTGGCGCTCGAGCCCGACCCGTTCGGCGAGCGTGGGGTCTGCCCCGTAGGTGAGGTCGGCGACGCACGGGTGCTTGAGCGCAGCCATGTGCACCCGGATCTGGTGGGTCCGACCGGTCTCCAGGTGCACCTCGAGGAGGCTGGCGAAGCGGTGCGCCTCGAGGGTCGCGTAGTGGGTGACGCTGTGCTTGCCGTCCTCGCGCACGGCGAACTTCCAGTCGGACTTCGTGTGCCTGCCGATCGGGGCGTCGATCGTCCCTTCGAGCGGGTCAGGGTGCCCCTGCACCAGCGCGTGGTAGGTCTTGTCGACCTCTCGATGGCGGAACGCGTTCTTCAGCAGCGAGTAGGCGCGCTCACTCTTGGCGATCACCATGACCCCCGACGTACCGACATCCAGGCGTTGCACGATGCCTCGACGCTCCGGCGCGCCACTGGTCGCGATCTGGAAGCCTGCTCCCCGAAGGTGCCCGACGACGGTCGGCCCGGTCCACCCCATCGAGGGGTGTACGGCGACCCCGACCGGCTTGTCGATCACCACGATCTCGTCGTCCTCGTGGATGATCCCGATCCCCTCGACGACCTCCGCCACCACCTCGAGCGGGTCTTCCTCGTGCGGGAAGGTGACCTCGAGCATGGTTCCCGGCACGAGTCGGTCGGACTTGGCGGCCGCGTGGCCGTCGACCTGAACCAGCTCACGGGAGACCAGGTCGGCTGCCTTGCTGCGCGAGATCCCGAACATGCGCGCGAGCGCGACGTCCACTCTTTCTCCACCGAGTCCTTCGGGCACGTGGAGGGTGCGCTGTTCTCCGTTCGCCTCGCTCATCGGTCCCTCCGGCGAGCATCGTGCTGGTGCCTCTGACCGTCGATGTGGATGCCGCGCACGAGGAGCACCACGAGGATTGCGCCGGCGACGTCGATGCAGATGTCGGCCACGTTGAACACAGGCCAGTGCGGCAGCGCGAAGAAGTCGACGACGTGTCCCCGGAACGGACCCGGTGCACGGAACAGTCGGTCGATGAAGTTGCCGGTCGCCCCTGCCAGCAGGAGTCCAAGGGCCAGCGCCCAGCCGCGATGTCGCACGCGGAGCGCGAAGTAGGCGACCAGCAGCGCGGCGACCAGCGCCACCACGGAGATCAGCGGGGTCAACGAGGCGCCGGCGCTGAACGCGGCGCCTGGGTTGCGCACCAGCCTGAGCTGGAGGAAGTCGCCGATGACATCCACGGGCTCTCGGCCGGTGAGCTCGCGGACGGCGAGCTGCTTGCTGAGGACGTCGACCAGCAGGGCGACCGCCGCGACCGCGAACGCAAGGAAGGTGGCTGACCTTCCCGACGGTTCAGGCGGCGCCCCGGATGAGGCAGGGGGCTCGGCTCCCGAGGTGCGACCGGACGCGGAGCCCGACGACGCGCCTGTCGAACTGGGGGTCGTCCGCGAGCCGGGGTCCTCAGCGGCGCTCAGCGACGCTCCTCGCGTTGTTTGCAGCTCATGCAGAGCGTCGCTCGCGGGAACGCCATCAGCCGGTTCTTGCCGATCGGGTTGCCGCAGTTCTCGCACTGTCCGTAGGTGCCGTCGGAGATGCGCTCGAGTGCGTGCAGCGACTGCTCCAGCATGTACCGCGCGTTGTTGACGATGACCATCTCCTGGTCACGCTCGAAGGACGCCGAGCCGACGTCGGCCTGATCGTGGCCCGCGCCCTCGCCGGAGTTCTCGATCATCCCCGCGAGGTCGCCCTCGACCTCGGCCAGCTCACCGGTCAGGCGCTTCACGTCGTCACGCAGCTGTGTGCGGACCTCGGCGAGCTCTGTCTTGCTCCACGGGTCCTCTGCTTCGAGGACGACCAGCTTGGCAGCGGCTCCGGTCTTGCTCGCTGTCTTTCGGGCGGCTGTCTTTCGGGCTGCTGCCTTCTTGGGTGCGGGCTTGGTGGCCACGGCCTTCTTCGGGGCGGCCTGCTTCGCAGGGACCTTCTTCGCGGCAGGCTTCTTTGCCACCGCCTTCGTCGCCGCCGCCTTCTTCGCGGCCGGCTTGGTCGGCGCAGACTTCTTCGCGGCTCTCTTCTTGGCCGCCGTCGTCTTGGCCGTCACCTTCTTGGCAGCGGTCTTCTTCGCAGGTGCCTTCGTAGCAGCAGTCTTCTTGGCTGCGGTCTTCTTTGCCGCCGACTTCTTGGCCGGAGCAGTCTTGGTTGGGGGCTTCTTGGCCGGCGCCTTGCTGGTCGCGGCCTTCTTCGCCGCAGCCGTCTTCTCAGGTGCCTTCTTCGCGGGAGCCTTCCGAGCTGACGTCTTCGCGGCCGACTTGTCGGCCTTTGCACTGGCTGCCGAACCGCGCGAGACGACCTTGCGTGCCGCGGCTCCTGCCCGGCTCGCCAAGGACTTTCGGGTCGCTGATGCCATGGTTCTGGGGGCCCCTATCGGGTGATGGTATGGGCTGTGCCATACGTGGTGGCGCGAGGATATGTTGCGCGCCGATGCCCTTCAACCCGCCGTGCCGTTGGCACTATCCCAATGCTGTCGATGCACTCTTCCACACTTCTGGCACACTGGACCCACCGCACGGCGTGGAGGGGACGAGTACCCGACTGCACGGCCACGAGCGAGCTGGGGACGGTGTGAGCCCGGTGGCACGGCAGCTGGGGAAGATCATCCCGGAGTCGCTGGAAGAAACGCGGAGTCCCCGTTCCGGGGTCCTCGTGGAGTAGAACCAGCAGCGGTGGACCCAACCGGGTCACCCACGAAGTGGGTCGGCGAGCACGATCGCGCCGGCCAAGGAGGGTGGTACCGCGGGGGACGGCGTACGCCGCTCCTCGTCCCTTCGGTTTCGACACAAGCTCCACCGACGAACCGAAGACGAAGGACACCCGTGACTGGTTACCGCCCCGTCCCCCCTCAGGTCGACCTGCCCGCGCTCGAGGCCGAGGTGCTCGAGTTCTGGCACGAGCACCAAATCTTCGAGAAGTCGGTCGCCCGCAACCAGGGCGGCCCCGAGGTCAGGTCGTGGACCTTCTACGAGGGACCGCCCACGGCCAACGGCCGACCCGGCACCCACCACATCGAGTCGCGGACGTTCAAGGACGTGTTCCCGAGATTCCGCACCATGCAGGGCTACCAGGTCAACCGCAAGGGCGGCTGGGACTGCCACGGCCTGCCCGTCGAGCTGGCCGTCGAGAAGGAGCTCGGGTTCTCCGGCAAGGCGGACATCGAAGCGTTCGGCATCGCCGAGTTCAACGCGCGCTGCCGTGAGTCGGTGCAGCGATACGTCGACCTGTGGGAGCAGATGACCGACCGCATGGGCTGCTGGATCGACATGCGTGAGCCCTACGTGACGATGGACGCGGAGTACGTCGAGTCGGTGTGGTGGGCACTGAAGCAGATCCACGGGCGTGGCCTGCTGGTCGAGGACTACCGCGTGGCGCCGTACTGCCCCCGCTGCGGCACCGGCCTGTCCGACCACGAGCTCGCCCAGGGCTACGAGACCGTCACCGATCCGTCGGTCTACGTGCGGTTCCCGCTCACCTCCGGGCCGTACGCCGGCTTTGCCGGATCTCCAGGGGCCAGCCTGCTGACCTGGACCACCACCCCCTGGACGCTGGTGTCCAACGCCCTGGTCGCTGCGCACCCCGATCTGGACTACGTGACCGTCACGAACGGCGAGGAGACGCTGGTCGTCGCAGAAGTGCTGGTCGACAAGGTGCTGGTTCCCAGTGACGGGCAGCCTGGGTGGACGGTCGAGGACCGGTTCAAGGGCAGCGACATGGTCGGCTGGACTTACCAGCGCCCCTTCGAGCTGGTCGACTGGCCCGAGAGCCCCGACCCATCGCGACAGGGCCCGAAAGCGCACTTCGTGGTCAACGAGGACTACGTCACCGCCGACGACGGCTCCGGGCTGGTGCACCAGTCCCCCGCTTTCGGCGAGGACGACTTCGCCTCCTGTCGTCGCAACGGCGTTGCGATGGTCAACCCGATCGACCCGCAGGGCCACTTCGCGGACGACCTGGAACTTGTCGGCGGCCAGTTCTTCCGGCACGCCAACACCGACCTCGTCGAGGACCTCGCCAAGCGTGGCCTGCTGTTCCGGCACCTCCCCTACGAGCACAGCTATCCGCACTGCTGGCGCTGTCACACCGCGCTCCTGTACTACGCCCAGCCCTCCTGGTATGTCCGCACCACCCAGATCAAGGACGACCTGCTTCGTGAGAACGAGAAGACCAACTGGTTCCCATCGACGATCAAGCACGGTCGTTACGGCGACTGGCTGGAGAACAACATCGACTGGGCGCTCTCGCGCAGCCGGTTCTGGGGTACGCCGCTGCCGATCTGGCGCTGCCACGACGACCACCAGACCTGTGTCGGTTCACTGCAGGAGCTCTCCGACCTGACCGGCAGCGACCAGTCCGGACTCGACCCGCACCGGCCGTTCGTCGACGACGTCACCTTTGCCTGCCCGCACTCGAATGGCGCCGGGTCCGCAGCGTGCGGGGCGCAGGCGCGCCGGGTGCCGGAGGTGATCGACGCCTGGTTCGACTCCGGCTCGATGCCCTTTGCCCAGTGGGGATACCCGCACGTCGACGGCTCGGACGCCATGCTCGAGCAGGCCTACCCTGCCGACTTCATCTGCGAGGCGATCGACCAGACGCGTGGCTGGTTCTACACCCTGATGGCCGTCGGCACGCTCGTCTTCGAGCAGTCGTCGTACAGGAACGTGCTGTGCCTGGGCCACATCCTCGCCGAGGACGGCCGGAAGATGTCCAAGCACCTCGGCAACATCGTGGAGCCGATCCCGTTGATGGACGAGCACGGCGCCGACGCAGTCCGTTGGTTCATGGCAGCCGGTGGTTCCCCCTGGGCGGCTCGCCGGGTCGGGCACACCACCATCCAGGAGACCGTGCGCAAGGTCCTGCTGACCTACTGGAACACCGTGGCCTTCCACGTGCTCTACGCCAACCTGGCCGAGTGGACGCCTGAGCTTGCCCAGGAGCCCATGAACGAGGCCGGAGACCAGCCCGGAAACCAGCACTGTCTGGACCGCTGGGCGCTGTCCGAGGCACACCGGCTGGTGGGCGAGGTGACCGAGGCGATGGAGAACTTCGACACCCAGCGAGCCGGGGCGTTGCTCTCGTCGTACGTCGACGACCTGTCCAACTGGTACGTACGCCGCTCCCGCCGCCGCTTCTGGGACGGCGACACATCGGCGTTCGCGACGCTGCACGAGTGCCTGGTGCTGGTCACCCAGCTGATGGCCCCGCTCGCGCCGTTCATCACCGAGCGGGTTTGGCGCGACGTCGTGGTCGCGAGCTCGCCGGATCAGCCGGAGTCCGTGCACCTGTCCACCTGGCCCGCCCAGGAGCCTTCCCAGGTCGATGCCGAACTCGCGGGGCAGATGAAGCTGGCCCGCCGCCTGGTCGAGCTCGGTCGTGCGGCCCGCGCCGACGCCAAGGTGAGGACCCGCCAGCCCTTGCGCCGGGCGCTGGTCGCCACGACAGCCCACGACCGGTTGTCACAAGCACTGCGCCGCGAGGTGGCCGAGGAGCTCAACGTCGGCGCGATCGAGCCGCTCTCCGTCGCCGGGACCGACCTGGTCGACCACACGGCCAAGGGCAACTTCCGCGCGCTGGGCAAGAGGTTCGCCAAGGACACGCCTCGGGTTGCCGCGGCGATCGCGTCAGCGGACGCGGAGTCGCTGGCGGCGGCGCTGGCATCCGACGGACGTGCGACGGTCGAGCTCGACGGTCAGGCGGTCGAGGTGCTCCCTGACGAGGTGATCATCTCCGAGCGCCCGCGCGAGGGCTGGTCCGTCGTCAACGAGCACGGCGAGACGGTGGCGCTCGACCTCCAGGTCACCCCGGAACTGCGCCGTGCCGGTCTTGCCCGTGAGGTCATCCGGATGATCCAGGAGGCGCGCAAGGCGGCCGGGTTCGAGGTCTCCGACCGGATCGCCCTGAGCTGGGCAGTGCTCGACGGTGAGGGGGCTGGCGAGCTCTCCGAGTCACTGGCCGAGCACCGCGGGCTGATCGCCGAGGAGGTGCTTGCCTCGACGATCGCCGAAGCCGAGTCGCCCGACGGGCTCGAGCAAAGCGACTCGGACCTCGGGATCGCCTTTACCGTCTACCGGGTCTGATCCAGGACACCCGCGACATCAGGGCCGCGGGTGGTCCCCGGACTCCTGGTCGGAGTTCTGGCCGGGGTTGTGGTCGGTGTCCTGCCCGCTGTCCTCGCCCTCATGGCCGGCGGAGCCCTCACCGTCGGGACCTGCGGCCTGATCGGTGTCTGGGCCAGTGTCTGGGCCGGTTTGTGGGCCCGTGCTCTGGCCCGCGTCCTGCTCGTCGTCGAGAGCCCAGGATCGACTTGAGCCGCTTCGGCGCGTTCTGGTCGCCCGCTGGCGACAGGTCACCGCCTTCACCGATTCCGTCCAGGGCCTGCAACTGCTCGGTGAAGTAGCTCTTGAGGCGGCTGCGGTACTCGCGCTCGAAGGCGCGGAGAGTGTCGACCTCGCTGTCGAGGCGGGTCCGCTCCCTCTCCATGTCGCCGAGCAGCTCAGTGCGCTTGGCCTCGGTCTCCGCGTCGACGTGCTTGGCGCGAGTTCGTGCGTCCTGCTCGAGCGTCTCGGCTTGGCTCTTCGCGGATACCACGATCTGCTCGGCTTCCACCTTCGCCTCGGCGACGACCTCGTCGGCGTTGCGGGTGGCCAGCTCCAAGAGTCGCAGCGCGGCTCCGGAGGCCTCGGCGGCGGTGACGACCTTGATCGTCTCGAGCGGTGCGGCTGGCGCGACCACTGGTTCGGCCTCGGGCTTCTCGACGACCTCTGCGACCGGAGCCGCCGGAGCTGCCGGAGCCGGCACGGGCTCAGGACGGCCACTCTGGGCGGCCTTGAGCTTGGTCCGGAGGTCGTTGTTCTCCGCGTGCAGTCGTTCCAGCTCGGCTTCGACCTCGTCGAGGAACTGGTCGACCTCGCCCATGTCGTAGCCCTCGCGGAGCCGCACGGGGGTGAACCGCTTGTTGCTCACATCCTCGGGCGTGAGCGTCTTGACCTCATCCTCAGGCGGCATTACTTCACCCATTCCTCGTTCGTCGAAGCGCATCTGGTCGTGCGAGAAGAAACCCTAACGGGTCGAGCCCGTGCCGGTGCGCAGAACCCCGGTGACACTTGGCTCCACCGGCCAGAAGGACCAAGTGCTCATGAGGGCAATCACGAGGGCATCAGGGCACGGTTGATCGTGAGCAGGATGTAACAGATCAACAGCAGGGCCACGAAGCTGAGATCGAGCGCGACCCCACCGAGGCGCAGCGGTGGGATCACCTTGCGCAGTGCCTTCACCGGAGGGTCGGTCATCGTGTAGACCCCCTCCAGGATCACCAGCACTGGGCCGCGTGGGGTCCAGGAGCGGGCGAACATCTGGATCCAGTCCACGATCAGTCGCACGAAGAGGAGCACGATGAAGGTGCCGAGGACCAGTTCGATGAGCTCGCCGATGATGCGCACGGGGCGAGCCTAGATGAGGAGACCCAAGGGGTCGTGCAGGCGAGCGCCACGCGGCGTACGAAGTCAGCTCTGGTTGAAGAAGCCGCCCTCGGCGATGCGCTGCTTGTCCTCTGCCGTCACCGAGACGTTGGGGGGCGAGAGCAGGAAGACCTTGTTGGTCACCCGCTCGATCGTGCCGCGGACCGAGAACACCAAGCCGGCGGCGAAGTCGACGAGACGCTTGGCGTCGGTGTCGTCCATCTCCGAGAGGTTCATGATGACCGGGACCCCGTCGCGGAAGTTCTCACCGATCACCCGGGCCTCGTTGTAGGTGCGCGGGTGCAGCGTCGTGATCCGGGACATGGCCGCGAACGTGGTGCTCGGGCGCGGTCCCTGGGCCTCCATGGTCGACCCGGGGCGGCGACGTTCGGAGAGGTTGGCCACCGGGCGGGCGGACTCCTGCTCAGGCCCGGTTCCGGAGCGTCGGGCGGGCTGGTCGAACTCGTTCTCGGGATCGGCGTAGTCGCCGTCAGCGTCCTCGAGCAGGCCGAGGTAGACGCCCATCTTCCGCATCGCGCTCATCAGTTGAATTCCTCTGCTCTCGTGGCGCTGTGTGCCGTGTTCCACGGCACTTCGGACACTACTTGACGACCGGCCTCGGACCGAGGACCGCCGAGCCGATCCGCAGGTGTGTCGCACCCTCCTTGACCGCCTCCTCGAGGTCTCCGCTCATGCCTGCGGAGATCCACGTCGCCTTCGGCTCCATCAGGCGTACGACGGCCGCGACCTCACCCAAGCGGGCAAAGGCAGCGCGGGCGTCCCCACCCAGTGGCGCGACCCCCATCACCCCGCGCAACCGCAGGCCCTCGGTCTCCAGGACGCGTTCCGCCAGCGCCGGCACCTCGTCGGGGTCCGCTCCGGAACGGCCGCTCGCCTCCGGCGGGTCGAGGCTGACCTGGACGAGGCAGTCGAGGTCCTTGCCGTGCTCCTGCGCACCGCGGCTCAACCCACGCAGCAGCTTGGTGCGGTCGATCGACTCGACCACGTCGGAGTAGCCGGCCACAGCCGCCGCCTTGTTGCTCTGCAGCGAGCCGATGAAGTGCCAGTGCAAGTCGAGGTCCGCACACTCGTGTGCCTTCTCGACGGCTTCCTGGTGGCGGTTCTCCCCGACGTTGCGGACGCCGAGGTCGGCGAGCAGCCGCACGTCGGAGGGAGGGAAGAACTTGGTCACCACCACCAGCGTGATCTCGCCGCTGCTACGACCGGCCTCGGTGCAGGCTCGTGCGATGCGGTCGTGTACCGCCGCCAGTCCGGCCTCGATCTGGTCCCGTCGCTCCTGGCTCACTAGACGTTGCCTCCCCTGATCCGGATCACACCGGCGAGGCGGCCGGCGTCGGCCCCGTCCCGGCGGTAGGAGAAGAGGTCCGGGGACTCCAGGGTGCAGCGCGACACGTCGTACACCTGCACGCCGAGGCGCTCGAGCTGTGCGGTCACCCCTGCGCCGATGTCCAGCCCGGGTGTGCCCTGTGAAGTGGTCGACACCGTGACCGGTTCCGCCGCCGCGACCTCGTCCTGCAACGCGGCTGGGACCTCGTAGCAGTGGCCGCAGATGTGCGGCCCGATCCACCCGCTGATCTCACGCGCCCCCAGCTGCCGCATCCGTTCGACACACGCGGGAACGACACCCGCGACCACTCCCTTGCGCCCAGCATGGGCCGCACCGATCACGCCGGCAGTGGGGTCGGCGAGAAGCACCGGGACGCAGTCGGCCATCCGGACCATGAGCACGACGTCCGGGCGATCCGTGACCAGTGCGTCGCACTGCTGCCTGGTAGCTCCGGCGCTGACGACGGTGCTGCCGTGCACCTGCTCCATGTCCGAGAGCTCGGCGCCCGGCGCGAAGTTCTCGAGGAGCAGGGTGCAGTTGCGGCGGGTGGCCTGCGGGTCGTCCTTCCCGACGAGCGCGAGGTTGAGGCTGTCGAAGGGCACAGCACTGACCCCGTCGTACCTGTCGGTGAACGCCAGGTCGACGGGGCCGGTGCTGCTGCGGTGGGAGTACATCCGCGCCGCGACCCTCCTACTTCAAGAAGTCAGGGACGTCGAGCTCGTCGTCGTCGAAGGTCGGGTGAGTCGTCGCGTGCGTGGGCCGTTGCAGGCCCGACTCGCTGGCCGGACGCTGGGCGGCGCCCACCGGGACCGGCTCCCGACGCGGCTGCCCATGAGACGGCGCTGCCGGCTCGGCGGGAGCCTTGCGCTGCTCCGCGAGAGCCCGCGCCGCGGCCCGGGTCTCCTCCTGGGTCTGCGGCTTCTGCGTCTGCGCCTGACGCGGTCGCAGCGACTGCCCCTCGTCGCGTCGCTTCGGCCGACCGCCCTCGAACCCGGCGGCGATCACCGTGACCCTGACCTCGTCACCGAGGGCGTCGTCGATGGTGGCACCGAAGATGATGTTGGCATCGGCGTGCACCGCCTCGGAGACCATCGCTGCGGCTTCGTTGATCTCGAACAGGCCGAGGTCGGAACCACCGGCGATCGAGAGCAGGACGCCTTGGGCACCGTCGATCGACTCCTCGAGCAGTGGGCTGGACACGGCCAGCTCGGCTGCCTCGACCGCACGGTTGTCACCGCGTGCCGAGCCGATGCCCATCAGCGCCGAACCGGCGTTGGACATCACCGACTTGACGTCGGCGAAGTCGAGGTTGATCAGACCCGGGGTGGTGATCAGGTCGGTGATGCCCGAGACACCTTGCAGCAGGACCTGGTCGGCCTGCTTGAAGGCGTCGAGCATGCTCACGGTGCGGTCGGAGATCATCAACAGCTTGTCGTTGGGGATCACGATGAGGGTGTCGACCTCCTCGCGAAGGGCGGCGATGCCCTCCTCCGCCGAGGTCGCCCGGCGGCGACCCTCGAAGGCGAACGGTCGCGTCACCACACCGATCGTGAGCGCTCCCAGGGAGCGCGCGATCTTGGCGACGACCGGGGCGCCACCGGTGCCGGTGCCACCACCCTCACCAGCTGTCACGAAGACCATGTCGGCGCCCTTGAGCACCTCCTCGATCTCCTCGGAGTGGTCTTCAGCCGCCTGGGCCCCGACGTCGGGGTTGGCTCCGGCACCGAGTCCACGGGTCAGCTCACGCCCGATGTCGAGCTTGACATCGGCGTCACTCATCAACAGGGCCTGCGCATCTGTGTTGATGGCGATGAACTCGACGCCCTTCAGCCCGACCTCGATCATCCGGTTGACGGCGTTGACTCCACCTCCACCAATACCTACGACCTTGATCACGGCCAGGTAGTTCTGGGGTGCTGCCACGGCGGTGCCTCTCATGTACGTCGCCGCCCTGCCCGACTGCAGAACGACTCTCGGATGTTCCTGGGGAAGTCCTCGGGCTGAAAAACCCTAACCCTGAAGTAGAGGGTTAACGTTATGTCAACCTGAGGTCGTTAGATCAAGGTAGGTGCCGGGGCCCGGCGTACCCCGGCAACACGCGGGCGACCCGACCAGAAACAAGAATTCCCAAGGCCCTACAAATGTTGGGTTCGGACGTCCACGGCGCCCGTCAAGACGTCCCGATCCCACAATTGTTGGGTTCGGACGTCCACGGCGCCCGTCAAGACGTCCCGATCCCACAAATGTTGGGTTGGGACGTCCATGGCCAGCCCCGGATTGGCCCGATCCAACATTTGTGGGGATGAGACGTCAGCAGCGCTCAACTCGACGTACAGATCCCACATTTGTGGGGTCGGGGCGGGGGTGGACCTGTCACGTACAGATCCCACATTTGTGGCTACTTGGTGGTGGGGCGGCCGGGGACGGAGACGTCGATCTGCTGGCCCGGCCGCTTGAGGAGTACGGCGAGCACCTCGGCCTTCTGGTCGGAGTCCTCGGCGCTCCCCCACAGCACCCGGCGGCCGTTGCCGAGCACCAGCTCGATCTCATCGACCGTGGCCACCTCCACAACGTCGACCCGGCCGGCGATCTGCGGGGGCAGCGCGACGACCACGCTTGCTGCTTCCACCAGAGCCTCGCTCCTGGTGTCTGGGTCCGTGCGGACAAGGGGCATGCCAGGCGGCCGGGAGCCGAAGCTGCCGAACAGCACGCCCTGGGAGTCGAGCGCCTGCAGTCCGTTGCCTTGGTCGATGACGGCGACCGGGGTCCGCTCGGTGACGTCGACGTGGACGGTGTGCGGCCAGCTGCGCGAGACCTCGGCGCGTCGTACCGAGGTGATCGACTCGACCCGGGCCTCGATGGCGTCGAGGTCGACTCGCGCGAGCGGAGTGCCGGTGGGCACCTCGGCGGCACGTTTGACGCGCGACTCCCCCAGCGTCTGAGTGCCGGTGACCTGCACGTCGCGAGCCGTGACGTAGCTGGAGAAGAAGACCAGCCAGATCGAGCCGGACACGGCGGCGACCAGGAGCAGCGCGAGCACGATCCTGCGAACCCGGCGCCACCGACCGGCGTGCCGTCGTCGGCGGAAGTCCCGGCGCGCGATGCGAACGGTCTCCTCGTCGGGACCGGCCGATGGTGGCGGGGCAGTCTGGACGCCACGGTCCCTAATCATCGTCATCACCCGCGCGGCGCTCCTCGAGGAGCTCGAGCACCTCCGGACCCAGGAGGGTCACGTCACCGGCTCCGAGGGTCAGCACCACGTCACCGGGACGCGCGCGAGCGACGAGGTGCGCCGCCGCCGCGGACCACGAGGGCTCGAAGACCACGTGCTCCGGCTCGAGGGGTACGGCGGCCGCGACCATGGCCCCACTCACCCCGGGCTCGGGGTCCTCGCGCGCGACGTAGATGTCCATCACCACCACGTCGTCGGCCGCACCCAGCGCGATGCCCATGTCGCGGCCGAAGATGCGGGTCCGCGAGACCATGTGCGGCTGGAAGGCCACGACCAACCGACCCTCGCCCGCCAGCGAACGGGCCGCCTGCAGGTCACCCTTGATCTCGTTGGGGTGGTGGGCATAGCTGTCGTAGACACTTACGCCGTCCGCCTGGCCCTTGAGCTCCATCCGTCGGCGGGTCCCGCTGAACGCGGCAAGTCCGCGCGCCAGGTCGCGGAAGTCGAAGCCGAGCCGCAGGCCACATGCCAGGGCGGCGAGTGCGTCGAGCACGTAGTGGCGTCCGGGGATCTGCAGGGTGACCTCACCGAGCCGGCGGCCGCGGTCGACGACGGTGAACCTCGACGTGGCGCCTGCGAACTGGACGTTCTCGGCCCGCACCTCGGCGTCCTCGCTCTCGCCGACCCGTACGACGGTGTGCCCCCGCGCGACGGCCGTGCGGCCCAGGGTCTCGGCCCCCGGGTCGTCGGCGCAGACGATCATGAACCCCTCGAGGGAGACCCGGTCGATGAAGGTGTCGAAGGCGGCGCGGTAGGCCTCCTCGGTGCCGTAGTTGTCGAGGTGGTCGGCCTCGACGTTGGTGACCAGAGCCGCGTGGGGCGAGTACACCAGGAACGCCCCATCGCTCTCGTCGGCCTCGGCCACGAAGAGGTCGCCGCTCCCGTCGTGGGCGTTGGAGCCGGTCTCGTTGAGCTCGCCACCGACGGCGAAGGAAGGGTCCGCACCGCAGTGCTGGAGCGCGACGGTCAGCAGCGAGGTTGTGGTCGTCTTCCCGTGGGTGCCGGCGACGGCGACCACGACCCGCTGCTGCATCACCGACTCGAGTGCGGCGGACCGTGGCAGCAGACGCAGCCCTCGCCGGGTCGCCTCGACGACCTCGGGGTTGGAGTCGCGCACGGCGGTGGAGATGACCACGGTGTCGGCTGCACCCAGGTTCTCTGCCTCGTGCCCGATGTGGCAGGTCGCGCCGAGCGCACGAAGGGCGTCGAGCGTGCGCGACTCCTTGGCGTCGCTGCCGGTCACGGTGATGCCGCGGGCCAGCATGATTCGCGCGATGCCGGAGAGACCGGCCCCGCCGATACCGACGAAGTGCACGGTGCCGAGCTGGTCCGCGGGCAGCAGGACGTCGGGGATCGGGACCCTCATCTCGCCGACCTCCTTCTGGACCGCTTGCGCGAGCGTGCGGTCAGGATCATCTCGGCCAGCTTGTCGTCGGCGTCGAGCGGGATCACGTGCGTCGCGGCCGCGGACATGGCCGCCAGGCGCTCGGGGTCGGTCAGCAGGTCCGGGACGCTGTTCCGCACCCAGTCCGGGGTGAGCGCAGCGTCGGCGACCATCAGCCCGCCACCTGCGTCCACGACCGGGCGCGCGTTGTGCGCCTGCTCGCCGTTGCCGATGGGCAGCGGCACGTAGATCGCCGGCAGCCCGACGCCGGAGACCTCGGTCACAGTGTTGCTCCCGGCGCGGCACAGGACCGCGTCGGCGGCGGCGTACGCCAGGTCCATCCGGCTCACGAACGGCACCACGACGTACGCCGGGCCGCCTGGCTTCACCTCCGGGGAGGCCTCGCCCGAGGGACCGACGATGTGCAGCACCTGGATGCCTGCTTCGGCGAACGCCGGCGCGGCCGCGGCAACCGACTGGTTCAGCCGGCGCGCACCCTGGGACCCACCGGTCACGAGCAACGTCGGCCGGTCGGTGTCGAGGCCGAAGGACTCGCGGGCCTCGGCCCGCAGGGACGCCCGGTCAAGCGTGCTGATCATCCGGCGAATCGGCAGGCCGATGTAGTGAGCGTGCGGAAGGGCGGTGTCGGGAAAGCTGGTCGCGACGTGCGTGGTGAACCTGGCGCCGAGCTTGTTGGCGAGCCCGGGCAGCGCGTTGCCCTCGTGGACGACGAGCGGCAGCCGGCGCTTGCGGGCGGCGAGGTAGGCAGGGACCGAGACGTAGCCTCCGAAGCCCACGACCACGTCGGGATGGATCCGGTCGATCACCTCGAGCGCCGCCTTCATCGCCGCACGCAACCTGCCCGGGGTGCGCAGCAGGTCGGCTCCGACACGGCGCGGGAGCGGAACCGGGGGGATCAGCTCGAGGGGGTACCCCGCCTCCGGGATGACGCGCGTCTCCAGCCCGCGCGCAGTGCCGAGCGCCGTGATCACGATCTCGGGGTCGCGCCGCCGCAAGGCGTCCGCGGTGGCGAGCAACGGCGAGGTGTGACCCGCGGTCCCACCGCCGGCCAGCAGGACCCGCCGTGGAGCGGAGGTCTCGTCCATCAAGAGCGCCTCGAGCGGGCGCTCCCGGCAGAGATCGTCCCCGGGATCGTCCCCGGGATCGCACCCGAGGAGCCGCTGCGTGCCGGGCGCTTGCCGCCGCCGGGCCCGTTGTTGGGCCCGTTCTTGGGCCCGTTCTTGCGCCCGTTCCTGCGCCCGTTCCTGCGCTCACCGCGGCGCGCCCGCAGGGCCTGAGCCGCCTCCGGCTCGGCGCGCGCGAACCCCACGAGCAGGCCGAGCGCCACCAGGGAAGGCACCAGCGCCGAGCCGCCGTAGGAGACGAGTGGCAGTGGGATACCGATCACCGGCAGCAGCGCGAGCACCATGCCGACGTTGATGATCATCTGGGACATCAACCAGATGGTGACACCCGCGGTCACGTAGCGCACGAAGGGGTCCATGGTGGTCAGGGCCAGTCGGATGGCGGCGTACGCGATCGCACCGAACAGGGCCAGCACCAGCAGTGTGCCGATCAGGCCCAGCTCCTCACCGAGCACGGCGAAGATGAAGTCGGTGTGCGCCTCGGGCAGGTTGCCCCACTTCTGCTGGCTGGCGGAGAGACCCTTGCCGAAGATGCCGCCGCTGGACATGCCGAGCAGCCCGTGCCCGGCCTGCCAGCCGGCGCCCTGGAAGTCCTTGAACGGGTCGATGAAGCTGGTCAGGCGGGTACGACGCTCAGGGTTGGATGCCGCGAGGTAGAACGCGACCACACCCACCAGCGACAAGGCGATGCCGAACAGCCGGGCCGGGACACCGACGACCCACAGCATCCCGAGAAGGATCGCGAAGAGCACCAGAGCCGTGCCGAGGTCGCGCTGGTAGACCACCAGCAGCGAGATCATGGCAACCACCGGCGCCACCGGGAGCAGGGCGTGCCACGGGTTGCGGAGCAGCTTCTCCTTCTTGGCGTAGACGTCGGCGGCCCACAAGATGATCGAGAGCTTCGCGATCTCCGACGGCTGCACGGTCAGGGGGCCGAGGGCGAGCCAGTTGCGGTTGCCGTTGACCTCGAAGCCGAGGCTGGTCTGGGTGAGCAGGAGCAGGACGACCGCCACCAGCACCGAGGGCCACGCGAGGAGACGCAGGAACTTGCGGTTCATCCGGCTGGCGATCCAGGCGGTTGGGAGGCCGATGAGCACCCAGGTCAGCTGCTTGATGAAGATGTGGTAGCTGCTGTCGTGCACCCGGTAGGAGTAGACGCTCGACGCGCTGAGCACCATCATCAGCCCGATCGCGAGCAGCATCGTGGAGGCGCCGAGCAGCAGGTAGTAGGAGGTCAGCGGGCGCTCCATCGTGCGACGTACGGTCGCGAGCCAGCCGGCGATCCCCGATTTCGAGACCGATTTCGAGACCGGCTTCGGTGGCGGCTTCGAGGACGGCTGCTGGTGCGTCTCCCTGGTGACGCTCACTGGTCCTCCTCGTCGCCAACACCACTTCCCGGTCAATGACCGGCCGGTGGACCGTCCTCCGTGCTTTCTGGCGTACCTTCTGCCGTGCCCTCTGCGCTGCCCGTTCGTCGTCTCCGTCGCACGGCCTCGGCGAAGGCGTCGCCGCGTGCGCCGTAGTTGGCGAACATGTCCATGGAGGCGCATCCCGGGGCCAGGAGCACCGTGTCTCCGGGGTGAGCCAAAGTCGCGGCAGCCATGACCACGCGGTCCATGGGTCCTTCCCCTGCAGTCTCCCGGGGGGTCACGTCGATTACGGGCACATCGGGCGCGTGTCGCGAAAGCGCCTCCCGAATCACGTCGGCATCGCGCCCGAGGAGTACGACGCCCCGCAGCCGCTCGCGCACCCGGACGACCAGGTCGTCGAAGCGCGCACCCTTGGCCAGCCCGCCGGCGACCCAGACCACCGGGTCGTAGGCCTGCAGCGAGGCTAGCGCGGCATGCGGGTTGGTCGCCTTCGAGTCGTCGATCCAGGTGACCCCGTCGATGACGGCGACCTCGGCGATGCGGTGGCCGTCCGGGCGGAACGCACGCAGCGCCTGCTGCACCGCCCCGGTGGAGACTCCGTGCGACCGGGCGAGCGCGGCCGCGGCCAGGGCGTTGGCCACATAGTGCGGCGCGCTCGTCGCCAGGTCGGAGAGCGTGCACAGCTCGGCGGCCGAGGTCTGGCGGTCCTCGATGAACGCCCGGTCGGCGAGCACGTCGTCAACGACGCCCAGCATCCCGACACCCGGCGTCCCGAGGGTGAACCCGATCGCCCGGGCCCCCTCCTGCACGTCGGCCTCGCGGACCAGCTCCTCGGTGACCGGGTCGGCGGCGTTGTACACACACGCACGCTCCACGCCGGAGTAGATCCGGCCCTTGTCCGCGGCGTACGCGGTCATCCCTCCCGCTGCCCCCGGGTACCAGTCCAGGTGGTCCTCGGCGACGTTGAGCACCGCGGCGGAGCGGGCCCGCATCGAGGAGGTGTAGTGCAGCTGGAAGCTGGAGAGCTCGACCGCCAGGACGTCGTACGGCTCGGGGTCCATCACCGCCTCGACGATCGGCAGGCCGACGTTGCCGCAGGCCACGGTCCGCATGCCGGCAGCTCGCAGGATCGCCTCCAGCATCTGCACCGTCGTGGTCTTGCCGTTGGTGCCGGTGACGGCCAGCCACGGCGCCGCCTGAGCAGGGTCCCGGAGCCTCCAGGCCAGCTCGACCTCCCCCCAGATCGGGATGCCGCGAGCCGCGGCCTGGGCGAGGAGCGGGGCGGCCGGCGACCAGCCTGGGGAGGTGACGACCAGGTCGACCGTGTCGGGCAGGGTCGCCGTGGACCCCGTTCCCAGACGGATCGTGGCGCCGAGGCTCTCGAGCAGCGCCGCGCGCTCGGGCCGGTCATCGGCCTCGGAGTCGTCGAGGGCTGTCACCTGCGCTCCGAGGAAGGTCAGGTTGTCAGCGGCTGCGTACCCCGACACACCGAAGCCGGCCACGACCACGTGTACGTCGCTCCAGTCGCTCTCGCGGCCGAGCGAGTCGATCCGGCTGGTTGGACTGGTCATGCGGTGCTCATCCGGGATCCCGACCGCGATCTGCGACGCCTCGGCGGGGGCTCATACTCCGGCGACCCACTCGGCGTAGAACACACCCAGGCCGGCGGCGACGAAGATGCCCGCGATCAGCCAGAACCGGATGACGACCGTGATCTCCTCCCAGCCCAACATCTCGAAGTGATGGTGCAGTGGCGCCATTCGGAAGAGCCGTTTGCCCTTGGTGGCCTTGAAGTAGCCGACCTGCAGGATGACCGACAGGGTCTGGAGCACGAACAGGCCGCCGAGCAGGGCGAGCAGGAACTCGGTCCGGGTCAGTACGGCGAAACCGGCCAGCGCTCCCCCGAGCGCGAGTGAGCCGGTGTCGCCCATGAAGATCTTGGCCGGTGAGGCGTTCCACCACAGGAATCCGAAGCACGCCCCGGTGATCGCAGCCGCCACGACGGCGAGGTCGAGCGGGTCGCGCACGTCGTAGCACTTGGGCCCGTCGGCGCGGCCACACCACTGGTTGTTCTGCCAGATGTTCACGATCGTGTAGGCGCCGAAGGTCATCACCGAAGCGCCGGCAGCCAGGCCGTCGAGACCATCGGTCAGGTTGACCGCGTTGCTCGCACCAGCGATGAGCAGCCAGATGAACAGCACCAGCACGATCACCGGCAACGTGAAGTCAGGCGGGTCGCGGATGAAGGAGATCGAGTGCCCGGCGGGGGTCTGGTACCGGTAGTCCTCGAGCCATGGCGAGAGCGCCAGCCAACCGAAGACCAACGCCACGAAGGTCTGCCCGATGAACTTCGCCCGGCTGCGCAGGCCCAGGCTTCGCTGCCGGGAGATCTTGATGTAGTCGTCCAGGAAGCCGACCGTGCCCAGCCCCACGAACAAGAAGATCAGCAGCAACGCCGAGGCGCTGGGCGTGTTCCCGGTGATGAAGGTCGCGATGAAGTAGGCGAGCACCGAGGCCAGCACGATCACCAGCCCCCCCATCGTGGGCGTCCCGCGCTTGGTGTGGTGGGTGGTCGGTCCGTCGTCGCGGATCAGCTGGCCGTAGCCGTGTTTGGCGAGGACGAGGATCGCGTACCGGGTCCCCAGGAGGGTGAGGATCAACGACAGGCCGCCGGCCAGCAGGATCGCTCTCAACTCAGGGACTCCTTCCTGTTTGGCTTCCCGTCTGGCGGCCCGTCAGGCGGCACGTTCTCGGCACGGACCGGTTCATCGATGAGCTTGTCGGCAACCCGTTCGAGTCGCCCGCCGCGCGACGCCTTGACGAGTACGACGTCGTGGCCCGCCACATTCTCGCTCAACCAGTCGCTTGCCTGCGTGGCGGTCTCGACGTGGCGCGTCCCGCCTTTGCCACGGACCTCGACCAGGGCGTCGTACACGCCCTTCGCGCCCGGCCCGACCACCACTACGACGTCGATGCCGAGCCGGGCCGCGAGCCTGCCCACACTGCGGTGCTCCTCCTCCGCTGCCGCGCCGAGCTCGCGCATCTCCCCCAGGACCGCGACCGTACGCCGACCGGGTGCGCCACCCATCCGGGCCAGGGTCTCGAGCGCGGCCCGCATCGAGTCCGGGTTGGCGTTGTAGGCGTCGTTCACGACCACCAGGCCGTCAGAGCGTTCGTGCAGCTCCATCCGCCACGCGGAAAGCCGCTCGAGAGCGCGCAGGCTGGCCGCGACGCGGTCGAGTGGGAGCCCGGCCGCGAGCGCCGATGCAGTCGTGGCTGCGGCATTGAGCGCCTGGTGCTCCCCGAGCAGCCGCATCGAGACCTGCGCGCTCGAGTCGCCGTGCACCAGCACGAACGAGGCTCGTCCCAGGTCGTCGACCTCGACGGCCTCGAGGCGGACCTCGGCGTCGGGCGACCGCCCGAAGGTCCAGGTGCGTGCCTGCGTGCGGGTGGCCATCGCGGCGACGAGTGGGTCGTCGAGGTTGAGTACGGCCGCACCGTCGGGACCCAGTGCCTCGACGAGCTCGCCCTTGGCCACGGCGATCTGCTCCTGGGAGCCGAACTCGCCGATGTGTGCCTTGCCCACGTTGAGGACCAGCGCGATGTCGGGAGGCGCGATCGCACACAGCTCGCGAAGGTGCCCGACTCCACGGGCCCCCATCTCGAGCAGGAGGTAGCGGGTGCCTTCGCCGGCGCGCAGCACGGTCAACGGAAGACCGAGCTCGTTGTTGAAGGAACCAGCGGTCGCGACCGTGGGGCCGGAGTCGGCGAGCACGTGGGCCAGCATGTCCTTGACCGTGGTCTTGCCCTGCGAGCCGGTCACGGCGAGCACCCGCAGGCCGTTGTCAGTCTCCCGCAGACGCAGTAGCACCTGTCGCGCGAGCTCCTGCAGTGCCGCGCGGGCATCGGACACGAGCACCGTCGGCACGCCTGTGGCGCGGGTGCCGAGCACTGCCGCGGCTCCGCCCTCCACCGCGGCGGGCGCGTAGTCGTGACCGTCCACGTGCTCCCCGTCGAAGGCGGCGAACAGCCCACCCGGCTCCGGGGCCCGGCTGTCGAGAAAGGCAGGACCGGTGACGACGACCTCGGTCGCCCCCGCGTCCACCACGCGCCCGCCGACGATGCCGGCGATCTGCTCGAGGCTCAGCGGGATCACGGGTGGGTTCCCAGCTCCGCGAGGGCGGCCCGGACCTCGTCGCGGTCGTCGAAAGGATGGACGATGCCGTCGATCTCCTGCCCGGTCTCGTGCCCCTTGCCCGCGATGACGACGGTGTCGCCCGCTCGCGCCATCCCGATGGCCCGTCGGATCGCCGTACGACGGTCGCCGATCTCGAGCACCTCGGCTCCGTCCGTGACCTCGCCGGCTCCCGCGAGCAACGCTGCCCGGATCGCGGCCGGCTCCTCCGTACGGGGGTTGTCGTCGGTGACCACCAGCACGTCCGCCAGACGGGCCCCGATCTCTCCCATCAGCGCCCGCTTGCCGACGTCTCGGTCACCCCCGGCCCCGATCACCAGGACCAGCCGTCCTGTCGTCAGCGTGCGGAGCGCGGCGAGCGCTGCCTCGACCGCATCGGGCTTGTGCGCGTAGTCGACGATCGCGAGGAAGTCCTGGCCGGCGTCGACCTGCTCGAGCCGGCCGGGGACCCCGCCGCTGCGGGCGATGCCGTCGGCGACCTGGCGTGGGTCGAGCCCGGCCTCACCCGCCAGGGCGATGGCACACAACGCGTTGTCGACGTTGAACACCCCCGTCAGCGACACCCAGGCGGGAATCCGTTCGCCCCTCGGCGTGACGACGGTGAAGCCCGAGCCCGACGTCTCCAGGGAGACGTGCTCGGCGCGCCAGTCGGCCTCGGCACCCGACGGCGAGAAGGTCGCCATCGGCACGGTGGCGTCCTCGAGCAGTCGGCGACCGAAGGTGTCGTCGACATTGGTCAGACCACGCCGCGTGCGCTCGGGAGTGAACAGTGAAGCCTTGGCGGTGAAGTAGTCCTCCACGTCCTTGTGGAAGTCGAGATGGTCGCGTCCGAGGTTGAGGAACGCCGCCACGTCGAAGACGACACCGGCCACCCGGCCCATCACCAGCGCGTGGCTGGACACCTCCATGGCGCAGGCCGTCACCCCCTGCTCGACCATCACAGCAAAGAGCGCGTGCAGGTCCGGCGCCTCCGGGGTGGTCAGCGAGGTCTTCACGTCGCTGCCGGCGATGCGGGTGCCGACCGTGCCGATCACCGCGGCACTGAACCCCGCGGCGGTGAGGCCGCCCTCGAGGAGCCTGGTGGTGGTGGTCTTGCCCTGGGTGCCGGTCACGGCCATCAAGGTCAGGGATCCGGCGGGCTCGCCGTAGAGCCGTGCAGCGAGGCTGCCGAGCACGGAACGCGGGTTCTCCAGGACCAGCAGCGGCACTCCGGGATCGCCGATCATCTCCGTGACGACCCGGGCGCCCTCCTCGTCGGTGAGCACGGCCACGGCGCCGGCCGCGACGGCGTCCGAGGTGTACGACGCGCCGTGGGCGCGGCTGCCCGGAAGGGCTGCGTAGATGTCGCCCGGCTGGACCCGCTGGGAGCTCAGCGACAGGCCGGTGACCCAGACGCGGGCCGTGTCATGGGCCGTGTCATGGGCCGTGTCATGGGCCGTGTCATGGGCAGGGTCACGGGCAGGGTCACGGTCCGGGTCATCGGCAGACGCAGCCGACCCGGACCTCAGCTCGGCGTCAGTCCAGGCAGTCACCTGCGACAGCGGGGTCCGCTGCGGGGAGCTCGGTCGGGTGAGACCAGATGGACTCACAACTCGGCGTCGCTCGTCGTTCTGCTCGGGCACCACTGGACACTATCGATTGTCCCGAGCGGCTTGGCGCCCCCACTTGATCGGCAGCGTGGACGGTGGTGTGCCGGTCGGCGGAACGGCGTACTTCTGCAGGACGTAGGTGAGGATCTTCCGGAACACAGGTCCGGCGGTGCCACCACCGCTCGCGCCCTTGGCTGGCCTGTTGACCACGACGTAGACGGTGAAGCGGGGCTTGTCAGCAGGCGCGAATCCCGCGAACGACACGGCGGTGCTGCCGTCGTAGCACTTGCACGTGGGGCCAACCTGCTGTGCGGTTCCGGTCTTGCCGGCCACTCGGTAGCCCTCGATCGCGACCCCACCCGCGGTCCCCACGTCAGGCGTGGTGACCAGCTCCATCATCTGGGCCGTCTCTGCGGCCGCCCTGCTGCTGACCACGCGGCGCCGGGTGGTGGTGTCGGTGCCGACGTCGTTCCCGCTGGCGGTCGTCGCGCGTCCGCGGATCAGGCTCGGCGTCACCAGCTCCCCGCCGTTGGCGAGCGCGTTGACGGCCGTCGCCATCTGCAGGGCGTTGACCGAGACACCCTGGCCGAAGGCGATCTGGGCCCGGGACAGGGTGGACCAGATGGAGGAAGGCGGCAACAGGCCGCGGGTCTCGCCGGGCATGCCGACGTCGGTACGACGGCCGAGGCCGAACTTGTCGAGGTAGGACCACAGCTGCTCGGGAGTGAACTCCGTGGCCGCGAGCGCCGTACCGATGTTGGAGCTGCGCGCGATCACGCCCGCCATCGTGAGCCGCATGATGCCGTGCTCGAACCAGTCGTGGATCTTCCGGTCGAGGACCGGCAGCTCCGAAGGCACCTTGATCCTGGTCCTCGGGGTCACCTTCTCGGAGTCCAGCAGGCCCGCGACCGTGAGCACCTTCTCCACCGAACCCGGCTCGTAGACGTCGGTCAGGGCCTTGCTGTTGAGCAGCCCGGCGACCCGCTTGCTGGGCTTGTTCGGGTCGAACGTCGGGTAGTCAGCCAGAGCCAGCACCTCGCCGGTGCGGGAGTCGAGTACGACGGCCGCTCCAGAGCGGGCGTGCGAGGACTGCACCGCCTGGCGCAGGACTCGCTGGCTGTACCACTGGACGTCCCGGTCGATGGTCAGCTGGAGGTCCTTGCCGTTGACCGGCTTGACCTGGCTGTTCTCACCCAGCGGGATCCGGTTGCCGCCGCCGACCTCGTAGGTCTCCTTGCCGTTCTTGCCGGCGAGGAGCTTGTCGAAGTTCAGCTCGAGCCCGGCGCCCTTGCCCTCTTCCCCGATCAGGCCGAGCAGGTTCGCCCCGACATCGCCGGCCGGGTAGGTGCGGAGCGGGTCGGGACGGGTGTCCACCCCGGCGTACTCGTGCTCCTTCAGCTCATCCATCACGGTCGAGGCCAGGGTCGAGGGGACTCGGCGCGCAACGTATACGAACCGGACCTCGTCGTTCTTCTTGGTCAGCTTCGCGAGCAGGTCGAAGTAGTCCTTGTGCAACCGGTCGGCCAGGATCTTGGCGATCGCCTCGGCGTGCGGCGTGGTCCGGGTCGGGTCCGCCACGATCATCATCCCGGCGATGGACTCAGCGAGCGCGACGCCGTTGCGATCGAGGATGCGGCCACGCTTCGCCGGAAGGTCGATGGAATGGAGCCCCGCTTCCTGCGCCCGGGTGGCGTAGGCCTTGGGATCGATCCCCTGCAGCTGGAACAGCCGGGCCCCGAACAGCGAGAGCATCATGGTGATGACCACGAGCCCTACCCTCAGCCGCACGTGGGTTGAGCCACGCAGGCTGCGCGAACTTCTGGGCTGGGGACGTGTCAATTGTCTGCTCCGGCCAGGGTGCGGTTGCTGGCCCTCTTCCTATCGCCTTCGCGGGCGCTTCCGGGGGAGGTGCCGCGGGTGTCGGTGCCCGAAGTGGTACCCGTCACCGTCGTCGTCCCGGTGCCTGTCACCGGAGCCTTCACGAAGATCTTCTTCTGCCGGTACGACGCCGGCAGCCGTGCGGGCAGGGGGTTGATCCGTACGGCCTCCGCGGGAGTGGCCGGTGTCGGGTTGCCGAGAACACGCCCGTCGCTGAGCCGGACGAACGCGGGCTGCGAGGGCGCGACCATGCCGAGGGCCTTGGCAGCGACTGCCAGGTGCTGGGGGTCGCGCAGCTCGTCGAGCTCCATGGCGAGTGCCTGCTCCTTGGCGGTGAGCACGCTCACCCGGTCCTGCAGTGCCGTGGCCTTGAAGGAGGCCTGCTGCATGTTGGTGTTGAACATGAGCAGACCCACCACGCCGGTCGCCAGCATCACCAGCACCAGGACCGCGAACGGTGTTCGCGCCGCCTGGGTGCGGCCCAGCGAGCGCCTGGGCGGAACCACCGTGAGCCGGGCACGCTCGACGGCTGCTTCAGCGAAGCGTGGGACGCGGGTACGGGCGCCGACCCTGGCCGAGTCGATCAGGCTGCTCATGCTGCGGTTTCTCCCCTGTTCTTCGTTGGCCTGTTCTTGGTTGGCCTGTTGTCGTTGATGCGCTCGACGGCGCGCAGCCGGACCGAGGCTGCGCGCGAGTTCTGGTCGATCTCCTCCGGTGCGGCCTTCTCGGCGCCTCTGGTGAGGTTCCGCAGCGGCGGCTCGTGCCCGGGCGGTACGACGGGCAGATCGGGCGGGACCATGGAGCTGGTCCCGGCAGCGAATGCACGCTTGACCAACCGGTCCTCGAGGGAGTGGTAGCTCATCACCACGACCCGGCCTCCCACGCGGATGGACGCGATGGCCGCCGGGATCGCGCGGCGCAGGACCCCGAGCTCGTCGTTGACCTCGATGCGCAGCGCCTGGAAGGTGCGCTTCGCCGGGTGCCCGCCGGTACGCCGCGCGGGCGCCGGGATCGTCTCGCGCAACAGCTCGACCAGCCGTGCCGAGTCGGTGAACGGCTGGGTCTCGCGGGCCTTAACGATTGCGCGGGCGATCTGCCTGGAGAACTTCTCCTCGCCGTAGCTGTGCAGGATCCGGGCGAGCTCGGCGGCCGGGTAGGTGTTCAGCACATCGGCAGCGGTGGGGCCTGCACTGTCGTCCATCCGCATGTCGAGAGGCGCATCCTCGGCGTAGGCGAACCCCCGCTCACGCAGGTCGAGCTGCATGGATGAGACGCCGAGGTCGAACAGGATGCCGTCCGCGGCCTCGATCCCGAGCTCGGTGAGGACCTCGGGGATCTCGTCGTACACCGCATGCACGAGAGTGGTGCGGTCCTCGAACGGGGCCAGCCGCGTTCCCGCCTGCTCGAGAGCATGCTGGTCGCGGTCCACACCGATGAGACGGGCCTCCGGGCAGCGGCCGAGCACCGCCTCGGAGTGCCCACCCAGGCCGAGCGTGGCGTCGACGAAGACGGCGCCAGGACGCTCGAGTGCAGGGGCCACCAGGGCGACGACCCGATCACACAGGACCGGGACGTGCGTGGGGGTTGTCACGACCTAGTTCCCCAGCCGGACCAAGAAGGTGAGAAGGACCGCCACCCCGCAGGAGGCGGCCGCCGAGAAGACCATCACTGCGAGCGAGTCGCGCACCTCGTGCCGGACCCGTCGTACGGGTGTGACGGTGCTGCCGCTCATCGGAATCGACCCCCAGGTTGCCCTGATCGTGTGTTGCGTGACTGCTTCATCTGCGGTGTGCGGATGTTGTTCTCGCGGCGATCGCAGGGCCAGGTTCTCCGTCCGCTCAGCTCCCGGTGTTTGGAGGGAAGCGACTCATCTGACACCGGGGAAGGTGCGTCAGAGGGGTCAGAGGGAGGAGCGGACGCGAGCCTCGCCCTGCGATCACCGCTGTGTAGTTGTGCTGCCTGTCGTTGTGTTGCCTGTCCTTGTGCTGCCGTGCGGCTGTCGCTGTTGTCCAGTGCCCGTCAGTAGCCCGGGAAGATCTCTTCCTGCAAGTTGGCGAAGGCCTGTTCCTGGTCACTGGTGTATGCCGACCAGGAGCCGGGTTCCCACACCTCGATCCGGTCGTAGACGCCGATCACTACGGCGTCCCGGTCGAGTCCGGCGTACTGCCGCAGCTCGGGGGTGATCGTCACGCGACCCTGCTTGTCGGGCACCTGCTCGGATGCCAGCGCGAACAGCATCCGGCCGTAGGCACGAAGGCGGGCGTCGGTCTGGGAGGCGTTCTGGAACTTCTCGGCGAAGACGCCGAAGTCGGCCTGTGTGCGGATGTCGAGGGCGCGTTCTTGACCTCTGGTGATCACCAGGCCCTCCTTCATCTCGTCGCGGAACTTTGCCGGGAGGAAGAGGCGCCCCTTCTCGTCGAGCTTCGGGGTGTGGGTACCGGAGAACATGTGCTGCTCCCCTCACCACGCCTCTGCAGGTCCAGAAGCTGCCTGGTCCCTCCACTTCGCACCACTTTACTCCACATCCCTCCACCGTCAACCACATTCCTGTCAGTTCACTCCCCTTTTCGCCACGATCGGCCCCCTCCCTGGCCTGCTCCCTGGCATCCCCGGGGGTCGCTCGGGTTCCTGACCCCGGGGGGTGCGGTGACCCGATCGAGACCCGCTTGCTCTGTCCGTTCGGAGGACGGGTGTGGTGCCATGGGCTTCACTTGAGCCGACGCCCGCCGACGCTGGGTAGGGCGAGGCGGTGGGAGAGGTGGGCCAGAGGTGGGCAGAGAAGGAAGCCGAACGCTCGGTGGCGCCGACGTCGACGAGGTGCGCGAGGTCGCCGAACGGATCGAGGCCAACATCGCGCGGGTGATCGAGGGCAAGCCAGAGATCGCCAGGTCAGCACTGGTGGTGCTACTCGCCGGGGGCCATCTGCTCATCGAGGACGTCCCCGGTGTCGGCAAGACGATGCTGAGCAAGGCCCTCGCGCGTTCCATCGACTGCACCGTCCGCCGGATCCAGTTCACGCCCGACCTGCTGCCCTCGGACGTCACCGGGGTCTCGGTGTTCAACCAGGACACGCGCCAGTTCGAGTTCCGGCCCGGCGGGATCTTCGCCAACGTGGTTGTCGGCGACGAGATCAACCGGGCCAGCCCCAAGACCCAGTCGGCGATGCTCGAGTGCATGGAGGAGGCCCAGGTCACCGTAGATGGGACGACGTACTCCCTGGACTCGCCGTTCATGGTGATCGCCACCCAGAACCCGATCGAGATGGAGGGCACCTACGCCCTTCCCGAGGCTCAGCGCGACCGGTTCATGGTGCGGATCTCGATGGGCTACCCCGTCGAGGCCGCCGAGATCGCGATGCTCTCGGCACGTGACGGGGTTCGCCCTCTCGAGGAGCTCGAGCCGGTCACGGACGCCGCCGAGGTGCGCAAGCTCATCGAGGTGACCGACAACGTGTACGTCTCCGAGGTGGTCCAGCGGTACGCCGTGGGCCTCACCACCGCGACCCGGCGCTCTCCTGATCTCCGGCTCGGTGCCTCTCCCCGGGCGACGCTGCACCTGATCCGCGCGTCGAAGGCGTGGGCGGCCATGCAGGGCCGCGAGTACGTGCTGCCTGACGACGTGCACGACCTGGCGCCCGAGGTCCTCCCCCACCGGCTGCTGCCCACGATGGAGGCCACGATGAGCGGCCGTCGTACAACCGACGTGGTGGCACACGTGCTCGCCCAGGTGCCCATCCCGGCTCCAGGTCCCACCGGACCCTGACCGGCTTGCTCATCTGAGGCGCAGGGGGTGATCGCGTGCGGGACCTGACCGTCAGGGGGCGTTGTTTCCTCGCCGCCGGCGCTGCGGCAGTGATCTGCGGCGTACAGATCGGTGAGCGGGACTTCGTGCGCATCGGCCTGGTTGCCGCCCTGGTCCCGACCCTGGCGTGGCTCTTGCTGCGCCGTACCCAGCGAAATGTGTGGATGCGCCGCAACGTCAGCGACCTCCAGGTCGAGGCGGGCGACATCGCACAGGTCGAGGTCCAGGTCGGGAACCCCGGTCGTCGGACCGGAATGCTCCTGATGGAGGAGGAACTGCCCGCGGCGCTCGGTGAGCACCAGCGGTTCGTCGTCGATCCCATCCTCTCCGGCAGGGAGACCACGCTCCGCTACCAGGTCCGGACGGACTACCGGGGGCGCTACCCGTTGGGACCGATGCACGTGCGGGTGGCCGATCCGTTGGGGATGGTCGATCTCGATCAGACGATCCCCACCACGGCCTCGATCCTGGTGACCCCACGCACCGAACCGCTCCCGCAGATCCCGCTGACCGGGCGCTGGGCTGGCGCCGGCGACAACCGCACCCGCGACCTGCTGGGTGGGGGCAGCCCGGACGTGACGATCCGCGAGTACCGCCTCGGCGACGACCTGCGCCGCATCCACTGGCCGAGCAGTGCCCGCGTCGACGCGCTGATGGTGCGCCGCGAGGAACAGCAATGGCAGTCACGTTGCACGCTCATGATCGACAACCGGTGGACCTCGCACCGCGGATACGGCGCCAACTCCTCGATGGAGACCGCGGTGCGCGCCGCCGCCTCGATCATGCGGAACCTGGTCGCCCTGGACTTCGAGGTCCGCCTTGTCAGCGCGACCGGCCAGTCCTCCTCGCACGGCTGGCACCAGGGAGCACGCGGAGTGACCCTGCCCCAGCAGCTCGAGCGACTGGCGCTGATGGGGATGACCCGCAACGAGCGACTCTCCACCGGGTGGGTCGACGAGTCGTCCCAGGGCGGGATGCTGCTCGCTGTGCTCGGCCACCTCGGGGAAGCTGACCGCGCGTTCTTCGCCGGGCTGGCCAACGCCGGCGACTCGGCGTACGCCGTGGTGCTGGACGTGTCGAGCTGGGACCGCTCCGGGCCAACAGAGCTTCCGGCCACGGCCTCGCTGCGCCAGGGCGGATGGAAGGCGACGACGCTCGACCGCAACGGCTCTCTCGCCGCCGCCTGGCTGGGGCTCGCCCGATGACCTCCTCGACGACATCCCCCGGAACGCCGTCCGGGACGCCGCCTGGCACCCCGACGGTGACCCCCTCGAGAGACCCCAGGCTGGCGCCATCGCTGTACCCCTCGGCTGGCCCCGAGTGGCGTCCCGGCCCACCAGTCCTCGCGATGTCAGCAGGCTGGGTTGCCCTGTTCTCGTGGGGCGGGATGGTGTCGCAGCCGATGGGATTCCTGGTGCCGACGCTGCTCGTCGGCCTGCTCGTTGCCCTGGCCGGCAGCTGGTTGCGCGTCCTGCGCGTCGCGCCGTACGCGGTCGCCGGCCTCCAGGGGGTCCTCGTCCTGCTCTCCCTGAACGTGATCTTCGCCGCCAAGGAGTCATTGCTGGCAGTGATCCCCACCGACGACTCCTTGCGCAGGGTCGGCTACGTCATCAGCAACGGTGCCGCCACCCTGAACCACTACTCGTCTCCCGTGGAGGTCAACCCGACACACACACGAGCGCTGCTGATGGCCTGTGCCCTGGCGGTGCTGTTGTCGATCGACGTGCTGGCAATGGGCCTGCGACGTCCGCCGCTGATCGCCCTGCCGCTGCTCGTCACTCTCAGCGTCCCGGTCAGCATCCTGAGTGACGCGCTGGCGCTGCCGGTCTTCATCGGCACCGTCCTGCTCTTCCTGCGACTCCTCGCGACCGAGCACCTCGACCGGTTCGGAGCGTGGGGAGGAGCCGCCGAGATCCATGTTCGCAACTCCGGGCGGGACTCCGCCCTAGGCCCGCGGCAGAGCTCTGGGCCGGGCTCCCCGGGCTCTGGGCCGCGCTCTGGGCCGAGCTCTGGGCCAGGCTCCGGGAGACCGGTGCTCATGACGCTATGGCAGGTCTCGATCGCCGCAGTGCTCCTCGCGCTCCTCGCAGCGCCACTCGTCCCCGTCACTGACCTGCTCGACCGGGAGGGCGGGGGCGGGGGCGGGGGCGCGGGTCAGGGCGGCCGCTTCCAGCTGACGGCGGTCAACCCGTTCATCCGGTTGCGCCGCGACCTGGTGGAGATGACGCACACCCCGCTGGTGTACGCCGAGACGGAGTCGCGCTCCACGTCGTACCTCAGGACCACGGTGCTCGACGAGTTCACCAGCCGTGACTGGCAGCCCTCATCTCGCAACCTCCCCGACGAGAACTCCGCCGACGGCGTGTTCCCCAACCCACCGGGTCTGGCACCCACGGTCGGCGGCGCCGAGGACACCTGGTCCCTGCGCCTGGCGCCCAACTTCGGCACCACCTGGCTGCCACTGCCCTATCCCATCCGCGAGCTCGACGTCGCGGGGAGCTGGCGCTATGACTCACGCACTCTCGACGTCGCGTACGTCGGTGACGACTCAACCTCCGAGCTGCGCTACCGCGCCACCGCGTTCACGCCGTCCATCACCGCCGAAACGCTGGACAGCGCAGTTGCTCCCCCGTCCGCGATCCGCAGATCGATGACGGTGGTCCCCCCGGACCTGCCGCAGGTGATCACCACGCGTGCCCGGGAGGTGACCCGCGGCGCGGACAGCGACTTCGCCAAGGCAGTCGCACTGCAGGACTGGTTCCGCCAGGACGGCGGATTCCGCTACTCCCTCGAACAACGCAGCGGCTCGGGCATGGACCTGCTCGCCGCCTTCGTCACCGATGACCGCGTCGGCTACTGCGAGCAGTTCGCCGCCGCAATGGCCGCGATGGGTCGTGCGCTGGACATCCCCTCACGCGTGGTGGTCGGGTTCCTGAACGGCACCACCCAGCCCGACGGCCGGATCCTCTACACCAGCGACGACCGGCACGCGTGGCCGGAGATGTACTTCTCCGGTGTGGGCTGGGTGCGCTTCGAACCGACCCCGGGGCAGCGAGCCGGCGCGACACCGGCATGGACCCGCCAGTCCGGGGAAGCGGCGCCGCCCACGGTCACGCCGAGCGGTGCGGCCAGTGAGAGTGCGGCTCCGGACCCCGAGGCGGACGCCGCCGGCGGTGCCGATGACGGGTGGGGGGTCCCGGTGCCGTGGTGGCTGGTGGTGGCCCTGATCGTCGTCGTCGCCCTGGCGGTCGTTCCCGGGCTCGTACGACGCATCCAGCGCCGGCGGCGACTCTCCGTAACCAGTCCGTTCCACCTTGCCGAGGGTGCCTGGGCCGAGCTGCGCGCGACGGCGCTCGATCTGGGTCTGGACTGGCCCGAGGACCGCTCACCGCGTGAGCAGGCGAGCCGGGTCGCCGGCCAGGTGAAGGCTGCCGGGTACGACCTCGAGTCGTTGGAGGATCTGCTGGTCCGCGTGGAGCGGGGGCGCTACAGCCGCCCGACGGTGGGACGCGGAGACACCGTCGACGCCGAGGTGCGTGCCCGCACCGTGGCAACCGTGGAGGCGTGGCGCAACGTGATGGTCGGGAGTGTGGAACGGGGACGCGACTGGATCGGCCGGATGTGGCCGATGTCAGTGGTGCGGGGGCGCCGGCGCTGATCCATTCGGTCGTGTGCCGCAGGACGCGCCCTGACGCGTTGTGGGGCACACGACTGGAAGGTGGGTGAGGGTGGGAGTCAGAAGCCCTGTTGGCGGCGGCGCTCCCAGCGCTGCTCCATGCGCTGCATGAACGTGCCCTGCTTGGGGGTCTTGTTGCCGAGTCTGCGGGAGGGCTTGCCCCCCGGGCGACGCAGGCGGCGCGGTCGCTGGGTGCGACCTCCCTCGATCACGTCGAAGCGTCGCGGCTGGTCGTCGAAGTCGAAGAGCTGCTCCTCGCCGCTGCGCTGGGGCTGGGCCGGAGGCGCATGGCGACCGCGCCAGGAGGCCAGACCGATGGTCGCGGAGGCGAGCATCACCACGAAGCCGAGCACGCCGAGCCAGATCTGGGCAGCCATGGCACCACCCATGAGCATGCCGATACCGAGGACGAAAACAGCCGCCGCGGCGATGGTGCGCATCCTCGCCACGCGTTCGAGAGTGCTTCCGCGCAGGGTCGATGCGAACTTGGGGTCCTCCTGGGCAAGCGCATGCTCCATCTGCTCCAGCAGACGAAGCTCCTCTTCGGAGAGCGGCACGGCTTCCTCCCGCATGACTGGTCCCTATCTGAGTCTAGGCAGGCTCCTGTGAAGTCGGTAGCCGGGATCCAGAAATCGTGATCGATATTTCTCCGGGGGTTCATTCGGACAGGCGGGTCAGGGGCCGGTCAGGGCCGGTCGCCGATGAGCAGTGTTGCGCGGCGTACGGCGCCCCCGCCGAAGCGCAGCGCGGCTGCGTCGGCAGCCCGGTCCACCTCGTCCCAGCCGCGCTCCCGGGCCCCGAGGACGAGCTGGCGTTGCACCCGGGCGCGGGGCACCAGCCCCTCGACCCGTACGCCGACCAACCGGATCCGGGCGCGCTGCAGCCGGAGGGCGTCGTAGAGCCCCGTCGCGGTCGCGTGAATCTCGCCGGTGCCGTCGGTGGCGTCGGGCAGCGTCCGGGAGCGGGTGATCGTGGTGAAGTCTGCGAAGCGCACCTTCAGCGTGACCGTGCGGCCGGCGACCCCGGCGGTCCGCATCCTCCGGGAGACCTTGGTGGCGAGCCGCAGGAGCTCGCGCAGGACCACGGCCCGGTCGTCGGTGTCGCGGCCGAAGGTCTCGTCGGCCCCCATGCTCTTGTCGGGATCCTGGGTGACCCGGCGCGGGGTGAGGGTACGCCGGTCGGTGCCCCAGGCGAGATGGTGCAGCTGGGTGCCGGCCGCGACGCCGATACCGCGCTGGAGCGTGGTCAGCGGGGTGTGTGCGACGTCGCCGACCGTGCGCAGCCCCAGCCGGTGCAGCTGGTCACGGGTCTTCTCCCCCACGCCGTAGAGCTCACCCACGTCGAGGGGGTGCAGGAAGCGGGTCACCTGGCGCGGAGGAACCACGACCACGCCGTCCGGCTTGGCGCGCCGGCTGGCCAGCTTGGCCACGGATACCGAGCCGGCCACTCCGACCGAACAGGTGACCCGCTGCTCGTCCGCGACCCTGGCCCGGATGTGCTCGGCGATCCGCAGTGGACTGCCGAGTCGCCGGGTGGCACCGGAGACGTCGAGGAACGCCTCGTCCATGGAGACCGCCTCGACCATCGGGGTGACCTGCCGGAAGATCTCCATCACCGAGGAGGAGACCCCCTCGAAGTCGGTGTAGTCGGGCGAGAGCACCACCGCGTCGGGACACATCCGTCGGGCGCGGGTCATCGGCAGCGCCGAGTGGACGCCGTACTGCCGGGCCGGGTAGTTGGCGGCCAGCACCACCCCTCGATGCCCCCCACCCACGATCACCGGCACCTCGGCGAGCTCCGGCCGGTCCCGGATCGCCACCGAGGCGAAGAACGCGTCCATGTCGACGTGCAGGATCGGGCAGTCCCACGAGGTGTCCTTCATGAGGCCGCCCCCCAGGGATGGTCGATGGCCGGGCCGGACAGGCGGGGAAGCCCGGGGCCTCCACTGCGCAGCAGGACGCTCCGGGGCGCCCAACCACCCCTACGCACGTTGCACCCCACGCAAACGCGCTTCGCTTGCCTTTGCGCGGGGACCCCGCAATTCCTCGCTCCGGGGGGCCAGTCCCATCCACGGTCGCCCCGGAGGCCCTGCCACGCAGCTCCGGCCAGGTCGCGCCCCGCCTGTCCGGCCCGTCCGTGGTCGCCCCACTGACCCCAGGACCGGTCAGCGGGTGGCGACGACGTGCAGCTGGCTGGCCAGGGTGAGGTACTCCGGTCGTTCGGACACCGCCCGTTCCAGCTCCAGCAGGGCCGCCGCTGCGCCCGGCTCGAGGTCGAGCAGCGAGGAGGGCACCATGTCGGTGAAGACGCGGATGCCGTGGTAGCTGCGGATGCCGAACCCGGCTCCCTCGAGCAGGTCAGTGAGCTCCTCGGAGGTGAACCGGTGTTCGCTGGACCGTTGCTCCGTGGTCGGGTGCTCGCTCTCACCCGCGAGCAGGCGGGTGGCCTGGGTGAAGTGGCCGGCCATCGCCCTGGCCAGGACGGCAGCGTGGCGCTGGCTGACCAGCAGCGAGAGTGCTCCGCCGGGACGCAGCACCGAGGCGATCGCCTGCAGCGCGGTGGCGGGGTCGTCGACGAGACCGAGTACGCCGTGGCACAGGACCAGGTCGGCACCGCCCTCGTCCATCCAGCTCTGGGGCACCAGGTCGCGCAGGGTGCCGAGGTCGCCCTGGAGTCCGGTGACCCGGTCGGCCACGTCCTCCTCGTCGGCCCGGCGGGCGAGCGCGGCGAGAGCGTCGGGGCTGGGGTCGATGACGGTGATCCGGTTGCCGAGGGCCGCCGCCCGGACCGCGAAGCCGCCGGTGCCCCCACCGATGTCGAGGACCTGCTGTTCCCCCGTGCCCGCGAGCAGGGCACGGACGGCGTCCCAGACCACCGCAGTGCGGGCTGCTGTACGACGTTCGAGGGGGCGTTCCATGGGCGCCAGCCTAGGGGGTTCATCCCGTGCTCCCCGGGCTGCGGTGCCACAGCTTGCGGGCCACCTCTGCGGTCGACGGTGCCGGGCGCTCTGCTCTTGATGTCGAGCCCGGCTGGCTTGATGTCGGCGTACGGCGACATCCGGAACCCGCTGGTGTGCACCATCACCCGGCTCGGCCCAGGAGATGACCCGTCGCCCGGGTCGGCGAAGCCCAGGGGCACCCGGTCGCCACTCCGATCAGACAGGGCGGCGTGGACGGCGTCCATCCCGTCGGTGCGCCACAGGTCGCTCAACGTCCCGAGGTCCCAGGCACCCGTCGCCCGCAGCGAGACCCCGCGGCGGCCGGTGCGTCGCAGCTCCCCGCGGACGACGAGCAACCACGAACCGAAGACGGTGGCGGCATAGGGGCCCTGCACGTCCTCGAAGAAGGTCGCGTCGACCGGGCCGGTGGCGTCGTCGAGGGTCAGGAAGATGACCCGGCGTCCCGTCCGGATCGGCGGGGTCTGGGTGGCCACCTTCACCCCGGCCACCAGCAGCTCGCTGCGGCTGCGCGCGGAGAGCAGGTTGGCCGACCGGGTGATGCCGAGGCGGTCGAGGAACTCGGCATGGAAGTCGATCACGTGCTTGCTGGCGTCCAGGCCGAGAATGTCCAGCTCGGCGCGCACCCGGTCGGCGTCGGTCATCTCCGGCAGGCCACTCGGGGCGCCGTTCGAGGTCCCCAGGTCGAGGGTGAGCTGGAACGAGGAGTCGCCGGAGCTGCCCGACCCCGGACGGGACAGTCCGCGCGCCCTCTTCGTGCTCGTCCGGTCGGAGGCGCGGCGCAACCGGTCGAGGTCGCCGATCTCGAGCAGCAGGTCGCGTCGGGTCACCCGGTTGCGACGGCCGGCCCCGCTCACCCCGATGCCGTAGACGGTGTCGAACGCCCCGGCCTGCACCAGTCGCTCGACCACGGGCCGGGAGACCTGGGCGCGCTGCCAGAAGTCGGTCAGCGAGGCGTACGGCGCACCCTCGCGGGTCTCCACGATCCGGCTCACCTCGCCGTCGTTGATGCCGCGCACCTCTCCCAGGGCCATCCGGATGCCCCAGCCGTGGCCCATCCAGGCGCACTCGTCCCTCGTCGCCTTCGGCAGCTTTGTGTAGATCCCGCCCCTGGGCTGGAACCTGCCGACCAAGGCTTTGACCTGGTCGGGGGCCCGAACGGGGACAGGGACGGGAGTGCTGTCGGCGTCGGCCAGCCTCTCCACGACGTACGCCGCCTCACTGGCGTTGACGTCGAGCCCGAGCACGGCGATGCCGAGCTGGCGGGCGTCGTCGAGGATCAGCCGCTTGGGGTACATGCCCGGGTCGTGGGTGAGCACGCCTGAGATGAAGTGCGCCGGGTAGTGCGCCTTGAGCCAGGCCGACTGGTAGGTCGGCAGCGCGAACGCGGCCGCGTGGGCCTTGCAGAAGCCGAACGACGCGAAGGCCTCGATCACCTTCCAGATCTGCTCCACCACCGGCAGCGGGTACCCCCGCCCGAGAGCACGGGGGTAGAACCAGGTCTTCGTCTCGGCCATGCCGTCCTTGTCGCCGAGCGCGCGCCGCCACTCGTCGCCCTCGGCGTAGGTGCACCCGCTGAACTGGGCGATCATCTCGATCACCTGCTCGTGGAAGACCACGACGCCCCGGGTGCCACCGAGGATCGGCCGCAGGTCGTCGTGCAGGTAGCTCGCGGTCTTCCAGCCCTGCTTGACCTCGAGGTAGGGCGTGATCATGTCGCTCTTGACCGGCCCCGGCCGGAACAGCGAGATGTCGGTGATGATGTCGGAGAAGTCCTCGATCCCGGACTTGCCGACCAGCTCGCGCTGTCCGGGCGACTCGATCTGGAAGACGCCCAGGGTCTTGGCCGAGGAGATCATCGAGTAGGTGGTGGGGTCGTCGAAGGGCACCTGCACCTCGTCGTCGAGATCGATGTGATGTCCCTCCGTCCGCTCGATCTCGACCACCGCGTGGGCCATCGCCGACTGCATCCGAATGCCGAGCACGTCGAGCTTGAGCAGACCGAGGTCCTCGACGTCCTCCTTGTCGAACTGGCTCATCGGATAGCCCAGGAAGCTCTGCTCCACCGGGGTGCGATCGAGCAGGGTGCGGTCGGAGAGGAGTACGCCGCATGGGTGCATCGCGATGTGCCGGGGTAGCCCGTCGAGGCTCTCCACCAGCCGGAAGAACAGGTCGAAGCTGCCCCACTCCCCCGCGGCCACCTCCCGGGCCAGGCCGGTGGAGCGCAGTTCGGGAAGCTCGCGCAGCGCCAACCGGGCGTCGCGGGCGCGGATGTGCGGGAACGCCTTGGCGATGGCGTCGATCTCGCCCATCGGCATCCCGAGCGCGGCACCGACGTCACGGATCGCGTGGCGCACCTTGTAGGTGTCCATCATCGAGACGGTGGCGCAGCGGTCGGAGCCGAAGCGATCGAGGATCGCGTCGTACACCTCGAGCCGTCGCGCGGACTCCACGTCGATGTCGATGTCGGGCAGCGACTGTCGCAGCGGGGAGAGGAAGCGTTCCATCAGCAGTCCGTGCCGGATCGGGTCGACCCCGGAGATGCCGAGCAGGTAGTTGACCAGGCTGCCCGCCCCGGATCCGCGCGCGGCGCTGCGGATGCCGAGCTCGCGGATCATCGCGGTGACGTCGCCGACGGTGAGGAAGTACGACGCGAAGCCCAGCTGGCCGATCATCGCGAGCTCGTCGTCAAGCCGCTTCCAGATCCGCTGCCGTGGGCGGTCTCCGTAGCGCCACCCGATCGCCCCTTCGCAACGAGCGCGGAGCTCGGCATCGGCGTTGGTGCCCCGTGCGGTGACGGTGGTGCCCCATGCGGTGACGGACCCGGGGCTCCGGAACTCGGTGTCGCCGGGACCACCTCCCGCCAGGACGCTCCGGGGTTCGCAACCACCCTTCCGCTCGTTCCTCGCTCCAGGGGGCCAGTCCCATCCACGCTCACCCCGGAGGCCCTGGCGTCCGGCGGCCCCGTCGAGGGCGGCCCCGGAGCCCCGGGCCCGCCACGAGGAGGACGGGGCATCACCGCTGGACATGGCACCACCGTGGGACAAGGCAACACTGCTGACCTCGAACTCCGGGAAGTGCACCTCCCCGATCCCGAGGTCCTCCCTCGGGTCGAGCACGCACTGGTCGGCGACCGTCCTGGTTGCGGCGAGCAGCTCGGTGGCCCCCCGCGAGCCGTGTTCTCCAAGCCCGGCGTAGCGGCAGATCTCCTCGGCGACCTCATGCATCTGCTTGCCGGACTTCAAGAAGCCCTCGGCGTTGCTGCGGTCGAGGTGACGCACGTCCATCGGCACCAGCCGGCGCGCGGCATCGAGTACGTCGACCGTCGGCGCGTCCAGCCGGTCGGCGAAGCGGACCGCGTTGGAGAGCACGGTCATCACCTGTGCCGACCCCCACCCCCGCCGACCGCCCGATCGGGCCAGACCGGCCATCCGCGCGGCGTGCGGGGAGGAACCCGGCCCCGAGCCCGGCAACCGGTGGGAGACGACCTCGACGACGAGCTGCTCGGGCCCGACCAGGTCGAGCCAGCGACGCAGCACCTCGGTTCCGAGGTCGTCGCGGCGCAACGTGGCCGCACGACCCAGCTCCGAAGCCGGGCCGAGCAGCACCCGGACACTGCGTCCTGCGACGTGCTCGGCCACCAGCTCGGGAGTGCACACCGGCGTCCCGCGCTCACCTGCGTGGTGGGTCGCCGAGACCAGCCGGCACACCGCCGCCCACCCAGCCTTCCCGCTGGCCAGGAAGGTGACCCGGGGCAGCCGGGCGTCCCGGGAGGCACCGCCGCGGGTGGGGGTGCGTGCAACCCGTGGTCGCGCTGGCGCTCCCTCCTCAATCACCGAAAAGGCCAGGTCGACGCCGAGCACCGGGCGGATCCCGGCCGCCATGGCCGCCTTGACGAACCGGACCGCACCGTAAGTGCCGTCGCGGTCGGTCAGGGCGAGGGTGTCCATCTCCTGCTCGGCGGCACGCTCGACCAGGACGTGGGGGTGCGAGGCGCCGTACTGCAGCGAGTAACCCGACGCCACGTGCAGGTGTACGAAGGGATCAGCCACTTCTAATGCCTAGGCCACACGGATCGGGACGTGCTCGGTCAGGCCCAGGGAGGTCTCCACCAGGGCCAGGAACCGGTCGGCGTCGCGCACCAGGTCATCGGCCTCCCGCTCGGTGACCGCACGACGTGAACCCGCCTCGGCGGCCGCCCGCTTGGCTGCCCCGGCAGCGAAGAAGCTCGCCCACTCGCTGAGCTCCGGCGCCACCTCGGCGAGCAGCACCCAGGCGTTCTTCTGGCGTCGGCGTGGGCCCGGGAGTGCCGGCTGGGCCCGCGCCGCCAGCAGGGCAGCGGTCGCCCGCAACGCGGAGACATGCGCGTAGGCGTAGCGCTCCGGCACGCTGGTGCTGGTGATCGCCTCGCGCAGCGACTCGGCGGCCCGCTCGAGGTAGGAGTGCGTCGCGGCCGACAGGAAGTGTGGTGCGCTCATCTGCTGTGTCATCGGGTGCCCTTCAGTCCCTCTAGTCCGTCTAGTCCAGGGCCCGGACGAGCTGCCAGCTGCCCTCGGACCAGCTGAAGACCAGGTCGAAGACCCCGAAACCGGGATCGTGCTCTGGAGACTGGAGGGCAGCGACCCTTCCCCGGGCTGCTGTCACCCGCCACACCTCGCGCTCCCGCAGGAGGTCCGTGTCGACGGCACCGGGCTGGTCGGGTTCTCTCTCTGGTTCTCTCTCTGGTCCTCTCTCTGGGCGTCTGGCCCACCACGCCCCGGTCTCCACCCAGTGCGCCACCACCTCACGCACCTGCCACAACCGACCCCGCCACAGGAACTGGTCGGGATCCTCGTCTGCGCCCTTGCGCACCTCCACCGGGTCGTCGTACCGCCGCACTGCCTTGCTCCTCACCTGATGATCCGCAGCCGTTCGACCCGCTGTCAGTGCCCTGGTGGAGGATGGGGGTCGAGGTCACCCTCCACCAGGACTTGATCGAACACATGTTCGAACAACTTCAAGGTACACCCCACCGCCGACAGACCTCAAGAGCGAATCCACTGCCGTTCGCTACGTTGCGTTCCATGAGTGAGCAGCCGAGCGAGCACCCGGGCGGGCAAGCAGGCGAACATGCAGC
>CAVUNJ010000010.1:0-326687 GCA_963742815.1 uncultured Actinomycetota bacterium
TGTTCATGATCTCGCGGCCGTCGGGGGAGTGGTGGAGACCGACCACGTGTCCCAGCTCGTGCATGACAACCGCTCGCACCCTGTCCTCGCCGCCGCGGGTCTGAAGAGTGTCATTGACGTAGTCCGAGTCCAGGGTCGCCTGGCCGCTCACGTACATCACCACGCCGTTGACAACGGTGCTGGCACTGCCGCCGAGCCCCGCGGTCGCTCCATCCAGCCGCGGCACCTCTTCGCGCGTGGCGAACGAGACGAGCACGGGCGAGCCGCCCACGACCCTGAGGATCTCCCTCGTGTCCCTGGGGCGTCTCCCGCTCGGTCCGGCGTAGACGAGCTGGAGGTGGGAGGCTGCGGAGATCTCGCCCATGGCGTTGAGCACGAGGCGCCTGGCGGTGGCCTGCTCGTCGATACCGTCGGCGTTGATCTCGACCCGGATCGGTTTGCACGAGCTGTACGTGATCGGCGTGCTCGGGTCGTCGGGCTGAGTCATCAGGAATCGGTAGCTGCCGAGGCCCCCATCGCCGGGCGCGGCATCCACGTTCACGGCGATGACTGCGAGTCGGCGCGGTTCGTCAGCGGGGGACCAGCTGCTTCCACACATCAGCCCCCGAACCAGAATTCCATGACAAACCCTATCTGAGACTTCTTCCCTCGAGAAGATCTCCATGAGTCCATGGAACAGTGAGAACCATGGTCAGTTGCTCCAAGGCGTGACAGCGCTTAGTTACGTGACTCAGGACGCCCCGCTTGGGACTTTTGCATCGACGCCCCCGACTTCCAAAAGTATGAAGACATCAGCGCGGGACCGCCGGTCGGGGCCGCAGGACGCCGCCGCCGCGCACGCCCGGCGCAGGCCGGACCGGCCCATCTCGACCGCGCATCGCTGGGCGGTTCACGCGCGCGGCACCCTCACCCGTGGCACGATTCTTCGAACGACCAGAGGCAACTTTCCGTGTCCCTGTCCCTCATTCGTCCCAGCGTCGCGCACCGGCCGTGTCGGCTCCGCCGACGACGTGCTGATCCGCGACCCCGCCTGACCCTGCGCCGCCAGATCATGGCGGTCGTCGTGCCCGCTTTCGCCGAACCGGGCCGCGACATGACCGCCTACGCGCGGGCGCCCCGCGATGTCGTCGGCGAGGCTGCCGAGTAGCTGACCCGGTTCCTGAACGGCGACGAGGTCGTCACCGCGACCGACGACGGCCGGCTGGTCTTCCGGCTCCGCCACGAGGACCGTAGCGCGCGTCCCGTGCGGCTGCAGGAGATGGCCTACCACGCGTCGAGTCATTCGACCGGCTCGGCTACCACGCCGGCGTCCTCGACCTCGGGGTCGGCTGGGCGCCGATCACCCGCAAGCGCCATCCCGAGGTGGCGCTGGAGTACGCCGATGCCGCAGCTCGGGAGTCGGTCCGACAGCGTGACCTCCAGCCGCTGGGCTCGGACCGCAAGATGGAGCGCCGCGCCGGATCGGGCTGTGGTCCTTCAGCCACCAGGTGCTGCTCGCGACCGTGGGCAGCGTCGTGCTGCCCTTCCTCGGCCTGGTCGTGGCCTACCTGTCGGCGTCGACCTGTCCTCCCCGCTGTACTGGAGCCTGGTCGGAGCGCTGAGTGTCACCGCGCTGCTGATCTGGAGCGAGTGCTTCCGTGCGCTCGAGCCTCCGCCGCTGCCCGCTGAGCCTGCCGGCCCCCACCCCGAGCGACGGCCGTCATCGCGGCGTACCTCCCCAACGAGGCCGACACGATCGTCGAGACCCTCGAGGCGTTCCTCAGCCAGGAGTACGCCGGCGGCCTGCAGGTCGTGCTCGCCTACAACACCCCGGGCCCGATGGCGGTCGAGCCGCGGCTGCAGCTGATGGCCCAGCAGCACCCGACCTCGAGGTGATCCGGGTCCCGGACAGCACCTCGAAGGCCCAGAACGTCAACGCGGCGCTGCGCGTCGCCGAGGGTGAGTTCGTCGGCATCTTCGACGCCGACCACCACCCGATGGACGGCGCGTTCGAGCGCGCCTGGCGCTGGCTCGCCGACGGGGCCGACGTCGTGCAGGGCCACTGCGTGATCCGCAACGGCGGCGACAAATGGCTGACCCGGCTGGTCGCCGTGGAGTTCGAGCAGATCTACGCGGTCGCCCATCCCGGTCGTGCCGGGCTGCACGACTTCGGGATCTTCGGCGGATCCAACGGCTACTGGCGCCGGCGGCCCTCGAGCGGGTCCGGCTGCGCGGGTCCTTCCTGACCGAGGACATCGAGGCCTCGATGCGGGTGCTCCAGGCCGGTGGCCGGATCGTCAACGACCCGGGGCTGGTCAGCCACGAGCTCGCACCCGACACCCTCAAGTCGCTGTGGCGGCAGCGGATGCGCTGGGCGCAGGGCTGGTTCCAGGTGTCCGTCCGACACCTCGGCGCCACGCTCCGCTCGCCGTACCTCTCGTTGCGGCAGAAGCTCGGCGTGACGTACCTGCTCGGCTTCCGCGAGGTCTACGCGTGGATCTCGATGCTCACCTGGCCGCTGCTCGGGTTCCTGGCCTACCGCGACGGCGGCATCGACTTCTCCTCGCCGATCTTCACGCTGTTGACGCTGTTCATCTCGGTCTCCGGTCCCGTGCAGACCCTGGCCGCCTGGAGGCTCGCGACGCCTGAGCTGCGCCGGCACCCCCGGTGGTTCTTGTTCGCAGCCGTCGCCAACCTGTTCTTCTACACCGAGTTCAAGAACCTGATCGCCCGCGTGGCTCACCTCAAGCAGCTGCGCGGTGAGCACCAGTGGGTCGTCACGCCACGCACCGCCCCGAGCATGAGACCTCCGCTCGCGACCAGTCCAGACCGCCCAGAGGACGACCCCGAGGTAGACCTAGAGGAAGTCCCCGAGGACGGCACCCCAGACCGAACGCTTGGTTCCAAGCCGGAGGTGGCCGCATGAGCACCATGACCAGCACCCCGACCGCTCGTCGATCCAGACCTCGACCCAGGCCCCGACCCAGGCTTCCGCCGGGACGACCCCCAGGTCGAGCAACCCCATCTACCCGCTCACCTGGCTGCGCGGCCTCGCCGCGTTGTGCGTGGTGCTCTTCCACGCCTACCAGCACAACCGCAGCGGACCCGACAACGCGTGGCCGTGGTCGGGCGGCGCCCACCAGGCGATGCTCGGCACGGAGCTGTTCGTGGAGATGTTCTTCGTGCTCTCCGGGTTCGTGCTCTGGCTGCCGATCGCCCGTACCGCTCTGGAAGGGCGGGTCGGTCGCCCCGGCTGGGTGATGCTGTTCCGCCGGATGGCCCGGCTGACGCCGCTGTACTTCGCAGTGGTGCTCGTGGTCTGGGCGCTGACCAACCCGTCATTGCCCGGGCACTGGCAGGACCTGGCACTGCACCTGACGTTCACCCACATCTACAGCGACCAGTACATCTTCTGGACGAACGGACCAGCCTGGTCGCTGGCGGTCGAGTTCCACTTCTACGTGTTGATGGCGCTCTCCGTGCCGTTGATCCATGCGGCCGTACGTCGAGCGGCAACCCGTCGTGCCCGGATGGCGATCGTGCTCGTCCTGCCGGCGCTGCTCCTCGTCATCGGGATCACCTACCTCACCTGGATCACCGTCTGGTCTCCCGTGGAGCTGGACAACTGGTCGGCTCTGTTCTCGCCGCTGTCCCGGGCGGCCGACTTCGGCGTCGGCACCGCGCTCGCGGTGATCACCGCAGCAGGCGTGCGCCTGGGCCGGACGGCACGCATCGGTACGGCGGTCGCGGGGCTGGGTGCGCTGGGCATCCTGGTCGCGACCCGCTCGCACGACTTGGCCGGCGAGTGGTGGCACCCGGCGTACGCCATCGCCATCGCCGTGGCGCTGACCTCGATCGTGATGCACGACGGGCCGTGGCCGAAGGTTCTCGAGCTGCGCTCGCTGGCCTGGGTGGGCGGTCTCGGCTACGGGATCTACCTGATCCACGAGCCGGTGATGCGGCTGCTCGGCAACGCAGGACTGCTCCCGGATGCGCGCCAGGGATCGTTCTTCCTCGTGACCGGGTTGATCGTGGCCGTGCCTTCGGTGCTGCTCGCCTGGGTCAGCTCGCGCACGATCGAACGTGCCGGGGTGCAGCTGACCTCCACCATCGACCGCGACGGGCGACCCAAGGACTACTACGCCCACATGAAGGCCGAGGCATGAGCCACGAGGAAGAGGGAACCCTTCCCAGGATGGCGGGTCTCGCTTAGGTTCATCTGGTGCCTGGGAAACCCCCGCGCACTCGGGAAGGAACATCACATGCGACCCACTCGCGCTTACACGAAGGGGGTCGTCGCCGTAGCTGCGGCCACCCTCGCAGCCTCGGCCCTGGCGGGACCCGCCGGCGCAGGCTCCAGCGCCTCGAGCGCCAAGACGGCAGACACCGGCGATCCCGCCAGCTACGTGGTTCTCGCGAGAACCGCGAGTGGCGCCAAGGCCGTAGCGGCGAAGCTACGCAGCCAGGGTGCCACGGTGACCTCGGTCAACAACGACATCGGCGTGGTGGGCGTGCGCAGCGACGATGCCGCCTTCCGACAGCACGCCACCGCCATCTCCGGCGTCGAGGGCGTAGCGGGTGATCGCGCCATCGGTCGCGTTCCCGAGGGTCGCCCGGCCCCGTCGAAGGACGCCGTCGAGAAGGAGAACGTGCACGCGCTCGCTGCGGGTCAGAAGGCGAGCACGCTCAGCGCGCCGAAGAGGTCGGCCGCGAAGGCCGCCGCCGCCGCTGACCCGCTCGACGACCAGCTCTGGGGCATGCAGATGATCAGGGCCGACCTCGCGCACGACAAGACGCTGGGCAAGCGCGCCGTGCGGATCGGTGTCATCGACACCGGCGTCGACGGCAGCCACCCCGACATCGCGCCCAACTTCGACACCGGCGCGTCGCGCAACTTCGTCCACGACATCCCGACTGACGAGCTCGGCCAGGTCGTCGACGGACCCTGCGAGTTCCGCGGCTGCGTGGACCCGGCGAACTGGACGACAACGGTCACGGCACCCACGTGTCCGGCACCATCGCGGCCGCCGCGAACGGCCTCGGGGTCAGCGGCGTGGCACCGAACGTGCGCATCGTGAACGTGCGGGCCGGGCAGGACAGCGGCTACTTCTTCCTCCAGTCGACGGTCGACGCGCTGACGTACGCCGGCAATGCCCACCTCAACGCGGTGAACATGTCGTTCTACGTGGACCCGTGGCTGTTCAACTGCACCAACAACCCTGCGGACTCTCCAGCTGAGCAGGCCGAGCAACAGACCATCCTCACGGCCATGACTCGGGCCCTGAACTACGCACACCGCCAGGGCGTGACGCTCGTCAACTCTGCCGGCAACGAACACCTCGACCTCAGCAACCCGCTGCCGGACGTGAGCAGTCCGGACTACCCCGCGGGCACGGCGAAGACGCGCACGATCGACAACGCCACCTGCAAGTCGATGCCGAACGAGGGTCCCCACGTCATCGGGGTGACGGCACTGGGTCCGTCCGGGCTCAAGTCCGACTTCTCGAACTACACCAGCAACCCCAACGCTGGTGAAGTCGAGCTCTCGGCTCCAGGCGGTTACTTCCGCGACTACTTCGGTACGCCGCTGCACCGCACCAACCAGAACCTGATCCTCTCCTCGGCCCCGCTGAACGTGATGGTGGCCGAAGGCAACGTCGACGCCGCCGGGAACATCACGCCGGACGGCTTGGCAGCGGGAGTGCAGAAGGACTGCTCGGCGGCCGGGCGTGTGCGGCTACTACCAGTTCCTGCAGGGCACGTCGATGGCCAGCCCGCACGTCACGGGGGTCGCTGCGCTCGGGATCAGCCGTCACGGTCGCTGGACCCGCACTGGGTTCGGGATGAACCCCGACGCCGTACGCCGCCTGCTGCTCACGACCGCAACCAACCGGCCGTGCCCGGTTCCGCCGACGGTGGACTACCTCGACGAGGGTCGGGACGCCACCTACACCGCGACCTGTGTGGGCACCCTGCAGCGCAACGGGTTCTACGGCGAGGGCATCGCCAGCGCCTGGGGGGTCGTCCGCTGAGCCAAGCCTGAAAGAGACGGAGGCGCACGTCGCGGGCCACGGCCCGGGGCGTGCGCCTGTGTCGTTCCTCGCACGTAGTGTTGATCCGACATGAACCTCACCCCAACGAACCGCTCGCTTCGCTCACGCTTCGCCGGGGACCCCGAGTGAGCACGCAGTTCCCCCTCCCCGGCCTCCCCTCCGCTGAGTCCTCCGCTGGGCCCTCCGCCGAGACGACTTCCGTTGGTGGGTCCGAGGACGGTTCCCGGTCTGGACCCAGGAACGGACCCCGCCGTCGGCCCACCCGTGAGCAGCTCCTCGCCGGGCTGAACGAGCCGCAGCGCGAGGCCGTCGTCCACGAGGGTGCGCCGCTGCTGGTGGTGGCCGGGGCCGGCTCGGGCAAGACCCGGGTGCTGACCCGCCGGATCGCGTGGCTGATCTCGGAGCGTGGCGCCCATCCCGGCTCGATCCTGGCGATCACCTTCACCAACAAGGCTGCCGCTGAGATGCGCGAGCGGGTCGAGGAGCTGGTCGGCGGCCGCGCCAAGATCATGTGGGTCAGCACGTTCCACTCTGCCTGCGTGCGGATCCTGCGCAAGGAGATCACCCAGCTGAACAAGAACGGGGCCAGCCAGGACGCGGGGTTCGGCTTCAAGTCGAGCTTCACGATCTATGACGCCGCCGACTCCAAGCGGCTGATGACGCTGGTCTGCCGCGACCTCGACCTCGACGTGAAGCGCTACCCGCCGCGCGCGATCCTCAACTGGGTCAGCAACGCAAAGAACGAGCTCCAGGACCCCGAGGACGCCGCCCAGGCACTGGTCACATCGGGTGGCAGCGACGGCCCGGAGTCGACCTACGTCGCGGCGTACGCCGAGTACCAGCGCCGCCTGCGCCAGGCGAACGCGCTGGACTTCGACGACCTGCTGATGATGACCGTGCACCTGTTCCGCGCGTTTCCGGCAGTGCGCGAGAACTGGCGGCGGCGGTTCCGGCACGTGCTGGTGGACGAGTACCAGGACACCAACCATGCGCAGTACGCCCTGATCCACGAGCTGTGCGCGAACAGCCTGGAGGATCCTCTCCAGGCGGTGGTCGAGGAGGACCACGCCGAGGACGCGGTGGAACCCGCCGAGCTGATGGTCGTGGGTGACGCCGACCAGTCGATCTATGCGTTCCGTGGGGCCAACATCCGCAACATCATGGACTTCGAGCTGGACTTCCCCAACGCGCGGATCGTGATGCTGGAGCAGAACTACCGCTCCACGCAGACCATCCTGACCGCGGCGAACGCCGTGATCAGCCGCAACGAGGCGCGCAAGCCGAAGAACCTCTGGTCCGACGCGGGACCGGGGGAGGGCATCGTCGGCTACGTCGGTGACGACGAGCGCGACGAGGCCCGCTTCGTGGCCGAGGAGATCGACAAGCTCACCGACGCGGGCGTAGCGAGGGCCGGCGACGTGGCGGTGTTCTACCGGACCAACGCGCAGTCCCGGGTCTTCGAGGAGGTCTTCATCCGTGTCGGGATGCCCTATCGCGTCGTGGGCGGCGTCCGGTTCTACGAACGCCGCGAGGTGCGCGACGCGCTGGCCTACCTGCGCGTACTGGCCAACCCGGCCGACTCGGTGTCGCTGCGCCGGATCATGAATACGCCCAAGCGTGGCATCGGTGACCGGGCCGAGGCCTGCATCGAGGGCCTGGCGCAGCGGGACCGGATCATCTTCTGGGAAGCGCTGCAGCGTGCGGAGGACGCGCCGGGGCTGGCCACCCGGTCGCTGAACTCCATCCGCGGCTTCGTCGACCTGATCGAACAGCTCCAGTCGATGGTGGCGGCGGGGGAGCGGGTCGACGTCGTACTCGAGCAGGCGCTGACGCGCAGCGGCTACCTCAAGGAGCTCGAGGACTCCGAGGACCCGCAGGACGAGACCCGCGTGGAGAACCTCGCCGAGCTCGTCGCGGTGGCGCGCGAGTTCGCCGACGACCCGCAGGCCGGCCCGTCCGCCGACCCCGCGACCGTGTTCGACGAGGAGGGGGCCGATGTGGCCACCCCGGCCGATCCGCCCGGTCTGGTCGACTTCCTGGAGCGGGTCGCGCTGGTCGCCGACTCCGACCAGATCCCCGACGCCCCCGAGGAAGATGCAGGTGCACCGCCAGGGGTGGTGACGCTGATGACGCTGCACACGGCCAAGGGACTGGAGTTCCCTGTCGTGTTCCTGACCGGGCTCGAGGACGGCGTCTTCCCGCACATGCGCTCGCTGGGCGACAAGCCCGAGCTGGAGGAGGAGCGCCGGCTGGCCTACGTCGGTCTCACCCGGGCCCGCGAGCGCCTCTACGTCTCCCGGGCGGTCGTCCGGTCGGCGTGGGGGGCTCCGCAGCACAACCCGGCTTCGCGGTTCGTCGACGAGCTTCCGGCCGACCTCGTGGACTGGCGCCGCACCGAGGCCGCGATGACCTCGTGGAACCGTCCGGCGTACGCCATGCCACGGTCCGCTGTGGGCAGTTCCCGGGGCGGGGCTCCCCAGCGCCGCTTCGGTACGGCGACCGCTCGCTCGGACGCTGCCAAGAAGGCCAAGGCGGGCCGCCCGATCCCGTCTCTCGATCCCGGCGACCGCGTGCAGCACGACAGCTTCGGCCTCGGCACGGTGGTGGCGCTCGAGGGAGGCGGCGACAACGCGGTGGCCTCGATCGACTTCGGCTCCGAAGGCGTCAAGCGACTGCTGCTGCGTTACGCCCCGGTGGAGAAGCTGTAGCGACAACTACGGTTCGACAACTACGGGGCGACCCCGTGGAACACGAGGGCCTGGTAGGGGTCGACGGGGTCGCCGCCGCCGGGACGGACCTCGAGGTGCAGGTGCGGGCCGGTGGTGTTTCCGGTGGAGCCGACGCTGCCGATCTGCTGGCCGGCGGTGACGGTCTCGCCGGGTGAGACGTCGATCGAGGTCTGGTGGCAGTACCAGATCTCGGTGCCGTCGGCGAGGGTCTGGATGGTCTGGTTGCCGTAGGCACCGGCCGAGCCGGTCTCGGTGATGACCCCGTTGGCCACGGCCACGATCGGCGTACCGGACGGCGCTGCGAAGTCAAGACCGGTGTGGTTGCTCGACCACATGCCGCCGGACATGCCGAACCGCGCAGTGAGGCGGTAGCCGCTCGTCGGGATCTGCCACTGGTTCTTGGCGATCTCACCGGCGCGGGCCTCCGCGGCCTTGCCCAGGGACTTCAGCGCCGCATTGCGCTCGGCAGCCTGCTGCTCCGCCGCCTTCTCCAGCTCGACGTCCGCGGCGTCCTGCAGGGCCTGGCGCTCGGAGTCACGGCTGATCGCACGCTCACGGGGACCGCCGACGAAACCGACGGCGTCGGTGCCGGTCAGGGTCTCCCCGTGTGAGGTGAGCAGGAAGGCGTCAGGCGTCGTGGACTCGGCGTCGACCGACACGGCGCCCACGCCGGCCGCGGCGAGAGCGGTGATGCCGACGATCGTCGGAATCGCGGGCAGACGCAGGAGCCGCCGGGTTCGAGGGGCGTGCACCGCGCGGCGGTGCCCCGGAGCTGCGACGGGTCCAGCGGCATGGTGTTGCCGGTGGCCTCGGTCAGCCCGGTGGTTACCCATGCGTAGCCCTGTCAGTCGGAGTTGTCGGAGTTGTCAGTCTGTTTGTGTAGCGACCCGATACGGTAACGGGAAGGTCACGACAACTGAAATCGACCGAGTTGTTTCAGTGGACGAACGGTCGAATCCCCGCGTGGAACGGTTCCGCGCTGTGGCCAGAGTCACGTGCACGGGCAGCTGAACGGGCAACGGAACCGGCAACTCAAACGGCAACTTAAGCGGGGCACCCGATAACCTGCAGCCATGTTGCGGATCGTGGTGGCCAAGCCTGGTCTCGATGGCCATGACCGGGGTGCCAAGGTCGTCGCGAGGGCGCTGCGCGACGCCGGCCACGAGGTGATCTACACGGGTCTGCACCAGACCCCCGAGCAGATCGTCGAGACGGCGATCCAGGAGGACGCCGACCTGATCGGGCTCTCCGTGCTCTCCGGGGCGCACATGACCCTGTTCCGCAAGCTGATCGCCCTCCTCGAGGAGCGCGACGCGAGCGACATCGTGGTCTTCGGCGGCGGCATCGTCCCGGATGAGGATGTCGGACCGCTGGAGGAGATCGGCGTCGCGAAGATCTTCACGCCCGGTGCGACCACTGGCGAGATCACCGGTTGGGTGCGCGATCGCTTCGCCGAGTGACCGCCCCCAGTGAGCTGACGGGCTCAGAACACGAGCTTGCTGGTGAGAGGTAGTCCCAGGGTGCTCGGCGCCTGGGGGCTGGTGCTGATTGTCACCGGCTGCGGCACCACGTTGCCCGCGTAGGCGAAGTCGCTGGCCGCCGCGACCACCTGGATCCGGTGACCGGTGGCGAAGCGGTGCACGATGCCCGGCAGCCGCAGCGTGACCGGCTTGGTCACGTCGGCGACGCGCATCGGGGCCACCAGGCGGTTCTTGAGCACCTTGGTGCCGTCCGGCGCCACGTCGTACACCTTGGCGAAGAGCACCAGCTGTCCCGATGGTCCCCCCGCCTGGGTGTGGGCGGCGACGGGGGCGCTGAGGTGCAGCGTCACCACCGGCGCTCCCACGACCTCGGCGGGCGCCTCGAGCGGTGGCGAGGTGAACGCCGCGAAGGTGCCCGGAGCGTCGGAGGGTTCGTTGTTCACGGTGTCGCCCTCGAGCCCGGAGGTCTCGGAGTACGACGTCGGCACGGCTGAGACGTTGGCGTAGGCCGCGGAGCCGGGGAGCAGCGCGCTCCTGGACGGGGTGAGCCCGCTGGCGCCGGTGAAGTAGAGGGTGTTCGTCGGCGTCCAGGAGACCGAGCTGCTCTGCTTGTATGCCGCGGCGATCGCGTTGCCGGCGTGCGCCGGGTCGGTGTCGTAGGGCACCCAGTCGCGGAAGTACTCGAACTGCGGCCCGGTCGGGGCCGTGCCCTGTCCGCGCACGTAGTGGTTCATCCAGTCCAGGAACCGCCTGCCCAGGTAGGAGTCGCGCAGAGAGGCGGCGCCGAAGTCGAGCTCGCCGGGCACTGGGCTCGAGCCGGAGTGGCCCCAAGACTGCCAGACCATCTTCACCGGGGTGCCCTGTGCGCGCAGTGAGCCGTACGTCGCCACGGCCTCGTTGAGGTTGAACAGGGTGTCCTTCTGGCCCTGCACCAGGAGCGTGGGTGCCCTGACCTGCTTCACGTAGGAGGCGACCGAGGCGTGCCTGGCGAGCGCCTCGGTGTCCGCGTCCGCGTAGCCGGTCGTGTTCAGGTGGGCGGCCCCGACACACGCCTGGTCGGTGAAGTTGGGGCAGCCGGCCATCGTGGCCGGGTCGGCGCTCGCGTTCTCGGCGCCGGAGATGATGCCGGCCCCGAAGAACAGGTCGATCCACTGCTTCTTCGCAACCCGTCCCGGCGCGAGGGAGTAGTTGAGGTCGTTCCAGGTGATGATCGGGATGATCGCGTCGATGCGCGGGTCCTGCATCGCGACGGCGTACTGGATCTGGCCACCGTAGGAGCCGCCGATCATGCCGACGCGGGGGTCGCCGGTCGCTTCGGTGGCGATGCTCCTCAGGTAGGTCGGGGTGCTGGAGCCGGGGGTTGCGTAGGGCTCCTTGCCGGCGAGCACGTCGACCATCTGCTTTCCGGCCTTGCCGTCCCACGACGGGTCGTCGAGGGTGATCTTGCAGGTGGTCTTGCCGAACCCGAGGCCGGAGTAGCTGAGCACGGCGTACCCCTGAGCGACGAAGCCCTTGCCGATGGCCGTCTGGCTCTCGTCGGCCTTGTTGCCCCCGAACCCGTGGGTGCTCAGGATCGCCGGGACCTTGTGGGTGGGGCTGGCGCCGTCGGGGAGGTAGAGGTCGGCGTCGATCGTGCACGCCTGGTCGTTGTTCGGACCCACCATGACGGGCACGGTCATCGCGACCACGTTGTAGCCGGGAGTGGTGTCCTCGACTGCTGCTGCCTGGGGACCACCTGCGAGCGCGAGGCCGGTGGTGGCGAGGGCAACCGTGGTCACGACAGCCATGAGCCGGCCGGTTAGTGGGTTGGGCATGTCAGATCAACGAGGCAGGCACTCCCGGAGTCACGCGCGGGCACCCTGAGGGGCGGCGTCAGCCGTGGCGGCGTACGAACGAGGCGACCAGGTCGGCGAACTCAGCCGGGCGGGCGCGGGCCACCCAGTGGCCCTCGTCCACCTCCACCCGGGTGAGGTCGCGGCAGCGTGCTCCCAGCCCGTTCAGCGTGGCCGGGCTCAGGGCGGTGTCCCTGGTCGCGACGACCAGCAGCACCGGTAGCGACGTCCGCCACGGAATCGGGCGCCTCAACCGCGGGACCACGTTGGCGCGATAGAGGTCGAGGCTGCGGCTCGCGTTGCGCCGTACGTCCTGCCCCCACGGAAGCAGGTCGATGGTGGGGTCGAACCGGCGCGCCAGCTTGTGCATCGGCACCTGGAAGTACGCCCACAGCTGCTCGGGCAGCCACGGCAGCAAGAACAGCCAGACGTACCAGCTGCGCAGCGCCTGGGGCAGCATCCGCAGCCGCCCGCGCCAGCTCTCGGCCATGCTGCCCAAGTGGTCCAGGGGAGGCCCGCTGCAGGAGGTGTACGACGCCAGCCGACCTTCGAGCCGGGGGTCCCACGTCTCGGCCGCGACCACGTCCCAGCCGACGATGGAGCCCCAGTCGTGGCCGACCAGGTGCACGCGCTCACCAGGTGACAACGTCGCGTCGAGTACGGCGATCAGGTCCTCGACGAGCAGCTCCAGCCGGTAGGAGGAGCGCCCGACCGGACGCGTGGAGCGCCCCGATCCGCGGAGGTCGTAGGTGATCACGTGCCAGTCCGCCGGCAGGGCAGCCGCCATGGCCTCCCACATCCGCTGGTCGTCGGGAAAGCCGTGCACCAGCAGCACGTGTGTCGAGGAGGTCCGTTCGCCGTACTCGGTCACGGCCAGGGTGACCGGAGGCGTGACCGGCGAGGCGACCTGCGTCTCGAGTCGTTCCACGATCGCACCCTAGTGCTCCTCTCCTACCCCGACGTGGCCGCGTCCGGCTCCTCGGGACTAAGGTCGGGCGGAACGGACGTCGGCTGGCTCTGGACGTCCCCAGACTCGAGTTCAGAACCCAACGAATGCCAAGAAGGAGCGGGTGACCCGTGGACCTGATGGAGTACCAAGCGAAGGAGCTCTTCGCCAAGCACGGCGTACCGGTAACGCTCGGCAAGACCGTCGAGACCGCAGCCGACGCCAGGGCCGCCGCCGAGGAGATCGGTGGCACCGTGGTCGTCAAGGCGCAGGTCAAGGCGGGTGGCCGCGGGAAGGCCGGCGGCGTGAAGCTGGCCAAGACGCCGCAGGAGGCTGAGGAGCACGCCTCCAACATCCTCGGGATGGAGATCAAGGGCCTCACGGTCAACCGCGTGCTGGTGGTGCCTGCCGAGTCGATCGAGGAGGAGTACTACTTCTCCTTCCTGCTCGACCGCGCGAACCGCTCCTACCTGTGCATCGCCTCCGTCGAGGGCGGCGTGGAGATCGAGGAGGTCGCCAAGACCAACCCCGACGCTGTCAAGAAGATCCCGATCAACGCAGGCTCCGGCGTCGACGAGGCCAAGGCCACCGCGATCGTCGACGAGGCTGCGTTCCCCGCGGCGCTGCGCGACCAGGCGATCTCGCTCGTCCAGCAGCTGTGGACGGTCTTCGTCGAGGAGGACGCAACGCTGGTCGAGGTGAACCCGCTCGCGCGGCTTGCCGGCGACAAGCTCGAGGCGCTCGACGGCAAGGTCTCCCTCGACGAGAACGCCGAGTTCCGTCACAAGGAACACGCAGCGTTCGAGGACAAGGACGCAGCCGACCCCCTGGAGGCCAAGGCCAAGTCGAAGGGCCTGAACTACGTCAAGCTCGACGGCGCGGTCGGCATCATCGGCAACGGTGCCGGGCTGGTCATGTCCACGCTCGATGTGGTCGCGTACGCCGGCGAGGCGCACGGCGGGGTCACCCCGGCCAACTTCCTCGACATCGGCGGCGGCGCCAACGCGCAGGTGATGGCCGACGGACTCGACGTGATCCTGCACGACGAGCAGGTCAAGTCGGTGTTCGTGAACGTCTTCGGCGGCATCACCGCCTGTGACGAGGTCGCCAGCGGCATCGTCGGCGCTCTGGACATCCTCGGCAGCGAGGCCACCAAGCCGCTCGTCGTACGACTGGACGGCAACAACGTGGTGGAGGGGCGCCGGATCCTCGACGAGGCCAACCACCCCCTCGTGACGCTGGTGGACACCATGGACGGCGCGGCCGACAAGGCCGCCGAGCTCGCGAACACCTGAGACGGAGAGAAGAATGTCGATCTACCTCAACAAGGACTCCAGGATCATCGTCCAGGGCATGACCGGTGGCATGGGCTCCAAGCACACCACCCTCATGGTCGAGGCCGGCTCCAACATCGTCGGTGGCGTCAACGCCCGCAAGGCCGGTACGTCGGTCGAGCTCGGCGGCAAGGACCTGCCGGTCTTCGGGAGCGTCAAGGAGGCGATGACGGAGACCGACGCCGACGTGTCCGTCGTCTTCGTGCCCCCTGCCTTCACGAAGGACGCGTGCATCGAGGCCATCGACGCGGGCATCGGACTGCTCGTGGTGATCACCGAGGGCGTTCCCGTCCAGGACACGGCCGCGGTCTGGGCCTACCTGGACGGCCCCACCAATCAAGGGGAGACCCGGATGATCGGCCCGAACTGCCCGGGCATCATCACGCCGGAGGAGTCACTGGCCGGCATCACCCCGCACACCATCGCGGGCAAGGGCCCGATCGGCCTGGTCTCGAAGTCCGGGACGCTCACCTACCAGATGATGTACGAGCTGAAGGACTACGGCTTCACCACCGCGATCGGCATCGGCGGAGACCCGGTCATCGGCACCACGCACATCGACGCGCTCGAGGCCTTCGAGAAGGACCCCGAGACCAAGGCGATCGTGATGATCGGCGAGATCGGCGGCGACGCCGAGGAGCGGGCAGCGGACTACATCAAGGAGCACGTGACCAAGCCGGTCGTCGGCTACGTCGCAGGCTTCACCGCACCCGAGGGCAAGACCATGGGCCACGCGGGGGCCATCGTCTCCGGCTCCTCGGGCACGGCCCAGGCGAAGAAGGAGGCCCTCGAGGCGGCCGGCGTCAAGGTCGGCAAGACGCCCTCGGAGACCGCCCAGCTGACGCGGGAGATCTTGGAGAGTCTCTGAATCGGGCCGTCAGGTCACAGCGTTGCGCGAGGAGTACGCCGGGTCGGCGTACTCCTCGTTCGCCATCACGGCCTCGAGCCGCTCGACGGCGAGCCGGACATCCTCCTGGGTGTTGTAGAGCGGGGCGAACCCGAAGCGGGCGATGTCGGGGTCACGGAAGTCGCCGATCACGTCACGCGCGATCAACGCCTGCACCACGCCGTACGCCTGGTCGTGGCGAAGGGAGACCTGGCTGCCGCGGCGGGCGTGCTCGCGGGGCGTGACGATCTCGAAGACACCCGGCAGGCGCTCGTCGATGAGTGACATGAACAGGTCGGTCAGCTCCAATGACCTGGTGCGCAGCTCGTCCATGCGGACCCCGTCGAAGGCTTCGAGCGCCGCCTCGAGGGCCGAGAGCGCCAGCACGGGCGGCGTACCGGACGCGAAGCTGCCGATGCCCCCGACCGCCTCGAAGTCGCGGGCCATCGCGAACGGGTTCGTGTGGCCCATCCACCCGGTGATCGGCTGGCGCGCCGCCCCCTGGTGCCGGGGCGCGACCCACACGAACGCGGGGGAGCCGGGACCACCGTTGAGGTACTTGTAGGTGCAGCCGACCGCCAGGTCGGCGTCCACACCCGTCAGGTCGACGGGCACCGCACCGGTCGAGTGGCACAGATCCCACTGCATCAGCGCGCCCCGCGCCTGCACTGCGGCGGAGATCGCGGCCATGTCGAACATTGCCCCGGTGCGGAAGTCGACGTGGGTCAGGCTGACCAGCGCAACGTCGTCGTCCACCGCGGCCAGCGGGTCCGCCGGGTCGCACCAGCGCAGCTCCAGGCCCATCAGCTCGGCCACCCCGGCGATGATGTAGCCGTCGGTCGGGAACGTCGACGGCTCCACCACGAGAACGCGCCGGTCGGGACGCAACCGGGCGGCGGCAACGGTGGTCTTGAACAGGGTCACGCTGGTGCTGTCGCCGAGGTGTACGTCGGCCGGCTGGACCCCGATCAACGGGGCGATCCGGCCGGCGATCCGCTTGCTCAGCTCCATCCAGTGCGCGGTGTTCCACGAGCGGATCAGTCCCTGACCCCATTCGCGCCTGACCACGTCCTGCAGCCGCTCGGCGACGCCTACCGGCAGCACGCCCAGCGAGTTGCCGTCCAGGTACACCAGACCCGGCTCCTGCACGAAGGTGCTCATCGGGCTGCTCATGGGGCCGCTCATCGGGCTGCTCATCGGGTTGGGGCAGTCAGCTCGAAGAGACGGTCGCGCGCTCGGGTGATCAACGCCTGGAAGGTGACCTCGTCGACGTCGTTGGCTCCTACGGGGGTGAAGTTCACCTGGGCAACGTAGCGGCCCACCCGTGCGACACCCATCCAGAACCCCACCGAGGACTCCTCGTCGATCTCGCTGTCGAGCCGCCACAGGGCGTACTCCGACCCGCGGTACCCGTCCGGCTGCATGATCTCGCTGCTCACCTCGGCGCCGAGGTCGCGTTTCTCGCAGCTCGCCATCTTGGTCGAGATGCTGCGCACCAGGGCGCGCGCCTTTGCCTGGGTGGCGAAGCCGCCGTACGTCTCGGTGATGCCGAAGCGCTTGGACAGCTTCGCCTCGGGGATCAGGAAGGTCCGGGTCGCAGCCTGGGGTGCGCCGGCACTGATGAAGCTGGTCTTGTCGCACGAGGTGGCGGCGACGTTCTGACGCGCCGGGACTGGCCGGGTCCCGACCCACGGCCGGCTGATCCGGCCGACGACCGGCAGGTCGGCGGAGGCCAGCGTGCCGGGCGTCTCGCCCGAGCGCGGGGGCAGCACGGGCGCGGCCCTGACCGACTGCGGGCACGGCCCGGACGGGTCGGCGTCGCACAGGTTGCGTACGGCGGTGGTGAGGCCTGCGACGGCGCGGGCGATCTCGACGGGACGGCCGTTGCGGGTCTCCACGACCGTCGAGACCGTCACTGAGCCGGTCCGGGCCACGCCGACGACGTAGGTACGGCTCACCTCGTTGGGGATGCGGAGCTTCAGCATCTGCGCCTCCTCACCGAGCCCGCGCACCCGGTAGGCGTTGAGCAGCTGAAGACGCGCCTGGTGGCAGCCCGCGAACCAGCCGAGCGTCGTCCGGTACGCCCTCGTCGCAGCCTGGGGGTTGCGCGAGATCTCGACGGTCTGGAGGACGTGGCGCTGGGGAGAGCCGGGGGCGAAGAACCTGCGCACGAACGCGCGGCGGCCCCGGGGGTCAGCGAATCTGGAGGCTTGACAGACCGTGTTGATGCCCGTGCCGGAGGTGTTGTCGGAGGTCTCGAGCAGCTGCCACTCCGCGCGCGCTGCCAGCGGCTGCAGCTGCGCCAGGCTGAGCAACATCTTCGCGGTCACCGGTTTCGACGTGCGTTCCGGGGTCGCCAACGCCGGCTGTCCGACGCCACCGCGAACGACGAACAGGCCACAGCCGAGGGTGATCGCGAGGATCGCGACGACACCGACAACCGCGTGCAGCTGGCGGCGTCGGGCGCCACCTCGGTGGATCTGGGCGGGCTGGGGGAGTGCCGCCGCCTCGGCGATCGGCGCCAGGGACCCGATCGCGCTGAGCACCCCGGCTTCAGGGGTCCCGTTCTCGGCGTTCCCGTTCCCAGCGTTCCCGTTCCCAGCGTTCCCGTTCCCAGCGTTCCCGTTCTGGGGGTCACCGTCTCCGGAGCCACCCTCTGGCGCGCAGTCGGTCTCCCGGCAGAACGAGCGCGTCGCGGCAGCGAGCAGGTGCTCCACCTGTGCCGGCGTCTCGCCGAGCTCGCGACCGATCTCGGCGTCCGTGAGACCGGCGAGGTGCCGCAGCAGCAGCACCTTCCGCTGCTGGTCGGGCACGTGGTGCAGAGCGTCGAGGACGCTCTTCTGCTCCGCTGTGAGCCCCTTCTCGCGGCGCCACAACCGGGCGACGTGCCTTCGTTGGGCCATCGCCCATGCACGCGGGCGCACCCACTCCTCCGGGTCCGGCAGCCGTCCCACCTTGCGCCAGTGGTGTCGGGCGGCCACGAAGGCGTCGCCGACCGCGTGCCGGGCGGCGGACAAGTCACCGGTCAGGGCGTAGGCCTCGAGCACGAGCCTCCGGCGGCTGCCGAGGTAGAACGCGTCGAAGTCCGTGTCAGATGAACCGTTGGGCAAGGGCATGACAGAGCGAGGTTACCCGCGTGCCTGACGGGCCTCGCCGGCGTACTGGGTCAGGATGGGATGGCGATGACTGATCTGCTGAACCGACCATCTTCCGCGAACTCGTCCAGACGTCCCTCGGGGGCGCTCCCCAGACGTCTGGCCGGCCGTCTGAGAGGGCTCCTGTTCCGGCGCCCCCCCGGGTCCGCCGGGCAGCCCGAGGGCAGGCCGCTCACCGTCGCTGCCGCCATCGCCGCACTCGGAGCGGCCGGCACCGCGATGGTCACCTGCATGGGCGTGGCCGTCATCGGCTGGTTCCTGGCCGACGCCGGCGCCCACGGGGAGACCACCGATGCACTCCGGGTCGGGGCCGACGCCTGGTTGGTGGGCCATGGCGCCGGGCTGACCCTGTCCGGCGTACCGCTCGGAATCATCCCGCTGACCATCACCGCGATGATCGCTGTCGTCGTCTACCGTTCGGGCCGATGGGCGGCTGCGACCTCCGAACCGCCGGAGGACGACCGGACGGTCGTGCTGGCGGCCACGATCCTCACCGCCCTCTACGTCGTCATCGCCGTGGTCACCTGCGTGCTCGTCTCACAGGATTCCGCGAGCCCCAGCCTGGGGCGCGCCATCCTCGGCGCGCTGCTGCTCTCGGGGACCGCCGGGACGCTCGGGCTGGCCTCGGGCACCGGTCGCCTGCACGGCTGGGTCGAGCTCGTGCCCGGCTGGATCCGGGCGATGGCGTACGGCGCCTCCGCAGCGTTCCTGATGCTCCTCATCGCCTCGTCGGTGCTGGTGGTCGCCGCCCTCGCGTTCGGTCTCAACGAGGCGGCCACGGTGATGTCCGAGCTGCACCTCGGTCCGGGCGACCAGCTGATGTACGCCCTGGCGACGGTGGCCGTCGCGCCCAACGCCGTCCTGTTCGGCAGCGCCTATCTCCTCGGCCCCGGCTTCGCGGTCGGCACGGGCACCGTCGTGTCACCGACCGTGGTCGCGCTCGGACCGATCCCCGCGTTCCCGCTGCTCGCCGCCCTGCCCGGCACTGGAGCCACTCCCGACTGGGCGGTCGGACTGCTCGCAGTGCCGGTGGTCGTCGGTGCAGCGGGCGCGGTGCTCGCTCAGCGGGCCTACCGGGTGACGGCGTACGACTCCGCCGCGCTGCGCGGATTCGGCAGCGGATTCGGGGCCGCTGTCCTCACGGCCATGGCGATCGCGTTGGCCGGCGGCCCCATGGGCACCGGCCGGATGGCCGACATCGGTGCTCCGGTGGGGGAGGTGCTGGTGGCCGCGGTGATGGCCATGAGCATGGGCGGACTGGTTGCCGGAGTGGTCACCGCGTGGTGGCAGCGGCGCTGAGGTTGGCGCCCGTTCCTGGACCTGTCTTGGGACCCGTTTTGGGACCCGTCCTTCGGCCCCGTTCCTGCTCCCAGTTTTGCTAGGGGGGCACTGGGTAGCCTGTGCCGGTGCCCGCAACCCGTCTCGTCGTACTCGTGTCCGGCGCAGGCACCAACCTCCAGGCCCTGCTCGAGGCCAGCGAGGACCCGGCGTACGGCGCCGAGGTGGTCGCTGTCGGCGCCGACCGCGACGGCACCCAGGGGCTCGAGCGTGCCGACAGGGCCGGCGTACCGACGTTCGTGCGCAAGGTCTCCGACTTCACCAGTCGCGGCCGGTGGGACAACTCGCTGACCGACACCGTGGCGGCGTTCGCGCCCGATCTCGTGGTGCTCGCCGGGTTCATGAAGCTCGTCGGCCCTGAGTTCCTGGGTCTGTTCGCCGGTCACGTCGTGAACACTCACCCGGCGCTGTGCCCCTCCTTCCCGGGTACGACGGGCCCGGCGGATGCGCTCGCCTACGGGGTGAAGGTCACCGGGGCGACGTTGTTCGTCGTCGACGAGGGCGTGGATACCGGGCCGATCGTCGCGCAGACCGTCGTGCCCGTCGAGGACGGTGACGACGTCGAGTCACTGCACGAGCGGATCAAGGTCGCCGAGCGCACCATGCTGGTCGACACCGTTGGCCGGATCGCCCGCGAAGGCTTCACCATCACCGACAGGAAGGTGCGGATCGGCCAATGATCGACCCCCAGAACCCGATGACTGCTGAACCAACGCTCGACCGGATCCCACTTCGGCGAGCGCTGGTCTCCGTCTACGACAAGTCCGGTCTCGAGGAGCTGGTGCGGGGCCTGCACGAGGCCGGCGTTGAGCTGGTCTCCACGGGCGGGTCGGCCAAGCTGATCGCCGACCTCGGCCTGCCGGTGACCAGGGTGGAGGACCTCACCGGCTTCCCCGAGTGCCTCGACGGCCGGGTGAAGACGCTGCACCCCAAGGTGCATGCCGGGATCCTCGCCGACCGGAGGCTGCCGACCCACGTGGCGCAGCTTTCCGACCTCGGGATCGCGCCGTTCGAGCTCGTGGTGTCGAACCTGTACCCGTTCACCGAGACCGTGATGTCCGGCGCCTCCCAGGACGAGTGCGTGGAGCAGATCGACATCGGCGGGCCATCGATGGTTCGCGCGGCCGCCAAGAACCACCCGTCGGTCGCCATCGTCACCTCGCCCGAGCGGTACGCCGACGTGCTGTCCGCCCTTGGAGAGGGTGGCTTCACCCTCGAGCAGCGCAAGCGGCTGGCCGCCGAGGCGTTCGTGCACACCGCGACCTACGACGTGCATGTGGCGAGCTGGATGGGCAGCGTGCTCACCGACACCTCCGAGGGCGCGGGTTTCCCAGCCTGGGTCGGAGGCACCTGGGACCGTGCTGCGGTGCTGCGCTACGGCGAGAACCCGCACCAGGCTGCAGCGCTCTATCTCAACGGCTTCGGCACCGGCCTGGCCCAGGCGCGCCAGCTGCACGGCAAGGAGATGTCCTACAACAACTACGTGGACGCCGACGCGGCCCGGCGGGCGGCGTACGACTTCGACGAGCCTGCGGTCGCGATCATCAAGCACGCGAACCCGTGCGGGATCGCGGTCGGTGCGGACGTCGCGGAGGCGCATCGCAAAGCCCATGAGTGCGACCCCGTCTCCGCGTTCGGCGGGGTGATCGCGGTTAACCGGCCGGTCTCGGTCGAGATGGCGCGACAGGTCGCAGAGGTGTTCACCGAGGTCGTCGTCGCTCCGGCGTACGAAGAAGGCGCGGTGGAGGTGCTGCAGGCCAAGAAGAACGTGCGCCTGCTCGAGTCTGAGCCGGTCGCGCGCGGTGGCGCCGAGACCCGGCCGATCTCGGGCGGGATGCTGATGCAGGTGCGCGACGCGATCGACGCCGAGGGCGACGACCCGAGTTCGTGGACCCTCGCGACGGGCGAGGCAGCCTCCGAGGAGGTGCTCGCCGACCTCGCGTTCGCCTGGAAGGCCTGCCGCGCAGCGAAGTCCAACGCGATCCTGCTCGCGAGCGGCGGCGCCTCGGTCGGGATCGGAATGGGCCAGGTGAACCGCGTCGACTCCTGCCGCCTCGCCGTCACCCGGGCGGGCGACCGGGCCCGGGGCTCGGTCGCTGCGTCGGACGCGTTCTTCCCGTTCGAGGACGGACCGCAGATCCTGATCGATGCCGGAGTCTCCGCGATCGTCCAACCCGGCGGCTCGGTTCGCGACGAGCTGACCATCGCAGCCGCCAAGCAGGCCGGCGTGACGATGTACTTCACCGGGACCCGCCACTTTGCGCATTGATCGTCTTCATGGAAGATGTCCCGCGTGACTGCGCAGAAGCTGGACGGAACCGCCACCGCCAAGGCGATCAAGGGTGAGCTGACAGAGCGGGTGGCCAAGCTTCGTGAGCGTGGCGTCACCCCTGGCCTGGGCACGGTGCTGGTGGGCGATGACCCGGGATCCACGTGGTACGTGAACGGCAAGCACAAGGACTGCGCCGAGGTCGGCATCGAGTCGATCCGCGAGGATCTGCCCGGCACAGCGTCGCAAGAGGACATCCTGGCCGCCGTACGACGACTCAACGCCAACCCGGCCTGCACCGGCTACATCGTGCAGCTGCCGCTGCCCAAGGGCGTCGACGAGAACGCCGTGCTCGGTGAGATCGACCCGGCCAAGGACGCCGACGGCCTGCACCCGACCAACCTGGGCTGGCTGGTGCTCGGCAGGGAGGCACCGCTGCCGTGCACGCCGTTCGGCATCGTGACGCTGCTGCGCCGCCATGGCGTGCAGATCAACGGCGCTGACGTGGTGGTGGTCGGTCGTGGTGTGACGGTCGGGCGACCGCTCGGCCTGCTGTTGACCCGGCGCTCGGAGAACGCCACGGTGACGCTGTGCCATACGGGCACCCGTGACCTCGCCGGGCATGTGCGCCAGGCCGACATCGTGGTGGCGGCGGCCGGGGTGCCCGACCTGGTGACCGGTGACATGGTCAAGCCTGGCGCCGCCGTACTCGACGTCGGCGTCGCGCGGGTGGACGGCAAGCTCGCCGGTGACGTGCACGAGTCGGTGTACGACGTGGCGGCCTGGGTCTCGCCGAACCCCGGCGGTGTCGGCCCGATGACGCGGGCGATGCTGCTCTCCAACGTCGTCGAGCGCGCTGAGGCCGACCTCGAGCTGGGTCTCGACCTCAGGGACGGGGAGCACGCCACGTCGTGAGCTCGCCGCAGGAGCCCCGTCGCATCCCGTCCACCGTGGGTGGGCTGGTGTACCTGATCGTCGTCGCGCTCTGCATCGTGGGACTGCTGGTCGTCGCCTTCGGACCCTGGCGTCGCGGCGTCTCGCTGATCGGCGGAGCCATGCTGTTCGGCGCCCTGGCGCGCGTCCTGCTGCGGGACATCGATGCCGGGATGCTGCGCGTACGCCGCCACCGCTGGGTCGACGTACTCATGCTCGGCGGAGTCGGCAGCACCCTGATCATCCTGGCCAGCGTGATCCCGGACCAGCCGTCCTGAGTCACAGGAGCTGACCTCAGCGGCCTCCCGTGACCGTGTCCAGCCACATCCGCGCGTAGCGCTCACCGTCCACCGCGAGGGCCACGTCGATCGCCGCCGGAGCCTTGCCGTGCGGGTCGTGGGTGAGGTCGCCGTCCCAGTCGCGACGGTCGACGATCGTCCGACCACGCGACCAGGTGCCGGCGAGCTCGACACGCACCGGCAACCGCTGGGTGGTCAGTCCCTCGGGGTCGACCACGGCGCACACGGCGCCGGCATCTCCGATCGTGGCTGAGTCCTCTGCGTAGCGCTCACACTGGAACGCGATCAGCCGCCCGGCGAGGCCAGCCGGGCCGCTCCCGTGCCCGGCCACGAGCGCCGCTGCCGCCTCCGCGCTCACCCGCGGGTCGTAGAACACGTCGAGCCCGTACATCACCGTCTCGATGCCCAGGTCGGCACACGCGTCCAAGGTGATCGCCGCGGCCTCCGGGTCATGGAACACGTTGAACTCCGCCGAAGCGGTGGCGTTCCCGACATGCGCAGCGCCACCCATGAACACGATCCGCCGGATTCCGCGCGCCACCTCGGGATAGGTACGCAGGAGCAGCGCGATGTTGGTCATCGGGGCCAGGGGTACGACGGTCACCCGAGCATCCTCCGGCCCATCGGCGGCCGCGAGCAGCACGTCCCGCAGCAGCTCGACTGCGTGCTCAGCAGCGGGCTGGTGGGGTGATCCGGGCCACCCGAGGTCTCCCATGCCGTCCTCGCCGTGCACGTGCCTCGCGTCGACCGGAGCCGCGAGCAGGGGCCGGGCAGCACCAGCCGCGACCGGCACGTCGTCACGGCCACATGTGTGGAGGACGCTCAGGGTGTTGCGTACGACGTCGGCCAGCGGAGCGTTGCCACCGACACAGGTGACCGCCTTCAGCTCGAGGGCAGGGTGCAGGGCGGCCAGCAGCAGCGCACATGCGTCGTCCACGCCCGTGTCGACATCGAGCGCGACCGGCGTACGAGGAAGAGAGCTCACGGCGCCTCACTGGAAACAGCTTCCCGTGCGAAACCTCTGACTCAGATGAGCCCGAGGTCCTTCACCGCATCGCGCTCCTCGGCGAGCTCCTTGGTGGAGGCGTCGATCCTGCTGCGGGAGAAGTCGTTGATGTCGAGGCCCTGGACGATCTCCCAGTCCCCGTTGCTCGTGGTGACCGGGAACGAGGAGATCAGGCCCTCGGGTACGTCGTAGGAACCGTCGGAGACGACCGCCATCGAGACCCAGTCGTCGGCGGCGGAGCCGGAGAGCCAGTCGCGGGCGGCGTCGATGGTGGCCGAAGCGGCCGACGCGGCCGAGGACGAGCCCCGCGCCTCGATGATCGCCGCGCCACGCTTGGCGACAGTCGGGATGAAGTCGTTCTCCAGCCAGCCCTGGTCGTCGACCGTCTCGGCGGCGTTCTTGCCGTTGACCTCCGCGTGGAAGATGTCGGGGTACTGCGTCGCGGAGTGGTTGCCCCAGATCGTCATCTGCTTGATGTCGGTCACTGCGGCACCTGTCTTGGCAGCCAGCTGCGAGATGGCCCGGTTGTGGTCCAGGCGGGTGAGCGCGGAGAACCGCTCCTTCGCAATGTCGGGCGCGTTGGTCATCGCGATCAGGGCGTTGGTGTTGGCGGGGTTCCCGGTCACGCCGATGCGGATGTCGTCGGCCGCCACCTCGTTGAGCGCCTTGCCCTGGGCGGTGAAGATCGCGCCGTTGGCCTCGAGGAGGTCACTGCGCTCCATGCCCGGGCCGCGCGGCCGCGCACCGACCAGCAGCGCGAGGCTGACGCCGTCGAAGACCTTGTTCGCGTCCGCGCCGATCTCCACACCGGCAAGGGTGGGGAACGCACAGTCGTCGAGCTCCATGACGACGCCCTCGAGTGACTTCAGAGCGGGTTCGATCTCGAGCAGACGAAGCTCGATGGGACGGTCCGGCCCGAGGAGCGAACCGCTCGCGAGACGGAACAAGAGGCTGTAGCCGATCTGGCCGGCGGCACCGGTGACGGCGACCTTGAGCGGTGTTGTGGTCACGAGAACTCCTGAGTGCGACGAGAGGGTCATCCAGACGCTAGCAGCGCTCTCGGGGCGCCGGCAGGCGCACCCGGTCGGTGGCCAGGAAGCCAGCAGCCGAGGCAGGTTGTGAGTGGGTTGTGAGTGAGATGGTCCCCTGACAGGCTGGCGGATGGGTCGATGCCAACGGCCTGCGATATCTTGACGTGAAGATAACCCCGAGACATCCCAACCAGGAGACACCGGTGACCGACTCAGCGATCATCTACACCCAGACCGACGAGGCGCCCCTCCTGGCGACGTACTCGTTCCTCCCGATCATCGAGGCGTACGCCGCCAAGGCGGGTGTCTCGGTCCAGACACGCGACATCTCGCTGGCAGCCCGGATCCTGGCCAGCTTCGCGGACCTCCTCCCCGAGGACCAGCGCGTCGCCGACGACCTCGCCGAGCTCGGTGCCCTGGCCAAGACTCCAGAGGCGAACATCGTCAAGCTGCCCAACGTCAGCGCCTCGACCCCGCAGCTCAAGGCGGCCATCGCCGAGCTCCAGGAGCAGGGTTTCGCCCTGCCCGACTACCCGGACAGCCCCCAGTCCGACAAGGACCGCGACGCGCGCGCCCGCTACGACAAGGTCAAGGGCAGTGCGGTCAACCCGGTGCTCCGTGAGGGCAACTCCGACCGTCGTGCGCCGGAGTCGGTGAAGAACTACGCACGCAAGCACCCGCACTCGATGGGCGAGTGGAGCCCGGACTCGAAGACCAACGTGGCGCACATGGACGCCGACGACTTCCGGTCCAACGAGAGGTCCGTGGTCATCGACAAGCCAGGCTCGCTGCGGATCGAGCTGGAGGCAGAGGGACAGGGTTCGGGTACAGAGGTGCTCAAGGAGTCGGTGCCGGTGGAGGCCGGTGAGGTCGTCGACGGCACCTTCATGAACACCGCGGCTCTGCAGTCCTTCCTCGGTGAGCAGATCCAGCGGGCCAAGGCAGACGACGTGCTGTTCTCGATCCACCTGAAGGCCACGATGATGAAGGTCTCGGACCCGATCATCTTCGGCCACGCCGTACGCGCGTTCTTCCCCAGTCTGTTCGCCGAGCACGGGGACCTGCTGCTCGAGGCGGGGCTGGACCCCAGCAACGGTCTGGCCAGCATCCTCTCCGGTGCCGAGAAGCTCGGCGGCCAGAAGGGCCAGGCGATCATCGACGCGGTCAAGCAGGGGCTCGCCGAGGGCCCGGAGCTGGCCATGGTCGACGACCGCAAGGGCATCACCAACCTGCACGTGCCCAGCGACGTGATCGTGGACGCGAGCATGCCCGCGATGATCCGCACCTCCGGCCACATGTGGGATCCGAGGGGTCAGGAGGCCGACACCATCGCGGTCATCCCGGACAGCAGCTATGCGGGGATCTACCAGGTTGTCCTCGACGACTGCCGCGAGCACGGCGCCTTCGACCCCGCGACGATGGGGTCGGTCTCCAACGTGGGACTGATGGCGCGCGCGGCGGAGGAGTACGGCAGCCACGACAAGACGTTCGAGATCCCCAGGGCCGGCACGGTCCGCGTGGTCGACCAGGACGACAACGTCCTGCTGGAGCACGAGGTTTCACCCGGTGACATCTGGCGCGCCTGCCAGACCAAGGACGTGCCGATCCGCGACTGGGTCAAGCTGGCAGTCACTCGTGCCCGCGCGACGCGGACCCCGGCGATCTTCTGGCTCGACGAGTCGCGAGCCCACGACGCCAACCTGATCGCGAAGGTCAACCAGTACCTCGCCGACCCCGAGGTCGTAGGGGACGCCGAGGGACTCGACATCCAGATCATGTCGCCGGTGGATGCGATCAAGTTCTCGATCGACCGGATCCGCAAGGGCGAGGACACGATCTCGGTGACCGGCAACGTGCTCCGTGACTACCTCACCGACCTGTTCCCGATCCTCGAGCTCGGCACCAGCGCGAAGATGCTCTCCGTCGTACCCCTGATCAACGGCGGCGGCCTGTTCGAGACCGGCGCGGGCGGATCGGCGCCCAAGCACGTGCAGCAGCTGCTCAAGGAGAACTACCTGCGCTGGGACAGCCTGGGCGAGTTCCTTGCGCTGGCGGAGAGCTTCGGCAAGTACGCCGAGGTCACCGGCAACGAGCACTCCAAGGTGCTCGGCGAGACCCTGGACCGCGCGACCGGCACGTGGCTCAACGAGAACAAGTCACCTGGCCGCAAGCTCGGCACGATCGACAACCGGGGCAGCCACTTCTACCTCGCCCTCTACTGGGCCCAGGAGCTGGCGAAGCAGACCGACGACCGGGCCCTGGCCGAGGCGTTCGCCGAGCTCGCCGACAAGCTCTCGGAGTACCAGGACAAGATCGCCGAGGAGATGCTGCTCGTCCAGGGCTCACCGACCGATGTCGGCGGCTACTACCGCCCCGACTCCGAGAAGGCGTCGGCGGTCATGCGTCCCTCGAAGACCTTCAACGACCTGCTCGCTGCCCTCAACTGATCCCCAATTCCGGATAGTCCCGAGCATTCGGCACCTCCCAGACGCGTTTTCAGGTGCGGTTCGTTCGGGACTATCCGGTTCTTTAGGTCGGGTGATCGGGAATCTTCACCGGCTCAGAGTGTTGGGGGAGGGGTGAGGACGAGAATCGACGAGACCCCTGAACCGACGGCTGTCGCCTTGAGCGGCCGCGCCCGTCGGCACGAGGCGGCTCGTCAGGGTTCACCACTGCAGATCGGGTTCGCCCTGGTCGCGCTGGCGATGGGCGGGTTCGCGATCGGCACCACCGAGTTCGTCTCGATGGGGTTGTTGCCGCAGCTCGCGTCCGGGGTCGGGGTGTCCATCCCCACGGCCGGCCAGGTGGTCTCGGCGTACGCCGTCGGGGTGGTGGTCGGCGCTCCGCTGATCGCGGTCTTCGGCGCCCGCCTCCCGCGGCGTGAGCTGCTGATCGGGCTGATGGTGCTCTTCCTCATCGGCAACGCGGCGAGTGCCCTCGCCACTGACTTCGCCTCCCTCACCCTGGCCCGCTTCTTCGCCGGCGTTCCGCACGGTGCCTACTTCGGAGTGGCCTCCCTGGTCGCGGCCGACCTGGTCACTGCCGAGCGCCGCGGCCGAGCGGTCAGCCGCGTGATGCTGGGACTGGCCGTCTCCAACGTCGCCGGCGTCCCCGCGGCGACCTGGCTCGGCCAGCACGCGGGCTGGAGGTCGGCGTACTGGCTGGTGACGGTGCTCGCCGGTCTCACCGCAGTCCTGGTGCTGTGGCTGGTCCCGCACGTGGCCGCCAACCGGGATGCGACCGGCCGCAACGAGCTACGGGCGTTCAAGGACCCGCAGGTGTTGTTGACCCTGCTGGCCGGTGCGATCGGCTTCGGCGGCATGTTCGCGATGTACACCTACATCGCACCGACGGTCACCGAGGTCGCCGGGCTGTCGGAGGGGAGGGTGCCTCTCTACCTGCTCGCCTTCGGGATCGGCATGGTGATCGGTACGCCGCTCGGTGGGCGGCTCGCGGACTGGTCGATCTTCCGTTCGCTGCTGGTCTCCTCGGTTGCGATGGCGCTGACACTCGTGCTCTTCACCTGGACCTCGCAGTGGTTCGTGGCCGGGCTCCTGACGGCGTTCACGTTGAGCACGGTCAGCTCCGTGCTCGTGGTGAACCTCCAGATGAGGCTGATGCAGGTGGCCGGCAGCGCCCAGACGATCGGCGCCGCGATGAACCATGCCTCGCTCAACGTGGCCAACGCACTCGGCGCCTGGCTCGGAGGGGTCGTGGTGGCTGCGGGCTTCGGCTACACCTCGCCGAGCTGGGTTGGCGCCGGCCTGTCGGTGGCCGGGCTGCTCGTGCTGCTCGCCTCGGCCGCCCTGCACCGGCGTACGGCCTGACCGCCTGGCGGCCACGGGTCACCAGTCGCTGCGCCTGTGGTCCTCTGCCAACTGGTCGAAGGCACCGGTGTCGCCATAGCTGCCGTCCGCAAACAGCGTGCTGCCCCGCTCGGTGCCGAACCTGGCGAAGCCGGCTCGCTGCAGGATGCGCTGGGAGGCGGGGTTGTCCTCGGAGGCGTACGCCGCCAGCCGGTGCAGCCCCAGCCCGCCGTCCTCGGCGTCGATGAACGCGTGCCGCACCGCCAGCCGGCAGGCCTCGGTGGCCACGCCGCGTCCGCGTGCGTCGGGGTGGGTCCAGTAGCCGATCTCCGCCTGGCAGCCCGCGTGGATGTCGAACAGGACTACCCAGCCCAGGAGCTGGTCGGTCGCAGTGTCAGCTACGTGCCACGCCACGGACGCGCCTTGGGCGCTCTCCTCCAGGAGGCCCAGAACTCGCTCGTGCAGGGTGTTCTCGTCGTGCGGAGCGCGTTCGCGGATGGTCTGGCTGTACCTCTGCACCACGGCATCGTTGAGGGCCTCGATGATGCGTGGGACGTCGCTCTCGGCCATGGCTCGCAGCACCACCGACCTGCCCATGATCGTGGGCGTCCGCAGCCACTCGCTGCGCGGTGCCATCTCCTCACCGCGACGCAGCGTGCCCATCCACTGGTCGGCCAGCTCGCCGCGCTGTGGGAGCCAGTCGCGCACCGTCCCGTCGAAGCTGAAGCCCAGCTTCCAGGCGAGGCGGCGCGAGGCCCAGTTGCCTCGTTGCGCCAGCCAGATCACCGTCTGCAGGTCGCGCTCGGCGAATCCCCAGTCCAGCAGCAGCCGCAGTGCCCGCTCCATCAGTCCGCGGCCGCGCACCCACGGGTGGGCGCCGTACGCGATCTCGGCGCGACGCTCTCCCTCGTTGCGCAACGAGATCGCGCCGGCGAAGCGCGCGGTGCCGGTGTCGTCGCGCGCCTCTACGACGAAGCCCCACTCGCGGTCGGTCTCCCACCCGTCGGGGATGATGTGGCGCAGGTAGCGGCGGGCGTCGTCGCGGGTGTACGGCACCGGGATGGTGGTCCAGCGCTGGCTCGCCGGATCCTGGCACTGCTCGTAGGAACCCTCGATGTCGTCGTCGGTGGGAGCACGCACGGTGACGATGCCGTCGGTAAGGGTCGGGACCTGCTTCATCGTGTGGCCTCCATGGTGTCCGGGTCGGGGAGACCGGGCCGACGTGGAGCCAGCGTCACGGGTAGGTCATGCCCATCTTGTCGCGCACCTCGTCGAGGGTCGCGTTCGCGATCTCGTTGGCCCGGTCGTTGCCGCGACGCAGGACTGCGTCTACGAAGTCGATGTCGGCCTCGAGCTCGGCCCGGCGCGCCCGCAGGGGGGCGAAGTAGGTGTTGACGGCGTCGGTGGCGCGGGCCTTGAGTCCGCCGCCCCCGCCGTCGCCGATCTCGGCCGCGATCTGGGCCGGCTCGGTCCCCTCGCACATCGAGATGATCTTGATCAGGTTGGCGACCTCCGGCCGGTTCTGCGGGTCGAAGGTGATGTGCCGGTCGCTGTCGGTCTTCGCGCCCTTGATCTTCTTCGCGGTCTCCTCCGCGGTCATGCGCAGCTCGATCACGTTGCCCTTCGACTTGCTCATCTTGGTGCCGTCGGTGCCGAGCACGTTGGTGGCCTCGGAGAGCAGGGCGCCGGGCTCGGGGAAGGTGGCTCCGTACCTCTCGTTGAAGCGTCGGGCCACCACCCGCGTCTGCTCGATGTGGGGGAGCTGGTCCTTGCCCACGGGGACGACGTTCGCCTTGCAGAACAAGATGTCTGCTGCCTGGTGCACGGGGTAGGTCAGCATCAGCCCGTTGATGGAGGTGATGCCGGCGGTAGCCGCCTCCTCCTTGACCGTGGGGTTGCGCTGCAGCTCGGCGACGCTGACCAGGCTGAGGAACGGCAGCATCAGCTGGTTGAGGGCCGGCACCGCGGAGTGCGCGAAGATCGTGGCCCTGTCCGGGTCCATCCCCGCCGCGAGGTTGTCCAGCAGGAGGTTGCGCACGTTGCCTCGGATGTCGTCCGCGATCTCGCGGTCGGTGATGACCTGGTAGTCCGCGATCAGCTGGAAGATCTCGACGCCCCCGGCCTGCAGCTTGAGCCGGTTGGCGATCGAGCCGAAAAAGTGCCCGATGTGCAGCGCGCCCGTCGGCCGGTCGCCGGTCAACATCCGCAGCTCGCCCGGGTGGGTGGCGATGCGCGCTTCGATCGCGGCGCTGCGTGCCTCCGCAGCGCGCAGTGAGTCGGTCATGTACTCCTCCTGACGAGCGCTCACGCTACAGCCGTGCCGACCACTAAGGTTCTCTGGTGCCCACCATCGGTGTCTCCCTCGCTGTTCCCGAGCCCTGGGGGACCGAGCTCCAGCAATACCGCATCGCAGCGGGTGACGGGGCGGCTCGCCACATCCCCACCCACATCACCCTGCTGCCGCCCCATGAGGTGTCCGACACGGACGTCGAGGGCGTGATGGCTCACCTGGAGCAGGTCGCGGGTCGGGCGGAGCCGTTCCGGGTGCACCTGCGAGGCACGGGTACCTTCCGGCCGGTGTCCCCGGTGGTTTTCGTCGGCGTGGTCGAGGGGATCAGCCAGTGCGAGCAGCTGGCGGCCGGCGTACGGAAGGGGCCCCTGGTGATCGAGCGCGTGTTCCCCTACCACCCGCACGTGACAGTGGCCCATCACCTCAGCGAGGCGAAGCTCGAGCAGGCGTTCACGGACCTGGAGGACTTCGACGCGTCGTTCCGCGTCGAGGAGATGTGGATGTACCTCCACGATGACGCCTCGGGCTGGCAGCCCACACACGCGTTCTCGCTCGGCGCGACCCGCTGACTGGCCGCTGGTCCGGCGTGGGTCAGTGCCCGTGCCGGATTGCGGTGCGGAGGTCCCTGTTGAGCTGCGAGATCACGTCGAGCGGGATGCCCTTGGGGCAAGCGGCGGTGCACTCGCCGATGTTGGTGCAGCCGCCGAAGCCCTCGTGGTCGTGCTGGCCGACCATGCTGACCACGCGCGAGTCGCGCTCGGCCTGGCCCTGGGGGAGCTCACCGAGGTGGGTGATCTTGGCGCCGACGAACAACGACGCCGAGCCGTTGGGACAGGCCGCGACACAGGCCCCGCAGCCGATGCAGGTCGCGGCATCGAAGGCGCGGTCTGCGTTGTCCTTGGGCACCGGCGTGGCGTGGGCATCGGGGGCGGCGCCGGTGTTGACCGAGATGTAGCCGCCCTGCTGGATGATCCGGTCGAAGGCGCGGCGGTCGACGCACAGGTCCCTGATCACCGGGAACGCGTCGGCTCGCCAGGGCTCGATCGTGATGGTCTCCCCGTCCTTGAACGAGCGCATGTGCAGCTGACAGGTCGTGGTGACCTGCGGGCCGTGCGCCTCGCCGTTGATCATCAGCCCGCACATCCCGCAGATGCCCTCGCGGCAGTCGGAGTCGAACGCGATCGGCTCCTCACCCTCGGCGTTGAGACGCTCGTTGAGCACGTCGAGCATCTCGAGGAAGGACATGTCCTCGGAGATTTCCTCGACCTCATAGGTGTGGATGGCGCCCTTGGACGCCGCGTCGGGCTGGCGCCAGATCTTCAGGGTCAGCTTCATGTTCAAGACACCACCCAATTGGCAATCGGGGCCCCCGCGGCGTTGTTGCCCGGAGGAGCGGAGCGGGGGAGGGGAAGAACGTCGTGGGGTGATTTCACTTGTAGCTCCGGGCCTTCATCTCGACGAACTCATAGGTCAGGTTCTCCTTGTGCAGGACCGGTTTCCCCGTATCGAAGGAATCTGTGTTGCCGGCCCACTCCCAGGCGGCGACGTAGGCGTACAGGTTGTCGTGGCGCAGCGCCTCCCCGTCCTCGGTCTGGGACTCCGCGCGGAAGTGGCCACCGCAGGACTCCCGGCGGTTCAGGGCGTCGATGCACATCAGCTCACCGAGCTCGAAGAAGTCCGCCACCCGACCAGCACGTTCGAGTGACTGGTTGAGACTCTCCGCCGTGCCGAGCACCTTCACGTTGCGCCAGAAGTCGTCGCGCAACGAGCGGATCAGGTCGATCGCCTTCTTCAGCCCGTCCTCGGTGCGCTCCATCCCGCAGTACTCCCACATGATGTTGCCGAGCTCCCGGTGGTAGGAGTCGACGCTGCGGGTGCCGCTGGTGTTCAGGAAGTGGTCGACCCGGGTCTGGACCGCCTGCTGTGCCTCGAGCACCGCCGGGTGGTCCTCCGGGACCTTGTCGAAGGGGCCTTCGGCTAGGTAGTCGCGGATGGTGTTCGGCAGTACGAAGTACCCGTCGGCCAGGCCCTGCATCAGCGCCGAGGCGCCGAGCCGGTTGGCGCCGTGGTCGGAGAAGTTCGCCTCACCGGTGACGAACAGCCCGGGGATCGTGGACTGCAGGTCGTAGTCGACCCAGAGACCGCCCATGACGTAGTGCACGGCCGGGTAGATCCGCATCGGGACCGTGTAGGGGTCCTCGCCCGTGATCTGGGCGTACATGTCGAAGAGGTTCCCGTACTTGTCCTCGATCGTCTTGCGCCCGAGGCGCTCGGTGGCCTCAGCGAAGTCGAGGTAGACGCCGCGTCGTACGCCGTCGACCTTCGGCCCGACGCCACGACCCTCGTCGCACATGTTCTTGGCCTGCCGAGATGCGATGTCGCGGGGGACCAGGTTTCCGAACGCGGGGTAGATGCGCTCGAGGTAGTAGTCGCGGTCCGCCTCCGGGATGTCCTTGGGGTTCTTCTCGGCATCCTTCGCGTCCTTGGGCACCCAGATGCGACCGTCGTTGCGCAGGGACTCGCTCATCAAGGTGAGCTTGGACTGATGGGTGCCCGACACCGGGATGCAGGTGGGGTGGATCTGCGTGTAGCAGGGGTTCGCCATGTAGGCGCCCTTGCGGTGGGCCCGCCAGGTGGCAGTGACGTTGGACCCCATGGCGTTGGTGGACAGGAAGAACACGTTGCCGTAGCCGCCACTGGCCAGTACGACGACGTCGGCGAAGTACGTCTCCAGCTCCCCGGTGACCAGGTCGCGCACGATGATGCCGCGGGCCCGGCCCTCGACGACGATCAGCTCGACCATCTCGTGGCGGGTGTAGGTCCTCACCGTTCCCGCGGCAACCTGGCGCTCGAGCGCCTGGTAGGCACCGATGAGCAGCTGCTGACCGGTCTGCCCGCGGGCGTAGAAGGTGCGCGAGACCTGCACGCCACCGAAGGAGCGGTTGTCCAGGAGGCCGCCGTACTCGCGGGCGAACGGGACGCCCTGGGCGACGCACTGGTCGATGATGTTCACGCTGACCTGGGCGAGGCGGTAGACGTTGGACTCACGTGAGCGGTAGTCGCCGCCCTTGATGGTGTCGTAGAAGAGTCGGTAGATCGAGTCGCCGTCCCCCTTGTAGTTCTTGGCGGCGTTGATGCCGCCCTGGGCGGCGATCGAGTGGGCGCGACGGGGGGAGTCCTGGTAGCAGAACGACTTCACCACGTAGCCGGCCTCGCCGAGCGTGGCCGCTGCGGAGGCGCCGGCCAGGCCGGTCCCGACCACGATCACCGAGAGGCGTCGACGGTTGGCCGGGTTGGCGATCCGGGCCTCGAACTGGCGGGTGTTCCAGCGCTCGTCGACGGGTCCGCCTGGCGCCTTGGTGTCCACGAGCGGCTCGCCGGGGACGTAGTAGCCCGCGGCGTCGTCGCTCTCCTGCTCGCCGTCCCCGAGGTGCGAGGGCTCGGCGGTGGTGGTGGTGTCGGGCATGTCTGTCATGGGTGCTGACCTCCTAGTCGATGACGCCGGCAAGGACGAAGATCGGGACGAGTGAGAACCCGACGGTGATGATGAGCGCGAGGACGAAGCCGAAGACCTTGGCACGGTCCCGCGCGTGTTCGTTGTTGGTCAGGCCCAGGGTCTGCAGCGAGCTCCAGATCCCGTGGTGCAGGTGCGCGCCGAGCATCAGCATCGCGAGGAGGTAGATCAGCGTCAGCCACCAGGTCTCGAACGAGTCGACGAGGAGCTCGTAGGGGTCGTTGGTGGTCCCGCCGGTGACGTTGACCTTGCCGATCGTGAAGTTCAGCAGGTGCCAGACGATGAACAGCAGCAGGGTCACCCCACCCCAGCGCATCAGGTGGGAGGCGTACGTCGAGTGGTTGTTCTTCTTCACGACGTACTTGATCGTGCGGGCCTTCAGGGCGCGACGCCACAGGGTGACGGCGGCCGCGACATGCACGATCAGCGAACCGAGAAGCACCACCCGGAGGATCCAGAGAAACCCGGTGTGGGGCAGCATCGGCTCCCCGAACTCCCGGAGGTGTTCGGCGTACTCGTTGTAGGCGTCATGGCCCGAGAAGGCCTTGAGGTTGCCGTACATGTGCGCGAGCACGAAGCCGATGAAGATGATGCCGCTGACGGCCATGAGGAGCTTCAGTGCGATGGTCGAGCGCGTCGACCTGCTGTCCTTGACGAGAGTCGCAGTTGCCACAGAGGTCACCGTATCCTTCCGCGGGGCGACTGGAAGCCCCCTGGGGATGTGACATATCCCTGCGCGCCCATTTCGCTTTTTTCCTGGGTTGCGGCAAGAGTGGTCCCCGGTCAGAGAACGGACTCAACCGTGCTGCGGAGGTGGCGATGGCGTCGACGGACGCAGGCGTACGTGGGCGCACCCGCGCCCGGATCGACGACAGGACCCTGCGGTCCGACCGGTGGTGGCTCTATCCGCTGACTACCTTCGTGGTGTTCACCGCGTTCGTCATCTATGCGACCGTGCGAGCCTTCCAGGGCACGCACTACTACTCGAAGCCTTACCTCTCGCCGTTCTACTCGCCGTGCCTCGGTGACTGCGTCGAGGGTGCCTCGGACTTCGGCCAGCCGTTCGCATGGTGGCCGCTGTCGGCGGCGCTGATCATCTTGATCTTCCCGCTGGGGTTCCGGATGACCTGCTATTACTACCGCAAGGCCTACTACCGGTCGTTCTGGCTCAGCCCCCCCGCATGCGCTGTCGCCGAGCCGCACACGGCGTACAGCGGCGAGACCCGGCTCCCGCTGATCCTGAACAACCTGCACCGCTGGTTCTGGTACGCCGCCGTCGTTGTAGCCGTGATCCTCACCTTCGACACCGTGCTGGCTTTCCGCGACGAGCACGGTGAGTGGGGCCACATGGGCCTCGGCACGCTGATCTTCATTGCGAACATCGCGCTGATCTGGCTCTACACGCTCTCCTGCCACTCGTGCCGCCACGCCGTCGGAGGGCGACTGCGCCACTTCAGCAAGCATCCGGTGCGCTACCAGCTGTGGACGTGGGTCTCCAAGCTCAACGTCCGGCACGCGGAGTACGCCTGGCTCTCGCTGTTCTCCGTCGCCATTGCCGACCTCTACGTCCTGCTGCTGTCCACCGGCACCATCACCGACCCGAGGTTCTTCTGAACATGCCAACTGACAACCATCCGGAGACAGGCCCGGAGACAGGCCCCGAGACCGGCCCGACCCCCGGCGGTGAGGACCGGCACCCGATGACGGGCAACCGGATGTCCTCCGCCGAGTCCGTGGGCCACGGGATGGAGACCCACTCCTATGACGTGATCGTCGTCGGGGCGGGCGGCGCCGGGCTGCGCGCCGCGATCGCAGCCCAGGAGGCCGGAGCCCGCACCGCGATCGTGTGCAAGTCGCTGCTGGGCAAGGCTCACACCGTGATGGCCGAGGGCGGCATTGCGGCATCGATGGGCAACGTCTACCCCGAGGACAACTGGGAGGTGCACTTCCGCGACACCATGCGTGGCGGGAAGATGCTGAACAACTGGCGGATGGCCCAGCTGCACGCCCAGGAGGCTCCCGAACGGGTAATGGAGCTCGAGGACTGGGGTGCGCTGTTCGACCGTACGGACGACGGGCTGATCTCCCAGCGCGACTTCGGAGGTCACCGCTACGCGCGGCTGGCCCACGTCGGTGACCGGACCGGCCTGGAGATGATCCGCACGCTGCAGCAGCGGGCGGTCGCTCTCGGCATCGACGTGTTCATGGAGTGCACGGTCACCGAGCTGCTCAAGGACGGCGAGAACATCAGCGGGGCCTTCGCCTACTGGCGCGAGACCGGCCGGTTCGTGGTCTTCGAGGCGCCCTCCGTCGTGCTCGCGACCGGCGGCATCGGCAAGTCCTTCCAGGTCACCTCGAACTCGTGGGAGTACACCGGCGACGGCCACGCGTTGGCCCTGCGGGCCGGCGCAACCCTGATCAACATGGAGTTCGTGCAGTTCCACCCGACCGGCATGGTGTGGCCCCCCTCGGTGAAGGGGCTGCTGGTCACGGAGTCGGTGCGCGGTGACGGCGGCATCCTGAAGAACTCCGAGGGCAAGCGGTTCATGTTCGACTACATCCCCGAGTTCTTCAAGAGCGAGACCGCCGACAACGAGGAGGAAGCGGACCGCTGGTACGACGACAAGAAGAACAACCGCCGCCCACCCGAGCTGCTCCCTCGTGACGAGGTGGCGCGGGCGATCAACTCCGAGATCAAGGCCGGCCGCGGGTCACCGCACGGCGGCATCTTCCTCGACATCGCCTCGCGCCGTGACCCGGAGTTCATCCGGCGCCGGCTGCCCTCGATGTACCACCAGTTCAAGGAGCTGGCCGACGTCGACATCACCGCCGAGCCGATGGAGATCGGACCCACCTGCCACTACGTGATGGGTGGCATCGAGGTCGACGCGGACACCGAGCTGAGCGGCGTACACGGGCTGTACGCGGTCGGCGAGTGCTCGGGTGGGATGCACGGCTCGAACCGGCTGGGCGGAAACTCCCTGTCGGACCTGCTGGTGTTCGGGCGTCGGGCCGGCGAGTCGGCTGCGGCGAACGGCATGTCTCTCGAGGGTGAGGGTCGACCCAGCGTTGCTCGGGAGGACGTGCTCGCTGCGGAGGACCTGGCGCTGTCGCCGTTCGAGGACAGCGCCGGCAGCGAGAACCCGTACACGATCCACACCGACCTGCAGCAGACCATGCAGTCCCTCGTCGGCATCATCCGGACCGAGAAGGAGCTCACCCGCTCGCTGGAGCAGATCGAGGAGCTCAAGGGCCGGGCCTCGAAGCTCGCCGTCGAGGGGCACCGGCAGTACAACCCGGGCTGGCACCTCGCACTGGACCTGCGCAACATGCTGCTCGTCTCCGAGTGCATTGCCAAGGCGGCGCTGGAGCGCCAGGAGTCGCGCGGTGGGCATACCCGGGACGACTTTCCCGGTCCCGACGACGGGTGGGGCACCCAGAACCTCGTGCTCTCGCTCAACGACCGCGGCGACGGCGTGGACCTGGTGCACCAGCCGTTGCCGGTGATGCCGGACGAACTCAAGACGTTCTTCGAAGCGAAGTGAACCAGTCGATGAACAGGGACGGGGTAAGGGTCGGACCATGGGCTACGAGCTGAAGCTGCGGGTGTGGCGGGGCAACAAGTACGCCGGCGAGCTCACGGACTACTCGGTCGAGGTGTCCGAGGGCGAGGTGGTGCTCGACGCGCTGCACCGGGTCCAGGCAACCCAGGCCGGCGACCTCGCGGTGCGCTGGAACTGCAAGGCCGGCAAGTGCGGCTCCTGCAGCGCCGAGATCAATGGCAAGCCGCGCCTGTTGTGCATGTCGCGGCTCTCGGACTTCGAGCCAGACGAGGCGATCACAGTCACGCCGATGCGTTCCTTCCCGGTGATCCGCGACCTGGTCACCGATGTGTCCTTCAACTACGAGAAGGCCGAGGAGCTGCCGTCGTTCGCCCCGCCACCGAGAGACGCGGACGGCAAGCGGCGGATGGCCCAGGTCGACGTCGAGCGGGGTCAGGAGTTCCGCAAGTGCATCGAGTGCTTCCTGTGCCAGGACACCTGCCACGTCGTACGTGACCACGAGGACAACAAGCCGGCCTTCGCCGGGCCGCGCTTCTTCCTGCGGTACGCCGAGCTCGACATGCACCCCCTGGACACCCACGACCGACGCGAGCTCGCCCAGGGAGCGGCCGGTCTGGGGATGTGCAACATCACCAAGTGCTGCACCGAGGTGTGTCCCGAGGGCATCAAGATCACCGACAACGCGATCATCCCGATGAAGGAGCGCGTGGTCGACCGCAAGTACGACCCACTGGTGTGGCTGGGCAACAAGATCGGCATGCGCAACAAGGACAACGACGGGCGTAGCGAGCCCTAGCGCCCTAGCGCCGACGGCCTCAGTCAGCCAGAAAAAGGACGTCGCAGGTGCGATCGATCTCCTCGAGCACCACCGAGTCGCCCTGCAGGCTGGTCGGGCGGTAGCCCAGCTGCTTCAGCTCCTCGAACACAGCCAGCTCCTCCTGCCAGGCAGGGTGTCCCTTGGCCCCCCAGCCGATCTCGCACAGGATCGGAGGCCGCGCGTCCCAGGTCCGGATCGTCGGGATGAGACCGCGGAGGACTAGGTACTCCGCACCCTCGACGTCGATCTTGATCACCGACGGGACCGTCGTCAGCCCGATCCCGTCGAAGCGGCGAACCTTGATCCGCTGCGGGGTCATGGACTGCGCTCGCTCACCGATCATGGTGTTCCAGCCGAAGTTGCCCTTGGTGTCGATGAAGATGTCGACGTGGCCGTCGCTGTCGCTCAGGCCGTACTGGTGCACGGCGATCGAGAACTCGGCTTCTGCGAGCGTCCGGAAGCAGAACTGGGCCAGGTGGGGGATGGGCTCGAACAGGTGGGCCGAGCCGCGGAAGCCGGTGCGTTTGCCCACGACCATGCTGAAATAGCCGATGTTCGCACCGACGTCGAAGAGCACACCGTCAGGGTCGAGATGGGGGGCGATGGCGTCGGCGAGCTGCTCGTAGTTGGCGTGCCGCTTCTCGAAGAAGCGGGTGGCCTCCGCGAACCCGACGTTGGCCGCGTTCTTCCCGGCCGGAGCGGACGGGACGGGTGGCGCCGCCTGGGGAGGCACGGCACCCGGATCGAGTGCCCGGGCGCCCCACGACCGGGTGCGGGAGATCAGCTCGCGGGGCCCTCCCTCTTGCAGAGCGGACCATGCTGCTGCGGCTTTTCCCATGACCTGGACCCTCCGGGGGTTCGACTCGATGGCTCGTGTCCGCGGCCTTTGCCGTGCGGCGCACCGAGCAAGATGCGTGGACGCTAACACTCCAGACGCCCGCCCGTCCGCAGCCGACGGCCATGTCGCCGACGTCCAGGAACCGGGTCTGGACTGACGGCTCGGAGGACGACCGGAAGTCAGCCGATGGCGACAGTGCCCCGAGCCAGGGCGGTCGGGTAGTGCACGTCCACCAGCTCGGCGACCGCGTCGTCCCAGGTCCGGTCCGCGACGGACTGGCGAGCGGCCGCGGCCAGCGTGAAGCGCAGGTCGGGACTGGCTGCCAGCCTGGCCACGGCCCGGGCGAAGGACTTGCCTCCCCGGTCGGTGTCCACGAGCAGGCCGTTGTGCTCGTGCCGTACGGCGTTGGCAGCGCTGCCTCCGTCGTACGCCACGACCGGGACGCCACTGGCGAGGGCCTCGTGCACCGTGGGTGCGTAGATCTCCTTCTTGCGGGGCTGGAGCAGCACGTCGAAGGAGGCCACGCACCGTGCTCGCTCAAGGCTAGTCGGGGCCGGGATCACCTTGGCCCCAGCGGATCGCAGGCCCTCCGCTCCGGGGCCGTCGCCGAGGGCGACCAGGCGCACCCCGGGCAGCCGGGCGACCAGGGCGAGGCGGTTGAGCACCTTGGTGCGCTCGAGCGGACCGACGTAGCCGACCACCAGACGTCCCCCGTCGGGAGAGTGCACGCGCGCCCAGCGGTCGTGCAGGTCCTGGTCGCGCAGGCCGGGGTGGTGGTTGGACAGATCGACGCCCGGCTTCCACGTCCGGGGGTGCAGCACGACGGTCGGTACGCCGAGCCGGTCAGCGGCCTCTGCGACCTTGATGCCCAGCCGGTGCGGGTCGATCAGGTGGCAGATATCGGGACGGGAGAGGGTGAGGGCCTCGCGGATGGCCGACACCGGGGTCATCCGGCTGGCCCAGAAGACACGTGCGCCGCGGAACGTGGACTGGCCGCGACCGCCGGCGAGTACGACGACGTCGTGTCCGCCGTCGGTCAGGCGCGAAACCACCTCGCGGGTGACGTGTGCTGACGGAGCGGTGCTGGGCACGAACTGCTCGGTCACGAGTGCAATGCGCATGCGGCCACAGTGGCTCAGGCCCGTGTCGCGGCGATGACTGCGGTGTGAGCGGGGAGTGAACGAATGTGCCGTCTGGTCAGGGGTTGGCCACAACGCCGTGCTGGCAGACGTCGTGTCGGCGCGATCCCCCGGGTGCGTCCGGGTCGCGAAGTGGAAGGTAGCCGCGGCGGATGCCTTCGCGTTCGAACCCGGCAGCCAACGCTGCCCGGCAGGAGGCGAAGTTCTCCACGCTGTGATCCAGCTGCACCCGTGCCAGCCGCGGTCCGTCCTTGTCCTCGCTCAGCCATCGGGTGAGGACCCGGATGGCCCGGGTCGCGACTCCCCGGCCGCGCGAGTCCGGATGCACGTTGTACCCGATGTCGGCGATGCGCAGCTTCGCAGGGACGTGGAACGCCCAGCTGGCCGTGCCGAGCAAGCGGTCGGCGTTCTCAGCGTCGACGATCACGAAGGTGCCCGGCTCCAGCGCCTGAAATCTCTCGGCGGCCTCGATGATGCGCTCATCGAGCTGCTCGAAGGTCTCCGGCAGCGGTACGAAGACCGGCGTTGCGTAGCGCTGGTTGTCGGGATCGTGCAACAGCTCGAGCCAGCGCTGGCGGTCGTCCGCGACCGGCAGGCGCAGAGCAAGGCCTTCACCGGTAATCATTCGATCCGTCCCGTTGCCTGATCCCACACCATCATTGGGCGAGCCTAGGTCTGCGCCCTGTCCGAGTGTCCGCGACCAGTCGGCATGTGGCGCGGCCGGGCGATCAGTGGAGTCTGTCCTGTGCCTGGTGCGTGCTGGACTCCTCTGATCGCCGGTAGCGAGAATTCCCTTGTGTTGAAGGGCTTCTGAGGTGCGGGAGTGTCGGTGGTCGATGGTTGAATTCAGGTTGTGACAACGACCCGGTGGATTCAGGCTCAGGAAGAGAGGGCGACAACGCGCACGAACTCGACCGTCTCCGAGCTTTCGTTGATGTAGGAGTAGCTCCGGTCGCTGCGCAGCCGACTGGATGCGCCGGCCGCCACCACCACGTGCTGGTCGTCGGCAGTGAGAGAGAGCGCTCCGGACAGGACGTAGAACAACTCCTGGGACCGGGGCGGGTCGGCCTGACCGGGGTAGGTGTCGCCGGGCACGAGTCGCCAGAGCCAGAGGTCGGCCGAACGCGACTGGGCAGTGGCGACCAACAGGTGGGCGGTGCTGCCTGCTTCGCTCGACCACACCAGGACGTGCTCAGCACTCTCCTGCACCTCGATAGGCGTCTCGGCGGCCGAGTGGCTCAGCAGGTTGGTGAAGTCGGTCCCCAGCTGCCGAGCGATACGGGTGACCGTGACCAGGCTCGGGTTTGCCTGGCCCAGCTCGATCTGCGTCAGCAGTCGGCGACTGATCCGCGAACGGTCCGCGAGCTGCTGCACCGTCAGGGACCTCTCGGTGCGCAGGGCCCGGATGTGGTCGCCTACCTCCGAGAGGAAGTCGCGGTCGAGTACGCCCTCGCCGGTCAGGGAGCCGGGGGCCTCGTCCTGGCCAGTCATCGGGTCCCAGTCATCGGGTCCCAGTCATCGGGGCTACGGTCATCGGGTCACACCGCGAACAGCTGGGAGACGTCCCGGAAGGCCTTGAACTCCAAGGCGTTCCCCGAGGGGTCCAGGAAGAACATCGTCCACTGCTCGCCGGGCTCCCCCTCGAAACGCACGTATGGCTCGATGACGAAGTGCGTGCCGGCATCGGTCAGCTGCTGGGCCAGCTCCTGGAAGCGCTCGACGCTCAGGACGAGGCCGAAGTGCGGGACCGGCACGTCGTGGCCGTCGACCGGGTTGGTGCCGGCCACCGCGTTGACATGGTTGTCGACCTGGTGCGTGACGACTTGGTGGCCGTCCACGTTCCAGTCGGTCCACCGCTCGGCTGAGCGGCCGCGGCCGAAGCCGAGGACCTCTCCGTAGAAGTGGCGAGCGGCATCGATGTCGTGGACGGGCAAGGCGAGATGGAAGGGAGGCAAGGCGGTCTGTGAGGTCATATGAGCACTATACTGCGCGGAGTGTTACGCAAAATGCGCATCCCGTGAGGCCCAGACACCGATCGGCATACTCGGCTGTGGCGGTTGCTGGCAGGGCCAGACGGCTGCTGGCTCGAGGATCCGGGTCGGGTATTTCACAGTCGCTGGTCGCACGGCGACGCCGGTCCATATCCTGCCCACATGGGCACCGATGCGCACCTCTCCCTCGCCGTCGGGCAGGAGCGCGACGTCAGCGAGTGGGAGAAGGCCGCCGCCGCTGTTCTCCGCAAGGCCGGTCGCATGTCCGCCGACGATCCCGACGACGCGGTATGGGCCAGGCTGACGCGGTCGACGCTCGACGGCATCGGCATCGCCCCGCTCGGCACCCCGGCGCTGGTCGCTGACCTTCCTGACCCCGTCCGGCCGCCGGCTCGGGGCGACGGCTGGGACGTCCGCGCCTTGCTCGCAGACCCCGATGCACAGGCATCGAACGCGGCCGCGCTGACCGACCTGGAGAACGGTGGCCGCTCGCTCTGGGTGCAAGTCGGTGCGTCAGGCATCGACGTCTCGGACCTGCCCGCCGTCCTGAACGGCGTGCTTCTCGACATCGCCCCGGTCGTGCTGGACGCGCCGTCGGACCCGCTCGGTGCAGCGCAGGCATTCGCCGCGCTTGCCGACGGACAGGCGCTTGCGCCAGGGACCAACCTGGGAGTGGATCCGGTGGCTGCGCTGGTGCGCGAGGTGGGCTCGACGAGCTCGGCCATCGACGTCGTGGCCGAGGCTGTCGCGATCGCACGGGGCCTTGGTTGCCGGGCCCTGGTCGTCGACGGGACGGCCGTGCACGACCTGGGCGCCTCCGACGTCCAAGAGCTCGGCTATGTGCTGGCGCTCGGCGCGCACTACCTGCGTGCTCTGGCAGCTGCCGGGGTCCCGGTCGACGAGGCTGCCGGACTGATGGAGTTCCGGCTCGCGGCCACCGACGACCAGTTCGTGACGATTGCCAAGCTGCGCGCCGTACGTCGCATGTGGGCGCGGATGCTGGAGCTGAGCGGCGCCTCGGAGGACCGCCGGAACATGGTTCTGCACGCGGTCACGTCGCGGCCGATGATGACGAAGTACGACCCATGGGTGAACATGCTGCGCACCTGCGTTGCCGCCTTCGCAGCCGGTGTCGGCGGAGCCGACGCTGTGACGGTGCTGCCGTTCGACGCGCGGCTCGGGCTGCCCGACGCGTTCGCGCGCCGGATCGCCCGCAACACCTCGACGCTGCTGGTCGAGGAGTCACACGTGGCCAAGGTCGCCGACCCAGCCAGGGGAGCCTTCGCAGTCGAGAAGCTCACCGACGACCTCGCGGTCAGCGGGTGGGAGGAGCTCGGACGCATCGAGAGCTCACAGGGTGTCGTCGCGGCCCTCGAGGACGGCTCGCTGCACGGACGGATCGACGAGGTGGTTGCCGAGCGCGACCGGCAGGTCGCCAAGCGCGAGCGCGCCCTGACCGGCGTCACCGAGTTCCCTAACCTGCACGAGACGCTGCCTGAACGGAAGCCGTACGCCGAAGGCGCACTCCCCGTCCGCCCCTACGGCCAGCCGTTCGAGGCGCTGCGCGACGAACCGGCCCACGGCACCGTCTTCCTCGCGACGATGGGCACGATCGCTGCGCACACCGCTCGGGCCACCTTTGCCACCAACCTGTTCGCCGCCGGCGGCATCGGCGTGGTCAACGCTGGGCGGCACGACGACCTCGATGCGGTCCTGAAGGACTTCGAGGGACCTGACGGCGGCCAGTCCGTGGTGTGCATCGTCGGGAACGACAAGGCATACGCAGCCTGGGGCGCCGACCTGGTGAAGGCACTCCGCGGCGCCGGCGCGGAATGGGTCGTCCTCGCCGGCCAGCCCGTCGAAGGCATCGAAGTCGACGACACCTGCGCCGTGGGGATCGATGCACTCGACTTCCTGCACCGGACGCGAAGGAAGTTGGACTGATGAGCATCCCTGACAGCTTCGCCAACCTGCCGCTCGCCGGCGAGGTCACCGCGAAGGAGCCCGTGAAGGGGCCAGCAGGGAGCCACGACGCGTGGGAGTCGCCCGAGGGCATCGGCATCCTGCCGACCTACGGTCCTGAGCACCTCGAAGGCCTCGACGCTCTGGACACCTACCCTGGCCTCGCGCCGTTCCTGCGGGGTCCCTACCCGACGATGTACGCCACGCAACCGTGGACCATTCGCCAGTACGCCGGCTTCTCCACCGCCGAGGAGTCCAACGCCTTCTACCGCCGCAACCTCGCCGCGGGGCAGAAGGGTCTGAGCGTCGCCTTCGACCTGGCGACCCACCGCGGCTACGACTCCGACCACCCGCGCGTGAAGGGTGACGTCGGCATGGCCGGTGTCGCGATCGACTCGATCTACGACGCGCGCACCCTCTTCGACGGCATCCCGCTCGACGAGATGAGCGTCAGCATGACGATGAACGGCGCGGTGCTGCCGGTGCTCTCGCTCTACATCGTCGCCGCGGAGGAGCAGGGGGTGAAGCCGGAACAGCTCATGGGGACCATCCAGAACGACATCCTCAAGGAGTTCATGGTCCGCAACACCTACATCTACCCGCCGCAGCCGAGCATGCGGATCATCAGCGACATCTTCGGCTACACCGCGCAGAAGATGCCGCGGTACAACTCGATCTCTGTCTCCGGCTACCACATCCAGGAGGCCGGGGCGACCGCTGACCTCGAGCTCGCCTACACACTCGCCGACGGCGTCGAGTACATCCGTGCAGGCCTGGACGCCGGCCTGACCATCGACGAGTTCGCGCCGCGGGTGAGCTTCTTCTGGGCCATCGGCATGAACTTCTTCATGGAGGTCGCCAAGATGCGGGCGGCCCGGGCCCTGTGGGCGCGGCTGGTCAGCCAGTTCGAACCGCAGAACCCCAAGTCGCTCTCGTTGCGCACCCACAGCCAGACCTCGGGCTGGTCCCTGACCGCGCAGGACGTGTTCAACAACGTGCAGCGCACCTGCATCGAGGCGATGGCAGCGACCCAGGGTCACACCCAGTCGCTGCACACGAACGCCCTCGACGAGGCGATCGCGCTGCCCACCGACTTCTCCGCGCGCATCGCCCGCAACACCCAGCTCCTGCTCCAGCAGGAGTCGGGTACGACGGGCATCATCGACCCCTGGGCGGGCTCCTACTACGTCGAGCGGCTCACCCACGACCTCGCCGAGCGCGCCTGGTCGCACATCCGCGAGGCGGAGGACGCCGGCGGCATGGCGAAGGCGATCGAGCAGGGCCTGCCGAAGATGCGCATCGAGGAGGCCGCGGCCAGGACCCAGGCTCGCCTCGACTCGGGCGCACAGAAGCTGGTTGGCGTGAACACCTTCCGGCTTGCCGACGAGGACCCGCTGGACGTGCTGCGGGTCGACAACGCCAGCGTCTACAAGCAGCAGCTGGCCAAGCTCGAGCGCCTGCGCGAGGAGCGCGACAGCGACGAGGTCGAGCGCACCCTGAACGCACTCACGCGATCCGCCGAGGACGGCCACGTGCACGGCTCGCTCGACGGCAACCTGTTGGCGCTCGGGGTGGATGCTGCCCGCGCCAAGGCAACGGTCGGTGAGATCTCCGAGGCCCTGGAGAAGGTGTACGGCCGCCACCGCGCCGTGATCCGTACGATCTCGGGTGTGTACCGCCGCGAGTCCGACCGGGACGGCCAGACCAACGAGGCCCTGGCCAAGGTGCTCGCGGCGACCGAGAAGTTCGCCGAGGACGAGGGGCGTCGCCCCCGCATCCTGGTCGCCAAGATGGGCCAGGACGGCCACGACCGCGGCCAGAAGGTCATCGTCACGGCGTTCGCCGACATGGGCTTCGACGTCGACGTGGGCCCGCTGTTCTCCACGCCCGAGGAGGTCGCCCAGCAGGCGGTCGACGCCGACGTGCACATCGTGGGCGTCAACTCGCTGGCGGCTGGTCACCTGACCCTGGTCCCCGCGCTCAAGCATGCGCTCGCCGATCTCGGTGGCGAGGACGTCATGATCGTGGTCGGTGGCGTGATCCCGCCGGACGACGTACCGACGCTGCTGGAGATGGGCGCTGCGGCCGTGTTCCCGCCCGGCACCGTGATCGCTGTCGCGGCCCTGGACCTGCTCGAGAAGCTCGCCGCACAGCTGGGCCACTGACCAGGTGGCTTCGACGAGCACCACTACCGTGGACGTGCGGACCCTCGTCGAGGGGGTCCGTGCCGGGCGGCGCGCAGCCGTCTCGCGGGCGATCACACTCGTGGAGTCCGCGCGCCCGGACCACCAGGCAGCCGCGCGTGCCCTGCTGACCGAGCTGACGTCCAGCGGCCTCGGCTGTGTCCGGGTCGGTATCTCCGGGGTGCCTGGGGTCGGCAAGTCGACGTTCATCGAGACCCTCGGCGAGCACCTCACGGCGCAAGGCAGGACCGTGGGCGTGCTGGCGGTCGACCCCTCCTCGGTGCGCACCGGCGGTTCGGTCCTCGGTGACAAGACCCGGATGACGAAGCTCTCGGCCAACCCCAACGCGTACATCCGGCCCTCGCCCACCGCTGGAACCCTCGGCGGCGTTGCTCGCGCCACGACGCAGGCGATGATCGTGCTGGAGGCCGCCGGGTACGACGTCGTGCTGGTGGAGACCGTCGGCGTGGGCCAGTCCGAGGTCACCGTCGCTGCCATGGTCGACACCTTCCTGTTCCTGACGATCGCGCGCACGGGCGACCAGCTCCAGGGCATCAAGAAGGGCATTCTCGAGATCGCCGACGTGATCGCGGTGAACAAGGCCGACGGCGACCGGGCCACCGAGGCCCAGTCCGCGGCCAAGGAGCTCGCCGGCGCCCTGCGGCTCGTGCACTCCTCCGGAGGAGGCTGGGTGCCACCCGTGCTGACCTGCTCGGGTCTGCACGGCACCGACGTCGACAAGGTGTGGGAGCGGGTGCTCGCCCACCGTGAGTCGATGGGGGAGCGGGGCCTGTCGGAGAAGCGCGCCGAGCAGCAGCTCGAGTTCACCTGGGCACTCGTGCGCGACGTGCTTGCCCAGAGGCTCCGTCGCTCGCCTGGCGTGCGCGCGATCCGGGACGACGTACGCCGGGAACTGCTGGCCGGCGAGCTGACGGCGCCGCTGGCGGCCGACCGCCTGGTGGCTGCCTATGACGACGACCGACCCGACGGGGACCGACCCACTAGATAGTCTCGGGAGTCTGACACCGTCTCGAGGAGCTCCATGCGTCGTACGTCGTTCTCGGTCCTGATCCTCCTGCTGGTGCTCGCCGTCGGCGGGTGTGGCGAGGAGAAGAAGGACGATCCCCTCGGCCCGGTGGGGGACGACACCGCCTCGAGCGAGCCGTCGCCGGACCCCTCGAGCCCCGCGTCGGCGGACTCCACGCCGTTCGACGACGAGGGCAACGAGGCGATTCGCGGGACGGTGGAGGCCGACAGCCCAGAGCAGCAAGCGATCGCCGATGCGTGGTTCGCGTACTGGGACGTTCGGGTGAGCAGCTTCTTCAAGGCCAGGGTGGACCCCAGGCTCGGCACAGTGGCGGCGGGAGAGGCGGTCGCCGACGTGGTGCGCTATGTGACCCTGCTGCAGGGCAAGAAACTGCACACGGTGGGTGACACCAAGTTCTCGGTCAGTGACATCAAGGTGAAGGGCTCGTCCGCGACGCTGAAGAGCTGCGGGGTCAACAAGTCCATCGATCGTGAGGCCGACGGCAGCCCCGGCGAGGAACTCGTCCCGTTCTACAACTTCGTCGGCGCGTTGACCAAGGCCGCAGGCACGTGGCGCGTGATCGAGGCCGAAGTCCGGGGCAACAACGGCTGCCGCGCCTGACTGCTGGCCTCTCGTTTTTTCTGATTCGGCCGTGACGGGTGGTTTGCAACCTCGTTGAGCGGGCAGGAACCAGACCTAACCTCTCTGTCCGCACAAACCAGAGCCTCGGGGGATCGATCAGCATGCGACTCCGCGCCAGGATGTTCGTCACCACTCTCGCCGCCGCTGCAATTGCAGCGTCCACGGTCGCGACGGCGCATGCCGGCAACGGCGGCGGAACGACCGACACCGGGTACGCCGCCAAGGTGGCGGTGCACCTGTCCGGTGACTACAGCGCGGGTTCTGTCGCGTCCGTTCCCGGCCCACCCCCGATGTGCTGGTGGGAGAACCTCTCGAGCACGATGCTGGACAGCCAGAAGGTCGACACCAGCGACCCCGAGGCCGTCATGAAGTACTACAACGAACAGGTGCGGCCCTGGCTCACCGGTCACGCCGCGACCGGACAGCTCTCGATGCCGAGCAGCGACTACTTCAAGAACGTGATCAAGCAGGTCCAGGCAGGAGCAGACCTGACGTTCTACACCCTTCGTACCCGCGACGCCACCGGCGCCGCGGCCACGCCAGGCACCGGCGCGTACGCCGACCGGGTCAACGCCGTCGCGAAGGCCTGCGGCACGACCGTCAACCAGGGGCCCTACGGGCCGCAGTGGGTCGGCTGGCAGGCCTTCCCGACCGGCAACCCACCGCCGCCCGCCGTCTCGCCCGAGGACCTGGCCGCCTACGCCTACGAGGTGATGGACCTCAAGCGCCCCACGCTGGAGTGGAACCCGCATCTCGCCTCCTCCAATGACGCAACCTTGGTCAACCTCCCGACGTGGCTGTGGACCGAGGACCCGGCTGCCGTCGAGGAGCGTGAGGTCACGGCCGAGGCCGCAGGAGTGAGCGTCACCGTGACCGCGCAGCCCAACGGCATGACGGTCACCAGCCCGGTGGGCGGCACCGACTGCTCCGCCGAGCAGGCGAGCACTGCCTACGCCCCCGGCGTCGACGAGGGCTCCGCGTGCGTGCTCACGTTCCCGAGCGCCTCGGTCCAGTACGACGGTGGCTTCCCCGTTCAGGCGACCACGGGCTGGCAGGCGACGTGGACCAGCAACATGGGCCCCGGCGGCGACCTGGAGCCGAAGACGATGTCCGCGGTGACCAACATCCCGGTGATCGAGGTCCAGTCCCGTGTGAACAGGATCGGCTGAGCCCGCTATACCAGCGGGTACGTGCAACCGGCGCCACAACTTCGGACGGGCGTCCTCCGGCGCCTCGGTTGACCGGTAATCTTGTCGGTTGTGTCCAACTCCCTCATTCGCCAGGCCCTGGCGGAGGTCAACCTGCTCGAAGCCGAGCTGATCGAGTTCCGTCGAGACCTGCATGCCCACCCGGAGCTGTCGTGGGCCGAGGAACGCACCTCTGCTGTCGTCGGCAAGCGGCTCGACGAGGCCGGCCTGGAGCCCAGGTCACTGCCGCGCAACGGACTGCTCGTTGACATCGGATCCGGGCCCGGCCCGGTCGTGGCCCTGCGCGCCGATCTCGACGCGCTCCCCGTCGAGGACCGCACCAATGACCCCTGGGCCAGCACGGTCGCTGGAGTCGCCCACGCGTGCGGGCACGACGTGCACGTCTCCTCGCTCCTGGGCACCGGTCTCGCGCTAGCATCCATCGCCGACAAACTTCCAGGCCGCGTGCGTCTGATCTTCCAGCCCGCCGAGGAGATCATGCCGGGCGGCGCCCTGATGGCGATCGAGGCCGGCGCCCTCGATGGCGTCTCGCGGATCTTCGGGCTGCACGCCGACCCGGGCCTCGACGTCGGCACGGTCGGGCTGCGTGAAGGCCCACTGACCGGTGCTGCCGACCACCTCGACGTGCTGCTCGCGGGCAAGGGCGGGCACACCTCGCGCCCCCACCTGACCGAGGACCTCGTCTTCGCCCTCGGCAAGGTGGTCACCGAGCTGCCGGCCGTGCTGTCGCGGCGCCTGGACCCACGTGCGGGCGTCAGCGTGGTGTGGGGGATGGTCCGCGCCGGCTCGGCGGTCAACGTCATCCCCGCGACCGGCCGGGCCGGCGGAACCGTGCGGATGCTCGACGCCGTCGCCTGGGTCGACGCCGAGGAACTGATCAGGGACACCATCGACCAGATCGTCGAGCCGTACGGCGTGATCCCGACCGTTACCTACGTCCGCGGCGTGCCACCGGTGGTCAACGAGCACCGCTCCACCGTCTTGTTCGGTCACGCCGTGGAACACGTCCTCGGTGAGGACGGCCACGTCGCCACCACGCAGAGCCTGGGTGGCGAGGACTTCGCGTGGTACCTCGACAGCGTCCCCGGCGCGATGGCCCGGCTGGGCACGCGCACACCCGGCGGGCCGACGTACGACCTCCACCAAGGGGACCTACGTGTGGATGAAAGGGCCATTTCGGTCGGAGCCTCGGTGCTTGCGACTGCCGCGCTGATGTCGATGGTCACCGACGCATAACACTTGCGGGGATCGCCGTCGGGGCCGTAGGAGCGGGCATGCCGCTCGCATAAGGTGCCCGCATCACGTGCCATTGTGCGGCGCACCGAGATCGAGGAGGCATCTTGCGTGGCTTAAGCAAGATCGCGGGATTAGTTTTGGTGGGCGCACTCGCCCTCACCGGTTGTGGCAGTGACAACGGAGACGGCGGCGGTGGCACCAAGGCCGAGGCCGATGCGTGCAAGGCAGCCGACGGTGACGGGCCCAAGGTCGGTCTGGCGTACGACGTCGGTGGCCGGGGCGACCAGTCGTTCAACGACTCCGCCTACAAGGGCATGGAGCAGGCCATCGACGAGGTCGCTGCGACCTGCACCGAGGCCAAGGCCGCTCCGAAGGAGAACGACACCATCCGCGCCGAGCGTCTACGCACCCTGGCCGAGGGCGGCTTCAACCCCGTCATCGCCATCGGGTTCATCTACTCACCGGCTGCAGCAACGGTCGCTGCGGAGTACCCCGACACCCAGTTCGGCGTGATCGACGGCTACAGCACCTTCCTGCCGAAGACCCCGCTGAAGAACCTCAGCGACCTCGTGTTCTCCGAGGAGCAGGGCTCGTACCTCGTGGGCATCGCTGCTGCGCTGAAGTCCAAGGCCAAGCACGTCGGCTTCGTCGGCGGCACGCACGGCGACCTGATCAAGAAGTTCGAGGCCGGTTTCACCGCTGGTGTGAAGTCGATCGACCCCGCCATGAAGATCGACGTCCAGTACCTCACCGAGAACCCGGACGACGGCGAGACCGGGTTCGAGAACCCGACCGGTGGCAAGGCCGCAGCGACGGCCATGTACGAGCGGGGCGCGGACATCGTCTACCACGCGGCCGGCAAGTCCGGTCTCGGTGTCTTCGACGCGGTCGAGGCCGCGGGCGAGGGCAAGTGGGCCATCGGTGTGGACTCCGACCAGTACCTCACGGTCGACGACGCACAGAAGCCGCACATCCTCACCTCGATGCTCAAGCGCATCGACACGGCGGTCTTCGACTTCGTCAAGGCGTTCGCCGACGACGCCATCAAGGTCGGTGAGGTGCGCTACGACCTCAAGTCTGAGGGCGTCGGTTACTCCAAGTCGGGTGGCTTCGTCGATGACATCAGCGACCAGCTCGACAAGGCTGGCGAGACGGTCATCAGCGGTGAGGTCGTCGTTCCGACCGACCCGGCCAAGGTGAAGTGACCAAACCTTCGAAGCACGATTGAGCCAGGTGCCCGGGCGACACGCTAAGTTGTCGCCCGGGCACCTGTCCGTCTTAGCGCAGTGGGTAGGGAGGGACTTTGTCGACCAGCACAGAGAGTCTCGCGACCGAGGCGACCCAGGCCGCCATTGAGCTGAGGGGCATCGGCAAGCGATTCCCGGGGGTCATCGCCAACCACGACGTCGACATCACCATTCACACGGGAACGATCCATGCGCTCGTCGGTGAGAACGGTGCGGGCAAGTCGACGCTGATGAAGATCCTGTACGGCGTACAGAAGCCGGACGACGGCACCATCAGCGTCAACAACAAAGAGGTCTCGTTCCACACCCCGGCCGACGCCATCGACGAGGGCATCGGGATGGTCTTCCAGCACTTCATGCTGGCCGACAACTTCACGGTCCTGGAGAACGTCACGTTGGGCGCCGAGAAGCTGCACGGGATCGGGGACGAGGCCCGGGACGAGATCGTGAAGATCTCCAAGAAGTACGGATTCGGCCTCGACCCCGATGAGCTCGTCGAGACCCTGGGTGTCGGCGAGCGCCAGCGGGTGGAGATCCTCAAGGTGCTCTACCGCGGGGCCAAGATCATCATTCTCGACGAACCCACTGCCGTGCTGGTGCCGCAGGAGGTCGACGCGCTCTTCGACAACCTGCGCCAGCTCCGTGGCCAGGGGCACACGCTGATCTTCATCTCCCACAAGCTCGACGAGGTGCTCGCCGTCGCCGACGAGATCACCGTCATTCGTCGCGGCACCACGGTCGCGTCGGTCAAGCCCAAGGAGGTCACCTCCCGCAAGCTTGCGGAGCTGATGGTCGGCAGCGAGCTGCCCTCGCCCAGCACCGAGGAGTCCACCGTCACCGACCGCGTGCTTCTCTCGGTACGCGACATCGAGCTCGAGGACGCGGCCGGCCGGACCGAGCTGGCCGACATCGGCTTCGACATCCACGCCGGTGAGGTGCTCGGCATCGCCGGCGTCGAGGGCAACGGCCAGACCGAGCTGGTCGAGACGCTCATCGGCATGCGGACCCCGGTCTCCGGCAGCGTGAGGCTCGGCGAGCAGGACATCAGTGCGTGGTCGACCCGAGAACGCCGCGAGTCCGGTATCGGCTACATCCCGGAGGACAGGCACCGCCACGGCCTGCTGCTCGACTCCCCGTTGTGGGAGAACCGGATCTTGGGTCACCAGACCCGGCCGCCTTCGGTCAAGGGCCAGTGGCTCGACGTCGGAGGTGCCCGCGGTGACTCGGAACGGATCGTGGAGCAGTACGACGTCCGCACCCCTGGCATCGACACCACCGCGCGTGCACTCTCGGGCGGCAACCAGCAGAAGTTCATCGTCGGCCGCGAGATGAGCGGCGACCCCGTACTCCTGATCGCCTCCCACCCGACCCGCGGGGTCGACGTCGGCGCCCAGGCTCAGATCTGGGGTCACATCAAGCAGGCGCGTCGCAAAGGCCTGGCGGTGCTGCTGATCTCCGCGGACCTCGACGAGCTGATCGGGCTCTCCGACACGATCCGGGTGCTGCTGCGCGGACGACTCGTCGGCAAGTTCGACCCGCAGACCGTCACGCCCGCCGAACTCGGATCCGCGATGACGGGAGCAGGGGAGGACGAATGAACCTTGTCAAACGCGCGGCCCTCGGTGTGGCCGCACCTGCCCTGGCCCTCATCGTCGCCGGCATCGTCGCCAGCCTGGTGCTGATCGGCACGGGTGACGACGTGGCTGGCTTCTGGAGCACGCTGCTGAGCTGGCCCAAGGGCCGCAACATCGTCAACATCCTCAATGCCGCGTCGATCCTCTACATCTCCGGTGTGGCTGCGGCCATCGGCTTCCGGATGAACCTGTTCAACATCGGCGTCGAGGGCCAGTACCGGGTCGCAACCTTCGCCGCTGCGGCGTTCGCTGCCACCGGGTGGCTGCCGGGCAGGTTCAACACCGTCGTGGCGGTCCTGGTGGCGATGGTCGCAGGAGCGCTGTGGGCAGGGATAGCGGGCATCCTGCGGGCCACCCGCGGTGTCAGTGAGGTGATCTCGACGATCATGCTCAACGCGATCGCACTGTCGCTCGTCGCCTACGGCCTCTCGCGGCTCGGCACGAGCACGGGCAACGCGCGCAGCACCAAGGCCATCGACGAGGGCAGCTGGGTCGGAGGCATCACGATCTTCGGGGACAGTCCCACCAAGCTCTTCGGGTTGTCGCTGATCGCGATCCTGGTCGGCGTGCTGTTCTGGCTGCTGCTCAACCGGACGCGGTTCGGCTTCGACCTGCGTGCTTCCGGCGCCTCCGAGTCCGCCGCCGTAGCAAGCGGTGTGAACGTCAAGAAGATGATCGTGGTCGCGATGCTGCTCTCGGGCGCGGTCGCGGGCCTGATCGGGATGCCGACGCTGTTCGGCGACGCGCATAACTACGGCTCGTCGTTCCAGTCCGGGATCGGCTTCGGCGGCATCGCGGTCGCGCTGCTCGGTCGCAACAACCCGGTCGGCATCGCGTTCGGCGCGCTGATCTTCGCCTTCCTCACCGAGCAGGGCAACCTGCTGAACATCCTCGTGGGCGTCTCCCCGGACATCGTCGCCGTCACCCAGGGCGTCATCGTGATCGCGGTGGTGATCGCCTACGAGATCGTTCGTCGCTACCGCGTACGGCTCGAACAGGCTTCGGTCGCCGAGCACTTCGCCGAGGGCAGCGAACCGACAGACAAGCGGAAGGAGCCCGTCTCATGACCGTCGTGACAGACGCGCCTCCTCCACCTCTGGAGACGCCCGAGGAGCAGAGGACCCGCCGTCACCGCGTCTATCTCTACGTGCTCGGCGGCTTCGTGCTCCTCTCGCTGGTTCGCATCGTCAGCGGGGCCGAGGAGCTCACGTCCTCGGGCACGCTGACGGTCACGCTGACCTCGGCAATGCCGATCGCGCTCGCCGGTCTCGGCGGGCTCTGGTCAGAGCGCGCGGGCATCGTCAACATCGGCCTCGAGGGCATGATGATCGTCGGCACCATCGGGGCCGGCTACTTCACCTACCACTACGGGGTCATCGCCGGGGTCCTCGGTGCGATCTTGTTCGGCGTGCTCGGCGGCGCGTTGCACGGCCTCGCGACAGTCATCTTCGGGGTGGACCACATCGTCTCCGGTGTCGCCATCATCCTCATCGCCGGGGGTGTCACCGGCTTCCTGGCCGAGGCCTTCTTCACCGGGCTGCCCGGCGGGGGCCCGACCCAGTCCCCTTCGCTGAAGTCCCCACCGGAGATCGACCTCCCGTTCATCTCCGATCCGATGAACACGCTCGAGGAGAAACACTGGTTCCTGATCAGTGACCTGGCCAGCGTCGTGGAGATGTTGACCAAGAACCTCTCCGTGCTCACCCTGCTGGGACTAGCACTGATCTTCGGCAGCATCTACGTGCTCTGGCACACGCAGTTCGGCCTGCGGCTGCGGTCCTGCGGTGAGGCCCCAGCCGCTGCCGAGTCGCTGGGTGTGAACGTCAACCGCTACAAGTTCCTCGCCGTGCTGGTCTCAGGAGGGCTCGCCGGGCTGGGTGGCGCCTACCTGGCGCTGGTGTCGGCCTCCGGGTTCCAGGTCGGTCAGACAGGTGGCCGCGGCTTCATCGGTCTCGCGGCGATGATCTTCGGCAACTGGCGACCGACCGGGCTGCTCATGGGCTCGACGCTGTTCGGCTACACGCAGGCGCTGCCCTTCCGGGAGGGCACCGTCTCGGTGCACGCCCTGCTGCTGGTCGTCGCCGTGCTGCTCGTCGTCGTGGCGCTCCTGCAGTGGCGCCGGGGAGCCCGACGGGCGATGGCAGGTTCGTTCGTGTTCGCGGCGGTGTTCCTCGCCTGGTACCTCCTGACCGACGAGGTGGCCCGTGACTTCACGACCATGGCGCCGTACATCACCACGCTTCTGGTCCTCGCCTTCGCCGCCCAGCGACTACGAATGCCCGCGGCCGACGGCCAGGTCTATCGAAAAGGCTCCGCGGGGTGACCCACCCCACCGACGACTTCGACTGGGACTCGCTCAAGGCGCGTGCCATCGAGGCGGCCACGCACGCCTACGCGCCGTACTCCCACTTCCCCGTGGGTGCGGCTGCCCAGGTCGACGACGGCCGAGTCGTGGTCGGCTGCAACGTGGAGAACGCGTCGTACGGCGTCGCGCTGTGCGCGGAATGCGGGATGGTCTCCCAGCTGCACATCACCGGCGGAGGTCGGTTGACGCACGCGGTCTGCGTCAACGGCCGGTCCGAGGTGATCATGCCGTGCGGCCGGTGCCGCCAGCTGCTGATCGAGAACGGTGGGCCCGAGCTGCTCGTGCTCACGGTGTCGGGCGTACGCCGGATGGACGAGGTGCTGCCGGATGCCTTCGGCCCCCACGACCTCGATTGACCTGAACGCCGCCGACCTCGTCGCGGACCCCTACCCGTACTTCGCACACGAACGCAGCCGCCACGAGGTGGCCTGGCACGAGCCGAGCAGCACCTGGCTCACCTTCTCGCATGCCGCCGCCGGCGCGGTGCTTCGCAACCGCCGGCTCGGCCGGATCTGGCACGACCGGGAGCCGGCCGACTACCTGGAGCCGTTCAACCTGCTCCATCGCCACCAGATGATGGAGAACGAGCCCCCCGAGCACACCAGGCTGCGACGCGCGGTCGCCGGCGCGTTCAACCGCGGCCACGTGGAACGGCTGCGTCCACGGGTGAAGGCACTGGCGGGTTCGCTGCTCGCGGACGTGGATCCGGCGGGGTTCGACGTGATCGGGGAGTACGCCGAACCGCTGCCTGTCCTGGTCATCGCCGAGCTGATCGGGCTCTCGGTCACGGACGTGCCGGCGTTGCGCGGCTGGTCGCAGGCGATCGTGCGAATGTACGAGCCGGCTCCCTCACAGCAGGTCGTCGACGAAGCCGTGTCCGCGGCCGGCGAGTTCGCCGACCACGTGCGCGAGCACCTCGGCCGGCGGCGTGCCGAGCCGGGGGAGGACCTGACCACAGACCTGCTGGCCGCCGGTCTGAGCGACGAGGAGCTGGTCGCAGCCGTCGTACTCCTGCTCAACGCCGGCCACGAGGCCTCGGTCAACGTCTTCGGGAACGGGCTCGTCGCCCTGCTCTCGCGCGGCCTGACTCCTGGCCCGGATCCGGCGCTCACGGTCGAGGAGATGCTGCGCTTCGACTCCGCGCTCCAGCTCTTCGAGCGGACCGCGACCGAGGACGTCGAGGTGGCGGGCGTGAGGGTCGAGGCGGGGCAGAAGATCGCCGCGCTGTTGGGGGCGGCCAACCGGGACCCGGCGGTCTTCGCCGACGCGCACACCTTCGATCCCGGCCGCGATCCCAACCCGCACCTGGCCTTTGGCGCCGGTGTGCACTTCTGCCTCGGAGCCCCACTCGCCCGGATGGAGCTGGTGGAGTCGCTGGGTGCCTTGTTCGCCAGGTTCCCGGCACTGTCTCTGTCCGGCGAGCCGGAGAGCCGCGGCACCTTCGTGCTGCGCGGGTTCCGTAGGGTCGTGGTCCGCAACTAATGCTCATGTCGAGAGGGGTCTGATGGCAGCGCACGACGCAGTCGAGGTGATCATCGCGAAACGCGACGGAGCCGAGCTGAGCGAAAGCCAGATCGACTGGGTGATCGACGCCTACACCCAGGGCGAGGTGGCCGACGAGCAGATGTCGGCGCTGGCGATGGCCATCCTGCTCAACGGGATGAACCGCCGCGAGATCTCGCGCTGGACCAACGCGATGATCGCCAGCGGTGAGCGGATGGACTTCTCCTCGCTGTCCCGGCCCACCGCGGACAAGCACTCCACGGGTGGGGTCGGCGACAAGATCACGCTTCCTCTTGCTCCGCTGGTCGCCGCCTGCGGAGTCGCCGTACCCCAGCTGTCGGGCCGGGGCCTGGGCCACACGGGCGGCACGCTCGACAAGCTCGAGTCGATCCCCGGGTGGCACGCGTCGCTGTCCAACGAGGAGATGCTCGCCCAGCTAGAGGACGTCGGCGCGGTGATCTGCGCGGCGGGCTCGGGGCTGGCGCCGGCGGACAAGAAGCTCTACGCGCTGCGCGACGTGACCGGCACCGTCGAGGCGATCCCGCTGATCGCGTCCTCGATCATGAGCAAGAAGATCGCCGAGGGCACCGGCGCGCTCGTGCTGGACGTGAAGGTCGGCACCGGAGCCTTCATGAAGGACCTCGAGCGGGCGCGCGAGCTGGCCTCGACGATGGTGGCGCTGGGCAAGGACGCCGGAGTGCACACAGTCGCGCTGCTCACCGACATGTCCACACCACTGGGGCTCACTGCGGGCAACGCCCTCGAGGTGCGCGAGTCCGTCGAGGTCCTGTCCGGCGGTGGACCGGCCGACGTCGTGGAGCTCACGGTGGCGTTGGCGAGGGAGATGCTCGAGGGGGCCGGCCGCTCCGACGCGGATCCAGCCGACGCACTCGCCTCAGGTGGGGCCATGGACGCCTGGCGGCAGATGATCTCGGCGCAGGGTGGTGACCCCGCGGCCGGGCTGCCGGTGGCCCGCGAGACGCACGTCGTCACCGTGCCCGCCTCCGGCGTACTCACCCGGCTCGATGCGATGGCCGTCGGCATGGCCGCGTGGCGACTCGGTGCCGGCCGCGCCAAGCAGGGTGCCGACGTCCAGGCCGGTGCAGGAGTGGAGTGGCACGCCCGACCGGGCGACTCGGTGACCGAGGGCGAGCCGCTGCTCACCCTGCACACCGACGAGCCGGAGCGCTTCGAGAGGGCTCTGGAGTCTCTCGAGGGCGGGTACGACGTGGAGGCCGACGCGTCGTCGTACGAGCAGACGCCGATCGTCCTCGACCGGATCGGCTGAGCTCAGGCGGCGAGCAGCAGCGCGACGGCCTCGGCCACGCAGGCGGGCTTGTCCTGGTTCTCGATCTCCACGACGTACTTCATGGTGAGCTGCTTGCCGGCCGGGAGGTCGGTGACCTCGCCCACCGAGACCCTGGCTCGCACCCGCGAACCCACGAGGACAGGGTTCGGGAAGCGGACCTTGTTGAGGCCGTAGTTCAGCTTGGCGCCGGGCGTGTCGAACCCGAAGACCTGGCTGCCCAGCCACGGCAGGAGCGACAGCGTCAGGTAGCCGTGCGCGACGGTGCCGCCGAAGGGTCCGGCGTTGGCCCTCTCCACATCGACATGGATCCACTGGTGGTCATCGGTTGCGTCCGCGAACCGGTTGACGCGGTCCTGGGTGATCTCGACCCAGTCCGTCGTACCGATCTCCTCTCCGGCCGCTTTCTCGATCTCCTCGAACGAGCTGAACACGCGCATGTACGTCGCTCCTAGTGGGTCCCGAGAGCCCGGGCCCGGTCAGGGTGTTGGATGACATCTGTGGACAACACTGTGCTTTCTAACAACATGGGGCTTGCTAACAACATGGGGCTTGCTGACAACGGGCCCGAACCTACCCCGTCCGCCCCAGACCTGAACGAGGAGACCATCAGGTCCGTTCCGAAGGTGTTGCTGCACGATCACCTCGACGGGGGACTGCGCCCCGCGACGATCGTTGAGCTGGCCGGCGAGGCTGGCCACACGCTGCCCGCCGAGGACGCCGCGTCGCTCGAGTCGTGGTTCACCGAGTCCGCCGACAGCGGGTCGCTCGTGCGCTATCTCGAGACCTTCGACCACACCGTGGCCGTCATGCAGCAGGCAGACCACATCACCCGCGTGGCGCGAGAGTGCGTCGAGGATCTCGCGGCCGACGGGGTGGTGTACGCCGAGGTCCGCTACGCGCCCGAACAGCACGTGAACCATGGCCTCACCCTCGAGGAGGTCGTCCGCGCCGTGCAGATCGGCTTCGACGAGGGCATGTCGGAGTGCGACGCCCAGAGACCCATCGTGGTCAAGCAGCTGCTGACCGCGATGCGGCACCAGGCCAGGTCACGTGAGATCGCCGAGCTCGCGGTCCAGCACCGCGACGACGGCGTGGTCGGGTTCGACATCGCCGGCGCCGAGGCGGGCTACCCGCCCACCCGGCACCTCGACGCCTTCGAGTACCTCCAGCGGGAGAACGCCCACTTCACGATCCACGCGGGAGAGGCGTTCGGCCTGCCGTCGATCTGGCAGGCGATCCAGTGGTGCGGTGCGGACCGGCTCGGTCACGGCGTACGCATCATCGACGACATCACCGTGGACGACGACGGCAAGCCGCAGCTCGGCCGGCTGGCCCAGTACGTCCGCGACAAGCGCATCCCGCTCGAGCTGTGCCCGCACTCCAACGTGCAGACAGGCGCTGCGACCTCGATCGCCGAGCACCCGATCGGACTGTTGTCGCAGCAGCGCTTCCGGGTGACGGTCAACACCGACAACCGGCTGATGAGCGGGACGTCGATGACACGCGAGATGGCGGCCCTCGTCGAGGCCTTCGGCTGGGACCTCTCCGACCTCCAGTGGGTCACGGTCAACGCGATGAAGTCGGCGTTCACGCACTTCGACCAGCGGCTGAGGCTGATCAACGAGGTGATCAAGCCCGGGTACGCCGCGCTGCGGCGTGACCGTCGGCCCTCGCCCGCGCTTGTCAGCGGCAGCGTCTAGTTTCGTTTCATGACGTACGTCGAGCGGGTCGTCGCCCCCGGCGTCGAGGTGTGGCGCCACACGGGCAGTGCCGGTGGCCAACGGATCCTCCCCGACGGCTGCATGGACCTGATCCTCACCGGCGGACGCCTGCTCGTGGCTGGCCCCGACACGTCGGCACGCGTGCACCACAGCGCGACGCCGGAGCCGGTCGCGGGGGTGCGACTGCATTCTGGTCGCGGGCCTGCCCTGCTCGGCGTGCCGGCCGACGAGCTGCGCGACCGCACCGTGCTGCTCGAGGACCTCTGGGGCGCCCGCCGAGCCCGGCTGCTCGCCGAGCGCATCGGCGTACGACCCGGGCCATCGCTGGCTGCTTGGGCGTGCGAAGCCGGAGCGGTCGACCCGATCGCGGAGCCTGTCCGGGCGCTTCTCGACCGTGGCCTGTCCGTCAGCGAAGTCGCCGACGCGATGGGCTACAGCCCGCGCCAGTTGCACCGTCGGCTGTTGCCGGTGTTCGGCTACGGGCCACAGCACCTGCGACGGGTGCTGCGCCTGGTGCGGGCGGTGGCCGACGCCGACGCCGGACATCCGTGGTCGGACGTCGCGCAGCGCGCAGGGTTCGTCGACCAGGCCCATCTGGTCCGTGACGTGCGCGGACTGGCGGGAGTGACGCCGACCGAGCTGCGCAGCGAACGTGTCCGATCCGTCCAAGACGCGGCCTGAGGCGTTTCACTAGCGTCGCCAACATGTTGCTCACACCAGCAGTCATCGGGATCGTCGTCGCAGACATGGCCGCATCCCTTGCGTTCTACCGCCGCCTCGGGCTGGACATCGCCCGGGAGGCGGACACCGAGCCGCACGTCGACGTCGACCTTGGCGGCATGCACCTCGCCTTCGACACCCGCGAGACGATCCTGTCCTTCCACCCGTCCTGGACACCGCCCAGCGGCGGCCCCGGGATGGCCCTGGCGTTCTCCTGCGAGTCGCCGGCCGAGGTCGACGAGGCGTACGCCGAGCTCACGGGGGCTGGCGGAACCGGTGCGCTGGAGCCATGGGACGCCTTCTGGGGCATGCGCTACGCCGTCGTACACGACCCGGACGGGAACTCCGTCGACCTCTTCGCGACTCTCAAGTAGCTACCCGTCCTGTCCGAGCGCCACGGCCGAGACCGGTGTGCTCGGTAGGTCGGTCAACCCGCCCGCCGGCATCGGGTTGCCGGCGAAGGGATCGGGCGCGTCCATGAACAACGCCGTGCGGACCTGGCGGCCGATGTCGGGGCGAACCCGGCCGACCGTTGCTGCGATGCATCGCAACGCGAACGGATGGACGTGCCGCGGCCGCCCCGGCCAGCCCCGCCGATCCATCAGGTGTTCCGCCAGCGCCGTGAGCGACATCGCCTCAGGCCCGCAGATCTCGAGCGTGCGTCCGCGCAGATCTGGATCGAGCACCGCGCGCACCACGAGGGCCGCCGCGTCGTCGACACTGACCCAGGCGCGCTCCTGACGGCCGTGGCCGAAGACGACCGGGCGGTTCGACCGACCGGCTGTCTCGTCGAGCACGCCGAACCAGGTCTCCGCGAAGGCATCGCTGCGGACGATGGTCCACGGGACCGCGCTGCGCCGGAGTCGTTCCTCGGCGGCCCACTTCATCGCAAAGAGCTCGACCGGGCTGCGTTCGGCGGCGCCCACGATCGACACCAGCACGACCACGGCGCCCGCGCTCTCCGCCGCCGCGATCAGGTTGAGGTTCCCGTCGCGGTCCACCGTCTTGGGAGAGACGGTTCCACGACCGGTGAAGCCGTGGACGGCGGACACGACGACGTCGACACCCTCCATCGCCGCACGCACGGCCTCCACGTCTCCGACATCGGCGGCGACCACGTCTGTGTGGCCCGGCCCGGCCCCGAAACTCGTTTGGGGCCCGCTCCCCGACATGTTCTGGACGGTCGGGTTCCGGCTCAGCACCCGGACGGCCTCCCCACGGTTGGTCAGCTCGCTCACCACTCGCGACCCCAGACGCCCGGTGCCTCCGGCGACCAGGATCATTGCGGGGTTCCAGTCTGGGTTCCAGTCTGGGTTCCAGTCTGGGGTCCGGTGGTGCGGCTGACGGCGCCGTCGATGTCGAGGTCACCCTGGTCCAGCGGCTCGAGGTAGAACCGTGCGCTCCGGGCGCGGTCACCCTCGAGGCCGAAGATGATCACCCCGCACAGGACCTGCTCGGCACCGTCCCGTCGCCGCCCACGCATCTCCCACTCCGTCCAGACGCGGTCCTCCTCCTGGCTCGACTGCCGAATCGTGGCGGTGATGTCCGGCAGTGCCTCGAACAGGCGTGACCAGTTGCGGCGTACCTGCTCCCTGCCGCGAAAGCCCCGTGCCGGGTGCGCGGGCGTCTCATTGACGTAGTCCTCGGTGAAGCATGCGGTGACGCGTTCGAGGTCATGCGCGTTGACCGCTGCGGACAGCCGTGCTGCGAACCCGGACTGCTCGATGTTCGTGTCCATGTGGCCCCCATCGCCCTCATTGGTTACAGTAATCTGTAACCAATAAGGAGTGTCCCCCTGATGGTGAACGAGGTCAAGCCCCGGCCCTACGACAGCTCACGTCGCCGCCAGCTGGCGGAGTCACGCCGTCAGCGGGTGCTGGACGCCGCAGAGGGCCTGTTCCGCGCCCGGGGGTATACCGGAGCCACAGTCGCAGCGGTGGCGGGCGCGGCCGAGGTCTCCGTCGAGACCGTCTACAAGTCCTTCGGCGGCAAGGCGGGGCTGGTTCGCGCACTGCAGGCTCGGGCCTTGCGGGGTGAGGGCGCAGAGCCCGCGGAGCAGCGCTCAAACGCGCTGCGGTCTGTCGAGGATCCGCACGTCCTGATCCGTGGCTGGGCGGACCTGGCCGCCGAGGTCGCACCCAGGGTGGGCCCGATCCACCTGCTCGTGCGGGACGCGACTGTCGTGGACCCGCGGATTCGGAGCGTCCGCACCGGTTTCGACGACGTGCGGCTGCGTCGCATGCGGGAGAACGCGGAGGTCCTGGAGTCCGCCGGGTGGCTGCGGCCCGGGGTCACGGTGCAACAAGCCGCCGACCTGCTCTGGTCGGTCTCCTCGCCGGAGATGTTCGAGCTCCTGGTCATCGTTCGCGGCTGGGACCTGGCGGCGTACGGCGACTGGGTCTACGCCACGCTCGCGGGTGGCTTGCTGGCGCATTGACCGGGCGCGATGCCGGGCGTGGCCGCCGGCGAAGTACGGTCTGGGCATGAGTCGTCGTCTCCAGCACCGCGGTCGTGCCGCCCTTGCGGCGACCGGCCTGCGCTCTCGGGCGCGCGAACGGCCCAACGTCACGTCCCTGTCCCCTCCCCACGGCCCGCCCTCGTCTCGTGCGGTCCTCGGCGAGTTCGGCTCGGCCCTCGCGGCCACCCGGATCGTGGGTGCCTTGCCGCGGCTGCTCACGGCTCCCCGCGGCGACGGGGCAGCCGTGATCGACATCCCTGGGTGGAAGGCACCGGAGATCTCCGGTGCGCCGCTGCGGGCCTACCTGCGGGCATTGGGGTACGACGCCCGCGGCTGGGGCTTCGGGACCAACACCGGTGATCCTCGGCGCGACATGGAGCGCGTCTCGCGGATGGTCCTCGACCTGTCCGAGGAGAAGGGCGCGCCGGTCTCGCTGCTCGGTTGGAGCCTCGGTGGGGTGATCGCGCGCGAGGTGGCGCGGCGGCATCCCGCCGCGGTGCGCCGCGTGATCACGTATGGCACCCCGGTCGTCGGAGGTCCCGCGTTCACCTTTGTCGCCCGGGCCTACGGTCCGGAGGCGAGCAGTGCCGCCGCTGCCGTGGCGGCGCGGCTGGACGCGGCGTCGCCGATCCGGGTGCCGCTGACCGTGGTGTACACCAAGCGCGACGGCATCGTGTCCTGGGAGGCCTGCATCGACCGGGTGTCGCCGTACGCCGAGCACGTGGAGGTGTCCTCGACGCACATCGGCATGGGTGTGGACCCCGACGTGTGGCGGGTGGTGGCCGATCGTCTGGCCAAGACGCGGCTGTTCCCTGTCGCACCAGCCGGGTGACCTCGCCGGTCAGCGGCGGCCGCTGATCGACAGGGTGCTGCGGCCGGCCTCGGAGACGCTGACACGGCCGGGAAGGACGACGTGGCGCGGCGGGGCGTCGGAAGCGTTCATCCTCTCGTGCAGCAGCCGCAGTGCACTCGCCCCCATCTCGCGCGCCGGCAGCGTGGCGGAGACCACCGCCAGGGGGGAGACGTCGGTTGGTCCGAGCTCGTCCATGTTCGCCAGCTCGACCGTGCCCGGGAAGCCGTCGGCCAGCGCCAGCAGGTCGGAGGCCGCCAGGTTCATCATCGAGGCGTTGCCGCCGATGATCGCGGTCAGCCCGCCGTGCCCGTCGAGGAGTGACCGCAGCCGTTCCTGTCGTCGTGCCGGTGGGAGAACGGCGTAGTTCCGCAGGGCGGAGCGGTCCGGCAGCTCCGGCAGTCCGCGCTCGCGCAGCGCGCGGTAGTGGCCGCTGAGCCGGTCGCGCACGCTCGTGACGTCCTCCTCCCCCCAGAGCACCGCCAACGCCCGGTGACCGCGGTCAAGGACGGCGGTGGTGACGTCGTACCCGATCGCGAAGTCGTCGAAGATCACCGCGTCGCTCGGCATCGAGGGGAGGTAGCGATCGACAAGCACGACGTTGACGCCACGCCGGCGGAGCCGCTCGAGGGCGGGGGCGGCTCGGGAGCGGTCTCGCAGGTACACGACCAGCCCGTGTGCGCCCTCATCGACGACCCGGCTGAGCACCGCGTCTTCCGACTCCACGTCCGGGGTGGTGCTGACGATGAGCCGGTGCCCGTGAGTTGCGCACTCCGCGGCAATCCCGGACCGGATGGCCACCTGGTGCGCGTCGAGGTCGTTCGGGCTGACGTAGGCGACGGTCCGTTGCGCCGTGTCCGAGACCGCCCCCCGCGGGCTGGCGGGGTCGGCCACGAACGTGCCGCGACCGCGGTGTCGTACCACCAGCCCGTCGGCGACCAGGTCGTTCAGCGCGCGTACGGCGGTCGTGGTCGAGACCCCGAAGCGCTCGACGATCTCCCGCTGGGTGATGAACGGCTGGCCGGGCGTGTAGTCCTGACGGGCGATCGCATCACGCAGAGACGCCTTCACCCAGGAGAAAAGGGTCATTCCCGGCGGCGGCTGGCCAACGGAGTGTTCCGCCCCCATGGTTCGGCTCCTTCTGTTCGATGCGGGGAGGTCAAACAATGGATGGAATGACTTTGATGTATTGACGCATAAAAGGTCAACATCCTAGGGTCGAGTGACGTACACCACGGGTCTCGGGAAGGACGTTCATGCACGACGATCGGCTCCAGGTCGAGCGACGGATCGACCGGATGCTGGCCGAGCGCCTGCGCCCGGCGGTCTACGGCGAGACGGCACCGTTGCGGCTGGAGTCCTGGCAGGCGCCGGGTGAGCCGGTCCTAGCGAGCGTGGGTCTGCAGGCGCAGTACTCCGAGGCCAAGGCCGGCGAAGCGTGGGGGCCGCCCTGGGGCACCACCTGGTTCAGGCTCACCGGCGCGGTCCCCGAGCGCTGGGCCGGCCGAGAGGTGGAGGCGGTCGTCGATCTGGGCTTTGCCCTCGACCGACCCGGCTTCTCCGCCGAGGCGCTGGCGATGCGCCCCGACGGCACCCCCATCAAGGCCCTGAACCCGCTGAGCACCTGGCTTCCCGTCGGCGCGCCGGTGCAGGGCGGCGAGCAGGTGGAGATCTACGTCGAGGCCGCCTCGAACCCGGACATCCACGGATCTGGCGTCGGCACGTACCTCGGGGACGTGCTCACAGCCGGCAACGAGCCCCTCTACCGCGTACGACGCGTCGAGCTCGCCGTGCTCGAGCGCCCCGTCTGGGAGCTGGTGCAGGACATCGAGGTGCTCGACCAGCTGATGCGGCAGCTGTCCGCGGACGAGCCCCGCCGCTGGCAGATCCTGCGCGCTCTCGAGCTCGCGATGGATGCGCTGGACCTGACCGACCTGGCCGGCTCGGCGGCCGCCGCACGCGAGGTACTGGCCCCTGCGCTGGCGGCGCCGGCGTACTCCGGTGCCCACGTGGCCAGTGCGATCGGCCACGCGCACATCGATTCGGCGTGGCTGTGGCCGCTGCGGGAGACGGTGCGCAAGGTCGCCCGCACGATCTCGAACGTCACCGACCTGATGGACGAGCACCCCGAGCTGGTCTTCGCGATGTCGTCGGCGCAGCAGTGGGCCTGGATGCAGGAGCACCGCCCCGAGGTCTGGGAACGGATGAAGGAGAAGGTGGCCACCGGCCAGCTCGTCCCGGTCGGCGGGATGTGGGTGGAGTCCGACACCAACATGCCCGGCGGCGAGGCCCTGGCCCGTCAGCTCGTGCACGGCAAGCGCTTCTTCCTCGACGAGCTCGGCATCGAGACCGAGGAGATCTGGCTGCCCGACTCGTTCGGCTACACGGCTGCGTTCCCGCAGCTGGTCGCGCTCTCGGGGTCGCGCTGGTTCCTGACCCAGAAGATCTCCTGGAACCAGACCAACCGGTTCCCCCACCACAGCTTCTGGTGGGAGGGCATCGACGGCACCCGAGTGTTCACGCACTTCCCGCCGGTGGACACCTACAACTCCGAGCTCAGCGGCCAGGAGATGGCACACCTCGTCGCCAACTTCTCCGAGAAGGGCGTTGCCAACCGGTCGATGGTCCCGTTCGGGCACGGGGACGGCGGAGGAGGACCAACGCGAGAGATGCTCGCTCGTGCCACCCGGCTGCGCGACCTGGAGGGCTCGGCCCGGGTGGAGGTTGAGGCTCCCTCGGCGTTCTTCGCCAAGGCCCTCGAAGACCATGCCGCGCCGGCAGTCTGGGTCGGTGAGCTCTACCTCGAGCTGCACCGGGCGACGTACACCACCCAGGCCGACACCAAGCAGGGCAACCGCCGCAGCGAGCACCTGCTGCGCGAGGCGGAGCTGTGGGCCACGACCGCGTCGGTGCGCACCGGCGCTGCCTACCCGGCCGACGACCTCGACCGGCTGTGGAAGACCGTGCTGCTGCACCAGTTCCACGACATCCTCCCCGGCTCCTCGATCGCCTGGGTGCATCGCGAGGCGCGGGACACCTACGCCGAGGTCGCCCGCGAGCTCGAGAACATCGTCGCAACCGCGCAGCAGGCACTTGCCGGCGACGGCGGCGCGGAAAGCCGCGTCGTATTCAACGCCGCCCCGCACGCCAGGGACGGAGTCCCCGCGGGCGGTGCGGTGGTGGCACCCGCGACCCCATCGGGTACGACGCCCGCGGTTGAGCAGGACGGCAGCCACGTCCTCGACAACGGCCTGGTGCGGGCGGTCGTCGACGAGCGAGGCCTGCTGGCCTCGGTGGTGGACCTGGCCACGGGCCGGGAGGCGATCGCTCCGGGGGCATCGGCGAACCTGCTCCAGCTGCATCCCGACCTGCCCAACGAGTGGGACGCCTGGGACGTGGATCGGCACTACACCCGCCGGGTCACCGACCTGGTGGACCTCGACTCGCTGGAGCAGGACGGCACCGCTGTGCGGGTGGTCCGCCGGTTCGGCCGGTCCACGGTCACCCAGGTGGTGTCGCTAGCCCCTGGTGCCCGGCGCGTCGACGTCGACACCGACCTGGACTGGCACGAGAGCGAGTCGTTCCTGAAGGCGGCGTTCCCGCTCGACGTACGCGCCGACCGGTCGTCTTCGGAGATTCAGTTCGGCTATGTCCAGCGCGCCACCGACACCAACACCAGCTGGGAGGCGGCCCGCTTCGAGATCTGCGCTCACCGCTACCTCCACGTCGGCGAGCCCGGCTACGGGCTGGCCGTGGTCAACGACTCGACCTACGGGCACGACGTCACCCGCACCGTGCGCGAGGACGGTGGTACGACGACCACGGTCCGGCTCTCGCTCGTGCGGGCGCCGCGGTTCCCCGACCCGGAGACCGACCAGGGCCACCACCATTTCCGCTACGCGCTGGTCGTCGGGGCAGACCTGCTCGATGCCACCCGCGAGGGCCACTGGCTCAACCTCCCCGAGCGCAGCCTTCCCGGCGACACGGCCGTTTCGCCGTTGGTGTCGGTTGACCACGACGGGATCGTGGTCTCGGCCGTGAAGCTCGCCGACGACACTGGCAGCGACCCCACAGGCGATCTGGTCGTGCGCGTCTACGAGGCGCTCGGTGCGCGGGCGACCGGCCGGCTGACCTTCGACTTCCCGGTGGCATCTGTGACCACCACCGACCTGCTCGAACGGCCGCTTCCCGGCGGCGCGCTCGACCCACACGACGGGGGGCTGCAGCTGGCCCTCCGCCCGTTCCAGGTGCTCACGCTGCGTGTCACCCGATCCACCTGACGCCACAACCCCGCCCGTTCGCTGCTCGGAGGAACTCATGTCCCACTCAGAACACTCGTCCTACGTCCCGGTCCGCCGCCGGGTGCGCGCGACCCTCGCGCTGTCGACAGCAGCGCTGCTCGCGGCCTCGCTGACTGCCTGCGGAAGCGACAGCGGCAACGGGGGAAGCGACACGCTGACCGTCACCTACCAGCAGTTCGGCGACTCCAAGGTGCAGGCGAACTTCCTGAAGGGGGTGAAGAAGGAGTTCGAGGCAAGCCACAAGGACATCACCGTCGACCTCCAGCCGATCAGTGCCTCGGAGGACGACTACTACACCAAGCTCCAGCTGCAGATGCGCTCTGCGAAGACCTCGCCCGACCTGGTGTACGAGGACACGTTCCTGATCAACTCCGACATCGAGGCGGGCTACCTCCGGGCTCTCGACGACAACCTCGAGAAGTGGGACGACTGGAGCCAGTTCGAACCCTCGGCGAAGAAGGCCGCGCAGGCGTTGGACGGCAAGACCTACGGAGTCCCGGACGGCACGGACACCCGGGGCCTTTGGTACAACAAGAAGATCTTCGCCAAGGCCGGCCTGCCGACCGAGTGGCAACCCAAGACCTGGGACGACCTGCTCACCGCGGCGAGGGCCATCAAGTCGAAGGTCCCCGGCGTCACCCCGATGAACGTGTACGTCGGCACGGGGGTCGGCGAGGCCGCCACCATGCAGGGCTTCGAGATGCTGCTCTACGGCACCGGCGACACCCTCTACGACACCGACTCCAAGAAGTGGATCGTCGGCAGCAAGGGCTTCGTCGACGCCCTGACGTTCGTCAAGACGCTCAAGGACGAGAAGCTGATGCCCGACACCAAGGACTCCCTTGCGCCGACGTGGAGCAACACCGTGCCGCAGAAGCAGCTGCCCGATCAGAAGCTGGCCATCGCGCTCGACGGTTCGTGGGTGTCGCTGAACTGGCAGGAGAGCGGTGCCACGCCGTGGAAGGACTGGACTTCCACGATGGGCACGACCGCGATGCCGACCCAGAACGGTGACGGTGAGGGCAAGGTGAGCCTGTCGGGAGGCTGGACCTGGGCGATCCCGAAGAACTCCGACAACCCCAAGGCGGCCTGGGACCTGATCGAGCTGCTCGGCGACAAGGACCACCAGCTCGAGTGGGCGATCAAGCAGGTCCAGATCCCAGTGCGCAAGGACGTCGCTGCTGACCCGACGTACGCGAAGGCGAACCCGAGCAACGAGTTCTTCGCCTCGCTGGTTCCGATCACCACCTACCGCCCGGCGTACTCGGTCTACCCGCGCATCTCGAAGGAGATCCAGGCTGCAACCGAGTCCATCGTGACCGACAGCGCCAGCCCGGAAGAGGCAGCGAAGAAGTACGACGAGCAGGTCAAGGGCATCGCCGGAGACGACGTCGCGAGCGCACCTGGCTCGTGAGCGTCTCCACCACACCCCTCGACAGTCGGGGAGCGCGGGTGCGGCAGGGGCTTGTCATGGGCATGCCACTCGCGCCCGCGGTCATCCTGCTCATCGTGTTCCTGGGTGGCCCGATCCTCTACTGCCTCTACGCCGCGTTCACCGATATGGCGCTCACCGGGGGAACGGGCGCCCGCTTCGTCGGGCTCGACAACTTCCGGCAGGCCTTCGGCAGCAGTGAGTTCCGGCAGTCCCTCGTCTACACCCTGGTCTTCACGATCCTCTCGGCGATCATCGGGCAGAACGTCCTGGGCATGATCCTCGCGCTGCTGATGCGCGCGGGCACGGCGTGGGTCCGCGCGTTCGTGAGCGCGATCGTGGTCGGCGCCTGGGTCATGCCGGAGGTGGTCGCCGGGTACATCTGGGTTGCGTTCCTGGGCGACGACGGCTCGTTCAACGAGATGCTCGGGAAGGTCTCCCTCCCACCGCAGGACTGGCTGTTCAGTGTGCCGATCCTGGCCGTGTCGCTGGCCAACATCTGGCGCGGCACGGCGTTCTCCATGCTCGTCTACTCCGCGGCCCTGTCCGAGGTGCCCAAGGAGATCGAGGAGTCCGCGACCATGGACGGCGCCGGCACCGTGCAGCGGCTCTGGTCGGTGACCTTGCCACTCCTGCGGCGCACGATCGCGACGAACCTGATGCTGATCACGCTGCAGACCCTGTCGGTGTTCGGGCTGATCTGGACGATGACCCGCGGTGGTCCCAGCAACAAGAGCACGACGCTGCCGATCTTCGCCTACGAGCAGGCCTTCCAGCTCTCGCAACTTGGCTACGGCACCGCGCTCGCCCTTGTGCTGCTGGCCATCGGCGGCGTGTTCTCGCTGGTCTACCTGCGCGCACTGCGCCTCGAGGAAGGACGCTGATGAGCTCGGTCCTGAGCGCTCGCCTCTCGACCCCTCGCGTGAGCAAGGCGGCCGTCAACCTGGCGCTGCTCGTGCTGGTCGCCGGGTTCGTGGTCCCGCTCGTGTGGCTGATCCTCGCTGCGTTCGACGCGCAGGCGGGAGCCGCAGTGTCGTGGCCGCACCCGTGGACCCTCGAGAACTTTGACGCGATCCTCACCGTCGACACGACGTACCGACCGATGCTGAACGGCGCCATCCTGTGCGGCGGCGGCACGATCGTGACGGTGGTCGCCTCGGTGCTGGCCGCGTACCCACTCTCGCGCTACCAGTTCCGGGCGAAGCGGCCGTTCCTGCTCACGATCCTGTTCGCCACCGGCCTGCCGATCACCGCGATCATGGTGCCGGTCTATGGCCTGTTCGTGCAGGTCAACCTGATCGACACACTCAGCGGGACGATCTTCTTCATGGCCACCACGGCGCTGCCGATCTCCATCTGGCTGACCAAGAACTTCATGGACGGCGTGCCCATCGAGCTGGAGGAAGCCGCCTGGACGGACGGCGCCTCCGCAATGCAGAGCCTGCGAGGCATCGTGCTGCCGCTGATGTGGCCGGGCGTCGCGGTGGTGACGATCTACACGTTCATCGGCCTGTGGGGCAACTTCTTCGTGCCCTTCGTGCTGCTCTCGTCCAACGACCAGCTGCCGGCGTCGGTGAGCATCTACACGTTCTTCGGTCAGTACGGGACGATCGTCTACGGCCAGCTCGCGGCGTACTCGATGCTGTACTCGCTCCCGGCGGTGCTGCTCTATCTGTTGCTGTCCAGACGACTGGGCGGAGCGTTCTCCTTCGGTGGCGGAGTCAAGGGCTGACCGGCCGCTCGGTCGGGCAGCAGCACCAGCCAGGGCGTGCGCCACCGCAGTGCCTCGAGCTCGCCGGCGATGAACCCGGGCCGTCCCATCCGGACGAGTCGGCCGCGCGTGGGCTCGTAGACGGTCAGCTGCTCCGCCGTGGCCTCCACGACCAGGACGGTGTGCTTGAACCAGCGCCGGTCGCCCGTGAACAGCAGCACCGGCTCGCCGGACTCCACCTCGGCGCGGATGGCGTCGTACATCGGCCCGGCGTCGATCGGGTCGATCGTGCGGTTGCGGTAGCGCCGGCCGGGTTCGCCGTACCCCTCGGGGGCGTTGAGCAGCCGGAGCAGCCCAGCGGGCCGGCTGCCCCAGCGCAACGGCCAGGGCAGCTGCGGTCGCCTGCGTGCGTCCAGCCAGCCGTTGGTGCGGTGCAGCACTCCGGTCGCTGCTCGCCCGAAGGCGACCTCCGGCTGGGGGCTCCCGAGCACCTCCTCGGCCAGCGTCGGGTCCCGCAGCATCCGCAGCAGCACCATGGCCGAGGACGCACACGTGTGCCGGTCGGGTTGAGGCAGGCTGTGGTGCGCGAGGTGTTCGAGCACGTGTCGGGCCGCGCTCTCGGCGAGTGGGCCGTCGCGGGCGGAGGCGCACGCAACGTGGCGGGCTCGCCACAGCTGCACCTTCTGCGCGTAGGCGCGGGCTCGGTCGACCAAGGGCCGCTGTACGCGCCAGAACAGTGACCTGATGACCGCAACCGGGTTCACGGCCGCGCCGTCTCGACCAGGCGCTGGATGTCGCGGTAGGCATCCTCGGGGGAGAGGACCCGACAGCCCAGCCGCTCGGCGTTCGCGACCACGGCTTTCTGGTCGGCGAGCAGGTGCAGGCCGCGCCGGACGAGGTAGAACGGCGGCTTCCGATGCTCGCGCAGGTCGCGGGAGAGGCGGCGTACGAACGTCACCAGTGGGTGCTGGGTCACGCACAGCGCGTCGGCGAGCAGGTCGCGACGACGGCACTCGGCGACGATCTCCTGGGCGAAGATCCCCTCGGCGATGAAGTAGGCCGACGCGCCCACGTCCAGGACCCGGTGACCCGACCGCCCGTTGGCCGCGATGTCGTAGACCGGCGCGTCCGTCGAGCCGGTCCGGCACAGCTCCTCGACCGCCGCGACAGCGTCATCCGCGTTCCAGGAGGCGGGATGGTCCCAGTCGACGATGGGCTCGCCACCCGCCAGCTCAAGGAGCGGCAGCGTCGCGTCGTCGCCGTCCTTGTAGAAGTCGTCGAGCCGCAGCACGGGCAGCCCGAGGCGATCGGCGAGGTGCGACTTGCCCGCCCCGGAGGGGCCGGCCAGGACGATCACCCGCGCACGCATCCGGGCATTGTGGCACCGGGCCCGTTGTGCAGAGCCGGGACGTCATACGAAATGGTGGCTGTGGCAACCAGAGCGCATGACGTCCGGCGCAACGTCATACGCGCTGGTCGCCAGAGCAGCCACAACGTATGACGTTGCGGGCGGGGCCTCAGATCCCGATCGGGTGCCAGACGGTCTTGGCCTCAAGGAACGTGGTCATCCGGTTCAGCGCCGGGGGAGCCAGGAGTTCCTCGACCCCGGGTCGACGGACTCGCTTGAGGTTCCCGGCCGCTTCGATCTCCAGGTTGCGCGCCAGCTCGGCGTCGCCGACGCCGGTGAGGTCGATGCCGTTGACGTCCATGTGCGAGGCCAGCCACGGGGCGATCTCCGCCTGGGGACCGGTGAGGATGTTCACCACCCCGCCGGGTACGTCGGAGGTCGCCATCACCTCGGCTAGCGTGATCGAGGTCAGTGGGTGCGGCTCGCTCGCGATCACGACCGCGGTGTTGCCGGTGACGATCACGGGGGCGACCACGCTCACCAGTCCGAGCAGCGGCCCGGGCGGCGCGACGACGGCGATGACTCCGCTCGGCTCGGGCGAGGTGTGGTTGAAGTAGGGCCCCGCGACCGGGTTGGCGCCGCCGGTGACCTGGGCGATCTTGTCCGCCCACCCGGCGTACCAGACCAGGCGGTCGACCGAGGCGTCGACATAGGTCCGCGCCTTCGCCGCAGTGATGCCCTCGGCGGCTCGCATCTCGGACTCGAACTTGTCGCGACGGTCCTCGAGGACCTCGGCGATCCGGTAGACGACCTGGCCGCGGTTGTACGCCGTACGGCCGGACCAGCCACCGAACGCTGACCGTGCTGCCTTCACGGCATCACGTGCGTCCTTGCGAGAGGCGTGTGCGGCGTTGGCCAGGAACCTGCCCTTGGCGTCGTTGACGACGTACGAGCGGCCGGACTCCGAGCGTGGGAAGGCGCCGCCGATGTAGAGCTTGTAGGTCTTGCGGACGTCGATGCGAGCAGTGGTGCCCGCGGAGCTTGAACGTGCCATTACTGGTCGCCCTTCTGGGGTGCGAGGTAGCCCTCGAGTCCGTGCCGGCCGCCCTCGCGACCGTAGCCCGACTCCTTGTAGCCACCGAACGGGCTGGCCGGGTCGAACCGGTTGAAGGTGTTGGACCACACCACACCGGCACGCAGCTGGCTGGCCATCCACAGCGTCCGTGAGCCCTTGTCGCTCCAGATGCCGGCGGAGAGTCCGTACGGCGTGTTGTTGGCCTTCTCGACGGCCTCCTTCGGCGTCCGGAACGTGATCACCGAGAGGACCGGCCCGAAGATCTCCTCACGGGCGATCCGGTGGGCCTGGCTGACACCGGTGAAGATCGTCGGCGGGAACCAGAACCCCTGGTCGGGCAGGTCGCACTTCGGGGACCACCGGCCTGCACCCTCGGCCTCGCCGATGTCGGAGAGCTCGCGGATCTTGGAGAGCTGCTCTGCGCTGTTGATGGCGCCCACGTCGGTGTTCTTGTCGAGCGGGTCACCCACCCGGAGCGTGGCCATCCGGCGCTTGAGGCGGTTGAGCACATCCTCCGCGACCGACTCCTGCACGAGCAGCCTCGAACCAGCGCAGCAGACGTGTCCCTGGTTGAAGAAGATGCCGTTGACGATGCCCTCGACGGCCTGGTCGACCGCGGCGTCGTCGAAGACGATGTTGGCCGCCTTGCCCCCAAGCTCGAGGGTCACCTTCTTCTTCGACCCGGCGACGGCCTGCGCGATCGCCCGGCCCACGTCGGTGGACCCGGTGAACGCGACCTTGTCGACGTCCTCGTGGGAGACGATCGCCTGCCCGGTCGCGCCAGCGCCGGTCAGGATGTTCACGACGCCCGGTGGCAGATCGGCCTGCTGGCAGATCTCGGCGAACAGCAGCGCGGTGAGCGGGGTCGTCTCTGCCGGCTTGAGCACGACCGTATTGCCCGTGGCCAGGGCCGGGGCGATCTTCCAGGCGAGCATCAGGAACGGGAAGTTCCACGGGATCACCTGCCCGGCCACGCCCAGCGGCTGCGGGTCCGCCCCGCTCTGCCCTCTTCCTGGCAACGCGTACTCGAGCTTGTCTGCCCATCCCGCGTAATAGAAGAAGTGCGCCGCCGCGGTCGGGATGTCGACGTCGCGCGACTCCTTGATCGGCTTTCCGTTGTCGATCGACTCCAGCACGGCGATCTCGCGGGCACGTTCCTGGATGATGCGGGCGATCCGGAAGAGGTACTTTCCGCGCTCGGCGCCGCTCATCCGCGACCACACCCGGGTGTACGCGCGACGAGCTGCCTTCACCGCGTTGTCCACGTCGTTCGAGTCGGCCTCCGCGACCTCGGAGAGCACCTCCTCGGTGCTCGGGGAGATCGACTTGAACGACTTCCCGCCGCCGTCGACGAACTCGCCGTTGATGAACAGCCCGTAGGACGACTTGATGTCGACCACCGATCGCGACTCAGGCGCCGGTGCGTAGCTGAAAGGAGTCTTGGCCACGGTGATCAGTCCAGGGTGAAGTAGTCGGGGCCGGAGTAGCGGCCGGTTGTCATCTTGGTGCGCTGCATCAGCAGGTCGTTGAGCAGGGTGGAGGCGCCGAAGCGGAACCAGTCGGGGTCGAGCCAGTCCGGGCCGGCGATCTCGTTGACGGTCACGAGGTACTTGATCGCGTCCTTCGAGGAGCGGATGCCGCCCGCCGGCTTCACGCCGACCATCTGTCCGGTGGCGTCACGGAAGTCGCGCACTGCCTCCAGCATCACCAGCGTCACCGGCAGCGTCGCGGCAGGTTGGATCTTGCCCGTGGACGTCTTGATGAAGTGGCCACCGGCCATCATCGCGAGCCAGCTGGCCCGGCGTACGTTGTCGTAGGTCTGCAGCTCGCCGGTCTCCAGGATCACCTTCAAATGTGCCCCTCCACCATCCTGTGGGCCACAGGCCTCGCGCACCGACAAGATCTCCTCGTAGACCTCCATGTAGCGCCCGGACAGGAACGCGCCCCGGTCGATCACCATGTCGATCTCGTCGGCGCCCGCGTCGACCGCGTCCTTGACGTCGGCGAGCTTGATGTCCATGGCCGCCCGGCCGCCGGGAAAGGCGGTCGCGACCGATGCGACGCGTACGCCGGAGGAACCCAGCGTCTCCTTCGCGTAGGGGACCATGTCGGGATAGACACAGACCGCGGCCACCTGTGGACAGGTCTGGTCGGCCGGGTCGGGACGCATCGCCTTGGAGGCCAGCGCACGCACCTTGCCGGGCGTGTCAGCGCCCTCGAGGGTGGTGAGGTCGACCATCCGGATCGCCAGGTCGATGGCGAACGCCTTGGCCGAGGTCTTGATCGAGCGGGTCCCGAGGCCGGCGGCACGCTGCTCGGCCCCGACCTGGTCGACGCCGGGCAACCCGTGCAGGAAACGGCGCAGCGCGGAGTCGGACGCGGTCACGTCCGCCAGCGAGCTCGCCTTCGAACTCATCACAGTCACCACCCGAGACTAGCGCCCTGTCTCGTATTGTCTGGGCATGAACTTCGAGCTCTCCGATGACCACGAACAGTTCCGCCGCGCGGTCCGCGACTTCGCGGACAAGGAGATCGCCCCGCATGCCGGGCAGTGGGACCGCGACCACCACTTCCCGGTCGACGTGGTGCAGAAAATGGGCCAGCTGGGGCTGTTCGGGCTCACCGCGCCCGAGCAGTACGGCGGAGCCGACGGCGACTTCACCAGCCTGTGTGTGGCCATCGAGGAGATCGGCCGGGTCGACCAGTCCATGGGGATCACCCTGGAGGCCGCAGTCGGGCTGGGCATCAACCCGATCCTGACCTACGGCACCGATGAGCAGAAGGAGACCTGGCTGCCGGACCTCGTCGAGGGCAGGAAGCTGGCCGGCTTCGGCCTGACCGAGCCCGGCTCCGGGTCCGACGCGGGCGCCACCAAGACCAAGGCGGAGCTGCGCGACGGCGAGTGGATCGTCAACGGCAGCAAGCAGTTCATCACCAACTCCGGCTCGGAGATGACCAGCCTGGTCACAGTCACGGCCAGGACCGGCACCGTGTCGACGAAGGAGGGCGAGGTCGGCAAGGCCGAGATCTCCACCATCATCGTGCCCAGCGGCACGCCCGGCTTCACCGCCGAGAAGGCTTACGACAAGCTCGGCTGGCACGCCTCGGACACCCACCCACTGAGCTTCAGCGACGCCCGCGTGCCGGAGTCCAACCTGCTGGGGGAGCGCGGCCGGGGGTTCGCGCAGTTCCTGGCGATCCTCGACGACGGCAGGGTGGCCATCGCCGCGCTCGCGGTCGGGTGCATCCAGGCGTGCCTCGACCTCAGCCTGCAGTACGCCGGGGAGCGGACCACGTTCGGCGTACCCATCGGGCGAAAGCAGGGTGTGGCCTTCCAGGTCGCCGACCTCGAGGTGATGCTCGCCGCGAGCCGGCAGCTGACCTACAAGGCGGCCTGGATGAAGGACACCGGCGCTCCGGTGAAGGACTTCAAGCAGGCAGCGGCGATTGCGAAGCTCTACGCGACCGAGTCTGCTGTCACCGCCACCCGGATCGCGACCCAGGTCTTCGGTGGCTACGGCTTCATGGAGGAGTACCCCGTGGCCAGGTTCTACCGGGACGCCAAGGTCCTCGAGATCGGCGAGGGAACCTCGGAAGTGCAAAGGATGCTGATCGCGCGGGGCCTCGGCCTCCCGGTCGAGTGAGCCGGTAGCGAGAACCGGGCGACCCGTGGTCGACAGCACCTCGGGTGAGGAGTACGCGCGTCGGCTCCAGGCCAAACAGGAGGTCTGGTGGAAGAAGGCGCTGAACGTCCAGGCGCCGTACCAGTGGAACCTGCGGCGCCAGCACCTCGGGCGCACCCTCGACGTCGGCTGCGGCATCGGCCGCAACCTCCAGACCCTGGATCCGGGGTCGGTCGGCGTCGACCACAACGCCCACTCCGTCGCCGTGGCGCGCGCGAGCGGCGTCACGGCTCTGACTGTGGCGGAGTGGGAGGCCAGCGAGCTCCGAGTGCCCGAGTCCTTCGACGGGATGCTGCTCGCACACGTCATCGAGCACATGTCCGAGGAGGACGCATTCGCGCTGCTGCGCGACCACCTGCCCTACCTGCGGCCGGGAGCCAGGGTGTTCTTTGTCTGCCCGCAGGAGCGCGGCTACGCCAGTGACCCGACGCACGTGCGCCTCACCACTGGGGATGACCTGGCAAACCTCGCGCGTGAGGTGGGGCTGCAACCGCAACCTTGGTTCAGCTTCCCGTTGCCGCGCTGGGCGGGGAAGGCGTTCGTCTACAACGAGTTCTGCCTGCTCGCCGTCAAGCCGTGAGTCAACTCTTCTGCATGCTGGGGCGCATCCTTCGCCGGAGGAAGGCGTAGGCCACCCGCCTCTGGAGCTCACGCAGCATCGCGCGCGCGTTGCCGATGCGGATGTCTCGGTCGCTCAGCAGCCCGGGCACCATCTCCGCGATCTGCCGGTGCATCTCGGCCGCTGACCGAGCCTGCTGGCGAGCAAGTGACACGCTCCACTGGGTGGTGCTGAGCCGGAAGGCGGCCAGCGAGCCGGGCGCGGTCGCCAGGTCACCATGCAGCAGCACGCGGCAGTACGTCGCCTGGTCGATCATGAAGCCGGGGTCACCGTGCCAGCCACCCGCCGCCTGCAACGTCGTACGGCGAAACAGCACGCAGCACGGTTCGCCGTAGATGTTGACCCCGCGACGCACCGATCGACGGATCGCATCGCGGCCGCGCACCCGGCCGGAGAGCCCTCCCAGTCCGTGCCCTCGCAGGACCGGTCGGCCGGAGGCATCGACGATGTCGCGGGCAGAAGCGACCATCACGACGCCAGCGCCATGGTGGTCGTACGCAGCGACCTGGACAGCGAGGCACTCGGGTGCCAACAGGTCATCGCCGCAGACGAGCTTGACCAGCTCTCCACGAGCCGCCTTGGTCACCCTGTTCCAGTTGCCCTCGGCCCCACCACCCGCCGGCGTCCGAAGCAGCCGGACCCGGTCATCGTGCGTGAAGTCCAGCAGGATCTCCCAGGTGCGGTCCGAGGAGCTGTGGTCGGCGACGACCAGCTCGAAGTCCTGGTAGGTCTGCGCGAGAACCGACTCGACCGTCGCGCGGATGTACTCCTCGTTCTCGAAGGCCGGGATCACCACTGACACTCGGGGAGACACCCTGGGCGAGACGCGGGGGCCGCTGTCCATCCATCACCCTCCGGTCGGGAGCGGGACACTATAGTCGGGCGCGTGCCAGCCGATCCCGCTCCTCCAGCGGGCGAGCACCTCGTATCGGTCGTGATCCCGATCTACCAGGCGGAACGCCAGCTGCCGTCTGTCATCGCCGAGCTCGCCCCGCTCACCGGGCACGCCGTGTCGCCCGACGGAGTGCCGTTCCGGGTGGCAGAGGTGCTGCTGGTCCACGACTGCGGCCCGGACGACTCGGCGCGCGTGCTGCGCGAGATGGCGGCCGAGCACACGTTCGTGCGCACGATCTGGCTCAGCCGCAACTTCGGTCAGCACGCCGCGACGCTGGCCGGCATGTCCTCATCCGGTGGGGACTGGGTCGTCACCATGGACGAGGACGGCCAGCACGACCCGGCGTACATCGGCTCGATGCTCGACGTCGCGCTCGTCGAGCAGGCCAGCGTCATCTACGCCAAACCGACCAACCCGGCGCCGCACAGCGCCCTGCGCAACGCGGCCTCCCGCGGCGCCAAGCGGGTGGTCTCGACCCTGAGCGGAAGCGCGGACGCATCGTCCTTCCACAGCTTCCGGCTCGTTCTCGGGGAGGTGGCGCGGAGCATTGCGGCGTACGCCGGCCCCGGGGTCTACCTCGACGTCGCTCTGGGCTGGGTGGCCGGTGGCGTGGCGACCGCACCGGTCGAGCTGCGCGACGAGGGCAGGGAGCGCCGTTCCGGCTATTCACGACGGACCCTGCTCTCACACTTCTGGCGGATGGTGCTCACCGGTGGCACACGTGGATTGCGTCTGGTCAGCGTGCTCGGGGTGCTCTTCGCGTTGGCCGGGTTGTTGATCGCGGTGTTCATCGCCTACCGCCAGCTGGTGCACCCGGCGCCCACCGAGGGCTGGGCCTCGCTGATCGTGGTCATCTTGCTCTCCACCGGCGCGATCCTGTTCTCGCTCGGCGTGATCGCGGAGTACGTCGGCGTCGCGGTGAACATGGCGATGGGCAAGCCCCTCTACCTGATCACCCAGGACCCCGCTGATGGTCCCCTTGGCCGGCCACGACCGGGGGCCTGACGCCGTGCCCACCGCACAGGTCGCCTGGGTGGTCGGTGCCGGCGGACTGCTCGGCAGCGCCGTGCGCCGCCGTCTCGAGACGCTGGGCAGGGAGGTGCGCAAGACGAAGGTCCCGTGGGGGGACCGCGACGCGTCCGTCGGAGGCACTCCTTCGAGACGCAGCCGAGCTTCCCGCTCCATGGGAGGTCTACTGGTGTGCCGGTGCGGGCGTCGTCGACAGCCGTGCGGAGGAGCTCGACGCTGAGATCGCTGTCCTTGCGGACTTCCTGGGCCGGTGGGAGCCGGACGCCGCCCCTGCCGCGTGCGGGTTCTTCCTCGCCTCCTCTGCGGGAGGGGTGTACGCCGGTGCGACCGGAGCGCCGTTCACCGAGTACACCCAGCCGGCTCCGATCTCGCCGTACGGCAAGGCCAAGCTGCGCTCCGAGGAGATCGCGACCGCGTTCGCGGTGCGCACCGGCACGGCTCTGCTCGTCGGACGACTCGCGAACCTCTACGGTCCCGGCCAGGACATCGCCAAGCCGCAGGGCATCGTCTCCCAGCTGTGCCGCGCCCAGCTCACCCGGCAGCCGCTGAGCGTCTACGTCTCGTTGGACACCATGCGCGACTACCTCTTCGTGGACGACGCGGCCGCCATGGCGGTGGCCGGCCTGGGCGCGGTCACCCCGCGGGGCAGACGGGCGCTGAACGTGTTGGCCAGTGGGCGATCCACGACCATCGGCTCGTTGTTGGGCGACCTGCACCGGATCACAAGACGTCGCCCACCCGTCGTACTCGGCACCTCGCCCAGTGCCCAGTTCCAGCCCCGCGACCTGCGCCTGCGCTCGGTGGCGTGGCCGCGGACCTCCTCGTTGGCGCGTACGCCGATGGCGGCCGGCATCGCGGCAACCCTCACGTCGATGCGCCAACAGTTGAGAGGCAGCACATGAGAATCCTGGTCACGGGCGGAGCCGGTTTCATCGGCAGCCACTATGTGCGCTCTGTGCTGACCGGGGCCTGGGGCGGTGTCGAACCAGAGAGCGTCGTGGTGCTCGACAAGCTCACCTACGCCGGCAACCTGCAGAACATCGCGCCGGTCGCCGACGACCCGAGGCTGCGATTCGTCGAGGGCGACATCCTCGACAGGCTAACCGTCGACCGGCTGATGGCCGAGGTCGACGCGGTCGTCCACTTCGCAGCCGAGAGCCACGTGGACCGCTCGATCCTCGGGGCCGCGGAGTTCGTGATGACCAACGTCGTCGGCACCCAGGCCCTGCTCGACTCGGCGGTCCGGAGCGGGGCAGCCGGCCACGGGATCGAGAAGTTCGTGCACGTCTCGACCGACGAGGTGTACGGCTCGATCGCGCAGGGCAGCTGGGACGAGGAGGAGCCGCTGCAGCCCAACTCGCCGTACTCCGCCTCGAAGGCGTCCAGCGACCTGCTCGCCAGGGCCTACCACCGCACGTACGGGCTCGGTGTGTGCATCACGCGCTGCTCGAACAACTACGGGCCCTACCAGTTCCCGGAGAAGGTCATCCCGCTGTTCGTGACCAACCTGATCGACGGCGCGCAGGTGCCGTTGTACGGCGAGGGAGCCAACGTGCGCGACTGGCTGCACGTGGACGACCACTGCCGCGGGATCCAGCTCGTGCTCGAGGGCGGCAGGCCCGGCGAGGTCTACAACATCGGCGGCGGGACCGAGATGTCCAACAAGGAGCTGACCGGTCTCCTGCTCGAGGCGACCGCCAGCGACTGGGACCGGGTCAGGCCGGTCACCGACCGGCTGGGCCACGACCTGCGCTACTCCGTCGACACCACCAAGATCCGCACCGAGCTCGGCTACCAGCCCCTGGTGACCTTCGAGCAAGGGCTCGCGGAGACCGTCGAGTGGTACCGGGCGAACCGGTCGTGGTGGGAGCCGCTCAAGGCCCGGGCCGGGCTGGCGACGGACTGATGCGTCAGGTGCGCTGCCGCGTCATAGCGAGCGGGTGAAGGCCATCGCCTCGTCGTACGTCGGGAGCAGGCCGGCCTGCTGCGCCTCGGTCAAGGAGGGGGCAGCGTCGTCCTTGGGGGAGAGGAGTGGGGTGAGCGCGGTTCCGCTCCGGTCGGTCGCCGGCCAGTCGATGCCGAGCTCCGGGTCGAGCGGGTGGATGCCGTGCTCTCTCCCGGGGGCGTACGGCGCCGAGCACAGGTAGTTGACCACCGTGTGGTCCTCCAGCGCGAGGAACGCGTGGCCGAGCCCCACCGGGAGATAGACCGCCCTGCGGTCCCGGTCGTCGATCAGCACCGCGTCCCAGGTGCCGTACGTCGCGGAGCCGACCCGCAGGTCGACCACCACGTCGAACGCGGCGCCGTGGACGCAGGTGACGAACTTGGCCTGGCTCGGCGGGAGCTCGGCGAAGTGGATGCCGCGAAGGGTGCCGGCGGCCGAGACCGAACAGTTGGCCTGTGCCAGATGGAGCGGATGCCCGGCCGCCCGCACGAAGACGTCCTCGCGGAACCATTCCAGGAACACCCCGCGGTCGTCAGTGTGCTGGACGGGGGTCACCTCGAAGGCTCCCGGGATCGACAGCTCACGCACCTCCACCGGGGCAGGCTAACTGGTCGCTACCCTGCCGGGGGACATGGCGCGAACGAGTGGGTCTAGGGAGGTCGAGATGGGCTGGTTGGTCACCGGTGCGTTGGGGATGCTCGGCACCGACATGTGCCGGGTCCTGGCCCGTCACGACATCCCCATGACCCCGCTCGACCGCGGAGACCTGGACCTCTTCGACGAGGAAGCGGTCGGTCGGGCGGTCGCAGCCCACGACGTGGTGGTCAACTGCGCGGCGTGGACGGCTGTCGACGACGCGGAGAACGACGAGGACGAGGCCCACAAGATCAATGCCGTGGCGCCGGGTGTCCTGGCCCGGGCGGCGGCACGGCACGGCCGCCGCATCGTGCAGCTGAGCACCGACTACGTGTTCGACGGCGCCGCGCGGTCGCCGTACGACGAGGATGCGCCGACGGATCCGGCTTCGGCCTACGGACGGACCAAGGCGGCTGGCGAGGCTGCCGTGCGCTCTGCCGCCCCGGGGCAACACCTGGTGGTCCGCACGGCCTGGCTGTACGGCGCGCACGGCAACTGCTTCCCGCGCACCATCGCCCGGCTGGGACGCGAGAAGGGCGCGGTCAGCGTCGTGGCCGACCAGACCGGGCAGCCCACGTGGACTGTCGACGTGGCCGAGCTGATCGTCCGGCTGGTCGGAGTCGACGCGCCGGCCGGGACCTGGCACGCGACCTCGACGGGCGAGACGACGTGGTTCGAGTTCGCTCGCCGGGTCGTTGAGTCAGCCGGGCTGGTGCCCGATGTGGTCAGCGCAACGGACTCGTCGAGCTTCGTCCGGCAGGCACCGCGGCCGGCGTACTCGGTGCTGGGTCACCGAAAGCTGCAGGCCCGTGGCATCGAGCCGATCGGACCGTGGGACAAGCGGTGGGCCGTCGCGGCCTCAGAAGTGCTCGGACTCGAGCAGCCCGAGTAGGTACTGGCCGTAGCCCGACTTCAGCAGAGGCTCGGCACGATCGCGGAGCTCATCGTCGGTGAGGAAGCCCTGTCGCCACGCCACCTCCTCGGGTGCCCCGACCTTGAGTCCTTGCCGGTGCTCGAGGGTGCGGATGAAGTTGCCGGCGTCCGAGAGCGAGTCGAAGGTGCCGGTGTCCAGCCAGGCGAAGCCGCGCTCGAGCACCTCGACGCTGAGCCTGCCCTGCTCGAGATAGCGCTGGCTGATGTCGGTGATCTCGTACTCTCCACGCGGCGAGGGCCGGAGGCCCCGGGCGATCTCGATCACGTCGTTGTCGTAGAAGTACAGCCCGGGCACGGCGAAGTTGCTGCGGGGGTGGGCCGGCTTCTCCTCGAGCGAGATGGCTTTGCCGTCGGCGTCGAACTCGACGACCCCGTAGGAGGAGGCGTCCGAGACTCGATAGGCGAAAACGGTGGCGCCCTCGACGTGGCGGAACCGCTCGAGCTGCCGACCGAAGCCCGGCCCGTAGAAGAGGTTGTCGCCCAGGATCAGGGCACACGGCTGGCTGCCGATGAAGTCGGCCCCGATCGTGAAGGCCTGCGCAAGGCCGTCGGGGCTGGGTTGCTGGGCGTAGGTGATGGAGATGCCGAACCTCGACCCGTCGCCCAGCAGCCGCTCGAAGCCGTCGGCCTCGTGTGGGGTGGTGATCACCAGGATGTCCCGGATGCCCGCGAGCATCAGCGTGCTGAGCGGGTAGTAGATCATCGGCTTGTCGTAGACGGGGACGAGCTGCTTGCTGATACCGAGGGTCACCGGGTGGAGCCGGGAGCCGGTTCCACCGGCGAGGATCAGGCCGCGCATGCGCTCATCCTGCCCGGTCACGCTCTACCCTGCGGGGTATGGGACCGCGTGTACGCCGCCTTAGCCGCGCGGCAGCCAAGTTCTCCGCGGTCAACATCGTGGCGACGCTCGTCGCCATCGTGCTCTTCAACGTGCTCGTGCACGGCATCACCGGGATCTCCCGGCCCGGGCCGCTCGACGGCTGGCCGGTCACGTCGTGGTTCCTGGCGAACTGCGTGGGCATGGGGATCAGCTTCTACGGCAGCCGTCACTTCGCCTTCAAGCACCGGCGACCGTCAGGACCCGGCGACGGCGCCCTCAAGTACGTCGCGGTGAACCTGGCTTCGTTCGTGATCCCGATGACCTGCCTGTGGGTGACGCGCAACGCCATCGGGTGGGACTCGGCGCTCGCCGACAACGTCTCGGCCAACGTCGTGGGCGCGGTGCTGGGCATGTTGTTCCGCTTCTGGGCGTTTCACCGGTTCGTGTTCAAGCGACACGAGGGCCTGTTGGAGGGCCTCCATGCCGGGCCCTTCTCAGGGGCCCCAGAACTCCGTCCAGACGAAGCCGAGCTCTTCGAGCATCAGTCGGAGCAGGGGGAGGCTGATGCCCACGACATTGTGCGGGTCGCCGGTCACACCCGACACGAAGGCCCCACCGAGCCCGTCGAGGGTGAAGGCCCCGGCCACCGCTGAGGGCTCGCCCGTGGCGACGTAGGCCTCGATCTCCTCGTCCGAGACGTGCGCGAATCGCACCTGCGTCGCGGCCGACCGCGCGAGCCAGACCTCGCGGTGGGTGTCGATCACGCAGTGCCCGGTGTGGAGTACGCCGGCCCGTCCACGCATCTGCTTCCAGCGGTCGACCGCTTCAGCGTCGCTCGCCGGCTTGCCCAGGATCTCTCCGTCGAGGGCCAGCACGGAGTCGCAGCCGATGACGATGGCCCGCTTCTGGCCCGCAGCCACGGCGACGGCCTTGAGCTGGGCCAGCTTGAGTGTGTAGTCCGCAGGAGCTGTCACCTCGACGGCTGCCTCGTCCACCCCACTGACCACGACCTCGGGTGAGAGGCCGGCGTTGTGGAGAGTCTTGAGCCGGGCCGGCGAGGCCGAGGCGAGAACGAGTCGGGGAGTCTGGGGCATCTGGGAGTCCCGCTCAGCGCGCCGCGGCGCGCCAGGCACCCGGGCCGTGGCGGTGGGTGCCGCGCACCTTGCGGTGGTGGGCGCCCCACTCGGGCTTGAGGGCGCGCTTGGTGTTGGCCGCCGGAGCACCTGTCGACATGCCGGAGACGACCGAGACGAGCGCGGCAAGCTCTTCTGGGGACGGTGCGCCCTTGAGGATGCGCAGGAGGGAGGGCTGGCCGGGGGTTTCAGGGGCTTCGTGGGTTTCAGGGGTTTCCTTGTGGTCAGGCATTGCGCGTCACCTCACCCTCTGCGCTGCTGCTCGTGAGATCGCCGAGGCGTCGCAGATTGCGGTCGCTGGGTCGGCGAGGCGTCGCAGATTGTGGTCGGTGGGTCGGCGAGGCGTCGCTGATTGTGGTCGGTTGGGCGCTGAGGCGTCGCTGATTGCGGTCTTCGCTGCCTTTCGGTTCGCTCGTGGGGTCGCCGAGGCGTCGCAGATTGCGTTCCCCCGCTTCGCTCCTCCCGCAATTTGCGACGCCTCGGCTCCGCATCCCGCTGTTCGGGCCTTGACGGCCGCTCACAACGGGATGTTTCCGTGCTTCTTGGGGGGCAGGGTCTCGCGCTTGGAGGCCAGCAGACGCAGGGCCCGGACGATCTCGACCCGGGTCTCGTGAGGCGTGATCACGGCGTCGATGTAGCCGCGCTCAGCCGCGATGTAGGGGTTGGCGAGTGTGTCCTCGTAGTCGGTGATCAGCTCGGCCCGTCGCTGCTCGACGTCGCCGCCATCTTTCTCGACCTTGGCGAGCTCCTTGCGGTGCAGGATGTTGGCCGCACCCTGTGCACCCATCACGGCGATCTGGGCGGACGGCCACGCGAGGTTGATGTCGGCCCCTAGGTGCTTGGATCCCATCACGTCGTACGCGCCGCCATAGGCCTTGCGGGTGATGATCGTGACCAGCGGGACCGTCGCCTCGGCGTACGCGTAGATCAGCTTGGCTCCGCGGCGGATGATGCCGTTCCACTCCTGGTCGGTGCCCGGCAGGAAGCCGGGGACGTCGACGAAGGTGAGCACCGGGATGTTGAACGCGTCGCAGGTGCGCACGAACCGCGCGGCCTTCTCCGAGGCGTCGATGTCGAGGGTTCCGGCGAACTGCATCGGCTGGTTGGCCACCACGCCCACGGACTTGCCCTCGACGCGCCCGTAGCCGATCACGATGTTGGGCGCGAACAGGGGCATCACCTCGAGGAACTCGGCGTCGTCGACGACTCCCTCGATGATGGACTTCATGTCGTAGGGCTGGTTGGGGGAGTCGGGGATCGCCGAGTCGAGCGCCCTGTCCTCGTCGCTGATCTCGAGACCCGCTGTCCCCAGCTCGTATTCCGGGTACGACGGCGGGTCGTCGAGGTTGTTCTGCGGCAGGTAGGAGAGCAGCGCCTTGGTGTACTCGAGCGCGTCCTCCTCATCAGAGCCCATGTAGTGGGCATTGCCGGACTTGGTGTTGTGAGTCCGCGCGCCGCCGAGCTCCTCCATCGACACGTCCTCCCCGGTGACCGTCTTGATGACGTCGGGACCGGTGATGAACATGTTGGACGTGCCGTCGACCATGATCGTGAAGTCGGTGACCGCGGGGGAGTAGACGTGGCCGCCGGCACAGGAGCCCATGATCAGGCTGATCTGCGGGATCACGCCGCTGGCGTGGACGTTGCGTTTGAAGATCTCGCCGTAGAGGCCGAGGGAGACGACACCTTCCTGGATTCGGGCCCCGGCACCCTCGTTGATGCCGATGATCGGACAGCCGGTCTTGATCGCGAGGTCCATCACCTTGCAGATCTTCTCGCCGTACACCTCGCCGAGCGAGCCACCGAAGACCGTGAAGTCCTGCGAGAACACGCATGCCTGACGGCCGTCGATCGTGCCGAAGCCGGTGATCACTCCGTCGCCGTAGGGTCGGGTCTTCTCCAGGCCGAACGCCACCGAACGGTGCCGCGCCAGCTCGTCGAGCTCGACGAAGGAACCTTCGTCGAAGAGGTGCTCGATGCGCTCCCGGGCGGTCCACTTGCCCTTGGCGTGCTGCTTCTCGACGGCCTTGGCCGAGCCCGCGTGGACCGCCTCGTCGATACGTCGGTCGAGGTCGGCCAGCTTGCCCGCGGTGGTGTGGATGTCGATGTCCTCGGGGACGTCGGTGCCCTCACCGGGATGTGCGCTCACGTCGTCGACTCCTCCTGGCCCAGATGATGTGACCCATTTGATGTGACCCACTGATGTGCCCATCGATGTGCCCATCGATGTGCGATGTAGCCACCTCTGCGTTCCTGCGCCAATCTAGTGGCCATGACTGATCACGATGACAGCCGGCCACCGATCGACCTGGGAGCAGACCCCGCAGCATCGCATCGCTGGCGGGTGGAGGTGGTGGAGGAGACCGCGTCCACCAACGCGGACGTGGCCGAACGCTTCCGGGGAGGGGAGGAGGAGGGGCTCGTCCTGGTCGCCGAGCACCAGACGGCTGGACGCGGGCGACTCGGCCGCGAATGGGTGACCCCCGCCCGCACCTCGCTGACGGTCTCCTTCCTGCTGCTGCCCGGTGAGACGCCGACGGAGAAGTGGCCGTGGCTTCCGCTCCTGACGGGCCTCGCCGCGGCGGGTGCCGTACGCCGGGTCACCGGCGTTGAGGTCGAGCTCAAGTGGCCCAACGACGTCCTCGCGGACGGCCACAAGCTCGGCGGGATCCTGCTGGAGCGGATCGAGCACGATGGCGCGGCAGCCGCGGTGGTGGGCGTCGGCATCAACTGCACACAGTCCGCGGACGAGCTGCCGGTCCCGGAGGCGACCTCGCTGGCCATCGTCACGGGAGCCTCGGTCGACCGGTCGGCGTTGCTGGCAGCCCTGGTCGAGGAGCTGTCCGAGCGGTATGACCAGTGGCGGGAGGGTGAGGACCTGCGGGCTGCCTATCTCGAGCTCTGTCGCACTCCCGGCGAGCAGGTGCGGGTCGCGGTACCGGGCGGCGAGGTGGTCGGCGAGGCCGTCGACGTGGATGTCGCAGGGCAGCTCGTCGTACGTACGGAGCGTGGGGAGGAGCACCTCGGCGCGGGCGACGTCGTCTACGTGAGGGCTCGGTAGCCGCGGAGTGACGGGGGAGTGACCTGGGCCACACCGTGGCATGATCTCGCTGTGGTCGTTTCGCGCAAACTCCTCAACGAGGGTGAGCACGTCATCCTCAGCACCCGCACGCACGTCAAGGCGCTGTTGCTGCCCGCAGTGGTGCTCATCCTCGTCGCGGGGCTGGCCGGCTACCTCTCCAGCCTGCCGAGCGGCGAGAACGCCAATGCCTGGCGCTGGGTGATCTGGGGTCTCGCCGCGGTGCTGATCATCTGGTTCACCGTGGCCCCGTTCCTGAGTTGGTTGGTGACGACGTACACGTTCACCAGCCGGCGGCTGATCACCCGCACCGGGGTCTTCACCCGGCGAGGGCACGACATCCCGATGAACCGGATCAGCGACATCTCCTACGAGAAGAGCCTCATCGACCGGATGTTCGGCTGCGGGACGCTGGTGGTCTCGGACGCCAGCGAGCTCGGTCGCGTCGAGCTGCGCGACATCCCCCGGGTGGAGCAGGCTCAGCTGACCGTGAGCGACGAGCTCTACCACCGAACCGACCGGCCGACGCCCAGATCTGATGACGGCTCCTGAGGACCTCGAGCGCGCGATCGTTGGTGCCGTCCCCGAGCTGACCGGGGAGGAGGTCGCCGACGCGGCTGGCCTCACCGGCAAGCAAGCCCAGCGGTTGTGGCGGGCACTGGGGTTCCCGGGGGTCGACGGGGCGGCCGCGTTCAGCAAGGCCGACGCCGATGCCCTCGTCCGCGTCGCGTCGATCGTGAAGGAGGGAGGGCTCGACTTCGACACGATCGTGCGGATGACTCGCGCAGTCGGGCAGACCATGGACCGGCTCGCCGAGTGGGAGGTGGCCACCATCGCGGCCCAGCTCGACCGGTCCGGGCCAGAGGGATCCAAGACTGCTGAGGCACTGCGTTTGGTGGAGACGATCGGCCCGCACTTCGAGGAGCTGCTGACCTACGTATGGCGACGCCACCTGGTGGCCGCGGTCATGCGGGTCGAGAGCCTGGACGGCGGCGCCGACGAGCAGGTCGCCGAGGCCACGGTCGGTTTCGCCGACCTGGTCAGCTTCAGCGAGCTCACCAACCGGCTCGACGAGGACGAGATCGGTGACCTCGTGGAGGTGTTCGAGGGCCGCAGCCACGACGTGGTCGCCCTGCACGGGGGACGGGTCGTGAAGACGCTCGGTGACTCGGTGCTGTACCTGGCCGCGTCTCCCGCCGAGGGGATTGAGATCGCGTGGGACATCGTCAAGGTCATCGGCGGCGACCAGCGCCTGCCCGACGTACGCGTCGGCGTGGTCACCGGTTCGGTCGTGCTGCGCATGGGCGACGTCTACGGACCCGCGGTGAACCTCGCCGCGAGGCTGGTGGGCGTGGCTCGGCGCAACCGGGTGATCACCGATCTGCACACGGCGGAGCGGCTCGACGACAAGGACTACGAGACCCGGGTGCTACCGGCGCGGCCACTGCGTGGCTTCGGTGACCTCGAGCCGGTCGCCGTACGCCGTACGCACGGGCGTCGGCCCCGGAGCTAGCTGAGAAGTCGCCGGGGAAGAATCAGAGGAAGTCGGTGGGGTCGAACTCGTCGATGGGGATGATCCGCAGACGGGGCAGCCGCTCGTTGAACGCGAGGACGTCGTACTCGAGGTCGAAGAACTCCAGCCCCCGGTCGATCAGCGCGCTGAAGCCGCTGTTCTTGAACTCCCGGAAGGCCAGCAGCCCCATGCGGCGGCCGTCGAGAAGCCGCTCCATCTGGGGCAGGAAGTCGCCGTCGTTGCTGACCAGCATCAGGTCTGCGGAGCGGTTCTCGATCTCGTCGAGAGTGCGCTGGATCGCGATGTCGACGACCTTGTCGGTCGGACCTCCCGAGAGCGGGATCGGTAGGTAGCCGATGCTGACCAAGGCCTGGATGAAGCTCATCGGCAGCTCGTCCTTGACCGCGAGGAAGAACAGACCCTTGGCCGGTTGACCCCAGGTGGACTCTGCGAAGGTGAGGATCCGCTCCCAGCGAGGCCGCTCGTTGGGGTGTGGCCGCCGCCCGAAGATCGAGGCGCCGAGAGTGGCATCGATGTTCTCGCCGTCGATCAGGACGTACGTCGTGCGAGCGGACTCCACCGTCATGGCTCGAACACTAATGCCTCCGCGATGCCATCACCGGGGCCTACGGAGGCCTCGAGTGAGGCTCTGTAGGGTCAGCCCGTGACTCCCGCGCCGACTCCCGGGCCGACTCCTGGGCCGACTCCTGGGCCGACCCCTGCGCCAGCTCAGGGGCCAGCTCCGGGTCCAACTCCGGGGCTCGCTCCCACCGTTGCCGTGATCGGTGGCGGACAGTTGGCCCGGATGATGGCCGAGCCCGCCGCAGCACTCGGCATCCCGCTGCGGCTGCTGGCCGAGGCTGCCGGCGTCAGCGCCGCGCAGGTGATCCCCGACCATGTGGTGGGGGACTACACCGACCTCGCCACCCTGCGGCGGGTGACAACAGGGTGCGAGGTGGTCACCTTCGACCACGAGCACGTGCCCACGAATCACCTGCATGCCCTCGAGTCCGACCTCGCTGTCCGGCCGGGTCCCGAGGCGTTGGTCCATGCCCAGGACAAGGGCGTGATGCGCGCCCGGCTCGCCGAGCTCGGCGTGCCCTGCCCGCGCAACGCCCTGGTCTCGAGCGTGGCCGAGGTGGAGTCCTTCGCCGAGTCCTCAGGCGGTTGGCCGTGCGTCCTGAAGACCACTCGTGGCGGGTACGACGGCAAGGGGGTCTGGTTCGTCGACGGACCCGCGGACTGTGCCGTCGTGTTCGAGTCCGGTGCGGTGATCCTCGCGGAGGAGCGGGTGGACTTCCGCCGAGAGCTCTCCGCGCTGGTGGCGCGGTCGCCCTCCGGGCAGGTCGCAGCCTGGCCCATCGTCGCGTCGACCCAGCGCAACGGCATCTGCCACGAGGTGATCGCGCCGGCTCCCGACCTCGCCCCCGACCTCGCGGTGCAGGCCCAGCAGATCGCGATGCGGATCGCCGAAGAGCTCCAGGTAACCGGTGTACTGGCAGTCGAGCTGTTCGAGACCCGGGACGGGAAGGTGCTGGTCAACGAGCTGGCCATGCGCCCGCACAACACCGGCCACTGGACCCAGGACGGGGCAGTGACCAGCCAGTTCGAGAACCACCTGCGCGCAGTACTTGACCTCCCGCTGGGGACCCCCGACGCCAGGGCTCGCTGGACGGTGATGCTGAACATCCTCGGCGGCTCCGGACAAACCGGGCATCTGTACGACGGCTACCCGCACGCACTGGCGCGCGATCCGCGACTGCGGGTGCACCTCTACGGCAAGGAGCTGCGGCCGGGCCGCAAGGTCGGCCATGTCAACGCCTATGGCGACGATCTCGATGATTGCGTGGAACGAGCCCGTCATGCGGCAGCATGGTTCGCAGGCGACCTCGGCGAGGAGAGCGAATGACTGAACGCGAAACCCCCCAGGTCGGCATCGTGATGGGGTCCGACTCGGACTGGCCGGTGATGAAGGCTGCGGCCGAGGCATGCGAGGAGTTCGACATCGCGTTCGAGGCCGACGTCGTCTCGGCCCACCGGATGCCCGACGAGATGCTGAGCTATGGGCGCGAGGCCGCGGGCCGCGGCATACGCGTCATCATCGCCGGCGCCGGCGGGGCCGCGCACCTGCCGGGCATGCTGGCTGCGGTGACGCCGCTGCCGGTGATCGGTGTGCCGGTGCCGTTGAAGTACCTCGACGGGATGGACTCCCTGCTCTCGATCGTGCAGATGCCAGCCGGCGTGCCCGTCGCCACCGTGGCGGTCGGCAACGCCCGCAACGCCGGCCTGCTCGCCGTACGTATCCTCGCTGCGGCCGACCCCGCACTCCAGCAGAAGATGGTCGACTTCCAGGTCAAGCTCAAGGAGACCGCCCAGGAGAAGGGCAAGGCCGTCCGCGGCGAGGCCTCCCACCAGCTGGGATTCTGAGCAGGCCGCCTCGTGCGGCTCGGGTTGGTGGAGGACCGGCCCAGGGTTAGGGCTCGCGACGCTCTAGACGTTGAGGAGAGAGCCGCGTCGAGCGGCCGCAGCTACTCACCTTGAGTAGTAGTGCCTTTCTGGAGTGATGGTGATTTTTCGAGGTCGTGGTTGCCGTTCAAGACCTGGGTTCAGAAGTTCTCCACAGATCCAGATTTCCTATTGATTCGCACATAGGTTCCCGCGAGAATTGGTGCATGGCCACCCTCCTGGATCTCCACCCCGACACCGCTGATGCGGTGCTCTCGGCGGTCGCGCAGGTCCACGGAGTCCTCGACCGGATGCACGCCGCACCCACCCAGACGGATCGACCGGCGGTGGCTGTGGCTGAGGTGGAGCGCGCGATCCGGCGGCTCGACGCCTTCAAGCTGAAACTAGTCGCCGCCGCCGACAGCTCCGGGGCAGCGGCCGATGCCGGGTTCACCGGCACCGAGGCCTGGGTCGCGCGACAGACCACCGTCTCCCGCACCAAGGCTGCCCGTGAGGTCGCGCTCGCGACCGAACTGGGATCCGGCGGCCACGACGCCACCGCCACTGCTCTGGACGAAGGGTTGGTCTCGCCAGCGCATGCGGCGGTGATCGTGAACGCTGGCAAGCAGCTCCCCGAGACCGTCAGCGAACACCAGCGACAGGTCGTCGAGGCCACGCTGGTGGAGAAGGCGCAGCGGTTCGACCCCGACCAGCTCCGACGGATCGCCCGCCGCGCGATCGAGGCCGTGGAACCCGACCAGGACGCCGTGGACGCCCACGAGAGCGAGCTGTTGCGCACCGAGGAAGAGGTGGCTCGCTCGAAGACGCGGCTGAGCTTCCACGACAACTCTGATGGCACTGTCACCGGGCATTTCACCATCCCGACCCTGGCCGCAGCGATCCTGCGCAAGGTGATCGAGACGATGACCGCACCCCGCCGAATGCGCGACTCACGCGACCCGAACCAGGAGCGAGTCTTCGATTGGGACCACCGCCGGGGGCTCGCGTTCGCCGAGCTCCTCGAACACCTCCCTGCCGAGCATCTCCACTCGAAGACCGCCGCCACCGTCGTGGTCACCATCGACCACCAGACCGTCCAAGGTGCGTTGAAGGCAGCCCACCTCGACACCGGCGAGAGCCTCAGCGCCGGCGAGGCCCGCCGCCTGGTCTGCACCGCCGGCATCCTGCCCGCGGTCCTCGGCGGAGCATCCGTGGCGCTCGACCTGGGACGGGAGTCACGGCTGTTCTCCGAAGCCCAACGGATCGCGAAAGGACTCGCCCACTCCACCTGCGCCGCCGACGGCTGCGAACGCCCCTATGCCTGGTGCGAGCTCCACCACCAGAAACCCTGGAGCCGAGACGGACGCACCGACCTCGACAACGCAGTGCCGCTGTGTCATCGGCACCACCAATACATCCACGACACCGCCTACAACCACCACCGACTACCCGACGGCAGCATCCGATTCAGCAGGCGAACGTGAGAAAAATGGAGAATCGGGGTACGAGATCTGAACCAACGCATCGCGCACGACTGGTGCGCACAACACGGGAGGCATCATGCCGAGCAAGTCGTCGAACGTGAAGAACGAGAAGCAGTACGAAGCGCTCAAGGACAAGGGCATGTCCAAGGAGCGCGCCGCGAAGATTGCCAACTCCGAAGGCGCTTCGAAGCGGGGCGGGAAGGCCAGCGGCAAGGGCGGAGACAGCTCGCAGGGCGGCACCACTGCGCAGAAGAAGAAGGCGGGCCGCAAGGGCGGCAAGGCCTCCAGCGGGAACTGACGGGAACTGAGGAGCCATCGAATGTCCGAACCCGTCAAGCTCGCGATCATCTACTACTCCTCGACCGGCACCCTCGACGCCATGGCTCGTCATGCCGCGACGATGGCCGAGAAGGCGGGCGCGGAGGTTCGGCTGCGGCACGTCGACGAAATGGCACCCGCCGAGGTGATCGAGGGGGACGAGGCGCGGCTCCAGCACACCAAGGACGTCGCCAACGAACCGCGGGCGACGCCAGAAGACGTGGTGTGGGCAGACGCGGTTCTCTTCGGGTCGCCTACCCGCTTCGGCAACGTGGCCAGCCAGCTCAAGCAGTTCATCGACATGTTGGGACCGCAGTGGGGCGAGGGCCTGCTGGCCGACAAGACCTACGCCGGCTTCACGGCGGCGAAGACCGCGCACGGCGGGCACGAGTCGACCCTGCTGGCGCTCTACAACACCGTCCACCACTTCGGCGGCATCCTGGTGCCTCCGGGGTACACCGACGAGGTGAAGTACGCCGACGGCAACCCCTACGGCGTCTCGCAAGTCGACGACGACAGCGAGGAGCCGCTCGACGACACCGCATCTGAGGCACTCACCCACCTGGTCGAGCGCCTGGTCTCGATCACGACGCGACTGAACCGCGACTGAGCCACCGCAGACCCGAGCTCCTCCACCAACTGAGCTCGCGCCGGGTCAGCGGATTTGTGGTTCCGTTGGACAGTCGCCCGATGAAGAGCCCATGTGCGACGAGGAGGCTCCATGCCACCCAAGGCCGTACGACTCGAACTCCCGGCTGGCTACGGTCGGGCCAAGAAGACCCTGGCGTGGGAGGAGGTGCGCACCCGGCTCGAGGAGGCCAAGGCCTACTGGGTCGCGACAGTCCGCCCGGACGGCAGACCTCACGTGGTCCCCGTGGACGGCGTCTGGGTCGACGACGTCTGGTACTACGGCGGTGCGACCGAAACCGTCCACCAGCGCAACCTGGAGACCAACGCGAACGTCGTGATGCACCTGCAGGATCCCTACCAGGCCGTCATCGTCGAAGGCACCGCTCGCACCGAGCCGAACTCACCCGAGAAGGCCCAACGGATTGCCGACGCGTCGTACGCGAAGTATCCCGAGTACGGCGCAGCTCCCGCCAGCGCCTTTGCCGAGGCTCTCGGGGTCCACCCGACGAAGGTGCTCGCCTGGTCGGCGTTCCCGACGGACGCCACGAGGTTCCTCTTCTACTGACCCTGCGAGGGCATTCGCCTGAGGCGGACCAGGCGTCTGGCCTAGCCCGCTGGCCGCAGAGGGGTATCTCGCGGTGCCGTGACCGATCTAGGTTGGCAGGCAGTGCACCCGTCGGGCCCGCGGAGGGAGCAGCGCATGGCGACGTTTGTCGGTGGGACGCTGCGCGTCACCACTCCGAGGTCGTACGACGCCCAGCCGGCCGGAGCACGCAAGGACCGTGGGCTGCCCGGTGATCCCGGCGCAGCAACCGAAACCAGCAAGGACGCGCTCGTTGCCGCACTGAAGGACAGCGACCTCACTCTCGTCGAGAGGGTCGACCTGAGCCCTCGTCGCGCCAGGGACCTCGGCGACAAGCCTGCGAGCAACCGCACGGGCAAGGTGAAGCTCGAGGTCGACCTACCCGCGGACGAGGATGCCGTCGTACTGCTCGAGCGCGACGGCGTCTACTCCTGGCACCTGCCGGTCAACCCGGCACAGCGCACGAAGTCCATCGACCCAGGGCCGCGAACGGCCCGCTTCGAGATCGACGTCCAGCCGCTCCCGACGAACCGCCCGACCACCCGGCCGAGCAAGCCCGCGGCGCGCGCGGATGGGACCCGCACACGTGGGGTGCTGGGGAACCTCGTGCAGGGCGCGGCGCAGGCACTGGTCTTCCGCTTCGCGGCACCCGCGCTCCTGGAGAAGGCCCTCGAGAAGATGGAGGCGCACGTCAGGCCGGGGCTCGTTCATCTCACCGACGCCGCGGTCTCCAAGTGGCGGCGGTTCGAGACGCTCGATCAGCTCCACCTGCCCACCGACCGGCCCGTGCGAGTGCTCCTCTTCGTCCACGGCACGTTCTCGTCCACGGCAGGTGGGTTCGGGGCCCTGGCGGTTGACGAGAACGGGAAGGGCTTCCTGCGCACCGCCATCGCGGCGTACGACGCCGTCATCGGGTTCGACCACAAGACGCTGAGCCTGGATCCGCTGGAGAACGCCGAGGACCTGCTCAAGCGGTTGCGAACGCATCGCCCGGGCGCGGAGTTCGTCATCGACATCGTCACGCACAGCCGCGGTGGCCTGGTGACGCGCTCCTTCGCCGAGCGGGTGCTGCCCGACTCCGACTGGCCCGGCACTGTGGACATCGCCGTGTTCGTGGCCGCCACCAACGCGGGAACCCACCTGGCGGACCCGGAACGATGGACCGACCTGGTCGACCTCTACACCAACCTCGCGTCGGTCAGCGCGCGCGGACTCGCACTGCTCCCGGGGGGTGCTCCAGTAGGCGCCGTCGTACGCGGGCTGGTCACGGGCATCGGGGCCTTCGTGAAGTACCTGGTCTCCTATGCCGCGGAGGGTGAGGACGTTCCCGGCCTCAAGGCCATGGTCCCGGGGGGAGACTTCGTCACCGAGCTCAACAAGCCCCAAGCAGGGCAGCCAGGACCGGGGACGCACTGGTTCGTGGTCTCCTCGAACTTCCACGTCAAGCTCTTCGACGACCACCACAACCCGCCGGAGTTTCCGCGCGAGCTCGCCGTCAAGCTCGCGGAGGGCTTCATCGACCAGATCTTCGAGGGCGACAACGACCTCGTCGTCGACACGGCATCCATGCCGGCGATCGACCAGGACGTGGGCGGGTTCGTCGGGGGCAGCTTCGATCTCGGCGAGAACGACCTCGTCTACCACAACAACTACTTCAACCAGCTCGGCGTGATCGAGGCGATCGCGGGCTGGCTGCCCCTGGGCCGGGGTGCGGGCGGCGGCGAGGAGGCTGCCGGGCTGGAGATGGCCGAGCCTCCCGCGGCCTCCCCTGAGCCCGTCGAGGCTCTGGAGCCGTTCCCGGAGCTGGCCGAGCAGGCAGCAGCCGAGACGGGCAGGGCCAGGGCCAGTCGCACCCGCATTCCGCGGCCGCGGGAGGGAGAGCCCGCCGCGGGCGTGGCCATGCCAGGGCCGCCGATGGCCGAAGCGGCCATGGCCGAACCGCCGGCCGCAGCCTCCATGGCCGAACCGCCGGCCGCAGCCTCCATGGCAGAGCCGCCGACCGCAGCGGCCATGGCAGAGCCGCCGACCGCAGCGGCCACGGAGGAACCTCCGTCCGCGCAGCCGACTCCGGCCAGCCTGGCCGCCGAGATGCCGGCGAACGTCGTCGAGAAGCTCGAGTTCGCCATCCGGGTCCGCCTCTCTCGCAGGGCGATCGCGGCGAGTGCCGGAACTGCTCACGCCGAGACGGACGTGATCGTCGACGCCGACCGACCGGTCAGCGTCCAGGTGATCGGGAAGTCCAACGCGCAGATTGTCGGCGAGGACAACGACGTGTTCGCCCTGCCCCCAGGTGGCGGGACCAGCGAGCTCGAGTTCCTCGCGAAGTCCATCTCGGCGGGGCGGATCGTGGTCCTGGTCGTCGTACGCCAGGGGCGGATCCCGATCGCCACCCTCAGCCTCGAGGCGACCGCCGTACGCACTGACGCGGCGGATTCGATGCCACTGGGCACAGCCGCGACCGCCAGCGCACACCCCGGGATCGACGCCCCCGAGCTCGAGGGCCTGCCGTGCATCGACATCGTCGAGCGCGAGCTGCCGAGCGGTGCGGTCATCTATCAGTACGCCGTGCGGCTGGTGAAGGGAGCGCCGGCATCGACCTTCGAGTCCAAGCCGATCAAGGACCGCGTACGCCGGATCGGGAAGATCCTCGACGACGTGGCCGACATCTGGAAGGACTCCGACGAGGACCCGCGCGAGCGCGAACGCAAGCTGCAGGACATCGGCGCCAAGATGTTCGACGAGCTGTTCCCCCAGGCGATGCAGGCTCACCTGTGGAAGCACCGCGCGAAGGTCAAGGAGCTGATCTTGTACGCCGACGAGCCGTTCGTGCCCTGGGAGCTGGTGCACCTGAAGCCGCCGGACGGACCGCGGCCGGCCAAGCCCCGCTTCCTGGCCCAGAGCGGACTGGTGCGCTGGCAGCTCGGCAGCTTTCCGCCCAAGGAGATGCGCGTGCGCCAAGGTCACGCCCGGTCGTTGTGCCCGGACTACCGCGACCCGCGCTTCGCGCTGACCGAACCTGTTCACGAGCGACAGTTCCTAGAGCAGCAGTTCGGAGCCAAGAGCGTCACTGCCACACCGGCCGGCGTGCGCACGCTGTTGCGGACCGGCAAGTTCGACCTGCTGCACTTCTCCGGCCATGGTGCAGCCGACCCGGACGACATCCTGGACGCGAAGCTGCTCCTGCAGGGTCGCAAGCGCGGCGCCAAGGTGGAAGCGCAGTATCTCGGCGCCACGACCGTCAGTGAGAACGCCATGCGCACCCGGAACGGGGAGACCGGGCCGCTCGTCGTGCTCAACGCCTGCCAGGTCGGCCGGGCCGGTGAGCTGCTCAGCACCGTCGGTGGTTTCGCGCATGCCTTTCTCGATGCGGGCGCCTCGGCATTCGTCTCGTGCCTGTGGTCGGTCCGAGACGAGCCCTCACGAATCTTCGTGGAGAAGCTCTACGAAGAGCTCCTCGCCGGCACCCCGATGGGTGTTGCCAGCGCGCGAGCACGTGAGGAAACTCGCAAGTCCGGTGATGCCACCTGGCTCTCCTACGTCGTCTACTCGCGCCCTGACGCAGTGCTGGTCAGGTCCTGAACGCCACTCCAACATCACCACAACCCATCATCACAACCCATCATCACAACCAGGGAAGGAACCATCGATGGCTCGCTACGCACTCTGCATCGGGATCAACGAGTTCAAGTCACTGCCGCGCAGCAGCTGGCTGAACGGCTGCGTCAACGACGCCAAGGACATCTCCAAGGCATTGCGGAAGTTCGGCTTCCCCGCGCGCAACATCCAGGTGATCACCGACCGCGAGGCGACGAAGAGGAAGGTGATGGCAGCCCTGAAGGCGATGGTGGGCAAGGCCAAGGACGGCGACCACGTCGTCTTCACGTTCTCCAGCCACGGGACGCAGGTGCCCAACGAGTCCGGCACGGACGAGGCGGATGCCCTCGACGAGGCGTTCGCCTGCTACGACCTCAAGCAGGGCGGCGATGACTGGGACCGCAAGACCGTCATCGTCGACGACGAGCTGCGTGAGCTCTTCGAGACGGTGCCGCAGGGAGTCCTGCTGGAGGTGCTGCTGGACACCTGCCACAGCGGCTCGGGCCTGAGGGATCTCGACGACATCCAGCAAGCGATGCTGCTCGGACGACGTCCGCGGTTCCTGCCGCCACCGACCCCTCGCGGACTCAGTCGTGCCCGCTCGATCCGGTCCGCGGCGCCGCGCGCCGTGGACCACAAGCCGCTCGTCGAGCTGACCAAGACACGGGGGAGCGGCACCAAGCCGGTGCTCTACGCGGCCTGCAGGCCGGATCAGACAGCGTCCGACGCGACCTTCGACAACCGAGCGAACGGGGCCTTCACGTACCTCTTCCTCAAGGCCCTCGCCCAGGACCCGGCGCAGACGCGGCGTCAGTTGCAGAATGCGGTCATCGGTGGTCTCAAGGGTGGCGACTTCGAGCAACGCTCGACTCTGGAGGGGCCGGCCAAGTCGAAGAAGGTGGCCTTCGGTCAGCCATGGTGACCGAGTGTTCCGACCCATTGCCGACGGGTGAGCACGATCGCGAGAGCACCGAGGAGCTCCGCGAGACCGAAGCCAGAGAGACAGAACTCGTCCTCAACCCGTAGGTGGTGCGCGCCGCGTCTGAGCGGGCGTCATACGAAGTGGTCGCCACTGCCGCCGCAACGTATGACGTCCCGGCGGAGGTCATGCGAGGTGGTCGCCACTGCCGCCGCAACGTATGACGTCCCGGCGGAGGTCATGCGGGTGGTCGCGTCGGTTGCGGACCATGGTCTCGACTATTGGCTCAGTCCGGTCGCTGCTCGACCACCTATTTGGATGCGTAGCCGGCCACGCTCAGTTGCTCGTTGCTCGACCACCTTGAGGCGTCAGGCAGCGGCGGGTGAGCACGATCGCGAGGGCAGCGAGGAGCGCCGCGAGACCGAAGCCGGCGAGGTACGACGTGTCCTGGTCGAGCAGGAACCACCGAGCGAAGACTGCGCCCACCAGGCCAGCAGCGATGCTCTGACCAAGTGCGTCGCTCATCTGGATCGCGGCCCCGCTCTCGCCCTGGCGTCCTGCCGGTGAGAGGTCAAGGGCCAGCGTGGACATCAACGGAGTGGCCAGGCCCATCCCGACGGCCATGATGGTGAACCCAACCGTCGCGAGGGCTGCCGCCGCGACCGGCTGGTGGTCGACCGGCACCAGGGCCAGGGTGATCGCAGCACCACCGAGCAGAGTCACGGCTCCGGCACGCAGCAGGCCCTCGAAGGTCTCCGGCTGACCGTGCTTCCCGGAGTACGCCGAACCGGCGACCCAACCGAGCGCGCCGACCATCATCACCAGGCCGGTCACTGTCGGGCTCAGACCGCTCTCGTCCTGAAGGACGAGGGGCAGGAACATCTCGACGCACGCGAAGGTGCCTCCGAACACACCGCGCGCTGCCACGACTGCCGGGAGCCCACGTTCCCCGCGCGCTGTTCCTGCGGGGAGGAGAACCCCCATCGAGAGCCCGACCACCACGAGCCCGCCGACGAACAGCAGTCCCGTGCGCAGGCCGGTGCCATGGCCGGCCAGGTGCAGGGCCAGGACTCCGAGGGCGGCGGCCACGGCGTAGGCCGGGCGTCGTCCCCACACAATCCTGGCGTCGCGAACCAGCAGGTGCCGGCCCATCGCGGCGCGGACGACCATCGTGCTGAAGGCGGCGAACCCGGCCACCACGAGGAAGACCGAGCGCCAGCCGAACAGGTCGACCAGGGCCCCCGCTACGAAGGGCCCGGCAATCGACGGGACCACCCAGGCGGTGGCGAACAGCGAGAACACTCTGGTCCTGAGGCGTGCGGGGTAGGCGTCGGCGACCGCGACGTACATCGCGGTCATCGCGAGACCGCAGCCGAGCCCTTGCAGCAGTCGGCCCGCGACGAAGATCTCCATCGTGCCCGCGAACCCCGAGGCCAGCAGGCCTGCGACGAATCCCAGGCCACCCCACGTGATGGGGCGTCCAGGGCCACGGGCGTCGCTCCAGATTCCGCCGACGACCATGCCGACGATGGCGGCGGTGAGCAGCCCGACCACGGCGATGGGGTAGAGGGTCTCGCCGTTCAGCTCTCGGGCGACGCTCGGCATCGCCAGACTGACCGCGACCGCCTCGAAGGCGAACATGGTCACCAGCGCCAGGAGACCGAGGGTGATCGACCGGTGGTTGTGGTCGAGTGCGCGCTCGGGGGAGCGAGCCGGCGTCGTCATCGTCATGGAGATAGCAAACAACCTCAACTATGGTTGAGGTCAAATGGATAGATCACGACTGCTGACCCCTGGCGAGCTCTCGACACGATCGGGCGTTGCCGTCTCGGCGTTGCACTTCTACGAGCGCGAGGGCCTGATCCAGAGCCGGCGTACGAGCGGCAACCAGAGGCGCTACAGCCGGGATGCGTTGCGCCGGGTCGCCTTCATCCGTACGTCGCAACGAGTCGGCGTCCCACTGGCAGAGATCCGCTCCGCGCTCGAGACGTTGCCGGCCGGACGCACTCCGACGAAGCGTGACTGGTCCCGCCTCTCCCGGGGTTGGCGCACCGACCTGGACCACCGGATCGCCCAACTGCAGAAGCTGCGCGACACCCTCGATGAGTGCATCGGCTGCGGCTGCCTGTCACTCAGGTCGTGCTCGCTGCGCAACAGCGAGGATCGCCTGGCCGAGGAGGGGAGCGGCGCGCGCATCCTCAGCGTCGAGTAGGCGGCTCAGTCGCCGCGCACCCGTCCTCGTAGCGCCTTGATCTGCGACCTTCGCTTCTTGCCCTCGATCCGGCGTCGTTGGGAGCCCTTGGTGGGCTTGGTCGGCACGCGGGGGAGTGGCGGCGGCGCCAGAGCCGCCCGCAGCCGGTCGGCCAGCCGTTGGCGGGCCGCGACGCGGTTTCGGTGTTGTGAGCGGTGCTCGGACGCAGTGATGACGATGCGGTCCGAGCTGAGGTTGCCCAGGGCTCGCTCGCGCATGGCGTCCGTCAGCGCGGCCGACGCCGACACGTCGAAGGCCACCTCGACCCTGCTGTCGGTGGTGTTGACCGACTGCCCGCCTGGTCCAGAGGACCGGGAGAACTGCTCGACGATCTCTGAGGCCGGCACCACGAGCCCGTCGGGAATCCCGGGACCCGACCGAAGGACGAGATCGCGCCCCGGTGCGGGGTCGCTCAGCTTCGACAAGCTCAACCACCGCTGGATCGTCGGCGCCACTCGATGGCGGGGCAGGTGTCCATCACCATCGGAACGCCGGCCGCCGTGGTCCGGTCGAACGCAGCCTCGTCGACCACCCCGAGCTGGAACCACACGCCCTTGGCGCCCATGTCGACAGCCTCGTCCGCGAACTGGCCGGCGGCGTCCGAGCGGCGGAAGACGTCGACCACGTCGATCTCGAACGGCACGTCGGCGAGCGTCGCGTAACCCTGCTCACCGAGCACCACTGGAGCGTCCGGATGGATCGGCACGATCTTCTTGCCGCGCTCCCGCAACAGCGAGGCGATGCGGTATGCCGTACGACTCCTGTCGCCCGAGAGGCCCACCACCGCCCAGGTCGTGCACTCGTCGAGCATGAAGTCGACCGCCCCGAGGTCCTGCCAGTCAGCCATGTCTCAACGCTACTGCGCCGCCGCACTTCACCTTTCCACCCGGGTCACCGCTAGGTTGGCGTGCACTCATCACCAGCCGAGGAGGCCCCCATGACCGCGACCCGCCCGAGGAAATCTGGACCCGGCAAGCCCGGGCTGACCGTTGCGGTGACCGGGCCGACCGGCGAGATCGGCATCGCGTTCCTGCGGGCACTGGAGCACTCGGACATGGTCACCGAGGTCCGCGGCATGGCGCGTCGCCCGTTCGACCCGCAGGCGAAGGGACTGAGCAAGACGACCTACGTCCAGGGCGATGTCCTCGACCGAGCCGCGATAGACCGGCTCGTGGAGGGGGCCGACGTGGTGGTGCACCTGGCGTTCCTGATCTTCGGAAACCCCAAGCAGAGTCGCGAGATCAACCTGAAGGGGTCCGCCAACGTGTTCGAGGCGACCGTTGCCGCCGGAGCGAAGCGCCTGGTCTATACGTCATCGGTCGCGGCCTACGGCTTCCACGAGTCCAACCCGCTCCCGCTCCGCGAGGACCTCGGTCCCGCCGGCACCGAGGACTTCTACTACTCCGCGCAGAAGGCGGAGCTCGAGGCCACGCTCCTGGACGCGCTGGAGGGGAGCGACGTGGAGGCGTATGTGTTCCGCCCCTCGATCGTCGGTGGCCCCGACTCCCCGGCGTTGATCAAGAACGTGCCCTACATCGGTACGCCGGCCGCGCTGCCGTCGGTGCTCCGCAACATCCTCGACAAGGTGCCCCAGCCCGGACCCGTGATCCTCGATCCCGGGACTCCGCTGCAGCTCGTGCACGCCGACGACGTCGCCGACGCGTTGGTGAAGGCGGTCGAGGGGGAGGGCGAGCCGGGCTACTACAACCTGGGCGCTGAGGGCGAGTTCACCATGACCGACCTCGCCCGGGAGCTGGGTTGGCGCAGCATCCCGATCCCCGACGTCGCCGTGGACGTCACGGCAGAGCTCGTCAAGAGGCTTCCCGCCATGCCCTCGCAGGCGGCCTGGATCCAGACTGTGCAGATCCCGGTCGTGATGGACAGCTCGCGTGCCCGGGAACTCCTGGGCTGGGCGCCGCGACACGACACGATGGACACCTTGCGGGAGACGGTGGACGGGGCCCGGCGAGCCGGGCTGGTGACGGCCTCGGGTCGCGCCTCCAGTTGACGTTCCAGTGGTCCGTCGGCGGAATGGCGCGGCTTCGCGACGCCCCACATCCCGCCCGGCTGCGTTCTCGTCACTCACCAGACAACCCCGGTATGCCTCGTTCCTCCGCCTTGCCGGACGGGCGCGGGACGCCGCTCAGACCCCAACGCCAGCCCGCAGACGCACCACTAGGCTGGCTCCATGACCGACTTTCCCTTGTACGCGCTCTCGGAGGAGCACCAGGCGATCCGTGAGGCCGTTCGTGCGGTCGCGGAGGCGAAGATCGCCCCGTACGCGGCTGACGTGGACGAGAACGCCCGCTATCCGGAGGAGGCCGCGAAGGCGCTGCTCGCGGCTGACTTCCACGCCCCACACGTGCCCGAGGAGTACGGCGGCGCCGGAGCCGACGCCCTGGCCACGGTGCTCGTGATCGAGGAGGTGGCCCGCGTCTGCGCGAGCTCCTCGCTGATCCCGGCGGTGAACAAGCTGGGCTCGCTCCCCGTGCAGCTCAGTGGGTCGGAGGAGCTGCGGAAGACCTATCTGACCAGGCTCGCAGCCGGCGATGGCGGATTCTCCTACTGCCTCTCTGAGCCCGACGCCGGCTCGGATGCTCTGAACATGAAGACCAAGGCGGTCAAGGACGGCGACCACTGGGTGCTCAACGGCGTGAAGCGCTGGATCACCAACGCCGGCGAGTCGCAGTACTACACGGTGATGGCCGTCACCGACCCCGAGGCCCGCAGCAAGGGGATCTCGGCGTTCGTGGTGGAGAAGTCCGATGAGGGTGTCTCCTTCGGGGCGCCGGAGAAGAAGCTCGGCATCAAGGGCTCACCGACCCGGGAGGTGTACTTCGACAACGTCCGGATCCCGGCGGACCGGATGATCGGCGCGGAGGGCACTGGCTTCTCGCTGGCGATGAAGACCCTCGACCACACCCGGGTGACCATCGCCGCGCAGGCGGTCGGTGTCGCGCAGGGCGCGCTCGACTACGCGCTGGGTTATGCCAAGGAGCGTCAGCAGTTCGGCAAGCCGATCGCGGAGTTCCAGGGCCTGCAGTTCATGCTCGCCGACATGGGCATGAAGGTGGAGGCCGCCCGGCAGATCACCTACGCCGCCGCCGGCCGCTCCGAGCGCGGCGACAAGGACCTGACGTTCTTCGGCGCAGCCGCCAAGTGCTTCGCCTCGGACGTGGCCATGGAGGTCACGACCAACGCGGTCCAGGTCCTCGGGGGCTACGGCTACACCCGCGACTATCCGGTCGAACGGATGATGCGCGACGCCAAGATCACCCAGATCTACGAGGGCACCAACCAGGTCCAGCGCATCGTGATGGCCCGCCAGCTCCTTGCCGGCGTGCAGTCCGAGCTCTGACCCGAAGGCTCACTTGGCTGGTCACTTGGCTGGTCCGTCACGGACGAAGCGGAGCACCGCCAGCACGCGGCGGTGTACCAGCGGCTCCGAGACGAGCCCGAGCTTGGCGAAGATCGCACTGACATGCTTCTCGATGGCCGACTCGGACATGTGCAGGGCATCCGCGATCCCTGCGTTCGAGCTTCCCTGCGCCATCGCCGCGAGCACGTCGAGCTCGCGCGGGGTGAGCGCCGCAAGACCTGAATCGGCCACGCGCGCACGTCGTCCGACGAGTGCCTCGACGACCCTCGGGTCGATCACCGACCGACCTGCCACCACCTCGCGCAGGGCACGCACCAGCTCATCGAGCTCGCCGATGCGGTCCTTGAGCAGGTAGGCCCGCCCCTCCGCCCCGTGCTCCAGCAACGCAAACGCGTACGCCTCGTCGGCGTACTGCGAGAGCACCACCACTCCGAGGTCGGGGTGGCTGGCGCGCAGGTTGTGCGCTGCCTCGATGCCCTCCATGTGGTGGCTCGGCGGCATCTGGATGTCCGTGAGCACGGCGTCGGGGCGGAGGCGCTCCACGGCATCGAGCAGCTCGACTGCGGTGCCGACGGCTGCGACGGTCTCGACCTCGCCGGACTCCGCCAGCAGTCGCCGCGTGCCTTCCCGGACGAGGTAGTGGTCCTCGGCGATCACGACCCGGATCCGCCCCCCTTCAGACATTGGGCTGGTCCATGGTCGAGCGGAGTCGCCCAAGCAGCCTCGTGCCATGACCAGGGTGCGACTCCACGACCAGCGAGCCGTCCAGGGCCTGGAGCCGGTCGGCCAGGCCGGCGAGCCCGGTTCCAGCGCGGACCCCGGTCACATCGAACCCGATGCCGTCGTCGCAGACCTCGACCTCGAGTAGCTCACCACTGCCGTGCAGCCGAACGCTGACACCTTCGGCGCGGGAGTGCTTGACGGCGTTCACGAGTGCCTCGCAGACGGTGAAGTAGACGGCGCTCTCGACCACCGCCGGGAACCTCGTTCCCCGCAAGCCGTTCTCGGCAATGATCGTGACGCCGATGGGCAACCGTGCGGCCCTCGCCTCGATCGCCTCGATGATTCCTCGGTCCACGAGCACCGACGGGTGGATCCCGCTGGCCAGGTCGCGCAGCTCCGTGAGCGCCCGGCTCGCCTCCGAGCGCAGTTCTCGCAGCAGGTCCGGCATCTCGTGGGGAATGCGACCACACTGCGCCTCAGCAAGACCGAGGTGGGCGATGAAGGCCACGAGGTCCTGCTGGATGCCGTCGTGGATGTCTCGCTGGATCCGCCGTCGCCCCGCCTCTCCCGCCTCGATGATGCGAGTTCGCGAGGCTGCCAGCTCCGCCGCCTGTCGCGACAGCTCCGCAGCGAGACGAGCGTTGTGAGCGGCGAGTCCGGCCTGGCGACCGAGTACCAGCAGCCGCTCTCGGTCCTCGTGCCGCAGGGACCATCTCGTCCTTGGTCCGCACTCGATCTGTCCGAGCACCTCGCCCTCGTGGACGACGTCGGTCGCGATGCTGACCTCGGCTTCATCGCCGAGAGCACCGGGGGATCCGGCGGTGGCGACTGGCTGACCATCGAGGGAGATCCGTACCCACGCGACACCCAGTCCTTCGCGGATCGTTCCCGCCAGCGACCCGGCCAGTGCGGACACGTCCAGGGTGTGCTCGAGTGCCTGCCCTACTCGGCGCAGCAGCTCGTCCCCGTCGAGCCGATGCCCGAGAAGCCGGCGACCGGCCCACCCCAGGGCACGTTGCCACACTGGCTGGAAGGCGATCATCGCGGCGATCGTCACGGGCACTGCCAGCGCACTGCCACGGGAGGCAGCAGCGGCGGCGCCGAAGGCGCCGGCCATGGCGACGTACGCCAGCGACAGAACCACCCACAGCCCGGCGAAGAGGACGGAGCGTCGCAGAGCATCGTCGACATCGAGCAGGTCTGGCCGGACGATTCCCACGGCCGCCAGGGCCGGGAACACCCCGATCAAGGTGATCGAGATGAACGGCGGGATCAGGTCGAGAGACGGCACTCCCGAGAACACGCCGTCCACGGCGACGAGCACACCTGCGAGGGCCAGCCACCGGATCCGGAGCCGGTCGGAAGCAGCGGCGCGGCGGTAACGCACGCACAGAGCAATCACCCCGGCCAGCACGACCAGCGCCAGCGCGCTCTGGTGCACCGCGACGGCAGCCGTGCGAACCGCGGCGATCTCTGGCATCGGAGCTGGGCCGGGAACGGATGTGAGCTCGGCGTTCCAGATCAGGACGTACGCCGGTAGTTGGCGGGCTCCACCAAGGAGCGACGCCAGGGGAACTGCGAACGTGAGGGACCAGCCCGCCCCGATCAGCGCCCGCGAGGCAGCAGACGTGGCCCTCCCGCCCGGGTACGTCGCCAGCAACGCCATCACCGACACGGGTAGCGCGACGTCCAGACCGAGGACCACGACATTCAGCAGCCACAGAGAGCCACCCGCGCCGCCCGCGTCGTACCACAGGAGCTCGGCCATTCCGGTTGCGAACCAGGCAGTTGCGATCACTCCAGCGACCAGCAGCCGGCGTGCGCCTTGGAGGCCAGGACCGCGAGTGACCGCCCAGGCCCCGGAGACGTAGAACGCGAGGATCGCAACCACCCAGGAGGCGGCGAGTGGATAGGTGGGCGCCACAGCGAGACCGAGCATCATGCTGGCCACCGCGAAGCAGAAGCCCAGCACCAGTGGGAACCGCGCTTCGCTGGAGGACATCAAGTCGATCGTCGCGCAGAAACAGGTGCGCGTCGATGAGGGAGTCCTCCGCGAAGTTTGGGGACAGCCCCAGCAGTTGACGTGGCTTGCCTCGTTCCGGACGGCAGGCTGCGCTCCTACGTTGGTCTCGCTCGCTTGAGCTGACCTTCGGAAAGGTACACACGATGTCCACGACTGATGCACAGATTCCCGAAACCGCCATCCCGTCGCGGTCAGCGACCGGTCTCCGAACAAGGCTGCTCGGACTCGGGATGATCGCCGGCCCCCTACTGCTACTCGTCGACACCCTGATGGCCGATGAGTCGCTGACCGGGTTGTTCCAGATCTACTCGATGATGGCGATGTTCCTGGCCCTGATTGGTGTCACCCAGCTCGGCGAGATGCGCGCACCTCGCCTCGCAGCGGTGACGACGCTCGTAGGCTCGGTGGGCATCGCAGGGGGAGTCGCGTTCGGGCTCAATGGGCTGTACGTCGGGTCGGGCGCCGAGGACCTGAACGAGGGCACGAGCCTTGCCGCGAACCTCGGGCTCCATCTCCCCGGCCCGATCCTGCCTCTGTCGGTGATCTGCATGGGTGTCGTGATGCTCGTCGCACGCATCGCACCCCAGTGGTGCGGGATCGCCCTGATCGCCGGTGGGGTGCTGTTCCCCATCACCCGCATCGGGGACCTGCCCACCATTGCTCCCCTCGCCGACATCTTGTGGATGGTCGGCCTGGCGCCGCTGGGCTTCGCCTTGCTTCGGGGCAGGATTCCCCGAGCTGAGGGCTGAAGGCTGAAGGCTCCTCTTCGGCACCGCGTCCGGGCCGCTCTGACGTGCGGTTGCCGAGCTGATGGCTCCGGCTCCGTCGGTGGTCCTGCCCAGGCGGTTCGCGGGCGGGATACGTTTTCCTCATGACGACGCTCGACAGGAAGCCCGAAAATCAGGTCGCCCACCTGACTCCCAGAGACATCGAGGCGATGGGTGACGAGCTCGACGAGATCAGGCAGTCGGTGCTCGAGAGCCGCGGCGCTCGCGATGCGGCGTACATCCGGCGGGTCATCGACGTCCAACGCAAGCTCGAGCTCGCCGGCCGGGCGCTGCTGCTCGCGAGCAGGTATCGCCCCGCCTGGGTGCTCGGTACGGCATGTCTTGCGGTCGCGAAGGTCCTCGACAACATGGAGATCGGCCACAACGTCCTCCACGGCCAGTGGGACTGGATGCGCGATCCGAAGATCCACTCAAGCACCTGGGAGTGGGACCACGCGTCACCGGCGGAACAGTGGAAGCAGGCGCACAACGTCCAGCACCACATGTTCACGAACATCGTCGGCAAGGACAACGACCTCGGTTACGGGATCATGCGGGTCGACGAGGACCAGCCCTGGAAGCCGCGGTACCTCGCCCAGCCGTTGATGAACTTCCTCAACGCGTGCCTGTTCGAATACGGCATCGCGATGTACGACATGGAGCTCGGCGACCACTTCCGCCAGAAGCGAGGGTTCACGCCCGAGCTGCGCTCACGCCTCAAGCAGACCGCCGACAAGGTACGCCGGCAGGTCACCAAGGACTACGTCGTGTTCCCCGCCCTGTCGGGCCCCTCGTGGCGCAGCACGCTCGCGGCCAACGTGACTGCGAACGTTGCCCGCAACATCTGGGCGCACTCGGTGATCATGTGCGGCCATTTCCCGGAGGGTGTCGAGACGTTCGAGCTCGAGACGCTGAACGAGAAGGAGACCAAGGGCGAGTGGTATCTGCGGCAGATGCTCGGCTCGGCGAACATCTCCGGCAGCCGCGCCATGCACCTGATGAGCGGCAACCTGTCACACCAGATCGAGCACCATCTGTTCCCGGACCTGCCCAGCAGGCGCTACTACGAGATCGCGCCCCGGGTGCGCGAGGTTTTCCAGCGCTACGGGCTCAGGTACCACGCGGCGCCACTGGTCCAGCAGGTCGGAAGTGCCTGGCACAAGGTGGTCCGGCTCTCCCTGCCCAACGACTGGCTGAAGGAGACGACGCTGAAGAACGCACCGCGACAGGTCGCGAAGCTGTTCCGCAGTGAGGCCTCGCCGGGTGCGGACAGTCCCAGGCTCCGCCCGGCTGCACTGATCGCCGCGTCGATCTGACCGGAAGGCCCCCACCTCAGCGTGGGCTTGTGCTCCCGCTGTCTGCGGAGAGGCCTGCGAACAAGGTGGCGAGCAGCGGGTTCAGGACGTCCTCGACCGGGTTGTCCGGCGGCAGGTGCAGGCCGGCCAGCTCGAGCATCACGTAGCCGTGCAGCGCGGTCCACACCTGGGCCGCGATGCGGGCCGGGTCGTCCGTGCGCAGCTGCCCGGACTCGATCGCGCGAGCGACGAACCCGACCAGGATGGCAAAGGAGTTCAGCCCGATCTCCATGTCGTCGTCGGTCAGCTGGAACCCCTTGAGCGAGGTGGCGCCGAACATCACGGCGTACAAGTGCGGGTTCGTCAGCGCATTCTGCCGGTAGGCCATCGCAAGGTCGTAGAGGTCGGCAACCGGGTCGTCGGTGTGGGGTACCGAGGCCTGGTGGGCGTCGAGTCTGGTGAATCCCTCGGTGACGATCTCCCTCACCAGGGCGGGCATTCCGCCGAAGTGTGTGTAGACCGCCATCGTCGAGGTCTGAGCCGCCGACGCGAGGCGCCGGGCGGTGAGGGCATCGGGTCCGTCCTCAGCGAGAAGGAGAGCAGCGGCCTCGAGCAGCCGTCGACGTACGTCGCCCCCCTCGTTGGTCGGCTCGTTGGTCGGCCCGCCGGTCGGCCCTGGGGAAGTCATGCTTGCCATTGTGGCATAACAGCGTTATACATGAGGAGTCATAACGTCGTTATAGGGACTCGGGTCATGGCCAACCGTTACTTGCAGGACAACTTCGCTCCGGTTCGCGAGGAGCAGACCGTGACCGACCTGTCCGTGACCGGTCACGTGCCTGAGCATCTCGACGGTCGCTATCTGCGCATCGGGCCCAACCCGATCGACGATCCCGGCGACGGGCACCACTGGTTCCTCGGCGACGGCATGGTGCACGGCGTCCGGATCGCCGACGGTGAGGCGAAGTGGTACCGCAACCGCTACGTGCGCTCCGACCGCGTTGCTGGGCACCTGGGCGAGGCCTCGCGGGCTCCGGGGTGGGACAACCTGGACTTCGCCGCGAACACCAACGTCATCGAACACGCAGGCAAGACTCTGGCGCTGGTCGAGGGCGGCTCCTCGCCGTACGAGCTGACCGAGGACCTGGACACCGTCGGTCCCACGGACTTCGACGGCACCCTGCGGATGGGATCGCTCCCCGCGGGTTACTCCGCCCATCCGCACGAGGACCCCGAGACGGGCGAGCTGCACGCGGTCTCCTACAACTGGATGCGCGGCAACCGGGTCGACTACACGGTTCGTGGCACGGACGGGCTCGTCCGTCGCTCGGTGCCGATCGAGGTCGGCGGCAGCCCGATGATGCACGACTTCGCACTGACCGAGAACTACGTGGTGCTCTACGACCTCCCGGTGGTCTTCGACAAGCGACGGGCAGTCGAGGGAATGCCCCGGGCGGCGCGGCTGCCCGCCCGGTTGATGATGTCCGCCATCATCGGTCGCAACCCGTTGCCGGACCCTGTGATCGCGCGGATTGCCCGGGGGTCCCGCTCTGGGTCGGGCTCGGGCGTTGGCACGTTGCCCTACTCCTGGGACGCGGACTACCCCGCGCGTCTGGGACTTCTTCCCCGGGAGGGCGGCAGTGGGGACGTGCGCTGGTTCGACATCGACCCGTGCTTCGTGTTCCACACGCTCAACGCCTACGACGACGGGGACACCGTCGTGGTGGACGTGGTGCGCCACGACCGGATGTTCGCCACCGAGCTCAACGGCCCCGACGAAGGGCCGGCCACGCTTGCCAGGTTCACCATCGACCTCACCGCGGACAAGGTCCGCGAGGACCGTTTCGACGACCACTCGCAGGAGTTCCCGCGCATCGACGAGCGGCTCACCGGCCGGCGACACCGCTTCGGGTACTCGGTCGGCTTCCCTGGCGGGCGGCCGGGCGATGCCGTACTTCGCCACGACCTCGCAGGCGGTTCCACGGTCGTGCGCAACCTGGGTGCGGGTCGCGACGCGAGCGAGTTCTGCTTCGTGGCGGGCGACGCGTCCACTGAGGAGGCGGACGGTGTGCTGATGGGCTACGTCTTCGATCGCGAGCGCGGTGCTAGCGACCTCGTGATGCTGGACGCCGAGACCCTCGAGGACGTCGCCTCGGCGCAGCTCCCGGCCCGGGTGCCCGTGGGGTTCCACGGCAGCTGGAGTCCGACGACCGATGCCGGGACGAGCTGACCCGGCGTCCTGCTACGGGTTGACCGTCGGCTGGCCCTCGCGGCGCCGTTGGTTCAACCGGGAGACGAGGTACCCCGCTGCCACTAGGGGGCCGAGCATCGTGACCGTGAGCACCAACAGCTCGACGGGACCGATGCCGAAGACTGCTCCGCCGGGGCCGCTCATCAAAACGACGATTCCGCCAAGGGCCAGGGCGATCGCGGGGAGGAGCGTGAGCACGCTCGCGACAGCCTTCTCGCGGCTTGTCCATTGCACGGATGCCCACACGAAGCAGAGTCCGATGACCGGGCCGATCAACGGGATGACGACCACCCCGGCGGTGAGGCCGAGCACCGCGATGATCTCGACCGTGCCCCACGGGTTGGGAGGCGGAGGGGCGGAGAGGACCTGGCTCGTGGACGGTTGGGTGGCACCAGCCCCGGACTCCAGGGCCGCCGCGGCGACGATGTCGCCGGGAGAGCCCAGGTCCTGCAGCAGGTTCCGCACCTCAGCGTCGGAGGGGTCCTCGGACAGCCCGGCCTCGAGATGGCCGCGCAGCTCGGTGACCAGATCCTGCCGATCCTGGTCCGGAAGGACGCGGGCCTCGGCATCCAGGCGAGCGAGGTAGTCCTCGGCGAGCGGGTTCAGCCGGGTGCTGTTCATGTCATGCCCTCCATGAGGATCGTGTCCACGGTGTCTCGGAACCGGCTCCACTCAGCAGTGAAGTCATGCAGGGCACGTCGGCCCTTGGGGGTGATCGCGTAGTACTTGCGGGGCGGCCCGCCAGAGTCGGACTCCCGCCACGTGCTCGCAACTCGCCCGTCCTTCTGGAGTCGAGACAGGAGCGGGTAGAGAGTTCCCTCCCCGGTCACCATCCCGTCCAGTGCGCCGAGACTCCGGACGAGGTCGAAGCCGTAACGCTCGTCCCGGGACAGCAGGCCCAGCACGCAGTACTCGAGAGCCCCACGACGGAGCTGGCTCAGTACGTCGGCCGCAACTACCACGCTTCACAAGGTACCTTGTGAAGCAAGGTTCTACAAGGATGGGCTCGGCCAGCTCGCTGGGCGGCCACTGACGCCCTGACGGGCAGGGACGCGACTCGGGCACAGCCATTCCAAACCGGCCACAACGCCCACTTTTGGGCGCTACCGTGATCAAGTCAGACATTTCAACTGCGTGAGGGGACGAGATGGTCCGCGCAACAGGGCGACGTCTCGGGTCCGGTCGCGCCCCCGTACGTGCCCTGGTGACCATGTTCGTCGTACTGACCGCGACGGCCTGCGGCGGCGGTGTCGACGGCACGCCGAACGCAGGGCCCGCCCCGCCCTCCGTCATCGCCACGCCGACTGACCCTCCCGTGGAGGTGCTGGGGCTGCCCGACGGCGTCGAGCTCGTGGTCTCGGACCCAACCGCTGGGGTCGAGCATGGTGAGAACCTCAACTTCGTCTCTCCGGTCTTCACCCTCGGCCCGGCCGGTCCGCTGGACCAGCCCGTCACCGTACGCGTGCGCCTCGACAACGCGCTGCCCACGGCCACCCCCGTCCTGGCGGTGACGCGGGCGTCCTCCGACAAGCCCTGGACGTACCTGCCTGGCGTGCTCACCAGCGACCAGCAGCACGTCGAGTTCGCGACGTCCCGTTTCGAAGAGATCGGCATCCAATCGATCGACGTCGAAGGAGCACTCACGAGCTTCAAGGGGGAAATCCGGAGCGGAATGGTCTCCCGGATCGACCGCAAGGTCGAGAAACCCGTCTGTCAGGGCGAGGAGGCGGCGCGCAAGGGCGGTTACACCGTGGCCGCGTCCAAGACCAAGACGCTCTTCTGGTGCTTCGGTCTCGAGAACGACAAGCGCGTCGTGAAGGTCGTCAACCGGAGGCTCACCCCGGTCGAGGTCGCCCACCCCAAGGTGGACGTCCTCGCGAACCCGCAGACGACGAAGGCCTGGAACCACTGGTCCGGCGCCCTCGGCACCACCAACACCTTCCTGGCGCCCGGCCGCAGCGCGACGTACGACGCCGACCTCGAACCGGTCACCGGGCTCCTGCTCAACGCCGAATCGGCGGCTGCCGGGCAGTCACTACGGCTGTTGCAGGCGACGGTGCGCGCAATGGCGCTTCGGCTGACCGCGTTCGGCCTCGGCCGCGCGAACGTGGTCGAAACTGTCAGCGCACTCCTCGCGAGGCCGCAGTGTGCGAGGACGCTGAGCAAGGGGAGCGACGCGTTGATCGCCGGTTGTTTCTCGAAGCCCAAGCTGATCGCGACCTACGGGTCGAGGGCGCTGCTGCTTGCGCCGCTGGTCTCCGCCCCCACCCTTCCCGTGTTCGTGCGCCAGCAGGCAGTGGCGCTGACCGCGCGGGCCAGGACCATCGAGCGGCAGCGGATCCTGGTCAATCGCGCAGCACCGGACTTCACGGCGTTCACCCGGCTCTGGTGGGGACCGAGCAGGTCGTTGGCGATCGATGGTTCCGGGCTGGCCGTCGAGAGGCTCATGGACGACCTCGGTGGCCGGATCATCGACCTGACGTACCGGCTCGAGGATCCCGAGACGGAGGCGGGCACCTCGACTGCCGACACCACGATCGTGGCTGTGCACGTGAGCAGGCCCAAGTTCGTGATCGGCCGGGTGCCGCGCGTCGGCGACACCGGCACGATCACGCTGCGCGACGGCGTGGTCTCGCCGCCGTACTTCAAGGGCAAGTTCTGCAACCCTGCTGCCGCGAAGCGCAAAGCCTGCGGTTCGTAGCTGTGCCCGGGGCGCGCACCGATGAGGATGCTGCCCCCGGTTGGTCCAATCTGAGGAGAGGCGGTCGCCTCATGCCCAAGGAGAGGACCACGCGTGACTGACGACGAGACACAGATTCGCAGCCTGATCGAGCGCTGGGCGCACGCCGTACACGAGGGAGACCTGGCGGTGGTTCTGGCCGACCATGCCGAGGACATCGTGATGTTCGACGTACCACCACCGAACGTTGGCGTGCGCGGCATCGAGGCGTACAAGGAGACCTGGCCGGACTTCTTCAGGTGGCAGGCGAACGGCGCCTGCTTCGAGATCGAGTCCCTCGACGTCACAGCGGGTGCCGACGTGGCCTACGCGCACGCACTGTTGCGCTGCGGAACGCAGGAGGAGCGGCGACAGGATCCGGACAACCGGCTCCGGCTCACGATCGGGCTTCGACGAGAGCAGGGGCGCTGGGTCGTGGAGCACGAGCACCACTCGTTCCCGCTGAAGGACTGACCACGAACACACCTGTCGGTGGATCGTGGCACGCTCCCGCACGTGAGCGATGCACGCGAAGGTCCGTTCTGGGAGGCGATGGACGGGCGGCGGCCGCCACCGCCCATCGCGCGGACCCTCGGCTTCGAGTTCCGCTCGTGGGACACGGAGTCAGCGCAACTGGAGGTCGCGTTCACGGTGGGCGAGGAGTTCACCAACCCGGTGGGCAACGTTCAGGGTGGCATCGTCGCGGCCATGCTCGACGACACCCTCGGGCCCGCGATGGTCGCCTCACTCCCTCCCGGTGACTTCGCGCCGACGCTCGAGCTGAAGGTCAGCTTCCTCCGGCCGGCGAGACCGGGGCAGTTCATCGGCACCGGCCGCGTGCTTCATCGTGGGGGCACCGTCGCCTTTCTCGCCGGCGAGCTCCATGACGGAGACGGCCTACTGTTGGCCACCGCCAGTGCGACGGTGCGGATTCTTCGCGGTGTTTGGCAGCCTGAGTGATCTCGCGTGTCGGGGTGCGCCCTCCCCAGCCGCCGCAGCAGCCGCCAGCGCGTCGTCAGCCGGCCACTCGGCGGCAGCGACCTCGCCGCCGACCACCCTGACGCTCAACCTGCGCTCATCGGACCCCTTGAGGTACAGCCCGTACCGGCCCTCCACGATGTCGGGAAACACCAGGGACGGGATCTGGCCGCCGGAGACCGGGCGGTTGACCACGGCGACGTGCGGATGGTGCACGTGTGCGTCGGAGTGGTCGTGGTCGTGGCGGTGCCCGTGAACGAGCCGTGTGCGTGCGGCCATGGGTCGGATCTCGACCTCCACACCCTCCATCGCGGCGGGCATGGAGACGACGAGCGCCCCGACCTCGCCCCCGATGTCGAGCAGGACGGAGCCCTGCCCGGCATAGGGGTTCTCAGCGGTCCCGGCGCTCATGACGCCTGGGTGGTGCCGGGCACGGTCTGGTACCCACCACCGGGAAGGCCGAGATACGGGAAGGTGCTGAGCAGCGCGGCGTTGGTGTTCGACGTACCGTCCGAGACGACGCCGGCTGCGCCGTCGGGGGTGTACGTCGGGTCGACCAGCGGGATCGTCACACCGGCGATCGCGCGCAGCTCGATGGTCACCACGTCGTCGTCGATCCGGCGTCCGTTGGGGAAGCCGGCCAGATCGCCGCCCACCACACCGAGGTTGTTGGGCGATGCGGACGGCGGGATCGCGAGGTTCAGCCGGAGCAGGTCCGACTGGACGGGCCCGGTGTTGTTCTGGAATCCGGGCACGACACCGGAGGGGAGGCCGGTGAGCAGGATGGCGTTGAGGTCCGCACGCGGCTTGGTGTAGGCCGCGAGGTTCGGGAACACGCCCGGGTAGAGCACGGGCAGCAGTCCCTGGAGCTCGGGCTTGTTCACGTACTTCGCGAACGCCGAGTCGGCCTTCGGCTCCAGCCGGTTCCACTTGTCCTTCTCAGCCATCGGCACGAGCACCTCGTTGAACAACGGGTTGGCGAGCCGCGAGACCTGCTCCCACGGGCCGTGGCTGACGTAGGACCCCAACTTGGGGTCCCACATCCGCGACTTGCGGCGGCTGGCGGTGGCCCACACCCCGATGACCGCGCTGTCCTTGCTCGGGTCCGTGGGGGTGTTCCCCTTCCGGCTCAGGTCGGAGATCGGCACCTGCAGCGCGATCGTGTGCACGTTGAACCCCTGGAGCCCGTTCACGCCGGCATCGGCCGCAGTCGGGATGAGGTGCAGGTTCTGGAAGGGACGGAGCGTGCCAAGGTCGAAGACGCTGCCGAGGTCGACGTGGAACGCGTCGGCCCGTTGGCCGGCGAACACGGACCGGTTGCCGAGCGTGTGCACGGCTTGATTCGCGAGCGCCGCGTAGTTCGGCGTACTGCGGATGCCGACGTTCACCGGCGGGCAGGGCAGGTTCTTGCCCAGCAACCTGCTGCGACCGTCCTCGTAGCGGGTGACCGAGTAGAACTGCGGCCGGTTCCAGTTGGGTGACCCGATGCTGTCGATGGGGCCGGTGTTGTAGAGGAACGTCTTCGGGTTCCGAACCTTGGTCGTGAACTGGAACCGGTAGACGATGTCCGCCTTGCCCTTCCCACTGTTCGCGATCTTGATGTCGTAGGCGACGTCGTCGCCGAACTCGTAGAAGTTGGGTCCACCCTGGGGCGCCTGGAACGGGATGAAGTTGGCGATCAAGGTGACCGTGTTGGGCTTGTCGGGACTGACGAACGCATATGTGTCGGTCCCGTCGGCGACGGGATCCTTCGAGATCTCAGGTGCTTCGCGGTGCGACGACATCTCACTCGCCTCCCGCCGCGTTGAGGATGGCGTCGACCAGGTTGCGGTCGTGTACGACGACCTCCCGCTCGCCCACCAGCAGCGTGACCTCGCTGCCGCGATGGTCGGCAACGAAGGCCACAACCGTCTGCCTGGCCGCCTTGCCACTGCGTGCCGTTCCGCCGAACGCGGGGCCGGCGGTGATGCCGACCAAGCCGGCCGCTGCTCCGGTCCCGGCCACAGCAAGGAACTTCCTTCTGTTGGTTTCACTCATCAGAAACTGCCTCCCCAGTGGGTTGTGGTGCGCCTCCCGTCTGAGGCGCATCACAGGCAGTTCGTCACCTTGCCGAATCCGGATGGGCTGACTTCACGGCGGTCTAGACAGACCTGCAAACGCCCACTGGATGGGTGACCTCGGTCAGGCCCTTGCTCGCTGATGAGGCCAGTGGGCTTCCCGGAACCCCACAAATGTTGGCTTGGGTCGTCGGAATCGGCGACCTCGACGTCCCGGGCCAACATTTGTGGAGTTGCTGCGTCTCCGCCGCTCCCTACCGCTGACCGCGGCGGCCCCCGGTGCAGTGCTTCGACCTCAGGCGCCGCCCTTCGACACCTTGGCGAGCGCGAGCCAGGTGTCGACGACGGTGTCCGGGTTCAGGGACATCGACTCGATGCCCTGGTCAAGCAGCCATTCGGCCAGATCGGGGTGGTCGCTGGGCCCCTGTCCGCAGATGCCGACGTACTTGCCGGCCTCGCGGCAGGCAGTGATGGCGCGCTCGAGCATGAACAGGACCGCGGGGTCGCGCTCATCGAAGGATCCGGCGACGAGGGAGGAGTCTCGGTCGAGGCCGAGGACCAGCTGCGTCATGTCGTTCGAGCCGATGGAGAAGCCGTCGAAGTGCTCGAGGAACTCGGCCGCCAGGATCGCGTTCGAGGGGACCTCGCACATCATGATGACCTGCAGATCGTTCTCGCCACGGCGAAGTCCGTGCTCGCCGAGCAGGTCGATGACACCGCTGGCCTCGGCAATGGTGCGCACGAACGGGATCATGATCTTGACGTTCGTCAGCCCCATGTCGTCGCGCACGTAGCGCAGCGCCTCGGCCTCCATCGCGAAGCAGTCGGCGAACTCCGGTGACAGGTAGCGCGATGCTCCGCGATACCCGATCATGGGGTTCTCCTCGTCAGGCTCGTAGAGCTCCCCGCCGACCAGGTTGGCGTACTCGTTGGACTTGAAGTCGCTCATCCGCACGATGACCGGGTTTGGTGCGAACGCCGCCGCGAGGGTGGAGATGCCTTCGGCCACTCGCTGCACGAAGAACTCGCGCGGGCCCGGGTAGGCGGCAATGGCCTCGCTGATCTGGGACTTCAGCGGCTCCTCGAGGCTCTCGTGGTCGAGCAACGCCTTGGGGTGGATGCCGATCTGGCGGTTGATGATGAACTCGAGACGTGCGAGACCCACGCCGGCGTTGGGCAGCTGGGCGAACGCGAACGCCTGCTCCGGTGTCCCGACGTTCATCATGATCTTGGTGGGGATGTCCGGCATCGCCGACATCTCGGTCTCCTCGACGGTGAAGTCGAGCTCGCCGTCGTAGATGTAGCCGGTGTCACCCTCGGCACACGAGACGGTGACGCCACGGCCGTCCGCCAGCTCACGCGTGGCGTCGCCCGTGCCGACGACTGCGGGTATGCCGAGCTCGCGGGCGATGATCGCTGCGTGGCAGGTGCGTCCGCCGCGGTTGGTGACGATGGCGGCGGCGCGCTTCATGATCGGCTCCCAGTCCGGGTCGGTCATGTCGGCGACGAGCACCTCGCCCTCGTTGAAGTCGTGCATCTGCTCGATCGAGGTCATCACCCGCACCTGTCCGGCGCCGATCTTCTGCCCGATGGCGCGGCCCTCGACGATGACCTCGCCGCGCTCACCCATCCGGAACCGCTGTCGGACACCGGCACGCGACATCACTGTCTCGGGGCGCGCCTGAAGGACGTAGAGCTGCCCGTCGAGACCGTCCTTGCCCCACTCGATGTCCATCGGGCGCTTGTAGTGCTCCTCGATGGTGAGCGCGTGCCGGGCGAGCTCCTCGACCTCGTCGTCGGTGAGGCTGAGCAGCCTGCGCTCGCCCTCCTCGGTGTCGACGAACTCGGTGGTGCGCCCGACCTCCGGGTTGTCCGTGTAGACCATCTTGGTCGCCTTGGAGCCGACACCGCGCTTGAGCACCGCCGGCCGGCCGGCGCGCAGAGCAGGCTTGTAGACGTAGAACTCGTCCGGGTTGACCGCACCCTGCACGACCGCCTCGCCCAGCCCGTACGACGAGGTCACGAACACCGCGTCGTCGAACCCCGACTCGGTGTCCATCGTGAACATCACACCGGATGCGCCGATGTCGGAACGGACCATCTGCTGAACGCCCGCCGAGAGCGCGACGGCGTCGTGATCGAACTCGTGGTGCACCCGGTAGGCGATCGCGCGGTCGTTGTAGAGCGAGGCGAACACCTCGCGGATCGCCTGCAGCACGCCGTCGATCCCCTTGATGTTCAGGAAGGTCTCCTGCTGACCGGCGAAGGAGGCATCCGGCAGGTCCTCGGCCGTCGCGCTCGACCGTACGGCGAACGAAACGTCGTCGCGGCCGGCCACCAGACCTTCGAACGCGTCGCGGACGTCGCGCTCGAGGTCCTCCGGGAACGGCTGGGTGGCGACCTCCTCGCGGATCTCGCGCCCCACCTCGGCGAGGCGCTGCGTGTCGTCGGTGTCGAGTTCACGCAGCTTTCCCGAGATCCTCTCCGCCAGGCCGGTGTCGCCGATGAACCGGCGGTAGGCGTCGGCCGTGGTGGCGAACCCGTCGGGCACCCGGACACCCAGCGACGACAGGTTGCGCACCATCTCACCGAGAGAGGAGTTCTTCCCGCCGACCTGCTCGAGGTCGCTCAGGCCGATGTCGGCGAATGCCCTGACGTTGACGGCGACGTTCTGGTCCATGGTTGGCTCCCGGGTCGAGTGGTGTCGGTTCTGCTCGGTCAATGCTTGATCTGCAGGGTCTGCAGGATGATCGTGGAGATCTCCTCCACAGACTTGGTGGAGGAGTCGACGACCGGCAGGTGATGCCGGCTGAACATCGCGTGGGTGCGCCGCAGCTCGAAGGTGCACTGCTCGAGGGAGGCGTACTGGGATCCCGGGCGGCGCTCCTGGCGAACCGCAGACAGGCGAGCCGGGGACGTCATCAGGCCGAAGCACCTGTCGCGCAGGTTGCGGACAGGACGGGGGAGCTCGATGACGTCGAGGTCCTCCTCCACGATGGGGTAGTTCGCGACGAACAGGCCGTGCTGCAGCGCGAGGTACATCGCGGTGGGGGTCTTTCCGCATCGCGACGGTGCCACCAGGATCACGTCGGCCTTCTCGAGACCCCGCACACTCTGACCGTCGTCGTGCTCGATGGCGTACTCGATCGCCGCCATCCGGCTGTTGTACCGCTTGATATCGCCCACGCCGTGCAGTCGTGCGGCCAGCCGCTCGCCGCGACTGTGCAGGATGGACTCGACACGCTGCATGTGGATGTCGAAGAAGTCGATCGTCGGGCAGCGGGTGCGTTGCAGCTCGAGTCGCACCTCGTCGCGGGCGGCGGTTGTGAACACGAGCGGCGTACGTGCGCTCGCGTCCAGTGTCGCGTCGAGTCGAGCAACGACGGCGCGGGCCTCCTCGGCAGAGGTGATGAACGGGATGAGAGTGCGCTCGAACCGCAGGCCGGGAAACTGGATGAGCAGCGCATTGCCCATCGTCTCGGCACTGATGCCGGTGCTGTCGGAGAGGAAGAACACCTGCACCACGTCGGCGCCTTCGGGCGCGTGCTCATCCGCGGCGCGTTGTACGACGTCGCTCATCCTTGCTCCCAATCCGGATCACTCGGTACCTGAGTCAAACCGCCCGGAGGGCACGCCGCAAGACTCGAGGCAACACGCTCACCCATCCAGGTAGCCGCGGGCGCCCTCACTGGTGACCGCTCGGGCAGCGATCGCGCAGGCGTCCTTCGTGGCGGGGACGAGTCCCCAGCCCTGGGCCAGTCTCGCGGCGATGACCCCTACCAAGACGTCGCCTGCGCCGGTCGTGTCGACAGCTTGAACGGCCGGGGACGCGACCAGCTCGTCGTTCTCGGCATCGATGACGCATGCCCCGTCGGCGCCGAGGGAGACGATGACCGAGATACAGGTGAGGTGCTCGCGCAGAGCTCGGGCCAGGCCCTGGGGTGGTACGCCGACCTCGATCTCGCGCTCGCGCAGGAGGGCAGTGGCCTCGTGCTCGTTGACGACCAGGGGGTCGGCCCGCGACAGCACGTCGGTCCCAAGTCCCTCTACGGGAGCGGCGTTGACCACGAGCCTGGCCGAGCAGAGACGGGCCTGCTCGGCAGCGGCCTCGACGGGACGTACGCCGGGCTCTGTCTGAGCCAGCACCACGTCGACGTCCTCGTCCACCGCCGCTGCGACGTCGTCAGGTCCGAGCTGCGCGTTGGCGCCGGTCCCGACCACGATCGAGTTCTCGCCGTCCGGAGTGAGCAGGATGAAGGCCATCCCGGTGGACGTGGCGGTGGCCTCGCGGACGCGGGAGACCTCGACCCCGAAGGAGCGGAGCTGCTCGAGCTGCTCCGCTCCTGCCGCGTCGTCGCCCACGACCGCGCACAGCCGCACGTTCGCTCCGGCGTACGCCGCTGCCACGGCCTGGTTCGCCCCCTTGCCGCCGGACGAGGCGAACGGGCCTTTGCCGACGACGGTCTCGCCATCGCCGGGCCGGCTCTCGGCGTGCACCGTCAGGTCCAGGTTCACGCCTCCGACGACGACCACGTTCCCCATGGACCAACGCTCTCATGGGCGTTCGGGGGGTCGTCGTAACGGCGCCGCGGTTTCACTGGGTCCCCCAGGAAACCCCCGAACCCCCGTCTAGTGCTTCTGCCGCTCGAGCAAGTCCGCCAGGGTTGCGGGTGGACGTCCCGTCAGGGTCAGGACGTGATGGGTCACCTCGGCGAGCTCACCGGCCGCGATGGCGGTGTACGTGCTGACCCACGCGTCGTACTGCCAGTCAGGAGCCGACCACTTCCGACGCGACTCGTAGGCCTCCTGGACCGTCTCCTCCTGGTAGCGCACCCTGCGACCCAGGGCTGAGGACAAGGTCTCCGCGACGGCCGTCAACGACAGGGCTTCGGGACCGGTGAGGTCGTAGGTCATGCCGACGTGGGCGCCCGGCTCTGCCAGCACCGACGCCGCGCTGGCCGCGATGTCGTCCCGGCTGACGGCGGAGACCGCCCCGTCACCGGCCGGGCCACGGATGACGTCGTCCTCGCCCACCATCTCCGGGAAGAAGTCGAGGTAGAGGTTGTCGCGCAGGAACGTCCAGTCCATGCCGCTGGCCCTGATGTGCTCCTCGGTCGCGAAGTGGTCGCGCGCCAGGGTGAAGGTTGCCTCGGGTGCGGCGCTGTGGAACGACGTGTACACGACATGGCGTACGCCGGCTTCGGCGGCCGCGTCGATGAAGGCCCGGTGCTGGTCGGGCCGGTCGGCGGCCTCGGGTCCGGAGACCATGAACAGCGTGGTGGCTCCCTCGAGGGCCTGGACGGCGGCGGCGCGGTCGGCGTACCCGCCGAACGGTGCGGGCACCCCGCGGTCGAGCCTGGGCACCTTGGCGACGTCGCGGACCAGGAGGCGCTGGGGAACGTCGGAAGCGGCGAGCCGGCGAGCGACGCGGCTACCGAGGGCACCGGTCGAGCCGGTCACGGCGAGGTTCGGGAGGTCAGTGCTCACCCGGGCAGCCTAGTGGGCCGGAGCGGTGCACGAGAGTGTCCCAAGTGTGTTCGCGGGGAACCGCCCCGCCCCCGACAGCTCGCGCCCGGAGACGGGGGTGAAGGATGTCAGGCGAGCTGAAGGAGGCCTCATGACCGTCCAGTGGTGATCGGCATCCCTGGCGCCGAGCGCGCGGACGAGGCGACGGATCTCGTGCAGGACCGCGCCGGACCTTTCCCGGCGTCCGAGGCGTGTACGGCGGCCGACTGCGCAACGCCCACCACGTCGAGGCACTCACCGCCAGCCTGATCAGCATCAACCGGCGTTACCAGGCACACGCCGGCGTCCGCGTCACCGACATCTGAGGAGATACATGTACCCCGCCTACCCGGCGCCCTCGCAGCGCGCGATCGAGCTGCACGAGTCGCTGCTGTCGTTCATGCAGGACCACGTCTTCCCGGCTGAGGCCGAGTACGAGCGCTACCGCGCCGAGGTGGGCGCGGATGACCACACGCTGCCGCCGGTGGTCGAGGAGCTGAAGGCGGAGGCTCGCAGGCGCGGGCTCTGGAACCTGTTCCTGCCTTCGGAGTCGGGGCTGACCCAGCTGGAGTACACGCCACTCGCCGAGCTCAGCGGCTGGAGCAACGAGATCGCCCCGGAGGCGATGAACTGCCAGGCACCCGACACCGGCAACATGGAGCTGCTGCACCTGCTCGGCACTGAGGAGCAGAAGAAGGAGTGGCTGGCTCCGCTCCTCGACGGGTCCGTCCGGTCGGCGTTCGCCATGACCGAGCCCGCGGTGGCGAGCAGCGATGCGACCAACATCGCTACGCGGATCGTGCGAGATGGCGACGAGTACGTCATCAACGGTCGCAAGTGGTGGACCAGCGGCGCGGCCGACCCGCGGTGCAAGCTGCTGATCCTGATGGGCAAGACCGATCCGGAGGCAGCCAGCCACCGCCAGCAGACGATGGTCGTCGTACCCAGGGACACGCCCGGCATCGACGTCAAGCGGTCGCTCCCGGTGTTCGGCCGGCACGACCAGCACGGCCACTGCGAGGTCGCCTTCACCGACGTCCGGGTGCCCGTGACGAACGTGCTCGGCGAAGAGGGTGGTGGCTTCGCCGCGGCCCAGGCGCGGCTCGGGCCCGGGCGGATCCACCACGTGATGCGGGCGCTGGGTGGGGGCGAGCGCGCCCTCGCGCTGATGGTGAAGCGGTCGCAGGAGCGGGTGGCCTTCGGACGCCCGCTCTCCGAGAACGACGTCGTGCGTGAGCGGATCGCCGAGTCCCGGGTCGAGCTCGACCAGGCTCGGGCGTTGTGCCACCAGGCGGCTTACACGATCGACAGCGAGGGCAACAAGGCCGCTCGCCACCTGATCGCGGCGGCCAAGGTCGCCGTGCCCCGCACAGTCGCCGGCATCATCGACCGCGCCATCCAGGTCCACGGTGGCGCGGGAGTCAGCGATGACACCCCACTGGCCGCGATGTGGGGCTGGCACCGCGCGATGCGCATCTTCGACGGTCCGGACGACGTGCACGTGGCCTCGTTGGCCCGGGCCGAGCTCGGCCGGAAGCCGCTGTTCGACCTGTGAACGGTTACCCGGAGAAGCGCCGGCTCGGTCGGGCCGGCCGCAGCAGGAACGCAGCGCCCGCCCCGCCGACGAACCCGAACAGGTGTGACTGCCAAGCGACGAACGGCACGCCGGGCAGGACCCCGGAGATGCTGCCTCCGTAGATCAGCAACATCATGATGCTCACCGTGATTGCGCCGGGGCTGCGCTCGGCGAGGCCGCGGAACAGCAAGAACCCGAGCAGGCCGAAGATCACTCCGCTGGCTCCGATGACGACCGTGTCCGGCGTACCGAACAGCCACGCTCCGAGGCCGCTGCTGAGTGCCGTCGCGAAGAGCACACCGACGAAGCGGGCGAGGCTGACCGAGGCGTACGAGATCACGCCGAGGACAGCGAACCCGATCGAGTTCGAGAGCAGGTGGCCGAAGCCTGCGTGCAGGAACGGCGAGAAGAGGATGCCGTCGAGTCCGGAAAGGCTGCGCGGACGGATGCCGTAGGCGTCGAGCCTGCCACCCAAGGTGGCATCGACCGCCTCCAGGCCCCACAGCACCGCGAGCGTGAAGGCAACCATCGTCAGGGCGCCCGGCAGACGTTGGGTCCAGCGCTCCTCACGCCGATCCGCGTCGTATGCCATGCGGCAATCCTGTCAACCCGCTGGTAGCGGGATCGGCCCTCGGGCGCACGGTGCATCGACGTCTAGGTTTGGGGAGTGAACCCGGACCCGCGTAGCGAGCAGACGCACCGCTGGCAGGACTGGGACCTCGACGCCCTGTTGGAGCGCAAGCAGCAGACGGGGGTGACAACGACCCTGGTGGTCCCCGCGCGCAATGAGGCCGCGACGGTGGGCAATGTCGTGGGCCGGCTTCGCGAGGTGCTGATGGGGACGACCGCGCTGCTCGACGAGATCGTCGTCATCGACTCCGACTCGACCGACGACACGTTCACGGTCGCGTCGGACGCCGGTGCCGTCGTACATCGCTCGCACGAGATCCGTCCGGATCTGGGCTCGCATCCCGGCAAGGGCGAGGCGATGTGGAAGTCGCTGTTCGTCACCCGCGGCGACCTGATCGTGTTCATGGACGCCGACCTCGTCGACTGGGACACCCACTTCGTCCCCGGACTGCTCGGACCGTTGCTGACTGGCGACGGGGTTGCCCTGGTGAAGGGGTTCTACGAGCGAACGCGGGGTGAGGACGCGCGTGGGGGCGCGTCCCTCGACGGCGGTCGGGTCACCGAGCTGGTGGCGCGTCCGCTGATAGCACTCGAGTGGCCCGAGCTGAGCTGGCTGGTGCACCCGCTGGCCGGCGAGTGGGCCGTACGGCGCGACCTGTTCGAACGGCTCGCGGTTCCGACCGGGTACGCCGTCGAGCTGGCCGCCCTCATCGACACCTTGCGCCTCCTCGGTCCCGACGCGATCGCGCAGGTGGATCTGGGTCGTCGTGCGCATCGGCACCAGTCGCTGCACGACCTCGGGTCGATGGCGGTCCAGATCCTGGCCGCGTCCAGCCGCCGGTCCACCGGATCTGCTCCGCAGCACGTGCCGCTGGACCAGCCGCGCAAGGTGGCGGGCAACGTGATCGGCGACGTGACCGGCGACGTGACCGGGGACATCGAGACTGTCCGACACGAGATCTCCCTCACCGAGCGACCGCCTGCGTCCGGCGTACCCCCGGCTTAGCTGTGCCTGCTGGACGGGGTGGCAGGATTCGGGGCATGACGCTCCGGCTGGGCAGGCAGTCCTTCGCCGACGACCGGCGGCTGATGATGGCGATCGTCAACAGGACGCCCGACTCCTTCTACGACAAGGGCGCGACCTGGTCCGAGGACAAGGCCATGGACCGCGTCGCGCAGGTCGTCGACGAGGGTGCCGAGATCATCGACATCGGCGGCATCAAGGCTGCGCCCGGCAAGGAGATCGACGTCGAGGAGGAGATGCGACGCACGGTGCGGTTCGTCGAGCGGGTGCGCAGCGCCCATCCGGACGTGGTGATCAGCGTCGACACCTGGCGCGCCCCGGTCGGCCGGGCCGTCTGTGCGGCCGGCGCCGACGTGCTCAACGACGCTTGGGGCGGCGCCGACGCGGCGCTGGTCGACGTGGCGGCGGAGTACGACGCCGGCATCATCTGCACGCACACCGGGGGAGTGCCCCCACGGACCCGGCCGCACCGGATCGAGTACGCCGACGTGGTGGCGAGCGCGATCGCCGACACCACGGCGTACGCCGAACGCGCGCTCGCCGCCGGCGTATCGCGAGAGAGCATCGTGATCGATCCCGCCCACGACTTCGGCAAGACCACGCAGCACTCGCTCGACCTGACGCGCCGCCTCGATGAGCTGGTCGCCACCGGCTGGCCGGTGCTCGTCTCCCTGTCCAACAAGGACTTCATCGGCGAGTCCCTCGACCTGCCCGTCGGCGAACGGCTCACCGGAACCCTCGCTGCCTCCGCCATCGCGGCCCTGCACGGGGCGCGGATCTTCCGGGTGCACGAGGTGACCCAGACCCGGCAAGTGGTGGACATGGTCGACGTGGTCTCGGGAAGACGGCAGCCCGCCCGGACGATCAGGGGCCGTGCATGAGTCAGAAGCCGTCGTGATCCAGACCGTCCTGGTGCTGCCCACGCCGCTCGCGCTGCTGGCACCTCAGTCGATGTTCGATCCCGTGGCAGAGCTGCGGTCTGCGTGCTCGGCAGCCGTGGCGGCACTGCCCGACCATCATCCGGTCGTGGTGCTTGCGGCTCCGGTCAGCGAGGCCAACGTGGCTCGCGGCATCACCGAGCCCTTGGGCCATCGCGTAGCCCGGCAGCTTCTCGACGGACGTCGGTTCGAGCCGCAGCTCGCCCTGCCGTACGCCGCCGCAGCACTCCTCGAGCTGACCGAACCCACCACGCTCCTGCTGATGGCGGATGGCTCTGCGTGCCGCGGGGACAAGGCCCCCGGGCACCTGCACCCCGACGCGGTCTCCTTCGACGACGCGATCGAGGCCGCGCTGAGGGGCGGTGACGCCAAGGCATTGGCACAGCTGGATCCCGCGCTGGGGGAGGAGCTGTGGTGCGAGGGCGTGCCGGGCTTCCGGGTGCTCGGTGAGCTGGCCCGGGACCGAGCGGTCGTGTCCGAGGTGAGCCACGCCGATGCGCCCTACGGCGTGGCCTGGTGGGTTGCCCGCTGGGCGCTCAGCTGAGCCGGCGCCTCACGTCAGCAGGGGACCGGCGGGGCCGGAGGCTCGGGTGCGCAGGCCGACCTTGTCGGGGTCGGGGGGGCGTCCGGGTTCCAGGGCCAGTGCCGGTAGGAGAGACCGAACTTCAGCGGGCTCATGACCGGTGCACCCGGACGTCGCCGCTCACTGTGTGGGCGGTGATCTCGACGCGTTGCTGGTCGGCACCGGGGGGCTGGGACTCGCCCAGCTCCTGGGCGACCCGCCCGCTGACGGTGGACAGGTCCAGCCATGCGGCGGTGCCGTCGGTGATGCCGATGCTGATGTCGCCACTGGCCCCGGTGGCCCTGACCATCCCGGACGAGGCCCGCCTCACGGTCAGGTTGCCCGAACCGGTCTTCGTCTGCAGCGTGCCATCGAGCACGCCTACCTCGACGTCGCCGGATCCGGTCTTCGTAGTCGTCTCGCCAGCCATCTCGCCGATGCTGATGTCACCCGAGCCTGCGGTGAGGGTGGCAGTCCGACCGCTGCGGTCCACGGAGATGTCGCCTGAGCCCGTGCTGACGACAATCGCGTCATCGACCCGGGCTGCCCGCACGTGGCCGGAGCCGGACTTCAGCTTCGCCACTCCCGTGACGTCCTCGACCTCGATGTCGCCCGACCCGGTGGACACCACGGCCCGGGCATAGGAACCGGTCGCGTGGATGTCGGACGAGTCGGCTTGGACATCAAGTGATGTACCGGTGGGGCAGGTGACGGAGATGTCGACGTCGGGCCCTTGGCGAAGCAGCCCTCCACGATGGCGCGGCAGGTGTACGACGACAGTGCTGCCCCGCTGCTCGACGGTGGCGCGTGCGACCGCCTCCTCTCCAGCAGGGTTGAGCGGCCTGAGCTCCACGGTGGTGCGCTCGCCGTCCTCGGCCGTGACGTGCACGTGACCGGCGACGGTCTTGATCATGAGAGCGGTCTTACCCGGTGTCTCGAAGGTCTGCATGGTGGCGCTCCTGTTCTCGATTGAGCGGGTCAACGGACCCAGCCCCGAACGTGCTTGCGACGGTTGGCTTCGGTGAAGCTGAGCCGGGTGCTGCCGAGGTCGAGCTCGACCCGGTTGCCGTCGAGGGCGTCGCGGACCGCGTCGACCAGCCAGGCGTTCAGGGAGTGGCCGAGCCGGCTCGCCGCTTCCTCGGCGCGGAGCTTGACCGACTCGGGCAGACGAAGTGTGATCCGCGACTGGCTGTCGTCCTCCGGCTCCGGGGGAGCGGGCGGGACGGGCGGCGTCGGCGGCGCTGACGGTGTGTCGGGCTCGAGCCGGGTCACCACGAATTCCGGCTCGCGGCCGTTCATCCGTACGTCGACCGCCTCGTGGTCGAGCGAGCCGGTGATCTCCGCCGCCGCCTCGGCGAGCGCTTCGAGCAGCATCATCCGGGTGGCCGGGACGAGTGCGAGGGCGAGGCGGTCGGCTCCGGCCTGGGCCTCTGGGCCTCCGGCCGCTGCGGCGTCGGAGAGGTCCTGTCGGAGGCGATCAACGAAGGGCGTGAGTTCCATGACGCCACTATGACACCATTTTGACGTCAACACAAGGGGTATCGACGCCATGATGCTGTCGCCGGGATGTCATTGCGTTGTCACTGGTGGTGCGCGACCGTGCGGTGCGAGGCTGGACACGTGGCAGGCGAGATCCCCGGACTGACGCGCGCCGAGCTGGAGGACCTGCAGCTGAATCGGCTGAGATCGACCCTGCAGGCGGCGTACGAGCACGTGCCGCACTACCGTCAGGCTTTCGACGACGCCGGTGTGGCGCCCGGGGATCTGCACGACCTGGCCGACCTCGCGCGGTTCCCGTTCACCACCAAGGCCGACCTGCGCGCGAACTACCCGTTCGGGATGTTCGCGGTGCCTCGAGAGCAAGTCGTCCGGGTGCACGCCTCGAGTGGTACGACGGGCAAGCCGACCGTCGTCGGCTACACCCGAGAGGACATCGACACCTGGGCTGAGGTGGTCGCTCGCTCGATCCGCGCGGCCGGTGGCCGCCCCGGGGACGTGTGCCACGTCGCCTACGGCTACGGACTGTTCACCGGGGGTCTCGGTGCCCACTACGGTGCCGAACGGCTGGGCTGCACGGTGGTGCCGGTGAGCGGTGGCATGACGGAGCGGCAGGCGCAGCTGATCGTCGACTTCGAACCGCGGATCATCATGGTGACCCCGTCGTACTTCCTGGCGATCCTGGACGAGCTGGAGGCGCAGGGCATCGACCCCCGCGCCACCAGCCTGGAGATCGGCATCTTCGGTGCCGAGCCGTGGACCGACGAGATGCGCCTCAGTGTGCAGGAGCGCAGCGGTCTGCAGGCTGTGGACATCTACGGGCTCTCGGAGGTGATGGGACCCGGCGTCAGCCAGGAGTCGGGCGAGACCCAGGACGGTCTGCACGTGTGGGAGGACCACTTCCTGCCAGAGGTGGTGGATCCGGTGACGCTCGAGGTGCTGCCCGACGGAGAGGAGGGCGAGCTGGTGTTCACCAGCCTCACCAAACAGGCGATGCCGGTGGTGCGCTACCGGACCAGGGACCTGACGAGGCTGCTGCCCGGCACGGCGTATCCCGCGTTCCGCCGGATGCAGAAGGTCACCGGGCGCACCGACGACATGATGATCGTGCGCGGGGTGAACGTCTTCCCCTCCCAGGTCGAGGAGCAGATCCTCGCCGTCGAAGGGCTGTCACCGCACTACCTGTGCGTGCTGACCCGGCCCGGCAACCTCGACGAGCTGACCGTGCAGGTGGAGCGCGCCATCGACGCCCAGAACCCTGAGGCGCTTGGTGCTGCGCTGCGTGACCGGATCAAGCGGCTGATCGGGATCATGGCCAAGGTCGAGGTGCTGGCCCCGCACGCGCTCGAACGCTCGCTGGGCAAGGCCAAGCGGATCAGCGACCGTCGTACCGGCTAGGTCACCAGCCGGCGCCGAAGCTCAGGAGCGGTACGACGTCGTCGGCCATCGCCGCCACCTCGGCGAGCGCTTCCGCGGGTGCCGAGCCGTCAGCAACCAGTGTGTGCCACGCCGCGAAGGTCTCGCACGCGATGTCGTCGGCGATCAGCACTGGGGAGGACAGCACCGTGCGGGCACCGGCGTGCAGCCACGCGGCGCTCATCCCGATGGCCTCCTCGCCGTAGCGGACCGAGACCCGGCCCAGCTCGCACGCGGAGAGCACCACCGTGTCCGGCGTACTCGGCAACAGGTCGATGTCGTAGCCGAACCACGGGCCGTCGGCCAGCTCCACGGCGGAGAACAGGGGGTTCTCACCCGTGTGCCGGCCGTGCCCGGCGAGGTGGAGCACGTCGACCTCCTCCGCGAGGGCTGCGACCCGGGAGGCGGTCGCCTCCTCGCCCCGGAGCACCTGCGCACCGGACCACGCGGCGGCCGCCCGCGTGACTTCCTCCTCGCCACGTTCCACGTTCGGCCCGGCGACGAGCCCGACGCGGCGAGGACGGACGTGGCCCGACTGGCGCAGCTCCAGCCAGCGCGTCGCCGACGGAGGAATCGTCACCGGCCGACCGACGAAACCGGGAAGCAGTGACCATGGCGTCCCCGCGAGGCCGCCCGAGGGGGTGAGCACCACGCGCCGGTCACCCAAGAGCTCGGCGTACGGCGCGACCAGCTGGTCGGCGACGACCGAGAGCCGGGCGCGAAGGGCAGCGCGGAGCGGCTGTGCGAGCACGTCGAACCGGTGCCCGGCAGCCATCGTGAGGTCCGCGGTGAGTGCGTGGAGACGGTCGCGCAGGGGTCCGAGCTCGCCGAGCTCGAAGACGCGCGAGTCATCGGAGGTCACGACCAGCGCGGTCACGCGGTTCGAGACGACGACAGGTGCCACAAGAGCGGCGTCGTCCGCCTTCAGCACGGCTTGCAGCGCAGCGAGCTCGACCGGTTCGCCGACCGTGCCCGCGCCCTCGCCGTACCAGCGCCGCTGACGCACCCGTTGACGCAGCTCCTCGACCCTCCGGGCCTCGGCCGTGCGCCGGCCCGGCTGCTCGCCGTGCAGCAGTCGCAGCTCGGTCAGGTCGTGGGCCACCTGCTCGTCCGCGGGTGGGCGCACCGGCGTCACCCGACCGACCAGCGCGCGGGCGCGCTCCGACCATTCGAAGACGAGCGCCGGGTCGCCTTGGTCCAGCGCCAGCGCCAGCCCACGCCTCGCGAGGTCGCGCCCGTGGCCGACCAGCGTGCTCTGCAGGTCGAGGCTGCCGAACGAGGACTGCCAGGCGTGCAGCTCGGCGAGGCCGGCGCGCACGTGATCTCGGGCGTGGCGCCCGTCACCGCGGGCCTGGGCCAGCTCGGCCCGGACCTCGCGCCACAGGAGTCGCGTCGTCACGGGGGACCGCGCGTCGACCCGCACCGCGCCAAGTCGTGCCCGTGCGCCGGCCAGGTCGCCTCGCGCCACGCTGACGCGCACGCCCTGCAGCTCGAGGACGGTCGCATCCGCGGTGTGCCCGCCCTGACGCAGGTCGGCAGTCAGGGCGTCCACGCGGTCGAGCACCGATCGCGTCCTCGCTCCGGCCGTGATCTCGGCCACGAGTGCGGCCGTGTCGGCACGCAGCTCGCGGGCCGGGCTGGCCTGACTCCGGAACCTGCGGGCCGCCCGCCGGGCCACTACGCGCGCACGCTTGGGGTCCTCGCGCAGGAGCGTCCAGGCCAGGGTCAGCTCGCACTCGGCCTGGTAGGTGCGCAGCCCGCGCGAGCCGTAGGCACTCGCCGCCTGCTCCAGGGCGCGCACTGCCTCTCGGGGACGGCCCGCCGCGGTGAGGATCTCGGCACGGTCCTGCTCCACGGTGGCGCGGTTGATGGCCGACTGCGGTGCCAGGACCTCGGCGGCGTCGTCGATCATCTGGATCGCGCCGACAAGGTCACCGGTGAGCAGTCGCGCATAGCCGAGGTTGTGCTCAGCCTTGGCTCGGGTGACCTCCGAGCCCGGCATGTCCAACGCGTCGCGAGCTGCCAGGAAATCGGCCGCCGCCAGGATCGGCTGCTGGCGCTGTAGGTGGACGTTGCCACGGTTCAGCAGGGCGCCCCCCAGGTCCTCGATTCCCGGTGGGAACAGAGAGATGGCCTGCGCAAGCGCCGCTAGAGCCGACTCGGCCTCACCGGTGCGCAGCCGGACCAGGCCGAGCTGCTGCCACGCGATTCCCTGTGTCCTCTCGCTCAGGTCCCTGCGGTCGAGGATGCCCAGGCATCGCTCGATCGCTCCGGCGGGATCACCGGTCTCGGACTCGACGTATGCCCGGGTGAGATCGACCTGAGCCGCAACGTCGACATCGTCTGTGTCGTTAGCCGCCCGATCCAGGTAACCCATGGCGCGGGTGTAGTTGCCGATGTTGACGGCCCGGCGTGCACGTTCTAGGAGGTCATCGGCTCGCGGCATACCCCCATCATGGCTTCAGATCAGTGATCCCCGTCAACGCCTCCCAGGCCCGCTCGACCGCAGCCGACCGGTCGTCGCGACCAGGATCGATCCGGTCGGCCAGCCTCGCCGCGATTTGCCCCGCGAACAGCGGAGCCGCGAACGACGTACCGCTCCAGAGCGCGAACGCCCCCGTGAAGTCGTCCGGGTCGATCGACTCGCGCACCCGCTGGTAGGCCTCGCTGCGCGCGGTCGGCTCTAGCCCTCCCTGGAATGGGGGAAGCGTGCTCATCAGCGCGGCGCCCGGCGCGTAGGCGCGCACCCACGGTCCGGCGTTGCTGAACAACGCGTCGGTGCCGTTGGGATTCAGGGCGCCGACGGAGACGATCGGGACCGCGTGCGTGCTTGGGGGAACGCCGCCCTTGCCGTCGGCCCACGGCGCGAACGCGGCGGGGAACATCGGCCGGGCAGTGGCGTCGTTGCCGGCGGAGCACACGACCGACACGCCGCACTCGCCCATGAGGCGGAGGATGTCGTACATCGTCGAGTCGAACTGCAGATCCTCCGGCGTCTCGTGGTAGTAGCCCATGGAAAGGCTGAACACGTCGATCGCCTTGCCGCCCGGCTCGCCGTCGCGGTGACGACGAGCGAGCTCGGCGATGCCGCGCAGCGCCTCGATCAGGTCGCTCTCCACCACTGGGCCGTCGGAGCCGACGATCCGCCACGTCACGATGTCAGCGTCGGGGCAGGCCTGGTGGATCAGTCCGGCGATGAACGTGCCGTGTCCGGCGAGCGGATCGATCCCGCCATCGAGGGCGCCCACCTGGTCGAACCACTTCTCCGGGTTGGTCTGATCATCGACATAGCCGATGGGTGCGTCATCGAGCCCCGGGCCCTGCGTCACGGCATCTCTGAGCCAGTCGTGATCGCCGCAACCCGTGTCCAGCGTGGCCACCACCGGGCGTCGTCCCGTGACCTTCTCGTCTTCGCACCGCACGGGCGCAGGCCCGGCGTACCCGATCGGCTGGCGGCCACCAGAGCCGGGAACGCCGTAGGACGACACGGCCGCCGAGGCGGCGCCGCCCGCTGCAGGACTGGAGTAGTGGAACGGACTGGAGTAGTGGAAAGGACTGGAGTAGTGGAACGGGTTCGGGTCGATCGAGCGCAGCAGCACGATGTGGTCGAGTCCGACGCGCTGCAGCGCCTCGATGCCGTAAAGAGCGCGGGCATTCTGGAGCAGCACCCAGCCGTCGGGCGCCTGGGTGGCTTTCTCATCCTTGACGGTGAGGTCGAGCCGCACAACGCCGGGGATCCCGCTGCGGTTGGAAGACGCTGCGCGGTCGCGGTCGGCGGTGTCGACCTTCACATCCCATCCGAGTGAGTCCGCCACCCCTGTGAGGCGCTCGATCACCTCGCCCGAGTCAGGCGTGTCGGCGACGATCAACCGCGGACCGACGTACAGCGTGCTCCGGGGACGCACTCCATTGACCGACAGCGCGGTGCCGGGGTCGAGAAATCGCCCGGACACGCTGTCCAGCACCTGGCGCGGAGGCACGAAGGGCTCGCGTTGGGCCGACAGGGCGGACTGCCTCATCGACGGCTTCGGGTCATAGGACTGCTTGCTCGGCTCCATTGGCGACCTCAGATCCAGAAGGGTGGTGTGATACGTGGACGGTCCGCGGTGGCGGGTTCGTCGAGGAAGAGTAGCCGCGCCAACCCCGCGGGCGCGGCGGCGAACTCGAAGCGGCCGTACTCGTCGACCGGGGTCTCCTGCGGGGTGTCGGTGTCCTCGGCCAACAGGCGCACGATGAGCGGTCGCGCCGGCACGACCCAGCCATCTAGCCGGGTGCGGCCCTCGATCCGGTTCAGCCGCAGGTAGAGGCGGAAGTCGGGATGGGCGTACTCCAGCGACCACGAACCCGCTTCGTCAGTCGCGGTTTCGTCGCCCGCCTTTGCAGCCGAGCGGACCCCGGCAAGCGAGTCCTGAGACTCGACCAGGATCAGCAGGTCGAAGTCGAGGTCCTCGGCAGCGATCCGGGCGAGCACGCCGGCTGAAAGGTCCGCCGGCGGTGGGTCGACCTGGCGCCAAAGGCTACCGACCGCGGCGAGCAGGGTCGCGTCGTCGGGTGAGATTGACTCGGTGTCGTCGGTGGTCATCATCGTCCTCCTGCCAGTACGAGCTCGTGTCGCAGCTTTTCCAGGCACCGACCCCGGGTGGGGCCGATGCTTCCTACTGGCATTCCCATCTGCGTAGCGATCACGGAGTAGTCCGGCCGGGCCTCGGTTGCCACGATCCGCAACAGCTGCTGGCAGCGCTCGGACACCTTCTTCAGAGCGGCCCAGAGCCGGGCGTTGTCGTCGTCCAGAACGACCAGGCCCTCGGGTGCCGGCTCGTCTGGGAGCTTGCGCGCGATGGTCTCCTCCTCGACGGGGAGCTGCCGCGTTGACTGCTTGCCGACCCGCCACGCCTCGCGGCGGGCGGTCGTGCACAGCCACCCGGCCACAGCGCGCGGTTCGGCGATGGATTCCCCAGAGCGCACCAGTGCGAGCCAAGCCGTCTGGACCACGTCTTCTGCAGTGTCCCGGTCGAGGCCGCTGGCGCGGACCACCTGCCACAGGACCGGACTGAGCAGCCTTACGAGATCGTCGAGGGCAGCGCTGTCTCCGCCGCGCCAGCGCTCGAAGAGGCTCGCGGCGTTCTCCCACACTGACGTCGAGTCGGTGGGTCGTTCGGACATGGTCTGCACACCCTTCCAAGAGGCGGGTCCCAACCGCCTGATACATCCTGTACTGAGAAACCTGTCCGGTCGAGGCGCCGCGCCTCAACGTCCGGCGCAGAGGACCAACGGGAGCCGCCGCGCCGAACGTCGAGGTCGGTACTGCTGGGTTCTAGTTGGTGCTGTGAAACGGTGCTGCGAGTGCGTAAACCGCCAGCGCGGTGGTGCACATTGCGGTCGCTGCCATGAAGGCGCGTGCCTTGAGGTCGTTGGTGTCCATGTGTGTCACCTCCTCCCAATGCGGGTCTCGGGATGCGACTAACTCGATTGGTGGAACGGCGCTGCGAGCGCGTAGACGGCGAGTGCGGTGGTGCAGATTGCTGATGCGGCCAGGATGGCGCGGGTCTTGAGGTCGTTGGTGTCCATGTCACCTCCTCGACGGGGTGGAGCTCGGTGTGCTGAGCCGCGTTCTAGTGAGAGCCGTGGAACGGTGCTGCGAGGGCGTAGATGCTCAGTGCGGTGGTGCAGATCGCGGTCGCTGCCAGGATGGCGCGGGTCCTGAGGTCGTTTGTGTCCATGTGTTTCACCTCCTCGACGGTGGAGTCCGGCGTCCTGAGACGGATCTAATGGGTGCCGTGGAACGGTGCTGCGAGGGCGTAGATGGTGAGTGCGGTGGTGCAGATCGCGGTCGCTGCCAGGATGGCGCGGGTCTTGAGGTCGTTTGTGTCCATGTGTTTCACCTCCTCGACGGTGGAGTCCGGCGTCCTGAGACGGATCTAATGGGTGCCGTGGAACGGTGCTGCGAGGGCGTAGATGGTGAGTGCGGTGGTGCAGATCGCGGTCGCTGCCAGGATGGCGCGGGTCTTGAGGTCGTTGGTGTCCATGTGTTTCACCTCCTCGACGGTGTGCAGCTCGGTGCCCTGAGCCCGGGGTCTAGTGCGAGCTGTGGAACGGTGCTGCGAGGGCGTAGATGCTCAGTGCAGTGGTGCAGATCGCGGTCGCTGCCAGGAAGGCGCGGGTCTTGAGGTCCGTGGTGTCCATGTGGTTCACCTCCTCGCTGCTTCGATGTCCGGAGTTGTCGAAGCGCGAAGAGTGAGCAGATACAGGGCCAGGGCGATCGCGGCACCGGGGAGCATCAGGAGGTCGCCGAGACTCAGGACCTTGAAGCCGTCAGGTATCGGCAGGAAGTCGCTGAGCACGATGGCGAGCCAGCCGAGGTCGTCCGCGTAAACGTAACGCGGGTCAGGATTCAGGCCCGGCGAGACGGAGAACCCGGCAACGACCGTTGCCCCCTTGAGCACCGGCATGTAGCCGTAGATGAGCGTCGCGAGCGCGTGGAGGGCTGCCCCTCCGAGGACACCGACCAGGGCGAGCCGAGGGAGCCAGGAGGCGAGTGCCTCTCTGTTGCTCCACAAAGCGGCGCTCAGGATGACCAGGACGACGACTGCCTCGGAGCGGTTGGTGATGGCGGTATCCGATTGCCGGCCGCGGAAGTAGTCCGCCACGACGTGCACCACGACAGCGAGCGGAATGAGCCACACTGCACGCCACCGATGCCCGGGCAGATTCATGCGGCTGAGGGTGATCAGGAGAATGACCGCGATTGCGGCCGGCACGAGCATCAACACCATCATCCGGGGCCCGGGCACCACGGAAGTAAATCCGACAGGCCGACGCTTGGCAACAGTCAGAATGAATCGGTTTGTTGGGCGCGCACCGGGCCAGCCGACGACTGCCAAAAGGGCGGTGTCCAACTGCGATCCTCAAGTGGATCGTTCGGTTCAGTAGATCTCCGGCAGCTCGCTCGCCCGACCGGTGAACTCCGGCTCGCGCTTCTCCCGGAAGGCGGCCACGCCCTCCTTGCCGTCACCGATGCTGGTGTGGAACATGGCCAAGCTGTCGGCTCGGTGGGCCTCGAGCGGGTGGTCCACGGCACTGTTGCGATAGATCAGCTGCTTGGCGAGCGCCAGGGCGACCGGCGACCGGCGTACGACGAAGCTGCGCGCGAGCTCGACGGCGGCGTCCAGGAGCTCGTCGGGATCGTGCACTGAGCGGACCAGCCGGCCGTCCAGCGCCTGGTCGGCGGTCAGGATGTCGGCTGCGTAGACCCACTCCAGCGCCTGCTGGGTGCCGACGATGCGCGGCAGGAACCAGGTCGAGGCGGCTTCGGGCACGATGCCGAGGCGGCCGAAGACGAACCCGATGCGCGCCTTGGTCGAGGCCATCCGGATGTCCATCGCGAGCGTCATCGTGGCGCCGATGCCGACTGCCGCACCGTTGATCGCGGCGATCACCGGCTTGGGCAGCTCGTGGATGGCGAGCGTGACCTTGCCGCCGGTGTCGCGGACGCCGTCCGCGATCTCCGGGTCGTCGAGCCGGTCGCGCAGGTCGGCCGGCGTGGGAGAGAGGGTCTCGTCGAGTCCGAACACGTTTCCCTCGGCCGAGAGGTCCATCCCGGCGCAGAACGCCTTGCCGGCGCCGGTGACGACCACCGCCCTGACCTCGTCGCGCGTCGCGTCGTAGCGGAAGAACTGCTCGAGCTCGCGGGCCATGGTGATCGTGAAGGAGTTCAGTGCGTCAGGGCGGTCGAGAGTGAGTACGGCGACGCCGGCCTCGTCCACGGTGCAGCTGAGCGTCTCCCACTCACTCATCAGTCTCACGCATCAGCCGACACCCGGGAGGCCGGTCGCGGTGCACAGCCGCTTGGGGATGTCGCCGGTGCGGTCCTCCTTGACGAACTTCAGCAATGCCAGCGCACGCTCCCGGTCCCAGTTGACCTCCTGGTCGGCAATCGGCATCGAGCAGGTGAGCCCGCTCTTGCCGTTGACCCGGGTCATGGCGAGACCGAAGTTGGCGAGCGCGATCGGGCCGGTGCCCTTGCTGATGCGCAGTGAGGAGGTCGCGGCCTGGTTCACCCGGAAGTAGCGCACCGGGTTGATGAACGTCCACGGCGACTTCACCTCCGACCCGATGGCGCTGACCACCTCGCGCTGGCGGCGTGCCCGGTCGATGTCGCCGTACTGACTGACGTAGCGGGACCGGGAGTAGCCGAGCGCAACAACGCCGTCGGCGTCCTGGCAGCCCTTCTTGATCCGCAGGTTCGCCTTCGGGTCGACCATCCGTTCCTTCGGGCAGATCATGATGCCGCCGACCGCGTCCACCGAGTTCACGAAGCCACCGAAGCCGATCTCGACGTAGTGGTCGACGTGGAGACCGGTGTTCTGCTCGATCGTCTGGACGAGAAGCTTCGGACCGCCGATCGCGAAGGCCGAGTTGATCTTGGTGCGGCCGTTGCCGGGGACCTCGACGAGTGAGTCGCGCGGGATCGACAACAGCATGCTCGGTCCGCTGCCAGTGTGCAGCAGCATGATCGTGTCGGTGCGCTGGCCCGAGGCGCCGCCGGTGCCCAGGCGCTTGCGCTCGGACTTCGAGAGTCCCTTTCGGCTGTCGGAGCCGACGAGGAGGAACGTCGTCCCGGGCTGGGCAGCGGGTCGGTCGCCACTCGGCTCCACGTCCACAGTGTCGAGCCTGCTCCATGCCCACAGCGGGATTGCGACCAGGAAGACGATCCACGCCAGGAGGACCAGGAGCACAAGCGTCACGATTCGGCGCTTCCGGCGCGGCTGCTTCGGTAGCGGAAGTGGCTGGGCGGGCTGCACCTGCTTGCGCGGGGGCTCACCGCCGCCGCCTGCGGACGCACCCGACCTTCCGGATTCGGCCGGGCGGTCGATCTTGGGGAGGATCCGGGTCGGCTCGGGGTCGTCGGATCCGCGCGACGAGCCGGGCGGGCGCCGGGCGTCCGACTTGCTGCCGTAGAGCCAGCCGTAGTCCGGCGCATCGCCGGATCCACCTTCGGAACCCTGGTCGGATCCTGGGCCGGATCCGCCGGTCCTACCACTGTCAGGCATGGCGCTGACGCTACCGTGCACCGCATGAGCTCCGGTGCGCTCCCACCTTCGTTCGGCCGAGTCAGCCTGACGCTGCTGGCCGACCAGATCCACGTCAACCTGCTCGGCAACGTGCATGGGGGAGAGGTGATGCGGCTCGTCGACTCGACCGCGGGTGCAGTGGCGCAACGGCACAGCGACGGACCGGCCGTGACCGCCGCCATGGACGAGATGGCCTTTCTCGCGCCGGTGCACGTGGGTGACATCCTCCGCGCTACGGCCCAGGTCAACTGGGCGGGACGTACGTCCATGGAGGTCGGCGTACGGGTGGAGTCGGAGCCGTGGAACCAGGCGGACACTGAGCCCCTGCATGTCGCATCTGCGTACCTCGTGTTCGTGGCGATCGACGCCCATGGCCGGCCGCGTTCGGTGCCTGCCCTTGCGCCACAGACCCCCCAGGAAGTACGCCGGATGCGCGAGGCCGAGATCAGACGCGCCCACCGCCTCGCCAGCAAGGCCGAGATCAACGAGGGCCGCGCCAACTGACCAGGGTCGTCTGACAACGCCACCGACTGGGCCGCCTGACTGCGCCACCTGACTGCGCCACCTGACCGGCGACCTCAGCGGCCACCGGCGCGCCGTGGCTCCTGTGACGCATGTGGCTGGTGATACTTGTCGGCACCGACCCGGCCACCCCGACCGCGAGAGGCTCTTCCCCAATGGCTCCCGCCCTCCCCCGTGGCGCACCACACGTCGGCGTACGTGGTGCGCATGTTGGCGCCAGCGGCGTCCAGTTCCGCCGAGCACTCGTGTTGATGATGATGACGCTCGTGCTCCCAGGTTCGGCCCAGCTCGTGGCCGGTCGCAAGGAGACCGGGCGCCTCGCGCTGCGAATCTGGTGCGGGCTGATCGCGGTGGTCGCGGTGCTGTTCGGGCTCGGGATGGTCTTCGGTTCCTTCGTTTTCTGGTTGATGAGCAACACCGTCGTACTGGGAATCGTGCGGGTCGTGCTGATGGTGATGGCAGTCGGATGGGCCTACCTGTTCATCGATGCCTGGCGTCTGGGTGACCCGCTCCGCCTGAGGCAGAAGCAGCGCCTGGCGATGGTCGGTATCAACGGGTTGCTCTGCTTCACCGTTGCCGGCTCGCTGCTGTTCGCCTCGCATGTGGTGGGGGTGCAGAAGGACTTCATGAGCGCGATGTTCACCGACGGTGTGGTGACCGACGCCCACGAGGGGCGCTACAACGTGCTGCTTCTGGGGGGCGACTCCGGGTCGGACCGCTGGGGTCTGCGGCTCGACAGCCTCTCCGTGGCCAGCATCGACGCCGAGACCGGCGAGACCGTGATCTTCGGCCTACCGCGCAACCTGCTCAACTTCCCCTTCGCCGAGGGATCGGTCATGGACGAGCAGTTTCCCGACGGCTACGACTGTGGCTCGGAGTGCGAGCTCAACTCGCTCACCACCTGGGCCGAGGACCACAAGTCCCTGTTCAAGGGGGTGGCCAATCCCGGCATCGAGGCCACCACGTCGGCGGTTGAGGGCATCACCGGCCTGAAGATGAACTACTACGCGATGATCAACATGCAGGGTTTCCGGCGGCTGGTCACCGCGGTCGGCGGAGTGACGCTCAATGTCCGCGAGCGCATCCCGATCGGCAAGACCGGCGACATCACCGGCTATGTCGAGCCCGGAAGACGCAAGCTGAACGGCTACGAGACCCTGTGGTTCGCTCGCTCGCGTGCGTCTGCCGACGACTACTCGCGGATGGCGCGCCAGAAGTGCGTCATGAACGCGATGCTGCACCAGCTCAGTCCGCAGGCCGTGGTGATGAGATTCGACAAGATCGCCAAGGCGAGCACGGCCCTGATCACGACCGACCTCCCGAGGAGTGAGGTCGACCGGTTCATGGAGCTGGCGCTGAAGGCACGCAACCAGCCGATGCGCACGGTCTCCTTCGTCCCGCCGATGATCTCGACCAGCGACCCCGACATCGACAAGATCCACGACGCCGTGAAGAAGGCGGTCGACGGCTCCTCGGGCAAGGCGACGAAGAAGAAGTCGACGGAGAAGAAGCAGAAGGCGACGCGCGACGACACGGCCACGACCGGTGGTTCCATCGGCAACCTCCGTGAGGGCTACGCGGCGAACCAGGCGGACGACCTCTCTGACGCGTGCTGAGGAGCCGCTCGAAGGCGGGCAACTCCGAACTCGTGGGGCACTGACTCCGGGCAGTAGGGTCACCTGCGATGCCTGAGCCGAGCAGCCCCAAGACCAGCCCAGTGACCAGCCCCGAGACCAGCCCAGAGACCGGGAGGGCCCCGCGGACCGTCGCGGTCGTGGTCACCTTCAACCGTCGTGACATGGTCACCCGGCTCGTGGCGGCGCTCGACTCGGGCAGGGTCGTTCCCGACGAGGTCGTGGTCGTGGTCAACGCGTCGACGGACGGCACGGCCGAGGCGCTGGCTGGTCTGCACACTCAGACACTGCTGACGGTCCTCGAGCTGCCCGAGAACACCGGTGGTGCCGGCGGCTTCCACACCGGCCTCGCTGCTGCGCTCGAGCGAAATGCCGACCTGGTGTGGCTGATGGACGACGACGGGACCCCAGCGCCGGACTGCCTCGAGCTCCTGCTCCCGCACCTGCGTACTCACGACTTCATCGGTCCGGCCGTCGTCGCCGAGGACGACCAGGGCCGCCTGTGCTTCCCGATCCGGGTCCCGGGCACCTCGAGGGTGCTGCACTCCGTGCGCGACCTGGACGCCGCAGCCCCCACGGGACTTCTCGAGGGCATCCTGATCCCGTTCAACGGGGTCCTCGTCACTCGTTCCCTGGTGGAGGAGATCGGGCTGCCACGCGAGGAGTTCTTCATCTGGGGGGACGACGTCGAGTACCTCTGGCGGGCAGGCGCCGCGGGCGCCCGGATCGCCACGGTCGTCGAGTCCCGCTTCCTGCACCCTTCGACGGATGACCTCGGTACGCCGCTGATGTTCGGTCGTACGACGTACAACCACTCGCCGTCCGACCTCAAGCACTACTGCATGTGCCGCAACAACGTCGTCAACCTCCGCACCCACCGAGGGATGGTCGGCGTGCTGGCGTTCGTGGTCAAGACCTTCTGGTTCTACCTGTTCACCCGCCCTGACCTGCGCAGACTGCGTCTCAGCCTGCAGGCCATGCGTGCGGGATGGCGTGGAGACTTCACCGGTCATCGGAGATTCCTCAATGGCTGAGATCCAGCCCGCTGCCTCCGCCGCGCGTGACTCCGTTGCGGTGGTGATCGTGACCTACAACCGTGCCGACGTACTGGTGGGCTGCCTCGACGGGCTGGCCGCGCAGACCTCGCCCCCGGATGCGGTGTACGTGGTGGACAACGCCAGCGCCGACCACACCCCTGAGGTTCTGGCGGAGCGCACGGACCTGCCGCTGCGGATCATCCGCAGCGAGGAGAACCTCGGCGGCGCCGGGGGCTTCCACCTCGGCGTGGGCACGGCGTACGACGCGGGCTTCGACCGGATCTGGCTGATGGACGACGACGTGGTCGCCGCCCCGGACTGTCTCCAGGTGCTGCTGGACCACCCGGGTCCTGCGCTGATGGTGGTGCGCGAGGACATGGCGGGCCGCATCGTGGAGAAGTCCGCGCTGCGGTTCGACCTGTCGAACCCGTTCTCGATCCGACCCAAGCGTGCCTCAGTCGACGACCGCTGGCACCGTCGCGAGGAGATGCCGGAGGAGGTGGTGCTGGAGAACGTGGCGTTCGAGGGGTTCATGGTGCATCGCCGCGTGATCGATGCGATCGGGCTGCCCGACCCGGCGTACTTCATCTTCTACGACGACTGTGACTTCGCGATCCGGGCGCGGCGGGCCGGTTTCACCATCCGCGGCCTCCGCGACGCCGTGATGGTGCGCCAGCTGGACTTCGACCAACAGCACGCGCTGGACACGTGGAAGGGTTTCTACATGTACCGGAACCTGTTCGCGGTCCACTTCAGGTACGGCGAGAACCTCCTGGTCAGGCTCAAGCCGTACCTGATCGTGCTCGGGGTCGTGCTCTTCTCGCCGGTCCGCGGGGGAGTCGCCGAGGGGCGCAACGCGTTCCGCGCCATTCTTGCTGCGCGTGGCATGCGCCACGTCCCCACCGTGGCGCGCTCAGGACCCAGCGGCCCGTCGCTAGACTGACGTGGCCTCGACCCAGGAGTGTGCGTTGAACCCTGACCTCGTCATCGTCGGCTCCGGATTTTTCGGCTTGACGATCGCAGAACGCTGCGCAAGTGAGCTCGACCTCAAGGTGCTGGTGCTGGAGCGTCGCCACCACGTCGGCGGCAACGCCTACAGCGAGCCCGAGCCCGAGACCGGCATCGAGGTGCACGTCTACGGCGCCCACCTCTTCCACACCTCCAACGACAAGGTGTGGGAGTACGTCAACCGGTTCACCGACTTCACCAGCTACCAGCACCGCGTCTTCGCGAAGTACCAGGGGCAGGTCTACTCCTTCCCGATGAACCTGGGCCTGATCAACCAGTTCTTCGGCAAGAGCCACACTCCTGACGAGGCGCGGGCACTGATTGCGGAGCAAGCCAGCGAGATCGACACCGCTGAGGCGAAGAACCTCGAGGAGAAGGGGATCAGCCTGATCGGGCGCCCGCTCTACGAGGCGTTCGTGAAGGGCTACACCGCCAAGCAGTGGCAGACAGATCCCAAGGAGCTCTCGGCCGACATCATCAGCCGGCTCCCGGTCCGCTACAACTTCGAGAACCGCTACTTCAACGACAAGTACGAGGGCCTGCCGGTCGACGGCTACACCGCCTGGCTGAACAAGATGGCCGACCACCCGAACATCGAGATCCAGCTGAACACCGACTTCCTCGACCCTGCGAACGGTTGGGTCGAGAAGTACAAGGGGAAGGTCCCGATCGTGTACACGGGCCCGGTCGACGAGTACTTCGGGAACTCCGAGGGCCGTCTCTCCTGGCGCACGGTCGACCTCGAGCCCGAGGTCGTGGACGTCGACGATTTCCAGGGCACGTCGGTGATGAACTACAACGACCAGGAAGTGCCGTTCACCCGGATCCACGAGTTCAAGCACTTCCACCCCGAACGCACCTACCTGCCCGGCAAGAGCGTGATCGTGCACGAGTACTCCCGCTTCGCCGAAGAGGGCGACGAGCCGTACTACCCGATCAACACCGCCGAGGACCGCGAGAAGCTGCTGAAGTACCGCGACCTCGCCCGCAAGGAACCGATGGTGCTCTTCGGCGGCCGCCTCGGGACCTACAAGTACCTCGACATGCACATGGCGATCGGCTCGGCCCTGTCGATGTACGAGAACAAGCTCAGGCCGCACTTCTCGGGCGGTGCCGAACTGAGGTCCGGAGGAGTGGACGAGTGACGGACAACAAGACGACGGACAAGAACACGACGACCAGGCTGCTTCAGCGGCAGATCCTGCCGCTCGACAAAGACACCGACGTCTTCGCCCTGTACGTCGACGCCGAGGAACCCCGGCTCGACGCCGACCGCTACGAGATCGGGGGCAGTCGGGCTGCCAAGGACCTCAACAACGCGGCGATCCGGCAGTCGACCTCCACTGGGACGAGCATCCATCCCGACCAGATCGAGTCCCGGACGGCCCTGCGGATGCCGCAGGGAGACAAGCTCTCCTTCGGCACCTACTTCAATGCCTTCCCGGCGTCGTACTGGCGGCGGTGGACGGTCGTCGACGCCGTGCGCCTGACCGTGCGGCTGCGCGGCGCCGGCGCCTCGGTCACGGTTTACAAGTCCATGGCCAACGGGCGCAGCCAGCGGGTGGACCTGGCATCCGTCGGCGTCGAGGGGTCCGCCACCTTCACCTTCGACCTGAGCCTGACGCCGTTCGTGGACGGTGGCTGGTACTGGTACGACGTCGTCACCGGCGACGAGGACGCCGTGGTCGAGTCCGCCGAGTGGACCGCCGAGGTGCCCGAAGACCGGGCCGAGCACGGCACCGCGGACATCGCGATCACCACGATGAACCGGCCCGACTTCTGCGCGAAGCTGATCGGCCAGATGGCCGACGACGACGAGCTGCGGCCCTACCTCGACGAGGTCATGGTCATGGACCAGGGCACCCAGCCGGTCACCGAGTCGGAATACTTCCCCGACGCGGAGAAGTCGCTGGGCGACCGGCTGCGGGTGATCGTGCAGGGCAACCTCGGCGGCTCAGGCGGTTATGCCCGCGGACAATACGAGTCGGTGCGCAAGGGCACCGCGACGTACGCGTTGATGATGGACGACGACGTGGTCTGCGAGCCGGAGGGCATCATCCGGGCCGTCACCTTCGGCGACCTCGCCAAGCGACCGACGATTGTCGGCGGCCACATGTTCAGCATCTACTCGCGTTCGCGGCTGCACAGCTTCGGCGAGATCGTGCATCCGTGGCGGTTCTGGTGGATGACTCCTCAGGACGGCTTCAGCGACTGGGACCTCGCGGCCCGCAACCTGCGTTCGGCGCGATGGCTGCACAAGCGGGTCGACGTCGACTTCAACGGCTGGTTCATGTGCCTGATCCCGCGGGTGGTGCTCGAGGAGATCGGGCTCTCCCTGCCGCTGTTCATCAAGTGGGACGACTCCGAGTTCGGGCTGCGTGCCAAGGAGGCCGGCTTCCCGACCGTCACGTTCCCCGGCGCAGCCGTCTGGCACGTGCCGTGGACCGACAAGAACGACGCCGTCGACTGGCAGGCCTACTTCCACCACCGCAACCGATTCGTAGCGGCACTGCTGCACTCGCCCTACGAGCGCGGCGGCCGGATGATCCGGGAGAGTCTCAACCACCAGATCAAGCACCTCGTCTCACTGCAGTACTCGACCGTCGAGATCCGGCACCAGGCGCTCCTCGACGTGCTCGCCGGTCCCGGGCAGCTGCACGCGGACCTGCCCGTCAAGCTTGCCGAGATCAACGCCTACCGCAAGCAGTTCTCCGACGCCCAGCTGCAGGTCGACCGCGACGCCTTTCCGCCCGTCCGACGCCAGAAGCCGCCCCGCAAGGGCAAGGACGGCGTCGAGATCCCCGGTCGGCTCTCCCAGCTGCTCACCGCCGGCCTGGCGCCGATCCGGCAGCTGCGGCCCACGCGCAAGCTGGCGCAGGAGTTCCCCGAGGCCGAGCTGACCGCGATGGACGCCAAGTGGTACCGCCTGGCCAACTATGACTCCGCGGTCGTCTCGATGAACGACGGCACGTCTGCTGCGCTCTACCGGCGCGACCCGGCCCACTACCGCGACCTGCTGCGTCGCACCCTCGAGATCCACGAGCGTTTCCGCCGCGAGTGGCCCCGGCTGGCGGCCGAGTACCGCGCCGCCCTCGGTGAGGTGACCTCGCCGGAAGCATGGGAGAAGACCTTCGCCGTCTCGACGGAGGACAAGCCGTGAGAGCGGCGAACAAGCGCGATGGGGACGCCGAGGGCAGCGGGGCCTCGCGAGCCCGGAACACCAGACGGGCGCGGCGGCTGATCCAGAACCAGGCCGACGCGATGCCCGTCGTCGAGGCCAAGGACGGACCGCGGCAGGAACGTGTCGTCGACGCCGAGCTCGTGGCCCCCGCGCCACGAGGTGGCCTCCTCGAAGTGGTCCAGCAGCCCTACCTCCTGCGCCTGATCGTCTCGCGTCAACTGGCGCAGATGTACGCCGCATCGCTCCTCGGCCTGGCCTGGTCCTACGTGCAGCCGGCCCTGCGATTCGGCGTCTACTACCTCGTCATGGGCTTCATCCTGCAGCTGCACAAGGACACCCCGCACTTCGCGATCCACCTGTTCACCGGCATGGTGGTCGTGCACTACTTCGGCGAGACCTGGACCGGCGGCACCAGGTCGATCTGGGCGAACAAGGGCCTGGTCCAGAAGATGCGGATGCCGCGCGAGCTTTTCCCGGTGGCCTCGATGTTGGTGGCGGCGTACCACACGCTGCCGCAGGTCCTGGTCCTGGTTGGCGCCTGCCTGCTGTCCGGATGGCACCTCACCTGGACAGCCGTGGGCGCCGGGGTGCTCGGGGTGCTGATCCTGATGACGTTCGCGATGGCGATGGCCTTGTTCTTCTCTGCGTTCAACGTGTTCTTCCGCGACTTCCAGAACATCGTCGGCACGATCATGCAATTCATGCATTTCCTGGTGCCGATGATGTATCCGTTCGCGCTGGTCTGGGATGCGCACGACTCCCATCCCTGGCTCTACAACATCTACGTGGCGAACCCGATCGCCCAGGCCGTGATGTTGCTGCAGCGGTTCTTCTGGTACCCGCTGATCGAGGACACCGACGATCTCGGGCGGCACTTCCCGCCGGACATGTGGGTGCGCGGGCTCATCACCCTGGCGCTGTGCGGGTTGCTGCTGTGGGCGGCCCAGAAGTTCTTCTCGCGCGTCGAGGGCAAGTTCCCGGAGCGTCTTTGATGATCACCCCAACGAATCACTCGCTGCGCTCCCGTTACGCCGGGGGCCCCGAATGACCGTCTCGATCCAGGTGGAGAACGTCACCAAAGAGTTCACCATGCAGTACCACCGCACCCTCAAGCAGATGGCCGTTGCGTCCGCGCGCCGGCTCCCGCTCCACGAGAAGTTCCTGGCTGTGGACGATGTCTCGTTCACGGTCGAGCAGGGTGAGTCGGTCGGACTGATGGGCCTCAACGGCTCTGGGAAGAGCACACTCCTGAAGCTGATCAACGGCGTGATGAAGCCCGACGGCGGCAGCATTCGCACGAGAGGCCGCATTGCCGGGCTGATCGCCACAGGCGCGGGCTTCCACCCGCAGCTGACAGGCAAGGAGAACCTCTTCCTCAACGGCGCCATCCTCGGGATGAGCGAGGCCGAGACCAAGCGCAAGTTCGACGACATCGTGGCCTTCGCCGACATCGGGAAGTTCATGAACACCCCGGTCTCGCACTACTCATCCGGCATGTACGCCCGTCTGGGGTTCTCGATCGCCATTCACGTCGACGCCGACATCTTCCTGGCCGACGAGGTGCTCGCGGTCGGGGACCGGCCGTTCAAGAAGAAGTGCATGGCGAAGATGCAGGAGATCCGTCGCCAGGGCACCACCATCTTCTATGTGAGCCACGCGACGGCGTCCGTGCGTGCGATGTGCGACCGGGTCCTCGTCCTGGAGTCAGGCCACCTGAACTACGACTCGAAGACCCGCGAGGACGGCAGCGTCGACGGCGCGATCCGCTACCTGCAGTACGACGACGCCGACACCGAGGCCAAGGCGACCGACGAGGAGCTCGGCGCCGACATCTGACGCGTATCCGCGCCGAAATGCGCGATGTTGCGTTTAGGACGGCATTTAAATACAGCCATGTAATTCAGGAAATACACGGTTGTAATTCGGGCAATTCGCTTTCCAAACCCTGTGGCTGGTGTGAATCTTGGTACTCGTGTGAACATCTTCCCCCGCACATGGAGTGCCCTCTATGCGATTCAGTCGTGCCCGCTACGTCACGTTGTGCCAGCAATCCCTGGTCACGGCTGCCGTGCTCGCGGTCGGTGTGTCCGCGGCCGGTGTCAAGACTCTCGACATCGTTCCCCAGCCCGGAGTCTTCGCCGGCACCCCATCCCTCGCTCCTGGGGGCATCGCTCCTGGAGGGGTCACTCAGGACGTCTTGACCAAGCGCGCCCAGAAGCCGCGGAGAACACAGGTTGACGCCGCACCGGTGACCCCGAAAGTGCGTGAGTTTCGGGTGACGGGCATCTCCCAGAAGGCGGAGCAGCCACCGGGTCTCAACGCTGAGGACCGCTCGAGCAGCACGGCCACGACCGAGAAGCCCAGCGCGCCACCCAGCCCCACGCCGAAGCCGACCCGCGAGAAGTCGGGGACCGCCAAGCGCGTGGTGGCGCTCTCGGATCCACAACCGGTGCGTGGGTATGCGACGGTCGGGGTGACCTGGGACGACGCCGCGAACTATGGCGACGAGGACGTCGCGGTGCAGGTGCGTACCGAGAAGAGCGGCAGCTGGTCGGGCTGGATGGACGCGGAGTACCACGACGAGCACGGCCCGGATGGCGGCTCCGCCGAGGAAGCGGCCAGCGGGCAGCGCCCGGGCACCGACGCCCTGGTGATCGGTGACGTCGACCGTGTGCAGATGCGGGCGGAGACCACCGACGGGAGCACCCCTCCTGACCTGAAGCTCGCGGTCATCGACCCCGGTACCGGGACGATGACGAGGCAGGCCCCGGCGATCGACACCTCGAAGCTGCCGCCGCCCGCTGGTGCCCCCCAGGCTGGGGCCCCCCAGGCCGCTGGCGCGACCGACACGCAGGAGACGGTGGCCCTCAGTGCGATGAAGGTCGCGGCGAAGCCCTACATCTACTCCCGTGCACAGTGGGGTGCCAACGAACGTCTGCGGGACCAGTCCCGGCCGAGCTACGGCACGGTCAAGGCGGGATTCATCCACCACACGGTCAACGCCAACAGCTACAGCTCGGCGCAGGTGCCGGCGCTGCTCCGTGGCATCTACGCCTACCACACGCAGTCTCGGGGGTGGCGCGACATCGGCTACAACTTCCTGGTCGACCGGTTCGGCCGCATCTGGGAAGGTCGCTACGGCGGCGTCGGCAGTCCGGTGGTCGGGGCCCACACCCTGGGCTACAACGAGGTGTCCTTCGCGATGTCGGCGATCGGCAACTTCGACATCGCCGCCCCGCCGCAGGCGGTGCTCGCTGCCTATGCGCGGCTGTTCGCCTGGAAGCTCTCCCTCTACAGCATCGCGGCCAACGCGCCACGGGTCTATGTGAAGAACCGCTGGTTGCCGGCCATCAACGGCCACCGAGACGTCGGCCAGACCGCGTGTCCGGGTCGCTACCTCTACGCAAAGCTGCCCTACGTCCGGACGGCGGCGCGCAGCGTGCAGAACAACGCCCAGTCCGGGACACCGACGCCCAAGCCGCCCGCCCCGAAGCCATACGTTCCGACCCAGACGCCGTTGCCCGCCACCACGCAGCCCGCGGGCATCGCGTTCCCCAGGTCCCTGAACGTCGCCGGGGACTCGAACCCGGACCTGGTGCTCAAGGCGCGCAACGGTGTCGTGCACGTCTTCCCCACGGCCGGTCAGACGGGCTTCCGAGCCCCGATCGTCACCAGAGGCGCCTGGTCCGCCAAGGACCTGGTCGTGGCCGTCGGCGACCTCACCAGCGACGGCAGGGGCGATGTCCTCGGCCGCGTCCGTTCCAACAAGATGACGTGGGTCTACCGGGGCAATGGCGCCGGCCGCGTAGCGGCTCCGATCGGAGGCACCAACCGCTTCCGCTACGCGAACATGATCACCGCTGCAGGCGACTGGAACAGGGACGGCCGCAACGACGTGCTGATGCGCGACGCCAAGTCGGCCTGGCTATGGATGGTGCCCGGGCTCGGCAACGGCACGTTCGGCACCCCGCGACTGCTGAGCAGGTCGTGGCGCAGCATCACGGCCACCGCCGTTGCCGGCGACCTCACTGCTGACGGACGCCCGGACATCGTGGGCATCCACCGCAATGGCTATGTCTACGTGGCCGCCCAGACGACGAACGGAACCCTCACCGGCTTCTCGAGGCGACAGCACGTCGGCACCCAGTACAACGCGCTCGTCGGCGGCGGGCGCGACATGACCGGTGACTCGTACGGCGACGTCGTGCTGAGGTCCGCGCGTACCGGCCAGGTGCTCATCCTGCCGGGCAAGCGCGGCACCTTCGGAGGCGCGCTCGGTCCGTTCGACCAGGCCAAGGGAATGGCCCGGCTCAGTGCCGGGCAGATGGTGGGCAGCGGCCAGGCGGACCTCGTGGGCACGAACGCCGCCGGCACCGAGCTCCGTGTCGTGGCGAACAACGGTCTCGTCAACCTCAGAGGCCCGCTCCCGTCCAACCTCACGCGTGCTGACGCCAGCCAGTTGCTCAACGTGGGTGACTGGAACCGGGACGGTCGCGGCGACGTGGTCACACGTCAGACGGCCGGCGACGCCCTGGTGCTGCGGACCGGCCTGGGCAACGGGAAGTTCGGCAACGGCACCTTGATGAGCCGTGGCTGGAAGACGTTCACCTATCTCGCCGCGGTCGGCGACGTCACCGGTGACGCCCGTCCCGACCTCGTCGGTCGCACCCGGACCGGCACGACCACGATCATCTTCCCGGGCAACGGCGCCCGAGGCTTCACGACGCCGCGCATCGCACCCAACTTCATGAAGTCCTACAACCAGGTCGGTGTCGGGTCTTGGAAGCCGCAGCAGATGCCGGGCTCGGCGTACGTCGGCCATGGCGGGGCGTTCGTTCCGTTCATGGGCACCGGCGCGGGTGACCTGCCCAACTACGACTGGGTGATCGGCCCGGGCGACGTGGACGGGGACAAGCGCAACGACCTCGTCGTGCGTGACGCCCGGGGAACCTTGTGGTTGCTGCCCGGGACCACCACGGGCTACGGCACCAGGCGCCTGATGGCGACCGGCGTCTCCGGGTACTCGCTCGGGGGCTAGTGGTCCTGGTCTAGGCGCGCAGCTCGGTTGTGGTGCGCTCGTCCTGCCGGCGCGCGTCCCAACTGCTCTCCGTGGCGTTGCTGAGCAGCACGACCGAGCCGCCGTGCGCAAGGGGTGTGAGGAACGCCGGACCTGCGTGGTCGTACGCCGGATGAACGTCGGTGAGGAGCCGAACGCCCTCCGGGACTCGCGCGACGGCCGCTGCATGCAGGAGGTCGGACTGGGTCCGGGGCCGCTCCCATGAGAGCCAGGCGACAGTGTCCGGACTGGGGAGGTGGAGTCCGATGAACACGTCGCTCTGGCCGGGCCAGAGCAGCCCGTAATCGAGCACACCGACCGGCAGCGGGTCGGAGAACCGGACCGCGAAGGGCAGCAGCGAGCAGGCGACCACGTGCGCGCCGCTCTCATGCTGGGCCTCGTGTCGGGCGAGCGTGTCGGGTCCGCACACCACGACGTCATGGCTCACGTTCGGGGTGTCTGTCACGGCCAGTCCAGCGCTCCACGCGGCGCCGAGGAAGACGGGTACCAGCCAGTGGGAAGGGAGGTCGAGCATGACCGTGTCACCTGCGTCGAGGCCGAGCTCGTCGGTGAGCAGGTTGGCGGTCTTGCTGACCCAGTTGGCGTAGGTGGTGATCGAGAGCTCGGTGCGCTCACCGGTCGCGTCGTCGTACGCCGTGATGAGGGGCTGACCGGGGTCAGCCCGGAGCCGGTGGGCAATCAGCTCGGGAAACGTGCGGGGGATGCTCACTCGCGACACGGTAGTCGCCGAGACTGCGATCGTGTGGTGGCAGGATGCCCGCCATGACTTCAGGGATGAGCAGGCTGTGGGCCGTCGTACCGGCTGGAGGTGCGGGCACCCGGCTCTGGCCGCTTTCCCGTGCCGCGACACCCAAGTTCCTGCTCGACCTCACCGGTAGTGGTCGCACCCTGATCCAGGCCACTTCCGACCGGCTCGCGCCGCTGGTGGGTGATCGGATCGTCGTCGTCACCGGCGCCGCCCACGAGGAGGTCGTACGCCGCCAGCTGCCCCACCTCCCGCGCGTGATCGCCGAGCCGTCCCCCCGCGACTCGATGGCGGCCATCGGGCTGGCAGCCGCGCAGCTCGAGCGCGAGGATCCCGAGGCGCTGGTCGGCTCCTTTGCCGCAGACCACGTGATCACGAACGAGGCAGCGTTCGCCGAGTGCCTGATCGAGGCCGCCGACGTCGCCGCAAGCGGTCTGTTGGTGACGATCGGGATCGAGCCGACTCATGCCGCCACGGGGTTCGGCTACATCCGCGGTGGCGAGAGGCTTCCGGACTTCGCGACAGCCCAGGTCGTGACCGAGTTCGTGGAGAAGCCGGATGCGGCGCGGGCCGAGGCCTACGTTCGTAGTGGCGAGTACCGCTGGAATGCCGGCATGTTCCTGGCCCGCGCCGCCACCCTGCTCGACCTGCTCGCCGAGAACCATCCCGAACTCGCCGCGGGGTTGCGCGAGATCGCCGCGGATCCCTCGCAGCTCGAGGAGCGGTGGCCTTCGCTCACCCGGATCGCGATCGACCACGCGGTGGCCGAGCCGGCCGCCGCGGCCGGTCGCGTCGCGATGGTCCCCGGCCCCTTCGGCTGGGAGGACCTCGGCGACTTCGCGGCCCTCGCCGCGATGACGGCGAACGGGCCGAACGGCGTGAAGGTGATCGGCGACGAGTCGCTCGTGCTGACCGGGAACGCGAGCGGTCTGGTGGTCCCTGCGGGCGGGCGCACCGTGGCCGTCGTCGGTCTCGAGGACGTGGTGGTGGTCGACACCGGCGACGCGCTGCTCGTCACGACGTACACGCACGCACAAGGCGTCAAGGCGGTCGTGGACGAGCTCAAGCAACGCGGACGAACCGACCTGACCTGACGCCCTCGGTGTTGGCGGCGCTCAGATGGCACCCGGCTCCGGGGCGTCGGTCTTGGGGTACTTCTTCAGGAAGTCGGCGATCACCTGGCCGCTGGGCTTGGCGCAGTACTGGGTGATGCCCTGCATGTCCTCGGAGCCGGCCCAGTGGGTCAGCGCGAGGTGCGTCCCTGACGGGAACTCGGCGCCGTCCGTCGCCTTCCAGGGGGCTGCCATGAGGTAGGAGTCAAGACCGAGCTTGTCGCCGATCTGCTGAATCTGTTTGTAGGACTCCGAGCCCTTCTTGATGCTGTCGTCGTACCAGAGGATCGTGTGCCCGTGCTCCAGACTGTGCACCAGACGCTCGATCTCGGGACGGTCCTCAAGGGTGTAGAACGTGCGGATCTCCGAGCCCTGCAGGAAGTTGGGCCAGTGATATCCGTAGGCAGGCGGCGCGTCCGGGTAGTCCACGTTGGTGCCGGTCGGCGCATGGAAGGTGCCATCCGCCTTGAGCTTGAGATCGACCTTCTCGGTCTTGATCTCCTGGCACCCGGCCGCCGACTCGGAGACGCCGAGCTCCGCGATGGGTTTGCCTTCTGCCTCCTTCCGCTCGCGCTGGTCCTGCCAGTAGACGTAGGAGGCGCTGCCCAGGAGACCGAGGACGACGATGATGCAGGCCCCGAGGATCAGCAGGCTGCGCCGGCGTTCCTTGCGCTGCTGTTCCTTGCGCAGCTGTTCCGCAATCGCGCGACGGTTGTCGCGCTCGTTCTTCTTGACCACTCGTCCGCCTTCGATCGGTTCTGCGCCAGTGGGGTCGGAGTCTACGGAGGCCCGGGTGAGATCAGGACGTGGTCCCCGCTCCGCGTGGCGGTGTTGGCCTCGACGCGCCAACCATGTGCGTGCGCCAGCAGCCGGGCCCGCTCAACCGCCTCGACCTGCTCCCGGACGTCGAGACCGCTCAGTCTCACCTGTACCGAGATCCCCTCGATCGAGCCGGAGAGCCCGCACGACTCCACCGCCATCAGCACCTCATCTGGTCGGGCCGGTGCACCGAAGCAGTCGGCGTCGCGACCGCGCACCGCAGCAATCACCGCCTCGCGTGCACCGAGGGCGAACATGTCCTCTCCTCGCGGCCGGATCAGCGCCCGGGCCCCCGGTCCTTGTTCTCCGACGGGCAGCACCCGATCATCGAGCCCGCGCACCACCGACACCGGACGGCCGCCCAGTTTTCCGGTCACCAGCTCGGCCACCGAGGCGAGCTCGTCGGCGACGGCGGGCGCCGTGACGGCCAAGGGGTTGCCGTAGGAGTCGTTCGTCCCGGCATGGTTGTCGAGCGGTTCGAGGCCCGCGACGCCCACGGCCAGGTCGGTCTGGCCAGTGCGCCAGGCCCGCCCAGCGGTGTCGGTGACGACCACGGCCACGTTCTGGCCGGTCTGCTCGTGCACTCGCTCGCGCAATGCGCGCGCAGTCGCGTCCGGATCGGTCGGGAGGAGTACGACGTACCCGGGCGCCACGTTCGAGGCATCGACGCCGGCCGCTGCCATCACCAGGCCCAGATGGTTCTCCACGATCTCAGTGGGACCGCGCCGCGCCACGACGCGTACTGTCTCGTCCCGGATCGCCTCGTCACGATCACCGGGGCGGACACGTCCCTCGGCCTTGCTGACGACCTTGCTGGTCACCAGCACGATGTCGCCCTGCTGCAGCGCGAGGCCGCACAGCACGTCCCCGAGATCGGTTCCCTCGGTGATCTCGCCGATGCCCTCGACTCCCCAGGCCTCCAGGTGGGTCATCGCGCGATGCCCACCGCGGCGGCCACCATGTCGGCGGTGGCGTCGTGGTCGGTCATCCACAGGGGCACGGCGCGGCAGCGAATCCCGGCTGCCGTCACCCGGTCCACCAACTCCTCGTCGACGGTGTCCACCAGCCAGCCGTCGAGTACGCCTCCTGAGGACCGGGCCCCGTAGTGCTCGGCCACTCCGGCTGCCGAGACCTCGACCCCGATGACCTCGAGCAGCTGCCGAGCCATGCCGCGGACGTGGTCGGCACCGATGATCCCGGAGATGCCGACCACCGGCGCCGCTGTGGAGACGAGTGCGTCCCGGACACCGGGCACTCCGAGGATCGTGCCCACCGAGACCACCGGGTTGGACGGCGGCACCAGGACCAGGTCGGCGCCGCTGATCGCGTCGAGCACACCGGGCGCCGGCTTCGCGTCGTCGATGCCGATCGGCACGACGGCATGGGCTGGGACCCCGGCATGGTGGCGGATCCAGTACTCCTGGAAGTGCACTGCCCGGTGCTGTCCTGTGTCCGGGTCGTCGATCACGACATGGGTCTCCACGCGGTCGTCAGTCATCGGGAGCAGCTCGACCCTTCCCCCGTTGACGGCGGAGAGCCAACGCCGGCACAGGGCCGCGGTGACGTCGCTGAGCGGGTAGCCCGCCTCCAGCATCTGGGTGCGGACGAGGTGGGTGGCGATGTCACGGTCACCCAGCCCGAACCAGGTCGGCTCGACGCCGTACGCCGCGAGCTCCTCCTTGGCGTTCCAGGTCTCCGCCTGACGACCCCAGCCACGCTCGGTGTCGATGCCGTCACCGAGCGTGTACATCACGGTGTCCAGGTCCGGGCAGACCTTCAGGCCATGCACCCAGATGTCGTCCGCGGTGTTCGCGATGACCGTCACCGAGGTGCCCGTCATGGCATCGGGACCGGTGCGCTCGACGAGGCGCAGGAGGCCCTGCAGGAACCGCGCGCCACCCACTCCGCCGGACAGGACCGTGATGCGTTCGGGGAGCTCCCCGGGTGGCCGGGAGGCGTCAGGAGGGGGCGTTACCGGTGAATCGGACATGGACGCAAGTGTGGACCAGTTGGGTCCAATACCAGACTTTCGCTTGACTTCGTGGGTACGACAGGCATGTAATCACACCAGTGTGATTACTAACTCGGTCCGTCAGGATCGCAGGGTCGAATAGGGGCAAACACCGTGAGCGAACTGTATCTGCTCGAGGGCGAACCGGAAGACGCAGGATGGCAGGAGCGCGGACTGTGCGCTCAGACCGATCCCGAGGCGTTCTTTCCAGAGAAGGGTGGCTCCACCAGGGAGGCCAAGAAAGTCTGCCTGACCTGTGACGTGCGCCAGGAGTGTCTGGAGTACGCACTGCAGAACGACGAACGCTTCGGCATCTGGGGCGGACTCTCGGAGCGGGAGCGCCGCAAGCTGAAAAAGAAGGCCGTCTAGCTTCCTCAGGGCTCGTAGTCGGGGTGAACGTCCTCGGCCGGAACACCGAGGTAGTCCGCGAGCTGCTCCACCACGACCGTCAGCACCAGCGCCTCGAGGTCGGCTCGACTCTCCGCGCGGTGCTCGATGGGCCGACGGAACAGCACGAGCCGCGGTGGGGTCGTCTGAGTGGCCGGCACCAGTGACGCCAGCGGGACTCGCGGAGCGACCCAGCTGCCGGGCAGCACCGGGATGTCCTCCACGGCAAGCTCGACGGGGGCGAGCTCCTCGGTCCAGTGCGACTCCACGTCGCTCATGACGTCGACGGCGACCTGGTCGAAGCGCTCCCGCCCTGTGCGGTGAGCCGGCACCCGGCCCCCCGGCGACCCGAGCCCGAAGGCCGCTCCGCGCATCCCGCGACCGCGCCGGTCGCGCGGAGTGTGCGGGCTGTGGTTCACGACCGCGAGCCTACGGGGGCGAGGGCTCGCAGAGTTGTAGCGTCGCGTCGTGGGTCTTCTCCGTCGCTGTTCGCGCACCGCGTGTGGGCGCGCTGCCACGACCACGCTCACCTACGTGTACGCCGACCAGACCGCGGTCGTCGGCCCCCTCGCGACGTATGCCGAGCCGCACGCCTATGACCTCTGCGATTCCCACAGCTCGCGCCTCTCCGCGCCCCGTGGGTGGGAGGTGCTCAGGCTCGCCAACGACGACCGCCAAGGCCCGACGTCTGACGACCTGCTCGCCCTGGCGGACGCCGTTCGCGAGGCTGCCCAGCCCCGCCCGGTCGAGGTCCCGCTGCACCCCGTCAGCCCGCCGACTGGCACCCGCCGCGGGCACCTGCGGGCGCTCCGCTCGGAGGACTGAGAGCACCATTCGGTTGGTAGATAGGGTCAGCGCATGTCGACCCGTGACCCAGCCAACCTCGCCGCCATCTTCAAGGCATATGACGTCCGCGGCACGGTGCCCGACCAGATCGACGACGACCTCGCACGTCAGGTCGGCAACGCGTTCGTCGCGGTGACCGGGGCAACGAGCGTCGTCGTCGGGCATGACATGCGGCCGTCGTCGCCGGGGATGTCCCGGGCCTTCGCCGAGGGAGCCGCGACAGCCGGAGCCGCCGTGACTCTGATCGGGCTCGCCTCGACCGACCAGCTCTACTTCGCCTCGGGTCGGCTCGAGCAGCCGGGCGCGATGTTCACGGCAAGTCACAACCCGGCGCAGTACAACGGGATCAAGATGTGTCGTGCCTTCGCCTCGCCCATCGGCAAGGAGACCGGTCTGGCCGAGATTCGCGACCTGGTCGCTGGCGGCGAGACGACGGCCGCCGACCCGGTTGGCACGATCTCCGAGCAGGACGTGTTGGCCGACTATGCGGCGTACCTGCTGGACCTGGCGCCGGTGAAGGGCCGACGCCTCTCGGTCGTGGTCGACGCGGGCAACGGGATGGCTGGCCTGACAGCGCCCGCGGTGCTGGGCCAGCTCGACGTCGATGTCGTCGAGCTCTACTTCGAGCTCGACGGCAGCTTCCCCAACCACGAGGCCAACCCGATCGAGCCCGCCAACCTCGTCGACCTGCAGGCGAAGGTGCGCGAGACCGGTGCCGACATCGGCCTGGCCTTCGACGGTGACGCCGACCGCTGCTTCCTGGTCGACGAGCGGGGCGAGCTGGTCAACCCGAGCGTGCTGACCGCCCTGATCGCCTCCCGCGAGCTGGCCAAGAACCCGGGGGCCACCGTCATCCACAACCTGATCACCTCGCGCGGTGTCCCCGAGATCGTGCGCGAGCTCGGAGGTCTTCCGGTGCGCACCCGGGTCGGGCACTCCTACATCAAGGCGCAGATGGCCGAGACAGGGGCGGTCTTCGGTGGCGAGCACTCCGGCCACTTCTACTTCCGTGACTTCTGGCGTGCCGACTCGGGGATGCTGGCGGCGCTGCACGCGCTGGCCGCCCTGGCCGAGTGCGACCAGCCGTTGTCCGAGGTGCTCCGGCCCTTTTCGCGCCACGTCTCCAGCGGCGAGATCAACTCCGAGGTCCACGACCAGCAGGCGGTCCTCGCGGAGCTCGGGGACGCCTGGACCGGACGTGCGGACGTGGAGGTGGACCACCTCGACGGGCTCACCGTGAACCACGCCGACTGGTGGTTCAATGTTCGCGCGTCCAACACCGAACCCCTGCTGCGGCTGAACACAGAGGGCAGGGACGAAGCCACCATGGCCCGCGTCCGCGACGACATCCTGGCCGTGATCAGAAGGAGCTCGTGATGAATCTCGACAGCCATCTCCTCGACGTGATCGTGTGCCCGGCGTGCCGGCAGTCGCTGGCCGCCGATGAGGCAGCCGAGGAACTGGTCTGCGTCGGCTGCGGGCTGGCCTACCCGGTGCGCGACGACATCCCGGTGCTCCTCGTCGACGAGGCGCGCAAGCCGAAATGACACCCACACACACGGCTGCGAGGTGCGCGTGACGTTTGACGACGGACTGCTCGACGACGAGGTGGCGCTCTCGCGCATCGACGTGCGCCTGCGTTACCTCGCCGAGGGCGGTGCGCGCGTACGCCGCGAAGCGGTCGCCGCGCAGGAGGCAGTCGCCAAGGCGGCGGAGATGCTCTCCGACGGCCGGGCGCGCGCAGTCGTGGCCGCCGGGCCGGACTCCAGGCTGCTGCGCGCGGTGCTCGAGCCGGTCTGTCCGGTGCCCTTCGTCGCGTGGCCCGGGCCGGGCCTGCCCGGATGGGTCGGCAGCCTCGACCTGATCGTGGTGCTGGCCCCGGAGGGACGTGACCCCGCTACGGCAGGTGCCGTCGCCGAGGCCGTACGCCGTGGCTGCCAGCTGGTCGTTGCTGCTCCCGAGACCTCCCTCGTCGCCACCCACGCCCAGGGCCGCTACGCAACGGTGCTGCCCACCCAGTCCGGTGACCAGCTCGCGGTCGCAATCGCTGTGCTCGACCTGCTCGACCGCGTGCACCTCGGGCCCCAGACCGATCCGCAGGTGATCGCCGACGCACTGGACGAGGTGGCTGTCAGCTGCGGCCCACACCGCGACATCGCGATCAACCCCGCAAAGATCCTCGCCATCGGCATCGCCGACGCCAACCCGGTCTTCTGGGGCGGGACCGTGCTTGCGGCCCGCGCTGGGCGCCGGATCGCCGAGTCAGTGCGGCAGGCCACCGGTCGCACGGCCCTGGCTGCGGATGCGGAGCACCTGCTGCCAGTCCTGGCCGCCACCACGCCGGCCGACGTGTTCGCCGACCCGTTCGCCGACGGTGGCCAGCAGCGCCGCCCGGCACTCGTGCTCCTGGACGACGGGTCACCCGATCCGGCAGTCCTCGAGACCCGCGACCGGCTCACGGAGATGGCCCACACGCAGGGTGTCCGGGTCGAGACGATCTCCTCGGAGGCCGACGGGCACGTCGCCCGCTACGCCGCGATGATCTCGACGGGGATGTACGCCGCGGCGTACTTGCAGATCGGCACCGACTCGTAGCTCCTCCGGATACCGCCGGGGCGGCGAGCATCCAGAGTTGTCGTCATGCTGATCGCGAGCTGACGGGTCGAGCAGTCGGCGTCTCCAGGCCGCCATCGGCTGTTCGACGCGCCCGCCGGGACGTCACACGAACTGGTCGCCACAGCCGCCACAACGTATGACGCTCTGCGGGACGTCATACGAACCGGTCCGCATAGCCGCCACAACGTATGACGTTCCGGGGCGACCGTCATTAGGGCCACAGCACCCGAAGAGCGGAGCCTGTCCTGCATCAGGTGCGTGCAGTACTCCTCTGATCGGGTTGTCCGTGCACGGTCGACCACCTGAGGGTCTCGACAGTTCCCCGGTTTGGGGACTGCCTCGACTGATCGCTCGCCGGCGCTCGCTGCTCGATGACCACCAGCCGGAAAGGCGCGCGACCCGGCAGGCAAGGCCGCCGGTACCCTCACGCCATGGCAACCGAAGGTGGCACCAAGGCGGTGGTGGCGGCACTGCTCGCCAACACCGGCATCGCCCTGACCAAGTTCTTCGCGTTCTTCGTCGCCGGCAACTCCTCGATGCTCGCCGAGGGCATCCACTCGGTCGCCGACGCCGGCAACCAGGGCTTGCTGCTCCTGGGCGGCAAGAAGTCCAGGAAGGAAGCCACCGAGGCGCACCCGTTCGGGTACGGCCGGGAGCGCTTCATCTACAGCTTCATCGTCGCCATCGTGCTGTTCAGCGTCGGTGGTCTGTTCGCGCTGTACGAGGCGTATCACAAGTACCACGAGATCGCGGAGGGCCACGGCGGCCTCGAGGAGGGGTGGCGGAGGTACGTCCCGCTTCTCGTGCTGGGCGTGGCCATCGTGCTCGAGAGCCTCTCGTTCCGGACCGCGATCATCGAGACCAACAAGATTCGGGGGGACGCCTCGTTCTCTCAGTTCATCCGGCGGGCCAAGCAGCCCGAGCTACCGGTGATCCTGCTCGAGGACCTCGCTGCGCTGGTCGGTCTGGTGTTCGCCTTCGTCGCGGTCTCGGTCACGCTGATCACGGAGAACGAGTACTTCGACGTCGCCGGCACCGCCATGATCGGCGTACTCCTGGTGCTGGTGGCGATCACGCTTGCGATCGAGACCAAGAGCCTGCTGCTCGGCGAGGCGGCGGACCCGCGAGCGCAGCAGCACATCCGCGATGCGCTGGAGGGCACCGCCGGTGTGGAGCGGATCATCCACATGAAGACGCTGCACCTCGGCCCGGAGGAACTGCTCGTTGCGGTGAAGATCGGCGTCGCGCGGACTGAGTCGGCGGGGGACGTCGCGGCCACGATCGACGCGGCCGAGCGCGCCATCCGGGCTGGCGAGCCGACAGCTCAGGTGATCTACCTGGAGCCGGACATCTTTCGCGAGGGGCACGTCCCGGACGCGCGGCCCGAGCCGCCGGCGCCCGCGGGGCACTGAGCATTGACCATTCAACTCGCTGTCATCGGCGGCGAGCCGGGGATTGGGGGCGCATAGGCGTGGGGCATACAATCTGCGTTGCGCCTTTCGCACGAGATCGTGGTCAGACGTAGCCGCACGTCGACGTGCGCTGACCCCTCGACCCCACGCAAGCAAGGACATCACGCAATGGACTTCAAGGTTGCCGACCTGACCCTGGCCGACTACGGCCGCACCGAGATCCTGCTCGCCGAGCACGAGATGCCCGGCCTGATGGCGATGCGCGAGCGCTACGCCGCCGACAAGCCGCTCGCCGGAGCCCGGATCGCCGGATCGCTGCACATGACGATCCAGACCGCCGTACTCATCGAGACCCTGGTGGCCCTCGGCGCCGACGTCCGCTGGGCCTCATGCAACATCTTCTCCACGCAGGACCATGCTGCGGCCGCGGTCGTCGTAGGCCCCGAGGGCACTGCCGAGAACCCGCAGGGTGTCCCCGTCTTCGCCTGGAAGGGCGAGAGCCTCGAGGAGTACTGGTGGTGCACCCAGCAGATCCTCGACTGGCCCGCTGACGAGCACCCCAACATGATCCTCGACGACGGCGGCGACGCCACGATGCTGCTGCACCTCGGAGTGCAGGCTGAGAAGACCGGCGCGGCACCCGACCCGGACACCGCAGGCAGCACCGAGCAGCGGATCGTCTTCGAGGTCCTCAACGCCCAGCTGGCCAAGAGCAAGGACCACTGGGGCCCGATCGCCAACTCCATCAAGGGTGTCACCGAGGAGACCACCACCGGAGTGCACCGGCTCTACGAGATGATGCGCGAGGGCTCGCTGCTCTTCCCGGCGATCAACGTGAACGACTCGGTGACCAAGTCGAAGTTCGACAACAAGTACGGCTGCCGCCACTCGCTGATCGACGGCATCAACCGCGCAACCGACGTGCTCATCGGCGGCAAGGTTGCCGTCGTCTGCGGCTACGGCGACGTCGGCAAGGGTTGTGCCGAGTCGCTGCGAGGCCAGGGCGCGCGTGTCGTCATCACCGAGATCGACCCGATCTGCGCGCTGCAGGCGGCCATGGACGGCTACCAGGTCGACACCCTCGAGAACACCCTTCCGCACGCCGACATCATCATCACCTCGACCGGAAACAAGGACGTCGTGACGATCGAGCACATGATGGCCATGAAGCACAACGCGATCGTCGGCAACATCGGTCACTTCGACAACGAGATCGACATGGCCGGCCTCGAGGCGCCGGGTGTCGCCGAGCGCAAGAACGTCAAGCCGCAGGTCGACCTGTGGACCTTCCCCAACGGCAATGCGGTGATCATCCTCAGCGAGGGTCGTCTGATGAACCTCGGCAACGCGACCGGCCACCCGTCGTTCGTGATGTCGAACTCCTTCACCAACCAGGTGCTGGCACAGATCGAGATCTTCACCAAGACCGAGGACTACCCGGTGGGCGTCTACGTGCTGCCCAAGCACCTCGACGAGGAAGTTGCCCGCCTGCACCTCGGAGCGCTGGGGGTCAACCTGACCACGCTCACCGAGGACCAGGCGGCCTACCTCGGCATCCCAGCCGAGGGGCCCTACAAGACCGACCAGTACCGGTACTGACAGGGGCGGGCGTGGCGCAGCAGGAGGTTGTGGAACGGCCCCGGATCCTCGTCGTCGACGACGACGCGGCCCTGGCCGAGATGCTCACCCTCGTGCTGCGCAACGAAGGCTTCCTGAGCCAGATCGTCACCCGCGGTGACGAGGCGATGGCCGCCTTCCGCGCGTTCCGCCCTGACGTCGTGCTGCTCGACCTGATGCTCCCCGGCAGGGACGGCATCGACGTGTGCCGGGAGATCCGTGCCGAGTCGGGAGTGCCGATCGTCATGCTGACGGCACGCAGCGACACCGTCGACGTCGTCGTCGGCCTCGAGTCCGGGGCCGACGACTACGTCGCGAAACCGTTCAAGCCGAAGGAGCTGATCGCCCGCATCCGTGCGCGAGTACGCCGCTTCGAGGTGCCCACGCCGGAGGACCTGCACATCGGCGACCTGACGATCGACGTCGCCGGTCATGCGGTTACGCGCGCGGGCAAGCCGATCGGACTCACCCCACTCGAGTTCGACCTGCTGGCCTGCCTGGCCCAGAGCCCGCGCAAGGTGTTCACCCGTGAGGTGCTGCTCGAGCAGGTGTGGGGTTACCGCCACGCGGCCGACACCCGGTTGGTCAACGTGCACGTCCAGCGACTGCGCGCCAAGATCGAGGTCGACCCGGAGAACCCCACCATCGTGGTGACCGTGCGCGGAGTGGGCTACAAGGCGGGCACTGCGGATGAGCCAACCCCCGAGCCCTAGCAGCGGGCGTGAGCTGCTGGCGCGGGCGCGCAGCGTTCCCGGCAGTGTGCTCCGCTTCTGGCGCAGGTCTCTGCGCACCCGGGTGGTGACCGCGATCGTCGTACTCTGCGCGCTCGTCGTGGGGTCCGTCGGCTGGATGGTGATGCGCCAGATCACCGACGGACTGGTCAAGAGCCGGGTCGAAGCGTCGGTGGCCGAGGCACGCACGGAGACCACGACCGCCCGGGAGCGCCTGGGCTCGGCGGGAGGCAACGACTTCGACCCCGACACCCAGCTGCGCCTGCTCGTCGAGAACCTCGTCGCCCGCGGGGAGGTCAAGGGCTTCGAGGTGGTGGTGCGGGGCACCGTCGGCAACGGGGTGACGACGGGCGGCGTACGCACGACTCCTGCCGTCGACTCCAGCAGCGTGCCGCAGAAGCTCCGGGACACGGTCGAGAGCGGTGAGGACGGACTGGCCTGGACCTTCACCCGGATCGACTACACCGGGGGTGACGACGGCGGAGCTGGAAGCCGTTCGTCGCAGCCCGGGGTGGCCGTCGGCTCGACCGTCGTGCTCCCCTCCGACGGAGGGAGCTACGCGCTCTACTACCTCTTCCCGATGGAGGAGGAGCAACAGACGCTGCTGCTCCTTCGTCGGGTGCTCCTCACCGCGGGGTTGCTCCTGCTGGTGCTGGTGGCTGGGGTCGCGCTGCTCGTGACCCGTCAGGTGATCACGCCCGTGCGCCTCGCACGTCGCGTCGCCGAACGGATCGCCTCCGGGCGACTCGAGGAGCGGATGCACGTCAAGGGGGAGGATGACATCGCCCGCCTCGCCATGTCGTTCAACCAGATGGCCGAGGCGCTGCAGCAGCAGATCCGCCAGCTGGTGGAGCTCTCGCGCGTGCAGCGGACCTTCGTCTCGGACGTCTCCCACGAGCTGCGCACGCCGCTGACCACCGTGCGGATGGCCGGTGACGTGTTGCACGATGCGCGGGCCACCTTCGACCCGGTCACCGCCCGTGCGGCAGAGCTCCTGCAGAACGAGCTGGACCGGTTCGAGAACCTGCTCGCCGACCTGCTGGAGATCAGTCGGTTCGACGCAGGCGCCGCGGTACTGGACCTCGAGGACACCAATCTCGCCGACGTCGCTTACCGGGTCGTTGCGGCGACCGCTCCGATGGCGCTGCAACGCGGTGTGTCAGTGCGCGTCCTGGACGACGGGGTGTTCATGACCGAGGCCGACGTACGTCGCGTGGAGAGGATCGTTCGCAACCTGGTCACCAACGCGATCGATCACGCCGACACAGGCGGTGTGACGCTCCGCCTGGCGGCCGACGGCGAGGCGACCGCGCTGACCGTCAGGGACCACGGGGTCGGGCTCCAGCCGGGGGAGTCCGCGATGGTGTTCAACCGTTTCTGGCGGAGCGACCCGGCCCGTGCCCGCACCACAGGAGGCACCGGCCTGGGCCTGGCGATCGCCCTGGAGGACGCGCGCCTGCACGGTGGCTGGCTCCAGGCGTGGGGCACGCCGCGTGGCGGTGCGCAGTTCAGACTCACCCTGCCGCGCCGGGCCGGAGACCCGCTGACCCACAGCCCGCTGCCGCTCGTCCCGACGGACATCCGCGAGGTGGTCACGTGAACCCGCCAACAGGACCCCGTTTGACCGCCCGTCATCGGATCGCCCCGGCGCGAGCGCTGACGCTGGCGCTGACTCTGGCGGTGCTGGGCGGGTGCACGACGCTGCCTGAGAGCGGCAGCGTCCACCGTCAGGCCGCGGTCCGACCAGACCGCGCGCTCGACGCGCCGTACTTCGATCCGCCGGGGCCGGCGAAGGACGGGACCCCCGCGGCGATCGTGTCCGGGTTCCTGGTCGCGATGCAGGCCAACCCGTTGAGTACGTCGGTCGCGCGGAAGTTCCTGTCCGAGCGGGCACGGGAGACGTGGAAGCCGAACCGCGGCACGATCGTCTACGAGGCGTTCCGGGTGACACCGACCAGAACCGGTGCGACGGTGAGCCTCGCCGACACCCGACGGCTCGACGCCCGTGGTGGTCTGCGAGTCGGCCCTCCGGGGCGCTCGGAGACGCTGAAGGTGCTGCTGGTCTCCGAGGGCGGGCAGTGGCGCATCGACAACCCGATGAATGCGCTCGTCGTTCCGACCTCGTTCTTCGATCGCGGCTTCGCCCGGTTCAACCTCTACTTCTACGACCAGACCGGTCGAGTCCTGTTGCCCGACCCGGTGTTCCTGCCGCGTGGGGAACAGACCGCCACCAACCTGGTCAGGGGCCTCCTGGCAGGGCCGGGCCCGACCTTGAACGACATCAGCCGGTCGGCGCTGCCGTCGCACACCGACCTGGATCTGTCGGTCGTGGTCACGGAGAGCGGAATCGCCGAGGTGCCACTCTCCCGGGACGCCCTGCGGGCCTCACCCAGCGAGCTGTCCCGGGCCATCGACCAGCTGGCCTGGACGTTGCGCCAGGTGCCGGGCATCCAGCGGGTCCGGATGACTGTGGCGGGGGTGCCTCTGCCGTTGCCGGGGGGTCGCGTGGACGCCCCGGTGACCACGGGGGCGGATTTCGACGCTGGCGGTACATCGGACGCCGAGCTCTGGGGGCTGCGAGGGGGGCGCGTCGTCGACCTCTCGTCGAACGCCGCCACGAGCGTGGACGGCTCGCTCGGACGTCCCGGCTACTCGATGCGCAGCTTCGCGGTGAGCGAGTCGCCGCATGCCATCGCCGCGGTCTCGGGCAACGGCTCGACGGTCTTCGTCTCCTCTGCCGACGGCGGAGCGGAATCGACGTCGGTCTCCCGGCCCGTGGTCGGTGCCACGGACCTGCTGCGGCCGTCGTACGACATGTTCGGCGACCTGTGGCTGATGGACCGGACTGCACTCGGAGCGCGTGTGCTCGTGGTCAGCGGCGGTCAGGTACGCCGGTTGCGGATCCCGGGCGTCACGGGCACCGACGTGGCCGGGTTCTCGATCGCACGCGACGGCAGTCGGCTGGCAGTGGCGTACGGCGGGACACAGGCACCACGGGTCCGCGTGATCGCGATCCTGCGCACCGACGAGGGGATCGTCTCGGGGGCGGGCCGTTCCCAGGAGCTCTCACCGAACCTCGCCGACGCTGCCCGTGTCGTCGACATCGGCTGGCGTGACCCGGCCACGCTTGCGGTGCTGAGCCGGCCGACGGCCGAGACGAGCGAGGTCGGCTTCATCTCCTCGGACGGCTCGCCGACACCGCCCACCCTGATCGAGCCGAGCATCTTCCGGGGAGTGGCCCAGGCAATCGTGGTGGCACCCGACGCATCTCTGCCACTGCGCCTGATCACGCCCGACCAACGGCTCTACACCCTCAGCAGTGACGGAGTCTGGCCGCGGACGAGCTCCAAGGTCGCCGCTGCGGGCTACGCGCGCTGACCGTCTCCCATCCACATCGTTGCAACGCGGCACCACTCTCCACAGTCCGCTCAACGTGTTCCTGCGATGCCGGCTCGGTGGTCACGCTGAGGGATGCTCGATGCCTGGCTCGACCTGGTGCACGGTGCGGTGTGCGTCGGATGTTCCGCGCCGGGACGCTCACTCTGCGCGCGGTGCGCCTCCGGGCTGCCCGCCGACGGGAAGCTCGTGCGGCCGACGCCATGTCCTGACGGCCTGGCCGCCTGCTTCGCCGGTGGGGAGTACGGCGACCTGCTGCGCGCCATGATCCTGGGCCACAAGGAACACGGCACGTTCTCCCTGGCCGCGCCTCTGGGACTGGTGCTGGCCGCTGCGGCGACCTGCGCTCTGGGCTCGACCGGCGTCACGGTCCTCGTACCCGTTCCCTCACGGGCTGACGTGGTCCGCGGCCGGGGGCACGACCCCGTGCTCAGGTTCACCCGGGTGGCCGCGCGGCACTTGCGGGGGAAAGGTCATTGCGTGAGGGTCGAGCAGGTCCTCGAGCAACGCGGGCCCGTGCACGACCAAGCGGGCTTGACCGCAGGCCAACGCACGGCCAACCTCGTCGGCTCGATGGGCGTGCGCGCTTGCGCCCGGGCCGCACTTGCGCGCAGCGACGAGCCGCTGTCGCTGATGGTGTGTGACGACGTCCTGACCACTGGTGCCACGGCCCGTGAGGCCCAGCGAGCGCTCGAGGAAGCAGGTCTCCGGGTCCGCGCGGTGGTGACGGTTGCGGCCACGCGGAAACGGCTTCCGCCACGACGGTTGTCACAGGCCCTTCGCAGCCGTGGGCCTACCGCTTTTAGGTAGTCCGGTCTAGCGTCTAGTCCATGGAGCGCAGCCGGCCCCGCGATTTCACGGAGTGCCCAGGGCCGGCGGAACCGCATCATTACCGAACGATCCTGTTCCCGAGACGTCAGCACTCGGTGGATGTCACACTCCGAAGATCCCGATAGCTCAGGTCGTCTCGTCGAACGAAAGTTTGTCGAACATCAGGAGGCATGTGGTGGATGTTGTGGTCAGCAGTCGGCACTGCGAGGTGTCGGATCGGTTCCGGCAGCATGTCGAGGAGAAGTTGTCGCGACTGGAGAAGCACGATCATCGGATCATCCGCGTCGACGTCCTTCTCGAGAAGGAGGCCCGGCCCCGAGACCCGGAGAGGACCATTCGTGTCGAGCTGACCGCGAGGTCCCGAGGCCCCATCGTCCGGGCCGAGGCCTCAGCCGAGGACAAGATGGCAGCGCTGGACCTGGCCCTGGACAAGATGGCGTCGCAGATGCGCCGCGCTGCCGACCGCCGCAAGGTGCACCGTGGACAGCACAAGCCGGAGTCGCTCGGCCAGGCGATGGCCCGGACCAAGGCTCCGTCGGCCCAGCCGGCCGATGACGAGGTCGTGGAACGCAAGGTCGGCCCAGTCACGGTGACCGGTGACGGTCCGCTCGTCGTACGTGAGAAGGCGCATGCCGCGGCCCCGATGACGCTCGAGCAAGCGCTCTACGAGATGGAGCTCGTCGGCCACGACTTCTACCTGTTCGTCGACAAGGAGAGCGACAGACCATCCGTGGTCTACCGTCGGCGCGGTTATGACTATGGAGTGATCGCGCTCGAGGTGAGCTGATCGGGTCATTCCGTCAGCGCCTGCGTGGTCAGATCTGACCATGACCGGATGACCCATCCGTGCCCAATGTCGGGCTTCCTCTGCCATAGTGAGTGAATGGTCGCTGAGGGCACCCCCGCCGACGACGAGTCCGTGCGCGTTGTCGTCGTTGACGACCAAGAGCTCTTCAGGCGTGGGCTGACGATGCTGCTGGGCGTTGAGCCCGGCATCGAGGTCGTCGGCGAGGCCGGCGACGGCATCAGCGCCACCGACATCGTCGTCTCCGCGGTTCCGGACGTGGTGCTCCTCGACGTGCGAATGCCCAAGCGCTCCGGCCTGCAGGCGTGCATCCAGATCAAGGAGCTCGTCCCCAGCGTCAAGATCATCATGCTCACCGTCAGCGACGAGGAGGGCGACCTATACGAGGCGGTGAAGAACGGCGCGTCGGGCTACCTGCTCAAGGACTCCTCCATCGACGAGGTGGCGCAGGCGGTGCGTGTCGTCGCCGAGGGCCAGTCGCTGATCAGTCCGTCGATGGCGATCAAGCTGATCGACGAGTTCAAGGAGATGGCCCGAACCGACCGCGAGCAGGTGATGACGCCGCGGCTCACCGACCGTGAGCTCGAGGTTCTCCGCCTCGTCGCGAAGGGCATGAACAACCGCGATGCTGCCCGCGAGCTCTTCATCAGCGAGAACACCGTGAAGAACCACGTGCGCAACATCTTGGAGAAGCTCCAGCTCCACTCACGGATGGAGGCCGTCATGTACGCCGTCCGTGAGAAGCTCCTCGACATTCCGTAACCCACTCAGGGTTGTCGGTGGTGCCCGACATACTGACGCGATGCCGACCGAGCAGCTGTCCCGAGCTCAGGCCCGCCGCATCGCCCTCGTCGCGCAGGGCTTCCGCGACCCGCGCCACACCACTCCGACCATGCGCACCTTCTCGCGCACGCTCGCTCGCACCGGGGTGCTGCAGATCGACTCGGTCAACGTGCTCCAGCGCGCCCACTACATGCCGCTGTTCTCGCGGATGGGTCCCTACGACACCGGCATGCTCAAGCGGGCCTCCGAGAAGGCGCCGCGCCGGGTGGTCGAGTACTGGGCCCACGTCGCGGCGTACATGCCGGTCGAGCTGTGGCCCTACATGCGACTCCGGATGGACGGTTACCGCGAGCGGGGACATGCGTGGACCCAGGAGAAGGCCTCTGCACAGCTGGTCGACTCCCTGATCTCCGAGATCCGCGACGAGGGCCCCAAGACGTCGCGCGATCTCGACGACGGGCTGCCTAGGCAGAAGGTCCACTGGGGGTGGAACTGGAGCGAGACCAAACGCGCCCTCGAGTACCTCTTCATCTCGGGGCAGATCGCCGTTGCGGGGCGCAACAGCCAGTTCGAGCGTGTCTACGACCTGCCCGAACGAGTGATCCCTGCGGCGGTTCTCAACCAGCCCACGCCGACTCCGCACGAGACCAGGGTCGAGCTGCTGCGCCGGGCCGCGCGGTCCCACGGCGTGGCCACGCTCACCTGCCTGCGCGACTACTACCGGCTGCAGCTCGAACGTGGCGAGGGCTCCCGGGGGCCGACCCGGCTCGCGATCGAGGAGCTGGTCGAGAGCGGTGAGCTGGTGCCCACCTCCATCGAGGGCTGGCAGCGTCCGGCGTACCTCCATCGCGACGCCGGCCTGCCGCGCAAGGTCGACGCCCGAGCTCTGCTGAGCCCGTTCGACCCGGTCGTCTGGGAACGCGAGCGCACCGAGCAGATCTTCGACTTCCACTACCGCATCGAGATCTACGTGCCCGAGCCCAAGCGCCAGTTCGGGTACTACGTGCTCCCCTTCCTGCTCGGTGACCGGATCGCCGGCCGGGTGGACCTCAAGGCGGACCGCAAGGCCGGCGCACTCCTGGTCAAGGCGGCGTACGCCGAACGAGATGCTCCGCCCGAGACCGCACAGGAGCTCGCCGCGGAGCTGCGCGACCTCGCCGACTGGCTGGGACTGGACGACATCGTGGTGCACGAGCGAGGCGACCTCGCCCTCGCGCTGGGCGCGACGGTCGGCCACGGAATCGCTGGCGCGATGGGAACATGACGACGTGCTGATCCGACCTGCCGATCTCGAGCGCATCCGCGACGGGAAGGTCGACCTCGCGTTCCGTCGGTGGGAGCGCCCGCGGCTGCGCGTAGGGACGAAGATGCGCACCGGCGTCGGGCTGGTGGAGGTGGTGTCGGTGGACCAGGTCGACGAGATCAGCGAGGAGGACGCGCTACGCGCGGGAGCCGTGCGCGAGGAGCTCATGAGGTTGATGGAGGGCAAGAAACCCGCGCGGATCTGGCGCGTCGGGCTGCGCTTCGCGGGCGCCGACCCACGCGTGGAGCTACGCAGCCGTCAGGCTCTGGGCGCGGACGAACGAGTAGCGCTCGTCGAGCGGCTCGGCCGGTTCGACGCCGCGTCTCGTCACGGGCCGTGGACCCACCAGGCGCTGGCCCTGATCCGGGCTCATCCCGGACGACGCGCACCCGACCTTGCGGCCGAGCTGGGCCGCGAGACGCAGAGCTTCAAGCGCGACGTCCGCAAGCTCAAGGAACTCGGGCTCACCGAGTCGCTCGAGATCGGCTATCGCCTCTCGCCGCGCGGGGCGGCGCTGCTCGGTGCACCGGATCTTGATCCTGACTAGTCCCCAGCTGCCCCACCTTGCCGATCGACAGGGTCGGGGAGAGGCTGTGCTCGTGAGCGCCACGACATCGGTCAACCACCCCCTCTTCGCCCGGCTCTACAGCCGCGTCCTCGTACCCGCCATGGCCAGGCAGGGTGCCGAGGATCTGCGGCGCCGGACCCTGGCCGGGCTCTCCGGCACGGTCGTCGAGGTCGGCGCTGGCGACGGTGCCAACTTCTCGCTCTATCCCGATGAGGTCGCGCGGATCGTCGCCATCGAGTCGGAGCCGTTCTTGCGCGAGCGGGCTTCAGGTCACGCGGACGAGCGTGTGGAGCTGCGGGACGCGCCAGCCGACGCGCTCCCGGTCGGTGACGGTGAGGCTGACGCCGTCGTCTTCACGCTGGTGCTGTGCTCGGTCGAGCGGCCGCAGGCTGCCTTGGCCGAGGCGCAGCGGGTGCTCCGGCCAGGGGGTGAGCTCAGGTTCCTGGAGCACGTGCACGCCCAGGGCTCCGGAGCGGCGCGCACGATGCAGCGTGCCCTCGACGCCACGGTGTGGCCGCGGCTCTTCGGGGGGTGCCACCTCGCCCGCGACACCGCCACCGCGATCGAGGAGTCCGGCTTCGCCCTCACGGAGATCGAGCACCTGAGCTTTCCCGAAGGCGCCCGACGGTTCACGGCCACCGCAATCCTCGGCCGAGCCGTACCGGCCTGACCGCCCCAGCGGCGTCGCAGACGCGTCGGAGATCTGCCCAGCTGAAACCCAGGCGCGGTTCCGACCGTTACGATGTTTGAGGGCCTGGAGGAGACTCCTGCGGCCCCCGTCCCCAACTGAGTCCACCCAGGGAGTCATCCGCGTGTCGCTCATCGACAAGGTCCTGCGCATCGGCGAGGGCAAGATCATTCGCCAGCTCGAGGCCATCGCCAAGGCAGTCAACGCCATCGAGGACGACTTCGTCGCGATGTCGGATGAGGAGCTCCGTGGTCTCACCGACGAGTTCAAGCAGCGCTACGCCGACGGGGAGTCCCTCGACGACCTGATGCCCGAGGCGTTCGCGACGGTCCGAGAGGCCGCCAAGAGGGTGCTCGGCCAGCGACACTTCGACGTCCAGATCATGGGTGGCGCGGCGCTGCACCTCGGCAACATCGCGGAGATGAAGACCGGTGAGGGCAAGACCCTGGTCTCGACGCTTCCCGCGTATCTCAACGCGCTGACCGGGAGGGGCGTCCACGTCGTCACCGTGAACGACTACCTGGCCAAGTACCACGCCGAGTGGATGGGCCGTATCCACCAGTTCCTGGGGCTCCACGTCGGAGTCATCCTGCCTGACATGCGCCCCGACCAGCGGCGCGAGGCATACAACGCCGACATCACCTACGCGACGAACAACGAGCTGGGTTTCGACTACCTGCGCGACAACATGGCCAACGCGCTGGAGGACTGCGTCCAGCGCCCGCCGTACTTCGCCATCGTCGACGAGGTCGACTCGATCCTGATCGACGAGGCTCGCACTCCGCTGATCATCTCGGGCCCGACCCAGGACGAGGTCTCGTGGTACGCCGAGTTCGCGAAGGTGGCCGCGCAGCTGCACAAGGACAACGACTACGAGGTCGACGAGAAGAAGCGCACGATCTCGATCCTCGGACCCGGCATCACCAAGGTGGAGGACTATCTCGGCATCGAGAACCTCTACGAGTCGGCCAACACGCCGCTGATCTCGTTCCTGAACAACTCGATCAAGGCCAAGGAGCTGTTCCGCAACGACAAGGAGTACGTCGTCATCGACGACGAGGTCCTCATCGTCGACGAGCACACCGGCCGCATCCTGTCGGGCCGTCGCTACAACGACGGTCTGCACCAGGCCATCGAGGCCAAGGAGGGTGCCACGGTCCGCGAGGAGTACCAGACACTCGCCACGATCACGCTGCAGAACTACTTCCGCCTCTACGAGAAGCTCTCGGGGATGACCGGTACGGCGATGACCGAGGCCTCCGAGTTCGACAAGATCTACCGGCTCGGTGTGGTGCCCATCCCCACCAACCTGCCGATGGTCCGGCAGGACAAGAAGGACCTCGTCTACCGCACCGAGGAAGCCAAGTTCGCGGCGGTGGTCGACGACATCGCCGACCGCAACAAGGCCGGCCAGCCGGTCCTCGTCGGCACCACCTCGGTCGAGAAGTCCGAGCTGCTCTCGGGGCTGCTGAAGAAGAAGGGCGTCCCACACTCGGTGCTGAACGCCAAGATGCACGCCGACGAGGCCAAGGTCGTCGCCCTGGCCGGACACAAGGGGTCCGTGACGGTGGCCACCAACATGGCGGGACGAGGCACCGACATCATGCTCGGTGGCTCGACGGAGTTCCTCGCCGACCAGGAGCTGCGTGCAGGTGGCCTCGACCCCGTCGAGAACGCCGAGGAGTACAACGCGGCCTGGCCCGCGACCCTCGAGCGCATCACCGAGCAGGTGCGCTCCGAGCACGACGAGGTCAAGGACGTCGGTGGGCTCTACGTGCTCGGCACCGAGCGTCACGAGTCGCGGCGCATCGACAACCAGCTGCGTGGCCGTTCCGGTCGTCAGGGCGACCCGGGCGAGTCCCGGTTCTACCTCTCACTCGGTGACGACCTGATGCGGCTGTTCAAGTCCGACTGGGTGGAGCGGGTGCTGCTCGCTCTCAAGGTCCCCGACGACGTACCGATCGAGAACAAGTCGGTGACCAAGTCAATCCAGTCCGCGCAGTCACAGGTCGAGGCCCTGAACTTCGAGTCGCGCAAGAACGTGCTCAAGTACGACGACGTGATGAGCCGCCAGCGCGAGGTGATCTACGGTGAGCGTCGCGCCGTACTCGAGGGCGCCGACCTGCACGAGCAGGTCCGCACGATGATCGACGACACCGTCACCACCTACGTCACCGAGGCGACCCAGGGCTTCCCCGAGGAGTGGGACCTCGAGGCGCTCTGGGTGGCGATGAAGACGATCTACCCGATCTCCCTTCGATACCAGGAGCTCGAGCGCGAGGCCGGTGGCCTTGACGGCCTGGACCGGGACACGTTGCTCGCTGACCTGCAGGCAGACGCCCAGAAGGCCTACGAGGCCCGCGAGGCCGAGGTCGGCTCCGAGGTGATGCGTGAGCTCGAGCGCCAGGTGATGCTCTCGGTGCTGGACCGCAAGTGGCGTGAGCACCTCTACGAGATGGACTACCTGCGCGAGGGCATCGGGCTGCGCGCGTACTCCCAGCGCGACCCGCTGGTGGAGTACCAGCGCGAAGGCTTTGACATGTTCAACGCCATGAAGGAAGGCATCCGCGAGGAGACAGTCGGCTTCCTGTTCAACCTGGAGGTCCAGGTCGAGGACGACGAGGAGGAGGAGATCGAGGACGACGTGGTGCCGGCCAACGCCGTCACCGACACCCTCGAGGCTGCGCAGCATGTCCATGTGCACGACACCCACGCACACGTGCCGCACATCCACGCCAAGGGCCTGCAGACCCCCAAGGCCCCGCAGAACCTGACCTACACAGCGCCCAGCGAGATCGGGGAGGCTGAGGTCAAGGGCCAGCCGGCGAGCAACGCCGGCGACCCGTACGCCGGGGTGAGCCGCAACGCGCTGTGCCCGTGCGGCTCTGGCAAGAAGTACAAGAAGTGCCACGGCGCGCCCGGGGGCCCGACCGGTCTCACGGCACGCCCGGCGGGCTGAACTGACCCCAACCCGTCCTGTAAACGGCACAGAGCGGGCAGATTCTGCTCAAAGTGCTGGGAGTTGGCTCACACGGGACTAGTCTCCGAACAGGTCACGCGACGCGTTCGTCGAACAGCGCGCAGTGACTGCAGGAGATTGATCTTGATCAGGTTCGGCTCGCTCCAGCACGGCAGGGTGTCCGCCCCGCGCCTCGCGAGGTGTGCGGTTCACAGCGGGCAGTACGAGGTCTGCGTCTGCCCGCCGGTCACCTTTGTCGTCGAGGCTGAGATTTCCTTCTCGGCGACAGAGCCGGCTCCGACGGCGTCGCCGACCGGGACCGTGGCAGTCGTCTGATCCCCAGCGTCTCGCCGGGCGCCCGGACGTGCGCCCTGACGGGGCAGTCGGCTCGTCGCACCCGCCTGTGCGACCCAGGACTCACCGTCCCAGTACCGGTGCTCGCCTGGCCGGCCCGGGTCTCGGTACCAGCCAGGCGTCCGGCTTTGCATGTTCGCCATGTTTCCCCCATCGAGCGGTAGTGCTCGGGGCACACAGTAACGTCAGGAATGGGCCCAGGTCACGCGACGTTTACGGCTATGGGCCCTTTATCCCTATAAGTCAGCTGTTTCATCTCATCATCCGTATTCAAGGACGGTGCAGCACCATCGTCCGCCGAGCAGCTCAATGCGCGCGGCGATGGCGCGCGAGCGTTCGCCGTGCCGGACGTGCACGCTGATCTCGGCGGCCTGGGCCGACGGGCAGAACACGTGCACGCTGCGGACCTGGCTCCGCAGCCGGCGTACCCGCCGGTCTCCCGGAGTGGTCCGGGCCAGCAGCGCAGCCCGCCGTTGCAACTCGCCGTAGACGCGCTCGGTGGTCCACCGCAGCAGCTGGCTCGGGCCGCGGTCGCCGCCCATCACCTCGACGACTGCGCTGGCGAACCGGTGCGCGAAGAGTTCCAGCTCGGCTCGGTCACCAGGCAGCACCCGGAGGTCGGGAGACCGAGTCGCGTGCACGGTGGTGCCGTAGTCCAGAGCCAACGTGCCCTGCACGCTGGCCAAGGGCACCTGGGTGAGCACAGGGGCTGGCCCCGGAAGACGCCCCGGCACTGGAGCCGGAACGGGCGCCGTGGCTGGTCGGTGTAGCTGTGCGGTCATGGGCTCTCCTCGAAGGGTCGGTCTGCTCGGGACGGGTTCAACGGGCGCGAATGCGCCAGTGGGGCGGGGGGTTGACCAGTCGTTGACCGGGCCTGATCAGGTCGGGGTCCGGTCCGATGACCGCACGGTTGCGCCTGTGCAGGCGCGCAACCTGGTCCGTGACCTCGGCGGCCGACGCCAAGGCCGGCAGGCGGTGCTCGGCAACGTGCCAGAGCGTGTCGCCGGGCCGGACCACCACGTGTGTCGTGTGGCTCGGCGCGCGGCCGAGTGGCCGCGCGGGCAGAGGAAGCTGTTGCTGCGCCGCGGCGGCCTGCGAATCGGCGCCGCCCGAGGCGCGCTGCGTCGGCGCGCCAGCGGCTTGGCCGGGCCCGCTCACGAGCGCGACCCCGAGGCCGGCCAGCAGCAGCCGGCGAAGCGATGGAGGACACCCCACCCAGGTCGTCGCCCGGAGACGTCCCCGCGAAACGCCCTCCAGCACCGCCGCGAGGCAGATCAGCGCGAACCAACCAGCGCATCCGACGAGGAGCCACGCGGAGGCCGCGAACAGCAGGTCATCGAACGTGACCGGTAGTGATTCCATCCGTAATGCTTTCGTTTGCTTGTGTTTGCATCAGACAAACGCCAGAATCGTCGGGTGTCAATCATTTGTCCACAGGTGGTTTGTCTGCAGCCGAGCCGGGGCACCAGACAACTCATGGGCTGGGAAGCGTCGATGTTCGCCGTGTTCGAAGACCTCGAACAGCAGGCCGCCGGCCTGCACCTGGTCGAGCGCGACGCCGAGGTGGCCGACCTGACGGTTGCCGAGTACTCCCAGATCAGCCTCGGGGCGAGGCTGCACGCCTCGCTGGGGCTCCACTTGCGAGTGCGCCTCGTGGGGGGCCTGGTGGTGTCCGGGCGGCTCGCGCGGGCCGGGGAGGACTGGCTTCTCCTCGTGGGTCCGTCCTCGGAGTGGATCGTGCGGCACGACGGCATCGTGACGCTCACGGGACTCTCGCCGCGGGCCGACAGCGAGGAGACGTGGTCAGTCCTGGATCGGCTGAACCTGCGTGCGCTGCTCCGCCGGCTCTCGAGCGTGCATGAGTCGTGCCTGGTGCATTTTGCCGACGATCAGCAGGTTGAGGGGCGAGTGGGCCGCGTCGGACGGGACTTCTTCGAGCTCTACGTCGGGGATGGTCAGGACCGCGCTGTGCAGGTGGTCCCGGTGTCCTCGGTGTCGGCGCTCCAGGGGCGCACGGAGTGACCGCCTACCGAACAACTGCGCACCGAAGGGCAGGAGTCGTTTCAGTCCTTCGCGGAGGTGCTGCCCTCGACGAAGGGGTGGTCGTCGACGAACTTGTCGGCGTCGGCGTACGCGCGCTCGATGTAGGCCTCGAGCTCGCTCGCCTCGACGCGCCACTGACCTCGGCCGCCGATCTTGATCGCGCGAAGATCCTTGCGCCGCACCAGCGCATAGACCTGCGAGACGGAGATGTTGAGGATCTCGGCCACGTCGACCAGAAGGAGGAACCTGGGTGCCATTCCACACACTCTGCCACCGGTCGCGTCCGGTTGCGAACGTTTGACACACCTTGCCTGTGGACAAGACTAGTACAACCAGACAGGGGCAGTGCCCGATGACGACCACCGTTTCCAACCGGCCAGACACCACCGTTCCCCGCGCGTCACGCAGCCATCGGCCGGGGTGGCGAAATCCTCGGTTGCTGTTCGGCATCGTCCTCGTCGCGGGTTCGGTCGTCGTTGGTTCCCGCCTCCTCGCAGCCGCGGACGACACGGTCGGGGTCTGGGCCATCACCCGGGAGCTGCCCGCCGGCGCAGCGCTCGATGCAGGTGACGTCGAGCGGCGGCAGATCCGGTTTCCTGACGCGGAGACGGCCGATCGCTACCTGGCGTCCGACGACGAGCTTCCGGCTGGGGCGACGCTGAACCGTCCCGTGTCGGCGGGCGAGCTGCTGCCGCGGGCGGCCTTCGCCGAGCGGTCGGGCCCTGACCTGGTCGAGGTGCCGATCAGCGTTGCGTCTGACGACCTCCCTGCGACCGTCAGGCAGGGTTCGGTGGTGGACGTGTGGGTGGCGCCCGACGTACCGGCCGCCGATCAGACCAAGGTCAAGGCGGTTGCCGTCCTTACCGACGTGCTCGTCGTCGCCGTGCCGCGTGCCTCCGACGGGCTCGCGCCCCAGACGACTCGCCAGATCATTGTCGGTGTCCCTGCTTCGGACACCGAGGGTCTCGGTACGGCGCTGGGCGGGATGTCCGAAGGACGAATCGTCATCGCGCGGAAGGGCTGACCTCGTGTCCGATCGCGTCACCGTGCTCCTGGCGGCCGGGGGAGAGGCCTGGGAGGCAGCTGCGCTGCGACTGCTGAGTGGCGGCTCGACCCTGGTCCTCAAGCGATGCGTGGATCTCGCGGACCTTCTCGCCAGCGCAGCAACCGGGCAGGCCGACGTCGCGGTCGTGGCCGGGAACCTGCCGGGGCTGGACGCGGATGCGGTGATGCATCTGCTGCGCGACGACGTGCGCTGCGTGGCGGTGGGCCGGGATGGGGATGACCTGGCCCGGATCGGGGTCGTGGGCGTGGTGCCCGAGGACGACCTGACTGCGCTGACGGAAGTCGTCAGCTCGGCTGGGACCCGCGAACTGGTCGTGGATCCCGAGCCGGGGACCGACCTCGCGCCCGAGCTCGCCGGTGTGCCCGGACGCGTGATCGCCGTTCACGGTCCCGCAGGCGCCCCAGGTCGTACGACGCTCGCGATCGGGTTGGCCGCAGAGCATGCCCATCGAGGCGAACCGACGGTGCTCGTCGACGCTGATCCGCACGGCGGTGCCGTCGCCCAGCATCTCGGCGTACTCGACGAAGTGTCCGGGCTGCTCGCAGCGGCGCGGCTCGTCAACGCGGGCAACCTCGACTCCGATGCATTCGCTCGGTGCCGACGGGTGGTCGGCGAGGACCTCGAGGTGCTCACCGGGCTGCCCCGCCCGGATCGCTGGGTCGAGGCCAGACCCGGCGTCCTCGACGCCGTCCTTGACCGTGCATGCGAGGTGGGGGACGTGGTCGTCGACACCGGGTTCAGCCTCGAGGACGACGCGGACCTCGGCCGCAACATCGCGCGCAACCAGCTGACGCTTGATGCCGTGGGCGCCGCACACGAGGTCGTGGTCGTGGGCTCGGCGGAGCCCACCGGGCTGGCCCGCCTCGCCCGCACGCTCGTCGAGCTCCGCGACAGCACCCACCAGCCGGTGACAGTGGTGGTCAACCGGATGCGTGACTCGCTGGGCTGGAGCCGACGCGACATTGTCGGCATGGTCGAGGGCTACATCCGCCCCGCAGCGGTGCTCTTCCTGCCGGAGGACCGGGCGACCACGGACAAGGCGCTGGTGGCCGGGAAGTCAGTGGTCGAGCTCGGTGACTCGCCGCTGCGCCGAGCCATCGCTGAGCTTCACGACGCGGTCTTCGCCGGACGAGTCGCTAGAACCCGCCCATGAGTAGGTAGAGCCCGGTCGTCGTGTAGGCGACCATCACCAGCAGCATGCCGATCTGGCCGACGACGTGGTGACGCGCTGGCAGCAGTTTGATCGCGCGGTCGTGGGCGGCGATCACGCCGAGAACGTGCCCGGTGACCACGGCAAGCACCTTGATCACCGCGATCAGGGTGGGGTGGAACGAGAGCTCGTAGTTCACCGACCAGTTGGCCGTGCCGAGCAGGTTGTCGCCCCGGATCATCGGGTCACTGAGCTGCAGGATCGTGACCTGACCCTGCTCGACCAGGTAGGTGAGGTAGTGCGCGGTCATGTACCCGACGATGATCGGGACCACCGAGTGTGCGAGACGGTTGGGCAGCGCCGTGCGGCGTACGGCGTGCGGGCCGGTGCGCTCCACCCCGGTGGACATCGCTGCGGCGGTGAACGTGGCCGCGACCGCGAGACAGAAGCCCAGCAGGGCGACCGAGTTCGTGAACGTCTCGTCGAGGCCCACGTCCTCGACGAACCGCAGCCACGAGATCGTGTCCTTGTAGTTGTCGAAGGCGGTGGAACCGAAGAGCACGGCCACGACCCCGACCAGGCCCGGACGTGGTGTCACCGTGGCCAGGTTTGCCAGCGGACTTCGCATCACCAGACGGTTGCTCCCGTCGGCACTGCGGCCCCAGACCGACAGCTTCGCCAGCAGGTTGGAGTAGACCTCGAACGGGTCGGCCCGCTCCAGCCACACGTCGCCGAAGACGGCTGCACCGATGAGCATGATCGCGAGGTACGCCGCCAGCCAGATGCGCACCGACCCCAGGTAGGCGCTCTGCGGGTTGACGAGCTCCTGCCAGACGAAGGCGAACAGGGTGAGCGCAGCCGGCCAGTAGCCGAGGCGGGCCGGGTAGAAGGCCAGCCCGACAGCGGGATCGCCTCCAGTGACTTTGGCCAGCAGCAGGTTGAGGGTGCGCACGGGACTGATCGCCCTCACCACGGGGCCGAAGAAAACCGAGGCGGGTACCAGGCCGACCCAGACCAGCACGTAGAACGTGCCGAGAGCGGGGTTGTTGATGAGGTCCGGACCCCAGATCAGGGCCCAGGTCACGTAGCCGAAGAACAGCAGGCCGATGACACGCACGCTCCACCGGAAGCCGGAGCTGTCGACCAGCCTCGCGAGAGCGGCCGGTGCCGGGCGGCCGGGATGGACTTCGTGGTAGCGGGGCGTGCGCCACGCCAGCGCCAGTACGCAGAAGGAGATGACGAGCGCAGCTGTGGCCCCGGCCACGGCCAGCTCCAGCGGGATCGGCAGGTCCTTGGCCCCGCCGAGCCCGTGCAGGGGCACCAGGAACGCCCCCGGGGACACTCAGCGCACCTCGAGCTGGACGATCACCTGGTCGAGGTCGTGTGACTCCACTTCGACGATGCCGGGCTGGTCGATGGTGAGGGTCTTGTCGGTGGTGCCGGCGGGATAAACCAGCTCTTGCTCAGGCGAGCTGTGGATGTGCAGCTCACCGGGCTGGTCGGCCACGATGTGCAGGGTGAACGGCTTGCCGGCCTTCACCTTCCGCTCCACGCCGTTGGGGTCGACCGTGTCGCCCTTGAAGGTGATGTCGATCGTCGTACCACCCGTTTCTCCGTTGGGCTTGCCCGTGGGCTCGGTCGTGGCACTCGGCTGGTCCGTGGGTGACTGCGTGGCGCTTGACTCCGGTGCGCGCGGCTCGTCGGTAGTGCTCGGCTCATCGGCGCCGCACGCGCTGACCGCGAGCAAGGCCATGGTGACGACCGCCAGCTGGGCGGAACGCATCGGGCCGGGCATGGGATCCTCCATCAGGTGGGTCGGGCGCAAGCCCGGGTCGGGTGCTCTGCCAGAATCCCATGTGGCCAAAGGTTCGGTGGACAGGGGGTTCGTGACATGAGCGAGAGGCTGCGCCCCAGCGACCTCGCCCTACTGGCCGATGAGACGCCGCAGACGCCCATGCACAACGCCACGTTGGAGATCTTCGAACCAGGCGACTCGGGCTTCGACTACGACGCGTTGCTGGCCCACATCGACGACCGGATTGCGTTCGTCCCCCGCTACCGCCAGCACGTACGCCGCGTGCCCGGCCGCCTGGCGAACCCCGTGTGGGTCGACGACGAGAAGTTCGACCTCGCCTATCACGTACGCCGATCCGCGCTCCCTCGACCGGGCACCATGGACCAGCTCCGCGAGCTGACCGCGCGCATCATGTCGCGCCGGCTCGACCCCGACCGCGCGCTCTGGGAGATCTACTTCGTGGAGGGGCTCGAGGGTGGCCGCGTGGCCGTGCTCTCCAAGTCCCACCAGATCCTCGTCGACGGCATCGCCACCGTTGACCTCGGTCAGGTGCTGCTAGACGTCGACCCGGGCCCGCGCCAGCTGGTCGTGGACAGCTGGCGGCCCGCCGGTGAGCCGACGCCCACCAGCCTGGCCGCCAGCGCCATTGCCGAGTCAGCGCGCGACCCGCGCGTCGCCATGGCGACCGTGCGAAGCAACGCCGAGGCTCTCGGTCGCACGCTCAGCGCGGTCGCTGGCCACGCGGGATCACTGGCTGGCCAGTTCTCCCGTCGGCGGCCGGCCGTCGAGTCGCCTTTCAACGTCGAGCCGTCAGCCCAGCGACGCCTGGTGTGCGTGCGCACCTCGCTCAAGGACTACCGCAAGATCCGACGCGTGCACGGAGGCACGGTCAACGACGTCATCCTTGCCACTCTGTCCGGCGCGATCCGGATGTGGCTGATGACCAGGTCGGAGTCGGTGGGTGCCGGTCGCAGGCTGCGGGCGCTGGTCCCGATGAGCGTGATCGACGAGGACCTGGAACCGACGTCGCTCGGCTCCCAGGTCGTGGGTCACCTGGTCGACCTGCCGATCGGCGAGGGTTCCCCCGTCGTACGGCTGCACCAGGTCTCCTACGCCCTGCGTGCCCACAGCGAGACCGGTCGGGCCGTGGCGGCCGACCGGATCGCGGGCGTCGCCGGCTTTGCGCCGACCACCTTCCACTCACTCGGGTCGCGGGTGGCGTTCAAGGAAGCCCGTGGCACCGTCAACCTGGTCATCACCAACGTGCCCGGTCCGCAGTTCCCGATGTATCTCGCCGGCGCCGAGATGGTGGAGACCTACCCGGTGCCGCCGCTGTTCCCCGGGTTCTCGCTCTCGGTCGGCGTCACCTCCTACGACGGTGCCGTCTACTACGGCATCAGTGCCGATCGCGACGCCCTGCCCGACATCGACGTGCTCGGCCAGTGCGTGCGTGAGGCGCTCGACGAGCTCGTGGACAGTGCCAGCGACAACCGGCTGCGCGCACCCCGGGGCCGGAAGCGCACCGAGAAGCCACGATGACGATCCGCGTCTACGTACCCGCCAGTGTCGAGGCGCTGGCGACGTTCTCCGAGGACGGCGGCATCGGCCCGTCCCCGGTGCACGCGCACGCCGTCACCGAGTGGCTCAGGGAGTCGTGGCCCGACGCTGACGAGGAGGAGCTGGCGTACGCCGTCCTGATGGCCGCGGCCGACGACGCGGCCGCCGCCTTGATGGCGGCCCGGGCCACGGCCGAGGCCGAGGGACACCGGCTTCGACGGGTCGTGCTGGTCGCCGAGGTCCCGCAGGTCACCGAGGACCGGGAGTCGACCGTGGTGAGCGTGGACTCGGCGATAGCCATGCGGCTCGTCGAGGCGGTCCACGCCGACACGTCGGACATCGATCCGTCGTCGCCGGAGGCTCTGGGTGACCTTGGCTGGTTCGGCGTGCAGGAGATCTCGGACCTGATCGCGTGAGCCGGCCGAGTCCGGTTGCTGGGCGCCGGGCGGGTTCTTCGGTTCGCCGGAAATGTCACTTCCGCGTACCTAGACTTCGTTTCGACGATCCGGAGAGTGGATGAACAGACGACTGACCGTGCTGGCCCTGGCCCTGGCGCTGACCGCACCGCAGGCGGCCACAGCCACGGCGGCGGCCGTCAACCAGCCGCAGCAGCCAGGAGTCCGTGCCGGAAGCGACCCCGGCGCCGACGAGGCCCTCTCCCGGTTGCGTGCTGACGCGAGCGGGAAGCTCCGAGTTCACCGTTCCGCGGACGGCGTTGTCGACGCCGTCAGCTCCACTGACGGCGAGGCCATGGTCGAGTCCCGGGGGAGCAAGTCCCCGACGGGCACGGCCAACGACCAGCTCGCCCGCTACGGCAAGGCCTTCGGCATCGACGGTGGCAAGTCCCGCGCCGTCGTGAAGCGCACCTTCGACTCGGCGACCGGAGGTTCGATCGTCCGGGCAGACCAGGTCGTGGACGGCGTGCCCGTCTTCGGCGGCCAGGTCGTGATGAGCCTCGACGAGGACGAGGGAGTGGTCTCCGTCGATGCCGCAACCACCGCGGCAACCGAGGTTTCCGCGCCGCTGGTGAGCGAGGCGAAGGCCGAGCGCAGTGCCGTCGCAGTGACTGCGAAGAGCCATCAGGTTTCTGCCGCCAGGCTGACCGTCACCGGACAGGGGCGCCGTCTCTACGACCCGGCGGTCGTGCACACGACCGACCATCTCGGTGTGCGTCCGGTCTGGGAGTTCGAGGTGACCAACGGCTCGGACGTCCGCGAGACCGTGCTGGTCGGCACCGGACGTGGCGAGATCGCCCTGCACTTCAACGACGCCCCTGGCATCAACCGGGTGGTCTGCGACAACGCAAATGCCGACGACGTGGCGGGCGTCGAGGCCGTTCCGCTGTGTGTCGCCCCGGCTCGCGCCGAGGGCGCCGGGCCATCGGCCGTGAGCGACGTCAACGCGGCGTACGACCACCTGGGCGCGGCTTCCGACGCGTACCAGGAGGTGGGTGCCAGAGACCTGACGGACATCATCGGCACCGGGACCACCAAGAAGCTGATGTCAACGGTGCGCTGGTGCTTCAGCGACCAGGACTGCCCGTACGGCAACGCCTTCTGGGATGGGACCCAGATGGTCTTCGGCGCGGGGTACGCCGGAGCCGACGACGTGGTCGCCCACGAGCTGACGCACGGCTACGTCGAACGGACTTCCGCACTCTTCATGCTCCATCAGAGCGGCGCACTCAACGAGTCGCTCTCAGACGTTGTCGGAGAGGTCGTCGACCACCGCTACAACCCGAATCCGAGCGAGGTCAACACCGCTTGGCTGCTCGGCGAGGACATCCCCGGCGGTGCGGCCCGCAGCCTGAAGGACCCGGCGCTCTTTGACCAGCCCGACAAGATGACTAGCCCCGATTTCGTCAATGCCGACGTCTTCAACGACTCGGGTGCCGTGCACGAGAACGACGGCGTGGGCAACAAGACTGCCTACCTGATCTCACAGGGCGGCACCTTCAACGGCCGCACGGTGACTGGGATCGACGGCGCTGACGCCGGGCTCACCAAGACCGGACTGCTCTACCTCGAGGTGATCCCGCGGCTCACCTCCGGCGCCCAGTACGCCGACCTCGGGCGTGTCCTCGGGACGACCTGTGACGAGCTGGCCGCGGGTGCCACCGGCGGCTTCACCACCGCTGACTGCGCAAACGTGCGGACGGCTACGGCAGCGACCGAGCTCGCACTCCCGCCCGCCAACCCTGCTGCCGCCGCCCCCGAGACACCGAGCACCTGCGCCTCGGGAACGACCATGGTCCCGCTGAAACGCGACGACGACGCCACGGCGACCTTCGGGTTCGCCCAGGGCGCGCTGTGGCAGCGCACGCCGCTGAACGGGACTCCGAACTACACGCGCAGCGGGACGAGCTCGTGGTTCGGCTGGGACCCCGACCCGTCCCTCGACGGCATCTCCAGCAGTGCCCTGACCTCTGCGCCGTTCACCGTGCCCGTGGGGCAATCCACCTACCTGCACTTCAACCACGCCTACCTCTTCGAGTGGTACGACGGCATCCCAGGCCTGGCCCCCTACCCGGACGGTGGCCAGGTGCTCGTGCAGACACTCAGCGGAGGCACGTGGACCTCGCGGACGGTGCCCTGGATCAACGGACCCAACCGCTCGTGGGGCACGACCACGGCCAAGGTGTTCGGCGGCGACAGCCACGGCTATGGGTCGAGCCGGATCGATCTCACGTCGCTGGCCGGCCAGACAGTGCACGTCTTCTTCAAGGTCCTCGGTGACCAGGACACTTACCTGCAGGGTTGGTGGCTGGACGACATTCGCCTGTACAGCTGCCCGAACAGCGTCGCATCGGTGCCGAAAACCACGGCGTCCGCAGGCACGTCCTCGGTCAAGATCAACTGGACGGCTCCGACGTACGTCGGCAGCAGCCCGATCGCGTCCTACCGAATCACTCGATCGGACGGCAAGGTCACGACCGTCCCTGCGACGGCTCGCACGACGACCCTCGGCGCCCTGAACGCCACGCTGCCCCTGACGGTGAACGTGGCCGCGGTCGAACGAAGCCGCTAGGGGTCGGGGCTCCCTCGACCGTTCGCATCGACCCGACCGCCACGACCGCGACCACCTCGGTCACGCGCGTGCGCCCGGGCGGGTGGTTCACCGTGACCGGCAAGGTGGTCAAGCGAGGCACCGCATCAGGGGTGGCCGGCATGCCGGTAGTTCTCCAGCGCCGGCAGGTGACCCAGACCACCTGGAGCGATGCCGTGACCGGCACGACGGGCGCGGGCGGCACCAAGGCGTGGGCGGTGCGGCAATACGCCGGGACCTACTACCGGGTGCTCGCCAGGGGTGTGACCACCTGGTTCGGGTCGCTCTCCAACACGCGTGGCGTCACGATGCGCTGACCGGGCGCCGGCGGGGCGCCGAGCGGGCGCCGACGGTTGGATCGGGCTGAGGTTCTCTGACAGCATCGCCAGTATGGACGCGATCACCACACCCCCGGCTCCGACGAACGAGCCGAACCTGAACTACGCCCCCGGCAGCCCCGAGCGGGCTTCCATCGAGGCTGAGCTCGCTCATCTGGCCGCCAACCCGCTCGACCTGACCGCCACCATCGGCGGTGCGAAGAAGATGGGCGGCGGCGAGGACATCGCGGTCGTCCAGCCGCACGACCATGCGAGCGTGCTCGGCGTACTCAAGAACTCGACCAAGCGGGACGCCCAGGCCGCGGTGCAGGCGGCCACCGAGGCCGCGCCCGGCTGGCGGGCGATGTCCTTCGACGACCGCGCCGCGATCATCCTCAAGGCCGCCGACCTGCTGGCCGGCCCGTGGCGTGCACGCCTGAACGCCGCGACCATGCTCGGCCAGTCGAAGACCGCGTGGCAGGCCGAGATCGACGCGGCCTGCGAGCTGATCGACTTCTGGCGCTACAACGTCCACTACGCGCGCGGCATCCTCGAGGAGCAGCCGATCGCGAACAGCCCGGGCGTGTGGAACCGCACCGACCACCGCCCGCTCGAGGGCTTCGTCTACGCGATCACGCCGTTCAACTTCACCGCCATCGCCGGCAACCTGCCCACCGCACCGGCACTGATGGGTAACACCGTGATCTGGAAGCCGTCGCCGACCCAGCAGTTCGCGGCACACCTCACGATGGAGCTGCTCGAGGAGGCCGGGTTGCCGCCGGGTGTGATCAACATGCTTCCCGGCGACGGCATCGAGGTCTCCGACGTACTCCTGCACCACCCCGACCTCGCAGGCATCCACTTCACCGGTTCGACGCCCACCTTCCAGAAGCTGTGGGCCACGGTGGGACAGCAGCTCTCGAGCTACCGGACCTACCCGCGCATCGTCGGTGAGACCGGGGGCAAGGACTTCATCGTTGCCCACCCCTCGGCCGACGTTGACGTGCTGCGCGTGGCGATGATCCGCGGGGCCTTCGAGTTCCAGGGGCAGAAGTGCTCTGCCGCCTCGCGGGCCTACGTGCCGGTGTCCCTGTGGAGGAGGCTCAAGGACCAGCTCGTGGCCGAGACCGAGAACCTCACGATGGGCAACGTCACCGATCTGTCGAACTTCATGGGCGCGGTGATCGACGACCGGGCGTTCGCCAAGCACAAGAAGGCGATCACCCGCGCGAAGCGATCGAAGAAGCTCGACGTGATCGCCGGAGGCCAGGTCGACGACTCGATCGGCTACTTCGTGCGGCCCACGCTGGTGGAGTCCACCGACCCCACTGATGCGATCTTCAAGGAGGAGTACTTCGGGCCGATCCTCGCCGTGCACGTGTACGACGACGACCGGTTCGAAGAAGTCGTCGACCAGATGGAGTCGTTCGCGCCGTACGCCCTGACCGGAGCGGTGATCGCACAGGACCGCGAGGCAGTTGCGTGGACCATGGAGCGGCTGCGCTTCGCAGCGGGCAACTTCTACATCAATGACAAGCCCACCGGAGCGGTCGTGGGGCAGCAGCCGTTCGGCGGTGCTCGGGCCTCGGGCACCAACGACAAGGCCGGGGCACCAGGCAACCTGACCCGCTGGACCTCGGCGCGGTCGATCAAGGAGACGTTCGTTCCGCCGAAGGACCACCGTTACCCGCACATGGGCTGACGTTCGTGACGCCTCTCCACCTCGGTCCACTGCATCCCGTGGAGCAGGTGCTCACCCTGGTGCTCGCGTTCGGTCCGTTCGTGCTGCTCGCGCTCACGATCTGGATCAGCCGGCGACGAAACTCGCGCGACAGTGACCATCCCGCACCCTAGGGTCGCCCCCATGACCAAGACCGTGCGCACCGAACCATCCCTGACCGGCAACGAGACGGAGGTCCTCGTCGGGTTCGTCGACTACCACCGCGACACGTTGCGGATCAAGACCGAGGGGATGGACGCCCAGCAGCTGAACCAGCGCCTGGCCCCGTCCACGATGACGCTCGGCGGACTCCTCAAGCACATGGCGTACGTCGAGGACCAGTGGTTCAACCAGGTCTTCGCGGGCAACCCGGCGCCCGAGCCGTGGGCGTCGGTCGACTGGAAGGCGGACAACGACTGGGAGTTTCACAGCGCCGCCGAGGACTCACCCGAGCAGCTCCGCGCGCTCTTCGACGAGACGGTCGCCGTCTCCGACCGGATCCTGGAGGAGGCACTCGAGACTGCGGAGGGACTCGACGCCAAATCCCAGCTCTCCAGCCGGCGGCTGCCGGACAGCAAGTTCAAACTGCGCTGGATCCTCGTACACATGCTCGAGGAGTACGCCCGCCACAACGGCCACGCCGACCTGATCCGCGAGTCCATCGACGGGACGGTGGGTGAGTAAATCCCGAGTGGGCAGTTCTCCTGCTTTGAGTACGCCGAGACGGCCCTCCTGCCACACAATCATTCGATCGGCGGTGGTCTGGTCGGTGGGCTGGCGGGACGGGTGTCGGGTGGTGGGTTGAAGGTGAACTGGGCGGGGCTGGTTTTTCGGATCTGCCAGGGGCTGTGGTGGATGAGGCGGTGGTGGTGGCCGCAGAGCAGGATCAGGTTGTCCAGCGCGGTGGGTCCGCCGTCGGCCCAGTGCTCGAGGTGGTGGGCGTGGCACATCAGTGGTGGGCGTCGGCAGTTGGGGAAAGCGGCAGTGCTGGTCGCGGGCGACCAGGGCTTTCCAGATCGCGGTGGTGACGAGTCGTTGGGTGCGGCCGACGTCGAGGACTGCGGAGTCGGTGCCGAGGACGGCGGGGATGATCTCGGCGTCGCAGCAGATCCGCCGGATGGTGGATGCGGAGAGCTGTTCCCCGGTCTCGGTGGTGCCGAACCCGGCCTGGGTGCGCAGGTCCTCGAGGTCCATGGTGAGGGTGAGTCGTGGGGTGGCGCCGTGCGCCTGGGGCAGCACGTCGGTGGTCTGGAGCTGTCGGCAGGCTTCGGCGAGGGCGTCGAGCATCCGGGTGCCGTGGTCGCGGGGGTCGCGGCCCTCGTGCCCGCAGCCGGGGATGGTGCAGCTGTGGGGGTCGCAGACCGGTCCGGTGGTGGGGTGGGGTGCGGCGAGTGGCATCAGGGTGGCCTTGATCTGGGCGGCGTCCTCGGTGCTGCAGCGTCCTTTGATCCAGGCGCCGCCGGTCTGGTCCTCGGTGATGGAGAGGTGCCGGGAGAGGTGGGCGGCGCGTTCGAGGCGGTCCAGGGCGCGTTCGTCGCGTCGGTCTTCGCCGTCTGGGTCGAGGACGGTGAGCAGGCGGCGGGTGAGCTTGCGCAGCTCGGTCGCATCGAGCGCCTTGGCTTCGGTGAGCAGGAACTGCACGCCGCGGGTGCGGAGGTCGGGGTCGCCGGGGAGGGCGTCGAGGGCGCGTTCGATGACCTGGGCTTTCGCGGTGGAGAGCCACCCGTCGCCCAGGGCCTCGGCGACTGGTGCCATGAGCGGCCGGTCGACCGCGGCGGCGAGGCGGACTGTGGCGGGTCCGGTGCCTTTGTGGCCGCCTGCGATGGCGGTGAGGAAGTCCTGGGTGGAGGCCCAGCCCACGGCCTTGACCGCGCTGGTCGCTTCGAGCTCGCGGACCACCCCGAGCTCGAGATCGTCCAGGGTCGACTTCATGGCTTCGATCTCCGCGACGGTGTCCATCAGCTCGTCGCGGTCCCGGGCTGCCCACAACGTCTCCGCCAGCCCACGGACCTCGCCCCGCATCTGGGCCAGAGCAGCCGGGACACCGCGGTCACGGTGCTCGTCCGGTCGGCTGTCCATAGGTGAATTCAAGCACCTACCACTGACAGTACTTGGCCGAGAATTCCCTGCTGTGGAGGGGAATTCTCCCCAACTTCGCTGGTCGGCCACCTACGGGTCGGCGGTGGTCTCGACTGATCGCTCGTCTCGACTGACCGCTCGCCGGGGCTCCTTGCTCGACGCAAGGCTGGCGCTCGCTGCTCGACCACCTACGAGCGGGCGCACGTGTCCCCGAAAGCCGATTGGCGGAGTCTGTCATGCACCTGGTGCGTGCTGGGCTCCACTGATCGCGTTGTCTGGTCCTCTGCCTGCGGGGGTGGTGGTCTCGACTGATCGCTCGCTGGCGCTCGCTGCTCGACCACCTACGGCGCTCGCTGCTCGACCACCTAGGGGTTGGGGAGGGTGGTCTCGCCCGATCGCTCTTAGCGCTTGCCCGCCAGCCACTTCACGCCGACCCGGTGCTCGGCCCGAAGGGCCCTGGAGAGCAGGTCGGCGACCAGGCCCTCGATCTTCCCGCCGACGAACGGGATGTTGACCTTCACCGAGAGGTTCACGGTCTCGGTGGTGCCGTCGGGGTCCTCGGTGAGCAGCGCGGTGCCGGCCATCTCGCCCGGTTTGCCGGGGATGGTGATGTGCAGGTTGCCCTTCTCGGGAGCTGTCCAGTCCTCTGTCTGGACGATGTTGATCTCGTCGCCGACGAACTTCTTGGCGAACCCCGGGATGCCCTGAGCAGCCTGGACCTGGTCGATCTCGACCGTCATGCCCCTGCCGTCCCGCTGGACCTGGACCGTGTGGCGCAGCACCCCCTGGGAGTCGCAGACCTGCTCCCGGAAGGCGGGATCGGCGAGCATCTCGTGCACCTGCTCGAGCGTGGCCCCGTCGTACCGGAGCTCCTCGGCGACCTTCTTCATCGCTGATCCCCGTTCGCCTGATTCGCCAGCCACTCGACTCCGGCCACTTGTTCTGTGTCCATTCCCTTCGTCACGAGGTCCGCCATCAGGGACTCGAGCTTGCCCCCGATCAAAGGCACCTTCACCTTCACCTCGGCGTTGAGCGTCTCGGTCGTCCTGCCGCCCGACTCGGTGAGCGAGAGCGTGCCCTTGATGGAGGTGGGCTTGCCCGGTGTCTCGATCTCGATGGTCCCGCCCGCCGACGATGCCCACTCCTCGGTCTGCAGGACGCGGATCGTGTCGCCGGCGAACTTCCTGGCGAACCCGGGGACCCCTTCGGTGGGCTGCTTCCGGTCGATGCGGACACTGATGCCCTCGCCGTTCGGGGCGATGACGACGTCGCCGGACACTGCGCCCATCGCAGTCGTGGAAGCTTCGCGGAAGCCGGGATCGGACAGCATCGCGAAGACGTCGGCCAGGGGCGCGTCGTAGCTGATCTGGTGGCGCAGGTTCATCCCCGCATCATGCTGCATACCCGCTCGTGACGGCAGTAGCCCCCCGCATAGGTTGACCTCATGGAAGACGAGAACTTCGTGTCATTCGGTGAGGAGGGTGCGCTGCTGACCTATGGCAGCTACCTCCGGCTGCCCCAACTGCTCGATGCCCAGCACCTCGAGTCTGACCCACCGGCGCACGACGAGCTGCTGTTCATCACGATCCACCAGGTCTACGAGCTGTGGTTCCAGCAGCTGCTGCACGAGGTCGAGTCGGTCCGTGACGCGCTGCTCACGACCGCCGAGGATGCGGAGGGTGACGACCTGCTGTGGTGGGCGCGCCACCTGATGAACCGCGTGCACGTGATCGAGCGCCTGCTGGTGCACCAGATCGACGTGCTGGAGACGATGACCCCCCAGGACTTCCTGGAGTTTCGCCAGCGGCTGGCGCCAGCGAGCGGCTTCCAGTCGGTGCAGTTCCGTGAGCTGGAGTTCGTCTCGGGCGCCAAGGACGCCGGCTACGTCCACCGCTTCAAGGGCCTGACAGAGCTCGAGAAGGAGAGCCTGCGGCGCCGCCTGGAGGAACCGTCGCTGTGGGACGCGTTCACCCGGCTGCTCGCGTCGCGGGGACTCGACACCTCGGACGACAAGGAGCTCACGGCGTCTCTGCGCCGGGTGGCGCACGACCGCGCGACCTTCGGTGACCTCTGGGCCATGGCGGAGGCCCTGATCCTCCACGACGAGCTCGCAGCCGCCTGGCGGGCACGACATGTCGTGATGGTCGAGCGGATGATCGGGTCCAAGACCGGGACGGGCGGGTCGACGGGATCGAGCTACCTGCGTACGCGGCTGGACCTGAGGTACTACCCGCTGCTCTGGGACCTGCGCTCGGCCCTGTGAAGGATCCTGTGAACGGCCCCGCGAACTGCCCTGTGAACGACCCTGAGAACGGGCCTGTGACCGACCCCGTGAACGACCGCCCCCAGCAGTTCGACGAGAATTCTCGGATGCGAGACACAGTGATCGCCGCGGGAAGTTGTCGCCGACCCGGTGCAGGCATAGGTTCAAGTCCGTGACAGCGCTGGAACAGAGCAAGTCCGAACTCCTCTCCACGTTGTGTGAGTACGCCGAGTCGAAAGCGGCCAAGGCGCCCGGCGGCGTCGACCTGCCGGCGGTGCTCAAGGCGTTCTACCGCCACGTCGCCCCCGAGGACCTCCTCGAGCGGGATGCCTCCGATCTCTACGGTGCCGTGATGGCGCAGCTGCGGCTCGCCCTCGAGCGTCCGCAGGGGACGGCCAGCGTGCGCGTCTTCACCCCGAGCGTTTCGGTCAACGGCTGGTCCGCGGGTGGACACACGGTCGTCGAGGTGGTCACCGACGACATGCCATTCCTGGTCGACTCAGTGTCGATGGCCCTGGCAGAGGCCCAGCACGACATCCACCTGGTGATCCACCCGCAGTTCGTCGTACGACGTGACCTCAGCGGCCAGCTGCTCGAGGTGCTCGACGAGTACGCCGAGACCGCTGCACACGACGTGGCGCGTGAGTCGTGGATGCACCTGGAGATCGACCGCGTCTCCGACGACCAGCGCGCCGTGATCGAGGGCTTGCTCACCAAGGTGCTCACCGACGTCCGCGACGCGGTCGAGGACTGGCAGCGGATGCACACCCAGATCGACCGCATCATCGAGGACCTCGAGGAGAACCCGCCGCCGCTCCCCGAGGACGAGCTCGAGCAGGGCGCGTCGTTGCTTCGCTGGCTCGGCGACAACCACTTCACGTTCCTGGGCTACCGCGAGTACGCCCTCGAGGCGCGCGACGACGGCGAGACGCTCATCGCGGTCCCCGGCACCGGGTTCGGGATCCTGCGAGCCGACCCGACCGCGCCGCGGCTGCTCCCCGAGGCGGTCGCCTCCCGGGCCCGCGACAAGCACCTGCTGGTGCTGGCCAAGGCCAACTCCAAGGCGACCGTGCACCGTTCGGTCTATCTCGACTACGTCGGTGTGAAGAAGTTCAACGAAGAGGGCGAAGTCGTCGGCGAACGCCGGTTCCTCGGACTGTTCTCGTCGGCCGCCTACACCGAGTCCGTACGACGGATCCCGGTGCTGCGCGAGAAGGCCGCGAAGGTGATCGAGATCGTCGGTCTCGACCCGATGAGCCACGCCGGCAAGGCACTGATGGACGTGCTCGAGACCTACCCGCGCGACGAGTTGTTCCAGACCCCGGTGGAGGACCTGGTACCCATCGCCTCGCAGGTGATGTACACCCGCGAGCGCCGGCAGCTGAAGCTGTTCGTGCGTCGCGACATCTACGGCCGATTCCTCTCCTGCCTGGTCTACCTGCCGCGCGACCGCTACAACACCACGGTTCGCGAGCGGATCGCGGTGATCCTCAAGGAGCAGCTCGGCGGCGAGAACATCGAGTACACCGCGCACGTGGGCGAGTCCTTCGCGGCGCGGCTGCACTTCGTCGTACGCCCTGCGCCTGGGGAGCAGATCGGCACGCCCGACGTGCCCGACCTCGAGCGACGCTGCGCCGAGGCCGCCCGCTCGTGGCGCGACGACTTCGCCACGGCCGTGATCACGACGTACGGCGAGGAGCAGGGCAGCCGGCTTGTTCGCGCGTACGCCAGCTGCTTCCCCGAGGCCTACAAGGAGGACTACCTGCCGCAGACCGGCGCGGTCGACCTCGGACGGCTCGAGCAGATCGACGGCGACGAGGGGCTGACGCTCTCGCTCTACGAGGACGTCGCAGCGCCCCCCGGTGAGGCCAGGCTGAAGGTCTATCGGATCGGTCCGCCGCTCTCGCTCTCGGAGGTGCTGCCGATCCTGTCCACCACCGGGGTCGAGGTCGTCGACGAGCGGCCCTACCAGCTCGAGGGGATGGCCCGGGAGTCCTACATCTATGACTTCGGGCTGCGCTACCACCGGCCGATGCCCGACAAGGTGCGCGACCTGTTCGAGGAGACCGTCGCGTCGGTGTGGAACGGGCTGAACGAGAGTGACGGCTTCAACGCCCTCGTCCTCGCTGCCGGCCTCACCTGGCGACAGGCAACTGTGCTGCGTGCCTACGCCAAGTACATGCGCCAGGGCGGCACCCCGTTCGCGCAGGACTACATCGAGGGCGCGCTGCGCAACAACGTCGACATCACCCGCTACCTCGTGCGGCTCTTCGAGGCCCGCTTCGACCCGGGACGCCCAGATCGCAACGGCGGCGAGATCGCGGCGGACAGCGAGGGCCGGAACGCCAAGTGCGCCGATCTCGAAGAGCGCATCGTCAGGGCACTGGACGACGTCTCGAGCCTCGACCACGACCGGATCCTGCGCGCCTACCTGACCAACATCAAGGCGACGCTGCGCACTAACTTCTTCCAGGTCGGTCCTGACGGCGAACCGTTGGAACGGCTCTCGCTCAAGGTGGACCCCTCCAAGATCCCCGAGCTCCCTGAGCCTCGCCCACGCTTCGAGATCTTCGTGTACTCACCCAGGGTCGAGGGCGTGCACCTCCGCTTCGGAGCGGTGGCACGCGGAGGCCTGCGCTGGTCGGACCGACGCGACGACTTCCGCACCGAGATCCTCGGCCTGGTCAAGGCGCAGATGGTCAAGAACACCGTGATCGTGCCCGTCGGCGCGAAGGGCGGCTTCTTCTGCAAGCAGCTGCCCGACCCGTCGGACCGCGATGCGTGGATGGGCGAGGGCGTGGCCTGCTACACGACGTTCATCTCAGGCCTGCTCGACATCACCGACAACCTCGTCGAGGCCAACGGACAACGGAGTGTGGTGCCCCCGAAGGGCGTCGTACGCCATGACTCCGACGACCCCTATCTCGTCGTCGCCGCGGACAAGGGCACCGCGACCTTCAGCGACATCGCCAACCAGGTCTCCGCCGACTACAACTTCTGGCTTGGAGACGCGTTCGCGTCAGGTGGATCGGTCGGCTACGACCACAAGGCGATGGGGATCACTGCCCGCGGCGCCTGGGTTTCGGTGCGCCGACACTTCCGTGAGATGGGCATCGACTGCCAGAACGAGGAGTTCACCTGCGTCGGCATCGGTGACATGTCCGGCGACGTGTTCGGCAACGGCATGCTGTGCTCCGAACGCACCCGTCTGGTGGCTGCGTTCGACCACCGCGACATCTTCGTGGATCCGAACCCCGACGCCACCTCGTCGTTCGCCGAGCGCAAGCGGCTCTTCGACCTGCCACGGTCCTCGTGGCAGGACTACGACACCTCGCTGATCTCCGAGGGTGGTGGCGTCTGGTCACGCAGCGCCAAGTCGATCTCGATCAGCCCGCAGGTGCGCGAGGCCCTCGGCATCGAGGAGCAGCGGATGACGCCCGCCGAGCTGATGCACGCCATCCTGCTCGCGCCGGTCGACCTGCTCTGGAACGGCGGCATCGGCACCTACGTCAAGGGCGGCGCGGAAACCCACGCCGACGCCGGGGACAAGGCCAACGACGCGATCCGGGTGAACGGCAGGGAGCTTCGGGCCAAGAGCGTGGGGGAGGGCGGCAACCTGGGCCTGACCCAGCGCGGCCGGATCGAGTACGCCGCACGTGGTGGCCGGATCAACACCGACTTCATCGACAACTCTGCCGGCGTGGACACCTCGGACCACGAGGTCAACATCAAGATCCTCCTCGACCAGGTGGTCGCCGACGGGGACCTCACCGCCAAGCAGCGCAACGAGCTGCTCGCCTCGATGACCGACGAGGTCTCAGAGCTGGTGCTGGGCGACAACTACGACCAGAACATCGCTCTCGCCAACGCGGTTGCGCTCGCTCCCAACCTGCTGCACGTGCACGAGGACTGGATGCGCGCGCTCGAGCGCGCAGGCGTGCTCAAGCGCGACCTGGAGGCCCTGCCGACCCGACGTGAGGTCTCCCGCCTGATCGACCGCAAGGACGGCCTGAGCGCGCCGGAGCTGTCGGTGCTCATGTCCTACACCAAGATCGTGCTGGCCGAGGACCTGATCGACAGTGACCTCCCCGACGACCCGTTCTTCCGGTCCGAGCTCTTCTCCTACTTCCCGGCCAAGATGCGGCAGGGCTACCGCGGTCCCATGGAGCAGCACCAGCTGCGCCGGGAGATCGTGGTCACCCAGATCGTCAACCAGCTCGTCAACAACGCCGGCATCACCTACTACCACCGGCTCGCCGGGGAGACGTCGGCCACCACGGCCGAGCTCACCCGGGCGAACTTCGTCGCGCGCGAGATCTTCGGCGCCGGACGCCTGCAGCGCCAGATCGCGGGCTACGACAACCAGCTCGACGCCGCGGTGCAGACCCACATGCGGCTGGAGAACCGCACCCTGGTGGAGCGGGCCTCTCGCTGGTTGCTGAACAGCCGGCGCAGTGCCGACGGTGCCGAGTCGCTGGTGGACGCCTTCGAGGTCGTCGTGGAGAAGGTGATGGGCGAGCTGCCCTCGCTCATGGTCGGAGTCGAGCTCGAGAGCTTCAAGGCTCGGCGTGACGCGCTGGCCGAGAAGGGAGTGCCCGAGGAGCTGGCGGTGCGCGTGGCGGTGTGCCCGCCGGCGTACATGCTCCTTGGTGTGGTCGAGACCGCCGCACGTGACGACCTCGATCCGATGGAGGTCGCGCGGGTGCACTTCGAGGTCGGCGAGCGCCTTGGCCTGCCGATGCTGGTGTCCCGGATCCTGGCCCTGCCCCGGACAGACCGCTGGCAGACGATGGCACGCGCGGCGCTGCGCGACGACCTGCACGCGGTGCACGCGCAGCTCACCGCGCAGGAGCTGGCCGGCAACCCGCCACGGGAGAAGGACACCGCCCAGGCCGTGCGGACGCTCCAGGAGATCTGCTCTGACGAGGACACCGATCTCGCCAGGCTCTCGGTGGCTCTGAGGGTCGTGCGCACCCTGCTCTGAGTCAACCGCACGACAGACAGCGGCCGCAGGCAGCAGCGCGGCCGAGCGTTAGCCTTCGCACCATGACCGAGGGCGAACGGCACCTGGATGTCTCCCACCTGGCCGACCTGGGCGTCGCCGAGCTGGTCCGGCGTACGACGAGCAGGGAGGTCAGCGCCGTCGAGGTGCTCGAGGCCTGTCTTGCGCGGATCGAGCAGCGCGACCCTGCCCTGAACGCGTTCTCGGTGGTCCTCTCGGCCCAGGCCCGGGCGGAGGCGGCCGAGCGTGACCGATCCCTGGCGGCGGGGGAGGCGCCGGGACCGCTCCACGGTGTGCCCGTTGCCATCAAGGAGGAGATCGACGTCGCGGGCTGCGTCAGCACCTTCGGCGGCCGGTCGAACAGCACTCCCGTGGCCGTGGACGGCGAGGTGGTACGACGACTCCGGGCCGCTGGTGCGGTGATCATCGGCAAGACCCGGATGCCGGAGTTCGGTCAGTGGCCGTTCACCGAGTCCGTCGACGGCGGCATCACCCACAACCCGTGGAACCCGCGGCACACTCCGGGTGGTTCGAGCGGTGGCACCGCAGTCGCGGTGGCAGCCGGCATGGTTCCTGTGGGGCTCGGCGGCGACGGCGGTGGCTCCATCCGGATTCCGGCTGCCTGCTGTGGTCTCTTCGGGATGAAGCCGGAGCGTGGCCGGGTGACGTCCGCCCCGATGGAACACCTGTGGTGGGCCCTCGGCACAGTCGGCCCGCTCAGCCGCTCGGTGCTCGACTCCGCCATCGTGTACGACGTGATCAGGGGCGCCGCGGACGGCGACATGTTCCACGCCGACGAACCGGCGATGTCCTTCACGCAGGCGGCCCAGGCCGAACCTGGGCGGCTCCGGATCGGGTGGTCGACGAAGGCGGTCAGCCTCGGCGTACGCCCTGATGCGGAGCACGTGCAGGCCGTCCGCGACACCGCCCAGCTGCTCACCGACCTCGGCCACGAGGTGCACGAGGTCAACCCTCGCTACCCCGACCCGACGCTGGCGTTCGTGCCGCAGTTCTTCGGCGGCGTACGCACCGAGAGCGACGCCGTCGAGCACTACGACCTGCTCGAGAAACGAACTCGGCAGGTCTACCGCCTCGGCGGCTGGGTGCGCCGACCTGTCATGGGCCGGGCGCTCCGCATCGGCGAGAAGGTGAGCGTCAAGGCCAACCGCGTCTTCGACGAGGTGGACGTGCTCCTCACGCCGACGATCGCGCCACGGCCGCGTCGTACCGGCGCCCTCGACCACGGTGGTCCCGTCCGTGTGGCCCTGAGGTCGACGCCGATGGTCGCGTACACCGCGCTGTGGAACGTCGCCGGCAACCCGGCTGCCTCGGTGCCCGCAGGCATCGCCGCGGACGGCCTGCCCCTCGCCTGCCAGCTGGTGGGCCGGCGGGGTGACGAGACGACACTGCTCAGCCTGTCCGCCCAGATCGAGGCGGCCCGGCCGTGGTCGATGCCCGTGCTGACCGACCCCGTCGGGGGAGGTCCTGCGTGAACCTGCTGCTCACCCCGAAGGCTCTTCTGCGGCGCCATGTGGTCGGCCCCGTGGCGCGGCTGAGGGGATCGCCGTTGCCCAGCCCACTGGCGGGCAGGATCGTCCTGGTCACCGGCGCCTCGTCAGGGATCGGCGAGGCCACGGCCAAGGCGGTGGCCGCTCGTGGTGGCATGGTGCTGTGCGTCGCGCGGCGCCGGGACGAGCTCGGCCGCGTGGTCAGCGAGATCGCTGCCACGGGTGGCTCAGCGCACGGCTACACCTGTGACCTCACCGACCCCGGTGCCACCGACGAGTTGGTCGGGCGCGTCCTGGCCGAGCACGACCACGTGGACATGCTCGTCAACAATGCGGGTCGCTCGATCCGCCGTTCGCTGGAGTACTCCTATGACCGCGCGCACGACTTCGAGCGCACGATGGCCATCAACTACTTCGCGCCGCTGCGGCTGATCCTGGGGCTGCTGCCCCGGATGCGGGCGCGGAGGTTCGGCCACGTCGTCAACATCGTCACGTGGGGAGTGCAGCTCAAGGCGCCGAAGTTCACGGCCTACATCGCTTCGAAGACGGCCCTGGACACCTTCTCGCGGATCGCGGGTCGAGAGACCTGGTACGACAACGTCACCTTCACCAACCTGCGGCTCGACCTGGTCCGCACCGACATGATCGAGGCCACTGACGCCTACCGGAACGCACCGGCGAAGACTCCCGAGCAGGCTGCACTGCTCGTCGTACGCGCGCTGGAGGATCGGCCCCTGACCATCTCCACCGTGGCCGGCCGTGTCGGTGAGTTGCTCAACCTCCTCGCACCACGCGCGATGGACGCAGGGATGGCAGCGATGGCTTCCCGGATGCCCGACTCGCCGGCAGCACGCGCGCACGCCGAGGGTTCAGCGGGGCGAGAGACTCGCGCCGGCTGAGTCTCGTGCCCACCCCCCGAGGCGTCGCAGATTGCGGCCCAGTATCCCGTGAGGCGTCGCACATTGCGGCCGGAAAGACTTCGGATCAGGTGGTGCGTTCGCGGACGCCCAGCGGCTTGGCGAAGACCACGACGTTGCTCTTGTAGTAGCTGCCCGTCCACTGGCTGCAGGTGATCAGCACCAGCCGTTCGTCGCGGCGCTCCTGCGCGAAGATGGAGACCGCACGCTTGGCCAGTTGGTCCTTCGTCCAGGTGACCACCTTGGTGGTGGTGTACTCCATCGTCCCTTTGGGCGTGACCACCTTGATCCGCTGTCCCTTGCGCAGGTTGGCGAGGTCGTCCATGACGCCGCCGCCGGTGTGCACGGTGTGGCCGGTCAGCACGGTCTGGCCCCTCGCCGTCCCGGGTCGTGCGCTGCGCTGCCACCAGCCGATGTCGCGTGGGTTGCGCGGTGGGTCGAGAACCTGACGGTCGTTGACTTCGATGGGCCGGATCGGCGCCCTTATCTTCAGTGCGGGCACGACCAGCCGCACCGGCTTCGCGGGGCCCGCCATGTTCCGGTACCCGGCTGGCTTGGCGTCGGAGGAAGGGAGCAGGAACCCGGCGGCTGCGAGCAGGGCGCAGAGCACCAGCAACACCGTCGTCCAGCCGCCGATGCGGCGGTCGAAGTCAGCTCCGCTCATGGCGCCACCACGTCCGTCGTACGGCGATCAGCCGCGGAGCCGGCGGAAGGACACGAACCCGGCACCGGACGCCACCAGGAGCGCGAACGCACCAAGCACGATCGAGTTCGTGCGGTCGTTGCCCTGCGAGGGGCTCGTTCCCGGGGCGCTCTCGTAACCGGCCGAGACGCCGGTCGGCAGGGCCGCCGGATCGGCTGGCAGGGGGCCAGCAGCGGCAGCGACCCTGGCGGAAGGACCGCAAGCCGCATTGCCGACCTGGAGGCTGACGAGTGGCGCGCCGAGCTGCGCCGCGACGACCGGCAGGAGCTGCAGGTCGAGCGCACGCACTTTGATCGAGTCGTTGGTAGGTCGGATCTGCCGGTTGAGGACAACCTCGAGGAGGTTCTGCTCGAGGGGCGCCAGGTTGCCCTCGACCTGCTCGCGAATGGCGTTGACGAGCGTGGTCTGGATCGTGTCGGTGATGAGGTTGAGCGGGTCCGCAACACCGCTGATCGCGTCGTTCAGGTTGGTCTCCAGCGCCTCGATGATCATGTCGAGGACGTCACTGAGGTCGGTAGCGAGGTGCGTGTTGGGCTGCGGGTGGACCGGGAGGTCGAGCAACACGAGGCTCGGCTGGGGAGCCTGCGCCGGCAGCACGACCCTGATCTGCGCGTTGGCCAGGATGGCGTCGCCGTCGGCCGAGCCGAGCCGAGCCGTGCAGCGACCCTCAAGTGCGCCGAGGCCAGCGACCAGACCGAGGTCACCGAACTGGGTGCGAGCCTGGCCGACGGCGGTGTCGAGGGCGGTGCTGAGCGGACCGAGCACGGAAGCCAGGACCTCGTTCAGTGGTGCAAGCGGTGAGGCCGGGTCCGCCACGATGAGCCCGGTCAGGTCGAGAGCACCCAGCGTTGCGTCCAGCTCGTCGCCCGGAGAGAGACAGCTGGACTCGCCGATGTTGCCCGCAGACCCGCCTTCGCCTGCGAGTCCGGCACAGGCCGCGGAGGTGCCGTCCGCGCGCGCCGTCGCTTGCTGGGCGAGGACGCCGCCCCTGAGCAGCTGCTGACCGCCGAGCACGGACAGCGGCGGGGTGTCCTGACCGCTCTTGGTCTCGGTGGTGCCGTCGTTCCTGGCGGTGGCGTTACCTGATCCGTTGGCGTTGCCCGCGACGGAGAGGTTGACCGCATTGGCACCGGCCTGGGAGACCGGGGCAGCCGCCATGGCGGGGGCTACCGCAACCATGCTCAGGGTGGCGGCGCCGACGGCAGCTGCGGCGCGCAGGTGTGGGCGCATGGTGCGAAATTCCTCCCAGGATCGGGCGGGAGGGCCGGCCCCGGGGCGCCTGATCCAACTGTTCAGATCAACGCAAGTGGGAGTGCTTGGTTACGCCACGACGGGCCGAGGGGAGCTATGTCCGATTCGTGCCCGGTCAGCTCAGCTGGCCTTCTTGGCCTGCTTCTTGGCGGGCGTCTTCTTGGCGGCCTTCTTCGCCGTCTTCTTGGCAGCCGTCTTCTTCGGCTTGGCGCCCGACTTGCCGCCTGAGTCGCTCGTGTCCTCGCCGCTTTCCTCTCCCCGTGCCGACTTGGCGGCGTCGACGCTTCGCTGGAGCGCTGCGAGCAGGTCCACGACCTCGCCCGAGGACTTCTTCGTCTCCGGAGTGCGCTTGACCTCGCCGCCCTCGATCTTGGCCTTCACGAGTGACTCGACCGCGCCTCGGTAGTCGTCCTCGAACTCCGCAGGGTCGAAGTCCCCGGCGAGAGTGTCGACGAGCATCGTGGCCATCTTGACCTCGGCCGGCTTGGCCTCGCTCGTGTCGACCGAGCTGAAGTCGGCCTGACGGATCTCATCGGGCCACATCATCGTCTGCATCACGATCACGTCGTCGCGGACCCGGAGCACGGCCAGAGACACCCGGTTGCGCAACGACACGGTCACCAGCGCCATCCGGTCGGCGGCCACGAGGGCCTCCCGCAGCAGTGCGTACGGCTTGGCCCCGGACTTCTCGGGCTCGAGGTAGTAGGACTTCTCGAAGAGCATCGGGTCGATCTGCTCGCTGGGTACGAACTTCTCGACACTGATCTCGCGACTGCTGTTGGCGGGGAGCTGGGCCATGTCCTCGTCGGTGAGGATGACCATCTCCCCGTCCTCGGTCTCGTAGCCCTTGGCGATGTCGGCGAACTCCACCTCGGCGCCGTCGATGCTGCAGACCCGCTGGTACTTGATCCGCCCACCGTCCTTGGCGTGGACCTGCCGGAACGAGATGTCCTTGTTCTCCGTCGCGGAGTACAGCTTCACCGGGACGCTGACCAGGCCGAAGGAGACGGCACCCTTCCAGATTGCACGCATGTGATCAGGATGCCCGTATGGATGGCAGATGCGCCACCCGGGAGCGGATGTGGCGCCTGAGATGGCCGTGGCTGGACGCGCCTACGATGGCTTCCCACGCGCAGGCGGCGCCCATCCAGGTGCTGGAGGTCAAGCCGTGACACAACGGCAGTTCGAGGGCTCGGCAAGCCGGGCCGTTGCGCCCACGCAGTCCGGGTTCACCCAGCGCGACGGCGTGCGCCTGGCGTACGACGTGTACGGCGGGGGCGACACGACAGTGCTGCTGATGCCCGCGTGGAGCATCGTGCACTCGCGAATCTGGAAGGCCCAGATCGGGTACCTTGCTCGGCACTTCCGGGTCGTCACGTACGACGGGCGGGGCAACGGCCGCTCCGACCGGCCTGCGGGAGCCCCGGCGTACGCCGAAGGGGAGTACGCCGCGGACACGATCGCCGTCATGGACGCCACCGATACCCGCGACGCTGTCCTCGTTGCCCTGTCGAGTGGAGCCACCTGGGCCGTCCAGGTCGCGGCAGACCACCCGGAGCGCGTCCTCGGCATCTTCGCAATGTCGAGTTTCCTCGCGTTCGACATCGACTACCCGCATCAAGGCGACTTCGTTCGCCCGTGGAACGAGCCGGTCGTCGAGACCGAGAGCCACGAGACCGAGGGCTGGGCGAAGTACAACAAGCACTACTGGCTCGAGGGTGGCTACGAGGACTTCTTGGACTTCTTCTTCCGGGAGATGTACGTCGAGCCGCACTCGACCAAGCAGATCGAGGACGGCATCGGCTGGGGAATGGAGACCACGCCTGAGACCCTCGTCGACACCACCGCCGGCCGGCTCGGGTTGGACGGCGCGGTCTGCACGCCGCCAGAGGAGGCATGCGCGAGGGTTCACTGCCCGGTGACCGTGGTGCACGGGACCCGCGACCGCATCCGCCCCCGCCAGATCGGTGAGCGCCTCGCTGAGCTCACCGGAGGGTCCTTCGTGCTGCTCGAGGGCGTCGGGCACGGCCCGATGGGGCGCCACCCGGTGCAGCTGAACCTGATGATCCGCGAGTTCGCGGAGAGGATCCGACCGCCGGTCCAGCGGCACACGTGGGTCGCGCCCTCGCACCGTCGTCGGCGTGCGCTGTACCTCTCCTCACCCATCGGGCTGGGTCACGCCAAGCGCGACGTGGCGATCGTGGGGGAGCTGCGAAAGCTGCATCCTGATCTCGAGGTCGACTGGCTGGCGCAACATCCGGTGACCACCGCACTGGAGGCTGCGGGTGAACGGATCCACCCCGCCTCCGCATGGCTGGCCAACGAGTCCGCGCACATCGAGCACGTCGCTGGGGAGCACGACCTGCATGCGTTCCAGGCGATCCGCGAGATGGACGAGATCCTTGTCAGCAACTTCATGGTCTTCGCCGAGGTCGTCGAGCAGGAGGGCTACGACCTGGTGGTCGGGGACGAGTCCTGGGACGTGGACTACTTCCTGCACGAGAACCCGGGGCTGAAGCGGTTTGCGTTCGCCTGGATGACCGACTTCGTCGGCTGGTTGCCGATGCCGGACGGTGGTGCCCGCGAGGCTGCGCTCACCGCGGACTACAACGCGGAGATGATCGAGCAGCGGGCGAGGTATGCACGCGTTCGTGACCGGTCGATCTTCGTGGGCAATCCCGACGACGTGGTTCCGGAGAGCTTCGGTCCAGGGCTGCCGATGATTCGCGAGTGGGTGGGTGCGAACTTCGACTTCGCCGGCTACGTCACCGGCTTCGACCAGACCGATCTCGCAGACCGCGAGGCGCTGAAGTCGCGACTCGGCTACCGCGCGGACGAGCGGCTCTGCGTCGTGACCGTGGGCGGGTCCGGTGTGGGTGAGCCACTCCTGCGCCGCGTGCTTGACGCGGTGCCCTTGGTACGCCGGGAGCTGACCGACCTCCGCTTCCTCGTCGTGGCCGGTCCGAGGATCGATCCCCGCTCCCTGCCGAGGCGCCGCGGTGTGTCGACACGCGGCCACGTGCCCAACCTCTACCAGCACCTCGCCGCGGCCGACCTCGCCGTCGTACAGGGCGGGCTCACCACCACCATGGAGCTGACCGCCAACCAGCGGCCGTTCATCTACGTGCCGCTGCGTCACCACTTCGAGCAGAACTTCCACGTCCCGTACCGCCTCGAGCGGTACGGCGCCGGCCGCCGCCTCGAGTACGAGCAGGCCGTCGAACCTGATGTCCTCGCGGAGGCGATTGTCCAGGAGATCGCGCACGAGGTCTCCTATCGCCCGGTCGAGGCGGATGGGGCCGCAGTGGCGGGACAGATGCTCGCCGAGCTGCTCTGACCGTTGGCCCAGGTCTCTCGCGCAGTCCTCTCATGTCGGGCCCTGCAACACTGACCGCGTGCAGCCGATGCTCGCTACCAAGGGCGACCACGTCCCCCTGGGCGGATGGACCCACGAGGTGAAGTGGGACGGCATGCGCGTGCTCGTGGACAAGGGCCCCCGCGGGCTGAGGATCTACTCGCGCAACGAGAACGACGTCACCGTCTCCTTTCCCGAGCTGCATGCCCTCGCGGCGGCACTCGCCGGGGTCGCTGACGACTTCCTGCTCGACGGCGAGGTCGTGGCGCTTGGGGACGGGGTGCCGTCGTTCGGCGCACTGGCCGACCGGATGCACGTGCGTGACGCGACCAGGGCCAGACGGCTCTCGGAATCGAACCCGGTCACCCTGATCGCCTTCGACCTCCTCCGGCTCGAGGGCGTGGACCTGTGTCCGCTGCCGCTGTCCGAGCGTCGCGCCCGGCTGGAGGCACTCGGTCTGGACACGGTGCCCGAGCGAATGGGGGCATGGCACGTGCCGCCGACGTACGACGACGGGCAGATGCTGCTGTCAGCGGCGGAGCAGCAGGGTCTCGAGGGCATCGTGAGCAAGCGGCTCTCCTCGCCGTACCGTCCCGGCCTGCGCAGTCGCGACTGGCTCAAGTTCCCGATCCGGCCGACCGGCTCGTTCGTGGTCGGCGGCTTCCGTCACGAGACCGGGAGCACCAACCGGCTCGGTGCCGTGCTGGTCGGGCTGCCCACCTCGCGAGGTCTGGAGTTCCGTGGCCGTGTCGGCAGTGGCATCGCCGGCAAGGCCGGACATCTGCTGGCCGGCCTGCTCGAGCCGGAGGTCGTGTCTGAGTCGCCGTTCACCGAGGAGCTCCCGCGGCTCGACCGTGTAGGCACGGTGTGGGTGAGACCTGCGATGGTCGTTGACGTGCAGTATCTCCGGCTGACCAACGACGGCCGGCTCCGCCAGCCCGCCTACCGCGGGATCCGCACCGACCTGTCGCCGTCCGATCTGGAGGAGGGGCTCTGATGGCCGAGAAGTTCGATGGCAAGCGCACCGAGACCCCGGTGGAGGTCGACGGGCGGACCATCACGCTGGTCAACCTCGAGAAGGTGATGTATCCGCGGACCGGCACCACCAAGGCCGAGGTGCTCAACTACTACGCGCAGGTCGCGCCGGTGATGCTGCCGCACCTCGCTGACCGTGCAGTGACCCGGATCCGCTGGCCGCACGGCACCGGTGACAAGTCGTTCTTCGAGAAGAACGCCCCTGGCGGCACGCCTTCGTGGGTGCGCACGGTGACGGTGCCGACCTCCGGATCGAGGACGCAGTCCGGCGAGGAGGGCGAGCTGAGGTTCCCGATCATCGACTCGCTCGCCACCCTCACCTGGCTGGTCAACCTGGCCTCGCTCGAGCTGCACGTGCACCAGTGGACGGTCAGCAAGAACGGGCGTCCGCGCAAGCCCAACCGGTTGGTGATCGATCTCGACCCGGGCGACCCGGCAGGGCTGGGGGAGTGCTCCCAGGTGGCGCTCATGGTCCGCGACAGGTTGGCCGAAGACGACCTGGACTGCGTGCCGGTGACCAGTGGCTCCAAGGGCCTGCACCTGTACGCAGCTCTCGACGGCAAGCGCACCCACGAAGAGGTCCGCGACTACGCCAAGGGGATCGCCGAAGAGCTGGAGTCGCAGAACTCGAAGCTGGTGGTCTCGCAGATGACCAAGGCTCGGCGTGGCGGCAAGGTGTTCCTCGACTGGTCGCAGAACACCGGCGCGAAGACGACCATCTCGCCGTACTCATTGCGTGGGCGTGAGCTGCCGATGGCCGCCGCGCCGCGCACCTGGGACGAGGTGGAGGCGGGAGCCGAAGACCCGCTCGCGTTGGAGCACCTGCGATTCGAGGAGGTCCTCGAGCGGGTCCAGGACGAGGGCGACCTGTTCACGGTGGAGTACTAGGGCACTGGAGCGCGCGATCGCTAGTCTCGGCTGGTGACCTCGTCCGCGCCGCCAGTGCGCGGCATCTCCTATGCCACCGGACAACATCCGCCGGAGGTTGTTCCGGAGGTCATGCGGACGATCCGCGAGGACCTGCACTGCACCTCCGTGATGCTGATGGACGGCGACACGGCGCGGCAGCTGGAAGCCGCCCGCCTTGCCCTCGACGCCGGCCTCGACGTCGTCATCAGGCCGTACCTGCCCGACCGGCGACGCAAGGCTCTCCTGGCCCACCTCGCCAACACCGCCGAAGCGGCCGAGCAGCTGCGCAAGGAACATCCCGGGAGGGTGATCCTCCTCGTAGGCAGCGAGTTCTCGCTGACGTCACCCGGGATGCTGCCCGGGCCGCGCGTCTTCGTCCGCGTCCAGGTGCTGGTGCGGTGGCGCAGGTTCTTCGACCGCCGCATCACCCGCAAGCTCAACAGGCTCCTGCCCGAGCTCGTCCGAGCTGCCCGCGCGCGCTTCGAAGGTCCGATCACCTATGCCGCCGGTTTCTGGGAACAGGTCGACTGGTCGGAGTTCGACATCGTCGGCATCAACCTCTATCGCCTCGGGACCGACCACGCGGCGTACGAAGCGCGGGTGCGTGCGCTCGCACGCGACAGCGCCAAGCCGGTGTTCGTGACCGAGTTCGGTTGCGGCGCCTTCGTTGGTGCCGACCGGAGGGGGCCGGGGTCCTTCCTCGCGGTCAACTGGTTCGCCGACCCGCCACGGATGCGTGCCGGTCATGTCCGCGACGAGTCGACGCAGGCTGGCTATCTCGGCGAGCTCATCAGCCTGTACGCCGACGCGGGTGTCGACGGCTGCTTCGTGTTCACGTTCTCGATGTCGGAGTTCCCCCACCACGACGACCCCGCACACGACATCGACATGGCGGGTTTCGGAGTGGTCAAGTCGTCGGCTGGCAACCCGAACGCGTGGGAGCCGAAGGAAGCCTTCCACGAGGTGGCACGGCGATACGCCCCCTGACCCGGGGCCCTGGAACGCCCAGCCGCTACCGGGTGAGTAACCGCGCTCCGTCGGGCAGGGCCAGTGTGGAGGCCGCAGCGGACCTGATGTTGGACGTGGCCGGTCGGATCAGCTTGGCGTCCGAGCGCAGGTCGCTCAGCTCGTCGGTCAGGGCGACCCCGGCGGCGGCGGTCCGGCACCTGCCTGCGGCGAGGCCGTCTAGCAGCACCTTTCTGGCATTGGCACGGGGGAGGTTGCGGACCGAGGAGGCATGGTCGTCGACGGCTTTCGTGCACTCCGCAAGCGCGACCCCGGCCAGGTTCTGCCGGCTGAGCGCGTCGGTCGCGTACGACTCGCTGATCCCCAGCAGCCTGGCCACGATCAGCACGTGCCCCTCCCAGCCGAAGGTCAGCGCCAGGTCGGGGACCCAGGCCACTTCACGGGGAACGACGTTGACGGTCAATGCAGAACCGGGAGCCATCGCCTCCTGCCCGCGGTTCTGCCGCACGATGCGGAGGAAGGAGGTCTCACCCGGTCCTGCGCCCATCCTGACCGCCACACTCGGGGTCACGGTCGCGGCACTCAGCAGCCAGACCACCCGGCTCCTGTTCTCCAGGTAGGTGCGGTCCTCGTCCTCATTCGTGCAGGCGACGATGTCGTCGAGGTCGGTGACCTTGGCGACGCGGTCGGCCTTGACCTGCAGGCCGGTCCAACCGGTGGGGCACTCGGCCGTCGGCACGATGTACGTCGTCTGCGCGTCGTCGGTCTCGGCGGGTGTCGCTCCCGAGTCGGGCTGACTCACCAGACTTCCCTCCGAGGCATCGCCGGAGTCGGTCGCGCACGATGTCAGACAGACCACCCATGCCACAGCGACCAACGCCCCCCGGAGTTTCATGGGTGAAGTCTCGGGTGTGCGACGACCTGGTGCCAGTGGACAGATCGGTCAATCGCAGGAGCGTCAGCGACCTTTCAGGACAACCCGGTCCGCCCGACCGTTCCCCATCCGACGCCCGCTCGTTGACAACGTTGAGATACGAGTCGACAAGGGCAGAACGAGGAGCGGAAAGCGATGACGGGGATCACCAGGCGAACGCTCGTCGGCGGCGCGGCCGCAGCCGGGGTCGGCGTACTGACGGCCGGAGTGCTCGACGGGGCTGCCGAGGCCGCCACACTGCAACCAGGACTGCCCGGTCAGGTCGATGTCGTCGTGATCGGCGCAGGCATCTCAGGCCTGGTGGCCGCGCGCGAGATCGCCCGCAGTGGCCGCTCGGTGCTGGTGGTCGAGGCTCGTGATCGCGTGGGTGGGCGAGTGCTGAACCACACGCTGAGCTCGGGCGAAGTGGTCGAGTCGGGCGGCGCGTTCGTCGGACCAACCCAGGACCACATCATTGCCCTGGCGAACGAGCTGAAGGTCGCGATGTTCGAGGAGTACGCCGAGGGCAAGAGCGTCTACAACTCCTCGGGCCTCCTTGGCCGGCAGACCTATAACGGCACCGTCCCGCCGGACCCGCTGATCCTCGCCGATGCGGCCATCCTGCAGACCCAGCTGGACCAGTGGGCCTCGGAGGTCGACGTGGCCGAGCCATGGACGCATCCTCGCGCCAAGGAGTGGGACTCGACCTCGCTCGGTGACTACATCCGCGGACATGCGGTCAACGCCGAGGGCATCGGCAACCTGGTCAAGTGCTGGACCCAGCCGGGGTTCGGTGCCGACCCGGACCAGCTCTCCCTGCTGTTCGTCATCCACTACGTCGCGTGCTCGGGCAACGAGACGAACAAGGGCACCTTCGCTCGCAACTCCGAGACCAGGAACGGCGCCCAGGAACGACGATTCGTCGGCGGATCACAGCTGATCCCGCTACGTCTGGCAGGTCAGCTCGGATCGCGTGTGGCACTCGACGCGGCGGTCACGAGGATCGACCAGAGCAGCACCCGGGCCGCCGTACGCACCACACGAGGGTCGGTGTCGTGCAAGCGAGTGATCGTCGCCGCACCGCCCGAGCTGTCGCGCGCGATCCAGTGGGCGCCGGTGTTGCCCGCTCGGCATACCGCGTTGCTCGACCGCATGAACATGGGCGACCTGATGAAGTGCGACGCGGTCTACTCCGAGCCGTTCTGGCGCCAGGACGGCCTCAACGGGTTCGGGCTCAGCGACCACGGCGCTGTTCGCGTGTCCTTCGACAACTCGCCGGTCGACGGGAGCCCTGGTGTGCTGCTGGCGTTCGTGGGCGGCTCGACCTGGAAGCAGTACGGGCTCAGTACCCTCGCTGTGCGCCGCCAGGCTGTGCTCGCCGGGTTCGCCGAGATGTTCGGCGAGAAGGCGCTGCACCCCGTGGACTACGTCGAGCACGACTGGACCAAGGAGCAGTGGACCAGGGGTGGGCCGGTCGCGATCATGAAGCCCGGAACGTTGACAACGTACGGCCGGGAGCTGCGGCGCCCACACGTGCGTACCCACTGGGCGGGCACAGAGACCGCCACTTACTGGAACGGCTACATGGATGGTGCCGTGCGGGCCGGGAAGCGGTCAGCGGCCGAGGTCCTGGCCGCCCTCTGAGCTCCACCGATTGAACGACCGTGCCCCGGATCTTGGGACGACAGGCACGCGCCGAGCGGGTGCGACGTGTAGGTTCTGGCCTCGTGACCTCAGACAACCCGCGACTTCCGGGCCATCTCATGCGCGCGGAAATCGCGGAGCAGCCAGCTGTCTATGCGCGGCTGATCAGTGAGCACACCGCTGCGATCCGTGCCGTGCACACGGAAATCCAGCGTCGCGGGATCCGCTTCGTCCTGCTCGCAGCCCGTGGGAGCAGCGACCACGCCGCCCTGTACGCGAAGTACCTCGCCGAGGTCCAGCTCCAGCTGCCGACTGGCCTGATCTCACCCTCGACGTTCACCGTCTACGGAAGCCGCCCCGACCTGTCCGATGTGCTCTTCATCGCGGTGAGCCAGTCGGGCGCTTCACCCGACCTGGTCGACTCATTGACCGCGGCGCGGGCGCGTGGTGCCTTCGCGGTTGCGGTGACCAACGCACCCGGCTCACCTCTGGCCATGGCCGCCGATCGACACATCGACATCGCGGCGGGCACGGAGGCCTCCGTGGCCGCGACCAAGACCTACACCGCCGAGCTCCTGGCGCTCTATCTGTTGCTGGCGACCGAGCCGGGCGACCTTGCTGCGCTGCCCGATGCGGCGGAGGCCGCGCTGCAGAACACGGCGGCAGTGGAGCGGGCGGCCGGACGGTACCGCTACACCAACCGGATCGTGACGACAGGACGCGGGTTCTCCTACCCATCCGCACGGGAGGCCGCCCTCAAGCTGATGGAAACGTGCTACCTGTCGGCGCAGGCATTCTCCGGAGCCGACCTGCTGCACGGACCACTTGCCATGATCGACAGCGGCGTACCGGTGATTGCGCTGGCCCCGCCCGACGCCGCCGGCGCGGCCATGCAGCCGGTGATCGAGGCGATCCGTGGCCGGGGTGCGGACATCCTGACGGTGGGTGCCGGCGCAGAGATCGAGGTCAGCTCGGAAGGGCTGCCGGACGGCATCCACCCCCTGCTGGAGATCCTCCCGCTGCAGCAACTCTCCCTGCAGACTGCCCTGGACCGTGGCTCGGACCCCGACCAGCCCCGTGGCCTGTCCAAGGTGACCGAGACCTGGTAGTCCACCGCGCGCGGATCGTTGACACGATCCTTGGGTGGGGTTAGCCTTCCCAATCAATAGGAAACTTACCTAACGATTGAGGGGTGCCGTGATGGTCCGCGAGCCCGGCACCCCTCGATTGCTTCGGACCATCAATGACCGGGCGGTCCTGGAGCTCCTTCTGACTCGCGGACCGGTGTCCCGACCGACGCTCGGGGCACTGACGGGCCTCTCGAAGCCGACCATGTCGCAGATCCTGTCTCGGCTCGAGACTGCTGGACTGGTGCGGCCCAGCGGGAGCACCTCAGGTCGTCCCGGGCCGAACGCCCTGCTCTACGAGGTCGACCCCGGTTCTGCCTACGTCGGCGGCCTTGACGTGACACCCCGCCGGATCAGGGCCGCGGTTGCCGACATCACCGGGCGCACCATCGGCCAGTTCGAGCTCTCGACTCCGCGCGCCGCTACCGGCACGAGCGAACGCGTCACCGAGGCGGTAGACGGCGCGTGTCAGGAAGCCGGTGTCGAGCGGCGTGCGCTGCGCCACCTCGTGGTGGGCACTCCTGGTGCGTTCGACCCAGGCACTCAGCGGCTGCGTTACGCGCGACACCTGCCCGGTTGGCACGACCCCCGGCTTCTCTCCCAGCTCCGCGATGCGCTCGGCATTCCCGTCGAGGTCGAGAACGACGTGAACCTCGCGGCGGTCGCCGAGCACAGCATCGGCGCCGCACAGGATGGCGAGAACTTCGTTCTGCTCTGGGGCGAGGAGGGTGTCGGAGCCGCCGTCATGATTCAGGGACGCCTGCACCGCGGATTCACCGGTGGTGCAGGCGAGGTGGGCTTCCTACCGGTCCCCGGTACGCCGTTGGTCCGCAACGTTGGCGTCAACAACGCCGGCGGCTTCCAGCAGCTCGTCGGCGGCAAGGCCGTTCTGGTGCTCGCACGCGAGCACGGCATCCGCGCGTCGACGCCGGAGGCGGCAATGAAGGCGGCACTGCTCGAGGCGGGGACTGGCGATCCCTTCCTTGCGGTGCTCGGGCATCGACTGGCCGTAGGCCTGGCTGCGATCGTCGCGGTGCTCGACCCGGAGCTGGTGATCCTGTCGGGCGGCGTGCTCACCGAAGGTGGTGACCGTCTTCGCGAGATCGTCCAGGTCGAGCTGCACGACCTCTCGCTGGGCAGGCCCCGGATCGAACTCTCGGCGGTGACGGAGGATCCCGTGCTCAATGGGGCGCTCCATACGTCACTCGGTGTTGTGCGCAACCTCGTTTTCAACACAAGTGAACCGGACACCGGCGGACGGACCGTCGCCGACTGACCCGACCACCGCAGGTCCGAAACGAAAACCGACTGGAGAATGATCATGGCCCAACGCAGAAGAATCCTCGTGGCGACGGCGGCGGCTGCTGTTTCGCTGCTGGTCGCCGGGTGCGGCAGCAGCAGCGGCGGTGCGAACGACGACCCGACCAAGGACGTCAGCATCACGTTCTGGCATGGCTGGAGCGCTCCGAGCGAGGCGAAGGCCATCCAGGAGAACATCGACGCGTTCGAGGCCAAGCACAAGAACATCAAGGTGAAGGTCGTCGGTAACATCACTGACGACAAGATCAACCAGGCGCTCCGCGCAGGCGGCCGTACCGCTCCCGACGTCGTCGCATCGTTCACGACCGACACTGTCGGTCAGTTCTGCGCCTCAAAGGTCTTCGCGGACCTGGAGCCCTTCCTGAAGAAGTCCGACATCGATCCTGAGTCGACCTTCCCGGCCCCCATGCTCGAATACACACAGTTCGAGGGCCAGCGCTGCTCGCTTCCCCTTCTCGGCGACGCGTACGGCCTGTACTACAACAAGGACGCGTTCAAGGAGGCGGGCATCACCGCCCCGCCCAAGACCTTGTCTGAGTTCGACAAGGCTGCGCAAGCCCTGACCAAGGCGAAGGGGGACTCCTTCTCCCAGCTCGGATTCATGCCGAACTACCACGGGTATGAGTCGACGTTCACTCACTACGCTGCGTCGTGGGGTGCGAAGTACTTCGACGACAACGGCAAGTCGACCGTGGCCACCGACCCCGGCTTCGAGCAGGTGCTCACCTGGCAGAAGCAGCTGGTGGACAAGCTCGGCGGGTTCTCCAAGCTCGAGAAGTACCGGAACACCTTCGGTGACGAGTTCGGCCCCAAGAACCCGTTCATGACCGGCCAGGTTGCGATGTCGATCGACGGCGAATGGCGCGCGGGCATGATCGACGAGGCTGGCGTGGACTTCGAGTACGGCGTCGCTCCGTTCCCCGTGCCCGACGACAAGGCGGACACGTACGGCGGGGGCTACCTGTCGGGGACCATCATCGGGATCTCCGGCAAGAGCCAGAAGCAGAACGCGGCCTGGGAGCTGGTCAAGTACCTCACGACCGACACCGATGCCGTGGTGAGCTTCGCTAACGCCATCCACAACATCCCGTCGACGAATGAGGCCCTGCAGTCGCCCGACCTGAAGAAGACGCCAGCTGTAGAAGCCTTCATCGGGATCGCCGGGAACCCGAACAGCACCTCGACGCCCGCCAGCATCAACGGCGGCGCCTACCAGCTGACGCTCCAGGATGTGGGGTTCGCCTACGAATCCGGGAAGAACACCGACGCGAAGGCCGCCCTCGAGAAGGCTGCCAAGCAGATCGACACCGACATCGAACAGGCACGGTGAGCGCCTGATGAGCTCAGCCCGGAAGCCGGCCACCCTGCGCGCGAGGGGGCGTGGCGAGATCGTACGAAACGTCGCCTTCCTCTCGCCCTGGCTGGTCGGCACCGGGCTGTTCTTCATCTACCCGCTGGTGTCCACGGTCTACTACTCGTTCACGAAGTACGACGGGTTCACGCCGCCGACACCGAACGGCATCGACGACTGGCGCTACGTCTTCACGGACTACCCGCTCTTCTGGCCGGCCATGCAGAACACCCTGTGGCTGGTCGTGGTGATGGTGACGCTCCGGGTGATCTTCGGGTTGAGCCTCGGCATGCTGGTCACCAAGATCAAGCTGGGTGCGGGACTGGTACGAACGTTGTTCTACATCCCCTATCTCGCGCCGCCGGTTGCGGCGACGATGGCGTTCGCCTTCCTGCTCAACCCCGGCACCGGACCGGTCAACGTCCTGCTCGGAAAGCTCGGCCTGCCCGAGCCGGGTTGGTTCAACGACCCGACGTGGTCGAAGCCCGCGCTGACGATGCTTGCCCTGTGGGGAGTCGGCGACCTGATGGTGATCTTCCTGGCCGCCCTCCTCGACGTTCCCGTGTCGCAGTACGAAGCGGCCTCGCTCGACGGCGCGGGAGCCTGGACAAGGTTCCGCTTCATCACTCTGCCCAACATCAGGCCGATCGTACTGTTCGCCGTGGTCACCGGGATCATCCAGACGATGCAGTACTACACGCAGCCGCTGGTCGCAGGGAAAGTGGCAAGCGGAGTGATCGGTGGGGCGGGACAGCAGTTCGAGCCGGGGTACCCCCAGAGGTCGACGCTCACCCTTCCCCAGCTCATCTACAACCTCGGTTTCCAGCGCTTCGACACCGGCTCCGCCTGCGTCGTCGCCCTGGTCCTGTTCGCCCTGTCGATGCTGTTCACCGTACTGCTGATGCGCCGGGGCTCCGGCCTGCTCGGGGAGGCCTGAGATGTCGACCGACGTCGCCAAGGCATCACCTGTCGTCACCGCACTCGGCGCGCTGCCGGACGGCCCACCGCGACGGGCAAGACGGTTCGACCTCGAGTGGATCGCAACCCACTCGGTTGCCATCGCGCTGGGCCTGGCATTTCTGTTGCCGTTCGTCTTCATGGCTCTGACCGCAGTGATGAGCGACCAGCAGACGTTGACCCGCAACCTGTGGCCGGAGACCTGGAACTGGCACAACCTGATCGACGTCTGGTCGCGCCCTGGCTTCCTCACCTGGTGGCGAAACACGCTCTTCTATGCGACGGCAGGCACGGTGCTGACCGTCGTGTCGAGTTTCCCGGTCGCGTACGCACTGGCTCGCTTCCAGTTCCGCGGGCGCTCCCTGGCGATGGGGGCGGTGATCGCGACGATGATGCTGCCGCCTCAGGTCGTGGCGATCCCGCTGTACCTCGTCTGGGCGCAGCAGTTCCAGCTCACCGGCACCCTCTGGCCGCTGATCATTCCGATGGCCTTCGGCGACGCGTTCACGATCTTCCTGCTGCGACAGTTCCTGCTGACCATTCCTGCTGACTATCTCGACGCGGCCAAGGCCGACGGCTGCGGCGACTTCAAGACCATGCTGTACGTCGTCGTCCCGATGGCGAAACCGGCCATCGCCGCTGTCGCGCTGTTCCAGTTCTTCTACTGCTGGAACGACTACTTCGGCCCGCAGATCTATGCCAGTGAGAACCCCGGCGCGTGGACCCTCAGCTACGGGCTCGAGTCGTTCAAGTCCGCGCACCGCACCGACTGGAACCTCACGATGGCAGCAACGCTGATGGTGATGGCCCCCGTGATCATCGTCTTCTTCTTCGCCCAGAAGGCATTCATCGAGGGCGTCACACTGACAGGAGTCAAGGGATGAAACTCGCAGTTATCGGCGGCGGATCGACGTACACGCCGGAGCTGGTCGACGGGCTCGCTCGTCTCAGTGATGACCTGCCGGTCGAAGAGCTCGTCCTGATGGACACCCACCCCGAGAGGCTCGAGCTCGTCGGCGGCGTGTCGCAGCGCATCATGTCCGAGCTCGGTCACCCTGCACGAGTCTCGACAACGACCGATCTCACGGATGCGGTCGACGGTGCCGCCGCGGTGCTCCTGCAGCTTCGCGTCGGCGGTCAGGCCACCCGCGATGCCGACGAGACCTGGCCATTGGACTGCGGCTGCATCGGCCAGGAGACCACTGGCGCCGGAGGGCTCGCGAAGGCGCTGCGAACCGTGCCGGTCGTTCTCGACATCGCCGATCACGTGCGAAAGCTGAACCCCGACGCGTGGATCGTCGACTTCACCAACCCGGTGGGGATCGTGACCCGCGCCCTCCTGCAGGAGGGCCACCGGGCGATCGGCCTCTGCAACGTGGCCATCGGCTTCCAGCGTCGCTTCGCCGGGCTGCTCGGGGTCGAACCCGAGCGGATCGGGCTCGACCACGTGGGCCTCAACCACCTCACCTGGGAGCGTGCGGTGCTGCTCGATGGCCGCGATATGCTGCCGGAGCTGCTCGAGGACGAGCTCCTGACCATTGCCGATGAGATCGAGCTGCCGCCGGCCGTGGTCCAGAGGATGCAGGCGGTTCCGTCCTACTACCTGCGCTACTTCTACGCGCACGACCAGGTGGTGAACGAGCTCCGATCCCGGCCGTCGCGTGCGAAGGAAGTGGCCGCGATCGAGCAGCGGCTCCTGGACATCTACGCGGATCCGACCGTCGTGGCCAAGCCGGCCGAGCTCGGGGAGCGCGGCGGCGCCTACTACTCCGAAGCGGCCGTGTCCCTCCTCGCTTCCCTCTTGGGGCGTTCCACCAAGGACGGTTCGCCTGCGGTGCACGTGGTCAACCTCGCCAACAACGGGACGCTTCCGTTCCTCGACGACGACCACGTGATCGAGGTGTCGGCCCGCGTCGGGCCGGAAGGGGCCGAGCCGGTCCACGTGGCGCCGGTGGAAGCTGACTACCGCGGCCTGATCGCGCACGTCGCTGCCTACGAGCAGCTGGCCCTGGACGCCGCCTTGAGCGGTGGCCGAGACCGCGTGTTCGCCGCACTGCTGGCGCACCCGCTCGTAGGACAGATCGAGCTCGCGGACCACCTGGCCGACAGCCTGTTGGCCCACAACCGGGACTTCCTCGAGTGGGCCTGAAATCCCGCGACCCGGTCGCGGCCTCGGGAGTTCTCGCGATCGACGCCGGCAACAGCAAGACGGATGTCGTGCTCGTGGCTCCCGACGGAGCAGTGCTCGGTCGCGCGCGCGGAGGTGGCTTCCGACCGCACCTCGTCGGGGCTGACGCTGCCGTGACCGGGCTCAGGCCGCTACTCGACGAGGTCGCCAAGGCAGCCGGCGTGACTGTGCAGGACGGCGAACCCTGGGTGGGTCATGTCTCGGCGTGCCTGGCCAACGCCGATCTCGAGGTGGAGCTCGAACGGCTCCAGCTCCGGATCGAGCAGGAACGATGGGGACTCACGACGTACGTCGGGAACGACACGTTCGCCCTCCTGCGCTTGGGAGTCGACGGTCCTCCTGGCGTAGCAGTGGTGTGCGGTGCAGGCATCAACTGCGCTGGGCTGAGCAGCGACGGCCGGGTCGCCCGCTTCGCCGCCCTGGGCAAGATCTCGGGCGACTGGGGCGGTGGTGCCTTCCTCGCGGAAGAGGCCCTGTGGTGGGCCTCGCGGTGCGCCGACGGGAGGGGGCCGGAGACCACGTTGGCCGCGCTGCTTCCCCAGCATTTCGGAACGGTGGACATGTCCGCACTGCTGGAGGCCGTCCATCTGGGCCGGATTCCCGAGAGCCGAATGCGCGAAGCCGTACCGCTGCTGTTCCGGGCGGCCGACGACGGCGACGAGGTCGCGACTGCCGTCGTCATGCGCCAGGCGGACGAAATCGTTGCGCTTGCGGTTTCGGCAATCGAGCGGCTGGACCTGCTCGAGGAGCCCGTCGACGTCATCCTCGGCGGTGGCGTCCTGACGGCTGGACACGCCATGCTGCTCGACCAGATCGATGCCGGCCTGGCCCAGCGGGCACCGAAAGCGATCTCGCGGGTGGTGACCGCGCCTCCGGTGGTCGGAGCCGCCATGCTCGGCCTCGACCGGATCGAGGCCGCCCCCGAGGCCGCCATCCGGCTCCTCGAGGGCTTCCGGCGCTGACCCTGGGCTGCCGGGCCTTGTCTGGTGCACACGGGCCTTGTCGATGCAACGGCGGGGCTCCGCACTGGCTGCCCGGATTCGTTCGCCGTTCTAACTTTCCGAGGTTGCGGTCGGCGTCGTACGTCGAGAGGTCGAAGAACTGGAAGGACTAGTCCTCGCGAGGGAGGTTCTTCCTCGACCCGACTGGTGGGAGCAGGATGTGGCCGAGGGAGTACGGCGCGGGAGACGCCGAGCGTTTCCGCCAATCGGGCAAGGAGAGTGGGATGGCACGGACTCGGGTGGATGTCTGGAACGTCACCAACGCGGAGGGCGACTGGCCCGCCGTACTCAAGGACTACGAGCTCGCGGTGGGCAGGCTGCGAGACCTCGACCCACCGGGCGGCAAGCCGTCGAACCCGCTGGGCTGGCGCTTCCAGGCCGCCATCCACGGCATCAGGGGCGAGTTCGGGGGCACGGACACCAGCAACATGTTCTGGAGCAACTGCCAGCACGGCAGCTGGTACTTCCTCCCGTGGCACCGGATGTACCTCGCCGCCTTCGAGCTGATCATCCAGCACTCCCTGGAGGACGACGAGTGGTCGCTCCCGTACTGGTACTCGATCGACCCGGACGACGCAGGCAAGGCATCCCTGCCGCCGGCCTTCCTGGACATGACGCTGGCGGACAACAACCTGCAGAGCGATGAGCGCTCCGAGGTCGCCCGGTCTGGCGGCCCCTTCTACGGGACCATCCCGGTCGAGCTCCTGAACAGCTCGCTCACAGACGCGTTGCAGTCCGGCACCTTCGCCACACCGCAAGGTGTGGCCACCTTCGCGGGCGGCGAACGCAGCGACCTCAACTTCAGTGGCGACGAGGCCGGCCTGCTCGAGGACGTGCCGCACGGCCTCGTGCACTCCCTTGTCGGGAACGACTACGTCGGCAACACAGTGGTCAACCCCGGATGGATGGGCTCGTTCTACACCGCCGGGCTCGACCCGCTGTTCTGGCTGCATCACGCGAACCTGGATCGGCTGTGGCAGGTCTGGCTGGAGCTCGATGAGTCGCACGTCAACCCGTCCGGCGACTCGGCCTTCCTCGACACCGAGTTCACCTTTCCGCATCCGACCGAGGGCACGGTGACGTGGAGGATCGGCGACGCGCTGGAGACCAGCTTCTTCGGCTACGAGTACGAGAGCGTCGACCCGCCCTCCGTGCTTGCCCCCCAGGAGCCACCACTGCCCGACCCAGACGAGCAACCACAACCGGAGGACGACGTGTCCAACTCTGGACCCACCTCAGGACCTCGATCCGATCGATCCCTGCCACCGCGCGTGCTGGGCGCCGCCAGCGACGTCTCGCTGACCAGCCCCGATCGAGTCCCGGTGGAGCTCACGCCGGGCCGCCGGCGAGACCCCGCACCCGAGGGCGCAGTGCGCGCCTACCTGCGGGTCGAGGGGATCACCGGCACCACCGGTGCCCCGCTGTACGGCGTCTACGTCAACGTGCCGGAGGGAGCAGACCCGGCCGACTACCCGGAGCTCCGCGCCGGCTCGGTCTCGACGTTCGGCATGGAGGAGTCCTCCCGCACAGATGACACCCACGACGGTGGCGGCCTGACTGCGACCTTCGACATCACCGCGCTGCGTGACCGGCTCGCAGAGGCTGGTCGCTGGGACGAGGCGCTGATGCAGGTCAGCTTCACCGCCCACAACCCGAGTGCGCCCGGTGGTGACGCGCGCCGCGATCGGGACCTCGAGGTGGATCAGCCAGAGGTGCGAGCGCGCCGCGTGGCCGTGGTGGTCGGCTGAGCCGATGGCCGTTCTCACCAGTGCGGCACGCTCGTCGCCGCTGCACTCGCTCGCTTGGTTCCGCGCCCGGCATCCTCAGTGGTGGGTGTACGCCGTGGCCGGGTGTGCGTGGGTCGCCCTCGTCCTGATGTCGGTGGCACCGAAGGCTGACGTGGCCGCAACGGGCCACCACATGCACTCCGGGCTGGCGATGCCGGTGACATCGGAGTCGTTCGTGGCCTCGTGGTCCGGCGCGTGGTCGCACTGGGTGCTGATGGTGGCGGCCATGATGCTGCCCGTCGTGGCGCCCCAGGTGCGCACGGTCGCCCTGCGCAGCGTGTGGACGAGGCGCCAACGCTCAGCGACGGCGTTCGTGCTCGGCTACGCAGCTGTCTGGGTAGTCGCGGGCGCCGCGCTGTTGGCGCTGCTCGTTGCGCTCGACGCTCATCCACTCGGGGCGGGGTGGCTCGTCGGGATCCTCCTGGTGGCGGCGGTCTGGCAGGTGTCGAAGCCCCGCAAGCGCGTGCTGCGGCGGTGCGCCTCACTGCGGCTGCTGGCCGCGAACGGCAGGCCGGCCGACCTCAACTGTGCCCGGGTGGGGGTCCGCTCCGGCGTACGTTGTCTGGCTACGTGCGGACCGCTGATGCTCGCGATGGTGGCCACCCACAGCCTGCTGCTGATGGCAGCGCTGCTCGCGGTGATGCTCACTGAGCGCTCGCGTGGACCCGACCCGCTCCGCCGGGTCGGCCGCCCGCTGGAGGCGTGGGTGCTCGTCGGGTTCGCACTGGTGGCCGGCCTGGTGGCGGTTCAGTAGGAGGCCACCACACCGCCCTGGTGAACCCCTCTCGCTGAGCGATGAGGAACCTGTCCTCAGGCGGAGCCTGACCGTTCCCAGATGGCGAACGCGTTGGGCGCGCCGTCGACGTACTTCTTCAGGCTGGGGCAGTGCCGGGACAGCACCGTGCCCATGGTGTTGTCGTCGATCCAGGCCATGCCCTCGGGGGTGTAGACCTCCTCGGTGAAGCTGTCGGTGAAGAACCGGTCGCTGTTCAGGCGGCGCGAGGCCATCAGGATGAAGATCCGGAACGCCGTGTCGCTGAAGGCGAAGCCCTCGGGCCGGTCCTCGGCGTACATCCCGGAGATGAGGTCGACGCTGTCGAGGTCGCCGTCGTACACCTCTCGCAGCTCCTCGGCCCACTGCTTGTTCGAGGTGAGGTCGTCGAAGGAGTCGGGCACCGGCTTGTGCAGCAGCCGGAGAAACTCGGTGTAGCGGGGCACCCCGAGCTCGCGGCTGCGGAGGATGTCAAGGGACGCGAGGTCCATCAGCTTGCCGTCCGGGCGCCTGAAGGTCTGCAGGTACCTCGGGAAGTTGTGCAGGCACACCAGTCCTGGGTTCATCGTCCCGAAGCTGTAGAGCAGGTCGGCCAGGTCCTGCCCCTTCAGCACGTCAACGGCGGCCGGGCCGGTGAGCTCGTCGAACTCCCGCGGGCCGAGGGTCGGGCTGTCGTCGGCCGCTGCCCGGAAGTCGAAGGAGTCGGGGATCAGCGGGTGCATCCGGTAGACCGCGACGAACTCCTCGGTGAGCGCGAACGGAACCCCGTAGTGCTCCGTCTCGGTCCCGGGGATCCCGGTGAGGACCTCGTCCTGTACGACGTGGTCAAGGACGTGACCGAGCTTCTGCCCGGCCAGGCCGTACCAGTTGGCGTGCAGGCCGGCCGCGGCCGTGGGGTGGGCCGTCACCGAGGGCGTCCACTCGATGGTGTGGATCTTGGCGAGCAGGGCGGAGGTGATCACCCGGGCCCGTTGGAAGAGGCGCTCGTCATCCCACTGGGGATAGGCCTCCGCGAGCATTTCGCACACGCTGTTGTGCTCGCGGATGAAGAGCGTCTGCATCATTCCGAGCCCGAGCCAGAATCCGGGCACCAAGGTCGGGTTGTGCGCTGGATCATCGGGGATCGGAGGGAGGCCGTCGACCAGCCGCAACCGGCCGCCCTCATGCGCCCTGAGAAACGTCTGCTCGTCGGCGTTGCTGCCATAGATCTGCGAGCCGTCCCACCAGTGGGTGTTCACGTTGAGGTACGTCGGCGGCAGGTCGCTGGCCGGCGGGGTGGTCGGATCGTTGGGGGTCCGGTGCACGAGGAGGGGCGGTTCCGGCCAGTCGTCGTCCGCGTCCAGCTCCAGCGACCACGGGTCCTCGGTCGGGCTGGGGCCGTGCTTGAACCAGTCGCGGATCATGAACTGCAGCCAGGCGGCGATGAGCGCGTTGCCGGCGGTGGCCGGAATCAGCTCGTCGCGGGTCATCAACCGGCGGCTCACCGTGCGCGGGTTCGGCTCGAGCAAGTTCTCCGTGTCGGGCCAGGTGTCCTCGATCGGGACGTTGCGGCCGAAGCGGGTGCCCGCCATCCCCATGGTCGGGTTGGCGAGGTCGTTCCAGCTGCCGTCGACGGTGCGTTGGGTCTCGTACTTCTCGTCCCACTCCGGAGCCTGCACCCCGCCCACCGACGGCTGCCGCGAGGTGTCTTGCAGGTTGTGCTCGCGCAGCACGTTGCGGATGCCGACGAGATTGAACAGCCCCAGCAGCTTGGGCAGCCGGTCCCAGCCAATCGTGTGGTCCACCGACGCGGCGACTGCGTCGTACGCGCGCCAGAGGATGTTGAAGCGGAACGGGCGGTCAGCCGTGCTCTCGTGCTTGCTGGTCGGGTCAGTCATTGCCGAACTCCAGGCAGAAGTTCAGGATCTTGTTGTCGTCCCAGAAGACGATCCCGAGGTAGAGGCCCGGCGCGATCTCGCGGATCTCGTCGCGGATCCACTGGGCAACGAGTGAGGTCTTGCTGTAGTCGAGGATGATCGCCGGTCTGCCGTCGAACCAGCTCTCGTCGAGGTAGACCTTGGCACGCACGGCCAGGTCGCCGAAGGGGCCGACCATGTTGCGCAGCTCGCCTTTGTCAGGATCGAACACCTTGCCCTTCCAGGCAATCAGGTGGGCGAGCTTGGCCGTCGTCTCCGCGACGACGGTGTCCGGAGCGAAGATCACGGTCCCCTCGCCCTCTCCCGCGGGGATCGGGCCGGGGTCGGCGGACCGGAAGAGGTCGTCGATCTCCTGCTGCGACATGTCGAGCAGGTCTGGCGCCGTGATCGTCATCGGGGCTCCAATCCAGAGGTGCGGCCGTCTTCTGGCCGAGGTCAGTATGTGAGCCGCCGCGAGCTGGTGTAAACGAGGGCGTTTGGACTTCGGGAATGGCGATGTGTTGGTCCAGACCGCAAAGTCGTTCCGGCGCCCATGGCCGATGGCCACACCACTAGTCTCGTGCGCATCCACCGGCCGGAGGGGTACGCGCGATGACCGACAGGGCAACACTCGGGACTGCAGCCGTCCGCACGCTCGCGGTGGTCCGGATCGTCAACGGCACCCTCGGCCTGGTGGCGCCGCAGGCCTTGGTGCGCCGTACCAGGCACGGACCCGGCGACGACCGAGCCGTACTACGCGTTCCGTATGTTCGGCATCAGGACCTTGGTGCTCGGCGTCGACCTGCTCACGCTCACCGGCCCGGCCCAGCGGCACGCTCGCACGCAGGCCGTTCTCATCCACGCCACCGACACTGCGTGCGCGGCGCTCGGCGGTCTTCGTGGGGATCTGCCGGCCCGCGCAGCCCGGATCACCGTCGCCATCTCGGCGGTCAACACCGCGCTGGCCGTGATCGCGCGGGTCTGTCAACCGAAGGCCTAGAGCACCTTCGCGCCAGGCGGTGGGGGGCAGACAGATGTGACGACTGAGGACACTGGCCAGGCTGTCGCACAAACAAGGGCCGGGGCGTTCAGTGTCGCAGCAAGTAAGAATGGACGAATGCGTATTGCCCATCGTTGGCTCTCGGCGGCACAGGCCCTGCGGTTGGCAACCGAAGAGGTTGATCGGTTGAGGCTCTCGATGGAGTGGAGCGACCTCGACCAGTCGGGCCTCCAGACCTCTGGGTGCACGCTGCGGGCTTCCGATGGTGTCGCCGCCGTTGGCTTTGGCAAGGGCGACGCAGGACAGAGCAGGGTCGGCGCTGTCTTCGAGTCCCTGGAGCGCTTCTGGATGGACAGTCCAGACCATGACCGCGAATGCCGGATGATGACGCCGCGGGCTCTTGCTGACCAACCGAATCTCGCTGGTGACGAGCTCATCGCCCGACTTGCTGCGCAAATCCCGGACGCGCTGTTGGCGGTACGTGAGCTCAACGGCCACTCCGGGTCCCTGTTCTACCCGGAGTTCATCGTGAACCCGACGTACCCAGGACAACCGACTCCGGGCGATGACACCGACTACGCTCCGTACCTTCGCTATTCATCAAGCATCGGCACCGCGTCGGGTTCCGACGCTACCGAGGCCAACCTTCACGGTCTCCTGGAACTTGTCGAGCATGACTCGGTCTCGCTCGCGCTGCTCGAATGGTTCGTCCTCGAAAGGGATGCCGTCCGCATGCTCAAGGCAGCCGACATGCCGCACCGTTTGAGGGCACTGCACCAGTCAATCGAGGCAGCAAGTGGCTGCACTGTGGTAGTCGCCGATGTCACCACCGATCTCGGTGTGCCGACCTACCTGGCCGTGATGGATCCCTCTGACCACACCGGCAGCCTGTCCGGCGCAGGTGCCGCCCTCAGTGGTGAGTACGCCCTCGAGCGCGCACTCGCCGAAATCGCCCAGGTGTGGCTGCTGTCGGCGAAGGAACGACCGAAACGTCCGCCGCACGAACTGTCGTTGGCGCGCTGGCCAAGACTGGAGCGCTGCCGACGCCTTGACCTGCGAGACCGGGTGACCTACGCCGAGTGCACATCTCTGCGCCCAGACATCGGCGGACTGGACGACCCGGAGCGCGAGCTTGCCCTGCTGCACCGGATGCTTGCAGCACGCGACATCCGCGCTTTCCACCGCGTGTTGACCTCGCCGGACTCGTTGATCGGCGTCACCAGCACGGTCGCACCTGGGCTCGAACGCTTCAGTCTCGTGCGCTACGGCAACCCCGTCCTCCCCTCCGGCCGCGGCATTGGTCACTGGAGGGCGGCCACCCAGAAAAATCGACCCGCACGCTGACACCGCCCGGCGTTCACCTCTGCAGTCGCGCCAGGAAGTGGAGGGTGCTGTCCTCTGGTTAGATCCCCAGGTCGTCGAACGCAATCAGGTCGCTGCTGCTGATGGCGTACTCGCCACCGCGCGGGGACCTGGCCACGATGCAGCAGCGGGGCTTGGCCACGATGCAGCAGTGGGGCCTGGCCACGATGCAGCAGTGGGTGTTTCCGTCCTTCGAACCGACGCTCTCGCTCACGGCGTTTCCCTCTCGTCCAACCTCATATGTCGCCAACTACGGGTTCATCCGACTGCCTGCCACATCGCATAGCGAGGTGTGTTTGTACGCCGGCATTGCATGCGACCTTGTCGGTTTCTCAACCTAGATCCCCGCGTTGTCGACCGCAATAGGTCGCTCTGCTGCCGACGACGTAGTCGTCGGCGCGCGGGCGCCGTGTGGGGCCTCCGGACCGTTGCCTTCACCGACAGCGCCACCTCGCCCTTGGCGCGGATCGCTGACACCACGTTCCTCGTCGAGTGCGAGGGCGTCACGATCCTCCGTTCGATCTCAGGTTTCATCGTGCTCGCCCAGGCGCTCGCCACCGCGGTCGCCGTACACGGTGGCAAGCGCAGCCGCGATGAGCTGCTCAGCGACGAGAAGTTGCTCGAGCAGTTCGAGGTGTACTGGCACTGAGCCTGAATCCACCGATCTCCACCTGCGGCGCGCCACCATACGCGCACGCTGGCGGCGTTGCCGACGTTTGAAAGACGCCGAGTCTGCCTTCGCATCGGCGCCTTGCCATCGCACCCGTCTGGTGTCGCTCGCGACGGCGGCCATCGGTGGATTCAGGCTGAGCCGAGATCCGCGGGAGCAGCTGCGGAGGATTGGCGGCGGCTGACGGGCGAGGAGCACGGGCACGGGTCAATTGGACTCGTGCCGATACCGCTAGTCGAGGCGAGGTTCTTGCAGGAGGCTCACGGTGCGGCCGAGATCGGTGAAACCCAGCCGGCGATAAAGGTGTTGGACCCAGTCGTCTGCGTCTGCGACGAGGAAGACCATCGAGGCACCCGCGCTGCGTGCCACGTCGGCGGCATGGTTGACGAGTGCGCTCGCGAGGCCCTGTCCACGTTGGGCGGGGTCGGTCATCACTTCTTCGATCTGCGCAACTCCGTCGCGCAAGTACAGGTCTGCACGGGCTGCAACCGCGCCGCTGTTGTCACGAACCGCGAAGAACGTGACCCGTGCCGCTGCCAACACGGTGTTGATCCTTCGGCCGAGCTGATCGGTGACGTCCTTGTCCCACCCGGGCTGGTCGCGACGCCACTCAGCGGTGGCGACGTCGGCGCGTTCCTGCACGGCGAGTGCGACGATGGGGACCGGCGGTGGCTGTTTCTGCACCGGCGCGGTCTTGGCCATGAGCAGATCCTCTGAGCGCTCGTAGCCCTCATGGGAGAGGTCGCGGGCAAGTCGCTGGCCCGCCTCGGCGTCATATACCTCGATGAGGCGGTGCTGCAAGCCGGCTTGGCCCATGATGTGGTCAGCTGCGGCAGCCAGGGCAGAAGACTCGGCAGGGCCAGTGATCAGCAGTTTGTTGAGGTTGTGAGCAGCCGGGAACTCGGCGTTGAGTAGAGCCAGACCGCCGGGCACTGGGCTTGTCGCCGTGGCTCGGTCGATGGCGATCGCGCACAGCGTCCCGAGCGCGATCCGCAACCGATGCGGCTGCGGACCTTCATCAACCACCTCGGTTCACCTCACTCCGTTGATGCATCGACAACGGCGATCAGCTCGGCGCCGTCGTCGACCTCCAGGCGGACGATTGTGCCCTGGCTCGTCTGAAGGAGCAGGTCATAGGGCTGTCGATCGGTCCGGCCAGTTGGCATCGCGTCCACCCGCAGCACGGTCAACTCGGTCCCCGGCCCAAGCTCGAGCCAAGGGTCGCTCGTCACGTCCCACAGCCGTTGCTTGCCCGTGAGCTCGATGAGCATGCCGCTGGCGAGCTCGGCGACGGGATGCATCACGAGCCGATTCCGCTGGGTCACCTGGCCATCATGGGGTCGTCCGCCTCATCACGGTAGGTGGTTGCCGAACGCGTTGTCCTGCCGTTCCGGCGGACCCGGGTCGCGGGTCACGAGTCCACTCGTGGGACCGGTGGGGTGGCATCGTCCACAGGCGCGAAATGGCACTGGTTCAGTCTCGTAATTCGCGGGTAGACAGCCCCCATGTCCGTGGACGTCTCGGGAATTCCCCCGACCGATCTGGTCGGTGATCTCGATCAGCAACTGCGTGCCGTCGTACGCCGGGAAGCGGTCGACCCACAGCTCGAGACCCTGCGAGTGCGCCGCCTGGCCGAAGAGGTCGTGCGCGCGCACGACGAACGCAGCCTCACCGGAGTGGTCGCACCCGTGCCCGACCCTGTGGGCGTCGTGGGCGAGCTGGTGGCCCGGGTCTCTGGCTTCGGTCCGCTCCAGCGATTCCTCGACGACCCGGAGGTCGAGGAGGTCTGGATCAACGAGCCGAGCCGGGTCTTCGTGGCGCGCAACGGCCGGCACGAGCTGACCAACGTCATCCTCTCGCGAGCCGAGGTGCAGGAGCTGGTCGAGCGGATGCTCAAGTCCAGCGGACGCCGGATCGACCTCTCCCAGCCGTTCGTCGACGCGATGCTGCCGCAGGGGCATCGGTTGCACGTCGTACTCGAGGGGATCAGCCGCGAGTTCGCGGCCGTGAACATCCGCAAGTTCGTGCTCAAGGCCGCGCGGCTCAACGACCTGGTGCGCCTGGGGTCGATGCCGGCGCCGGCCGCCCGCTTCCTCGAGGCCGCCGTCCTCGCGGGGCAGAACATCGTGGTCGCAGGTGGCACGCAAGCCGGCAAGACGACCATGCTCAACTGCCTGGCGGCGGCGATCCCTGGTGGCGACCGGATCATCTCCGCCGAGGAGGTCTTCGAGTTGCGCTTCTCCCACCCCGACTGGGTGCCGATGCAGACCAGGCAGTCGGGGCTCGAGGGCACCGGCGAGGTGTCGTTGCGTGACCTCGTGCGCGAGACGCTGCGGATGCGTCCCACACGGATCATCGTCGGCGAGGTCCGCGCCGCGGAGTGCCTCGACCTGTTGCTGGCGCTGAACGCGGGGCTGCCAGGGATGGCAACGATCCACGCGAACAGTGCCCGCGAGGCGCTGGTGAAGCTGTGCACCCTGCCGCTGCTGGCCGGCGAGAACATCTCGGCCCGGTTCGTCGTACCCACGGTCGCGAGTTCGGTCGACCTCGTCGTCCACCTCGGTGTCGACAACGGGGGAGTACGCCGGGTCAACGAGATCGTCGCGGTCCCCGGGCGGGTCGAGAACGACATCGTCGAGACCGAGCCCGTGTTCCTCCGCCAGGGAGGGGACCTGGTCCACACGGGCGGGATGCCCACGCGGCAGGAGTCTTTCGAGCGGGCCGGGATCGACGTACATCGCATCCTGCGAAGCGCGGACTGATGGGCGCCGTTCTCGGGTTGGTCTTCGGGGTGGGACTGCTGCTGATCTGGTCTGCCTTCCAGGCCCCTCGGCCGCGGCCCGCGGCCCGCCGCTCTCGGCTCCGGCCGTTGCTGGGCAGCGCCGGACTTCGTGATGTCAGCGTCACTGGCTTCTTGGTCGTCTCCGTCGCGTGCGCGTTCGTGGCATCCGTCGTCGTACTCCTGGCCTCGCGCACGGTCCCCGTCGCCCTGGTCTTCGGTGCGATGGGCGGCTATCTTCCCGTGGCCGTGCTCAAGGGCCGTGCTCGGCGCCGGCAACGGGAGTTCGCCGAGGTGTGGCCGGAGGCCGTCGACAACCTGGCCTCCGCGGTGCGTGCAGGCATGTCGCTCCCCGAGGCACTTGCGGCTCTCTCCGAGCGAGGACCCGAGCCGCTCCGCGACGCATTCGCCGCCTTCGCGCTCGACTACCAGGTCAGCGGCCGATTCGGGGATGCGCTCGACCGGCTCAAGGACAGGCTCGCCGACCCCGTGGGAGACCGGGTGGTCGAGAGCCTGCGTGTGGCGCGCGAGGTCGGTGGTGGCGATCTCGGTCGGCTGCTGCGCAGCCTCTCGGGGTTCCTCAGAGACGACGCACGCACCCGATCGGAGCTCCAGGCCCGCCAGGCGTGGACGGTCAACGGCGCGCGGCTCGCCGTCGCGGCTCCCTGGCTGGTGCTGCTGCTGATGTGCTTCCAGCCGGAGGTTATCCAGCGCTACTCGACCGGCGCCGGCGTTGTAGTCCTCGCCATTGGCGCGTTGCTCTGCGTGATCGCGTACCGCGCGATGGTCCGGATCGGGCAGCTCCCGACCGAGAGGCGGATCCTGTCGTGAGCCCTTTCATCGGTGGGCTGCTCGGTGCCGCGACGGGGTTTGGTGCCTATCTCGTCGTGACGGCTGTGCTGGAGGCTCGTCGTACGCCGCTCGCGGTGCGAGTGTTGCCTTTCGTACGCGACCTGCCCCGTCCCGAGACCCTCCCGGCGCCCGCCAGGCCGAGCAACGCCTTCGCGGGCGTCTTCGGACCCGCGCTGTCGGCGGCCGGCCACGGGGTCGAGCGCGTCCTGGGCGGCACAGCCTCGGTCCGACGCCGGCTCCTGCGAGCGGGTCTAGAGATGGACGTTGCCCAGTTCCGCATCGAGCAGGTCGTCTGGGGCCTGGTCGCGTTCGCGGTTGTCGCAGTGCCCTCCGCTTTGGTCGCGGCCTCCTCTCCGGAGCGTTCCGTGCCGTTGCTCATCTTCTGCGTGATTGCGTTCGTGCTCGGGGTGCTGCTCCGCGAGAACCGGCTCACCGCCCAGGTGAGCCAACGCGAGCGGCTGATCCTGCAGGAGTTCCCGACCGTGGCAGAGCTGCTGGCCCTCGCCGTGGCCGCGGGGGAGAGCCCGGTCGCCGCGCTCGACCGGGTCGTACGCCGCACACATGGTGAGCTCTCCGCCGAGCTCGGGCGCGTTCTGGCCCAGGCCCGCACCGGCACACCGATCACTCGGGCCTTCGACGAGTTGGCTTCCCGGTCGGGTCTGGCCGTGGTGTCCCGGTTCGCCGAGGGCATCGCGATCGCCATTGAGCGCGGCACCCCGCTGTCCGGCGTACTCCACGCCCAGGCCGGTGACGTCCGCGAGGCCGGACGGCGCGCGCTGATCGAGTCGGGTGCCCGGCGTGAGGTCCTGATGATGGTCCCGGTCGTGTTCCTGGTGCTGCCCACCGTTGTCGTATTCGCGTTCTGGCCGGGCCTTGTCGGCCTGCGGCTTGTCGTCCCCTAGGAGGAGATCGAGATGAACCATTTGATCCGCAACGGGCTGCTGCGCCGACGGCGCCGCGACGAACGAGGTGACGTACCCGGCTGGGTGCTGATCACCGTCATGACCGCTGGACTGGTGGCGGGGCTGTGGGCCATCGCCGGCTCGCAGCTCGGCGCGATGCTGCGTGAAGCGCTCTCGTCGGTCGCTGGCTAGTGGTCATTCCCTTTAGTTCGTCGGGGTACCCGCGGCCCAGGCACGCCCATCGCTGCGTTGGAGTCGGTCGAAGGAGGTCAACTACGACTTCCCTCCTCCGCCTTGCGCTGCACGCACCTGGACCACGGTTACCCTCGACGAACTTGCGGTCATGACCACTAGTGGTCATCGACTGACGGAGATGACCAGTAGGCCCCGACCGCGTGACGAGCACGGCGCGGCGGTCGTCGACTTCGTGCTGGTCAGCATGGTGCTCGTGCCGCTTGTCCTCGGCCTGATCCAGGTCGGGCTGGTGATGCACGTCCGCAACACCCTCGCCGCTGCGGCCACAGAGGGCGCGCGCTATGGCGCGAACATCGACCGCACTCCCGCCGATGGTGCCGCACGCACCCGTGAGCAGGTGAGCGGCGCGATCGCCGACCGGTTCGCCCAGGACGTCTCGGCCGGCCGTGCGACGGTCGGCGGTGTGCCCACCGTGGTGGTGACGGTGCGCGCGGAGGTCCCACCGCTCGGGCTCTGGGGTCCCGGGATCGCCCTGTCGGTGACGGGTCACGGCGTCCAGGAGACTGCGCCTTGACCGGTCGGAAGCGTGACGAGTCCGGGACGGCGCTGATCGAGTTCGTCTGGCTGGCGATCCTGCTGATCGTGCCGCTGCTCTACATCGTGCTGGCCGCCTTCGACACCCAGCGTTCGGCGTACGCCGCATCGGCCGCGGCCCGGTCCGCCGGCCGGGCGTTCGTGACCGCGCCGGACCAGACGACGGGCTACGCACGAGCCGAGGCAGCGGTCCGGCTCGCATACCAGGACCAGCAGCTCGACAACCTTCCCCAGGTTCGGATCACATGTCGGCCCGATCCCCGCAACTGCCTGACCCCGGGCTCGGTCGTGCGGGCCGAGATCCGCAGCAAGGTCGACCTCCCGCTGATGCCCGCTGCGCTCGGCTCGAACACCCCCGCCATCCGCGTCGACTCAGAGCACGAGGCCCCCTATGGCACCTTCCGCGAGGCCCGGCCATGAGGCGCCGTGGCGAGCGGGGCTCGGTCACGCCGTTGATCATCGGCTTCACCGTCGTGGTCGCGCTTCTGGTGGCGGTGGTCGTCGACGCCTCGGCGGCGTACCTGCGACGTCAGGGCCTGAACTCCGCCGCCGACGCCGCTGCGCTGGCCGCGACCGACGGGATCCAGGGCAAGGAGGTCTACACCAACGGCCTCGGCAAGCGCGCCGAGATCGACCCAGCGGCAGCGCGCCGGCACGTCGGCGACTACTTCGCTAGCAGCGGCATTCGACGCCGGTACCCCGGCCTCGACTACTCCGTGGAGACCACAGCCGACACCGTCGTCGTCCGCGTGGTCACCCCGATGGACCTCCCGCTGCGCGTGCCCGGCGTCGGCACCAACGTGCCGATCACCGGGACGGCTGCATCTGTCGTCGTGGTCTCCGACTGAACACGGCGTTCCGCCCTGCTCGGTGCGAATGGGGAGGGGCTCGACGCCCGACGGACGATCAGTTCGCAGAACGCGCGGCACTACTGAGCGTGACCGGCTGCTGTCGTGGACCCAACTGATCGTTCTTTGGACGGTTCGCGAGCCGTGGAGGAGCTGGTCGAGCGGATGCTCTAGTCCAGGGGACCCCGGGCCTCCATCGACCACTGGTCAACGGGGTGCGAGCAGCGGCCGAGCGGCCGGGTCGACCTCCCGGACGACCTCGATGGCGCGCTGGGACGCAAGGCCGGCGACGTGTTCGTGGCGGTTGGTGGCCACCTGGACGAGGTGGCGCTTCTTTCCAATTCTGACTGTGGGTACGTAGGCGACGAAGCCAACATCCTCGAGACGGCGTGCCGCAACGTGAGCGCTCTCGCTGTCCGACACCTCAATGAGCATGATGGAACGGTATTGCAGAACCGCTCTCGCACCAGGTAAGCCAGGCGGTTCTCTTTCGTGGATCAGACCACCTGTATCCGAACTCCGTCGTAGCAGGATGGGTGCATGACACTCCACGTGGGCGACGTCGCCCGCCGTACCCGCAGCGTCACCCGGCGAGACATCGACCTGTTCACCGAGATCAGCGGCGACCGCAACCCGATCCACTACGACGACGAGCTGGCGCGCAGCTCACGCTTCGGCGGCATCGTCGTCCAGGGGGGCGTCACTTCAGGACTGCTCAACGCGCTCGTGGCCGAGCAGCTGCCCGGCCCAGGCAGCGTCTTCCTGGAGGTGTCGTGGAAGTTCCTCGCGCCGGTCCGGCCCGGCGACGAGCTCACTGCCGAGGCAACCGTCACCTCCGTCAGGGACGACAAGCCGATCACGGTGCTGGCCACCACCATCACCAACCAGGACGGCGTTGTCGTGCTCGACGGCACCGCAGTCGTCTGGCGCGACCCGGCGGTCCGGCGCGCGATGGAGGAACCGCAAGGGTGAGGGCTGACGCCGCAGGACCTGCCACCCCCACCGACTCACTTTCGCCCCGAACCCTGCGGCCACGTAGCCTCTGTCCTTGTGGCAGCAACCGACTTCGAGACCGAGATCAAGCAACTCCAGGCGACGATGAAGACCATCGGGTCCGTCCTGGACCTCGACGCCATGCGCGAGGAGATCGCCGACCTCGGCGAGCAGGTCGCCGTGCCGGACCTGTGGGACGACCAGGCCAACGCACAGCGCGTGACCGGACGGCTCTCGGTGCTGCAGCACGACCTCGATCGCTACAACGAACTGGAGTCCAGGCTGGAGGACCTGGGCGTGATGGTCGAGCTCGCGGCCGAGGAGGACGACGCCGATGCGGCGGCCGAGACCGAGTCTGAGCTCAAGAAGCTGAAGAAGCAGGTCGAGCAGCTCGAGGTCCGCACCCTCCTGTCCGGGGAGTACGACGCCCGCGAGGCGATCATCTCCATCCGCTCGGGAGCGGGCGGTGTCGACGCGGCGGACTTCGCCGAAATGCTGATGCGGATGTACACGCGGTGGGCCGAGCGCAACAAGTACCCCGTCGAGGTCTTCGACACCTCCTACGCCGAGGAGGCCGGGCTGAAGTCGGCCACCTTCGCGATCCATGCTCCCTACGCCTACGGGACGTTGAGCGTCGAGGCGGGCACCCACCGACTCGTGCGGATCAGCCCGTTCGACAACCAGGGCCGCCGGCAGACCAGCTTTGCGGCGGTCGAGGTGGTGCCGGTGCTCGAGCAGACCGACGAGATCGAGATCCCCGAGGAGGACATCAGGATCGACGTCTACCGGTCGAGCGGGCCCGGTGGCCAGTCGGTGAACACGACCGACTCCGCCGTACGCCTCACGCACATCCCGACGGGCGTTGTCGTCTCCTGTCAGAACGAGAAGTCGCAGTTGCAGAACAAGGCCTCAGCGATGGTGATCCTCAAGGCCAAGCTGCTCGCACTGAAGAAGGCCGAGGAGAAGGCCCACCTCGACGAGCTGCGCGGTGACGTGATGGCCAGCTGGGGCGACCAGATGCGCAACTACGTGCTGAACCCCTACCAGATGGTCAAGGACCTGCGCACCGAGTATGAGTCCGGCAACCCGCAGGCCGTGCTCGACGGGGACATCGACGCGTTCCTCGAGGCCGGCATCCGCTGGCGCGTGGGCGCCGACGCCCCAGCCTGACCCGCCCGATCAGTACCCGCCCTCAGGCGGAGTGAACTGGCTGGCGGTGAACTCAGCACCCGCCGGGTCGGCGATCACAGCGTCCTTGGTCCACTCGGTGTCCCCGCGGCGTACGACCTTGCCGCCCAGCGCCTCTGCCCTGGCGGCCGTCTCGTCGCGGTCCGCGACCGTGAACGTGACCTGCCAGCCGGGGTCGGCGTCGCCAGCCGGGTTCAGCCACGCGATCGCGTCGGCGAACCCGGGCGGCACCATGTCGCCGGACTGACGCTCGTGGATGCCCGGGTCGATCGTCGATGCCAGGTGGTCGCCGTAGCCGGGACGCCGCACCATCGTCGCGAAGCCGAGCTCGTCGAACTCCCAGCCGAAGACCTGGCCGTAGAACGTAGCCGACGCTTCCGGGTCAGACGCCACGAGGTCGCTGAAGTTCCAGGACCCAGGGGTGTTCGTGATCTGGGCGCCGAGCCGTCGACGCGCCTGCCACAGGCGGAACTGCACACCCGCAGGGTCCGCGCACGTCGCTGCGCGGCCTCCCTCACCTGCGTCGGCAGGCGGATCGATCACCCGACCGCCTGCAGCCACGACCCTGGAGGCAGCTTCCTCGATGTCGTCCACCGCGACGTAGGTGTTCCAACTCGGGGTGGTGCTCGTGGAGTCGGCACGGCCGCCGATGCCTGCCACGTCCTGGCCGTCGAGCTGTGCCACGAGGTAACGGACGGGGGCCTCCGGCGGCGTGGCCTGAATGAACGTCCAGCCGAACACCCCGGCGTAGAACGCCTGGGCGGCCTCGACGTCGTCGACCTCCATGTCCACCCATGAGGTCACGCCCTCGGGGTAGGTCCTCGACTGTGTCCCTGCCTGTGTCATGAAACTCTCCTCTCTGGTGCCCGCAGGCTAGGGGAGGGGACCGACAGGTCAGCGGCCGACTGCCTTCTCGAGCTCGGCCTTGCTCATCGACGAACGGCCCTCGATGTTCTTCTTCTTCGCCTCCTCGTAGAGCTGGGCCTTGGTGCGACCCCCGGAGCCCTTGTGCGACCGCAGCCCACCGCGCCGCCCGGAGGAGATGTCGTCGGTGGAGGCCTTGCTCGACTCCCTCGCCTCACCGGCGCGGGCGCGCTCCTTGTTCACCGTGCGGGCCGCGATCTGCTCGGCCGTGTCCTCGCTGCGGCCCTTGTCCTCGAGGCCCTCCTTGATGTGCTCGTACTGACGCTCGCGCTTGGCGTTCCATGCCTTCGGCATCGGTTCCTCCTTCGCTGCTCCGCGCGTCCCTGGGTCCCATACCCGATCCAGAAGAACTCAGGCCTTGGGCTTGAGGAACCATTTCAAGCGCGGTGGAGCAGCCGGCGGCCGGAGGTCCTGCACGTCGCGCTGGACCGGTTCGTCGCACCCCTCGATGCCAGTCACAGCGTGGGGTCCTCCGAGACCCGGATCAGGACCTTGCCGAAGTTGCGACCGGTGAGCATTCCGCGGAATGCCTCGGGAGCCGACTCGAGTCCCTCGACCACGTCTTCGCGGTAGCGGACCGAACCGTCCGCGACCCACCCGGACATGTCTCGCACGAAGTCGGGGCCGTGCGACTTGGTGAACTCGCTCTGGATGAATCCGCGGAGGGTCAGGCTCTTGCTCAGCAGCAGCCTCATCAGGGCCGGCAGCCGGTCCGGACCCTCCGGAGCCGACGTGGCGTTGTACTCCGCCACGACGCCGCAGACCGGGATGCGCCCGTAGAGGTTCATCCGCTTGAACACCTCGCGCGCGACATGACCGCCCACGTTCTCGAAGTACACGTCGATCCCGTCGGGCACCGCCGCCTTCAGCTCTTCGGCGAAGGTGGGGGACCGGTGGTCCAGCGCGACGTCGAACCCGAACTCGTCCAGCAGGGCCCGGCACTTCGCCTCACCACCGGCGATGCCGACAGCACGGGCGCCCTTGATCTTCGCGATCTGGCCCACCGCCGAGCCCACCGGGCCGGTGGCGGCGGCGACGGCGACGGTCTCGCCCGGTTGCGGTCGGCCGATCTCCAGCAGCCCGGCGTACGCCGTGAAACCCGGCATCCCGAGGACACCGAGCGCGGTCGAGATGGGTACGACGGACGGGTCGAGCCTCAGCAGGCCGCGACCGTCACTGATGGAACGGCTCTGCCAGCCGGAGTAGGACAGCACGAAGTCGCCGGCGCTCCACTTCGGGTTGCGCGACTCCTCGACCACGCAGACGGTGCCGCCAACGATCACGTCTCCGATCTCGAGCGAGGCCGCGTACGACTTGGCGGCGCTCATCCGGCCACGCATGTAGGGGTCGAGCGAGAGGTACACGACGCGCAGGAGAACCTGGCCCTCGTCGAGCTCGGGGAGCTTCTCATCGACGATCGAGTACACGTCGTCACCGGGCTCGCCCTCGGGGCGACGAGCGAGTTGGACCTGGGTGGAAACAGCCATGAAAACTCCTTCGAGGGACGTGCTGGTCAATCACCCAGCATGCCCACCCGAGGAGCATCTATGCCAGCGGTCCAGATCTGCCGTCAGCGCGCAGTGTTGAGGGCGTTGGCGACGTCGACGCACCAGCGGTCCGTCCGCGCGCGCAGCTCTTCTTGCCCGACGTCGGTCACCGCCAGCTCGCAGGTGAGCCAGGTCTGACCGAACAGCCCTGCGTGCCGGACGCGCTGCTCACCGCCTGAGAACTGGCACAGCTGGGTGGCCGCCGGTTTGCCGTACGCCGGACCGGGGACCGTCCGGCATCCCTTGGTCTTCTTGCCCGCAGCGATCACCGTCTCGGCGAAGCGGGTGTCGATCGGGCGCGCGAAGACCCACGCCCGTGCCGCGGCGCCGTCCGCACCGGTCCAGGAGCAGCCGATCTCGTGCACGACGTCCTTGCCGATCTCGGGCAGCTCCGCCTCGTCACCGTTGCCGTACGCCGCATCGGACTCCGGCTTGCCATCGAGGGCCTCGGAGACCGCACCCTCAGCGACCAGCTCGCAGAACTCGATCCGGGGCATCTGCATAGCCACGGTGTTCAGTCTCGCGATCGGGGTCGGGGAAGGGGCGGGCGCGGCCTTCTCCTCCTCGCTGCAACCGGTCAGCATCCAGATCAGCCCGGTCATCAACCCGATCATCAACGGGGCGAAAGTCAGCGTGCCTGCTCCGGATTCGCGGCGAGCTCCTGACCTGCGGGCTGCACTGCCCGGGACGAGGCGACGGGCCGACGAATCGAGCATGCGCCCCACCGTAGGGGTGCTCACCTATGCTCGACTAGTGGTCATCGACGGAAGGTCGTCGAGGGTATCCGTGGTCCAGTGCGTGCAGCGCAAGGCGGCGTCGCGACGACAGACTGGGCGTCATCCGAGCGATGCCAACGCAGCGATGTGCGTGCCTGGGCCGAGAAGACCCCGACGAACCAACGGAGATGACCACTAGCGTGATCAAGTTCGAGAACGTCTCGGCGACCTACCCCGGGCACAAGAAGCCTGCGCTGAAGGACGTGACCGTCGAGATCGACCGGGGCGAGTTCGTGTTCCTGGTCGGCGAGTCCGGGTCCGGCAAGTCGACTTTCCTGCGCCTGGTGCTGCGTGAGATTCGCGCGACCCAGGGCGATGTCTTCGTGATCGACAGGGAGCTCAACCGGATGCGCAGCTGGAAGGTCCCCGCACTGCGTCGCCAGATCGGCACCGTGTTCCAGGACTTCCGGCTGCTCTCGAACAAGACCGTGTCCGAGAACGTCGCGTTCGCGCTGCAGGTGATCGGCAAGTCTCGCGCGCACATCAACAAGGTCGTGCCAGAGACCCTCGAGCTGGTCGGGCTGGATGGCAAGGGCCGCCGGATGCCCGACGAGCTGTCCGGTGGTGAGCAGCAACGCGTCGCGATCGCGCGCGCCTTCGTCAACCGGCCGAAGATCCTGATCGCCGACGAGCCCACGGGCAACCTCGACCCCAACACCAGCGTCGGCATCATGAAGCTGCTGGACCGGATCAACCGGACCGGCACGACGGTGCTGATGGCCACCCACGACTCGGGCATCGTCGACCAGATGCGCAAGCGGGTCATCGAGCTCGCCGACGGGCTCGTCGTACGCGACCAGTCCCGCGGCGTCTACGGCTACCAGGTCTGAAGGGCTGATCGACTCCATGCAGCTGAGGTACGTCTTCTCCGAAACCGGATCGGGACTCAGGCGGAACGTCTCGATGTCGGTCGCGCTGATCGTGACGATCTTCGTCTCGCTCACCCTGGTCGGCATGGGTCTTCTGCTCAACGCCCAGGCCGACAAGGCCGAGCGCTTCTGGGGCGACAAGCTCCAGATCACGGTGTTCATGTGCAACCAGAACAGCAAGGCGGAGAACTGCTCCGGCGAGGTCACGCAGACGCAGCGCTCCGAGATCAAGGGAGTCATCGAGGACCACCCGGAGGTGGCGTCGTACTACCACCAGAGCAAGGAGGAGGCCTTCGAGACGTGGAGGAAGGTCTACATCTCCAAGGACAAGACCGAGCAGGAGATCTACTCCACGGTCAAGGCCACCGACATGCAGGAGTCGTACTGGGTCAAGCTCAAGGACCCCAACAAGTACAAGGGTGTCGAGGCCGAGCTCGGCGAGACGGCCGGTGTCGCGGCCGTGCGCGACCTTCGTCAGGTGCTCAAACCGATCTACTTCTGGATCGAGGTGATGAAGTGGGGTGCGATCTCGGTCGCTGCGTTCCTGCTCGTTGCGGCGATCCTGCAGGTGGGCAACACGATCCGGCTGGCCGCCTTCGCCCGTCGCAAGGAGATCGGCATCATGCGACTGGTCGGCGCCTCCAGCGTGTACATCTCGTTGCCGTTCCTGATGGAGACCCTGGTGGCCGCGCTGATCGGCATCGGCCTGTCGGCAGCGACCCTGATGACGTTCATGTATGTCGTCATCTACGGCAGGCTGCGTCCTGGTTCCAACATCGTCGAGTGGGTCGACTGGCGCGACTCCTACCTGGCCGTGGCGGGAATCGCCATCCTCGGAGTCCTGCTGACCCTGATCCCGACACTCGTGATGACACGCAAATACCTCAAAGTGTGAAACCCGTCGGTTAACGTCGAGCCGTTCACTTCCCCATTTTGGACAGGCACCACGTGCGCTTCTTCCCCCGAACGCGGTACTTGCAACGCCTGGATCGTCCGGCCCGGATCCGGGCGGTCGCTGCCTGCGCGACCCTGCTGCTAGTGGGAGCGGCGGTGCCCTTCGCCGCGGCAGACGACCTCCGCGACAAGCAGCGTGACGTACGCGGACGGGTCCGGCACGCCCAGGGTGACCTGCACGAGTCCAGCAAGGCGCTGCAGGCAGCGGCCCGCCGACTCGACCGTGCCCGGGTCGCCCTCTCCGCCGCGCAGAAACGCCTCGCGACGGCTGAGGTCAACCTCGCGGCCGCGACTCGTCTCGACACGCTGATGCAGGTGCGGCTGCAGGCCGCTGAGCACGCGCTCGCCCTGGCCCGCACCGCCCTCGACGCTGCCCGGCTCCGGGTCGCCGAACAGCGCAGGGACATCGGAGAGCTCGCCGCGAGCAACTACGCCAACGGCGACCCCGCCCTGATGGGCCTCGTCGTCATCCTCAACTCACAGGAACCGGCCGAAGTCACCAGCCAGATGAACACCGTCGACACGTTGATGGACAAGCAGACGACTCTGCTCGCCAGCCTCAGGGACGCCCGCGCGCAGATGGTTGCGCAGGAGGCGAAGGTCGAGCGGGCCAAGATCGCGGTCGCCGTACAGCGCAAGGCGGCCCGCGCCAACCTCGTCCACAAGCAGGGACTCGAGCGTTCGGCAACCGCAGCCAAGGCAGAGGTCGCGAACCTGGTCGTGCAGAGCCGCGCAGCCGAGTTGCAGGCAGCCCGAGCGAGGCGCGCCGACGCCATCCAGCTCCGCGCTCTGAAGAAGCAGGAGGATCGCATCCGCGCCATGATCATCGAGCGGGCGCGGCGCCAGTCGGGCGGCTTCCGTGGCGACTCCGGCGGGTTCCTGTTCCGCCCGGTGCCGGGTCCGGTCACCTCGTCCTTCGGGTACCGACGGCACCCGATCTACGGCTACTGGGGGATGCATGACGGCACCGACTTCAGCGCCCCGTGCGGTACGCCGAACCGCGCAGCCGGCTCGGGCACCGTCATCTCCAAGTACTGGTCCGACATCTACGGCAACCGCCTCTACATCGACCTCGGCCAGGTCAACGGCAAGAACATGACCGTGATCTACAACCACCTCAGCTCCTACAGCGCCTCGACAGGGGAGCGGGTCTCGCGCGGTGAGGTCATCGGCTACGCCGGCAGCACCGGATGGTCCACCGGTTGCCACCTGCACTTCACGGTGATGCTCGACGGCAACCCCGTGGACCCGATGAACTACCTCTGAGGTGGGCCGCCGGTATCCCTGGCCGGCCGGTCTGCTCGACGTCGACGTCCATTTCCTGCAGCCGAACGGCGTCCGGCTCGTGCTAGGAAAGGAGCCGTACGAATCTGATTGGAAGGGGGATGGGGAACCGGGACCGCGCATCGCGCTCGCGCCCCTGACTACCAATGACTACAGCCCGGTTCTTCTTCGTGGACGTGTTCGCACCTCATCCACTGTCTGGCAACCCACTGGCGTTGGTGCCTGACGCTGATGAACTCTCGGTGCCGCAGATGCAGGCCATTGCACGTGAGTTCAACCAGTCGGAAACCACCTTCATCCTCAAGCCCGACCTTGAGGAGGCGGACTGGCAGCTTCGCTCGTTCACCCCGATCGGAGCCGAAGTGGGCGGGGCCGGGCACAACGCCCTCGGAGCCTGCCTGTGGCTGGCTGAGGCGCGGCTGCCTCGCGATCGCGACCGCTTCGTGCAGCAGATCGGCCAGCACCTGCTGCCCGTGCAGATTGATCGACGGTCCGAGGGAGTGGAGGTCTCCATGGACCAGGCGGCTCCCCGGTTCGGACGAGTCGCCGAGAATCGCGCGGAGCTGGCCGCGTCCCTTGGCATCGGTGCCGAGGATCTCGCCGCCGCGGATGCCGTAGTGGTCTCGACGGGAGCGGGGCACCTGATGACTCCGCTGCGGTCCAACGAGGTCGTCGATCGTGTGCAGCCGGACCCGGTTCGGCTCGACGCCCTACTGCGGGCCGTTGGAGGAGAAGGCTGCTACGCGTACTCCCTGGAGGACACACAGAGCGAGGCGGACGCCTATGCCCGCTTCTTCAATCCCACCATGGGGATCTCGGAGGACCCTGCGACCGGGACCGCAGCAGGTCCTCTTGCCGCCCGCCTGGTCAACGACGGTGTCGTCCCGGACGGCAGCACCGTGGTCATTGAGCAAGGTCACGCGACCGGCCGACCGAGCCGCCTCCGCGTCACCATCTCGGGCAACCTAGTGCGCCTCAGCGGCGGCGGTCTGGTGGTGGCCGACGGAACCCTGCATCTCTGAGGGCGTACGTCGTAATCCTCTTGTCGCGGCTGAGAGGATGGCGCCCATGGCCAAGGAGAAGGGACAGAAGTTCATCGCGCAGAACCGCAAGGCGCGCTACGACTTCCACATAGACGCCACCTTCGAGGCCGGGCTCGTGCTCGTCGGCACTGAAGTGAAGTCGCTCCGGGCCGGCCGCGCGACTCTCGTCGACGGGTTCGCCGAGATCGACGGCGGCGAGGTCTTCCTGCACGGCGTACACATCCCGCAGTACACCGAGGGCACCTGGACCAACCACGAGCCGCGTCGGGTGCGCAAGCTGCTGCTGAACCGGCACGAGATCGACAAGCTCGAGAGCAAGGTCAACGAGAAGGGCTTCACGCTGATCCCGGTCTCGATGTACTTCAAGGATGGCCGGGCCAAGGTCGAGATCGCCCTGGCCCGCGGCAAGAAGAGCTACGACAAGCGTCATGCCCTCGCGGAGAAACAGGCCAACCGGGAGAAGCAGCAGGCGCTCGGCAGGCAGCTCAAGGGCATGGACTGAGCGGTGCCGATCGCGGAACCGGTCGACGACACCCGCGCGTTCTGGCAGGACCTCGGTCTCCCCGGCCTCTTCGACGTCCACGTGCACTTCCTGCCGCCCAACGTGCAGGCGAAGGTCTGGGCGCAGTTCGACGACGCGGGGCCGAAGATCGGCCGCGAGTGGCCGATCCGCTACCGGGGCAGCCATCAGGAGCGGGTCGAGCAGCTGCGCCGGTTCGGCGTACGACGGTTCTCGGCGCTGCCCTACGCTCACCGTCCCGGCATCGCGACCTACCTGAACGACTGGGCCGGCGACTTCGCCGCACAGGTGCCGGAATGCCTCTGGTCCGCCACCTTCTATCCCGAACCAGCAGCCGCGACCTATGTCGCGGAGCTGATCGAAACTGGCGTGGAGGTGTTCAAGCTGCATACTCAGGTAGGGGAGTTCCGCCTCGACGACCCGCTCCTGGACGAGGCGTTCGGCCTGATCGAGGATGCTGGCACACCCACCGTCATCCACGTGGGCTCGGGTCCGGTCGGCAACGAGTTCACCGGCCCGGAGCACCTCGAGCGGCTGCTGCGGCGACACCCCCGGCTCACCGCCGTGATCGCCCACATGGGAGCCCCGGAGTACGCCGAGTTCCTGGCCTTGGCCGAGGCCCACGACAACACCCATCTCGACACGACGATGGTGTTCACGAGCTTCTTCGACCAGGAGTCGCCGTACCCGGACCACCTGCTGCCGCGGCTCGCGGCTCTCGGCGACCGGGTGCTCTTCGGCAGTGACTTCCCGACCATCCCCTACCCCTACCTCGAACAGCTCGCGGGTCTCACCCGCCTGGCGGAGCGACATGCGGGCCTGGGGGAGGACTGGCTGCGTCGCGTCTGCTGGCACAACGGCGTGGAGCTGTTCGGCGAGAAGTGAGGATCAGCACCACTCGCGTATGCCGCTAGGGCTCAAGGGCAGGTCTCGCAGCACGATCGGCAGCTGAGCACCGTAGCGGGCGCAGGTCCACTGGAAGTCCACTCGCCGGTACTCGATCGACAGCACCCGCCTGCCGTAGTAGCGCACATAGTCGCTGCACTCCCGCCATCGGCCGCACTCCTCGGCCACCGCGAAGTCGAAGCCGACCTGCCGGCCGTTGAAGTCCGAGAGGTTCTTCTGCCCGGCCGCGAGGCCGGCGCTGTGGGCAGCTCGCACGAGCAGACGGGCGTAGTTGATCGCCTGGTTGCGGCGGAGCATCCCGCGGCTGCGCGTGTAGGAGTCGAGGTTGTCGTACTCGACCGCGTTGAACCCTCGCGCGGCACATCCCCGCGTCCAGGTGCCGACGATGCGAGCGAGCCTGACCCGCTTGCGCGGCGTACGGATGTTCAGCAGCCACTCGCCCCAGGCCGAGTCGACGACCGGGCGGCCACCGCGTCTCAGCACCAGGCCCATCCGCTTCTTCCAGAACCCGCGTTCGCTGGCCTGGGTCTGGAACCCGTTGACGTAGCAGACGTTGTAGAGCCCGGGAAGCGGGTACGACGTGCGGTCGCGGACCACGATCCCGACTCGAGGCGGCACGCCGCGGGTGCCACCGAGCTGGTAGTCGACGTCCGGACCGACCGGCAACGGCCTGACTGCCGCCACGGCGGGATCGGCGGTGAGGAGCAGCATGGGCACCAGCAAGAACGCCAGCCACCTGTTCATGCGCGCCTCCCGTGGATGCCCACACCGCTCACAATGCGGCTCTGAGGTCGGTGTGGGTGAAGTCCTCGCCTTTGAACAGCAATGGCTCACCCGTCGTGAGCGCCAGCGCGTAGGCGAAGCAGTCGCCGTAGTTGAGCCTAGCTGGGGAGCCGGACCCGCGTCCGAAGCGCCGGTGCGCCTCGCGGGCAACGCGTCCCTGTTCGACCGAGACCGGGACGATCTCCATGCCGAGTGTGTCGACGAGCTCGTCCAGGCGACGACCATGGGATGGCGATCGCTTGTCGAGCACGAGGCAGGTCTCCAGCCAGTTGGCCACGGAGAGTCGGCTGGGGGTGGCGAGAATGAGTTCCAGGAAGGTCTCGTGATCGAGTTCACGGTCCACGACCGCCACGAGCGCCGAGGAGTCGACAATCACCGCGGCAGACCAGTCTCTTCGTCGTACAGGTCTTCGATGGTCTTGATCTCAGGGTCGGGGTCGCCTGGGTTCTGCTCGAACCAGTCAAGGATCTTGCCGATGCTCTGCAACCGGCGCTGGCGCCCCATCTCCTCCGGGTCTGCGTCGTACTCGCGAAGCAGCTTCACCAGCGCCTCCTCGATCGCGCTGGTCTGGGACTTGCCGGTGACCCGGGCAGCCTCACGCGCCAGGTCGTGCACCCGCTGGTTCTTGATGTTGAGGCTCATGTACACCATGGTACCTGGGGGTGCGTCTACCGTTCTACCTTCTGGCCGAAGGAATGCAGACCTACGGAGTACGCGTTGACCCGTAGACTTGCCGTCGTAAACAACTCAAGAGGGGCTGATTGGTTTCGACTGGGGACGTTTGTCCCAGGAGAAGCGGGTCGAGAAGCCAGCGTCATCTCGTAAACGATCGCTGGAACCTATAAGTGCCGACTCAAATCGCACTGACTTCGCTCTCGCTGCCTAAGCAGTGATCGAAGGGTCAGACCGGGCATCCGTCTCCGTCCCGGCCCCTGGCCTCATCTAGGGGACTTGCTGATCAACTCCTGTCAGGAGGGTTGATCGGGACTTCATCCTGACTGGGCCCGTCGGCACACTGTTCGTGGGAGTGCCGGGGCCGAGAAAAGCGACATCACGAACTGCACCCGGAGAAGACCTGGTACACCGCCACAGGACGCGGGTTCGATTCCCGCCAGCTCCACCAAGGGCCTCCGCAGAATGAGCGAAGATTCTTCGTAGACACACCTGAGCCGTTCCGGTACGCCGGGACGGCTCGAGTGTCTCCGGCGAGGATGTTGCGCCATGTGGGAGGTTTCGCCGTCCCGGTCGACGGGAAGCCCCTGTTCTGGCACACCGTGTGCACCTGAACAGGGGGATCCATTCATGAGCATCACCAAGCGCAAGGTCCGCGCGGCCGCCACCGTCCTGGCGACCCTCACGTTGGTAGCGGCGCCTGTGGTGCCGGCGCAAGCCGCCTCGGTGCCCAGCTGCGTGAAGGCGAAGGTCAGCGACTACAAGCGCTACGACGTCGTCAAGGTGAGCAACACCTGCGACACCAGCTACCGGATCAAGGTGATCTGGGCCCACGAGACTGACTCGCAGTGCGAGTTCCTCTACGCCCGGTACGGCACCATGACGTCGGAGCGGCAGTGGCCGGCCCGCTTCGACGGACTGAAGTTCTGCTGACGCCCTGCGCAGCTCAGGCGCGCTGACGCTCCTCCTGCTGCCGGAACAGCTCCTCGACCGCGCTCGGCATAGTCGACTCGAAGTCGGGGCTGGGAGTCACGACGATGCCCGGACTGTCCGTCGCCCAGCACCAGGCGCCCAGGGTCGAGGCGACCGAGCTGGACGACTTCCGGCGGCGCATCCATGTGGCGACGTACGGCGAGCCGCCGGACCTCCCGGCGACTGGCGCTTTCGTCCAGGCCGTCATCGAGGCGGCGAGGGGACTGGCCCGCAGCCTTCCCGTCGACCTCCATCGATCTAGAACCAGGTCGTGAGACGGTCGCCTCGATCCGGCCCTGCCCTTCACAGCTCCCAGGGCCGCAGGATCTCCTTGTAGAGCTCGGGCCGTCGATCAGCGTGTACGTCGCTGAGCCCGCCGATCCCCTTGTCGTCAGCACTCGAGAGGTCGACCTCGGCGAGCACGATCTTCTCGTCCGCGTCGCCCCAGCCGCCACCTACGACCCAGCCGTCCGCGTTGGTGATGACCGTGGCGCCGACCCAACCGACCCCGCGCTCGTCGCCGACTCGATCGCAGGCCACGACTGGCATCCGGTTCACGGCCGCGTCTGCCTGGACGCGCATCACTTCATCTGGTCGCTCGCCCTCGGCGGCGGGGTGCGCCGGCCAGTTCACGGGAGCGGCGAGCAGCTGGGCACCTCCAAGAGCGGGGAGCCGTACCCACTCCGGGAACTCCAGGTCATAGCAGACCATCGTGGCCACCCGGCCCACATGGGTATCGACGATGGGCGGCGCCTCACCTCCTGCGTCGAACACCAGCCGCTCGCGGTCCCACAGATGCGCCTTGCGATAGACCTCACGCAACCCGGACGGGTCCACCACCGCCGACGAGTTGAACGGCGAGTCCCCAGAACGCTCGCAGAACCCGCTGACCAGGACGATGCCGTGCTCCCTGGCCAGCCGGGCCAGCGTGGACACGAACGGGCCGTCAGGGAGTTCCGCACACGACAGGGCCTCGGCCCGGTCCTCGAAGACGTAGCCGCTGGACACCAGTTCGGGCAGCACGAGCAGCTCAGCACCCAGCGCGACAGCTTCCTCGACGGCGGCGGCGACGCGATCCCGGTTGGCGGCCAGGTCGCCCAGCTGGGGAGCGACCTGACAGCCGCCGACCACGGTCACGGTGGCGGTCACGGCTGCACCGGTGGGTACGGCATCTCGACCTCGACTTGCTCGATTCCCTCGAGCTCTCGCTCGCTGGCTGCGATCGCTGCGGCCTCGGCGTCGACGTCGATGCCGCGGCACAGCTGGAGGTACAGAAGGCCGGTGACCAGCAGGCCGACTGCGAACGAGATGTCCGCGCCACCGAGCAGCTTGGCACCGAAGCCCTCGTAGAACGTCGTGGTGATGAACGGGAGCATGACGGCGAAGCCGAGCACGTACGCGACGAGTCCGCGCCAGGACCACCGCCCGTAGATGCCGGACGGCTTGAAGATCTCCGCGATCGCGTAGTGGCCGCGGCGCACGAAGTAGAAGTCGACCAGGTTCACCGCGGTCCACGGGATCAGGAAGTACAGCATCATCAGCACGAAGTTGTTGAAGCTGCCCAGGTAGTCGTCCGGGATGATGAGGGCGACGACGTAGGCGATCACGGCGACGACCACGATCCCGACGACCCGGCTCCGCAGGTTCGGCTTGAGCGGCACGAAGCCGTCGACAGCACTGGCTCCGGTGAGCATCGCTCCGTAGAAGTTGACGGCCATGACGCTGACCAGGGCAGGCACCGAGATGACGGCCACGAAAGTACCGAAGCCGCCGAACAGCGCGTTGCCGGTCTGCTGGATGCTGCCGATGGTGTCGGGGGCGTCGATGGACGACCCGAACAATGCGCCGAGCGACATCAGCCAGATCGCGGAGGCGGCAGCGCCGGCATACGTCCAGGAGATGACGCTCTTCACCGACACATCGAACGGCAGGTAGCGGCTGTAGTCCGAGACGTAGACGGCGTAGGAGATCTGGTAGCCCGCGGCGGCCCCGAACGTGATCAGGAACGAGGTCCAGGAGAACCCGCCGTCGGGGATGGTGGACCCGGCGTCGAGGTTGGTCAGTGCGCTGATCGTCAGGAGCGCGAAGACCGCGATCATCAGGTAGCTCAGCCAGCGCTGTACGAAGTGCAGCAGGTCGTGGCCGACCACAGCGAGTGCCACCGCGAGGATGATCAGCGTCGGATACCAGAATCCCGCCCCTCCGGGCAGGACCAGCTGCAGCGACTGGGTCGCCAGGATGACGTTGAAGACATTGAACCCGACGTACACGAACAGCACTGCCACGAACGGTACGACGGCGCCCCGGGTGCCGAACTGGGCGCGGGACTGAATCATCTGCGGAAGCCCCATGCGCGGCCCCTGGTTCGCATGGAACGCCATGAAGAAGGTGCCGAACACGGCGCCGAGAACCACCGCGGCGACTGACCAGGCGAGGGTGAGACCGACCGCGGGGCCGATGAAGCCGGTGACCATCGTGGTGACCACAAAGTTGCCGGTGAACCAGAATGGTCCTTGATGCCAGACCTTTCCGTGCCGTTCCTTCAACGGCACGTAGTCGATGGAGCGCAGTTCGACAACACCTCTGCGTGCGGGCGCAGCGCCCGGGTTGTGTGTTGCGGACATGGATCCTCCTGGTTGTGTTCGAGCCGACGGCTCAGGCTCGCAGATGGACCCACCAACCAAAGCGCGAACATGCACAGGATCTTCACGAGTCGTCCCCGACTCCGGACCCGCGTTGCTCCTACGCTCGTGGCATGGACCTCCCCAACCGCACGGACGCACCGTGTCGTTGATCACGACCGATGGGCTGACCAAGCGGTTCGGTCAGGTGACCGCCGTGGAAGGCCTCACCGTCGACGTGCAGCCGGGTGTGACTGGGCTGGTCGGTGCCAATGGCGCCGGCAAGTCCACGTTGCTGAAGATCCTGCTGGGCCTGCTTCCGGCGACGGAAGGGACTGCCAGCGTGCTCGCCCTTGACGTGGCAACCGACGGGCCGGCCATCCGGGAACGTGTGGGGTACATGCCCGAGCACGACTGTCTGCCGCCTGATGTCTCTGCCACCGAGTTCGTCGTGCACATGGCTCGGATGTCCGGGCTGCCCACGACGGCCGCCCGCGAGCGTGCTGCCGACACGCTGCGCCACGTTGGCCTCTACGAGGAGCGATACCGACCGATGGGTGGTTACTCCACCGGCATGCGCCAACGGGTCAAGCTCGCACAGTCCCTCGTGCACGACCCTGCCCTGGTGCTGCTCGACGAGCCCACGAACGGGCTCGACCCAGCCGGCCGGGACGACATGCTCGAGCTGATCCGTCGGATCGGTGCAGAGTTCGGGATCTCGGTGATCGTGACCTCGCACCTGCTCGGGGAGCTCGAACGCGTCTGCGCAGGCATCGTCGTGCTGGACGGTGGCCGGTTGCTGCGGCACTCCACCACCGCGTCAGTCACCACGGCGACCCAGGTGGTCACGATCGAGGTGGACGCAAGCGCTGCGGTCCTCCACGAGAGGCTGACCGGCTCCGGCCTCGACGTGCGCATTGACGGCCTGATGCTGCACGTCGACGTCGGTGACCCGGCTGCCTACGACCTGGTGCGCGATGCCGTCGCCGAGCTTGACCTCGGTCTCGTGCGCCTCGTGCAGGAGCGGCACCGGATGACGGAGATCTTCACGGACCACGCGAGCCAGCAAGGAGGCGCGCATGCCTGAGGAGACAGCAGCGGAGCGAACGGGCGCCATCCACGACATCGGCTACCGGCACTACGACGGGCCGCGGCTCGGCGCGTCGTACATCCGGCTCTCGTTGTTCGTCGAGACCCTGCGCGGCGCCTACGGGCTCGGCCGTTCCGGCCGCTCCAAGGTGATGCCGTTCCTGCTCCTGGCGGTGATGGTGCTGCCAGCAGTGGTGATGGGCATCGTGACCAGCTACTTCGACCAACCCTCGCTTCCCATCCGCTACCCCGAGTACATGATCCAGCTGCAGGTCGCCATCACGATCTTCCTCGGCTCCCAGTCCCCGGCGGTGATGTCGCGGGACCTGCGCTACAAGGTCGCCTCGCTGTACTTCTCCCGGCCGCTGAGTCGGCAGCAGTACGTCCAGGCGAAGTACGCCGGGATGGCGGTCGCTCTGTTCATCCTGATGGGCCTGCCCGTCACATTGCTGCTGGCAGGAGCGCTGCTGGCCGAGCTGCCCTTGGGCGAGCAGCTGGCCGACTACCTGCGCGCGATGGGCGGTGCCGCAATCTACGCGGTCGTGCTGGCTGGTATCGGGCTCGTGGTGGCAGCGCTGACACCGCGGCGCGGTCTGGGAGTGGCCGCCGTGGTCGGCGTACTCCTCGTCCTGTCCGGCTTCCAGATCGCAGTGAGCGAGATGGCGGACGAGTTCGGCAGTCAGACCTTCCTGGCGTACACCGGCCTCATCTCGCCGTACACACTCGTCGATGGTGTGGTCACCGCGGTCCTCGGTGCCGAGTCGTCGATCGGGCAGGGACCGCCCGGCGCAGCCGGGGGTGCTGTCTTCTGGGTGATCACGGTGCTGCTGGTTGCCGGCTGCTACGCCGCCCTGGTCGTCAGGTTCCGGAAGGCGCTGTCGTGAGCACCGTCGAGCTCGAACAGGTCTCCCGCTGGTTCGGCAACGTGGTCGCGGTCAACGACGTCACGATGCGCCTCGGCCCGGGGGTGACGGGGCTGCTCGGCCCCAACGGCGCCGGCAAGTCCACGCTGATCCACATGATGGCCGGCTTCCTCGCGCCCTCGGCAGGCAGCGTGACGCTCGACGGCCGGCGGCTCTACCGCGACTCGGAGATCTATCGCGAGGTCGGGCTGGTGCCCGAGAGCGAGGAGATGTACGACGCCCTCAGCGGCTGGAGGTTCGTCCTCGCCAACGCCAGGCTGCACAAGCTCCCCGACCCCGAGGCCGCGGCAAGACGCGCGATCGCCACGGTGGAGATGGAAGAGGCGCAGGACCGTGACATCCGCACCTACTCGAAGGGAATGAAACAGCGGATCAAGATGGCGACCGCGATCGTCCACGAGCCCACGGTGCTGCTGCTCGACGAGCCGTTCAACGGGATGGACCCGCGGCAGCGTCTGCACCTGATGGATCTCCTGCACGACCTCGGTGACCAGGGTCGGACGATCCTGTTCAGCTCGCACATCCTGGAGGAGGTCGAGCAGATCGCCGGTCGCATCGAGGTGATGGTCTCCGGCCGGCACGCCGCATCCGGTGACTTCCGCGAGATCCGCCGGCTGATGACCCAGCGGCCACATCAGTACACGATTCGTTCCAGCGACGACCGTGCGTTGGCCTCGGCAGTGATCGCCGAGTCCAGCACCTCGGGCGTGCAGCTGGTCACCGACGCCGCTGGGGCAAGCACCGTGCAGGTGCAGGCGACCGACTTCTCCGCGTTCGTCCATGCCCTGCCGCAGCTGGCTTCTCGACGCGGCATCCGGCTGCTCGAGGTCCGACCCGCCGACGAGTCCCTGGAGAGCGTCTTCTCCTACCTGGTGACGCGATGAACGCGACCGTCGCGACCCTGACCAGCCGCAGCCTCCTCGGTCGCCGGCGCACGCTGGTCCTCCTGCTGCTCCCGCTGGCGCTGCTCGCCCTCTGCGTGCTGGCACGCGTCCTCGCCGGTCTCGACGCTGACCTCGAGCGAGAGCTCGACGGGTCGCTGGCGCCCGACCTGCTCGGCGCCTTCGGGATCGCCATCCTGATGCCGCTGCTCAGCCTGATCGCAGGCACCGGCTCGATCGGTCCCGAGATCGACGACGGCTCGATCGTCTACTTGCTGGCCAAGCCGCTGAACCGGTACTCGATCGTCATCACCAAGCTGGCGGTCGCGATCGCAGTGGTCATCGTCTTCGGGGTGCTGCCGGTCGCAGTGGCGGGCGTCGTACTCACCGGTGAGGTCGGCGTCGTGACACTTGCCTTCGCGGCGGGCGCCCTGGCCGCCGGAGTGGCGTATTCGGCGGTCTTCCTCCTTCTCGCCGTGACCAGCCGGAACGCCGTCGTCCTGGGCCTGATCTACGCCCTGATCTGGGAGTCGCTCGTCGGCGGGGTGGTCCCTGGGGCTCAGGCGTTGAGCATCCAGCAGTGGTCGCTCGCGGTGGTGCAACGGCTGCTGGGAGACACCGCCGACGCGGTCGGCCTCGAGGCAGCGGTCGGCTTCGGCACCGGCGCCGTGCTGCTCGCGGTGGTCACAGTGACGGCGACCGCCTATGCAGGCAAACGGCTGCAGACGCTTCGCCTCAACACCGACCCCTGACGCGCATCGGCTGTGCCCACGGTTCGTGCCCGAGCTGGGGCTCACAACCACTAAATCTATGCATTAACTTGACTATGGGCGGGCGATCGCCCCGAGCGCCGAGTTGGTGCTGTGGAGCCGGTTGGGGTCGGCGTACTCGCCGCGGGAGCTGTGGGACGCCGTCGACGAGCAGAGGCCGATCGAGCTTCGTGGCACGTTGAGGGTGGCCGAGGACATCGCGCTCTACCGCGCCGAGATGGCCGCGTGGCCGGGCACCGGTGAGGTGCGCGACTGGAGGCAGCGGCAGAGCAGCTGGGTCGAGGCCAACAATGCATGTCGCCGCGCCATCCTCGAGCGGCTGCGTGCCGACGGGCCGTTGGGCGCGGCCGAGCTTCCCGACACCTGCGTGCAGCCATGGTCCTCGTCGGGTTGGAACAACAACCAGAACCTCAAGATCATGCTCGACCTCCTGGTGCAGCGCGGAGAGGTGGCGGCCGCCGGCGGGACGGGCCGAACTCGGCTGTGGGACCTCGCGACCCGCGTCTACCCCGACGACGTGGTCCCGATGGCGGATGCCCTGCGCGTGCGCGACGACCGCAGGCTGAGCGCGCTCGGCATCGCAGCGCTCGCGTGGCCCCGAGTGCCCTGTCGAGCCACTTGATGTCCGTGAAGCGGGCGAGCCGGCCGAGGTCGAGGGCGTGCGCGGCCAGTGGCGGGTCGACCCCGCGCTGATGGGCCAGCCGTTCACAGGCCGTGCGGCCCTGCTGTCGCCGTTCGACCGGTTCCTCCACGACCGCAAGCGGATGAGCGAGGTCTTCGAGTTCGAGTACGTGCTCGAGATGTACAAGCCGGCCGAGAACCGGCGGTGGGGCTACTACGCGCTCCCGATCCTGTACGGCGACCGGCTGGTCGGGAAGCTCGACGCCGGGGCTGACCGGAAGGACGGGGTGCTCCGTGTCGCCGCGGTCCACCGTGACGTGACGTTCAGCAAGGCCATGACCGAGGCGGTCGACCGCGAGATCAGGGACCTGGCTCGCTGGCTCGACCTGGACCTCGACTGGCCGGAATGAAACGCGTTTGCCTCACACCGGCCCGGACCGCTTCACTGGCGACATGTCTGATGACAACGTCACGATGCTCCCGCTCGGTCCGGCCGCAAGTGAAGTCACCCGGCTGGTCGACGCGGTCAGGGATGAACAGCTCTCGCTGCCGACTCCGTGCGGTGGGATCGAGGTGGCCGGGCTTCTCGACCACTTCATGAACCTCACCCACGCCTTCACCTGTGGTGCGCGCAAGGTGCAGCCGACCTGGGACACGAATCGCCCCCCTGACCGGGCGAATCTGGACCCGGACTGGCGCGACGTCCTCCCTCGCAGGCTTCAGGAGCTGACGGACGCATGGTCGGACCCGTCGGCCTGGCAAGGCGTCACGGAGGTCGGATCGGTGACCATGCCGGCAGAGGAGATGGGCATGGTCGCGCTCGACGAGCTGGTCATCCATGGCTGGGACCTCGCGCGCGGAACCAGTCAGCCCTACACCGGCGACCAGGGGAGCCTCAACGCCGTGCTCGGGTTCACCGCGGCGATGTCCGCGCCCGAGTACCTCGACTCGCGCGAAGGACTGTTCGGCCCGGTCGTCGACGTACCCGAGGACGCGCCGACTCTCGACCGGGCCCTCGGCTTCGCAGGGCGTGACCCCGGCTGGACTTCGCCGGCCACCTAGTCCCAGTGCTCCTGCACGGTCGGGTCCTGGTGCCTGGCCACCAGCCGGTCGAGCAGCAGTCTCAGCGGCGACCAGTTCTCCCGACCGAGCCGGGTCACGGCGTACGCCGTCAACAGCACCGGCGGGTCCGTGAGCTCGAGAACTCGAACTCCCTTGCCCGTGACGCGGGGGAGAGGCAGCAACCCGATCCCGTGACCCGCGACGATCAGGTCCTCGACGAGGTCGAGACTGTCGATCCGATGGCTGATGCGTGACGTGAAGCCGGCCAGTGAAGCCAGGGTCCGTACGGCGTCCTCATCCGCGGTGTTGCGCGAGTTGACGATCCAGGTGTGGTCCCGCCACGCGGCGAGGTCCACGACCCCAGCGTCGGCAGGAGCCTCGGCACGAGCATCGGCCGACGGCACTCCGAGTCCCCACGGTGTCGTCCACAGCGGCACCGCTGCAAGCGTGCTGGCGGGCGAGGCGGGCGCGAGGTTGTAGTCGTAGGTGAGCACAAGGTCCAGGTCGTCGTTGGCCAGCAGCTCGAAGGCCTCGAGCGGCTCGAACTCGTTGATCGCCACGTGCACGTTCGGGTGGCTGGTCGCGAGGTCGGCCACGACCGGCAGCAAAGACCGGCGGATCGCGGTCGCGAACCCACCGGTGCGCAGGGTGCCCGCAGGTTCGGCGTCCGGGTCGAGATCGAGTCGCGCGGCGTCCACGGCCGCCAGGATCTTCACGGCGTGGTCGGCCAGTCGGAGACCGGCTGGCGTGAGTCGGACGCGCCGTCCGTCCGGCTCGATCAGCGCGGCGTCGACCTCGCGAGCAAGCGCCGCGATCTGCTGCGACACCGTCGACGTGGTCAGGCTGTGGGTGTCCGCGACGGCACGCATGGAGCCAAGGCGGGAGAGCTCGAACAGCAGGTGCAGCCGGCGTACGTCCATGGCGCCATTGTTCATGAATGGCGAACGGTAAGTACACCTTTCTCGCGTGGACGCGGACGGTTTCGTGGCCTTGACTGGACACATGACCACCACGTTTTCCCCCACCGCCAGCGCGAGCCGCGTTCGTGCAGGAGTCGCCATGGCGACGGGCTCGATCATGTGCGTCCAGCTGGGGCTGGCGGTCTCGGTCCCGCTGATCGATCACCTCGGGGCCGACGGCACGGCCTGGCTGCGGCTGCTCTGGGCAGGGGTGTTGTTCCTCGTCATCGGCAGGCCGTGGCGCATCCGTTACACCCGCTCCGCGATCGTTGCCAGCATCCTGCTCGGCGTCGCCACCGCCTCGGTCACGTTGCTCTTCATGGAGGCTGTCGCCCGGCTGCCGCTCGGGATGGCCAGCGCGCTCGAGTTCCTGGGCCCGCTCGGGGTCGCGGTCGCTCGCGGTCGTGGTGCCGGCCGCTTCGTCTGGCCGCTGTTTGCCGGTGCCGGTGTGCTGCTGCTCACCGAACCCTGGGCAGGTACGGCGGACCCGGCCGGCGTGGCCTTCGCGTTGGCAGCGGCCGGCTGCTGGGCGGCGTACATCCTGCTGACGCAGCGCGTCGGCGACGAGGCGAGCGGGATCACCGGGCTGGCGATCTCGATGCCGGTGGCCGGTCTGGTCGCCTCCATCGCGGTCGGACCGTCCGTTCTCTCGAAGATGACCCCTGAGCTCTGGCTGCTCGGGATCGGCATGGCACTGATGCTGCCCATCGTGCCGTTCACCCTGGAGTTCCTCGCCCTGCGTCGTCTCAACACCGCGGCGTTCGGCACCCTGATGAGCCTGGAGCCTGCGGCGGCCCTGCTGATGGGCCTGGTCATTCTTGGCCAGGTGCCCGGCTTCCTGGCCGTCATCGGTATCGGGTTCGTGGTCGTCGCCGGCATCGGCGCCCAGCGCACCGGTGGCCGTGAGATCCCTGAACTGGATCCCTCAGGCGAAGCTCCCGAGCCAAGGCTCGATGCCGCTCCCGCGTGAGCGTTCGACGACGAGCTCGGTCACCCGGAGGGTCTGCTCAGGTGATCCCGGGCCCACATTGCTGCGCTCGTGCGGCCGGCCACGCCGATCTGCTTGTTCGCCAGACCCTGCGCGACCAGCTGGAGCACCTCGATCTCGCGTGCACTGATGAGGTCCTCTGGGCGGCCACCCGAGGTGGGGAGCAGGACGCCCGCTACGCGTGGGTCGATCGGGACGTGTCCCGCTGCAGCTGCGCGTACGGCGGCGAGCAGGTCGGCAGGCTCGCAGTCCTTGAGCTGGTAGCCAACAGCGCCTGCCGCCAGGGCGTCGCTCACACGCTCGCGGTCGGAGAGCGAGGTGAGCACGACGATCCGAATGTCGGGATGGTCGGCCAGGATCTGGCGTGTGGCCTCCCCCCGCGCCGCTGCCGACGAGCGCGAGGGCGAGCAGACCGGCTGCCGCGGTGCGAATCGTGGTGGTGTGCTGCTGCATGGTGACCCTCCAGATGGTGTGGCCGGTCGGTCGACATGACCGGTCCGGTGTTCTCACTCACTGTCGGATCTGTGATGGACGCGAAGCCATCGGGCATTGGTCGTACTACTCGAGGGCGTGCCGCAGGCGGGGCTGGGTACGAGCGGAGGCGACCGATTCCCGTCCCCAGGAGGTCCCTCAATGCGCGTCGGCTACTTCCTCTCGTGCGAGGAGTACACCCCCGCGGAGCTCGTCGGGCAGGCGAAGGCTGCGGCCGACGCCGGGTTCGAGGGGCTCTGGATCAGCGACCACTTCCACCCGTGGAACAACGAGCAGGGCAACAGCCCGTTCGTGTGGAGCGTCATCGGGGCGATCAGCCAGGTGTGCGACCTCCCGGTCACCACGGCGGTCACGTGTCCCACCGTGAGGATGCATCCGGCGATCATCGCGCAGGCGGCGGCGACGAGCGCCGAGATGCTCGGCGGGAAGTTCATCCTGGGCGTGGGCTCGGGAGAGGCGCTGAACGAGCACATTCTCGGTGACGTCTGGCCATCGACCGACGTACGTCTGGAGATGCTCGAGGAGGCCGTCGCCCTGATCCGCGAGCTGTGGACCGGCGAGGTCGTCACTACCGAGGGCAAGCACTACAAGGTCGACCACGCGCGCATCTACAGCCTGCCCGAGACCCCGCCGGAGATCTACGTCTCCGGGTTCGGCCCCAAGGCCACGGACCTCGCGGCGCGCATCGGTGACGGCTTCATCAACACCGCCCCCGACGACGAGCTGGTCAACAGATTCAAGGAAGCCTCCGGCGGCAAGCCCGCGCAAGCAGGTGCCAAGGTCGCCTTCGCACCCACCCAGGAGGAGGGCTGGGAGCACGCCCACCGACTGTGGCCCAATGCGGGACTGCCAGGGGAGATGGCCCAGGTCCTGCCGACCCCGGAGCACTTCGAGCAGGCGTCCGAGCTCGTCACGGAGCAGATGACCCGTGACTCCGTCGTGGCTGGCAGCGACCCTGCCGACCACCTGGAACAGATCACGTCGTACGCCGAAGCGGGGTACGACGAGCTGTACCTCGCGAACATGGGCCCACACGACAAGGAGATGATCGCGTTCTACAAGGAGTCGGTGCTGCCGGAGCTGCGCTGAGACCGACGGCGGGGGCTCTTGCTTGGTGCCGGGTCTGGCGGGTACTCAGTACCCATGGTCCTTCGACGCAAGTCTCCGCTGGCCGACATCGACGAGCGCGATGTCGAGGTCGGACAGCCCAAGAAGGTGGCGGCCGGCATCCCCGGCGTCGCGGTGTCGATGAAGAGGGCCGTCGAGAGCATGGGCATCGCGCGCACGGCGCGGACGCTGCTCAAGCTCAACCAGGTGGACGGGTTCGACTGTCAGGGCTGCGCGTGGCCCGACCCCGACCCCTCGCACCGCCACACGGCCGAGTTCTGCGAGAACGGCGCGAAGGCCGTGGCGGAGGAGGCCACCACGGACCACATCCTGCCGGCGTTCTTCCTCGAGCACAGCCTCGAGGACCTGCGTCAGCACACCGACTACTGGCTCGGTCACCAGGGCCGCCTGATCCATCCCGTCGTACGCCGACGCGATGCCACGCACTACGAGCCGATCAGCTGGGAGAACGCCTACGAGCTCATCGGAGAGACTCTGCGCGGCCTCGACGATCCTGACGAGGCGATCTTCTACACGTCGGGCAAGACGTCCAACGAGGCGGCGTTCACCTACCAGCTCTTCGCACGTGCCTTCGGGACCAACAACCTGCCGGACTGCTCCAACATGTGCCACGAGTCCACTTCGGTGGCCCTGGCCGAGACGATCGGCATCGGCAAGGGGTCAGTCAGCCTGGACGACATCTACGAGGCGAAGCTGATCGTCGTCAGCGGGCAGAATCCAGGCACCAACCACCCGCGGATGTTGACCGCACTGGAGAAGGCCAAGGGCAACGGCGCCAGGATCATCTCGATCAACCCGCTTCCCGAAGCCGGGCTGCTGCGTTTCAAGAACCCGCAGAACGCGCGCGGCCTGGCCGGGCCCGGCACCGGCCTCTCCGACCTGCACCTGCCAGTCCGCATCAACGGTGACCTCGCGCTGTGGCAGGCAATCGGCTACCTGATCCTCGAGGCCGAGGAGGAGGCCGGCAACGACGGCTCGGTGCTCGACCTCGACTTCATCGAGCGTCACACGACTGGCTACGACGAGTGGGCACGCGAGATCAAGAACCTCGACTGGGACCGGGTCCTGGAGGTGACCGGCTTGAGCCGGGACCAGATCCGCGAAGCCGCCGACATGCTTCTCGCCTCCGACGCCACCGTTCACTGCTGGGCAATGGGAATCACCCAGCACCGCAACGCGGTCGCCACCGTCAAGGAGTTCGTCAACGTCGCGATGCTGCAGGGCAACATCGGCAAGCCCGGTGCCGGACTCTGCCCGGTGCGCGGACACTCCAACGTCCAGGGTGATCGCACCATGGGGATCTGGGAGAAGGTGCCGGACCACTTCCTGGACGCGCTGCGCGACGAGTACGGCTTCGAGCCGCCGCGCGAGCCCGGGCACGACACCGTCGACTCGATCAGGGCGCTGCGTGACGGCAAGGCGAAGGTGTTCGTCGCCATGGGCGGCAACTTCGTCTCCGCGGCACCCGACACCGTCGTGACCGAGGATGCGATGGAGCAGGCCGAGCTCACCGTCAACGTGTCCACCAAGCTGAACCGCACGCACGTCCGTTGCGGTCGGGTGTCCCTGATCCTCCCCGCACTGGGTCGCAGCGAGCGTGACCGCACCGGCGGGGTCGACCAGCGGGTCACCGTCGAGGACTCGATGTCCGCCGTACACGCGTCGCGTGGTCCGCTGAAGCCGGCGAGCCCCGACCTGAGGTCGGAGGTCGACATCGTGTGCAGCATCGCGGAGGCCACACTCGGCACCAACGGTGTGGTGCCGTGGTCTGAGTACCGCTCCGACTACAGCCACATCCGCAAGGCGATCTCGCACGTCGTGCCCGGCTGTTCGTCGTACGACGAGAAGGTGAACCAGCCAGGTGGGTTCGTGCTGCCGCACCCTCCTCGCGACTCGCGCACGTTCCCGACCAAGTCCGGCCGGGCGGTCTTCAGCGCGAGCCCCATGGAGGTGATCAACGTCCCCGAGGGCAGGCTGCTGCTACAGAGCTTGCGCAGCCACGACCAGTTCAACACCACGATCTACGGACTCAGCGACCGCTACCGCGGGATCTCCGGTGGTCGCCGCGTCGTCTTCCTGCACCGTGACGACATTGCCGCGTCCGGCTTCAGCGAGGGTGACTCCGTCGACCTGGTGAGCGAGTGGCAGGACGGGACGGAGCGCTCGGTGCCGTCCTTCAAGATCGTCGAGTACGACACCCCACGCGGGTGCGCGGCGGCGTACTACCCGGAGGTCAACCCCTTGGTCCCGCTCGACTCGACTGCGACGGGAAGCAACTGCCCGACCTCGAAGTCGGTGGTGATCCGCCTCGAGCCAGACTCACGCGACGATGCGACCTCTGGAGCACAGGGCGACCCCGTCGGCTCGGACCGCGGCCACAAGTCCGACGTCCAGCCCCAGCAGCTCAGCTGACTGGCCGCGATCGTGAGCCCTGCAAGCACGGAGTGTCTCTTCTGCGCGATCGCCGCGGGTGAGATCGAGGCAGCCACGGTCTGGCGTGACGATGACTTCGCCGCGTTCCTCGATGCTCGCCCGGTGTTCAAGGGGCACGTGCTGCTGGTGCCGCGCCAACACGTCGTGACGCTGCCCGACCTGCCTGCCGCGTTGCGTGACCCCTACCTCGCCGCTGCGCAGCGGCTCGCTGTCGCGATGGTCGACGGCCTCGGCGCCCAGGGATCGTTCGTGGCGATGAACAACACGGTGTCCCAGTCGGTGCCGCACCTGCACTGCCACGTCGTGCCGCGCACCAAGGGCGACGGTCTGCGGGGCTTCTTCTGGCCCCGGACGAAGTACGCCGGCACGGCCGACCGGGACGAGTGGGCGGGGCGGATCACGGCCGCTCTGAGCGCCCAAATAGAGTGACCGGCGGCCTGAGAACAGTCGGGGCACCGCTTTGAGAGGACGCACGAGATGGGTCGGTACGACGGACGGGTAGCACTCGTCACGGGTTCTGCACGAGGAATCGGTGCAGGCACCGCCAAGCGCTTCGCCGAGGAGGGCGCCTCGGTCGCCGTACTCGACCTCGACGAGGGCCAGGCCAAGGCCACTGCCGACGGGCTGGGGGGCGACGGCCAGGCGATCGGAATCGGCTGCAACGTGACCGACGCAGCTTCCGTGCAGTCCGCGGTGGCGCGTGTTCTCGACGAGCTCGGCGGGCTGCACGTCCTGGTCAACAATGCCGGGATCACCCGCGACAACCTGCTGTTCAAGCTGACCGAGGAAGACTGGGACGCGGTCATCAACGTCCACCTCAAGGGCGCCTTCCTGATGAGCAAGGCAGTGCAGAAGACGTTCGTGGACCAGAAGTACGGCAAGATCCTGAACCTCTCGAGCGTCTCGGCCAATGGCAACCGGGGTCAGGCCAACTACTCGGCGGCCAAGGCCGGCGTGCAGGGGTTCACCCGCACCCTCGCGCTCGAGCTCGGCCAGTTCGGTGTCAACGTCAACGCCATCGCACCGGGCTTCATCGCCACCGAGATGACCGATGACACGGCACGTCGACTCAAGCTCGACGTCGAGGACTTCCGCAAGATGGCCGCCGAAGCCAACCCGGTCAAGCGCGTCGGCTACCCGGAGGACATCGCCGCAGCGGCCGCGTTCCTGTGCAGCGACGAGGCGTCGTACATCACCGGCCAGACCCTCTACGTCGACGGTGGCGCCAAGATCTGAGTGTGAGAAAAGCCGCAACTTGGGCGGGCCCTGCGTCTCTCACAAGCAGGGCTTTGTCATGCTGACGAACATGCATCCACGTGTTCTCGCTGCCCGCGGAGGTTCTTCGGGGTCCGCCCACCCCGCGGCCCGCCCTCAGTCTGGCCGGGCCTCCCGCCGGGCCGCCCGTCCCGTCGCCGCACTCACAGCGATTGCCCTGAGTCTCACGCTCGCAGCCTGTGGCGGTGACGACGAGAAGGGCGAGAAGAGACCCGACTCGCAACCTGTCGCCGGAGGCACCAAGCTCGCGGCGCTGTGGCCGCTGACCGGCGAGCCCGTCAACGGCTCTACGCCGGACCGCCCGGTCCTGGTCACCAAGATCGACAACAGCAGCAACAGCCAGCCGCAGGTCGGGCTTGACAAGGCCGACCTGGTCACCGAGGAGCTGGTCGAGGGCGGATACACCCGCCTCGCAGTGTTCTTCTACCGCCACCTGCCCAAAACGGCCGGTCCGGTCCGGTCCATGCGCGCTACCGACATCGGCATCGTGAAGCCGGCGCATGGGGTGCTCGTCGGGAGTGGCGCCGCGGGGCAGACGCTCGGTCGGCTGAAGGGCGCAAAGATCACCTATTTCACCGAGGGAGGCCCGGGCTTCTTCCGCGAGGGAAGTCGCAGTGCCCCGTACAACCTGATGGTCGACCTGCCCAAGCTGGCGAAGACCGTGCGCAAGAAGGCCGTCGTGCCCGCCAGCTACCTGCCCTGGGGCAAGGAGGCTGACTTCACCGGCACCCAGCCCGCGAAGACGATCAACGCGGTCTTCAGCCGCACGCACACGACCTCGTGGCGTTTCCAGGGTGGCAAGTACCGCGATCAGAACAGCTACGCGGCCGAGGGCAAGCTGTTCGTGCCCGACAGCATTCTGGTCGTCCGGGTGCGTCTGACCGATGCCGGCTACACCGACCCGGCCGGCAACCCGGTGCCCGAGACGATCTACTCCGGCAAGGGCCAGTTCCAGCTGTTCCACAACGGTGAGGTCGTGCGCGGCACCTGGAAGAAGAAGTCCAGGCAGACCCCGATCCAGCTCAGCACGGCAGCGGGAGCGCTGAAGGTGCCCGCTGGACATGTGTGGGTCGAGCTCGTCCCCACCGACAAGGACGGCGGCCGGGTGTCATTCACCAAGTGACCCGAGGCTGCGACCTCACGGACTTCCTGCCCTGTAGCGATCGTCCACGGCGGGGTCGGTCAGCACCACGCCCTTCTCCGCCAGTGAGCGCAAGCCCTCGAGGATGAAGAGGATGGCGGCCTCGATGCGGGCCACCGCCTGCTTGGGGTCCTCCGCGGTCGTGACGCTCTCTCCAGCGGCCGACATCGCGCCGAAGAAGATCCGGCTGAAGGTCTGCTTCATCGGGTCGTCGAGCTCGTAGGTCGAAGCGTCGAGCACCGAGCCGACGATGTCCTGCACGATGCCGTAGCTGGAGCGTTCCTCCTGCTCGCGGAACCGCTCGTAGCCCAGGATCGCCGGTCCGTCCTGGATCACGACGCGCTGGTAGACGGGTTCCTGGACGACGGACAGGAACGCCCGCAGGCCGGCGCGAGCCTTCTCCCAGGGGTCCTCCGCCCCACGCAACGCGGACTTGATCGTCCTGGAAGCGTCGTCCTCGACCTTGGCGAAGACCGCCTCGAAGACGCCTTGCTTGCCACTGAAGTGGTGGTAGAGCGCACCCTTGGTCACACGGGCACCGGCGACGATGGCATCCAGGCTCGTCCCGCCGTACCCATGCTGGCCGAACTGAACCGTGGCTACCTCGATGAGGGCCCGCTTCGTCGAAGCGGAGTACTGCGCCCGACGCGAACCACCAGTGACCTTCGGCAGACCGCTGAGGAGGCCTTCGGTGTGCGATCGGGTCATCCCGGAAGTCTAGTGTCGGCAACCCGCGCGAGACGCGCCCCGATGTGGGTGAGGTCACGCGGGGGAGCCTTGGCTACCCACGGCCGTTCACATACTCTGAGTACGTACTTCCGGTATGTGAACTCCTAGAAGGGTGCAGAGCATGAGCTGGAAAACCTTCCACAACCGCGGGGAGACCCTCCGCGTCGTGATCGACACCGCCAACAGCCGGCGCGACGGCGTCCTACCCATGGACGTCCCCGGCGTCGCCGAGCACTTCATCGACGAGCTCGATCTGGTCGGCGCACTGCTGCTGAAGTGGCACGCCCGGCTGTCGGGCAACATCGAGCGCGCTCTGGTTCGCGAGCCGATGGACCTCGAGTCGGCCGTGGCCAGCGCCTGGCACACCACCGCGGAGCAGATGCCGGGCGTGCGCCTGGTCATCGACGGCTGCGCCGGACGCCCCGCCGGCCCCGAGATGGCGCGGGCCATGTTCCGCGCCCGCGAGAAGGAGTGGGCGCGGCTGGCCGTCGCTGCCGGCCTGGCCAACACCCAGGACGAGCCTGCCGCCGCGGCAGGACGCCGGCTCGAGGAGCGGGCCAGACTGGGGCTTCCCGGTCCGGCGGCGCGGCCAGAACCGGTCGTCCAGACCTCGATCGAGGTCCCGTCTGAGACACCGAATGAGACACCGACTGGGACCCCGAACACGACCCCGAGCACGACCCCGGCCTCGACACCGTGCCTGGCCGACAGGATCAGGGCAGTCCTCGCCGCCTGACCCCCCAACCGGGCTGATCTGGGGGAGCCGGGCGCTAGGATGCGTCGGTGAGCAGCCCACAGAAACCGGGTTTCGGGATCGATGTCCTCGAGGACACCCGGACCGAAGAGCGAACGGTTCCCACCGACAACGGTGACCACGAACGCCTCTCCCACTACGTCCCCAAAGACAAGTTGATGGATGCCATGGTCAATGGCACGCCAGTGGTGGCTCTGTGTGGCAAGGTCTGGATCCCGAGCCGGGACCCGCAGAAGTTCCCGGTGTGCCCCGAGTGCAAGGAGATCTGGGAAAGCATGCGCGAAGGCGACAAGCAGTGAGCAACCTCCGCCGCACGGCTTCCCTGGTGGCGCTCGCGCTGGCGGTCGTGCCGCTGGCCGTGTCCGCCCCAGCCGCCGCTGCCCCGACGGGTGTGGCGATCGGAGGTCCTGCGGCTGCCATCGCACCGTGCCTCACGGACATGGCTGCGCGGGTGAAGGGCGAGCGTCCCGTTCCGCACTGGCGTCAGCATTCCGACACCGGAGCCGTCACCCAGCGCGACCTCGAGGCACTGCCGGCACGAGAGGCCCGGCCCGGGTTCGTCGCCAGGAACGTCGAGCCGAGACTCCCGGACACCGTGGTGATCCCGGTCTACGCCCACGTCATCAAGGGCAGTCACAGGGGCGAGCGGGTCAGCGTCGGCCCGCGCCGGCTCCGGAACCTGATCACCGTCCTCAACAACGGCATCGGCGCTCGGCAGAGCTCGCTCAGCGTGAACGCCCGCTACCGGTTCACCCTGGTGAAGTCCGACTGGACGCGACGTGACAGCTGGTTCCACGCCTTCTTCAACGGACCGCGCGACCAGAAGATGAAGCGCAAGCTGCACCGGGGCAACGCCCGCACCCTCAACCTCTACATCAACGGTGGTGGACCAAGGAACCAGCCGGTGCTCGGTTGGGCCCGGTTCCCGTGGCAGTACGCCAGCGCACCTTTCATGGACGGTGTGTCCGTCCACGTCGCCTCGTTGCCCGGCGGCAGGGCCACCGGCTACAACCTCGGGGACACGCTGATCCACGAGACCGGTCACTGGCTCGGCCTCTTCCACACCTTCGAGGGTGGGTGCGCGGCACCCGGCGACCTCATCGCGGACACCGCCGCCGAGGAACAGCCCAGCTTCTTCTGCCAGACCACGCGCGACACCTGCCCGACGGCGCCCGGGCTCGACCCGGTGCGCAACTTCATGGACTACTCCCTGGACGCGTGCATGAACATGTTCACGGCCGGACAGGTGAGCCGCATGGATGCGGCGTTCGAGAAGTGGCGGTTGTAACGGCCTGTGACTGACGGACACCCTCCGCCTGAAGCTGCGCCGCCTGTCCCGCTCGACCTCCCGCCCGCCTACCCAGACCGAGCTGCCTGGGGTACGGCGACACGGTTGCGTGCGTGGCAGACGGCTGCGCTGACGGCGTACTTCGAGAGCAGCCCGCGTGACTTCCTCGCTGTGGCGACCCCTGGCTCAGGCAAGACGACCTTCGCGCTGACAGTGGCCGCGGAGCTGCTTTCGCGGCGCGTCGTGGACCGGATCACCGTGGTGGCGCCCACCGAACACCTGAAGACCCAATGGGCCGAGGCCGCCGCGAGAGTCGGCATCTCTCTCGACCCGGCGTACTCCGGGCGCAGGGGCCGCACCAGCAGCGACTTCGTCGGGATCGCACTGACGTACGCCGGGGTGGCGGCCAACCCGCTTGCCCACCGGATCCGCACCGAGCGCTTCAACACACTGGTGATCCTCGACGAGGTCCACCACGCCGGGGACGCACTCTCCTGGGGTGAGGCCGTTCGCGAGGCCTTCGAGCCGGCCCGTCGCCGGCTCGCGCTCACCGGCACCCCGTTCCGCTCCGACATCAACCCGATCCCGTTCGTCACCTACGCCCCGGACGCCGACGGCGTGCCGCGATCGGTGGCGGACTTCACCTACGGCTACGCACACGCGCTGGCCGACCACGTCGTGCGCCCGGTGCTGTTCATGGCATACGGCGGCGCCATGCAGTGGCGCACGCGCGCGGGTGACGAGATCGCCGCACGGCTCGGCGAACCACTCACCAAGGACCTGAACGCGCAGGCACTGCGCACCGCGCTCGACCCGAAGGGGTCGTGGATTCCCTCGGTTCTCCAGGCAGCGGACCGACGGCTCTCGGAGGTGCGCCGTCACGTCCCGGACGCCGGGGGACTGGTCATCGCGAGCGACCAGGACTCTGCGCGCGCCTACGCCCAGGTGCTGACGAGCATCGCGGGGGAGAAGCCCGCGGTCGTGCTCTCCGACGAGAAGGCCGCGTCGAAGAGGATCGCGAAGTTCTCCGCGGACGGCTCGCGGTGGATGGTGGCCGTCCGGATGGTCTCCGAGGGCGTCGACGTACCAAGGTTGGCGGTGGGTGTCTATGCGACGACGACCTCCACCCAGCTGTTCTTCGCCCAGGCAATCGGTCGTTTCGTGCGCGCCCGCAAGCGCGGCGAGACCGCGTCGATCTTCGTGCCCTCCGTGCCGGTGCTGCTCGCCCATGCGTCCGAGATGGAGGTTGAGCGCGACCACGTGCTCGGCCGTCGGGTCACCGACGAAGGCGACATCTTTGCCGCCGAGGAAGCGTTGCTGCAGCAGGCGCAACAGGCCGACGGTGCCGGCGTTGATGAGGGGCTGCCGTTCGAGGCGCTCGGGTCGCAGGCCACCTTCGACCGAGTGCTGTACGACGGGGCCGAGTTCGGCCACGCGGGCGAGGTGCACGTGGGGTCGGAGGAGGAGATGGACTTCCTCGGGATCCCGGGCCTGCTGGAGGCGGACCAGGTGCGCGACCTGCTCCGTCATCGGCAGAGCGAGCGCGCGCAACGGCGTACGCCCGAGGCCGAGAGGTGTCGCGAGCCCACGACTCATGAGCACCTCGCGGTGATGCGCCGAGAGCTCAACGGCCTGGTCGCCGCGTGGTACCACCGCACCGGCCAGCCGCACGGCATCACGCACGCCACACTGCGCAAGGAGTGTGGCGGCCCCGCCGCAGCCGCAGCCAACGCCGACCAGCTCGCCAAGCGGATCGACCTGCTGCGCGAATGGGCGACGCGGGGGTAGGGGCAGCGCAATACCCCGGTGACAAGGGCGAGGTGATCGACGATCGTGTGTCGGGGCGAGTAGAGGGAGAACCTCATGGCCGGGATGATCGAGTTCAACGAGGACACCGCGCGCAGAGTGGAGGCGGCGTACACCACGCCGGACATCGTGGCGCAACGCGCGAGCGTGATGTCGATGCTGGTGCTGGCGCCTGGTGAGCACGTGCTCGACATCGGCGTCGGCCCGGGTTTCCTCGCCGCCGAGATGGCGGCGGAGGTCGGGGTCGAGGGACGTGCCTGCGGGATCGACGTCAGCGACAGCATGCTGGCCATCGCGGCCGCGCGTGGTGCCGATCCGGACGCGGCGAAGCTCGAACTCGCCCGAGGTGGCGCAGAGGAGATCCCGTACGACGACGGGTCGTTCGACGCCGTCGTCACCACGCAGGTGCTGGAGTACGTCCCCGACGTACCGCGTGCGCTGGCAGAGATCCACCGGGTCCTGAAGCCCGGTGGGCGGGTGCTGGTCCTCGACACCGACTGGGACTCGCTGGTGTGGCACGCGCCCGACGAGGAGCTGATGAGCCGGGTCCTCGCCGCATGGGAGGAGCACCTGGTTGATCCGCACCTGCCCCGCACGCTCGGTCGCTCGTTGGCGCAGGCCGGCTTCGAGGTCACGCCGCCGACCGTGCTACCGCTGCTCAATGTGGGCAACGCCAACGACAGTTTCAGCGGGCTCCTGCTCGGTCTCGTTGCCACCTTCGTCGTCGACCGGCATGGCCTCGATCGCGAGACCGTCGATGCCTGGGCCGCCTCGATGCGGGAGCTCGACACCGACTGGTTCTTCAGCCTGAACCGCTACGTCTTCCTCGCCACGCGCGGATCCGCTGGGTGAGGCTTGGAGGCGCATACTGGTCATGGAGGCGATCGAGATGTGGCTCATCAGGCTGGTCAAGAAGTTGCGCCGCTGGTACCACTCCAACGACGAGATCTATCTCAGCGACATGTTCCAGCGCCAGCGAGCCCAGGCCACCCTCGACTACTACACGCACGTCTGGGACCCGACCAGCGGCTAGTTCTGAGGCGTTCCACCGTCGACATGTCAGCACGCGGATCGCGGCTGATCGGGGTGGCAGCCTCATGGGTTGGTTCGTTGGGTTGATCGTGTGCGAGGGAGGCCTCCCGCGCGATGCTTGTCACGTGGTCGATATCGCACAGCGCCGTGCACCCTCACTCATGTACGGAGTATGGGTGGGTATTTTCGTGAGCCTCTTGGTCTCGATCGTGTCTTACGCCTTCTTCGATGGGAGCGCGCCCGAGCGGGTGACCTTCGGTGCGCTAGTCGTTGTGGGCGTTGCGCTTCAGTGGTCGAGCCACTGGCGCGGCTTTGGTGCCGGTCTCATGGTCGGAGCCGTAGTGGAGCCATTGGTCGCCGTTTTCGCAGGCATGCTGTTCTTCGCGCTCGTCGGCTCCTGATCCCCAGCAATGACGACTGCTCCGTCGGCATGACCTGCCGCGCCGGAGCAAACAATCGCGTTCGCCGCGCGGTCTGACGAGCTACAACCCGACCCATCGCGGCGCGTTTGCTCGCTCATCGGCTGTGTCCGGACGTGCGTGCGTTGCTTGGGGTGTACTCCGTCGCAAGCGACGGCCAGCTAGACGGTATGGAGTGAGGGCTGAGGCCTCGCTCGCAAGTGTTCGTGGGTTGCCGGGCAGGCTCGAGCCTGTCAGGTAGAGCCACAGTTGCGGGAGGCCTCAGTGATTCATGAGCGTACGAGTGTTGGACTGGATGTGCACGCGTTGTCGGTTGTCGGCTGCGCGATCGACGGGGTGACCGGCGAGCTGGCTCGTCGCCGTTTGACGCCGGGCCCGGTCGAGATCTTCAGTTGGGTGTCGTCCCTGCCAGGTCCGGTCCGGGTCGTCTATGAAGCGGGGCCGACGGGTTTCGGACTGGCCCGGTTTCTGCGGGAGCGAGGTGTCGACTGTCTGGTTGCCGCGCCGTCGAAGCTGCAGCGGCCGGCCGGCGATCGGGTCAAGACTGATGCGCGCGACGCGCTGCATCTCGCACGGCTGCTCAAGCTGGGCGAGATCGTCGAGGTCACGGTCCCCACCGTCGAGCAGGAATCCGCCCGGGATCTGGTCCGCGCTCGTGAGGACGCTCGCGGCGACCTGATGCGCGCACGGCACCGGTTGTCCAAACTGCTACTGCGCCAGGGCATCGTCTATTACGGCGGCCATGCCTGGACCGGCAAGCACGATGCCTGGTTGAGGTCCCAGCGCTTCGAGCTCACGGGTCTTCAGCTGGCTTACGACTCGGCCTACGAGACAATGCTGCACACTCTGGACCGGCGTGAACGCTTGGACAAGGCCATCGAGGAGATGGCGGCTAACAGCGACTACACCGACGTGGTCCACCGGCTGGGCTGCCTGCGCGGAGTTTCGACCCTGACCGGGTTCGGGCTCGCTGTCGAGATCGGTGACTGGCATCGCTTCACCGGCTCCTCGATCGGCGCCTACCTCGGGCTCGTTCCCAGTGAAAGCTCCAGCGGCGGCAAACGTTCCCAGGGGTCGATCACCAAGACCGGCAACAGCCACGCCCGCAGGCTGCTGGTCGAGGCCGCCTGGCACCACCGCAAGACCTACCGCGCTCCAGGGGTGACTATGCGCGCTCGCTGGGACCAGGCACCGATGCCCGCCCGCGTCCGCGGCCACGAAGGCAACACGCGGCTCAACGGCCGCTGGAACACCTTCACCGCACGGAAGAAGAAGCCCGTGATCGCCAACGTCGCGATCGCCCGCGAACTCGCTGGCTGGTGCTGGTCCCTGGCGGTACTTGAGTAGCGACACCACCCTGAGCCCCGGCCGGTCAACCTGGGCGTTCGCAGCGCGAGGAGCGACCCGCGAGCTAGCTATGTGCCACCGCCTCACAACGGTGACGCACGATTCCTAGACAGCGGAAACGTTCCAGCCGAACTGCCCGTCCTGCGGTAACCAACCCGCGCATATCAGCATGACCGCGCGTCGCCAAGACACGCTGAGTGCCCTCGCGATCCGGCCGGAAACAGAGGCGGCCTCCACGAGCCACGCGGAGGCCGCCTCGCTATGCCCTCTTGACAGGACTCCCCACATATCAGCTGGCGAGTGTGAGGTTGCTGAGGCGGGCTTCGAGCGGCGATGCGGTGGGTGGAGCTCGTCGAGGAATTCGGCGGGTGCCGGGGTGGTCGACGAGGTAGGTGGCGCCGTAGGGGTCGCGCCAGAGGTAGATCCCGGGGAACGGTTGTCTCAGCGCCGAGTTGCCGTGGGTCTTGATCCGGTGGTGGAGGCCGACCATGGGGCCGTAGTTCCCGATCCGTGACTGCTTCTCACCGGCGTCGGCGCGTTGTTTCGTCCAGGGGATGGTGTGGTCGATCTGCATCGCGCGGGTGGTGTTGCTCGCGTAGGGGAAGGTGTCGGCCGGCGTCAGGAGATGCACGGTGTCCGCTCGCTGCTCGACCACCTCTGGCGTTCCGCACGTGACCCCCTGCCGGATCTGTGGAGTCTGGCGTGCACGTGGTGCGTGCTGGACTCCGCTGATCGGGGGTGTGCGTTCAGAATCGACCACCTGAGGGCTCGGCTGCTCCTCGGCAGCGGGGTGGTCGTCATGAGTGACCAGTCGTCTCGACTGTTCGCTCATCTCGACTGTCGCTCGCTGACGCTCGCTGCTCGACGCAAGGCTGACGCTCGCTGCTCGACCACCTACGGGTTGGCGTGGCCTCGACCATCTGCTCGACCACCAACTGGTCGGCGGCTTCAGTCGAAGATGCCAGAGTAGGCATTGAGCGCCGGCTGTCCGCCGAGGTGCGCGTAGAGGACCGTCGAGTCCGACGGGATCTCGCCGCTCGTCACGAGGTCGACCAGCCCGGCCATCGACTTTCCCTCGTAGACGGGATCGATGATCATTCCCTCGAGCCTGCCGCTCAGCCGGATCGCCTCGACGGTCGACTCGACGGGGATGCCGTACAGGTCTCCAGCCCAGCCCTCGAGCACGGTGATCTCGTCCTCACGCAGGTCCCGTCCGAGTTCGATCAGCTCTGCGGTGTTCCGGGCGATGCGGGTCACCTGGACGGTGGTCTTCTCGAGCGTCGCCGAGGCATCGATGCCGATCACGCGACGGGGGCGCCCGGTCATATCCTCCAGCGCGGCGAAGCCGGCGATCATGCCGGCATGGGTCGACCCGGTGACGGTGCACACCACGACGGTGTCGAAGAAGACGTCCAGCCGGGCCTCCTGCTCAGCGACCTCGAAGGCCCAGTTCGCGAAGCCGAGCCCACCCAGCCGGTGCTCCGATGCCCCTGCGGGGATGGGGTAGGGCTTGCCGCCCGACGCCTCGACCTCGGCGAGGGCCTCCTCCCAGGACGGCCGCAGGCCGATGTCGAAGCCGCTCTCTTCCAGGCGTACGTCGGCCCCCATGATCCGGGACAACAAGATGTTGCCGACCTTGTCGTTGACCGGGTCGTCCCAGTCAACCCACTTCTCTTGGACCAGCCGGCACTTCAGTCCGAGGTGTGCAGCGACGGCAGCGACCTGACGGGTGTGGTTCGACTGGTACCCGCCAATCGACACCAGCGTGTCTGCGCCCTGCGCCAGCACGTCGGGAACGATGTACTCCAGCTTGCGCGTCTTGTTCCCGCCGAAGGCGAGCCCCGAGTTGCAGTCCTCGCGCTTGGCCCAAACGGACGCTCCCCCCAGATGGGCCGTCAGCCGTTCCAGCGGATGCACCGGGCTGGGTCCGAAGGTTAACGGGTGACGCGGGAACTCGCTCAGGATCATCGCGCCAGCGTATGGCGCCAGGGTGAGGACCGGTCAGTCCGCGGCAACGGAGCCGAGCAGCGGCAGCACCCGGTGCGGCACCTGGGTCGCCAGAGCAATCACCGTCGAGCAGCGCACGATCGCGCTGTGGGATAGCACGCGGTCGATCACCCGCTGGAGATCGGTGTTCGAACGTGCCACCACCCGGCACCAGATGTCACCGGGGCCGGTGATCGTGCACGCCTCGAGCAGCTCAGGGATCGTCGCGAGGTGCGTGCCGACCGCGTCGTGGCCACCCTCGAGTGCGCCTGGCGCCGCTGAGGCCTGGCGGATCTCGAGGGTCAGGAAGGCGGTCACCGGGTAGTCCATGGCTGCGGGCTCGAGCTGTGGACCCCAGCCGGAGACGACGCCGGACCGTTGCAGCCGGTCGAGTCGGGCCTGGACGGTGCCGCGTGCCACCCCGAGCCGCCGCGACGCCTCGAGTACTCCGACACGCGGCTCGGCAGCAAACAGTTCGATCAGAGTGCGGTCAAGCTGATCCACGTGAGGCTCCTGAGGTATACAGATTGACCAGTGTGCCACGGTCGAGTTGCACATATTGTCACCTGCGGCGATCGTAGGCGCATGAGTTCACTGACCCCCGAAGAGATCCGTGCGGACCTGACCCTTGACCAACTCAAGCAGCTGGTCGGCCTGGTGGAGTACGACGAGGAGCGCGATGTGTTCCCCGTGACCGGCTGGGACGCGATCGTGTTCGTCGTCGGCAATGCCACCCAGACCGCGCACTACTACCAGTCCGCGTGGGGCATGGAACTGGTCGCCTACTCCGGTCCGGAGCACGGCAACCGGGACCACAAGTCCTTCGTGCTGCGCTCGGGCTCGATCCGGTTCGTGATCAACGGTGCGGTGCACCCGGACAGCGAGCTGGCCGACCACCACCGCCGGCACGGGGACGGCGTCGTGGACATCGCGCTCGAGGTCCCCGACGTCGACCGCTGCATCGCCCAGGCCCGCAAGGCCGGCGCGAGCGTCGTGCGCGAGGCGGAGGACATCACCGACGAGCATGGCACCATCCGGATCGCTGCGATCGCGACGTACGGCGAGACCCGGCACACGCTGGTCGACCGCTCGCGGTACGACGGCCCCTACCTCCCGGGCTACGTCGCAGCCGAGTCGACCTGGGTCAAGCGCGAGGGCGAGCCCAAGCGGCTGTTCCAGGCGCTGGACCACATCGTCGGGAATGTCGAGCTCGGTCACATGGACGAGTGGGTGGGGTTCTACAACAAGGTCATGGGCTTCACGAACATGGCGGAGTTCATCGGGGACGACATCGCCACCGACTACTCGGCGTTGATGAGCAAGGTCGTCGCGAGCGGCAACCACCGCGTGAAGTTCCCGCTCAACGAGCCCGCGATCGCGAAGAAGAAGTCGCAGATCGACGAGTACCTCGAGTTCTACCGCGGCGCCGGTGCCCAGCACCTCGCCGTCGCGACCAACGACATCCTCGGTTCGGTCGACGCGCTGCGAGCCAACGGCGTGGAGTTCCTGAACACACCGGACTCCTACTACGAGGACCCCGAACTGCGCGCGCGCATCGGCAACGTGCGCGCGCCCATCGAGGAGCTGCAGAAGCGAGGGATCCTGGTCGACCGTGACGAGGACGGATACCTCCTGCAGATCTTCACCAAGCCGCTGGGCGACCGTCCCACCGTCTTCTTCGAGCTGATTGAGCGACACGGCTCGCTCGGTTTCGGCAAGGGCAACTTCAAGGCGCTCTTCGAGGCGATCGAGCGCGAGCAGGACGCCCGCGGGAACCTCTGAGCTGCCGGTCCTGAGCACACGGGCGGACCGAAGTCCCACCTGATGTCCTCGCGGGCCTTCAGAACAGGACTTCGGTCCGTCGTCAGGCCCGGCGCTACGCCTCGGCCGAGGTGACCTTCCCGGTCACCTCGCCGAGCGCGATGCGCCCGCCGAGCTCTCCCGGCGCAGTGGCCCGCAGGGTCACCGTGTCGCCGTCCTCGAGAAACGTGCGCCGCTCCTCGCCGAACGGCTCCTGGCCACCCCAGCTGAGCTCCAGGAACGACCCGCGCTGGTCGGATTCGTCGCCGCTGATCGTGCCGCTGGCGAAGAGGTCGCCCGTGCGCAGCGAGGCGCCGTTGACGGTCATGTGCGCGAGCATCTGGGCGGGAGACCAGTACATCGCGGCGTACGGCGGCCGGCTCACCACGTGGCCGTTGAGCTCCACCTCGAAGTCGATGTCATAACCGGCGGGCTCGTCGACGCGTAGGTAGTCAACGGGAGCGGGATCTTGTCCGGGGAGGTCGACCCGCGCTTCCTCGAGGGCCACCAACGGAGTGATCCAGGCGCTGATCGAGGTGGCGAAGGACTTGCCGAGGAACGGTCCGAGCGGGACGTACTCCCACGCCTGGATGTCGCGCGCCGACCAGTCGTTGAGCGGCGTCACCCCGAACACGTGGTCCTCGAAGGCCGCCGCCGGGACCTGCTCGCCCAGATGGGTCGAGACGCCCACCACGAACCCGAGCTCGGCCTCGATGTCGAGGCGGCGGGACGGGCCGACGCTCGGAGTGTCCTCGTCCGGGGCCTTGCGCTGGCCACTGGGTCGGTGCACGTCGGTGCCCGAGACCACCACCGTGCCGGCCCGCCCGTGGTAGCCGACGGGCAGGTGGCGCCAGTTGGGCAATAGCGCGTCCCCGTCGGGACGGAAGATCCGGCCCACGTTCGTGGCGTGCTGGATCGAGCAGTAGAAGTCGACGTAGTCAGCCACCTCGAACGGGTGGTGCATGGTGACGTCGGCGAGCGGATGCAGGTGCGGGCTGACCTCGTCGGTGTGCTCGGGATGGGTGAGGAGCTCGACCAGGCGTCGCCGGGTGACTCTCCACGCACCCGTGCCCATCGCCATGAACCCGTTGAGCTGCGGCTGGTCGAAGATCGAGTCACCCAGTGCCGGTGTCAGGTCGAGGACCTGGTCGCCGATGCGCGTTCCGACGCGCGGCGCGGCCTCATCGACCGAGAAGACCCCATACGGCAGGTTGTCCGTGTCGTACGCCGACCCCGCGGCCCCCTCGACCCAGGTTGCCTGGTTGAGCTCCCGGCCCCGCTCGGACTGCCGGCGTTGGTTGGCCCGGTCGACACCTCTCATCTCGCCGCCCCGATCAGTCCAAGCTCCACGAGGTCCTCGTGAGCCTCCAGCACGCTGCACGACCCGAAGGAGTTGAACCACCGCCGGGTGCGCGCCGCCTGGTCGGGATCCGCGGAAAGGCGCGAGGCCATCGCCGAGGCGTCGGCGTCGTCGAGCACCCGTGCAACGTCCTCGGGGCTCCCACCGTCCAGCGAGGCACGCGTGGCCAGCAGCACGTTGAGAAAGCCGTGGTGCTCGAAGCCGGTCTCGTGGTCGCGGTTCCGCACCGCGTGGTGCAGGCCCGCCGTGCACTTGAAGGGCAGCTCACGGTCCAGTGCGGCCTCGATGCACGTGGCCAGCTCGATGCCGCTCGGGAAGAGATCCGCGGTAATGCCGCCAGTGCGGAACTTCAATGCGATCTCGCGGGCAGCGAGCTCGTCCAGCGCCGCGAGCCAGCCGTGCGGTGGCGACCCGTGCAGCTTGGGCGGCTCGGCGAAGACAGTGACCTCGTCGAGCACCTCGTCAAGAGAGTCGACGACCTGGACGAGCCGGCGGGCGTTGTGTGCCAGGTCGTCCTCGTCGCGCAGTGCGAACTCGACGGCTCGCAGCTCCACGCCCTCCGACCGCGTCACCCAGGTGACGGCGGGCTCGATCGCGCCGGCTCCGCCGGTGACGACGAGGTTCACAGCCACCGGAGCGACCGACTCCGAGCGCCTGGAGACCACATCCGCCAGGTCCGCGACCTTGACGTCGCTCACGACGAAGCCACCGACCAGCGCGGCGTACTCGCTCGAACGGTGCACATAGTGGTCGGCGACGGCCTGGTCGAGGTCGGTCGCCGCGGGCGGGAAGATCGCGGCGTCGTCGACGAAGGCCCTGAGGAAGTCCGGAAGGGTGTCCGGGAGGGTCGCCCGGGAGCTACTTGCGTGGGTCACGGTTGCCACGCTAGATCACCGGAGGGCAGGGTGTCGGGGTGGCTTACTACCGATCTATTGGCGACATCCCGCGCACTCGGCACACCGCCTTCCGTGACGACCAGGGCGGGCTCCGCTACGAGGAGCTGATGGGGGAGGAGGGGTTCTCCTCCGACTCCTCGCTGCTCTACCACGCCGGCGTCCCGTCGGCCGTTGTCGACAGCCAGGTGTGGGAGCTCGGCGACCTCGCCACCACGGCCAACCACCCGCTGAAGCCGAGGCACCTCAAGCTGCACGACCTCCCCGCAGGGGGAGATGCCGTGACGGGCCGACGGCTGGTCATGGGCAACGGCGACGTCCGGATCAGCTATGTGGTCAGTGACTCACCGTCGCCGTACTACCGCAACGCCGTCGGCGACGAGTGCGTGTACGTCGAGTCCGGCACCGGCACCGTGGAGACCGTCTTCGGGGTGCTGACCTACCGGACCGGCGACTACGTGGTGATCCCGCGCGGGACCACCCACCGCTGGCTGCCGAGTGACCCAGGAAAGTCAGGCGATGGGGAGGTGTCGCGGCTCTATGCGATCGAGGCGAACAGCCACATCGCGCCGCCGAAGCGTTACCTCTCGCGTTTCGGCCAGTTCCTCGAGCATGCGCCGTACTGCGAGCGCGACCTGCACGCGCCGGGCGAACCGCTGGTGGAGACCGGCACTGACGTCGAGGTGCTGGTCAAGCACCGCGGCAACGGCCCGTCCGGCCTCGTGGGCTCCCGACTGACCTACGCAACTCATCCGCTCGACGTGGTCGGCTGGGACGGCTGTCTCTACGCCTACACGTTCAACGTGGAGGACTTCATGCCGATCACCGGCAAGGTCCACCAGCCACCACCGGTCCACCAGGTCTTCGAGGGCTACAACTTCGTCGTCTGCAACTTCTGCCCGCGCAAGGTCGACTACCACGAGCAGTCGATCCCGGTGCCCTACTACCACTCCAACGTGGACTCCGACGAGGTGATGTTCTATGTCGGCGGGGACTACGAGGCCCGCAAGGGATCGGGGATCAACATCGGGTCGATCTCCATCCACCCTGGCGGCCATGCGCATGGGCCCCAGCCGAGTGCCATCGAGGCATCCATCGGCGTGGAGTACTTCGACGAGCTCGCGGTCATGGTGGACACCTTCCGGCCGCTCGAGCTGGGCGAGGCGGGGATCGCGGTCGAGGACCCGGCGTACGCCTGGACCTGGGCGGGCCGTGGGCCCGACGCCAACGACGGGGACGGCGACGACCCGGCGGTGTTCAGCAACAGCTGAGCACCGCCGGGTCGAGGCCATTGGGTTACGCGACGGGCTCCAGCGCGGTCTCGGACGAACGCGCCGGCTTGTCCGTGCGCCACACCCGAGCCCTGGCCAGGAACACCACCGCTGCAACCGCCACGACCGCGAAGGTCGCAGTCCCGCTTTCGCCGGCGACATAGGCCAGGTCGGCCTCTGAACCAGCCACCACGGCGCCGGCACCGATGGCGAACATGGTGTTGACAGCACCGTGAGCCATGGCGACGGGCCAGACGCTGCCGGTGCGGTCCCACAGGTAGGCGTAGAAGACGCCGCCGGCGGTGATCGTCGCGACCACGACAGGAGCCACGAACCAGCGGCTGCCGTGCTGGTCGTACGTCGTCGCGATCAGGATCAGCGGCAGGTGGAAGCACCCGTGCACGAACCCGGTGAGCACGGCAGCCCGACGGCGGCTGGTGAGCTGCTGGACGCGCGGCAGCATGTACCCGCGCCAGCCGATCTCCTCGGCGAGGAAGAGCACCGACATGAACGCCAGCGTGGCGACGAGGTTCAGGGTCCACGAGCCGAAGCCGGACGCCGTCAGGTCGAACTCCTTCAACCGGGCCACGCCCACGACGAGCGCCACCGCGTAGGCGCTGGCCGCCATCAGCATCGGGACGACCAGGGCGAACACCCACGTCTGCTTGCCGGAGCGGTTGAGTCCGAAGCTCCGCCACAGCTCGCGGCGCTTGCCGCGGGGTGTGCTGAGGAACGTGATGGCGAGCACGGCCGTGATCGGAGCGAACGCACTGAGCAGCGCGTTGATGCCCGCGTGCGGCATCGCGACTGCGATGCCGATCGCCAGCGAGTAGGCGAGCACGAGGTACGTCGTGAGTTCTCGCAATGGTCGTGACATGAGATGACCTTTCGTTGGCGAACCGGCCTGACTGGCCGTACCACCAATGTCGGTGAACGAGTGGGGTGCGCACATCTGTCCGAGGTCCCGTCCTGCCGAGACCCGAGGTATAGGTCAGCTGCTCCCCGGGACGGTCAGCCCGGACTCGTAGGCGTGCATCACGAGCTGCGCCCTGTCCCGGCACTCCAGCTTGGTCAGCAGGTGGCTGACGTGAGTCTTCACGGTGCCGTAGCCCATGTGCAGATCGTCCGCGATCTCCTGGTTGGACAACCCTTGTGAGACCGCAACCAGGACCTCGCGCTCACGGTCCGTCAGGTCGTCCTCGGCCGGCACGACCGGGCCGGGCAGCGCCGCGAACTGCTCGATCAGGCGACGTGTGACCGACGGGGCGAGCAACGCGTCCCCGGCTGCGACCACGCGGATGGCCTCGAGCAGCTGTGTGGGGCGGGTGTCCTTGAGCAGGAAGCCGCTGGCTCCGGCACGCAGCGCCTCGTGCACGAGCGCGTCCTCGTCGAACGTCGTGAGCACGAGCACGTGGGTGGAGGCGCAACGCGCATCATTCATGATCCGCCGAGTCGCCTCGATCCCGTCCATTCGAGGCATTCGGACATCCATCAGCACCACGTCGGGTGAGGTACGCCGGCACAGGTCCCAGGCTTCCGCGCCGTCACCGGCCTCGCCGACAACCTCGATGCCCGGGCTGGAGCTCAGCAGTACGACGAATCCCGAGCGGACCAGCTCCTGGTCGTCGACCACGGCCACCCGGATCACGAGGCGACCGGCTTCGACGACGGCAGATGGGCAGCCACCCTGAAACCGGTGCCGTCATCGGCGCCGTACGTCAGGACGCCACCGACGAGCCTGGTTCGCTCGTCCAGGCCTACCAGCCCGTGCCCGCTCGGAGCAGCTCTCGTGGGGCCGCGGGCGCGCGTCCCGGTGCCGGTGTCGCGGACCTCGATGTCGACCCCGTCTTCGACAAACGTCAGGCCAACGCTGGCCAGGGCCGCACCGGAGTGCTTCAGCACGTTCGTCAGCGACTCCTGCACGATGCGATAGGCGGTCAGCTCGATGCCGGGATCGAGCGGTCGTCGGGGCCCTTCGATGGTGAGGGTGACCTCGACGCCGGCCCGCCGGACGTCTTCGACGAGACGGCCGAGGTCGTCGATGGCGTGCACGGGTGGCGCGGCGGGATCCGCGTCCTCCTCGCGCAGCAAGCCGAGCATCGACCGCGTCTGGGTGAGCGCCGAGCGGCTCGTCTCCGCGATGATCTCCAGCGCGCGCTCGGCTGCGTCCAGGTCGGAGCGGATGACGTGTGCACCTACGCCGGCCTGCACTGCGATCAGGGACATGCTGTGGGCGACGACGTCGTGCAGTTCCCGCGCGATCCGAAGCCGTTCCTCGACGATGGCGCGAGCCGCCTGCTCGCGGGCAGTTGCGGCCTCCTGCTCGGCGACGCGCAGGCGCTCAGACTGCTGCGCGCGACGCGAACGGATCGCGTCCCCGAGGGCCCACGCGGCCAGCAACAGGGCGCACGCCTGCAGGAGGTCCGACATGCGCAGGTCGGGGACGTCGAGGAGTGCGAGTCCGACGAACACCAGGATGGACGAGCCCAGTGCGATCACACCGTTGCGTCGCCTGCCGTGCGAAGCCAGCGAGTACAGGCTGAACAGCAGGAGAACCGAGAGCAGTCCGATGTAGTGCCCCGTGAGGCTGACGACCAGACACCCCGCCACGAAGATGCCGAAGGACAGGACGGGCCGCGTCCTGCGCCAGACCAGGGACAGCCCGGCAGCCAGCGTCGCCGCCACCGACAGCGGGTCGGCGGTCTCCAGCCGTGCGTCGATGCTGGTCACGTCGGTGGTCAGGAGCGACATCACCGACAGCGCGGCCGCGGCCACCCCGATGGCCAGGTCGAGGTACGGCGAGAACCTCCGGGACAACGCCGCCCAGGCACCCACGTCGTACGACGGCTCGGCCGCCCGGCCTGTCATTCCCGCAGGCTACGCCGGAACGAGCCCTGGTCCTCCGGGTCCGGGTCTCAGAGGCTGAGCTCGTACCGCACGATCCCGACCTGGGCACCGCCGAGCTCGTGCGTGCCGGCCCTCCCGGTGAGCTGCCAGCCGGTGCGCTCGTAGAAGCCGCGCGCCCGCTCGTTGGCCTCGATCACGAACAGGTGCAGAGTGTCGACACCGAGTGCGCGGGCGTGCTCGACGGCTGCGGTCATCAGCGCCGATCCGACGCCGGTCCCCATCACGTCGGGCAAGACGTGGATCGCGTTCAGATCGGTTCCCTCTTCGGTCTCGAGCAGGGCAACAAAGCCGACCATCTCGCCGTCGCGTTCCGCGACAAGGACACTCGTCGCTGGGTTCGACGTCCGCTCGCGCCAGACCTCGGTCTGCGTCTCCGGCGTCACCTTGGCGAGAGCCTCGGCGGGCACCAGTCCGTCGTACGCCGCACCACGGCTCCTCGCGTGCACGCGGCCGATGCCAATGAGGTCGCCACTCCTGTACGGACGCACCATGATGGGTGCCATGCCGACCTTCATCGCGTTCCTCCGGGCCGTCAACGTGGGCAAGCGAAGGTACCCGATGGCCGAGCTGCGTGAAGCCCTCACTGCCGCCGGGTTCGAGGAGGTGGCCACCCACATCCAGACCGGCAACGCCCTCGTCCGCACGAGCATGCGGTCTCGCGCCAAGGTGAAGGCCGCCCTCGAGAAGGCGATGCTCGAGGATCGCGGATTCACCGTTCCGGTGGTGTTGATGACACCAGCCGAGCTGACGGAGGTCTACGACGAGGCGCGCTCGTTCGCCGAGGAGTTCAACAGCTTGGGCAACGAGATCCAGGGCCACTACCTGACCTTGCTCGCGGAGCCGGTGACGGCTGGCCCGGCGAAACAGATAGAAGAAGCCTGGTCGGAGCCGGGAGAGGAGGTCCGCGTCGGCAAACGGGCGGTGCACCTCATGCTCGCGAAGCACTACAGCGAGGCCTCGACGAGCAACGCAGTGGTGGAGCGTCAGCTCGGCGTTGCGACCACCCGTAGCCTGACCGTGATCACGAAGCTCGCCGAGAAGTGGGGAAAATGAGCCAGCAGCAGTGGTGGCGTGACGCCGTCATCTACCAGATTTATCCGCGGTCCTGGGCCGACTCTGACGGGGATGGCATGGGCGACCTGCCCGGCATCACCGCGCGGCTGCCTCATCTGGCGCAGCTCGGGGTCGACGCCGTGTGGCTCTCGCCGTTCTACACCTCACCGCAGAACGACGCCGGCTACGACGTGTCGGACTACTGCGACGTGGACCCACGGTTCGGGACCCTCTCGGATGTCGACGCCCTGATCGAGCGTGCCCACGAGCTCGGGCTGCGCGTCATGGTCGACATCGTCCCCAACCACTCCTCGAGCGAGCACCCCTGGTTCCAGGAGGCGCTCGCCTCCGAGCCGGGCAGCGCCGCTCGCGCCCGATACGTCTTCCGCGACGGAACAGGCGAGAACGGCGAGGAGCCGCCGAACAACTGGGTGAGCAACTTCGGCGGTCCCGCGTGGGAGCGGGTGACTGAGTCGGACGGCTCGCCCGGCCAGTGGTACCTCCACCTCTTCGACGTGACCCAGCCCGACTTCGACTGGACCAACGCCGAGGTCGGTGACGAGATGGAGTCCGTGCTGCGGTTCTGGCTCGACCGAGGTGCCGACGGCTTCCGGATCGACGTTGCTCATGGGCTGGTCAAGGTCGAGGGTCTGCCGGACGCGCCGCCCGCACAGGACGTCATGGGCATCGAGCGCACCGCCGACCTGCCGATGTGGGACCAGTCGGGTGTGCACGACATCTACCGACGCTGGCGCAAGGTCGTGGAGTCCTACGCCGTGGACGGGCAGGACGCCGATCGCATCCTGTGTGCGGAGGCGTGGGTGGTGCCGGCCGAAGCGCTGGCGTTGTACGTCCGTCCCGACGAGCTGCACCAGTCCTTCAACTTCGCGTTCCTGCTGAGCCCATGGATCGCTTCGGCGCTCAGGAACGAGATCGAGGCGTCGTTGCAGGCGGTGGAGGAGATCGCGGCTCCGCAGACCTGGGTGCTGTCCAACCACGACGTCGTCCGGCACACCACGCGGCTTGGGTACGCGCCGGTGCCTGGCCGGGCAATGATGCAAGGCATCGGTGCCGACGACCCGCAGCCGGACGCGGAGGTCGGTCTGCGCCGTGCCCGCGCGGCGACGACGGTGATGCTCGCGCTGCCCGGTTCGGCGTACGTCTACCAGGGCGAGGAACTGGGCCTCCCCGAGGCGACCGCTCTGCCTGACGAGGTGCGACAGGACCCCACGTGGGAGAAGTCGGGATATACCTCACGCGGCCGGGATGGATGCCGGGTACCGATGCCATGGGAGGGCGATGCGCCGTCGTACGGCTTCGGGCCGTCCGACGACTCCTGGCTGCCTCAACCTGAGGTGTACGGCGAGCTCGCGGTCGACCGGCAGATCGGCGTCGAGGGTTCGACCCTCGAGCTCTACCGGACGCTGCTGCGGCTACGGCACGAACACCGGCCCGGCCGTGGGCGGCTGACTTGGGTTGAACTCGGGGAAAGCGTTCTCGCCTTCGACGTCAGCACCGAGACTGGGCCCCCAGTCCGCGTAATAGCCAATCTGGGCAGGGAATTCCTCCCACTGCCGGACGATGCCGAAGTGCTCGTGGCCAGTGGGGACGCCGACCTCAGCAACGGCCTGCCGACCGACTGCGCGGTGTGGCTGCGGGGGTCGTAACTGCCTGCAGCGTGCTCCTTGCGCACCGGCATCCCCGGCACTAGGTTCGATCGCAGATGTGGCTGACATCACGAGAGAGCCGGTCTGGGTCGGAGGAGTACCAGCTCATGGGACAACGCAAACCACGAAGGCTGATCAGGGCCGTGGCCTCGCTAAGCGCGGGAGTCCTCGCAAGCGCGACATTGGCGGCATGTGGGGGGTCCGACGGTGGCGTGCCAGTCGTCAACCTCTACGGCTTTGCTGCCGCCGCAGGCTTCGACAAGGTCATCGCCAGGTGCAACGAGGAAGCTGCCGGCGAGTACAAGATCGTCGGCAACCTGCTCCCCAGTGACGCCGACGGCCAGCGCGAGCAGCTCGTGCGCCGCCTGGCCGCCAAGGACGCGGGCATGGACCTGATCGGCCTGGACGTGACCTGGACGGCCGAGTTCGCCGAGGCCAAGTGGATCCGCGAGATCACGGGCGCAGACAAGGAGGCGGCCATCAAGGACACCCTCCAGCCCACGATCGACACCGCGATGTGGCAGGACAAGCTCTACGGCATCCCGAAGCACACGAACGTGCAGCTGCTCTGGTACCGCAAGTCGTTGGTTCCGGAGCCCCCCAAGACGTGGGACGACGTGCTGGCTGCCTCCAAGAAGCTCAAGGCTGCGGGGAAGCCCTACGTCATCGGCCTGACCGCCGCGCAGTACGAGGGCTACGTCGTCGGCTTCAACACGATCCTCGCCTCGCTCGGCGGAACGCTCGTCAACGAGGACAGCACCAAGGCAACCGTCGACGACAAGACCGTGAAGGCGCTGGGGATTCTCGAGGACCTCGCGAAGGGCGGACTGTCGAGCAAGTCGCTGTCGAACAGCCAGGAGCCCGAGGTCTTCGCCCAGATGCAGAACGGTGAAGCGGCCTTCATCGTCAACTGGCCCTACGTGCTCAGCGCGATGAGGGCGGCCGGTGAGACCAGCGACGACATCAAGGCCGTCGCCGACGACCTTGGGTTCGCGGTCCTCCCGGAGTTCGCGCCCGGGGAGCCGGCCCGCGCCACGCTCGGCGGCATGAACTGGGCGATCAGCAGCTACAGCAAGCACCCGGACGAGACCTACGACGCCGCGATGTGCCTGCGTGATCCCGAGGCCCAGCTCGCCGTCGCCATCGACTCCGGGGAGCCACCGGTCAACCCGAAGGTCTACGAGAATCCGGAGTTCCGCGAGGTGTACCCGATGTACGAGGTCATGCTCAAGGAGCTCGAGACTGCGGTGCCGCGGCCGATCACCCCGCTCTACCAGAACGTCTCCACGATCGTGTCCACGACGCTGTCGCCGCCCAGCTCCATCAGTCCTGACAAGACCTCCAAGGAGCTTGAGGCAAAGATCCAGGACGCGCTCGAGGGGAAGGGGATCCTGCCGTGAGTACAGCCACCCTGGAGGACGAGGGCGTCGACATTGCCAAGCGTCGGCACAGTGAGGGCAAGCGAGCAGAACGAAAGCTGGGGATGCTGCTGTGCGCCCCAGCGGTGGTCGTCATGCTTGCCGTCACGGCGTACCCGATCCTGTACGCCATCTACCTGTCCTTCTTCCGGGCCGACCTGCGCACGCCGGACGCCAACGAGTTCATCTGGTTCGGCAACTACGTCACCGTCCTGACCAGCCCGATCTGGTGGACCTCTTTCTCGATCACGATGTTCATCACGATCGTGAGCGCCGCGTTCGAGCTGGCGCTCGGCATGGTGCTGGCGATCGTCATGCACAGGACGATCGTGGGTCGCGGACTGGTGCGGACCTCCGCGCTGGTGCCCTACGCGATCGTCACCGTGGTGGCGGCGTTCTCGTGGCGGTTCGCCTGGACAGAAGGCATCGGCTGGCTCGCCGGACTCGGACCATTCGGCGACGCGCCACTGACCGAGCGGTGGCCGTCAGTCTGGATCATCATCCTGGCAGAGGTCTGGAAGACGGTCCCGTTCATGGCGCTGCTGCTGATGGCCGGGCTCGCGCTCGTCCCCGAGGACCTGCTCAAGGCGGCGTCCATGGATGGCGCCAGTCCGTGGCAGCGGTTCTGGAAGATCACGATCCCGCTGATCAAACCCTCGATCCTGGTGGCGCTGCTGTTCCGCACCCTGGATGCCTTCCGGATCTTCGACAACATCTTCGTGCTCACGAGTGGGGCGAACGAGACGTCGTCGGTATCGGTGGTCGCCTACAACAACTTGATCAGGGGACTGAACCTCGGCATTGGCTCGACGATGGCGGTCCTGATCTTCATCACCATCGCGATCGTCGCGTTCATCTTCGTCAAGCTCTTCGGAGCCGCGGCACCAGGGGAAGGAGAGACTCGATGAGCGCCCAGACCGAGACCACCGGCAAGAAGGCCGGCTGGACTGCGGTCAATGCCGTCGTCCTCCTCTATGCCTTCATTCCGGTCATCTGGATCATCTCGCTGTCCCTCAAAGGTGGCGACACCCTCAACGACGGCAAATTCCTGGCCCGCAAGCCGAGCACCGACGCCTACTCGAAGATCTTCGACAACAACGACTTCCTGCGGGCACTGATCAACTCGATCGGCATCTGCCTGATCGCCACAGGGCTCGCGCTGCTGTTGGCGACCATGGCGGCGTACGCCATCGCGCGGCTGGACTTCCCCGGAAAACGCACGATCGTCGCGGTCTCGCTGCTGATCGCGATGTTCCCCCAGATCGCCCTGGTGACACCCCTGTTCAAGATCGAGACGGCGGTTGGCCTCTTCGACACCTGGCCGGGTCTGATCCTGCCGTACATCACGTTCGCGCTGCCGCTTGGTATCTACACCTTGTCGGCGTTCTTCCGGGAGATCCCGTGGGAGCTGGAGAAGGCCGCCAAGATGGACGGCGCCACGCCGTACCAGGCCTTCCGCAAGGTGATCGCGCCCCTGGCGATGCCCGGCGTCTTCACTACCGCGATCCTGGTCTTCATCGCCTGTTGGAACGACTTCCTGTTCGCGCTCTCGCTGACCTCGACCAGTGACAGCCGCACCGTGCCAGCCGCGATGTCCTACTTCCAGGGCGCCACCACGTTCGAGAAGCCCACGGCCGCCATCGCTGCAGCCGCGGTCGTGATCACCATCCCCATCGTCATCTTTGTCTTGTTCTTCCAGCGCCGCATCGTCGCTGGTCTCACTTCGGGAGCGGTCAAGGGCTGAGGCCCGCGACCTCGAGTTAAGGAGCACCTCGTGGCAGAAATCGTTTTGGACCACGTCGTCAAGCGCTATCCCGACGGAGCCCTGGCGGTCGATGACTTCAGCCTGCAGATCGCCGACGGCGAGTTCATCATCCTGGTGGGGCCGTCCGGCTGCGGAAAGTCGACCCTGCTCAACATGGTGGCCGGGCTCGAGGACATCACCCAAGGTGAGCTCAGCATCGACGGAACCGTGGTCAACGACAAGGCGCCCAAGGACCGTGACATCGCGATGGTGTTCCAGTCCTACGCTCTCTACCCACACATGACCGTGGGGGAGAACATGGCCTTCCCGCTCATGCTGGCCGGCGTGGACAAGGGCACGATCAAGACCAAGATCGACGAGGCCGCGGAGATGCTGGAGCTGACTGCGCACCTCGACCGCAAGCCCGCCAACCTCTCGGGAGGGCAGCGGCAGCGCGTCGCCATGGGCCGCGCGATCGTGCGCAGCCCCAAGGCGTTCCTGATGGACGAACCCCTGTCCAACCTCGACGCCAAGCTGCGCGTGCAGATGCGGACCCAAGTCGCGCGCATCCAGAAGACACTGGGCACCACGACGCTCTACGTCACCCACGACCAGACCGAGGCGATGACGCTCGGTGACCGGGTCGTGGTGCTGCGCGGTGGCGTCGTACAGCAGGTGGGGTCGCCGACGGATCTCTACCTGCATCCGAACAACCTCTTCGTGGCCGGCTTCATCGGCAGTCCTGCGATGAACTTCCTGGCGGCCACGATCGAAGGGGAGAGCCTCAATTGCGGCCTGGGCAAGATCGCGATGCCCGACCGGGTCCGCCGCGCCGTCGACCGGGCCAAGGGTCGCGAGGTCATCCTCGGCATCCGTCCCGAGCACTTCGAGGACGCCGCGCTGGTCGGCGACGCGCCGGGTGCGACGGTGACGGTGCCGATCGACCTGGTGGAGTCCATGGGCTCCGACGTCTACGCCTACTTCACCGTCCGTGGCGAGGCGCACTCCGGTGACCTCGACGACCTGGCCAAGGACATGGGGCAGGACATGCACGGCGAGGGCACCCAGGTGAACGCTCGCCTCGACGCGGCCGCCAACGTGACCGCCGGCCAGCAGGCCAACCTGTGGGTCGACACGGAGAAGATGGCGGTCTTCGACGCCGGGACCGGGGAGAACCTGACTTCCGGGTCGACTGGGGCACACGCCGCCCAGGCGTGAGCTCCAGCAACTGGACCAGCAACTGGGCCGGCCTGAGCGCTTACCGACGCCGGGGGGTGGGGGCGCCCTTCTCGGCGACCATCCTCAGCACGTCTCGGTTCCAGTCGTGCTCGCGGATCAGTCGGTAGCGTTCCTTGGCGACCCGGATGTAGGCGTCGGCGCCGGTCTCGTGCTGACCTCGTACGCCGGCCTCGTCGATCATCTGGACAACGGGGGTGTACTCCTCGTCGAACCACCGGACGCCCATGGCCGGCTTGTCGAAGTACGCGCCCTCCTGGTGCATCAGCCGGCAGGCCCAGGCCTCGACCATCTCCGCTAGGCGGTGGTAGTCCGAGGGGTCCGTGCAGTTGATCTCGGCTCGTCGCTCCCCGGTCAGCGGCACCCGCTTGAGGAACCGCAGCCCCCAGTTCTTGCCCTCGAGGTCGCGTCGGCCGCCGATGCCGTCGGTGTCGAGCACGGTGTCGATCTCGGTGACGTGGGCCTCCATCTGGGTGGCCCCTTGCGCGCGGGCGACCGAGACCCGGTGGTGGCCGTCGCGGACGAAGTACAGGTTGCCGAGCTTGTAGACGTCGATCGGAGGCAGGTACTCGCCGAGCCGGCTCTTCTCCGCGAGCTTCTCCCAGCGTTGACGGCTGCGGTCGGAGGTGGGCCGGAAGCGCCGGTCGAAGTCCTTGACCTTGTCGACCGACCCGACGATCTGGTCCAGCGGGATCAGCTGTACGCCGAGGGGCCGCTCACCACGCCGACCGAGCGCATCGAGGACCTCGCTGAACGAGAGCGTCTCGCCGACGTCCTGTGCGTCCTGGCGCATCCAGTGCGCGAGCTTGGAGAGGGTCTGGTGGCGCCGGACCCGCAAGAAGTCGTACTCGGCGTCCGCTCGCGGGGACCCGGTGTCTCTGGGCATGGCTACATTCTTCCGCTCCGTGAGCCGGGTGCCACCAGGCTTGGCGACTTCGGCTCGATGTCGAGCATTCTCCAGGGGATCACGTTGCGGATCGTCGTCGGTCCCACCTTCCGGTCCGGCATTCGCTGACCGTAGGGGTGGATGTGACCGTGCAGGTGCCAGGAGGGTTGGAGCCGCTCCAGCACGGTGTGCAGCGCCTCGATGCCTTCGTGCGGCTTGTCCTCCCCGTCCCCGAGGCCGAGTGGAGGCGCATGGGTGAGCAGGACGTCGACCGGGCCACCCCGCTTCGCCCGGCGAAGGAGCCGGCGCGCGCGGCGGACGTACTCCCGCTGGTTGTACTGGTGGGGACCCGGCTTGTAGCGCACGCAGCCGCCGAGACCGGCGATGCGCAGACCTGCCGCCTCGATCACGAGCTGGTCGGCATTGGTCGCGCCGTGCGGGCGGGGGCCGTCACAGATCATCCCGTCGGTCGTGAAGGTGCCGTTGCGAGTCCGCCTCACCTGCTCGATCTCCGGATCGTGGTTGCCGGGCACGAACACGACAGGTGCGTCCACGCAGGAGGCGACGTACTCGACGTAGTGCCAGGGCAGGTCGCCGGCTGAGAGCACCAGGTCCGGCCTGAGGTTGCGCAGGGTCTCGACAGTGAGGTTGGGGGCCTCCTCGTCAGCGATCACCAGTACTCGAACCATCCATCGAGACTAGCCGGGACTCGAGCCTCGTGCTTCCGACGTTGACAGTAAAACTGTCAACGTCTTGGATGAGTCCATGGACGATGCGGGCACCAGATGAGCGACCTCGAAGTCAGTCACGAGGACGGCACCCTGTGGCTGAGGTGGAACCGGCCCGAGCAGTTCAACGCCCTCACCGGTGAGATGGTGCTCGGCGCGATCCAGCAGCTGCGCGCGGCGACGCCTCGTGCCGACGTACGCGCTGTGGTGCTCACCGGCACGGGTAGTGCGTTCTCCGCAGGCGCAGACCTGGGTGGCGCCGATGCCCAGCAGAGGTACGACTCGAGCTCGGTCGACGCAGCCAACCAGATCATCAGAGCCATCACCGACCTCGACAAGCCGGTCGTGTGTGGCCTCAACGGCATCGCGGCGGGGGTCGGTATGTCGGTGGCGCTGGCCTGCGACCTGGTCGTGGCCACCGAGTCCGCCGCCCTGACTCTGGCCTTCACGAAGGTCGGGCTGATGCCGGACGGCGGCGCCACGGCGACCGTCGCGGCGGCGGTGGGTCGCGCCCGGGCCATGCGCCTGGCGCTGCTCTCCGACCTGATCTCGGCCAGAGAGGCCTACGACGCCGGGCTGATCTCCCACGTCTTCGCCGATGAGGAGTACGTCGAGGGCTTGGCCGCGATTGTAGGTCGGCTCTCCACCGGAGCCCCTCTTGCTTTCGCCGCCACCAAGAAGGCAGTCAACGCGGCCACCCTCGGCGGTCTTGGCGACGCCTTCGCCCGCGAGCGCGCCGGTCAGTCGTTGCTGCTGCGCACCGAAGACGTCGCCGAGGGGATGAAGGCGTTCGCCGAGAAGCGCCGCGCGGATTTCCGGGGACACTGACCGCCGCCAGCCGACGGTTCTACACGCTGCGACTGACTGCTTCAGCGATGCACGTCTGCGGGCAACGGGATGCGACTGACTCCGCCGAGCCGGCGATGGAAGCGGACGTGCGCGGCGTACGAGTCGAGCACCCGCCATAGTGCCTCGTGCGCGGCCCAGGGCAGTGGGTCGTCTCCGCTATGCCAGGTGGTTCCGAAACCGATCCACACCGGAGCCCAGTCTGCGGCCACGTCCCAGTCTCCGCGGTGCTTCATCAGCAGCTCCCGACGGATCTGGAACGCCCGTCGCGGCCCGTCTAGGCAGATCGGTGCGGTTCGCACCGGCCACACCCGCAGATCCATCCCCATCAACGCGAGCTCGAGGTCGGCGAGGACGCACGGCTCGACCAGCACGGTCGCAACGTTCTCGTGTGGCTCGCGTCTCACGTCAGGCACGCTAACCCGGTTCACCCACACGCGTCAGCCCCGATCGCGTCCGCCGAGCTGGCTCTCGATGCGCGGTCTCGCGGTGGTGGGGACAGGCTCAGGCGACGCTGACGCCCGCGTCGCGCATCTCGGCGAGCGCCTTCTTGGTCGTCTCGGGCGCCACGCCGGCGCAGAGGTCGAGGAGCAGCCGGGTGGTGAACCCGCTGCTCACCGCGTCCAGGGCGGTGGCCCGAACGCAGTGGTCCGTCGCCAGACCGCAGACGTCGACCCTCTCCACCTCGTGGCCGCGCAGCCAGTCGGCCAGGCTGGTGCCCTCACCGGTGCGTCCTTCGAAGCCGGAGTAGGCGCCGGTGTGCTCGCCCTTGAAGAAGATCGCGTCGAACGGTTGCGGGTCGAGGTTGGGGTGGAAGGCCGCGCCGTCGGTGCCGACCTTGCAGTGCACTGGCCAGGAATCCACGAAGTCCGGCTCGCCCGACCAGTGCGCGCCGGGGTCGATGTGGTGGTCCTTAGTCGCCACCACCACGTCGTACGACGGAGCCTTGGGATCCTGGCGAGTCCAGTGGTGCAGCAGCACGGCGATGTCGCTCGCGACCCGCGCGCCACCGGGGACGGGCAGGGAGCCGCCCTCGCAGAAGTCGTTCTGCACGTCGACCACGATCAGTGCCTGCTTCATGCTCTGGAGGCTACTCATTCGCGAGTCGGTCTGTCAGCGGGCCGTGTGCCGACCCGCCGGGTCAGTCGTTCACGAAGATGGTCTCGATGACCGGGTCGCCTCGGGACAGCTGACGGGCCTTCAGCGGGAGTTCGGCTCGGGAGCGCAGATGCCGCTCGCGAGCGGTCTCGAGCGACTCGCGTCCGACCACTTCGCCGGCTCGGACCAGTGGGACCAGCAGCGAGCGGTCGTCACCGTCGTCCTCCGCCGGGCGGCCGATGCCGAGCACCTCGGCCTCGGCGACTCCCTCGGAGGTGAGGCGGCGCAGGGCGTACTTGCGACCGCCGACCGAGATCTTGTCCTTGCTCTTCTTGGCGACCCCCGCGAGCTCACCGCTCGCGTCCTCGCGCGCCACCAGCTTGTAGACGAACCCGCACGTGGGATGGCCGCTGCCGGTGACCAGAGCCGTTCCGACGCCGTAGCCGTCGACCGGCGCCGAGGCGAGTCCGGCGATCGCGAACTCGTCGAGGTCGGAGGTCACGAAGATCCGGGTGTTGGGAGCGCCCAGCTCGTCCAGCTGCGCGCGAACACTGTGGGCGAGGACGCCGAGGTCCCCGGAGTCGATCCGCACCGCACCCAGCTCCGGACCGGCGATCTCGACACCCAGCCGGACAGCCTCGGCGATGTCGAAGGTGTCGACGAGCAGGGTGGTGCCGTTGCCGAGTGACTTCACCTGGGCCCGGAAGGCATCCGCCTCAGTGTCGTGCAGCAGCGTGAACGAGTGCGCGCTGGTGCCGGCGGTCGGTACGCCGTACTCCTGGCGGGCCCGGAGGTTGGAGCTCGCGATGAAGCCGGCGATGTACGCCGCCCGGGCACTGGCCACGGCAGCCTGTTCGTGCGTACGCCGCGAACCCATCTCGATGCAGGGCCGCTCGCCGGCGGCCCACGTCATCCGCGATGCGGCGGAGGCGATGGCCGCGTCGTGGTTGTAGATCGACAGCAGCACCGTCTCGAGCAGCACCGCTTCCGCGAACGTCGACTCGACGACCATCAGGGGGGAGTAGGGGAAGTAGGTCTCGCCTTCGGCGTACCCCCAGATGTCCCCGCCGAAGCGGTAGTCGGCCAGGAAGGCGAGGGTCGGCTCGTCGACGATGTGCTGTTCCCGAAGGAGGTCGATCTCGGAGTCGGTGAAGTGGAACGCCTCGATCGCGTCGAGTGCCCTGCCGACGCCCGCCACCACGCCGTACCGACGACCCGGCGGCAGCCGACGCGGAAACAGCTCGAACACCGAGCGACGGTGCGCAGCGCCCGAGATGATCGCCGACTGGAGCATCGTCAGCTCGTAGTGGTCGGTCAGTAGCGCCGTCGACGTGCCCGCGGAGTGGCTCACTGGATCACCCTAGTGACCAGTAGTGGGTGCGGGGAGGGTGCTGTGCACAATGTCCGTGTGTCCACATCCCCGGTCGAGCTCGAAGAGCCCGAGGTCGACGACGTCACCGAGCTCGCCACCCCTTGGGTGACCATCGTGTGGAACGACCCGGTGAACCTGATGTCCTATGTCACCTTCGTCTTCCAGAAGTACTTCGGCTACGGCAAGAAGAAGGCCGAGAAGCTGATGATGGAGGTGCACGTGGACGGCCGGTCGGTGGTTTCGACGGGAACCCGCGAGGCGATGGAACGCGACGTACAGGCCATGCACGAGTACGGCTTGTGGGCCACGATGCAGAAGGCCGACACCCCGTGAACGGCTTCAAGCGTCATCGGCGAAGCGGCGCCAGCGTGGCCACTTTCACGGCCTTCGAGGCCGACCTGCTGCGCTCGCTGGCGGGTCAGCTGATCGAGCTGTTGCGCAACGAGTCGGCGACCGCCAAGCACCAACACGACCCGCTCGAGCAGCTGCTCGACTTCTCGGGGCCCACGACCGAGCCCGATGACCCGGTGCTCGCACGGTTGTTCCCGACGGCGTACCCGGACGACGAGGAGGCCGCGGGCGACTTCCGGCGGTTCACCGAGAGCGCACTGCGCGACGGCAAGGCTGCGGCGGCCGCCGAGATCATCGACGCTCTCGAGGAGGCCGGCCTGACCACCGCGCCCGAGGACGGGACGTTCATCGACGTCGAGCTCGACGAGGGCGCGGCGCTGACCTGGATGAGGTCCTTCACCGACATGCGCCTCGCGATCGCCATCCGGCTCGGAGTCGAGGAGGGCGATGAGGAGTACTGGCTCTCCCTGCCCGATGACGATCCCCGTGCCCAGGTGCACGACATCTATGACTGGCTGGGCTACCTGCAGGAGACCCTGGTCGAGTCGATCCATTGAGGACCTGACTGCGGACCCAAGTCATGTCCGTGCCAGTCCAGGCGCCCTTGTCAGCGACTTGGGTCCGCCGTGGGGGTCGCCTGTGGATGACGAGATGCGGTGTGGTCGCCGTTCCGCGACGATCCACACATGGATCCGGTGGAGGCACTGAACCGGTGTGGCGGGGTGGGTGACCACGCCACGCTGGTCAGGCTCTGCTCTCGCCGCAAGCTCCGCGGCGCCGTCAGGACTGGAACTGTCGTGCGGATAGCGCATGGACGCTACGCACTGCCCAGCGCCAACGTCGCCCTCGTCGCCGCCCAGCGAGTGGGCGGCATCGTGGCCCGCCGGAGCGCAGCGGCATTCTGGGGGTGGGGGCTCAAGGAGCAGCCGCCCGTTCCCGAGGTCGCCGTGCCCAAGCACCGACGATGTGCGCGAGCGGGCATGCGTCTGTTCTGGGTTGATCTCGGCGAGGATGACATCCGCGAGAGCACAGTCACGTCGCGCGAGCGGACCCTGATCGACTGCCTGCGGAGTCTGCCGTTCGACGAGGCTCTGGCCATCGCGGACTCGGCGCTGCGTCACGGCGATCTCACGTTCGACCAGCTCCAGACCCTCGCGCGCTCGGTGCGCGGGCCCGGTGCCCCTCGCGTTCGCCGAGTGGCCGCGTGTGCGGACTGGCGGGCCGCGAACCCGTTCGAGTCAGTCCTGCGTGCACTTGCGATCGAGTCGGGGCTCCAGGTGGAGCCGCAGGTGCCACTCCGAGACGTTGGCGGCTACGCGAGACCCGACATGGTCGACGAGAAGCGCGGCCTGGTCCTGGAGGCTGACTCGTTCGAGTGGCACGGCAGCCGCGCAGCGCTGAAGCGGGACTGTCGTCGCTACACCGCCATGGTGGTGGCAGGGTGGCGCGTCCTTCGGTTCGCCTGGGAAGACGTGATGCACGACCAGGACTACGTTCGGTCAGTGCTCCGTGCGGTCGCAGGGCCACCTGAGCGGACCCAAGTGGCACGAAGGAGCAGGCGCGCGGCGTGATCCCGGACTTCGGTCCGCCGGGGAGTACGCCGCCGTGCTCACCTACGCTGGAGAGCGTGCTCACCCTCTCCTCGGCGACTCGCGACGCGATCGTCGCCCACGCCAAGCGGGACCACCCGGACGAGGCCTGCGGCATCGTCGCAGGCCCGGAGGGCAGCGATCGTCCCGAGCGGGTCGTGGAGATGGTCAACGCGGCCGGCTCTCCTACGTTCTACGAGTTCGACTCGGGAGAGCTGTTGGCGCTGTACAAGGAGATGTGGGCCAAGGACGAGGAGCCGGTGGTGATCTACCACTCGCACACGGCCACCGAGGCCTACCCCAGCCGCACCGATATCGGCCTGGCCAGCGAGCCGGGGGCCCACTACGTGCTCGTCAGCACACGCGAGCACGGGAATAGTGAGGGGCCGGTCGAGTTCAGGTCCTACAGGATCGTCGACGGCGCGGTGACCGAGGAAGAGGTCCACGTGACCGGACCAGAAAACGGCCCCGAGAACGAGACCGAGAACGACACCGACGATCCTGCCCAGACCCAGCCGCACAACGAGAGCGAGTGACGTCCATGGCCATCGAGGTCCGGATCCCGACCATTCTGCGCACCTACACCGACGGCGAGAAGTCGGTCGAGGCGTCGGGTGCCAATCTCAGTGAGCTCATCGAAGACCTGGAGAGCAACCACCCCGGCATCAAGGCCCGCCTGCTCGAGGACCAGGGCGACCTGCGTCGCTTCGTCAACCTGTACGTCAACGACGAGGACGTGCGCTTCACCGGCGGCCTCGACACCGAGCTCTCCGACGGCGACCAGGTCGTCGTACTGCCGGCCGTCGCGGGCGGGTCTCGACTGGGCTCGACCAGCCAACGCTGATGCGCTTCGACAACCTCCTCGACTCGGTCGGCGGCACCCCGCTGATCGGGTTGCCGCGGCTGTCGCCCTCCCCTGACGTCCGCCTGTGGGCCAAGCTCGAGGACCGGAACCCGACGGGCTCCATCAAGGACCGCCCCGCGCTGAAGATGATCGAGCAGGCGGAGAAGGACGGGACGCTGCGTCCCGGCTGCACCATCCTGGAGCCCACGAGCGGCAACACCGGCATCTCGCTGGCAATGGCCGCCCAGCTCAAGGGCTACCGCCTGGTCTGCGTGATGCCGGAGAACACCTCCGAGGAGCGACGCCAGCTGCTGCTGATGTGGGGCGCCGAGATCGTGTCCTCGCCCGCTGCCGGAGGTTCCAACGAGGCCGTGCGCAGGGCCAAGGAGATCGCCGAAGAGCACCCCGACTGGGTGATGCTCTACCAGTACGGCAACGAGGCCAACGCGCTCTCCCACGAAGAGGGCACCGGCCCGGAGATCCTCGCCGACCTGCCGGAGGTGACCCATTTCGTCGGTGGCCTCGGCACGACCGGCACCCTGATGGGGGTCAGCCGCTTCTTCCGAGCACACAAGCCGGACGTCAGGATTGTCGCGGCCGAGCCACGCTACGGAGAGCTGGTCTACGGCCTTCGCAACATGGACGAGGGCTTCGTCCCTGAGCTGTACGACGAGTCGCTGATCGACTCCCGATTCTCCGTCGGCCCCCGAGACGCCGTACGCCGTGTGCGGGAGCTGCTCGAGGCCGAAGGCATCTTCGCCGGCATCTCGACCGGCGCGATCCTGCACGCCGCGCTGGCCCAGGCGGCCAAAGCGGTCAAGGCAGGGGAACGGGCCGACATCGCCTTCGTCGTGTGCGACGGGGGCTGGAAGTACCTCTCCACCGGTGCCTACGAAGGCACCATTGACGAGGCCGAGGAGCGACTTGACGGCCAGCTCTGGGCTTAGCGGTCACTAGAGTCCTGTTCTTGTGATGCGCCTCCTTCAGATCACCGTCGCTGCCGTGTGCCTGCTCAGCGCGCTCTGGCTCGTCGTGCTCCTCGTCCGTGACCGCACGCCTGACCGGCGCCTGCTCAACCTGATGCTGGCGCTCGAGGTCCTGCTCGTCGTCCACCTGGTGATGGGCATCGTCAAGGTCACGAGTGCGCCGAGCGGGGTCGCGGTCTGGGAGTACGTCGGCTACCTCATCGGCGTCATCCTCGTCATCCCTGCCGGCGTGATCTGGTCCTCCGGCGAGCAGAGCCGCGGAGGCACCGCCGTACTCCTCGTGGCTTTGCTCGTCGTGCCCTTCATGTTCGTGCGCCTGGCCGACATCTGGGCCGCCGGTGGCTGAAGGTTTGTCCACTCGCACAGGTACGGGTACGGGACGCGGGTTCGGCCGCGTCCTGGTGTTCGTCTACGGCATCTTCGCGCTGGCCGCCACCGGCCGCTCGACCCTCCAGCTCGCCACCGAAGCCGCGGAGGCCCCGCTCCCGTACACGCTGAGCGCGTTCGCTGCCGTCGTCTACATCGTGGCGACCTTCGCCCTCGCCACCGGGCGCAGGGTGCTGGCACTCGCGGCCGTGGGCATCGAGCTCGTCGGCGTCCTCGTCGTGGGCGTCACCAGCCTGGTGCTGCCCCAGGAATACCCCGACTCGACCGTCTGGTCGGACTTCGGTGCCGGGTACGGCTACATTCCGCTCGTGCTTCCACTGGTCGGGCTCTGGTGGTTGTTGCGCGGGAGCAGATGACGCAAGGACCTACGTGAGTTGGGTCGCTAATCGACCCTCACAGAGTCGTTCGCCACTAGCCTTGCTTCTTGTGACTGACGCGCCGATCGGGATCTTCGACTCGGGCTTCGGTGGGCTCACCGTCGCTCGTGCCGTGATGGACCAGCTTCCCCACGAAGCAGTGGTCTACCTCGGTGACACCGCTCGCCAGCCGTACGGCCCCAAGCCGATCCCCGAGGTCCGCGAGTACGCCCTGGAGTGTCTCGACCACCTCGTCGACCAGGGCGTGAAGGCGCTTGTCATCGCGTGCAACTCCGCAAGTGCCGCCATGCTCCGCGACGCCCGGGAGCGGTACGACGTGCCAGTGGTCGAGGTGATCCTGCCCGCCACCCGACGGGCGGTCGCCGCCACCCGCAGCGGTCGCATCGGCGTCATCTGCACGCGAGCCACTGCCGAGTCGCTGGCCTACGACGACGCCTTCGCGGCAGCCCCGCAGGTGACGTTGACGACCCAGGCGTGCCCGCGCTTCGTCGAGTTCGTGGAGCGGGGGGTCACGGGCGGACCCGAGCTGCAGGCCGCGGCCCACGAGTACCTCGACCCGCTGATCGCGGACGACGTCGACACGGTCATCCTCGGCTGCACCCACTACCCGCTGCTCACAGGTGTCATCTCGATGGTGATGGGCGACGGGGTCACTCTGGTCAGCAGCGCGGAGGAGTGCGCCAAGGACGTGTACCGGATGCTGGTGCAACACGGGATCGAGCGCGTGCCCGGACTGCCGCCCGTGCATCGCTTCCTGACCACGGGCCAGCCCGCGGAGTTCGCGACGACCGGTCGCCGCTTCCTGGGTCCCGAGCTGGACCGCGTCACGCAGTTCGTTGGTGGCATCTGGGCGGTGGAGGCAGGATGATCACCGCACGCCACCGCACCTCAATCTCTCGGGGCCTTGAATGAGAATGACCGTCATCGGCAACTCCGGGTCCTATCCAGGACCCCAGTCGTCGGCGAGCTGCTACCTGGTGGAGGCCGAGCACAACGGCCGTACCTGGCGGGTGCTGCTCGACATGGGCAACGGCGCCCTCGGCTCTTTGCAGAAGTACTCCGACGCCACCGCGATCGATGCCGTGTTCATCTCCCACCTCCACGCGGACCACTGTCTCGACCTCTGCGGCTTCTACGTCATGCGCAAGTACCACCCGGATGGTGCGCTCCCGCGGATCCCGGTGTGGGGGCCGGTCGACACGGCCCGCCGGATGGCCAAGGCCTACGACCTCGAGGAGGACCCCGGGATGAACGAGGAGTTCCACTTCATCACCTACGGCCCCCAGGCGGTCGAGTACGGCCCGTTCAGGGTCACCGTCCGCAACGTGGTGCACCCGGTGACCGCGTTCGCCCTGCGCGTCGAGGCAGCGGGCCGCACGCTCGCCTACTCGGGGGACAGCGGCGTCTGCCACGGGCTCGAGGATGCGGCGCGCGACGCTGACCTGTTCCTGTGCGAGGCGTCGTTCCTCGAGGGCGCCCCCAATCCTCCGGACCTCCACCTGACCGGAGCCGAGGCCGGACGCACGGCGACCGTCGCGGGATCGCGCCGGCTGCTGCTCACGCACATCCCGCCGTGGCACGACCCGGAGAAGGTGCTGGCGGAGGCGGTGGGCACCTACGACGGGCCCGTGGAGCTCGCGCAGCCGGGCACGACGTACGACGTCTGAGGCACCCCAGCGCTGCGGGACCGTGCCGCGCGCGTGCCGAGTTCCGGACCCGTTAGTCCGTTCGGCATGATGGGGCCATGACCTCACCCCAGCCAGCTGTTCGCTCCGCTGATCTCGGGAAGGGGGTCCCGCGATGATCACGATCGAGAACGTGACGAAGCGTTATGGCCAGTTCACTGCGGTGGACGACATCTCCTTCGTCGCACGACAAGGGAAGGTCACCGGGTTCCTCGGCCCCAACGGAGCCGGGAAGTCCACCAGCATGCGCGTCATGGTCGGGCTGACCCCGCAGGACCACGGGCAGGCGCTGATCGGGGGGCACCGCTTTGCCGAGATACCCAACCCGTCTCGCCACGTGGGGGTCCTGCTGGACGCGTCCGCCCAGCACGGTGGGCGCACCGGTCGGGAGGTGCTCCGCGTCAGCGCCGAGACGATGGGTATGCCGCGCGACCGCGTGGAGGAGATGCTCGAGCTCGTCGGGCTTTCCGGAACTGAGGCAAAGCGGCGTGTGCGCAACTACTCGCTGGGCATGCGCCAGCGCCTCGGCATCGCCAATGCGTTCTTGGGGGAGCCGTCGGTACTCATCCTGGACGAGCCGGTCAACGGCCTCGACCCGGCCGGCATCCACTGGATGCGCGGTCTGCTGCGTGCCTTCGCGGCTCGCGGCGGGACAGTGCTGCTCTCCTCGCACCTGCTGCACGAGGTCGAGATGATCGCCGACGAGATGGTGCTCATCGGGCGCGGCAAGATCCTGGCCCAGGGCACCAAGGCCGAGCTGCTCCACACGGCGGGGACCTATGTGAAGCCCGAGGATCCTGCCGCGCTCCACCAGGCACTGCAGTCTGCCGGCATCGAGGCGACCCCCTCGGGTGACGGCGGGTTCCGATCCGAGTCGGATCCGGTCGATGTCGGCCGAGCGGCCGCCGCCGGTGGCGTCGTACTCATGGAGCTGCGCAAAGCGGAAGGTGCCGGGCTCGAGGAGATGTTCCTCCAGCTGACCTCCGACGACATCCGCGAGAGCATCGCCCCCGAAGGAGTGTCCGCATGAGCACTACAACTGCTGCTGACCCGACCTTGGACCTATCGGGGACAGAGCGGATACCGTTCCGCACGCTCACCCGCGTCGAACTGCGCAAGAGCTACGACACGCGTGCCGGGAGATGGTTGCTCGGGATCACCGGTTCCCTGGCTGTGGTGTTCATGGTGGTGGTCTTGATCGTCGTGCTCGTCCAGGACGAGCCGATCAAGCTCGACGACTTCATCGGGATCGCCAACTTCACCTCGGGATTCCTGCTGCCCGTGCTCGGCATCATGCTGGTGACCAGTGAGTGGAGCCAGCGCACGGCGATGGTGACCTTCACCCTGGAGCCCCACCGTGGTCGGGTGGTCGCTGCGAAGCTGGTGGCAGGGCTGCTGCTCGCCGTGATCGTCAGCGCGATTGCGACTGTGTCGGCGCTGATGGTCAATGGCCTCTACGCACTGCTGCACGGCGACGCGGACTGGCACTTCGGGTTTCTCCCGCTGCTCGGCTTCCTGTTCACCCAGGTGCTCGCCATGATGACCGGCTTCGCCTTCGCCACCCTCCTTCTGAACACGCCAGCTTCCATCGTCGTCTACTTCGCCTACGCCTTGATCCTGCCGACGATCTTCGGCGTCGCGGCGGAGTTCCTCGGCTGGGTTCGGGATCTGCAGCCATGGGTCGACTTCAGTCAGGCGCAGCAGCCGTTGATCGACGCGACCATGAGCGGCAAGGACTGGGCCCAGCTCCTGGTGACCGGAATCATCTGGCTCGGAATCCCCTTCGTCCTCGGGGTGTGGCGCATCCTGCGCGCCGAGGTCAAGTGAGAGCCGACAGACCCCGCCGCTAAGGTCGCGGCATGACTTCCTCACGCGCCGACGGCCGCGCCGACGACGAGCTCCGGCCGATCAAGATCACCCGTCACTGGCAGGACCATCCCGCAGGTTCGGTGCTGGTCGAGTTCGGTCGCACCCGGGTGCTCTGCGCCGCCTCCGCGTCCGTCGGTGTGCCTCGCTGGCGCAAGGACTCCGGCCTCGGCTGGGTGACGGCCGAGTACGCCATGCTCCCCTCGGCCACCAACACCCGCTCGGACCGCGAGTCGGTCAAGGGCCGCATCGGCGGGCGCACCCACGAGATCTCCCGACTGATCGGGCGGTCCCTGCGTGCGGTCATCGACTACAAGGCGCTCGGCGAGAACACGATCGTGCTCGACTGTGACGTGCTCCAGGCCGACGGAGGCACCCGCACGGCCGCGATCACCGGCGCCTATGTCGCGCTTGCCGACGCCGTCGCACACCTGCGCGGCGTAGGCGCGTTGAAGGGCGACCCGCTGACCGGTTCGGTGGCGGCCGTCTCCGTGGGCATCATCGACGGCGCCCCGCGGCTGGATCTTCCCTACGAAGAGGATGTCCGCGCCGAGACCGACATGAACGTCGTGATGACCGGGGCCGGGAGCTTCGTGGAGGTCCAGGGCACGGCCGAGGGTGCCACTTTCGACCGCGCCGAGCTGGACGCCCTGCTCACGATGGCGGAGAAGGGCTGTGCCGACCTGACCCGCCTCCAGCAGGAGGCGCTCGACGGTGCCTGAGAGGTCTGAACACGGGTCTGTCCCCTCTGGAGTCGCCAGACGCGTCTTCCTGGCCTCCCGGAACCCCAAGAAGATCGAGGAGATGCGCCGGATCCTCGGCGAGGTGCTGCAGTCGGGCGGGCCGGGCATCGAGGTGCTTGGGCTCGACGACGTCCCGGCGTACGACGAGCCGGTGGAGGACCAACCGACCTTCGAGGGCAACGCCCTGCTCAAGGCGCGGGCCGGGGTGCGAGCGACGGGTCTGCCCTCGCTCGCGGACGACAGCGGACTCTGTGTTGACGCCCTGAACGCCATGCCGGGCGTGCTCTCGGCCCGGTGGGCTGGGCTCGCCAAGGACGACCTGGCCAACAACCGGCTGCTGCTCGAACAGCTGGCCGACGTCCCTGATGAGCGACGAAGCGCGGTCTTCCGGGCCGTGGTGGCGTTCGTCCACCCCGTCGATGACCCCACTACTGCCAGGGCAGTCGCCGAGCACATCGCGCACGGTGAGATGGCCGGCAGGATCATTCGCGAGATGCGCGGTGACGGCGGGTTCGGCTACGACGTCGTGTTCGTCCCCGACGAGCAGGACGGCGGGCTCACCTCGGCGGAGATGACGGCGGGGGAGAAGGACCTGATCTCCCACCGCGGCCGGTCACTGCGCGCGATCGCCCCGGTGGTGGCCGATTGGCTCAGGACGTGACGGTCGCCCGCGAGCGGCGTGCGACGTACGTCCCCCACAGGCTGGCGAAGACGAACATGAAGAGGGAGTAGACCGCGGCCGGGATGGAGATCTCGGTGTCGTCGAGCACCTCCACGGCAACGAAGATGGCCAGCGTCGCGTTGTGCACCCCGATCTCCATCGAAGAGGCGATCGCCTGGTCCTCCTGGATGCCGGCTGCCTTCGGTACGACGTACCCGAGGACCAGGCTGATCGCGCAGAACAGACCGGCCGCCAGCCCGACATCGGCGAGGTACTCGCCGACGTTCTCGCGCTGGTCGAGCAGGATTCCGACCACCAGCACGGCCAGGATCAGTGCCGAGCCGATGCGCACCGGGCGCTCCATCCGCGCGGCGAACGACGCGGCGTGCGCGCGCACGACCATCCCGATCACCACCGGGATCAGCACGATGGCGAAGACCTCGAGGACCTCGACGAAGGGCAGCGAGACGTCCTCGCCGCGGTCGTAGTACCCGATGGCCAGACCCGCAACCAGGGGCAACGTGAACAGCGCGATCACCGAGTTGATCGCGGTCAGGGTGATGTTGAGCGCAACGTCACCACGGAACAGGTGGCTGAACAGGTTCGCACTCGTCCCTCCGGGTGACGCGGCGAGCAGCATCATGCCGATGCCGAGCAGAGCTGGCAGGTCGAGCAGGACGACGAGCCCGAAGCAGATGGCCGGGAGCAGCAGGAGCTGGCACGCCAGTGCCACCGCCACGGCTCGGGGGTGGCGCCCCACCCGCCGGAAGTCGTTGACGGTGAGGTCCAGGCCGAGCCCGAACATGATGATCGCGAGGGCGATCGGCAGCCCGACCGTGGTGAGCGCGGAGTCCATGCTCGGACTGTAGGGGTTGGGTAGGCCGCGTGCGGCCCATGAGGGTGCCGAAGGGGGGACTTGAACCCCCACGCCCGAAGGCACAGGTACCTAAAACCTGCGTGTCTGCCAATTCCACCACTTCGGCCTTGCGGCGGTCAGTCTAGGTCCACGCCCAGGCGGCGCTCGTGGCCCGCAAAACACCACCGAGACGGCGCTCGTGTCCCGCAAAACACCACCGAGACGGCGCTGGTGTCCCGCGCAAGACCACCGAGACAGCGCTGGTGTCCCGCAGAACACCACCGAGACGGCGCTGGTGTCCCGCAGAACACCACCGAGACGGCGCTTCTGTCCCGCAGAACACCACCGAGACGGCGCTTCTGTCCCGCGCAAGACCACCGAGAGAGCGCTCGTGTCCCGGCGCAGGCGGACATTGGCGCCGTCTCGGCGGGTTCTCGTGGGACATTGGCGCCGTCTCGGCGTTATTTGTCGAGGCCGAGGTCCCGGCGGAGCTTGGCGACGTGACCGGTGGCCTTGACGTTGTACTGGGCCAGGGCGACCGTGCCGTCCTCGTCGACCACGATCGTCGAGCGGATCACCCCGACGACGGTCTTCCCATAGAGCTTCTTCGGTCCGAAGGCGCCGTACGCGTTCATCACCGCCTTGTCCTCGTCCGAGGCGAGCACGATCGACAGGGCGTCGCGCTCGCGGAACTTCGCCAGCTTGGCCGGCTTGTCGGGGGAGATCCCGACAACTTCGTAGCCCGCGCCCTGCAGCGCCTCGAGGGAGTCGGTGAAGTCACAGGCCTGCGTCGTGCAGCCCGTTGTCATCGCGTTGGGGTAGAAGTAGACGATCACCTTGCGACCGCGCAGGTCGGACAACGAGACGTCTTCGCCGGTGTCTGTGGGCAGCCTGAAGTCCGGCGCCTTGTCGCCCGCCGAGAGGCGGGAGGGTGGCTGGACAGCTGTCTGGCTCTCGGTCAATTGAGGGTCGCTCCAATCCGTTGGACGCGTTGTTGCGAACTACTTGCAACAACGTAAGGTGACTGACATGCACGTTCCCGACGGCTTCCTCGACGCCCCGACGTCCATCGCCACCGGTGTCGTCGCGATCGGTGGCCTCGCACTGGCGTTGCGTGGAGCGCGCAGGGAACTCGACGACCGTACCGCCCCCATGGCCGGTCTCGTCGCGACGTTCGTCTTCGCAGGACAGATGATGAACTTCCCCGTCGGCGCCGGGACGAGTGGCCACCTGCTGGGTGGCGCACTTGCCGCGGTGCTCGTCGGGCCCTGGACCGCCGTGCTGTGCATCAGCACGGTCCTGATGGTGCAGGGGCTGTTCATGGCCGACGGCGGGATCACCGCCATCGGCACCAACATCAGCCTGATGGGCCTGATCGGGGTCGCGGTCGGCTGGCTCGTTTTCCGGGGAATCCGCGCGGTCCTGCCCGACAGGCTCGGCGTGGTGGCGCCCGCGGCAGCCGTCTCAGCGCTGGTCAGTGTCCCGGTGGCCGCGTTCGCGTTCTCGCTGCTGTTCGCCGTCGGCGGCACAGCTCCGGTCGCAGCGGACAAGGTGATCATCGCGATGGTGTCGTGGCACCTGGTCATCGGCATCGGCGAAGCAGTGATCACGGCTCTCGTGGTGGCCTCCGTGGTCGGCGTACGCCCTGATCTTGTGTACGGCGCCCGCTCGGCCTTGCGCGCACGCACGCTCGAGATCCGCGACCCGGCACGCGCGGGGGAAGCCGCATGAGCACCCGGCGTTTCTTCGCCGTGTTCCTCCTGGCGGCCCTACTCGTGGCGGGTGTGGCGAGCTACTACGCCAGCTCGCACCCCGACGGGCTCGAGTTCGTGGCGGGCGACAGCGGCTTCCTCGACCGGGCGGACGACTCGCCCACGGCGGGCAGTCCGCTCGCCGACTACTCGACCAAGGGAATCGACGACGTCCGCATCAGCGGGGGAGTCGCGGGCGTCGCCGGTTCCCTGCTCGTGCTCATCCTGTCCGGGGGCATGTTCTGGGGCCTCCGGCGTCGCAGCGAGCAGGCGGCCGAGGAAACGCAGGACACCAGCGCGCAGTCAGGGGCCTAGAGGTGGGCGCCGGGCACGGCCACCGTCTCCACTACCACGGGCACAGCGTGGTCCACCGGGCCCCGGCACACCTGAAGCTGGTCGCGCTGGTGACGTTCATGCTCGTCGTGGTGTCCACTCCCCGCGAGTGGTATCCCGTGTTCGGCGGCTACCTGGCGTTGCTCTGCGGCGTGGTAGCGCTCAGTGGTGTTCCGGCCGGCTATCTGGCGAAGCGGATGCTCATCGAGACGCCGTTCGTGCTCTTCGCAGTTGCCGTGCCCTTCATTGCCGACGGACCGAGGATCGAGGTCTTCGGCCTTTCGGTCTCCCATCCGGGACTGCTGGCGGCGTGGGGTCTGCTCGCGAAAGGATCCCTCGGCGTACTCGCATCGCTGACGCTGGCCGCCACCACGGATCAGCAGGACGTGCTCATCGGCCTGCGCCGACTGCGGCTGCCCGACCTGATCGTGCAGATCATGGGCTTCATGCTGCGCTACCTCAACGTGGTGACGGCTGAGCTGGGCCGGATGATCACAGCCATGAGGTCGCGTGGCTGCGACCCGAGGTCACCGCGCCACTGGCCGGTGCTCGCCCGCTCGCTCGGTGCCCTGTTCATCCGGTCCTACGAGCGTGGGGAGCGGGTGCACCTCGCGATGCTCGCACGGGGGTACGACGGCAGCCTGCCGACCCAGCAGGCCCGCGAGAAGATGGCGGCGCACTGATGGCGGTCCCCGTGCTCGACGTCCGCGGGCTTGCGCACGCCTACCCGGACGGCCACCAGGCCCTGTTCGGTGTCGACTTGCACGTGCACGAGGGGGAGCGGGTCGCGCTGCTCGGCCCCAACGGCGCCGGCAAGACGACCCTCGTGCTGCACCTCAACGGCATCCTCACCGCCGGCGCCGGCACCGTTTCGGTCTCCGGGATGCCCGTGGAGAAGGCCAACCTGAAAGAGATCCGCCGCCGTGTCGGCGTCGTCTTCCAGGACCCCGACGACCAGCTGTTCATGGCCACGGTGCGGCAGGACGTCGCGTTCGGTCCCGCCAACCTCGGCCTGCGTGGCCCGGAGCTCGAGCAACGGGTGATGCATGCGCTGGAGCTGGTCGGGATGGTGGAGTACGCCGACCGCCCACCGCACCATCTCTCCTTCGGCCAGCGCCGACGGGTGGCCGTGGCGACCGTGCTCGCGATGGAGCCCGAGATCCTCGTGCTGGACGAGCCCTCGTCCAACCTCGACCCGGCGTCGCGACGCGAGCTGGCCGACATCCTCCGCTCGCTGGACGTGACGGTCCTGATGGTCACCCACGACCTGCCCTACGCCCTCGAGCTGTGCGCGCGCTCCGTCGTACTCCACGACGGGCAGGTCGTTGCCGACGGTGCAACCTACGACCTGCTCACCGACCCCGAGCTGATGCGCCGCCACCGGTTGGAGCTGCCCTTCGGGTTCAATCCGGCGTCCATCCCGGGCATTGGTAACCTTCCTGCCTGACGGCCCGATCCCTGCCCCGATGGCATGGGCTGCACGTGTGACGGAGAAGGAGCCAAGGACTGTGTCCGACCAGGTGTCGTCCCTCGAGAACGAGATCGAGCAGACTCGCGAGCGCCTCGGCGCCACGATCGACGAGCTCGTCTACCGAGCCAGTCCCAAGACGATTGCGCGCCGCGAGATCGCGTCGGTGAAGGCGTTCTTCGTGGACCCCAGTGGCGCCCCTCGCCAGGACAACATCCTCAAGGTCGCCGGTGGCGTGGCCGGAGCCGTCGCGTTGTTGGTGATCGTGCGCAGGCTCGTCAAGTGAGCATGCCCGGCCGTGGGTAAGGGCATCGCGGAGGTCACCGAGGCGACCGGGGAGAAGACCCCGATCCGGATGCTCCACGACCGGGTGCTGGTCGCCGTCGACAACGCGCAGGGCGAGCGCCGATCGAGCGGGGGCATCCTGATCCCTGCGACCGCTGAGATGGGTGCTCGTCGTCTTGCGTGGTGCCGGGTGGTTGCCGTGGGCCCGCACGTGCGCTCCATCGAGGTCGATGACCGCGTCCTGTTCGACCCCGATGACAAGGCGGAGATCGAGGTCAACGGTGAGCTCTACGTGGTGTTGCGTGAGCGTGACGTCCATGCTGTGGCGGCCGAACGACTCGGGGACAGCCCCACCGGTCTCTACCTGTAGCCAGCGCTAGTGCGACTCGGCGGTCTTCTCGGACTGCTCCGCCAGGTGCCCCTGTACGACGGTCGGGACATCCAGTAACGGCACGACGCAGGTGAACGTCGTGCCCTCTCCGGGCGTCGACTCGAAGTCGATGCGGCCGTTGTGTGCCTCGACGATGGACCGGACGATGTGCAGCCCGAGCCCGGTGCCAGGGATGGCGTGTTCCGTGGCGAGGGAGGAGCGGAAGAATCGGCGGAACAGGCGCCCCTGCTCCTCGAGTGGGATGCCCATGCCGGTGTCTGCGACCTGGAGCTCGGCGACATCGCCACCGACGCTGAGGCTGACAGTCACCGAACCTCCCTCCTTGGTGAACTTGATGGCATTGCTGACCAGGTTGAGCACGAGCCGTTCGAGGTAGGCAGGGTCGCCATCGAGCAGCACCGGCTCGGGCGGGAGCTCGACGTACACAGCCACACGGTTCCTGTGCGCAGTGTGTGAGACCACGTCGGTGCCGTGCCGCACGGCCTCGCGCAGGTCAGTCGCAACGCGGTTCAGCACGAGATTGCCGTCCTCCATGCGGGCCAGGGTGAGCAGGTCCTCAACGAGGTGCAGGAGACGGCCGCCGTTACGTTCGATGCGCTCCACCAGCAGGTGCTGCTCATCGGTGAGGTTCTCGGAGTTGTCGTCGGCGAGCAGCTCGGTGTAGCCGAGCATGCTGGTCAGTGGCGTCCGCAGCTCGTGGCTCACTGACGAGACGAACTCACCCTTCGCGCGATCCAGCTCCAGCATCCGCTGGTTGGTCTCGCGCTCCTTGTCGAGCGCGAACACGAGCGCCTGCTCCGCCGCTCGGCGGTCGGTCACGTCGCGAACGACGCCCAGGTAGCTCAGCGGCAGCCCCTCGTCGTTTCGCACCGCCGTCACGCTCAGCGACACCGTCAGTCGACTTCCGTCCCTGCGGACGTAGGTCCAGTCCCGGGTGTCCTGCTCGGCACCCTGCGCGACCGGGTGGGTCACTGCGTCATACCCGCAGGTGATCCCCAGCTCGCGTGCCCGGGAGACGAGCTCGCGTTTCTCGTGGAAGGGAAGGGGGGTGATGCGGCCGACCACTTCCTCGCCGGTGTAGCCGAGCAGCTGCTCTGCGCCCGGACTGAACCAGGTGATCAGCCCGTCGAGGTCGGTCGCGATGAACGCCGTACCGCTGGCGGAGTCGAGGAGCTGACCGAGCTGCAGCTCGTTCTCGCGAATCCGGCGCAGCGAGTCGCGCAGGTGCCCCATCGCCACAGAGAACGCGACGGCCGTGACGGCGCTGATGGCCACGAAGGCCTGGGAGCTGGCTGCGATCGCCAGCACTGACGACTCGGCGGTCACGTCTGAGAAGGGTCCGAGATCCAGGGCAGTGAGCGCGGCCATTCCGATCGACACCGCAAGCAGCTCCAGGCTGACCCAGGTGGGGGAGAAGCGGGCAGCTGCCCAGATCAGTAACGGCAGCAGCAGGAAGGCCACGGGCTCGGACCTGTCAGCGTTCAGGCAGGCGAGGGCACAGAGCGCGAGCAGGGCGACGTGGCTGGCGACTTCGATCGCCCGGACCTTGAAGCGATGTTTGGGCCGGCGCATGAACAGCGGCAAGGTCACGGCCAGGGCCCCGAAGTGGGTGAGGGCGACCCAGAGCATCGGTCGCCACAGCTCCTCGCCGCCAGCGAGACCGATCGTCACGGAGGTGATCGATGCCGCCGCGCAGCTCGCGACCGTGATGCCGAGGAGCCACCGCCGGTAGTCGGCCCACGTGCGGAGCTCTGCATGCTCCACGTCGAAGCCCGTGAGCCAGCGGAGGACGAGCAGGGCCTCGACGCCGTTGGCGAGCGCGAAGCCGACCGAGAACACCGGGCCACGACCCGTGAGCAGGCAGACGGCCAGGAACAGAAGTACGGCGAGCGCTGCGACTGCGCGCGTGTACCGCGACGGCACCAGCATGAGGACGACCGCGGTCAGCGCGGTCGCCGGCCACGCCTGGGCGACCAGCTCGGGGTCAGGGGTGGCGCGCAACGAGTGCACCGCAAGCAGCAGCGCGAACGTCGCCAGACCTGCCGCTAGCAGGGCGTTCTGTCGTGAGCCTTGCAAGGTTTTCCCCGTCGTCGGGCCAGCGACCACCCAGAGTCTGGAGCAGCCTGTCGGTACGACGTTAGGTCAGGAACAGACCCTTTTGAGGGTTAATACTCTATTTTCCGCCGGAAAGTGGCGGATCAGGCCGAGCGCGGGTCGCCCGTCGAGTTGCCGATCCCCGTGCCGGGCGGCGTGGTCTCCGGGCCGGGCGGCACCGGGGTGGCGGGGCCGGCGGAGTGCTGGGGTCGGGTCCCGGGCTTCGCCGAGTCGCCGCGATGGCCGGGCGTGCCGTCGAGGTCGGGCCGGTACTCCGGGGAACTGTGGTCCACGTCCGGGTCGAGCCGGTCGGCCTCGCGGAGGGCGTCCTCCTGCTGGGCACGAGTCATGTCGTACGACGTGCGCTCCTGCTCGGCTCGGGCGTCGAGCTTGTCAGCCTGGGCGCGGACGCGCTCCGCCTCGGCGTCCGCCTCACGGGCGCGGGCCTCTTGCTCACGCGTGGTGGATGCCGCCTGCGCGGCGTCCGAGCGGAGCTCACTGGCCCGTTCACGTGCGACCTGGTCCTTCTTGCGCTTCATCGCCGCCGCGATCACCGCGACCGCGACCAGGGCGGCCAGGACGATCAAGATGATGATGACCCACTTCATCGGTTGCTCCCTTGTTGCGACGCCCGCACTTCGCCGGCGTCTGGTCCCCTACCGTGCAATCCGTACCCGGGCTTGTCCTGTCCGAAACGGGCCGGTCAGCCCAACGCCGGCTCCACGACTTCGCCACTGAACATCGTCAGAGGTGCGCCGAGCCCCTCCGGCCAGGCGTCCTGGATGGTGACTCGGTGCAGGTGTGGTCCTTCGTTGCGGGCAGGACGGGTCGCGTGGCAGACTATTACTGACCGATCGGTCTGTAAATGCCGGAGGACCACCATGGCGACGCCCCAGACGACACCCGAGCTCGCGCCCGAAGTGCAGGCAGGGCTGCTGGCTGCCTTCGAGGAGACCATCGGGCGGCACGACCGGATCGAGCCGCGTGACTGGATGCCGGAGAAGTACCGACGAACGCTCGTCCGTCAGATCGCCCAGCACGCCCACTCCGAGATCATCGGCATGCAGCCGGAGGGCAACTGGATCACCCGGGCCCCCTCACTGCGGCGCAAGGCGATCCTGCTGGCCAAGGTCCAGGACGAGGCCGGTCACGGGCTCTACCTCTACTCCGCGTGCGAGACACTCGGCACGTCGCGGCGTGAGCTGACCGAGATGCTCATTGAGGGCCGGCAGAAGTACTCCTCGATCTTCAACTATCCGACGCTGTCCTACGCCGACGTCGGCACCATCGGCTGGCTGGTCGACGGTGCCGCGATCTGCAACCAGGTGCCGCTGTGCCGGACCTCCTACGGGCCCTACGGCCGTTCGATGATCCGGATCTGCAAGGAGGAGTCCTTCCACCAGCGGCAGGGCTTTGAGCTGCTTGCGACGATGATGCGCGGCACCGACGAGCAGCGCGCGATGGTGCAGGAGTCGGTCGACCGGTTCTGGTGGCCGGCGCTGATGATGTTCGGCCCACCCGACGCCGAGTCGCCCAACACCGAGCAGTCGATGGCGTGGGGGATCAAGCGCGACACCAACGACGAGCTCCGCCAGAAGTTCGTCGACATGACCGTGCCGCAGGCCGAGGCGCTCGGCGTCACTCTTCCCGACCCGCAGCTCAGCTGGAACGAGGAGCGCGGGCAGCACGACTTCGGCCAGCCCGACTGGGAGGAGTTCGCCACCGTGGTCAAGGGCGGCGGGCCGTGCAATGCCCAGAGACTCGCCCACCGACGCAAGGCACACGAAGACGGCGCCTGGGTCCGCGAGGCCGCCGTGGCCTTCGCTGCGAGGGACCACCGATGAGCGAGATCAAGGACGAGTGGCCGCTCTACGAGATCTTCGTGCGTGGCAAGCGTGGCCTCAACCACGTGCACGTGGGGTCGCTGCACGCAGCAGACGACGAGATGGCCTTGCGGCACGCGCGCGACGTCTACACGCGACGCAACGAAGGCGTGAGCATCTGGGCCGTGCGCTCGGACGCGATTGCGGCGTCGAGCCCGGACGAGAAGGACCCGTTGTTCGCGCCGAGCGGCGACAAGGTCTACCGCCACCCGACGTTCTACGACATCCCCGACGACGTCCCCCACATGTGAGATTGCACTGACGAAATGCCAACGGTGACTGATGACTGACGACACTCACGACGAGGACTTCCACGACTCCGCGTACGCCGGGCTGCTGGACCACCACACCGTGATGGACGACTCCCAATGGGCGTTCGGCGCCGCACACCCCGATCTGCAGGGGGATGACCCACTCGCCGGTGTGGACACGGCCGTCCCTGACGGGGTCGATCACGCGGCGCTGGCGGCGTACTGCCTGATGCTCGGCGACGACGCGCTCGTCCTCTCCCACCGGCTCTCGGAGTGGTGCAGCAACGCACCGGACCTGGAGGAGGACATCGCGCTCGCCAACATCGCGCTGGACCTGCTCGGCCAGGCGCGACTGCTGCTCGCCCGGGCGGAGGCCGCGGATCCGTCCGTCGTACCCGCGCTGCCGGCTGATTCGCCTGTGCCGGCTGAGGACGCGCTGGCGTTCTTTCGGGCGGACCGGGACTTCCGCAACGTACGTCTCGTGGAGTCCGACAACGGCGACTTCGCGGTCACCATCGCGCGACTGCTCCTCTTCTCGACCTGGCGGCTGGCGCTGCTGCAGCGGTTGGTGGCGTCCCGCGACCAGGTGCTGTCCGCGATCGCCGTCAAGGCCGTCAAGGAGGTCACCTACCACCGCGACTACGCGGGCCGGTGGTTCGTCACGCTTGCGCAGGGGACCGCGCACTCCAGGGAGCGCCTGCTCGCCGCCGTCGATCTCGTCTGGCGGATGTGCGCCGAGCTGTTCGTGCCGACGTCGCTGGAGTCGGCGCTCGACGACAGCTGGTGTCGGCGTGGACCCGGCGACAGTGGCCGACGAGGTCGCCGCCGTGCTGGCGCCCGTGTTCGCCGCCGGCGAGGTCGACTGGCCGGACGTGCCTCAGATCGGGCCGGTGAGCGGCGGCAGGGGTCGCGACGGCCGGCACACCGAGGCGTTCTCGCACCTGCTCGCGGAGATGCAGTCGGTCGCGCGTGCCCACCCGGTGGGCCGGTGGTAGCCGTGGTCGACCTCGTCGAACGAACCGACCTCCTGGAGCAGGCGCGGGACATCGCCGCGTCCGTCACCGATCCCGAGATGCCGATGCTCACCCTCGAGGATCTCGGCGTGCTCAGGTCAGTGGAGCTGGAGGACGACGCCACGGTCGTCGTCACAATCACCCCGACCTATTCCGGCTGCCCCGCGATGGCCACCATGCGCGACGACCTGGTGCACCGCCTGGCTGACAGCGGACTGCGTGCCGTCGTACGAGTGAGCCTCACGCCGGCCTGGTCCAGCGACTGGATCACTCCCCGAGGTCGGCGAGCCTTGGTCGAGCACGGCATCTCGGCCCCGCTGGGCGCGGCCAGGGAAGGTGGTCCGGTCGCGATCTCGCTGCTACCGACCCGTCGCGACCTGAGCTGCCCCCGCTGTGGCGGCCGCGACGTCGAGCTGATCTCCGAGTTCGGACCGACGGCGTGCAAGGCGATGTACCGCTGCACGTCGTGCCTCGAGCCGTTCGAGCACGTGAAGGAGATCTGATGAGCTCGCCTGCTGCCGCCGCCGAGACCCGCCCGGCGCGGGGCGTGTTCCACACGCTGACGGTGGCCGGGATCGAGCGCCTGTGCGACGACGCCGTGGCCGTGACCTTCGAGGTGCCGGAGGAACTGCGAGCGGCGTACGACTTCGAGGCCGGTCAGTCCCTGACCCTGCGGCGCATCATCGACGGCCAGGACCATCGACGGGACTACTCGATCTGTGCGCCGGTGGGGGAGCGGCCCCGCGTCGGTGTGCGCCTCATCCCCGGTGGCAGGTTCTCGGAGTGGTTGGTCAACGAGGTGCGGCCCGGTGACCAGGTGGAGGTGCAGACCCCGCGGGGCAGCTTCCGCGCCGCGGCCGACGGTGGCCGACACCTCTGCATCGCGGCCGGGTCGGGGATCACGCCGATGATCTCGATCGCCTCGACCGTGCTGACCAATCCGTCCTCACGCCTGACCATGATCTACGGCAACCGGACGACCGGCTCGGTGATGTTCGCCGAGGAGCTCGCCGACCTGAAGAACAGGTACGGCCCCCGCTTCGACCTGGTGCACGTGCTGTCCCGTGAACCCAGGGACGTGGAGCTGTTCTCCGGCCGGCTCGAGGCCTCGCGGCTGCGCCGGCTGCTGACGACGCTGGTACCGGTCGGCTCGATGGACCACGTGTGGCTGTGTGGCCCGTTCGGGATGATCGCGGACGCTCGCACCGTGCTGGAGGAGCTCGGGGTGCCGCGGGAGCGGGTGCACTTCGAGCTGTTCTACGTCGATGAGCCGCCCCCCGAGCTGGTCCGGCCAGATGTTGTGCTCACCGGCGAGACGAGCAGCGTGACCGTCGTACTGGACGGGCGGAGCACGACCTCGCCGATGCCCCGGGACCAGTCGATCCTCGACTCCGCCCAGAATGCGCGGGCGGACCTGCCCTTCGCCTGCAAGGGAGGGGTCTGCGGAACCTGTCGGGCGCACCTGACCTCCGGCGAGGTGGACATGCGCCGCAACTACGCACTCGATGAGGACGAGGTGGGGCGCGGGTTCGTGCTCACCTGCCAGAGCCATCCGGTCTCCGACGAGGTCACCGTCGACTTCGACGCCTGACGCGTCCTTATCGAAGAGGGCCATGACCGAGGAGGGCGCCGTGACTGAAGACCCGGAGGACATGGCCCGCCGCTGTGCCGACGCGATGTGGGCAGGTGACGCCGCCAGCCGGATGCTCGGCATGTCGATCCTCGCCGTGGGACCGGGTTCGGCCACCGTCGCGATGACTATCCGTGAGGACATGATCAACGGCTGGGGTCTGGCGCACGGCGGCCTGGTTGCCTCGCTCGCCGACAGTGCTTTCGCCGTGGCTTGCAACTCACGCGGCACCGTGACCGTCGCTTCGGGCTTCGACGTGAGTCTCCTCGAGGCTGCGCACCTCGGCGACGAGCTGGTGGCCGTTGCGGTCGAGCGGGCAACGCGCGGCCGCTCCGGGGTGTACGACGTCACGGTGACCCGCGCCTCGGACCAGGCAGTGATCGCCGAGTTCCGCGGCCGCAGCCGGTCGACCGGCCGCCCCATAGCCGGATAGTCCGAGACGTTTCCGTCCTCGAAACCGCCTGCGGGGAACGGAAACGTCTCGGACTAACCGGGGGTGGCGGGAGGTGGGGACCAGGTCTTCGTCCTCAGCCCGTCGAACGCGAGGTCCACGATCGACCTCGAGAGGTCCTGTACGGTCACCGGTCCGTCCGGGCGGTACCACTCGACGAGCGAGTTCACCAGGCCGAAGAGCAGCCGGCTGATCAGTTCCGGGGGGATGTCGGGGCGCAGCGAGCCCTCGTCGACGGCCGCCTGGACCAGGCTCGCCAGCTTGTCGTCGATCACCCGTCGGCGCTCGAGGGCGACGAGCTCGACTGCGCTGTTCCCCCGGACACGCAGGAGCAGCGTCACAGCGGGCAGATGGGCGGCCAGGATCTCGACGGACTGGCGGACTGCGGTGCGCAACCGCTCGTAGGCGGTGGTCTCCGGATCGGCGTTCCTCGCCCGGTCGATCGCGGCAGAGAGCCCGTCGAGCGCCTCGTCGAGGGCCGCCGCGAGCAGGGCCTCCTTGCTGGGCACGTGGTGGTAGATCGCCGACTTCGTCAGCCCCAGCTCGCGCGCCAGGTCACCGATGCTGGTGGCCTCGTAGCCCTGCCGGATGAACACCTCGATCGCGCGTCGCAGCACCGTCGGGGCGTCGTACCCCGGGCGACCTCGGCGGGGTCCCGCCTCTCCGGTGACGTCGTGCGCCATGGGCTCATCGTGCCACGGCACTCGGAGCTGCCAGGAGGCAGGACATGACCGGCCTTAGACGCAAATAGGCAATCCTGTCCGTTTTAGTACGAAAATGAGGGTTGCGGTCTAGTCTGATGTCCTGTAATAACCTGATATGTCACCGAAACGGACCCCGCGATGCTTCGTCGCCTGACGCGACTGTTCATCACTGTGCTTTGCACAGTGCTGCTTCTGAGCCTGTGCACGACCACTGCCGATGCCCGGAAGAGGGGCGGCAAGTCCAACCGGGTCTTCGGCATCAGCCGCGCCGGGCAGGACTGGTACGGGTCGAGGCTCCTGGTCAGGTGGCGCGCAGTCCGCGGAGCGTCGTACCAGATGCGCGTGGCCTACACCCCGTCGAAGCTCCCTTACAGCAGGCTTATCAGGTCGGGCACCTCCGGCGGGACCTACACCGGCGTCCTGCACCGCGGCAAGACCTGGTACGTCCAGGTGCGTGCAGTCAAGAGCGGCAAGATCGGCCCCTGGTCCGCAGCGCGGGGACTCAACTTCATCAACTACTGGCCACGGATTCCCGTGCTGTCTCGCGCGAGCCTGCCCGGTGCCGTGGCGTTCAAGTGGGGCTATACGCCGTACGCCTCGCGCTACCGCGTGCGCTGGTCGGCCGCCTGGTACGGGCAGTGGCCGAGCGCCCCGACGTATGTGGACCGCACGTACGGCGGCTGGGTCGGTCAGACAGCCCGCCAGTCGACGTACGTCGTCCCCTCGAGGCCCACCACCAACGACAACTTCCTGGCGGTCGAGTACGCCAACCCGGTCTTCGGCCAGGTCGAGGCCAACAACGGCTACAAGACGGGGGCCAGCCAGCGCTCCAAGTGGGTGGCGGTCTTCCCGACGCCGCCTGCACCGGCTGCCGGGGACCCGGTGAGAATGGGCACCTACAACGTCAAGCTCTTCCCGACCGGAACGCGGGCCTCGTGGATCGCGAGCAACATCAGTAGCCACGGCGTCAATGTCGTCGCCCTGCAGGAGGCCAACACCGCAACCGCGGACGCGCTGCTCTACTACCTCGGCGCCTCTTGGAGCAAGGCCCCGTCGGGGACGGGCACGGGTCAGCAGATCCTCTATCGCGATGACAAGTTCAGGCGGTTGTCGAGCGGCAAGTTCAACGTGTGGAACCCGAAGACCCCCTCGTCACCGATGCCTACCCCGTGGGTGCGTCTCGGCCACGTGAACCCGGCGCAGGGCAGCCAGAACTTCCACGTCGTGTCCGTCCACTTCTCCGAGGACTCGAGCAAGTCCAAGCTCCTGCAGAACCGGGACACCGGTCTCTCTGCCCAGGACGCGATGGAGGCCATCAACGGCTTCGCCGGCGACGAGCCCGTGATCGTCGCTGGCGACCTGCGCTACGGCCGTGAGCCGTACGGCGACCCCGCCGGCTACACGCCCGCTCATCCCACGTTCGTCCGCGGCGGGTACTACGACGCAATGGCGGCAGTGTCGAAGACCAACACGGCGTACTCGGTCGTCAACGCGGGCGCGCACCAGAATCCGCACCCCTCCGGGCTCGGACCGCGTTCCGACCACATCCTGAGCAAGGGGATCCGCGGCAGCCTCAGCTACGTCAACGTGGCCAACTGGTCCTACGGCGGAGCGATCCCCTCGGACCACAACCTGGTGTACGCCGACCTGCGAATCCCTCGCTCGTAGCCAACGCTCAGCCTGGTTCTGAGAGGGCGACTCGTCAGCGCCGCTCGTAGTGCACGCCCAGCGCGCCGTCGGGCAGTGTCGTCGACGACACCAGGTCCCAGGCGCCGGACACGTCATCCGGCAGCAGCCCCAGCCCGCCGCCGAGAAGAACTGGCACGATGGTCAGCCGCAGGTCGTCCACCAGGTCGGCGGCCAGCAAGGCCTGGATCAGCGTCGCGCTGTTGAGCACCAGGATGTCGCGTCCGGGCTCAGCCTTCAGCGTTGCGACCGCCTCGCTCGCGTCCCGGAAGACCCGACTGTTCTCCCAGGTCGCCTCGGACTCCGAGAGGCTCGTCGACACGACGCCCTTCTCGACCGAGCACAGCCACCGGCCCAGGTCGCGTGTGCGCGGATCCGTCGCTGGGTCCTCGGTGATCCCGGGCCACACGCTGTGGAACCCGACGTAGTTGTTGCGGCCCATCAGGGCCGTGGTGCAACCGCGCCAGATGCCCTCGAAGTACTCGCCCGTTGCCGGCTTCAGTGCGTGCTCGTGGAGCCACGTGTCGTGTTCCGGGCCTTCGGGTCCGCTTGAGTACCCGTCGATGGAGACCGAGCAGTGGACCATCACTCGTCGTTCGCTCATGAATATTCCGACCCTTTCAGTCCTCGGGACTCATCGTTGGGTGGCCCGGGAATCCGCGCGTTTACCCTCTAGCGCCGCGGGCTTCCGCTGCGCCAAATATCGTCGGGTCACGAGTGCTGTTGGTGAACCGTCGACGGCGCCTCACGGTTCGGGAAGGTGAACAATGACAGTAATGCGCGGCGTGTTGTTGGCAATCGGCGCGAGGACTCATTCCCAGCTGACCATGATGACCTGGGAAGACCAACGCAACACCCTGATCGTCGAACTCTCGGGTCGGACGGCTGAGTCGGTCCCCCACTACCAGGCGATGGACAACGCGACACTCGAAGGCGTCGGAGCGGTGTACGCCTTCATGTTGGCCGCCGGGATCCGGACCCGTGACCAACTGCGCACCATGAGTGACGACGGTTGCCGAAACACTCTCATCGTCGAACTCGACGGGCAGACGCATTTGGGCGCCTCGCTCCAGGGACACAGCACCCTCCAGCTGGTCCTCATCGGACTGGGGAGCCTCGTGGATTCGCAGCAACTGGGAACGCCGGCTTCGTTCATCAGAGGCGTGCTCCTCGTCGGCGGGTTCCGTACTCACCACCAGCTGAACGCGATGTCCCACGAGGCCCAACGCAACACGCTGATTGTCGAGCTGACGGGGCGCACCAACCAGGCGAACTACCAGTCGTACGACGACCACGAACTGGCAGGAGCCGGACGGACGCCCAGTTGAAGACTGTGACGGCGGATGACATGCGCAACATCATGATCGTCGAGATCGACGCGCAGACAGGCCATGGCAAGAACCTGCAGGGTTGGCAAAACATCGACCTCGTCCGGGTTGGGCTGGGGGTGGACCAGTCGAAGCTCGTGAATCGATCGCTGCCCTTGGGAGCGCAGCCAACCACTGTTCACTTCAAGTCTGTGCTTCCCATGACGGATCAGCGGCATGGGTACCTGCTTCGTCAGTTTGTCGCCATGTACGACCTGTTTCAGCCGCGGATTGCCCTCAGCCTGGGTTCCTTCCAGGACTTGAGCGGTCGAGCGAACCTCGCTCTGGTGAGGGTCCTGGACGTCGGCGCGTGCAAGATGGGACAAGTCCAGACTTCCGACCAGACGACGCTGTACGCCGAACGGGAGGGTGCGGCCGCCAACGACACCGTCGTGTACCTGGTCTCGAGTCTCGTGAACGGTGCCAGCGCCACGACACTCGTCGGCTGTGCCTCCCATCCCGCCGCTCAACCCGGGTGTGCCATCGTCCAAGATGTTGCCGAATGGCTGGTGGCCCACGAGGTCGGACATGTCCTCGATCTGGATCACGTTGACAACAAGGTCTCAGCCAACAGTCGGTTCCTCATGTGGCCCGACACCGGATGGACGAGTCCTCCACCGGACATTTCAGAGGACGAGTTCAAGAAGATGACCAACAGCAGCCTGACCCCGGTCGTCTAGGGAGATCACGATGAAAACCTACGAAGAGGTCGTTTCCGCACTCGCCAAGATCGAAGGTGACGCGAGCATGTACGACGGACTCGACGAGTCCGACGTGCCGCATCTCCAGAGGCTGCTCGAGGAGGGAGCGTCGTGGCAGGCTGCCCGCGCCGTCATTGGCCTCCAGCGAGTCGGAGGGCCAGTGGGGCATCAGCTTGTCACCGAAGCAGCCACGGACTCGCGAGAGCAAGTTCGCGTTGCCGTCGCCCTGTGCGCTCGAAACCTTCCAGCTGAGGTCTCCGACGCCGTGCTGGAGCGGCTCGTGCAGGACGACGAGCCGTCAGTGCGGAAGGTGGCCGTGCAGAGCGTGTCCCAATCGTCGGGGCCGCTGGTCCGTGACCTGCTCTCGTCAATGGTTGCGAGTGAGGCGCACGATCAACTTCGCATCCTCGCTCAAGAGCGGCTCGCCGAAATCTGAGGCGATCAAGTAGCCGGCGTTGCCGGGCCGTCTCGCAGTACGCCGCGCACCTGGTCGAGAGAGAGACCTTCGGGCTCGAACTCGGCCAGCCACCAGGTGGCGCCCGCCCGGCCGAAGGGAGCCGGATCTGTACCCGGCGGCAGGGCGACGGCGATGTCGTATGGCGCGGCCGGGTCGGCGCGCAGGTCGCTGATGGTGGCCGCGATCTCCCCCAGCTGGTCGGGGTTGTCGAGGTTGATCGGGAAGAACCCGTCGTAGCGGGCGGCGCGGCGCAGGGGTCTGGTGTTTCGAGGGAACCCGGCAGCCCAGACCGGCACTCGTGGCCGTTGCATCGGCCGGGGGAGGAACCGGATGTCGTCGACGGTGTAGTGCTCGCCGTGGTGTCGTACGGGATCACCGGACCACGCGCTTGTGAGGATCTGCAGCGCTTCGTCGAGCATCTGCCCCCGGCGCCGGTCGTCGAGCTCCTCGCCGGTCTTGGACAGTTCCTGGCCGAACCGGTCGCTGCCGAGCCCCACCCCCAGGGTGAGGCGACCGTTGCTGAGCCGGTCGAGGGTGGCCGTCTCCCGGGCCACCTTCGCGGGGCGGCGGCGCGCGAGCGGCGTGACCATGGGACCGATTCGAATACGGTCGGTGGCGCTCGCCATCGCCGCCAGCGCGATCCACGGGTCCGCGACCTCTCGCACGGGCGAGGCCCACCGCAGGTGGTCCCAGACGAACACGCCGTGCCACCCTTCAGCCTCGGCCTCAGCTGCCAGCCGGGCGAGCGAGCGAGGATCAGCGAGCTCGTCGAAGAGCGGAAGCCAGAGAGCCGAACGGAGTGTGTGCATGGCGACGACGTTAGGCCCGACCAGACAAGGTGAAGGCGATTTTCCATCGTCCGGGCGAGTTGACGCGATCTAGCTGGAGGCGACCATGCGCGGCCCTACGGCTGGAGCGGCCAGGGCAACCTGGTGAGCCGCGCAGGCCCCGAGCGGCCAGCCGGCCCACCACCAGCCGAGGGACTAGGAGTTGTCCGTCACGTACCTTGTGGCCGAGCAGTGGGTGCCCGCGCAGATTCGGAACCAGGCACCGTTGGTGGGGTCGAGGCCCGTTTCCGTGTCGGAGTTGGCATTGTTGATTGCACTGACGACCATGATCCAACCGGTGTCCGAGACTGGCCAGGTCCTGTCGAGCTTGACGTCGAGCCTGACGCTCAAGCCGTCACTGCGCTGGTCACGGATACTCCCGTTTGCGGTCCAGCGGACGCCGGAGCCCCAGGCCATCCGACCGTAGGTCACGCAGGCCCGCTGGTAGCCGTTCCATGAGTAGCACCAGGGCACGGACAAGCTGTCATTCTCGGCGTACGCCGGCACGGGCGAGAGAAGCACGCCAACGGAGCCGAGTGTGACGGCACTGGCGAAGATGCCAAGACGGCGGCGACTGCGGGTGCGGTTCGACTGACGATCTTTCGATTGAACGAGCATGGCTGAGGTTCCTTCGTGGGCAAAGTGTCTCGCGGGCGCAAGCAGTGTCACCCCTCACAACTCACTCGGGGTATGAGGCGATCGGGTGATGTACACCTGTTGCGCCGAGGAGTACAGTGCTCGCGCTCAGACCTCAGCCCGTCGAATCGCCTCGTCCACCAGGCCCGTGAACCAGTGCACCTCGATCCATCGCTCGGCCTGCGTCACAAGGCAGGCGCGCACCCACACCGATGTGAGCAACGGCGGAGTGGCGCTGCAGTGGACGGCCGCAGACCACGGGTTCGACCAACCGGCCGAGTTCGGCGATTCGCAAGGAAGTGCGAGGTCAGTTGTCGTCGAGCTTCACGCTGCGGGTAGTGACTGCTCCCCCGTCGCGTGTCCACTCGATCTTGCCGCCCTCGAAGAAGCTCACCCGACCACCGGGCATGTCGCGTTCGTCGCTCACGGGATAGCGGAGGAAGGAGCGTTCCCAGCCGAGGCGCTGCCACTCGTCGCGGATCGCGCCGTGGACCTCGTGCGCGCCGAGCTGTGGCGTCCAGTAGATGGAGCCGCCTTCGAAGTGGTTGAAGCGTCCGACGCCGTCCGGAGTGCCGGTCTCGTCCGTCACTGGGTAGCCGAGGAATCCGCGGTGTCCGCCCCTGCGTCCGTAGTGGATCCGGATGTCACCGTGGATCTCGAACGCCCCGTGCTCCGGTGTCGAGTAGATGGAGGCGTGCTGGAAGTCGCGCACCCGACCTCGGCCGTCCCCCAGATCCATCTCTGCGTCGCCGGCGCCCTCGTCCACTGGCGGGCCCACCCATCCCAGCTGCCTTGCCTTGTCATCGATCGCGCTCATCGGCAGGTTCCTTCCTCGGTGGCCGGCGTGCTGAGGCGGCGTACGTGACCGCACGCCCCGTGAACTACATGAGTCCGTGCGCCGGAGCTTGATACCGGTCCTCGGCTCGGACGGCACCCCGAATCTCGAGGCGGACTCCGTAAGGAGACGCCACGAGCGTACGACCGCCACCCTTCGCCGTCATCACGGCTTGCCCCCGGCATAGACCGGCTCCGGAGGATCCTGGGGAACGAGGGTCTTCACTTGACGTGGACACCGACGACCCGAAGCGAGTTCCCACATCTAGACCACTCGCTCCCTGATGTCGCGCGATCTCACGGGTGCCTCGGGGCAACAATCCTCAGCTGAGCCGCAGGATGAGCTCGTCGGTCTCGGCCTGGCGGCCCGGTGCGTAGTCGCGGTTGCTTCCCACGAGCTCGAACCCTGCGTTCTCCAGCAAGCGGCGGGACCAGAGGTTGTCGAGTGCGACCCTGGCCAGCACCGGCCGACCGGTCTTTTCGAGGACGAGAGCGAGAGCCCGCGCGGCGTGCCCTTGACTCCAGTGCGACCGGGCGATCCAGTAGGTGACCTCCGGGACGTCCTCCTCGGAGGGAAACCTGGCGATGGTGCCGACCAACGTCCCGGCGCCGTCGGTGACGGCCCACTGATCGGCCTCCCGAATGGTCAGGACGTGTTTCATGTGCTCATCGAAGGCCGCTCGATCGGTGGGGTCATCCGCGGTGAACGCAGCCATCGCGACTGCCTCTGGTTCGGCCATCATCTCGAACACCGCATCGTGATCGGACGGGCGGAGAGGCCTCACCATCGTTTTCATAGACATGCGTATATGGTACACGGATGGTCACGAATTTGCGCAGGAGAGATCTGGCCCGACTCATGATGCCCACGTGGCGAGCGCTGCTGGAGATCGAGACCCGCCGCTGCGACGAGAACGATCTGCCTCACTGGCACTACATCATCCTGGCCGACGTACAGGAGCATCCCGACACCTCGCAAAAGCACATCGCGCAACGCATCGTTCGTAGTCCGAGTCGCCTCGCCACCGATGTTGAAGGCCTCAGCTCACGAGGCCTCTTGCAGCGAACCAGCGCCACGCAGGATCGCCGCGTCAACCGCGTGCGTCTGACCGACGAAGGACAAGCGCTCACACGACATGTCCGCCGGCTCATCCACACCGACGAGGACCACCTGCTCCAGCGGCTCGCCGTCACCGAAAGATCGCAGCTACGCGACCTCCTCACGCGCGCACTCGACCCGGAAGCCATTTGAATGCTCGCCAGCCGGTCAGCTCGGCTCGACCAGCCGCTCTTTCCGGGTGTGCTGGGTGGCTCTCGGGATCCCGGCTGGGTTGGTGCCCGTGGGGGACGACGGCCAGGGCCGGCACCGCGGGGCTCGCTTCCTGTATGGCCTGCGAACTCTCCGGGCAGAGCTGCTTCGCCAATGGTCCGGACTCCGCCACCCACCATCTAGGCCCTTTGTGCTGATTTCGTAGGTCCAACCAACTCGGCGATCCGGCGGCTCAGAGCCAAGCGCACCGACAACTTCAGCCGGCTGGTGGTAGTGGCGCAAGCATTCCTTGACGTGCCCTTCCCAGGAGAGCAGTCTCGGATTGCTGGGCCGAATTCTTGCGCGACGGGCGGCCCAGAGAGTGCTGACCAAACCCCCTGGAGGTGGTTCCTCATGCCTGTCCCCGCGCCGTGCCTTCCAATAGAAGCCGGGATCCGCGACCTGAAACTGCAACGCGAGGAAGCGTGGGCGGACGTTAAGCAAGCCATGGCCGACGGTGACATGCGAGCAAAATTTGCTGCCGCCGCCCGCGCTGCGGCCCTAACACGTCGGATTGTTGCTGAGCAACAGAGGCTTGAAGTCTGTGTTGCCCGCCACGGAGGGCCTGCGCCGCTCGCAGCAACTTTCACAGGGCAGGGTGTTATCGAAGGAGTCAACTCAGATCTCAATCCGACGACCTTCAATCTGTCGCTGGCCCTTTGGTTCTCGGCACTGCGAGACCAGGTGGTCATTACGTACTTCCCCGAACAGGAACTCGATCCCGTTGAGGTAAAGGGGCCACTCGGGCCTGTTTCGATCGTGATCACTGTGGTCATGACGGGAGGCGGTCGGGGCCGGTATCAGTCAGGTGCGGGGTCGCTAACCGTGCCGATTACCTTGCACTTTGACGTGGACAAAGACTTTCCAGCGTTTCGCGAAGACATGTTCCTTCGGTTGTCCTTGTCCACCGACCATCCGGACGGCTCCTTGGTCGATGCCGGCGGCCGCGTAGTGCTGGCAGGCTCGGGATCCTTCGAGGCGGACTTCAGCGACCTAGGGCCGATCAACAACCCTCTGATCGGTACTGAAGCCAAGGTGATCTGCACCGGTCGAATCGATCCGCATCCCTAGTAGTTCTGCTCGGCGCTCGCGAGGATCCGGCCTCAGGTGTCACGGCCGAGAACGACGCGCCAACGCTCTCCTCAAAGGCGGCTGCATGACGCCAGCCACACTGCCGACGGTGCCGCTGCTTCTGGGGGTGCCCGAGCGCACTGTCATGTCGATCATGGGGTGGTCGAGCACGACGATGTCAGCCTCCCTATCAGGGCTTGGGCCTCGTGCTGGTCAGATGGCGGGTCTGAGTTCGTCGAGCGCCCTGGCCAGCCGGAACGGCTTCGCGGAGTCGACCGCCAGCGCGTAGTGGCCGCGGCGTGGGTTCTGGATGAAGGGACAACGACCGCGGACGGCTGGAACCGTAGGTTTGTGCGCCATCAGGGACTTGAACCCCGAACCCGCT
>CAVUNJ010000011.1:0-1112761 GCA_963742815.1 uncultured Actinomycetota bacterium
AGGCAATGTCAGTACAGGGTCCGTTCAAGATCGACTGTGGTGAGCAGTTCCCGCACGGTCTGTTCGCGGTGGCGGTGGGAGGCCAGCTGGACTTCGAGAAGATGCAGGCGAAGGCCGAGGATGCGCAGGCGCGGGACAAGGAGTCCGGGGAGCGGGTGTGGGTGGTCCGGGTGATCGACAACGACCCGGAGGCCCGCACGAACGAGTTCAAGGTGAAGATCATCGCCCCGCACTGCCCGACGCTTCCGGAGGCGTTGCCGGGGACGAACTTCCGGCCGGTGGTGTTCCGGAACATGACCGTGACGCCGTACGTCGAGGAGACGAAGACGGGCCGCTCCCGGGTGGCCTACAGCCTGCGGGCGACGGCCGTTGAGTCTCCACGGCAGCGCAGCGCCGGGTCCTCGGACGCGAAGGGTGCTGCCGCGTCCGCGGGCTCGTCGAAGGCGGCGTGAACCGTGCCGGCGGCTACTCGGCCGGGTGAGTCGGGAGGTGAGCGCTGATGTCGATCACTGCCGTTCTGGTGATCCTGGGCGCGCTGGTGGTGCTGCTGCTCAGGACTCGGTCGCTGCGGTTCTTCGGTGCGTTGGTCTGCATCGTGTTCGGTGTGGTCCTGGGGCTGAGCCCGATGGGTCCGGCGACAGCGGACGTGCTGGACGAGGTCGGCACCTGGGCCTACGACTCGCTCCAGTCCTTGTAGGCGGGTGATGGTGATGCGTACGAAGGATGTCCGCACCGGCCCGATGTTCGGTGGGATGCGCGGGGACCGGTCCGGCGAGCTGCAGCTGATCGCACCGACCCCGACCCTGACGAGGGTGGTGCTGGTGAACCTGACCCGGCTGACCGGCCGTCTTGTCCTGGCTGCCGCCAAGCACCCGCTGGCCCTGGCCGTCGCCGTCGTGCTCACCGGCCTGACGGCGCTGGTGGGCTGGGCCGGGCCGCTGGCCCTGTGCGTGGCCGCGCTGGTGGCGCTGCCTGCCTGGTGGCGCCTCGGACCGGGGTCCTATCGACGGGTGGTGACCTCGCGGTGGCGTCAGGTGTGGACCTATGGCCGTTGGTGGCAGCCCGCGATGGTGACCTGTGGGCTGGCGCAGGAGATGAACGGCCGCGAGTACCTGCCCAAGATCCGCAAGGTCGTCGCCGCCGCGTGTGTGGACCGGGTGCTGGTGGAGCTGCTGGCGGGGCAGTCACCGGAGGACTTCGAGCGACACACGACGCAGCTCGCGCACACCTTCGAGGTCCAGCGGGTCCGTGTCGTGGTCGCCCGCCCGGGCCGGATCTGGTTGGAGTTCACCCACCGCGACGCCCTCACCGACATCGTTGCCCCGACCACCGTCCACGGACACGGGCGCCGACGCGAGGTCGAGTGTGGACCTGATGGGTTTGCCGATCGGGCTGCTGTGAGGACGGGTCGCCGTGGCGGCTGCGGCTGCTCGGCTCCCACGTCCTGGTCGCGGGCGCTACCGGGTCCGGGAAGGGCTCGGTGGTGTGGTCGCTGATCCGGGCGATGGGGCCGTGCATCCGGGACGGGTCGGTCCAGGTGTGGGCGATCGACCCCAAGGGCGGCATGGAACTCACCCCCGGCGCCGGGTTGTTCACCCGGTTCGCCTACCAGGACCCGGCGTCGATGGTGCAGCTGCTGGAGGACGCGGTCGGGTTCATGCGGGCACGGACCGAGCGGCTGCGGCTCGCTGGGCACCGGCTGCTCACCCCGACGGCTGAGGATCCGTTGGTGGTGGTCGTGGTCGACGAGATGGCCGCGCTGACCGCCTACGCAGGCGATCGGGACCTGAAGCGGCGTGCCGAAGCCGCGCTGCAGCTGCTGCTGTCCCAGGGCCGAGCCCCCGGAGTGCTGGTGGTGGCGGCCGTTCAGGACCCCGGCAAGGACGTGGTCACCTTCCGCGACCTGTTCCCGTTCCGGATCGCGCTGCGGCTGCTCGAGGACGTCCAGGTCGACATGGTGCTGGGCCGCTCGGCTCGCCACCACGGCGCCGAGTGCGACCTCATCCCGCCCTCGCTGCCCGGCGTCGGCTACGTGATCGAGGAAGGCGTCCGGGAACCCGTCCGGGTTCGCGCCAGCCACGTCACCGACCGCGACCTGGCCCAGATGGTCCACGACTACACACCCACGCCGGCGTCGGTCGATGCGGTGAGCCGGCGCTGCGCGTGGTGGGGGAGTCCTGACCCATGGCCGCTCTCGCCGACGGTCGCCGGGTCCGCTGGCCCGTCCTGGGAGGTCCTCGGCCGGGCCGGTGTGGAGTCCGCGGAGAAGCGGGCCGGCGGCTGCTCGCGTCCGGTCCGGCTGGTCGGCTCGACGCTGGTGGTGAACAAGACCACCGGCGAGGTCCTCCGCAGCTACTCATCGGACGAGGAGCTGGACGGCACCACCTACGTGAAGTGCGGGAACCGGCGGGCGCAGGCCTGCCCGACCTGCTCGGCGGAGTACAAGGGCGACGCCTGGCACCTGCTGCTGTGCGGGCTGGCCGGCGGCAAAGGCATCCCCGACATCGTGTGCGCGATCATCCGTGCACGTTCGCGACGTTCACCGCCCCCTCCTTCGGTGCGGTGCACGGGATCCGGCAGAAGGGACCCTGCCGGGCGCGCCGGGACAAGCCGGTCTGTGCACACGGCCGCCCGCTGTGGTGCTCCAAGCGGCACCACGACGAGGACCGCGCCCTCGGGTCGCCGCTGTGCGCGGACTGCTACGACTACACCGCCCACGTGGTGTGGCAGTGGCACGCCCCGGAGCTGTGGCGCCGGTTCACCATCACCCTGCAACGCGACCTGGCCCGGTTCTGCGGCCTGTCGGTGAAGCGAGTTCCGGGAGCGGGTGCGGATCTCCTACTCCAAGGTCGTCGAGTTCCAGGCCCGCGGCGTGATCCACCTGCACGTCCCGATCCGCCTCGACGGCCCCGACGGACCCGACGGCCCCGCCCCGGACCCGGCCCTCGGCCTGGACACGGCCGTCCTGGAGGACACGATCAAGACCGCGGCCGCCAAGGTCTACCTGGACGCCGCACCGCTCAGCGACGGCACCGTCTACCGCCTCCACTGGGGCAACCAGCTCGACACCCGCTCGATCACCGACACCGCCGACCGCGACACCGACCGCGCCGCCCGCGTGGTGCACCCCGAGCAGGTCGCCGCCTACCTGGCCAAGTACCTGACCAAAGCCACCGAGGACTTCGGGCTCCCCTCCCGGATCCTGTCCGCCCAGCACGCCCAGCGGGTCGGCGCCACCACGCACGCCGTCCGGATCATCGAGACCGCCGAACGCATCGCCGGCGAGAACGACGCCTACTACCGGCTCGTCGCCTGCCTCGCCACCCTCGGCTACCGAGGCCACCCGATCACCAAGTCCCGCGCCTACTCGGTCACCTTCGGGCAGATCCGCCGAGCCCGCCGCCGGTTCCGCAGCAACCCCGCCGGCCTGGACCCAGAGGCCGACATCCGCCAGGTCCTCGACCCCGACGACGACCTCCCCGACGGGTTCCAGCTCGAATCCACCTGGGCCTTCATCGGCCAGGGCTACCTCGACCTCGACCAGGCCGCCGCAGCCGTCACCGCCGCCGTGCGTCGCCCGCACTCGTTGAGGTCAGATCAAACCCAAGCCACCGACGTCAACTCACGAAGGGATGGAAGCCATGGAACACGAAGTGCCGAGCAGGTTCGAGCAGCTGTGGACGATCGAGGAGGTCGCCAGCTACCTCGCGATGTCACCCCAGACCCTGTACGGGTGGCGATGCCGCAAGCACGGGCCGCCGAGCTACCGGCTCGGGAACAAGGTCCGCTACCGGCCCGAGGAAGTGCGTGCCTGGGTGGATGCCCAGAGCATGCTGGCTTCCTGAGTCGTCATGGGACGCTCGCCGCTGCCGATCGGGTCGTGGGGACTGATCCGCACGGAGCCGGTCGGCCAGGACGCGAAGGGCAGGCCGCAACGCGCACCGTGCGCGTGCCTACTACCGGGACTTCGACGGGATCACGCGTTTGGTCGAGGCCAGTGGGAGGACACCAACGCATGGCGACGAACAACCTGCGGCAGAAGCTGCAGAACCGGACGCTGGCCGGACGGCACGGTGACCTGACGTCGATGACCAGGTTCTCCGATGCGGCCGCGTTGTGGCTGTCGAAGGTCGACGAGATGGTCACCGAGGGGCGGCGTTCACCCGGCACCGTCGACACCTACCGTCGCCAGCTCAAGAACCACGTGCTGCCGGCGATGGGGGAGGTCAGGCTCGGGGAGGCGACTACACCCCTCGTCGACAAGGTGGTCGGGGCGATCAAGGCGGACGTCAGCGCGGCGACCGCGAAGAGCTGCCGGAGCGTCATCTCGGGAGTGATGGGTCTGGCGGTCCGGTACGGCGCGGTCCTGGCGAACCCGGTTCGAGAGGTCGAGCGGATCGAGTCGAAGCCGAAGCGCCAGCCTCGGGCGCTGACGCTGGACGAGCGAGTCGAGCTGCTGAAGCAACTGAACGCCGACGAGAAGGCGCGTCGGCGAGATCTGCCGGACCTCGTGTTCTTCATGCTCGCAACTGGCGTGCGGATCGGTGAGGCACTCGCCGTCGGTCTGGTCGGAGGTCGACTTCGCTGCCGGGACGGTCCAAGTCACCAGCACGCTGGTTCGGGTGAAGGGCGAGGGACTCCTGCGGAAGGGGACGAAGAGCCGAGCCGGGGAGCGGACGCTGCCGCTGCCGGAGACTGCGGTCGCGATGCTCCGACGTCGGTTCATGACCGGCGCGCGGCTCGACCAACCGCTCTTCCCCGACGTGCTCGGCGGCTTCCGGGACCCGGCCAACGTGCGCCGGGAGCTGCGGGAGGCGAGAGGGACCGAGGCGCTCGCATGGATCACGTCGCACAGTTTCCGCAAGACGGCGGCGACGATCCTCGACGAGGCTGCACTGTCGGCGCGTCTGGTGGCGGACCAGCTCGGGCACAGCCGGCCGTCGATGACCCAGGACGTCTACATGGGCCGGCGCGCGGTCGACTCCCAGGCGGCGGTTGCCTTGGAGGCCGCGTTAAGGGACTTGGCCTCTGCGGGCGAAAACAATGGCAAAACAATGTCCAATGACGAAGGCCAGACACGGTGATGGTGTCTGACCTGCGGGTTTGTGCGCCATCAGGGACTTGAACCCCGAACCCGCTGATTAAGAGTCAGCTGCTCTGCCAATTGAGCTAATGGCGCGCGAAGCGTTGGAACCTTAGCAAGGGATGGGCACCCCCACCAAAACGGGCCAGGCGCCCCAGACGAGGGCTGCGTGGGCGAAATATCCAACATTCAACTAGTGTTGGGACAGGCATACCCGTGACCATCGGAGGTGCGCGATGCCAGCAGTGACTGTGGACAACCTGACCGTCCTGGACCGCCTGCGCACTCCTGGGCTCGGTGACACCGTGCGTCCTGTCAGGCAGCTGATCGACGCGCCCAAGGGTTACGAGGGTGAGGGCTTCCCGGTACGCCGGGCGTTCGCCGGTGTTGACCTGCGCGACCTTGACCCGTTCGTGCACATGGACCAGATGGGCGAGGTGGAGTACGCGCCCGGCGAACCCAAGGGCACCGCGTGGCACCCCCACCGCGGCTTCGAGACCGTCACCTACATGATCGATGGCGTCTTCGACCACCGCGACAGCCACGGCGGTGGCGGATCGATCACCAACGGCGACACCCAGTGGATGACGGCCGGGTCCGGCATGCTGCACATCGAGACACCGCCCGAGTGGCTGGTGCAGAGCGGTGGCCTGTTCCACGGCATCCAGCTGTGGGTCAACCTCCCACGCGACGCCAAGTGGAACCCGCCCGCCTACCAGGACATCCGCAGCGGACAGGTCGGGCTGGCCACCTCCGCGGACGCGGGGGCGCTCGTCCGCGTCATCGCCGGAGACTTGGGAGCCACGAAGGGTCCAGGGACGACATACACCCCGATGACGATGGTGCACGCCACCCTCGAGCCCGGCGCGCGGCTCGACGTGCCGTGGCAGGTCGACTACAACGCCCTCGTCTTCGTGCTGTCCGGTCGGGGGAGCGTCGGCGACGAGCAGACCGCCGTACAGACGGGCAACCTCGCCGTGCTCGGCGCGGGTGACTTCGTCACGGTCCAGGCAGCCGGACACCAGGACAGCCGTACGCCGGCCCTCGACGTCCTGGTGATCGGCGGAAAGCCGATCCGCGAGCCGGTCGCGTGGGCCGGACCGTTCGTGATGAACACCAAGGCCGAGGTGATGACCGCGTTCGAGGACTTCCAGAAGGGCAAACTCGGCACGATCCCGAACGTCCACGGAGCACCGACCACCCCGGTGACCACTGAGGACTGACCCGAGCCGGTGTGCAGGCAACGGCCCTCCCCGCACCCGGGGAGGGCCGTTGTCTGCATGGAGCGGCTTGTCAGTAAACCGAGGCGACTCCTGCGGCATCGGTGCTTGTGAAGCTCAGGTCCGAAGAGGTCCCGTTGCACTGCGGGTAGTGCATGATCGAGGCCGAGTCGTACGGCGTCAGCGGTCGCCAGTTGTTGTCCTCGAAGCAGGTACCGGCCTCGGGCCGGGTGTGCTCGTGACGGAAGCCGAGCGCGTGGCCGAGCTCGTGGCCCAAGATGTTGCCCGGAGTCCAGGACCCGGAGTTCATCAGGGACGACGCGTTCACCAAGATGTTGCGCTGGGAGTCACCTGTGCTCGGGAAGAACGCTCGCGCGATGTACTCCGTGGTGTTGGTCGGCTCGACGGAGAACAGCACCGCGTTGTTGCTGGTCCGGCAGTTGGAGTTGGCGGACGACACATAGGTGAAGTCCACGCCCGAAGTGGCGCCCTCCCACAGCGATGCGCCCTGCGCCATCGCATTGATCACGTTGCTCTGCTGTGAGCCGAACCCTGTGCTCACGCAGTAGGTCAGGTTCAGGGCCTGGGACGAGCCCCACAGGTCGTCGCTGCCGAAGACGGTGTTGACCACGAGTCCGTTCTCGTGGGTGTTGCCGTCGTCGGTGCTGACCATCCGGTCGTAGTAGGCACGCAGCGCCTTGCGGTTCTTGATCGCCTCGTCGCCGTTCACGATGTACTGGCCATCGACGTCGCGGTAGGTCGACGCCGCGAACTCCTTGAAGGTCGGTACGTCGGCCCGGTCGGTGCCGTCCGAGCTTGGTGCTGCCCCGGCCGGCGTGGCGGACACACCGGCCGCGAGCACGCAGGTGGCGGCGGCCACCGCCAACTGAAAGATTCGACTGCGCTTCATCTGTTTCTCCTCCATCGGTGACGCGGACGATCTGCCCGCGTCGGAGGCCCGAGACCGGGTTGGTCACTCAGGGCCAGACGGCGCATGTCGCTGCGGGCCCGAGTGACCGTGCGGGAGGGATGCGCCAGTTGTCCAACATCATCCGCATCTGGCGCAGAGTAAAGAAGCTTGGACTTTCAGGAAGGTGCACTGCAAAAAGCCGCAGGCCGGGGGGACCCGACCTGCGGCTCTTCACTTGGGGTGAGTAACGGGACTTGAACCCGCGACATCCGCCACCACAAGGCGGCGCTCTACCAGCTGAGCTATACCCACCATGGGATTCTTGCGAGGCAAGAGTGTAGCGGTTCCTCAGTCCTCCTTGGACACCGGCCGGGCACCTGTGAGCGAGCCCTGGTGCTTCGCTGCGATGGCCTTCGCACCGGTCGAGTCCGGGCCGGGGGAGCGCACGAAGACGGCCTCCCGGTAGTAGCGCAGTTCCTCGATGCTCTCCCGGATGTCGGCCAGCGCCCGGTGGTTCCCGCCCTTGGAGGGGGCGTTGTAGTACGCGCGGGGAAACCAGCGCCGCGAGAGCTCTTTGATCGACGAGACATCGACGATCCGGTAGTGCAGGAACTGCTCGAGACCCGGCATGTCGCGGGCAAGGAACGCCCGGTCGGTCGCCACGGTGTTGCCCGCCAACGGAGGCCGGCTCCCGTCCGCACAGTGTTCCTTCACGTAGGCCAGCACCTGCGCCTCCGCGTCACCCAGAGTGGTTCCCCCGTCAAGCTCTTCGATGAGGCCGGACGTGACGTGCATGTTGTGCACGAACTCCACCATCTGGTCCATCGCCTCGGTCGGGGGCTTGATCACGATGTCGACACCCTCGCCCAGCACGTTGAGGTCGAAGTCAGTCACGAGCGCCGCGACCTCGATCAACGCGTCCGCAACGATGTCGAGGCCGGTCATCTCACAGTCGATCCAGACGAGTCGGTCAGTCACAAGAGTTGAGCCTACCCACGTGCCGCGGGCGCCTGGGTCCGCGGCGGGTGCGCATCCTCACAACTGGGGGCATGTTGCGATGGGCAGGAGTGGTGGCCCGGCTCGCCCACGTCGTCGGTCGCGTGCTCACAGACTGACCCGGCGTTCGCGACCGCCCGCGCACGCGCGGCTCCTAGGCTGGGGTCCATGCCCGTTCCAGCCGCTGCTGCGACGTCCCCTGACGACGGCGGGCCAGCGGACCGCAAGCGCTGGCTGTTCCTGGGTCTCGTCGCCCTAGCCGCACTGTCGGCGGTGATCGCGGCGGTGGTCATCTTCTCAAGCGGGGGGACGCCGAAGCCCGCTGGGGATCAGGAGGTGCAGGTACGAGCCAGCCACGAGGCAATGATCGTGGGCCGGACCGATGCGCCGACGAAGGTCGTCATCTTCGAAGACTTCGGAAGTGCCCCGAGCAGGGAGTTCGAGCTCGCCTCGCGCGACTTCCTCGAGGTGGCGGCGACCAAGGGTGATGTCCGCGTCGAGTACCGCCCGTTCCACCTGACCGACGGCTACTCCCGGCGCGCACTCGAGGCATGGTCCGCCGTACTCCAGCACGGCAGCGCCCAGGAAGCGATGAGGTTCCACGAGCTGCTCTTCGACCGGCAGCCCGCGACCCGTGGGCCGGTTCCCACCGACGACGAGCTGGACGCGTGGGCCGTCGAGGCCGGCGCCGACGAGGGTGTCGTGCGCGCTGGGCTCGAACGCCCGGACCCCGCATTCATCGAGTCGGCACGCGAAGCCGCCCGGGCCGCCGGAGTGGTGCAGGTGCCGGCGGTCTTCCTGGACGACAAGCCGCTCGACCTCGGGAGCGGCATCGAGCTGGCGGACCTGCTCCAGCGGTGGATCCTGAAGGACTGACATGCTGAGCGCCATGTCAGCGCTCGCTGGTTTCATCTCCCGCTTGCCCAAGGCCGAGCTGCACGTGCACCACGTGGGCTCGGCATCACCCCGTATCGTCGCCGAGCTCGCCGAGAGGCATCCGGGCGTCGTACCCAGCGACCCGGACGGGTTGGCCGACTTCTTCGCCTTCCGCGACTTCGCGCACTTCATCGAGGTCTACCTGGCGGTGGTGGACCTGATCCGGACACCCGACGACGTCCGGCTGCTGACCTACGAGATCGCGCGCGAGATGGCCGAGGTCCAGCAGGTGAGGTACGCCGAGCTGACCTGCACGCCGTTCACCTCGGTCGCTGCGGGCGTGCCGATCCAGGGGTACACCGAGGCGATCGAGGACGCGCGATTGTCCGCAGAGCGCGACCTCGGGATCGTGCTGCGGTGGATCTACGACATCCCGGGGGAGAGCGGACTCCCCGCGGCAGACGCGACGCTCGACTATGCGCTGAACCATCGGCCGGACGGGCTGATCGGCTTCGGGCTCGGCGGTCCCGAGGTCGGCGTACGCCGGCCACAGTTCAAGCCGCACTTCGACGCGGCCCGGGCCGCCGGACTCCGCAGCCTGCCCCATGCCGGGGAGACCACCGGGCCGGAGACAGTGTGGGACGCGTTGCGCGTGCTCGGCGCCGAACGCATCGGGCATGGCACCTCGGCGGCGCAGGACCCGGCGCTGCTCGAGCACCTGGCCTCGACGGGGATCCCGCTGGAGGTGTGCCCGTCCTCCAACATCGCGACGCGGGCGGTCGCAACCCTCGACGAGCACCCGCTCCGCAAGTTCCGCGACGCGGGGGTCGTGGTGACGATCAACAGCGACGATCCTCCGATGTTCGGCACCACGCTGAACCGGGAGTACGAGATCGCCGCTCGACTTCTCGACCTCGACGAGACCGGCGTCGTGGAGCTCGCGCGCACCGCGGTCCTGGCCTCGTTCGCTCCCGAGGAGGTCAAGACGCGGATCCTGGGGGAGATCGACGCGACGGCCGGGACCGAGCATGCGTAAGGCCCTGGAAGCTCATACCTTCCAGGGCCACACCCTTTGTACGACAGGGCAAACAGGTGTCCGGTCAGCGACACGCGTGGGTCGTGAAGAGGATCACCAGGTGACGTCTCGGTGTCCGAGCCGGCCGTAGGCTCACGCCATGACTGATCGTCCCGAACCACTCGAGCGCTGGCATCGCGTCTTCGAATCCCGTGACCCCGCCCTGCTTGACGACCTTCTGGCCGAGACGTGTGTCTTCCGCTCGCCCGCGGTGCACACGCCGCAGGAGGGGAAGGCGTTGACGACGAAGTACCTCAGTGCCGCGATGGTCGTCCTCGGGCCCACCCTCCGCTACGAGCACGAGTGGTGGGACGACGGCTCGGCCGTCCTCGAGTTCATCGCCGACCTCGACGGGCTCACGGTGCACGGGAACGACATGATGCGCTGGGGCAGCGACGGCCGCCTGTTCGAGTTCACGGTCATGGCCCGACCTTTCAAGGGACTGACCCAGCTGATGACGCTGATGGCTGCGGAGCTGGAGAAGCAAGAGACCTGAGTGCTTGTGTGGTTGATCGCACGCACGTGGTGCCTGGGATGTACCACGTAGTGGAGAGGCCCGTTCGTCGTACGGCGCTGGAAGCTCTCAAATGAGCGCCCCCGGCAGGACTCGAACCTGCGACCTAGAGATTAGAAGGCTCTTGCTCTATCCGGCTGAGCTACGGGGGCGGGGGACCGGAAATCCACTCGGGAGAGCTCCCACGTGGACATCCGATCCGCTCGGTGGCCAGTATGCCGCAACGCCACGCAGCTGCCGCCGCGCCCCGGACGAGGCATGACTCCGGATCCGACGCGGCGCAGGCTCAGTGCCTCTTCACCCGGGCGGTGCGAGCAGAGAGAGCGACTGCGGCGCGGACGCCGGCGCGGGAGGCGACGACGCGGACGCTGAGCCGTTTGCGGACGTCGGCCCGGGTAAGGCGGTACGCAGGCTTCGTGGCACCTCTGATGACGGCACCGTTGCGCAGCCACTGGTAGCGGATCCCGGTGGGAGCGAGGTTCCAACTACCCTTGCTCGTCCGCAGGATCCTGCCCTTCCGAGCGGGTCCGTGCACCACGGGCGCACCGGTCGTGGTCAGTCGACGGACCGTGGCGGGAGCGGGTGCCGGGGTTGCCGTCCGCGAGCCGAGCGGGAGGACGAGGTCCTCAACGTTGCGGCGTTCGTTGGCCGTCAGATTGATGTAGAAGTTGGGCTCGGCGATGCTGCCGCCGCCCAGCCACGCCCAGGCGAAGCCGTCGTGGCTCAGACCCATGACGCCCGTCTCGTGGTCGGCGGGCAGGATCACGGTGTAGGCACCGGACGCGGAGGTGTCGATCGGTGCGTCTGTCAGCGGCCGGAGCCCGCCGTCGTTGTTGATCGAGGGGACGACCACGGCCGCCATCGGCACTCCGGCGCGGTTCGTGACGCGGCCCGAGACGTACGCCGGCGCGGGAACGTCCAGGTCGATGCCGGTCAGCGTCCGACCGCTTTCGACCTCGACGGTCAATGCGGTGATCTCGCCGAAGCCGTCGCCGTACCAGTAGCCGTATTCGTACTCGCCGTAGCTCACCCGGAGCTTGACCGGCTCACCGGCTGGGGCGTGCACCTCGTAGCTGCCGTCGGTGGCCGCTTCGGTCTGGAGTGCCTCGTCCTCGACCCAGCTGCCGTCGACCTCACGGAAGACCTCGATCGTGCGGTCCGGATCCGCCTCCTGGAAGCTGACCGTGCCGGTGATCAACGCGCTCTTGGCGCCAGAGTCCGCGTGCGCGGGGAGTCCGGCGAGGACCAGCGCGACCGTCAGCGGCAGGAGCAGGATCCATCGCACGCGGGTGGTCGGGCGCGCCGCCGGAGTACGGGGTGAAAGCGACATACTCGGAGGTTAGGTGCCAATTGCGAAATCGACTGCACACCTCGCGCATGCTTGTCTTGCCTGTCTAGTCAGGTAAGTACCTTAAATGCGGACATAACAATCGATCAGGCGACAACTGGTTTGAAGTGTGTTCTGCGCGCTTCAGGCGCGCAGCTCTGCCATCCACGTCTCGATCTCGTCGGGCTCGCGCGGGAGCGCCGCGGACAGGTTGCGGGAACCCTCGGACGTGACCACGATGTCGTCCTCGATCCGGATGCCGATGCCCCGCAGCTCCTCGGGAACGAGCAGGTCGTCGTCTTGGAAGTAGAGCCCGGGCTCGACGGTGAGCACCATCCCCTCCGCCAGGTCACCACCGGGGTAGATGCCGGTGTCGGCCCCGGCGCAGTCGTGCACGTCCATGCCGAGCATGTGGCTGGTGCCGTGCAGGGTCCACCGCGCGTAGACCCGGCTGTCGGGGGAGAGCGCCTCCTCGGCCGAGACGGGCAGCAGCTCCAGGTCCTCGAGCCCGTGCGCCAGCACTGACATCGCGGCCTCATGGGGTGCGCGGAACCTCGCACCAGGTCGTACGGCGTCCATGCCGGCCTGCTGCGCTGCGAGCACCAGTGTGTAGAGGTCGCGCTGCACCGAGGTGAAGGTCCCGTCGACCGGCAGGGTCCTGGTGACGTCGGCGGTGTAGAGGGAGGAGGCCTCCGCCCCCATGTCCAGCAGCACCAGCTCGCCGGGAGTGATCGGCCCCGAGTTCTCGATCCAGTGCAGCGTCGTCGCGTGCCGGCCGCCACCGACGATCGAGTCGTAGCCGATGTCGTTGCCCATGGCCCGAGCCCGTCGGAAGAAGGTGCCCTCGACCCAACGCTCGCCGTGCTCGAGCACGCGGTCCCACTCGCGCACGGAGTCCTCGAACCCGAGCGTCGTGATGTCGCAGGCGCCTTGAAGCTCGGTGATCTCCCAGTCGTCCTTGACCAGCCGCAGCTCGGAGAGGACGCGCGCGAAGTCAGAGTCGCGTCCACCGTCTCCGGAGAGTTGCCCGTCCACCCGGGCGTCGACGCCGCGCAGCACGCGCGTCTTCGATGACGAGGACAAGTGGGACGGAAGGTCGTCGATGTGCCGGGTCGGCACGCCGAGGGAGCCGGAGATCTCGCGGAGCGAGGGACGTCGGCCCGCCCACAGGGCGCCGTACTGCCGGTCGCGGAAGAACTCGTCGGTGTCCCGCGAGCTGCCCGGGCGCGCGTAGAGGACCGCCTCGCCGTCCTCGATCACTAGAACGGCGTCGCTGGTCTGGTTGCCGCACAGATAGGTGTGCGCGGTCTCGGAACGGAACCGGTAGTCGGTGTCGTTGGCCCGGGGTTTGAACGCACCCGACGGGATCACCAGCCGCTCCCCGGGGAACTGCTCACCGAGCCGCTCCCGGCGCGCCTTGGCCCAGTCGGTCACGGGGTGCGGCTCGACCTCGATCTCGCGTTCGGCCCAACCGGTGCGCATGAAGGCGGCGTACGCCTCTGGCACGGCCAGATCATGGGTCTCCGTGTGGCTCCCATCCTGTGCGCCGGTGGTGGGCTCGCCGCTGGCCTCCGGGGCCGTGTTCTCGCTGATGTCCATCGCGTCAGTCACGGTGTCACTCTACGACCGGGGCCTCGTTACGCTACGCGCATGCATGGACGCCGCAGCTCGGCCGCCTTCACCATCGTCGTCACGGTGGTGATGCTCATCGGGGCCGCCCTGATGGGCGTGCTCCTGCTGCTCTCGGGCGCTCCCGGGGCGCTGGTCGTTGGGCTGGTACTCGCGGCCTTGCCGCTCGCGCCACTCATCAGCTCGTACATGTGGCTCGACCGCTACGAGCCGGAGCCAAGGTCGCTGCTCGTCCTCGGACTGGGCTGGGGTGCCTTCGTGGCGACCTCCGGCGCGCTGCTCCTGCAGCTCTTCGACAGCGTGATCTTCCAGTCGGATGACACCTTCACCGCCACAGTGGTCGCGCCGATCACCGAGGAGGCGGCCAAGGGGCTCTTCATCCTGCTGCTGCTCTTCTACCGCCGGCACGAGCTCGACGGGGTGCTCGACGGCCTGGTGTACGCCGGGATGGTGGGCATCGGCTTCGCCTTCACCGAGAACATCCTCTACCTGATGGCGGCCTACATGGGCGAGGACGGCCAGACGGGTGGGATCGGCGGCGCGGTCGGGCTGTTCATCGTGCGCTGCGTGTTCAGCCCGTTCGCACACCCGTTCTTCACCGCGTTCATCGGCATCGGGATCGGCATTGCCGTGGGAGCCCGGAGCAAGGCGGTGCGGGTCATCGCGCCGATCATCGGCTACCTCTTCGCCGTGGGCGCGCACGCCGCGTGGAACGGCTCGCTGATGCTCGACGACGGACGCAACGCCTTCGCGACGTACGTCTTCTTGATGGTCCCGGCGTTCCTCCTGCTGGCCGGGTTCGCGATCTGGTCGCGTCGTCGTGAGGGTGCCGTGCTCACCACGGCACTCAGCGACTGTGCGCAGCGCGGCTTCCTCGACCCCGCCGAGATCCCGTGGCTCTCGCGGATCCCTGCGCGGCGCTTCGCCCGGCGGTACGCCGAGAAGGTCGGCGGCAGCCAGGCCAGGCGCACGATGGTCGCCTACCAGAACGAGGCCGTCGAGCTCGGTTTCCTGCACAGCCGGTTCCTCCGGGGTGTGCCCCCGCCCGACTTCGCCGAGATCGGGCAAGGGCATGTCGAGCAGATGCGCGCCCTGCGACCCGGGCTGATCTGGCCCCAGCCGACAGGTGAGCGTCGACCCGCGCGGATGCCCACCGTCCCGGGTCCCGGGCCTACCCGGGGGAGTGGGGCACCGCAGTGACCCACGCCGGGCACTCGTCGGGCCACTCGCCGGGGGAGCCGCCCGGACCGCGCAAGGGGGGCGGAAACGGCTCCGCCCAGATGCTCACCACCCTCACGGCGCTGCGGGGTGCGCTCCAGCACGCGCGGCTGCCGCTGGACATTCCGGGTGTCGAGGAGAGTCGCGCCGTACGCGCGGAGATGATCGACCAGCTCGAGGACTACGTGTTGCCGCGGCTCGTGGAGATCGACGCGCCGCTGCTGACGGTCGTCGGCGGCTCGACCGGCGCAGGCAAGTCGACGCTGGTCAACTCACTGGTCGGGGAGCGGGTCAGCGAGACCGGCGTACTCCGTCCGACCACGCGGTCACCGGTGCTTGTGCACCACCCGGACGACGTGCGCTGGTTCGACAAGCAGCGCATCCTGCCCGAGCTCGAGCGCACCACCCGTGCGACCGCCGACCCGGGCGGGCTCCAGCTGGTCGCGTCGACCGCGATCCCGCAGGGCCTGGCCCTGCTGGACGCACCGGACATCGACTCGGTCGAGGAGCGCAACCGCAGCCTGGCTGCCCAGCTGCTTGCCGCGGCAGACCTGTGGCTGTTCGTGACCTCGGCTGCGCGGTACGCCGACCAGGTGCCGTGGGGCTTCCTCAAGCAGGCCGCCGAGCGAAGTGCCGCCGTGGCCATCGTGCTCGACCGCACGGCTGCCCAGGCGATCCCCGAGGTGAGCAGCCACCTCGCTCGGATGCTGGTCGAACGCGGGCTCAAGGACTCACCGTTGTTCACGCTGGCTGAGGAGTCGCTGGACGAGAACGGCCTGCTGCCCGCCTCGTCGGTCAGCGACATCTGCAACTGGCTGAGCGCGCTGGCCGCCGACGTGGAGGCCCGCAACGCAGTGGTCCGGCAGACCCTCGACGGGGCGGTGCGGTCGATCGCCCGGCGTACCCACGACCTCGCTGATGCTTGCCGGGCACAGGCCGACATGCAGGCCCGCCTCAAACGCGACGTGGACGCATCCTATGACCAGGCGCTCGCCGACATCGAGAAGGGTTCGGCCGATGGCACCCTGCTTCGCGGCGAGGTGCTGGCTCGTTGGCAGGAGTTCGTCGGCACTGGCGAGCTGTTGCGGAACCTCGAGTCGAGGGTCGGCTGGTTGCGAGACCGGATCACCAACGCGATCAAGGGCAAGCCGCAGCAGGCCGAGAAGGTGACCGTCGCCGTGGAGTCCGGCTTGCAGACCCTGATCCTCGAGCACGCGGAGGCAGCGGCCGAGCGCGCCGACGCATCCTGGCGCTCCGTCTCCGCGGGCAAGCAGGTGCTCGACGACGGCGGCGTGGACCTGTCCCGCGCGTCGCGCGACTTCCGGGCTCGGTCCGAGCGGATGGTGCGCGAGTGGCAGTCAGCCGTCCTCGACCTCGTCCGCAGCGAGGGGGCCGACAAGCGTGCCACCGCACGGTTCCTCGCCTATGGCCTCAACGGGCTCTCGGTGGCGCTGATGGTCGTGGTGTTCGCCTCGACAGGCGGTGTCACGGGCGCAGAGGTCGGTATCGCGGGCGGGTCCGCCGTGATCGGCCAGAAGCTGCTGGAGGCGGTCTTCGGTGACCAGGCCGTACGCCGGCTCGCGCTCAACGCCCGCCGGGACCTCGAGGTTCGCGTCCAGGAGCTGATGGACCAGGAGCGGCAGCGGTTCATCGACCGGCTCGATGCCCAGGAGCTGCCGACCGACTCCTCCGAGCAGCTGCGGACCCTGGCCCGGAAGGTGGACGACCTGCGCTTCGCCACCGCGCGGAGCGGTTCATGAGCGGCCTGGTCGCCGGTGCCCGGAAGGTGATCCTGGGACGAGGTGTGCCCCTCGACGCCCGGATCGGTGGACTGGAGCAGGCCGTCGAGGGTGGCCGCGGGCGGCTGGACGACGCCGTACTCGGGCCGGCCGCCGGGGTTGTGGAACGGGCAGGCGCCCGGTTGCGCCTCTCTCCCGAGCACACGGTGGTCGCGCTGGCCGGCGCGACGGGCTCGGGGAAGTCCTCGACGTTCAACGCCCTGATCGGGCTCGACCTGGCCGCGGTCGGCGTACGACGCCCGACCACGTCGTGGGCCACTGCCTGCATCTGGGGGACGGACCCAGCGCCGGAGCTGCTCGACTGGCTCGGCATCCCGGAGCGTCACCGCGTGCATCGCGACTCGATGCTCACCCGGGGCCCCAACCGGACCAAGGACAAGTCTCTCGGCGGCCTGGTGCTGCTGGACCTGCCCGACCACGACTCCACCGAGGTGAGCCATCTGCTCGAGGTCGACCGTCTGATCGGCATGACCGACCTGATGATCTGGGTCCTCGATCCGCAGAAGTACGCCGACGCCGCCATCCACGACCACTTCCTCAAGCCCCTGTCCACGCACAAGGGCGTGATGATGGTCGTGCTCAACCACGTCGACAAGGTGCCCGACGACCGGCGCGCCACCATGCTCGCCGACGTGCGGCGGCTGCTCGACCTCGACGGACTGGGCGGTGTCCCGGTGCTCGCCACCTCCGCCACCACCGGTGAGGGCATCGACGAGCTGCGGCGAGCCATCGGCAAGCGCGTCGCCGACAAGGCGTCCACCCGCACCCGCCTGACCGCCGACATCTCCGACGCAGCGGCCCGGATGACGGCCCACAGCGGGGAGGCCCAGCCGCGCGAGCTCGCCGTCAAGGACCAGCGGGAGCTGGTCGAGGCGCTCACGGGAGCGGCCGGGGTCCCGGTCGTCGTCGACGCCGTACGCCGGGCCACCACGATCCGGGCCCGCCGGGCCACCGGTTGGCCACTGACGGCATGGGTGTCCCGGCTGAAGCCAGATCCACTCCGGCGACTGCACCTCGACCGGCGTACTTCCGGCAGGGACTTGATCACCGCTGCCCGTTCCTCGATGCCCACCGCAGACCAGGTGCAGCAGGCGCGCGTGGAGACCACCGTGCGCGACCTGTGCGACGACGTCTCCGAAGGGCTGGCCACGCCGTGGGTGCGTTCGGTACGGCGCGCGTCAACCTCGCGCTTCGAGGATCTCGGCGACCGGCTCGACCGGGCCATCACCACTACTGACCTGGGCGTCTCCGGGACGCCGCTGTGGTGCCGAGCGGTTCGGGTGCTGCAGTGGTTGCTGCTCCTGTCGGCGCTGGGGGGTGCGGTCTGGCTGGGGGTGCTCGCCGGCACGGCGTACCTCCAGATGCCGGCCCCGGACACGCCGGACTACCGAGGGTTCCCGGTGCCGAGCATGATGCTCGTCCTCGGCGTCGGCGTGGGGATCGCTCTGGCTCTGCTCTCGCGCGTGCTGATCTCGGTAGGTGCGAAGTCCCGGGCCCGGCGGGCCGACAGGAGGCTGCGGGCTGCGGTCGCGGAGGTGGCCGAGGAGCTCGTGATCACGCCCGTGGCGGCCGAGCTCGCGGCGTACCGGCAGACGTGGGAGGGCCTGCGCACGGCCCGTGGCTGACCGGTTCGCGTCCACAGCCAGTCAATCCGCGCGGTCCGTCCACACCCTTGTCGTCGTACGGCCGGGACCGTCGCCCTCGACCGATGGACTGTCTCCACGAACGATCGAGGAGGCAACGGATGAACGAGTCGTATGTGACCTTTCAGGGCTGGGTCGGGGGTGACGTGAGCGTGCGTGGCGCAGGGGAGACCCAGTGCGCGTCGTTCCGGGTGGGATCGACACCTCGCTACAACAAGGGCGGCACGTGGGTGGACGGCCAGACGTCGTGGTTCACGGTGAACTGCTGGCGCGGGCTGGGCAAGAACGTCTTCGACTCGATCAAGCGAGGCGACGCAGTGGTCGTGCACGGCCGGGTCCGAACCGATGTCTGGGAGAGGGAGGGCCAGCCGAACACCACATCGTGGATCGTGGATGCGACGTTCGTGGGCCACGATCTCAACAGGGGCACCAGCAGCTTCGCCAAGACCTCACGCGCGACGCCCCGCGATCCACGCGAGGACGACGCAGTCAGGGAGATGGTGCACGGCCACGAGGCCGTCGATCCCCAGCTCGACGAGGCAGGGGAACCCGGTCAACCCCGCTGCCTGAAGGCTCCACGACCCGAATCGCTCGTACGTGGTTGGCCCCGTAGGCTTGCGGAATCATGGCCGAATACGTCTACACACTCCGCAATGTCCGCAAGGCTCACGGCGACAAGGTCGTCCTGGACAACGTCACCCTGTCGTTCCTCCACGGGGCCAAGATCGGTGTCGTCGGACCCAACGGCACCGGCAAGTCGACCCTGCTGAAGATCATGGCGGGGCTGGAGAAGGCGAACAATGGTGATGCCTTCATCGACCCCGGGGCCACGGTCGGGATGTTGCAGCAGGAACCGCCTCTCACCGAGGGCACCACCGTGCTGGAGAACGTCGAGGAGGCCGTCCACGAGATCAAGGGCAAGCTCGACCGCTACAACGCGATCTCCGAGGAGCTCGCCCATCCTGACGCCGACTACGACACCCTCCTGGCCGAGATGGGTGACCTGCAGACCGACCTCGACCACGCCAGCGCCTGGGACCTCGACAGCCGGCTCGACCAGGCCATGGATGCGCTGCGCTGCCCGCCACCCGACGAGCTCGTCGACCACCTCTCCGGTGGTGAGCGCCGCCGGGTGGCCCTGTGCAAGCTCCTGCTCCAGCAGCCCACGCTCCTGCTGCTCGACGAGCCCACCAACCACCTCGACGCCGAGTCCGTGCAGTGGCTCGAGGGTCACCTGGCGTCGTACCCCGGTGCTGTGCTGGCCGTGACCCACGACCGTTACTTCCTCGACAACGTGGCGAGCTGGATCCTCGAGCTGGACCGGGGGCGGGCCCACCCCTACGAGGGCAACTACTCGACGTACCTCGAGACCAAGAAGGACCGGCTCAAGATCGAGGGCCAGAAGGACGCCAAGCGCGCCAAGATGCTGGAGCGCGAGCTCGAGTGGGTGCGCTCGAACGCCAAGGCCCGCCAGACCAAGAGCAGGTCGCGACTGGCGCGCTACGAGGAGATGGCGGCGGAGGCCGACCGGATGCGCAAGATCGACACCTCCGAGATCAACATCCCGGCGGGTCCCCGCCTCGGTGACATCGTCCTGGAGGCGCACGACCTCACGAAGGGCTTCGACGACCGCACCCTGATCCACGACCTGTCGTTCACGCTGCCTCGCGCCGGGATCGTCGGCGTCATCGGACCCAACGGGGTCGGCAAGACGACGCTCTTCCGGATGATCACCGGCCAGGAGACACCCGACGACGGTGAGCTCAAGGTCGGCGCCACCGTGAAGATCTCCTACGTCGACCAGAGCCGCGGTGGCCTCGACCCGACCAAGAACGTGTGGGAGGTCGTCTCCGACGGCCTGGACTTCATCAAGGTGGCCAACTTCGAGATGAACTCGCGCGCGTACGTCGCCTCGTTCGGCTTCAAGGGCCCTGACCAGCAGAAGAAGGCCAACGTGCTCTCCGGGGGAGAACGCAACCGGCTCAACCTCGCGCTGACGCTGAAGATGGGCGGCAACATGTTGCTGCTGGACGAGCCGACAAACGACCTCGACGTCGAGACTCTCTCCTCGCTCGAGGACGCTCTGCTCGACTACCCCGGCTGCGCAGTGGTGACCTCGCACGACCGGTGGTTCCTCGACCGCGTGGTGACTCACATCCTCGCCTGGGAGGGCGATGACGAGGACTCCGGGAAGTGGTTCTGGTTCGAGGGCAACTTCGCTTCCTACGAGGAGAACAAGGTCCAGCGCCTCGGCGCCGAGGCAGCCCGTCCCCACCGCGTCACCCACCGCCGCCTGACCCGCGACTGAGAGGCAGCACCCACCGGAGGATCGTTCACGTCCCGTGGGCCCTAGCGGATGTCGGCGTCCTCGGGCATGTCCTTCATCAGCCGGTCGCTGACCTCGTTGAAGATCCGGCCCAGCGCCGCGAAGTCATCGCGCGACGCGACGTCGACAAGGTGCTTGCGCACGCCCCAGACGTGGGTCGGAGCCGCCTCGGTGAGCTTGCGCCGCCCCTCGTCGGTCATCACGGCCTCCACGCCACGGCGGTCGGACTCAGCAGCGTGGCGAAGGACGAGGTCCGCTTTCTCCATGCGGGCGATCGTGTGCGTCACCCGGCTTCTGGAGTGGGACATCGCGTCGGCGAGCAGTGCCATCCGCATCCGGCCATCGTCGGCCTCGGAGAGGCGCACCAGGATCTCGTACTCGCTGAAGGAGATCGCGTGCTCCTCCCGCAACTCCCGGTCGAGCTGATGCTGCAGCAGTTCGGTGCCCATGACGTAGGCGCGCCACGACGCCTGTTGTTCCGCGTCGAGCCATTGCACGTCGCCCCGAGACCCCATGTCTGGAGTTTAGAGGGATCGGTTCTCGAAACTTCTGCACCTTTGCGGAATATTCTGCAGAAGCCGTTAGTTGAAGATTCTACTACCGCAGGTGCGAAAAGCGCACCGACCCAGACCAGAGGACTGATCACATGAGCATCACGACTACCGCCGACTTCAGCACTGACATCGTCGCCGGCACCTGGACCATCGACCCGAGCCACTCCGAGGTGGGCTTCACTGTGCGCCACCTGATGAGCAAGGTGCGCGGACAGTTCACGAAGTTCGAAGGCACCCTGACCACAGGTACCTCACTGGAGGACACCCGCGCCGAGGCGACCATCGACCTGAACTCCGTCGACACCCGCGACGAGCAGCGCGACACCCACCTGCGCTCCGCGGACTTCTTCGACGTCGAGAACAACGGGCCCATGACCTTCCGGGCCATCTCCTTCGACGGCACCACAGCAGTCGGTGAGCTCACCCTCAAGGGCATCACCCGCACCATCGAGCTCGACGTCGAGTTCCTCGGCCTGGGTCAGGACCCGTGGGGCAACCAGCGCGTGGGCTTCGAGGCCAGCACTGTGATCAACCGCAAGGACTTCGGCGTGACCTTCAACATCCCCCTCGACGGCGGCAAGCTCATGGTCGGCGACAAGGTCAACATCCACCTCGCCGTGGAGGCCGTGCTCAACCAGGCCTGACCCAACAGCTCCAACCGCAACCCGCCGAGACGGCGCTTGTGTCCCACCGTTGACCGCCGAGACGGCGCTTGTGTTCGCGTACCGCGTGCACAAGCGCCGTCTCGGCGTTGCTGGCCGGGACACAAGCGCCGTCTCGGCGAAAGGGCGGGTCGCGTCAGGCCACGCGCTCCAGGATGATCGCCATGCCCTGGCCACCTCCGACGCACATCGTGATCAGGCCGGTGGACTTGTCGTGCCACTTCAGCGAGTTGAGCATGGTGTTCTGCAGCCGTGCGCCGGTCATGCCGAAGGGGTGACCCACGGCGATCGAGCCGCCGTTGATGTTGAGGCGGTCCAGGTCGATGCCCAGGTCCTGGTACGACGGCACCACCTGGGCTGCGAAGGCCTCGTTGATCTCCACGAGGTCGATGTCGCCGATGCTCATGTTCGCGTGCTTCAGCGCCTGCTTGGTCGCCTCGACCGGGCCCAGGCCCATGATCTCCGGGGAGAGACCGGTCACTCCCGTGGACACGATCCGCGCGAGCGGGGTCAGCCCCAGCTCCCGGGCCCTGGTGTCGGACATGATGATCACCGCGGCTGCACCGTCATTCAGGGCGCAGCAGTTGCCCGCGGTGACCACGCCGTCTGGCCGGAACACCGGCTTCAGCTCAGAGATCGCCTCGTAGGTCACGCCGGCACGCGGTCCGTCGTCGGCCTTGACCTCGGTGCCGTCGGGAGTGGTCACCGGGGTGATCTCGTTGGCCCAGAAGCCGTCGTTGATCGCCTTCTCCGCGAGGTTCTGGCTCCGGACGCCGAACTCGTCGAGCTCCTTGCGGTCCAGGCCGCGAAGCCGTGCCACGTTCTCGGCCGTCTGGCCCATCGCAATGTAGACGTCGGGCAGCTTCGCGTCCTCACGCGGGTCGTGCCAGTCCTGGCCACCCTGCGCGAGCTCCTCGGTCCGGTCGGTCGCCTCGTCGAACAGCGGGTTGCGGGTCTCGGGGATGTGGTCAGAGGTGCCCTTGGCGAAGCGCGACACGGTCTCGACGCCGGCCGAGATGAACACGTCACCCTCCCCGGCCTTGATCGCGTGGAACGCCATCCGCGAGGTCTGCACCGAGGAGGAGCAGTAGCGGGTGACCGTGGTGCCGGGGACCTGGTCGTAACCGAGCAACGTCGCGACCACACGGCCCATGTTGTTGCCGGACTCACCGCCGGGGAGCCCGCAGCCGAGCATGAGGTCGTCGATCGTGGTCGGGTCCAGCTCAGGGATCTTCTCGAGCGCGGCCTTGATGACGAGCGCGCTGAGGTCGTCCGGGCGAAAGTCCTTGAGCGAACCCTTGTTGGCGCGTCCGATGGGGGAGCGTGCCGCCGAAACGATCACTGCCTCGGGCATGTGGATCTCCTGGGGATAGACGGGTCGTCGATGAGGTGAGGCGAGAGGCGCCTGCACGGCCTTTCGTCACAATAGACCGAGGCGTACGAGCCACCACGCTTCGGGTGGCACTCCGAAACCGGCACGGCACAGAGCGGTCTGCGCGTGCCGCACAACTATGAGGGCCGTCACCAGCGATCCCGCCTCGAACGCCAGTACTCGGCGGCTAGGCCGTGCTCGGACTCGGCTCGTCGAGCGTGTTGATCATGAACTGAGCGGCGTGGGTGACGTACTCCAAGAACTGCGCGTGCTGCTCCGGAGTCAGGTCAGCCGCGTCCAGCCCGGCCCGGAAGTGCTCCAGCCAGTGGTCCCTCGCGGTGGGGGTGACCGCGAACGGGGCGTGCCGCATCCGCAGGCGCGGATGGCCGCGCTGGTCGGAGTACGTCGTGGGCCCGCCCCAGTACTGCTCGAGGAACATGGCGAACCGCTCCTCAGCGTCGGTCAGGTCGGCCTCGGGGTACAGCGGCCGCAGCACCTCGTCCTGCGCGACACCTGCGTAGAAGCGCCTGACGATGCCCCGGATCGTCGGGCTGCCCCCGATCTCGTCGTAGAACGTGCTCATCAGCCCATTGTCGCAACCGGACCTCAGCGCAGGGCGGTCAGGTAGCGGTGGGCGGTCTCGATGTTGCGCCGCCTCGCTTCCCACGTGACGCCCACCACCAACAGGACCAGCCCGACACCCCCGAGGGAGATCCAGCGCGGGACCGCCTCGGCCACCGGCTCCAGGTGCCGCACGGCAAGGGCTCCGGTCGAGAGGGCGCCGAGCACGAAGGGCGCTGCCACTCGCTGCTGTACGCCGGCGGCGAGGACGAGGACGCTGCCGGCAGCGATCAGCGCCCCGCGCAGCGAGACCGGCTCGTCCAGGGCGAGCAGCAGGCTGGGCAGGAGGGCCAGCGTCACACCGCTGCCGAGCATCGTGAAGCTGCTCGTCTCGGTGTCACCGCGCAGCCTCCAGGCGCCGAACGCCACGAGCAGCGCAGCGGCGGGCAGCGTGTACAGCTCCGGGGCCTGCACCTCCTCGAGGACGCGAATGAGAGTGGCGCACCCAAGCACGGCCGCTCCCGCCCAGCCCAGCAACGCCCGGTCGCGGGTGGTCACAGCCACCAGGCAGATCGCGGTGCCGACGATGGTCAGCACCATCGCGGTGGTGCGCTCGTCCGTGGTGGCGATGGTGGCGACGATCGCCAGAACCACCGCTGCGCTCTCGAGGGACACCCGAGAGACGGTGTGGCGGGTCAGGGGCGCTGCGACCAGGCCGACGAGGCCGGCGTACACCGCGAGAGCGAGGCTGCGCGCGTACGGGTCGGCCTGCATGAACTCGGCCCAGCCGACGAGCGCCCAGCCACCGGTGGCTGCTGCCAGCCAGGCCGTGATCGCGGCTGAGGGAACGGCCCCTGCGCGCTCGCGCAGCGCCGAGGCCGCAGCGAGTGCAAGGAACAGGGCCGTCGCCGTCAGCGCCGTGAGCAGGTCGGCAGCGAGCGCTGCATAGAGCATCACGACGGCGAGGTATGCCGTCGCTGCGCTCCCGAACGACGCGGCCAGCGTGTGCTCGCGCGACCACCACGCAGCGCCGCCGGCGACGGCGGTGGCGAGCGCTGCGGCGAGCACCCCGGCCCACAGCGGCGGCTCGAGCTCGAAGACCAGGACTAGTCCGCCGAGGGCAAGGGTGGCCGGCGCGAGGGTGGCGACGGTGACGACGTTCTGGGTGGCTGCTGCACGCGTCGCCGCAGGGACGTGCCTGAGCAGGCAGGCAGCCGCGACGACGATGCTGAGGGCAGCGACGAGAGCAGACCACGAGGCGGGGTTGTCCTGCTGTGCAAGCAGGGTGGTGTCCAGGTCGGTCGCACCCTCGACGTCGAGCGTGGAGAGCACCATCCACGGGCCGAACATCAGCCACAGCCCCAGGGACGCGACTCCGAGCGCGGTGAGCACCGCCGCCCCCTTGGCCCAGGCCCTCATGGCGAAAGCGCTGATCAGCCCGAGGACAACGAGGGTGGCGCACGCCACGAGCAGGCCGCGCGTCGGGGTCTGGTCGGTCTCCGGACCGTTCGCCAGCAGCACCAGGGGCACCAGCGACAGTCCCGCGACCACGGCTCGGGCCCGGTCGGGAACGGCGGGAAGATGAACGACGACGGCCCCCATCACTGCAGCGGACAACAGCGGCCAACCGCGTACGTCGGCCCACCAGTCACCGAGTGTGGTGAACTCCAGCGCCCGGGCCCATCCAACCTGGAGCAGCACCAGCCAGGTGACGGCTGCAAGGCCGCCCAGGCCGTTCGCCGCCCAGGGCACCAGCCGACGCAGGAGCACGAACAAGCCGGCAAGCACGGGGATCGCGATCGTCGTCCCGATGGCCGGGTTCTCGGCGGCCCATGCGTTGGACACGCAGAGCGTCAGGCCCCCGATCACCGCGACCGTCTCCGCGCCGAACAGCCGGCTGACGGGCTGGCTCCTGGCCCAGAGACCCACACCCGTACCCATGGCCAGCACGGCGCCGCCCACCATGGCGCCGGTGCCGCGCCACGAGAGCGCGTCCAGACCGAGGAGTCCTGCCGACTCCGCAGCCAGCAGGTCAAGTGCCAGCATCCCGGCGACGATGAGCCAGAACGTCTCGGCGGCACCACGCAGGCCCCGGCGGGTCAGGAGTACGGCGACCACCGCGAGCACGCTGGTGAACCCGAGCAGCACCAGCGTGCGGCCGGTCAGCCCCAGCCTGTCCCAGTTGACCGCGATGAACACGACGGCCGCGACCAGCACGCAGAGCGCCCCGAGCGACAGCAGCACCACGGGGACGGAGGCAGCCGGCAGCCGCCTATGCTTCTCCGGCGGTGGCACGGGAGCAGGGAAGCTGGGGAGTGGGCCACCAAGTTGAGCGGTCGACGTGGGCGCTGCTTGGGTCGACGGCCCTTGACGTAGCTGCTCGACGAGCCGGTCGGCCATGACCATGTGGATCCACAGCTGGTTCGCGAGTGGTCCCTGGACCTGCAGTCCGCACACCGTGCAGGTGGCGCTCGGGTCGAGCGCCCCCCGACAGTCGGGGCAGATGGTGGAGTCGACGAGTCTGCTCATGTTCCGATCGTCCCCCGGCAGAGGGGGTACGCGCGTCAGGCTCGCGACTCAGTGGCCCTGAGTAGTCCTACTCAGGTGCGGGGGTCGCCGACGGGTCGGCGGCCGGGCCGCCAGTGGGGTCCGACGTGGGGTCACGCTGCCAGAGCACGCGTTGGGGAAGGACCATCACGATGCCTTCGTGGTCGAAACGGGACTTGACCCGCTCGCGCATCTCGCGCGCGACGTTCCACTGCTCCATGGGGGCGGTCTTGAGCGTGACCCGCACGACCACGCCTTCTGGAGCGAGGTTCTGCACACCCCAGACCTCGGGCTCCTCGATGATGATGTCCCGGTAGTCCTCGTCGTCCCACAGGCTGTGCGCCACGTCGCGGAGCAGCTCGCGCACGCGAGCCAGGTCCTCGGAGTAGCTCACGCTGATGTCGAGGACGGTGCGGGCCCAGTTCTGGCTCTGGTTGCCGACCCGAAGGATCTCGCCATTTCGCACGTACCAGACCGTGCCGTCGATGTCGCGTACCCGCGTGACCCGCAGGCCCACGTTCTCGACCGTGCCGATCGCCTCCCCGAGGTCGACCACGTCACCGACGCCGTACTGGTCCTCGATCATCATCATCACGCCCGAGAGGAAGTCCTTGACGAGGTTCTGGGCGCCGAAGCCGATCGCGAGACCGAGCACCCCGGCGCTCGCCAGGATCGGCGCCACGTCCATGCCCACCTCGGAGAGCACCATCACGAAGGCGATGCCGAAGACCACGGTGGTGGTGATGCTCTTCAACAGGCTGCCGAGGCTCCTCGCCCGTTGGGCGCGCCGGTTGAACGGCTGCGCGCCGGGCAGAGGCGCCGCCTCGGCTCGCTTGACCACCCTGTCGATGGCCATCGACGCGATCCAACGGACGAGCACGGCGCCGATGACGATCAGCACGATGGCGAGGGGTTTCCCGATCAACCAGGTCGCGCCGTGGGCCAGCGTTTCGTTCCCGGTCCACTCGTAGACCGCCGCGCAGGTCCAGCTGTCGCTCTCCTGGCATGTGCTGGGCATGTCGAGCAGGCCCGCGATCGGAGATGTCAGAGAAAGCATGTGAGGGAGGCTACGAGGGTTCGGCGAGGCTGACCAAGCCAATCTGGCTATCCTTGGTGTGTGTTCACTCACCACTTGGTCAAACAGATCCGTCGATCCCTGCTGACCTTCGTGGTCGCGAGCTCGCTCGTGCTGGTCGGGGCCCTTGGCACGCCGGCCGCGGCCGCAGAGCCAGAGGCCTGGAAGTCGGCGCCGGAGGTGTCCACGCTCGGCTTCCTGATGGTGGTGGTGATCCTCCCGCTCGCTGCCGCCGCCGTGATCTCCCTCCTGGCCGTGTTGCCCTCACTCGCCCGCGACAGTGGCTATGAGCCGGGACAGTCGTGGCGGGGGGAGCCCGAGTGGTTCGGTGGACCGACGAAGGGCGTGCAGTCCGCCGACCTCGTCACCCCCGAGCAGATCGAGGCGCGCTCGCAGGGCACTGGAGGCACCAGTGCCCGCTGGTGATGTGTTCTCCACGGCGCAGGAGGCAGAGATCGATCGGGCGATCCGGGGGGCCGAGACCACCTGTCGGTTCGAGTTCTCGGTGTACGTCGGGGCGGTCGACGGTGACGTACCCTCCTACGCCCGGCGTCTGCACGCCTCCCTGTCATCCCCGGACCGCAGCGTCCTGATCCTGGTCGACCCCGCCGCCCGCGCCCTGGAGATCGTCACCGGGTCGGTCGTACGCCGCTCGCTCCCGGACGACTCCGTCCGCCTGGCCGCAGCCGGCATGCAGTCGTCCTTCGAGGGCGGCGACCTCGTCGGCGGGATCAAGCACGGCGTCGGCCAGCTCGCAGACGCCGCCCGGCAGCCGCAGAGCCTCCACGAGAAGTAGGGCGTCCGGGTCGGCTGTGGTCGGGGTTTCAGACCAACCCGCTTTGGTTGAGGTTGGCTCGCACGCTCGGCGTTTGCTTGTGGCCTCGCCGAGACGGCGCAATTGAAAACTTCCCCCGCTTCGCTCCTCCATTTTTCAGTTGCGCCGTCTCGGCTCCTCCTCAGGCTTCGCCTGAGTGTCTCGGCTCCTCCTCAGGCTTCGCCTGAGTGTCTCGGCTCCTCCTCAGGCTTCGCCTGAGTCCCTCTCTTGGCCTGCTAGATATCTCTCTACGTCGGCGGCGCCCTCGCGCACGTAACGCTTCGCGGCCGGGTTCGCCTTCGACTCCTGCAGCCAGGCGTTCACCTGGTCGAGCAGCTCCTGGGAGGCGAGTGGCCTTGGGAACAACCACTCGAGCGCCGTCGAGGCGCGTTGGGTTCCCTTCTCGTCCCACAGCGTGTCGGCGGCCTGGAGGTACTTCTCGACATAGGGCCGCAGGATTTCCTGCTGGGCGGGCTGCATGAAGGAGAGCACCACACTGCGTTGCGTCTCGTTCGGTACGTCGTCCCTGACGACCGCGGTCTCCCAAGCCTCGGCCTTCGCCTCGGCCGTCGGACGACAGGTACGCGCGGCAGCGGCTCGTTCCTGTCCGGAGATCGTGTTGTCCCGGCGCAGCTCCTCATCGATCCGCTCCTCGTCGGCACGACCCGCGCGCGCCAGCCCGTTGAGCAGAATCCAGCGCAGGTCGGTGTCGATGATCAGGCCGTCGATCACCACGGAGCCGTCGAGCAGGCCCTCCAGTCGGTCCAGCGCCTGGTCACCGTGGGCAGCCGCAGCGAAGGACCTCACGAAGGTGAGCTGGTGGTCGCTGCCCGGTTCGGCCTCGTCCAGCAGTCGGCTCAGACCCTGCTCCCAGGTCTTGCGCAGCGCGTCGCGGTTTGCGGGAGCCGAGAAGTTGTTGACGGCCTGGGCGGCGTACCCGGGGATCCGCGAGGAGCCGAACGCGTCCGTCTCGGTCGCGATGTTCCCGAGGACCAGAGTCACGAAATCACTCGCGCTCAGCTCGGCGTCACGGGTCATGTCCCAGGCGGCGCCCCAGCACAGGGCGCGGGCGAGCGAGTCGTCGAGCCGGGAGAGGCCGCCGATCACTGTCGCCAGCGAGCGTTCGTCGAGCCTGATCTTGGCGTAGGTCAGGTCGCGATCGTTGAGGAGCAGGAGGTCGGGCTGGCGAGCGCCGACCAGCTCGGCGATCGGCGTCGACTCACCCTCGACGTCCACCTCCACTGTCGTACGACGAACCAGGTGGTCGACGCCCTGCTGGCTGGCCTCGATGTCGTAGAGGCCGATGGCGATGCGGTGCCGACGCAGGGCGGGGTGCTCGACGGAAGCCGTCTGCATGACCGAGAACGACGAGTAGTTGCCCGCGTCGTCGACCTCGAACTCGGGAGTGAGGGTGTTGACCCCGCTTGTCTGCAGCCATTCCTTGGCCCACGAGTCGAGCTCGCGGCCCGAGGACTCCTCGAGAGCGCTGAGCAGGTCGCTGAACTCGGAGTTCCCAAAGGCATGGCGCTTGAAGTAGCCGCGCAGCCCGACGAGGAAATTCTCCAGGCCCACCCACGCGACGAGCTGCTTGAGCACCGAGGCGCCCTTGGCATAGGTGATCCCGTCGAAGTTGACCTCCACCGCCTGCAGGTCGTAGTTGTCCGCGGCGATCGGGTGCGTGCTGGGCAGCTGGTCCTGGCGAAGCGCCCAGTTCTTGCGGGCGTTCGTGAATCCGGTCCACGACTCGTCGAAGTCTGTGGCCTCGACAGCGGCGTGGTAGCAGGCCCACTCGGCGAAGGACTCGTTGAGCCACAGGTCGTCCCACCACCTCATGGTCACGAGGTCGCCGAACCACATGTGCGCCATCTCGTGCAGGATCACCGAGCAACGGAACTCGTAGAACGAAGCATCTTGGCGGCTGCGGGGGAGGTACTCGTCTCGCAGCGTCACGGCGCCCGCGTTCTCCATCGCGCCCATGTTGTACTCCGGCACATAGAGCTGGTCGTACTTGTGGAACGGGTAGGGGAAGTCGAAGGCCTCTTCGAAGAACGCAAAGCCCTGGCTGGTCAACTTCACCAACTCGCGGGTGTCCATGTGGTCGACAAGCGACTGGCGGCAGTAGTGACCCAGCGGGATGTCGCCGTGCTTGCCGCGGTAGGTGTCGAACTCGGCGTGGTACTCACCGGCGATCACCGCGGTGATGTACGTCGACATCCGCTCCGTCGGCGGGAACCTCCACACGGCCTTGCCGTCGCCGATCGAGTCGGGCTCCGGCGTCGGGGCGTTGGACACGACCACCCAGTTCTCCGGCGCTGTCACGTGGAAGGTGAACACGCTCTTGAGGTCGGGCTGCTCGAACGTCGCGTAGACACGCCGTGCGTCAGGCACCTCGAACTGCGAGTACATGTAGACCCGGTCGTCCGCCGGGTCCACAAAGCGGTGCATGCCCTCGCCGGTGTGTGAGAAGGGGCAGTCGGCCCTGACCACGAGCTCGTTGTGCTCCTGGAGGTCGCTGAGGCGGATCCGGTTGTCGACGTACGTCTCGGCCGGGTCCAGCGATGCCCCGTTGAGGGTGACCTCATGGACCGTGGCCCCCAGGAGGTCCGCGAACGTCTCGGCGCCGGGCTCGGTGCAGCTGAACGCGATCGTCGTGATGGTCGAAAAGGTCTTCTCGCTCGTGGTCAGGTCGAGCTCCACGGTGTAGGAGTCGACGGCGAGCAGGCGCGCGCGGACGTGCGCCTCGTCGCGGGTCAGGTTCGTTCCAGGCATGTTCGGCATCATTGCATCGAACTCAGGCGGGATCCCAACTCGATGTGGCCGATGGGGCAGGGGTGAAGGTGGAGAACGAGCGGCGGGTCCGCGAGGTGCTCTGGGTGTTCCTGCGCCTGGGCGTGGTGGCGTTCGGGGGTCCGGCAGCCCACACGGCGATGATGCGCGAGGAGCTGGTACGCCGCCGGCGCTGGTTGAGCGACGCCCGCTTCGTGGACCTGATGGGTGCCACCAACCTGATCCCGGGGCCCAACTCGACCGAGCTCGCGATCCACCTGGGTCACGAGCGTGCACGCTGGCGGGGGCTGCTCGTCGCTGGTCTCTGCTTCATCCTCCCGGCCGCCCTGATCGTGACCGGGCTTGCCTGGGCCTACGTCGAGTACGGCGACACCCCTTCCCTCCAGGGACTGCTCTACGGCGTGGTCCCGGCCGTGGTGGCGATCGTGGTGTGGGCCCTGGTTGGGCTGCTGCGGACCGTCGTCAAGACCGTGTGGCTCGGGGTGCTCGTGGTGATCGCCCTGGTGGCCTACCTGCTCGGCGCGAACGAGCTGGTGGTCCTTTTCGGCGGGGCCGTTCTCGCCGTACTGGCACAGGGGGTCCGGCGCATCGGAGCTGGACCGCACGGGTTGCTGGCGCCGCTGCTTCCGCTGTTCCATGATCCGACCGCCGAGCAGCTGGGCCGACTGTTCTGGACGATGCTCAAGATCGGCGCGGTGCTCTACGGCAGCGGCTACGTGCTGATCGCCTTCCTGGAGCGGGACTTCGTCGATCGGCTCGGCTGGATCACCCAGGCCCAGCTGTACGACGCGGTAGCCATCGGGCAGGTGACCCCCGGCCCTGTCTTCACCACCGCGACCTTCGTCGGTTACCTGGTGGCCGGGCCGCTCGGGGCGTTCCTGGCCACGGTCGCGATCTTCGCTCCTTCCTTCCTCTTCGTCGGCCTGCTGACCCGACTGGCCGAGCGGATGCGTGCCTCGCCATGGACGTCAGTGCTCCTCGACGGAGTCAATGCCACGGCGTACGCCTTGATGGCGGCGGTGAGCTGGCAGCTGGGTCGGGAGTCGCTCGTCGATGCCTGGACTGCGGCGATCGCAGTCGTCACCCTGGTGCTGCTGTGGCGCACCCGGCTGAACAGTGCCTGGTACGTCCTGGGAGGAGCCTTGATCGGCCTGATAATCGGGCGATAAGGGAATGAATCGGCGGGGGCGCAGTGTTTGAACAAGTATGCCGACGACGAAAGCCGACTTCTGGTTCGACCCGCGCTGTCCCTTCGCCTGGGTCACCTCCCGCTGGATCCTCGAGGTCGAGAAGGTGCGCGACATCGAGGTGCGCTGGCACGTGATGAGCCTGGCCCACCTCAACCAGGACAAGGACATCTCGGAGGAATATCGCAAGTCTCTCGAGCGGGCTTGGGAGCCGGTGCGCGTCCTGATCGCCGCCGAGCACAAGTACGGCAGCGAGGCGCTGCTGCCGCTGTACAGCGCCATCGGCACCCGACTCCACATCGAGAAGCAGGACCTCTCCCGCGAGCTGATCGAGGCGTCGCTCCTCGAGGCCGGCCTCGCTGCCGAGCTCGCCGACGCGATGGAGGACAGCTCCCTGGACGATGCGGTCGTCAGGTCACACCACCAGGGCATGGACGCAGTCGGCGACGACGTGGGCACCCCGACCATCCACGCGAACGGCGTTGCCTTCTTCGGCCCGGTGCTCACCAAGGCACCTCGTGGCGAGGAGGCCGGGAAGCTCTGGGACGCAACCGTGGCCCTGGCGGCGTACCCCTACTTCTTCGAGCTCAAGCGCACCCGCACCGGCGAGCTCGACTTCAGCTGAGCCCTTTGCTGAGCCGTCAGCTGGCGCCGCCGGCGCTTGCCGCGGTGGTGGCTGCGACCACCGCCGCGGTCATCGCGGCCTGAGCAGCGGCGATCGAGTCCCTCACGGCCTTGGCCGCCCAGTCACCCTCGGCGACCTCCTTGGCTCGCTTCTTCAGCTCCCGGGCCGGAAGGCCCTCACGGTCGATGACCTTGTGCGCGAGGTCGAGCGCGGACAGCACGGCGATGAGGGCGGCGGTGCGCTCCTCGGGTCGGACCCCACGCACGAGTACGTCGCCCAGCTCACGGCGTACGGCGGACTCGTGGGTGTTGTCGATCGTCGGCCAGCGTCGGCGCGGGATCAGCCCCAGCACCCGTTCCTCGCGCTCCTCGAGGATCCCGCGAACGCGAAGCCGTTCCAGCAACCCGTCGCGGCGCTTCTTGCCGAGCCGAGCGACCAGGTCCTGGGCAGTGCGCTCCTTGGAGCGGATCAGTTGCAATGCCTCCGCGAGCACCGCATCGGCGGGCGGTGGGGCATTCGTGGGCAGCACCTTCGCCCGGGCCCACAACCCGGAGCCCTTGACGACGTCGACGCAGCCGGACATGGCCAGCTCGACGAGCAGGGCGCCACCGATCCCGGTGTCGAGGTAGGTGGTTGAGGTGAGCTTGCCCGACTCGTCGTCGAGCAGCAGGAGCAGCAGGTCCTCGGCGATCAGCGTGGTCATGGCCCGAGGCTAGTGGGGAACTGAATCGGGGACGCGCACACCTCCTCTGACCTCTGGCGGCGACGCGTCATCCGGATGTGGTGGCAGTGGCGACCAGCTCGTATGACCTCCGGTGGGGCGTCATCCGGTGTGGTGGCAGTGGCGACCAGCTCGTATGACCTCCGGTCCGGCGCAGCGGGCCCTCCTCGACCTCCTCGCCCTGCTCGGACCTAGGATCACGCCCATGACCAGAGTCCTGTCCGCTGTCGCCTGGCCGTATGCCAACGGCCCGCGCCACATCGGCCACGTTGCCGGTTTCGGCGTGCCTTCGGACGTGTTCAGCCGCTACATGCGGATGGCCGGCCACGACGTGCTCATGGTCTCCGGCACCGACGAGCACGGCACCCCGATCCTGATCGCGGCCGACGAGGAGGGCGTGACCCCGCAGGAGCTGGCGGACAAGAACCACCGCCTGATCGCGGAGGACCTCGCGGCACTGGGCGTCTCCTACGACCTCTACACCCGAACGACCACGCGCAACCACACCGCGGTCGTCCAGGAGCTGTTCACCGGCGTACACGCGAACGGCTACTTCATCGAGAAGACGACCTTCGGCGCGATCAGCCCGTCCACCGGCCGAACGCTGCCCGATCGCTACATCGAGGGAACCTGCCCGATCTGCGGGTACGAGAGCGCGCGCGGCGACCAGTGCGACAACTGCGGCAACCAGCTCGACCCGGCTGACCTGGGAAACCCGCGCTCGCGGATCAACGGCGAGGTCCCCGAGTTCGTGGAGACCCAGCACTTCTTCCTCGACCTGCCGGCCCTCGCCGATGCGCTGCGCCTCTGGCTCGACGAGCGCGAGGCCAGCGGGACGTGGCGGCCCAACGTGATCCGGTTCAGCCAGAACATCTTGGAGGACATCCGCCCGCGGGCCATGACCCGCGACATCGACTGGGGCATCCCGGTGCCGCTGGAGGGGTGGATCGACAACCCGACCAAGCGTCTCTACGTGTGGTTCGACGCCGTGATCGGCTATCTCTCGGCGAGCGTCGAGTGGGCCCGGCGCGCTGGTGCCGAGGACCGGTGGCGTGAGTGGTGGAACAACCCTGAGTCGCTGTCCTACTACTTCATGGGCAAGGACAACATCACCTTCCACAGCCAGATCTGGCCTGCGGAGCTCCTGGCGTACGCCGGCAACGGGGACCGGGGCGGAAAGCCCGGACAGTATGGCGCGCTCAACCTGCCCACCGAGGTCGTCTCCTCGGAGTTCCTGACCATGGAAGGCAAGAAGTTCTCCTCCTCGCAGCGGGTGGTCATCTACGTCCGCGACCTGCTCAGCCGCTACCAGCCCGACGCCTTCCGCTACTTCGTCGCTGCGGCCGGACCGGAGAACCAGGACTCCGACTTCACCTGGGCCGAGTTCGTACGACGCACCAACGACGAGCTCGTCGCCGGGTGGGGCAACCTGGTCAACCGCACCGCCACCATGATCGCCAAGAACTTCGGTGAGATCCCGCGCTCCGGAGAGCTGACCTCGACCGACCAGGCGCTGCTCGACCACGTCGAGTCCACGTTCGACACGGTCGGTGACCTGATCGCCCGCCACCGGCAGAAGGCCGCGATCGGTGAGGCGATGAGGGCCGTGTCGGAGGTGAACAAGTATGTCTCTGACTCAGAGCCGTGGAAGCTGAAGGGCGACGACGAGCGCGAGCGCCTCGGCACGATCCTGCATGTCATCGCCCAGTGTGTCGCCGACCTGAACACGATCCTCTCGCCGTTCCTGCCGTTCTCGGCCAATGCCGTGGACGCGGTCCTCGGAGGCGCGGGCGACGTGCAGCCGATGCCGGAGCTGCAGGAGGTCGAGGACCTGGACGGGGGAGCGGGCTACCCGATCCTCACCGGCGACTACACCGGGGTGGCCGGGTGGGAGCGCCGGGGCGTCGTACCGGGCACCCCCATCGCCAAGCCGAAGCCGGTGTTCACCAAGCTCGACCCGTCGGTCGTCGACGAGGAGCTTGCACGACTCGCGTCGCCCTGACTCCGTGCATGACCAGCGACCGGGCAGGATGACCGCATGAGCGCCGCGATGCACCTGCCCCAGTTCTTCGTCAAGCAGAAGCTGACGATGATGGTCAACCGCTACGAGATCAACGAGGCCAACGCGGACGGCTCGGTCGGTGCGCTGATGGCGGTTGCGCAGCAGAAGCGGATGGCCTTCAAGGAACAGGTCACCTTCTTCCGCGACGACCGGCGCACCGAACCGGTGTTCTCGTTCCAGGCGCGCCAGGTGATGGACCTGAACGCCGGGTACGACGTGCGCGACGCCGGCGGAGCCCCGCTCGGCAGCTTCCGCAAGGACTTCGGGCAGAGCCTGCTGCGCTCGACCTTCCACCTCAGTGCGCCTGGGCTGGAGGCCACCGGGCAGGAACGCAACCAGGTCGTGGCGATCCTGCGGCGGTTCGTCGACTTCCCGTTCGCCTTCCACTTCGACTTCAAGGACCAGACCACCGGTGCGGTAGTGATGAGCTCGGAGCGCCAGATGTCGTTGCGTGACCGCTACGTCGTGAGCGTGCCGGACCAGCGGCTGGACTTCCGCCTGGCCGCCTCGATGGCGGTCGGGCTCGACGCCCTGCTCGCCCGCTGACGCCCACCGACCGCGTTCAGCACGTGAGCCGTTCGGCTGCCGGAGGGGACCGCTAACCTTCTGCGCATGCGCGTGCACCTGGGCTCCGATCATGCCGGCCTCGAGCTCAAGGACCACCTGGTCGGCTGGCTGCGCGAGCACGGCCACGAGCCCGTCGACCACGGTCCCTTCAAGTACGACGCGCAGGACGACTACCCGGTGTTCTGCCTCCGTGCCGCCGAGGGGGTGGTGGGCGACGCGGGCAGTCTCGGCGTGGTCATCGGCGGGTCCGGCAACGGTGAGCAGATCGCCGCCAACAAGGTTCGCGGCGTCCGTGCCGCCCTCGCGTGGAGCGATGAGACCGCAACCCTCGCGCGCGAGCACAACGACGCCAACGTCATCTCGATCGGCGGGCGGATGCACTCGCTCGAGGAGATGACCCGCTTCCTCGCGATCTTCCTCAGCACCGACTTCACCGGTGAGGAGCGGCACGCCCGCCGCATCGCGATGCTCGCCGACTACGAGTCGACCGGCGATCTCCCCCCACTCCCGGACTCCGCCCGCGTCCACGATGCCTGAGGGGCACACCCTTCGTCGGCTGGCCGCCGACCTCGACTTCGCGTTTGCCGGGCGCCCGGTCCGGGTGAGCAGCCCGCAGGGCCGGTTCGCGGCCGACTCCGCCCTGGTCGACGGCCAGACCCTGCTGGGGGCCGAGTCTGCGGGCAAGCACCTCTTCGTCGAGTTCCCCGGCGACCGGTTCATCCACGTGCACCTGGGCCTCATCGGCAAGTTCGACGTGCACCCCGCCCCCGTGACCCTTCCGGTGGGACAGGTCCGCCTGCGCCTGCACAACGACACGTCGTACGCCGACCTCCGTGGCGCCATCCAGTGCGACCTGATCGGGCGCGAGCAGCACGACACGGTGATCGGAGCCCTGGGGCCCGACCCGCTCCGGACCGATGCCGACCCGATGCTGGCCTGGGCGCGGATCCGGCGCAGCCATCGGCCGATCGCTGACCTGCTCCTGGACCAGGGAGTGCTGGCCGGCGTGGGCAACGTGTATCGGGCCGAGCTCCTGTTCCGGCACCGGATCCACCCCCTCCGGCCGGGCAAGACGTTGCGGGTCGGCCAGTTCCTGGCCCTCTGGGACGACCTCGTGGGGCTGATGCACGAGGGGGTGGTGACCGGGCGTATTGACACCGTGCACTCGGGGCACACCCCGGAGGCGATGGGTCGGCCACCACGCGTGGATGACCACGGAGGCGAGGTCTATGTCTACCGGCGTACCGGCCAACCGTGCCTGGTCTGCGGAGCCAAGGTGCGCACCCGCGAGCTCGCCGGGCGCAATCTGTTCTGGTGTCCGCGTTGTCAACACACGTTCCGCTCGCGCGCCGTAGGCTAGGCGATCCAACCGGAGGGACGGAACGACGTTGGCGAACGGGTTTGCGCCCTCTGTGCGCGGCATCTCCCTGCGCTTCAGGCGCGAGATGTCGGTCTCGGACAGACCGTCCCTGTTGTTCCTGGTCCTGCTGACGGTGTTCGCCACGCTCCTGGCGCTCATCTACCCGGGCGGCGTCCCGTCGACAGTGCTGCTGCTGCCGATGTTCATCGGCAGCCTGTGGCTCGGGCCACGAACGCTGCCGTGGTTCACCGTGTTCGTCTGCGCCTGTTTCTGCGTGCTGCTGCTCGACCAGCCGACCATCAGTAGCCGTACCATCGCGCGGGCCGGCGTGACCTTCGCGATCGCGCTGCTGATCATGGTCACCTCGTTCCGGCGCAGTCGGCTCGGTGTCTCCGGCCCGCTCGGGGAGTCGATCTTCGTCGACCTGCGGGACCGCATCTCCCAGCAGGGCAACCTCCCGGAGCTGCCGGTGGGATGGTTGGTGGAGTCGGTGGTGAAGTCAGCCGGCGGCACCTCGTTCGCCGGCGACTTCATGGTCGCCAGGCGCTCTGCTGAGGACAGGTTGGACCTCGTGGTCGTTGACGTGTCGGGCAAGGGCGTTGAAGCGGGTTCTCGGTCGCTGTTCCTCTCTGGAGCCTTCAATGGCATCGTCTCCGCGCTGCCTGGAGACCAGTTCCTGCCCGCGGCCAACAAGTACCTGCTCGGACAGAACTGGGGTGAGGGCTTCGCCACGGCAATCCACCTGCACCTCGACCTGTCCACCGGTGACTTCCAGCTCCGCAAGGCGGGCCACCCGCCGGCCGTCTGGCTACGCGCAGGTTCGGGCCGCTGGTCGGTCCTCAACTCCGACGGGCCAGTCCTCGGGCTGATGGAGGATGCCGAGTTCGACTGCATCGCCGGTCATCTCGCCAGGGGCGACGTCCTGCTGCTCTTCACCGACGGTCTCGTCGAGACCGCCAAGCGCGACATCACACTAGGGATGGACAAGCTCGCGGGGCTGGCCGAGCGCCTCTACCAGGGCGGCTTCGACGGCGGTGCGCAGCTGCTCATCGACCAGATGGAGCAGACAAACGACGACCGGGCCCTGGTCCTCGTACACAGACGCAACGGGACGTCCAGGTCGTAGGAAGGTCTGCGAGGGACGTCTGCCGGGCCTGCCAGTTCGTGGACGCCGGGTCCGCTGTGGCACGATGGTCCCCGCCCTCGTAGAGGGCACATTCGCGGATGTAGCTCAATGGTAGAGCCTCAGTCTTCCAAACTGAATACGCGGGTTCGATTCCCGTCATCCGCTCTCAGGAGCTCCCGAACAGACGCATGGGAGGCCTTCTGGCGGGGCGTAGCGTAGTGGCTAGCGCGCCTGCTTTGGGAGCAGGAGACCGCAGGTTCGAGTCCTGTCGCCCCGACTTGCACAGTCCGCACAGCCCACCTGCACCACCCACCCGAACATGCACCCGAACATGGAGGAGAAACCTGTGAAGAGCGCCGTCGAGACGTTGAGCCCGACCCGGGCCAAGATCACCGTCGAGGTGCCCTTCGAGGAGCTCAAGCCGAGCCTCGACAAGGCGTACCAGGCCATCGCCAAGCAGATCAACATTCCCGGCTTCCGCAAGGGCAAGGTCCCGCCGCCCGTCATCGACCGCCAGGTCGGCCGTGGCGCCGTACTCGACGAGGCGATCAACGACGCCCTGCCCAAGCTGTACGTGCAGGCGCTGCAGGACAACGACCTGCAGCCGCTGGCCCAGCCGGAGATCGACGTCACCAAGCTCGAGGACAACTCGCTGTTCGAGTTCACAGCCGAGGTCGACGTACGCCCGAGCATCGAGGTCCCGGCGTACGACGCCATCACCGTGCAGGTCGAGGATGTCAAGGTCTCCGAGGACGACATCGTGGAGCAGGTCGACGCGCTGCGCGAGCGGTTCGCCACGCTCAAGGACGTCGATCGCCCTGCGCAGGACGACGACCTCGTCACCATCGACCTCAAGGCCACTCGCGACGGTGAGGAGGTCGAGGGCGGCGAGGTCAACGGCTACTCCTACAAGGTCGGCTCAGGCGACATGCTCGAGGGCATCGACGACGCCCTGCGCGGCCTGAGCGCCGGCGCGGACACCACGTTCACCTCCCAGCTGCTCGGCGGGGGCCTCTCCGGTGAGGACGTCGAGGTCTCGGTCACGCTGTCCGCGGTCAAGGAGCAGGAGCTCCCCGAGCTCGACGACGAGTTCGCGCAGACGGCCTCGGAGTTCGACACCATGGAGGAGCTGCGTGCAGACGTCGCGACCCGCCTGGAGCGTGGCAAGCGGCTCGAGCAGGCAGCAACAGCCCGCGACGCCGTGCTCGAGCAGCTGCTCGACGCCGCGGAGATCCCACTCCCGGACGGTGTCGTGGCCGAGGAGCTTGCCAGTCGTCGTCAGGAGATCGAGCAGCAGCTGACCTACGCCGGCATGTCGATGGAGCAGTACCTCGACAACGAGAAGCAGACCGTCGACGAGTTCGAGGCCGAACTCGAGAAGCGGGTGCGCGACGCCATGGCCTCGCAGTTCCTGCTCGACGAGATCGCACGCGGCGAGGAGATCGGCGTGGAGCAGGATGAGCTCTCCCAGCACCTGTTCCGTCGTGCGCAGCAGTCGGGACAGAACCCCGACGAGTTCGTCAAGCACATGGTGGAGCACAACCACATCCCCGAGATGGTGGCCGAGGTGGTGCGGGGCAAGACCCTGGCCCGCATCGTCGAGGGCGCGACCGTGACCGACGCCTCGGGCAACGCCGTGGACCTGAAGAACCTGCTCCCGGACGGCAGCATCGGTGACCCCGAGGCCAAGGATGACGCCGAGACTGCACCCGAGACCGCTGTCGAGACTGCCCCGGAGGCTGACGCTCAGCTTGCGCAGCCGGTCAACCTGCAGAAGGACTGATCACCAGCGTGGTTGGTTGACCGGCCCGCAGTCTCAGTGAACACTTGTTCACTGTGACTGCGAACGATGCGAGGGTGCTCGATGCCGCGGCCCTGGCGGCTGAGTACGCCGAGGACCTGATCGTCGGGACAGTGCGCGACGTCCACGGCGCGGTCTCCAGCCGGGTGCACGGAGTCACCGACCTCGTCGCGGGCGGTACGACGATCAGCCACCGGTTCCACGACGGCGTCACCAAGCTCGTCTACGCCAGCGTCAGTGCCAGCCTGAGGGCGTCAGCCAGGGGACTGAGGGTCGCCGGTGATGCGGGGATGGGTTCGGAGATCGAGGCCACGGCCCGTGGCCGGTTCGTGAGGGCCGCCGTCAATGGCCTCATCGGCGACCGGTTGCGCGACGAGGGGTCGAGGTTCGCCTTCGACATGGGAGTCCGGGTCAGCGGTCGAGACGTCGTACTCGATCGTGGGGGAGTGGCAGCGGCGTTCCCCGGCGCCACGGACAAGCTGGTGGTCTTCGTCCACGGCCTCAGTGAGAACGAGGCCTACTGGAACCGCGCTGCCAGGCCACGGACCGAGGCGCGCCGCGAGCACCCCGACCGTCGCAGCTACGGCGAGCGCCTCGCGGAGGAGGGCTGGACCCCGGTCTTCCTGCGCGTCAACACCGGCCTGCCGATCGCCGAGAACGGGGTCGCGATGGCGGCACTGCTGACCCGGCTCGTGGAGGCGTGGCCGAACGACGTACGCCGTCTCGCCCTCGTTGGTCACTCGATGGGCGGTCTGATCACGCGAGCGGCGTGTGCCGTTGCCACCGACAGCGAGACGCCGTGGACCGACCTGGTCACCGACGTCGTCTGCCTCGGCACGCCGCACCTGGGTGCGCCGCTGGAGCGTGTGGTCGACAAGGGCGTGAGCGCCCTCGGCAGGCTGCCCGAGTCGGCCCCGTTCGGCCGCATCCTCGAGTACCGCTCGGTCGGCATCCTCGACTTGCGCCACGGGCTCGCCCAGGACGTGCAGAACCTGCCCAACGCGCGCTATCGCCTCGTGGCCGCGACCCTGACCAGGTCACCTCGATCGATCACCTCGAGCACCATCGGCGACTACCTGGTGCCCTACGCCTCGGCCGTGGGTCGACGGCCCGGTGGCGAGGAGATGTTCCCGGGTGCCGAGACGCTGCACGTCCCGTCAGCCGACCACTTCGACCTGCTCAACCACGACGACATCTACGCTGCCATCCGGGAGTGGCTCCGGGACCGCTCTGACCCGCCCACGAGGGAAGAGAGCCCGACAGCGTGAATGTGCCAGCTCCGATCTCGGCGACCGTGGAGATGAACGCCGGAGCCGACGAGGTGTGGCGGGTGGTCTCGGACGTCGCCCGGATGCCCGAGTTCAGCCCGGAACTGCGCAAGGCCTTCGTGCTGGGCAGGCCCGGGCTGGGCGCAAACATCATCGGCATCAACCGCCGCAAGGCTGTCATCTGGCCGACCTCTTCGAAGATCGTCCGTTGGGAGCCCGGTCGCGCCGTCGCGTGGAAGACACGGGAGAGCGGCGCCACGTGGATCTACGAGCTCGAACCGACCGCTACCGGGACGTCGGTCACGTGCAGGCGAGTCCTGCCGAAGTTCACCGTGGCCACCTACCTGCTGGGCCCGGCCCTCGGCGGCGCCGAGGGGCACGACGCCGAGCTCGCTGCCGGCATCCGGACCACCCTGGAGCGCATTCGCGCAAGCGTCGAGTCGTCCTGAGATGAGCTCCGAGTCTGCTGTGGGCGAACACCGGCCCATACGCATGGATTTGTCGTGGCTGCCGTCTAGGGTCGGACCCGTGACTGAGAACTCCGACCCGACCCTTCCGCAGATGAACGGCGGCCAGTCGTCCTACGGCCTCGACGACCACATCTACCAGCGGCTGCTCCGCGAGCGCATCGTCTTCCTCGGCTCAGAAGTCAAGGACCAGAACGCAAACGCGATCTGCGCCCAGTTGCTGCTGCTCAGCGCCGAGGACCCTGATGCCGACATCTTCCTGCACATCAACAGCCCCGGGGGTTCGGTCGACGCCGGCATGGCGATCTACGACACGATGAACTACATCCCCAACGACGTCGCCACGGTCGGCATGGGCCTCGCGGCGTCGATGGGCCAGTTCCTGCTGTGCGCCGGCGAGAAGGGCAAGCGCTACGCCCTGCCACATGCGCGGATCATGATGCACCAGCCCTCGGGGGGCATGGGCGGCTCCGCGTCGGACATCAAGATCCAGGCCCAGCAGTCGCTGCACATCAAGAAGGTCCTGTTCGAGCTGATCAGCAAGCACACCGGCCAGCCGCTGGAGCAGGTCGAGACCGACGCCGACCGCGACCGGTGGTTCACCGCCGTCCAGGCCAAGGAGTACGGCTTCATCGACCACGTGGTCACCAGTGCCCGCGAAGCCGCCGACGAGGGTCGGCCGGCCCGCTCCAAGTGACCAACCGCAGCGACCAGAATCGAGACCTCAGATGAACTACTACATCCCCCAGTGGGAAGAGCGGACCTCCTACGGCGTCCGCCGCATCGATCCCTACGCCAAGCTGTTCGAGGACCGCATCATCTTCCTCGGCACCCCGATCAGTGACGACATCGCGAACGCAGTGATGGCGCAGCTGCTGTGCCTGGAGTCGATGGATCCCTCGCGCGACATCCAGATCTACATCAACAGCCCCGGTGGCTCGTTCACGGCTATGACGGCGATCTACGACACTATGCAGTTCATCCAGCCCGACGTACAGACCGTGTGCCTGGGCCAGGCCGCCTCGGCTGCGGCAGTGCTGCTGGCCGCTGGCGCTCCGGGCAAGCGACTCGCCCTGCCGAACAGCCGGATCCTGATCCATCAGCCCTACACCGAGGGCACCTACGGCCAGTCCTCCGACATCGAGATCCAGGCCAACGAGATCCTCCGGATGCGCGAGCTCCTCGAGAAACTCATCGCCGAGCACTCGGGCAAGACCCCGGAGGAGGTCAACCTCGACATCGAGCGCGACAAGATCCTGACCGCGGATGCGGCGCTGGAGTACGGCCTCATCGACTCCATCCTGGAGTCGCGCAAGGCCGTGGCGGTCAGCGCCACCGGGCGATAGGTTTTCGGGCCGTCGTGTCCTCCCCCGGGGAGAGGGATCTCGGAGTACGGTCTTAGAACTGTCGTGAGCAGCCTGTCGGGCTCAACAGCATCTCGGACCACGGTCCGACCAAGAGAATGAGGGACGGATGGCACGGATCGGTGACGGGGGAGACCTCCTGAAGTGCTCGTTCTGCGGAAAGAGCCAGAAGCAGGTCAAGAAGTTGATCGCTGGGCCTGGCGTCTACATCTGCGACGAGTGCATCGACCTGTGCAACGAGATCATCGAGGAGGAGCTCAACGAGACCACTGAGGTGGGCCTCGAGGAGCTGCCCAAGCCCCGCGAGATCTTCGAGTTCCTCAACTCCTACGTGATCGGCCAGGAGACGGCCAAGAAGTCACTGGCCGTGGCTGTCTACAACCACTACAAGCGGGTGCAGTCCGGCGTCTCAGTCACCGCGAGCAAGCACTCCAAGGAGGACGAGGTCGAGGTCGCCAAGTCCAACATCCTCGTCATCGGGCCGACCGGATGTGGCAAGACCTATCTCGCCCAGACCCTCGCGCGGATGCTCAACGTGCCGTTCGCCATTGCCGACGCCACCGCTCTGACCGAGGCAGGCTATGTCGGCGAGGATGTCGAGAACATTCTCCTGAAGCTGATCCAGGCAGCCGACTACGACGTGAAGAAGGCCGAGACCGGGATCATCTACATCGACGAGATCGACAAGGTGGCCCGCAAGGCAGAGAACCCGTCGATCACCCGGGACGTCTCGGGTGAGGGCGTCCAGCAGGCCCTGCTGAAGATCCTGGAAGGCACCACCGCGTCGGTGCCCCCGCAGGGCGGCCGCAAGCACCCCCACCAGGAGTTCATCCAGATCGACACCACGAACATCCTGTTCGTGGTGGGCGGTGCGTTCGCGGGGCTCGAGCACATCGTGGAGCAGCGCGTGGGGAAGAAGACGCTCGGGTTCACCGCGGAGATGCGCAGCTCCAACGAGACGGAGTCCGACGCGATGTTCGCCCAGGTCCGGCCCGAGGACCTCGTGAAGTTCGGGTTGATCCCGGAGTTCATCGGACGGCTGCCACTGATCGCGAGCGTGAACAAGCTCGACCAGACTGCCTTGGTCCAGATCCTCACCGAGCCGCGCAACGCGCTCCTCAAGCAGTACCAGAAGCTCTTCGAGATCGATGGCGTCGAGCTGGAGTTCAGTGATGACGCAATCGAGGCGATCGCCGACAAGGCGATGGAGCGCGGCACCGGTGCCCGGGGCCTGCGCGCGATCATCGAGGAGGTGCTCCTCAACGTGATGTACGACGTCCCGTCGCGCGAGGACATCGGCAAGGTCGTGGTCACCGGAGAAGTCGTTTCCGACAACGTGAACCCAACCCTGATCCCTCGCGAAGCCGAGCCCAAGAAGAAGAAGTCGGCGTAGGCTACCTCGCAGTACTAGACCAGTTGGTCACTTTTGTAGACCACCGCGCTTCTTGGGCGATTTGCCCATATTCTTGCAAGACAGTTTGCACGCGCGCCGTACACGCGTCTCCGGGGGAAACCAATGATGACCGCAGAACACCGGAGACCGCTCGCGGCCTTCTTGCTGGTGTTCGCAGCGGCCTGCCTGATCGTGGGCAACGGACTTCGCACCCAGGTCGTCGACGTGCTCATCAACGCCGGAGCGCCACGCGAGCTGATCATCGCCATTGCCCCGGACATGGTCCTGGGCAACACCTTGAACAACGCCCCGCCGGCCCCGCAGAACCCGCAGTCTCCGCAGGTGGGTCCAGAGGCGTCATCCGAGCCGCAGAGCTCAGTCGATCTGGATCTGGACCTCGATGGGGGGACCGCCTCCGTGACCCAGGCCCCTCGCGACGGTGGCCCGCGGCCCGCGAGCAATCCGCGTCCGCAGCCCGCGCTACCCCCGGCCGGCGGCCCGGTGGCCCCCGGTGAGGTTGCCACCCCCACCCCGACCCCGACCCCGAAGCCTGAACCAACCCCTCTGCCCAATCCCCTGCCGGGGCTGCTACCGACGATCCCGGTGCCGCCGCTCGACCTGCTGCCCGGCCTGATCGACCGCGTTCACGATCGGGGTCACGGCTGGGGTTCCGGGAACCACCACTGGAACCACCACAAGACTCCCGAAGGCCGAGGGGACAAGGACCGGGGCGAGCAGGACCGGGGCGACCGTGACCCTTGGGACCGCGACCGAGGTGACCGCGGCGTGGACCATGGGGACGACGCGCGCAACTGGGGTCACCACCGCCGCGATCACGACCGGGGTGACCGTAACGGTGACCGCGGATACGGCTCCGACCGGGCTGAGACCAGTGAGCGCGACCGCAACGAGCCGCGTGTGCGCCATTCGAGCAACGAGAGCCGCCACGAGTCGCGCGGGCACCACTCCAGCAACAACGACCGCAGCAAGTCACGCGGTAACTCCAGCCACGAGTCACGCGGGCACTCCAGCAACGACAGCCGCAACGAGTCACGCGGTCACCACTCCAGCAACGACAGCCGCAACGAGTCACGCGGTCACTCCAGCCACGAATCACGCGGGCACTCCAGCAACCACGACCGCAACGAGTCAGGCGGGCACCATTCCAGCAACGACGACCGGGGCGACCGCGGCCTCTTGGGACTCGGCCTCTGAGGCCTTCAGCAGGTCACCTCTTCGGCGGAGGTTCCCCAAGCACAGCATCCACGCGGATCTCACTGTTCTCGGCCACCACGAGGTCGAGGTCACCGGCGATCGAGCCAACCGCTCGTAGATCGCTCTCCGCACTGCGGATCGCCGCCATCGCGCTCGCCGGCCCGGTGATCGACGCCCGCAGCACCGGAGTGCGCATGCCGACCTTGGCGGTCGACTTGGCGCCACGAATGCCCGCAAGCACGGCGGCGACGGCATCGAGCACAGCCGCGTCTGCGGACGACGCCTCGCCGAGATCGCCGGAGGTGGGCCATGCCTGCAGGTGGACGGAGCCTTGTTGCCACCACGACCACACCTCCTCGGTGGCGTAGGGCAGGAAGGGCGCGAACATCCGCAGCTGCACGTGCAGAGCGGTGGCCAGTGCGGCCCGCGCCGACTCGGTGTCCGTGGGCGCCTCGGGACCACCCTCGTCGCCGTACGCCCTTTCCTTGACCAGCTCGACGTAGTCGTCGCAGAAGTCCCAGAAGAACTTCTCGGCCTGTTCCAGGGCAGTTGTGTAGTCGTGGGCGGCGAACGCCGTCGTCGCCTCGTCCACGGCGCGGGCCAGCTTGCCGAGCAGCGCCCGGTCGACGGCCTCAGTCACCCGGGACGGGTCCACGGTCGTGGCGCCGACGCTGCCGAGCACGAACTTGGAGACGTTGAGGACCTTCATCGCCAGCCGGCGGCCCACCTTCATCTGGGTCTCGTCGAAGGGGGAGTCGAGTCCCGGTCGGGCCATGGCTGCCCGCCAGCGGACGGCGTCGGCACCGTACTTGTCGAGAACGTCGGTCGGCACGACCACGTTGCCCTTCGACTTCGACATCTTCTTGCGGTCGGGGTCGACGATGAACCCGGAGATCACGGCGTGGGACCACGGGGCCGCGTGGTTCTCGAAGTGTGCCCGGACCACGCGTGAGAACAGCCAGGTGCGGATGATGTCGTGCGCGTTCGTGCACAGGTCCATCGGGAAGACACGATCGAACAGGTCGGGGTCCTCCTCCCAGCCGCCGGCGATCTGCGGCGTGAGCGACGACGTGGCCCAGGTGTCCATCACGTCGGGGTCGCCGATGAACCCGCCTGCCTTGCCGCGCTGGTCATCGCTGTAGCCCGAGGGCGCCTGGGTCGAGGGGTCGATCGGGAGCTCGTCCTCGCTCGGGAGAAGGGGGCGAAGATAGTCGGGCTCACCCTCGGCGTCCAGGGCGTACCAGACCGGGAACGGGATGCCGAAGAACCGCTGTCGTGACACCAGCCAGTCGCCGTTGAGGCCGCCGACCCAGTTGTCGAAGCGGTGCTTCATGTGGGCCGGGATCCACTCGACCTCGGCGCCCCGGTCAAGCATCTGCTGGCGCAGCTGGGGGTCCCTCCCGCCGTTGGTGATGTACCACTGGCGGGTGGCCACGATCTCGAGCGGCTTGTCGCCCTTCTCGTAGAAGTTCACGTTCCGCGTCGTGGGCGCCGGCTCGCCGTCGAGGTCGCCGCACTCGCGCAGCTTGGCGACCATCACCTCGCGCGCGCTGTACGCGGTCTTGCCCTTGAGGTCCTCGTACGCCGCTGCTGCGGGCTCGCTCGACAGCCACTCGGGCGTCTCTCGGGAAAGCCGGCCGTCGCGACCGATCAGGGTGCGCACCGGCAGCTGCAGCTCGCGCCACCAGGTGACGTCGGTGAGGTCACCGAAGGTGCAGCACATAGCGATGCCTGCGCCCTTGTCTGGCTCAGCAGCCGGGTGGGCGAGCACGGGGATCTCGACGCCGAACACCGGAGAGGTCACCACCTGCCCGAACAGGTCCTGGTAGCGCTCGTCGTCGGGGTGCGCGATCAGGGCGACGACGCTGGGGATCAGCTCCGGCCGGGTGGTCTCGATGTAGACGGGAACGCCATGACTCGAGCTCCCGGAGTCGTCGCCGGTGCGGTGGAAGGCCACGCGGTGGTAGTGGCCGGCGTACTCACGGGACTCGAGCTCCGCCTGCGCGACCGCCGTCTGGAAGGTGACGTCCCAGAGTGTCGGAGCCTCCTGGAGGTAGGCCTCGCCCCGGGCGAAGTTGCGCAGGAACGCGCGCTGGCTGACCTTCTGGGACTTGGGTCCGATCGTCGTGTAGTGCTGCTTCCAGTCCACCGAGAGCCCGAGCGTGCGCCACAGGTCCTCGAAGACCTGCTCGTCCTCCTTGACGAGCTGCTCGCAGAGCTCGACGAAGTTGGGCCGGCTGATCGGCACCTGACGCTTGGCGTCAGGCTTCTCCGGCGGCGTGAAGTCGGCGTCGTAGGGCAGGGACGGATCGCAGCGGACGCCGAAGTAGTTCTGCACCCGGCGCTCGGTCGGCAACCCGTTGTCGTCCCATCCCATCGGGTAGAACACCGACTTGCCCTGCATCCGCTGGAACCGCGCGATCAGGTCAGTGTGGGTGTAGGAGAAGACGTGTCCCACGTGGAGTGAACCCGACACGGTCGGCGGGGGAGTGTCGATCGAGTAGATCTCGCTGCGCGGGCGGGTGCGGTCGAAGGCGTAGGTGTCGTCGGCCCTCCACTGTGCCGACCACTTGGCCTCCAGGCCCTCGAGCGCGGCCCGGTCCGGTACGACGGCCGCAGCGGGTGCGGTCGTCTCACTGGACAGGGTGTTCTCGAGGGAGTCAGTCATGGCCCGAATCCTACGGAGACCCGGGCCGTGGCCGAAAACGAGATCCGCCCTCAGACGGCGGCGAGCCGATCCTCGAGGAAGAACTTCAGTGCTCCGATGGCCTCGCCTGAGTCGCGGGTCTGCATTCGGTACCTGACTCGGTAGACGGCACCGTCAAGACACGTGAAGGTGATCCGCGGTCGCCGGGTCCTGCCGCGGCCCACCGTGGCCGAGACGATCCGGTCCCAGGGCATCCAGATGTTCTCCTCCTCGGCCAGGAGGTCGGCGCCTTCACGGTTCATGACCCGCGGTAGCAGGTGGCGGCCGGGTGTCTGCCCGCCGGTCCAATAGGCAAAGAGGTCGCCTGGACGGGCCTTGCGCAACAGCACGCCGTGGGTGAGAACGAGGCAGAACAGCTTGTGGTGGCCTGCGATCGGGGCGAGGCCCTCCAACACGCGGGGCGGTTCGCTGGCCATCTCCACCCGCGGATCCACTTCTGGGAAGTGGGGCACATAGTCGAGGCCCACTCCCAGGTCAGCGAGCCACTCGCCCAAAACCGCCGGCTGACCGGTCTCCATGGCGCGCTCGACGACCTGACGCGAGTCGATCGTTCGCCCACTCGAGTCCACCAGCCGCGGATCGGAGTCCCAGTTGAGGGCGACGCGAGCTCCCGAGACTGAAATGAGAGCCTCGTCGACCGCGGACTGCATCAGGTCGCGACCGGCCTCCCTGAGGTTGTTCCCCGAGTCGTCTTCGAGGTGCGGGCGGATCCAGGACGCAAGCTGTCGCCCGCGAACGCTGCCCACGACAGTCCGAAGGTCGATCTCGCAGTGCTCTGCGGCCGCGGCGACTCGGTACAGCATCTCGGCTCGAGCCCGTACGTCGGCGGGTTCGTGCCCCTGCAGGAGATCGCTCCACGGGAGCGCCTTCAACCTGGACTCGCGGTACATCCATTCCTGCAAGTCCAGCAGTGCGACTGCTGGGTTGTCGAGGAGCGTGATTGCAGAGGTCGGGTCATCCTCGGTGTGGTCGTCCGGCATGGCCCGGATCCGGGCGATCCGGAGGGTCAACGGCGGGTGCGTGTCGTACTTCCACGGCGGTGGGTCCTCGAAGTCTGTGCGGAAGGTGGCCAGCGCCTCCTGGAGCTTCGGCGCTTCGAGAACGTTCGCGAAGCCGTCGAAAAAGTCCGAGGGGCGCTGGCCAGCGGAGTGGACAGGGTCCACGAACTGCTCGAGGTAGTGCTCCCAGGCCGCGTCCAGGAGCGGCAGCTCTGCCAAGGCTCCGGCCGCAGTGTCGCGCCCCGCCACCTGAACGCTGAAGTCGTCCGCATCGAGCTCCTGCTGGCGGCTAAGGCCGAAGGTGAGGGCGTAGTAGAGGCGGGCATAGAGCCGGAATGTCCGACCGATCATGGACTTCGCGCCGAAGCGGTCGATGATCCGCCCCAAGCTCTCGCGCCCCCGGTAGGTCACCCCGCCGAGCGCGGTGTGCCGTCCGCTGTAGTGCCCGAGCTCGTGCGCCAGGACGGAGCGAAGCTGTTGCCTGCGGAGACCCAGCAGCAGCGGCGCCCCGAGGTACATCGTGCGTTTCCCGCCGACGAGCCCCAGGACCTTTGACTGCTCCGTGACCGATGCGTTGACGTGGGGAAGCAGGCGGATCTCGCCCGGGGGTCGCGTGGCCACGGTGTCCGCGAGCGTCCGGACCTCCGCCCAGAGGCGGGGGTGGTCCTCGGGATCGAGAGTGATGCCTCCCGATGAGGCGTGGTCGGAACTCGTCCGATGCAGCAGGGCGAGGAGCATTCCAACCGCGGTGACGAACGCGAGCCCCAGGATCTGCGTCATGGCCAGCGCACCGAGATCGTGTTGGGCCGCCGTCACCGCGAGCCACACCAGAGCAGCCACGAACGAAAAGGCGAGCATGTAGACACCGAGCAGCAGTGCCACGGCCAATGTTGCGCGCCAGAGCCTCCTCATGCTTGAAGGGTAGGAAGAACGGCGCCGGAAATGTGCGCTTTCTCTAGATTCCACCCAGGGCCGTGGCCGGCACTCCGGCGTACGCCGTCCCGACACGCACCACCTAGACTCGCCGCGATGGACAACACCCCCGACGCGCCCCCCGACTCGTCCCCCCAACGGGCCCGCCTCGCCGAGACCTATGACGAGGTCGAGGACGCACTGCTGAGCCGGTGGCCCGAGACCAAGCTCGACCCGACGCTGGACCGCATCGAGGCGTTCATGGAGCTGCTCGGTGACCCACAGCGCACCTACCCGGTCATCCACCTCACGGGCACCAACGGCAAGACCTCGACCGCCCGGATGATCGAGACGCTCGTCGTGGCCATCGGGCTCCGGGTCGGGCGGTTCACCAGCCCTCACCTCGAGTCGATGACCGAGCGGATCAGCCTCGACGGCGAGCCGATGAGCGAGGAGGCGTTCGTCACCGCCTTCAACGACGTGGCGCCGTACATCGACCTCGTCGACGCCCAGCACGACCACCCGCTGTCCTTCTTCGAGACCATCGTGGCCATGGCGTACGCCGCCTTCGCCGATGCCCCCGTCGACGCCGCCGTGGTCGAGGTCGGAATGGGCGGGACCTGGGATGCCACCAACGTGATGGACGCCAAGGTCGCCGTACTGACTCCGGTGGCCGTGGACCATGCGAAGTATCTCGGCGAGACAGCGGCCATCATCGCCCTCGAGAAGGTCGGCATCATCAAGCCCGGCGCCACCGTGGTGACCGCGGAGCAGCCGCCGGAGGTCGCCCAGGTGATCCTCGAGCGGTGCACCGAGGTCGGCGCGACCCTGTTCCGCGAGGGCCAGGAGTTCGGCGTGACCAGCAGGGTTCCCGCCGTCGGTGGCCAGATGATCAGCGTGCAGGGTCTGCGGGGGAACTACGAGGAGGTGTTCCTCCCGCTCTACGGCACCCACCAGGCCCAGAACGCGGTCCTTGCGCTGGCAGCCGTCGAGGCGTTCCTCGGCGGGGAGGACGCGCTGGACGGTGACCTGGTCCGGGAGGCTTTCGCCGAGGTCACCTCTCCGGGGCGCCTCGAGATCATCCGGCGCTCGCCAACGATCGTGCTCGACGCTGCGCACAACCCGCACGGTGCAGCCGCGCTGGTGGCCACGCTGGAGGACTCGTTCATGTTCTCCCCGCTCATCGGCGTGATCGGGGTGATGTCGGACAAGGACTACGAGGGGTTGCTCTCGGAGCTCGAGCCAATGCTGGCTCACGTGGTGTGCACCCAGAACTCGACGTCCCGGTCGATGCCTGCCGACGAGCTGGCCGAGGTCGCGCTGGGCATCTACGGCCAGGACCGAGTCAGTGTCGCGCCCTCGCTCGCCGACGCCATCGACCAGGCTGCTGCGCTGGCCGAGGCCGGGGGTGCGCTCGGTGAGGCGATCGGCTCGGGCGGCGTACTCGTGACTGGCTCGGTGGTGACAGTCGGGGAGGCCCGCGCCATGCTTCGCTCGCGCCGTGAACCCGGGACCCGGTCGGAGAGCCGCCCGAGGGAGGGCTGATGCAACGCCGGCTCTGCGCAGCCATCCTGTCCCTCGAGGCGATCGCGTTCGGGCTGAGCACGCCGGTGCTCATCTCGATCGGAGGAGTCTCCACGGCGACCGCTCTCTGGATCGGGCTCGGCCTCACGGGCGGGTGCATCCTCGTCGCTGGGTTGCTGCGCTTCGAGTGGGCGTTCTGGCTGGGCTGGGCTCTGCAGGTGGCAGCGATCGCGGTCGGGTTCGTGGTTACCGCCATGTTCGTGCTCGGCGCCGTGTTCCTTGCCCTCTGGGCGACGGCGTGGTTCCTGGGACGCAAGATCGAGGTCGAGCGCGCCGAGTGGACGGCGCGGGGAGAGTTCCCGGGTCAGGCCACGGCTGGAGCGGCTGAGGGGCACGACTAGTCTGTGCGCCATGTCCGATGGCACCTCACAGCGCACCCTGCTCCTGCTCAAGCCCGACGCCGTCCGTCGCGGACTCGTGGGGAACATCTTGTCCCGGTTCGAGGCCAAGGGCCTGAGCATCGTCGCGCTCGAGCAGCGCCACATCGACGGGTCCCAGGCTGACACGCACTACGCCGAGCATGTCGAGCGTGACTTCTACCCCCCGCTGCGCGCGTTCGTCACGGGCGGGCCGCTCGTCGCCGCCGTACTCGAGGGGGAAGCAGCGGTCGACGTCGTGCGTGCCATCAACGGGGCCACGGATGGTCGCAAGGCAGCTCCGGGCACCATTCGCGGCGACCTCTCGCTGTCGAACCGCGAGAACCTCGTGCACGGCTCGGACAGCGTGCAGTCCGCGGCCCGCGAGATCGCCCTCTGGTTCCCCGAGCTGGCCTGAGCTTCCCCACCCCCGCACGTGGGCCCAACCGGCCCGCCAAGCCCCACAATTGTTGGGTTCGGACGTCACGATCGCCGGTCTGGACGTCCCGATCCAACATTTGTGCGGTTTGGTCCCACGACAGTCCCGTGAGGCCGCCAAACTCCACAATTGTTGGGTTCGGACGTCACGATCGCCCGTCTGGACGTCCCGATCCAACATTTGTGGGATCCGGACGGCGATCGCGACCCGACCATCGATCCGACGCCACCGTCGCAGACAGGTGTGAGGCGGCACAGTGGTCCGCGGAAACCGCCGCTCGCCGCACGCCGCGTGTCGGCGGGGTAAGTGGACGTTTCGCTCTTACGCTTCGGTGACGGGTGGGGCGCGTGTTGCGTCAAACCCCTTCCCCCCAACACTGCACCCGCGAGGCGGAACGGATGGCCAACAGTCTCATCGGCCGCGACATGGCGGTCGACCTCGGTACGGCGAACACACTCGTCTACGTCCGCGGAAAGGGTGTCCTGGTCGACGAGCCGTCTGTCGTGGCGATGAACGAGCAGACCCACGAGATCCTCGCCGTCGGCCACGAGGCGAAGCGGATGATCGGCCGGACCCCCGACGGCATCACGGCCATCCGCCCGCTCAAGGACGGCGTGATCGCTGACCTGGATGCGACCGAGGAGATGCTGCGGCACTTCATCCAGCAGGTGCACAAGCGGCGCTACTTCGCCAAGCCCCGGATGATCATCTGCGTGCCGAGCGGCGTGACCGCGGTCGAGCAGCGCGCGGTGAAGGAAGCCGGCTACCAGGCTGGTGGACGCCGCGTGTACATCATCGAGGAGCCGATGGCGGCCGCGATCGGAGCGGGGCTCCCGGTCCACGAGGCCACCGGCAACATGGTCGTCGACATCGGTGGGGGCACCACGGAGGTGGCCGTGATCTCCCTCGGCGGGCTGGTCACGACCCTGTCGGTGCGCACGGCCGGCGACGAGCTCGACGCGGCGATCGTGACCTGGATGAAGAAGGAGCACTCCCTGATGTTGGGGGAGCGCACCGCCGAGGAGATCAAGATGACCCTCGGCTCGGCCTTCCCGCTGCCTCAGGAGCGGCAGGCCGAGGTCCGGGGGCGCGACATGGTCTCGGGGCTGCCGCGCACCGTCACCGTATCCAGCCCCGAGATCCGCAAGGCGCTCGAGGAGCCGCTGCACTCGATCGTGGACGCGGTCCGTACGACGCTCGACCAGACGCCACCCGAGCTGGCGGGCGACATCATGGACCGCGGCATCGTGCTCACGGGCGGCGGCGCCCTGCTCCTGGGTCTCGACGATCGCATCCGGCACGAGACCGGCATGCCGGTGCACGTCGCCCACGACCCGCTCACCTCTGTGGCGTTGGGTGCGGGCAAGTGCGTGGAGGAGTTCGAGGCCCTCCAGCAGGTTCTCGTATCGGACCACAGGCGGTAGGCGCGTGGCCAAGCAGCGCCTGCGCCCCAGGATGGGCAACGTCAAGAGTCCCTCGCTCGGCCGGCCCCTGAGCGACGACGGCGGGCGCACCGGTTTCGGCCGGGAGCGCGGCCGCTCCTCGGGCTTGGTGGTCGGGCTGATGGTGGCTGCGTCACTCGTCGTGATCACCATCGACGCTGCGAGCGGCGAGGATTCGCCAGTGGACCCGGCGCGTGCGGTCGTGGGCAGCGTCATCGGACCCGTCGAGGAAGGCACTGCGCGGGCGGTGCGACCGTTCCGCGAGACCGTCGGCTACCTCAGCTCGAACGACGACCTCAGAGCCGACGTTGCCAGGCTGTCCGCCCAGAACTCGCGCCTCCGGTCCGAGGTCGAGCAGATGCCCCTCGACCGCAACCGGCTCGCGGAGCTCGACGGGTTGACCAGCACCGCAAACCAGACGGGCTACGCACTGGTCGCCGCCCGCGTGGTCGGGATGGGCCCGATGCAGTCCTTCTCGCGCACGGTGACCATCGATGGCGGGACGTCGTCGGGAATCCGTCAGGACATGACTGTCCTCAACAACGACGGGCTGGTCGGCCGCGTGATCAGCGTGACGCGCTCCACGGCCAACGTGCTCCTCGTCGTCGACACCGACTCGGTCGTCGGCGCTCGCCTCGGCTCCAACCTCGAGATCGGCTTCCTGCGCGGACGCGGGGTCACGGGTGAACGGGATCGCCTCGACCTCGACCTCGTCGACAACTCGGTCACACCTGCCAAGGGTGACGTCGTGGTCACGTGGGGGAGCCAGAACGGCGTCCCGTACGTCGCCGGCATCCCGATCGGGAAGGTCGAGTCGGTGTACTCAACGCCGCGCGAACTGGCCAAGCATGCAGTGATCGACCCGTTCGTGGACTTCACTTCGCTCGACGTCGTCGGAGTCGTCGTACCCCGCAAGACGCAGGGCGATCGACTTGTGATCAACGGAGCGGAGGGCGAGCGATGAACATCTCACGCACGGGAGTCATCGGCATCGTCATCGTGGTCGCGGTCATCCTGCAGGTCGCCGTGTTCAACCTGTTCTCGGTCAACGGCGTCGTGCCCAACCTGGCTCTTGTCGTGGTGGTCGCGGCGGCCATCGCTCGCGGCCCGAAGTTCGGCGTGGTGGTCGGGTTCGTCGCGGGCCTGCTGCTCGATCTCGCTCCGCCGGCCGACCACGTGGCCGGGCGGTGGGCGTTGGCGCTCGTGCTCATCGCGATCCTGGCCGGACGCGTGCGGGCCGACGCTCGCCGCAGTCCGCTCGCGGGGCTGGCCACCGTCGCGATCTGCTCGTTCGTGGCGACCTCGATCTTCGCGCTCAGCGGCGTCGTCCTGGGTGACCACGCCCTGCCCGCCGGCGAGATGATGCAGGTGGTCGGCATCGCCCTGCTCTGGGACATCGTGGTCGCGCCACTGCTGCTCCCGGGTCTGATGGCACTGTTCGAGCGGACCCGACCGGCCGAACTGGCGTTCTAGACCATGACTCCCGACCCCATGCCCTGCTGCGCCTCGCCCCACGGGCACCTCGCTGCGTTGTCGTCAGTCGTCGATGCTGGCGCATCGCCTCCCTCCTCCGCCTTGCGATGCACTCCGTGGGACGACGCTCGCGACGGGCGAGGGCCGGGAGGCATGGTCTGATGGCCGCAGTCCTCATCCGGCCCAACGCCTCGGAGAAGAGCCGCCTCCGCCTGTTCGTCGTACAGGCTCTCGTGCTGTCGCTGTTCCTCACGCTGTTCGCCCGGCTCTGGTACATGCAGGTGCTGACCGGTGACGGCTACCGCGCCCAGGCTGCCGAGCAGTCGGTGCGTGACGTGGTGGTGCAGCCGGCTCGAGGCCTGATCGTTGACGACATGGGGCGCCCGCTGGTGGCCAACCGCAGCAGCTGGGTGGTCACCATCGACCGCACCCTGCTCGGCAAGCTGCCGGACGACGTCCGCGCCACGACACTGAAGAAGCTTTCGCGGGTGGCCCAGGTGCCGGTCGAGGAGATCGAGGCCCGCATGCTGCTCTGCGGCCAGCCCGGTTCCGAGCGTGGCAGGTGCTGGAACGGCTCGCCGTACCAGCCGGTTCCCGTGGCCCGCGACATCCCCCAGAAGGTCGCGGTCAAGGTGTTGGAGCGGGCCGAGGACTACCCAGCCGTGCTCGCGCAGCAGGAGAACGTGCGCGCCTATCCCTCGCCGTACGGCGTCAACGCGGCGCACCTGCTCGGCTACCTGAGCCCGATCACCGAGGGCGAGCTCGACGAGGCCGAGAAGGACGACGACACCTCGGTCAACGGTGCCTCGGTGGTGGGTCGCGCCGGCGTTGAGAAGGGGTACGACGCCTGGCTGCGCGGTCAGCCCGGGAGCAAGCTGGTGGCCGTGGACTCGATGGGCCGGGTGCTCGGTGACTCCGGTGAGGTCGAGTCCAAGCCCGGCAACACGCTGGTCACCTCGATCGACTCCAAGGTCCAGGCCTTCGTCGAGAAGCAGCTGCACCAGTCGATCCAGACGGCCCGCTCCACTACCGACACCGTGACCCATCGCAAGTACGCCGCCGACAGCGGTGCGGCCGTCGTGCTGGACGCCAAGACCGGCCGCGTGGTCGCGATGGCGAGCCAGCCGACCTACGACCCCGAGGTCTGGTCCGGCGGCATCACCAGCAAGCAGCTGAAGCGGCTGTACTCCGAGCGGGCCGGCACGCCGTTGCTGTCCCGTGCGACCCAGGGCCAGTTCGCGCCCGGGTCGACGTGGAAGCCCATGATGACTGCGGGAGCCCTGGAGAACGGCTTCACTACGAGTAGCACCCTCCCGTGCTCCTCCGGCTTCCAGGTCGGCAACCGGGTCTTCAAGAACTACGAGTCCGGTGCCTACGGATCCATCGGGTTCACCAAGGCGCTCGAGGTCTCGTGCAACACCTTCTTCTACCGCGTCGGCTACCACTTCTGGCAGAAGTTCGGCACCGACAAGGCGGACGTCAACGCCAAGGACCCGCTGGTGAGCATGGCCAAGAAGTTCGGGTTCGGGAAGACCACCGGGATCGACATCCCCGGCGAGGCCAGCGGCCGCATCGCGGACCGCAAGTGGAAGCTCGCCTACTGGAAGTCGATGAAACGCTACTACTGCAAGGTCGGCAAGGAGGACGGCAGCGACTTCCTGCACCGGTTCGCGCGCGAGTTCTGCGTCGAGGGGTTCCTGTACCGCGCCGGCGACGCGGTGAACTTCGCGATCGGCCAGGGCGACACCGTGGTGACGCCGCTCCAGCTTGCTCGCGCCTATGGCGCGATCGCCAACGGTGGCACGCTCTTCGAGCCCCGCGTCGCGAAGGCGATCGTCAGCCCGGAGGGCAAGCTGATCAAGTCCTTCCCGCCCGAGGTGGCCGCCAGGGTCCCGGTCAAGAAGGACTACCTCGCCTTCATCGACAACGCCCTGAAGGGCGTCGCCAGGCAGGGCACCATGGCCTGGCGGCTCACCGAGTTCCCGCTCGACAAGGTCACAGTGCGAGCAAAGACCGGTTCGGCCGAGGTCTACGGCAAGCAGAGCACCTCGTGGGTGGCGTCGTACACGAAGGACTACGTCGTGGTGATGATGATCAGCCAGGGCGGGACCGGATCGGGCACCTCAGGGCCGGCCATCCGCAAGATCTGGGAGCACCTCTACGGCATCAAGGGAATGGACGTGAAGCCCTCCAACGCCGCGATCCCGGGAACCAAGACGCCTCGCAAGCTGCCTACCTTCGCGCGTGACGGGTCGATCCTGCCGCCGTCCACGAAGGGGGCCCAAAAGGAGCCCAGAAAGGTGACTGAGCGATGACCGTGCTGCCGATGGGCCGCCTCGCGGCGAGCCGCACGCGGGTCGCCGTACCCCGCCTGGACTGGGTGCTGTTCGGATCCGCCGCGATGATCCTCGTGATCGGCACGATGCTCGTGTGGTCCGCGACCGCCAGCAACGAGCTGCTGACCCGCGGCGAGCCGACGGCCTACCTGCACAGGCACCTGGTCAACATCCTGATCGGCCTGGTGCTCGCTGCGATCGTGATGGCCACCGACCACCGATGGGTGCGCATCGTGACCCCGGTGGTCTACGTCGGCTCGATCGTCGGCCTGGTGCTCGTCCTGGTGATGGGTACGACGATCAACGGGTCGCGTTCCTGGCTGATGCTCGGCGGACTCTCGATCCAGCCGGCCGAGTTCGCCAAGCTCGCCGTGGTGATCGGGATGGCGATGATCATCGCCGAGCGCACGGAGAACTCCCGCCAGAGACAGGTCGGCCTGGTCGATGTCGCCCTCATGGGCGTCATTGCGGGGATCCCCGCCGTGCTGATCATCCTGCAGCCCGACCTCGGAACCATGCTGGTGCTCGCGGCGACCGTCTTCGGCGTACTCGCGATTGCGGGTGTTCCTCGCCGGTGGCTGGTCTCGCTCTTCACCGCCGGGGTGACTGCGGCGGTCCTGTTGGTGTCGCTCGGCCTGCTCAAGCAGTACCAGATCAACAGGTTCATGGCGTTCACCGATCCCGGCCTCGATCCCCGTGGGGCCGGCTACAACACCACCCAGGCACGCATCGCCATCGGCAACGGCGGCCTCTTCGGGCAAGGACTGTTCGAGGGCTCGCAGACCCGATCGCGCTTCGTGCCCGAGCAGCACACCGACTTCATCTTCACCGTTGCAGGCGAGGAGCTCGGTCTCATCGGCGCAGGGGTGCTGATCCTGCTCTTCACGGTGCTTCTGTGGCGCGCGCTGCACATCGCGCTGCATGCCGACGACATGTTCGGCCGGGTGGCGGCGGCTGGAATCGTGTGCTGGTTCGCCTTCCAGACCTTCCAGAACGTGGGGATGTGCCTCGGCATCATGCCGGTCACCGGGGTGCCGCTACCGCTGGTCTCCTACGGCGGTTCGTCGATGTTCGCCTCGATGATGGCCGTGGGATTGCTGCAGAACATCGCCATGCGCGGCACTGCCGCCAGAGGGACAGGCTCTAGGCCTCGGGCAAGGTGAAGGTGAAGGTCGAGCCGCCCTCCGGGTTGCGGCGAGCGGCCAACGCGCCGCCGTGCAGTGCGACGATGCGCCGGGTGAGCGCGAGGCCCAGCCCAGATCCGGGAGAGCGCCCTTCGACCGGACCGCGGTGGAACTCCTCGAAGATCAGCTCTTCCTCATGCTCCGGGATCCCGATGCCACGGTCGACGACGTTCACCCTGATCCATCCGGGCTCCGCGTCGCGTTCTGAGCTGATCTGGACCCACGGCGCCTGGTCGGCGGCGGTGTACTTGATGGCGTTCCCGACGAGGTTGTCCAGGAGCTGACGGAGCAGTCCTGGGTCGGCCTCCACGCTGTGGGTGAGATCGAGCACGAACCGGGGCTCGTCCCCCTCCGCGCAGTTGGCCCGGCCGCGTTCGACGATCTCGCTCGCGACCTCGCCGAGCTTGACCGCGTCGGGCTTCAGCTGTCCGTTCTGGATGACGGTGTAGTTCAACCAGTCCTCGATCACCTGGCGCATGCGGTGGCTGGCGTCGCGGGCCTTGGCCACGGCATCGACGAGTGCGAACTCGTCACCGAGGGCGTCCCCGTCCTCGACCACCTCGAGCCAGCCGTCCAGGACGGTCAACGGCCCGCGCAGGTCATGGGCCACCATTCCGGCGAAGTTGCTGAGCTCGCGCAGGCGCGCGCGCTGGGCCGTAATGTCGTGCAGCAGGACGATCGTCGAGCGCACCGTGTCGGTCCCCAGTGGTTGCGCGGAGATGTCCAGGATGCGGGCGGCGTCGCCGTGGCCGACGTGGACCTCGAGGGTCTTGGCGTGAGCGTCCCCCGGGGGGACGTAAAGGCTTGCCCGCAAGGTGTCGTCGTCGAGCGTGGCTCCCTGTGCGTCCCGGAGGGCGAACATCTCGGTCCACGACTCAGGCTGGCCGGACGGAATGGGACGACCGAGCAGCTGGCGTGCGGCGCTGTTGTACATCGTGACCTCGGAGTTGTCGACGATGACGACGCCGTCCTTCATCGAGTCGAAGACCGTCTCGAGGACCTGTCGCTGCTTCTCGGACTCCACGCCCTTGCGGTCGAGCTCGTAGATCAGCTCGCCGCGCTGTTGGCGCATCAACGTCAGCAGCAGCGCGAACGTCGTGCTGGCGATGACCAGCAGGTCCACGATCAAGGAGGGGGGCAGAATCCCGCCGTACCCGAACTCGTTCTGCGGGAGGTAGGTCATTGCGGCTGCGAGCAGGGCAACGGTGAGCGCGACGTGACAGCCACCACGGACGGTGAGGGTGAGCCCGCCCCACACGCTCGGGACGATCAGCAGCCACGACAGCGGCAGTGCCGGGTCGTTGTAGGTGCCGTAGACACACAGCAGGGCACAACCCAGCAGGCCGATGCGGTTCAACCACGAGCTGGTCGGCAGGATCGTGGATCGTCGACCGTAGAAGAACACCAGGAAGGTCGCGCCACCGACGAAGCAGAAGACCGTGTTGCGCAGCACCCACCACACAAGCACCTCCGAGGGCAGCTCGTCGGGGGAGAGGAAGGGAAAGCCGCCCACCAGCCCGAGAAGGACCGAAGACGCGACCGCTGCGTACAGGAGGGCAGCGACCTCGCGGGGGCTGTCCGGGGACCACCCTGGGTGCTCGAGGCGTCTCCGGTAGAGCCAGATCATCAGCAGGGGTTGGCCGACACCAGTCAGCGCCAGCCACACGGCAACCTGGGGTGCAAAGTCGACCGTCACCGCGGTGACGGCGAAGACGGCGACCATCAGCGCGATGGTCGCGCCGAGCACTCGGCGCCCGGCGAACCAGACCGTGGTGAGCAGCACGAAGCCCACACCCCCGGTCGGCCACACCTCGGCGATTCGCGGATCCACCTCGAAGCTGTCCAGACCCAGCCAAGGGGAGACGAGGTAACAGGTGAACGCGAATGCGAAGCAGCCAGCTGTACGGCGCAGGGGCATGCCGGTGGGGACGCCCGCACCCGTGTGCGGCGGCGCCGGTGCCAAGCCCTCGGATACGAGTCGCATTTGTCCCATTTCCCCCGGATTAGTCTAGAGTCGGCCCCGGTGTGCGTCTCGACAATGGGCCGACTCGTGAGCGTGCCGAAATCGGCACGATCCCGGTTCGCAGGAGCTGAACGGTCAGACAGCGCCGGGAAGTGTCAGCGTGATCGTCGTGCCGGGGCCTTCGTTACGCTGCGCGGTGATCAGCCCACCGTGTCGGCGCACGATGCGTTTGCACAGCGCGAGGCCCAGCCCTGCACCCTCGTAGCCCTCCACCGTGGAGGCGCGGCGGAACGGCTCGAAGATCTCGGTCTCCTCACCCGAGGGGATCCCGATCCCCGTGTCGGCGACCCTGAGCACGACCCAGCCTCCGTAGCCCGCGGAGAAGCTGCGGATCGCGATGGAGGCTCGTTCGCCCGGCTGGGCGTACTTCACCGCGTTGTCGATCAGGTTGACCAGCAGGCGCCGCACAAGAGTCGGATCGACGACCACGGTGTGGTGGGTGTTGACGACGAAGTCCGCGTCGGGGTAGTCCGCGGCGAGCGCGTCCAGATAGGGCTGGAGGGCGATGGGCTCGGGCTGAACCACTCCCTCGCGAGCGACGTTGTAGGCGAGCCAGTCCTCGATCTCGCGCGACATCCTGTCGGTCGCGTGACGTCCGCGCTGCAGGGCCTCCACCGCCACACCGGTTTCACCCTCGAGTGCCTCCTCGGCAACCTCCATCCATCCCTGCACAGCCGCGAGCGGCGTCTTGAGGTCATGAGCGGCCACGGCTGCGAAGTTGGCGAGCTCCTCGATGCGACGCTGCTCGGAGGTCACGTCCCGGACGATCGCCACAACGCTGTCGGACCCGGCGTACCTCACCGGGGCGAGCCGCACCGCGAGTATCCGCACACCGTGCTCTGGGCCGTGGCGGTTGAAGGAGTAGGCGAACGACGACTGTTCTTCTCTGCGCAGCAACCAGCGGCCGGGCTCGGTGGTGAGCTTCTCACTGCCCAGGATCTGCAACGCCGCGTCGTTGTGCAGCAGTACGGCGCCCTCGGTGTCCATGAGCACCAGCGCCTCGTTGATCGACTCGAACGCGGCGCCGAGCAGACCCGCCTCGTCAACCGCCTCCTGGCGCCCGCCGACGACCTCCCCCGTGTCGTGTGCCTGCTGGTCACGCCCCAGGGAGAGGAGTAGCACGACGAACACGAACGCAGCCATCAGGCTGTCGAGCAACAAGATGTTGGGCATGTTCGAGGCGCCGAAGTTGTCGTTCGACGCGGTGATCACCTGAGAGGCCAGAACCGCAACGGTGCCGATGAGGCTGTAGGCAGCCGAGGCCCACGGGCCCAGGCTGAGCCCGGCCCAGATCGCCGGCAGGAACATGATCCACTTCAGCGGGAGGTCGGCGTAGGTGAACACCACGCCAAGGCACACGCCGAACGCGAGCAGCTGGACGAGGACGTCCGTCAGCCGGGTCGGGATCGCCTCCGTGCGAGGACGCCGCTGGACAAGCAGCATGATGCAGGCGCTGCCCACGAAGACATAGGCGGAGCTGAGCGCACCCCACCAGAGGAGCTCGTAGGCCGTGCTGGTCAGCCATACCCCAGGCACCAGGCCGAGCGGGATCACGACCGAGGCACCGACGATGCTGGACAGCATCAGGTCGATGATGTCGTGAGGTCGGTGCGGGGCCAGGTTGTCGTCGCCGATGCGCCAGCGATAGCAGGCCAGGGTCACCACCGCCTGCACCACCGTGGCGGCAGCCATTCTCGTCGACGCCACCAGGTCCTCGCTGTGCAGCGCAGCGCTGGTCAGGACCTGTACCCCGAATGCCAGCAGGACGGTGAGCGCCAGCATCCGGTTGCGGAGACGACGGACCGGCCACGTCCATGCGAGCACGATCAACAGGAACGCGATCAGGCTGGCGATGCGGACATAGCTGACCGTGCCGATCTGAAGAGCGGTGAGGCGCTGCAGAACCCGCGCCCCAGGCATCAGTAGCAGGCCCACCAGCCACAACGCCCACATCGCGTCGACGGAGAGGCGTCGCGAGGGGCGCCAGGCACGGGCAGCCACAGCCACAGCCAACCCCGACTCCCTACTCCCGGGTGGTAGGTGCTCAGCCAAGCACGTATCGTTCTGTGTTTTCCCAGTTTCGGAAGGTTCATGCATGCCCGTCCCACCCGGTGAGTCCGTCTTCGCCGAGCTCGAGCCACACCTGGCCCGGGTCCAGAAGCCGATCCAGTACGTCGGCGGCGAGCTCAACTCGGTCACCAAGCCCTGGGCCGAGACCGAGGTCCGATGGGCACTGATGTATCCCGACGCCTATGAGGTGGGGCTGCCCAACCAGGGCGTCCAGATCCTCTACGAGGTGCTCAACGAGCGGGACGGCGTTCTGGCCGAGCGCACCTACTCGGTCTGGCCCGACATGGAGCGGGTGATGCGTGAGCACGCGATCCCGCAGTTCACCGTCGACGGGCACCGGCCGGTGCGGGGGTTCGACCTTCTCGGGTTCTCGTTCTCGACTGAGCTCGGCTACACCAACATGCTGACCGCCCTGGACCTGGCCGGGATCCCACTGCACGCCGTCGACCGCACGGAGGACGACCCGGTGGTCCTGGCTGGTGGCCACGCTGCGTTCAACCCGGAGCCGGTCGCGGACTTCCTCGACGCCGTCGTCCTCGGTGACGGCGAGGAGATCGTGCTGGCGATCACCGAGGTCTTCCGGGAGTGGAAGGCCGAGGGGCGACCCGGTGGCCGCGACGGCGTGCTGCTGCGGCTCGCGGCGAGCGGCGGCGTCTACGTGCCGAAGTTCTACGACGTGACCTACGACCGCGCCCAGGAACAAGGCGGTGCACTCGTCGGCGTAGTGCCCAACCGGCCCGGCGTACCGGACCGGGTGCGCAAGCACACGCTGATGGACCTCGACGCGTGGCCCTACCCGCGGAACCCGCTCGTGCCTCTTGCCGAGACCGTGCACGAGCGGTTCAGCGTGGAGATCTTCCGCGGCTGCACGCGCGGCTGTCGGTTCTGCCAGGCAGGAATGATCACCCGGCCGGTGCGCGAGCGCTCGATCACCACCATCGCGGACATGGTGGAGAACGGGATCCGCAAGTCCGGCTTCGAGGAGGTCGGCCTGCTGTCGCTGTCGAGCGCCGACCACTCCGAGATCGGCGAGGTCGCCAAGGGTCTCGCCGACCGCTACGAGGGCACGAACGTCTCGCTTTCGCTCCCAAGCACCCGCGTCGACGCGTTCAACATCACCCTGGCCAACGAGTTCTCGCGCAACGGCCGGCGCTCAGGGCTGACGTTCGCGCCCGAGGGTGGGTCGGAGCGGATGCGCAAGGTGATCAACAAGATGGTCACCGAGGAGGATCTGATCCGCACGGTCTCGGCGGCGTACTCCCACGGATGGCGGCAGGTGAAGCTCTACTTCATGTGCGGCCTGCCCACCGAGACCGACGAGGACGTCCTCGCGATCGCGGACCTGGCCAAGAAGGTGATCGCCAAGGGGCGGGAGGTCGCCGGGCACAACGACATCCGGTGCACGGTCTCGATCGGCGGGTTCGTCCCCAAGCCGCACACTCCGTTCCAGTGGGCCTCACAGCTCGACGTCGAGACCACCGACGAGCGGCTCCGCAAGCTGCGCGAGGAAGTGCGGTCTGACCGGAAGTTCGGCCGCGCCATCGGCTTCCGCTACCACGACGGCAAGCCCGGCATCATCGAAGGACTGCTCTCGCGTGGAGACCGCCGCGTCGGCAGGGTCATCGAGCAGGTATGGCGCGACGGCGCCCGCTTCGACGGCTGGAGCGAGCACTTCTCCTACGAGCGCTGGGTGGCTGCCACAGAGAGCGGCCTCGCCGGCACCGGCGTCGACCTCGAGTGGTTCACCACTCGCGAGCGCGGCTACGCCGAGGTGCTGCCCTGGGACCACCTCGACTCCGGCCTCGACAAGGACTGGCTCTGGCAGGACTGGGAGGACGCACTCGACCCTGACTCGGTCGACGTCGAGGACTGCCGCTGGACGCCCTGCTACGACTGCGGAGTGTGCCCCGAGATGGGCACGGACATCCAGATCGGGCCCACCGGAAAGCAGCTGTTGCCGCTCAGCGTCGTCTGAACCCCTCGGGTCGTCGCCCGGGGGCCAGGCACAACGCCCCGGTTCAACTGGCACCGATCGGGTCACACCTCGGTGCGGGCGCTTGACAGCACTCCGGAGCCTTGCGAACCTCACGGGCACCGGCTGTGGCGCACGTCACGGTCGCCCGTCCGGGGGGCAGGAGTTCAATGCTGACTGCTCGAAATCTGGAAGTCGTGTACGACGACGTGGTGCTGGCCCTGCGAGGGGTCAGCCTCAGCGTCCCTGACGGCCAGATCATCGCGCTGCTCGGGTCGAACGGCGCAGGCAAGACCACCCTCCTGCGCACTCTCACCGGGCTGCTCAGGATCCACGATGCCGAGATCACCAAGGGCCAGGTCGTCCTCGACGACAAGCCGCTCACCCGGATGCGCCCGGAGCTCATCGTGCGGCATGGCATCCGCCAAGTGCTGGAGGGCCGTCGCGTCTTCGTAGAGATGAGCGTCGAGGACAACCTCAAGGTGGGCGCGCACACCGCGCGCCCCGAGCTGAAGCAGAACATCGAGCGGGTCTTCGAGCTCTTCCCGATCCTGGCCGACCGCCGGGCGCAGACGGCCGGATTCCTGTCCGGAGGCGAGCAGCAGATGCTGGCGATGGGACGGGCGATGATGTCCAACCCGCGGTACCTGCTGCTCGACGAGCCCAGCCTGGGGCTGGCGCCCAAGCTGGTCGACCAGGTCCGCGACGTGATCGTCACGATCAACGATGCCGGCACATCGGTTCTCCTGGTCGAGCAGAACGCCACCATGGCGCTGAGCATCGCCAGCCACGGTTATGTGATGGAGACCGGGCGGATCGTGCTCGACAAGCCGGCAGCTGCCCTGCTCAAGGACGACGACGTGCGCGAGTTCTACCTGGGCCTGCACCCGGGCGGCGACGAAGCGGGCGCTCGCAGGTCGTTCCGCGACGTCAAGCACTACCGGCGCAAGAAGCGTTGGTCCGCATGATCCAGGACGCGGACTCGGTCGCGAGCCTGCGCGACGTACACCTCTCGTTCAAGGGGGTGAAGGCGATCAAGGGCGTCAGCCTCGACGTCCACCCTGGCGAGCTGTTCGCGATCATCGGGCCCAACGGCGCCGGCAAGACCTCGACCTTCAACGTCCTCTCCGGCATCTACCGCCCGCAGGAGGGCAGTGTGCAGCTGCTCGGCGAGGACATCCTCGGCCGCCGGCCCTACGACATCGCCGCGATGGGGTTGGCCCGGACATTCCAGAACATCGCCCTGTTCGAGCACCTCACGGTGATCGACAACCTGATGCTGGGCCGGCACCAGCACATCCACTACGGACCGGTGGCGGCCTTCGCGTGGTTGGGCAAGGCGCGCGGTGCCGAGCTCGCGCATCGGCGGTACGTCGAGGAGATCGTCGACTTCCTGGAGATCGAGCAGTGGCGGAAGCTGCCCGTCGGCCTGCTTCCGTACGGCGTGCAGAAGCGGGTCGAGCTGGGCAGGGCCCTCGCCATGGAGCCGAAGCTGCTGCTGCTCGACGAGCCGGTGGCGGGCATGAACCTCGAGGAGACCGAGGACACCGCGCGCTACATCCTCGACATCCGCGACGAGCTGAACATCCCGATGATCATGGTCGAGCACGACATGGGGCTGGTGATGGACCTCGCCGACCGGGTGATGGTGATGGACTTCGGCACGCCGATCACCACCGGCACCCCTGACGAGGTGCAGCAGCACCCCGACGTGGTCCGCGCCTACCTCGGTGAGGCGGCTGCGCCATGAGCCAGACGGCGCAGACAACGCACGCGAACCGCGGTCCTGCCAGCGAAACCCGGACGCCGGTCACGAGGATTCGCGACCGTGCCGCCGAGTCGCCGGCCACTGTCGCCATGCGGGAGAAGGACTTCGGGATCTGGCAGGAGATCACCTGGGCCGACTACTGGGACCGGCTGCAGCTGGTCGGACACGCGCTCATCGACCTCGGGGTCGAGGCCGGCGACCGGGTCGCGATCCATTCCGAGAACCGGCCTGAGTGGCTTCTTGCCGACATGGGCGCGCTCGCCGTACGAGGCGCCAGCGTGGGCATCTACCCGACGAACCCGGCCGCCGAGGTGCAGTACGTCCTGGCGCACTCCGGCACCAAGGTGCTGGTCGCGGAGGACCAGGAGCAGGTCGACAAGGCCCTGTTGGTGATCGAGGACTGCCCCGACCTCAAGCACATCGTCTTCCTGGAGCCGCGCGGGATCCATGGGCGCTACGACCACCCTGCGCTGATGTCGTGGGAGGAGTTCCTCGACAGGGGACAGCGCCACCGGGATCAGCATCCGGCAGCCGTCTCGGAGCGGATGGCCGAGACCGAGTCTGCCGACGTCGCCACCCTGATCTACACCTCCGGGACGACCGGTCCCCCCAAGGGCGTCATGCTCTCGGTCGCCAACGTGGAGTTCGCGGTCAAGGTGCTGATCGAGGAGGGCGCCTTCACTGACCCGCCGCCGAGCTCCAAGGACCTGCTGCTCTCCTACCTGCCGCTGAGCCACGTTGCCGAGCGGATCTTCAGCACCTGGTTCAATGCCGCTGCCGGCACCCAGGTGAACTTTGCGGAGTCGATCGAGACGGTGCCGCAGAACCTCCGCGAGGTGCAGCCCACCATCCTGTTCGGAGTGCCGCGGATCTGGGAGAAGCTGCTGGCCGGGGTCGAGACCAGGCTCAACGGAGCCAGCAGGTTCAAGCGGATGCACGCGCGCTTCTGGCTGCGGGTCGCGGACCGGATCGGCGACGAGCTTGCGAAGACCGGCGGCAACCACACCACCAGGACTCGCCTGATCTACGCCGTCGGCTGGGTGTTCTGCTTCCGGGCGCTCAAGGAGCGTCTGGGCATGCGCCACGTGCGGTACGCCGCCTCCGGGGCCGCGCCCGTCGCGCCCGACGTCCTGAAGTTCTTCATGGGCATCGGCGTCCCGATGCACGAGGTCTACGGCATGACCGAGAACACCGCGATCGCCACCGGCAACCGCCCCGGCCGCGTGCGGCTCGGCACGGTCGGGGAGGTGCACGACGGCATCGAGGTGAAGATCGACGAGGAGACCGGCGAGATCCTCACCCGCCATGGCGGGACGTTCGTGGGCTACTGGCGCAACGAGGAGGCCACGGCGAGCACGATGACCGCGGACGGCTGGCTGCGCACCGGGGACGTCGGCTCCTGGGTGGAGGGCACGCACCTGAAGATCACCGACCGGATGAAGGACATCATCATCACCGCCGGCGGGAAGAACGTGTCCCCGTCCGAGATCGAGAACGCGCTGAAGGCCTCGCCGTACATCAAGGAGGCCATGGTCGTCGGAGACGGCCGCAAGCACCTCGCCGCCCTGATCGGCATCGAGATGGACACCGTCGGCGAGTGGGCGCAGCGCAAGCAGATCGGCTACAGCACCTACCGCGACCTGTCCGAGAAGGCCGAGGTGGTCGAGCTCGTCGGCGGGATCGTGAAGTCGGTCAACGAGAAGTTCGCCCAGGTGGAGCAGGTGAAGGCGTTCCGGCTGCTGCCGAAGGAGCTTGACCACGAGGACGGTGAGCTGACTGCGACCCAGAAGGTGAAACGCTCCGCGATCGTCGATGCCTTCGGGGAGCTCGTGGACTCGATGTACGCCGGGAGGGCATCGTGACAGAGCTGCTCGAGTCAGTACTCCGCGGGCTGGGCACGGGGTCGGCGTACGCCTTGCTGGCACTGGGGTTCGTGATCATCTACAAGGCGACCGGAGTGGTCAGCTTCGCCCAGCCGGCGATGATGCTGTGCGGCGCGGTGCTGATCAGCTATCTCTCGCCAGTGCTCGGGTTCTACCTCGCGCTGGTGGTCGGCGGGTTGGCCATCGCCGGCGTGGGCCTCGGCGTGGAGCGTGCCTTCATCCGTCCGATGGTGGGGCGTCCGGTCTTCGTCGTCGCGATCATCACCATCGGCATCGACATCGCCGTGCGAGTGGTCGCCAACGGCTTCATCGGTCTCGGCGCCCGGCCGATCGGCGACCCATGGGGGCTCAGCCGGTTCACCGTCGGCGGGCTCTCGATGCAGTGGCGACACGTGGCGATGATCGTCACGGCTGCGCTCGTGCTCTCCGTGCTGTTCTGGTTCTACCGGTTCACCCGGCACGGCCTGGCCATGCGAGCCACGGCGTTCGACCAGGAGGCCGCGATGACCCAGGGCGTCAGCGTCGGCGCGGTGTTCGCGATGTCATGGGCCATGGCCGCCGGGCTCGCGGCCGTGGCGGGCGCGCTGCTTGCCACTGGTGCGGGCGTCGACCAGCAACTGTGGATCATCACCCTGGTGGCCCTTCCAGCGATCATCCTCGGCGGGCTGGACTCCCTGGAGGGCGCGGTCGTCGGTGGCCTCGCGGTAGGTGTCGTGGAGTCACTCGTCGGCAGCTACCGAGGGGAGTTCGCACCCTGGCTCGGTAACAACTTCGAGTCCGTGTCGCCGTACCTGCTGATGCTGTTGGTGCTTCTCGTCCGTCCCTACGGCATGTGGGGCACTCCCGAGGTGAGGCGCGTATGACCCAGCATCTCGTGCCCGAGGCCTCCGAGTCCCCAGAGGCCACCGCGGCAACACCTGAGGCCAGCCGCGCGCGCCCGACGCGGAGCCGCCTCGGTGGGCGGCCGGGGTTCTACCGCAGCTACGGCCAGGAGCTGGCGCTGTTCAACACCCGCCCCAAGCTGGTCGGCGTCGTGCTGATCGTGGTCGTGGGCCTGTTGACCCCGTTCATCGCCACGGACCCCTTGCTCGAGACACTGGCGATCGCGTTCGTGATGGCGATCGGGGCACTGGGCCTCAACATCGTGACTGGCATGGCTGGTCAGGTGTCCCTCGGTCACGCGTTCTTCATGGGGGTCGGCGCGTACACCGCGGCCGCCATCTCGGGAGACCCCGAGGGCCGGACCATCGGTTACGGCATCACCTTCCTGCCGGTGTGGCTGCTCGCGGCCGGCGTGGTCGCGGGCGTGGCGGGAGCGGTCATCGCGCCGATCGCATCCCGCCTGCGCGGTCTCTACCTGGCGATCGTCACGCTCGGGTTGGTCTTCCTCGGCGAGCACATCTTCAAGGAGTGGAGGGAGCTCACCGGCGGGTCGGGCGTCGGACGCGCCGCCGCGGAGCCGGTGATCTTCGGCTATGCCTTCGACCAGGACAGCGACTTCCTCACCGCGGAGCAGAACCTCTACCTGCTGATGTTCGTGTTGTTGCTGGTCTTCGCACTGTTCGCGCGCAACCTGGCCCGGTCCAAGATCGGCCGCGCCTTCGCCGCCGTACGTGACCGGGACGTGGCAGCGGAGATGATGGGGATCAACCTCGCCCGCACCAAGGTGCTGGCCTTCGCTGTTTCCTCGTTCTACGCCGGGTGTGCGGGAGCGCTGCTCTACACCATCATCGGCTTCTTCGACCCGAGCTCCTTCAACCTGCTGCTGTCGGTGCAGTTCATCGCGATGGTGCTCATCGGCGGCGCCGGCACCGTCTCGGGAACGATCATGGGCGCACTGTTCATCTCGATGCTGCCCACGCTGACCCGCGAGATGCCGAACTACATCCCGATGATCAGCCGACAGGTCACCGACACGCCGAACGTGTTCCAGGTCGAGTCGATCCTCTACGGGCTGCTCATCGTCGCTTTCCTGTTGTTCGAACCACGCGGGCTGTTCGGCATCTGGGTCCGGATCCGCACGTACTGGAAGAGCTGGCCGTTCAGCTACTAGCACCACCAACTACTGGGCACCACCAACAAAGGAGATGCTGGTCATGAAACTTCAGAAAACATGCGCCCTGCTTGCGTGCGCTGTCCTGGTCCTGACGGGTTGTGGTCGCGGAGGAGGGGACGAGGGAGACGGTGAAGTCTCTGCACCCGGCGTGTCGTCCGACCCATGCCCCGACGCCGTCAACAAGGACAACGGGTGCATCTACATGGGCCAGATCTCCGACCTGACCCAGGGTCCGTTCGCGCCGCTCGGTGTCCCGATCACCGACTCCATGAAGGCGTTCTGGAAACGGGTCAACCAGGACGGCGGGATCGGCGGTTACGACATCGACGTCTCCAAGTACGTGCGTGACAACCTCTACAACCCCGAGACCCACCGAGAGGTGTACAACGAGATCGAGGGTGACATTCTCGCGCTTGCCCAGACGCTGGGCTCGCCGACCACGTTCGCGATCCTCGAGAACCTCAAGAACGACAAGGTACTCGCGGCACCGGCCTCATGGACCTCGCAGTGGGATGTCGAGGACAACATCATCGAGTCGGGGGCGCCGTACTGCATGGAGTCGATGAACGTCGTCGACTACGGCATGAAGGAGTACGGCGCGAAGAGCGTGATGTCGATCGGGTTCCCCGGTGACTACGGCGGGGACTCGGCCGCCGGCGTCAAGATCGCGGCTGAGAGCAACAAGCTCGACTACGAGAACGTCGAGACGACGCCGGGCCAGGAGGCACAGTCCGGTGCGATCAGCGCCGTGGTCAAGAAGAAGCCCGACCTGGTGGTGCTCGCCGTCGGACCGACCGAGACAGGCGTGATCGTCGGCCAGGCTGCGGCCCAGGGCTACAAGGGCAGGTTCATCGGCATCGGCCCGACGTGGAACCCCGGCCTGCTCAAGAGCCCCGCCGCCCCGGCACTCGAGGCGCTGTACATCCACTCGGGTCCCTGGGGGAACTTCAGCGAGGACACGCCCGGCCACGAGGCCATGCGTCAGGCGGTCGGCGAGGTCACACCGTCGGACGGGTACACCGCCGGGTGGGTCTGGTCCTACACGCTGAAGGCTGCCCTGGAGGAGTGGCTGGACGGGGACTACGACAAGACCCGAGAAGGGCTGGTCGAGGCGGCGGCGTCGCTGAAGACGGTCGACTATGAGGGGATGCTCCCCGAAGAGGCCGGCAACTACGCCGATGAGCCCAACGAGGCCGTGTTCCGGCAGACCATCTTCGAGAAGCTGGACAAGGCCGCACCAACCGGCATGACCAAGGTGGCGGACTTCGCCGAGGGCCCGACCGCAGCGGACTACGAGTTCGAGAAATCCTGCTTCGAGGGCTGATGGCTCACCGAGCGGGTGCGGGCCCCAGGGGTCCGCACCCGCTCGCTTCTCGTCACGATCGGTGCAGCTGGTCCTCGACGTACGCCGGCCGCGACACCGCCAGCCCCAGCATCAGCTGCGGGCCGGTGACTGCGAGCAGCGCGCACAACGGCAACGTCCAGCCGCCCGAAACCTCGCGCAGCAACCCGACGGTGAACGGGCCGGTCCCGGCGATCAGGTAGCCGGTCGACTGGGCGAAGCCCGACAGCGCCGCGGTCCCGCTCGGGGAGCGTGCGCGGAGACCGATCAGCGTGAGGATCAGCGGGAAGGTCGTCGTTCCGACACCGACCAGGATCGCCCAGGCCAGGGCACCCGCGTGCGGTGCGACGATCAGACCGGCGTACCCGACGGGGTAGCAGGCCATCACCGCGCACATCAGCACGGTCTGGTTGTGCGTGCGCGCGACGATCGACGGGACCAGGAACGAGAGCGGGATGCTCACTCCCGTGATCACCCCGAGCAGCAGACCGGCGGTGTGGGCCGAGAACCCGGCGTCGCGGTAGAGCTCGGCGAACCAGCCGAAGATCGAGTAGGCCTGCATCGCCTGGAGCCCGAAGAAGAGCGCCATGAACCAGCCCAGACGCGTGCGGGCCACCGCAATCAGTCCGATCGGTCCCGCCGCTTCCTCCGGCCTGCGGTCGTGACCGACGAGCGCGAGCCAGGGGAGTACGGCGATCCCCGCGGTCAGCGACCACACCAGCAAGCCCGAACGCCACCCGTCCTGGGCCTCACTGACCGGCACCGTCAGTACGGAGGAGGAGGTGAGCCCGATCGCCAGGGCGGTCGAGTAGAGCGACGTCATCAGGCCCACCCGGTCAGGAAAGTGCAGCTTGACGAGGGATGGCAGGAGCACGTTGGCCGAGGCCATCCCGGCCAGCGCGAGCAGTGAGAGCGCGAGGAAGCCCGGTACCGACGACACCACGGCTCGTCCGGCCAGGCCACCCGCGAGGAGCAACAGCGCGACCAGCGTCAGGCGGTGCAGCCCGATCATCCGGGCGAGGCGGGGGGCAATGGCACCGAAGACGGCAAAAGCCAGCACCGGCAGCGACGTCAGCGCACCGGTCTCGGCCGGGGACATGTGCAAGCCGTTGCTGATGTCGCCGAGGATCGGCCCGACGCTCACGGCTGCCGGGCGCAGGTTGAACGCAAGGACGACGATCCCGACGACCACCAGTCCGCGACGCAGCAGGGCAGCACGGTGCTCGGGCGTCACCCGTGCATCGTGTCGCAGGTCCGCGGCGGGCCCAGGGGCGGGGGCGGGGCGCCTGTCGGCGGGGACTGGCACGATCGGCTCATGCGGACGATCTCGCAAGAGCAGCGTCGGGCCCGGCTGGCCACCCGGCACCGGCTCGCGACCCGGGCGGACTCGGTGGAAGCGACCGTCCGGGCGATGACCTGCCTGCATGCCACAGAGCCAGCCAGTGTCTACCTCTCGGCCTTCGCCCGGGCAGAGGTCTCCACGGCCGACATCGACAGGGCGCTCTATGAGGATCGGTCGGTGGCGAAGCAGCTGGCCATGCGGCGGACGTTGTTCGCCTTCCCACGCGACCTGCTGCCGTCGGCGTGGAGCAGCGCCTCGGAGCGCGTAGCCAAGCAGCTGCGTCCCCGGCTCGCCAAGGAGGTGGAGGCTGCAGGCATCGCCAAGCGCGGCGACGCCTGGATCAGCCGCACCTACGACGCAGTGCTACGCACGCTCACCGACGACGGTCCAGCCACCACGGCCGAGCTGCGCGAGCGAGTCCCCAAGCTGGGTGTGCGGCTCGAGATCGCGCCGGGCAAGAAGTACGGCGGGGTGTTCCCGATCGCGCCCCGGGTCCTGGGCACACTCGGCGCGACCGGCCAGATCATGAGAGGCACCAACGCTGGGGACTGGCGAAGCTCACGGCCGCGTTGGACGCTCACCGAGGAGTGGCTGGGCGAGCCGGTGGAGCGCACCGACGAGGCGGCCGGCTACGCCGAGCTGGTCCGTCGCTGGCTGCACACCTTCGGACCCGGCACTGAGGCCGACATCGTCTGGTGGCTGGGCGCCACGAAGGGCGCCGTACGCCGGGCTCTCGGCGACGTTGGCGCGGTGGAGGTGGGCCTGGCCGAGGGGCAGGGGTACCTGCTTCCGGACGACCTGGACGACGTACCCGAGCCGGAGCCGTGGGCGGCGCTGTTGCCGACCCTCGACCCGACCACGATGGGCTGGAAGGAACGCGACTTCTACCTCTCGCCCGAGGACAAGCCCTTCCTCTTCGACACCAACGGGAACGCGGGCACCACCGCCTGGTGGGGCGGCCGGATCGTCGGGTGCTGGGTGCAGGACGACGACGGGACCGTGCGTGTGGTGCAACGTGACGACGTCGGTGCGGAGGGAAAGGCTGCTCTCGACGTCGAGGCTGAGCGGCTGACCGGGTGGCTCGCAGGCACCCGTGTGCTGTCGGTCTACTCCTCGCAGCAGATGAAGTCCGCCCGCCTGCCCTGAGCCGTCCGCGGCCCGAGAGCGTCATACGAAGTGGCGGCCATAGCGACCAGGTCGTATGACGTTGCGCGGGACGTCATGCGAACAGGCGGCTACCGCGACCAGTTCGTATGACGTCTGCACCGCCGGTAGGGTCCGCTCGTGCCCGGCCAGCAGAAACGCAGTCAGCCAGAGCAGCAGGCTCCACCTGTGCAGCGGCTACGGATCCGCTACGCCAAGCGCGGCCGCCTGAGGTTCACCAGCCACCGGGACTTCAGTCGTGCCTTCGAGCGAGCGGTGTTCCGCGCCCGGATCCCGATGGCGTACTCCTCGGGTTTCAACCCACACCCGCGCATCTCCTATGCGGGTGCTGCGCCCACCGGTTCCGCGAGCGAAGCGGAGTACCTCGAGATCGCCCTCGCCGAGGTTATCGACCCCGCGCAGGCCCACGCCGACCTCGACGCTGCGCTGCCGGACGGGCTCGACGTGATCGAGGTGGTGCAAAGCGCCGGAGGCTCCATGGCCGACCGGCTCGAGGGCTCCTGGTGGCGGATCACGCTGCAGGACACCTCTGCTGCCGCCGCTCGCCTCGGGGTCGAGGCGTTGCTCGCCACCGACGAGATCATCGTCGAGCGGATGACCAAGAAGGGCGTTCGCAGCTTCGACGCCCGGGCAGCGATCACGTCGCTGGAGCTCGCTGATTCGCCGGCCACGGAGCCGCCGTGTGCGATACTCGATGTGGTCTTGCGACACGGCTCGCCGTCCGTGAGACCCGACGACGTTCTCGCCGCTCTTCACGAAGCCTCGGGTCTTCGCGTCACCGCAGCCCTACAGCAGCGGTTGGCGCAGGGGCCCTTGGATCTTGAAGGCGGCACGGTGGGTGATCCATTGACACCCGACCGCGACGCGGCTGGTCAGTGAAGGTGACAGCTTCACAGACGTAACGGCCCGGCGACCGCGGTTGGTGCCCAAGGGCCAATCCACTCGACGCGATGGCGCGGAGGATGTCGCCGCCGACCGAAGGCTTTGGCGTACGCCGCAGCGGAACCTCGCTCGCGCCGTACGCCCGACAGCACCGCACGAGGGCCACCACCCGGACGAGGTGCATGAGGAGCTCACCAGTGCTCGACAACGACCCAGACAACAACCCAGACACCAACCCAGACACCAACCCAGACAGCTCCACCAACGACACGGCAGCAGACGCCCCCGCCGAGACCACACCCCAGGACTCGTCTCAGTCATCCGACACCCTGGACGCTGGCGCGCCCGAGACGGACACAGCTGGCGCAGCACAGAAGCCGGCGAAGAAGGCGGCGGCCAAGAAGGCGGCCAAGGCGCCAGCCAAGAAGGCCGCGGCCAAGAAGACCACGGCGAAGAAGACCACGAAGTCGGCGCCTCGGAAGAAGGCGGCCGCCAAGCGCGTCGCCTCCGAGGAGGGCCTCGTCGACACCACTGTCGACGCTGGGGACGACACCGCAAGTGCGTCCGGGTCCGATGACACCACCGAAGCCGAAGGCTCAGCGACGTCGGCCGCTCCGATGGTGCTCTTCAAGGCGCCAGAACAAGCCCCAGAACGAGCCGCAGAACGAGCCGCAGAACGAGCCAAGGCCCCGGCGCGCAAGCGGACCGCGAAGAAGGCGGCAGACCAGCCTGCACAGCCGGCGGACAAGCCGGCGGACAAGGCGGCGGCAGAGCCTGCAGGCCAGGACGCCGACAAGGCCGCCGGTGAGGAGCCACCGTCCGAGGACGGTGCCCCGGGGCGCGGCAAACGCGGCCAGGGCCAGGGAAAGGGCCAGGGAAAGGGTCAGGGCCAGGGTCAGGGCCGCCGTGGTCAGGGCAAGGCACCCGACGGCGACGACCAGGACTCCGCCGACGACTCCGACGACGACTCTCGGGACGACTCTGGGGACGACGGGGACGGAGAAGGTGGCGCACGCCGTCGCCGTCGCCGTGGCGGCCGTCGCCGCCGCAAGCCCTCCGACGGGGAAGGCGGCGAGTCCGACGACCAGACGGACGACCAGACCGACGACTCGGACGACTCCAGTGACTCCGGTGACTCCGACGGGGACGGCGACACCACCGGCTCGCGCAGGCGCCGCCGGCGTCGTCGGCCGGGCGAGAACGGTGAGGGTTCTGGAGATCAGGACAACAACACCACCACCCGGGTGCGCAGGCAGCGCAATCCCGAGGACGAGATCACCAGCATCGGCGGGTCGACCCGTCTCGAGGCCAAGAAGCAGCGCCGCCGCGAGGGCCGGGAGGCCGGCCGTCGCAGGGCGCCGATTGTCAGCGAGGCGGAGTTCCTTGCCCGGCGTGAGTCGGTCGACCGGGTCATGGTCGTCCGGCAGAAGGACGACCTGACCCAGATCGGCGTACTCGAGGACAAGGTGCTCGTCGAGCACTATGTCGCCCGCGAGTCGCAGACGTCCCTGATCGGCAACGTCTACCTCGGTCGCGTGCAGAACGTGCTGCCCTCGATGGAGGCCGCGTTCATCGACATCGGCAAGGGGCGCAACGCTGTGCTCTACGCCGGCGAGGTCAACTGGGCTGCAGTCGGTCACAAGGACGGCCAGCAGCGCAAGATCGAGTCCGTGCTGTCCTCCGGACAGACGATCCTGGTGCAGGTCAGCAAGGACCCGGTCGGCCACAAGGGAGCCCGCCTCACCGGCCAGGTCAGCCTCCCGGGCCGCTTCCTCGTCTACGTCCCGGACGGCAACACCTCCGGCATCTCACGCAAGCTCCCCGACACCGAGCGCAACCGCCTCAAGACGCTGCTCAAGCAGATCGTCCCCGACACCGCCGGGGTCATCGTGCGGACTGCCGCGGAAGGCGCTTCGGAGGAGGAGCTCACCCTCGACGTCGAGCGACTGACCGCTCGGTGGTCGGACATCGAGGAGAAGGTCAAGAGCGGCAAGTCGCCGCAGTTGCTGTACGGCGAGCCGGACCTCACCCTGAAGGTCGTCCGGGATCTCTTCACCGAGGACTTCGCCAAGCTGGTCGTCCAAGGCGACGACGCCTGGGACCTCGTCGACGGCTACGTCTCCCACGTCGCCCCGGATCTGCAGGATCGCCTCGAGCGCTTCGAGCCGGCGGACAACGGGCCGGAGAACAAGAAGGACCTGTTCGCCAGCTACCGCGTCGACGAGCAGATCGCCAAGGGCCTGGACCGCAAGGTCTGGTTGCCCTCGGGCGGATCGCTGATCATCGACCGGACCGAGGCCATGACGGTCGTCGACGTGAACACCGGCAAGTTCACGGGCTCCGGTGGCAACCTCGAGGAGACAGTCACCAAGAACAACCTCGAAGCCGCCGAGGAGATGGTTCGCCAGCTCCGGCTGCGCGACATCGGCGGCATCATCGTCATCGACTTCATCGACATGGTCCTTGAGTCCAACCGCGACCTCGTGTTGCGTCGCCTCGTGGAGTGCCTCGGGCGCGACCGGACCCGGCACCAGGTCGCCGAGGTGACCTCGCTCGGCCTGGTCCAGATGACCCGCAAGCGGATCGGCACCGGCCTGCTCGAGGCGTTCAGCACCGAGTGTGAGCATTGCAAGGGCCGTGGCCTGATCGTGCACGAGCACCCGGTCGAGTCCGCCGCCAGGTCGGATGACGACGACTCGCGCGGACGCGGTCGTGGCCGAGGTGGCCGCAACCGGGGTCGAGGGACCAGTGAGAACAGCGGGGGCGGATCGAACGCCGCTGCTGCGTCAGCCAAGCCCTCGCCCGCCGACCTCGCCAAGTCCCGGCCCCCGGAGAAGCAGATCGAACAGGATGCCTCCGGGCAGGATGCTCCCGCCGCGAACGCCGCGGTCGAGTTGGCCGAGCAGGCCGTGATCGGCAGCCCGACCCCAGCCGGCCACGAACCTCAGCACGTCCCCACCCAGTCGACCCCGTCCGACGAGCCGCCCACACCCGTCGAGACCACCCACGAGCCCCCGACACCTGGGTCGACATCTGAGGCGACCCCTGAGGCGGCACCCGAGCCTGCACCCGAGACAGCTCCCGAGCCGCCACGCGTCGTCACCAGCACCCGTCGTCGTACGGCGCGCCGCCCGGCCGGTCCGCCGAGCCCCCTGACCCAGGTCGCGCCGCGCTCCGGGGCGGGCAAGGAGGCGACTCCGGTGGCGGAACCCGTCGACATCCCGGTCGAGCACGCCGCGGCCGGTCACGCGCCCGACCCGACATCCACCGAGGATCCCATCGCCGAGCCTGACCCCCGGGCCGACGAGGTCACCGAGAGCCACGAGGACGACGGCTCGGGCAACGGGTTCTCCCTGCAGCACGTGCCGGTCAAGCGCAAGGGATCTCGCAAGCGATGAGTTGTGCAGCGGTGTACGAGGCCGTTTTGACCCTGCGACCGGCCAACCAGTAAAGTTGATCCTCGGTGTGCTTGCGCACACCCAACCATCTGCGCGGATCGCGCCCCCGGCTCACGTTCCGGGTGGCGAGTGCGCCGACGCAGAGCCCTGAGCCTTTTGACGAAGCAGACCCGAGGAGAGTGAGTCCGCCGTGTACGCAGTTGTGCGCGCTGGCAGCAAGCAGCAGAAGGTTGTTGTGGGCGATGTCATCGAGATCGACAAGATCGAGACCGGCGTCGGCGAGTCGCTGACCCTCCCCGTGGTGATGGTCGTCGACGGCGACCAGGTCACCGCGACGGGCCTGGACAAGGCCGGCGTGACCGTCGAGGTCCTCGGCGCCACCAAGGGCCCCAAGATCGTCATCCAGAAGTTCAAGAACAAGACCGGCTACAAGAAGCGCCAGGGTCACCGCCAGAAGTACACCCAGGTCAAGGTCACCGACATCACCGTCTGACTCTTCCACCACGAAGGACTACAGCTCATGGCTCACAAAAAGGGTGCAGCGTCCACCAAGAACGGGCGCGACTCCAACTCCCAGCGCCTGGGAGTGAAGCGCTACGGCGGTCAGCTCGTCAACGCCGGCGAGATCATCGTCCGCCAGCGTGGCACCCACTTCCACCCCGGCACCGGCGTCGGCCGCGGCGGTGACGACACCCTGTTCGCGCTGATCGCGGGCAACGTGGAGTTCGGTGTCCGGCGCGGCCGTCGCGTCGTCAACATCGCGCCGGCGGCCCAGACTTCGGGGGAGTAACGCTCCCCACCGGCTTCTGATCCACCAACGAGGGCGTTCCTGAGACCATCGGGAGCGCCCTTCGCCCTTTTCTCAGGACCCGGTTCATGAACCCGCCTCACGACCCGAAAGGACACACGATGGCAGTGCCGACGTTCATCGACCGCGTGACGCTGCACATCGTTGCCGGTCGCGGGGGCAACGGGGTGGCCTCCGTGCACCGCGAGAAGTTCAAGCCGCTCGGCGGCCCCGATGGTGGCAACGGCGGCCCCGGGGGCTCTGTGATCCTGCTCGTCGATGCCGACGTGACCACCCTGATCGACTACCACCACCGCGCCCTGCGCACAGCCCCGCACGGCGGTCACGGCGCGGGAGGCCACCGCAACGGCGGCCACGGTGAGGACCTTGTCCTCCCGGTCCCGGACGGCACGGTCGTGACCGACGAGGAGGGGAACGTGCTGGCCGACCTCGTCGGCCCCGGCACCGAGATGGTGATCGCCCAGGGCGGTCGCGGCGGCCTCGGCAATGCCGCTCTGGCCTCGGCCAAGCGCAAGGCTCCCGGCTTCGCGCTCCTGGGCGAGCCAGGCGACGACCTCGTCGTCCGCTTCGAGCTCAAGGTCGTGGCCGACGTCGGCCTCGTCGGCTTCCCGAGCGCCGGCAAGTCCAGCCTGATCGCGGCCCTGTCGCGGGCGCGGCCCAAGATCGCGGACTACCCGTTCACCACCCTGGTTCCGAACCTCGGGGTGGTGAAGGCCGGTGACACCACCTTCACCGTTGCCGACGTGCCCGGACTGATCGAGGGCGCCAGCGAGGGGCGTGGACTCGGGCACGACTTCCTGCGCCACATCGAGCGCTGTGCCGCAATCGTCCACGTGGTCGACCTCGCCACGATGGAGCCCGGCCGGAACCCGCTCGGTGACCTCGAGGTGATCGAGCAGGAGCTCCAGAAGTACGGCGGGCTCGAGGACCGTCCGCGACTGGTCGCCCTGAACAAGGTGGACGTGCCCGACGGGCGCGACATGGCCGACCTGGTCACCGACGACATCGAGGCCAGGGGCTGGAAGGTCTTCTCCGTGAGCGCGTCCAGCCACGAGGGCCTGCGCGAGCTCATGTTCGCGATGGCCGGGATCGTCGCCGCACGTCGCGCGGCGGAGCCGGTCAAGGAGACGACTCGCATCGTCATCCGGCCGCGGGCCCTGACCGGGGGCACCGAGTTCACCGTCAAGGCTGTGCACCTGGACACGGGGGGCGAGGGCTGGCAGGTCCGCGGCGAGAAGCCCGAGCGCTGGATCCGTCAGACCGACTTCGGCAACGAGGAGGCCGTCGGCTTCCTCGCCGACCGGCTCAACCGGCTCGGCGTGGAACAGCGCCTGGTCGAGCTCGGTGCGATGGAGGGCGACTCGGTGCTCATTGGAGACCCTGCCAACGCGGTCGTGTTCGACTTCAAGCCCGGGATCGACGCCGGGGCGCAGATGCTGGGCCGCCGGGGTGAGGACCAGCGTTTCACCGAGGACCGGCCCGCCGCCGGACGTCGCCGCGCCATCGACGAGGCCATGCCCGAGCGCGCAGAGACCGAGGTCCGGGCAGACGTGGCTCGCCGCCTCGACTTGGGCGCAACTGCCGACGGCAAGGGCGAGGACGACGCATGACCCGCGAGGCCGTCGCCCGGGCCGCCCGTGTGGTGGTCAAGGTCGGTTCCTCGTCCCTGACGACCGCTGAGGGCGGGATCGACCCGGAGCGGGTGCGCGATCTCGTGGACACCCTGATCGGCGTACGCGAACGAGGCGCCGACCTCGTGCTGGTCTCCTCTGGTGCGATCGCGGCCGGGCTGTCGCCGCTGGCGTTCAAGCGCCGGCCTCGCGACCTGGCCCGTCAGCAAGCCGCCGCCTCAGTGGGCCAGGGCCTGCTGGTCCACCGCTACACCGAGGAGTTCGCACGACATGGCCAGGTGACTGGTCAGGTGCTGCTGACCCTCGACGACGTCACCCGGCGCAGCCACTACCGCAACGCGCAGCGCACCTTCGCGAAGCTGCTCGAGCTCGGGGTGGTGCCGATCGTCAACGAGAACGACACCGTCGCCACCTCCGAGATCCGGTTCGGCGACAACGACCGGCTCGCGGCGCTCACCGCACACCTCGTGCACGCCGACTTGCTTCTGCTGCTCTCAGACATCGACGGGCTCTACGACGCCCCGCCGGCTCACGCGTCGAGTCGATTGATCCACGAGGTGGCCGACGGGAGTGAGCTCGACGGCGTCCGCATCGGCCGAGTGGGAGCGTCCGGAGTCGGCACCGGGGGGATGGAGACCAAGCTCGAAGCGGCCCGGATAGCCACCGGGGCCGGCATCCCCGTGGTGCTTACCGACATGGCCGGTGCCCGGGCCGCGCTGACTGGGGAGCGGACCGGGACCCTGTTCCACCCGACGGGTCGGCGTCGGCCCACTCGATTGCTCTGGCTGGCGCATGCCACCGAGCCAAAGGGCCGAATCGTGCTGGACGAGGGCGCCGTACGCGCGGTCGCGGAGCGACGCGCCTCGTTGTTGCCGGCCGGAATCACTGGAGTTGCCGGCAGGTTCGTGGCCGGTGACCCGGTCGACCTGGTCGACGAGCGGGGACGGGTGGTGGCCCGGGGCCTGGTCAACTACGACGCCGAGGAGCTGCCCGGGCTGCTGGGCCGCTCCACCCGTGATCTGGCACGTGAGCTCGGTGCGGCGTACGAACGTGAGGTCGTGCACCGCGATGACCTCATCGTGCTCTGAGAACACGTCGATTGTTTGCCCGTTTGCCTTCGCGAAACAGTCCACTTCGTGGACACTGGCGGTCACGGGTGTGCTGTGCCCGGTACGCCGAGGGGGCTCGTTTAGTGAACAACGCTGTACGTCACTGGCATGTGACCGTGACACTCTCGGGTGAAGCGGTGGAACCTCTCATCGTCCGTGGTGCCATCCAGCGGCTCAACGAGGAGCGCCCGCTCCTGGAGTCGGTGATCTCCAACGGCAAGTCCGTCGAGATCCAGTTCTGGGACCAGGGCGAGAACATGCTCGACGTCGCCTCACTGGCCATGCGTCTGTGGAACGAGCACCGAGAGTCCGCCAAACTTCCCAACTGGGAGGTCGTGGGTCTCGAGATCGTGGAGAAGGATCTCCGCGAGGAACGCGCCACGCTCGGGCGACGCGCCTGAGCCGAGCCCTGCCGCTGCCGGCCGGCAGAACATCTCCGTGCCGAATGGACCGTCGGACCCAATGTCGCCCGGTCGATTGACAAGCACCCAGGTGCTCGATTGACTGATGCGTCAGGTACCCACAACCGCGGGGGACAAGCGTGCCACGGGTGAGTGTCGAGGTTGAGCGCAAGGAGGAGATCCTCAGCGCTGCCTGCGAAGTAGTGGCAGAGGTCGGCTTCAAGTCCCTCCGTGTCGCCGATGTTGCCAAGCGCGCCGGGATGAGCACGGGGTCGGTCCACTACTACTTCGACACCAAGCGCGACCTGATGCATGCGGCCTTCGAGTGGAACTTCGAGCGGTCCATCGAGCGACGGCGTGACCTGCTGGAGAGTGGCGAGCCGCCTGCACGTCGACTGCGGTCATTCATCGAGTCCTACCTCCCGGCCGACGCGACCACGGTGGCCGCCTGGCGCGTGTGGGCCGAGCTGTGGGTGGAGGCGCTGCACGACCCTGACCTGCAGGAACTCAACGAGCGGGTGTACGGCGAGTGGCGCCGTACTGTCGCCGCGATCATCCGCGACGGCCAGGACCAGGGGCAGTTCCGCGACGGCGACGCGGTCCAGGTAGCCAACGGCCTGGTGGCCGTGATCGACGGCTTGAGCCTGCAGGTGCTGATGGGCTCACGAGCGATGACCGTCGAGCGGATGCGCAAGGTGTGCGAGCTCTTCGTGACCATGGCGACCCAGCCCGACTGACCAGACTCTTGGGCACGAGGGACCGGCGGAGCTCACCGCCGGCCACTCGTTGCTGCCCGCAAGACAACCTGCTCGGAACCGTTGACAAGGCCCGTGACCTCGATCACGCTGGGGCCCATTAATAACTGACGCACCAATCAAGTTTGAAAGGGCGGGTGCCGGCATGAAGCGGGTTCTCACTTCTGGAATCGTCGCAATGAGCATGGTCGCGCTGGCGGCCTGCGGCGCCGCGGGTTCGGGCTCGGCATCCGGTGACGGGGGTGAGATGACGATCGTGATGTGGGGAGGCGCGGACCAGAAGACCCACGTCAAGGCCGCCGTCCAACCCTGGGCCGACGAGAACGACGTCGCCCTCAAGCAGGACTCGCCGAGCGACTACGCCAAGTTCCGGGCGCAGGTCGAGTCCGGCAAGGTCAGCTGGGACGTTGTGGAGGTCGAACCCAACTTCGCCCACACCGCGTGCGAGAAGGGCTGGGCCGAGAAGCTCGACTTCGACCAGATCGACGCCAGCCGTCTCAAGGCCGAGATGGTGACCGACTGCGCCATCCCCGTCCTCGAGTACGCGTTCACCATCGGCTACAACACCGAGGTCTTCGCCGACGACCACCCCACCACGTGGGCGGAGTTCTTCGACGTCAAGAAGTTCCCGGGCAAGCGCGGCTTCTGGAAGTACGCCACCGGCGCCATGTTCGAGGCCGCGCTCCTGGCCGACGGCGTCGCTCCAGAGGACCTCTACCCCCTCGACATCGACCGCGCCTTCAAGAAGCTCGACACGATCAAGGACCACATCGTGTTCTACGAGACCGGCGAGCAGCAGCAGCAGCTCGTTGCGAGCGGTGAGGCCCCGCTCGTGCAGGCCTGGAACGGTCGCATCTACTCCGCCGCCAAGGAGGGCCAGCCGGTTGCCAATGAGTGGGGCGAGCACCTGCTCTCCTATGACCAGCTCGTGATCCCCAAGGGCTCGGAGAACGCCGAGACCGTGCAGAAGTGGGCCGCCTGGTTCGTCGAGCACCCGGAGGGCCAGGCCGGCTACAGCAACGCGACGGGGTACAGCCCGGTGACCAAGGAGGCACTGGAGCTGATCGACGACAAGGTGCTGCCCTTCCTGCCGAGCGCGCCCGAGAACGCCGCCAAGCGCGCGGCGATCATCGACTATTCCTACTGGGCGGACAACTACGACGAGGTGTCGGAACGGCTCAACGAGTGGGCGGCCGGGTGAGCGTCGTCAGGACCGAGTCTGGACGGCAGGCCAGCACCCCACCGGAGCCGGAGGCACAGCCCTCCGGCCCCGGCCGTGGGGCTGGGCTGCGGCGCGCGATCACCCCGGACCGCTGGGGCTGGTTGATGGCGCCGCTGCTGGTCTTCCTGCTGCTGGTGTTCGTGGCGCCGCTCGTCGTGATCCTGGCGCGCAGCTTCACCGATCCCGAGCCGGGGCTGCAGAACTACGTGGACTTCTTCGGGTCCACCGTCTACGCCGACGTCCTGGTCAACACCTTCCGCATCTCCGGCATCGTCACCCTGCTGACCCTGTTGCTCGGCTTCCCCTACGCCTACCTGATGACGATCGCCCCGCCCTTCTGGCGAGGGGTGCTGCTGGTTGCCGTGCTGGTGCCCTTCTGGACGAGCCTGCTGGTCCGCACCTTCGCGTGGGTGCTGATGCTCAACAACACCGGCGTCGTCAACGAGTTCCTCCTCTCGGTCGGTCTCATCGAGCAGCCGCTGAACCTGATCCGCAACCAGACCGGTGTCATCGTCGGCATGGTCCAGGTGATGCTCCCGTACGCCGTACTGCCGATGTACGCCACGATGCGAGGCATCGACCGCCGGCTGGTCCAGGCCGCCGAGGGTCTCGGTGCTCGCCCGATCTTCGCCTTCTGGCGTGTCTTCGCTCCCCTGACCCTGCCCGGCGTCCTCGCCGCGTCGCTGCTGGTCTTCATCTCCTCCATCGGCTTCTACGTCACGCCGGCCCTCCTGGGCGGCCCGAAGGACGTCATGATCGGCGAGCTCATCGTCCAGCAGGTCTCTGCCGTGCTGCGCTGGGGCTTCGCCTCCGCGTTGGCCGTCATCCTCCTGGTCGTGACGGGCGTCCTGCTGCTGCTCGTCTCCCGCGTCGTCAACATCGGCAAGTTCCTCGGAGGTGACGAGCGATGACGACCAGGTTCCTGTGCCGCGCCGGTCTGGTGGGGCTGGCGGTCCTGACCGCGATCTACCTGGTCGCGCCGGTCTTCGTCGTGGTGCCCACGTCGTTCAACGACAGCTCGTTCCTGGAGTTCCCGCCCGAGCAGTTGTCACTGCGCTGGTACGAGTCCTTCTTCACCGACCCGGCGTGGGTCAACAGCGCCCTCAACTCACTCCAGATCGGCTTGTGGGTCACCCTGCTGGCGGTGATCCTCGGCACCGCGGCCGCACTGGCGATGGTCCGCGGGCGCTACCCGCTCCGCGCCGCGGTCGGTGCCCTGCTCGTCGCACCCATCCTGGTGCCGTACGTCATCCTCGGCCTCGCCGTCTACGCCCTGTTCCTCGAGCTCGGGCTGACCCAGACGATCCTCGGCTTCGTGCTGGTGCACACGGCCCTGGCCGTGCCGTTCGTGGTCATCAATGTGAGCTCGGCCCTGGTGAGCTTCGACGAGCGGCTCGAGCTGGCGGCGATGAACCTGGGGGCCAACCGGCTCACCACGTTCCTGCGGATCACCCTGCCCAACATCATGCCGAGCGTCGCCGCGGGCGCGCTGTTCGCGTTCATCACCTCCTTCGACGAGGTCGTCACGAGCATCTTCCTGGCCGGCCCCGACGTCAGCACCCTGCCGGTGCAGATGTGGAGCGGCGTGCGGGTGCAGATCGACCCGACCGTCGCGGCCGTCAGCACGATGCTCCTCCTCATCACCCTCGCCCTCTTCACCACCGCCGCCGTGGCGCGAGCCATGGGCACCCGCCGTACGGCGAAGGCCCTCGCGGCAACCGAGGACGCCTGAGCGTCTCGCGACCCACGCCGACCTCCCCGACCCCCACGAACGGAAACACCATGGCCAACACCACCGCCCAGCAGCCCGTCGCCGCGGGCACTGCCCTTGCCGGCACCGGCGTCTCGATCGAGATCGAGGGTGTCGTCAAGCGCTACCGCACCGTGACCGCCGTCGACAACGTGTCCCTGACTATCGAGCCGGGCGAGTTCCTGACGCTGCTCGGGTCGAGCGGCTCGGGCAAGTCGACCGTGCTCAACATCATCGCCGGCTTCATCTCTGCCGACGCCGGTCGGATCTCCGTCGGCGGGCGCGACCTGACCAAGGTGCCGCCCCACAAGCGCGACCTGGGCATGGTGTTCCAGCACTACGCGCTCTTCCCGCACATGAACGTGTGGGACAACGTCGCCTTCCCGTTGCGCCGCCGCAAGATCACCAAGGCCGACGTTGCCGACCGGGTGCAGCAGGCGCTCGACGTGGTCGAGCTCGGCGGGCTCGCCAAGCGTCGTCCCGACCAGCTCTCCGGCGGTCAGCAGCAGCGCGTCGCCCTCGCCCGCGCGCTGGTCTTCCAGCCGCATGCCCTGTTGATGGACGAGCCGCTCGGCGCGCTCGACAAGCGGCTGCGCGAGCAGCTGCAGGTGGAGATCAAGCGCCTGCACCGCGAGCTCGGCACCACGTTCGTGTTCGTGACCCACGACCAGGAGGAGGCGCTGGCGATGTCAGACCGCATCGCCGTGCTGCGTGACGGCCGGCTGGTCCAGGTCGGCACCCCGGTCGAGCTCTACGAGCGCCCCGTAAGCCGCTACGTCGCTGAGTTCCTCGGTGAGTCCAACATCTTCACGGGCCGCTGCGCCGGCGGCACCTTCGTCGACGAGGTCTCCGGCTCGTCCTTCGCGGTCGCCGACCACCACGTAGGCGACGCCCTGGTGGTCCGCCCCGAGCACGTCGTCCTGGCGGCCGTGGGAGAACCGGTGCCGTCCGGCCACAACGCTGTCGACGGACTGGTCCGCGAGGTGACCTACCTGGGTTCTGGTCTCCGCGTCGACCTGGACCTCCCCGATGGCCGCCGGGTGATCGCCCGGACCGGCACCCGCAACGTCCACGTTCCACAGGTGGGCGACACCGTCATCGCCCACTGGGACCCCGACCACGCGCTCGCCGTGACCGACGACGTCGTGCCGACGGCTACCACCGCGGCCTCGGCCGCCGCCTGACCACCCCACGACCCCACCCCCCGAACGACCGTTAGGACTTCACACCATGACGCACACCCTTCGCGACGGGATCGAGCTCTCCGAGGAGCAGCGCGAGTTCGTCGCCCTCGCGCGCGACTTCGCTCTCAAGGAGATCCGGCCCCGCGCCCGCGAGGTGGACGAGGCCGACGTGGAGAGCCCGCTCGATCTGTGGCAGAAGGCCGCCGAGATCGGCCTGGCGTCGTACATGCTGCCTGCTGAGTACGGCGGTGGCGGCGTCACCGACCTCGTGACCCAGTGCCTCGTGCAGGAGGAGCTCTGCTACGGCGACATCGGCATCGGCAACTTCCTCACCTCCAGCGCGTTCTTCGCCGGCCCGCTCGAGGCGATGGGCGCGGAGGACCAGAAGAAGCGCTGGCTCACCCCCTTGACCACCGGCACGCCGCCCGTCACCGCGGTCGCGGTCACCGAGCCGGGGGTCGGCTCCGACTCGGCCGCACTGCAGACGAGGGCCGTCCGCGACGGTGACGACTACCGGCTGAACGGCCAGAAGACCTGGATCTCCAACGCGCCGTACGCCGAGTGGATCCTGGTCTTCGCGACCGTCGACCCGGACCTGCGCGCGAAGGGTGTGACCGCCTTCCTGGTGGAGCGCGACATGCCCGGGGTCACCATCGGCGGGCCGATGCGCAAGATGGGCCAGCGCGGCATCGTCAACGCCGAGGTCTTCCTCGACAACGTGCGGGTGCCGGCCAGCCACCGAATCGGCGAGGAGGGCAAGGGCTTCTACGGCCTGATGCGCACCTTCGACGCCTCGAGGATCCTCATCGGCGCCGGCGCCACCGGCCTCTCCCGGGCTGCCCTCGACGCGACCGTCAGGTACGCCAAGGAGCGCTCCCAGTTCGGCAAGCCGATCATCGAGCACCAGGCGGTCGGGTTCCGGATCGCCGACATGGCCGCCCGCACGGACGTCTCCCACCTGGTGACCATGCGCGCCGCCCGCCTATACGACCAGGGCGAGTTCGTGGCCCAGGAGTCGGCGATCGCAAAGCTCGTGGCCTCCGAGAACGCCACGTGGGTCACCAACGCCGCTCTGCAGAGCCACGGCGGCTGGGGCTACAGCCGGGAGTTCCTGGTCGAGAAGTGGGTGCGCGACGCCAAGCTCGAGGAGCTCGAGGAGGGCACCAGCGACATCCAGCGACTGATCATCTCCCGGTCGGTGGGCGCGACCCGATGACCAACCTGTCCGTCTTCAGCGACCCGCGCTCGGTCGCCGTGGTCGGCGCCTCCGCCGACCCCGCCAAATGGGGGTACTGGCTGGCGCGCGGCGCATTGCGCGGCCGGGAGCGCCGCGTGGTGCACCTGGTCAACGCCAAGGGCGCGGTCATCGAAGGAGTGCCTTCGGCCACCTCGCTGGCCGAGCTGGACTCCGCCCCCGAGCTGGTCGTGTTGTGCGCGCCCGCTGCGTCGGTACCGGCCGTGGTGGAGCAGGCCCTCTCCCTCGGCGTGAAGGGGTTCCTGGGCATCACCGCCGGAGTCGGCGACGCCCCGGGCGAGCCCGATCTCGAGCAGCGGCTGGCCGACCGCATCCGGGAGGCCGGTGCCCGACTCGTCGGTCCCAACTGCCTGGGCCTGTACGACGCGGCCAACCAGCTCGAGCTCGCGTGGGGGACCTTCACCCCCGGCAGTCTGGCGATCGTGTCCCAGTCCGGCCAGCTCGGTCTGGAGCTGGCCGGGCTGGCCGCTCACGCCGGCCTCGGCGTCGCTCGGTTCGTCTCCGTCGGCAACCAGGTCGACGTGACGGCCGCCGAGCTGCTCGACGACCTGGTCGACCACGCCGAGACACGGGCGGTGGTGCTGTACCTGGAGAGCTTCCGCGACGGTCGCGGGCTCGTGGAGACGATGGGCCGTCTGCGTGAGGCCGGCAAGCCCGTCGTCGTGCTGACGGTCGGTGCCAGCGAAGCCAGCCGCGCGGCCGCCCGCTCGCACACCGGTGCCCTCACCGCGGCCACGGACGTGGTCTCCGCCGCGTGCCGCGCTGCCGGTGCCGTGCTGGTCGAGACGCCGGCCCAGGCGATCGACCTGGCACACCTCCTGGTGGGCGGCCCGCTGCCCACCGGCCGCCGCGTCGCGGTCGTCAGCGACAGCGGTGGCCAGGGCGCCATCGGCGCGGACACGATGGCACGGCACGGGCTCCAGGTCCCTCGCCTCACCGAGGGCACCCGGCAGCGCCTGGCGGGACTCCTGCCTGCTGCCGCCGCAGTCGCCAACCCCGTGGACCTCGCGGGAGCGGGGGAGCAGGACCTCTCGACCTACGCCCGAGTCGTCGACGCGATCGCCCGAACGGGCGAGGTCGACTCGGTCGTGATGTCGGGCTACTTCGGCTGCTACGGCGCCGACACCCCCGAGCTCGAAGAGCGCGAGCTCGAGGTCGTCCAGGCCCTGGCCGGTGTCACCCAGGCCCACGGCGTGCCCGTCGTGGTGCACAGCATGAGCCACGACTCCCCGGCTGTGCGCTCGATGCGAGCCCAGGCTGTGCCGACGCTGCACACCATCGACGCGGTCGCTCGCTCGGTCGAGCTGGCCGCCCGGCTGGCGGAGACATCGACGGTGGGGCTCTCCGCAGTCGCCGCGACCCTGACCACGGTGGGGGAGCCCGCCGAGTACATGGTGGGCCGTGAGCTGCTGGCGTCGTACGGCATCGACTATCCCGGCGCCGAGGCGGTCCGTACTGTCGCCGACGCGGAGGCCGCGGCCGCCGCGCTGAGCGGCCCCTTCGTGCTGAAGGCCGGCTGGATCGAGCACAGGACGGAGGTGGGCGGCGTTGTGGCCGACCTCCCCGACGCGGATGCGGTGGTCGATGCCTTCACCGACATGCGGTCCCGGTTGGGTGAGGGCGCCTACGTGCTCGAGGAGATGGACGGGCAGCGCGACGTCACAGAGCTGATCGTCGGCGCGCACCGCGACCCGTCGTTCGGCCCGGTCGTCCTCGTCGGGCTCGGCGGCGTACAAGCCGAGCTCCACAAGGACGTCCAGGTCGCCCTCGCGCCCGTGGACGAGGGCGAAGCCCTGACGATGATCCGGTCGCTGCGCTCCTCCCCGCTGCTCGACGGCTGGCGCGGCCGGCCACGGGTCGACGTCGAGTCCGCCGCCAGGGCGGTCGTCGCCCTTTCCCGGCTGCTGGCCGAGCGGGCAGACGTCGTGGAGGCGGAGGTCAACCCGCTGCGCGTCGGCCCGGCCGGTGCGGTCGCCGTGGACGCGCTCGTGACGCTCACCGAGCACCCCGAGAGTCCCCCGACAGACGGCACCGACGCAGTCGCGGACCACACCGAGCTGACAGGAGTCAGCCGATGATCGACCAGGCCGCCGACGTCCGGGGCAAGGCCGCCCTGGTCACCGGAGGCGAGGCACTCGTTGCCGCCCTCGTGGACCACGGCGTCGAGCTGGTCTTCGGCATCCCCGGCACCCACAACCTCGAGATCTACAAGCATCTCGCCCTGCAGGGCGTCCAGCACGTCAGCACCCGCCATGAGCAGGGGGCCGGCTACGCGGCGGACGGCTACGCCCGGACCACCGGCAAGGTCGGCGTGGTGGTCGTGACCAGCGGCCCCGCCCTGCTCAACACCGCCACAGCGATGGCGCAGGCCTGGTCCGACTCGGTGCCGGTGCTGGTGGTCTCGCCGGGTCTGCCGCTACGCCACCCGGCGACCGGCAACGGCCTCCTCCATGAGACCCGCGACCAGGGGGCGGCCATGCGCGCCATCGCGGCCGCGAGCCTCCGCGCGACCAGCGTCGCGGAGATCCCCACTGCGGTCGCGCAGGCCTTTGCCCTGATGACGTCCGGCCGTCCCCGTCCGGTGCACCTCGAGGTGCCACTCGACGTCCTCGAGGAGACAGCCGAGATCTCCCGCGTAGCCCCGCTGCCCCGCGCGACCTCCCTTCCCCCCGAGCAGGCGCTGGCCGATGCCGCCGCCCGGCTCGAGGGCGCCCGATGCCCCGTCCTGCTCGTCGGAGGTGGTGCCAAGCAGGCCGCGGCCGAGGTGCGTGAGCTGGCCGAGCGTCTCGGTGCGCCGGTCGTCACCACCAGCAACGGCAAGGGGGTTCTGCCCGAGGACCATGAGCTGGCCCTGGGCGCCGGCGTGCACCTTCCCGCTGTGAGGGCCCTCGTCGAGGAGGCTGACCTGGTGCTGGCGGTCGGCACCGAGCTGGCGCCGTCCGACCTCTGGTACGGCGAACTGCCGGTGGTCGGCAAGCTGGTCCGGATCGACATCGACCCGGTCGGCGCCGTCACCAACGCCGCTCCAGTGGTGGCACTGGTGGGTGACGCCGCGGCGACGCTGCGCGAGCTCGCCAAGAGGATCAGCCGCCCGCCCGCCGACCTCGACGTCGAGGGATGGCGAGGGCGAAAGCACGACGACTCCCGGCGCGAGGGCGCGGAGTGGAGCTCGCTGGTGGACGCCATGGCGGAGGCGCTGCCGCGCGACGCGATCCTCTCCACCGACAACGCCATGGCCTGCTACTACGGCGCCATGGCCAACATCCCCACACATACGCCGGCGTCGTTCCTCTTTCCCACGGGCTACGGAACTCTCGGCTACGGCCTCCCGGCGGCCATCGGCGCCAAGCTGGGCAACCCCGACCGGCCGGTCGTCGCCATGCTCGGCGACGGCGGCATCATGTTCACCGTCCAGGAGCTGGCCACCGCCGCGGTGCTCGGCATCGCCCTGCCCATCGTGGTCGTCGACAACAGCGGCTACGGCGAGATCCGCAACGAGATGGTTGAACGCCAGGACCCCGTGCACGCCGTCGACTTCCCGGCCCCCGACTTCGCCGCGCTCGGTCGCTCCCTCCGCTGCCACGGCGTGACCATCGACGACCCCGCCGACGTCGCCGCCCCTATCCGCGAGGCGCTCTCCGCCGACCGACCCACCGTCATCCACGTCCGCATGCCCAAAGGAGGCACCTGATCGGCGGCTACGGCAACCCACCCTGCGCCTGCTCGCCGAAGCCCTCCCCAGCTGAGGTGACAAGAATTCCGGATAGTCCGAGACGTTTCCGTTGCCCTGACGATCGTATGACGACGGGAGCGTCTCGGACTATCCGGAATTAGTGGGTTTGAAGGTCAGGAGACCCAGTGGTGGCGGAGCGGGCGAGGGGAACGCGCCGAGCCGCTGGATACGCTGGGCGCATGCCCGACTCGGCCTTCACCGCAGTGGCCGTCCGCGCCCGGATGGCGTCCACGGAGCTCGCACTGGCCACTCGTGCTGCCAAGGATGCCGCGCTGGAGGCCATGGCCACCGCACTCCTGGCCGACGCCGACAAGATCCTCGCCGCCAACACAAGAGACGTCGAGGCGGCCACCTCGTCCGGAACCCCCGAGCACCTGGTCGACCGGCTCCGCCTCGACGGTGCCCGCCTCGGTGCGATGGCCAAGGGCCTACGAGAGGTGGCCGGTCTGCCCGACCCTGTCGGGGAGGTGCTCCGCGGCTCGACGCTGGCCAACGGGTTGCAGCTGCGTCAGGTCAGGGTGCCCTTCGGGGTCGTAGGAATCATCTACGAGGCTCGCCCCAACGTCACCGCTGACGCGGCTGGCATCTGCCTGAAGAGCGGAAACGCGGTGCTGCTTCGTGGTTCCTCCAGCGCGGTGCAGTCCAACACCGCGATAGTGACGACGCTCCGGCGTGCGGCCTGGAAGTCGGGCCTGCCTGAGGACGTCGTCCAGCTCGTCCCGGGGGAAGGACACGAGTCGGTCAAGGAGCTGATGCAGGCGCGGGGCCTCGTCGATGTCCTCATCCCGCGGGGTGGAGCTGGTCTGATCGCTTCGGTGGTCGAGCAGTCGACCGTGCCGGTGATCGAGACGGGCGTCGGCAACTGCCACGTGTACGTCGACTCCGCGGCCGACCTCGACATGGCCGAGCGGATCGTGATCAACGCCAAGACACATCGCACGTCCGTGTGCAACGCAGCCGAGTCGCTGCTGGTGCACAAGAGTGTCGCCCCGGAGTTCGTGCCACGCATCGTTCGGTCGCTGCAGGAAGCGGGCGTGACCATCCACGGTGACGAGGTGTTCGCCGGTCATGAGGGAGTCGTGCCGGCGACCGAGGAGGACTGGTCGACCGAGTACCTCGCTCTGGAGATCTCGGCGGCCGTCGTACCCTCCTTGGACGGGGCGATCGCGCACATCCGGCGGCACTCGTCGGCGCACTCCGACGCGATCGTGACCGACTCGCAGGCAAGCGCCCGGCGCTTCGTCGCTGAGGTCGACTCGGCGGCAGTCCTCGTGAACGCCTCGACCAGGTTCACCGACGGCGGCGAGTTCGGGTTCGGTGCCGAGATCGGCATCTCGACGCAGAAGCTGCACGCGCGCGGCCCGATGGGCCTGCCGGAGATGACGTCGACCAAGTACGTCGTCACCGGGGACGGCCACACCCGGTGAGGTTGCTCTGGCTGACGTTCGGCTTCGGTGTCGTCTCCGCCGTCATCCCGATCTTCAACATGGAGGCCTACATCTCTGTGTTGTACGCCAACACGCAGGAGCACTCGGCTCTGAGCATCGCGTTCGTCGGATCGTTCGGGCAGAGCATCGGCAAGCTGGTCTGGTACTACCTCTCCCTTGGCGCGCTCGACATTCCGTGGCTCAAGCGGCGGATGAACACGCCCAAGCGGCAGGCCAGCTTCGAGCGCTGGCGAAACTACGTCCACGGGCGGCCGGGCGTGAGCGCAGGGCTCACCTTCGTCTCGGCCGCGGTCGGCTTCCCTCCGTTCTTCGCGATGGCGATGGTGGCGGGCACGCTGCGGATGAACGTGGTCCTGTTCTTCATCGCGGGGCTGATCGGCCGAACCCTGTTCTTCTGGGTTTGGCTGACCGGTGTTGGGCTGATCTTCAACTGACCCGACGCGCGGCGCGCCCGCCTGCAGCTCTGCCGGCCGGCACCGGGCTCAACGAGGAACTCCTGGAGATACCCACTAGGCTGTCGGCCATGCCGAGTCTCCTCCTGCTGCCGCTGCAAACCGAAGAAGGCGCTGGGATCACGCCGTACGTCGTCGGCGTCGGCGCCCTGCTGCTCTTCCTGGCCCTGATGGTTGCCCTGCTCGCCTTTGGCAAGGGACGCGAGCACTCCTGAGCGCGACATCTGTCCGTCCCGCCGACGCCCCCGCCAATCGCCGTCGGGTCGGCGTGATGGGCGGAACCTTCGACCCGATCCACCACGGTCACCTCGTGGCCGCGAGCGAGGTTCAGGCGTGGTTCGACCTCGACGAGGTCGTCTTCGTGCCAACCGGGGAGCCCTGGCAGAAGTCGGACCGGGTGGTCTCGCCGGCCGAGCACCGCTACCTGATGACCGTCGTGGCGACGGCATCCAACCCCCGGTTCACGGTCTCCCGAGTCGACATCGACCGCGGTGGCCCGACGTACACGATCGACACGCTGCGGGACCTCACCGAGGCGCTGCCCGGCGCCGACCTCTACTTCATCACCGGAGCGGACGCGTTGGCCGAGATCTTCACCTGGCGCGACGCCAACGAGCTCTTCGCACTCGCCTGTTTCGTTGGCTGCACCCGTCCCGGCTATGAGATGAGCCCCGGCACCCTGGACGGGATTCCGAGCGACCGGGTGACGATCCTGGAGATCCCCGCACTGGCGATCTCTTCGACGGAGTGTCGCGAGCGCCGGGCCAAGGGCGAGCCGGTCTGGTACCTCGTTCCTGACGGCGTGGTGCAGTACATCGCCAAGCACAACCTCTACTCGACGAAAGTGCAGACCGCATGACCGCTACTCCCCACGCGATCGAACTGGTGCACGAAGCTGCACGTGCGGCCTCCGACAAGCTGGCCGAGAACATCCTGGCCTTCGACGTCAGTGAGCAGCTCGTGATCACCGATGCCTTCCTTCTCTGCTCGGCCACCAACGAGCGCCAGGTCAAGTCGATCGTCGACGAGATCGAGGAGAAGCTGCGCGAGAACGGAGCCAAGCCCGTACGCCGCGAGGGTGAGCGTGACGGCCGCTGGGTGCTGATCGACTACGGCGACATCGTGGTGCACGTGCAGCACACCGAGGAGCGCGAGTTCTATGCCCTCGAGCGGCTCTGGCGCGACTGCCCGGTCATCCAACTTCCTGCGGACGTGACCTCCGGCCGTGGGCGCTGAGTTGCGCCCACTTCCGACCTCGGGCAGGAGCCGCCGCGTCGTCCTGGTGCGGCACGGGCAGACGGCATGGAACGCCGAAGGCCGGGCACAGGGTCACACCGATGTCGGTCTCGACGACACGGGCCGGAGCCAGTCCGAGGCGATGGCGACGGTTCTCGCCGGCCTCGAACCATCGCTGCTCGTCACCAGTGACCTCTCCCGCGCGCGTGAGACTGCCGCGTTCCTGGAGAAGCAGACCGGGCTGACAGCCGTCGAGGATCCCCGCTGGCGCGAGTTCGACCTCGGAGAGCGCACCGGCCTGACGCTGGCCGAGTTCGGCGAATATCTGGGAGTGAAGTTCGGCGGCTGGTGGGACGTCCACGCACACGTCGAGGTGCCCGGTGCCGAGACGCCCGACGAGCTCGCTGCACGCGTCGTACCAGCGTTCGAAGAGGTGCTGGAGAGGCTCGGCGAGGGCGAGACGGCCCTGGTCGTCACACATGGGGCATCGCTCCGGGTGGCCATCGCAGGCATCCTCGGCTGGCCCCTGGAGACCGCTGGCGACATCGAAGCGATGCACAACTGTGGCTGGGCGACGCTGGCCGAGACCGGTGCCGGAAGACTCCGCGTCTCGGCGTACAACCTCACGGTCGGGGTGGCGGCTCTCGATTAGCGTCGTAGGACGGCGTTGGCTAAGATTCCCCGCGTTGCCCAGATGCGGGTGATGGGGCTGTGGCGCAGTTGGTAGCGCACTTGCATGGCATGCAAGGGGTCAGGGGTTCGAATCCCCTCAGCTCCACAAATTGGGTGTTCTGCGCGGCGCTGTTGGTAGCGGCGGTGTCGTTCGTGGCATGGCATGTAAGGGGTCAGGGGTTCGAATCCCTTCAGCTCCACAAATTGGGTGTTCTGCGCGGCGCTGTTGGTAGCGGCGGTGTCGTTCGTGGCATGGCATGTAAGGGGTCAGGGGTTCGAATCCCTTCAGCTCCCACAGAATTGGGTGTTCTGCGCGGCGCTGTTGGTAGCGGCGGTGTCGTTCGTGGCATGGCATGTAAGGGGTCAGGGGTTCGAATCCCTTCAGCTCCACAAATTGGGTGTTCTGCGCGGCGCTGTTGGTAGCGGCGGTGTCGTTCGTGGCATGGCATGTAAGGGGTAGGGGTTCGAATCCCTTCAGCTCCACAAATTGGGTGTGCTGCGCGGCGCTGTTGGTAGCGGCGGTGTCGTTCGTGGCATGGCATGTAAGGGGTCAGGGGTTCGAATCCCTTCAGCTCCACAAATTGGGTGTGCTGCGCGGCGCTGTTGGTAGCGGCGGTGTCGTTCGTGGCATGGCATGCAAGGGGTCAGGGGTTCGAATCCCCTCAGCTCCACAAATTGGCGTCCGGGGGTGACTCAGGTCCGGTACTGCGCCGTGATGGGGCACTCGAAGGGCCCTCGGGCCTGGATCCCAACGTTGTTGAGGTAGCTCACGACGATCCGGTAGGACTCGAACAGCCCTACCTCGGCGTACGGCACAGCATGCTGCGCGCAGTACTCACGCACCACCGGCCGGACCAGCTTGAGGTTGGGTCGCGGCATGCTCGGGAACAGGTGGTGCTCGATCTGGTAGTTGAGCCCACCCATCACGAAGTCCACCAACGGCCCGCCCCTGACGTTGCGCGACATCAGCACCTGTCGGTGGAAGAAGTCGATTCTCGAGGTGGACGGAACGATCGGCATGCCCTTGTGGGCCGGCGCGAAGGACCCACCGAGGCAGAGTCCGAACACCGCCATCTGGACTGCGAAGAACGCCACCGCCTTCGTCGGTGGCAGCAGGACCAGGAGGGCCGCGACGTACGACGTGAGCCGGACGGTGATCAGGGACAGCTCGAGCCAGCGGTGAGTTGCGCGCCCGGGTCGCAGCAGCCCGCGCACGCTCTCGGCATGCAGGTTCAGCCCCTCGAGTGTGAGCAGGGGGAAGAACAACCAGCCTTGATGCTGTACGCACCAGCCAGCGAAACCGGTCGTCCGTGACTCGACGATCGCCGGCGTGAACGCGATCGCCCCTGGCCCGATGTCCGGGTCGTGGCCCTCGCGATTGGGGGCCACGTGGTGGCGATTGTGCTTGTCCCGCCACCAGGCGTAGCTGAGGCCGGCGAAGGCTCCCGCGAGGATCCGTGCGGCCCACTCATTCCACGCAGGGGACCTGAACATCTGCTGGTGAGCAGCGTCGTGGCCGAGGAATCCGAACTGGGTGACGATCACGCCGAGGACCGCAGCCAAGATGAGCTGGAACCACGAATTGCCGAGCAGCACGACACCCACCCACACCAGCGCGAACGCCGAGACGGCGAGAACGATCCGGCTCCAGTAGTAGTCGTAGCGACGATGCAGCAGACCGCTCTCACGAATCATCTGTGCCAGGTCCGTGTACAGGCTCTGGTCGATCGCGCGCGACCCTCCGGCCCCGCGACGCTTCGCGAGGGATGGTGACGACATGTGCCTGCCCCAATCTGGTGCGGCGTTCGCGGATGGGTTCGGTCTAGACGCGATGCGCGCTGCCAAGGTCTGGGGCAGATCTGTCCTGCCAGTGAATCACGGCGAGACGAGTGTCGTCCTGAGAAGAGCCACCGCCGGTGGATTCCGACGGTGGCTGTCTCAGGCGATCAGGCTTCGATCGCAGACCTCTCGCTGTCCGTGGTGTTCTGGAGCTGGATCTTGCGGGGCTTCGCCTTCTCCGCGACCGGGACCGTCAGCCGGACGACGCCGTCCTCGTAACCGGCCTCGATGCGCTCGAGGTCGAGGTTGTCGCCGAGCACGAGCTGGCGGCTGAACCGGCCGCGCGGGCGCTCCGAGGCGAGCATCTCCCAGTCTCCGTTGCGGGAGACGCGTTCGGCGCTGACCGTCAGCACGTTGCGTTCGACATCGAGGTCGATGCTCTGCGGGTTCACGCCCGGGAGGTCGAACTCGATGACGAAGCGGTCACCCTCGCGCCAGGCATCCATCGGCATCACCACGGGGCGGTTCGTGGTGCCCAGAAGTTGCTGGGCCAGGCGGTCGAAGTCACGGAACGGGTCGGTGTTTCGCAGCAACATGGTGTCCTCCTGATCCTTGGCTGCTTTGGTGCCCGACCCCGGATCGATCACGGGAGTCGTGAGCACCATCTGTATTTGCGAGTACAGGTTTTATATAGTGCAGGGAAGAGTCAATTTCAAGTCTCCGACACGAGAACTTGGAGGTCGGATGGCAGACCGCACAACTGGAGTCTTCGGCATCTCGGTGGCTGCGGAGATGCTGTCGATGCAGGTGCAGAACCTGCGCGTCTACGAGCGTCATGGCCTGGTCGATCCGGACCGTACGCCGGGCGGCACCCGCCTCTACAGTCATGACGATCTCGACGTTCTCGCTCGGGTTCGCGACCTTCTCGGGGAGGGTCTCAACCTGGCCGGCATCGCCCGCGTGCTTGCTCTCGAGGCGCAGGTGAACCGGCTCGAGCGCGTGAACCGGCGACTGCGACAGGGACAGCAGGACCGCTGATCGAGCCGAACACCGCGGTCGCATGTGCATACCCGGCGCAGATGCGGGGTAGTGGCGCCGGAGGAACAACTCCAGGAAGCGAGAGATGACCACCGACACCGAGCGTGTGCAGAGGATCGCCCAGCTGGCTGCCAAGCGCGAGCTGCGAGTGGTGACCTCGGAGTCACTCACGAGCGGGACAGTCGCAGCCCGGCTGGGCGCTGGGCCCAACGCTGCCGACTGGTTCGGCGGCGGGATCGTCGCCTACCAGGAGCCGGTGAAGTTCGACGTCCTGGGCGTGGAGGAAGGGCCGGTCGTCACGCGCGCCTGCGCCGAGCAGATGGCGACTGGTGCCCGGGCTCTCCTGGGTGCCGACATCGCCGTCTCGTGCACCGGCGTGGGCGGCCCGGAGCCGAGTGAGGGCAAGCCGCCGGGCACCGTGATCGTCGCGGCCGTGACCGCCGACGACGTGCTCGTTCGCGAGCTCTCGCTCGAGGGTTCGCCCGAGGAGGTTCTCGAGCAGACTGCCTCTCGCTGCATCGCGCTGCTCGAGGAGGCGCTGGCGAACCGCTGAGGGCGTCGGCAGCAGTCGCACACCTCAATCGATGCACCCCGGCTGGGGTGAACAGGTCACGCTGTTACTGCGTTGGGTTGCTGCGTTGGGACCCGATGGGGGTCTACGGCTGCTTCATCGTGGCCAGCAGCTGGCGGCCCTGCTCGGCGTACTTGTGCTCGACGAGAACCTCGTAGCGCGTGGCCACCACCTGGCTCACCGAGGTGAAGTCACGTCGCCCGCGCGTAGCGGCGTACCCCACCAAGGCCCACGCCAGGCCGAAGATCGCGCCGAAGACCACGGTCGAGCCGATGACCGCGAGAGCGCCGCCGCTGCCGAACAGGGAGACGACGAGACCGACGAACAGGCCCAGCCAGACGCCCGAGAGCAACCCGCCCGCGGCGACCTTGCCGGTCGTCAGTCGTCCGGTCACCCGCTCGACCTGCTTGAGGTCGGTGCCGACGATCATGCAGTTCTGCACCGGGAACTGGTTGTCGGAGAGGAAGTCGACTGCCTCCTGCGCCTGCTCGTAGCGCTCGAAGACACCGAGCGAGAGCGGGTAGTCGAGAGTCAGGGCTGACGTCGGGATGCGGGGGTTGTGCTGGCTCATGCCTTCAGTCTGGCAAACGGCGGGTGCGTCGAGCTGTCTGCGCGGCGGTGGCGCAGGTGCTCGCGAGTAGCCTCTGGACATGCTGATCGCCGCGTGCGGCTTCGCAGGGCTCTCCGCACTCGTGCACGTCTACATCTTCGTGCTCGAGTCGGTGCGCTGGGAGCACCCGGCGACCAGACGCGCGTTCGGTACGACGGCGGAGACGGCCGCTCTGACCCAGCCCCTTGCGTACAACCAGGGCTTCTACAACCTCTTTCTCGCCATCGTGACGGGCACCGGCGTTGCCCTGGTGGGCGCGGAGCGCGAAGCCGCTGTTGCCCTCCTGCTCGCCGGACCGGGCTCGATGGTCGCCGCTGCTTTGGTGCTGATCACCTCGGACAGCAGCAAGGCGCGGGCGGCTGTTGTGCAGGCGCTGTTCCCCGCTCTTGCGCTGCTCTGCCTGTTGGTCTGGGCGCTCGCCTGACCTGCCGGCTCGTGCGCGTGCGAGAGCAAGATGATGTGGATCTTGAGACACCTGGTGACTCAAGATCCACATCATCTCGTTTCCACGAGCTGTTGGCCCGGAAGTCGGCGAGTTCTTGGGCCTCTCCAGCCGCCGAACCGGGTAGTCCGAGACGTTTCCGTTGCTCGTCGGCGTCATCCACGACGTTTTCGTCTCGGACTACCCGGTCTTCTGGGTGGCCGCCACCGATTTGGCTCAGGGCCACCCACAGTCATGGCGCTGACGCGAACAACATGACAACATAGTTGTCATGATTCTGGTCGACACTCCCGGTCTGGTCACCGCCGGGCGCCTCGCGTACGCCGACATGGTCGATGGGTTGGACGAGAGTCAGCTGTCATTTCCGACGCTGTGCGAAGGATGGGACGTCCACACCCTGACCGCACACATGCTGCTGCCGTTCGAAGTGACCTTCACCAGATTTGCCATCGCTTCACTGCGTCACCGTGGGAACACCGCTCGGACGGTCGATGCCCTCACTCGCCGTATCGCCACCAGGCCCATCGCGGATCTCGTGGCGGAGCTGCGATCGCACGCCCAGACCCAGGTTGCTCCTCGCCGAGTCGGGCCGGAAGCCCAGCTGGTCGAGACCGCCGTCCACCTGCGTGACGTGGCTCGGCCACTCGGGCTGGAAGCCGAGGCGCCGCGCAAGCATTGGCGCGCGGTTCTGGACTACCTGGTGTCAGCGAGCGTCGCGCCGGACGTGATGCCTCGCGGCCGACTGGACGGCCTGGCGATCACGGCCACCGACCTGGACTGGAACCACGGCACGGGCAACGAGCTCGAAGGGACGTCCGAGGCGATTGCGATGGCCCTGACCGGTCGGTCCTCGGCCCTCGGTGACCTGGACGGACCTGGCCGCGCTGTACTCGCGAAGCGGCTGTCGTGAACGACCCGGGGGCCAGCGACCGGGGCACGGCCGCCTACGACGTGCTGCGCTACGTCCGGCCACTGACGATGCAGGCTGCCCGGGCGGTCACGGCCACCTTGCAGGGAAAGCCGATGACCATGGCGACCCGGGCCCTGATCGAGCGGCTTGATGATCGGGGCTCGCAGACAGTCCCTCAGATCGCAGCGTGGCTCGACGTGACCCGTCAGGCAGTCCAACGAGTGGTCGACGACGCACGCGCCCTCGGCTACGTCGAGGTACGCGACAACCCCGCGCATCGCCGTTCTCACCTGATCGCGGTCACGCCCAGGGGACGAGGGGAGTTCCAGCGGCTCCACGCGGACGAACTCACGACGCTTGCCGAGGTCGCGGCAGGCATCGACCGCGAGGACCTGTTGACGTGCGCGGCTGTTCTCGAGCAGCTCACTGACGCACTCGCACGGCGCAGCAACTCACCGGTTTGACCTTGCTCGACGTCAGCTCTTCGACTCGATCCAGGCCGCGATCAACGCGTGAAGCGCAGGCGTCTTGGCGCTGAGGTCCTCGGCGCTGTCGAAACGCGCCACCCGCGAGGTGTCGCCCTCACCGTCGAGCAGGCCGTCGGGGTCGGGCAGGGACGCCCCGGCGTGGAACATCAACGACACGTGCTTGCTCGACTTCGGGTAGAAGGAGGCAATGTTCCCGGCGTACATGAAGGTGGGCGCCTTCCACTTGATCGCCTCGGTGACCCGTGGGTCGGCGTCCAGGATGACTTCCCGTACGGCCTGAACGAGATCCTTCTGCGGGTTCTCGTAGGACTCGAACCAGGCGTCCACCTCGGGGTTGCGCTTGCCCATCTGCAGACTCTAGGTGACCGCGAGCTCTCGGATCAGGTGATGGTCATCCCGCCGTCGACAGCCAGCGTCTGGCCGGTGATGTAGCCGGCGGCGTCCGAGGCCAGGAAGACTGCTGTGGCGGCGAGCTCACGCGGGTCGCCCTTGCGTCCGACGGGGATCCGGGCCTGCTGGCTGTCCAGGTAGCCCTCGGGGTAGGAGTCGGTCATCTCGGAGACGAAGAAGCCGGGAGCGATCGCGTTGACCCGAATGCCCTTGCGGCCGGTCCACTGCTGGGCGAGGTCGCGGGTGAGACCGATCAGGCCGGCCTTGGATGCGGCGTACGCCGCCTGGGGCAGCCCGGCGGTGGTGATCCCGAGAACCGAGGAGATATTGATGATCGAGGACCCGGGCTGCATGACGCGGCCGCACGCTTGCGCCATCCAGTAGCAGCCGTTGAGGTTCACGTCGATGACCTGACGGAACTGCTCGGGGGTCTCGTGGGTGGCCGGTACGGCGGTGCCGATACCCGCGTTGTTGATGAGTACGTCGACCCGGCCGAACTCCTGCACGGCCGCTTCGACCAGCGCGGTGCAGGCCTCCGGCGAGGCGACGTCGGTGGCAACGCTGATCGCGCTCCGGCCGGCCGCCTCGACGAGGTCGGCAGTCTCACCGAGACGCTCGACACGGCGCGCCCCGAGGGCAACGTTGGCGCCGGCCTCGGCGAACGCCTGGGCGAACGCGACGCCGAGTCCGGAGGAGGCACCGGTGACGACAGCTACCTTGCCGTCGAGGGAGAACAGGTCAGTGATGGTGGTCATGGGGTGATCATGCCGCAGGCGATTCCTGGCCCTGTCGAGGGCTCTAGTGGGAGCGGCGCGCTTCCCAGGCCGAGCGCACCATGTCCTCGAGCGTGTGCCTGTTCGCCCAGTCCAGGTCGCGCGCGGCGAGCTCACCGGTCGCGACGATCCGGTCGGGGTCGCCGGCACGGCGCGGGCCGATCTCGGGGGTGAAGTCGATGTCGGTGACTGCGCGGATCGCGTCCATGATCTCGCGCACGGACGACCCGGTGCCGCTGCCCAGGTTGTAGACGGGCTCCAGGCTGTCGCCGGCCGCAAGGTGCTGAGCGGCCACCACGTGGGCGGTCGCAAGGTCGGCAACGTGCACGTAGTCGCGCACGCAGGTCCCGTCCGGGGTGTCGTAGTCGTCTCCGTGGATCCGCGGTGTCTTGCCGTCGAGCAGCATCTCGAACACGATCGGGAACAGGTTGTGCGGACTTGTGTCGTAGAGGTCGTTGCTGGCAGACCCGACGACGTTGAAGTAGCGCAGGGAGGTGTGCCGGAGCCCGGTCGCGCGTGCCTGGTCACGGATCAGCCACTCACCGATCAGCTTGCTTTCGCCGTACGGCGACTCGGGGAGCGTGGCGGTCTGCTCGGTGACCAGCTCGGTCGTCGGGGTGCCGAAGGTCGCAGCGCTGGAGGAGAACACCATCGACTGAACGCCGGTTTGCTCCATTGCCTGGAGCAGGTTCACCGTCCCGGTGACGTTGTGATGGTAGGTGTGCAGCGGACGGCTGACCGAGACCCCGGCGTACTTGAACCCCGCGAGGTGTACGACGCCCTCGACCGCGTGCTCCTCCATCGTGCTGACCAGCAGCTCGGTGTCGACGATGCTGCCCTCGACGAACGGCACCCCTGTCTGCACGAACTCGCGATGACCGCTGGACAGGTCGTCGATCACGACCGCGGCGAGGCCGACCTCCTGGAACGACCGCACCACATGGGCGCCGATGTAGCCGGCCCCTCCTGTCACCAACCACGACATGCTGATCCTCCAGAACTCGAACAAACTGTTGGCCGCCTCGTCGGGCCGCCGGGGAGTAACGTGCGTCTCGGTCCGTTGCGAACCGATTCCGGGAGGCCCGATGGTACTGGCAGCTGACGCCCAGCTTCGGCTGGACGCGAACTGGGTGGACTACCTGCTCGTCGGTCTCTACTTCGCCTTCGTCCTGGGCATCGGCATCATGGCCAAGCGCTCGGTCTCGACCAGCATCGACTTCTTCCTCTCGGGCCGGTCGCTCCCGGCGTGGGTGACCGGTCTGGCGTTCATCTCCGCCAACCTGGGCGCGGTCGAGATCATGGGCATGTCGGCCAACGGCGCCCAGTTCGGCATCCCGACGGTGCACTACTTCTGGATCGGCGCGGTCCCGGCCATGCTGTTCCTCGGCGTCGTGATGATGCCGTTCTACTACGGCTCGAAGGTGCGCTCGGTCCCGGAGTACATGCTCAAGCGCTTCGGCCCCGGCGCCCACCTGGTCAACGCGATCAGCTTCGCGGTGGCGCAGCTGCTGATCGCGGGCATCAACCTGTTCCTGCTCGCCAAGATCGTCAACATCCTGCTGGGCTGGAACCTCTACCTCTCGCTTGTGGTCGCGGCGATTGTCGTACTTTCCTACATCACCCTCGGCGGGCTGTCCGCCGCGATCTACAACGAGGTGCTCCAGTTCTTCGTGATCGTTGCTGCGCTCCTGCCGCTGACCCTGGTCGGCCTGCACAAGGTCGGCGGGTACGGCGGACTCAAGGACAAGATCACCGAGGCCGGTGACGGCTCAGCCCAGCTCTCGTCGTGGCCGGGCACCAACCTGACTGCCATCGACAGCCCCGTGCTCTCGGTCATCGGCCTCGTCTTCGGCCTCGGCTTCGTGCTGTCCTTCGGCTACTGGACCACGAACTTCGTCGAGGTGCAGCGAGCCATGGCCTCGAGCTCGATCTCGGCGGCCCAGCGCGCGCCCATCATCGGTGCGTTCCCCAAGATGTTCGTGCCGTTCATCGTGATCTTCCCGGGCATGATCGCGGCCGTGGCGATCTCGGAGGTGGCCGACGCCAAGGCCTCGGCGGACCCCAACTTCGACTACAACAACTCACTGCTCTACCTGATCCGTGACCTGCTGCCCAACGGCATGCTCGGCATCGCGATCGCGGGTCTGCTCGCCTCGTTCATGGCGGGCATGGCCGCCAACATCTCGGCGTTCAACACGGTGTTCTCCTACGACCTGTGGCAGGACTACATCGTCAAGGACCGCGACGACCGCTACTACCTGGGCATCGGGCGCGTGGCCACGGTCGGGGCGACGGTGGTGGCGATCGGGACGGCCCTGATCGCGCGGAACTACGAGAACATCATGGTCTACCTCCAGACCTTGTTCGGGTTCTTCAACGCGCCCCTGTTCGCCACGTTCATCCTCGGCATGTTCTGGAAACGGATGTCCGCTACCGCAGGGTGGACCGGTCTGGTGGCCGGAACGCTGGCTGCGGTCGCGGTCAGCGTGATCAGCACCGACGTACTCGGTCCGTTGTCGCTTGACCTGATCAGCCTCTCGGGCCAGGGCGCGAGCTTCGTCGCGGCGGGCGCGGCCTTCGTCGTCGACATCCTGGTCAGCGTCATCGTGACCATGTCGACGAGCCCGAAGCCCGAGTCCGAGCTGCGCGGGTTGGTCTACTCGCTCACGCCGAGGGCCGACTTCCACGACGAGAACGAAGGCGCGCTCGCGTGGTACCAGCAGCCGACCAAGCTCGCCGGGGTCGGGTTCGTACTCGTCGTCATCCTCAACATCGCCTTCTGGTAGGGAGTCACCATGGCCGAGAACGAAAGACCCCACCGCGCTGGGCTGTTCGACATCCGCGTGATCATCGGGTCGCTGATCGGGCTCTACGGGCTGATCCTGGTGATCACCAGCTTCTTCACCAGTGACACCCAGATCGAGAAGTCTGATGGGCTGAACATCAACCTCCTCGCAGGCATCGGGATGCTGGTTGTGTCGGTGGCGTTCATCGTGTGGGCCCGTTTGCGGCCGATCGTCGTACCCGCGCAACCGGCGGGTGACGAGGAGGCAGAGCGTCCCGTCCACTGACTCTCGGCCCGGTAGCGCTCGGTTGGGCGGCCTTGCGCCGGCCCGCCGCCGGCTCGTGGTGCTGGCGCTGGCAGGGGTGGCTCTCGTCCTTTTCGCGGGAATCGCCGCGCTCGCCGTCAGCCGGATGGCCGACGGCGGCAGCGCCGAACAGTCGCGGCCCGGCCCAGTGCTGGTGGTTCCTGGGTACGGCGGAGGAACTGATGAGCTCGATCCGCTCGTCGCCGAGCTCCGCGGCACAGGACGGGAGACGGTCGTCTTCGAGCCGACTGACGGAGGCACCGGTGATCTCCGGGTGCAGGCGCGACGACTCGGCGAGCTCGTGGACCGAACGCTGGATCGGACCGACAGCGACTCGGTCGACATCGTCGGGTACTCCGCCGGCGGGGTGGTGGCGCGGCTCTATGTGCGCGACGAGGGCGGTGCGTCCGTCGTACGACGGGTGCTGACTGTTGGCTCCCCGCACCACGGCTCCGACCTGGCCTCGCTGGCGGCGGAGGCGGCCGGCGGCTGTCCGACGGCGTGCAAGCAGCTGGCCACCGGGAGTGACCTGCTGCGTCGACTCGCCGCCGGGGACGAGACGCCGGACGGCCCTCGATGGATCACCGTGCGGACCGCGGATGACCGCATCGTGACACCGAGCGACTCTGCGGTCCTCGACGGGGCGCTCAACATCGAGGTGCAGGAGCTCTGCGCGGGAGCAACGACCTCCCACGGAGCACTCCCGGGCGACCCGGTCGTGCTGGCGACGGTTCGAAGCGTCCTGGCCGGCACGGCACCCCGGGTCCCGCGCGACGTCACCTGTTGATGTCCCTCGTCGCGAAGTTCGCCCAGGCGGCACCGGCGAAGACGACCAGGTAGGCCAGTTGCGTCAGCGTGCCCTCGATGACAGCGCTCCACCGGATCGGATCTCGGAAGAGGTCGACGAACGCGAGCCAGTGGCGCGTGACCAGGTAGGGCTTGATCGAGTCGGCGGCGTCGAGACCGAGCAACACCGTCGAGGCGACCAGGAACCCGATCGTGCCCAGAGCGGCAGCCACGGCCGAGTCGGTCATCGTGCTCAGCATCAACGCGATCGCAGCGACCCCGAGCATCGCAAGTACGACGTACACGAACGCCATCGCAGTGCGTTGGAACATCTCGGCCTCGGTGAGGGTCGAGCCCGAGATGCTCACCACGCCAGTGGCTGGGGCGTCGCCCAGCATGAGGCGACCCTCCACGTAGGCAACGAGTGCCACCGCCAGCGTCGCCAGCGTCACGAAGGCCACCACGCTCGTCAGCTTCGCGACGAGCAGCCGTGCCCGGGACACGGGCCGGACGAGGAGATAGCGCAAGGTCTCGGACTGCACCTCCCCGGCGATCGCGTCGCCACCGACGACTGCCACCGCCACTGGCAGGAACAGTGGCAGCACGATTCCGAGGGCCGCGAGTGGGAACAGGGTTCCGTCGGTGAGGACCGCGGAGAGGAATGGCGGGCCGGTCCCGGGGCGGGGCCCGAGGTCCGTCAGGGCCAGCAGTACGGCGACCAGGGTGGGCAACGCGTTCAGCGCGGCGATCGTCACCCAGGTCAGGGGCCGGCGCAGCATCTTGGCCAGCTCGACCCGGATCACGACTCGTCCCCTTCGTGGACCTGAGGTTCGGAGGCACTGGCGGCGAGCACGATCTCCTCCAGCCCCCGGAGCAGAGGGCCGATCTCCGTGACGCGCACGCCGGCCGAGACCAGACGCTGGTTCAGCGCGGCCGGATCGTCGGCCCGCACGAGCACCAGGTCGTCGTCGCGCTGCTCCACCCGGCCGTCGAGCAGCGCGACCGCGGCCACCACGTCGGGCGTTCGCACCCGGACCAGTCCGGTCGGGGTCTTCAGCGCCGACATGTCCTGCTGCAGGACGAGCCGCCCACGGTCGAGCACGCCGACCCGGGTGGACATCTGCTCGATCTCGGCGAGCAGGTGGCTGGACAAGAAGATGGTGGTGCCCGCCTGGTTGAGCTCGACCAGCAGCTCACGGATGTCGCGGATGCCCTGGGGGTCGAGGCCGTTGGTCGGCTCGTCCAGCACGAGCAGCTCCGGACGCCGCATCAGTGCAGCAGCGAGTCCGAGACGCTGGCGCATGCCCAGCGAGTAGGCCTTCGTCGGACGTTTGTCGGCGGGGTCCAGTCCGACCTGCTCGAGCACGTCATGGATGCGCGCCCGTCTCTGGCGACGTCCGCCCCGAGAGCCGGCGGCCGAGTCGAAGATCGCGAGGTTGGCCCGACCACTGAGGTGCGGGTAGGCGCCGGGTCCCTCGACGAGGGAACCGACTCGTGGAAGTACCGACATGGCGGCGCGCGGCATCGGTTCACCGAAGAGCTCCGCCTCGCCTGCGGTGGCCAGGACCAGGCCGAGCAGCATCCGCACGGTCGTGGTCTTCCCGGACCCGTTGGCTCCGAGGAAGCCGTAGACGTCGCCCTCGCGGACGTCGAGGTCGATGCCGTCGACGGCCCGCATGCTCCCGTAGGTCTTGGTCAGACCGCGCGTCCTGATCACTCGGTCCGCCGTACGCCGCGAAGGAGGTCCGTGGCCGCCTGGCTCAGCGTCTCGGGCGTCACCGTGCCGGTGAGCAGGAACGAGGTGCCCCCGTCGTCCACCAGCCGGACCGAGATCGGCCCGACCTCGAGCGAGATGCTCGAGCCCGTCTCCAGTGAGTCACGGCTGCGAGCAAGCTGGTCGTGCAGCCGCTCGGCCACCCAGGGCCGCAGGGGTACGGCGAGAACCGCCACGGGGCCGCGGCCGTAGACCCCCACGGCGCCGAAGACATCGGGCTGTCCCCGTCGAGCGAGACCGGCGACGCTGCCCGGCGGCACGAAGGGTGCGAACGTGGCCGCTCCGGCGGCCTCGTCCAGCGCGACGCCTCGCGAGAAGTCGAGGTGGGGTGAGAGTTGCCGGAATGTTGCCTTCGCTCGCTCTGGCTTCACGAGCCTGAGCGAGGTGAGCTCTGTCTCCAGGATCGGCACCCCGCCGCGCGGTTCGCCGTAGACCTCGACCCGGAGGGCCAGGCCCGAGGAGACGTCCGCCCAGACATCGACCTGAGAGATGGTGGACCGGGCGTCGCTCGGCAGCAGCCGCAGGCCTGCAGCCACGCGCCCGGCCACGCGACGCGAGGGCAGCCTGGAGAGCTCGTCGGAATGGGCACCTGCGAGCAGGCGGGCCGCGAGTGCGGAGGGGACCACGTCGACGTCGTCAGGCAGCCGGACCGCGGAGTACGGCGTGAAGCGGACCCGGCTCTCCTCGTAGCTGAATCGCACCATCAGGCCGCCGTGACGCACCAGGTCGGACTCGCCGGTCGTCCGGATGCGGTCGATCCGCCAGTTCTCGCGGTCGCGCCACCAGACGCGGAGGTTGGTCTCCTCGCCCAGCAGGCGGGCCATTCCGCCGAACGTCGAGCCGGTCAACGGGACCCGCAGCGACCCCTGCGACCGCACCTCGCCGGACCACCCGAGGTCGTCGGCGCCGGATATCCGGTCCGCCAGCCGGGTGGCGCTGATGTCGCTCTCGCGCACAGGCAGGGCCTCGGTGACGAGCGGCGCCGATGCAACCCCGAGCGCGACAGCCGCCACAGCGAGCCAGCGCGCCCCGGGGACCATGTCGCCACGGTACGACGCAACCCTTAAGGCACCACGCGATCGACAGCGCTACCATGACCTCGTGGAACGGGTCCTGCTCCTTCTCTAGCCGCGCCGTTGCGACGACGCGGCTGCCCCTCGCGCGCGGGGGGCATTTTTGTGCCCGAGGATGACCGGCCAGAGAACCCGGCCAGGAACGGGGTCGTGCCCGGCAGGACGAGATCAGGAAGTTGCTGGAGATGAGCGAACAGGACCAGAGCCAGAGCGCGGGCTACGACGTGCACGCGACGGAGGCCAAATGGCTGCCGGTGTGGGAGCAGCTGGACGCCTTCCGCGCCGACGACGACAGTCAGCGCGAGAAGCGCTACGCCCTGACGATGTTCCCGTACCCGAGCGGCGACCTGCACATGGGTCACGCCGAGGTGACCGCCCTTCACGACGTGATCGCACGCTACTGGTGGCAGCGCGGCTACGAGGTGCTCAACCCCATCGGCTGGGACTCCTTCGGCCTGCCCGCCGAGAACGCCGCGATCCAGCGCAACGAGCACCCGGCGACCTACACCTACGCCAACATCGAGACCCAGGCCAAGTCGTTCAAGAAGTACGGCGTGTCCTTCGACTGGTCGCGCCGGCTGCACACCAGCGACCCGGAGTACTACCGCTGGACACAGTGGCTGTTCCTGAAGATGCGTGAGCGGAGACTGGCCTACCGCAAGTCCAGCCCGGTCAACTGGTGCCCGAACGACCAGACGGTGCTTGCCAACGAGCAGGTCGTCGACGGTTTCTGCGAACGCTGCGGGGCCGAGGTCACCAAGCGCGAGCTGACGCAGTGGTACTTCAAGGTCACCGACTACGCCCAGCGGCTGCTGGACGACATGGAGAACGTGACCTGGCCCGAGAGGGTGCTGACGCTGCAGCGCAACTGGATCGGCCGCTCGGAGGGCGCGTCCGTCGACTTCGAGGTAGCCACCGACTCCGGCGGGACGCGAACCGTCTCGGTGTACACGACCCGTCCGGACACCCTCTTCGGAGCGACGTTCATGGTGATCGCGGCGGACGCGAAACTGGCCGAGGAGATCGTCTCCGACGAGCAGCGGCCGGCGTACGAGGACTACCTGGCGGAGACCCGCAAGTCCTCCGACATCGACCGGATGGCCACGGACCGGCCCAAGACGGGTGTGTTCCTGGGTGCGCACGCAGTCAACCCGGTCAACGGGGAGACGGTGCCGGTGTGGGCGGCCGACTACGTGCTGGCCGACTACGGCACCGGCGCGATCATGGCGGTGCCCGGTCAGGACCAGCGCGACTGGGACTTCGCGAAGACCTACGACCTGCCGATCGTGCGCACCGTCCAGCCGCCCGACGACTGGGAGGGCGACGCGTACACCGGGCACGGACCGGCGATCAACTCGGCCAACGAAACGGTCTCGCTGGACGGCATGGGCATCGACGAGGCGAAGAGCACGATCATCGCCTACCTGGAGGACCAGGGCACGGGCCGCGGCGCGGTCAACTACCGGCTGCGCGACTGGCTGCTGTCGCGACAGCGGTTCTGGGGCTGCCCGATTCCGGTGATCCACTGCCCGATCGACGGTGAGGTCGACGTGCCGGAGGACCAGCTGCCCGTCGTACTGCCCGAGCTCAAGGGTGCCGACCTGAAGCCCAAGGGAGTCTCGCCTCTGGCTGCGGCAGAGGACTGGGTGAACGTCGAGTGCCCGAAGTGCGGGGGGCCGGCGAAGCGGGACTCCGACACGATGGACACATTCGTGGACTCCTCGTGGTATTTCCTGCGCTACTGCTCGCCGCACGACGACACCCAGGCCTTCGACCAGGACAAGGTGCGTCTGTGGATGCCGGCTGAGCAGTACGTCGGCGGGGTGGAGCACGCCGTACTCCACCTGCTGTACAGCCGCTTCTTCGTCAAGGTCCTGCACGACATGGGCCTGGTCGACTTCACCGAGCCGTTCACCGCGCTGCTGAACCAGGGCGTCGTGATCAACCAGGGCAAGAAGATGAGCAAGTCGCTGGGCAACGGCGTCAGTCTGGGGGACCAACTTGCGGACTTCGGGGTGGATGCCGTTCGGCTGACCCTGGTCTTCGCAGGGCCGCCCGAGGACAACATCGACTGGGCCGACATGTCGCCAGCGGGCTCGCTCCGCTTTCTGCAGCGGGCCTGGCGGCTGTCCGGTGACGTGACTTCTGCTCCCGGCACCTCCCCTGACGAGGGCGATCGCTCGCTGCGCAAGGTGACCCACCGGACGCTCTACGAGGCGGCGACCCTGGTGGAGTCGCACCGGTTCAACGTGATGGTCGCGCGGATGATGGAGCTGGTGAACGCGACCCGCAAGGCGATCGACTCCCCGACGCAGAACGGGGGGGCCGGACCCTCTGACCCCGCTGTGCGGGAGGCTGCCGAAGCCGTGGCGATCCTGCTGTCCCTCGTCGCGCCGTACACCGCCGAGGAGATGTGGGCCCGGCTGGGCCACCAGCCCACGGTTGCCCACGCTGGCTGGCCGGTCGTCGACGAAGAGCTGCTGGTCGAGGAGTTCGTGACAGCCGTGGTGCAGGTGCAGGGCAAGCTGCGCGCCCGACTGGAGGTCTCGCCGGACATCAGCGACGCGGACCTCGAAGCGGCAGCGCTGGCCGACGAGGCGGTGCAACGAGCCCTGGAGGGAAAACAGGTGCGCAAGGTCGTCGTACGGGCCCCCAAGCTGGTCAACGTGGTGGCCGGCTGAGGCTGGCGATTGTGTCAGTGCCTCAGCCTAGGCTGAGCGTGAACTGAACCTGACGGAGGTAGCCATGACATCGCTGGAGAACCGACCCCGAACCGCCCTGCTGGTCATCGACCTGCAGAAGGGCATCGTCGCGAACGCCTACGAGCGCGACCGCGTGATCGCCAACGTCCAGACGCTGGTGGAAAAGGCCCGGGTCGAGGACGTCCCCGTGCTGTGGGTGCAGCACTCAGACGACGAGACGCCGAAGGGCTCCGAGGGCTGGGAATATGTCGCCGAGCTCAAGCGCCTTGACAGCGAGCCAGTGGTGCACAAGACCTACGGTGACTCCTTCGAGGCGACGGACCTGGAGGAGCGGCTCGCCGAGCGGGAGGTCGGACGGCTGGTGGTCACCGGCGCGCAGACGGAAGCGTGCATCCGCTCGACCCTGCACGGTGCTCTGGTCCGTGGATACGACACGACGCTGGTCTCCGACGCGCACACCACCGATGACATGCGCCAGTGGGGTTTTCCGGTCGCGCCGGAGCAGTCGATCGCCTACACCAACTTCTACTGGGGCTGGGCCGAGTCGCCCGGTGTCAAAGGCACCGTGGCACCGACCGAGGACGTCGACTACTCGGTGGCCTGAGCGTTCACCCATAGGCTGCCGTTGTGCTGAGCCTCCGTGACCTTAACCGCACGTTGCTGCAACGACAGCACCTGCTCGAACGCACCACGGTGCCCGCACTGGACATGGTCGAGCACCTGATCGGCCTCCAGGCCCAGGAGAACCTGCCGCCGTACCTCTCGCTGGCGGCTCGCATCCAGGACTTCGACCCGAACGAGCTGTCCAAGGCTCTCGAGAGCAAGGACGCTGTGCGGTTCCTCACCATGCGGGGCACCATCCATGCGCTCGTTCCCGACGACGCCCTGTCACTGCGGCCGTGGGTTCAGCGGGCACTCGACCAGCAGAGCGCATCGAACCAGATGAGCCGTCCGGCCCGTGACGTGCCGGTCGAGGAACTCGTCGCCGCGACCAGGCGGCTCCTCGGGCCAGGTCCCCTCCCTGTGAAGGAGCTGGGGGAGCAGCTCACTGGCGTCTTCCCCGGGATTCCCACGAGCGCCCTGACGAACACGGCGCGCGAGCGAGTGCCGATGGTGCAGGTCCCGCCCCGGGGGCTCTGGAAGCGCTCGGGCGGCGTGGTCTACCAGACCGTCGAGAGCTACTTCGGCAGGCCGATGACGGAGATTGACGTGCCAGAGCTCGTCCGCCGCTATCTGCGTGCCTTCGGTCCCGCGACTGCCGCGGACATGACGGTCTGGTCGCGGATCACGCGGCTCGGCCCGGTCTTCGAGGACATGTTGGACGAGCTGGTCGTCGTCGAGTGCGAGGACGGTCGCCGCCGGTTCGACGTGCCGGACGCGCCGTACGCCGAGGCGGACAGGCCGGCGCCCGTCCGGCTGCTCGGCGCCTACGACAACGTGTGGCTCTCGCACGCCAACCGCGACCACATCGTGCCCCTCGAGGTTCGTCCCCGCTGGGCCGGCACGAACGGGGGAGTCGGCAGCACCATCTTCGTCGACGGCTTCATGGCTGGCCTGTGGTGGGTCCGCGACGATCGCGTCGTGACCGAGCTGTTCACCCGGCTCTCGAAGCACGAGAGTTCCGAGCTCGAGGCCGAGGTCGCGGGGGTCGAAGCGCTGCTGTCGCGCTAGGTGTTCAAAGGCTCGCGACGGCCCGCTTGACCGGTACGTCGCCGGCGAGCACGTCGAAGGTCTTGCCGATGGTGTTCTCGGCCTCGATCACCTCGGCGAGCACGTGCGCCACGTCCCCACGCGTCACCGACCCGCGCTCGAGCTTGCCGACCCGGACGAGGCCACCGGGGACGTCATCGGTGAGCCGTCCGGGCTTCACGACCGTCCAGTCGAGGTCACGCGAACGAATGTCGTCGTCCGCCGCCTGCTTGGCGAGCAGGTACACGTCCCACACGTTGCTGGAGTCGGGGTCTGCGGTTTCGGTCCCCATCGTCGAGACCATCACGTAGCGGCGTACGCCGGCGGCCTCGGCCGCGTCGGCGAGCATGATCGCCGCGCCCTTGTCGACCGTCTCCTTGCGCGCGGCGTTGCCGTCCGGCCCACCTCCCGCTGCGAACACCACGACGTCGGAGCCGCGGACGATCTCGGTCATCGCGGCGACGTCGGTGTCCTCCAGGTCGATCAACGCCGGCTCGATACCGTCCTCCTGGAGGTCAGGAATGTGCTCGGGCCGGCGAATCATGCCGACGGGGTTGTGGCCGGTGGCGGCGACCAGTCTGCCGAACTGCAGGGCGATCTGGCCGTGCCCCCCGGCGATGACGATGCGCATGTCTTCTCCTGCTCCACGGTTTGCGGGTGCGTCACGACGACCGTAGCGACTGCCATGTGATCACGCGCAGGCGACCACTTACGGAGATGACCACTAGTGTCCCTCGCGCGAAGTTCGCAAGATAAGTCGTGCTCCCAGTGCGTGCATCGCAAGGCGGCGGCGCGAAGGCAGACTGGACGTCTTTCGAGCGTCGCCAACGCAGCGAGGTGCGTGCTGGGTGCGCGAATTATGCCGCGGACTTCGCGTGTGGGGCACTAGCGTGGCTCGCGTGGGAGGAGCGAGTTCGCGGCCCGACGCAGACGCGGCCGAGCACCATGCAGCCCGGTGGCGCGCGCTTGCGGTGTGCCTCGTGGCGGGAGGAATGTGCCTGCTCGACGTCAGCATCGTCAATGTCGCACTGCCCTCGATCCGCACAGGGCTGTCCGCGGACGACAGCGACATCCAGTGGGTCGTCGCCGGCTACTCCCTGGCCTTCGGCGTCGCGTTGGTCCCGGCCGGAAGGCTTGGTGATGCGCGATCTCGACGGACGGTGTTCATGGCAGGCGTGGCGATCTTCACGCTCGCCAGCGCCGCGTGTGGCGCCAGCCCGACCGCGTTGTGGCTGTCGGTGGCGCGGGTGCTGCAGGGATTCGGCGGCGGGATGATCACACCCCAGATCTCCGGGTTCATCCAGAACCTCTTCAAGGGCCCTGAGCGTGGCCGTGCGTTCGGCCTGTTCGGTGCCACGATCGGGGTCTCCACCGCGATCGGACCGCTGCTCGGCGGCGTGCTGGTTCAGCTGGGTGGCGCGGACCTCGGCTGGCGGCTGGTGTTCTACGTCAACCTCCCGGTCGGCCTGCTGCTGCTCGTGCTTGCCCGCAAGTGGCTCCCGGTCGCAGCCGAGGGGCCACGCCAGTCGCTCGACCCGGCCGGGGTGCTGCTCTTCGCCACCGCGACGGTGCTCGTGCTGCTGCCGGTCGTCGAGGGCAAGCAGGGGGAGTCGCTGGCGGAACGGCCGTGGTGGCTGCTCGGTGTCGCCGGAGCGGTGTTCGCGTTGTTCTACCTCTGGGAGCGGTTCTGGACGAGCCGCGAGAAGGAGACGCTGCTCGACCTGTCGCTCACCAAGGTGCACTCGTACGTGTACGGCCTGGGGCTGGGCAGCCTGTACTTCGCCGGGTTCACCTCGATCTTCATCATCCTCACGCTCTACCTGCAGAACGGGCTGGGCTATACGGCCCTGCAGGCTGGCCTGACACAGATGCCGTTCGCGGTCGGGTCAGCGGTTTCGGCGCTCGTGGGAGGTCGCATCGTCGAGCGCTTCGGCCGGTTGCTGGTCATCGCAGGGCTGGTCGCCGTCACCGTGGCGCTCGTGGCCATCGACGTCGCTGTTCCCCACCTCGACGGCGACGTGGGCCTGAAGCTGGCCCCGCTGCTGCTACTCGCGGGAGCCGGCGGTGGTCTTGTGATCGCGCCGAACATCACGCTCTCCCTCGACGAGGTCGACCCCTCCAAGGCCGGCGCCGGCGGCGGGTTGCTCCAGACCTTCCAGCGCGTCGGATCCGCCATCGGGGTGGCCGTGGTGCTCGCCCAGTTCTTCGACGGGCTCGTCTCGAGTGCCGGGGACTCCGCCGAAGCGTTCTCTGTCGCGCTGCACACGACCATCGGGCTGATCGTGGCGGCGCTGGTGCTCGGTCTGGCCGACCTGAGACGTCGCCGAGGAGTGTCACTGGTCCGGCGATAGCCTTTCGCTCATGTCCGTTGCCCTGGTCACCGACTCGACCGCCTCGCTCTCCGCCAAGACGGTTGCCGAGCGCGGCATCACGGTGGTCCCGCTCCAGGTGGTCATCGGCGCGACGTCGTACGACGAAGGCGGGGACGACGACTCCGTCACGCCACAGATGTTGGCGGACGCGCTCAAGGAGTGGACCCCGGTCAGTACGTCGCGGCCGAACCCGGAGGCGATTCTCGAGACCTACGAGAAGCTGGCGGCAGACGGAGCCGAGTCGATCGTCTCGGTGCACATCTCCGGTGAGCTGAGCGGCACTTTCGAGTCGGCCCAGCTCGCATCGCGTCGGTCTCCGGTCCCCGTGACGCCTGTCGACTCCCGGCAGGTCGGGATGGGCACCGGCTACGCCGTCCTGGCTGCGGCGGACGCGCTCGCTGCCGGTGCCGATGCGGCCACTGCCGGAGCCGCGGCCCGGAGCCGGGCGGCCAACACCACTTCGCTCTTCTACGTGGACACCCTGGAGTACCTGCGTCGCGGAGGGCGCATGGGCGCGGCGGCCGCCTTGTTCGGATCCGCCCTCGCGGTCAAGCCGATCCTGAAGGTGGAAGACGGCCGCATCGGTCCGTTCGAGAAGGTCCGTACGTCCACCAAGGCGTTGTCCCGGCTGGAGGAGCTCGCTGTGGAGGCAGCCCAGGACGCCGAGGTCGACGTCGCGGTCGCACACCTCGCCAGTCCTGACCGGGCCGCCGAGCTGGCCGAGCGGCTCTCGACCCGACTCGAGACCGGGCTGGGGGAGCGAGCCGTGTCGCTGGGCGAGATCGGGGCGGTCCTTGGTGCGCATGTCGGGCCAGGCATGGTCGCCGTCGTGGTGTCGCGGCGCAGCTGACCGTCCACACGCTGCGCTGCCCGGACACTTGTCCACAGGCCGGCTGATCGCCCTTTCCCTGGCCGCCACCGCTTCCTAGCGTCGGGGGCATGCACAGGCAGTCTCAGCAGGAGGTCGCGGCCGCGGCGCGTCGCCGACTCGAGCTGTTGGGCCGTGAGCTCGACCAGGCCGGTCTGAGGCGCGTCGACGACCTCGTCGAGGACCAGGAGTCGGACCGCTCGAGGGCGTCCCTGCCGGAGCCATCGACGGTGACACCCGCCGGCAAGCACCTGAGGCCAGCGCGTCCGGGAGTGGCCACACGGCTGGGCGGGCGGCTGGGTGGATGGCTGGCTGACCGGATGCCGGAGACCATGCGGGGCCGAGTCGGACTCGCCCCCGGCCCGGTGTTGCTGGTGGTCGCGCTCGTGGCCCTGGCCGTGACGGCGACCGCGTTCGTCGCGATGCGGATGGACGGCAACGCGGAGGCGTTGCCTCGCCTCCCGGAGCTCACGGGCTCCTCCGGGTCCCCGGCCCCGCTGGTGCCGGTGAAGTCGCCGGCGGCGACCGGCGCCCCCTCTCCTGGAGCGGCGGCCAGCGTCACGGTCGACGTCGCCGGGAAGGTACGCCGACCAGGAGTCGCCACGCTGCCCGCCGGGTCCCGCGTCGTCGACGCACTGGAGCGGGCCGGCGGTCCGCGGGGCCGGGTGGACCTGAGCGCGCTCAACCTCGCGCGGGTCCTGGTCGACGGCGAGCAGATCCTCGTCGGTCGCCCGCGCACCTCCGGAGGGCTGGCGGCGAGTGCCAGCACCGCCGCACCGGACCCGTCCGGGGCGCTGGTCAACATCAACACCGCGACCACCGAGCAGCTCGACACCCTGCCCGGCGTAGGACCAGTCACCGCCCAGAAGATCCTGGAGTGGCGCGGCGCCAATGGCGCCTTCTCCTCGGTCGACGAGCTGCTGGAGGTCGACGGCATCGGGGAGAAGACGCTCGCCGACATGGCACCGCACGTCACGCTGTGACCGCACCGGCGAGTGCGCGCGCCGACATGAGGGCGCCCGTGCTCGGTGGGGTCGCCTGGACGTCGGCACTGACCGCCCTGCTGGCGCCCGTCTGGGTGAGCGTTCTCCTGCTCGTCCTCGCCGGCCTTTGCCTCGTGCAGCGTCGGCGTCGGGGCCAGGAGGTGCTGAGCGGGCTGGCCTGGCTGGTAGCTGCTGGAGGAATCGCGGTCTCGGTGCTCGTACGCGACGGAGCGGTGCACGGCAACGCGGTCGAGGCCCTTGCTCGAGAGGACGCAACCGTCGACGCGCGGATCGTGGTGACCTCGGACCCGGTGCTGCGTCGTGGGCAGTTCGAGGAGTACGTCGTCCTGCGCGCCCGCACCGAGCGCGTGACCGGTCGGGGATTTCGACATCGCGTCCGGGCACCGGTGCTGCTGATCGCCGACCAGCGGTGGCAGCGACTCACTCCTGGCACCCGGGTGCAGGTCTCGGGTCGCCTCCAGAGGTCAAGCACCCGCGACCTCGCCGGGGTGCTGAGCACGCGGGGACCTCCGGTGGTCATCGACCGCCCAGGCCTGTGGCTGCGCGGCGCTGACCGGCTGCGGGCCTCCATCCGCGGCGCAGTGGTCGAGCAGGCCGCTGGGCCGAAGGCACTGGTGCCCGCGCTGGTGGACGGCGACGACAGCGCGATGCCCGACGAGCTCAGCGAAGCGTTCCGCACCTCTGGGCTCACGCATCTGCTGGCAGTCTCGGGCACCAACCTGACGATCGTGGTCGGCTGCCTGCTGCTGATCGCCCGCTGGGCGGGAGTGCGTGCCCGCGGTCTGGTCGTGGTCGGTGCCCTCGGAGTCGTGGGATTCGTCCTGCTCGCCCGCACGGAGCCCAGCGTCGTCCGGGCAGCGGCGATGGGGTCGGTCGGGCTGATCGGGATGGGCCACAACGGGCGACGGCGCGGCACGAGGGCATTGGGTGCCGCGGTGTTCCTGCTGCTCCTGGTCGACCCCTGGCTGGCACTGTCGATGGGATTCGCCCTCTCGTGCATGGCCACCGCCGGGATCCTGTGGCTCGCGCCGGGCTGGCGCGACCGGTTGATGCGCTGGCTGCCTCGCTGGGTCGCCGAGGCGGTGGCGGTGCCGCTGGCCGCCCAGATCGCCTGCACCCCGCTGGTGGGTGCGATCTCTGGCCAGGTGAGCCTGGTCGCCGTCGCAGCGAACCTGATGGCGGCACCAGCTGTCGGCCCGGCCACCGTCCTCGGCCTGGCCGGCGGCGTCGTAGGGCTGGTCTCCGACCCACTGGGGAGGATCGTGGCGACACCCGCGGCCTGGTGCGCGCAGTGGATCATCGCTGTGGCCATGCGGTGCGCGGACCTTCCGGTGGCGGCGGTCGGCTGGTCAGCGGGCCCGGTCGGAATCGCGACGCTGACGGCCCTCTGCGCGCTGGTGTCGCTCGTCCTGGGCACGCTGCTGGCCCGGCGAGCCACCACAGTGTGCATGGGTGCCCTGATGGTGTGCGTCCTGCTCGTCCCGCTCCCGACGCCGGGTTGGCCGCCCGCCGGATGGGTGCTGGTCGCGTGCGATGTCGGGCAGGGCGACGGGCTGGTCCTCAACGCGGGGCAGGGCAGCGCTCTGGTCGTCGATGCCGGCCCAGACCCCGCGGCCATGCATCGGTGTCTGCGGCGAATCGGCATGACGAGGGTGCCGCTGGTGGTGCTGACGCACTTCCACGCCGATCACGTCGACGGGCTCGAAGGTGTCCTGAACGGCCGAGCCGTGGGCGCCATCGAGGTCACGTCCCTGGCGGACCCGCTATCGGGCGCTCGTCTGGTGCAGGCGGTGGCCGCGCGTGCAAGGGTGCCGGTGCAGCGGGCGACGTACGGCGAGACAAGGCGACTCGGTCCGCTCAGCTGGCAGGTGGTCGCGCCTTCACATGCACCATCTGCAGCCTCGGACTCACCACCCAACGACGCGAGCGTCGTGCTCCTCGTCGAGACACGCGGCATCCGGATGCTCCTGATGGGCGACGAGGAGGAGGTCTCGCAGGCACGGCTGCTGCGCGAGACCGGGGGCCTGCACGCCGACGTCCTGAAGGTGGCCCACCACGGCAGCGCCAGCCAGGATCCCGACCTCATCCGCGGGCTCGGGGCACGACTGGCGCTGATCTCGGTCGGCGTCGGCAACGACTACGGGCACCCGGCCCCCTCGCTGACGGCCCTCCTACAAGACTCGCGGATGCGCGTCGCGCGCACGGACAAGCACGGCGACGTGGCGGTCGTGGTCGATCACGGGCTGCGGGTGACACACCGGGGGAAGGTCGGCACCGACAGGTGACAGGCTGGTGTCGTGACGACGTACTCCTTCTCCCAGGTCGACGTGTTCGCCCCTCGGCCCCTGACGGGCAACCCGGTGGCGGTGGTGCACGACGCCGACGGCCTAGGCGACGAGCAGATGCAGGCCTTCGCCCGGTGGACGAACCTTTCCGAGACGACCTTCCTGCTGCCCCCGGCCGATCCGGCGGCGGACTACCGGCTGCGCATCTTCACCCCCGCCGAGGAGCTGCCGTTCGCCGGGCATCCCACCCTGGGCAGCGCCCACGCCTGGCTCGGTCGCGGCGGTGCACAGGCGGGTGAGGGGCGCATCGTCCAGGAGTGCGGCGTCGGCTTGGTGGAGCTCCGGCTCGAGGACTACGGCCTGGCCTTCCGGGCCCCGGACCTGGTGCGCGCGGGGGAGGTCGACGAGGAGACCCTGGCACGCGCGATCTCTGCGCTGGGCGTCGCACCTGAGCGGGTGTTGCGCGCCAACTGGGTCGACAACGGTCCCGGCTGGCTGGGCGTGCAGCTGGCCAGTGCCGACGACGTGCTGGGACTGCGCCCCGACTTCATCGCGATGAGCGGGCTCGAGATCGGTGTCATCGGGGCGCACGACGCCCAGTGGCGAAGGGAAATCGGCGCCGACCACGAGGTGCGCGCCTTCTGCCCGGAGTTCGCCGTGCCTGAGGACCCGGTCACCGGGAGCCTCAACGCCGGGTTCGCCGTGTGGCTCACCCGGGAGGGGCACCTGCCGCCGGCCTATGTGGCTCGCCAGGGCACGGCGATGGGACGTGACGGCAGGGTGGTGGTCGAGACCGACGACCAGGGCCAGATCTGGGTCGGCGGTGCGTGCCACACCCTCGTCGAGGGCTCGTTGACCCTTTGAGACCTGTTGTCCGAGGTGCGTGAGAAGGTGCGGGCATGGATCCGACGCCACAGGATGTGCTCGGCAGGATCACCCTGGTGACCGGGCCCGAGGAGTTCCTCGGGGAGCGCGCCATAGCCGGTGTCCGCACGGCGGTGCGCAGCCACGACGTGGAGGCCGAGATCTCCGAGACCAGCGCCTCCTCGCTGACGATGGCCACTCTCGGAGACATGGCGGCCCCGTCACTGTTCTCCTCGACGCGCTGCGTCGTCGTACGCCGTCTCGAGGACCTTCCCGAGGAGTCGGCCGCCGGACTGCTCGACTACGTCTCGGCGCCGGCGGAGGACGTCGCGCTCGTGCTGGCCCACAGCGGCGGCCCCAAGGGGAGCGGACTGCTCAGCAAGCTGCGCAAGCTCGCGGCCGTCACCGAGGTGAAGTCCGTGCCGGTCACCGCACGAGAGTTCCCGGGTTTCGTGGTCAACGAGCTGCGGTCGCGCCAGGTGCGCATCGACCCGGCTGCCGCGGAGTTCCTCGTCCAGGCGGTCGGGCAGGACCTTCGGTCGCTCTCGGCGGCCGCCAGCCAGCTCGCCGACGACTTCGAGGGCGAGCCGCTGAACGTCGAGATGGTGAAGCAGTACTTCGGCGGCAGGGCTGAGGCAAAGTCGTTCGCGGTCGCCGATCACACCATCTACGGCCAGGCGGCCAAGGCACTCGAGGAGCTGCGCTGGGCGCTCGACCGAGGCACCGCCCCGGTGCTCGTCACCAGCGCCATGGCAGGTGGCCTGCGCAGCCTGGCCAGGTTCATGTCGGCGCCTCGCGGGATGCGCAACAACGACCTGATGCGTGAGGTCGGGGTGCCCGCGTGGAAGCTCGACACGTTGCGCCGTCAGGCCCACGGCTGGGACGACGACGGTCTGGGGCGGGCGATCCGTTCGGTGGCGCGCGCCGACGCCGACATCAAGGGGCAGGCCAGCGACCCGTCATACGCGCTGGAGAAGATGGTGCTCGACGTCGTCCGGGCACGCGCCAGCCGCTGAGCGGACAAACAAGAAGGCGCCGCGCCCGGTGGGGCACGACGCCTGTTGCGTGGGCTGTTCAGCCCGAGAAGACAGTCAGAGCGAGGACGCCTGCTTGTTGATGGCGGACTTGCGGTTGGCGGCCTGGTTCTTGTGGATGACGCCCTTCGAGGCGGCCTTGTCGAGTCGCTTGGCGGCGTCGAGAGCCGCGGCCTTCGCCTCGTCGGCGTTGCCGGCCTCGGCGGCCTCACGGAACTTGCGGACGGACGTCTTCAGCGCGGACTTCACGGCCTTGTTGCGCTCGTGCGCAGCGTCGTTCTGCCGGTTGCGCTTGATCTGGGACTTGATGTTCGCCACTGCAGGGTCGCCTCGTTTGTGTGGAGATCAGATTCGGGGGCGTCCGGACGCGGTCCAGACACGAAGGGAAACGATATCAGCGCGCAGCAGTCGCGCCCAAATCGGCGGACACCGCAGAAAGTCGCACCCTGTTGTCAGTGGCGAGCGAGCCGTGCGATCTCGCCGGCTCCGATCGTCCGCGTGCCCGGCTGCCCCCGCCCGGCCTCATTGATCATCGCCCTCGCCACGTCCTCTGCACGGGTGGGTCGCAATTTGCCCAGCACGGGCGCGAGCGCCCGCAGTACGACCAGCCCCAGCTGCTCTGCGGGTCGGGACTCGTCGCGGTCACCGTCGAGGATCGAAGGCCGGAACGCGATCGTCGTCGCGATCCCGACCGCCGCGACGTCCCGCTCGGTCTCGCCCTTGACCCGGTTGTAGAACACCCGAGAGCCGGCATCGGCGCCCAGCGCGGTCACGTGCACGAAGCTGCTCGCCCCGGACTGCCTGGCGGCCCGCGCCAGCTCCACGACCGCGTCGTGGTCAACGGAGCGGAAAGCCGGCTGGCTGCCCGCCTTCTTGATCGTGGTGCCCAACGCGCAGAACGCGTCGTCGACAGGCGGAAGGTCGCCGATCTCGGTGAGGTCCAGGATGCGTTGCTCCAGCTTCTCGTGTCGTACGTCGACCTCTCGCCGACCGACGCTGACCACGTGCCCCCACCGTGGGTCCTCGAGCAGCAGGCGCAGGAGGTGACCACCCACCAGGCCGGACCCGCCGGCCAGCAACGCAACTCGTGTCTCGGGATCCATGAGGTCAGGACACTAGCTGGCAGCAATGCGAGCCCGCGCAGGCGCTCCCGATAATCGGTGGCCCGGCAGGTCCCCGATGCTGCAACCTCGGGGACATGGCTGAGCTGACCCGTCCTCACCCCCGATTCCGGGCGTCGTTCCTCGCCGCCATGAAGGAGTTCGTTTCGGAAGGACGTGGTGGGGACGACTCGATGGTCGGCAGCGACCTGAGCAGGTTCGGGTCCACCTGGGTCACTGATGAAGGCTTCGCTGCGTATGTCGAGCAGGCGCTGGGCGAGTCCGAACGCCCCAGGCAACCCGGCTTCGTCTGCCAGACGACGTGGTGGTGGACCGACGGCACCGACTACCTCGGGCGGATCTCACTGCGGCACGAGCTCAACGACCGCCTTCGGGAGGTGGGCGGCCACATCGGGTACGACGTGCGCCGCAGTCGTCGCCGCGAGGGGCATGCGACCCGGATGCTCGCTGCTGTGCTCCCTGAGGCAGCGCATCGAGGCATTGACCCGGCGCTGGTGACTTGCGACGTCGACAACACCGCTTCCCGCAAGGTCATCGAAGCCAACGGTGGGGAGCTCGAGGACCAGCGTGGTGTGAAGCTGCGCTTCTGGCTGCCCACCTCGGCTGCCAGCTAGCGTGGTTCGCATGGCGTTCGCGCACGAACAGGTGTGTCGCGTCACGGGGCTCGAGGGCGAGGCGGCAGCGCTGGGTGGAGCTGTGACCGTCGCGCTCTGCGGGCACTGGGAGCACGAAGGTCCGTGCCGTTGGCCGCACCACACCGAGACGAGTGCCGACGCCGACGCATGGGTGTCGACGGTGCGGTTCGACGCATCCCTCGAGGAGGTCGAGTCGGTCCGCTCGGCGATCGTTCAGGCCCTCACCGCAGGGTCCCTGGTGGGTCCCGACGGACAGCGCACGACGTGGGGCCCTGACCTCGCGGGAGGCGCGCCTCAGTTCGGCTAGCCGCGTCGATCGTGGGAGGATGGGCGTTCGTCGAACGCCTCCCGGAAAGCAGTCCGTGTCCCTGAACGCCGCCGCGCCCGTGCCGGGCAGGACCGACCCCGCGATCATCCGGAACTTCTGCATCATCGCCCACATCGACCACGGGAAGTCCACGCTCGCCGACCGGATGTTGCAGCTCACGGGAGTGGTGGACGAGCGAGCGGCACGCGCGCAGTACCTCGACCGCATGGACATCGAGCGCGAGCGCGGCATCACCATCAAGAGCCAGGCCGTCCGGATGCCGTGGACGGTGAAGCCGGACAACGAGGCCATGGCCGAGCCGGACACCTACGTCCTCAACATGATCGACACCCCCGGGCACGTGGACTTCACCTACGAGGTGTCACGTTCGCTCGAGGCCTGCGAGACGGCAGTGCTGCTCGTGGATGCCGCCCAGGGGATCGAGGCGCAGACGCTGGCCAACCTCTACCTCGCGCTCGGCGCCGACCTGCATGTCATCCCGGTGCTCAACAAGATCGACCTGCCCTCAGCCCAGCCCGAGAAGTACGCCGCAGAGCTGGCCGGCATCATCGGCTGCGATCCCTCCGACGTGCTCCGTGTGTCTGCCAAGACCGGCATGGGCGTGGAGCACCTGCTGAACGAGATCGTCGCCCAGACCCCCGCACCGCAGGGTGATGCCCAAGCGCCGGCGCGGGCCCTGATCTTCGACTCGGTCTATGACACCTACCGCGGTGTGGTCACCTACGTCCGCGTCTTCGACGGCAAGCTCTCGCACCGCGACCGGATCAAGATGATGTCGAACGGCGTGGTCCACGAGATGCTCGAGGTCGGTGTGATCAGCCCCGAGCCGGTGAAGGCGGGAGACCTGGGCGTCGGCGAGGTGGGCTATCTGATTACCGGGGTGAAGGACGTGCGCCAGTCCCGCGTCGGTGACACGGTGACCAGTCAGCACCACGGTGCGACCACTCCGCTGGGTGGCTACAAGCACCCGAACCCGATGGTCTACTCGGGGCTGTACCCGATCGACGGCGACGACTACCCGACGCTGCGTGACGCCCTCGAGCGGCTGCAGCTCAACGATGCGGCACTGGCCTACGAGCCCGAGACGTCCGGTGCGCTGGGCTTCGGGTTCCGGTGCGGGTTCCTCGGGTTGTTGCACATGGAGATCGTGCGCGAGCGCCTCGAGCGCGAGTTCAACCTCGACCTGATCTCGACAGCGCCCAACGTGGTCTACAAGGTGGTGATGGAGGACGGTTCCGAGCAGGAGGTCACCAACCCCAGCGAGTACCCCAACGGCGGCAAGATCGCCGAGGTCCGCGAGCCCGTGGTGAAGGCGACGATCCTCAGCCCGAGCGACTACATCGGCGTGATCATGGAGCTCTGCCAGTCCAAGCGCGGGCAGCTCCAGGGGATGGACTACCTCTCCGCGGACCGGGTCGAGATGCGTTACACGCTGCCGATGGGCGAGATCGTCTTCGACTTCTTCGACCAGCTGAAGTCGAAGACCAAGGGCTACGCGTCCCTGGACTACGAGCCCACCGGCGAGCAGGCAGCCGACCTCGTCAAGGTCGACATCCTGCTCCAGGGGGAGACGGTCGACGCGTTCAGCGCGATCGTGCACCGCGACGCGGCGTACGGCTATGGCGTGATGCTGGCTGGCAAGCTGCGTGAGCTGATCCCGCGTCAGCAGTACGAAGTGCCCATCCAGGCGGCGATCGGGGCTCGCGTGATCGCGCGCGAGACGATCCGCGCGATCCGCAAGGACGTGCTCGCCAAGTGCTACGGCGGTGACATCACCCGCAAGCGCAAGCTGCTGGAGAAGCAGAAGGAGGGCAAGAAGCGGATGAAGATGGTCGGCCGGGTCGAGGTTCCCCAGGAGGCCTTCATCGCGGCGCTCTCGACGTCGGGACCCTCACTGAAGGACAAGAAGTAACACCTCAGCCCATCGCAGGCAGCCCGAACTCGTCGGTCAGGAGATCCTGCAGTGCCGCGACTCCCGCCAGCATGCCTGCAGAGGCCGCGTTCAGGACCGAGGCGAGTGGCATCGGGTACGACGCCTGGTGCGCGAGGTCGCCCGCGGCGTACACGCCCGGACGGCTCGTGCGCCCGAACGGGTCGACCTCGACGCAACCGCTCGGCAACGTCATGAGCCCGAGGGCCGCGGCAAACGGCGCAGTGTGCTCGAGGGACCCGGCCACGAAGAAGCCGTCGACGCGGATCGACGTCCCGTCGTCGAGGTCGACGACAGCGCCGTCCCCCTTGGCGTGGAGCGCAACGAGACGACCCGTCCGGACCTCGGCGCCGATCCGGGCCAGCTGGTCGAGCTCAGAGACTTCGAACTCGTAGCCGTTGGCGAGAACCACGAGCTCGCCAGCGATTCGGGACAGCATCGCGGCCAGCTTGGGGGAGTGGGGTCCGCCCTGGATGGCGACCGTGCCGCCGGTGAGCTCGTGTCCGTGGCAGAAGGGGCAGTGCGCCACGACGCTGCCCCACAGCTCAGACATCCCGGGTACGTCGGGCAGCACGTCCTGCAGCCCGGTCGCCAGGATGATGCGACGGGCCTGGTGTGAATCCCCGGAGCGCGTCGTCACGGTGAAGCCGTCGTCCCCAGACACCAGCTCCTGCATTTCGGCTTCAACGAGCTCAACGGTCTCGTAGCGGGAAAGGTCCTTGCGGGCAGCGGCGCGGAACTCCTCGGGCGGGGTCCCGTCATGGGTCAGGAAGTTGTGCATCTCGAGTGCTGGTGCGTTGCGGTAGGAGCCCGAGTCCAGGACCAGGCAGCTCCGGTGCATGCGGCCCAGGGTCAGCGCTGCCTGGAGGCCTGCGGGGCCGCCGCCGATCACGATGACGTCGTACATGTTGCTCCTTCGCCTTGTGGTTCCTCCGAGTGTGTGACTTCATGTCAACATGAAGTCAACCCTCTGGTCCGTAGGCGATGTTGCAGCCCAGTTCGACCTGCCGACCAACGTGCTCCGCCACTGGGAGGCGGTCGGATTGCTGGCGCCCGCGCGTGACTCGGCGGGCCGGCGGCGATACTCCCGCGACGACGTGCGCCGGGTGGCCGCCGTGCTGCGCAGCAAGGCCGCGGGCATGAGCCTCGACCAGGTCGCGCACCTGCTCGATGCCGGGTCAGAGGGTCGCCGTGAGGTGCTCACTGCCCACCTCGCGGACCTCGACGGCGGATGGAGGAGATGCGGATCTCCCGGGAGATGACCCAGCACGCGCTCGACTGCCGGGCGCACGACGTCACCACGTGCCCCAACTTCCGCAAGCGCGTCGAGGATCTGCTGGTGGGGTTGTGACTGCACTCCGCCTGCCCGACGGCGTACTCGACATGGCGCGCCGGGGACCGGACTGGGCCGAATGGGTCGAGCGGTTGCCCGCTCTGCTGGCGGGACTGCTCGAGGAGTGGGTCCTGAAACCCGACGGGGCGATGCTGCACGGCTTCCTCGCCCTCGTGGCGCCGGTGCGTACGGCGGGTGGCAGTCCGGCCGTGCTGAAGGTGAGCTTTCCCGACGAGGAGAGCGAGCACGAGCACCTGGCACTGCGGCACTGGGGTGGTCGCGGAGCGGTCAAGCTGTTGCGCGCCGACCCCCACCGTGCCGCGATGCTGCTCGAACGGCTACGCCGGCAATGCCTCGACGAGATGTGGGACCTCGAGGCGTGCGAGGTCGTCGCTGGCCTGTACTCGCTGCTCCACGTCCCTGCCCTGCCCCAGCTGCGCCCGCTCACGTCGTACGTCGACCGCTGGGCCGGCGAGCTGAAAGAGCTGCCGCGCAGCGCGCCCCTTCCGAGGCGACTGGTCGAGCAGGCCATCTCGCTCTCGCGTGACTTCGTGGCCGACCCGGACAGCTCGGGGACGTTGATCCACGGCGATCTGCACTACGAGAACGTGCTGGCCGCGGATCGGGCGCCGTGGCTGGTGATCGACCCCAAGCCGATGAGCGGGGACCCGCACTACGAGCTGGCGCCGATGCTCTGGAACAGGTTCGAGGAGCTCGAGGCCTCCCACAGTGGGCAGAGTGTCCGCGACGGCGTTCGTCGGCGCTTCCATGCCCTGGTGGACCACGCCGGGCTCGACGAGCGGCGGGCCCGCGACTGGGTCGTCGTACGGATGATGAACAACGCCTGCTGGGCGCTGCAGGACGACGCCGAGGCGGGGCGGGCGACCACCGACGAGGACTATCTGACGACGTGCATCGCCGTGGCGAAGGCAGTCCAGGACTAGTGGTGTAACCGGTCGCGCCGCCCGCGCAGGAACTGCCGCTCGGCCTCGTTGCCGGCGAGCTCGATCGCGATGTCATAGGCGAGCCGCGCCTCGTCGGGGCGGTCCAGCCTGCGGAGGAGGTCGGCGCGCGTCGCATGCCAAGCGTGATAGGTGACCAACGCGAGCGGCTCGACCAGGGCGAGTGCGACCTCCGGACCGTCGATCTCGGCCACGGCGACTGCGCGGTTCAGGGCCACCACCGGGCTGGACGTCATGGCGAGCAGCTGGTCGAAGAGCTGGAGCACCTGCGACCAGTCGGTCATCGAGGCGTCGATCGCATCGGTGTGCACGGCGTTGATCGCCGCCTGCAGCTGGTAGGGCCCGGGCCGGTTCAGGGCCAGGCACCCACGCACCAGCCGGTGCCCCTCGTCGATCATCGCGGCCTCCCAGAGGGTGCGGTCCTGTTCGGCGAGCGGGACCAGCACGCCGTCGTGAACCCGGGCGGCGGTGCGCGAGTCGGTGAGCAGCATCAGGGCCAGCAGCCCGTCGACCTCCGGCAGCGGTCCCAGGGACGGCGTCGCGCGGACCATCTCGCGCAGCTGGCGCGTGAGCCGGATCGCCTCGGCGGTGAGGTCGGTTCGGAGGGCCTCGCCGGAGGAGCCGAGATAGCCCTCGTTGAAGACCAGGTAGAGCACCGCGAGCACGCCGGCGAGCCGCTCCGGCAGATCCTCCGCGCGTGGCAGCCGGTAGGGGATGTGCGCCGACTTGATCTTCTGCTTCGAGCGGGTGATCCGTTGGGCCATCGTCGTCTCCGGCACCAGGAAGGCGGCGGCGATCTCCGCGACGGTGAGCCCGCCCAGCATGCGCAGGGTCAGCGCGACCCGGTTCTCCGGGGCCAGGGCCGGGTGGCAGCAGGTGAAGACCAGCCGGAGGCGGTCATCCTCGACCGGTCCCGTGGGCTCGGGTGGGGTGTTGTCGAATCCTTCGTTCATGCGTGCGACCTCGGCGTACTTGTCCTCGCGGCGCTTCTCGCGACGGAGTCGGTCCAGCGCCTTGTTGGCGGCCACGGTCGTCAGCCAGCCGCCCGGGTTGGGGGGCAACCCCTCGACCGGCCAGCGCTCGACCGCGACGAGCAGCGCCTCGCCGGTGGCCTCCTCGGCCAGGTCCAGGTCGCCGAAACGACGGGTCAGGCTGGCGACGACCCGCCCGTGCTCGGCGCGGAAGACCGACTCGAGCCCAGGGCCCGCGCCGGCATCCGCGCCGACAGGCTTCGAGGAATCGCTCACTCGGCAGGCGGCACGCCGTGGAACGGACGGACCTCCACGGCGGCCATGCAGGCAGCGGATGCCCTCTTGGCGAGGTCCAGTGCCGCGTCCAGGTCGGGCGCCTCGAGGACCCAGAAACCGCCGAGCTGCTCCTTGGTCTCGGCGTACGGGCCGTCGGTGACCAGCACATCGGCCCCGGTCGCGTTGACGACGGTCGCGCTCGACGGCGGCTCGAGGCCGCCGGCGAAGACCCAGACGCCGTTGGCCAGGAGCTCCTCGTTGAAGGCGTCGACCTGGCGGCCGGACTCCTCCATCTGGGACTCGCTCAGGTCCGGGCCGCTCTCGGGGTGGATGACGGAAAACATGTACTGCGTCATGTCGTGCTCCTTACGTGATGTCCAGCGGTCGAGGGCGGTACGTCGTACCGCCCCATCATGTCGACTGCTCCACGAACGGGCGTCGCCGGATACGACAGGTTCCGCAGAAAAACGTCCCGGGGTCCCACATCCCACGCCACACCGAGACCGCGTTACGCAAGCAGATGACCGGTCTGGATCAGACCAGTACGTGCCCAATCCCGGCATTCGTCCCGGATCGTTGCCGCAGACGAGTGCGCCGACGTACCTTCCGGACAAGTCCTGAGACCGGGGGGTCATGAAGTTGTCCTTGGCGCGCCCACGCCGCCTCTTCGCCGCACTGCTGGTGTGGTTGCTGCTGGCCGCGCTGAACACAGCCGTCACCGCCTCGCCGGTGCACGCGGCCGAGTCGCCGGTGCTCGTCTCGTCGAACGGGGAGACCGCTCCGGTGTTCCACTCCGGGGACGCCATGGACGACCCGGCGGTCTGGGTCCACCCCACCGACCCTTCTCGCTCCCTGCTCATGGGAAATGACAAGGGCGGAGGGTTCGAGACCTACGACCTGGACGGAACGCTGGTGCAGCGGCTGTCGTTCAGCACGCAGTTCTGGGGCAACGTGGACGTGCGCCAAGGGGTGACGATCGGTGGTCAGACGCAGGACATCGTCGGTGTCGTCCAGCGGGGGGTTCGCTTCTACCACGTCAACCCGACCACCCGGCTGCTGTCGTCGACGACCGAGGGCTCCGCACCCATCGGGGTGAACGGTGAGGGTTTCTGCCTGTACGAGAGCCCCACCACGAACAAGGTCTACGGCATCTCGATCACCATCGGGGGCACGGTCAACCAGTTCGAGCTGCTCGACGCGGACACAGACGGGATGCTGGAGAGCAACACGGTGCGGACCTTCTCGGTGGGCTCCGAGGCCGAGGGGTGCGTGGCCGACGACGACACCGGTGCGCTCTACATCAGCGAGGAGAACGAGGCGCTGTGGCGCTACTCCGCCGAGCCCAACGGCGGCACCACCCGCGAGGCGGTCGACGTCCTGGCCGGCGCCGGTGGCCACCTGGTCAACGACGTCGAGGGTGTCACGATCGTGGACCAGGGCGACGGCGCCGGGTTCGTCATCGTCTCGGTGCAGAACGCGCCCGACCCCAACTCGTCGTACATGAGTGTCTACCGGCGCGAGGCCGGCAACGAGTTCGTCAACACCTTCCGGGTGGCCAACGGCACCGGCTCCGATGACTGCGACCGCACCGACGGCATCACCGCCGTGACAGCGGACCTGGGGCCGGCCTTCCCGCGGGGCATGTTCGTGTGCCAGGACAACAACAACGACGCCCCGGGCACAACCGGGCACCAGAACCTGAAGATGGTACGGCTGGAGAACGTCGTCAACCTCGACGGTGGCCCGCCCCCACCCCCTCCGCCTCCTCCGCCGCCCAGCGGGGACATCACGTTCGTCGGGCGCAACATGAGCAACACCAACGCCCGGACCTTCAACGTGCAGGTGCCGGCTTCGACGCAGGCCGGTGACGCGTTGCTGCTGTTCGCCGCGCAGGGCAGTACGACGACGCTGGGCGGTCCCGGCGCCGGCTGGGTGCAGCTCGGACGGGTCACCGACACCGGCCACGCCACCACCGTGTGGCGCAGGGTTGCCACCGCGGGCGACGCCGGCACGACGGTGAGCCTGAACAGCGGCGCCACCTACACCAAGGTCGGGCTCACCCTCGCCGCCTACCGCGGCACCGACCCGAGCGCGCCCGTGGCCACGACTGTCGGAGCGCCGGAGCCGGGGAGCACCGTCTCGCACACCACGCCTGTGGTGAACAACTCGGTGGACGGAGCACGGCGAGTCTCGTTCTGGTCGGACAAGACGAGTGGGACCACGAGCTGGACCGCTCCGGCTTCGGAGACCGTGCGCGGAACCTCCTTCGGCAGCGGAGGCGGCCGGATCGGCACCCTGCTGACCGACGGGGCGGCGGCCTTGACCGCCGGAACCCCGCCCACGACCGGAGGGCTCATTGGCCGGTCCAACGCGGCCGCCAGCTCCGCAACGGCGTGGACCATCTTGCTGAGACCGGCGGGGCCGCCACCTCCCCCGGTCAACCAACCACCCACGGCAAGGTTCACCTGGGACTGTGACGAGCTGGTGTGCTCCTTCGACGCCAGCACCTCCAGCGACGCCGAGGACAGCATCGAGTCGTACGCGTGGGACTTCGGCGACGACGAGACGGGAACCGAGGCAACCCCGGAGCACACGTACGACGCTCCGGGCAGCTACGCGGTCAAGCTGACCGTGACCGACGACGACGCGGCGACCGACACGGTCACACACACGGTCGTGGCCGGCGACCCGCCACTGACACCGATCACGTTCGTGGGAGCTACTACCAGGAACGTCAACAGCACGGCGTTCACCGTGCAGGTCCCCGCGGCGGTCGATGCGGGGGACGCCCTCCTGCTGTTCGCGTCGCAGGGGAGCACGAGCACGCTGAGCGGGCCGGGAGCCGGCTGGACGCAGATCGGCCGCGTCGTGGACGGCACGCACGCCACCACCGCCTGGCGTCGCGTCGCCACCGGGGCGGACGCCGGCAGCACCGTCCAGCTGTCCAGCGGCACCACCTTCACCAAGGTCGCACTGACCCTGGCGGCCTACCGGGGCACCAACCAGACGAACCCCATCGCGTCTGTGACGGGCGCGCCGGAGCCCGGGAGCACGACTGCTCACACCACGCCCTCGGTCGCCAACGACACCGACGGCGCACGGCGGGTCTCCTACTGGTCTGACAAGAACAGCGGGACCACCGGATGGACCGTGCCTGGCGGAGAGACCAGCCGGGCAACAACGGCCGGCACCGGTGGCGGTCGTATCGCCAGCCTGCTCAGCGACCCCGGCTCGGCTCTCACAGCCGGCATCCCGCCCACCACCGGGGGCCTGACCGCAACAGCCAACGCCGCGGCCAGCACGGCGACCAGCTGGACCATCCTGCTGCGACCGGCCGGCTGAGAGCTTCTCGGTCGCTCAACTCAGTCGCCGGGCCGGCCGGCGACCTGAGAGAATCGCCGCATGGCACAGGTGGTCTCGGTCAACGTCGGCCAGCCCCGCGAGTTCGCGTGGGCCGGCATCGGGCGCACCTCGATCGACAAGCGGCCCGTGAGCGGCATGGTCCCGGTCGGCCGCTACGGGTTGGAAGGCGACCAGGTCTCCGACACCAAGCACCACGGCGGCATCGACCAGGCCGTCCATGCGTTCGCTCGTGAGGACCTCGACTGGTGGGAGCAGGAGCTTGGTCGTGAGGTCCGGGACGGGCAGTTCGGCGAGAACCTCACCATCCGGGGGATCGACGTCAACGAGGCCGAGGTGGGGGAGCGGTGGCGAGTCGGCTCGGCGACCTTCGAGGTCGCGATGGTGCGTACGCCGTGCAACGACTTCAAGAACTGGCAGCGGCTCAACGGCTTCGACGACCGGGCGTGGGTGAAGAGGTTCGCGCTGGTCGGTCGGCCCGGGGCGTATCTGCGAGTCATCCAGGAAGGCGAGCTGCAGGCCGGCGACGACCTGACCGTCGTACACCAGCCCGGACACGGTGTGACCGTCTCTACGATGTTCCGCGCACTCATGCACGACCACTCGCTGCTTCCCGAGCTCCTCAGGGTCGACAACCTCGCGGCGGCCGCGAGGCGCAAAGTGGACGCGTTCGTCGCGCCGACCCGATAGGCGCGTAAGTCCTCTCGGTGGACCTCGCACACGCGCTCGAAGGTGACGCCGTCGGTGGACCGGAGGAGGGCAGTGGCGACCCCACGGCCCGGGCTTAGTCTACTAAATGACTTGAGTTTTGCATGGTTGCACGGGTCCACCAAGTCGCGGCCAGCTCATGGATCGGATCTGCGCTTCCGGAGGGGCTGGGGGTGTCAGGCGGTGCCTTGTGATCTAGGTTACGTACCAGTCACTTACCCTCGGTCGATCGACCGGACTCGAAAGCCACCCAGGAGCAAAACACATGTCGCCCGTCACCATCGACACCTCCTTCATCGAGAACCGCGCACGCAACGTCGCCGTCCAGTTCCGCGACCGGGTCGCCCAGTCCCCGGACGGTGAGGCCTACCGCTTCCCGGCCGGCGACGGTCAGCCCTGGGCCTCGTTGACCTGGAAGCAGACCGGCGACAAGGTCGAGAAGCTCGCCGCCGGGCTGCTCGCGCTGGGCATCGAGTCCGAGCAACGTGTCGGCATCGCATCGAGCACCCGCGTCGAGTGGATCCTCGCCGACCTCGCGGTGATGTGCGCCGGTGGCGCCACCACGACGGTCTACCCCTCGACGATGGCCGAGGACGTCTCCTACATCCTGTCCGACTCCGAGTGCCGCGTCGTGTTCGCCGAGGACGACGAGCAGATCGGCAAGCTCAGGAAGCACAAGTCGGAGCTCCCCCACCTGGAGAAGGTGGTGGTCTTCGACGGCACCGCAGACGGTGACTGGGTGATCAGCCTGGACGACCTCAGCGCCCTGGGTGAGAAGCACCTTGCCGCGAACCCCGACGCGGTCACCAACGCCTCCGATGCAGTCGAGCCGGACCAGCTGGCCACGTTGATCTACACCTCCGGCACCACCGGGCGACCCAAGGGTGTGCGCCTGCGCCACTCCTCCTGGACCTACCAGGGCGCCGCGATCCAGGCCCAGCAGATCCTCAACGAGAAGACCGATCTGCAGTTCCTGTGGCTGCCGATGGCGCACTCGTTCGGCAAGGTGCTGCTCACCAGTCAGCTCGCCGTCGGGTTCCCCACCGCAGTCGACGGCCGCGTCGACAAGATCATCGAGAACCTGGCCATCGTGCAGCCGACGTTCATGGGTGCTGCGCCACGCATCTTCGAGAAGGCGTACGCGCGCATCGTCACCATGCAGGCGGCCGAGGGCGGCGCCAAGGAGAAGATCTTCAACAGCGCCTTCGAGGTCGGCAAGAAGGTCAGGGCCCTCGAGCGCGAGGGCAAGTCCGTCCCGCTGCCGCTGAAGCTGCAGTTCGCGTTGTTCGACCGGCTCGTGTTCTCCAAGATCCGGGAGCGCTTCGGCGGACGGGTGCGGTTCTTCATCTCGGGTGCGGCCGCCCTCAACCGCGACATTGCCGAGTGGTTCCACGCCGCGGGGATCCTGATCCTGGAGGGCTACGGCCTGACCGAGTCGTCGGCCGGTTCGTTCGTGAACCTCCCCGACAACTTCAAGTTCGGCACGGTCGGGCCCGTCACACCCGGCACCCGAGTGCGCCTCGGCGAGGGCGACGAGATCCAGATCAGTGGCCCAGGCATCATGGACGGCTACCACAACATGCCGGAGGAGACTGCGGCCACGCTCACCGAGGACGGATGGCTGCACACCGGCGACAAGGGTTCACTGGACTCCGACGGCTTCCTGACCATCACCGGTCGCATCAAGGAGCTGTTCAAGACCTCTGGCGGCAAGTACATCGCACCCCCGGCGATCGAGGCGAAGTTCAAGGCGGTGTGCCCCTACGCCAGCCAGTTCATGGTCTTCGGCGCAGAGCGCAACTACTGCGTCGCGCTCGTGACCCTCGACCCCGATGCCATCCTCGGATGGGCCGCGGAGAACGGCCTGGAGGGCAAGTCCTATGCGGAGATCGTCGCCGACGCCAAGACGCGCGAGATGGTTCAGTTCTTCGTCGACCTGCTCAACGGTGAGCTCAACCGCTGGGAGACCATCAAGAAGTTCGAGCTCCTCGACCACGACCTGACCGTCGAGTCGGGCGAGATGACTCCCTCGATGAAGGTCAAGCGCAACGTCGTGGAGGACAACTACTCCTCGTTGATCGACAAGCTGTACGCCTGACTGGGCCGAAGGCCCAGCGAGCCGAGACGGACTGGGCCGAAGGCCCAGCGAGTCGAGACGGCGCTTGTGATCGGCGGAGCGTCAAGCGAAGCCGAGCACAAGCGCCGTCTCGGCGTTTCCACAGGAGACCGAAAGAGCGCGCACAACGCGCGCACAAGCGTGCATCCGAGAATCAACGCATGACCGATCTGCACGATCACGCCGACGACCACCACCACGCCCACGACCACCACCATGACCACGACCACGACCACGACACGTGGCCTCTCCCATGACCTCCCACTGATCGTCGAGCGCGGCATGGGCAGGCGTGGCCTGCTCGCCATGTTCTGCGGCGTCAGCGCCGCGGCGATCGCCGGGTGCGGTGCTGAGGAGTCGACACAGATCGACACGGCCGGTGACCCCCCGGATCAGGGCCCGGAGGGACCACCCGACGGTGGCGGAGGCCGGTCCGACGTTTCGGTCGCCGAGGGTGAGATCCCTGAGGAGACCGCGGGACCGTTCCCCGCCGACGGCTCCAACGGCGTCGACGTGCTCAGCGAGAGCGGCATCGTGCGCGGTGACATCACCGGCAGCTTCGGCTCGGCCTCCGGCACCGCCGAGGGGGTGCCGCTGACCATCCGCATGAAGGTGTACGACCTCAACGGTGACGACGCCACCGTCATCAGCGGTGCGGCGGTCTACCTGTGGCACTGCGACCGCCAGGGCGCCTACTCGATGTACTCAGAAGGTGTGGAGGACCAGAACTACCTGCGGGGGGTGCAGGAGACGGACTCGAAGGGATATGTCGAGTTCACGAGCATCTTCCCGGGGGCGTACTCCGGGCGGTGGCCGCACGTCCACTTCGAGGTCTATCCGAGCCTGGACGACGCGACGAGCGGCTCGAAGAAGCTACGCACTTCCCAGCTGGCCTTGCCAGAGGACGTGTGCGCCCGCGCGTACGAGGCAGCTGGCTACGATGCCAGCGTCAGCAACCTCTCGCAGAGCTCCCTGGACTCCGACAACGTCTTCAGCGACGGCTACTCGCTGCAGATGGCGAAGGTCACCGGCAGCAACGACGACGGGTACCTCGCCACACTGAACGTCCCCGTCTGAGCAGGCTCGTCTGAGCAGTCTCTGCTGAGCAGGCGCTCAGGGCCTGACCCGGGTGATCCAGTACGTGGTCGTAGGTGTGGGCGCGGTGGCGAACCGTGCGTTGGGGAGGTAGAGCGCGGACCGGAACCTCGCGATGGTCGTCGGGAAGTCGAAGTTCGGCCGGCGCAGGGTGCGGACGACGCGTCCGGACCTGCCGTCCCTGCCGAGACGCAGCACAACCACCTTGTAGTCCTGGTACTGGTTCGCGGCGACGTAGAGCGTGCGCCCCCGGCGCAGCATGCCGTCACCGCCGGTGAGTGCGAAGCCGCCGAGCCTGACCACGGCAACCCGCCCGGTGCGCGGGTTGACCCGGAAGAGCTTGCCGGCGAACGAGTCCACGACGAGCAGTGCGCGGCCGTTGGGCGTGGTGCTGATCCCGTTGGCGTTGAACTCGTTCTCGGTCTGGTTCCACGGGCCGGTGAGCGGCACCCTGCGTATCCGTGCGTCCGCAGGCCTGCCCTTGAGCGGGGACACCTTGTAGAGCACCGCTCGCCGGGAGTCGGTGAACCACGCGGCACCACGGCGCAGCACGACGTCGTTGATGAAGATGGGTCCGGTCGTCGCACCCGCGAGGTCATAGGTGGCCAGGGTCCGTCCCGTGCGGATGCTGACGACCTTGGCGCTGCCGCCGGCACCGCCGGCCACCCATAGGCGGCCCTTGGGACCGAGCTTCAGGCCGACAGCCTGACTGCCGGCCACGCCCTGGTGGATCACCCGTCCGCCACCGGTACGCAGGTTGGCGCGATAGATGTCGCCGTCCGCGAGCGAGCCGAGGTAGGCGAAGGGACGGCGGCCGATCGCGATGCCCTCGGGCTGGAACCCGTTCGGAAGGTTGATCCGCGCTGGTCCGCTGCGGCGGGCCCCATCGTCAGGAGCGGCGGTCGCGGGAGTTGGAGCGGCACTCAGGCCCGCGACGAGCACGAGTGTGAGCAGGTTTCGAGGCGAACGTCCGAGAATCGACATGTGAGATCCCTTCGTTGCTGCAGAAGGTACCCCTGCGGCCGCTCCGCAACCCCTGGTGATGCGGATGTGACACTGGTCAGGTGCCCCCTGCAGTCCCGTCCGGCGTGCCGTTCGGCGTCTACGTGCACGTCCCGTTCTGTGCCGTGCGCTGCGGTTACTGCGACTTCAACACCTACACCGCCACCGAGCTCGGCGGAGGCGGGTCGCAGGCGGCGTACGCCGGCCACGCGATCGAGGAGGTCGAGTACGCCGCGACCGTGCTCGGTCCCAACCGGCCCGAGGTCTCAACGGTGTTCTTCGGCGGCGGGACACCGACTCTTCTCCCCGCTGGCGACCTGACCCGGATCCTCGAGGCCGTCGGCTCGGCGTTCGGGCTGGCGCCGGGGGCGGAGGTGACCACCGAGGCCAACCCCGACAGCGTCACGCGCGAGAGCCTGGCGGCACTGCGCGCCGGCGGTTTCAACCGCGTCTCGTTCGGGATGCAGTCCGCCGTGCCACACGTGCTGCGGGTCCTGGAGCGCACCCACGACCCGGCCAACGTCGTCCGCGCCGTCGCATGGGCGAGGGAGGCGGGGTTCGAGCAGGTGAGCCTGGACCTGATCTACGGGACACCAGGCGAGTCGGTCGCCGACTGGCTGGCCTCCGTCGAGGCGGCGCTGGCCTGCGAGCCGGACCACGTCTCGGCGTACTCCCTGATCGTGGAGGAGGGCACCCGGCTGGCCCGCCAGGTGCGCATGGGTGCGATTCCCGCGCCCGAGGAGGACGACCTCGCCGAGAAGTACGTCGTCGCCGACGACGCCTTCGCCGCTGCCGGGTTGCAGTGGTACGAGGTCTCGAACTGGGCTCGCAACGCTGCCGCCCGCTGCCGTCACAACGAGCTCTACTGGACCAGCGCGAGCTGGTGGGGCATCGGTCCGGGTGCGCACTCACACGTCGCGGGGGAGCGCTGGTGGAACGTCAAGCACCCCAGCGCGTACGCCGCCCGGATCAACGCGGGCGAGTCGCCGGCCCAGGACGGCGAGGTTCTCGACAGGGACGCCCGCACTCTGGAGCGGGTGCTGCTCGAGATCCGTCTCCGCGACGGCCTGACCCTCGACCTGGTGGACCCGACGCGAGTCGAGGAGGTCATCGGCCGTGAGCTCGGCGTATTGCATGAGGACCGGCTGGTGCTCACCCGCCGCGGGCGCCTCCTCGCCGACGCGGTGGTGCGCGACCTGGTCGACTGAGGGTGCGAAAAGCGTCAACAAGGGTTGACACATTCGCCTCGTCAACCTAGATTGACATCCATGACCACCGAGACAGATCTCGCCACCGCGGCCAGCGCTGCGGATCCCAAGACGGGGCTGCGCGCCGTACGGGCTCTGCGGCGCCTGCTCGAGGAGCTCGAGCGCACCCAGGTACGCCGGGCGCGCGCGCAGGGGTGGTCGTGGCAGGAGATCGGCGAGGCGCTGGAGGTCAGCCGGCAGGCCGTGCACAAGAAGTACCGCCGAGACTGAGGGGCACACGATGTTCGAACGATTCACCAAGCCGGCCAGACGCGTGGTCGAGCAGGCGCTGGAATTGGCGGCCGAGGGTAGCGCCAGCCATGTCCGGCCAGAACACCTGCTCCTCGCCCTCGTGGACCACAACGACAACCTGGCCGTTCGGGTGCTCACGGACCTCGGGGTTTCGCCCGACCAGCTGCGCGAAGAGCTCGGGCAGCGTCGAAGTCGCTACCTCGACGGGCTCGGGGAGGAGGACGTCGAGGCGCTGGCCACGATCGGCATCGACCTGCACGAGGTGCTGCGCCGCATCGGCCGAGGCTCCGGCGAAGGCCGCAGACGCGGGCGCCCCAGGTTCTCTCGCGAGTCGAAGAAGGCCCTCGAGCTCTCGCTGCGAGAAGCGCTCGCGCTGCGGCACAACTACATCGGGACCGAGCACCTCCTGCTCGGCCTGGTGCGCGGTGGAGACCCCGCCGTCCGGGACACGATGAAGGCACTCGACATCAGGCCTGCGGTCCTGCGTACGGCCGTGGCCGACGCGGTGCGCAAGGCCAGCTGAACGCCGTTCGGGCGGTCAGTCCTGGGTGACGAAGTCGATCAGCTGCTCAACCGGGCCGAGCAGCGCCGCGTCGAGGTCCTGGAACCCACGCACGCCGCCGAGGATGTGCTTCCAGGCGCGGGCGATGTCGGCCTGGTCGCGGTGCGGCCACCCGAAGCTCTGGCACACGCCGTGCTTCCACTCGACGTTGCGAGGGATCTGCGGCCACGCCTTGTGACCGAGGCGCTCGGGCTTCACCGCTGCCCAGATGTCGACGAACGGATGCCCGACGATCAGGACGTGCTTGCCGACCGGCGACTTCGCAACCGCCTGGGCGATCCGGCTCTCCTTCGAGCCGGGCACGAGGTGGTCGACCAGTACGCCGACCCGACGCTCGGGTCCAGGGCCGAAGTCGCGGAGGTGTTCGCCGAGATCGTCCACACCTTCGAGGTACTCAACGACGACGCCCTCGATCCGGAGGTCATCGCCCCACACCTTCTCGACGAGCTCGGCATCGTGGCGTCCTTCGACGAAGATCCGGCTGGCCCGGGCGACCCTGGCCTGCACGCCCTTCACGGCCACCGACCCTGACGCCGTACGCGTCGGCGCGGCCGGGCCCTTGCGGGTGGGCGCGACGAGCACGACCGGACGCCCCTCGAGCAGGAACCCGGGGCCGAGCGGGAAGGCGCGCCGCTTGTTTCGGCGGTCCTCGAGCGTCACCGTGCCGAGGTCGCGCTCGACCTTCACGATCTCGCCGCACCAGTCAGTGGTGACCTCCTCGACGACCAGGCCGAGGTCGGCGTCGATCTCGACGGCGCGACCGTTCTTCGGCGTACGCCAGTCGGTGGCCAGTACGTCGGACCCGTAGCGGTCGAGTGGATCGAGGGGTGGCGTCACCGGCTGGACGCTACGGCGACGGCCCGGCCGGCCAGGGGACGGCGCGCCCAAGCCTGCCCCCATACCGCATAGTCCGAGACGTTCCCGTCGTGTTCTGGCCTTTCGGAGGACGGAAGCGTCTCGGACTATCCGGAATTCTTTGGGTGGTTGAGATTTGGGGGGTTGTGTCGCGAGTGTTCGCGATATATCGTCGACCTATCGAGACTGTGTCGGCGAGCCCCAGCGAGTGGAGGCCCGACACCAGCCTGAAGGGAGGTCTCGACATGGGACACGGATGGACGTCAGATTTTGAACCGACCCGCAGCCAACGCGGCGGCCGAGGACCCGGACGACACGGTGGCCACGGTCACGGGCCGTGGGGCGGACCTTGGGGCGGCCCCTCGGGCGGTCCGCCGCCGTGGGTCGCGCAGATGTTCGGACCGGAGTTCGCGGGTGGCTCCCGCGGCGGTGGCGGGCGGCGCCGGTCGCGCGTACGCCGGGGCGACGTTCGCTCGGCGATCCTCGACGTGCTGCACACCTCCGCGGAGCCGGTGAACGGCTACCAGGTCATCCAGCAGATCGCCGAGCGCACCGACGGTGTGTGGAAGCCGAGCCCCGGCTCGGTCTACCCGACCATCGCCCAGCTCGAGGACGAGGGCCTCGTCGAGGACGCGCCCACCGGACGCAAGGCGATCCAGCTCACCGAGACCGGCACGGCGTACGTCGAGAACCACCCCGAGGAGATGGCGGCCGTGTGGGCGCCGTTCGCCGAGGAGCAGGACGACGAGGAGGCGGTCGGCTTCAAGCAGGTCATCGGCCAGACCGTCGGGGCGATCATCCAGGTCGCGACCAACGGCACGCCGGACCAGCGTGAGAAGGCACTCGAGATCCTCGGAGACACCCGGCGCCGGCTCTACGGGCTGCTGGCCGAGGGACCTGAGGACTCCGCAGCAGACTCCTACGAGGAGGAGTGATGGACACCCTGCGACTCAGCGACGCTGACCGCGAGGCGGCCGTGCAACGGCTAGGTGAGCAGTACGCCGTCGGCCGGCTCACCAAGGACGAGTTCGACGAGCGCAGCGACGCGGTGTGGTCAGCGAAGACCCGGGGCGACCTCGCTCCGGTCTTCGACGACCTGCCCACTCGCGCCAGCACGGCTACGCCGGCCCGGACGAGCGGGGGGCGACGCGGCCGTCCCTGGCGGGTGCCCTTCCTGCCGGTGCTCTTCGTGCTGGTCGGGATCGCCCTGATCCTGAAGGCGCCGTTCCTGCTCTTCGGCCTGCTGTTCTGGTTCTGCTTCGCGCGACCGCACTGGCGCGGCGCCCGCCAGTGGGACGGGCAGCGCTCGCGGACGAGATGACCGCCCTGCTGCAGCTCTCGGACGGGCCGATCCAGCCGCAACCTCGGCCTCGTCTTCGTGGATGACCACTAGCGTTGACTCACCTTTTCGGAAGGGGAGTCATGACGCACAGCACGACAGCAGATGTCCAGGAACGGGGTCTCGCCCGGTTCGCACAGCGCCTTGCCGGGTGGACCGAGAGGTGGTTCCCCGACGCCTACGTCTTCGCCCTGATCGGCGTCGTCCTGGTGAGCGTGGCCGCGCTCGCCAACGGTTCCAGCCCTGAGGCCGTGGCCGGCGCCTTCGGCGGCGGCTTCTGGGACCTCGCTGAGTTCACGTTGCAGATGGCCATGGTGGTGCTCACCGGTTACATCGTGGCGACCTCACCTCCAGTGGCCAAGGTGATCGCCCGCATTGCCCAGGTGCCGAGCACGGCACGTGGCGCGGTTGCCTTCGTCTCGTTCGTCTCGTGCAGCGTGTCGTTGCTCAACTGGGGCCTGAGCCTGGTGTTCGGCGGACTGCTTGCTCGCGCGATCGCCCGTCGGTCCGACCTGACGGCCGACTACCGGGCGCTCGGGGCCGCGGCGTACATGGGGCTCGGCGCGGTCTGGGCGCTCGGACTCTCGTCATCGGCCGCACAGCTCCAGGCCACCCCGGAATCACTGCCGCCGGAGCTGCTCGAGATCACGGGGGTACTCGACTTCGGCGAGACGATCTTCACCTGGCAGTCATTGACGATGGCGGCGGTGCTGATCGCCCTCACGGTGCTGATCTCCTGGGCCTCCGCTCCGCAGGGGGAGTCCATCCGGACGGCCGAGTCGATGGACGTGGACCTGGACGACAGCGTCGATCCCGCGCCCAGCAGCACGAGGCCGGGGGAGTGGCTGGAGAGGTCCCTGATCCTGCCGGCGGCGGTGGGCCTGCTCACGCTCGTGTGGCTGGTCTACCAGTTCGTCGACAACCCGGTCCTGACCGTGGTCAGCAGCCTGGACACGTACCTGCTGGTGTTCGTCGTCCTGGGGCTGGTGCTCCATGGAACCCCGCGCGCCTTCCTCGACGCCACGACGAAGGCCGTGCCGACGACGGCGGGCGTGCTGGTGCAGTACCCGTTGTACGCCGCTATGGCGGCCGTGCTGACCCGTGCCACCGGGCGGGGTGGCGCCTCGGTCTCCGAGCACCTGGCGGACTTCTTCACGAACATCGGAGGCGGTGGCGGCTTCGCCGTCGTGATCGCGCTCTACACCGCGATCCTCGGAATCCTGGTGCCGTCCGGCGGTGGCAAGTGGCTGGTCGAGGCCCCCTACGTGATGCAGTCGGCGACTGATGTGAACATGCACCTGGGCTGGACCGTGCAGATCTACAACGCAGCTGAAGCGCTGCCGAACCTGGTCAACCCGTTCTTCATGCTGCCGCTGCTGGCCGTGTTGGGACTGCGCGCACGCGACCTGATCGGATTCACCTTCCTCCAGTTCATGTTCCACCTGCCCGTCGTGCTGTTGCTGCTGTGGCTGCTCGGGCTGACCTTCGACTACGAGCAGCCGGTGATGCCATGACCGGGCGCCGGCAGGAGAGAGTCGGCCTGATGGACGGAACAGTCAGATGAGCGGCAGCCGCTTGGCGTCGCGCGGCAGCTGTTCGTAGGCACGGCGTACGGCATCCCCCAGCCCCTCGCTCGGGTAGGGCCACTGTGTCGACCCGAGGGCTTGGTCGAGCGGCACACCGCGACCTGCGAGATCACGGATCGTCTCGGCCACCACCCCGATCGAGGCGCGCTGCTCAGTCACGAAGTCCCGGTCGACGGGAGCGCCGTGACCGGGCACGACCACGGTGCTCGGCCCGATCAGGCTGAGGGTCAGGTCGAGCGAGAGCGGCCACTCCATCGGGAAGCAGTCGTCGCCGTACGACGGCATGCCGGACTCCTCGACGAGGTCGCCGGCCAGCAGCACGTCCGCATCCTCGATGCGCACGACGAGATCGCCGGCCGTGTGTCCGCGACCGGGGTGCACCAGCTCGACGACCCGGTCGCCGAGGTCGATCGCGGTCACCGAGGAGAAGGTGTGGTCGGCCGGCACGATCGTCGTCTGCGCCATCTCCTGGGCGCGATCCTGGCCGAGCGCGACCGAGGACGCCTTGACCTGCTCGCCGTGGGGCACCGTGTCAGCCGCAGCCGCTTCGTGAGCCGTGATCGGGACCGGACCGAACTCGTCGCGGAAAGCGCCGTTGCCGAAGACGTGGTCGACGTGCGCGTGGGTGTTGACGACTCCGGCCAGTGGACACGACGACAGCAGCCGAAGGTCCTCGATGACCTCCTGTGCCGCCTTCGTCGAGGCGTGGGTGTCGACCACGAGCAGTCCCGCCTCACCCTCGATCACCGAGACGTTGACGTCGTACCACTCGTAGCGGGCCACCCACACACGCTGACCCACCTCCGTGAACTTCGACACGCTCGCGAGCCTACGGCGCCTCAGGCCGCGTCTGCCGATCCCCGTCCTGCTGTGCGACAGACGAGAAGCGACAGTCACGGCCTAGTACCCTTGGCACTCGGGAGAATCGAGTGCCAGAACCCGTAAGATCCGGGCAGATTTCGCGAGGAGGCGAGATGCAGGAGGACCGCAAGCTCGCCGTACTGCGCGCGATCGTCGAGGACTACGTCTCGACCCGCGAGCCGGTCGGCAGCAAGGCGCTCGTCGAACGGCACCGGCTGGGAGTCTCGCCCGCGACCGTGCGCAACGACATGGCCGCGCTGGAGGAGGAGGGGCTGATCGCGCAGCCGCACACCAGCGCGGGGCGCATTCCCACCGACAAGGGCTACCGCTTCTTCGTGGACCGGTTGACCCAGATCAAGCCCATGTCGGCTGCGGAACGCCGGGCCATCTCCAGCTTCCTCGAGGGGGCCCACGACCTCGACGACGTGATCCAGCGCTCGGTGCGGGTGCTCGCGCAGCTGACCCAGCAGGTCGCGATCGTGCAGTACCCCACACTCGCCCGGTCCACCGTGCGACACATCGAGCTGGTCGCGCTCGCTCCCACCAGGCTGCTCCTCGTCCTGATCCTGTCCACGGGACGGGTCGAGCAACGCGTGCTCGAGCTCCCGGTCGAGGTCGACGGGGAGTCGCTGGCAGACCTGCGCTCGCGGGTCCTGCTGGCCGCGGTCGGGGAGCGGATCACCGACGCGGCCACCGCGCTCGCGGCTCTGGCCGGGCAGGTCAGTCCCGGCGACCGCACCCAGGTGGCCCTGATCGCGGCAGCACTGGTCGAGGCGATGTCCAACGAGCGGTACGACGAGCGCGTCGTCGTCGGCGGCACCGCCAACCTGGCCCGGTTCGGCGACGGGTTCGACCTGTCGATCAAGCCGATGCTGGAGGCGCTCGAGGAGCACGTCGTACTCCTCAAGCTGCTCGGCGAGGCGACCTCCTCGGACTCCATCACCGTGCGGATCGGCCACGAGGGCCCCTACCAGGAGCTCGCCACGACCTCCGTGGTCGCGACCGGCTACGGCCCGGGTGAGGAGGCCGTGGGCTCGCTTGGCATCGTGGGTCCCACACGCATGGACTACCCGGGCTCGATCGCAGCCGTCCGCGCCGTCGCCCGATACGTCTCCAACATCCTCGACGAGGCCTGACCCAGCTGCACCCGCCCGCATCCGACTCCTGATCCAGCAGACCTGTACCCAGCCGAAAGGCGAAACGTGAGCAAGGACCCCTACGAGATCCTCGGCGTCTCCCGCGACGCCGAGACCGAAGAGATCAAGAAGGCCTACCGCCGTCTTGCCCGTCGGCTCCACCCCGACGTCAACCCCGACCCCGAGACCCAGGAGCGCTTCAAGGAGGTCTCGGCGGCGTACGACGTGCTCTCGGATCCCGAGAAGCGCCGCATGTACGACCTCGGCGGAGATCCGTTCGGACGCGCGGGTGCCGGCGGCCAGGGGGCGGGGTTCTCGTTCACCGACATCATGGACGCCTTCTTCGGCGGCCAGGCCGGGGGCCAGACCGGCCGGGGGCCGCGCCCGCGCACACGCCGCGGGCAGGACGCGCTGGTGCGGCTCGAGATCGAGCTGGCCGAGGCTGCGTTCGGGGTGACCCGCGAGCTCAAGGTCGACACCGCTGTCCTCTGCTCGGTCTGCCGCGGGAGCGGAGCGGCAGCAGGTTCGCGGCCCGTGACCTGCGAGACGTGTCATGGGCGTGGCGAGGTGCAGCAGGTGCAGCGGTCCTTCCTCGGGGAGATCCGCACCCTGCGGCCCTGCGCGGCGTGCCGGGGGTACGGCGAGATCATCCCCGAGCCCTGCCGTGAGTGCTCCGGCGACGGCCGGGTGCGTTCGCGCCGGTCGATCACGGTGAAGATCCCGTCCGGTGTCGACACCGGCACCAGGGTCCAGCTCGCGCACGAGGGCGAGGTCGGGCCCGGTGGCGGCCCTGCTGGTGACCTCTACGTCGAGATCCACGTCGCCACGCACCCGGTGTTCACCCGCGACCACACCGACCTGCGCTGCCACGTCACCGTGCCGATGACCGCTGCAGCCCTCGGTACGACGATCCAGCTGCCCCTGCTCGAGGCCGACGTGGCCGAGGCCGACTCGGACATGGAGCTGTGGATCGACCTAGAGATCAGTCCCGGCACCCAGTCGGGGACCGAGACGAGACTGCGCGGGCGCGGCGTACCCCACCTGCGCTCGCAGGTCCGCGGTGACGTGGTCGTCACCATCGACGTGGAGACACCGGGCCGTCTCGACGACGAGCAGCAGGAGCTGCTCCGGGAGCTGGCCAAGCTGCGCCACGAGGAGTCCCCGGACGGCAGGATCTCCTCGCCGCAGAAGTCCGTCTTCGGGCGACTCAAGGACGCCTTCAACCCCCGATGAGTCGCTGGTCAGCAACTAGATGACGCTGCCTGTCTTCCTCGGCCCGGTCACCGGGGTCGCCGTCGGTGACAGCGTGGTCCTCGAGGGCGACGAAGCGCGGCACGCGGTCGTGGTCCGGCGCATCCGGGTCGGGGAACGGGTGCTGCTCGTCGACGGACGCGGCTCTTCGGCGACGTGTGCCGTGACCTCGACGTCCAAGGCGGCCCTGTCGGCGGACGTCGAGGCAGTCACGCTCGAGCCGCCACCCAGCCCGTCGGTCACCGTGGTGCAGGCGATCCCCAAGGGTGATCGGGGCGAGCTCGCCGTCGAGGTGCTCACCGAGATCGGGGTCGACCGGATCGTGCCCTGGGCGGCCGCCCGTTCGGTCGGTGTCTGGCGGGGCGAGCGTGCGGACAAGTCGCTGGCCCGGTGGCGCTCGACTGCGCGGGAGGCGGGCAAGCAGTCGCGGCGCTCGTGGCTGCCCGAGGTGACCGCGATGGTGGCCACCCCGGAGGCGGCTGCCCTGGTCGAGGAGGCTGACCTGGCCGTCGTACTCCATGAGGGGGCCGACGCCCCTCTCGCGACGCTGTCCCTGGACGGCGTCCGCTCGATCGTCGTCGTGGTCGGCCCCGAGGGCGGGCTCACCGACGAGGAGCTGTCAGCATTCGGCGGTGGGCACGTCGTACGGATGGGGGAGTCGGTGCTCCGCACCTCGACCGCAGGCCTCGCAGCCGTCGCCGCGCTGCTCTCCCGGACCGCTCGCTGGGCCTGAGCCCTCACCGCGAGCCCAGACCGTCATCTAGGCCCGTTCCCACTAGCGTGTCGGGCGTGAGCGAGCTGCGACCACGGCTGGAGTCGGAGTACGTCGCGGACACGGTCGCTCGACTCGAGGATCGGATCCGGGCCCGGTTCCCCGACCGCCGCCTGGGCAATGTCGCGGCCGAGCTCGGCTCCGCGGTCCCCGAGATCCACGACGGTTTCGAGGAGTCGAAGGCGAGGCGTCGGCAGGTGCGCTGGTTCTCCCGCGTCGCGAGCCTGCTCATCGTGCTGACCGCGCTGGGCGCGCTGGGGTTCGCGCTGCGCGACGCCATCACGCGGGGAACCGCGAACTCCTTCGACTGGGTGCCCCTTGCCGAGAGCCTGATCAACGACGTGGTGTTCGCCGCGATCGCGGTGTTCTTCCTCTGGGCAATGCCGGAGCGGCTGGAACGTCGTGGTCTCCTCGACCTGCTGCACCGGCTCCGCTCCCTGGCCCACGTCGTGGACATGCACCAGCTGGACAAGGACCCCGAGCAGGCCCGGGCCGACTACACGCCGACGTCGGCGAGTCCTGAGCGGCGGATCATGAACGCGGAGGACCTGCACCACTACTTCGACTACTGCAGTGAGCTGGTGTCGCTGATCGCGAAGACGGCGGCCCTGTGCGCCGAGCGCACGTCCGACCCCGTCGTACTGCACACTGTCAGCGAGATCGAGACCCTGGCCGCCCAGATGTCGCAGAAGATCTGGCAGAAGATCTCGCTGCTGCCCGGTCACTGACCCGCTCATTCACCGGGTCGATCAGTGGGTCAATCAGTGGCTCACGGCCATCTCCTTTGGGAGACCGGCGCCCTGAGCGCCTACGATGCCCGCTGGCGGGCGTCTTCGGGAAGGCGGAACGGTGATCGCAGACAGGTACACCCTCGAGCGTGAGGTCGGGCGCGGCGGGATGGGCGTGGTCTGGCTCGGACGCGACGAGATCCTCGGCCGCGCGGTCGCCCTCAAGCGCATCGGGATGTTCCCGGGCGGGACGCGCCCCGACCTGGAGCGGGCCGTGCGTGAGGCGCGGCTCGCGGCGACGCTCAACCACCCCCACGTCGTGGCCGTGTTCGACCTCGTCACCCATGGCGAGGAGCAGTGGCTGGTGATGGAGTACGTCGAGGGGCTCACCCTCGCGGGGCTCGTGCAGCGTGACGGCCCGAGAACTCCCGACGAGGTCGCCCGCGTGGCCGGTCAGGCCGCCGACGCCCTCGCGGCAGCGCATGCGGCCGGGATCGTGCACCGCGACGTGAAGCCGTCGAACATCCTGGTGACGCCAGCTGGTCAGGCGAAGATCACGGACTTCGGCATTGCGCGCGCCGAGGCCGACGCCTCGCTCACCCAGACTGGGCTGGTCACCGGTTCTCCCGCCTACCTGGCGCCCGAGGTCGCATCCGGGCACGCTGCGACCGGTTCCAGCGACGTGTGGTCGCTGGGGTCGACCATGTTCTACGCACTCGCGGGCCGTCCGCCGTACGACGTGGGGGAGAACGTGTTCGGCGCGCTCTACAAGATCGTCAACGAGGAACCGCCCAGGCTGAACAACGCCGGATGGCTGACACCACTGCTCGAGTCGACGATGGCCACCGATCCCGCAGACCGCTGGTCGATGGAACGGGTCCGTCAGTTCCTCTCCTCCGGCCCCGGCGCAAGTGCGCCCGACCCTCCAACCCAGACCATGCCCGTCGCCCCGGATCGGACCATGGAGCTGTCCCACGCAGTGCCCGCGGCCCCGGAAGGCCGGCACGCGGCTGAGCCGACACCCGAGCCGGAGCCGGCGCCCCAGCGGACGCCGGAGCCGACGCCGGAGCCGATGCCTGCGCCCTCACCGCAGCGACCGGGTCGGTCGCGGCGTCCGGGGGCACTGCGGGTCGTCGCGGCTCTCGCCGTCCTCGCGCTGCTGGGGCTGGCCGGCTGGGCAGTTGTCCGCGGCCTGACCGACGAACCCGGAGCAGGGAGCAGGTCGAACGGGAAGTCGTCCACCTCCGCCCCGCAGCCGGACGGGCCCACGGAGGAGGACATGGCGTCGTTCGTCGAGGACTACCTCGCGACCGTGACCACGGATCCTGCCTCCAGCTGGGAGCGGCTCACCCCAGCGTTCCAGGAGGAAAGCGGCGGGCTCGCTGGCTATGTGCGCTTCTGGCGGACCATCCGGTCGGCGAGTCCGACTGGCATCCGGGCCGATCCTGACGCGATGACCGTGAGCTACTCCGTGGTCTATGACGCGAAGAACGGCAAGACCTCCACCGACGAGGTCACGCTGACCCTCGTCGAGGACGAGGACGGTGGGCTCCTGATCTCCGGAGAGCGTTGATGGTTAGTTCACCGTGATCTGCTTGGTGTCCTGGCTCGTGCCAACGCCCTCGCCGTCGGACGGATCGGTGTCGGAGACCACCAGCGTGTACTCGCCCGGTGGTGCCGTCACGGTGAATGTGTAGAACGAGAGCGTGCAGCACTGCGCCGCCGTGGTGAACCCCTCGCGGACAATCTTGTCGCCCTGCGCGAGCGACCACGCCACGTTGCCCTCGAAGGTGGCCGCGTAGCCCTCCACCTGGAAGCCGCTGGGCACGCTGGCCCCTTCCATCGGGCTGGCGATGTAGACCGGGGCCATCGTGTCCTCGGCGCTGCCAGCAGGCACAGGTGCGCTGGTGTCGATGTCCAGGAGACGTGAGACGGGGGCGCCGTTCACGGTGAACTCGACGGGCGTCTTGGTCTCGGCAGCCATCTGCGCGGTGGCGACGAGAGACTGCAGCATCGCCATGGCCTCCTTGTCGCTCACTCCGGCGGGGCGTTGCAACACCTCCGAGACGTCGATCGTGAGTCGGCCGTCCTTGAGCTCGGCATCCGCTGTCAGGCCGTCAGAGGGCGTCCAGCTCAGGTAGTCGGGGTCCATGGGCGGGGTCCCGATCGCCCCCTGGACGGCGGCTTCGAGGTCGGTGCCGCGGACGCCGGTGAAGGTACGCACCTCGGGAAACAGTCGCGGCCCCATGGCGGTGTCGCCGACGTAGAAGACCGTGAGGGTCGCGGTGTGTCCCGGGTCCGTCTGGGGGGTGCGTGCCTGCGGCGCGGACGCCGTGGGTGACCCCGGCTCCGCGGCGGGGGTGTCAGAAGGCTCACGCTGGGCGAGCCATCCGGCGCCGCCGATCACGGCCACGGTCGCGACGGCCGCTGCCAGGGTCAACGGCACCCAACGCCCTGAAGAGGAGGTTCGCGCGCGGGCACGGATCTGGTCCGTGCCGCCCTCAGGGTGTACGTCGGACACGGCGTCGTCCAGGAGCTGACGCAGCGCGAAATCGTCGGTCGGTGGGCCGGTGGGTGGGCCGGTGGGTGGCATGGTCATGAGTTCTCCTCGAGCAGGGTTGACAGGTGTCGACGCAGGGCGACGGCCCCACGCGAGGCATGGCTCTTCACGGCGCCCTGGCTGATGTGCAGCGCCTGGGCGATCTCCCGCTCGGAGAGGTCGAGGTAGTAGCGCAGGGCGATCACCTCCCGTTGTCGACGGGGGAGCCGGGCGAGGGCTTCGATCACCGCCCGGCGTCGTACGCCGTGCATGAGCTCGTCGTCGGCGCCAGGCCCGTCGGGCAGCACCTCGGAGGGGTGCTGCGAGACGACCCTGAGATGGCGCAGCACCGAACGTGACCGGTTGACCACCGTCTGCCGCAGGTACGCCGGCAAATCCGCTCCACCCAGCCTGTCCCAGCGCTTGTAGATGGCCACGAACGAGTCCTGCACGACTTCCTCGGCCCGGCCCACGTCTCCCAGCAGGAGCACAGCGAGTCGGACCAGCCGGACGTAGTGCTCGTCGAAGAGCTGCTCCAGGGTGGCGTCCGCACCTGGGTAGGCGTCGATGCGCACCCCCTGGGCCGCGGGGCCGGTCTGTTCTTCGGGCAGGATGATGGTCACGTTAGTAGGACGCTTGGCTTGCTCGGTTGGTTTACACGCCGTGAGGCACGATCAGGCATGCTGGACTCATGAGCACGGAGCGTCTGACCGAGGGATCCGCCGCCCAGGACTGCCTCTTCTGCAAGATCGTCGCCGGCGACATCGACGCCGACCTGGTCCACGAGTCCCCGACCACGCTCGCCTTCCGGGACCTGAATCCGCAGGCGCCCACGCACGTCCTGGTCATCCCGCGCAGTCACTACCCCGACGCCGCGTCCCTCGCGGCCGGCGAGCCCGACACGGCAGCAGACCTGTTCGCCGCCGGGGGTGCGATCGCCGAGCAGGAGGGCCTGGGCGAGGGATACCGGCTCGTGTTCAACACAGGTGCCGCGGCGCACCAGACCGTGTTCCACGCACACATGCACGTCCTCGGGGGTCGCGCCATGACCTGGCCGCCGGGATGAGTCTGCTCGCCGCCCCTCGGCGTATGGCCGGTCTCGCTGTGGCTGCTGCCGTGGCCCTGGTCCTGTCCGGGTGCGGCACGAACGACTCCGATCGCCCCGAGGCCGACAGCTCGCCGGGTCCGGCTGCGACGCCGTCCGAGGCGGCCCATGGGTCGCACGCCCCGGAGGCCGCGGCTGCACCCGTGCGGCACAAGCCGCTTCGCGAGGGTGAGCGCAGGGTGACCGTGACGATGCCGGAGGACTACACCCCGTCGGCGCCCACCGGGGCCGGCACGGACGACTACCGCTGCTTCCTGCTCGACCCGAAGGTGCCCCGCAACCAGTACATCACCGGTTTCAACGTGCTTCCGGGCAACCCCGACGTCGTACACCACGTCATCTTGTTCCGCGTCCCGTCCGGCCTCGTCGAACAGGCAGAGCAGAAGGACGCCGCCACGCCTGGCCAGGGCTGGACGTGTTTCGGCAACACCGGTCTGAGCGGCGGTCTGGAGATCGACAACGCACCGTGGCTCGGGGCGTGGGCGCCAGGCGGAGCAGAGCAGATCTACGGCAAGGGCTTCGGTGAACGCTTCGACCGGGGATCCCGGGTCATCATGCAAGTGCACTACAACCTGCTCGCGGGCAAGAGCCCCGACCGCAGCGCTGCCGAGCTCCGGTTGGCACCGGTGTCCAACAAGATCCGGGAGCTCGAGACACGGCTCCTGCCGGCGCCGGTCGAGCTGCCGTGCCGACCCGAGCACAGCGACGGAGCCCTGTGCGCCCGGCCCGCCGCGATGGCGGACGTCAAGAAGCGCTTCGGGGAGGGCCCCGGTTCGACCGCCGACATGCTGCACTACCTGTGCGGCGGAATTAAGGCCGGTCCGGTGCAGTCGTGCTCCCGCACCGTCATGAAGCCCGAGACGGTTCGCGGCGTCGCCGGACACATGCACCTGCTCGGCAGGTCGATCAAGGTAGAGGTGAACGCGGGCACGCCCGAAGCCCGAACGCTGCTGGACATCCCGGTGTGGGACTTCGACAACCAGGGGAGCAGGCCGATCAAGCCGGTGGCGCTCGAGCCATTGGACACGATCAAGGTGACGTGTCGTCACTCGCAGGACCTGCGCGACCAACTGCCGGCCTTCGAGGGACAGCCCGACAAGTACGTCGTGTGGGCTGAAGGCACCTCCGACGAGATGTGCCTGGCTCTCCTCTTGGTCACCAGGCCCTGAATCGTGCGTCAGAGAATGAGGAGCCGAGGCGTCGCAGATTTCACCTAGCGCCGCGCGGCCCCTGCAATCTGCGACGCCTCGGCGAGCTTCGAGCCGCAATCCGGGACGCCTCGGCGTTGATTGCGCCGCAATCTGTGACGCCTCGGCGAAGCCTGCGGACCGTTCCCGGGAACCCGAAGTGGCCCAGAGGACCGAGATGTCCGGAACCCGGATGCGCCCGTTCGGGCGCCGCCGTAGCATTGACCTGCCAGTACCCCCCAAAGAAGGGCCGCCCACACCGGGCATCCATGACTGAGACCGGCAAGACCGCCACCGTCGGCAACGGCACCGGATCCACCGACAACCGGGACGAGACCCAGCACATCGTGGTGGTGCCCAACAGCATCAACATGGTCTCGCTGCTCGGACCCGGTGACGAGCACCTCGCACTCATGGAGAAGGCCTTCGCGGCCGACCTCCACGTCCGCGGCAACCAGGTCACCCTGCGCGGCCAGCCCGCCGAGATCGCTCTCGCCGAGCGCATGCTGGACGAGCTGGTGACCATCATTCGCACCGGCCAGGGCATGACCACCGAGACCGTCGAGCGCGTCATCACGATGCTGCGCACGGAGACCACCGAGCGTCCCGCCGACGTGCTGTCGCTGAACATCCTGTCCAACCGCGGCCGCACTATCCGACCCAAGACGCTGAACCAGAAGCGGTACGTCGACGCGATCGACAAGCACACCGTGGTGTTCAGCATCGGCCCAGCCGGCACCGGCAAGACCTACCTGGCGATGGCCAAGGCCGTGCAGGCGCTGCAGGCCAAGAGGGTCACCCGGATCATCCTCAGCCGCCCCGCGGTCGAGGCCGGCGAGAAACTCGGGTTCCTGCCCGGAACGCTCAGCGAGAAGATCGACCCCTACCTGCGCCCGCTGTACGACGCCCTGCACGACATGATCGACCCCGAGACGATCCCGAAGCTGATGGCCGCGGGCACCATCGAGGTCGCACCCCTCGCGTTCCTCAGGGGCCGGACGCTCAACGACGCGTTCATCATCCTGGACGAGGCGCAGAACACCTCGCCGGAACAGATGAAGATGTTCCTGACCCGGCTCGGCTTCGGCTCCCAGATGGTGGTCACCGGTGACGTCACGCAGGTCGACCTGCCGACCGGCATCAAGAGCGGCCTCCGGGTCGTCGAAGGCATCCTGGACGGCATCGAGGACGTCTCCTTCAACCGGCTGACCGCCCACGACGTGGTGCGACACCGGTTGGTCGGCAAGATCGTCGCGGCGTACGACGCCCACGACGCCGAAAGACACAGCGACGCCCGCCGCGAGCGCAGATGAAACCCAAGATGAGCCCCAGATGAGCCCCAGATGACCATCGAGATCCAGAACGAGTCCGGCGTCGAGATCGACGAACGCCGGGCGCAGCGCCTGGCACGCTTCGTCATGGACCGGATGCGGGTGCACCCGCTCGCCGAGCTGTGCGTGACTGCTGTCGACGAGGAGACCATCGCCGAGCTGAACGCGAAGTGGATGGACAAGGAAGGCCCTACCGACGTGCTCGCCTTCCCGATGGACGAGCTTCGTCCCGGGATGGTCAACGAGGAGCCCGAGGAAGGCGTCCTGGGAGACCTCGTACTCTGCCCTTCCGTCGCCGTGGTGCAGGCGCAGGCTGCGGGGCACTCGACCAGCGACGAGCTCGACATGCTCACCGTGCACGGCATCCTGCACCTCCTGGGCTACGACCACGCGGAGCCGGAGGAGCACAAGGAGATGTTCGGCCTCCAGGCCCGTCTCCTCGGGGAATGGCTCGGCCACGAGGCCGATCGCCCGCGCACTGAGCAGTCGTGACACGCAGATGAGCGGAGACAGTCCGGGCCTGATCGTGCTGGTCGTGGCCCTGGTCGCGCTCGCCGTCGCACTGACCACGATCGAGGCCGCACTCTCCGCGTTCTCCCGGGCGCGCGCACTTGAGCTCGCGCATGAGCAACGGCCGGGCGCGATCCGGCTGCTGCGCCTCCTCGACGACGCCGCACACCACCTCAACGCCCTGCTGGTCGTGCGTCTGCTGACCGAGACCTCGACGGTGGTGCTGACCACCGCGATGGTGCTCGACGTGCTCGGTCCCGGGCAGTGGACGTCGGTGCTGACCGCGATCGGACTGATGTTCCTCGTGCTGTTCGTGGTCCTCGGAGTCGGACCACGCACCATCGGGCGCCAGCACAGCGAGGCGATCTCGCTGGCCAGCGCAGGCGTTGTCCTCGCCATGGGCCGCGTGCTCGGCCCGCTGCCGAAACTGCTGATCATGATCGGCAACGCGATCACGCCGGGGAAGGGTTTCTCGGAGGGACCGTTCTCCTCCGAGGCCGAGCTGCGGGAGATGGTCGACCTCGCCGAGGCCTCCAGGGTGATCGAGTCCGGTGAGAGCAAGATGATCCACTCGGTCTTCGAGCTCGGTGACACCTACGTGCGCGAGGTGATGGTTCCGCGCACGGATGTCGTCTACATCGAGCGGACCAAGACCCTGCGCCAGGCCATGTCGTTGTTCCTGCGCAGCGGCTTCTCCCGGATTCCGGTGGTGGGGGAGGACCTGGACGACATCGTCGGCTTTGCCTACCTCAAGGACATCAGCAAGCGGGTCTTCGACCGCCAGGCCGCGCAGACCACCGAGCACGTCGAGTCGATGATGCGACCCGTGTTCCACGTCCCGGACTCCAAACCAGTGGACGACCTGCTGCGCGAGATGCAGGCCCAGCGTCGGCACATCGCCGTCGTCGTGGACGAGTACGGCGGCACCGCTGGCATCGTGACCATCGAGGACATCCTCGAGGAGATCGTCGGGGAGATCACCGACGAGTTCGACGCCGAGGAGGAGTCTGTCGAGGAGCTCGAAGACGGTTCGCGACGCGTGCCCGCGCGATTCCCGGTCGACGACCTCGACGAGATCGTCGGCGTCTCGATCGAGGACGACGAGGTCGACTCGGTCGGAGGCCTGATGGCGAAGTACCTCGGCAAGGTCCCGATCCCCGGCTCCACCGTCGAGGTCTCTGGGCTGCGCTTCACGGCCGAGGAGGCGAAGGGCCGGCGCAACCGCATCGGCACGGTGCTGATCAGCCACGTCGTCAGGCCCCAGACCTGGCCCCCGGCGGCCCCAGACCCAGCGGAGCCCGAGCGGGCCAACCACGCACGCACGCAGCGCGCTCCCCACTAGGCCCGCCGTGTTCGAAGGGTTCAAGGACTCGATGGTCGATGTCGGGCCGGCCAGGCTCCGGGTGCGGCACGCTGGCACCGGCCCCGCGGTGCTGCTCGTCCACGGCCATCCCCGCACCGGCTCCACCTGGCACGCGGTCGCGCCCCGGCTGGTCGAGGCCGGCTACACCGTCGTGGTCCCGGACATGCGCGGCTACGGGCAGTCCAGCAAGGCGGCGATCGAGGCGGACCACGCCCAGCAGTCCAAGCGGGCGGTCGCGAACGACCTGGTCCGGCTCATGGAGATCCTGGGGCACCCGTCGTACGTCGTGACCGGCCACGACCGTGGCGCATACGTCGCCCTGCGACTCGCGCTGGACCATCCCGACCGGGTCGACCGGCTGGTCGTGCTCGACGCGATCCCCATCACCGAGCACCTGGACCGCTGCCACGCGCGGTTCGCCCGTGCCTGGTACCACTGGTTCTGGTTCGACGTCCCGGAGAAACCGGAGCGGGCGATCAACGCCGACCCGCTCGCGTGGTACTCCCACGACCCATCGACGATGGGGGAGGAGAACCACGACGAGTGGGTCCGTGCTGTCACAGACCCCCACACGGTGCGCGCGATGCTCGAGGACTACCGGGCCGGGCTCGGCATCGACGCTGCCCACGAGAGGGACGACCGCGCGGCGGGCCGCAAGGTCGGCTGCCCCACCTTGATGCTGTGGTCCAGCGAGGACGACCTCGTCGAGCTGCACGGCGACCCGCTGCCCATCTGGCGCAGCTGGTGCGTCGACGTCAGGGTCGGCTCGATCGAGTCCGGACACCACATGGCCGAGGAGAACCCCGAGGCGCTGGCCTCGGCGCTGACGACGTTCCTGCGCGGCTGAGTGACCTCTAGGCGGGAAGGGCAATCAGGCCTGGTCCCAGCCCTGCGGCAACGGCTGCGGCGCCGAGCAGAGCAACCGCTGCGCGCGGTTGCCGGCGTACGCCGTGTTGCCGACCAGGGCGGTGTTCCCGTCGTCGCTGAGCGTGAACCCGTGATAGCTGGTGAAGACGCCGAGGCAGAAACGCCAGGTGGTGGGGTTCTGCGGCAGCGGGTTGGAGGCGTTGTACTTCGCGATCGGGAACGGCACGAAAGCGCGGCCTCTGATCGCGTCCCCGGGCTTGACAACGCGCGCCTGGAACCTGCTCGTGAAGTCGCCGCCGGGCTCGTCGGGGAAGGTGCGCTTGCTGAGCTGCAGGCCGTCCTCGCCGTCGGGCCGGACGAAGGTGCGCAGGGGGTCCGGCTCGTCGTTCAGGGTGATGCTGGTCGAGCCGTTGGGCATCCCGTCGGCCACGAGCAGCGCCGCGTCCCGCGCGTTCTCGACGCGGTAGTCGACGAGCAGGCCGCGATCGACGCCGTAGACGTGGTTGACCGGCGGTTTGCCCGTGCCGAAGGTCGGCTCCGGCCCAACCCTCGCGCTGATGTCCAGCGACACCTGGTCGTCGGCGCCCAGCTCCTCCAACGCCGTGGCGGGCGAGGAGGGCGAGGTCGGCTCGGGCGTCGGGTCGTCCTTGCCCTCCGGGGACTGCGAACCGCAGGCCACCAGCACCATGGCGAGGGCGAGCACAAGGGACACTCGGGCGTGCCGCGGCATCAGTACTCCGTCCGTCGATCGATGCCTAGCTCGTCGCGCAGTCCGTTCTCGCGGTACTGGTGCTGGTCGGGATCCGCTTCCTGGTCCGGCGGGAGGCCGGTGTCCGGGTCCTCGAGGTCGTTCTCGTTGTAGGACAGCCCGACGTTCTGGCGCTCGAGGCTGTTCACCGAGCCGCCGCCCGGCTGAAGGGTGCGTCCCTCCGTGACGGTGCCTGACATGAACTGATAGCTGTGGCCCATCTCGTGGTAGAGGATCACCAGCGGTGGCGTGGAGTCGTAGTCGCTCGCGTCGTCGCCGTCCAGGGTGATCCACTCCGGGCGGTAGGTGATCGTGACGTCGCTGCCGTCTTCACCCCCGGACTCGTAGCCGTTGTCGCTGGAGGCAGTCGGGTCGAACTCGCGGATCGTGTACTTGTTCTTCCCGTCGAACGGGTTCCAGGGGTTGTCGTGGCCGTCGCGGAGCTCGGTGAGCTTGGCCAGCATCTGCTGACCGGTCGACGTCGAGCGCAGGAACTCAAGGTCGGAGTTGACCCTGGCCTGGAACTCCGGGCTGCCCTCGACCTCGATGAAGCCGCCCTGGCTGCCGTCGTACTCCAGGGTGATGACGGTGTCCGACTCCACGTCCTGCTGCGAGGAGTCCTCACTGCCGATGGTGATCTCGTCGTTGTCGGAGGTCACCTTGCCGTCGCTGCCGGTGGTCACGCCGCCGTCGGCGAAGTCGGTGCCGTGGCCGCCGAAGACGGTGTCGTCACCCTCCCCGCCGTACATCTGGTCGTCGTCACGCCCGCCACCGATCACGTCGTCGCCGCGACCACCGAAGATCGTGTCCTCGTCGGAGCCGCCGTCGTTGAAGTCGATGCCGTCGCCGCCGGAGATCAGGTCGTTCCCGTCGAGGCCGTGGGACGCGTCGTCACCGCCGCGCCCGAAGATCTGGTCGGCGCTGGCGCCACCGTCCTGGTAGTCCTCGTCGGCGCCACCGCTGATGAAGTCGGCCCCGTGACCCGTGGTGATCCGGTCCTGGCCGTCGCCGCCGAAGACCTCCAGCCGGTCGTCGGCCTCGCGTCCACGCACCTGGTCGTTGCCGCCGCCCAGCGTGACGCGCAGCCTCACGTTGACCCCCTTCGGCACGTCGAGCTGGTCGTTGCCCTGACCGGTGTTCAGGACGACCTCCTGCCCCGCGGGAACGCGGATGCGCTGTTCCTCGGTGTAGACCCAGTGGTTGTCGGTCTCGTCCGGGTCGGGGTCGCGGTCCTCCACTGTGATGCTGGAGAAGATCAACACGGTCTCGCCGGTCTCGGGATCGATCTCGACGCGCACGTGCTCGTCGGCGCTGGTGCCCGAGACGATCGTGAAGCCGTCGACGGTCTGCACGGTGCGATAGCTCGAGGCCCCAGTCGGGTGCTTGGTCCAGCGGTGGCTGGAGCCTTCTGCCTCGTCGCGCCAGGCCGTCGCGAGCGCGCTGAACGTCTCCGGGACAAGCGACAGCTTGGTGTTGCACTGGCGGACCAGCTCCTGCGCATCGTCGACCAGCGTGTGGGCGGTCTGCGTCTCGGTCTCGATCAGGTCCTCGTCCTGGTCGTCCTCCGGGTGGAAGGTGACGAACGGGTCGATGCCCAGGATGCCGAGGCTCTCGTGCGGCATCGCCCCGGTCAGCGCGAGCGAAGGAGGCGTCGAGCCTGCCCTGCACGCCTTCGAGCCCATCAGCCAGTGCCACCAGGGCGCCGTGCACCGTGGTGCAGCCGCCGGCTAGGTCGGTCATCGCCTCGGCCTGGGCGCCTGAGTAGGAAGCCTGGAAGTCCGCGCCGTTCTCGGCGTCCCAGTGCGGCATCGTCGCGGACACCTCGGCGGTGAACGTGGAGCGCTCGCCGTCGACGTCGTCGTGGAGCGTCTTCCAGCTCGTGGCGAGGGTGCGCAGCTCCTCGGGGCGCGCGAACAGGTCCCACACGTTGGCGACGGTGCGCGCGGCCGGCCTGGGCGGCGCGGCGCCCCCGTCGGGGCTCGGTCTCGTCGAAAGCGACATCAGGGTCCTAGTTGAAAGCGTCGTCGGCGTTCTGGGCGGCGTACAGGACGTACTGCGCATTGGTCTCGATCGAGCCCGTCACGGCGTCCGCGGCGTCCATCACGGTCTGCGTGAGGTGCGCGTACGTCCGCGCGAGCTGGCTGCCCTCACCCGCCCTGCCGAGACCCTCGATCGTCGACTGGCCGACGGTGCTGGGCTTGCTGCTCAGCCGCACCGACATCGAGAACATGGTGTTGCCCAGCCCCGCGACGACGTCCGGGTCGACCTTGACCTTGTCCCCAGCCATGTCTCCCCCTCGTGTGCTGCGACGACCGCACGCATCGTCGCAGGTCACCGTGATGCCTACCCACAACCGGAGCAACCCACACCTCGGGCCCTGCCGCCGTCGACGGCCAGCGCCTCTCCAGTGACAGGCGGCTTAGACTCCCCGGCGTGAGTTCGCTGCCACCTGAGGACAACAAGCTCGTCGTGCTCGCCAAGGCGACCCGCGCTCGGACCACGGCCGCTGAGGGAGCGGCGCTCCGCGACCTCGACGGCCGAACCTACGCCGCCGCGACCGTCGACCTCCCCTCCCTGCAGGTCTCCGCGGTCGGAGTGGCCGTCTCGATGGCGGTGGCGAGCGGGGCCAAGGGTGCCGAGGCGGTCGTGGTGCTCACGGACGGCGACGTCGCAGCCGCCGACCTGGACGTCGTTCGCGAGTTCGCAGGCAGCGGGGTACCCGTACATCGAGGGAGCCTCTCCGGAGACGTCCAGGACACGCAACTGACATGACACGGACCTCCCGACCCTGACAGGATCGGGAATGCAGTGGCTGCAAACGTGGTTGTGGCGGGCAACCGGAGTCGGAGGTAGACACCGAACTTGAGTGGGATCGTGCAACACCAGGAGGCCGTACGACGCCTGCAGGCGTCGTACGACGCCATCCCGCGCGGGTCACCGGTTCGGCTGGCGAAGCGCACCTCCAACCTGTTCCGCCCCCGCGACCAGGTTGCCACGGCGGGCCTCGACGTCTCCGGGCTCGACGGCGTCATCGGCGTGGACCCAGTGGCCCGGACCGCTGACGTGCAGGGGATGTGCACCTACGAGGACCTCGTCGACGCGACCCTGCCGCACGGCCTGATCCCGCTCGTGGTCCCGCAGCTGCGCACGATCACCCTCGGCGGTGCGGTCACCGGCCTGGGCATCGAGTCGACGTCGTTCCGCAACGGTCTGCCGCACGAGTCGGTGCTGGAGATGGACATCTTCACCGGCGGCGGAGACGTGGTCACCGCCTCACCCGAGAACGAGCACGCAGAGCTGTTCGCCACGTTTCCCAACTCATACGGATCGCTCGGCTACGCCACCCGGCTGCGCATCGAGCTCGAGCCGGTCCGCTCGCACGTCGCGCTGCGGCACGTCCGCTTCACCGACACCGAAGCCCTGCAGGACGCGATCGCGAGCATTTCCGACACCGGGGACTGGCAGGGCGTGCACGTCGACGCCATGGACGGCACGGCCTTCGAGCCGGGGGAGTTCTACCTGACGCTGGCGCAGTGGGTCGACGCACCCGCGGGCGACGGCTCCGACTACGTCGGGCAACAGATCTACTGGCGTTCGGTCCAGCAGCGATCGACCGACCTGCTGACGACCTACGACTACCTGTGGCGCTGGGACACCGACTGGTTCTGGTGCTCGCGTGCGTTCGGTGCCCAGCACCCGGTCGTGCGCCGGCTCTGGCCGCGCCGGCTGCGCCGCTCGGACACCTACCACCGGCTGGTCGGGATCGACCGTCGCTTCGCGATCATGGACCGGCTCGACCGCCGCGCCGGACGACCGCAGCGCGAAAGGGTCGTGCAGGACATCGAGGTGCCTGTCGAGCGGCTCGGCGAGTTCCTCGACTGGTTCGACTCCGAGGTCGGGATGCGGCCTGTCTGGCTGTGCCCCTTGAGGCTGCGCGACGAGCGCGACGGGAGGGTCTGGCCCTCGTACCCGCTGCGGCCGAGGCGCACCTACGTGAACGTCGGCTTCTGGGGCGCCGTACCCGTCGGCGACGACGCGCCGAACAGCCCGCTGAACCGCGCCATCGAGGACAAGGTGGCCCAGCTCGAGGGCCACAAGTCGCTGTACTCCGAGTCCTTCTACGACCTCCCTACCTTCGACCGGCTCTACGACGGCGCCAACCTCGCGTCGGTCAAGAAGCTCTACGACCCCGACGACAGGCTGACCAGCCTCTACGACAAGGCGGTGCAACGACGATGACGCAGCTCAAGGACATGACCTCCACGCAGGCCCCGAGGCTGACCCTGGCGGAGGTCTTCGAGACGCTTCTGGCCGGGCCCGCCCCGATCCGGTTCACGGCGTACGACGGCAGCACCTACGGGCCCGAGGACGCGCCGATCGGCCTGAACCTCAAGAACGAGCGTGGCCTGGCCTACCTGGTGACGGCGCCGGGCGACCTCGGCATGGCACGCGCCTATGTCTCCGGCGACCTCGACCTGGTCGGCGTACACCCCGGCGACCCCTACGAGGGAATGCTGTCGTTGCTGCGGGCGATGCGGTTCCGCCGGCCCTCGCCGGCCGACGCGCTCACCCTGATGCGCTCGATCGGCCTGAGCCAGCTCCTCCCGCCGCCGCCCCCGCCGCAGGAGCACCTGCCCCGCTGGCGACGGGTCGTCGAGGGGTTCCGGCACTCCCCGGTGCGCGACGGCAAGGTGATCCAGCACCACTACGACGTGTCCAACCGGTTCTACGAGCTGGTGCTCGGGCCGTCGATGACCTACACCTGCGCGCTCTTCCCGACCGGGTCGGAGACCCTCGAGGAGGCGCAGCACGCGAAGTACGACCTCGTGGCGCGCAAGCTCGACCTCCAGCCCGGGCAGCGGCTGCTGGACGTGGGCTGCGGCTGGGGTGGCATGGTGCGGCACGCCGCCCGGGAGTACGGCGTCCGCGCCCTCGGCGTGACCCTGTCGCGGGAACAGGCCGAATGGGCCCAGGACCGAATCAAGGAGGAGAACCTCGCGCACCTCGCCGAGGTCCGCCACCTCGACTACCGCGACGTGCCGGAGACCGGCTTCGACGCAGTCAGCTCGATCGGCCTCACCGAGCACATCGGCGTGGACAACTACCCGGCGTACTTCGGCTTCCTGCGCGAGAAGATGCTCCCGGGAGCCCGGCTGCTCAACCACTGCATCACCCGGCCGGACAACAAGCCGACCCAAACCGGGGCGTTCATCGACCGCTACGTCTTCCCGGACGGCGAGCTGACCGGCTCCGGCAAGATCATCACCGAGGCCCAGGACGCGGGCCTCGAGGTGCAGCACGAGGAGAACCTCCGGGTCCACTACGCCAAGACGCTCGCCGGTTGGGGGGCCAACCTCGAGGAGCACTGGGACGAGTGCGTCGCCGAGGTCGGCGAGGGGACCGCGCGGGTCTGGGGCCTCTACATGGCCGGCTCCCGGATGGGTTTCGAGCGCAACGAGATCCAGCTGCACCAGGTGCTGGCGACGCGGACGGACGAGCACGGCGTCAGCGGTTTCCCGCTGCGACCCAACTGGATCGCCTGAGAGTTTCTGCGTTTGCGGTGCGGCCGGGCGCCTGGCGGGAGATAGTTTCGGCATCTCTCACAGCATCCCGGGAGCCCCGTCATGCCCGCTGCACGTGCCCTGCTCGGCCCTCTGCTGGGCACGGCGCTCCTGCTCGCGGCGCTCGGTCCGGCGGACGCGGCCTCAGCGCGTGACGACTTCCTCACTGGCTCCCGCGACCTCCGGGCCCAACCCGTAGGCAGCGACAAGTTCGCCGTTGGGGGCTTCTACCGCGGTGACTTCCCCGACCCGGCGATCGTCCGGTCCGGCAACACCTACTTCGCGTACTCGACCACGATGTCGTCGATGAACCTGCCGGTGATCAAGTCGACCGACCTGGTGCACTGGCGCGCCGTCGGCGAGGGCCTGCGCAATCCAGCAAGCTGGGCCCTCTCGCGACGGGTAGGGGATCGCCGCGTCGCGAGGACCTGGGCGCCGACGGTGGCCCGGTTCGGGAACCGCTTCCTGCATGCCTACGCGACACCTGCCCGCGGGGCCTGGGACCACCGGATGTGCATCTCCATCTCCACCTCGCGTCGGCACTGGCGTGACTTCGTGGACCGAACCCGGAGGCCCTTCGTGTGCCCGGCCAACCGCGGTGCGATCGACCCGGAGTTCTTCAAGGCCCCGGGCGGCGCCCGCCACCTGCTCTGGAAGAGCGAGCAGACGCCGACGTACCCGAGTCAGCTCTGGAGCCACCGGATCTCGGGCACGGGAACAAAGCTCTACTCCACCCACGGCCACCTGCTCACCACCCGTGAGCCGTGGGAGGGCAACGTGATCGAGAACCCCTCGATGATCGTCTACGCGGGGCGCTACTACCTCTTCTACTCCGGCGGCAACTGGTCCAACTCGTCGTACGCCACCGGGTACGCCGTGTGCAGGACGCCGCTGGGTCCGTGCACCCGTGCGTCCTCCCGGCCGTTGCTGGCGACCGGAGGGAAGGTCGCCGGTCCCGGCGGCGCGACGGCCTTCCTGGGCGCGTCGGGGCGTCTGCATCTGGCCTACGCGGCTTGGGACTTCGGGAACACCGGCTACCCGAAGTCGACGGCGTGCCTGCGCACCGCCAAGGGCTGTGCTCAGCGACGCCTGCACGTGGCGACCCTGAGGGCGAACCCCGACGGCTCGCTCGTGGTGACGTCTCGTGGCTAGCCGACGCGGGCACGTCGTCGGCGGAGCCGTGCTCGCCGTGTTGGTCACGGCGGCGGGCCAGACACCCGCGGCCGCTCGCCCGGAGCGCCCGGCTCCTGTCGGGAGCGACCCGTTCGTGGCCGGGAAGCCCTACCGCGGTGACTTCCCGGACCCGACCGTCTGGCGGGTCGGTCAGCGCTACTACGCGGCGTCCACGACCGTGGCCGCCCTCAACTTGCCCATGATGAGCTCGACCGACCTGCGTACCTGGACGACACGAGTCGCCCTCGACCCCGCGAAGCCGTCGCTCAACGACGCGATGCCGGCACCGGCCAGCTGGGCCAGGAAGCAGGTGACCTCCGGCGGACGGCCCTGGGCCTCCACCTGGGCACCCTCGGTGGCCCGGATCAGCACCGGCACCTCCGTCCTGGCCTACGCCGTGCCTCGCGCGAGCGACGGACGTCGGTGCATCTCGCTGGCCCGCAGCGCTGCGCCGCTCGGACCGTACGTCGACCCCAGCAGGGGCCCGCTGACCTGCGGAGCCGCCGGGGTGATCGACCCGCAGATCTTCCTCGACCGAGGGGCGATCTGGATGTACTACAAGATGGAGGGCGCGCCCGACCGCGTCCTGGTGCGCCGGATGAACAAGTACGCAACCGGCTTCGCGGTCGGCAGCCGCAACTACACGATGCTCATGCCACGCGCCACCTGGGAGGGCTCGGTCGTCGAGAACCCCGCGATGCTCCGCTACCGCAACCGGCTCTACCTCTTCTACTCGGCCAACGCCTACACCACGGCTCGCTACGCGACGGGCTATGTCCGCTGCCGGACGGTCGTCGGTCCGTGCAAGAAGAGGGCTCGGCTGCTCTACACAGGGCGCTACCTGGCCGGACCCGGTGGTGCCACGCCGTTCTACGACCGCACCGGCCAACTGCGCCTGGCCTACCACGCATGGCCCGTCAGCAACGTCGGCTACCCCCGCACCTCGTCCTGCCTGGGCGCCGCCAAGGGATGCGCGCAGCGGCGGATGTACGTCGCCACCCTCGGCCCCGGCAGGAAGGGCCGCGTGCTGGTCCGCCGCTGGTTCTGAGCGTCGCTGCGCGGCCGCAGATTCCCCGGCCGACCTGCAGCCGTCCACCCGATCAGGGCTTGTGTGGTTGATCCCCTTCACCTGGTGCGTGCGATCAACCGCGCAAGCCTGTCCCTTGCGGTACGACGGGGACCACCCAAACCGTTGGAATGACCGGCACGCTGCGCCCGTTAGCCTTGCTCGGGTGACCTCCCGAACGCCTTTCAACGCCCGCGTGCGCGAGCGCACGGTGCTGGGCGAGCACCTGGTGCGCCTCGTGCTCGAGGCTCCTGACGGGTTCAGCTCGACGGAGATCCCGGACGAGTGGGTGGCCCTCACTGTGCCCGGCCAGTTCCAGACGCGCTACTACACCGTGCGGGCCCTGGCCGACGGCCTGCTCACCCTCGACGTCGTGATCCATGAGCACGGTTTGGTGACCGAGTGGGCGCAGACGGACTGCGTGGGAGATGTGGTGGGGCTCTCGTCTCCCAGGGGCTCCTTCCTGGTGCCCGACGATGCCGGGTGGGTAGTACTCGCCGGCGACCTCACTGCTCTTCCTGCGATGGCACGCATCGCGGAGAGCGTCGACTCGCTGCCCGTGCAGATCCACGCCGAGGTGCCGGACGGGCCGATGCCGGACTACGTCGCTGCGGAGACAGCACCGGTGACCGCATCGGTGACCTGGCAGCACGCCAAGTTCGGGACGAGCGGGCTCGCATCGACGGTGCGGGGAGATCGAATGGCCGGAGGGTCCCGGGTACTTCTGGATGGCCGGGGAGTCGGCCCAGATGCGCGAGATCCGCCGCCACGCCCGTCATGACCTCGGCTGGGACACCCGCCACTACGACGTGATGGGCTACTGGAGCGGCAGTCGCGGCCGGCAGGCGCGCCAGGTGGACCCGGGACCGATCTATGCCCGTGGCAGGGCGCTGGGCCATTCCGACGAGCAGATCTGGGCCGAGTACGACGCTGCCAGGGAGCGAGCGTGAGCGAGGCTCCGAAGTACCGGTCCGGCTTCGCCTGCTTCGTGGGTCGGCCCAACGTCGGCAAGTCCACGCTGACGAATGCGATCGTGGGCACCAAGGTGGCGATCACGTCCTCGAAGCCGCAGACGACCAGGACCGTCGTACGCGGCATCGTGCACCGCGCCGACGCCCAGCTGATCCTGGTGGACACCCCCGGGCTGCACCGTCCGCGCACGTTGCTCGGCGAGCGGCTCAACGATCTGGTGCACGGCACCTGGTCCGAGGTCGACGTGGTGGCGGTGTGCTTCCCGGCGAACGAGAAGCCGGGGCCAGGTGACCGGTTCCTGGTCAACGAGCTAGCCAAGGTCCGCCGTACGACGAAGATCGCCGTGGCCACCAAGACGGACCTGGTCACTCCGCAGGCTCTCGGCCAGCACCTGCTCGCGATCGACGCGCTCGGCCGCGAGACAGGCACGGACTGGGCCGAGATCGTGCCCGTGTCGGCGAAGAACGGTGACCAGGTTGGCTTGCTGACGGATCTGCTGATCGACCGGATGCCGGAGGGGCCGCAGCTCTACCCCGACGGCGAGCTGACCGACGCACCCGAGGAGGTGCTCGTCGCTGAGCTGATTCGCGAGGCAGCCCTCGAGGGTGTGCACGACGAGCTCCCGCACTCGATCGCGGTCGTGGTCGAGGAGATGGCACTGAAGGAGGGCCGCCCCGCCGACAAGCCGCTGCTGGTCATCCACGCCAACCTGTTCGTCGAGCGCGACTCGCAGAAGGGCATCGTGATCGGGCATCACGGGGCGCGCCTGCGTGAGGTCGGCACCGAGGCGCGCAAGCAGATCCAGGCGATGCTCGGCACCCCGGTCTACCTCGACCTGCACGTGAAGATCGCGAAGGACTGGCAGCGCGACCCCCGGCAGCTCCGCCGCCTCGGTTTCTAGGGATTGTGGCGGGGCCCGCCGCCCGCCCGAAAACCAGTGGAGCGGCACGTCCGCGCGCCGTTAGCGTGTTCCCGCCCCTGTCGCCTCCTCGAGGACATGCCGTTGCACACCCAGTGAGACCCCCTGAGCGCTGATTCATCGCGCGTCGCGCATGTGCGACGCGCTCCTTTCGCTGCGGACTTCTCACTGGAACCGGTGTATTTCTGTGTCCAAGAACTGGGTGGTCTTGCCCACCTGCCTGCCTGTCGTACTCCGCCGTTGCCACTCATGCGCCTCCGAGCGCTTCCGGGCAAGCGGCAAGTTCCGCGTCAACGCAAACCACAAGCTCATCGACGCCTGGCTCCTCGCGCTGTGTACGGGTTGCGGGGAGACCACCAAGCTCACCGTTCTGAAACGGGTGAACGTTCGCTCCGTACGACCTGAGCTCCTGGACCTGCTGCACGGCAACGACCCTGGCCTGACAGCCGAGCTGCTCCAGGATCCGGTCTTGCGGCGCCGTAACCGCATCGCCCTCGACTGGGACAACGCCTGGCGCCTCGACACCGGCGGATCGGACCCGCCCGAGGACGAGGAGATCGAGGTCTTGGTCCGCTTCACGGCGCAGATCCCTCTCCGGCCGGCGCGACTGATCGCTGAAGGCTTCGGCTTTTCGCGGGCCCAGGTCAAGAGGCTCATCAGCGAGGGCAATCTCGTATCGGCAGTCCGCCTGAGCGGCAAGACCAGCAGCGACTTCACGTTCATGCTCAAGCGCTGATTCCTCCGAAACAGTGCACCGCCGACACGGCGCTTGTGTCCCAGCCAAACCCCGCCGAGACGGCGCTTGTGTCCCACAAACCCCGCCGAGACGGCGCCCGTGTCCCGCAAACCACCGCCCAGACGGCGCCGGTGTCCGGCGTGGGCGAACATTTGCGCCGTCTCGGCGGATTCTGCTGGGACATTGGCGCCGTCTCGGGTTCCAAAGACGGCAGTGCCCGCCGGTGGTGGTGGGCAGTAGCGTCGGGGCGTGACCTGGGACGAGCTGTACGACGAGGCATCCCGCGAGCGCCTGGTCGACGAACCCGCGAAGCGGGTCGACGCGCCGGAGCGCACCCCGTTCGAGCGCGACCGGGCGCGTGTAGTCCACTCCGCGTCCCTGCGACGGCTGGCGGACAAGACGCAGGTGCTCGGTCCGCAGGCCGACGACTTCGTCCGCAACCGGCTCACCCACAGCCTCGAGGTCGCCCAGATCGCCCGCGACCTCGCGCACCCCCTCGGCTGCCATCCCGACCTCGCCGAGACCGCAGCGCTGGCACACGACATGGGCCACCCGCCCTTCGGTCACAACGGCGAGGTCGCGCTCGATGTCCTCGGTGCTGGCTGCGGTGGGTTCGAGGGCAATGCGCAGACCCTGCGGATCCTGACCCGGCTCGAGGCCAAGTCGGTGGACTCCCAGGGTCGGTCGGTCGGCCTGAACCTGACTCGCGCCACGCTGGACGCCTGCACGAAGTACCCGTGGGGCCGCGAGGTCTCCGCGAGCATCCCCTCCGGAGCGAAGTTCGGTGTCTACGCCGACGACCTGCAGGTCTTCAACTGGCTGCGACAGGGCATCGCGGGACCGCGACGCTGCGTCGAGGCACAGGTGATGGACTTCGCCGACGACGTCGCCTACTCCGTGCACGACCTCGAGGACGGCATCGTCGGGGGGAGGATCGATCTCGGACTGCTGGACCACGCTGAGGAGCGCGCCGCGACCTGGCAGACCGTGCGCGAGTGGTATCTCCCCGACGCGTCCGACGAGATGCTCGACGAAGCGCTCGGGAGCATCCGTGCCGTGACGTCCTGGCCGCGTTCGCCGTACGACGGGAGCAGGGCCGGCCTCGCTGCCCTGAAGAACCTCACCAGCGACCTCATCGGGATCTTCTGCGGCAGTGTCCACCGCGCCACCCAGCGGGAGTACGGCGAACGCCCGCTCGTGCGCCACCAGGCAGACCTCGTCGTACCCACTGAGACGGTGCAGGAGATCGCCGTCCTGAAGGGGATTGCGGCCCACTACGTCATGCGCGCCCAGGACCGGGTCGACCTGTTGGAACGCCAGCGCACCATGCTGAACGAGCTGTTCGAGGCGATCTGGCGACGTGGGAGCGAGGCGCTCGATCCGGCCTGGCGCGACGACTTCTCCGAGGCCGGCGACGACGCAGCCCGGACCCGCGTCGTGATCGACCAGATCGCCAGCCTCACCGACGGCTCAGCGGTCACCCGGCACGCCCACCTGGTTCTCGGCACGAGCGAGGCCCGCGAGAGGCTGGTGCCATGACCAACTCTGGAAGCACATCCGGGAGTACATCCGGCCCCCTGGTCTGGCTGCCGTTCGGGCCCGACCGGCTCGGTGAGATCCCGGGTTCGCTGCGCTACGAGCACGTGGATCCCGACGACCTCCCCGCCAGCGGCGACGACGTCGCGTTCTACGTCCTGCCCTACCGGTTCCGTCCAGCCGACGGGGAGGTGCTCGCCCGGCTGCCGAAGCTCGAGGCCGTCCAGACGATGTCGGCCGGATTCGAGCACATCCGGCGCTACGTTCCGGACGGTGTGCAACTGTGCAACGGCCGGGGCATCCATGACACGTCGACCGCGGAGCTGACACTGGCCCTCATCCTGGCGAGCCTGCGGGGGATCCCGCAGTTCGTGAGGACGCAGGACAATTCCGATTGGCGCCCGGAGCGGCGCGAGTCCCTGGCCGACAAGCAGGTACTCATCGTTGGCTACGGGCAGATCGGTGAGGCGATCGAAGCGCGGCTGTTGCCGTTCGAGGCCACGGTCACGAGGGTCGCGCGCAGTGCCAGAGACGGCGTACACGGGATCGGGGAGCTGCCGGACCTGCTCCCGGCAGCCGACGTCGTGGTCGTGATCGTCCCCGGCACGGCGGAGACCAACGGGCTGTTCGACGCGGAGATGTTGGGGTGCTTGAAGGACGGAGCCTTGCTGGTGAACGTCGCGCGCGGACCGGTCGTCGACACCGGGGCGCTGCTGGCTGAGCTGCGAAGCGAGCGGATCCACGCTGCCCTCGATGTCGTGGACCCGGAGCCGTTGCCCTCGGACCACCCGCTCTGGACGGCCCCGAACCTGCTGATCGTGCCGCACGTCGGCGGCAACAGCAGCGCGATGTGGCCACGGTCCTACAAGCTCGTCCGCGAGCAGCTCCACCGCTTTGCCGCGGGGGAGCCGCTCGCGAACGTCGTCACCGGGGAGTACTAGCGAATCCACAGGCACGAAATTCCTGTGGATTCTGGGGATACCCCGCGCACGCGATCCACAGGCAGAAAGTCGGGCGTGGCCATTGACCAGAACCCCTTCCAGACTCCTCTACTGTGAGCCGGGCACCACTATCGGAAGGGCGTAGATGAGCCAGCCAGCCTCGGAGGGCAGGGACGATCGGGTCGCCCGCGAAAGAGCCGCCGCGCAGGTCTCCGACGTGCTCCTCAACCTCGAGCACACGCTCGCCAGGGCCCGCAAGGGGCACAAGATCGTGTCCAAGGACGGCGTTGACATGAACGCCGAGCTCGCCCTCTCCGATCTGATCAAGGACCTTGACCGGCTGCGCAAGCGGCTAACCCAGGACACCTACTTCGCCTCCGACACCCGCTTGATCTGAGATCCCCCTTGGCCAGCGGGGAGGAGATCCAGAAGGCGCTGCGTGAGTTCGTTGCGACGTGGCAGGACTACGCTGGCACCGAGAAGTCCGAGGCACAGACCTTCCTCAACCAACTCTTCGCATGCTACGGCGGTGACCGGCGGGCCCTGGGCGCGAAGTTCGAAGACTTCCGCACGACGGCGGGCTTCATGGACCTGCACTGGCCCGGCATCTGCATCGTGGAGATGAAGGCGCCGAGCCGCGATTTGAGCGTCGCCCAGAAACAGGTGGAGCGGTACTGGCGCGAGTCCTCCGACATGGAGGCAGGCGTCAAGGCCGCGCGGTACGTCGTGATCTGCAACTTCCGCCAGTTCGAGATCTGGGAGCCGGGGGCCTTCCCGAACAGGCCTGTTGCGAGCTTCGACCTGGCAGACCTGCCGGACCGGTACGACGCCCTCGGGTTCCTCGCAGGCCCGAGCGTCGAGGCGAGCTTCACCGAGCACTACCGCGAGCTGACCAAGGAGGCCGCCAAGGTCGTCGCCCAGGTGTTCCACTCGCTTGCCGATCGATCAGCAGCGCCGCCCGATGAGATGCAGCGGTTCGTCCTGCAGTCGGTCTGGTGCATGTTCGCCGAAGACCTCGGCCTGCTCGACGGGTATCCGTTCCAGGTCACTCTCAACGAGGTCAGGTCACAACCAGAGCGTTCGGCGGCGGAGATCGGCTTCCTCTTCCGGGTGCTGAACCAGAAGACCAACCACAACCGCAAGGGTCGGCTGGCCGGCACCCGCTACGTCAACGGTGAGCTGTTCGCCGAGCCGGCTGAGGTGGAGCTGGACCGGGCGGAGATCGACCTGATGCTGCAGGCGACCTCGTTCGACTGGCGCCGGGTCAACCCGACGATCTTCGGCTCCCTGCTCGAGGGAGTCCTGGGCCATGACCGGCGGTGGGAGCTGGGCGCGCATTACACCCACGAGGTCGACATCATGAAGATCGTCACCCCGACGATCATCCGGCCGTGGCGCGCGCGCATCGATGCTGCCACGTCACCGAATCAGGCGCGCGAGCTGCTCGAAGAACTGTGTGGCTTCCGGGTACTCGATCCCGCCTGTGGGTGCGGCAACTTCCTCTACGTTGCCTACCGCGAGCTGCGCGGTCTCGAGCACGAACTGAAGCAGCGGATTCGCATCCTCTCGGAGGAGACCGGACTCCCCGCTCCCGAAGAGCCGCTCCCGTACTACCGGCTGGCCAACATCCAGGGCATCGACATCGAGAACTCGGCGGTGCAGATCGCGCGGGTCACCCTGTGGATGGGGCACCGGCAGATGATCGACATGTACGGCGAGGCCGAGCCTCCGCTGCCCCTCCTACGGCTCGACGGCATCCAGCAGGCGGATGCCCTCCGTACACCATGGCCGGAGACCGACTGCATCATCGGAAATCCGCCGTTCCTGGGCGCGAAGTTCATTCGGTCGAGCTTCGGCGACGACTACACAGATTGGCTCGTCAGGGAATTCAAGGTGGGGGTGAAGGACTTCTGCGTCTATTGGTTCAGGCGGGCACACCAACACCTCGGCGCGGGGCAACGGGCTGGCTTGGTCGGCACTAACTCGATTGCGCAAGCCGGCGGTCGCATCGCGGCCCTAGAGTTCATTCTCACGAATGGAGGCGTGATTACGGACGCCGTCGCATCCCAACGATGGCCCGGGGATGCGCAGGTTCACGTGAGCTTGGTGAATTGGGTCCGACAGCCAGCCTCCATGCAAACGCATGCGGTTCTGGACGGGGTCGGGGTGGAGGGAAGGGGGATCACCTCACGGCTGCAACTAGGTGACGCAGAGGAGCAGGATGCTCGACCCCTATCCGCAAATCGAGGACGCTGCTTCGCCGGGGTGGTGCCTCAGGGCAAGGGATTCCTTGTTAGTAAAGAAGTTGCGCGCCGCCTGCTTCAACTGCGCGATGCTGACTACTCACAGGTGGTGCGCCGGTACCTAAGCGGTGACGATCTTGTGACGGACCCCAAGGCGGAAGCGACTCGGTGGATCATCGATTTCCAATCGATGCCGCTCGAAGAGGCGAGCCGCTTTTCTGCAGCGCTTGCCATCCTTCGACGTGACGTCAGGCCGGAACGCGAAGTTTCAAAGAATCGTGCCGTCGAGCGGCGGTGGTGGCTATTTGGTCGACGAGTGTCTGAGTTGCGCACTTCTTTGGCTCCTCTTTCGCGGTTCGTTGCAGCCGCCTCGACGAGCACCAGGCTGAACCTGGCGTGGATTGACGGCGACGTTTGCCCCATGAACACGGTGTGCGTATTCGCCTTCGATGACGACTACGCAATGGGCGTTCTGCTGTCGCACGCCCACGAGGCATGGGCTTGGGCCCGGTCTTCTACCCTCGAGACCCGGCTGCGCTACACGTCCTCGGCAGTCTTCGACACCTTTGCGTGGCCGTATCCCGTCACTCGCGAGCAACGGGAGCAGGTTGCGGAGGCGTCGCGCCGACTACTGGCTCGGCGTACTGAGATCTGCACCGCGGAGCAGATCGGGCTGACGAAGCTGTACAACGCTGTGTACGAGGGGGCCTGGGCGGATCTGAAGGCGCTGCACAAGGACCTCGACGAGGCGGTGGCGGTCTGCTACGGCTGGCCGAGATCCGTTGCGCAGGACGGCCCCGAGATCGTCCGGCGGCTCACCGAGCTCAACCGAGAGATCATCGAGGGCCGCCCCTACGCGCCGTTCGATGCGGTCAACGACCGCGGACGTCATTCGAACTGAGCGCTTAAGCGCGTGTGCTCAAACCGCCAGCTCGTATGACATCCCACGCGATGCAGGAATCAGGGCAGGTTCCCCTTGGGACCGGCGTTGTCCTGGAACACCGTGCTGTTCGGGTTCAGCTTGTCGGCCGGGTCGCTCGAGCCCGTTACGGACCTGACCTTGGCGGAGGCCGCATCGGCGGCTTGGGTGACCTTCTCCTTGACCACAGGTGCCTTCTCCTTGGCCAGGTCCGCTGCGTGGTGCGCCTTCTCCTGCACCCGCGGGTCGTCCTTCACCTTGATGAACGTGCCGCGGATCTGCTCGTAGCGCTGGCGACCAGCCTTGGTTCCGAGCACGTAGCCGATCCCTCCGGCGACGAGTACCAACAGCTTCTTCATTTCTTCTCCTCCTGGGAGCTTCGCTCCCAATCCGGTGCACCGTTCGCGGCCGCCTGACGGCGGATCCGTCGACCCAGCGCGACGTCCTTCTCCCGCTTCTTGCGGGCCTTCTTGATGTTGCGGGTGTCACGAGCCGGGAGCTGGATCTCTTCCTCGGCTGCAATGCCTGCCTGCAGCTCGCGACCACGTTCGAGCTCGGCATCCAGCTCCCCACCGAAGAGTAGGGCCAGGTTGGTGATCCACAGGAACAGCAGCGCGACGACGACACCGGCCAGCGATCCGTAGGTCTTGTTGTAGCTGGAGAAGTTGGCGACGTAGAAGGAGAAGCCGACCGATGCGAGCACCCAGATCAGGATCGCCACGGCGGCGCCGACCGAGATCCACCTGAACCTGGGCTGCTGCACGTTGGGTGTCGTGTAGTAGAGCAACCCGACGACGAGGACGACGATCACCGCCAGGACGGGCCACTTCGCGATCGTCCAGGCGGTCACGGCTGCATCCCCGAGGCCGATGACGTCGCCGATGGACTGGGCGACAGGTCCGGAGACGATCAGCAGCAGCAGGGCGACCGCGGCCAGCACCACGGCCACGAGCGTCAGCAGCAGCATGACCGGCCGCAGCTTCCAGAACGGGCGGCCTTCCTCGATCTCGTAGATCCGGTTCATGGCGCGGCCGAAGGCGCCGACGTACCCCGAGGCGGACCACAGCGCCGCCAGCACACCGAGGACGAGGGCAAGGCCCGCGGCGTCCGAGCTCGCGATCTCTCTCAGCGCTGGTTCGACGGTGTCGAGCATGTCCTTGGAGACCAGCGGACTGATCGTCTCCACGACCTTGTCCACGGCCTTGTCGGCCTGCCCGATGACACCGAGCACCGAGACCAGCGCCAGCGCAGCGGGGAAGACCGAGAGCACCGCGTAGTAGGTCAGCGCAGCTGCGAGGTCGGTGCACTGGTCCTCGGTGAACTCGTGGTAGGTCTTGCGCAGCACGTAGAACCACGAGCGCTTGGTCAGGTCCGACGGGCCGTCCGGCTTGCGCGGGTCATCCGGAGCGGGCATCGCCTCCTCGGTGCGGTGTTCGCCCTGCCCGGCGGCGCTGTGCTCACCCCGCCCCTGTCGGGCCTCCGAGGTGGTCATCGACGACGCCGCAGCCACATGACCAGTGCCAACCCGGTCAGTACGGCGACAGCGACACCGAGCGCCTCGGGTCGAGGCTTGCCGTCCTCCGTGGTGCTCCGGTCCTTGACCTCGTCGACCTTGGCCATGGCCTGGACCCTTACGTCGTCGACCTTGGACTTGGTCTGGGCCTTGACGTCGAGCTTGTGTCCGAGCTGGTCGACGGTGCGCGCGAGCTGCTCTCGCTGGCGCTCGATGTCCGCCTGGATCTCCTCCGGGGTCTTGCTCATGTGCGCTCTCCCTTCACGGTCGCGATGTCTTGCCTGACTCCCTCCACCGCCCTCTCAGGGGACACCGGTGTCGCTTCCTCGACCTGGCTCTTGCCCGCCAGTCCGATCAGCCCCGCGCCGGCGAAGAGGAGCACGGCAACGATCAGGGCTGCCAACCAGGCGTCGATGGCGAGTGCGAGTGCGAGGATCGCGGTCGCGATGAGCGTGCCGAGGCCGAAGAAGGCGAGCAGGCCGGCAACGCTGAACATGCCGATCCCGATGCCCGCGCGCTTGCCCTTCTCGGCCATCTCGGCCTGGGCCAGCCGGAGCTCGGACCTGATCAGTTCCGGTACCTGGGTGGTCAGCTGGTTCACGAGGACTCCGAGCGGAGGGTCAGGCCTCGGGGTCTGGCTCACAGTTGGTTCGGTCATGTCTTGCAGGTAGCCATTTCGGATCTGTTCAAACCTGCGAGCGCTCAACTCTGGTCGGCGGATCCCTCCGCGTCCTCGGCTCGCTCCTCGGAGTCGCGGGAGGGGACGTCGATCGTGGGCTGCCCGGTTGTCACGTGTGGGCTGCGTAGCGGGTCTGATGGGAGCCCTGGTGTGTCAAGGCGCAGGTTTCCCGGGCCGGCCGGGGAAACCGGCTCGAAATGACCCGATGGCACGGCAGATTCGGCGTTGTGGAGGGCGGGCGATGATGCTTCCCGGCCCCCGTAGACTCCGGATCGTGGCAGGCCGGATCAGGGAAGAGGACATCGCGGAGGTTCGCGAGAAGGCACGCATCGACGACGTTGTCTCTTCCTATGTGACCCTGCGCAACGCCGGCGGCGGCTCGATGAAGGGGCTGTGTCCCTTCCATGACGAGAAGTCCGCGTCGTTTCATGTGACCCCTTCGCGCGGTTTCTACCATTGCTTCGGCTGTCAGGCTGGCGGCGACGTCATCAAGTTCGTGATGGAGATGGACGGGCTCGGGTTCACCGAGACCGTCGAGCGGCTGGCCGAGAAGGTCGGCGTGCAGCTTCGCTACGAGGAGGGCGGGGCCGCGCGTCCTCGCACTGGTGGCCCGCAACGTCCGAGGCTCATCGAGGCGCACAAGCACGCCGGGGAGTGGTACGCCGACCAGCTGGCCACGCCCGAGGCGCTCGTGGCTCGCCAGTTCCTCGACTCGCGTGGCTTCGATGCCGACGCTGCCTCCATCTTCGGTGTGGGCTTCTCACCGCGCGGGGGAGAGGACCTGCTCAAGCACCTGCGGCAGAAGGGGTTCAAGGACGACGAGCTGGTCGCCAGTGGCCTGATCGGTGAAGGCCGTGGGCTCTACGACCGGTTCCGCGGCAGGTTGATGTGGCCCATCAGGGACAGCAGCGGGGACACGATCGGGTTCGGCGCCCGCCGCATCTTCGACGACGACCGCATCGAGGCGAAGTATCTCAACACCCCCGAGACGCCGATCTACCACAAGGGCCAGGTCCTCTACGGCATCGACCTCGCCCGCCGGGAGATCGCCCGCGCGAGCCAGGCCGTCATCGTGGAGGGCTACACCGACGTGATGGCCTGCCACCTCGCCGGCGTGAAGACGGCCGTCGCCACCTGCGGGACCTCCTTCGGCGACGACCACGCCCGGGTGATCCGCCGTCTGCTGCACGACCACGACGAGTTCCGTGGTGAGGTGATCTTCACCTTCGACGGGGACGAGGCTGGCCAGAAGGCTGCGCTGCGCGCGTTCGAGGGAGACCAGATCTTTGCCGGCCAGACCTATGTCGCTGTCGAACCCTCCGGGCTCGACCCGTGCGACCTGCGGCTCGAGAAGGGGGACGCGGAGGTGCGCGAGCTCGTGGCGCGCAGGGTTCCGCTCTACCGGTTCGTGCTCGCCAACGTCGTACAGCGCTATGACCTCGACCGGGCGGACGGCCGCATCGACGCCATGCGCGAGGCCGCGAAGCTGGTCACCGCGATTCGGGACCGTTCGAAGGTCGACGCGTTCTCACGCGAGCTGGCCGGCATGATCGGCATCGATCCGGTCGACGTACAGCGTGAGGTCAGGAGGACTGCCTCCCGCAGGGCCGCGGCACCCGCGCCCGCTCAGGTCCGCCCCGCCTCCGAGCTGCCCGACCCTCGCGACCCGAGGCTGATGCTCGAGCGGGAGACCCTGAAGCTGGTCGTGCAGTACCCAGGGGCCGTCGGGCGCACGGCACGCGACGTGGGCGCCGAGGACTTCACCCACGGGGCCTACCGGGCCTTGTGGGCGGGGATCGAGGCCGCCGGGGGACCGACGGCGGCAGACCCCCAGTGGGCCTCCACCCTCCGCGACGCCCAGACCGACGAGCGGCTGCAGTCCCTGATCAGCGCGCTCACGGTCGAGCCTCTGCTCTCGGCCAAGGAGCCCGACGACGCCTACGTCGGTCAGCACGTCCACCGTCTTCGCGAGCTGACCGCGATGCGACGCATCGCCGACCTGAAGTCACGCCTGCAGCGCACCAACCCGGTGGAGCAGGCAACCGAGTACAACCGGATGTTCGGTGAGCTGGTGGCACTGGAGCAGCATCGCCGCAGCCTCCGCGAGCGGGCGCTGGAGAGCCAGTGAGGCTCTTCGAGCGGCGTGGGGGCATCCCCGCGGAGGTCCTCGCGCGCGCCGACCTGCCCCGCGAGGAGAAGGTCCTCGCCCATGCCCCGGCGCTCGACGGATCCTGGGTGCTCGGGACTCGACGCTTCCTGGTCCTGGTGCCTGCCGCCGACAGCACGCGCCGGATCCCCTGGGAGCAGGTCGAGGACGCCGCCTGGGACAAGGAGGCCTCCCGGCTCAAGGTCACCGAGATCGGGTCGTACGGCGAGCAGCGGCCGGCGTACTCCTTCGACATGGACGACCCGGCGCTCCTCCTGCAGCTCGTGCGTGAACGCGTCACCGCCAGCATCGTGCTGCAGCGCTGGGCGCCCGTGCGGAGCCAGCAGGGGCTGACCGTCATCGGCCGGCGCAGCCCCGCCGGCGGCCCGCTGACCTGGATGCACGCCTACGACGTGGGCCTCGATCCGGCAGACCCGGAGGTCGCCGCAACGGCCGACCGGACCCTCGCGGCTGCCCGCGCCGAGGTCGGCGAACCGCTCGACGAAGGGTCGTGACGAGAAGCGCCGCATCGGCCCCGAGAGTGGTGCCTCTGGTCACGATCGGCGGGGTGCCCGGGCCGCGCCGCTCGATTTAGCGGTTCCCCGCCGAGTTGCTAGGGTTTGCGGGCGCGCGATCCCCCGTAGCTCAATTGGCAGAGCATTCGACTGTTAATCGAAGGGTCGTTGGTTCGAGTCCAACCGGGGGAGCACGAGAAGGGCCTCTGGCCTGCGGAAACGCAGCCCAGAGGTCCTTCGCCAATTCGACCCAGATCAGCGTTGGCGCCGGTGAGCGGTCAGGGACGCACCCGCTCCAGTCGTGTCAGCTTGAAGTTCTGGTTTCCAGCGCCTCCCGGCTCTGTGTTGTCGTCGTCCTGACAGACGAAAACACCCTGCGGATAGGCGGGCCCCAGGGGCTGCGCAGTGGCAGCGATGCCGTCGGTGTGCGAGCATCCGTCGGCGTTCTCGCCGTCGACGATCCGGAAGGAGGAGCGGTACTTTCCGGTCTCGCGGTCGAAGATGCTGAAGTACGACGACTCATCCCACTGACCCTGCGACGAGCTGAAGATGAGGCCGGTGCCGGCTCCGTCGTCGGCCATGGTCACCCCTTCGATGTCGGAGATCTGGTGCCCGTGGGGGCTGAGCTCGTCGATCATGGTGCGCCGCTCGCCACCGGCCGGATCTGCGTCGTACTTCCAGAGACCGACGTTCTCCTCAGCGATGTACAACGCGTGGTTCTCGTCATCGACCACGCAGCCTTCGGCCTCGGACCCGACCTTGAAGGAACGCACCAACTCCAGGGACAGATCGCCCGAGCTGTCGGCATGCAGAGCGAACTGTCGCACGCCACCGGAGATGAAGACCATGAATACCGAGAGTCCCCCGTCTGGGCTGTCGTAGAGGCAAAGGCCTTCGCCGCCGCCCGTGTCAAGCGCGGCCCCGCCCGGCGTGATCGGCGTGAGCTTCCGGGTGTCCGTGTCCACGGAGTAGAGCCGAACGCCGCTGTTGGCCGCCGCTACTACATCGGTGGGACCCGAGGGCAGGCGTGCGCCTGTGCGGACGTCGACGTTGCCCCAGAACGCGGTCGGTGCCTCGATCCGCTGCACGAGACTGCCGTCGAGGTTGTACGTCTCCAGGGCCCCTTGCTTGTCGTTGCCGATGACCAGGGACGCGGCCCCGTCTTTGCTGTTCACCCAGAGCGCTGGATCGTCGGCGGAGTCTCCAGAGTGCTGGGTCTGCTGCGTCTCCGCGGCGGCCGGAACCTCAACCACCGCAGCGGAGTCGGTGGTCGGCTTCGAAGGCGGCTCTGTCTTGCGAGCTGAGTCCGACCCACAGGCGGGCACCAGCAAGGCCAGCACCAGCAACGCCGCCAGCTTGCTTCCTCGCGTCATCGTCACAACCTTGTGTCCTTCCTTCCGATGCAGGCACAGACCGGATCGACGCGTGCGGCCACCGGGCTCGTAGTGCGGTCGACGAGCACGCATGGTGGACAGGTTGGCACCTGCCGCCTGAACAGAGAGGCGCAGCGCGCACGTACTCGCCGAAAGGCATTGGGTCTTCGACGACGATCGCTCCGGAATAAGTTACGGACCCGCGCAGTCTCGTAATGGACAGCTTGTGGGAAGCCTAGGGTGCAAGCATGGGCGCGCGGAGCGAACTGGATCGGCAAACTGCTCGGCCCTCCGCCGCCTCCAAGCGCGAGGGCGGCAGGGTCGTCGCTCAAAGGCGTCCGACCGCGAAGCCGTCCCAGCAGCCCCAGTCCACCGACAACGCCGCACCTGAGTACACGCAAGTCAGAACCCGGGACCTCGCGCAGGCCCTCGACCTGCTCGAAGGGCTCCAACACATCCTGAGCTCATTCCACGAGGACGAGCGCGGCAAGATCGCACCCGACCCGCTGCTCCAGGAGCTCGAGGGCATCCACGGCCACGGGTACAACTGGGAGGCGCTGAGGTATCAAGCCGGTGTCGGCGAGGGCTGGTCGTACATCGGGGCCTCGATCGGGGAACTCCGGGCGCGCCTGCTCGAGCGGTACGCCGAAGCCGACGACGTGGCCCACTCAGCGGCCACTGAGGAGATTGACCACTGATCCGCACGCCGGTGCCCTCGGCTGCCCGGCCACCGGCACAATGTGCGACATGGACGTTGGCGAACGGGCTGTCAGCCCCCGGCGCGCGGGTGCCGCGGCCTGGTTGTCGGTGCTGGTGGTCCTGGCGTGGGTGAGGTTCAGCCTGTCCCAGTTCGACGGCGGCTGGGGAGCGGCGCTGCTCGGCGTACTCGCCATCATGGCCGTGGGCCTCCCGCTCGCGCTCAATCGCCGTACTCGCGACGTCGGTACGGGAGTCTGCGCCGGGGCTCTGGGTGGTCTCGCCCTTGCCGTCGTGGTGGCGCTGGCGGTGTAGCACCGGCGCTGAGGAATGAGATCGCGAAGTCGCGGGTAGTTGACCGGCATGGTTGCTCGTATTGCGCAGCTCGCCCTCGATGTCCACGACGTGCGCCTGCAGGCCAGCTTCTGGGCCGGTGCCCTCGGGATGAGGCCTGACGTCGGTGACGACGGGGACGCAAAGCTCTATCCACCCGATCAGGCGCCGAAGTCGATGCAGACGATCTACCTCCAGAGTGTCGAGGAGGCCAAGCGCGGCAAGGTGCGGGTGCACTTCGACCTGCGGCCCGACGACGGCGACGTGGAGCGCGAGGTGGAGCGGCTGCTCGGTCTCGGCGCGACCAGGGCTGACGTGGGCCAGACGGGGGACGAGGGCTTCACCGTGCTGGCCGATCCCGAGGGAAACGAGTTCTGCGTGCTCCACCGCGACCCGCGCTGAGGAGCGTTGAGCCGAACCGGCCTAGTCGCCCCAACCCATCGGGAACACCTCGAACGGTGCGGCGAAGGCCACGCCCAGTCGCTGTCCCGTCGCGCGCGCCATGCCTTCGAGGAACTCCCGGGGATCCCAGTTCTCCCAGCCGAGGCCGTCGATGTACGCCGAGTGAGCCTTCAGCGACTCGACCCCGGCGTCGAACGTGTCGGTGGTGTCCACGGCGTGCCTGGACTGCGGTGACCCGGCGGCCCAGACAGCGCGTACGCCGCCCCAGGGCTCGAGGTCACCCTCCAGCTGTTCGGGGAACACCCAGCGGTTGCCGGCGTCGCGTACGGCGTCGACGACGGCCTTGCCGACGGCGATGTGGTCGGCCTGGTTCAGGTTCGCCCCACCCCAGGTATCGCGGAAGTTGCCGGTGATCACGATCTCGGGTCGGTGCCGCCGGACCTCGGCCGTCAGCAGTCGCCGCATCGGCACGCCGTACTCCAGCACTCCGTCGGGCTGGTGTAGGAAGTCGACGTTGTCGACGCCGACGATGCGGGCCGACTCGATCTGTTCGGCCTCACGGACGGAACGACACTCATCGGGGTGCAGGCCGTCGATCCCGGCCTCACCGCTGGTGACCATCGTGTAGCCGACCCACTTGCCCTGTCCGGTCCACCGCGCCACCCCTGCTGCAGCGCCGAACTCCATGTCGTCCGGGTGCGCAACGATGCAGAGTGCGCGCTGCCAGCTCTCGTCGAGCGGCTCCCACGCTTCAGGTGATTCCATGCACCGAACCTAGTGCGTTCGGAGATCAGCGCGGGAGGGTGAACGAGAACTTGCTGCCATGGGGAGGGTTGTCCTCGACCCAGATGTGGCCGCCGTGTCGCTCGATGATCCTTCGGCACGCCGCCAGTCCGATCCCGTGTCCGCGCCCGTTCCCACCGACTCGGTTGAACAGGAGGAACACCGACTCGCGGTGCTCCTCCGGGATCCCGGTCGCGTTGTCGGTCACGGTGATCAGCCACGCCGTCTCTCGGGTCTCGACATCCACCTCGCAGCGCGGGGGCCGGTCCGGGGCGCGGTACTTGATCGTGTTCTGGATGAGGTTCTGCAGGACCTGGCGCAGCAGGCTCCCCTGAGCCAGTACGAGCGGGATGTCGTCGGCCACCTCGACCTCGGCGCCGGACTCGCTGATGAGCTTCTCGAGGTCACGTCGGATGTCGCTGACCAGGTCGGTGACGGAGACCATCTCACTGGTCAGCGAACCGGCGCCGGTGACTCGGCAGAACTCGAGCAACGAGCTCAACAGCTCGCCCATCCGGTCGGCTGCCTGGCTGGCTCGGCCGATCCAGTCGTTGACCTTCGGGTCCAGCGCGTCGCCGTACTCGCTGACAAGGAGCTCCATGTAGCCACGAATCGTCGTCAGCGGGGCCTGCAGGTCGTGGCTCGCCAACATGGCGAACGCTTCCAGGTCGGCGTTCGACCGCTCGAGCCTGGCCTTCTGCTCGCTGAGCTCGCGGTTGATCTCCTCGATGCGTGCCTTGGCCTCGATCTCCTCGGTGAGGTCGGCGACGTGCGTGACGAAGTGAAGGGGCTTGCCTCGGGCGTTGCGGACGAGCGCCACGGATACGTTCGACCAGACCTCTTGGCCGTCGGCGCGCAGGAAGCGCCTTCGCAGGCGATAGCTGGGGATCTCGTCGTCCAGGAGCTGCCGCACGAGAACTTGAATCGTCTCGAGGTCGTCGGGGTGGGTCACACTCTGGAAGGTGCGTGCCTGGAGCTGCGTTGCCGTGTAGCCGAGTATCTGGCACAGCGTCTCGTTGACGCGCATGATCTCGCCGTTGAGGCCCACCAGGGCGATGCCGACTGGGGCGTTGTCGATCGTCAGCCGCCAGCGCTCCTCGGCAGCGGCAACGGTGGACACTCCGCCATGCTAGGCGTTTCGCGTCCTGCCCGAATAGGAGGAGCGTCGCTCCGGCACTACGCTTGGTCGGTGAGTGAGAGCAGTGCAACGCCCCGTTTCGACGAGCTCGGACTAGATCCCAAGGTCGAACGGGTGCTGCGGGACGTCGGCTACGAAACCCCCTCACCGATCCAGGCCGAGGCCATTCCGCCGTTGCTCGCAGGGCAGCATGTCGTCGGGCTCGCCCAGACCGGAACGGGCAAGACTGCAGCGTTCGCGCTCCCGATCCTCTCGCGCATCGACATGTCCCAGACATCGCCGCAGGTGCTGGTGCTCGCGCCGACGCGCGAGCTGGCGCTGCAGGTTTCCGAGGCGTTCGGTCGCTATGCCGCACACCTCAAGGGGCTGCACGTGCTCCCGGTGTACGGCGGGCAGGGGTACGGCGTGCAGCTCAGCGCACTGCGCCGAGGCGTGCACGTGGTCGTCGGTACGCCGGGCCGGGTGATGGACCACCTGGAGAAGGGGACCCTCGACCTGAGCGGACTGCGGTTCGTCGTACTCGACGAGGCCGACGAGATGCTCAACATGGGCTTCGCCGAGGACGTCGAGACGATCCTGGCGGGGACGCCCGAGGACAAGCAGCTGGCGCTGTTCAGCGCGACGATCCCGCCGCAGATCCGGCGGATCATCAAGAAGTACGCCCCTGGGGCCACCGAGATCACGGTGAAGTCCAAGTCGGGCACCGCAACCAACGTCGCCCAGCGCTACCTCAAGGTCGCGCATCCGCAGAAGCTCGACGCCCTGACTCGCATCCTCGAAGTGGAGAACTTCGACGGGATGATCGTGTTCGTCCGCACCAAGCAGGCGACCGAGGGCCTCGCCGAACGGTTGCGCGCCAGGGGCTTCGCCGCCGCGGCGATCAACGGTGACGTGGCCCAGGTGCAGCGTGAACGCACCATCGACCAGCTGCGCAAGGGCAAGCTCGACATCCTGGTCGCGACCGACGTCGCGGCCCGCGGGCTCGACGTCGAGCGGATCAGCCACGTGATCAACCACGACATCCCCACCGACACCGAGTCCTACGTGCACCGCATCGGCCGCACCGGCCGGGCCGGGCGCAGCGGGCAGGCGATCTCCTTCGTGACCCCTCGCGAGACCTACCTGCTGCGCTCGATCGAGAAGGCGAACCGCACCACGCTGGAGCAGATGAGCCTGCCCACGGTGGAGGACGTGAACGCCTTCCGGGTCGCGAAGTTCACCGAGGCGATCGGGCAGGCGCTGACAGACCCGCAGCTGGGTGTGTTCCGGGAGCTCGTGCAGTCCTACGAGCGGGACCACGACGTACCCGCCGAGGACATTGCCGCCGCGATCGCCGTACTTGCCCAGGACGGGGAGCCGCTCTTCATCGAGGACATGCCGGAGCCGCCCGCCCAGGAACGGCGGGAGCGCCGGGAGCCCGCCGGGGGTCTGGTCCGCTGGCGGATCGCGGTCGGCAAGCGCCACCGCGTCGAACCGCGCCAGATCGTCGGAGCACTGGCCAACGAGGGCGGCCTCAAGCGAGCCGACTTCGGCCGGATCGACATCAAGCCGAACTTCTCGCTCGTCGAGCTACCGCCCGATCTCTCAGCGGAGACTCTGGGCAGGCTCACCGACACCCGGATCTCGGGGATCCTGATCGATCTTCAGCGCGACAAGGGCCCCGCCCCGCGTTCTGGACCGCCGAAACGGTTCAGCGATGGCGGTCCCAGCCGCCCGTCGGGCAAGAAGCCGCGACACAAACAGCGTTAGAGGCCGCTGGTCGCCGCGCACTTCGAAACGGGCATTGCGGGCGCTTCCCGGGTGCCCACCCTCTGATCATTCGGCGGACATGGACGTCTGGCCGAACCTATGATTCGGCGGTGTCTCGGATTTCTCGCCACCTCGCCCGCTCCCTCGCGGTACTCCTGTTCGTGGGGCTCTTCGTGGGCGTCGCTCCGGCGAACGCTGACGGCCCGGTTCGCATCCTGTTGACCGGGGACTCGCTCACGCAGGGCTTCAACGGCGACTACACCTGGCGCTACCGCCTGGCCAAGGAGTTCGCCCGGCAGGGCAAGGCCGTCGACTTCGTCGGCTCACGCAAGGACCCCTACGTCAAGGCCGGCTGGACCAGCTCGCGGTACGCCGATCCGAACTTCGACAGCAACCACTTCGCCCGCACAGGCAGCACGATGGCATCCCTGGCCGGCTGGATCAGTGACGAGGTCGCGGAGCAGCAGCCCGACGTCGTGGTGCTGATGGCGGGGGTCAACGACTTCCGGGCGGAAGCGACGCCCGGGCAGGTGGACACGCATCTGCGCAGATGGGTCCGAGAGGCGCGGGAGGCCAAACCGGATGTGCGTCTGATCATCTCGTCCGTACTGGACGCGCGTGACTCCCGGGTCCCGGACCTGGCCCAGAGGATCGCCGGCTTCAACCAGATGCTTCCGGACACGATCGCCGACCTCACGACCGACCAGTCACCCGTCAGCCAGGCCATGACGGCTAACGGTTGGTCCCTCTCGCTGACCACTGACAACCTGCACGCAACCCCGACGGGCGAGTCCTTCATCGCACAGCGGGTCGCAGAAGCGTTGAAGGCAGCGGGCATCCTGACCCAGAACCCGCCGCAGTACCAATGGACCTCATGGAACCGGCAGCCCAGGGTGGGCGTCGTCGTGCGGAACCAACGCGCGGTGCTGACGTGGGACTACCAGGCGATCGACAGTGCACGAGTGTGGCTTCGCCGTGTGGGGTACGCCGCGAACTTCTCGGCTGCCCGGTACGCACGCGGAACCATGACGACCACGCCGCTCGTCGCGCGCGCGACGTACGAGTTCCGCGTGTCGTTCCTCCGGGGCCAGATAGCCACACCCCTCGGACCGATCACCCGCGTCACGGCGCCCGGAGCACAACGCCCAGCCGCTGTCTCCCGCGTCGTGGTCAATGCCCGGGGGGTCGCCTGGACCCGCTCGGCGCTCGCCACGAAGTACGTCGTCAAGTTCCGCAAGATCCACAGGAAGCGATGGATCACCAGACAGACCACCCGGCTCTATGTGGCCTCGGCGAGGGTCAAGCAGGCTCGGGTGTGGGCCGTGAACTCCGCAGGCAGCTCCGCGATGCGAGCCGGAGCACGCTGAACCCAGCCCACCCGCGACCGGTTCCCTGCACCCTCGTGCCGCACTTCGAAGGCCCCGTCGCCTGACCGAGGGCACTCGGTAGGCTCGGCTGTTCCGGGGGAGGTAGCTCAGTTGGTTAGAGCAGAGGACTCATAATCCTTGGGTCGCGGGTTCGAGCCCCGCCCTCCCTACCAAGTGAACGTGCAGGTCAGCGGATCACGCGTCTGGCTCATCGACTTCCGCGGCCTGCTCGTCCAACCCGATGTGGCACATTTGTGGCACAACCCGGTCGAGCGCGTCCACTGCCCCCGACGCCTGGCGCGCGGCTACATCCCTTACAGAGCGGATCGCGGCGTGAGCGGACGATCCCGAGGCCAGATCCTCGGACCGCTCCAAGTGGGCCGGACGGCACGAACTAGCTGTCGCAAGCAATGTTGTCGTTGTCTCTGTTCAAGTCGTAGACGTCGTTGCCCACCACCTGCACCGGCCCTTCCACGTATTCAGGACCATCGCCGCTTCCACCGGCGCAGTCCACGTCACTTGCGACCGGAACACAAGCACCTACGTAGTTGGGGTCGCAGTTCGACGCAGGCTTGGGCTCCACACGGGTGCCGACGAGCTTTACCTGGGCCACGGGCTGCCGCTTGACGAAGGTGTCGACCAGGTCGCGTCCGACCTCGACGCCATTCTTCAGCGTCAGGCGTACCACTCGAACGCTAACTCCTGTCCTGCCTTCCTGGTCCACCACGGTCACACCCTTGTCCAGGGCCGACGTTTTCACGGTGTCCCGCGAGTACGGGATGCTCTTCTTGATCCGTACAGTCTTGTGCTTGACCTTGGCCTGCTTGGCGGGGACGGCAACCGAAGTGGGCTTGTCCCCCGCCTCAGTGGAGGCCGCATCATCTATTTCTGCCGCACACCCGGCAAACGCGAGCGCAGCGAACACGGTCGTCGGAATGAAGAGTTTTCTTCGCCGGTACATCGGATCCCCCAGGGCGGTCAACAACTCCACCTGTCTTGGTCGAGCGACGCCACTGTGCGCCCTCAGCCCCGTGGTGTCATCGAATCGCTGGAACGGCCCCGCTCGGTATAGCCCGCAACCGGTGCAACAGTCGTCGCGGTGAAGCCTGGCTCGCGGCGACATGAGACCAGCACCCAGTGCGCGTGACGTCTCCACGACGCATCCCGACCGAAGACACCAATACGTTTCCGACACAGCCAGAGCCCTGCACCGCGCGGATCGCGGCATAGGACAACTCTCACTAGGGGCCTCGTATGGTCAGTGGTGTGAGCAAACCGGGATGGCTCTACCTTCGAGACACATACACGGAAGCTTGGCGCGTGCGCGCGGCCACTGGTGACTCGTCTACGGAACCGCTCATCGAAGCGTTTCGGCGAGCAACGCCGCCCGATGGCATGGCCGAAGCGGCTCAAGAAATGCCAGGTCCCGTCATTCTTGAGTTCTGGAAACGTGGCGTCGAGCCGAAGAACCTGCGCTATGAGCTCATCAGGGCGCTCCCGAGACATGTCTGGCGGGCGACGGTTGTACCCGCTTGGGCGATCTACAAGAGCTTCCGCTAGCAAGACCAACTGATCTTACGACCGCGCGGATCGCGGTAGGGTCAAGTCCTTGGACGTGGTGTACGACGGCTTGTGATTCGTCGTTGTCTGGTTAGGCGCTGATCGCGCCGATGGTCTGGGTGGGTTCCTCCTTGTCGGTGGTGATCAGGACGAGTCGGCTCTTGGCGAGGATGTCGAGGCCGAGGTAGCGGCGGCCGTCGGCCCATTCGTCGTTCTGCTCGGCCAGGACGGCGCCGACCAGGCGGATGATCGAGTCTCTGTCGGGGAAGATCCCCACCACGTCGGTGCGCCGCCGGATCTCGCGGTTGAGTCGTTCGTTGGGGTTGTTCGACCAGATCTGGCGCCACAGCCCCTTGGGGAAGGCGGTGAAGGCCAGGATCTCCTCGCGTGCGGTGTCGAGGTGGGCGTGGACCTCGGGCAGCTGCTCGAGGTTGTCCAGCAGCTTGTCGAACTGGGTGTGCACGGCCTTGGCGTCGATCTGGTCGAAGACGCTGTGCAGCATCGCTTTGACCCCGCCCCAGGCGTGCTTGGGACACACACTCATCAGGTTGGCGGTGTAGTGGGTGCGGCATCTCTGCCAGCTGGCTCCGGGCAGGTTCGCGCCGACCGCCTCGACCAGGCCGGTGTGGGCATCGGAGGTGACCAGCGCAACGCCGGAGAGACCGCGCGCGACGAGGTCCTTGAAGAAGGTGTTCCACCCGGCACCGGACTCGCTGGTGCTGGTCGCGACGCCGAGGATCTCGCGGAACCCCTCAGCGTTGACACCGGTGGCGAGCATGACAGCGATCTTGATGACTCTCCCGCCCTCGCGGACCTTCATCGTGAGCGCGTCGGCCGCCACGAACGTGTAGGGGCCGGCGTCCAGCGGCCGTTCGCGGAAGTCGCGGACGAGCTCGTCGAGATCACGAGCCATCACCGAGACCTGCGACCTCGAGAGACCGGTGATGCCCAGGCTCTGCACCAGCCGGTCCATCCGGCGGGTGGAGACCCCGAGCAGGTAACAGGTCGCCACCACCGAGGTCAGGGCCCCCTCGGCACGGCGCCGGCGCTCCAAGAGCCACTCGGGGAAGTAGCTGCCCTCGCGCAGCTTGGGCACCGCCACGTCCAGGGTCCCGACCCGGGTGTCCAGGTCGCGGTGGCGATACCCGTTGCGGCGGTTGGTCCGACCCTCGTCGCGAACACCGTAGGAGGCACCACACACGCTGTCGGCATCCGCGGAGAGCAGAGTATTGATGAAGCCACCCATCAGCTCACGCAGCAGATCAGGACTGGCCTGGGCCAGATGCTCGTGCAAGAACTCGGCAGGGTCGATACTGGGTTTCGCGGTCATCGCAGTGCTCTTCTCTTCGAGTGGGTTTTGGTAGATCTCTCGAAGAATCACGCGGTGACCGCACCCACGTCTACGCGCAGCTGCCGGTCACCACGTCGTACACCACTCTGCTGGACTCAACTTCGCGGTAGATCAGTGCGTCGCGTCGTCGACGGAGGGTCAATCGGGCCAGATAACTTCAGGGTGCGTGCCCGCAGCGATGTGGCCTCTCCATTGCTCGTCCACAGCAAGCTTTTCGAGTGGGGCCAGTCGCCAGTTGGTCGCGGTGTTCTGCAGGTCCGACCGGGAGGCATCGTCCCCTAGGCGCAGGCAGGTGGCGATTGCGTTGGCAGTCACGCGCGCTTGGTTTCGCGTCCTGGGGCGCTGCATCCTGCGTTGCAGCCAGTTGCTGAGGTCATCCACGATCGCCGGATCCGTGCACTCCTCCAGCGTGATTGCTACATCCTCCGCAACGATGCTGTCTCGGTCTTCGAGACCGTCCAGGATCACCTCCATACTTGGCTTGAATCCCGCGACGCGTGTCAGGGCATACACAGCGGAGTAGCGCATATCGCGTGAGCCTTTTCCGCGCACACCGCAGAGCCGACGTAGTGCCTGCTCGGCGCCTTGCACCCGCTTTTCGCCGCATTCGGCCGCGACGATGACGGCCCTCCAGTCGGTCAGTTGGTCGAGCAACTGGGAGGCGATGACCCCGGCCTGAGGCGATTCGAGCGCTGCCGATAGGGCGTCGTCGAACGCGTCCCCTCGAAGCCTCAGAATCCGCTGCGTGATCTCACGTGCTTCACCAGCAGATCGCTCATCATCGGAGGACGGTTCCGTCACGCCAGCGAGGTAACCATATGCGCGCTTCGCCCGCACGGATCGCGGCATGAGGGGACACCGCTCATGGGCCGGGCTGCGATGCTGGGCCTGTGAAGTTTCGCTACTACGCGGTCGACACCGAGGGACTCTCAGATAATGCGCGCGCGGAGGTCTGCCGCCTGGTTGTCCGCACGCTGGAGGAGACGGCTACCAAGTTTGAGGCGGACATCCCTTGGACCCAAGCGACCGCCTGGCCCACTAGCGTGCGCGACGCTGCCGAGGTCTTGGTGACGGCGAGTGGACGTAAGCACACCGACGAGCCCTACCAACAGACCGGAGTAATGCAGCGTGTGGATTGGGCGGTGTGGCAAGCGTTCGCCATCTTCGCCGGATTTGCGTACGACGCGAGCGTGTGGTCGGACAACCGACTTCTACCGATTGTGCAGCTCAGTGACGAGGGCACATCGGTGGTGGTGCGGCTCGACGAGGAAGAACGACGCCGTCTCGAAACGGTGGTCCAACCGGTGCGGGTAGTTCCGATCAGCGAGGCAGGCGCAGAAGTGCGCAGACAGCGTTGAATCACGCACGGACATCGTCATGACCGCGCGGCTCGCGGCTCAGCATGTTCAGACACCCCAAACTTGAGCGTCCCCCTCGCTAACCATCATCTCGCCGAGCGCCAACTTCCCGCTGAACCTCCGACGCCGGTACGGAACATGGATCTCGAGCACGACACCCTCTCGATGCTCAAGCTGGACACGCACGGCGTCACTGCCATCGGGAAGCGTCACATCGACCGCAATCGCTACGGCCTGGAGTCGCTCACGCTCGGCGCGCGCCCCTTCTGCGAGTAACCGAAGAATCTCGGTCAATGGCGGATGTTCACCCAGTCCAGGGTCCGCGCCGAACATCCACACCTCGCCGTCGTCACCGACCGAAAAGCCGTACGGGAAGAATTCGCCATTCTTGACCAGGAACTCTGATGCTGCATCGAGGGCGACGCTGAACAAGTTGTCCATCTGCTGTTGAACCCCTTCAGGGACAGAGTCTCGCCACGAAGTCATCGACGCAGTCTGGCAGGAAGCACTACAGCTCATCGCCAACTGCGCGCGAATCGCGACAGATCCGGATGTTCGGGCCGCCCGACAGGCATACAGTCCGGCCATGAGAACGGTTGCCGGTCGGGATCAGGTCTTGAACTTGCTGAGCGTCGTCGCGGGTCTAGTAGTTGCCTTCTTCTTCATCGCACCGCTCTTCGCCACACTGGCTTGGGACGAGGAACTGGGTGCTACGCCCGGACTTGCCCTCATCGGAGTCGCCGTGCTCGTGATGGTCGGCACGATCATTGCCACTCCCGGTGTGCCGCCCAGTAACCTGAACCGCCTCCGCAACGCACTTCTAGTTCTTGGAGTCGTTCTGAGCGTCGTTGGGATCTTCATCTGGCGGTGACCCCTCCCTCGTTCTGACATCTACACGAACGTCCGATCATCGGCAAACCCGGACGTTCGCGAGCGCACCTGAATATGGCGCGGGCTCTTGGCCGAGAGTCTCGCGCGAAGTTAGCGCGAGGCTGTGGCGACAGAATCCTCATGCGGCCCTGGCCCAGAACTGTGCTGCTTCCTCGGAAAGATCCATGACCCCACAGCCAGCACGAGGCCCAGGAAGAACGTCAGGAGGAAGGGCAGAAGTGCCAAGAAGAGACCCGGGTTGCTGACGTTCCCTGCGTAGTAGACAAACCAGAGCAGAACCTGAGCGGCTACGACGATTGGAGGAAATGCCGCCAGGCGTGAACGACGCAGGCGAGGCAGCGCGACAAGGGTCGGAAGCACGATCAGAGCCACAAGTAGTGGCGCTTCGGTCGCGTCACGCCAGATCAGTGAAAGTGCTTCCCCCATGTCCGGGATCTTCCCACCTGCGCTCGCTGCCGGGACTGGCTTCACGCTATTGGTCTGTGAAGATCCTGTGTGCTCAATCGCTGCCTGTGCGTGCCAATAAGGAAGTTCGGGTTCGCCCAGGTCTGTCAGTAGGCGATGTCCCCGGCTTCAACCGACTACGCGGATCGCGGCAAGCGGACGTCTTCTCTGGCGGTGTGTGAGCCAGGTTCGACGGCCGGGGCTCAGTCCGGCGGTGCATAGACCTACCCATGGGCCACCACACCGCACGGCACGCGAGCAAGCCGTCTAGGTCCGCTTGCGCGCGAGACGCTGGCGGCGCTCCTCCTCCCGCTTTGAGTACGTGGCCGCGCGGATTGCTTCGTCCGCCTCCAGCCCGGTGCCCAGGCCACCGCCGACCGTCGCCGCGGACGCGACAAACCAGGCCAGCACGAACAGGTCGCCGTAGCCGAGCGATGCGTGGAGGTAGCCGCCCATCACGGCGGGGTCGAGGACGAACAGCGCCCAGATCAGGTTCACGACGTAGAGCGCGAGGTAGCAGAAGAGGACCCCGGTAGTCAGGGTCACCAGCGTCGAGGTGTTGTAGAGACGGGACCTCTCCCGAGCCTCAGGGGAGTCGTCATCGGGGCGATCCCAGAGCTCGCCGTCGATCACGAGCCAGGCGACGACGAGCACGACCGAGGCGATCGTCGCGACCACGAGACGCCACCAGGACAAGGAGTCGGCCAGTAGCCAAACCGTGGAGTTGATTGTGGCGATGGCTCCAGTTGCCAGTGCCGCGACGAGCGCGGACTTGAGCCCCGGCACGAGCAGCCACGGGCGGTTGGCGAGCACCATGCCAAACAGCAGTCGCCAGCGGCCACTGCGGCGCGGGAGCGGCACGCGTTGCTCCTCCTCGGCGGTGGGGTCAGCCATGCCGCTGACGAGCTCACGCACTGCGGCACGGGTGCGCGCGTGCATACGGAGCCCGCCGAGCGCGGGCAGCGACAGCACCGCTGTCCGTCGCTGCGGGTCAACCTCGACCAGCAGGTAGTGGCCGTCGTCGTCGTGAAGCGGAAGTTCGGTCAGACCGACGACGAGGTCCCAGTTGTGCCGGCGAGCCTGGTCCTGCAGCCGCGCCACCGCGGTGTCGACGTCCTCGGAGCCGATGGTGAACGGCTCGCTCACAACCTCGGTGTCCCAGGCGTCGCGCTCCTCGCCGTCCGGCGGGCTCAGGTCGCTCATCCGGCGGGCGATCTTGGTGGGCGCGGCCGGATCAGCTACCAGACCGACGCGGATCGGCTTCATCCCGGCAATCTACCCACGGCGCGCGCACAGAAACGACGTCGGGCGACGACCGCTCATCGGCATCAATGCGTCCCAGGTGTCGCACCTCAACTGGCGGAAGACCGTCGCGCATCACCCGACGGAACACGGGCCGGCGTCGCGCGTATGAAATTGATGGAGATGGGTTTCGGCCGGGCCGCAGCAAACTGCGCGCTCGTGCACATCCCTGCCATCCGCATCTCGAGGAGCGAAGACCACTAATCTTGCGGCATCGATCGTCGGGAAGACGGTCACGCGGAGGCTGGCAAATGCAGGTGGCTGAGCTACGAGTGCACGGGATAGGCAGGCATTCGGCAAAAAAGCTCCTCGGTGGTGCAACAACCCGCTCTGTCGGTCCTCCCAACCTCTTCGCCAGCCAACGCGAGGGCCAGGAGGAGGTATTCGGTGTCACATGGTCGCGCCTCACGCGGACTGGTTTGGCCGCGTATCAATTCCTGCTACTTCCATTTGCACTGATCAATCTCGCAGGATTCATGAGCACGAAGGGCAAGAACGACTCAGCGCTTCCCGCAATGGCAGTCGCCACGGTCGGATGGTCGGTCAGCGCGACCTGGGTACTTTACGGCGGCCTGATCTATTGGGATCTGCCGGCCTTGTCGCGCGAGAGCTGGCACTCGAACGCGGTGATCGCCGTAGGAGCACTGCTGCTGGCCCTCGTCGCATTCCGCGTAGTAAGAGACCTGTCCGCAAGAAGGCACGGTCAGAGCGAGTCACTCGTGCAACGGGCCCTGGGAGTGTCTGCGAGTTCTTGGTGGGTGCACTACGCCTGCACCGCCGTACTCATCTGCTTCGTGCTCTGGCGTAGCGCCCCTGGAGACGCCCTCATGGCCGTGAGCGTCATTCAGTTGCTCATCCTGATCACTCTGGGTGGACTGGTGCGCCTCGGCGGCGCGGATGCGGACAAGCTCGCGATGGATGCCCTGTTTCTGGCGGCCTCGTTGTCGCACATCGTCGGATACGGCTTGTCGCAGGCGGTGATCGCCCTGCAGATCGGCCACTGGCGCGACAAGTACTTCTACTATCCGGACGGCCTCGTCTCCGGTCCGTCCGAACCGGGGATAGATGGTTCGTTCGTGATATGGGCAACCGCGCTACTGCTCTGGGTCAGCACCGCGATCGCGATGGGCGTGCTGGGCTTTCTCCGGCGGATCCCCCTGCGCGTTCCTACGATCTGGAGCGCGTGGAAGGAAAGAGGGCGGAAACTGTTCCCTTTCCTGCTGGCTCGCTGGGCTCAGGGGGTTGCCTCCCGTCCCCCCGGTCGCCCTCGGACGAGTTGGCTTCTCATCTTCCTCGTCGGGTCCTCATCTGTGACTGACTTGTTCGTGTACTGGATAGGCGTCGGAACCGACATTCCATATCTTTGGAAGCTGCCGTGGCTCCAGATCTCCATCGCCCTGGCATTTGGTTGCGCCGCTGTCGGCGGGCTCTTCCTGCTCAGTCCGCGTATTGGGCGGCCGGTTCTCGCCATGGCGTTCGACGTCATCGGGTATTTCCCGCGCAGGTTCCACCCATGGGCCCCTCCCGGGTACTCCGAAAAGGTTGTCCGGGATGTGACCGACTCGGTGAAATACTTGCTGGACGAGCACCGCGCGGTGGTCCTCGTCGGTCACAGCCAAGGCTCAGTCATCGCCTACTCGGCGATGAAGTCAAGTTCCGCTGATACGGCGAGCGAATGTCTCTTGATAACCTGCGGCTCGCCGCTCCGTCGCCTCTATGCCCACTTCTTTCCCGGCTACTTCAGTTCGCCCGCATTCAGTGAAACGGCCGAGCGCATGTCGTCGCCGGATTCGACCCCGCTGGGTGCGACGTGGTGGAACTTTGCTCGGCAGAGTGACCCCATTGCGGCGCCTCTGGACGTGCCGGACAGCCAGCTGATCCGGGATTTGACGATCTCGGAGACTGACGTCGAAGCCAATGTCCCAGGCGCACGCCCCTTGCTTCACAGCGGCTACTGGGACGACCCGGACCTCGTGCACGTTGTCGAGACGATCCGGCAGGCATCCATCTAGGACCGTTCGCCGGCACTCGGACGTTGGAGTGACGAGCCCTGCCATGGCCTCGGGATCGTCCCGGTCGTGAAACGATTCCCCCATGGAGAACGTGCGGCCGATCGAGACCTGGTTGACCGACATGGACGGTGTCCTCGTCCATGAGGAAGACCCGATCCCCGGTGCCAAGGAGTTCATCGAAGCCCTGAAGGCGTCGGGCAAGAAGTTCCTGGTGCTCACCAACAACTCCATCTTCACGCCGCGCGACCTACGTGCTCGCTTGCTGCGCAGTGGTATCGACGTACCTGAGAGCGCGATCTGGACCTCCGCCCTGGCCACCGCAGACTTCCTCTCCGACCAGCGACCCGATGGCACCGCGTACGTCGTGGGGGAGGCCGGCCTCACCAACGCGTTGCACGACATCGGCTACGTGATGACCGACCGGGACCCGGACTACGTGGTGCTGGGGGAGACACGGACCTACTCCTTCGAGGCGATCACCCGAGCCATCCGGCTGATCGAGGCCGGAGCGCGGTTCATCGCCACGAACCCCGACGTGAGCGGACCGAGCGCCCAGGGCCTGCTGCCCGCCACCGGCTCGGTCGCGGCCCTGATCAGTACGGCGACCGGCCGGTCGCCGTACTTCGTCGGCAAGCCCAACCCGCTGATGATGCGCAGCGCGCTCAACCGGCTGGAGGCACACTCGGAGACGACCGTGATGATCGGCGACCGGATGGACACCGACATCATCAGCGGCCTCGAGGCTGGCCTGCGCACCGTGCTCGTCACCACGGGTTCGACGCGCCCCGACCAGGTGGAGAGCTTCTCCTACCGGCCGACGCGGGTGGTCGACTCGATCGCGGACCTGGTCGAGCTCGCGCAAGAGCCCACCGGGAAGATGTGAAGTTCCGCATAATCCGGAGCATTCGGCACCTTGATCGGTGCCCGGAGCGGTCCGTTCGCTCCGGATTATCCGGTCTTCTGGGTCGTGACTCAGGTCGACCAGGTGGAGAGGACCCGTCCTACGTCGAGGGCTGCGGCACCTTGCAATTCACCTTGGGGTTGACGCCGAAGTAGTTCAGTGGCCCAGCGACGATGGTGAGCGTCGTGTCGCTTGCGGTCTTGCAGTTCACCTCGCGCTTGTCGCCGAAGTAGCCGCGCTGGTACGCCGCCAACGCACCGATCACCAGCCACACGACGACGATGACGCCGATCAGCTTGACCATGGTCCCTCCTCGATGAGCGGGATGCTCGTCCCGGGACCATGGTGCCCTGTTCGGCAGATCCGCAGTAAGGGGCGCGCCCGCAATGCTCAGGTGGCGGAACGGTACGACGGGGCCGTGGCGGACCCCCACCAGGGCTCGCCCTTGTCGTTCCAGTGGTCGCCCTCGTCGACGTCCGGGCGCTCCCGGATGGCAGCCAGCAGGGCACCGGGCGAGGTTGCGTAGCCGGGCGTGACCGCGGCGAGCAATGCCTCGTCTCCCTTGGTGCGAGACATTTCGGGGGGCACGACCAGGACACAGAGCTCCTGGCGATCGGAGGTGGTGAGGACCACCACGTGGGTGTCGTCGTGCGGGTCGAAGCCCACCTTCACGTAGCCGCGCGCCGTGGGCACCCGCTTCGGAGCGTCATCCCAGTCGGGTGGGGAGAACAGGACACGCACGATCCGGCCCAGCTTGGCCGGGAAGTGGTTCACCAGGTCAGCGAGCTCGACGGTGAGGTCGCGACTCTGTGGCCACCATCCGCCGTCCAGCGGTTGAGAGCCGGGGTCCTCGACCATGCGCAGCCTCAGTGGCTGTCGCGGGGGCAGGGGAGTGGAACCGTTCGACGTCGCCATGACGTCCGCCTCTCGGCCGACCCGAAGGGCTCCGAGGTGAAGGCTGCTTCGTGGGCGGTCACCTTCCAATCTACAGGTCAGGACAGTGCCGGGTGACCACTCGTACTGTCCACCTCCTTCCGCCTGTCCAGCGCCGCGCGGCGAGTACGGCGCCATACGATCGCGATTGTGATCAAGTACCTCGGCTCCAAGCGGGTCCTCGTACCCGTGCTGGGTGACATCGCATCCGCTGCCGGGGCGGCGACGGCTGTTGACCTGTTCACCGGCACCACCCGCGTGGCCCAGGAGTTCAAGCGCCGGGGAATCCAGGTCACGGCGACCGACGTGGCCTCCTACAGCGAGGTGCTCAGCGACTGCTACATCGCCACCGACGCGGCGGCCGTCGACCTCGACGCCCTGCAGAGTGAGATCGACCGGCTCAACGCCCTGCCGGGGCAGCCCGGCTACATGACGCGCACCTTCTGCGAGGAGTCGCGTTACTTCCAGCCTCACAACGGTGCCCGAATCGACGCGATCCGCGCGGCCATCGAGCAGGACCATCCTGCCGGGCCGTTCCGGGCGATCCTGCTGGCGGCCCTGCTGCTCGCAGCCGACCGCGTCGACTCGACGACCGGCCTGCAGATGGCGTACCTGAAGCAGTGGTCCCCGCGCTCTCACCGGGATCTCGACCTGCGGCTTCCGGCACTGCTTTCCGGTGCCGGCGACACCGTGCGTGGGGACGCGATGGAGACGGTCGACGGTCTCGACCGGGTTGACCTGATGTACCTCGACCCGCCGTACAACCAGCATCGCTACTTCACGAACTACCACGTCTGGGAGACCCTCGTGCGCTGGGACGAACCAGAGCACTACGGGATCGCCTGCAAGCGTGTCGATGCCCGGGACGACCACACGCGCAGTGTCTTCAACCGCAAGCGGGCGATGCCGAGAGCTCTGGCGGACCTCATCGGCCGGGCACGGGCTGATCTGCTGGTGGTCTCCTACAACGACGAGTCGTGGATCACCCCGGCGGAGATGACCTCGGCCCTGCACGAGGCCGGTCACCAGTGCGTTCAGGTGCTCGCCTTCGACTCCAGGAGGTACGTCGGCGCGCAGATCGGCATCCACGGACCGACGGGAGAGAAGGTCGGCGAGGTGAAGAGGCTCCGAAACGTGGAGTACCTGTTCCTGGCCGGTGACCGCGACCGGGTGCGCTCTGCCTCGTCATCCGCCGGCCGCCTGGCCACAGCGAGGTCGGTCGCGGCCCGTCCGGCAATACCAGCCCCAGTCTTGACGACCACGGACCGATCGAGTTAGTTGCAGTGTGCAATCACACCCTTCCCAGTGACGAGGACTCATGAGCGTGCACACCCCGGCACCCGACGCGGGGCTGGAGGAGGGGACCTCGGACCTGCTGCCGGGTGGCGCCTGGTTGCTGCTGGGTGTGCTGCTGTACTTCCTGCTCGGTCTGCTGGGCCGCTCCACCATCCACGAGGGTGAGGTGCCGAGCCTGGTCTGGCCGGCAGCCGGGGCGGCGATGCTGTTGTTCGGTCTCACTCCGCGGCGACAGTGGCTGCTGGTCTCGGTGCTGGTCGCCGTCGCGACCGCCGCCCTCAACCTGCTCACGGATGCCACCTGGACCCAGGTCGCGATCTTCATCGTCTCCAACGTGGCCCAGGGGATCTGCAGCGTGCTCGTCCTGCGAGCCTCGGCGCCGCAGCTGCTCGGCGCGGGAGGTGACCGGCCGCTCGCACATCTGCGCGACTTCTGGCCGATCCTGCTGGCATCCGTTGCCGGCTCGCTCGTGGGGGCGGCGCTAGGGAGCCTCGGCCGGGGCGTGCTGCTCGACAGCTGGTCGTGGCTCGACCTCGTCGTCTGGTTCGGGCGCAACGTCGTCGGCTGTGTCGTCGTCTACACCACCGCGGTCCTGCTGATGGAGGTGTGGCACCGCGTGCGCGAGCCCGGGGGACGTGCTGAGCTGTTTGCCTCACTCGAGAAACGCGGACTCGAGCTGGTGCTGCTCGCCGCAGCCACAGCGGCGCTCTATCTGAGCGCGTTCGACTGGTACATCTCCCGGCCCGTAGCTTTCCCCTTGCTGCTGCCCACGGTGTGGATCGGACTGCGCTTCAGCCCTTCGGTCGTGGCGCTGCACAGCCTTGCCGTCTGCACCACAGTCGTCGTGTTCACCGTCGTCGGCGCCGGTCCGTTTGCTGTCGGCGCCAGTTGGCCGAGGCAGGTGCTGGTGTGTCAGCTCTTCATCGCGCTCGTCTTCTGCCTCGGCATCGTGCTTTCGCTTAGCGGGACCGAGCGCGCCACCCTCACTCGCACCATCTCCGAGGCACGGGTCAGCGCCGAGACTCAGGCACGACTGATGTCCACGATCATCGACTCGATGCACGACGGGGTGACCGTGCTCGAGGAGGACGGCCAGGTGCTGAAGCGCAACCCGGCCGGCGCCGAGATCATCAGGAGTACGACGGACGCGCGCCAAAGCGTTACGGACGCCAAGTTCGCGCTGACGGTGGACGGACGGCCGATGCGGCCCGAGGAGTATCCCTGGGTTCGGGCCTTTGCCGGCGAGAACGTGGTCGACCAGGACCTGGTCCTGGTCTTCGACGACGGTTCACCCAGCCGCACCGTCGCCGTCAACGCCCAGCTCCTGCCGTCGCTCGACGGGGGTGGCCCAAGCCAAGCCGTCCTCATCTACCACGACGTGACGCAGGAGCGAGCACAGCGTTCAGAGCTGGAGTCCTTCGCGGCGGTGGTCGCGCACGACCTCCTCGGCCCGCTGGCCGTTGTCGAGGGCTGGACCGAGCTGCTCGCCGGTGCCCTCGACGAGAGCACCGGGCTGACCCGCGAGGACGCCGCGCCGCAGCTGGAGCGGATCCTCACCGCCGCTGAGGGCATGCGTCACCTCGTCGAAGACCTGCTGGAGTCTGCGACCTCCCGCGACCCGGACCTGCGGACCACGGTGGTGGACCTGGAGGCGATGGCCCGTTCGGTCTCTGAGCAGCTTTCGCTCATGACCGGCGGCTTACCCCCGCACATCTCGGTCGCTTCGCTGCCCCGGGTGCACGCCGACGGCGTCTTGGTGAGGCAGCTCCTCGACAACCTGATCAGCAACGCGGTCAAGTACGTCGTACCCGGCGAGACGGCCCGCGTGTCCGTCACCGCCCGGCCGGTCGGCGACCAGGTGGAGGTGACCGTGGCCGACGAGGGCATCGGCATCCCACCGAGCCAGCGCGACGAGATCTTCGAGGCGTTCCGACGGGGCCACACCGCGCAGGGGTACGACGGGCACGGTATCGGGCTCTCGATCTGCAAGCGCATCGTCGAGCGCCATGGTGGACGGATCGCCGCGCGACCGCCTCTCGGCGAGCGCGGTTCCCGGATCGTGTTCACGCTGCCAGCGGTGCGCGACCGAGGCTAGGACACATATAGGCGAATATTAGAATAAATCCGATGAAAGAGGTCAAACCGGCTGCGAGGGTTCATACGGTTTGTGTACCTTTGTCATGCACCGCCCGCCACGTACTACGGCGGTGGCACGTCCGACCGGGAGACCTCCAAGACCACGGCGCCGGTCTCCCGGTCGGGCGAGGCCAGCAGTCTCAGGCCCGCCCGAAACGGACTAGTGGCCATGGGCACTAGTGGCCGTCGGCGTGGGCCGCGTCGCGGATCTCGCCGACCAGCTCCTCGATGACGTCCTCGAGCGTGGCCACACCCACAACGGCCCCTTCCTGGTCGAGAACGCGGGCCATGTGCGCCCCCTTCGCCTGCAGGGTCTGCAGCGCAGTGACCAGCGTGTCCGACGTGGAAACCGAGGCGAACGGCCGGATCCACTTGTCCTCCACGACCCGTGCACGGCCGTGCGGATCGGCCTGCAGCACGTCCTTGATGTGCAGGTAGCCGACCAGTTCCTGGTCGTCCCCGACAACCGGGAAGCGCGAGTAGCCGGTGTTGGCACAGGCCGACTCGACGTCGGAGGCGCGCGCGCCGCGCTCCACGGTCTCGAGCTGGGCGAGCGGGAGCAACACGTCGGCGACGGTGCGTGAGGTGAAGCCCAGCGCTCCGGCGAGGCGCTCGTACTCGCCTTGGTCGAGCATCCCCTCGTCATGGGACTCATCGACCATCGCCTCGACCTCCTCGAGGGTGAAGGTGGAGATCACGTCGCTGCGAGGCTCGACCTTGAACAGGCGCACGATGGCGTTCGCGGTGGCGTCCAGTGCATAGACGATCGGCTTGAGCACCGTCACGATCGCCACCATCGGTGGGCCGAGCACCATCGCGGCCCGCTCGGGACCGGCGAGCGCGAGGTTCTTGGGGACCATCTCGCCGAGCACCACGTGCAGGTAGACCACGCAGCTCATCGCGACCGTGAACGCCACCGGGTGCAGCCACGCGTCCGGGAGGTGTACGGCGTGGGCCACCGGCTCGATCAGGTGGGCCAGGGCCGGTTCGGCAACGGCTCCGAGGCCAAGCGAGCACACGGTGATGCCGAACTGGGCCGCGGCGATCATCTGGGACAGACCCTCCATCGCGCGGAGGGTGGTCCTGGCGACGCGGGAGCCGGCCGCCGCCTTCGGCTCGACCTTGGTACGACGAGCAGAGACGAGCGCGAACTCCGCACCCACGAAGAACGCGTTGCCGAGCAGCAGCACCAGCCCGAGCCACAGGGCAGCTTGAGTGCTCATGCGAGCTCCTCGGACTCAGGCATCAGCCGTCTGATCGAGAGCCTGTCGACCCGGAGCCCGTCCATCCGCTCCACCCGCATCAGGGCGTGCTCCTGGACGTGTTCTTCGTCGTCGTCCTCCGGGATCACCACTGGCAACGGCACCAGGACCCGGTCGCCGCGGACCGGGATGCGACCCAGCTCGCGCACGAGCAGGCCGGCAACGGTGTCGTAGGCCTCGTCCTCGGGAAGCTCGATGCCGGTGGCGTCGGCGACCTCGTCGGGGCGCAACAGCCCGGACACGATCCAGGACCCGTCCGGCCGTTGTCGCAGTCGTGAGCCGTAGCGGTCGTGCTCGTCGGAGATGTCGCCGACGATCTCCTCGACCACGTCCTCCAGCGTGACGACGCCGGCCGTGCCGCCGTACTCGTCCGAGACGATGGCCATCTGGAAGCCCTCACCGCGCAGGAGCGAGAGGAGGGGGTCCAGGCGCAGTGACTCCGGGACAACGGTTGCGTCCACCATGATCTCGCGCACGAGCGTGTGCGCGCGCTCACCGCGAGGGACCGCGACGGCCTGCTTGACGTGCACCGAGCCGACTACGTTGTCGGTGGTGCCTTTGATCACCGGAAACTTCGAGAAGCCCGTCGTGCTCGACAGCTCGATGACCTCGCTCACCGGGTCGGTGGCGTCGAGGCAGGCCATCTGGACGCGCGGGGTCATGATCTCGCCAGCGGTGCGTGGCCCGAAGGCGACCGAGCGCTGGACCAGGTGGGCCGTCTCCGAGTCGAGGGTGCCCTCGCTCGCGGAGCGACCAGCCAGGGAGGCGAGCTCGTCGGATGAGCGTGCCGACCGTAGCTCCTCCTGCGGTTCGACGCCGAGGGCACGAACGATGGCGTTGGCGGATCCGTTGAGCAGCTTGAGGGGGTAGGTCATCACGCTGGTGAAGCCCCGGTTGAACGCCTGGGTACGCCGCGCGATCGGGAACGGTGCCGCAATCCCCAGCTTCTTGGGCACCAGCTCCCCGATCAGCATTGTCACCACCGTCGCGATGAGCAGGCCGAGCGTGAGCGAGATGCCCGGGACGGCCCCTTCCGGAACGCCGAAGGTGGTGAGCGGCGTCTCGAGCAGGCTGGCGATCGCGGGCTCAGCCAGGAAGCCGATCACCAGGTTGGTCACGGTGACGCCGACCTGCGCGCCCGAGAGCTGGGTGGAGAGCGTGCGCAGCGCCTGCCGGACGCCCTGGGCCTGCCGGTCACCCTCGCTGGCTGCCTTCTCGACGAGCGACCGGTCGACCGCGACGAACGAGTACTCGGCGGCCCCGAAGACGCCGCATGCGAGCACCAGGCCCACCGAGATCCCGAGAAGCAGCCATTCCATGTGGCCATTGTGGCGGGTCGGCCTCCTGGCACGTGGTGGCGGCCATCCGCGGGAACCGTCACACGGTCGCTGGACGTTGAACCAGATGAAGGGGTGAGGCCGGTGCTGGGGTTCTCCGGGGCAGCACAGAGTCACCGCGGGCTGGTCCGGAGCAACAATGAGGACTCCGGCTTCCTGAGCTCAGGCTGCATGCTGGTCGCTGACGGGGTCGGCGGCGCGGCCGCAGGCGAGGTCGCCTCCGCCACTGCGGCGTACGTCGTCTCCGCGCTGGCCCTCAGCCACCGGCGGGCAAACATGGAGGCCAACCGGAGGGCCGATCCGGTGGCTCTGCTGCAGGAAGGCGTGACCCTCGCGCAGGCACAGATCGCAGCAGGTGTTCGCCAGGACCCGTCGCGCACCGGGATGGCGACCACCCTGACCGCGCTGGCCACCGACGGCGAGAGCTTCGCGGTCGCCCACGTAGGTGACTCCCGTGGCTACGTGTTCCGTGACGGCCGGCTCACCAGGATCACGACAGACCACACCTACGCGCAGCGCCTGGTCGATGAGGGAACCCTTCAGGAGGCGGACCTCGCGTCGCATCCGTATCGCAACGTGGTGCTGCGCAGCATCGACGGCACGCTCGACGAGCACGGCGACGTGACCCCGATCCCGCTGGGTGTGGGCGACCGGGTGCTGCTCGCCAGCGACGGGCTCACCGACCTGGTCTCCGCGCCGCAGCTCGAGGTCATCCTGACCCGGTGTCCCGACGACGCCGCCGTCGAATCGCTCCTGGGCGCCGCCCTGTCCGCAGGTGGTCGCGACAACATCACCTGCCTGCTCGCAACCGTCGTTGACGGCCCCGAGCTGATGACCGACGTACTCGTGGGAGCGGTGCGGGATCCGCGCAATGTGGTCGATGCGGCCGCGGTCCGGATGCCGCACAGCGCCTGATCCCGAGCAGTGCCTGCATGCGAGAATCCGCAGCATGAGCGAGGTTGACCGTCCACGGCTCGAAGGCTCAGTAGCCGTTCGCGACGGGCGCAGGCTCTCCTTCGCCGAGTTCGGTGACCCCCGTGGCTCGGCCATCGTGTGGATGCACGGAACGCCGGGGGCCCGGCGTCAGATTCCGATCGAGGCGCGACGTTTCGCCGAAGAGCACGACATCCGCATCATCGGAGTGGACCGTCCCGGGATCGGCTCCTCGACACCGCACCTCTACCAGAACATCCTCGACTGGACCGGAGACCTGGTCGAGCTGTGCGACGTCCTCGACATCGACAAGCTGCACGTCATCGGGCTCTCCGGCGGCGGGCCCTACGCGCTGGCGACCGGCGCCGCGCTGCCGGATCGCGTCCACGGGGTCGGCGTGCTCGGAGGAGTTGCTCCCAGCCAGGGGCCGGACGCGATCAGCGGCGGGCTGGTGACGCTCGCGCCGTACCTCGCCCCGTTGCTGTCCCTCACCCGGGTGCCGCTCGGCTTCGTGCTGGCTCAGCTGATCCGGCTGGTGCGACCGATCGCGGGGCCGATCCTCGACGGCTATGCGGCCGTGCAGCCGCGTGGTGACAAGGAGCTCCTGGCCCGGCCGGAGTTCCGGGCGATGTTCCTCGACGACCTGCTCAACGGCTCCCGGTTCCAGGTCAGCGCCCCACTCGCAGACGTGATCCTGTTCACCAGGCCGTGGGGCTTCGAGGCGAAGGACGTGAGCGTGCCCGTGCACTGGTGGCACGGCGACTCCGACCACATCATTCCGCACGCCCACGGCGTGCACATGGCCGAACGCCTGCCGCACGCGACGTTCTCGACCATGCACGGGGAGTCCCACCTCGGGGGCCTCGGGGTCGCGACCGAGGTGCTCACGCAGCTGATGGAACTGGGGCCACGCGCGACAGTTCGGTCATCCAGGACATAAACGACACGCCCGACGGGTCCTTTTGGAGCGTTCCGCTGGCCTGCGCCGCTCCCATCGGTCACAATGGGCTCACAAGTTCACACGCTCAACAGTCACATGGACTGCTTGCTTCATCTTTCGAGACCGCTGGGGAAGGCGTATCTCGACGCCGAAGCAAGAGGAGGTCCCACTGTGACTCGAACAGCTGCCCGTGGAGTCGTCTACGTCCACTCGGCGCCGTCCGCGTTGTGCCCGCACGTCGAGTGGGCCGTGGGCGGGGTGCTCGGCATTGCCCCCCAGGTTGAGTGGACCCCCCAGCCTGCCCAGGCCGGCACCTACCGCACGGAGTACTCCTGGGTTGGCGACCCCGGGACCGGCGCCGCGATCACCTCGGCGCTGCGTGGCTGGAACCACCTGCGCTTCGAGGTCACCGAGGAACCGACCTCCGGCACCGAGGGGGCCCGGTTCTGCGCCACCCCCAACCTCGGCGTCTTCCACGCCGTCACCGGCCTGCACGGCGACATCATGATCCCCGAGGACCGGCTCAAGGCGGCTGCGGTCAAGGCCTCCCTGGGGGACACCACGCTCGAGCTGGAGATCGACAAGCTGCTCGGCAGGCCGTGGGACAACGAGCTGGAGACCTTCCGGCACGCAGGCGACGGCGTTGCCGTGCGGTGGCTGCACCAGGTGGTCTGAGCGTCCCCCTGTTGCAGCTCAGGACCCACCAAGACGGGCCGCGAGGTAGTCGACCAGGTCGCGCACCCGGACGAAGTCCTTGGCGGCCTCGTCCTCGATCCGGACGTCGAAGCACTTGGAGGCTCCTTCGAGGATCTCCACCATCGAGAGCGAGTCGATGCGCAAGTCGTCGACGAAGAGACGATCAAGCTGCACATCGGCAACGGGTCGGGCGGTGACCAGCTGGACGATCTCGGCCAGCTGGGCGAGTACGTCGGACGAGCTCACGCCGCGTCCATCTGTGCGCACAGGCATGAGCGTGAGCCTAGTGTCCCGGCGTGACCTTCGAGCGCCCTCGGCCGTCGTACCGCCCGGAGAGAGGAATTCGGGACACTCGGCAACGTCGTGCCCACAATCCGCTGGGCGGGGGCCACAATTGAGAACCAGTTCTGATTGACTCTCGTTCTGTTGTCCTCGACCACTTCCCCAGGAGTGCGCATGGAACAGGCCCCTCGTACGGCCCCCGAACTCCAGCGCGTCACCATTCACGGCCACGAGCGCGCGTTCGTCATGATGGGCCAGGGGCCGGCGCTTCTGCTGCTCCACGGCCTGGGTTGTGACCACACCACCTGGACCCCGGTCATCGCGGACCTCGCGCGGAACTTCACCGTGATCGCGCCGGACCTGCTGGGCCACGGGGTCAGCGCCAAGCCGCGGGCCGACTACTCGGTCGGCGGCTACGCCAACGGCATGCGCGACCTGCTCACCGTGCTCGACATCGACAAGGTGACCGTGGTCGGGCACAGCTTCGGCGGAGGCATCGCGATGCAGTTCGCCTACCAGTTCCCCGAGCGCACCGAGCGGATGATCCTGGTCGCGCCCGGCGGTCTCGGTCCCGAGGTGTCGCCGCTCATCCGCGCGATCACCCTGCCCGGCTTCCACCAGGTCATGGGCATGGCGACGATGCCCGGGATACGCCACCTGGGCAAGGCGAGCCTGCGGGCACTCTCCCGGTCGGGAGCCGTCTCGACTCGAGACCTGGCCGAGGTCGCCGAGATCTACGAGTCGTTCAGGGACCCACGCGCTCGGGCGGCGATCCGGCACGTGGTGCGGGCTGTCGTGGACATGCGCGGCCAGATCATCACGATGGTCGACCGGGCCTATCTCACCCAGGCGATGCCGATGCTGGTGGTCTGGGGCGCGGACGACATGGTGATCCCCGCCAAGCACGCCGAAGGCGTGGCCCGGATCGCTCCCGGGGCGGTCGTCGAGGTCCTGCCGAACAGCGGCCACTTCCCCCACAAGGACCACCCGGACCGCTTCGTGATGATCGTGCAGAGCTTCATCAGGGCGACCCAGCCGGCGTCGTACCACCGCGGGCGCTGGCGCCAGCTGCTCCGCAACGGCCCGTCCACGCCCGCCAACCGTGCCGAGGCCGACGGTCCGCCGCTCGCGCCCGTGGCCCAGCTGCCCACGCGCGGCGCCTGAGCTCCTTGCCGGTTTCCCGGCCGGCCGGGGAAACCGGCCCCTTGCCACGACAGGGTCGTGACCGGTTGGCATCCACAGCGCTGATGTGACAAGCGCGGGTCCACAGGCGAGCCCTGGACGTGCTCGGTAGGGCGTGCGGCTGTACGACGCTCGTCCGATGACAGACCGATGGCGACCTCGATGCGCACCTCCCGCCCGCCTGTTCACGCCTCGACCGGTCGACGTGGACGGGCGGCTGGGCCCCACCAAGGGACAGGCTCGTGGCCCGTACTGGAGGCGGACCTCACCTGGCCTCTACGTCCCGAGTGACGTCGACGCCGGGGTCGTCGAGCAGCGGATCCTGGAGTCGGCTCAGCGCCTTCCGCCCGGGGGCGCCGTGTCCGGCTGGGCTTCGCTGCGGATGGCTGGTGGCGGGTTCTTCGACGGCCTGCAGCCCGACGGACGTACGCCGTGGCCGGTGCGGCTCGTGGTGCCGCCGGGTCGCAACCTGCGTGCAGTCGGTGACGCCGTCGGGCGTGAGCGGCTCGACGCGTCGGAGATCGTGCACCTCCACGGAGTCCCGTGCACAGAACCCTTACGGGCTACCTTCGACGAGGCGCGCAGCTGCTCCAGCATGCGTGAGGCCGTGGTGGCCGTCGACATGGCGCTCGCCGCAGGGTTGATCCGGCTCGATGAGTTCCGCGTGTACGCCCATCGCCGTCGGGGCTGGCCCGGGGCGAGGATGGCGCGGGCGGCCGCCAAACTGGCCGACCCTCGCAGCCTCTCGCCCGGTGAGACCCGGATGCGCCTGGTGTGGGTGCTCGATGCCCGCCTCCCGCCGCCACGGTGCAACTGGCCAATCGCCGATCTCGACGGCCGACGGCTGGGGAAGCCCGACCTCCTCAGCGACGAGCTCGGGGTCGCGGGTGAGTACGACGGGGCCGAGCACCGTGCACGCACACGGCACGCCCTCGATGTGGCACGCGAGGGACTGTTCCGGGGAGCCGGTCTCGAGTACTTCACGGTGGTGGGCCCGGACCAGTTCGACGTCCCGCTGGTGCTGGCCCGGATCAACGCCACCTGCGAACGGGCTCGCACGGCTCGACGTACCCGTGGCTGGCTGATCGCTCGCGATCCAGGACCACCCTGATCGTCCTTGTCACACGAGAGCTGTTTCTCCAAGCCAAGGACAGCCCTCAGGTGACAAGGGGCATGAATCCCCGGCCGGCCGGGGAAAACAGCAGCTTCAGAGCCTCAATCCACGCTCACACCCGAGGCCCGATCCGCTTCTCCTCGGCGGTCAGCGTGCGGGCGGTGGCGACGACGATCACCAGGCCGAGGACGACCAGGATGGCGCCGACGCCCTTGAACAGCGGGTCGAGGTCCTCGATCGCCGGCCACGAGAGCGCGAAGCAGACGAGGCCGATCGCGATCGGCACGATGCCGCGCCGAGTGGCGCGTTGCCACGGGCCGGTCGTGCCAGCGGTCACGCGTCGCCACCCTCCTGCTTCACGCCGGCGACGGCGGTCGGGTCGTCGATGCGGTACTTCGCGAACGCCTCGGCGATCGCCTCCCGCTTGACCTCGCCACGGTCGGCAAGGGCACGGAGGGCAGTGACGACGACGCTCTCGGCGTCCACCTGGAAGAAGCGCCTGGCGGCCGGACGGGTGTCGGCGAAGCCGAACCCATCGGTCCCGAGGACGTGGTAGTCGGTCGGCACCCAGTGCGCGATCTGCAGGGGTACGGCGCGCATGTAGTCGCTCACCGCCACGACGGGTCCGGCAACGTTCTCCAGCTTGGAGGTGACGTAGGGCACCTTGGCCTTCTCGCTCGGGTGGTTCAACGTCCACTTCTCGGCATCGACACCGTCGCGCGCAAGCTCGTTCCACGACGTGACCGACCACAGGTCGGCAGCCACGCCCCAGTCGTCGGCGAGCAGCTGCTGTGCCTTCTGGATCCACGGGAACCCGACACCCGACGCGAGCAGCTGGATGCGCGGGGCGTCGCCGTTCCCCGACACCTCGGGAGCGTCGGCGTAGTGGTAGATGCCCTTGAGCAGACCCTCGGCGTCGATGTCGTCGGGCTCCTTGGGCATCACCATCGGCTCGTTGTAGACCGTGATGTAGAAGATGACGTCCTCACCCTGGGGGTGCTCGTCGTTCACGGTGTACATCCGCCGCAGGCCCTCCTGCATGATGTGCGCGACCTCGTGCGCGAACGCCGGGTCGTAGTGCACAACGGCCGGGTTCGTGGCCGCCAGCAGGGGCGAGTGACCGTCGGCGTGCTGCAGACCCTCACCGGTCAAGGTCGTGCGACCGGCCGTGGCACCGATCAGGAAGCCGCGCGCCAACTGGTCGGCCATCGCCCAGATCGAGTCGCCCGTGCGCTGGAAGCCGAACATCGAGTAGAAGATGTAGAACGGGATCATCACCTCGCCGTGCGTGGAGTACGCCGACCCGGCAGCCGTTGCCGAGGCCATCGCGCCCGCCTCCGAGATGCCTTCGTGGAGCAGCTGGCCCTTCTCGTCCTCGCGCCACTTGAGCAGCAGCTTGCGGTCGACCGACTCGTAGCGCTGGCCGCCCGGGTTGTAGACCTTGGCGCTCGGGAACATCGAGTCCATGCCGAACGTGCGGTACTCGTCCGGCGCGATCGGCACGATCCGCTGGCCGATCTCCTTGTCCTTCATCCAGTCGCGCAGCAGACGCACTACCGCCATGGTGGTGGCGATCTTGGCCTTGCCCGAACCTTGCTTGAGCTCGGCGTAGAGGTCGTCGCCGGGAACCTTCAGCGGCTTGGCCCGAACGACCCGCTTGGGCAGGGATCCGCCGAGCTGCTTGCGCCGGTCCATCATGTACTCGATCTCGGGGGAGTCAGCTCCGGGGTGGAAGAACGGGGCACCACCGTGGTCGTCGTACGCCTCGTCGATGTCCTTGTCGCTCATCGGCAGGTAGAGCCGGTCGCGGAACTTCTTGAAGTCGTCGGTCTTGAGCTTCTTCATCTGGTGCGTGGCGTTCTTGCCCTCGAGAGCCTCGATCGTCCACCCCTTGATGGTGTGCGCCAGGATCACGGTCGGCTGGCCGACGTGCTTGGTGGCGGAGTCGAAGGCGGCGTACACCTTGCGGTAGTCGTGGCCACCCCGCGGGAGCTTCTCGATCTGCTTGTCGGTCATGTGCTCGACCATCTTGCGCAGCCGTGGGTCGGCCCCGAAGAAGTGCTCGCGGTTGTAGGCGCCGTCCTCGACGGAGTAGGTCTGGAACTGGCCGTCGGGGGTGCTGTTCATCTGGTTGACCAGGACGCCGTCGACGTCACGCGCCAGCAGTGCGTCCCACTCGCGGCCCCAGATCACCTTGATCACGTTCCAGCCGGCGCCGCGGAAGGTCGACTCCAGCTCCTGGATGATCTTGCCGTTGCCGCGGACCGGCCCGTCGAGCTGCTGCAGGTTGCAGTTGATGACCCAGGTGAGGTTGTCGAGCTCCTCGCGCGCCGCGACGCCGATGGCACCGAGCGACTCCGGCTCGGCCATCTCGCCGTCGCCGAGGAACGCCCACACGTGCTGCTGCGAGGTGTCCTTGATGCCGCGGTTGGTCATGTAGCGGTTGAAACGGGCCTGGTAGATCGAGTTGATGCCCGTGAGGCCCATCGAGACGGTGGGGAACTCCCAGAACTCCGGCATCAGTCGCGGGTGCGGGTAGGAGGGGAGACCCTTGCCGACGCCGTGCTGCACCTCCTGGCGGAAGCGCAGCAGCTGCTCCTCGGTCAGCCGACCCTCGAGGTAGGCGCGCGCGTAGATCCCCGGGGAGCCGTGTCCCTGGATGTAGATCTGATCGCCGCCACCGGGGTGGTCCTTGCCGCGGAAGAAGTGGTTGAAGCCGACCTCGTAGAGGCTGGCCGCGGACTGGTACGTCGCGATGTGGCCGCCGACCTCGAGGCCCGGGCGGTTGGCGTCGGAGACCATCACTGCGGCGTTCCAGCGGATGAAGGCGCGGATCCGCCGCTCGACCTCCTCGTCGCCGGGGAACCACGGCTCGCGCTCGGGAGGGATGGTGTTGATGTAGTCGGTGCTGCGCAGCGCCGGCACACCCACCTGCTGCTCACGCGCCCGTTCGAGCAGACGGAGCATCAGGTATCGGGCGCGGTCGCGGCCACGATCGCCGACCAGCGCGTCGAACGACTCGAGCCAGTCCTGGGTCTCGTCCGGGTCGATGTCGGGCAGCTGGGTCGGCAGGCCTTCGTGGATCACTGAGGTGCGCCGGGTCTCGGCCTGCTGCTGGGTCTTGTCGTCGGAGTCGCTCACGCGTTCATGGTGTCACTTCTGCGTGGCAGAGAAAATTCTACTGATCGGTACGTCCACCGGCTGCGACGACGTACGCCGTGAACGCGGCTGTGTCGAGGCCCCGCTGTGGCCGGTCCTGGGCGTACTCATCCGGGCCTCCCTCGCGCACGCAGAGGGTCTCGCGGACCACCCGGTGGAAGCGTTCGTCGTGGTGGGAGAGAGCCCAGCGACCCGCCCCCGACTTGGTCGTGAGGTCGCCGGTGACGAGCAGGTGGTGCAGTCGCGAGACCCCGAGTACGCACCAGCAGCAGGTCTCCTCCGCTTCCGCCCGTCAGGGCAGTCCTCGGGTCGCGGGTGAGGTCGTCGGCGAGCGCCTCGACAGGACCGCCACGAAGTCGATGTCACTCTGGCCAGGGACCCACTCGCCGAAGGCCAGGCCGCCGCGTAGGCAGAGCCCGTTGACCAACCCGGGGGACTCCAGGTCGACGCGGCGCAGCTCGTCGGTACAGACCGCCGGCACGGGATCTGGCAAGTCCCCTGTGGCCCGCATGGCGCGACGCTAGCCTCTAGTGTCGTGAGTCAGAAGTTCACTTCGCACCTGCCGCGCCCATGCGGGCACTCCGCGGCGTTCTCGTCGGTCAACGCGGCGCTGCCGCGCCTTCCCTCCTCCGCCTTGCGGAGCACCCACCTGGACACGGCAAACGCTGAAGGACCTCTGACTCACGACACTAGTCGCATGGTGGCAGCGGGACGCGTGGGGTTGCGCCTGACTCGGAGGTCTAGTGGACTACGCACCGGAGCCCCCGGATGAACCGTGGGTAACTCTGACTTGAACAAGTGACTGGAGGCAAACAGGTGAGCCCGAGCGCAGACCGCGCGGACGTCCGGCTGGGGGAACGGTTGGGGTTCAAGCCCGGCACGGTCGTGCAGGAGCTCGGCTGGGACGACGACGTCGATGACTCCGTCCGGGTGGAGATCGAAGAGGCGATCGACTCCGACCTGGTGGACGGCGACTACGGCGACGTGGTCGACGTGGTCATCCTGTGGTGGCGCGACGACGACGGCGACCTGGTCGATGCGCTGATGGACTCCCTCACCGACCTCGTGCGGGGTGGCGCCGTCTGGCTGCTGACCCCCAAGGTGGGTCGCCCCGGTGCGGTGGACGCCGCCGATGTCGCCGAGGCCGCTCCCATCGCGGGACTTTCCACGACGACGACCGTTGCAGTGGGTAAGGAATGGACGGGAACGCGACTCGTCGCCCCCAAGAACCACTGATCCACCGCACAGGAGGCTTCCCCTCGATGTTCCAGCTACTGCAGAAGCAGGCTCTTCGCCATGCCCGGATGGTCAAGGTCATGACCACCTCCGGCGTCATCCGGCCCTACAACCCGGTGACGCTCGCGGCCATGGGCAAGAAGATCCTCGACTGGGGCATCGGGTTCGCCGGCGGCATCGGGGCGCTCGCGATCCGCTCGCCTCGCGACGTGGGGCTGATCGACGAGCTCGGTGAGCTCACCTGGGCCGAGGTCGATGAGCGGTCCACCCGGCTGGCTCACGGCCTGAAGGAGGTCGGTGTCGAGGAGGGGGACAGCGTCGCGCTGCTGTGCCGCAACCACCGCTTCTTCCTTGATGCGTCGACCGCGCTGTCGAAGCTCGGTGCCGACATCCTGTACCTCAACACGGCCTTCTCCGCGCCGCAGCTCGGCGAGGTCTGCAAGCGCGAGAAGCCCGCGGCGATCATCTACGACGACGAGTTCACCGGTTTGATCGACAAGTCCGGCATCGACGTGCCCCGCGTCATCGCCTGGCGCGACGGCGAGACCAGCGAGAACAAGACCGGTGACTTCCCCCACGTCGAGGACCTGATCCAGAAGGGCTCGACCGACAAGCTTTCCGTGCCCGAGCACACCACCCGGCCGGTCATCCTCACTTCCGGGACGACTGGCACGCCCAAGGGCGCCCCGCGTGGGGAGGCGGACATCGACGGTGCTGTCGCGATGCTCTCGAAGATGCCGTTCAAGACCCGGGGGACCACCTATGTCGTTGCGCCGCTCTTCCACACCTGGGGATTTGCCCACCTGAACCTCGCGATGTTGCTGGGGTCAACCGTGGTGCTGCGCCGCAAGTTCGACCCGTCCGACTGCCTGGAGACCATCCAGAAGTACGACTGTGACGCCCTCGTCGTCATCCCGGTGATGATGCAGCGGATCATGAAGCTCCCGGAGGAACAGCGCTCCGGCGACTTCTCGCGTCTGCGGATCGTCGCCGCCTCCGGCTCCGCGCTGCCGGGTGACCTCGCCACCGACTGGATGGACGCGTTCGGTGACAACCTCTACAACACCTACGGCTCGACCGAGGTCGCCTGGGCCACGATCGCCCAGCCCACGGACATGCGCGAGGCGCCCGGCACGGCCGGGCGGGCGCCGTACAACACCGAGATCAGGATCTACGACGAGAAGGACAACGAGGTCGAGCCCGGCGAGTCAGGCCGCATCTTCGTCGGCAACTCCATGCTCTTCGGTGGCTACACCGGCGACGAGGACGAAGGAAAGGCCATGATCCAGGGTCTGATGTCGACCGGCGACGTGGGCAGGCTCGACGAGAACGGGCGACTGTTCATCGAGGGTCGTGACGACGAGATGATCGTCTCCGGCGGCGAGAACGTCTTTCCCAAGGAGGTCGAGGACTGCCTCGCGCGTCACGAGTCCGTCGAGGACGTGGCGGCTGTGGGGATCGATGACGACGACTACGGCACGCGGCTGCGGGCCTTCGTGGTCAGGTCCGGCGACGTCGATGAGGCCACGCTCAAGGCGCACGTCAAGGACAACCTGGCGCGATACAAGGTGCCCCGCGAAATCGTGTTCATCGACGAGCTGCCGCGCAACGCGACCGGCAAGGTGCTGAAGAAGGACCTCAAGGAGTACGACGAGGACGGTAATCCGGGCGGCGACGCAGACGATTCAGACGACGACTCGGGCGGGGACTCGTAGTCCGGGGGACTGATGCCGGGGCCGTCACGGGCTGCTGGCACCATGGCGTCATGACTCTGGCGATCGGCGATCCGGCTCCTGACTTCACCCTCAGGGACCAGCACGGCCAGGACATCACCCTCTCGTCGTTCGCCCGCGACAAGGCGGCCGTGATCATCTTCTACCCCTACGCCTTCAGTGGCGTCTGCACCGGCGAGCTGACCGCGCTGCGTGACCGGCTCGGCGACTTCGAGACCGACCGCAGCACGCTGCTGGCGGTCAGCTGCGACCCGATGCACACCCAGCGAGCCGTGGCCGACCGCGACGGCATCTTCTTCCCCCTGCTGAGCGACTTCTGGCCACACGGCGCTACCACACAGGCGTACGGCGTGTTCGACGAACTCACCGGGGCACCCAAGCGGGCCTCGTTCATCCTGGACAAGGAGGGACGCGTGGGCTGGATGATGCAGAGCGCGACCGGTGGGGCTCGCGACCTCGACGAGCACGCAGCCGCGCTGGCCGACCTGGTCTAGTTCTTTCGGGTCATTTTGCCCATCGCTATTGGAACCCGGCCTCCACTGGTGCACTCTTGCCTTTGTCGCGCCGCTGGTGACCCGAGACGCCAGCGGCGCGGCTTTTTGCTTTCCTGCTCCAGGGACCTGTTCGCCCGTTCCCTGCGGTCGGGTGGGCCGCCGCATCGGCCTCCCGTAGTCTGTGCGCGCGTGACCGTGGGCCCTCTGGCTGGCCGTCGGTCCCGGGGCGCATAGCTCAGTGGTAGAGCACCTCGCTTACAACGAGGTGGTCGCAGGTTCGATCCCTGCTGCGCCCACCCACATCCGCTGACTCGCGACACTAGGCTGACCCTTCGTTCGCATCGACGGGGAGGTAGCCGCTCGTGACCAGCGCCCTGTACCTCGTTGCAGGACTGGCCATCCTGCTTGCGACGGTGCTCCCGTCGACCTTGAGCCGGGTGGCGATCTCCCCTCCCATGGTGCTGCTGGCCGCGGGCATGGGGATGGGGCTGCTGCCGCTGGGGGACGATCGCTTCCTCGACCCGGTCGCCAACCGGGCGATGGTCGAACAGGTGACGCAGGTCGCCGTACTGCTCGCGTTGATGGGTGTGGGCCTGGCGCTGGACCGTCCGCTGCGACTGCGCCGTCCCAGGGAGTGGCGGCGCTGGTCCGCGACCTGGCGGCTGCTGTTCGCCGCGATGCCGCTGAGCATCGGAACCGTCTGGTTCCTGGGCTGGTGGGGCCTGGGGCTGGCTCCGGCGACGGCCCTTCTGCTCGGCGCTGTGCTCGCACCTACCGACCCGGTGCTGGCGGGAGACGTCCAGGTGGGCGGTCCCGACGTCAAGACACAGGAAGAGGACGAGAGCGACGAGCGACACGAAGTGCGCTTTGCGCTCACCTCGGAGGCAGGGCTCAACGACGGACTCGCCTTCCCCTTCGTCTACGCCGCGATCTTCGTGCTCGAGAAGGGCACGACCACGGGCTGGGTCGCACGGTGGGTGGCTTGGGAGCTGGTGGCCAAGGTGGTGATCGGCCTGCTGGTCGGCGCGCTCGTCGGATGGCTGCTCGCGAACCTGGCGTTCCGCGCCCGGCGGGCGTCCCTGCGGCTGGCCGAGCAGGGCGAGCCGTTGCTTGCGCTGGCGGCACTTGCGACGTCGTACGGCGCTGCCGAGCTGGTCGGCGGCTACGGCTTCATCGCGGTGTTCTGCTGCGGCATGGCAGTGCGCAACGCGGAGCGCAGCCACGACTACAACGAGGCCATGCACGGGGTGGTCGAGCGACTCGAGCGGCTGCTCACCCTGCTCGTGCTGCTCTGTCTCGGCATGGCGACGACCCGCGGCCTGCTCGATGCGCTCGACTGGCGCGGGGTCGTGGTCGGAGTTGCGCTGATCCTGGTGCTGCGCCCGTTGACCGGCATCCTCAGCCTGCTGCCGCTCGCGCGCCGCGGGCACGGGATGGATCACCGGGAGAGGTTGGTCACCGCGTTCTTCGGGGTTCGCGGCGTGGGCTCGTTGTTCTACCTCGCCTACGCCGCGGGACAGGCTGACTTCGTCGACGTGCGGTGGCTGTGGGCCACCGTCGCATTCACGATCGGGCTCTCGGTGCTCGTCCACGGCGTGCTGGCCAAACCGGCCATGGTCTGGCTGGAACGTGGGCACGGGGACCTCGAATCCGTCCAGACCGACTAGCCCCGCTGGCCTTGTCGCGTGGCTATCGTGACCACAACCGAAGTGAGCGAGAAGTGAGCTAGAAGTGAGGGAGTCACGCCCGTGATCGTGCCGTTCTCTGCCATGGACTTTCTCGACCGCGCGCTAGCGGTGTACGCCGAACGCATCGGCATCGTCGACGAGCCCGACCAACCTTCTGAGTCGTTCGGCGAGGTGACCTACGCGCGTGTGGGCGAGCTCGCCCGGGCGCAGGCCGCGAAGCTCGACGAGCTCGGCATCGGGTTCGGTGACCGGGTCGCCTACGTCTCGCACAACAGCGCCCGGCTCTTCACCGCTTTCTTCGGGGTCGCCGGGCATGGTCGCGTCCTGGTGCCGATCAACTTCCGGCTCTCGGCCGACGAGGTTCAGTACATCGTCGAGCACTCCGGCGCTCGGGTGCTCTATGTCGACCCGGAGCTCGAAGAGCAGCTCGCCGACATCAAGTGCGAGCACAAGTTCCTGATCGGCGACGACGCGGAGATGTATCTCAACGGCGGAGCCCTGGAAGGCCGGGACGCACCCGCGCCCGAGCCGTGGGAGCACGACGAGAACGCCACGGCGACCATCAACTACACGTCCGGAACCACGGCCCGCCCCAAGGGCGTGCAGATCACCCACCGCAACATCTGGACCAACGCGGTCACCTTCGCGTTGCACACCGGGCTCACTGACCGCGACGTCTATCTGCACACGCTCCCGATGTTCCATGCCAACGGGTGGGGTTTGCCCTTCTCGACCACAGGAGTGGGCGTGCAGCAGGTGGTGATCCGCAAGATCGACGGGGCCGAGATCTTGCGCCGTGTCGAGAAGTACGGCGTGACGGTGATGTGCGCTGCGCCGGCAGTCGTGGCGTCGGTACTCGACGCAGCCGAGACGTGGGCCAATGACACAGGGAGAGAGATCCCCGGTCGCGACAAGGTGCGCATCATCGTCGCGGGCGCCCCGCCGCCCACGAAGACCGTGGCCCGCGTCGAGTCCGAGCTCGGATGGGAGTTCATCCAGATCTACGGGCTGACCGAGACCTCGCCGCTGCTGACCATCAACCGCACCCGCGCCGAGTGGGACGACCTGTCCGGAGAGGAGCGTGCGACGAACCTGGTCCGCGCCGGACAGCCGGCAGTCGGAGTCACCCTGAAGATCTCCGACGACGGCGAGGTGCTGGCCCGGTCCAACGTCGTGCTCGAGGGGTACTGGCAGCAGCCCGAGGAGACAGAGGCGGCGCTGCGCGACGGCTGGTTCCACACCGGCGACGGCGGCGTGATCGGTGACGACGGCTACCTGACAATCCAGGACCGCAAGAAGGACGTGATCATCACCGGCGGTGAGAACGTCTCATCCATCGAGGTCGAGGACGTGATCTTCTCCCATCCCGACGTCGCCGAGGTCGCCGTGATCGGCGTACCGGACGAGAAGTGGGGCGAGACCATCAAGGCGCTCGTGGTCAAGACCGAGGACTCCGAGCTCACCGAGCAGGAGCTGATCGACTACTGCAAGTCGAAGGTCGCCCGCTTCAAGGCGCCTTCGTCGGTCGAGTTCCGCGACGAGCTCGCCCGTACGGCGACCGGCAAGCTGCAGAAGTTCAAGCTCCGACAGCAGTACTGGGAAGGCCGCGATCGGCAGGTCAACTGATGCAGGCCAACTGATGCAGGGAACCACTTGATGGCAGACCACCCGCGCATCGACGTGATGGTCGACGTGGTCGCGCTCACCGAGGCCGATGGCGTGCTGCTCGTGCTCGTCGTACGACGCGCGAACCCGCCGTACCAGGGCTGGTGGGCCCTGCCCGGCGGCTACCTCGAGGTCGACGAGGACCTTGCGCCGGCGGCCGCCCGGGAACTGCAAGAGGAGACCGGAGTCGCGCTGGATCCCGACGAGCTGCGCCAGCTGGCGGCGTACGGCGCACCCGGCCGCGACCCGCGCAACCGTTCCGTGAGCGTGGCGTTCCTCGCCGAGCTCGGCGAAGGTGCGGAGGCCCAGGGCGGGTCTGACGCCGACGACGCAGCCTGGCGATCGGTCACTGACATCCTCGCCGAGGACACGCTGGCCTTCGACCATGCGACCATCCTGCGCGACGGTGTTGCGGCGAGCCGGTGGGCCTCGGTGCTGCCTCGCTGAGACCATGACGAACTGACGGGGGAGACCACTAGCATCGCGAGCGTGACGCTCACGTTCCTGATCACCTCGTTCGTCATCTGCGCGACGCCAGGCACCGGCGCGCTGTTCACGCTCGGAGCGGGACTCGCGCGGGGCTACCGAGGCGGTCTGCTGGCCGCCTTCGCCTGCACCTTGGGCGTGCTGCCGCACATGCTCGCTGCCCTGACGGGTCTGGCGGCACTGCTGCACGCCAGTGGGGTGGCCTTCGCTGTCATCAAGTACCTCGGTGTCGCCTACCTGGTCTACCTGGCGTGGGCCACCTGGCGGGACAAGGGAGCGCTCGCCTTCGACACGTTGCAGGCGCCCCGTCCGGCACGGCAGGTGATCTTCACGGCGATCACGATCAACCTGCTGAACCCGAAGCTGACGATCTTCTTCTTCGCCTTCCTGCCCCAGTTCGTGCCCGCCAACGACCCGCACTCGTTCCAGCACATGCTGGCGCTTAGTGCGGTCTTCGTGGCGATGACCTTCGCGGTGTTCGCGGTCTACGGGTTGCTGGCTGCAGCGACGCGGGAGCGGTTCCTGCGCAGCCCCCAGCTGCTGGCCCGGCTGCGCAAGGCGTTCGCCGCGTCCTTCCTCGTGCTCAGTGGCCGGCTCGCGCTCGAGTCTCGTTAGTTAGCCTCGGGTCGTGCCCACCCTTGGAGACATCACCGCGCTGGTGGACGAGTGGTTCCCGCCGCACGGTGCCGATGACTGGGACGCCGTCGGGCTCGTCCTGGGCGACCCATCCGTCGACGTACGCCGCATCCTGCTGGCCGTGGACCCCGTGAAAGCCGTCGCCGACGAGGCGATCCTGCTGGATGCCGACTTGCTGATCACCCACCACCCGCTGTTCCTCAAGGGGGTTCACGGATTCGCGGCCACGGACCCGAAGGGGCGACTCGCCCACAGGCTCGTGAGCAACGGATGCGCGTTGTTCACTGCGCACACCAACGCCGACTCGCCTGTCGGCGGTGTCTCCGAGTCACTGGCTCTCGCGCTGGGACTCGAGGGTCTCTCACCGCTCGATCCGCGGCCGAAGGAGCTCGACAAGTTCGTGGTGTTCGTCCCGGAGGAGGCTGCCGAGGGAGTGCGCGCGGCCATGGCGGAGGCGGGGGCCGGGCGGATCGGTGACTATGACAACGCCTCGTTCACCTCGCATGGCCAGGGGAGGTTCCGGCCACTCGACGGCGCTGCGCCGGCAGTCGGCGAGGTCGGTCGCCCCGAGGTGGTCGACGAGGTGCGGATCGAGATGGTCGCCAGCCGTGAGCTTCGCGGATACGTCGAGGCGAAGATCCGGACTGCACACCCCTACGAGGAGCCGGCGTACGACGTCATCGAGCTCGCCTCCGATGACGACCAGCTCGACGGTTCGGGCCGGGTGGGCCACCTGGCCGAGCCGGTCAGCCTCAGAGAGTTCGCGCAGCTGGTCGCCTCGGTGTTGCCCCCCACGGCTCATGGCGTCCGCGTGGCGGGCGACCCCGACCAGCGTGTCGAGTTCGTGGGCGTGTGCGGGGGTGCCGGGGACTTCCTTCTCGACCGGGTGCGCGAGGGGGTCGACGTCTATGTCACCTCGGACCTGCGGCACCACCCTGCGTCCGAGCTGCGCGAGCACGGTGCTCCAGCACTGGTCGACGTGGCCCACTGGGCCGGTGAGTCCACCTGGCTGCCCGTGCTCCAGCGTCGGCTGGCCGACGCACTGGGAGATACGGTGGAGGTCCGTGCCAGCAGCACGAACACCGACCCGTGGACCTTCCGGGTCTGAGATCCACGACTCGACTACCTCAGGAGAATCCTCTGAAAGCCGACCCGTTCGCCCAGCTCAAGCTGCTCGACGTCCAGGAGCTCGACTCCCGGATCGACACCCTGACCCACCAGCTCACGGCGATCCCGGAGGCCGATCGGCTACGTGAGCTCGCCGGTCGTCGTACGGCCGTCGCCAACGCCGTGCGCGACCTGCGCATCGAGGTCGAGGACCTGACCGCAGAGCAGAAGCGCGCGGACGCCGACGTCGAGCAGGTCAAGACGCGCAAGGTGCGCGACCAGGGCATGATCGACGCCGGCCAGGTCAAGGACCCGAAGGCGCTCGAACGGATGCTGGGGGAGCTGGACTCGCTGAACCGTCGCATCAACTCGCTCGAGGACACCGAGCTCGAGGTGATGGAACGTCTCGAGACTGCGCAGATCTCCCTCGCCGAGCGGTCGGCCGAGGTCGCCGCAATGGAGGGCGAGGAAGCAGAACTGCGGTCAGCCTTCGAGAAGAAGGCCGGCGAGCTGCAGACCGAGCTGGGGACAGCGCAGCAGGAGCGGGTGACGACCGCCGCCGGTGTCCCGGACGACCTGTTGGCCCTCTACGAGAAGCTGCGCGTACAGAAGGCCGGCGTGGGTGCGGCTGCCCTCCGTCGACGGGAGTGTGGTGGCTGCCGCCTGACGTTGAACGCCTCGGACCTCGCGGTGATCGGCAGGGCCCGCTCCGACGAGGTGATCCGTTGCGAGGACTGCAGCAGGATCCTGGTGCGTACCGGGGAGTCCGGTCTTTGACCGCCTCGGATGCGGTCCGGTCCGTGGTCGTCGAAGCCGACGGTGCCTCCCGGGGCAATCCGGGCCCGGCTGCCTACGGCGCGCTGGTCAGGGACGCCGACACCGGTGCGCTGATCGCAGAGCGCGGAGAGGCGATCGGTGTCGCCACCAACAACGTCGCCGAGTACCGCGGCCTGATCGCTGGGCTCGAGCTCGCCGCCGAGCAGGCGCCCGGAGCCGAGATCGAGGTGCGGATGGACTCCAAGCTGGTCGTCGAGCAGATGACGGGCAACTGGAAGGTCAAGCATCCCTCGATGAAGCCATTGGTGGCGCAGGCCCAGCGCCTGGCGCCGACCGGCACGACGTACACCTGGGTGCCGCGCGCGGAGAACGCCGACGCGGATCGGCTGGCCAACCTGGCGTTGGATGGGCAGGAGGAAAACTCCCTTGGCTCGCCCGCGTCGGGTGCGTCACCCTCGGCTCGTGGGGTCGCCGAGGCGTCGCAGATTGCGACCTCCGCTGGCGCTCCGGCCTCAATCTCCGACGCCTCGGCTCCGAAACCGCTTCGCGGTTGGGGTCCGCCCGGCAAGCCGACCACCCTCGTGCTGATCCGACACGGCGTCACCGAGCACACCATCGGCAAGCTGTTCTCGGGGGGCCTGGCGAGCAGCAACCCCCCGCTGAACGACGAGGGGCGCGAACAGGCACGGGCAACGGGGGAGTGGCTGGCGCCGCTGTCCGGCACGTTCGACGCGCTGGTCAGCTCGCCGGTGCGCCGTACTCGCGAGACCGCAGAGATCCTGGCGGAGTTCTTCGACCTCGAGATCGAGGAGGAGCCCGGCATCGCCGAGATGGAGTTCGGCACCTGGGACGGGATGAGCTTCACCGAGGTGCACGAGAAGCACCCCGACGAGATCGGGTCCTGGCTGGGCGACCTCGAGTCGGCCCCGCACGGTGGTGAGTCGTTCCGTGCCGTGGAGAAGCGGGTCCTCGAGGGCCGTGACCGGATCGTCTCGTCGTACGCCGGGCAGACGGTGGTCGTGGTCAGTCACGTGACCCCGATCAAGACCCTGGTCGCAGATGCTCTCGGAGCGCCCCTGGAAGCGGTCTACCGGATGGAGCTCGCACCTGCGTCGGTCTCGGTGGTCTCCTACTTCAAGGTTGGCCCGGACGGCGACATCCCGATGGCCAACCTGCGCCTCTACAACGGCCGGCCCACCGACATCTTCGGCTAGTCCAGCCGGTCTGAGAGCTCGGTCTCAGAGCTCGCCTCAGAGCTCCTCGACCACCACGTCCAGCTGCTGACCGTTCCTGCCCGGTTCGTGGAGCTCGACCTTCCAGCCGAGTGCGGTGATCGCGTCGGCGAGGCGCGCCGGGCTCGAGGGCGCCGTGCCGTGCTCGAGCAGCGTGCGAACGAGGCGGCCCTTGGTTGCCTTGTTGAAGTGGCTGACCACCTTGCGCTGCGACCCGACCTGATGGAGCACTCGCACCGTGGCGACCTTGCGTGCGAGATCACGCGGTGGGTGCCAGAAGGCGGCGTACGTCGATGATCGGAGGTCCACGACCAGGCCGTTCCCCGCAGCCTCGCGCAGCACCGGGTCGAGAACCCGGCGCCAGTGGGCCGAGACCACGCCGATGCCGGGGAGGTTGACCCCGCCGGCGAGCCGGTACGACGGCAGCCGGTCGCCCGGCCGCACCAGCCCGAACAGCGAGGAGGTGATCGCCAGGGTGCGGGAGGCCCGACGGCGAGGACCGCTGTCGAGCGAGGCGAGGTCGAGGGCGTCGTAGAGGACACCCGCGTACAGGGCGTCGGCGCGTGTGGTGGGGCTGGTGTGCAGGCGAGCATTCCGGCGTACCTCGTCGGCTTGGGTGGTTCCCAGGCCCAGCGTGCGCGCGGCCAGGTCGTGGTCGCCGCTGCACAGGTCCACCAGAGCCGCGCCGAGTTGCTCGCGTGCCTGGGTGAGGGCCGGGAAACTCAGCTCCTCCAGCGCGAGAGGCTTGCCTCGTCTCGGCGTCGACTTCGCCTCCGACGGGGGCAGCAGGATGAGCACCGCGCCAGCCTAGTGACACTGGGGTCCGCAACCGGGCAATGTGCCTAGGGTTACGAGGGGCCGTTGTCAGGGTAATGCGGCCGACGGCCACCGCTAGACAACACGTGAGGAGCCGCAGTGGGAACGCGCGTGCTGAAGGTCAAGGGTCCGGCCGCCGACGAGCTCCGGCAGGGCATCGCGGCCATCCAGCGGGAGCTTGGCGTCACGCCCGACTTCCCTGCTGACGTTGAGGAAGCGGCTACGCGGGCAGCGCACTCGCCCCGCCTTCCTGAGCGCGACCTGACCGACCTCGAGTTCGTGACCATCGACCCGGTCGGTGCCATGGACCTCGACCAGGCCATGCACCTCGAGGCCGACGACGACGGGTACGTCGTGCACTACGCGATCGCCGACGTGATGGCCTTCCTCGAACCGCGGGATCCGGTCGACGAGGAAGCGCACCGGCGCGGCGAGTCCCTCTACGGTGCGGACAGCAAGGTTCCGCTGCACCCCACCGTGCTGAGCGAGGGAGCCGCGTCACTGCTGCCCGACCAGGAGCGACCTGCGTTCGTGTGGACCATCCGTCTGGACGCCACTGGCGAGGCCGGTGAGGCGAGCGTCGAACGGGCCCGCGTGCGATCGCGGCAGCGACTCGACTACGAGAGCGTTCAGCGCGAGATCAACCGTGCTCCTGCCGGGTCCACGCTCGCCCTCCTCAAGGTCGTCGGGGAGCTGCGCATGGCCAAGGAGGCCGAGCGCGGTGGGATCTCGTTGCCGATGCCGGCACAGGAGATCGACGTTCGTGACGAACGATGGCGGCTCGAGTACCGGGAGATGCTGCCCGTCGAGTCCTGGAACGCCCAGATCTCGCTGCTGACCGGGTTTGCCGCCGCGTCGATCATGCTGCGCGGGAGAGTGGGCGTCCTGCGCACGCTCCCGCCCCCGCCGGACTACGCCGTCACCCGGTTACGTCGTACGGCTCGAGCGCTGGGGATCGACTGGCCGAGCAGCCAGGGCCATGCCGAGTTCATCCGCTCGCTCGACCCGTCGCGTCCGGACGAGGCGGCCCTGGTCGTGGCGTGCACGAGCCTGCTCCGCGGTGCCGGCTACGCCGCATTCAACGCGCACCTGCCGGATCAGCTCCAGCACGCGGCGCTGGCCTCGCCGTACGCCCACGTCACGGCGCCCCTTCGCCGGCTGGTGGATCGATACGGGCTCGAGGTGTGCGCAGCGCTGTGCGCAGGGGAGGAAGTGCCGCGGTGGGTGCTGGACCGTCTCGGCGACCTGCCGGACATCATGCGCGACTCCGGGCGCAAGGCGCACGCCTACGAGAACGCTGTGCTGAACCTGGTCGAGGCCGAGATCCTGAAGCCCCGCATCGGCGAGCGGCTCGAGGCGGTCGTCACCGAGGTCGAGCACGACGACGAACGCAAGGGCACCGTGATGGTGCGAGACCCGGCGGTCGAGGCGTCCGTCTCTTCCCGGTCACCACTTCCGGTGGGCGAGGACGTCACGGTCACTCTCGCTGAGGCCGACCCGGCCAAGCGGCGGGTCCACTTCAGTCTCTGACCGGGTCAGGCCGCGGGAAGGGTGACGGTGAAGGTGCTGCCCTGTCCCAGCGTGGACTCGACCTCGACCGTGCCTCGGTGGCGCTCGACGATGCGCTTGACGATGGCGAGACCGAGGCCGGTGCCAGGTTGCTCGAACGCTGCGGGGTTGGTCGACCGGAAGAACTCGGTGAAGAGCTTGGCCCGGTCCGTCGCCGAGATCCCGATGCCTCGGTCGGCCACCCGGAGGACCACCGCGTCCTGCTGCCGCTCGAGAGTGATACGGACGCTGCGATGCTCGGGGGTGTACTTGACCGCGTTGCTGACCATGTTCATCACGACCTTGTCGAGCTCCTCGCGCTCACCGAGGGTCAGCACGGGATGGCCAGGCACAGCGACGGTGACGGCGAGGTGTTTGGTCTGCGCGGCGAGGGCCGTCAGGGCGACGGCGTCCCTTACGAGTACGACGAGGTCGACCCTCTCCTGGCGGAGCGGCTTCGCAGCGTCTCCGACCTTCCGGAGCAGAAGCAGGTCATCGATCATCCGAGACATGCGCTTGCACGCCCGCCCGATGGCAGTCAGGGACGGCCGCGCCTGCTCCCCGATGCTGTACATGCCCGACTCGAGCATCTCGAGGTGACCGGCCACGGTCGTGAGCGGACTCTTCAGCTCGTGCGACACGGTGGCGATGAGCTGGCTCTTGTACGTGTCGAGCACCTGCAGCTCGGCCACCAGCGCGTGCTCCCGCTCGAAGGTACGCGCGTTGAGCGTGGCGCGCCCCAGGTCGTGACCGATGTCGAGCAGGGCTGAGCACTCGATCGCGGTCCACTCCCGCCGGACATCACGACGGGTGAGCACCATGCTCCCCATGTGTTCCGTGCCTGCGCCGAGCGGGACGACCACCATGGAAGACATCGAGATGTCGTGCAGCAGCGCGACAAGTTCTTCGGCCTGCCCGGGATCCATCATCGGCGGAAGAGGATGGCCGTCACCAACGGTCACCACCAGCTGATGGTGCCAGCAGTACTCCGCCGACCTCTCGGCGAACTCGATGATCGCCGCCGGCAGCTGGAGGCTCATCTCCTCCGGCGTGTGCATCCGACCCCCGCGGTCGTCCTCGGCAATGGCCTGGATCCACAGTCCGTCGGCCCTGAAGCCCTCGACGAGGGGGCGCTCGCTCGCGGCGAGCAAGCCGTCGAAGTTGAGCTGGGCGCTGGTGGTGCGCACGATCTCCTTCACCGTGTTCGCCATCGCGACCTGCTCGGCGAAGGAGACGCGCTCCCCCTCGGAGATCACGGCGCGACTGGCGAGCGCCGCAAACCGTTCGAGCACCCGTCGATGCTCAGGTCCGGGCCGTAGCCCGTCGAGTGGCTCGTCGATCGCGAGGACTCCGCGCAGCTCGCCCTGCTCGTCGTACAGCGGAGCGACGAGCATGTCCATCGGGTGCCACGCATTAGGGGCGTCTCTGACGTCCATGGGAGGCACGATCCAGCCGCGATCCGCGGAACGGCTCGTGCCACTCTCCTGTGGCACGAACTGCCAGACGCCCCAGTCCTCCGCGAACTCGAGCTCGTCGAGCATCATCCGCACTGTGATGCACGAGCCGATCCCTGCGGGGCGAGCAGTGTCCACCACGAGCACCAGCTCTTCGCCCTGCCGGATCCTGATTGCGGCCACGGCGAACCCGGCCACCGCCACGATTCCGTCAGCGATCAGCTGGAGGTTCTCCACGAGCGTGTCGGCCACCAGCCAGTCAGCTGTCCGCGCCGCGGGCGCGCTTAGAGGAGCGTTCCCGTCCGTGCCTGTCATTGAGCCCCCTCGGGACATTTTACGGCGGGGGTGGCCCCCCGATATGCGGAACCGTCAAACTCCGCAAATCGGGTCTATTCGCCGTTGGGTGCGGGCTGGCTCTGACCGGGCCAGGCGTGGCCTATCCTTGGCAGGCGGATGGGCTGGCCGGGCGACCGCGTCACCACGGGGGTCACCTCGAGGTGTCGAGGAAGGTCCGGGCTCCACAGGACAAGGTGGTGGGTAACACCCACCCGGGGTGACCCGCGGGATCAGTGCCACAGAAAACAGACCGCCGTCGCTCCTCGGAGCAGCGGTAAGGGTGAAACGGTGGTGCAAGAGACCACCAGCGCGGCGGGAGACCGTCGTGGCTAGGCAAACCCCACCTGGAGCAAGACCAGACAGCGAGCGTTCGAGGGCGGTCCGCCCGAGCTCGCGGGTAGGTCGCTGGAGGTTGTCGGCAACGGCAGCCGGAGATGGATGGTCGCCAACCGTGCCGTTGTGAGGCGGTACGGCGAACAGAACCCGGCCTATGAGCCAGCCCATCCGCACCCGGCTCTGTGAACCGAGATGGTGTGGGCGTTGGGTCACCAGGTGACTCAAGGTCCACATCATCTTGACCTGGAACCGCAGCCTCCCGCTGGCTGACAGGAGTTCGACATGCCGCACATGATGCGGGGTTGGCTCTCAGTGCCTGCGGGTGAGCACGAGGTCCACCCGCGGCCCTATCGGGGGGGAAGGGCGCGCGGGTGGCCTGCTCTCCGAGGAGCGCGCGCCCAAGTTAGCCGTCCAGACCGCCTCGCCGCGGGAGGACGGTGATGTCTGCGGGAACAGGTCTAGACACGACCCTCCAAGCGGGGCCTTCGGAGTAGGCCTCAGTGGTCGTCCCCGGCGGCGTCCCCGGTGGCGTCCCCGGTGGCGTCCTCGGTGGCGTCCTCGGTGGCGTCCTCGGGCTCAGTGCCCACTACGTCGAAGTTCTCGTCGAGCTGGACGTCGACCTGGCTCCCGTCCTCGAGAGTCACCTCCACCTCGTACTTGCTCTCCTCATCCTCGACCTCGGTGCCTGTGACCTTGCCGCCACCGGTCTCCGCGAGCGCCGCGTCACTCGCCTTCTCCAGGGCTGCTCCGGTGATCGACTGCTCGCCTGCGTCGTCGTCGTTGGTCGCGATCGCGGTCCCGGCGCCGGCCAGTGTCAGGGCCGCAGCAGCTCCGAGGATCACGGCTGTCTTCTTCTTGTTCGTTCGCATGTTCATGTCCGCACCTCTCGTTGTCGTGCGAAACGCTAGGCGCTCTCGATGAGACCCGGATGAGACGCCGTGCCTTAATCCCGACGCCGGTAGGACGGACCCCGCCCCTGGTTGTACGGGGGCTTGTTCCACTTGTCTCCGCGCAGCAGGCAGATCGTGCAGCGTTTCCACATGAGGTCGTCCCTGCCCCTAGGACTTGGCCTTCTTGCCCTTCTTGTTCTTGCCCCCGGAACCACGAGGGTCGAAAGCAGCCGCCGCTGCTCCGGCGCGTTCGGCGGCCTTGCGCGCGGCCTTGCTGGCGCGCTTGGTCTCCTTCTCGAGCAGCGCCAGGCTCCGGGTCAGCTGCGCGGTCAGCTGGGCCGTCACCTCGCGGGTGACGCGCTCGGCGGTCGCCCGGACGATCTGCTCGATGCTCTGGTCCGACAGCTGGGCATCTGCAGTGGTGGGCGTGGCGCTCGCGGCTTTCTTCTTGGCGGCCACTTCCTTGGCGGGTGCTTTCTTGGCCGCAGCGTTCTTGGCGGGCGCCTTCTTCGCCGCAGCTCTCTTGGCGGGTGCCTTCTTCGCGGGCGCCTTCTTGGCTGGTGACGTTGCGGCTGTCTTCTTGGCGGGTGCCTTCTTCGCGGGCGTCTTCTTGGCTGGTGACGTTGCCGCCGCCTTCTTCGGAGTCGGCGTGGTCGTGCCGACCGGGGTTTCGTTGGTAGCCACTGTGCTTGCCTCCCGGTGGATGACAGCGTTCACGTCGGTTCGCCGTGCCGCTCTGCCTCCAGCCTGCCCGACTTCGGTGACTGACGCATCCACCGAGCTGGTCGACTCGGCCACCTACTGCACCCGGGTGACCTGTACGTCGACGAACATCCGGGAGGTGCCCGTGCCTGAGAAGATGCCTGAGAGGGGCTTGACGTCGTTGTAGTCACGACCCATCGCGACGATCACATGGCGGTCGCCGGGCTCGGTGTCGTTGGTGGGGTCGAAGCCGCGCCAGCCCTCGTCCCACCACTCGACCCACGCGTGCGACTCACCGGTGAAGGGCTCACCGATGACCGGCTCTGCCTTCGGGTGCAGGTAGCCAGACACGTAGCGCGTCGGGATCCCGATCGATCGCAGGGCCCCGATGACGATGTGTGCCATGTCCTGGCAGACCCCAGAGCGCTCCGCCCACGCATGTGCGCCGAACGCGTCCACAGTGGTCGAGCCGGAGACGTACTTGACCTCGCGGTGGATGAGCGCGCACACCTCACGTGCGGCCTCGGCCGGGTTCGCACTCGCCTCGGCGATGTCTCGCGCCAGCGCCACGAGGTCCTTGGTCGGAACGACTCGTTCGGGCAGCGCCAGGAACTCGGTGTGGATGTCGGCGACCGATTCGCTGCGCATGTCCTCCCAGGACATCAACGGCTCGCCAGCCGGGAAGCGATTGGTGTGCACGGTTGCCGAGGCAGTGACGGTGAGTGAGTGGTGCGGGTCGAGCACCTCGAACGCGGTGACCTGCGATCCCCAGTAGTCCTTGTAGGTGTAGGCCCAAGGGGTGGGGGACACCTCGACGCGAGAGTGCACAACGATCTGGCCGGGCAGGGTCAGCGGCGTCAGGCGCGCCTCGTTGAAGGAGGTGTTCGCCTTGCCGTCGTACTCGAACCCGGTGGTGTGGGCCACCCGCAGTTGCATGCTCATCTCGGGGTCCTTGCGCAATCGGGAGCGTAGCGAGCGATTGTGTGGGGTGAGTTCATGCCCTCACCCCGTGCCACTCGGTTGCCTCTGCACCCGCGAAGTAGCGCTTGGAGATCGCGTCGGTCGCGAGCGCGCAGGTGCGCTGGAGACGCTCCATCTCGCTGGGCAGGTCCGCCACGAAGTCGCTGAGCGAGCGGTACTCGAGCTCGGCCCGCGTGCGTCCGAGCAGACGCTGCGCCTCGTTCTGTACGCCGGCGCGGCTGCCCGAGGACTGCAGGCGCTCCAGGCAGCGCTCAGCCTCGCTCAGCCCGAAGACCACCGAGCGTGGGAAGAGCCGGTCGAGCAGCAGGAACTCGGCTGCCCCTCGCTCTGTCTCCAGACCCTTGTAGGTGCGGAGGAACGCTTCGTAGGCGCCGCACGCCCGGAGCGACGTGCCCCACGCGGAGCCGGAGGTGAGCGCCGCGGTCGCGACCAGCCGCGAGGTCATGTCGGCTCGCTCGATCGAACGACCGAGCACGAGGAACTGGTAGCCCTCGTCGCGGGTCATCGTCGCCTCGGCTATGCCGTTGATCTGGGCCGCCCTGTCGCGCACCCAGCGGAAGGCAACCGGCGGTCGCATCGAGCGGAAGTGACCCGACGGAATCGCGCGGTAGGTGGTGTTCATGGCCTCCCACATCGAGGTGGACAGGGTCTCGCGGGCACGTCGGGCGCTCTCTCGGGCGGCACCCATGGTGGCCGCGATCGAGGCAGTGGAGGTGGGGTCATAGGCCAGCACCCGCATCACCTCGGCGGTGTCGATCGGGGCGTCCTCGTCGAAGTCCACCCCCATGATCGAGAGCAGGCTGCGGCAGGTGGTCTGCTCGTCGACACCGGGGTCCTCGAGGATCAGCTGGGTCTGTACGTCGAGGATGCGGGCGGTGTCCTCGGCGCGCTCCACGTAACGGCCGATCCAGAACAGCGACTCGGCGATCCGGCTCAGCACGGGGACACCATGCCGTCCTCGCAACCACCTTGCTGTTGCTGCTGGTCCTGCTGGCTGGAGTAGGAGTCCAGGGCCGGGCCGACGTGCTGCGGGGTGGCGTGGATCTCCACGCGCTCGGGTTCGGCGGAGACCTGGTGTCGGCCGTGTCCGGCCAGCACCCAGGTGTCCTTGGACCCGCCACCACGGGAGGAGTTCACGATCAGCTCACCCTCGCCGAGCGCCACCCGGGTCAGTCCGCCTGGAAGCACCCACACCCGGTTGCCGTCGTTCACCGCGAACGGGCGCAGGTCCACGTGGCGCGGGCGCATCATGCCGTCCACGTACGTCGGTACCGTGCTCAGCTGGATCACCGGTTGTGCGATCCAGGAGCGGGGATCCGCCAGCACCTTGGCTCGCAGCTCCTCGATCTCCGCCGTGCTTGCGTGCGGCCCGATCACGATGCCCTTGCCACCCGACCCGTCGACCGGCTTGAGCACGAGCTCGTCCAGCCGGTCCATGACCTCCTCGCGGTGGTCCGCGTCCCCGAGCCGCCACGTATCGACGTTCTTCAGGATCGGCTCCTCGTCGAGGTAGTACCGGACCAGGTCGGGAAGGAAGGTGTAGATCAGCTTGTCGTCGGCGACGCCGTTGCCGACCGCGTTGGCGATCGTCACGTTGCCGGCGCGCGCGGCGTTGAGGAGGCCGGAGCAGCCGAGGAGCGAGTTGCTGCGGAAGTGCACCGGGTCGAGGAACTCGTCGTCGACGCGTCGGTAGATCACGTGCACCGGCTCGAGTCCCTGCGTCGTACGCATCATCACGCGGCCGCGGCGGCACTCGAGGTCTCGGCCCTCAACGAGCTCGACACCCATCGTGCGGGCCAGCAGCGCGTGCTCGAAGTACGCGCCGTTGAAGACGCCCGGGGTCAGCACCACGACGTTGGGTTCGGTGACACCTGCGGGTGCGGCGGCACGAAGCGCGGTCAGCAGCTTCTGTGGGTAACCGGCCACTGGGCGGATGCGGTGCTCGGCGAAGGTCTCGGGCAGGGCTGCCGCGATCGCGCGCCGGTTGGTCATCACGTAGGAGACACCGGACGGCACCCGCACGTTGTCCTCGAGGACCCGGAACTCCCCGGTGTCGTCGCGGATCAGGTCGATGCCGCTGACGTGCACGCGTACGCCGTTCGGCGGCTCGATGCCCGCAGCCGCGCGGTGGAAGTGCGAGGAGGTGGTGACCACTCGACGCGGGACGATGCCGTCGTCGAGGACGCGACCGGCGTCGTACACATCGGCGAGGAACTTCTCCAGCGTGTGCACGCGCTGTTGCACGCCCGCCTCGACCTTGGCCCACTGGTCCATCTCGATCACGCGGGGGAGTACGTCGAGCGGGAACGCTCGCTCCTCGCCGCCGATGTCGAAGGTGACGCCCTGGTCCAAGTAGCTCGACTGCAGGGCCTCGACCCGGCTCTGCAGCTCGCTCTGGCCCATCTGGTGCAGCGACGGCTGCAGCTGGCTGTAGGGCGTGCGGAGCCCCGACCCGTCGTCGTACATCTCGTCATAGGCGGAGCCCATGCCGGATGCGTAGTCCTCGAACATGCTCGTCACGCCAGTGACTTTAGTGTCAGGGGAGGGTGAGGATCTCGGCGCCGTCCTGGGTGACCAGGAGGGTGTGTTCGAACTGGGCGCTGACCTGCCGGTCCTTCGTCACCACCGTCCAGTTGTCCTCCCACAGGTCCCACTGGTGGGTGCCCAGGTTGAGCATCGGCTCGATCGTGAAGGTCATCCCGGGCTCGATCAGGTCGTTGTAGTGCGGGTCGTCGAAGTGCGGGACCACCAGGCCGGAGTGGAAGGACGATCCGATGCCGTGCCCGGTGAACTCACGTACGACGCCGTAGTCGAACCGCTTGGCATAGGACTCGATCACCCGGCCGATGACGTTGATCCGGCGACCGGGCTTCACGGCGTTGATGGCACGACGCAGCGCTTCCCGCGTGCGGTCCACCAGGTCGCGCACCTCCTGGGAGACCCCCGGGGTGAGGAACGTGGCGTTCGTGTCGCCGTGCACGCCATTGAGGAAGGCCGTGATGTCGATGTTCACGATGTCGCCGTCCTCGACCACGGTCGTGTCCGGGATGCCGTGGCAGATCACCTCGTTGACCGATGAGCACAACGACTTGGGAAAGCCCTTGTAACCGAGCGTGGACGGGTAGGCGCCGTGGTCGCAGAGGTACTCGTGGCCAATGCGGTCGAGCTCGTCGGTGGTGATCCCGGGCGCGACGTGGGAGCCGACGAGGTCGCGCGCCTCGGCCGCCAGCTTGCCGGCGATCCGCATGCGCTCGACCGTGTCGGAGTCCTTCACCTCGGAGCCGGTGAACGGCGCAGGCGCTGGTTTGTCGACGTACTCCGGACGCGGGATGTGCGCGGGCACGGCGCGACGCGGGGAGATCCTTCCGGGGGCTATGGCAGTCACGGGCCCGAGTGTAGTTTCAGCGACATGAGCGACTTCTGGTACTGCGTCAAGCACCACGCTGTCGAGGGCCCCGACGGGTGCGGGCCCGTTGACCGGTTGGGTCCCTACCCCACCGAGGCGGAAGCTTCCCGGGCGCTCGAGAAGGCCAAGGAGCGCAACGAGGAGTGGGACAACGACCCGAGGTGGAACGACGAGCTGACCGAGGACTGACTGCGTCGAGCTCCCGAAGGGTTTGCGCGTGGCGCTGACAAAGGTCTCTCCGTGGGGCTTCGTGGGCTTCGGCGCCATGGCGTGCGTGTTGTTCCTGGACCTCGGCACAGCCACCGTCGCACCCTGGTGGGTGACGGCACTCTTCTTGTTGTTGTGGGTGGTTCTGTTCGCGATCGCAGTTCGCTGGTTCGAGCCGCACCCGGGATGGGTGCCGTGGCTGCCCGCGCTGGCGTTCGCTGTGTGGCTGCCGACGATCGCGCTCGGAACGCGCAACCTCGGTTGGGGCTGAACTTCAGCTCAGGGGACCGTCAGCGAGGGTGGATGCGAAGCACGTAGTCCCGCGAACCGCCGTTGGACGTGGTGACCAAGAGGTCGCCGTTGCCCGCGGACGTGACGGCGCGCAGCCGGCCGTACCGACGCAGGGCGGGCGGAACCTTCATGTAGCTGAAGTTGCCGGCCGCGTCGAACCGGATGAACAGCATGCGGGACCCCTTCAGGGCGGCCACGGCCAACGTGCCGTTGTAGAGGCCCCACTGCGTTCCGCGGACGAAAGCCGCTCCCGAGGTCGCGATGGTGGGGAAGCCGGACCGCCAGCGTGCGCTCTGCTGGGTCCCCGGCAGGCTGTGGTCGGTCATGGGCACGCTCTGGTTGTAGCCGGGCACCGGGTTCCAGCCGTAGTCACCCCCGGTGATCAGGCGGTTCACCTCGTCGTCCCGGTCGGGCCCGTGCTCCACCGACCACACCGAACCATCGAGCCGTTGGGTCAGACCCTGGATGTTGCGGTGCCCGAAGGTCAGCACGTAGCGGGCGTTGCGCGATGCCGACCCGATCCACGGGTTCTGCGGCCACGGCGCCCCCGTGATCCTGTTCAGGCGCAGGGTCTTGCCACCCAGGGAGTTGAGGTTGCGCGGGTTGGAGCCGGTCGCGGCGTCGCCCGTGCCGACCAACATCGCGCCGTTCGTGGCGATCAGCAGACGGCAGCCACCGTGCTGACCCGAGGTGGATGGCAGGCCGGCGAGAAGCGTCCGAACCGGGAAGGCGCGACGCGCCTTGCCTCCGAGCCGCCAGACCACGATGCGTACGTCGTGCCCGCCGCCGCTGACGTTGCCCCCCTGGCAGGTGTAGAAACGGCGGTTCTGGCGGAACGCGGGGTCAACGGCCAGCCCCATCAGCCCGGTCTCGCCCCCGGCCCACACCGTCGACGCGGCGTAGGCGACCCGGCGGAGCTTGCCCTTGTGCAGGATGAGCAGGCGCTTCGTGGAACGCTCCGTGATCAGCAGACGGCCGCCGCCCACGTTCTTCACGTCCCACGGGATGTTGAGCCCCCGGGCGATCGCCCTCACCTGGAGGACTGGCACGGTGGCTGCGGTGGCGCGCTCCGGTCTCGGCTGCTTGGCCGGAGCGGCCTGCCCCGGTGCCGAGAAGCCGGTCGCGAGAAGCACAAGTCCGAGCAGCACCGTGAGCAGACGTCGCATACGGCAGGCTAGCCCGCCGCACGACCGGCCTGCCAGAGAACGGCATTTCCCGCTGGCGAAGGTCAGGTCATCACGCCGACCGGCGCGATCGCCAGGTCGGGGAAGAGCGCAGGCACGGAACGATCCGGGAACCGCTTGCTCACGATCTCACCAAGGACGTTGCGGTAGTCCGTCGTCACCTTGAGGTCGCCGTCGATCAACGAGCCGCTGCCCAGACCGGGCCAGGTGCCGTAGTACTGGCCGCCCTTGACCCCGGCTCCGGCCACCAGCATCACGTTTCCCCAGCCATGGTCGAAGCCCTGGCTGCCGTTCTCCGCCACGCGCCGACCGAACTCGGAGATGGTGACGACCGTGACGCGTGAGCGCAGTGAACCGAGGTCGGTCATGAACGCAGCGAGAGCCTGCGCGAGGCCGGAGATGTTGCTCTGCATCGAGCCCCACGCGATCGTCCCGTAGTTCGTGTGCAGGTCCCAGTTGCCGGCGTCGATGGCGATGACGTCGGTGCCGATGTTGGCCCGGATCAGCTTCGCGGCGTTCTTCAGCGGCTCCGCGAACGGGGTCGCGTTCCACACCGTCGGGTAGGGGGTGGTCGAGTCGGCCATGGTCTTGAGCTGCTGCCCGGGCCCCTTGGAGATGTTGACCGCTTCCTGCGCTCCGGAAGCCAGTGGCCCGCTCGCCGAGCCCCACGCGGTCTGCAGCGACGAGTAGCGCGGCGCAGGGTTGTCATCGAGGCCGGGCAGCTGCAGGCTGGTCAGGTCTTGTGCTGCGAGCACGGGACGTGGGCCGACCATGGCCGTGGTGGGGAAGTTCATGCCGAGCTGTACGGCGTCGAGCGTGCCCGGCGTACTGCCCAGGCCGATCATCCGGTTGATCCAACCCGTTCGCGCGTCCGAACCGGGCGCGGCGTCCTCGACCTCTTCGATCGCGGCGAAGTGCGAGCGGTTGGGCACCCGGAGGCCGGTGGCCTGGATGGCCGCAAGCTCGCCGGACTGCCACAGGGGCTCGAGCGGCGCCATGGCCGGGTGCAGCCCGAACATCGCGTCCTTGCAGAGCAAGGAGCCCACCGGGACTGCGGTCGAGGGTCGCGCGCTGTAGTAACCAGGGTCCGCGTGGGGTACGACGACCCCGAGTCCGTCGATCCCCCCACGGAGACTGATGACCACCATCGTGTTGCCCCCGGGAGTGCCCGCGAAGGTGGCCTGCATGAGCGCGTCGCCGAACAGCTGTGTGACAGCCATACTGCCGCCGACCGCGGCCGCGCCCTGCAGCAGCGAGCGGCGCGACAGACGAGACCTGGTGAAGTCGCGGCAGCAGGCTGCTTCCGCGGGATGCGTGTGATCGGCCATCGTCTGCCTTACGTCGTCATGTGGTCGGGAGAGTCGAGCAGGGCAACCGTCAGCCTCGGGAACATCCAGCGAGCGACAGCGTGATTGGCCGTGACGACGGTCTCGGGCTTGGCTCCGGTCGCCTGGCAGGCGGCCTGCAGCAGGCGCGGGTCTGCGGCGCGGCCCAGGAAGGTGCGGCACAGGTGATCGACGAACACGTCGAAGCGCACCGAGGCGGCTGGCAGCCACGAGGCACCGGTCCGGTACGTCGCACCCTTCGGCCACCACCCGCCTGCATGGTTCAGGTGCATCTCGTAGGAGCCGAAGATGCGCGAGGCGGAGGACCACATGCGGCCGGTGATCGGGGGACCGTCCGGGCGCGGCCACGAGAAGAGCGGTGGGCCGCCGTGGGTCCAGTTCGCGTGCCGGGTGTAGGAGTCGTCGCCGGCCGGCGTCAGCACTTTGACGTCGAGAACCCTGGTCGTTGCGACCAGGTCGGCGATGGGGTTGCGCACCTTGAGTCCCTCTGAGGTGAGGAACTCCGGGTGCGACGCGAGGGTTCGCAGGACGGCCTTGATGTCCGTCCCCGAGCTGAGGTAGACGCCGGCCAAGGCGTCAACCAGGCCCGAGGACGGGGTGTCCGACACGAAGAACGTGGCCAGCTTGCGCGCCAGGTTCTGTGCGGTGGCCGGGTTATGGGCGAGGTACTTCAGGTAGGCCAGGGTTGCGGCCTGCCCGTCGGACGAGGAGTTTGCGTGGGTGAAGTCGAGCACCTGGACGGGACCCGTGGTGTGCGCGTTGGTGTCGTACTTCGCGGTGAAGGTGTTGCCCCAGTCCACTGAGTAGCCCGAGAGCAGCACAGCCGAGGCCTTGACCATCGCCTCGGTGTAGTTCGCGGCCCGTCCGACGGTGTGCAGCTCGAGCAGCTCACGGCCCTGGTTCTCGTTGGGCTTGTTCTTCACCGACTTCCAGTTGTCGAGGTAGACGCGCATCGCCGGGTGCAGGGAGCAGGCGACGAGCATGTCCTCGAAGGTGCCGAGCGCGTTGGCGCGGATCGTGGCGTCGTAGTCGAACCGGTACACCCAGGCGCGGTCGTGGCCCACCGGGATGTGCAGGACGGTGGACCAGAAGTCGGTCATCGTCTCCAGCACTGTCCGGTCGGAGTACACGCGGCGCAGGATCGACCAGTTGCCGTGGTCGTGGCCGTACTGCCACGCGGCCTTGGTCTTGGCCCGGTCGGTCGCGTACTTCTCGGCCGGCGTACGCCACATGAAGTCGAACCAGCCGTTGACCTCACCGGCCTTGGCCGACTCCGGCACGGACGCGGGCGAGAGCTGGCCCTCCAGCCATGACTCCGGCGTACCGGCTGCCCGCAGCTGGGTCAGCGCGCGCTGGGTGAAGCCCGTTGCGAAGCGGTTGAGATAGAGCCGCTCACGTGAGGTGGCCGCGAGCGCCTTCGGAACCGGAGCCGGGGTCGGACTCGGTTTCGGGGTCGGGGTCGGGGTCGGGGTCGGCGTGGGGGTCGGCTTGGGAGCCGGTTTCGGCGTGGCCGTGGTGACCTTTCTGCGCCTCACATGGTGGCGACGACGACGCCTCTTGCGTCGCTTCTTCTTCCCCGTGCTGAAGATCGCCATGTGGAGTCCCTGCAGAGCCGTGCGAGCGTGTCAGTAGGGAGCCATCCTGACTGGTCATACGGCTGAATACCGGCGAATCGCCAAAATCGGCTTAAAACGGACAGAGCCCGCCCTAGAACGTGTGCTCGGGCCCCGGGAACTCGCCCGACCGGACGTCCTCGGCGTACGCCTTCGCCCCGTCGAGCAGTACGCCGTGCAGGTCGGCGTACTGCTTCACGAACCGGGCCATCTTGCCGGTCCGCATCCCGAAAGCGTCCTGCCAGACCAGCACCTGGGCGTCGCACTCGACTCCGGCACCGATCCCGATCGTGGGGATGACGAGCTCCTTGGTGATCCGCCCGGCGACGTCGCCAGGGACCATCTCCATCACGACGGCGAACGCACCGGCGGCCTCGACTGCGCGAGCGTCCTCGAGGATCCGCTCGCCGGTGTCGCCGCGGCCCTGGACCCGGTAGCCCCCGAGCGCGTGCTCGCTCTGCGGGGTGAAGCCGATGTGCGCCATCACGGGTACGCCGCCGCGGCTGAGCAGCTCGATCTGGGGCACCATCTCGCGTCCGCCCTCGAGCTTGATTGCGTGGGCGCCACCCTCCTTCATGAAGCGGACGGCCGTGTCGTAGGCCTGCTCCGGCGAACGCTGGTAGGACCCGAACGGAAGGTCGCCGACCACGAGCGATCGCTGGACCGACCGCGCCACTGCGCGGGTCAGCGGGATCAGCTCGTCCACGGTCACTGGCAAGGAGGTCTCGTTGCCGTAGACGTTGTTCGAGGCGCTGTCGCCGACCAGGAGGACCTCGATCCCGGCTTCGTCGAAGACCTGGGCGGTGTACATGTCGTAGGCCGTCAGCATCGCGAACCGCTCGCCGCGCTGCTTCATCTCGCGCAGGTGCTGCGTCCGGACGCGCCTAGCCGGTGTAGAGCTCGCCGGCGCTGCATCCGCTCTGGGGGCTCCGCTGCCGTAGGGAGCGGTCTCTTCACTCGGTGCGTTGCTCACTGTCGAGCTCCTTGCCTGCCACTGGGGCGTGTACTGACTCGAGGCTTCCCGTGCGAAGTCCCCGGACGCACCTCAACGCTAGACCTGCGCGCGTGTTCCCGGGGTGTCTCGTGGATCACACGGAAGTGTTCAGGGCAGGAGGGATCAGGAATGGCCGGCCCGGTAGTCGCGCTCGACGGTCGCCACGCGGACGGTGTAGTCGGCGTACCACGTGCTGCGACCTCGCCCCTGGGCGACCAGATGCTCGGCGACCTGCTTCCAGGCCGCCGCCGCTGCGTGGTCGACCCAGTACGACACCGTGATGCTGAGGGCGTCCTCACGGACGGACTCATGTCCGAGGTACCCAGGCTGCTCACGCGCGAGCTGGTCCATGCGCGCCGACATCGGTCCGTAGCCGTGCTCGTCGGGTGTGCGGACACTCGTGAAGATCACCGCCGTGTACGGCGGCTCGGGGGTCTGGGCTATGGGTGTGTCCACCACCCCATTCTGGTTCATTGGTTCTGTAACACTGGCGTCGTGGACTTCAAGTCGGCCTACGCCCATGGCTTCGCCCGGATCGCCGCCTGCACGGTGCCGGTCGCGATCGCTGACCCTGCGACCAACGCACGCACGGTTCTGGAGCAGGCACGTGCCTGCCACGACGACGGGGTGGCTGTCGCGATCTTTTCCGAGCTGTGCCTGTCCGGTTACTCGATAGACGACCTGTTCCTGCAGGACACGCTGCTCGAAGCGGTAGAGGTCGCCATCGCGGAGCTGGTCGGGGCCAGCCACGACCTCCGACCCGTCCTCGTGGTGGGTGCTCCGCTGCGCAAGGGGAATCGTGTCTACAACTGCGCGGTGGTCATGCACCGCGGCACGATCCTCGGAGTGGCGCCCAAGTCGTTCCTGCCGACCTACCGCGAGTTCTACGAGGCCCGCTGGTTCGCGGCCGGCGAGGACCAGCGAGGGGAGTGGATCAGCGTTGGCGGCGTCGAGGTCCCGTTCGGTCCGGACCTGATCTTCCGCGCCACCGACGTGCCTGACCTCGCCCTGTTCGTCGAGGTGTGCGAGGACATGTGGGTGCCGATCCCGCCCAGTGCCAACGCCGCCCTGGCCGGAGCCACCGTGCTGGCGAACATCTCGGGATCCCCGATCACCATCGCCCGCGCCGAGGACCGCCGCCAGTTGGTCCGCTCGGCCAGCTCGCGCTGCTCGGCGGCCTATGCCTATGCGGCGGGAGGGCAGGGGGAGTCGACCACCGACCTGTCGTGGGACGGGCAGACCATGGTCTATGAGTGCGGAGAGCTGCTGTCCGAGGGCGACCGTTTTCCCGAGGGTGCGCGCCGTACGGTGGCCGACGTCGACCTGGGCCGGATCCGGCAGGAACGGATGCGGCAGGGGACGTTCGACGACAACCGGCACGCCGAGGGCGTGGAGAGCGGGAGCTTCGTCGAAGTCGGGTTCACCCTCGACCCGCCGTCCGGTGACATCGGCCTGCGGCGCAAGGTCGACCGGTTCCCGTTCGTCCCGGACGACGTCGAGCGACTCGCCCTGGACTGCTACGAGGCCTACAACATCCAGGTCTCCGGGCTGGAGCAGCGACTCCGCGCGATCGGGCAGCCGAAGGTCGTCATCGGGGTCTCCGGTGGGCTCGACTCGACCCACGCGCTGATCGTCGCCGCCAAGGCGATGGACCGTCTCGATCGACCGCGCAGCGACATCCTGGCCTTCACCCTGCCCGGGTTCGCTACGGGCGAGACCACCAAGTCCTACGCCACCCGTCTCTCCAAGGCGCTCGGTGTGACGTTCGAGGAGCTCGACATCCGACCCGCGGCCAGGCAGATGTTCGCGGACCTCGGCCACCCGTTCGCCTCCGGCGAGGAGGTGTACGACGTCACCTTCGAGAACGTGCAGGCCGGGCTGCGGACCGACTACCTCTTCCGGATCGCCAACCAGCGTGGGGGAATCGTCCTCGGCACCGGAGACCTCTCCGAGCTGGCCCTCGGGTGGTGCACCTACGGCGTCGGCGACCAGATGTCGCACTACACGGTCAACTCCGGCGTACCGAAGACGCTGGTCCAGCACCTGATCCGCTGGGTCGTGGACAGCGAGCAGCTCGGTGAGAGGGACGGGGAGGTCAACCAGCTGCTCACCGACATCGTCGGGCAGGAGATCACCCCCGAGCTGATCCCCACGCGGGAGGGGGAGAAGCCGCAGGCGACAGAAGGCTCCATCGGTCCCTATGCGCTGCACGACTTCACGCTCTTCCACGTGCTGCGGTTCGGCTCCCGACCCAGCAAGATCGCCTTCCTGGCCGAGCACGCCTGGTCCGACGCCAAGCTGGGCGAATGGCCGCCCAACTACCCCGACGACAACCGTCCCGAGTACGCCCTGGCCGACATCCGCGCCTGGCTCGAGGTGTTCATCAGGCGCTTCTTCGCCAGCCAGTTCAAGCGTTCGGCGCTTCCCAACGGTCCAAAGGTCAGCGCCGGCGGCACGATGTCGCCGCGAGGTGACTGGCGGATGCCGAGTGACGCCAGCCCGGCAGCATGGCTGGCGGAGCTCGAGAACGTGCCGACGGACTGATGACAGCCCGGGTCCTGGTCGTCCAGCACGAGGACGACTGCCCTCCTGCCTTTGTCGGCGACTGGCTGGTCGAGGCCGGCTGCTCTCTCGACGTACGCCGTCCGTACGCCGGCGACGACCTGCCGCTCACGCTCGACGGGCACGATGCCCTGCTGGTCCTCGGCGGTGCGATGGGCGCGTACGACGAGGACACACACGCGTGGCTGACCCCGACCAAGGAGCTCGTCCGTGAGGCAGCCGTGCAGGCCGTCCCGACGCTCGGCATCTGCCTGGGGCACCAGCTCGTGGCGGTGGCGCTCGGTGGCGAAGCGGGCCGCAACCCGAGGGGCCAGCAGCTGGGTCTGCTACCCGTGGGCTGGACCGATGCCGCCGGGCAGGACGATCTCACCGGCAGTCTCGTCGGCACCGGCTTCGGAGTGCACTGGAACGACGACATCGTGCTGCGGTCACCGGAAGGGACCGTGACCCTCGCGCGGACTCCGGCGGGGGAGCAGCAGGTCGCGAGGTTCGCCCCGACGGTATGGGGGGTGCAGCTGCACCCGGAGGTCGACGAGGTCATCCTCGAAACGTGGGCCCAGGACGACCGGGACCGCTACGACGAAGGCGTCCTCGAGGAAGTGCTGCACCAGGTGGCAGAGTCCAGGGCAACCCTGGCTGCCGGCTGGCGCCCGCTGGCCCAGGCGTTTGCCGCCCTGCCCTCACGCGCACCTGCTCGAGACACGGCCTGAGGCCGTGTCTCTCGCATCTGCGCTGGGATGCGCGGCCCCGCATCCCGACCGGCTGCGTTGTCGGCACTCAACGCAGCTCGCTGCGCCTTCGCACCTCCGCCTTGCCGGATCGGGCGCGGATGCCACGCATCCCGACGCGCACCTGCTCGAGACACGGCCTAGTCTCGTCCCATGGGCAAGCAGGAAGACTTCGTTCTCCGCGCACTCGAAGAGCGCGACGTCCGGTTCGTGAGGCTGTGGTTCACCGACGTGCTGGGCTATCTCAAGTCGGTGTCGGTCGCCCCGGCTGAGCTGGAGAACGCGTTCTCCGAGGGCATCGGCTTCGACGGCTCGGCGATCGAGGGCTTCGCTCGGGTCACCGAGGCGGACATGCTGGCCCACCCTGACCCGTCCACGTTCCAGCTGCTTCCGTGGCGCGGCGAAGGTCCTTCGACCGCCCGGATGTTCTGCGACATCATGATGCCCGACGGGTCCCCGTCGTACGCCGATCCGCGGTTCGTGCTCAAGCGGACCCTGCAGACGGCCGCTGACAAGGGCTTCACCTTCTACACCCACCCCGAGATCGAGTTCTACCTCTTCCAGGGTCGTCCCGGCGTCGGCGAGGAGCCGCTCCCGGTCGACCGCAGCGGCTACTTCGACCACACCGCCCAGTCGCGCGGGACGGACTTCCGCCGCGAAGCGATCAACATGCTGGAGTCGATGGGCATCTCGGTCGAGTTCAGCCATCACGAGAACGGTCCCGGCCAGCAGGAGATCGACCTCCGCTACGCCGATGCGCTGTCCACGGCGGACAACATCATGACGTTCCGCACGGTGGTCCGGGAGGTGGCGTTGAGCCAGGGCATCTGGGCCAGCTTCATGCCCAAGCCCTTCACCACGCACCCAGGCTCGGGGATGCACACCCACGTCTCGCTGTTCGAGGGCGACACCAACGCCTTCTTCGAGGCGGGCGCCGAGTACCAACTCTCGAAGACCGCGCGGCACTTCATCGCGGGCATCCTGCACCACGCCAGCGAGATCACCTGTGTCACCAACCAGTGGGTGAACTCCTACAAGCGCCTGATCGGCGGCGGCGAGGCCCCGTCGTACAAGTCATGGGGGCACAACAACCGCTCGGCGATGGTGCGCGTGCCGATGTACAAGCCCAACAAGGGCCAGTCGACGCGCATCGAGCTGCGCACGATCGACGCCGCGTGCAACCCCTATCTTGCGTACGCCGTCGTGCTCGCCGCCGGCATGAGGGGTCTCGAGGGCGAGTACGAGCTGCCGCGCGAGGCAGAGGACGACGTCTGGTCGCTCAACGACCGCGAACGCAAGGCACTCGGTCTCGAGCAGCTGCCGAAGACCCTGCACGACGCGATCAGTGTCGCCGAGGACTCCGAGCTGCTGGCCGACACGCTCGGTGAGCACGTCTATGAGTTCTTCCTCCGCAACAAGCGTGCGGAGTGGGAGGAGTACCGCGGCCAGGTCTCCTCCTTCGAGCGTGACCGGATGCTCCCCGTCATCTGACCTCGGAGCGCAGACCGGTGGCGATAGATTCGCCCGGTGGCAACTGACCGCGACACTTCCCGCGAACCTTCCCGGGACCCCGGGGACACCAGCTGGGGCAGCCTGGTGCGGTTGGGTTTCTCCGACTCCGAGACGGCACAGCGGCTGTTCGGGGAGCTCGGTGATGTCACCAAGCCACTGCCGCCACTGCTCGGGCGCAGCGCCGACCCCGACCTCGCCCTGGCCTCCCTGGTGGCGCTCGCCGACGCTGCCGAGGATCGCGACGAGCTCCTGCAGGCGGTGGCCGACGACGAGGGCACTTCGATGAGGTTGCTCTCCGTACTCGGTGCCAGCCAGGCGCTGGGGGACCACCTGCGTCGCCACCCGGAGCAGTGGCACGAGCTCACCGACCCCACGCTCGGCTCGACCCGGCCCCCGGCGTACGCCATTCGCGCGGGGCTGCTGTGCGCGGTGGGCGCAGACCCGGCGGACCCGGAGCCGGTGGCGACAGTGAGGTACGCCGACGCACTGAACGCCTTGCGCATCGAGTACCGAAGGGTGCTCCTGCGGCTGGCCGCACGCGACCTGACCCATCACCTCGGTGTCGATGACGCGGCCGCGGAGCTCGCGGACCTCGCTGCCGGAACCCTCGACGGGGCGCTGGCTGTCGCCCGCGCGAAGGTCGGTGCGGCAGCGACGACCTGCCGCCTCGCCGTGATCGCGATGGGCAAGTGTGGCGGGCACGAGCTGAACTACGTCAGCGACGTGGACGTGATCTTCGTGGCGGAGCCGGTCGAGGGGCACGAGGAAGGGCCGGCTCTGCGGGCCGCCACCCAGCTCGCCTCGACGATGATGCAGGTCTGCTCGGAGAACACCCGTGAGGGCACCATCTGGCCGGTCGACGCCAACCTGCGCCCCGAGGGCAAGTCCGGTCCGCTGGTCCGCACGATCGCCAGCCACCGCGGGTACTACGAGCGGTGGGCCAAGACCTGGGAGTTCCAGGCCCTGCTGAAGGCGCGGCCGGTCGCGGGCGACCTGGAGCTGGGTCGTGAGTACGCCGAGGTGATCGGGCCGATGGTCTGGTCGGCGGCGCAGCGGGAGGGCTTCGTCGAAGAGGTCCAGGCGATGCGACGCCGCGTCCTCGACCACATCCCTGCGGACCGCGCCGAACGGCAGCTCAAGCTCGGGTCCGGCGGGCTGCGCGACGTGGAGTTCGCCGTACAGCTGCTTCAGATGGTGCACGGCCGGACGGACGAGGAGGTACGGCCCTCGCCGACGCTGAGCGCCCTGGCGCGGCTGACCGAGCTCGGCTATGTCGGCCGCGAGGACGGGCGCTCGCTCCGCGACGCCTATGCCTTCCTGCGCACTCTCGAGCACCGGATCCAGCTCTACCAGCTCAGGCGCACGCACGTGATGCCCGAGGACGAGGCGTCGCTGCGACGGCTCGGGCGCTCGCTCGGCTACACCAGGGAACCGGTGCGCGAGCTCGACAAGCAGTGGCACTACCACCAGCGTGAGGTACGCCGCCTGCACGAGAAGCTCTTCTACCGGCCGCTGCTGTCCGCGGTGGCCAAGGTCCGCGGCGGGTCGCGGCTCACCCCCGAGGCAGCCCAGGAGCGGCTGGCCGCTCTCGGCTACCTCGACCCCAAGGCCGCGCTCCGTCACCTCGAGGCGCTCACTGCTGGTGTCACCCGCACTGCCCAGATCCAGCGCACCCTGCTGCCGGTGATGCTCGAGTGGTTCGCCGACGCGCCCGACCCGGACGCCGGCCTGTTCGGGTTCCGCAGGATCTCCGATGCCCTGGGCTCGACCCCGTGGTACCTCCGCCTGCTGCGCGACGAGGGGCAGGCGGCGCAGTGGATGGCGACGATCCTCGCCACCAGCCGCTTCGCCACCGACCTGCTCGAGCGCGAGCCGAAGGGCGTGGCGATCCTCGGCGAGCAGGAGCGGCTCGAGCCGATGAGCCGTGACGCGGTGCAGTCCGAGATGAGGTCCGCGGCCGAACGGCGGGACAACCCCAAGGACGCAGTGCTCGCCATCCGCGCGATCCGGCGCCGGGAGCTCCTTCGGATCAGCGTGGCCGACCTGTGTGTGCCCTTCGGGGTCGCCGAGGTGGGGTACGCCCTCACAGATGTCACCAGCGCCACCCTCGACGCGACTCTGGAGGCGGCGATCCGGGGGGTCGAGGGAGCCAAGGAGACGCAGCTGCCGACCCGGATGGCGATCGTCGCGATGGGACGGTACGGCGGGTACGAGCTGGGCTACGGCAGCGATGCGGACGTGATGTTCGTCCACGAGCCGCTGCCCGGAGCCGAGGCCCAGCAGGCCAGCTCGATGGCCCAGGCGGTGGCCAACGCCGTACGGCAGCTGTTGACCGAGCAGTCGCGCGACCCGTCGCTCGAGGTGGACACCACCCTTCGGCCCGAGGGAAGGCAGGGGCCGCTCGTACGCACGCTTGATTCCTACGCGGCCTACTACGGGAAGTGGTCGGCGGTATGGGAGGCGCAGGCATTGCTCCGGGCCGCGCCGATCGTCGGCGACCCGGACCTGTGCGCGCGGTTCAAGGAGCTGATCGACCCGCTGCGGTTCCCCGAGGACGGACTGACCCAGGACGACGTGATCGAGGTACGCCGGATCAAGGCGCGCGTCGACGCGGAACGCCTGCCGCGCGGTGCCGACCCGGCCACGAACTTCAAGCTGGGCCGCGGTGGGCTATCCGACGTGGAGTGGACGGTTCAGCTGCTCCAGATGGAGCACGCGGGACGGATCCCGGAGATGCGCACGACCAAGACCCTCGAAGCCCTTCAGGTCGCCGCCGAGAACGACCTGATCGCGGTAGCGGACGCGGAAGGCCTGGCCGAGGCATGGAAGTTCGCCAGCCGGGCACGCAACGCGACCGTGCAGGTCAGGGGCAAGCCGGCCGACCAACTACCGCGCGACGCGCGCGAGCGAGCTGCGGTGGCAGCGATCCTTCAGTACCAGCCCGGGGGGAGCGACGTCATGCTCAACGACTACCTGCGCTCCGCGCGGCGGGCTCGCGGGATCGTGGACCGGATCTTCTGGGGATAAGCACATCGCTTCATCTAGCAAGAAATAAGCTATCCTCTTCATATGTCTGGAATGAAGTCCAACTCTTCTGTGGCCACGCTCATCGGTGATGTCGTGCAGTCGCGCACCTCGGCCGACCGTCCGGCTCTGCACGCCGCCCTCATCGCCCTGCTCGACGAGGCCAACGCGGTCCTCGCGCCCGCCGTACCGCTGCGGATCACGGTTGGCGACGAGTACCAGGGCTGTTTCGCAGGGGTCGGCGAGGCACTCCATGCCACCTTGTGGCTGCGGCTGCACCTCACTCCCGAGGCCGACCTTCGCCACGGGGTCGGCTGGGGGAGCGTGGCCGTCCTGGCCGAGAGCCCGCGCGTCGAGGACGGGCCGGGGTGGTGGGCTGCGAGGGCGGCGATCGAGTGGGTCAAGCTCGAGGCGGACCGGGCAGGCACCCGCCGCGTGCGCACGGCGTACCGCCGAGCCGACGAGGTGGACGGGCAGCAAGGACCCGACCCGAACACGGTCAACGCTGCGCTGATGTGTCGGGACCAGATGGTTGGCTCTGTATCGGAACGGTCGTTGCGGCTGCTGCGGGGCGCGCTCTCGGGCAGGAGCCAGGCGGAGCTCGCCGAGGAAGAAGGGATCTCCGCATCAGCGGTGTCGCAGCGGATGCGCAATGACGGGCTGGCCGTGATCGTTGCGGCCGACGAGCTGTTGAGGAGTGTGCGATGACGTGGATCGCCGTACTGCTGGTGGGGGTGGCCGTGACCGACCTCTCCCACTCGATCAGGCCGGCACCCATCCTCAACGAGTGCACGGGTGCCGTGGTGGCGGTCTGGCTTGGCCTGGTCGCCGGGCTGACTGCGCTCGAGGACGTCGTCGCGCTGGCGGTGATCGCTGCGCTCGTCGTGCTCTGGGGCCAGACGGTCACCAGGGCTTTCGGGCGGGGGCGTGCGTGGGTGCCGCTGCTCGTCCTGGGTGCGTCCGTGGTCCTCGGCTTCCTGACCTCCGGCTGGGCCGGCACCGCTGACGGGTTGCTGGGGGAGTGGCTGGATTCTGTGCAGGTGCCTGCCCTGCAGGGCATGTCTGCCGACCGGGCTCTGCTGCTCGCCGGTGCGTTCCTGGTGCAGCTGAGCACCGGCAACGTCGTCGTGCGGCTCGTGCTCGCGGCCACGGGCACGACCAACCCCACCTACGGTTCCGAGCCCGATCCGGACCCCGAGCTCCGGCTCAAGGGCGGGCGGCTCCTGGGGCCGATGGAGCGCGTCTTCATTGTCGGTCTCGGCCTGAGCGGTTACCTCACAGCGGCGAGCATCGTGATCGCGGCCAAGGGGCTGCTGCGTTTCCCCGAGCTGCAGTCGAGGCGTGAGCAGGTGTGGATCCACCGGCTCACCGAGTACTTCCTGGTGGGCAGCTTCGTCAGCTGGCTGGTGGCGCTGTTGTCGCTGGCCCTGCTTGCGCCCTGATGGGCTTCACGCCTGTACGGGGACCTCGTAGATGTTGTCCGCCGGGTGGCCGGCGCGCTCGTGAATGCGCTGTACCGCGTCAGCGTCCGGTGCCTCGGAGAGGCAGAACACCATCCCGCTCTCCGGGTCCGCCCAAGCGTGCTTGAAGTTCACCTGCTCGTCGTCCTGGATGGCCAGGTCGGCGTTGTGGGCCTCGAGAAGCCCCTCCGAGGTGATCCCCTTCATCTGCGTGTGTACGTCCATGAACTCAGGCATGGTCTGGCTCCGTTTCTCTGGTGCCCTCACCTTGCTCCGGCTCGCGTCCATCGGCAACGACCGGCTCGAGCTGGTCTGGTCAGGGTTCCGTGGGCTCGCGGAGTCGAGGCCCGGCGATCTGCGGCAAGATGATGTGGACTTCGGGTCACGTGGTGACTCAAGGCCCACATCATCCCTGTTTTCCACCCGGACCCGGCTGACGTATGCCCGGGAATCCGCCGGGTCAGCCACACGACCAGACCACCACCAGACGGCTGAGAGCGCCCAGGAGACTGGGCGATGAAGCTGCGCACGTTGGTTGGCCGGCACCGGTCGGGCCGCCTCCAGGACGCGAGCCGCAGTGGGCCAATCCGGCAGCCGAGCGACCTCGGTGCCGCGCTTGAACGTCGGTGGCGGATCTTGCCCTCAGCCGCGCAGATCAGGCGTCCGCCTCAGCCACCACTCGCCGAGGGCGACGTGCATGACGAAGGCCAACCAGAACGCCAACCCGAAGGTCGCTTGGTCTGGCAGCGCCAGCCCCTCGGGACCGCCGTTGCGGCCGATGGCGAGGGCTGTGAACAGGCCGGTCCAGATCCGGATGGTTCCGATGCCGATGCCGACGGCGAACGCACGGATCATCCACCGCCGGTGCTGGGGAACGTCGTCGCGGCGGATCGCGCGGAACGCGCGCACCAGACAAGTCACGAACCAGGCGCCGAAGGCCAGGGAAGCACTCGCCTCGATCGCGCCGCCCCAGGAATGGAGCGGGCCGAAGACCAGCGCGAGGACGCCACTCAGCAACGCACACGACAGGAGCACCCGGCCCAGTCGCCGGTGCACGGTGTAGTGCTTCGTGCGGAAGCGGCTTGAGAGCTGCAGCGGGGCACCGAGCAGGTAGACCACGCAGGAGCAATGTGCAGGTAGGCGAGCCACGGATGCGCGACGTACCGCTGGGCGAAGTCGTCGTCAGGGACCGTGCCGTCCAGAATGTGCGGCCAGTCGGTAGTGACCCGCACGTACGCGAAGCTCAAGACGATCGCGATGAGCGCAGCGACCGCGACGGCGAGCACTGCCATGCCACGTGGCCGCGTCGCGAGAGAGGCCGGGGCGTTCCTCACCGACACAGTCTCGCGTCCAGACGGCCCTGCATCAACGCAGGGACACGCCGCAGTCAGCGTCAGTTCTCGACCTCGTAGGTGCCTGGTTCCCAGCAGCGGGTGGTGACGCCGATGCGGTTCCAGGCGTTGATGATGACCAACAGGCTGACGAGCTGGGCGAGCTGCTCGGAGTCAAAGTGGCGGGAGGCCTCATCCATGACTGGCCGAGGCACCTTGTCAACGTGGATCACGGTTACGGCCTCTGTGAGGGCAAGGGCCGCGCGCTCGGCAGGAGTGAACCACGCTGTTTCGCGCCAAGCTCCCAGCGAGTCGAGGCGCTGCTGGGTCTCGCTCTTGGCACGCGCGTCCTTGCTGTGCATGTCGATGCAGTAGGCGCAGCCATTGATTGTGGAGGCATGGATGCGCACCAGTTCGCGGAGTAGCGGGTCGAGGCCCACGCCGGCCACGGCGTCCAGCCTGTTCATCGCTGCAGAGAACCGCGGCGCGAGCGAGTCGAAGTCGAGGCGGACCTCGGTGGGGTCGTCGTTGTTCATCTAGTTCTCCTTGGGGTAGGCGCGGTCATGGAAGCTCGGGTGCCATCTGCACCCGGTCGACTGGTGTGCGCAGCCTTGGCGTCGGCTGGATGGCTGGGTGTGGCCAGGATCGACATGCCCAAGCCGGCGAGGAGGAACATCAGGGCGAGGACGGCGAAGCCCAGCAGCCCGCCGGAGATGAGCAGCCACGAGAGCAGGGCAGGGCCCACACATCGAGAAGCCGGCACGGCGGCCGCGAAGGTTCCCTGCCAGGTGCCGGCCGCGGCCGACGGGGCCAGTCGGTATCCCAGGTCCCAGGCGCCAGAGGCGAAGGTGACCTCCGCGACGACCTGCACCCCGACAGCCAACACCATCCCTGCCAGGAGCCATGGCCACGCCACGGCCGAAAGCGCAGCCCAGAACAGCAGGCAGCATGACGCCATCAGTGCCGCGCCGCGCCGCGCGTATCGGCGGGCCTGGTCAAGCGACGTCACCCGCTGCGCGACCGGGCGCTGGAGGGCCAGCACACCGAGGGTATTGAGCGCGAACAGCGCGGCGATCACCCAGTCAGGTACGTCGTCGCGGGTTCCGATGACCAGTGGCAACCCCACGCTGAGCAGCGGCATGTAGAGGTACATCAGGCCAGCGCATGCGGTCAGGGCGAGGTACCGGGCGCCAGGACGGCCGGCGGCCGCACTCTGTGCCCGGTCTGCGCGCGGCAGGTCGGGCAGGGCGCGGAGTACGGCGACCGAGACCAGGAACAGCCCAGCGTCGAGCACCAACACCCCACGCAATGCGACCAGAGAGCCGGCGGCCAACGCAGCTCCGCCCAGCACTGCGCCGACCGCGATTCCCGCATTGCCGATGGCCTGAAGCGTGGCGCGCTCGGTGGTCGCGGAGCGACCGGTTCCGATGGCCAGGGGAATCACAAGTGCCTGTCGTACGCCGCCGAGGGCAGCCTGCCCGACCGCGTAGACCAACAGACCCGCGGAGGTCCAGGCGGCGTTCGCCCCAACTGCCACGACGAACAGGCCCGCGGCCACCAGCACCGGCAGGCCGAGCACTCCGGCGCGCAGCCCGACGCGGTCGGCCAGTCGGCCGACCAGCGGGGTGGCGACCATGGCCACTCCCCAGACGAGACTCAGGACCACGCCGACGCGGCCGGCGGAGAATCCCAACCGCAGCAGCAAGGCCGCAGAAACGACGTAGAACATCCCGTCGCCGACACTCGTCAGCCACTGCGTCCAGCGGACCCGCGACCACGATCTAGTTTCCATGGAAAGTAAGTATTTGACATGGAAAGTATATTGTCAAGCGTGAAACGATCTTCTTCGCGCTCGTCGACCGACGACGCGGTTGCCAGCTTTGTTGCCCAGTGGGCCACCGAGCGTCCCGACCTGGACGGGTCACCACTGCTCGTCATCGGCCGGATCAATCGCCTCGGTCCGCTCTTGGACGATCTGCTCCGACCACCGTTTGCCGGCTCCGGGCTCGCCTCAGGCGACTTCGACCTCCTCGCCGCACTCCGACGATCGGGTGAGCCCTACAGCCTCGGCGTGACCACCCTGGCGAAGCACATGATGGTGACCAACGGGGCGGCGACCAAGCGAATCGACCGGCTCGAGTCACAGGGACTGGTCACCCGCACGGTCTCGGCCACCGACGGGAGAGGCCGTGACATCCGGCTCACCGAGGATGGAGTAGGCCTGGTGGACAGGCTGATCACTGAGCACCTGGCCAACGAGCGAGCGATCCTCGAGGGGCTGCCGGCAAGCGACCAGGTCCTGTTGGCCGAGCTGCTCGGCAAGTTCCTGCAGGTGGTCGAGGAGCGACACACCAGTGCCGTGGCCGCCGGGATCCACTGACTCGTCCCGAGGACGGCCGAGGCGGATACCCGGCCTCATCGTGGCCCTCGAGGAGGTGTTGGCCGGGCTTCACGAGGTGGCCGATGTCACCACGTTCTCGAGTACGACGGCCAGCCCCTGACCGACGCCGATGCAGATCGCTGCCACCCCCCAGCGCTCGCCCGACTCGACGAGACGCTTGGCCAGCGTGCCGAGGATTCGGCCACCGGACGCACCGAGCGGATGCCCGATCGCGATCGCGCCTCCCTTGGCATTGACGATGTCAGGGTCGCGAAGACCGTTCGAGGTCCATGCGTCGATGCAAGCGAGGGACTGGACCGCGAAGGCCTCGTTCAGCTCGACGGCTCCGACGTCCGACCAGGTGATTCCAGCTCGGGCGACTGCGCGGTTGGCGGCCTCGACCGGAGCGATGCCGAACATGGGCGGTTCGTTGGCCGCGGCGCCACGGCCGGCGACGCGGGCGATCGGCTCGAGACCAAGCGCGGAGGCCGCCGCTGCCGAACCCAGGAGCACGGCCGAGGCGCCGTCGTTCAGCGGCGAGGCGTTGCCTGCGGTGATGGTGCCTTCGATGCGGAAGGACGGTTTGAGGCCGGCCAGCTTCTCGATGCTCGTGCCGGCGCGGATGCTCTCGTCCCGGCTCAGCTCGGTTGCTGGTACCGGGACGACGAGGTCGTCGTAGAAGCCTTCGTTCCAGGCGCCCTCGGCCCGGTGGTGCGAGCCTGCGGCGAACTCGTCCTGCCGTTCGCGCGAGATGCCGGTCTTCTCGGCGAGCTGCTCGTTCGCCTCGCCCAGCGAGACTGTCCATTCCGACGGCATCTCGGGATTGACCAGGCGCCAGCCCAAGGTGGTCGATGGGGCCGCGATGTCGCCCGGCGGGAACGCGCGTGACGGTTTGGGAAACACCCACGGAGCGCGCGTCATCGACTCCACCCCGCCGGCGACCACGACCGAGGCGTCGCCGGTCTCAACCAGCCGCGAGGCCTGCATGGCGGCGTCAAGGGAGGAACCGCAGAGCCGGTTGATCGTCGTGGCCGGCAGGCTGACGGGGAGCCCGGCGAGGAGAACCGCCATCCGGCCCACGTTGCGGTTGTCCTCACCAGCCTGGTTGGCACATCCCCACAGGACCTCGTCGATCTGTTCACGGTCGAGGTCGGGTGCCTTGGCCAGGACGCCCTGCAACGCGATGGCCGCGAGGTCGTCGGGGCGTGTGTGCGCCAACGCGCCGCCGAAGCGTCCGAAGGGGGTGCGCGTCGCGGCGTACACGTAGGCGTCGGTCATGGCCTGCCTCACATCAGGCGGCCGCCGGTGACCTCAGCCACCGTGCCGGTCATGTAGGAGGACAGGTCGGAGGCGTAGAAGAGCGCCACCGAGGCCACCTCTTCTGGTTCGCCGGCGCGCTGCATGGGAATCTCGGTCATCTTCTGGTCCCAGGCCTTCTGCGGCATCGCCTCGGTCATCGCGGTGCGGATCAGTCCGGGCTGGATCACGTTGACCCGTACGCCGAGATGGGCGACCTCCTTGGCCGCGGCCTTGGACAGCCCGACGATCCCCGCCTTGGCTGCGGAGTAGTTCGTCTGACCGATGAATCCGACCTTGCCCGAGATCGAGGACAGGTTCACGATCGAACCTCCACCCGACTCGCGCATGAGGCCGGCGGCCTGACGGGTCCCGTTCCAGCACCCCCGCAGGTGGACCGAGATGACGTCGTCGAAGTCCTGCTCGGTCATCTTGCGCATCGTGGCGTCGCGCGTGATGCCGGCGTTGTTGACCATGACGTCCAGGGAGCCGAACGTCGTGGTCGCAACCTCGAGGAGCCGTGCCACCTCCTCGGAGGAGACCACGTTGCAGCGCACCCCGATCGCCTCGACGTCGAGCGACGCGGCGGCCTCCTTGGCCCGGGACTCGTCCAGGTCGCCGATCACGATGCGTGCACCGTGCTCGGCGAAAGTGCGGGCGATCGCCAGCCCGATGCCCTGGGCTCCTCCGGTGATGACTGCGGTGCGTCCGGTCAGCATGCTTGTCCCTTCACGAAGACGTCGGCGTCGGTGGTGTCAGACGGGTGGCCTGCAGGAGGCTCTCGGCCCGGGGCTCGACACCTCGCTGCGGGCAGGGCGTCGGCCGGCACGACACCCGCCCACCGCTCGTGCATCCACTCGGTGTCCACGACCAGCAACCTACTGGCTTGCGACTCGGGTCTTCCCCTGCTCAGTGGCGGTCTGGCGCGGCTGCGCGCGCACGCGCAGCGGATGAGCCGATGTCCAGGGGGCGCCCGGCACAACTACTTCGGCACGAGTGAATGGCCGCCGCAAGCGCGGCGAGCGAGCACGTGCCGCCAGCGCCGCGCTTGAGGGAGTGTCAGTCATCCGCATGAACCCGCATCGATGAGCCATCACGACCTTCTGCGGCGCCGGACGAGCGGCCCACTTCCGGAATCAGTTCAGATGACTGGCACGCGCGCGGATCGCGGCTCCGGACGTTCGGGCAGGCGAACTCTCCCTTTAGTTCCAGACGGACAAACGCTTGGTTCTTCGTCCTCGCAGTCAGATTCAGTACGGATGCGCTCAGTAGCTGCGACACTTCGACAGTCGTGTCCGGTCCCGTCGACTTGTAAAGCGGGCGTAGTCGAATGCCTCAAGTATCCAACCTGCTCTTGGCGCTGGCCCTGTCTGGATTCTGGATCTGGGCCCTGGTCGACGCAGCCAAGATCGAGGATGCGGCGTACCGTCACGCGAATCAAAGCAAGGGCTTTGTGATTGTGTGCCTTGCCATCGCGGGCGTGCTGGCGGGAATCGTGTACGTCCTAGCTTGGCGTCCGAAACTCATGCGCATGCGCGCGGCCCTACGTTGAAGTGAGACTCACCCCACAGGGTCGGATTCTGGGCCTGGGATCGCCGAGACGAACGTCTGGTCATCGGCATGACCGCACGGATCGTGGCTCAGGATGTTCAGACACCCCATACTTGAGGGTCCCCTTCGCTAACCATCATCTCGCCGAGCGTCAACTTCCCGCTGAACCTCCGACGCCGGTACGGAACATGGATCTCAAGCACGACACCCTCTCGATGCTCAAGCTGGACACGCACGGCGTCACTGCCATCGGGAAGCGTCACATCGACCGCAATCGCTACGGCCTGGAGTCGCTCTCGCTCGGCGCGCGCCCCTTCGGCAAGTAACCGAAGAACCTTGGTCGATGGCGGATGTTCACCATGCCCAGGGTCCGCGCCGAACATCGACACCTCGTCGTCGTCACCGACCGAAAAGCCGAACGGGAAGAATTCGCCATTCTTGACCAGGAACCCTGATGCCGCATCGAGGGCGACGCTGAACAAGTTGTCCATGTGCTCTTGGACCGCTTCAGGGACAGAGTCTCGCCACGAAGTCATCGACGCAGTCTGGCAGGAACCACTACAGCTCATCGCCAACTGCGCACGATCGCGGCTGATGCGGACGTTGTCCGAAACGAGCGCGGAGCGTCCCGTGCGTGCATACACTTCGACCTCGGGCAGATGCGGAGCAGGTCATGAGCGTGGACGAACCCACTCTGGGATCAGAGATCGTCGATAGGGCCGGTGACGTCCTGATCCAGCGAGGCGAGCGCCTCTACGTGGTCAGGCGCGCCAAACGCTGGCAAGCGTTCGTGCCGAAGTCCTTGATGGGCGGCATCGGTCTGTGGGACCTGTTTTTCACGCTCGTCTTCAACCTGATGCGCGCTGTTCCGCCTCTCTTTTCCAGCCAATGGCAAGTCGGTGTCTTCTGGGTCCGCAACGCGAAGGATCCCGGAAGTAAGCACACGATGGTCCTCAAGGAGTTCGTGAGTGACCTAGAGGCGGCAAGCCAACGCCAGGACGAGCTCGTCCGGCATGTGAATTCCGGCCAGTTCGACTAGCTCTGACACGCACCCGCTGCATCTGCTCATCGGCACGATCGCGCGGATTGCGGCTAGTCCGGACATCGGGGTTACCTGACGGGGGTTTCGCGGAGGTTTGACGAGCGATGCTTCTGTCGGGCTGTAGGACGGGTTCCTGCTATCGGGCAGTCGTGGGCCGACTGCGGGGCTTACGATCCGGCCATGAGCCGTGACGCGACCGCAGTCCGTCGTCGTCGTGCGGGGGTGGTCGCGGTGGTTTCTGCGTTGCTGGTGATTGCCTTCGGCTGGGTCGTCGAACTTGACGACGGGCCGAGTGTCGGCTCCGGAGGCGGAAGGCCGGACGAGTACGCGCGATACCTGCGGCTCGATGAGGGGCGGGCAGGTTATGTGGCGGTCTCGGAGTCGGATCGGGTCGAGGTGTGGTGGCGAGGTCCCGGCGAAGAGGGGTGGTCGGCGCCCGCGGTGGTCGATGGGGGGTCGGATCGCTATCTGATCGGGACCAATGTCCGGGTGGCTGGGCCCACCCTGGCGATCCGGGCCATGTACGACACCAAGCCACCGTGGGAGGACGATGTTGACGAGCGGGGCGTGACCACCAGTGTGTTCATCGTGTGCCGGACTGGCTCATGTGAGGCGAGCGACCACTACGAGCAGGTCCAGGAGCCGCCGTGCAGGCGTGGTTCCTGCTTCCTGAGCCGACCTGAGAGCAAGGGAGTCACCCAGGTCCCCGAGCTCAGCTCAGAGGGTGGCCAGGTCTACTTCGGGGTGACTGAGCGGGGTTACGTCGTGTGGAGCCGCGACGATGGTCTTCGCGAACTCGAGCCTGACAAGCTGCCGGCTGACGGAGTCCTGGGCACTCCTATGCTGGCACCGGACGGCTCGCTTCGGGTGGTGTCCGGACGCGACGAGAACGGCACCTGCCGCCTGCGGTTGCTCACGTCGCAGCCGGTGAAGGAGTACGCCAGCACCGTGCCCTTCACCGCGCGGGCGGAGTCCACGGCGCCCACTCGCACGGGCAACTGCGCCACTACGCTGGAGGCATTCGTCAGTGACCAACTGCTGGTTCACACGGACCGCGCCGAGCCGGCATACCTTATTCAGCGCGGTGACCGGTGGGAGCCGACGACCGAGGACCCCACCGGCATGGTGCGCTACAGTCCGCGGCCCGGGCGGCAGGCCGCAGGCAGTACGGTCCGGGCGGGCTACTGGCACTGGCGCGAGGTGGTGACCGGCTCCCCGGATGGGCGACGACTCGTAGCCCAGGTGCACTTCCCCGGTACGGCTTCCTGGACCGATCCGGTGACCGTAGCCGTGGCGCCCCGAGGGCTCGACTGTTTCGAGATAGCGCCCACATCCACTCCGGACGAGGAGCCGTTCTACGTCTCGATGCGCTGCCGGTTCCGTCCCTCGCCTGGGTCGGAGTGGAGTTATGTCGGCGTACACGCGGTGACCGAGGACGGCCTCACGTGGGCGTCGGCCTTCGGTGACGACTTGCCCACGCGCGTGCGTGAGGACTTGTTCTTCGGCGGGGCACCTGCCCACCGCTGGACACCCGAGGGGGGTCTGAGCGAAGTCGGCCCGCCCGTGCCGCCCAACAGTGAGACCTTCCAAACTGACGACGGCACCATTGTCCTGGTGTCCGCCAGACGGCACGAGTCTCGGTGCCGGCTGGTGGTGCGCGTGGCCGCGCCCGGGGACTCACGGTGGTCCGCGCCTCTTCCGAACCCCGATCCGTTCGTGCCCTCCGGTGAGCCGTGTCGGCCGGTCGGGCAGTACGACGGTCGAGTGGTCAGCCTGTACTTCCCCTCAACAGTCGGCGAATGGCTCCCCGCCCGGGTGACACGCAACGACGCGGACTGGATCGTGACGGCGCGCCGTAGGGCAGGATGACGGTGCGGACGCGGGTAGACCCGGTGGCAACCGGTTCGGGCCGGGCCGAGTGCGGCGACGCCGACAACGACGGTGCGTCCCCAAGCCCCCCACGCACACGTCCCCACATCGGCTCCGGACGTTTGGCCGACGGGGACAGCATCACACGTGGATTACACAGTCCAACGAGAAACGGCGGCAACGCTGCACAACGTCGCAAGGACGAAAGTGCAGGTCAGCCGCCGTTTCCCGGGACGTTCAGCGGAGGGCCTGCCCACAACCTGCTAGATGTCGAGTTCTGATCGTGCAACGCGATCGTGCAACGCGCTGACCTGCGCAACCAGTCGTTTTCTGGCAGTGCCGGGACTCATTGGTGCCCGCGCATGAGAGAGATGACAACGCCTAGCGCGAGCAGTTCGCCGGCTCGGTTCGCTCCCGACTCCAGACGCTGGCTCGCGCCTTACCGGACTCCGCCGGTCAATGGCCAACGCTGCCAGCCGACGCCCGTGCCAACGGCCAGACCGCGACCGCGTTGCGGATCCTGAACGCCTGAGCTCCCCGGGGCTGCACTAAGTGGTTGATCGCACGCACGTGGTGCCTGCGATCCACCACGCAAGGTAACGGAGCCACGTTCGTCAGGGCGGCCAGCCTGCTTCTCGCAGAACACGTCCGTGCACGGGCCCGAGGCCAGGGTCCGTCCGACGCGGCCGGCTCGCCAGGAGCGTTGTCGGGTCGCACGTCATCGTGGGTTGCGCAGGTCCAGCGTCCGCTGTCTTGGCGACTTCGTACCTCGAAATGGCGATGGCCCCGGGGGCGTCCCGGGGCCATCGACTCATTGAATATGAGTAGTTCGATCAGTTTACGACCTAGATGTCGTAGTAGAGCTCGAACTCGTGCGGATGCGGCCGCAGCTGCACGGGCAGGATCTCGTTGGTGCGCTTGAAGTCGATCCAGGTCTCGATCAGGTCGGGCGTGAACACGTTGCCGACCGTCAGGAAGTCGTGGTCGCGCTCGAGGTTGTCGAGCACAGCGTTCAGCGAGGTCGGCACCTGGTCGATGTCGGCCATCTCGTCCGGCGGCAGCTCGTAGATGTCCTTGTCGATCGGCTCGGCAGGCTCGACCTTGTTCTGGATGCCGTCGAGCCCGGCCAGCAACAGCGCCGAGAAGGCGAGGTACGGGTTGGCCGAGGGGTCGGGGCAGCGGAACTCGATCCGCTTGGCCTTCGGGTTGGCGCCGGTGATCGGGATCCGGACGCAGGCAGACCGGTTGCGCTGGCTGTAGACCAGGCTGATCGGCGCCTCGAAGCCAGGGACCAGACGGTGGTAGGAGTTCACCGTCGGGTTCGTGAACGCCAGCAGCGACGGGGCGTGCTTGAGGATCCCGCCGATGTAGTGGCGCGCCGTGTCGGACAGGCCGGCGTACCCGGTCTCGTCGTAGAACAGCGGCTCGCCCTCGTTCCAGATGGACTGGTGGCAGTGCATGCCTGACCCGTTGTCGCCGAAGATCGGTTTCGGCATGAACGTGGCGGTCTTGCCGTTGCGCCAGGCGACGTTCTTGACGAGGTACTTGAACTTCATCACGTCGTCGGCGGCCTTGAGCAGCTCGGAGAAGCGGTAGTTGATCTCGGCCTGGCCGGCGGTGCCGACCTCGTGGTGGGCGCGCTCGACGTGCAGCCCGGCCTTCTCCATCTCGATGACCATCTCGTCGCGGAGCTCACCGAAGTGGTCGTACGGCGCCACCGGGAAGTAGCCGCCCTTGTACTTGACCTTGTAGCCACGGTTGTTGTCCTCGGAGCCGCTGTTCCACGCGCCGGCCTCAGAGTCGATGTGGTAGTACCCGGCGTTGGCCTTCGTCTCGAACCGAACGTTGTCGAAGACGTAGAACTCGGCCTCGGGCGCGAAGTACGCCGTGTCACCGATGCCAGTGCTGGAGAGGTAGGCCATCGCCTTGCGGGCAATGTTGCGCGGGTCGCGCGAGTAGGCCTCGCCGGTGATCGGGTCGTGGATGAAGAAGTTCACGACCAGGGTCTTGGCGACGCGGAAGGGGTCGATGTACGCCGTGGTCGGGTCCGGGAACAGCGCCATGTCCGACTCGTGGATGGCCTGGAAGCCACGGATGGAGGAACCGTCGAAGGCGAGACCGTCATCGAAGACGGACTGGTCGAACGAGGAGATCGGCACCGTGAAGTGCTGCATCACACCCGGCAGGTCACAGAAGCGGACGTCGACCATCTCGACGCCCTCGTCCTTGATGTACTTCAGCAGCTCTTCGCTGTTCTGGAACATTCGTCCTCCTTGGCCGCCATGGGTGGGCGACCGCGTCAAGTGGTGAGCGTCGCAACTCGCTTCGCTGCGAGCGCGACCACGCGAAACTACGTACACGCCGTTGCACGACCGTATCGACATTGTTTCGCGCATGTAACAGCGGTCCATTAGGGGGCGCACAGGGAGCGGCCAGCGGCGGATAGGGTCGGCGCGTGCCCGAGTACGCGTCCTGGTTTCGACGGATCGTCGCCCTGGTGCTCGACTGGGCGGCCAGCACGCTGGTGACCGTGGGGGTCATCGGTCTCGGGGACTATCTCGACAACCCCGGCTCCGGCTGGGTCGTCCTCGGCTTCTTCGCGCTCGAGGTCTCCCTCCTGACGGCCCTCGCTGGGGGCTCGTTCGGCCAGCTGTTGACCGGCCTGCGGGTGCTCACCACGGCCGGTCGGCCGCTGAACCTGCTGAAGGCGGTCGCGAGGACCCTGCTGATCTGCCTCGTGGTGCCGCCGCTGGTCTTCAAGCCGGACAGCGGGCGGGGTCTGCACGATCTGTGGACGGGAGCCGCGGTTTACAGGATGTAGGGGGGTCTGGCGCTGGTTGCGGTTCGGGCCAACCCCTTGGGTTCAGCGCAACCCATGTGGTTGCGGTTTCAGGCCAACCCCTTGGGGTTGCGCTTCGCTTTCCGGTTGCGCCAGGCGCGTGGGGTCGCCGAGACTTCGCAGATTCCCTTCCCTTCGCTCCTCCGGGAATTTGCGACGTCTCGGCTCCTCATCAGCTTCGGGCCGTTACCGGCCTCGCTGATTGCCCCTCATGCCTTTCATGCTGGTTGGCATCGGGCCCTTGGGCATGGGGATGTTGGAGCGGTTCGCGTCGAGGGCCTTGATGCGTGCGAGTACGTCGGTCATCTGGGCCGGCTTGAGAGCACGACCCAGCTTGGTGACGCGCTTGGTGAGCTTGGCGAGGGGGACCTGACCCTCGTCGTTCCCGACGACCAGCTCGTGGATGGGGGTCTCGCTGGCGACCCGCTCGTGCTTGCGCCGCTCGGAGGTGAGCAGGGGACGTAGCCGGTTGACGTTGCCCTCACCGATCAGCACGATGCCGGGCGGGCCGACGACGCGAGTCACCACGTCTTGCTGCTTGGTGATCGCAATCGCGGGCTCGACCTTCCAGCCTCGGCGCAGCATGCCGAGGGCGGCAGCAGCAGCCCCGGGCTTCCCCTCGATCTGGCTGAGCGCCGACCTCTGCGCGCGCCGCCCGAACACGATGAGCGTGGCGAGCAGTCCCACCATGACGCCGAAGAGGATGGAGAAGTACAGGGTCTTGAAGACGAGGAGCATCACGGCGAACGCGGCCAGGCCGGCGAGGAGGAACACGCCAGCGAGGACCAGGCCGATCCGCGGATCGGTCGTCTTCGTCATCGTGTAGCTCTGCCGGATCTGCTTGATCCGACCCTGCTTGTTCGGGTCCTTCGGGGGTTTCGCCTTGGTGGGCTTCTTGGCCATGCGTGACGCCTTTGCCTGTCTACAACTGGAGGTGAGAGCGGGTGTCCCACTCTAGGTGGTGGAGCAGCGAGCGGTCAGTCGCGACCCCTCAGACGCCAGCCCCCGAGGGGATGCCGGCGCCGCGCGCCTCCATTGCCTGGCGGTACAGCCGCCCAGCACGGTACGACGACCGCACGAGCGGGCCGCTGAGCACACCGGCGAAGCCGATCTCCTCGGCCTCGGCAGCCATCTCCACGAACTCCTCCGGCTTGACCCACCGCTCGACCGGGTGGTGGCGCGGGGACGGACGCAGGTACTGCGTGATCGTGATCAGCTCGCACCCTGCCGCGTGCAGGTCGACCAGGGCCTGGTGGATCTCTTCACGGGTCTCGCCCATGCCGAGGATCAAGTTGGACTTGGTCACGAGTCCGAACTCGCGAGCCTGCGTGATCACGTCGAGCGAGCGGTCGTAGCGGAAGGCCGGGCGGATGCGCTTGAAGATCCGCGGGACGGTCTCCACGTTGTGCGCGAGCACCTCGGGACGGCTCTCGAAGACCTCTCGCAGCAGGTGCGGCTCGCCGTTGAAGTCCGGAATCAGGTTCTCCACGCCGGTCCCGGGGTTGAGCTCGTGAATCGCACGCACCGTCTCGGCGTACAGCCAGGCGCCGCCGTCGGGCAGGTCGTCGCGGGCAACACCGGTGATCGTGGCGTAGCGCAGGCCCATCGTCTGCACCGACTCCGCCACCCGTCGCGGCTCGTCGCGGTCGAGCGGCTCCGGCTTGCCGGTGTCGATCTGGCAGAAGTCGCAGCGGCGGGTGCACTGGTCGCCACCGATGAGGAACGTCGCCTCGCGGTCCTCCCAGCACTCGTAGATGTTGGGGCAGCCGGCCGCCTGGCACACGGTGTGCAGTCCCTCGGACTTCACCAGCTGTTGCAGCTCGGTGTACTGGGGACCCATCTTGGCGCGGGTCTTGATCCACTCCGGCTTGCGCTCGATCGGGGTCTCGGCATTGCGCACTTCGAGGCGCAACAGCCTGCGGCCTTCGGGAGCTGGGGCTTGAGTCACGGGCCCTACTGTACGTGGGCGGACCACGTCTCCTGCACGGTGTGGTTGCATTCAAGTAACCAAATGGTTACCATTTTCCTGTGGACCCCTTCGCAGCAATTGCCGACCCCGTACGCCGGTCGCTGCTGCGGTCGATCCGATCCGGACCAGCCCGCGTCGTTGACCTCGCGGCCGGCCACCCGATCTCGCGGCCCGCGATCAGCAAGCACCTGCGGTTGCTGACCCAGGCCGGCCTGGTCACCGCGACGGTGCGCGGTCGCGAGCGCCACTACGCCCTGGTGCCCGACGGGTTGATGCCGGTTGCTGACCTGCTGGCCGAGCTGTCCGAACCCGCCGCCGGCTGGCGCCTAAACCCGGCCAAGCTCGACGCCCTCGAGACCGAAGTGCGCCGAACCTCGCGCGACCGCCGCGCCAGCGAGCGCACGTCCGTCACCCATCACGAGAACGAGGAGACCGCATGAGTGTCGAGCCCACCGGACAGATCAGCCGCGACGGGGAGCGACTCGTCCTGACGATCACGCGTGAGTTCCGCGCCCCGATCGAGGACGTCTGGGCATCGGTCACCGAGTCCGAGCGCCTCGCCCGTTGGATCGGCACGTTCACCGGGGACCCGGCGTCCGGGCGCGTGGCGTTCGTGATGACGGCCGAGGGTGCGACAGAGCCCGAGGACATGGTGATCCGGGAGTGTGTCCCGCCCCGGCTCCTCAGGGTCACCGCCCACGCCGGCGAGGCCAAATGGGATCTCGATCTCACCCTGGACGAACACGACGGCGTGACCACGCTGACCTTCGCCCAGCCCGACATCGACCCGGTAGCCGCCGACAGCGTCGGCCCGGGCTGGGAGTACTACCTGGATCGGCTCGTCGCCGCGGAGACCGGCGGCGACGTCGGGGCGATCGACTTCGAGCGCGACTACTACCCGGCGATGCAGGAGCACTTCCGGGCGCAGGTCGGCTGACCGTTCCGGGCCGGACCTCAGATGTCGCGTCGGTTGAACCACACGACGGAGACCGCCACCGCGACCACGAGCAGGATGCCCAGGAACGTTCCTGCCTCGAGGTGGGTCATCACCTGCATCGAGCTGCAGCGCTCGCCCGGCGTACAGCTGATGGTGGAGTCGAAGTAGCGGTGGTGGGTGGCCAGCCAGCCCAGGGCGTTGTTGCCGACCGACCAGCGTCCCGCTCCCTCGAAGGGCAGCAGGTTGACCGCGATCTCGCCGCCCACGCTGTAGACGAACAGCAGCGCCAGGGTCGCCACCGTGTGCCGAAAGATCATCGTCAGGGCGAACCCGCCGAGCCCGGCCCCCATGCTCAGTGCCACACCACGGGTGACGTGCCAGGCCACCTCGGCGACGTCCGCGGACGACACACTGAGGTCCCGCGACTGCGCGATGACTCCCATGGCCACCCAGAAACCGCTGAGCACCACGAGCGCCACGAGACCGCTGCCGAGCATCACCGCGGCTGCCTTGGCCAGCCAAATGCGCGTTCGGCGAGGCTCGAAGATCAGCTGGTTGGTCAGGGCCCCCGAGGACCAGTCGGCGCCGGCGAAGGTGCACCCGGCGATCACGATCAGCCCGACGACGACCAATGCGAGGCCGGCGCCCCGGTTGTTCATGACGTTGCCCAGGTCCAGGGACTTGCGCGGGTAGTAGCTCTTGGCTGAGGGCACCAGCGCCCCCTGGCAGTCGCCGGCCGCGGCGCTCGGACCGAGGTACCCGGTGGGGTCCGCACGGCAGGCTCTGACCTCCTGCTGCAGCTCGGGCCTCTGACCCTCCAACTCGGCCTGGGCGGCTGCGTCGGCGCGGTCCGCCCGAGTGAGCGGCCGCGTGTCCCACGCTGTCGCGCCGACCAGTACGACGGCCGCCAGGAATGCGGCCACGCCCAGCAGGGCAATCGCGCGCCGGGAGCGGAACCGGCTGAGCTCCACGCCCAGCAGGCGCATCACGTTGTCCCTCCGTGGGACGAATCCGGGTCACTTGCATCCGGGTCACCTGCATCCGGCTCACTTGCCCCCGGGTCACTTGCCTCCCGGCCGGTGGGGCTCGGGTCGGCCGGCTTCTGTTCAGATCGTCCGGTGAGCTTGAGGAAGAAGGACTCCAGGGTCGGGCGGACGGCGGTCAGCTCCTGGACGAAGACGCCCTTCCCGGCCAGCAGCCGGGTGATCTGGTCGGGCTGCTCGTGCCCCTCCACCACGAGGTGGTCGACCTCCCGCGTCACGGCGTACCCAGCGGACTCCAGGAAGTGCTTGGCGCCCTGCGGGTCGGCCACACCGACCCGGGTGCGTGACACGTTCTCGCCGAGCAGGTCCTCGACCTTGCCCGAGGCGAGCAGTCGGCCCTCGCCGATGATGGAGACCGAGTGGCAGACCTGCTGCACCTCCGCGAGGATGTGCGAGCTCAGCAGCACCGTGACCCCGGATTCCCCGAGGCCGCGGATCAGCTCCCTGATTCCCTGAATCCCGGCGGGATCGAGCCCGTTGGTCGGCTCGTCGAGGATCAGCAGGTCCGGGCTCTTGAGCAGGGCCGCCGCGATGGCCAGCCGCTGCTTCATCCCGAGGGAGTAGCTCTTGTAGTCGTCCCGCGCGCGATCGGACAGCTCGACCTGCTGCAGCACCGAGTCGACGGAGGAGCGCGGAAGGCCGACGGACCGGGCGAGCAGGCTGAGGTTCTTGCGCCCGGAGAAGGTGGGGACGAACCGCGGCTCCTCGACCACCGCGCCGACGCGGTCGATCACTTCGGGCAACCGGGCGGGGACCTGGAGACCGAAGAGCCGCATCTCACCCCGGGACGCGCGGACCAGGCCGAGCAGCATCTTGATCGTCGAGGTCTTGCCGGACCCGTTGGGACCGAGGAAACCGTGGACACCGCCCGGCGGCACGCTGAGCTCGAGACCATCGACCGCCACCGTTCTGCGACCTCTGGAGCGGTAGACCTTGCGCAGGCCGCTCGTCTCGATCACCAGGTGGTTCATTGGTCGTCGACACACCCTTCCGGACGCCAGCTCTCAGCATGGCGCAACGCGTTGTCAGGCAAGGGGATTGAGCACAGGGACACGCAGGTCCCCGGACGACGACCCGGAAGCACTCTGGGGCGTCGTACGCCGTCCCGGCTCGGGCCGGGGCTCGTAGTCGGGCGTGGGGTCGTACGGCGCCCAGGCGAGCACGTGGGAGAGGTGCTTCTCCACGAGCGGAAGCACCTCTGCGACGGGTACGTCGCGGCCCAGCTCCTCGGACAGCGTGGTGATGCCGGCGTCGGCGATCCCGCAGGGCACGAACCGGTCGTACCAGGAGAGGTCGACGTCGCAGTTGAGCGCGAAGCCGTGCATCGTCACGCCCCGACTGACCCGGATGCCGATCGCGGCGATCTTGCGCTCGGGGCGACCCCCGCCGGCCTGCAGCCAGACACCGCTGCGGCCGGGCACGCGTGCCGTGTCCACGCCGAGATCGGCGCATACGCCGATCAGGGCCTCCTCCAGGCGACGTACGTAGTCGACGACGAGCACGTGGTCAGGCAGCCGCACGATGGGATAGCCGACCAGCTGACCGGGACCGTGGAAGGTGATCTTTCCGCCGCGGTCGACCTCGATGACCGGCGTACCGTCCGTCGGCCGCTCGTGCGGCTCGGTGCGCTTGCCGGCCGTGTACACGGGGGAGTGCTCCAGCAACAGGACCGTTTCCGGGCCGCCGGCGACCACGTCGGCGTGGACCTCGCGCTGGCGATCCCACGCCACCAGGTAGTCGGTCGGCCCGTCGGTGAGCTCCTCGAAGACAACTGCGTTCACCCCTCGAGGCTAACCCGCGCGGGTTCGCCTGTGGACAACCGACCGTGTCTCCACGATCAGGGGCAGGGTGGCGGCATGCGGTTCCTCGCGGCCATTCCACTGCTGGTTCCTCTGTCCTTTGTCGGGTCCCTCGACTCGGCTCGCGAACCACTCGTGGCGCACACGGTGTCCTCGCCGCGCGACGGTCTCGGCGATGCGCTCGAGGTCCTGCACACCTGGGACAGACGTCGTGCGCTGGCTTGGGCCGAGGTTGATGCGAGCGCACTTCGCGCCCTCTACGTGCGCGGTTCCGGGGCCGGTTATGCGGATGTGCGGCTGCTGCGCGCCTATGCGGCCCGCGGGCTCGTCGTACGCCGGATCGTGACGCAGCTGTTCGCCGTGAAGGTGTTGCGCAGCGACAGGTCGGTGGTCCGGCTCAGGGTCTTCGACCGGGTCGCCGGGGGAGAGGTGGTGCAGGACGGTCACTCGGTCGCGCTACGCAGCAGCCGACCGGTCACCCGGCAGATCGAGTTCCGGCTCGTGTCCGGGAGCTGGCGAGTGTCCGGGATCAGCGACTCGGGTCGAGCCCCTCGCGCAGCACAGCGCTGACGTCGGGGTCGCGGTGGGTGAAGCCGCTCTCGGTCAGCGCGGCCGGCACGCAGTTGATGGAGCCGAGGAGCTCGTCGGCCATCCGGCCCGCGGCGGGCCGGATAGCGAACGCCGGTGCCCGGAGGAATGCCGGACGGTGCAGCTGGTCCGCAAGCTCGCGGGTGAACTCCTTGTTCGTGGGCGCGCTGGCGCAGCAGAGGTTGAACGGCCCCTGGGCCGTCTCCGTCTCGGCGAGATGGATGACCGCGTCGACCCAGTCGCGGCCGGAGATCATCGGCACGTACTGGCTTCCGTCACCGAGACGCCCGCCCAGGCCCGCCTTGAACAACAGCCGCAGCATTCCGAGTGGCTGGCTGCGGCGGTCGTAAATCGGCGCAGTGCGAAGCACGCAGACACGTGCACCAGCCGCTTGCGCGGACTCGGTGGCCTGCTGCCACGCCCGCGCAACTCGGGTGAGCAGGGCGTCGCCGCGGGAGTCCGTGTCCTCGGTCACTGGCTGGCCACCGTGGTCGCCGTAGACGCTGATCCCGTTGCCCGCGAGGAACGCGGGCCGGGTCGTGCTGGCCGCGATCGCCTCCGCGAGCACCCGGGTCGTCGTGACCCGGCTGTTCATCACCTTCTCCGCCCACTTCTTCGAGTGCGGGTTGCCGAGGGTCGGGGAGCCCGCCAGGTTCACCACGACGTCGTGGTTGTCGACCACCTCGACGCCGAGGCTCGCGGCGTATGGGTCCCATCGGACCTCGCCAGCGCCAGGCGGGCGACGTACGAGCGCGGTCACGTCGTGCCCCCGCCTGCCGAGCTCCTCGCGAAGCCTGGTGCCGAGGAAGCCGGAGGAGCCAGCGATCAGGAAGCGCATGCTCCAACCGTGTCACGGACGTGCACGGGGAGCACCTGTTTGCGGTCCTCCCACGGTCGAGGAATAGGCTCGCTCCCGTGAGCGATTTCGATGTCCTGGTCCTCGGTGCCGGCCCCGGTGGGTACGTCGCCGCAATCCGCGCCTCCCAGCTCGGCCTGAAGGTGGGTGTGGTCGAGAAGAAGTATTGGGGCGGCGTCTGTCTCAATGTCGGGTGCATCCCGTCGAAGGCCCTTCTTCGCAACGCTGAGCTGTCGCACATCCTGGCTCACGAGAAGGACAAATTCGGGATCACCGGCGACGCCTCGATGGACTTCAAGCCGACGCACGCACGCAGCCGTGAGGTCTCGGACTCGATCGTTAAGGGCGTGCACTTCCTGATGAAGAAGAACAAGATCGAGGAGATCGACGGTTGGGGCACCTTCGTCGATGCCAAGACCATCGAGGTCAAGGGCGATGACGGGAAGACCCGCAAGGTGACCGGCGACAACATCATCATCGCCACCGGCGCCACCACCCGGCTCGTGCCCGGCACCGAGCTCTCGAAGAACGTGGTCACCTATGAGGAGCAGATCCTCGATGACCAGCTGCCCGGCTCGATCGTGATTGCGGGCTCGGGTGCCATCGGTGTGGAGTTCGCCTACGTGCTGGCCAACTTCGGCGTCGACGTCACCATCGTGGAGTTCCTCGACCGGATGGTGCCCACCGAGGACGCCGACGTCTCCAAGGAGCTCGCCAAGCACTACAAGAACCTCGGCGTGAAGGTGCTGCTGAAGACCAAGGTCGAGAAGATCGATGACTCGGGCGACAAGGTCAAGGTGACCGTGAGCAAGGACGGCAAGGAAGAGGTCATCGAGACCGACAAGGTGCTTCAGGCGATCGGGTTCGCTCCGCGACTCGAGGGCTACGGACTCGACAAGACGGGGGTCAAGACCGATCGCGGCGCCATCCCCGTCGACGAGCGCGGCCGTACCAATGTCGACGGCGTCTACGCCATCGGCGACGTCACCGGCAAGCTGATGCTGGCGCACACCGCCGAGGCCATGGGCATCGTGACGGCAGAGACCATCGCCGACCACGACACCATCGAGATCGACTTCGACATGATCCCGCGGGCGACGTACTGCCAGCCCCAGATCGCCTCGTTCGGCTACTCCGAGGCCCAGGCCAAGGAGAAGGGCTACGACGTGAAGGTGGCCAAGTTCCCGTTCTCGGCGAACGGCAAGGCCAAGGGCCTCGGTGACACGTCCGGGTTCGTCAAGCTCGTCGCGGACAAGAAGTACAACGAGATCATCGGCGCCCACATGATCGGCCCCGACGTCACCGAGCTCCTCCCGGCCCTCACCCTCGCGCAGAAGTGGGATCTCACCGCCGACGAGGTCGCCCGCAACGTCTTCGCCCACCCGACCCTCTCCGAAGCCGTCAAGGAAGCAGTAGAAGGGCTAGCCGGGCACATGATTCACATGTGAGCGCAGAGCGCTCACATGTGAATCATGAGGAGCCGAGACGGCGCGAATGTCTCGGCGGAGCGAAGCGGGGGAGGGACATTCGCGCCGTCTCGGCGACCCCACGCACTAAGCGCAACGCCGCAGGCGAGCGCGACCACAACGAGTCTTCCCGTTACTCCGCCGGCCGACCCCACGTCACGGCATCCCGTACGACGCCAGGCAGGCTGGCACCGAGCTCCGGGTCCGGTGACGCGCCCAGTGCGTCGTTCACGGTGGAGAAGGCGATCCGCAGCGCGACGTAGAGCGTGATCGCCAGGATCTGCGCGTCGTCGTACCCCACCTGGCGCAGCTCGTCGACATCCTCGGACACCGTGGCGTTCGGATCGGCCGTGACCCGCCGGGCCCACCTGGCCAGGGCAAGCTCGGTGGGCGAGAGGCCATCGTCGGTGCCGGCGAGCACTCCCGTCGCGATGCCGGCGTCGGCGGCTCGCGTGAGCTTGCCACCCCACGCGAGCGCGCAGTAGGAGTCGCCCAGGGTCGAGGCCATCGCTGTCACCAGGATGCCGCGCTCCCGGACGCTCAGGTGGGCCGCATGGGTGGCAGCACCGATCAGCTCGAAGAGCCCCTCGTGCTCCGAGGGGAGATGACCCCACAGACGAGAGGCATTCATCACGTAGCCGAGGTCTTCCGCATCCTCGTCGTAGAGGCGGCGCACTTCCGGCGTGTGCCCGGGCGCGGCGAGGAAGCTGCCAGGGCGGTTGTCGTGCGGCCAGGAGCCTGCAACTTCCTGCGGTGCGCGCGCCGTGTACCCGACCACGTCGATCTCTGCCCGCAGCGGAACCCCGTCACGCACGTGTTCCTGCGCGGTCTCCGCTGCGCGACGCAGGAACTCTTCCTCGCCCACCGTCTGGATCGCCTCGTACGCCGGACCCGTGGAAGCCAGGGCTCGCGCGTACGTCTCCGGGTCAGGGAACTCCCAGGCGAAGGGCACCACCAACCGCTCGACGTCCTCGAAGCCGAAGCGGGCGAGCAACTCCTCACCTGCTCCCGGACGCCCGAGTGCCACCATCGCTGCCTGGTTCTCCACCTTCGTTTGGCTGGCCAGGCGGAAGGGGGCGAGCGCCCAGGCGCCCGGTGACTTCTTGATGTGTCCCCAGACGGTGAACCCGAGCCGGCCTCCGGGGACCAGCACCCGGCGCGCCTCCGCGAGCGCCGCCGGGGTGGTGCCCCAGATGCCGCGGAAGCTGGTCACGACGTCGAAGCTTTGGTCCTCCCAGGGGAGGTGGTGCATGTCTCCCACTCGCACGTCACCGCCGGGCAGGCGGTCTCGTGCGATGGCGATCAGGCGGGCGGACGCGTCGATTCCGGCGACGGAAGCCCCGCGCAGGCTCGCCAACTCGAGGGCGAGGCCAGACCCGCAGGCCAGGTCGAGCACGCGATCGCCGTCGGTGATGCCGAGCCGGTGATGGAGCGTGACGTACTCGCGTGCGTTCGACGGCTCGCTCAGCGTCGCGAACTCGGGCGCCCGCCGACCCCAGCCCTCGTCGACTTGACGCCACGCGTCAGGGTCCGGACCGTCGCGGTGAGCATCCATCCAGTGACGATAAGCCCACGCCTGATCAGGTCGTGTGCCCCAGCACGCGCTGGAGCGCGTCCTGGGGAAGTCGACGCGGCAGATTGGGGAGCAATGACATTCGTCATCGGCTATCAGATGAGTCGACGGCACTAGCCGCGCCCCCGAGCCAGTTGGAACAGTCGCGCAGTCACCAATGGAATCGAGAGAGACGGAGGAAGTCATGCGTACGACCGGACGAGGAACGCCCACGCTCACTCAGTGGACGTCGAACCGTCAGCACGCTCGCAGCCACGGCCGCGGTCGTTTCCCTCCTCGGCGCGGCCCCGGCCAGCGCCGAGGAGTCCACGCTGGACATCTACAACAACGGCTACGGGTCAGCCACCTTCTACCGCTTCGGCGACAAGCTCGACGTCTGCGACGACGACGCGGACGGCGCTAAGGTCAAGGCGACCGTGCAGAAGTGGTACGAGTCGACGCGCTCATGGCAGGCGGTCGGCGGTGAGACGGCGCCGCCCGCCAACGACCCACTCGGCGAGTGCTATCGCAAGACGATCGACGTCGAACCGGACAGCTCGGTGATCCGGCTGCACCTGTGGGCGGAGAAGAACGGGCGCAAGATCAAGGCCAGCGAGGAGTACAGCGCCTCCGGCCATGCCTGATTAGGGGCCTGATCAGGTTGTGTGCCCCAGCACGCGCTCGAGCGCGTCCTGGGGCACACAACCCGCCAGGTCACACGTCGAACTTGCCTGCCTCCAGGCGCGCCTTGACGTCGCTGAGGAACCGGGCGGCGTCGGCACCGTCGACCAGTCGGTGGTCGTAGGTCAGCGCCAGGTAGACCATCTGGCGTACGGCGATGGTCTCGCCCAGGTTGGCGTCGTCGATCACCACGGGGCGCTTGACCACTGAGCCGGTGCCGAGGATGGCGACCTGCGGCTGGTTGATGATCGGCGTGTCGAACAGGGCACCTCGGCTGCCGGTGTTGGTCAGCGTGAAGGTGCCACCCGACAGCTCGTCGGGACCGATCTTGTTGTTGCGAGTGCGGTCTGCGAGATCGGCGATCTTCTTGGCCAGGCCGGAGATCGACAGGTCACCGGCGTCCTTGATGACCGGTGTGAGCAGACCCTTCTCCGTGTCGACCGCGATCGCGATGTTCTCGTGGTCGAAGTAGGTGATCTCGCCCTTCTCGGTGTCGATCGCCGCGTTCAGCGACGGGTGCACCTTCAGCGCGTCCGTCGCCGCCTTGGCGAAGAACGGCATGAAGGAGAGCTTGACGCCCTCGCGGGCGGCGAACTCCGCCTTGGCCGCGTTGCGCAGCCGGGCGATCGACGTCACGTCGACCTCGACCACCGTCGTCAGCTGTGCCGAGACCTGCAGCGACTCCACCATGCGCTTGGCGATGACCTTGCGCAGCCGTGTCATCGGCTGTGTCTTGCCGCGCAGCGGGCTCGGAGCCGAGGCTGCAGGAGCCGCCTCAGCCGGCTTGGCTGCGGCCGGAGCCTCCTCGGACTTGCTTGCCTCCGCAGCAGCGAGCACGTCCTGCTTGCGGATCCGGCCACCCACACCTGTGCCCTTGATGCTGCCGAGGTCGACACCGTGCTCGGAGGCCATCTTCCGGACCAGGGGAGTGACGTAGCTGCCGCCGTCGGAGGACGACTCCGCCTTGGCGGGCTCAGCCTTCGGCTCCTCCTGCTTCGGCTTCTCCTCGGCCTTCGGCTCCGCCTTGGGCTCTTCCTGCTTGGGCTCCGGCTCGGGCTCGGGCTCGGGCTCGGGTTCCGGCTCGGGCTCCGGCTCGGGCTCCGGCTCCGCGGCGGTGTCCTCAGCGCTCTTGTCGCCCGAGTCGTCGGTGTCGTCGCTGGAGCCGGACCCGTCGCCGATGATGCAGAGCTCGGCGCCGACCTCGACGGTCTCGTCCTCCTCGGCCTTGATCTCCTGGAGCGTGCCGGCGATCGGCGAGGGGATCTCGGTGTCGACCTTGTCGGTGGAGACCTCGACGAGCGGTTCGTCGACCTCCACCTCGTCGCCGACGGACTTCAGCCAGCGGGTGATCGTGCCTTCGGTGACCGACTCACCCAGCGCGGGGAGGGTCACGGCCTGACCGCCTCCTCCGCCACCACCCTTCTTCTTCGCGGCGGGCTTCTCGGCGGGCTCGTCACCCGAGTCGTCGCTGGACTCCTCATCGTCGGCTGCGGGCTTCTCCTCCGTCTGGTCGCCGGAGTCGCCGGAGTCGCCGGAGTCGTCGTAGTCCTCGGACTTCTCCTCGCTCTCGGCCGATTTCGAGGAATCGGAGTCCGAGGAGCCGCCACCCTCGCCCTCGTCGCCGATGACGCAGAGCTCAGCGCCGACCTCGACGGTCTCGTCCTCCTCGGCCTTGATCTCGATGAGGGTTCCCGCGACCGGGGAGGGGATCTCGGTGTCGACCTTGTCGGTGGAGACCTCGAGCAAGGGCTCGTCGACCTCGATTGTGTCGCCGACCTGCTTGAGCCAGCGTGTGATGGTGCCTTCGGTGACGGACTCGCCCAATGCGGGGAGGTTCACAGGTGTCGACATCGGCTTCCTTCGCTCTTCGATCTACTCGGTCCGGTGGGGAGACTGGAACAGAGTCCAGCAGGTCAGGAGTGTGCGTGCAACGGTTTGCCGGCCAGGGCGAGGTGTGCTTCGCCCAGCGCCTCGTTCTGGGTGGGGTGCGCGTGCACGAGTGGAGCCACGTCCTCGGGGTGGGCATCCCAGTTGCAGATCAGCTGGGCCTCGCCGATGAGCTCGCCGACACGCGCGCCCACCATGTGTACGCCGACCACGGGGCCGTCGGCGATCCGCACCAGCTTCACGAAACCCTGGGTCGCGAGGATCTGGCTCTTGCCGTTCCCGCCCAGGTCGTAGGTGAGCGTCTCAACGCCCTCGCCGTGCTGCTCGCGGGCCTGGGCCTCGGTCAGTCCGACCGAAGCGACCTCGGGATCGCAGTAGGTGACGCGTGGGATGCCGGTCTCGTCGATCGGCTCCGGGGAGAGCCCGGCTATCTCCTCGGCGACGAAGACGCCCTGCTGGAACCCGCGGTGCGCCAGCTGCAGTCCGGGGACGATGTCGCCGACCGCATAGACGCCCTCGACGTTGGTACGGCAGCGCTCGTCCGCCGTGACGAAGCCGCGCTCCATCGCGATGCCCTGCTCGTCGTACCCGAGCCCGTCCGTGGTCGGGCCGCGGCCCACCGCCACGAGCAACAGCTCGGCCTCGAACGTCTTCCCGCCCTCGACGGTGACCGTGACGCCGCTGTCGGTCGTCTTGACCGACTCGAAGCGGGTGCCGGTCGAGAAGCCGATCTTGCGCTTGCGGAAAGCTCGCTCGAGGGTCTTGGAGGACTGCTCGTCCTCGGACGGGACCAGGTGGGGGAGCGCCTCGAGAATCGTCACCTCGGCGCCGAACGAACGCCACACACTGGCGAACTCGCACCCGATCACGCCACCACCGAGCACGATCACCGACGCCGGGACGCTCTCGAGCCGGAGTGCCTGCTCGGACGTGATCACCCGCGCGCCGTCGATCTCCAGACCGGGCAGTGAGCGCGAGTAGGAGCCCGAGGCGAGTACGACCGCCTTGCCGACGTACGACGCACTGTCGACCTCGACCGTCCGCGGCCCGATGAGCTTTCCGACGCCCTCGACAACCGTGATGCCGCGGCCCTTGATGAGCCCGGCGAGCCCTTTGAACAGTCGGCTCACCACGCCGTCCTTGTAGGCGTTGACCCCCGGCATGTCGATGCCCTCGAGGGTGGCGTTCACGCCGAACTTCTCCGACTCACGAGCCGCGTCGGCAACCTCGGCCGCGTGCAGCAGCGCCTTGGTCGGGATGCAGCCCACGTGCAGGCAGGTGCCGCCGACCTTGTCCTTCTCGACGAGCGCAACGCTCAGTCCGAGCTGGGCGGCGCGTAGCGCGCACGCGTAGCCGCCCGATCCTGCTCCCAGGATCACGACGTCGAACTCCTTGCTTTCCGGCACGTCTGTCTCCTCCTGCTTTCGGCGGGCCGCCGTGTCGACCCTTATCCAATCACTCCGCCGACAACGCGCCGACAACAGTCGGCCGACAGCAGATCAGTGGGACACATCCGCCTTGCGTGTGAGGCGACCGCTCATGCAGCACACTGGTGCCCATGGGTCTGCTCGATCGCTTCCGGCGCCGGAGTCGGGGCGGCACTTCTGTCGGCGGTGGCGGCAGCAGCCGCGCGTCCGACGACGCCGACCAGCAGCACCTGCTCGAGTTCGTCAGGACCCGGCGCGGCGTCGAGGGCTTCGTCGAGCCGCGCACAACGGTTACCGACGTGACCTTGCTGCTCGTCGCGCATGACGGAGAGTGGACCCGTCGAAGGGTGCCCTCGGTGCACTGGGCGCACGAGTTCTCCAACCGCAACGGTGTGCCGAGCTATGACGCCGCGCTCGTCGGCGTCCCGGCGCGGATGCGGGAGTACAACCGGCGGGAGAAGGAACGGCGCAAGCAGCAGCTGCGGCAGGAGCTGGACGGCCCGACCGACTAGGGCTCGTCGCCCTGGGTCTCCGCGCTCTGGGTGTCCGCGACCCCTGCGTCGGCGAGAGCAGCGGCGTACGCCACGAGTGTCGAGATGGCGTAGCCGGTGGCACCCGAGGGCACGTGCCCCCACGGGCCGCCTCCGTTGTACGCCGGGCCGGCGATGTCGATGTGAGCCCATCGCTTGTCACCGACGAACTCGCGCAGGAACGCCGCCGCGTAGAGGGAGGAGCCCCACCGGACCCAGTCGCTCTGCAGCAGGTCTGCGATCTTGCTGTCCCGCACGGCCTCACGGCGTTCCTCGGTGATCGGTAGCCGCGACATGTTCTCGCCGCTTGTCTCGGCCGCGGCCGTCATGGCTGCGGTCGTCTCGTCGTCGCCGAACAGGCCGGCCACCTTCTCGCCCAGGGCCACGATGCAGGCGCCGGTCAGGGTGGCGACATCGATGATCGCGTCGTGCTCGCCTTGCGCTGCCATCGCGAGCGCGTCGGCGAGGATCAGCCGGCCCTCGGCGTCGGTGTTGGTGATCTCGACCGTCTGGCCGTCGTACATCGTCAGCACGTCGCCGGGACGCATCGCGGCGCCGGAGATCATGTTCTCGGCCATCGGGGCATAGGTCGTCACCGCCACCGGGAGGCCCAGCTCGGCGATGGCGAAGGTCGAGGCGAGCACCGCAGCCGCGCCGCCCATGTCGTACTTCATGGTCGCCATCGAGCTACCCGGCTTGATGTTCAGGCCGCCGGAGTCGTAGGTGATGCCCTTGCCGACGAAGGAGACACTTGCGCGCGCGTCCTCAGGGGCCCAGGTGAGCTTCACCAGCCTGGGACCGTTGGCGGAGCCCTGGCCGACACCGAGGATGCCGCCGCACCCGAGCTCCTCGAGCTGCTCGACCCCGAGGACCTCGATGTCGACCTTCGGCTTGCGGCGGCCGGTGAGCTCCTTGCCCAGCTGCACGACCGCGTCGGCGAACAGCTCCGGCGTCAGGTCGTTCGGAGGAGTGTTCACCCAGTCACGGGCACGGTTCACCAGGTGGCCTACTGAGCGGGCGGCATCCAGAGCGGCGATCGCGTCCTGGCGACGCGCGGCGTCGCTGAGGATCGCGACGTCCGCGAGACCGGCGTCGTCGGAGCCCGACTTGTAGCGCTTGAACGAGTAGGAACCCGACACGAACCCGTCAGCGACTGCGCGGACGTGGTCGGCATCATGCGCGGGGAGGGCCAGCGCGACCGAGGCGGCGTTGCCGGTGTTGCGCGCCGCCTCCCCGGAGGCGCGGCGGACCTTCTCGTGCGTGAGGCCATCGTGAGCGCCCAGCCCGACGACCAGAAGCTGGGCGGCCTTGATCGTGCCCGCGGTGGGCACCCGCAACACCTCGCCGGGGTCACCGCGAAAACCCATCGAGGTGAGGAGCGGCTTGAACCTGCGCCCGTACGCCGCGGCGACGTCCTCCGCGCCCGGGCACACCTGGAGGTCGCCCTTCGAGGTACGGGCCACGCCGATCACCACCAGGTCGGTGCGGGTCTTGGCCGGGCTCCCCTTGCGTAGCGTGTACGTCGTCACGAGGGGTCATGCTAGTAGCCAGAGCGCACCCGTCCGCCGTGCCGGTGCCGAGGCCTGCGGTAACTTGCCACGCATGTCGCTCACGCAGTCGCCGATCCACGACCGTCATGCCGCCGCGGGCGCGAAGTTCGCCGAGTTCGGCGGTTGGGAGATGCCCCTGGAGTACTCCACCGGGGTGCTGAAGGAGCACGCTGCTGTCCGTGGTTCCGTCGGGGTCTTCGACGTCAGCCACCTCGGCAAGATCATGGTGCGCGGCGACGGTGCGGTCGAGTACTTGAACAGTTGCCTGAGCAACGACCTCGGCCGCATCGGTCCCGGGAAGGCGCAGTACACGCTCGCCTGCGACGAGGCGACGGGCGGAGTGGTCGACGACCTCATCGCCTACTACCGCGACGACGACCACGTGCTGCTGGTGCCCAACGCGGCCAACTCGGCTGAGATCAAGCGGCGGCTGGACGCCTCCAGGCCGGAAGGCGTCTCCATCACCGACCACCACGAGACCCATGCGGTGCTGGCGGTGCAGGGCACCAAGTCGGACGAGGTGCTGCGCGCGGTCGGGCTGCCGGTCGGCCATGAGTACATGTCCTTCGTGGAGGCACCGTTCGAGGGGGAGGACGTGGTCGTGTGCCGAACCGGCTACACGGGGGAGCGTGGCTACGAGCTGATCGCCGCAAACGCCGTAGCGCCAGCGCTCTGGGACGCCATCATCGCGGCGGGAGAGCAGCACGGCATCGCTCCCTGCGGACTGGGCGCGCGGGACACGTTGCGCACAGAGATGGGCTACCCGCTGCACGGCCAGGACATCAGCCTCGACGTCACCCCCGTCCAGGCTCGACTCGGGTGGGCCGTCGGCTGGTCGAAGCCCGAGTTCTGGGGCAAGGATGCCTTGGTGGCCGAGAAGGAAGAGGGTCCACGGGTCACCCTGCGGGGCCTCGTCGCCGAGGGCCGCGGGATCGCCCGGCCGCAGATGAGCGTCAAGGTCACCCAGGACCTGCCGATCGGCCACATCACCTCGGGCACCTTCTCGCCGACCCTGCGCAAGGGCATCGCCCTGGCACTTCTCAACAGCCAGATCCAGCTGGGCGCAGAAGTGCTGGTCGACGTACGTGGCCGGCCCGAGGTCTTCGTCGTCACCAAGCCGCCCTTCGTGGAGACCGACGTCCGCGAGTCCTGAGCCCATTCCCGAGCCCATTCCTGCGCAGCCGACAGCCGCGACCCGACAACCGAGAGGGGTCCCTCGTGACCAACACCCCTGAGCCCGCGTTCGGCAGCTCAGCTCGCAGACAGGACCAGGTGCCCTGGTGGTGGCAGCTGCTCGACGCTGACGGACGGGTGATCAGCGCGGAGCGCAACGAGTTCCCGACGCGCAGCGACGCGGAGAGCTGGCTGGGCGAGGCCTACCCGGAGCTCTCCGAGGACGGCGTCTCGTCGGTGACCCTGTTCGAGGGTGACCGCGAGGTCTACGGACCGATGTCCCTCGAGGCCGGCACCCCTTGACGCTTTGGAGGACCGGCGCTCAGCGCGGAGCGCCGCCGATCTTGACCTTGGCCTTCGGCATCCGCAGCCAGCGGAGCTGCAGGACGCGCAGGATCGTGTAGAAGGTCGCGCCCTTCAGGCTCTCGTCGGGGAACTTCCCGCGCAACGCACGCTTGAGCCGGAAGAGCATCCACATGGTGTCGAGGATGACCACCACGATGGTGACGCTCCACAGCTGGCTGCTGCTCCGGACCAGGGCCGCGTTGCCGGAGTACTGGAGGACCATGATGATGATCAACAGCGGCAGCAGGAACTCCGCGATGGAGAGCCGGGCGTCGACGTAGTCCCGGATGAACCGCTTGACCGGCCCCTGGTCACGCGCGGGCAGGTAGCGCTCGTCGCCAGTGCGCATGCCCTGGCGCATCTTGGCGTTCGCGTCAGCCCGTCGCTCACGCAGCTGCTTGGCGGCGGCCTTCTTGTCCATGCCCGCCTTGGCCCGCTGGCGGGCGGCAGCCTCGGCCTCTTTGCGAGTAGGGGTCGGACGACCCTTCGCGCCGGGGCCCTTCGGGTCAAGGGATACGGACTGGGCATCGGCTTTGTTGCTTCGGCGGAACACGGGGCCTTCCGGGGGCATGACTTGGGACCATGACTTGGAACTGGGAGTCGATCGCAGCCTACCCGGCATGGGGGCAGGAGCTGAGCCCTGATCGCCCTCGTTCCGCTGGGCTCGGCCGGGTAAGTTGATCGCCATGAGCATGATGAAGCGGATCAGCACGATCTTCCGAGCCAAGGCGAACAGCGCCCTCGACAAGGCCGAGGACCCCAGAGAGACGCTCGACTACAGCTATCAGCGCCAGCTCGAGATGCTGACCAAGGTACGACGCGGGGTCGCCGACGTGGCAACGAGTCGCAAGCGGATCGAGCTCCAGCGCAACCAGCTTCGGACCCAGTCGGACAAGCTCACGGCCCAGGCGCAGAAGTCGCTCGAGATGGGCCGAGAGGACCTCGCCCGCGAGGCCCTGACGCGCAAGTCGGCCTTGACGGGGCAGATCGGGGACCTCGACGCCCAGCACGCGCAGCTCCAGGGCGAGGAGGAGAAGCTGACACTCGCCTCCCAGCGCCTGCAGGCGAAGGTCGAGTCCTTCCGCACGCGCAAGGAGACCATCAAGGCGACCTACACCGCCGCCGAGGCGCAGACGCGCATCGGCGAGGCCTTCTCCGGGATCTCCGAGGAGATGGGCGACGTCGGCATGGCAGTGCAGCGTGCCGAGGACAAGACCCAGGCGATGCAGGCCCGGGCCGGCGCCATCGACGAGCTGATCGCCTCCGGTGCTCTCGACGACGCGAGCTCGATCAACAGGGGTGACGACATCAGCCGCGAGCTGGAGGCCATGAGCACACAGTCCGACGTCGAGTCCGAGCTGGCAGCGCTCAAGGGCAGCACCCCTCAGGCGATCGAGGCCTCCGAGACGCCCGCCGCGCCCGCAGCGGAGGAAGTCATCGAGGACACGACGACGGAGAAGGGTCAGCAGTCATGATCGTTCGCATCCTGGGTGAGGGACAGCTCGAGGTGGCCGACGACCAGATCGACGCGCTCAACCAGCTCGACACCGCGGTGGAGTCCGCTGTGGAGGCCGGGGACGAGCAGGCGTTCAGCGCCTCGCTGCAGGCGCTGCTCGACGGCGTACGCCGCTCCGGAACGCCGCTCCCCGCTGATTCGCTCGACGACTCCGACCTGATCCTGCCGCCCGCTGACGCGACGATCGACGAGGTCCGCCACCTCCTCGACGGCGAAGGGCTGATCCCGGGTTGAGCAGAGTCGAGTCCTGATGGCCCGCACCCGCTTCATCCCGGACGCGGGACTGACCGTGCGCATGACCGCGGTGATGTTCCTGCTCGGCGCGCTGTTCGTCGCGCTCGTGGTCGCGCTGATGTATGCCTTCCCCAGCTACGCCATCATCATCGGCCTGGTCGGCATCGGCGTCGCAGTCTTCCAGTGGTGGAACTCCGACAAGGCCGCGCTGCGGGCGATGGGCGCCCGCGAGGTCAGCGCCGAGGAGGCTCCCGAGCTGCACGGCATGATCGACCGGCTCTGCGCCCTGGCCGACATGCCGAAGCCGCGGGTGGCGATCGCGGACACCGACCTGCCCAACGCCTTCGCGACCGGGCGCTCGCCCAGCCGGTCCGCCTTGTGCGTCACCACTGGCATCCTGCGCACCCTGACAGCCGAGGAGCTCGAAGCCGTGCTGGCGCACGAGCTCTCGCACGTGGCCCACCGCGACGTGCTCGTGATGACCGTGGCCTCCTCGGCTGGGATCGTCGCCGGCATGATCACCAGAGGGGCCCAGTGGGGTGGCCTGGGAATCGGTCGGTCCCGCAACGGTGGTGGGGCGATCGGCTTCGTCGTCGTACTCCTGATCAGCCTGGTGGTCTACGCGATCAGCTTCCTGCTCCTCCGGCTGCTCTCGCGCTACCGCGAGCTGTGCGCCGACCGCTCGGGCGCCTACCTGACCCAGCGGCCTTCAGCACTGGCCTCCGCGCTGACCAAGATCAGCGGCGAGATGGACGCGGTCCCCGAGCGTGACCTGCGTGCCGCGCAGCCGATGAACGCCTTCTTCATCGCCCCGGCGGTCCGCGGCCTTACCCTTCGCACGCTGACCTCGACCCACCCGCCCCTGGAGCAGCGGCTCGACCAGCTCGCGCGCATCGCGTCGAGTCTCGGCCAGACGCTCTAGCCACGCATGGGTCTGTGGGACGCGCTGCGCGGCCAGTCGAGGCCACGCAAGGCCAACCTCGACGCCCTGTTCTCGCTGCCCTCTGCGGCCCTCACGCTCGAGGCCTCGATGGGGCTGCACCCCACCGGGGTGGGATCGGTCTGTTTCCGCGCCGCTGAGGGGCAGGCAGCGGCCGCGACGCAGCGCGAGGCCGCCTCACTCGTGGCCGTGGACGGCGGACCGACGACCGAGAGTCGGGTGGACGAGTACGGCTTCACCTGGCTGACCGTGCGTGCCGCGCCGCAGGACACCAGCTCGCTGGTGACCGACCTGCACGCGGTGAACTCGGCTCTGGAGGTGCAGGGCTTCGGGACCGGTCTGTTGTGCTCCACGATCGGCTTCCGTGACGAGGCGGGCACTCCGGCGTACGTCGTGTACCTCTACAAGCAGGGCACCTTCTACCCGTTCTGCCCGACCGGACAAGCCAGCCGCGACACCCTGCGCGAACGACAGATCCGCGACGCGGTCGGGGCAGACCTGCCGATCGAGCCGGAGATGGCGCGCTGGATGCCGATCTGGGGGATCACCGAGGCGTAGGGGCGCTGGCACGCCCGAACCCCACAAATGTGGGATCGGGACGTGCAGATGGCCGGTTCTGACGTCACAAGCCAACAAATGTGGGATCGGGACGTGCAGATGAGACTCCGACCAACTGACGCAGATGGCCACTAGTCGCGGTGTGACTTGCCCGGCAGGTCGAGCATCCGCTGCAGCGCGACCTTCGCCCAGTGCTCGGTGTCGGGGTCGACCTCGATCACGTTGACCAGCTGACCCTCGGCCAGGGACTCCAGCGCCCACACGAGGTGCGGCAGGTCGATGCGGTTCATCGTCGAGCAGTAGCAGACGGTCCGGTCCAGGAAGACGATGTTCTGGTCGGGATGGGCGTCCGCGAGCCGCTTCACCAGGTTGAGCTCGGTTCCGATGGCCCAGGACGTGCCGGCCGGGGCGGCCTCGACCGTCTTGATGATGAACTCGGTGGATCCAACGAGGTCGGCCTTCGTGACCACCTCGTGACGGCATTCGGGGTGGACCAGGATCCTGACGCCCGGAATGCTCTCGCGCAGCTGGTCGACGACCTCGACGGAGAAGCGGCCGTGGACCGAGCAGTGGCCCTTCCACAGGATCACACGGGCGTCGCGCAGCTGCTCGGCACTCAGGCCGCCTCCGCGGAGGAGCGGGTTCCAGACCACGCAGTCCTCGAGCGCGAACCCCATCTCCAGCACTGCGGTGTTGCGGCCGAGGTGCTGGTCCGGGAGGAACAGGACCTTGGTGTCGGGACCCTTCTGGTCGAATGCCCACTCCAGTGCCGCCTGGGCGTTCGAGGAGGTGCACACCGCGCCGTCGTGGCGGCCACAGAAGGCCTTGATGTCGGCCGAGGAGTTCATGTAGGTCACTGGTACGACGACGTCGGCGACACCTGCGTCGGTGAGGGCGTCCCAGGCGTCCTCCACCTGGGCCAGCCTGGCCATGTCGGCCATCGAACATCCGGCCGCCAGGTCGGGCAGCACGACCTTCTGCTCCGGAGCGGTGAGGATGTCGGCCGACTCGGCCATGAAGTGCACGCCGCAGAAGACGATGTACTCCGCCTCCGGACGCGCCGCTGCGTCGCGGGCCAGCTTGAACGAGTCACCGGTGACGTCGGCGAACTCGATCACCTCGTCGCGCTGGTAGTGGTGCCCCAGCACGAACACCTTGCTTCCGAGCTTCTCCTTGGCCCGACGGGCGCGTGCGACCAGGTCCGGGTCCGAGGCGGCCGGCAGGTCGCCGGGGCACTCAACGCCACGCTCGGAGGAACGATCGGTGCCCAGACCCAGGGGGAGCAGCGGGAGCTCGACGGTCGTCATGGCGCCAATCCTCCCATCTGGCCTCCCATCAGGCCTCCCACCCTGCCCGAACGGGCACCCGGCAGGATGAGTCCCATGCGCGTCGTCTTCGCCCCCGACAAGTTCGCCGGCACCCTGACCGCTCCCGAGGCGGCATCGGCGATGGCCACGGGCTGGGCCAGGCGTGCACCCGAGGACGATCTGGTGCAGGTGCCGATGTCCGACGGCGGCCCCGGTTTCGTCGACGTGCTGCACGTGGCGCTCGGTGGCGAGCTGCATGCCGTCACGGTTCCCGACCCGTACGGCGTGCCGGTGCCGGCCACGGTCCTGCAGGTCGGGGACACGGCGTACGTCGAGAGCGCCCAAGCGGTCGGGTTGCACCTGACCGAGCCCGACGACCGCGATCCCGAACGCGGGACGACGACGGGTCTCGGAGAGCTCCTCGTGCAGGCCCTCGCCACCGGTGCCGCAAGAGTCGTCCTGGGCCTCGGCGGTTCTGCCACCAACGACGCCGGTGCCGGCTTGCTGGCAGCACTCGGTGCAACGTCGGAGGGTGGCCCGCTCGACAAGGGGCCGGCCGGCCTGGCCACGGTCACCTCCGTGTCGCTCGACGCCGCGATCACCAGGTTCCGGAACGTGGAGCTGGTGCTCGCGAGCGACGTGGACAACCCCTTGCTGGGGATCAACGGGGCGACCAAGATCTACGGCCCGCAGAAGGGCCTTTCCGAGGAGCGGCTGGTCACAGTCGACAGCTGGCTGCAGGGCTTCGCGGAGGTCACCGACCGCAAGGTCGCGGCCCAGAAGGGAGCCGGCGCCGCAGGAGGGCTCGGTTTCGCCACATTGCTCCTCGGCGGCACCCGCCGTCCCGGCGTGTCTCTCGTCGCCGAGGCGGTCGGCCTGGCAGACAAGGTGCGCGCTGCCGATCTCGTGGTCACAGGTGAAGGAGCCTTCGACTTCTCCTCCCGTTCCGGCAAGGTGCCGTACGGCGTCGCGCAGGTCGCCGCGGAGCACCTCGTCCCCTGCATCGCCCTGGCGGGTCAGGTGCAGGTCGGCTCCCGCGAGATGCGGGCGCTGGGTGTGGAGTCGGCGTACTCGCTGGTCGAGCTGGTGGGGGAGGAGCGGGCCCTCGCCGCGCCGGCCGAGGCCCTGGCCGAGCTCGCGGCACGCACCGCGCGCACCTGGTCACGTTGAGGGTCACGTTGAGGGGTCACGTTGAGGGTCGCGCTGAGCCGCGCGTACGCCGGGCCGGTCGCGGCACGATGCGAGGAATAACCGACGATGTGCGACCATTGAGCAGTAGGAAGAGCCACCGATGAGCACTGGAGAGCACCCATGACCGAGCAGGTCGACACCGCCCCAACAACTGGCCAGGAGATCCGCACCGACGGCATCAACGTCAGCGATGCAGCGTCGTCGAAGGTCAAGAGCCTGCTGGCGCAGGAAGGTCGCGACGACCTGCAGCTGCGCATCGCGGTTCAGCCCGGTGGGTGCTCGGGTCTGCGCTACCAGCTGTTCTTCGACGAGCGGAACCTCGACGGTGACCTGGTCACCGACTTCGACGGCGTTGCCGTGGTCGTCGACCGGATGAGCATCCCCTACCTCAACGGCGCGACGATCGACTTCGTCGACTCGATCGAGAAGCAGGGCTTCACCATCGACAATCCCAACGCGGGCGGTTCCTGCGCCTGTGGAGACTCCTTCCACTAGAACCTGCAGAGACACACAAGTGGCGGTGCCCCCCGGTGGGGCACCGCCACTTGCCTGTTAGGGGCCGGTGCTAGTCGAGGTGCAGGTGCAACCGGGAGGCCAGGTGGGCAGCCGCCTCGCTGACCTGGATCTCGGGCTTGCGGACCGTGCGGGGGTACTGGTCGAACGCCAGCGAAGGCGCCGGCATCGTGAGGGCAGAGTTGTCGATGCGCTGGCGGGGCAGGTCGATCCTGCTGCCGCAGGCGGTGCAGTCCTCGTGCATCTGGTTCGCAGAGTCCTGGTCGTCGTAGGCGAGGCGCTCATAACTCATGTCCTCGACGCTAGGCGCTACCAACTGGTACTCCTACGAGTACCCCTCGGTAGTGTTCGCCCCGGAGAAGGATCGGACGAAGATCTCGCCGGAGAGAAAGTCCGGGCGCAACAACAAGGGAGCTCAATGTCGCTGCTGATCGCCGGATCCATTGCCACCGACCACCTGATGAGCTTCGGCGGCAAGTTCGCCGACTCGCTCGTGGTCGAGCAGCTGCACAAGCTCTCGGTCTCCTTCCTGGTCGACGACCTGGAGATCCGCCGGGGTGGCTGCGCGGGCAACATCGCATTCGGTCTGAGCCGACTCGGCCTGCGACCTGTTCTCGTGGGAGCCGCCGGCGAAGACTTCGCCGACTACCGCTCCTGGCTCGAGCGCCACGGCGTCGACTGCGACTCGGTGCGGATTTCCGAGGACCTGCACACGGCGCGGTTCGTGTGCACCACTGACGCGACGATGGCGCAGTTCGCCAGCTTCTACCCCGGCGCGATGAGCGAGGCCAGGATGATCGAGCTCGGCCCGATCGTCCAGCGGGTGGGGGCGCCGACGTACGTGCTGGTTGGTCCCGACGACCCCGAGGCCATGGTCCGCCACACCGAGGAGTGCCGCCAGCGTGGCTACGCGTTCGTGGCAGACCCGAGCCAGCAGCTGGCCTTCGGTGAGGGCGAGATGATCCGAGCTCTCGTCGACGGCGCCGCCTACCTGTTCTCCAACGAGTACGAGTCGCACCTGATCGAGTCCAAGACCGGCTGGTCGGCAGCCGAGATCCTCTCTCGCGTGGGCACCCAGGTGATCACGCTCGGCCCGGACGGGGTACGCATCGTTGGCACCGACCAGGAGCCGGTCGAGGTCCCGGCGGTGCCCGGAGTGACGGCACTGGAGCCAACCGGGGTCGGCGATGCTTTCAGGTCCGGGTTCCTGGCAGCGCTCGAGTGGCGCCTGCCCCATGAGCGGGCGGCACAGGTGGGCTGCGTCCTGGCGGCGTACGTCGTCGAGGAGGTGGGCACGCAGGAGTACACCTTCACGCACGCCCAGTTCGTGGAACGGCTCGCGAAGGCCTACGGCGAGGAAGCCGCCGCCGACGTCCGCCCTCACCTCAGTTAGCTGAGCCGCCGCACCAGATACATCGGTACGCCGTCCGGGGCGACCTCAGAGCCGGCGTACTCCTGACCGCGCATGCGGCACCAGGCCTGGATGTCGACCCCGGCGGCCGAGTCTTCGGTGATGACCGCAACCGTGCCTCCCACATCGACCTCCGGGAAACGCCTGGCCAGCTCGATGACCGGCCGAGGGCACCCCATCCCACGACAGTCGAGCTCGAGGCGCGTTCCGGGATCACTCATCGATGGACTCCTGACCCGGCGCGCAGCCGCTCGATGACACTGGGGAGCACCTCCGCGAGGCGGTGCACGTCGGCGGGGACGGTGTCGCGGCCCAGGGAGACGCGCACGTTGCCGTGAGTGAGCGCCCCCATGGCGGCGAGCACGTGACTCGGCTCCAGGGTGCTGGCCGTGCATGCAGACCCACTCGCCACGGCGAACCCCAGCTGGTCGAGCTCGTTCACGAGGGCCTCACCGTCGACGTAGAGACAGGAGAACGCGAGGACGTGCGGAAGACGGCCGTCCGGAGCCAGGAACACCTCGGTGTCCGGGATGGCCTGGACGGTCTCGGCGAGCAGAGCCGTGAGGGAGGTGTGCACCGCCGCCAGGTCGTGTGGCCGTGCGTGCTGCTCCTCGAGGCTGGCCCGCAGTGCTGCTGCTGCGGCGAGCGCGGCCGGCACGTTCTCGAACCCGATCGCCCGCTCGTCCACGCGCTCGTCACCCGGGAACGGGTTGCGCCAGCGGGCGGAGCGGTGCACCAGGAGCAGGCCCACGCCGGCAGGTCCTCCCCACTTGTGTGCCGAGGCAGCTGCAGCCGCCCAGCCGCCGGGAAGCGGGAGCCGACCCACAGACGCGCAGGCATCCACGAACAGCGGCGCCTCCAGGGCCGCAGCGACCTCGCCAACCGGCTGGAGCACGCCGACCTCGGGGTTGGCTGCCTGGAGAGCGACCACAGCGGGCCGGCCGTGTTCGGTCTCCGCGTCCGTGACCGAAGAGGGGGAGACCGTGCCGTGCTGGTCGACGCCGACGGTCTCGAACCGTCCGCCCCTGGAGGCGTGCCAGGTGCCGGCGTGCAGCACCGAGGAGTGCTCCACGCTGGAGGCCAGCAGCAGGTCACCGTGGCGGGCCCGTCCGGCGAGCAGCCCGAGCACTCCGAGGTGGACCGCGTGCGTCCCGCTGGGGGTGAACGTCACCTCGTCCGGGCGTACGCCGAGGCACTCCGCCACGACGGCGCGAGCGTTGTCGAGCATCAGTCGGGCCTCCCGGGCCGGCCGGTGCAGGCGCCGGGGATCGGCGTACCCCAAGTCCCGGGCCTGCTGAAGCACCTCGCGCGCAGCGGGGTGCAGCGGCTGCCCCGAAGCGTGGTCGAGGTAAGCGGATGGGCCTTGGCTCACAAGGCGAAACCTACCCGCGCCCTGCCCACCGTTCAGGGGTACGTCAGTAGTAGGGTTTCGAGTGTTCTCAACTGGTCAGCAGTCCGCGTCAGCTTGAAGAAAGGGCTCGTCTGTGAGTCTGGAGCACCTTCTGCGCTACCGCCGCGCAGCGCTCGGGGGCCTGATGGTCACCGCGCTGCTTCTGCTCTCTGGCTGCTCGGCCGAGCAGAATGAGGAGATCGAGCGGCTCGCCATGCCGGTCGCGTCGACCAAGGAAGCCACGTACATCCACGACCTGTGGATGTGGTCCTGGTTGGCAGCGATGGTCACCGGCGTCGTGGTGTGGGGCCTGATCTTCTTCGTCTCGGTCCGCTATCGCCGCCGGAGCGCGACCGAGATCCCGATCCAGACGCGCTACAACCTGCCGATCGAGATCTTCTACACGATCGCCCCGATCATGATGGTGATCGTCTTCTTCTACTTCACCCTGGACACGCAGAACAAGGTCATCTACGACGACGACAACCCCGACGAGACCATCACGGTCGTCGGTCAGCAATGGTCGTGGACGTTCAACTACAACCTGGGCTATGACGAGGAAGCCGACAGCTACGAGCAGGTCGGTGGCGAGGAGACGGTCCACGAGGGCGGTACGACGGCCGACCGGCCCACGTTGTGGCTGGTCAAGGACAAGAAGGTCAAGGTCTACCTGACCTCGCCAGACGTCGTGCACTCGTTCTGGGTGCCTGGTTTCCTGTTCAAGATGGACGTGATGCCCGGGCGCGACAACCACTTCGTCCTCACGCCCACCCGGGAAGGCACCTTCGACGGCCGTTGCGCCGAGCTCTGCGGCGTCTACCACTCCCGGATGCTGTTCAACGTCAAGGTCGTCGACCAGGCGGAGTACGACGACCACCTCGAGGCTCTCGCCGAGCAGGGCAACACCGGGCCGGCCATCGGCGGCGCGGACGCCAACACGACCGCAGGACTCGACTCTGAAGGTTTGGGAGAAGAAGAATGACTGCCGTCTCCGACGCCCCCACGGGCACACGAGTGGATGCCCCCCAGCACACGCTGGGGCAGCAGGTCGTGCGGATCCTCACCACCACCGACCACAAGCTGATCGGCAAGCTCTACCTCGTCACGTCGTTCGCCTGGTTCCTGGTCGGCGGCGTCATGGCGATGATGATGCGCTCCGAACTGGCCTTCCCGGGCCAGCAGGTCGTCACCGAGGAGCTGTACAACCAGCTGTTCACGATGCACGGCACGATCATGCTGCTGCTGTTCGCGACACCGCTCTTCATCGGGTTCGCCAATGTGGTGATGCCGCTCCAGATCGGCTCACCGGACGTCGCCTTCCCGCGGCTGAACATGCTCAGCTACTGGTTCTTCCTCTTCGGAGGGTTGATCGCCGCGGCGGGCTTCCTGTCCCCCGAGGGAGCGGCTGACTTCGGCTGGACTGGTTACACCCCGCTATCGAATGCCGTCCGCTCGCCCGGTGTCGGCGGTGACCTCTGGGCCATGGGGCTGTGGCTCGCCGGCCTCGGCACCATCCTGGGAGCGGTCAACTTCGTCACCACCATCATCTGCATGCGCGCCCCGGGCATGACCATGTTCCGGATGCCGATCTTCACGTGGAACATCCTGGTGACCAGCCTGCTCGTGCTGATCGCGTTCCCGATCCTGGCCGCCGCGCTGCTGGCGCTGGAGGCAGATCGCCAGCTCGGAGCACACGTCTTCGATCCTGCGGGCGGCGGTGCGCTCCTGTGGCAGCACCTCTTCTGGTTCTTCGGCCACCCAGAGGTCTACATCATCGCTCTGCCGTTCTTCGGCATCATCACCGAGATCCTGCCGGTCTTCAGCCGCAAGCCGATCTTCGGCTACGTCGGGCTCGTCGGCGCCACGCTGGGCATCGCGATCCTCTCGGTCGCGGTCTGGGCGCACCACATGTTCGTCACCGGCGCCGTCGATCTGGCGTTCTTCTCGGGCATGACGTTCCTGATCGCCGTACCGACGGGCGTGAAGTTCTTCAACTGGATAGGCACGATGTGGGGCGGGTCCATCTCCTTCGACACGCCCATGTTGTGGTCAGTCGGCTTCCTGGTCACGTTCCTCTTCGGCGGCCTGACCGGCATCATCCTGGCCTCGCCGCCTCTGGACTTCCACGTGTCCGACTCGTACTTCGTGGTGGCGCACTTCCACTACGTCGTGTTCGGCACGGTGGTGTTCGCGATGTTTGCCGGGTTCTACTTCTGGTGGCCCAAGATGACCGGCAAGATGCTGGACGAGCGGCTCGGCAAGGTCCACTTCTGGCTGCTGTTCGTCGGCTTCCACACCACGTTCCTGGTGCAGCACTGGGTCGGCGTCGAGGGCATGCCCCGCCGGTATGCCGACTACGCAGAGTCTGACGGGTTCACCACGCTGAACCAGGTCTCGACGGTCGGGGCGTTCCTGCTGGCATTCTCGACCTTGCCCTTCTTGCTCAACGTCTACAAGACGAGCCGCGCGCCCAAGGTGACGGTCGACGACCCGTGGGGTTGGGGCCGTTCGCTCGAGTGGGCGACCAGCTGTCCACCACCACGGCACAACTTCGTCAGCCTCCCGCGGATCCGCTCGGAGTCGCCAGCATTCGATCTGCACCATCCGGAGATCGCGGCGCTCGAGTACGCCGACAACGAGGGTCTCGGCGAGGACGACAAGGTTGCCGACGCACCTGACGTGGAAGGTCGGCGCGATGCGCTCGGCGGACAGGACGACGCCCGATGAGGCACGAGACCTGGCTGTTCGGCATCTGCGCCGTGTTCTTCGCGCTGGTGACACCGGCCTACTGGCTGATCTCCGGCGACTGGACTGGGACCACTGCGCTGGTGATGACCACGCTGCTGGTCGCGTTGATCACCTTCTACCTCGGCTTCCACGCCCGGCAGATCACCGCCTCGGGCGGACGTCCGGAGGACCGCAAGGACGGCGAGATCGTCGAAGGTGCCGGTGAGCTCGGCTTCTTCCCGCCGTACAGCTGGTGGCCGTTGTGGTGCGGGATGTGCCTCGCGACGATGGTCCTCGGCGTGGTGCTCGGGTGGTGGCTGTTCATCATGGGAGCCGTGCTCGGGGCAGTGGCGCTGTCCGGTCTGATCTTCGAGTACTACCGGGGCGAGCACGCACACTGAGCCGGCCGCAGGTCACGAAATTTCGCGGTATTCCCGTCTCGCGGGGTGAGCAGGAACACGTAGGACCTGCGCGTGTCGTTATTCGTCCGTAGGTACCCTTTCTAGGTCTCGTCTTCCTTCCCTGTTCTCGTCCCCTGTTCTGTCTTGGAGTCCCCCAATGTCCAGCCGGTCCTTCCGTACACGCCTGTCCTTGGTAGGTGTCGCGTTGACGCTCGCCTCGGTGACGGCCTGCTCCGGCCTGCAGGACGACGAACCGAAGAGTGGCCCGCAGGCTGCTCCGAGCGAGGCCCGCAAGGACTCCGAGGCCAAGATCGTCAGCAGCATTCGTCCCGGCGCCAAGGGCGTTGGCATTGAGCGTCCGCTGAGGTTGCGTGTCGAGTCCGGCACCTTCGAGGCGGTCCAGGTGACCGGCCCCCGGGGCGTCGTGGTGCAGGGTCGCCTCTCTCCCGACAAGACCCGCTGGGTCTCCCGGTCCCAGCTGCAGGCAGCTTCGCGCTACCGCATCACCAGCAGTGCGGTGGACGCCAGCGGGCTGAAGAACACCTACGAGTCGGCGTTCAAGACACGCGCCTTGAGCCTGGACGAGCAGACCTATCCCAGCTTCGTGCCGGTTGGCGGCCAGACCGTCGGTGTCGGCATGCCCGTGATCGTCCGGTTCGACGTACCCGTCTCCAACAAGGCCTCCATCGAGCGTCACCTCAAGGTGGTCAGCCAGCCGGCGCAGGTCGGTGCCTTCCACTGGATCAGCGACCAGGAGGTGCACTGGCGTCCGCGGCAGTACTGGCGCCCGGGCACTGACGTGACCGTGACCGCCGACATCGCCGGTGTCCCGGCCGGTGACGGTATCTATGGACAGGTCGACCGGAAGATGAAGTTCCACGTCGGCAACTCCATGGTCAGCAAGGTCAACATGGACACCCACGACATGAGGGTCTTCCGCAACGGCAAGCTGGTTCGGACGATCCCGATCACCACCGGGGAGCAGCCGAAGTTCACCACCCGCTCCGGCACCAAGGTGATCATCGAGAAATACCGCACCAAGCGGATGAACTCCGAGACCATCGGCATCGACCCGGACAGCGCGGACGGCTACGACCTCGACGACGTCGAGTACGCCATGCGCGTCACCTACTCCGGTGAGTTCGTGCACGCCGCCCCCTGGTCGGTGGGCTCGCAGGGCAGCGCCAACGTCAGCCACGGCTGCACCGGCATGAGCACCGCCAACGCCGAGTGGCTCTACAACAACACCAACGTGGGTGACGTGGTCGAGTACGTCGGCAGCGACAAGGGCATGGACCTCACCAATGGCTTCGGCGACTGGAACACCTCCTTCGCCGACTACCGGACTGGTTCTGCGCTGATCTGACCCGGCCGTCCGGCCTCATCTCGAACCAGGGTCAGTGCCCCGGCGCTCCTCGAGGTCGTGCAGCTGACGCACGGTCGGTGAGGTCTGCACGTCACCGGCGTCGGGGTAGGTGCCGAAGAGCCGGTCGGCGGTGCCGGCCGTGGTCACCGTGAACCAGTAGTGCTCGTTCTTGTAGTGGTGCAGCCGGTGGTTGCGCCATACCGCCCGGAAGGCACGAGTCCGCGGACGGTAGTCACTGTGCACGAGGAAGTGCACCCACTCGTAGCTGAACATCAGCGCTCCGACGGCCACGAGGAACGTGGCGCCCGCTGCCTGAGCCGGGAACACCAGCACCGCGAGCACGACGTACGACGGAAGCAGCCAGAGCTCGACCTGCCACGGGATGAAGACCAGTGGCAGCACCCGCGGGTCGGCGTGGTGGGCTCGATGCTTGCGTGAGAGCAGCGAGTCCACGGGAACGCCACCAACCTTGCGTGGCCGCCAGTGCAGGATCACCACGTGGATCACCCACTCGATCACCGGGAACAGGGCCACGAGGGCGACCGGGACGATCAGCTCGGTCCAGTGGTACGTCGCCAGACTGGCGCGGTAGGCGATCGCTCCGAGCAGGAACGCGCCGATCAGCCAGGGGGAGGGGTGCTGCCAGAACTGGCCCCACGCCTGCCCGAGCGACTGGGAGGTGCGCCGTGCGCCAGTGAGCTTCTCGGTGCTTCCCCCTGCGGCCAGGTTCTTCTCGTCGGCGGCCAGACGCTGGCGCGCCTTCGCCTCGATCTCGGGGCTGGGTCTGGACATGGGTTCTCCTTGTGCGAGCAGGGGTGCACGGCCGGGATTCAGTTGTCGAGCAGGGCCAGGAGACGTCCGAGTGCCTCGGTGGCGGGGCGGAGCAGGTCGTCAGCGGCAGCATGGGCGGCATCCCGGTCTCCATCGGCCACGGCCTGGGCCAGCGCCCGGTAACCCTCGAGGTTGTCGACCTCGGCGGCCATCACCGGCCCGAGCGCCGCGATGGCCGGTTCGTAGGCCATCCGCAGACTGTTGAACAGCAGTCGGTAGACGATCGAGTCGGCAGCATCGACGATCGCGTCCCAGAAACCGAGCGCGGCGTGCTGACGCGCCTCGGAGTCGGCAGCCTGCTCGAGGCGTGCCACCGCTGCCTGCAGGGCCTCGGCTGATGCAGGACCGGTGGTCTCGGCGGCCTGGGCCGCCACCATGGGGGCGATCGCCTGCCTTGCCTGCAGGATGCTGCCGCCGACGCTAGGGTCGAGCTCGCCGTCGCGCACCAGGAGACGGGGGAGCAGGTCGAGTCCGGCGGAGGTGCGGAAGTCCCTGACGGTGGTGCTGCCACCGTGGCGCACCTCGACCAGCCGCGCCTGGGAAAGGCGCTGCAACGCCTCGCGCACGGCCGGGCGGGACACGCCCAGCACCTCGGCCAGCCGGCGCTCACTGGGGAGCGAGTCGCCGGCCGTCAGCTCGCCATCGACGACCTCGGCAAGCAGCTGGTCGAACACATCCTCGGGGACCAGGCGGCGCGCGACGGGTTTCAAGGCCATCAGCCAAGCATCGATGGCGACACATCAGGTGGTCAAGTGGTCAGACCAATATCTGGACCACGAGAGAGGGCCCGGTAAGCCCGGGCCCTCTCGCTGGGTTACTTGGCCCTCAGTGCCACGTTGCGTCGCTGCTGAGCTCGTCCCCGTGTACGTCGTGACGGCCATCGAACTGGTGGCCGTCTGCTGCATGCCCCTCGAGGGGAGCGTCGTGGGCATGCTCGAGCTCGGCGTGGTGGTGACCCTCTTCGAGCTCCGCCTTGGTCGGCTTCTGCACATTGCTGCCGTACCAGAACAAGGACAGGCGCGCACGGAACTTGTCCTTGAGAGCCGTCGGCGAGGCGACGCCGTTCTCGTCGGTCTCGGACTCGGGGACGAACACGCGGTCGCGGTCACGTGCGGTGAGGGTGTACGCCCGCCCATCGACCAGCGGAACGTGCTTCTCGCTGTAACCGCCCTGCGCGTCGCGCATGATGACGCCACTCTCGAGGCCGTGCAGGATCTTCTCGTTGTCATGACGTTGCAACGAGATGCACCATCGACGCGTGATCATGAAGGCGATGACCGGGCCGATGAAGACAGCAGCCCTCATGAAGTAGGTGATCTGGTTGATGCTGAGCTTCATCTTGATCGCGATGATGTCGTTGCCTCCGGCGGCCCACATCAGACCGTAGAAGGTCATCAGAGCCACCATCAGGGCGGTCCGGGTCGGGGCGTTGCGCGGACGCTGGAGGAGGTGGTGCTCCCGCTTGTCACCGGTGATCCACGACTCGAGGAAGGGCAACATCATCAGGATCGTGAACATCAGTCCCGGCAGCAAGATGATCGGCAGGAAGACGTTCCAGGACAAGGTGACCCCAGGGATTCCTCCCGCACCTTGGAACAGGTGCGACTCCCAGTTGGGCATGATGCGGAGTGCACCGTCAGGCCAGCCCATGTACCAGTCGGGCTGGGAGCCGGCCGTGACCTCGGCCGGGACGTAGGGACCGAAGCGCCAGACGGGGTTGATGGCCATCAACCCGCCCATCAGGGTCAGCACGCCGAACACCATGAAGAAGAAGCCGCCCGCCTTGGCTGCGTAGACCGGCAACAGCGGGTAGCCAACGACGTTCTGCTCGGTCCGTCCTGGCCCGGGCCACTGCGTGTGCTTGTGGTAGACGAGCAGCAGCATGTGGACGCCCACCAGGGCGAGCAGGATCCCGGGGATCAGCAGCACGTGCACGGTGAAGAGCCGCGGGATGATCGAGTCTCCGGGGAACTCGCCACCGAAGAGCAGGAACGACATGTAGGTGCCGACCACGGGCATCGACTTCATGAACCCGTCGGCTGCGCGGATTCCGGTGCCGGAGAGCAGGTCGTCGGGGAGCGAGTAGCCGGTGAAGCCCTCGAGGGTGCCGAGGAGCAGCAGCAGGCTGCCGACGACCCAGTTGAGCTCGCGGGGCTTGCGGAAGGCGCCGGTGAAGTAGACGCGCAGCAGGTGGATCATCATCGCTGCGACGAAGATCATTGCCGCCCAGTGGTGGACCTGGCGCATCAGCAGGCCGCCGCGGACGTCGAAGGAGATGTTCAGGGTGGAGGCGTAGGCCTCGGACATGTGGATGCCGCGCAGCTGGTCGTAGGAACCGTCGTAGACGACCTCCACCATGCTGGGGCGGAACCACAGGGTCAGGAAGACTCCGGTGAGGAGCAGTACGACGAAGCTCCACAGCGCTATCTCGCCCAGCATGAACGACCAGTGGTCCGGGAACACCTTGCGCAGCTGCTTCTTGCCGAGCCCTCCGATGCCGGTGCGCTCATCGGTCCAGAGGGTCGCAGCGCCTACCTTGGACGGCTTGGAGGCCTTGGCGGCCTTCGTGCCGTTGGTGTTCGCAATGGCGGACATCGTTCAGCTCACCCACGTTCCCAGAAGCTCGGGCCGACCGGCTCGGTAAAGTCGCTGGTTGCGATCAGGTAGCCCTCGTCATCCACGGCCAATGGTAGTTGAGGCACCGCCCGAGCGGCAGGGCCGAAGATGACGCGGCCGTTGTCGGCCAGGTCGAAGGTTGACTGGTGACAGGGGCACAGCAGGTGGTGCGTCTGCTGCTCCCACAGGGAGATCGGGCAGCCCACGTGGGTGCAGATCTTCGAGAAGCACAGGACCCCGTCGACCGCCCAGTTCTCCCTGCCCTTCGCCGGCTTCTTGAGGTCATCGGGCTGCATCTTGACGATGATGACCGCCGCCTTGGCCTTCTCGACCTGGAGGTGGACGCCCTCGACCTCGGGCTCGCCCTCGTCGTTCTCCTGGTAGAAGATCTCAGGCTCGCCGTTGACCAGCTGTCCGATCTCCATGTCGGCGGGCCTGATCGGCTTTCCGTCGACGTCCTGGACGACGCGCATGCCCTTTTTCCAGATGGTCTTGTAGAGCTTGTCGCCAGGGGTCGGGCCGAGGTCCCACAGCGGGACGAGGGCCGCCAACGAGACCAGTCCCAGCGAGCCGAGCAGCGAGTTGCGGATCAGCGGCCGCCGGGCGATGCCGGACTCCTCGGTGCCGACCCGGAGCGCCTCGAGGGTCTCCTCACGCTTCTCCGGAGAGGCGGCCGCCGGGTGGCGGTACTCCACGATCTCCTCGTCGCCCATCAGCTTGCGGGCCCACTGGATGGTGCCGGTGCCGATGAGCAGCAGGGACAGCCCGAGACAGATGCCCAGGAAGGCGTTGGAGGCGCCCAGGCCGAGGATCACGTCGGGGTCGTCGCCGACGTCGAAGTAGAAGTAGGAGACGACGAACAGCACGGTGAAGACCGCCGAGAGCCCGAAGAGCATGGCAACCTGCCGCTCTGCGCGCTTCTCGGCCTCCTCGTCGACGTCGGTCGGGCGAGGCTCGTGGTCGGGGAGGCCTGGATCCGGGATCGGCTCGATCTCGTCGCTCATCCGTGGCTCTTCTTCCTCGATCGAGTGGTGTTGGCCCCGATCCACACCGCGACGCCTACCAGGGCCCCGATGCCGACCAGCCAGGCGAACAGGCCCTCGGTGACCGGGCCGAGAGAACCGAGGGTGAAGCCGCCGTAGTCGGGCGTCTCCTCGTTCTTCTTCAGGTATGCGATGACCGCACGCTTGTCATCGGGGGTGAGCACCGCTTCGGAGAACAGGGGCATCTGCTGGGGACCGGTGAGCATGGCCTCGTACATGTGCTTCTCCGAGACGCCCTTGAGCGAGGGTGCGAAGCGGCCGCGCGGGAGCGCGCCCCCCTGGCCGGCGAAGTTGTGGCAGGCCGTGCAGTTCGTGCGGAAGAACTCACCGCCGCGGACGATGTCCTCGTTCTCGACATCGGAGACGTCGTAGTCAGACTCGTCGGGGACGTCGGGACCGGGGCCGAGCGAGGCGACGTACGCCGCCAGCGCCTCGATCTCCTCAGCGTCGTAGACCGGAGGCTTGCGCAGCGCCTGGGTGCCCGGCTGGGCCATCGGCATCCGTCCAGTCCCGACCTGGAAGTCGACGGCTGCAGCGCCTACGCCGATCAGTGAGGGACCGTACTGGCCACCGTTAACGGTGGACACGCCCTCTGCGTTCTTGCCGTGGCAGGACGCGCAGCCAACCAGGAACAGCGCGCGGCCCTTGGCCACCAAGTCCTCGTCCGAGGCCTTCGTCTGGGCGGCCGCCGGGGAGAGCGCGGCGTACATGCCGCCGGTGACGAGCAGCCCGAGAAGCAGCACCAGCGGCGCTGCGAGGCGGCTTCGGCGACCGGTCGAGACACGACCGGCGATCCGTTCGAAGATCCTGCTTGTCACTCGCACCAGTGCATCCTTTACGGGTCCGTGCTACTTGATCAGGTAGATGGTCGCGAACAGGCCGACCCAGACCACGTCGACGAAGTGCCAGTAGTACGACACGACAATCGCGGTCACGGCCTGCTCGTGGGTGAACTTGCGGGCGATCAGTGTGCGGCCGAGGACGAACACGAAGGCCACCAGGCCACCGATCACGTGGATGCCGTGGAAGCCAGTGGCGAGGTAGAACACGGTGCCGTAGGCAGACGCGGGGATGGTGAGACCCTCGTGGACCAGCTCGACGTACTCGAAGGCCTGACCCGCGACGAAGATCGCGCCCATGAAGTAGGTCACCACGAACCACTCGCGCAGACCCCACTGCCTGATCTGGTGGATCTTGCCCGTCCGGCCGACGATGCCGTCCTCGGCCTTGAACACGCCCCACTGGCAGGTGAACGACGACGCCACGAGGATGAAGGTGTTGACCGAGGAGAACGGGACGTTGAGCATCGCGGTCGACTGGCTCCACAAGTCTTCGTTGACCGCTCTGATCGTGAAGTAGGACGCGAACAGCGCCGCGAAGAACATCAGCTCGCTGGCGAGCCACACGATGGTGCCCACGCTCACCATGCTCGGACGGTCGTGATGCCCATGGAGCCGGGATGCCGGGAGAGCCGCTGCAGTCGTCGCCACGACGTCATTATTGCGTTCCGCCCGGAGAGCGCCACCCCTACCCCCGGTGTTTCGCTGTGAACTTGGTTTCCGCTCGCGCCGAACGAGGATTCGCGGGCACGGATTAGCCTTGGTGGGTGCCCCCTTTCTCGCCCTCGGCGGTGTTCACCGAGTGGGGCCTGCCGCCCGTCCTTTTCGTGCTCGTCGTGTGGGCCGCGGGCCTCTACCTGCTCGGCGTGTGGCGGCTGCACGAACGCGGGGATCGCTGGCCTGTGGGCCGCACCCTGGCCTTCGTGGTGGGTGGGATGGGGTCGTTCTTCTTCGCCACGAGCTCCGGGATCGCGGCGTACGACACGACGCTGCTGAGCGTGCACATGGTGCAGCACATGATCCTGTCGATGCTGGTGCCGTTGTTCTGCGCGCTAGGGGCGCCGGTGACGCTGGCGTTGCGGACCTTGCCCCGGCGTCCCCGGGGCTGGCTGCTCGCGCTGCTGCACTCCCGCATCGCGAAGGTGCTGACCTTCCCACCGCTGACGCTGGCGCTGTACGTCGTGAGCCCGTGGGCGCTCTACTTCTCCGGTTGGTACGACGCCACCTTGCACTCCGAGCTCCTGCACGAGCTCATGCACGTCCACCTGGTGTTGGTCGGGGCGTTGTTCTTCACCCCGATCCTGGGCCTGGACCCGGTGCCAGGACGGGTGAGCCATCCCTTCCGGCTGTTGCTGCTGATGCTCACGCTGCCGTTCCACGCGTTCCTCGGCGTCACGATCATGGGCCAGTCGGAGCTGATCGGCGGCGGCTGGTACCCCGCGCTGCACACCTCGATGCCTTGGCTGCCTGACCCACATGACGACCAGCATTTGGCCGGCGGCATTCTCTGGGGTGCCGGAGACCTGATCGGGCTGCTTCTGATCTCCGTGCTGTTCGCGCAGTGGGTGCGCGCCTCCATGCAGGAGGCACGCCGCGAGGATCGTCGGCTGGACCGGCTCGAGCGGTCCGGGGAGGCCCCGGCCGGTCAGCAGCCCAACCGGTAGCATCTGCCGCGTGACCAGCCCCCACGCGAACGACCGACCCGCGGCCCTGAAGGTGCTCGTCTACAGCGACGACGTCGAGACGCGCCAGCAAGTGATCCTGGCCCTCGGCAGGCGACCGCACCCGGACCTCCCCGAGCTCGAGTACGTCGAGGTGGCCACTGAGCCGGTCGTCATCCAGCAGATGGACGCCGGTGGGATCGCGCTGGCGATCCTCGACGGTGAGGCCGTCCCCGCAGGCGGCCTTGGGATCGCGCGTCAGCTCAAGGACGAGATCTACCGGTGCCCGCCAGTGCTCGTGCTCACGGGTCGCGTCCAGGACAACTGGCTGGCGACCTGGTCGCGCGCCGAGGGCGCCGTGTCGCATCCGCTGGACCCGATCGAGCTCGCCGAGAACGTGATCCGGCTGCTTCGCTCGCGGGTCCCGGCCCAGAGTTGATGCAGACCTGATGTCCGGCACGACCTGGCCCGAGGTTCTCGGTTCGCTGATCGCCCGCGCCGACCTCACCTCAGAGCAGACGGCGTGGGCGATGGGCGCAGTCCTCTCCGGCGAGGCGACCCCGTCCCAGATCGCCGGCTTCGCGGTCGCCCTGCGGGCGAAGGGCGAGACGATCGAGGAGATGGAGGGTCTCGTCGAGGCGATGTACGCGCACGCCACCCCGCTGCCGATCCCAGGCCGGGTGCTCGACGTGGTGGGCACCGGCGGTGACCGGTCGTTCTCGGTGAACATCTCCACGATGGCCGCGATCGTCGCGGCGGGTGCCGGGGTCACCGTCGTCAAGCACGGGAACAGGTCGGCGTCCTCGAAGTCCGGCAGCGCCGACGTCCTCGAGCTTCTCGGCATCCGGATGGACCTGCCCGCCTCGGACGTGGCCAGGGTGGCCCAGGAGGTCGGCATCACCTTCTGTTTCGCAGCGGCCTTCCATCCGGCGCTGCGGTTCGCGGCCGTTCCACGCCGCGAGCTCGGTGTGGGCACCACCTTCAACTTTCTCGGCCCGATCGCCAACCCGGCTCGCCCGTCGGCACAGGCCATCGGCTGCGCCGACCGGCGGATGGCCCCGGTGATGGCCGGTGTCTTCGCCCGCCGGGGTGTGGATGCGTGGGTCTTCCGTGGCGACGACGGGCTGGACGAGCTGACCACGACCACCACGTCGAGCCTGTGGGCGGTCACCGGTGGTGAGGTCGTCGAGCACTCGCTGGACGCGGCCGCAGTCGGGATCCCCCTTGGGACCGCAGAGGGGCTCCGTGGTCAGGATGCGGCGTACAACGCCGACGTCGTACGCCGCCTGCTCGCCGGCGAGTCGGGGCCGGTGCGCGACGCCGTACTGCTCAATGCCGGTGCTGCGCTGGCGGTGCACGCGGCCGAGCCCGGCTCGATCGAGGAGCGACTGGCAGCCGGGATCGCCCGGGCGACCGACGCCGTGGACTCCGGCGCTGCGCACAGCATCCTCGACCGCTGGGTCGAGGCCACCCGCTGAGCGGCCCAAAGATCCAGCTCAGAGGTCCAGGGTCCAGGCGCCGGTCCTGTCGTCACGGTGGAAGCCGATCCGCTCGTAGTAGGCGCTGACCATGCTGGCCGGCGTGACCACGCGGGTGAACCCGCGTCCCCGGAGGACGTTGCTGCGACGCCACACGAACTCCCCGGGGGAGAAGTCGCGGAACCGTTTGGTGACGTAGTCCAGCTGTACCCTCGCGACTCCGTCCCCGTCGTCATGCAGCAGCACCAGGCCGACGGTCTCATCGCCACGCTGGACCAGGAACGCGGACCGACCCGGCGCATTGCCGTCCCAGACCAGGTCGGGCTGGAACCTCAAGATGTCGGCCCCGTGCACCCGCATCATGTGGCGGAGGTACTCGTCGTCAGGACCCACCTCGATCACGACGTAGGCCTCCTCGTCGTGCCGGGTGGCGAGCAGCTTGCGGATGTGCCACACGTTGATCAGCGTCAGGGCGACGTTCATGGCCACCATCGGCCAGATCTCGATCGCGGCGTTGAAGCCGGTCAGGACCACACACGCGAACAGGTTGAGCACCCGGAAGCGCAGGAGCCGCGCCTGCATCACCGAGAAGATCAGCAGAGCGGAGCCGAACCAACCGACCAGGTCGAGCCAGGACATGGCCGGAGGCTATCTGTCCAGACTCACGTGAGTGACTGGGCATGGCCCGTGTCGGCGGCCCGGAGCATTGTCTCCGCCACTCTCACGGTGTGCGTTGCGTCCTCGATCGTGACGATGCGGCGGTCGAGGCCGAGCACCGCGTCCCGGAAGGCCTCGAGCTCCACCAGGAGGGGCTCGCGCTTGGGGATCGCGTAGCGGACGACGTCGCCCTGGACCACCCCCCGGAACGAGGCCATCGTTTCCCACGAGACAGGGGCGAGACCGTTGGAGAAGAACGTCAGATCTGCGTTGATGGTGTCAGCGATGAAGGTGCCGCGCTCGCCGGTCACGACTGTGACCCGCTCCTTGAGCGGGGAGAGCCAGTTGACGAGGTGGTTGACCACGGTCCCGTCGGAGAGGGTGCCCACGGCTGCGACCAGGTCCTCGTGCTTGCGGCCCGACCGGTGGGCCGTGCGGGCGGAGAGCGTGGCATAGGCACGCCTCGTGACCCACGCGGTGAGGTCGATGTCGTGGGTCGCGAGGTCGAGCACGACGCCGACGTCGGCGATCCGTGCCGGAAAGGGCCCCTGGCGACGGGTCGCGATCTGGTACAGGTCGCCCAGTTCCCCGTTGGCCAGACGTTTCCTCAGCTCCTGCAGCGCCGGGTTGTAGCGCTCGATGTGGCCGACGCAGGAAACCAGCCCGCCCGAGTTGAAGGCCTTGGCGATGCGGTCCGCAGCGTCGGCGTCGGGCGCGACCGGCTTCTCGATGAGGGCGTGTACGCCGGCCTCCGCCAGCTGCACCGCCACCTCCTCGTGCAAGGTTGTCGGGACGCAGACGACCGCCATCTCGATACCGAGGGACAGCAGCTCGTCGAGGGTCGGGACGAAGGCGAGGTGCCTGGTGTCACGCTCGGTGCATGGTTCGGGCTCGGCGATGGCGACCAGCTCCACTCCGGGGAGCGAGTTCAACACCCGTGCGTGGTGCCGGCCCATCTGGCCGAATCCCACGAGCCCTGCGCGGAGGTCACTCATGACCGGAGCTCTCGTTGACTGCAGCGATGACTCGGGCCACGTCGTCGTCGGTCAGCCCGGGCCGGATCGGGAGGGACAGGACCTCGCGGGCCGCGCGTTGGGTCTCGGGCAGCTCCAGATCTAGGTCGTAGGCCGGGAGTCGATGGGTCGGGACGGGATAGTGGACGACACTGTCGATGCCACTCTCATCGAGCCGGGCCGCCAGCGAGTCCCGGTCCGTCGCTCTGACTGTGTACTGGTGCCAGACCGGTTCGGCCTTGGGGGCCACCACGGGGGTGACCACGCCGGTCAGCTGGTTCTGGTACGTCCTGGCGACGGCCCGGCGTTCCTCGTTCCAGCCGGCCAGTCGACGCAGCTGGACACGGCCCATGGCCGCCGCGAGCTCGGTCATCCTGTTGTTCAACCCCACGATCTCGTGCCGGTAGCGCTGCTCCATGCCCTGGTTGCGCAGCAACCGGACGGCCCGGGCGGTTTGCTCGTCACGGCACGTGACCATGCCGCCCTCGCCAGTGGTCATGTTCTTGGTCGCGTAGAAGCTGAATGCGGCGATGTCGCCGAGTGCCCCCACCGGCGTCGCGTCGTACGCCGCCGCGTGCGCCTGTGCGGCGTCCTCCAGGAGGAGCAGGCCGTGTCGCTCCGCGACGCCGGAGATCCCGTCCCAGGGCGCCGGATGACCGTACAGATGCACGGGGATGACCGCCGCGGTACGGGGGGTGACAGCGGCCGCAACCGCGTCCGGGTCGAGGCAGAAGGTGTCCGGCTCGATGTCGGCGAAGACCGGTCTCGCCCCGGTCATCGCGACTGCGTTCGCGGTCGCGGCGAAGGTGAAGGAGGGGACGACGACCTCGTCGCCGGGTCCGATGCCTGCGGCCAGCAGCGAGAGGTGGAGGGCGCTCGTACCGGAGTTGACCGCGACACAGGTACGACCACCGACGACGGCTGCGAACTCCTCCTCGAAGGCGGCGACCTGCTCCCCCTGGACCAGGCGGCCGCTGCGCAGCACCCGCATCACCGCATCGGTCTCTTCGCCGCCGACGTGGACGCGGACAGCGCTCACTCGCTGCGCCGCGTGTTCACTCATGGTCCACAGCCTCGCGCAGACGGCCTCCGGACTCGGCGTACAACGCGCGGGTGACGGGACAGCGCCACTGTCCGCCGCCCTCGTCGAGCAGCCGTCGTCCGGAGGGTCCGACCCACCCGATCCGGCGTGCCGGCGTGCCGGCCACCAGGGCGAAGTCGGGGACGTCGTGCACCACGACGGCGCCCGCGGCCACCATCGCCCACTGTCCCACCTTGAGCGGAGCGACGCAGACCGCGCCGGCTCCGACCGAGCAGCCATGGCGAAGAGTGACGCCGACCTGCTCCCACTGGGAAGAGTCGACCCGCGAGCCGTCGGGGCGGATCGCACGTGGGTGCTCGTCGTTGGTCAGGACCGCGCCGGGCCCGATGAACACACCGTCCTCGACCACGGCCGGCTCGTAGACCTGCGCGAGGTTCTGCACCTTCACGCGGTCCCCGAGCCGTACGCCGGCACCGAGGTAGGCGCCGCGGCCGACGACGCAATCCGTCCCGAGCACGGCACCCTCGCGGATCTGTGCCAGACCCCAGACGATGGTTCCGCGTCCGATCTCGGCGTCGTCGGACACCTCGGCGGCGGGGTCAAACCTCGGCACTGAGGTCTTCCTTGGTCGACAGGTCCTGCCCGAAGGCCCCCCACCACAGCAGCGCTGCGCTCATACCTGCCACGGCGACCGTCAGCCACAGCGAGGGCTGCACCCACGAACTCGCGTCGACCTGGGGGCTCTTGTCGATCTCGCGCAGCAGGGTGTACGCCGGGCTCAGTGTCTGCGAGACCACGAACACAGAGAACAACACCAGACGCATCGGTCCTCGGAGGTCGCGCTGTGCCCGGTCGAGCGCACAGGCGGCGAGGACGACGATGCCCATCGCGACGGGCAGGCCGTACCGCCCCTGCCAGGCCGCTGCAATCCGGTCAATGGAGTTCACCGTCGTCACATATGGGAACAGCAGCACGAACGCCACCACGAGGGCGGTCGCGACTCGGGACCGGGAACTGCCGAAGCGCAGGCCGAGCGTCACGACCACGATGAACAGGACGAGGTAGCACGCGTACACGGCAGGGTGGGTGGGTTCGTCACGCAGCGGGAACGCTGCGATCGACTGGAGGATCCACGCGGGCAGCTGAGTGAGGGATTCCCCCAGCCTGCTGCCAAGGCTGGTGTGGCCCGTCCCCTCGCCACCCATCCTCAGGGCGTGCACGGTCAGGACCCAGGCGGTGCTCTGCAATGCGCTGAAGAGCACCAGCAGCCCGCCGGCCAGCACAGCGGGGCGGCGAATGAGCTCCCTGACCCGACCCGGCTCGGCACGGACGCCGACCAGCACCGCACCCAGGACCAGCAGGCACCAGAGCGGGCCGAGAGGCCGCAGAGTTGCCAGCGCGGCCCCTGAGACGGCGGCGCAGGCGGCCAGTCTTCTGATGTGCTCGGGCCGCGCCAGGAGCAGGCCGATCAGCGACATCCACAGCGCCAGGGCAGCCATCATCTCGACGCCGTTGGGCGCGGCGACGGTGCAGCTGTAGATCGCCACGGGGGTGCAGGCCGCAGCGATGCCCAGGTATGGCCACCGGGTCCGGGCCCAGGTCTGGGCCGCCCGGGCCGCGGCCCAGACGAACGCCGCCGCCAGGAGTGCCGTCGCGATCCGCATCACGTAGAGGGCTGTCGCGCCATCGAACGGCCTGGCCGCTGTCCCGATCACCGCGTAGAAGAGTGGGTGGTAGCGACCGGCACCGCTAGCGACGACGGTCTCCGCCCCTGCGGGCTTCCCGACGCAGTCCCTGTCGCGGGTGTAATGGAGGGCTTGGCACTGACCCCGGGCCGCGTCCACGATGTCGGTGGGCACCGTGAGGAACGCGCCGGTGCCCCGCGTCGCGTTCACCGGGTCGATGGCCCACTGGCCGCGGGCAGCGGCAGCAGCGCGGTAGGCGTGGTCGTGCTCGTCGCTCCCCGCGAAGGGCGGTATCACCAGCACCCAGATCGCGAAGAGCCCGCAGAGCCCGGCGAGCATGGCTCGCCGAGATGGCACGGACGTCGGGGTCGCAGCGGGTGCCGTTTTCCGGTCGACGTCGACCTGCTGGCTCATCGGGTGCCCTCCTGGATGTCGAGCTGCATCGCCGAGACCAGGAAGTGCAGCCCGCTGAGTAACGGCGCGACCGCCAGCAGCACGGTGCCCGGGCTGGCGATGGGTGGGCCCAGCGTGTTCAGGATCGTGAAGACGCTGAACCCGACGCCGACGGCCACCAGGAATAGGCCGGTGAAGAACATCAGTGCGACGGCCGAGAACGACTGCAGGACGTACTTCCACCACATCCGGTGCCAGAAGCCACGCCACAGCATCACCAGCAGGCGCGGCGCGACCCGCCCCACCTTGAGACCGGAAACCTCAGTGCCGTACAGAGCAGGGATCGGCACGTCGCGGGCGGAGACACGCAACACGTTGAGCTTGATCAGCAGGTCGTTCTCGAACTCGTAGCGCTTGGCCAGTCGATCGAGCTGCAGCCTTTCCAGGGCGCTGCGGTGGATCGCGGTATAGCCGTTCTGCGGATCGAACAGTCCCCAGTACCCGGAGGCGGCCTTGGTCAGGAAGGACATCGCGATGTTGCCGACGACACGATGCCTTGGCATGCCCTCGAAGGACCCCTCGGCGTAGAAGCGGTTTGCCTTGGTGAACGCGGCCTCGCTGTCGGCGATGGGGTCGAGCAGCTGCGGGAGGTACGCCGGATCCATCTGCGCGTCACCTGCCATCACCACCGAGACGTCGCACCCGAGCTCGAGTGCCCGCTTGTGGCCGTGCACGATCGCGCCGCCCACGCCCTGGTTCTCGGGGAGGCGATGCACCTCGACACGTGAGTCACCGCTCGCCTTCGCGGCCTCGGAGGTGGCGTCGCTGCTGTCGTCGTCGACGACGATGACGTGGTCGACGAGCTCTGGTGCCGTCGCGATGACGGTCCCCACGAGAAGCTCTTCGTTGTGGGCCGGCACCACGACGGCGATGCGCATGTCCCGGTACATCAAGCATCCTCCTGTCTTTTCGAGGATAGGGAACGGATTGGGCAATTGGGTCCGAATTGAGAGTCTCAGCGTTTCGAGCCGGTGCCGGCCGGTGCATACGTCTGCGAGGGGCGATGTCGGCGGCTAGCCTCGGCTCATGGCATCGGGATCCCCGGAGGACCGCCGCTGGGGTCCTCAGGGTCGGGCTTCCCGGGCGTGGGCCGCCGCTGCTGCCTTGGTCGCCACCACCGTGTGGGTGGTGGCCGCGCTGTTGATGGCCGGTCGGGGGTTCGACGTCACCGACGAGGGGTTCTACGTCCTTTCCTACCGCTGGTGGGACTCCACTCCGCGGGTCTTCACGGGTGTGCAGTACCTCTACGGGCCGGTTTTCGAGCTGCTCGGGTGGAGCATCGCGGGCCTCCGCGTCGTACGGCTGGTGTCTGTGGTGCTGGTCCACCTCGCCTTCGGTTGGGCCTTCATGTCCTGGCTGCGGACCCGGCGGCCGGAGGCGCCCACGACGCGTTGGTGGGAGCTCACCGGGGCACTGGTCGTCCTTGCCACCGGTGGAGTCACCTACGGCTGGCTCCCGTTGAGCCCGGGCTACAACGACGTGGTCCTGCTGACCTCGCTGCTGCTCGCGTCGCTGCTGCTGTGGTCCGTGCGGGTCGTCAGCGGTGATGGCAGGCTGCCAGTGCTTGCGGCTGCCTGCGCCGGACCACCGGTGGTGGCGCTCGTCCTCGCCAAGTGGGTCTCGGCGGGCCTGATCCTGGTGTTCCTGCTGGTTCTGGGTGTCGTCGCCCTGCGTTCGATGCGAGCACGTGGGTGGCTGAGCTACGTCGCCACTGCGGCCGCCAGTGTGTCGGTGTGCCTGCTGCTGGTGAACGCGTTCGTGCAGCCGCTTCGACCCTTCGTCTCGGAGATGACCGAGGTCAACCGGCTGGTGGCGGCGAGCACGAACTCGCCGCTGTCGCTCCTTCGGATGTATCTGCGCACCACCGTCTCGATGGGCCTGGAGTCACTGCTCATCGCGGGGGTCGCTCTGCTCCTCGCCGGGCTGGGCGTCGGGTTGGGCGTCGGGCTGCGCCGCACCAGGTTCGCGCCAGCGGGTCTGGCCATGGTGGTGTTGGGACCGGTGGTGGCGCTGCTCGCCGCTACCCCGGACTCGTGGGGGCTGCCCGGCGGGGGCAGCCCGGCTCTTCGTGGGTACGTCGTGCCGCTCATGGCACTGGCGTTCATGGTGGCCGCAGCCAGGTGGGCCGGGCGGCGTCTCGACAGCCCGGTCGAAGAGCCGGCTGGGCCGCAACGCGGACGCGTAGCGGACGTCGCGGTCGTCTCGATGCTGGTGTTACTACCGGCGGTGCAGGCGTTGGGCACCGGAAACCCGCTCGTCTACCTTGCGGTCAACCAGTTCGCGTGCTGGGCGGCGCTGATGGTCGCAGCCTGCACCATGCCGGGTCGGCGGCCGTTGGCGCGGGCGCTCGCGATCTCGGCGACGGCCTGCGCCGTGCTGGTGGCGTCCACGACCGGTGCCGACGGCCTCCTGCGTCACCCGTATCGGACCACCGCCTGGTCCGAGGCCACCACCTCTCTCGGCGGGACCGGCCCGCTGGCTCCTGTGCGGGTCGACGCCGCCACGGCGGCTCGACTCCGTGAGGTCCGCGCGGTGGTGGGCGAACGTCGCTCTGGAGAACCGGTCATGGCCTTCGACGAGATGGCGGGGATGGTCCTGTTGCTGGACGGTCGCTCCGTGGGGGAGGCGTGGTACTCCCGCCTCGACGGAAACCGCAGCGTCGCGGGCATCCGCAGCGTGTGCACCCGGACGCGGCCGTGGGGGGACACGCTTCCCGTGGTCATCTACGACCACCCGCCCCGTGCCATGGACCAGGACGCCCTGCGTGGCTGCGGGGTCTCGCTGTCTGGCAGCTACAGACTGGCGATCGTCGACGAGGGAGGACCGCACCTGCGGGTCTACGTGCCGATCGGTGCCGAGGAGAGGACGCGACCATGAGCCAGCCAGCCATGCCGGAGGCGACACGACGCCTCGTCTCGATCGTAGTGCCGGCCCTGGACGAGTACGACAGCGTGCCGGCAGTGCTCGACCGCATGGAGCAGCTCGGGAGCCTGCACCCGGCGTACGACTTCGAGCTGGTGCTGGTCGACGACGGCTCGTCCGACGGTACCGCCGAACGGACCATCGCCGACGCGCCTCCGGGTGTGCTCGTCACCGTCGTACAGCTCTCCCGCAGTTTCGGTTCGCACCAGGCGATCACCGCCGGGCTGCGACGTACGTCCGGAGCATGCGCGATCGTCGTCGGTGCTGACATGCAGGAACCACCGGAGCTGATCGCCGAGTTCCTCGCCAACTGGGAGCAGGGCTCCGACGTCGTGTGGGGCGTACGCCGGACCCGGGTCGGCTCCTGGCGATCCCAGATCCCGTCGAGGTTGTTCTCCTACCTCTTCACCAGGTACGCCGACCTTGCCAACTACCCACCCGAGGGCCCGTCAGGCATGCTGGCCGACCGCGCCGTCCTCGACGAGCTGAACCGGCTGGAGGAGAGCAACCGCAACGTGATGGCGCTGGTGGCATGGCTCGGCTTCCGCCAGACCCGCGTGCTCTACGAGCAGCTGCCCAGGCGCCACGGTGGGTCGCGCTGGACCCGGCGCAAGATGGTGAAGCTGGCCGTGGACTCCCTTGTGCAGTTCTCGTCCATGCCTCTGCGCGCGTGCACGTTCACCGGGCTCGGGGTGGCGGCGTTCGGCATGGTCTACGCGACCGTTCTCGTGGTGCGGTCGTTGCTCGGTGTGGACACGCCGTCGGGCTGGCCGACCATCCTCGTGGTCGTCCTCGTCCTTGGCGGAATCCAGCTCATGGTGATCGGAGTCATGGGAGAGTACTTGTGGCGTGCTGTCGAGGAGACACGGCGCCGTCCGCTCTACGTCGTACGTGGGGTGACGCACAGCCGAAGGGCTGCAGGCTCGGGGGATCAGGAGTGAATCCATGAAGACACGTCGCAGCACTGTGCTCGTCACCGGTGGCCTCGGCTACATCGGCTCCTACGTCGTACGTGACCTGCGCGAGCGGGGCTGGCAGGTTCGTGTGCTGGACAACCGCTACCGGTGCGACCTGACGACGGCGTCGGAGATCGCCGCCCTTGACGGGGTGGAGGTGGTGGAGGGCGACATCCGCTACGCACACATGGTCGAGAGCGCAGTCCAGGGCGTCGAGGCCGTCGTACACCTGGCAGCGGTGTGCATGAACAAGAGCATCGCGGACCCGACGGAGAGCCTGGACGTCAACCTGATGGGCACCCAGAACGTGCTCGACGCCGCGGCGCGTGCGTCCGTCCGCCGCATTGTCTACGCCTCGTCCGCGTCGGTCTACGGAAACCCGACCCAGCTGCCGATGCGCGAGGACGACAAGCTCGCGCCGATCACGCCCTACTGCGTGGCCAAGCTGGCCGGCGAGCAGATGCTCGACTTCTATGCCCGTCGCGCCAAGCTGTCGTGGCTGGGGCTGCGGTTCTTCAACGTCTACGGGCCGGGGCAGCCCACCGACGCCTACTACACCTCCGTGGTGGTGACCTTCCTCAACCGGCTCGGTGCCGGGGAGGCGCCGGTGATCGACGGAAGGGGGGACCAGTCGATGGACTTCGTGCACGTCCTCGACGTCGCCCGCAGTGTCGGGATGGCCGTCGACTCCGAGGCCACCGGAGAGATGCTGAACGTCGGCACCGGACAGCAGACCTCCATCTCCGACCTGGCGGAACTGCTCGTGCGCAAGCTGGGCATGGACGTGCAGCCGATGTACCGGCCGCGCGAGGTGCTGGTGACCCGGCGGGAAGCCTCGATCGAACGGATCGAGGAGGTCCTCGGCTGGCGCCCACAGGTGGGTCTGGAAGAGGGGATCGCCTCGGTCCTCGACTGGCACAAGCACACCCTCGAGGGCCAGCGGCGTTGACCGCCAGCCCCCCGGACCCCGGCCAGGTCCCTGCAAACCCGTGGAATCCGCTGGTCTGGGTGGTCGGCGAGCCCGTGGTCGGGGAGGGCACCTGGGTAGGCCCGTTCTGCCTGCTGGACGGGTCCGGTGGCTTGGTCATCGGGCGAGGGTGTGACCTCGCCGCGGGTGTGCAGGTCTACACCCACTCGACCGTGCGGCGCTGCGTCACCGACCGCGCGGTGGACACAGGCCGCGCACCCGTCTCGATCGGTGACCACACCTTCATCGGGGCCAACTCCGTCGTGCTGATGGGTGTGACGATCGGCAGCCGGTGCGTGATCGGTGCCGGCTCGGTCGTGACACGCGATGTGCCCGACGGGATGTGTGCGACCGGAGTGCCCGCTCGCCTGGTGGGCACGGTCGACCCCGACTCTGGAGAGGTCACGCCTCTGAGCCGAGGACCTCGTCCAGCGCGCTGACGACCCTGTCCTGGTCGGCATGGGTCAGGTCGGCGTACATCGGCAGGGCGAGATGGCGCCGGAACAGCTCGTCGGACCGCGGACAGTCCCGGGGCGCGTCGTACACCGCCTCGCGGTGCAGGGAGTAGGTGCCGATCGTCGAGCCGATCCCGCGGGCACGCAGGCCGAGCACGGCGGAGTCGCGGTCGACATCGTCGTCCACGGTGACGGCGTACGTCTGCCAGGTCGGTTCGCGGTCGGGCGGGATCTCAGGCGCGCGAATCCCGTGTACGCCGGCGAGGAGTGCGGCATAGCGGTCTGCCAGGGCGCGGCGTCGCACCATGAAGCCGTCGAGCTTCTCGAGCTGGACCAGAGCGACTGCCGCAAGGATGTCGGACAGCTTGTAGTTGTAACCGAGCTGGTCGAACTGCGGGATCTCCAACTGGCCGGGACCCTGGCGTGCGAACGCGCTGCGCATCCCGAAGCACGACGCTCGCCGAACCCGCTCCGCGATCTCGGCGTCGTCTGTCACGACCACGCCACCCTCGCCGGACGTGATGCCCTTGCGTGCGTGCAGGGAGAAGACCGCCACGTCGCCGAACGCCCCGCACGGCCTGCCGTCGAAGGTGCCGCCCACCGAGCACGCAGCGTCCTCCAGCAGGAAGAGACCATTCTCCTGGGCGAGCGACTCCAGGGCGCTCCAGTCCGCCGGGACTCCCAGGGCATCGACGCCGATGATGCCGCGGGTGCGCGAGGTGATCCGCTCGGCGGCGCAGCTGACATCCAGCGTTCCTGTGTCACGTCGTACGTCGACGAAGCGCGGCGTGGCCCCGCAGTAGAGCACTGCGTGCCCAGTGGCGGGAAACGTGTAGTCGGCGACCAGCACCTCGTCGCCCGGACCTACCCCGAGGGCAGACAGGGACAGGTGCAGGCCAGCCGTGCAGTTGTTGACGGCCACCGCGTGCGCGCGGCCGCTGAGCTCGGCAAACGCCCGCTCCAGCAAGGTTCCGCGAGGTCCCTGACCGGCCAGCCAGCCAGAAGCGAGCACCTCGGCCACAGCGTCGAGCTCGCGCTGATCCGTCGTCGGCCGGGTGAGGGGGATGGCAGGCAGCGATGGGTCCATCGGCCCGACGTGCTCAGTCGAGACCGAGGGAGAACGCGGACTCGAGGTCGTGCTGAGAGTACGTCCGGAAGGCGATGTGGGTCTCGGTCTCCGTCACACCGGGCACCTTGTTGATCGAGTCGGCCACGACCCGCGCCACGTCGTCGTGGTCGATGACGCGCACGAGCGCGATCAGGTCGATCTGACCGGTGACGCTGTAAACCTCACTGACACCGGAGAGGGCAGCGATCGCCTCGGCTACCTCCGGGATGCGGGCGACGTCGGCCTTCACGAAGACGATGGCGGTGATCATGAGGCCAAGGTATCGCGCGTGAGCCTCATGGCTGGTGGACGGTGGCCAACGCGCGGCGCTCGTCGAAGGGCACCAGTGCGGCACGTGAGTGCTCCACGGCGTCGTGCACCGCGAGGTGCCGGGTGGCCCCTCGGACCGGACATGCCCACTCCCCGTCGACGTGCACGAGTCGCACCCCCGGCTGCTCGAGCCAGCGCAGGATCTGCTCGGACTCCTCGGCGCTCGCTGCAGGGGTCGGCCCCGGTCCGCCACGCACGGTCTCGGCGGACTCGCGCAGCTGGGTCACCCACACCCCGGCGTGGGCATCGGAGGGGATCACCCCCGCGGCCGCGAGCCGGCCAAAGCGTACGACGTGGACCGCCCAGCGCCGGTCGTCCTCGCGGCGGGCCGCCACGAGCTCGGCGCACGAGGACAGGGAGCCGAGTCGCTGGGTGCGGGAAGCGGCTCTGACGAAGGCCGAGAGCCGGTCGCGATGCACGCCGGCCTCCTCGAACCGCTCGTCGTCCGCGAGCCGCTCCATCCGGGCGGCGAGGGCGTCGACCACCTCGTCGGCCCGGTGCAGCAGGTTGTCACGGACCGTGGCAACAACACTCGCATAGTGGTCCATGGAGACGCTGCCGTCGCACGGCGAGAGGCAACGACCCATCTCGGCGAGCACACAGGGCGACCGGGCCGGGGTGAGGGTGAGGCGGTCGGTGCACTGGCGGATGGGGAAGGCCTCGTAGAGCGCGATCAGGCACTTCTCGGCCGTACGACGCGAAGCGAACGGACCGAGGTAGTCGGCGCCGTCCTCAGCGACCTTGCGCACCAGCGACAGCCGGGGCCACGGCTCCACCGTCAGCTTGAGCCAGTGCATCTTCTCCGGATGTCGGCTGCGGCGGTTGTAACGGGGCTTGTGGGCCGCGATCAGCCGCAGCTCGCGCACCCGCGCCTCCAGCGGCGTGGCGCACTCGATCCCGGTCACCGAGGCGGCCAGGCCGACCATCTCGCCCATCCGCGAGCGGGTCTCGGAAGCCGTGAAGTAGGACCGCACCCGGGTTCGTAGATCGCGGGACGTGCCGACGTAGAGCACCCGCTGCTGCTCGTCGCGGAACAAGTAGACGCCGGGGGAGTGGGGCAGGTGCTCGGCGAGGTAGCGCTTGCGGCGTACGGCGGGGCTGACGCGCGAGCTGAACGTCTGCAGCTCCTCCAGCGTGTGCACGCCCAGACCACCGAGGCGCTCCATCAAGCCGTGCAGCACGTCGACCGTGGCGCGGGCGTCCGAGAGCGCCCGGTGGTTGGGCGTCGTGCTCGACCGGAAGGCGACCGCGAGCGAGCTCAGCTTGCAGTTGGGCGCGTCGTCACGGGTGATCACCCGCCGGGCCAGCCGCGCAGTGTCGAGGACCTCGAAACCCGGCCAGGGCCGTCCCTGCTCCGCGGCGAAGTGCTTGAGGAAGCCGACGTCGAAGGGCGCGTTGTGCGCGACCAGGACGGTGCCCTGCGCGAACTCGAGGAACGCCGGCAGTGCGGACTCGATCGAGGGCGACGAGGCCACCATGGAGTTGGTGATGCCGGTGAGCACTGCGATGAACGGCGGGATCTGCGCATGAGGGTTGACCAACGTCTGGAACTCCCCGAGCACCTCGCCGGAGCGCACCTTGACCGCACCGATCTCGGTGATCATGGAGCCACCCTGGACCGACGCTCCGGTCGTCTCGAGGTCGACCACACAGAAGGTCACGTCACGCAGTGGGCGCCCGAGCTCGTCGAAGCTCATCTGCGCGGACCACCTGCTCATGTGGCTGACGCTAGGCAGGAGGACCGACAAAACCCGGCAGGCAGGGCCGGGCCGGGGCCAAGGGCCGGGATGGGGCTTCGGACCGAACCTGTCGGTGGCGGGTGCTGGAGTGAGCAGCACTACCTTCCCCGGTTGTATTGAGGAGCCCGAGATGAGCGTTCGCATCGACTGCGACAGCTGCCTGGTCCGAGGACTGTCCTGCCACGACTGCGTCGTGACGGTCCTGCTCGGGCCTCCGCCCGAGCTCAGCTTCGACAGCGAGGAGCAAGAAGCCCTCGACGTCCTGGCCCAGTCGGGCCTGGTCCCTCCGCTTCGCATGGTCACGCCCGTGTCCGGGCCGGAGGTCGAGTCAGCCTGACCCAGGCAGGACAGACAGACTCCGCTGATCGGCTGAGCGGTGACCCGAAGCGTTGACCGAGGTTCACCAGATTCCAGAGGTGATGCCAGAGTTCGAAGGCCTGAACCGCAGCCACGAGGGTCGAGCCAATGCAACCGTGAGCGACAGGCAGCGGCCAGGGAACACCAGCTCAACCAGCGCGGACAGCAACCACACCTCTCGATAAACCCACGGTGAGAACGGGTGGCCGTCAGGTGGCAACCGGCGGCGGGTTGCGGCCGCCTCTCGCCTTTCGGCAGGTCTCGACTGATCGCCGCTCGCTTCGCTCGCTGCTCAACCACCTGGGAGCTCCGACCCCTCACCCCGGCCCCTCGGCCCGGCCCCAATTCCGGATAGTCCGAGACGTTCCCGTCCTCATCTGAGGCTGACGGGAACGGAAGCGTCTCGGACTACCCGGGCCTCGGCGACGGAGTTCGCGCCCAACACCCCTTTGTCACAACAGGGTCGCTGCGCGGCCACAGGTGCAGCCCTCACGTGACAAGGAGCAGGTTTCCCCGGTCGGTCACGATCGACCAGCCGCTGGTCTTGGTGACGTCCCGCTGGGTGGTGTAACTACCTGGCCGTTGTGGTCGGCTTCGCGGGGTCGTGTTCTAACTATGACGCGACGAGCTCGGGTGTGACCACCTCCTGTTGTTCGGGTTTGGCGTCGATGAGGGCCATCGAGCCCTCAGAGAGGTAGCGGCGTTCGGCGATCTGCCACTCGTCGTGGACCTCGATCAGGACGCAGCCGGCGAGGCGGAGCAGCGCTTGGGGGTTGGGGAAGACCCCGACGACGTCGGTGCGGCGTTTGATCTCCTTGTTGACCCGCTCCAAAGGGTTGGTCGACCAGATCTTCTTCCAGTGCGCGACCGGGAAGTCCGCGAACGCGGTGACGTCATCGGCGGCCTCACGCAGCATCGTCTCGACCTTCGGGAACTGCCGGCCCAGCATGGTGGCGATCACCTCGAGCTGCTCGCGGACGTGCTCAGCGTCGGGCTGGGCGAAGATCGTGCGGACCGCGGCGGCGACCATCGTCGCGGAGCCCTTCGGCACCTGGGCCAGCACGTTGCGCAAGAAGTGCACCCGGCAGCGTTGCCAGGAGGCGCCGAGCATCACCGCGGCGATCGCGGCCTTGAGCCCGGCGTGGGCATCGGAGATGACCAGCCTGGTGCCAGCCAGACCACGGGTCTTCAGGCTTCGCAGGAACGCAGTCCAGAACGCGCCGTCCTCGGAATCTCCGACGGCGAACCCGAGGACTTCTCGGCGCCCGTCGGCGGTGACGCCGGTGGCGACCACGATCGCCTGGGAGACCACCCGAGAACCCTTGCCGTTCCGGGCGCCACCGACCCTGGCTTTGCAGTAGGTGGCGTCGAGGAACACATACGGAAACGGGGTCTCCGCCAGTGAGCGGTCGGCGAAGTCGGCGACCTGCTCGTCCAGGTCGGCGCAGATCCTCGAGACCTCCGACTTGGAGATCCCAGTGTCAGCCCCCAGGGCCCGGACCAGGTCGTCGACCTTGCGCACGCTGGTGCCGGTGACATAGGCCTCCATCACCACCGCGAACAACGCCTGGTCGATCCGTCTGCGACGCTCCAACAGGCTGGGGAAGAACGCGCCCTGCCGGAGCTTGGTGATGCCCAGGTCGACATCACCGGCCGCGGTGGTGATCGTCTTGGACCGGGTGCCGTTGCGCAGGTTGGTGCGGGCATCGGTGCGCTGATGCGGCTCGGCACCGATGAACGCGGTCGCCTCCGCGTCGATCAGCTGCTGCAACATCACCTGCACCGCTTGGCGGATCACATCGGTCGAATCAGAGGCCTTGAGTGCATCGAGCACCTCAAGCAAGGCAGACTGGGACAGGGCCATCGTGTGGTTCTCCTTCGCAAAGTTCCTTGGTCGGTTCTTTACGAAGCCTCACACGGTGGCTCCTCAACGTTGAGGAACCGGGCCGGGAGTTACACCACTCGAGGGGACGTCACCGCTGGTCTCGGCTGATCCTCGGCTTACGGAGAGTGGTACCGACTGATCGCTCGCTTCGCTCGCTGCTCGACCACCTACGTGCAGAACGGCAACCACACCTCTCGATAAACCTGGTGTGGTGAGACTGACGCATGTGACGGGTGGGGCACCGACGTGTCGGACAACACATCCGCTGCGCCTCGTGGCCGCTTTGTGCCGATGGCACTTTTTTCATAGTGTGTTGGGCTCATGGCCTCTGGACCAGTGCACCGACCGGGTGCGCTCAGCGGCCGCGCCGAGTTCGAATCAGGCATCCCGGGGGGATCTGCCTGAGCCGGAGCCGGGGACCCAAGTTCCTTGGGGTGAATCCGGTCCAGCTCGTCACCGATCGTGACGACGCCGGGCTGGTAGGGCGTTCTTTGGGCCCGAACCCGTCAGCTCACCTGGTAGGCGTATAGACAAAGAGGACGACCGCCCGTGCTCGACGGCCGTAAGAACAACCCTGCCCGCACAGCTGCAGTAATCATCTCGACGCTCACCACGGTGGGCCTCGGGCTCGCCACGGCAAGCCCCGCATCCGCAGCCCCAACTGACATCGACGACGCGCAGTCGCGCGTCGACCGACTCTCCAAGCAGGCCGACTCCGCGGCCGAACGTCATGGCGACGCCCAGCAGTCCCTGACCAAGCAGCGCGCACGGCTCAAGGCCCTCAACAAGGACCTGGTGCGGGAGCGCCGGATCCAGGAGCGTCTGCAGACCCTCGTGGCCAGCGTGGCCGTGGACCAGTACGCCGGGTCCGGTGGCACCTCGGTGCTCCCGAATGCCCTTCCCGAGGACTCCGAGGAGCTCCTCACCAACGTGACCGTCGTCAGCGAGGACACCCTGGGACGCAGCGTAGCCATGGTTTCGGCGGGCGCTCGCGTCGACCAGCTGACCCAGAACCGGAGCGCGGTAGTTCACCGGATCACCGAGCTGTCGTCGCTGGAGAAGAGCCTGGACAAGCGCCAGCAGAAGGTGGACGCGCGTGTAGCGGGTGCCGAGGCCGTGCTCGAGGATCTCGAGGCCAAGCGCATCGAGGCGCTCGGCGGGCCGGCAGTGGCCTACGCCAAGTCACAGATCGGCGACTCCTACGTGTACGGCGCAGCAGGGGAGGACGCGTTCGACTGCTCCGGCCTCACCATGAGGGCCTGGCAGCAGGCCGGCGTGAGCCTGCCGCACAGCTCCTCGGCGCAGTACGCTGCTGGCCAGCACATCTCCGAGAGCGAGTTGCAGCCTGGTGACCTCGTCTTCTTCTACAGCCCGATCAGCCACGTCGGCATCTACATCGGTGACGGGCAGATGGTGAACGCCCTCAACCCGGGTTCCGGCGTCCAGATCTCCGGCCTGCACGACATGCCGTACTCCGGTGCGGTCCGCGTCGGCTGAACCAACGCGGAAAGCCGCTCGCCCTCGCAGGGTGGGCGGCTTCCTGCTTGTCCGGGCGCTCCACCGGGCGCTCTTCCGGCCCCTGAGTCTCGGCCTGTCACTGGCACTGTTCGCAGCGCTGCTGGCCGGGTGCGGCGGCGAGGTGGACATCACCCCGCCCAAGGCGTCCCAAGACACCGCCGGGGAGCGTGCCGAGCAGGCCCAGCAAGCGCTCGACGGGCTCGTCGAGGCCGTGCGGGCGGGCACGCGTGCTGATGCCGTCGCGCTGGCCGCGCCCGACTCCGGCCAGTTGCTCGGCTGGGTGCACGACAATGCCCGCGCGTTGCGGATCGGCGATCTCGCGATGCGCTATGTCGACGAAGGCCGGGCCCTCGACGCCGAGGAGCAGGCAGAGCTCGAGCCGCGGGCGTGGCGGGCGTCCGTGCAGCTCGAGTACGCCTATCAGGGTTTCGACGAGTCACCCGCACGGATCGAGACCAGCGTGGTGTTCGTGCCGGACTCCGACGGTGCAGAGATCGCCTCGTTCGGCGGAGCCGAGGAACGCAGTCCCCTCTGGCTCGTCGACCGGCTGAGCGTCGTACGCACGGGCAACTCGCTGCTGGTTGTGGCCGGTGCGCCGCCCGGGCGCTACGCCGGTCTGGTCACCCGGGCACTCGCGCAAGTGCGCCGGACCCTCCCGGACTGGCAGGGACCACTGCTCGTGGAGGTGCCGCACTCCCGGGCAGAGCTGGAGGCAGCCCTGCAGTCGCAGCCTGGCCAGTACGACAACATCGCGGCCGTCACCACCACGGCGGACGGCTCGCTCGCTCCGGGGGCACCGGTGCGGGTCTTCGTCAACCCCGCCGTCTTCGGCAAGCTCAAGCCGCGGGGAGCCCAGGTCGTGATGAGCCACGAGGCCACCCATGTGGCGACGGAGGCGACCTTCACCTCGATGCCCACGTGGCTGCTCGAGGGCTTCGCCGACTTCGTCGCCCTGGACGACGCAGGCATTCCCGTGGAGGTCGCTGCCGGCCAGATCCTCGACCGGATCCGTGAGGACGGGCTGCCCCGGCGCCTGCCCACGAGTGCGGACCTCGACCCGACGGCCATCGGACTCGGCGCGACCTATGAGGAGGCCTGGCTGGCCTGCCGGTTCCTCGCCCAGGAGTACGGCGCCGACGGGCTCGTGCGCTTCTACCGGAAGGTGAGCGCCGGCGCCTCGGCCGAGGAGGCGTTCCGCGCCGAGCTGGGGACGACGCAACCGAAGTTCGTGACGCAGTGGCGAGCCGACCTCGCCCGCCTTGCCGGGGTGGCAGGCTGAGAGGTGTGACCCGGCAGCCGACGCCCAGCCTGCGGCTGTGCCTGTGGCTCGTCGGAGGCTCGCTTGTCGTCATGGTCGTCCTGGGTGCCGTGTTGGTGCCCTGGTCCTGGGTCCCGGGGGGTGACCTCGTCCCGGTGCGGGGGAGCGAGGTGTTCACCGCGGAACAGCTGCGGCGCGCCGAGGCCTACTCCTCGGCGCAACGTCACCTCGGCTGGGCGAGCCTGGCGATCTCCCTGGGGATCGCGCTCCTCCTCGGCCTGACCCGACTGGGCTCGCGGCTGATCCGGCGCATCCGTGGGCCGTGGTGGCTCCGTGCGCTGCTTGCCACTCTCGCGGTGCTGCTCATCGGCGCCCTGGTCACCGCCCCCCTTCACCTGGCGATCCGCAGCAACGCCCTCGACTACGGTCTCACCCGCCAGTCGCTGGGCGGATGGATCCGGGACCAGGGCGTCTCCGTGCTCGTCTCCTGGGTGTTTGCGTCGGTGATGGTTCTGCTGGTGCTCGGCACCGCCCGCCGCTCGCCGCGGCGCTGGCCACTGTGGACCGCACTGGTGGGCGCCTTGCTCGCGGTGCTGGGTTCCTGGGTCTATCCCGTGGTCGTCGAGCCGTTGTTCAACCAGTTCACTCCGCTGCGCGACGGCCAGCTGCGGGTGCAGATCATGGCGCTGGCCAAGGCCGAGCACGTGCCCGTCTCCGATGTGCTCGTGGCGGACGCGTCCCGGCGTACGACGACCCTGAACGCGTATGTCTCAGGCTTCGGCAGCACGAGGCGGGTGGTGCTCTACGACAACCTGGTCGACGACGTGCCTCAACGCGAAGCCCTCGCGGTGGTGGCCCATGAGCTGGGTCATGCCCGCTACCACGACGTGCTCTTCGGCACCGTGCTCGGTTCCGTCGGGGTGGTGCTGGGCAGCGGCCTCCTCGGGCTGGTGCTCGGCCGTCGCCGGCTGCTGGACCAAGCGGGCGCGGATGACCCGGGTCAGCCCGAAGTGGTAGCCCTGCTGCTCGCGCTCACCGTCGTGGGGTCGTTGTTGTCGAGCCCCGTCGTGAACACGGTCAGCCGCGCGGTCGAGGCACGTGCGGACCGCGCCTCACTGGACGCGACCCAGGACTACGCCGGGTTCGAACGGATGCAGGTGCAGCTCGCCAACCGGTCGCTCAGTGACGACGACCCACCGCGCTGGAGCCAGTTCTGGTTCGGGTCGCACCCGACGACGCTTCAGCGACTTGGCCTGGCCCGGGCGCTGCAGCGCGAGCAGTAGCGCGGGCAGCAGCGGTGACGGTGGCACCAGGACTGCTCGGGTGGGGAAACGAGCAGGTCAGCAGCTGACCGGCACCGCGTTGCTGCTGGCAGCCGAGTCGATCGCGTCGCAGGTCCCCGCGAAGAGATCGGAGACGGCCCCGCCGAAGGCGAAGACCATGGCGACGACGAGCCCGGCGATACCGGCGACCAGCAGGCCGTACTCGACGGCCGAGGCCCCGTCCTCGTTGGATCCGCGGACCAGCCACGAAGGAACAGTTGACATGCGTACCCTCCGTTTCGACTTGGCCTGCCAATGGTTGAACTGGGTGGTGCCTGGGGCAGTCCGTCCGGACTGCCCCAGGCACCGATCAGGATCAGCTACAGGTGGCGGCGGCGGTGCCGTTGCCCTTGATGGTCTTGCAGGTGCCTTCGAAGGCGTCGCTGATGACTCCGCCGAAGGCGAAGACGATGGCGACGACGAGTGCCGCGATGCCGGCGACCAGCAGGCCGTACTCGACAGCGGAGGCGCCGTCCTGGTTGCGACGGGCGGAGATGCTTCGGATGAACTCGAGCATGGGATGTCCTTCTCTCTGATTCTGATGGATCTCGGTTGGGGCCGACCTGATCGGCCCGCCAAGAGAAGTATGCCAAATATGGACAGACCAGACATCAACTTTCCGGTTTAAACCATCTGACCCATTTGTACCGCCTGGACTAGTCCATTCGGGCTACCTGCTGGACTTTCGGCCCCGGGAGTGCCTCGGGAGTGCTCAGTTCGGCGGAGTTGCCGATGCGATCAGGCCCATTCGCATGGCTGTGACGAGCGCCTGGGCCCGGTTGGCGGCGCCTAGCTTCTCGTAGATGTGCCCGATGTGGCTCTTCGCCGTGGACTCGCTGAGGAAGAGACGTCCGGCGATCGCGCTGACACCGAGGCCTTCGGCCAACAGGTCCAGGACCTGGCGTTCGCGGTCGGAGAGCCGGGGTGCGCCGGAGTTGATCCGCCTGACCATTGCCTCGGCCAGGCCAGTGCAGATGAAGGTGAGTGGGGCCACGGACGCCCGCCTGGCGGCGCTGATCACGGTGGAGGTGGGCGCGTCCTTGCCCACGAAGGCGGATGCTCCGGCGTCCATGGCGGCAAAGAGCTGTTCGTCCCCGGCGTACATCGTGAGGACGACCAGTCCCACCTCACGACTCTCCTTGCGCAGCGCCCGAACCACGTCCAGGCCAGAGCCGTCGGGGAGGCGTACGTCGGTGACCACCACGTCCGGCGAGACGTCGCGGGCCAGCGAGATGCCTTCCTCGACCGATCCGGCCTGACCGGCGACGTCGAATCCGGAGGCCTGGGCGAATGCACTGGCCAGTCCCTGCCGGATCAGCTCGTGGTCATCGATGAGCAACACGGTGGTCATAGGCACCCGGGGTCCGCCCCGGCCTCCTTCTGCAGGCTAGCGGTCCTCGTCGTCAGTTCACCGGAGAAAGCCACTAGCGGGTCCCGGAGCCCACGCGGACGACGACGCGGGTCCCGGGCCGGTCGCCTGTGGGCTCGCTGACGTCGAGGTCGGCGTTGATGCTCCGTGAGCGTTCGCGCATGATCTTCAACCCCTGCGAGTCGGCCTTCGGGATGTGGGTGTTGACACCGTCGTCGCCGATCTCGATCTCGCCGTACGGCGAACGCACGGTGCAGCGCAGCCACAGGTTTGCGGCACCTGAGTGCTTGCGCGCGTTGGCCATGGCCTCTTGGGCGATCCGGAGCAGCTCGTACTCGACGTCGCCGGGCAGCCGCGGCCCCTTCTCGTCCAGGGTGACGTGCACCGCCATGGGCGAAGTTGCGCTCACCTGGTTGGCGTACGCGGACAGGCTCTCCCCCAGACCGGCACCTGAGGCGATCTCGTGGCGCAGGTCGAAGATCGACTGTCGAAGCTCGCTCACCACCCGGGTGACCTCCAGGCGCAGCTGACCGATCTGCTCCTGCTGGACAGGGTCGGCAGAGGTCGTTGCGAGGTTGTCCACGAGGTAGCCCAGGGAAGCGACGTCCTGCGCCACGCCGTCGTGGACCTCGCGTGCGATGCGCCTACGCTCCTGGCTTGTGGCGTTGTCGCGGACCCGGCCGAAGAGCAGTGACGCCTGCAGCTGGACGGCGTGCCGGGCGAGCCGGCTCCGCAGCTCGACTGCGGAATCCGAGTCGACGTCCTGGAGCGCATCGAGGACGAGCACGGCGATCATCTCGTCGTTGGCCACAACGGGGATGGCCACGTGCCGCTCACGCACCATGATGGACTCCTGCCGCCAGCACCTGTCCGCAAGCGACTCCGCCCATGCCATCGCACCCGGCTGGGTGCCGACCCGGTAGCGCAGGGGTGCCATCGACCCGACGTTCGAGCGCACCAGGACGGCCGCCGTGCGAGTCGGCACCAGGCCGTCTGCCTCGGTCATGATCTGTTCTGCGAGGTCCACGGCGTCGAGTCCGCCGCTGAGCTTGCCGGACAGCGCCTCCAGGCGACGGATCAGACCCACTGCGCTGCGGTAGGGGGCGTCGGCATCGGGGTTGCTCGCGGCCCGGCGCAGAGCAGATCCCATCAAGCCGATGCCCACTGCGGTGGCGAGCCAGGTGAAGCCGCTGGCAGCCATCTCGCGGTCCCAACGATGGACCACCAGCACCCACAGCCCGAGGAGCAGCGCGGACTCGACGGCAGCGACGCGCAGCAGTCCCTTGATCCCGCGATCCAGAGCAGCGATCAGCGCCGGGATGACCAGGTACGGCGTGACGCTCGCCTGGTCGGGGTAGGTGAGGATGACCAGGGTCGCGACGACCGCACCCTCGAGCATGGCCACCGTTGTCTCGGAGAGGCGGTGGGTCATGGACAGCCCCACCGCGAAGACCGCGGTCAGGAGGACGAGCAGGGCTCCCCTGATGTACTCCGATCCAGCCAGCGCCGCGAGCGGGGTGAGCGCAGCAATGGTGAACACCCTGGCTGCCAGCGCGACCCGGCCGACGTCGGTCACGTCAGACTTTCCCCGAGAAGCTGTCCATCACGGAGATCGCCGCTGGGCCGAGCACCGCGATGAACAGACACGGAAGAATGCAGAAGATCAGCGGCACGAGGATCTTGACCGGCACCTTCTGGGCCATCTCCTCAGCCCACTGACGCCGCTTGACCCTGATCTCGGAGGACTGGACGCGGAGTACCTGTCCCATCGGGATGCCGAAGGCATCGGCCTGGACCATCGCGCCCACGAACGATCGCAGGTCCGGCAGATTGGAGCGCTCAGCCAGGGATCGCAGCGCCTCGGAGCGGCCGCGCCCGATCTGCATCTCCTGCAGCATGCGGGCGAACTCGTCGGCGAGTGGGCCTTCGGTGTTCCGGGCGACCTGGGCGCAGGCCGCGTCGAACCCCAGGCCCGACTCCACCGAGATCGTCAGCAGGTCGATGGCATCGGGTAGTGCCCGTGCGACCTTCTCCGACCGGTCGAAGGTCTGCTGGTGGAGGTACATGTTGGGGCCCATGTAGCCGGCAAACGACATGAGCATGACCAGTCCGAGCGTGGGCAGGAAGCCGAGCCCGAGGACGAGCGCGACGACCAGGGAGAGAATCAGCGCGCCTACGAAGCCGACGACCTTGCCGGCCATCACGCGCTCCACGGTCCAGCCGAACGGGTTGCCCGCCTTCTCCAGCTTCTCGCGGATTCGGTCGCTGGCGTCCTCGGGCGTGAGGGAGTGGCCCATTCGCTGGGCCTTGGCCAGCAGGGGGAACACGACCCGTTCGCTGAAAGACCTCTCCAGCTCGCCCTTCATCTCCTCCGGCGCGGCTGTGAGCGCCTCGAGCACAGCGATCGATCTGCCTACTCCGGCGTCTTCCTTGTTGACGCCGCCGACGTGGGCGAACACCAGAAAGAGGGCGGCGAAGATCAGCACGAAGCCCAGGGGCAGGACCAGGGTGATCACACGTCCACCTTCGCAACCTTGGACATCCAGAACATGCCCACGCCTAGCAGGACGCCCATGGCAATGCACAGGATGAAGCCGATGGGGGTGGTGTACAACGGCTTGACGTATTCCGGCTTCGACAAGACGAGGTAGGCGAGGAACCCCGGAGGAAGACCTCCGAGGACGTAGCAGGAGAGTCGGCCCTCGGCGGAGAGTGCCCGCACGTGCCGGCGCAGGTACTCGCGCTCGCGGAGGGTGGCGGCCACCGTCAGCAGGAGCTCGGCGAGGTTACCGCCGACCTCGCGCTGGATCCGGATGGCCATCACGACCCACCCGAAGTCGCGGCTCTCCATGCGCTGGGAGATGCCTTCCAGCGAGTCCTCGAGCGTCACCCCCAGGCGGGTCTCGATGACCACCCGGCGGAACTCGCTCGAGATCGGATCGGCCCCTTCGCGCACGATGGTGTCGATCGACTGAGCCAGCGACAGACCCGCCGAGAGACTGCCGGACATCAGTTGCAGTGTGTCGGCCAGGCTCGTGCTGAAGGCGTTGAGTCGCTTCGTGCGCTTCCTCCGGAGGTAGAACCAGGGGCCGATGAGGGCGACGACGACGATCAGGAGGCCAAGGATGAGGTTGCCGGAACCGAGGAGCACTCCGAGCAGGCCGCCGCCGACGCCGATCGCGGCTCGCATCAGCAGCCACTCGCTCGGCTTGAGCGACATGCCGGCGGCGTCGAGGCTGTGAGCGACCCGCGCCTCGAGATTCTTGTTGCTCGCCAGCGCCCGTTCCGCCGCCTTCCGGGCCTGCCCCGCGAACGGCGACGCTGCCGCCCCTGCTTCCTTGCCACTCTTGCCTGGTGAGGCCATCACGCCGTAGGCCTGGATCTGCTCGGTCACCGTGAGGTCCGTCTTGGGCTTTCGGCCCGTCGCCAGAACCGCGATCACGCCGAGCAGGCCGACGGCGATGGCCCCCACGGCCCCGTACATCACCCTGGGTGAGAGGTCGAGTAGGCCTGTGCTGACAGGTTGCGGACCAGAGGCTGCCGCCTTCGCTGCCTGGGCCCCGGCGGCAGTCCGCACAGGCACGTAGGCCGACGCAGTGAACGTCTCTGTGGAGGTAGGCACCGTCACCTCGACATTGGAGCTGATGTCGGTGCCCGAAGGCGGCTTCGCCGTCACGACGAGCTGGCGCGCCAGCGCATCGGCCTCCTCGGCGAACGCCGCGGTAAGGGCAGCAGGATCCGCCGCGGCGAGCATCGTGCCCTTGCCTGCCGTGGCGATCGCGTTCAAGGGCTCGTTGGCCTCGTCGCCCACCTGCAGTGAGACCACGTCGATCTCCGCGCCGGATGCCTTGACCTTGCTCACGACCTCGGCGAGCTCGGTGTCGGTGGTGTCCTTGCCATCGGAGAGCAGCAGGATCTTGCGTTGGCCGGCGTTCGCGCTGGCTGGGCCGACGGCCTCGAGAGCTCCGAGCACACCGTCGTACAACGCCGTGTTCTTGGTGAGGCGAAGTCCGGTGATCGCGGCACTGGATGCGGCGCGGTCCAGTCCCGGAGGCACCAGGACCGTCACCGTGTCGTCGAACGTGAGGACGCCGACATGCACGTTGGCTGGGACCGCCGTCAGGTAGGCGAGGGCAGCCTTCTTGGCCTCGGCGATGCGGGTGCCGGCCATGCTGTTGCTGGTGTCGATGGCAAGGATCGAGGTGCGCTGCACGGCGCTGCTGCTGGATGCCGTCTCTGCCTCGGCGGTGGCCTCCTCGCCGTCGACGGTGACCTTGACATCGGTGAGATCCACCTGCCCTGTCCCCGGCACCGATACCAGCAGACGCACTGCGCCGTCGGTCGGCAGCGCGTGGTCGATGACAGCCCTGTCGGAGTCCCCGTCGGCGGCTGAGACGGCTGCTGAGACGGCTGCTGACGCGGGCGTTGATCCCCACAGGCCCAGGGCGAGCACGGCGAGAACTGCTACGACGATCGCGTGGCGCAGAACGTTGAGGTGACGGGTCATAGGTAGTCCGTCGTGGCGAAGATCCGTGGGTCCACGGTCACGTTGTTGTGCAGCATCTTGTCGAGGAACTTCGGGCGCAAGCCGGTCGCCTTGAGCGTTCCGAGGGTGCGGCCCTCGGAGTCGAACCCGGCTGAGTTGTCGAAGAGGAAGATGTCCTGCAGCGTGATGACGTCGCCCTCCATCCGCTCGACCTCGGTCACGTGGGTGATGCGGCGGGTGCCGTCCTTGAGTCGCTGCTGGTGCACGATCAGGTCGACCGCCGACGCCACCTGCTCGCGGATGGCGCGAACCGGGAGGTCCATGCCGGCCATCAGGACCAGGGTCTCGAGGCGTGAGCAGGTGTCGCGCGGTCCGTTGGAGTGGACGGTGCAGATTGAGCCGTCGTGACCGGTGTTCATCGCCTGCAGCATGTCCAGGGCCGAGGCGTCACGGACCTCGCCCACGACAATCCGGTCGGGCCGCATCCGGAGCGCGTTCCGGACGAGGTCGCGGATGGTCACCGCGCCCTTGCCCTCGATGTTGGCGGGTCGTGACTCAAGTCGGACCACGTGGTCCTGCTTGAGCTGGAGCTCGGCCGCGTCCTCGATGGTGACGATCCGCTCGTCGGTGGGGATGAACGAGGAGAGGACGTTCAGCGTCGTGGTCTTGCCCGCGCCCGTGCCCCCGGACACGACGACGTTGAGCCGTCCGCGCACACAGGCGTCGAGGAAGTCGGCCGTGCGGTCGCTCAGCGAGCCGAACTTGATCAGGTCGTTCACCGTCAACGGGTCGGCAGCGAACTTACGGATGGTCAGCGTGCTCCCGTCGATGGCCAGCGGGGGTACGACGGCGTTGACTCGGCTTCCGTCAGGGAGACGGGCGTCGACCATCGGGGACGACTCGTCCACCCGTCGGCCGATGCGCGAGACGATCTTGTCGATCGTTCGTCGCAGGTGCGCCTCGTCCTTGAACTGGCCGTCTACCTTGACCAGCTTGCCGCGACGCTCGAGGTAGATGTCGAAGGGGCCGTTGACCATCACCTCGGCGACGTCGACGTCTCGCAGGTAGGGCTCGAGCGGGCCGTAGCCGAGAATGTCGTCTGAGATGTCCTGTGTGATCCGCTCGCGGTCCCCGCGGGTCAGTGGCCGGTTGCTTCCCGCCAGCACATCAGCGAGGACGACTCGCACCTTGGACTCGAGATCGGCCGCGTCGAGGTTGGCGTCGTAGAGCTGAGGACCCAGCTGCTGGAGGAGTTCGCTGTGCACGCTCTCCTTGAGGTCCTCGAAGCGGTCCTTGGCCGCCCCCGCGCGCGCCGCTGCCTGGGCCCCGGGGGCTCCTGCGTTGATGCTCTTGGTGGAGTTGGTCGAGCCGCTCTTACCGCTGGCCGGCTTGCTGTCGGCAGCTGTCGCCGAACTGGGCGGCGGACCGGGTTTTGGACCGGTCCCCGGAGCCGGGGTGTGCGGCTTCGCGGGCGCTTCGGTGGACGGAGGCGCGTCGATCGGCACGTCCGCGCGGCGCTTGGGCACGGGTGCTCCGGAGGCCGGGGGAGCCGCGGGAGATTCCGAGGCGGACTCCGGCGCGGCGACGGGAAGCCCGGTGGTGCGGTTGAGCGAGGCGAGGCGTTCGCTGAGGCTGCTCATGAAAATCCCTAGCGCTTCTTCTGGCGCCCGAAGAAGCCACGTTTGACGGGGCCGCTGGACGCGCCTACCGCTTCCTTGCCGGCCAGTCTCCGCGCGAACGCGTTGATGGCCTTCGAGACGGGGTGGTCGGGCTTCGACTGGACGATGGGGCGGCCGTGGTTGGTCGAACTCGCGACGGCGCTCGAGCTGGGCAGCGACACATCCACGCTCATCCCCAGGATCTCCTCGACGTTGGCCAGGGAGAAGCCGACCTCCTCGTCCGCCCGGTTCAGGACGAGGTGACGACTGCTCGGGACGAGGTGGAGCAGGTCAAGGGTCTCCACGGCGACCTTCGTGTTCTTGATGGTCGGGACGTCGAGGGTGGCGACGATGACGCACTCGTCGGTTTCGTCGAGGGCGCCCAGCACCTGGTCGTCGAAGCCGGGTGGCGTGTCGATGACCACGAAGTCGAAGTTGCGCCGCAGGGTCTGGATCACCCGCCGCACCAGGTTCGCCGTGATCTGGTCGCGGCCCTCCGGGTGGGTCGGCGCGGCCAGGATCGTGAGCCCGGTCTCGTGTCGCGTGAGCAGTTTCTGCAGCAACGAGAAGTCCATGTCGTGCTCAGACTCTGCGGCCTCACTGATGGTGTGCTTCGGAATCACCTGCATGGTGATGGCAACGTCGCCGAAGGCGAGGTCGAGGTCCACTACACACACCAGGGCCCCGGTACGCGACAGGGCGACGCTCAGGTTGACTGCCATCGTCGTCTTGCCGACGCCACCCTTGGGCGAGAACACGGTGAACACCTTGCCGTCGCGCTCGTCGGCGCTCGTGGGGCCCTGGATCGTCTCCCAGGTGCCCTTGGCGCGGCTGAGGGCGGTGCTGAGCGCGGGCCAGTCATCGGCTGCAACCACGGCCCCGATGCCGCACTGCATCGCCCGGGCGAAGACCTCGGGCTGGAGGTCGTGCCTGATCAGCACTACGGACGTGGCCGGGTATGAGACGCGGATTCGCTCCGCCAGCGGCGTGGCGATCCCCATTTCGACGGTGGGACCGATCACGACTGCCGAGTGGCCGCGGCCGGTCAGCAACCCGTCGACGTCGTCTGGGCGTGAGACGACAGGGGAACCGGATGGGAGGGCGGAAACCAGCACTCCGGCGGTGGTGCTGTCCGGCTCAACGAGGATCGGCATGGTGGTCCTTCTCTGGAGTGGTCAGTGGAACGGCAGTCAGGTGTCCAGGGTCACTGGAACAGGTTGGCGATGGTCACACCCTTGGACGCTGCGACCTGGGAGTCGGTGTTCGTCAGCGCGAACGCGAGCTCACCGGTGCTGTTGGCATAGAGCACGCGCTCCGCCTCGGCCTGGGTGAGGGCCAGGGTCAGCAGCGTCTTGGGGAGCTGGTCGGTGGTCTGGGCGCCGGTGGGATCGGTTGTGGTGGTGGCGACCATGGTCGTCGTGCCGGCCCCGATGACCTGGATGTTGGGCAGGAGGAGGCGTGAGTAGTTGCCGTTCGCACCCGCCCCGTTCATGAAGATCGCAACCTTGTCGCCCGGATTGACGAAGCCGGCCACGCGGGCGGGGTCACTGAGGTTGACCGAGATGGCGATCTTGCCCTTCGGGATGGTGAGGCCCGTGACCGCGCCGACCGAGCCGAACTTGGAGCTGGTCAGTTGCTCGCCCGGGTAGATGGTGGCGGTGGCCGACTTGCCGGTGATGGACTCTGTCCCGGTGAGCGCACCCGGCAGGAGGTCCTTCTGGGGGACCGATCCGGTTTCGATCTTGCCCTCGGCCTGGGCAGCCTCGACGGTCTCGCCGGGCGCGATCTTCTTCACGACGCGGAGCACCTCGACGGCCCCGTAGCGCTGATCGGCGCGGGTGTCGGCTCCCCGGACGTACAGGAACACCAGCAACGTGCCCAGTGCGGCGATGATCGCGGCAACGAGGAGCAGGGCTTTTCTGCGATCCATGGACGGTCGACCTACCTATTTCGTGGGAGGCGCGATCGAAGCACCACTTCTCCCGTTGGCACCGTGAGACCACTTCTGTTCCACGGCATGTCCCAGATTGCCGCACTCCGCCCGTTTTGTACGCAGAATCCGATACCCAGCGCTCAGCTGGGCCCGAATTCCCCCGGTGGTGGCGCCGCTGGAGGTGGGTCAGCGCACGTAGAGCGCGTCCACGTCGTCTCGGTGCGCGCGCATCACGTCGCCCCGCTTGAGCTTCAGGCTGGGGGTGAGCTGGCCGCCCTCCTCGGTCCACACAGCGGCCAGGATGGAGAACCGGCGAATCGACTCGGCCTTCGACACAGCCTTGTTGGCCTCCTCCACGGCACCCTCGATCTCGGCAAGCAGATCCGGATCCTCGAGGAGGTCGGAGACGTCGCTGGACTTGCCGTGCTGCTCGGCCCAGGTCGGCAGGGTCTCGGGATCGATCGTGACCAGGGCGGCGATGAATGGCTGGCCGTCGCCGACCACGAGGCACTGGTCGACCAGGTGGTGGGCGCGTAGCCGGTCCTCGAGTACGGCGGGGGCGACGTTCTTGCCGCCGGCCGTCACCAGGATCTCCTTCTTGCGGCCGGTGATCCGCACGAAGCCTTCGTCGTCGATCTCACCGACGTCACCGGTGTGGAACCAGTCGTTCTCGTCCTTGGCAGCTGCGGTGGCCTCGTCGTTGTGCCAGTAGCCGGAGAAGACCTGACCGCCGCGGAAGAGCAGCTCGCCGTCGTCGGCGACCCGAACGCTGGTGCCTTGAAGGGGCCGGCCCACGGTCCCGACCTTCTGGGCGTCCGGGAGGTTGGCGGTCAGAGCCGCCGTGGTCTCCGTAAGGCCGTAGCCCTCGAGCACGTTGACCCCGATGCCACGGTAGAAGTGGCCAAGCCGGTCCCCGAGGGGCGCGCCGCCGGAGACGGCGTACGCACACTGGCCGCCGAGGGCCGCACGCAGCTTCGCGTAGACCAGCCGGTCGAAGATTCCGTGCTGCGCGCGGACGGCGAGGCTCGTCTTCCCGGTCTCGAGGCTACGTGACCAGGCGATGGCCACGTCCGCGGCCCGACCGAAGATCTTGCCCCGGCCATCGGCCACCGCGCGCTGGGACGCGGTGTTGAAGACCTTCTCGAAGACCCGGGGGACGGCGAGGATGAAGGTTGGGCGGAACTCCGCGAAGTCGTCGAGCAGGTTCCTGATGTCGGCTGAGTGGCCGAGACGCACGCGTGCCTTGACGCACCCGACCTGGATGATCCGTGCGAACACGTGGGCCAGCGGCAGGAAGAGCAGGGTCGCCGGTGGCGGCTTCTCGCTCGGTTCCGACCCGGGCTCGAACAGCCCGTCCAGCTCGTCGATCGCCACGGTCAGCTCGAACATGAAGTTGCCGTGTGTGAGCATGCAGCCCTTGGGCCTGCCGGTGGTCCCCGACGTGTAGATCAGGGTGGCCAGGTCATCCGGTGTGGTGGTCCTACGACGAGCTTCGAGCTCCTCGTCGGACACATCCTCGCCCAGCGTGCGCAGCACCCCGAGCCCGTTCCCCTCGATCGACCACACGTGGTGGAGCTCGGGAAGGCCGTCTCGAACCTCCTTGACGCGTGATCCGTGCTCCGGTGTCTCGGTGAACACGGCCCGGGCCGCGGAGTCGGTCAGGATCCACTCGACCTGGTGGGCACTTGAAGTCTCGTAGACGGGCACGGTCGCAGCGCCCGCGAACCAGATCGCATAGTCGAGCAGCGTCCACTCGTAACGGGTCCTGGAGATCAACGCGACCCGGTCGCCTACCTCGATGCCGGCAGCGATCAGACCCTTGGCGATGGCGCGCACGTCGGTAAGAAACTCAGCGGCAGTGACGTCGGTCCACTCGGTGCCGACGCGCCGCGAGAACACGACGGTGTCGGCATGCTGGGTGCCGTTGGTGACGACGTCGTCGGTCAGGTTCCCGGTCGACGGGACGCTGACCTGCAGGGCCGTGGAGTACTCGCGCACGCTGCACCTCTCTTCGCGGGGATCGACCGGGAGCTCCCCGGGAGTCCTCGGGGCCTGATCGCATCTGCACGTTACTCGGCCGCCCGGGATCTGCGCGCGGATGTGGCGCTCGGAGGAGCCTGATCCTGACACGCGTCGGTCCGTTAACCTTGTCCGGCCGGACCCGGCACTCCAGAGTCACTCGGGCCGGCCCGCTCATCTCTTGCCTTCGAAGTCAGGACCAGAACCATGGCCGAGCAGACCACGTCCAACATCGTCATCGACGCCACCCCGGCGCAGGTGATGGCGGTGATCGCCGACTTCGAGTCCTATCCGGAGTGGGCGCAGGGCATGAAGCGGGTCGAGGTCGTGGACGCCGGTGAGGAGGGACGTGCGAACGAAGTGCACTTCGAGCTCGAGGCCGCCCCGATCAAGGACTCCTACACGCTGGCCTACGACTGGCACGGCGACGCAGCGGTCCGCTGGAACCTCGTCGAGGGCAAGATGCTCAAGGCGATGCAGGGGGCCTACGAGCTGCGACCGAGTGGTTCCGGAACCGACGTGACCTACCGGCTGGCCGTGGACCTGAGCATCCCGATGATCGGCATGCTGCGTCGCAAGGCCGAGAAGGTCATCATCGACACCGCGCTGAAGGGTCTGAAGAAGCGCGTCGAGTCGCTGGGCTGAGGTAAGTGTCTCGCGCGTGACCGTTCGTATCGTCCTGTTCACCGGCAAGGGGGGCGTGGGGAAGACCACCAGTGCAGCCGGTACGGCGACCCTGGCTGCGCGATCCGGCCAGCGCACCCTCGTCCTCTCCACCGACGCCGCCCACTCCCTCGGTGACGCGTTCGGCCTCCAGGTGGTGGGACAGGAGCCTGTCGAGGTCGCGACGAACCTGTGGGTGCACCAGGTCGACGCCCAGCGCCGCTTCGAGCGTTCCTGGGGGGAGATCCAGGGATACCTGATGTCGGTGCTCGACGCGGCCGGGGTGGACCCGATCACTGCCGAGGAGCTCACTGTCATTCCCGGCGCCGAGGAGGTGCTCGCACTCCTCGAGCTGCGCAACCACGCCATCAGTGGCACCTGGGACGTCATCATCGTCGACTGCGGGCCCACCGCGGAGACGCTTCGGCTACTGGCGCTGCCCGAAGCGCTCGGGTGGTACATGACCCGGGTGTTCGGCGTACAGCGGCGGGTCGTCCGGGCGCTGCGACCCGTGTTGACCCGGGCAGCTGGCGTACCGATGCCCGAGGACTCGGTCTTCGACGCGATCGAGCGGTTGCACGGTGACCTCGAGCAGGTGCAGCAGATCCTGAGCGAGAAGGACTCGACGGTCCGCCTGGTGCTCACGCCTGAGGCGGTCGTGGTGGCCGAGGCACGGCGATCGCTGACCACGCTGTCCCTCTACGGCTACCGGGTGGACGGGGTGATCGCCAACAGGGTGTTTCCCGAGGGGGAGGGCGACGAGTGGCGGGCCGGCTGGGTGGCGGCGCAGAAAGCGGTGCTCGCGGAGGTCCGGCAGTCATTCGCGGAGCTGCCGATCTGGCTCTCGGACTACCGGCCATGCGAGCCGGTGGGCGCCGATGCGCTGGCGAGCCTTGCCGAGGCGGCGTACGACGGGATCGACTCGCTGGCCGTGCCCACGGGCGAGGGACCGATGACCATCACGCGGACCAGCACGGGCGCCGTACTGCGGATAGCCCTCCCCTTTGCGCAGAAGCAGGACGTCGACCTGGCCCGGCACGGGGACGAACTGGTCGTGACCGTCGGCTCCTACCGTCGGTTGCTGGCCCTGCCGGCCGCCCTGAGTCGCCACACCGTGGCCGCGGCTCGCGTGGAGGACGGCTCGCTGCAGGTACGGTTCCGATTCGAGCAGGAGGAGCAGCGGTGAACGACGCAGACGACGGGCCGGAAGGAGCCGCGCCCGAGGGCGGTTCCGGTGGCGGCGAGCAGGAGCCCGTCGGCAGCGTGGGCGACGAGGCAGCCAAGCTGCTGGGGGCACTCTCGGACTGGGCGCGCGACCAGGGCACGGACTACGCGGGCACTGCGGCTGGCGCAGCGGGGGCGTTTGCCCACGCGGTCCGGGACGTCAACGACCACGTGGCGACCGGTGGCGAGGACTGCCGCTACTGCCCGGTCTGCCAGGTCATCCACGTCGTACGGCAGACCAGTCCCGAAGTGCGGGAGCACCTCTCCGTGGCGGCGAGCTCGTTGCTGCAGGCGGCCGCGGGACTCCTGGCCACGAACACTCCGCAGCACCAGAAGCCGTCGACGGTGGAGAAGATCGACCTGGACGCTGCTGCCGACTGGGAGGACGACGACTAGTGAGCTACACCGTGGGTGTCGACGTCGGTGGCACCAAGATCGCTGCCGGACTTGTCGACGAGCGCGGCCACGTGGTGGCTCGGGACCGCACCGAGTCGCCGGCCACTGACCCCGCCGAGATCGTGCACACCATCGGCAAGCTGGTGCACTCGCTCGCAGGGTCCTACGAGGTGGAGGCGGTCGGAGTCTGCGCCGCCGGGTTCGTCGACAAGCAGCGCGCCATCGTGGTCTTCGCGCCCAACCTCGCCTGGCGCGACGAGCCGCTCAAGGAACGTCTCCAGGAGGAGCTCCATCTGCCGGTCGTCGTAGAGAACGACGCCAATGCCGCGGCGTGGGGTGAGTTCACCTTCGGTGCGGGCGAGGACGTCGAGGACCTGTTGATGCTCACGATCGGCACCGGGGTCGGTGGCGGTGTCGTCATCGACGGTGAGCTGGTGCGCGGGGGCTTCGGGATGGGTGGCGAGGTGGGCCACATCCAGATGGTCCCCGACGGGGTCAAGTGCGGGTGCGGCAACCTCGGCTGCCTGGAGTCCTACGGCTCGGGGAGCGCGCTCGTGCGGATGACCCGCGAGCATGCCGTCGAGACCCCGGACGCCGCGCGCACCGTCGTCGAGATGGCGGGGGGTGACATCGAGAGGATCTCGGGCCCCCTGGTCACCGAGGCCGCACGGGCGGGAGACGCGTTCGCGCTCGCACGGCTCGCTGAGCTCGGCGACTGGATCGGCCAGGGTGTCGCCACGTTGACTGCGGTGCTGGACCCGAACGTGGTCGTCATCGGTGGCGGGGTGAGCGAGGCAGGTGAGCTCCTGCTCGAGCCGATCCGGGCCAGCTTCGAGAGCCACGTGACCGTTCGCAGCCACCGGCCGATACTCGAGGTCCGCCAGGCCCGGCTCGGCAACGCCGGCATGGTCGGCGTGGCGGATCTCGCGAGACGCCGGTGACCCCAGGCGTCGACGTCCTGAGCCGGTTCGAGGACTGGCAGGTGCTGCACCGTTCCGGTGACGTGACGATGCTCGAGGCGCCGGGAGGCGGGGTCAGTTGAGTCACTCCATCGGTGTCGACATCGGCGGCTCCAAGGTGCTGGCGGCCGTGGTCGACGGCAGCGGCCGGGTGTTGGACACCGAGGCCACCGACACGCCAGGCCATGGTGCCGGCCTGGAGCGCGCCACCCCGGCGGAGGTCGAGGATGCGCTTGTCGAGGTCGTCGGCCGGCTCATCGCCCAGTACGGACGGCTGACGGTTGGCGTCGCCGCCGCCGGGTTCGTGGACCGCGACGGCCAGCGGGTGCGCTTCGCCCCGCATCTGCCGTGGCGCGACGAGCCGCTCGCTGCCCGGTTGGGAGAGCGCTTCGGCAACCGGGTCCTCGGTGACGTGCTCGTGGACAACGACGCGAACGCCGCACTATGGGCGGAGGCGCGGTTCGGGGTCGCGCAGGAGACCCGCGACGCCGTCATGGTGACTCTCGGCACCGGCATCGGCGGGGCGCTGCTGGAGAACGGCATGCTGATCCGCGGTGCCAACGGCATGGCGGGGGAGTTCGGTCATATGCAGGTCGTCCCCGGCGGTCGGGAGTGTGAGTGCGAGCGGCGCGGCTGCTGGGAGCAGTACTGCTCCGGCCGGGCGTTGGCACGCGCTGCCGCCGAGGCGGGTCACGTCCTGACCGGCCCCGCGCTGACCACCGCCGCCCGTGCCGGAGACCCGGCAGCCGTGGCGGCGTACGCCGACGTGGGGACGTGGCTGGGGGTGGGGGTGGCCAACCTCGTGGCCGCACTCGACCCGCCGCTGGTGGTCATCGGCGGCGGCGTCTCGGCAGCCGGCGACCTGCTGCTCGACCCGGCCCGGGCAGCCATGACGACCGGCGTGGTGGGCGTCGGGCATCGCGACCTCCCGCGGCTGGTCGGTGCCGGACTCGGTCCGCTGGCCGGAGTGGTGGGGGTCGCCGACCTCGCCCGGGCGATGACGCGGCCTAGGCGCGCCGGTAGGTGGGGGCGAGCTCCATCGCGAGTTGCTCGAGGAAGAGCCCGACGTCGGTGACGATGCCTCGCGCCTGCGAGGAGCCTCGGTCGGCCAGCTTGGTGACCGTCGCCGGGTTGATGTCGACGCACACCAGCGGCACCGAGGCCGGGAGGATGTTGCCGGTGGCCACCGAGTGCAGCATCGTCGCCACCATCAGGCAGAACCCAGCACCGTCCAGCTGGGCGCGCATGGCCCGCTGACCCTCGATCACGTCGGTGTAGACGTCTGGCAGTGGACCGTCGTCGCGTACCGATCCCACCAGCACGAACTCCCTGCCATGCGTGACGAGTGAGTGCATGATCCCGCTGGTCAGCACACCCTGCTCGACCGCGGCGCGGACCGACCCGGCCTTGCGGATCGTGTTGATCGCGCGGATGTGGTGCTCGTGACCGTGCTCGACGCCTTGGCCGCGGGCGAGGTCGATGCCCAGGGAGGTGCCGTACAGCGCGGACTCGATGTCGTGGGTGGCGAGGGCGTTGCCGGCGAACAGCACGTCGACGTAGCCAGCCTCGACCAGCGCGACCATGGCCTGGGCCGCACCGGTGTGTACGACGCCGGGACCGCCCACCCAGAGCACCTTCTTCCCGGCCTCCTTGGCCTCGCGCATCCCCTCGGCGACCTGCCGCACCAGCACGGCCTGGGGCTTCTCACTGGAGACGTCGGAGTCCATGAAGCCGAAGCTGTCCTCGGCCTTGGTCGAGATCGGGACGGTCACCTTGATGCCGGAGGCACCACAGACGATCCGCATGCCAGCTCGGACGTCTGACATGGGCAGCGTGCGGACGACTGCGTCGGCCTCGTTGCTGTCCTGGGTGTCGACGACCAGCCCGCAGTCCATCTCCGGGTTCCGCACCCGCACCCAGTGCCCGTCGAGCCGCACCTGCGTCTCGAGGTTGGTGGTGGAGTAGAAGCCGTCGGGGAAGACGCCGTCGCGCTCCGCGAGGTCGACTTCGGCTTCGCCCGGGTCGACCTGGTTGACGCCGTGGATCTGCAACCGCATCAAGATGCGCTGGAGGGTTTCCTCGGACTCGGCCGAGACGGTGATGCGGGCGTACGACGGGCCGTCGGCCCCGTGACCGATGTCGAACCGCTCGACCACGTAGTCGCCGCCGTACTCGTCGACGTCGTTGAGCACCCTCGACAGTGCTGCGGTGTCGATGAGGTGACCCCGGATCTCGACGATCTCGCTATGCGCCACGCGTTGCCTCCCAAGCTCATTCGGAGGCCGCTAGAGCCTCGCCCCGTCGTCGTAGTCCTCTCCCGCTCCCGGCCTCATCGAGGCCACCAGGAACACGAACCCACCCACGAACCAGACCATGAGTACCAGACCGAGCCACGAGGGAAGAGCGAGGTGGGCCATCAGGGCCACCAGCACGAAGATGGGCACCCCGAACAACCCGACCCAGGCCAGCAGCCGTGCCGGAGGGGGCTTCGGCAGCGGAGGCGGCACGGGCGGGATGTAGTGGTCCTCGAGCTCGGCCGGGACGGGAGGCTCGCTTGCATCCTCCTCGGCCGGCAACTCCGTGAGATGAGCGGCGGCGGGTGAGTCCTCGATCTCAGGCTCGGCGATCTCCGGCCGGTCGCCGTAGTTCTCCACGATGGCGCGCCAGAGCTCGTCCTCGACGGAAACCGGATCGGGCACCTCGTCGGGAAGCTTGTCTGGAACCTTGTCTGGAACCTTGTCTGGAACCTTGTCGGGGACATCGTCTCCGGCAGGCTCGTCCTCGGGGTCCTGAGGTGTCGTCACGCCCGGTCAGCCGCCGCCAGACGCCCCGGAGACGCGCTCGATGAACGCTGCGGAGCCCTCGAAGATGCGCTCGGCGTCGTTGTCCAGGGTGGCCACGTGATAGCTGTTCTCGAGGCTCTCCTCGCTAGCGTCGCTGGACGCGACCCCGGCGAGGATGACCCGCGCGGAGGACGGGTCGACGACGTGGTCCACGCTCGAGCGGTAGATGAGCAGCGGGCACGTGACCCGGCCGAGGTCACCGCACAGCACCTTGTAGCCGGCGAACATCGAGTCGGCGGCGCGTAGCGGGGTCCTGGTGTAGCCGTGCTCCTCCACGCCGGGCTTCTTGATGTCGTTGGCGATCCCGGGAAAGGACGGGACCAGGTGCTTGAGGACCGGGAGCAGCTTCACGTCCTTCCGGTCGGTCCTCACCGCCGGGTTGACCAGGACGAGGCCGGCGACGCGGTCGGGGTGATCGGCTGCGAGGCGGAGGGCCAGGCCACCACCCATCGAGAGGCCGAAGACGAAGACGCGGTCCACCTGGCTGGCGAGGGCTTCGAAGGCGCGCTCGATCTCGCCCGACCAGTCGGCCCAGGTTTTCGTGTTCAGCTCCTGCCAGGTCGTGCCGTGACCGGGCAGGCGCGGCAGCGACACGGCGTACCCCTGACCGGCGAGGTACTCGGCCCACGGCTTGAGCGACGCGGGTGAACCTGTGAAGCCGTGGGTGAGCAGGACGCCGACACGTCCGCGCGGCGATGCGCTGTCACCCTCGGAGAGGAACGGCTCAGCGAGAGGGTGGACGGTCACAGGGGTCTCCAGGATCGTGCTCGGCGACGGGAGGGCGCCGCAATCGTGTCACGGCTGGCAACTCCCGGACCAGCCACCCGGCGTGCGGTTCGGTTGCCGATGGTGGGTCGCACTGGTGTGGTCCGCAGGTCGATGACAGGTGGCCACGTGCCCTAGGGTTCGGTGGGTGAGAGGGAGGTGGCCAGCTTGTTCTACTGGTTCTTGAAGTGGATCGCCATCGGCCCGCTCCTGCGGGTCATCTTCCGCCCCCGCGTCTCGGGATCAGAGCACGTGCCGGAAGAGGGTCCGGCGATCCTGGCCAGCAACCACCTCTCCTACGCAGACTGGCTGTTCATGCCGCTCACGCTGGCCCGCCGGGTGACGTTCGTGGCCAAGGCCGAGTACTTCAACTCACCGGGCATCAAGGGCTGGTTCCAGAGGAGTTTCTTCTCCGGAGCCGGGCAGGTGCCCATCGACCGCTCGGGTGCCTCCGCGGCCGAGGGCGCGATGACCGCGGCCAAGCGGGTGCTGGACGGCGGTGACCTCTTCGGGATCTATCCCGAGGGCACCCGCTCTCACGACGGCAAGCTCTACCGCGGCAAGACGGGGGTTGCCCGGCTGGCGCTGGAGACCGGAGTGCCCGTCATTCCCGTCGCGGTCGTCGGCACCGACGTGGTGGCCCCGCCCGGCAAGAAGTTCGGGACGTTCACGCGGCCGGTTGTGCACTTCGGCAAGCCGCTGGACTTCAGTCGCTATGAGGGCATGGAGAACGACCGCTACATCCTCCGCTCGATCACCGACGAGATCATGTACGAGATCATGCGTCTCTCCGGCCAGGAGTACGTCGACAAGTACGCCTCCGTGGCCAAGGAGGAGCAGAAGAAGTCCGAGAAGGAGTCCGCTGCGGGACCGGCCGAGTCCGGTCCGGACGCAAAGGCGTCCTGACCCGTGACCGCTGGAGTCAATCTCCACGGCCCGGTGCAGGACACCATGTTCCGCGCCCTGGCGGTCCTGCGTTTCGTCGTACTGCTGAACTCCATCGGCATCTACCTCTGGCGCTACGACGGCTACGACCACCCCGGGGTGGGAGCGTTCGTCATCGTCCTGCTGGTCGCCTGGACCGCATTCGCGGTGTGGGCGTACGCCGCCCGGCGCCGTCGTCGCCCCTGGCTGCTGGTGGCCGACCTCGCCGTCGCGGTCGCGGCGATCGGCATCTCGCCGTACGTCAAGGGCGAGGGGTTGAACGCGACCCTCCCCGGCTTCTGGGTGATGGGCGTCGTACTGGCCTGGGCGATCCTGTGGCGCTGGAGGGGCGGGCTGGCGGCGGGCGTCGTGGTCTCTGTCGCGGATCTGGCCATCCGTGACGACTTCACCCAGAAGGCCTACGGCAACGTCTTCCTGCTGGTCCTCGGAGGAGCCATCGTGGGGTTCCTCTCCGAGCTCCTGCAGGTGACGGCTGCTCAGCGGGACCGCGCCGAGCACGCGGCCGCTGCCGCCGAGGAGCGGCAGCGCCTCGCGCGCGTGGTTCATGACGGGGTCCTCCAGGCGCTCGCGCTGGTGCAGCGGCGCGCTCCTGATCTGGGTCCGGACGGTGTCGAGCTGGGTCGGCTCGCCGGAGAGCAGGAGGTCCGGCTGCGCGGACTGGTTCAGCAGGACTCACGCGAACTGCTCGCGCCCCTCGGCGACCTGGACCTGGCGCAGCTGCTCGCCTCGCTCCAGACCGCCCAGGTGCACGTCGCGGTTCCCGGCACCCCCGCGACGATGCCTGCGGAGACCGCCAGCGAGGTGCTGGCAGCGGTGGAGTCCTGCGTGAGCAACGTCCGCCACCATGTTGGCCGGGACGCCGACGCCTGGGTGCTGCTCGAGGCGCTGGATGACCAGTGGGTGGTCTCGGTGCGCGACGACGGCCCGGGTATCCCCGAGGGACGTCTCCAGTCCTCGGCCGCTGAGGGACGCCTGGGCGTGCAGCAGTCCATCGTGGGTCGGATGCGCGACCTCGGCGGCACCGCGACCCTGCACTCCGCGCCCGGTCAGGGCACCGAGTGGGAGCTCGCGGTGCCTCGGCACGACCAGCAGCAGGAGCAGGGCTGATGACGATCCACACCGAGCACCCCTTCATGGACCCCGACGCCGACCCCGTACGACGCCTGCGCGGAAGGCTCGGCGGCGCGGTCACCCTCTGGACCAGCGGCGGCCCGGCTGCCGGAGGGACCCGCGCCGGGCTCACTGTCTCGTCGGTCATGGTCGCCGGCGGGGAGCCGGGCCGCCTGCTCTGCCTGGTCGACCCGGACAGCTCGCTTCGCGATGTGCTCGAGGCGACCGGCCGCGGCGTCGTACACCTTCTGCTGCTGCCGCACCGCGACCTCGCCGAGGTGTTCGCCGGTCAGATGCCGTCCCCGGGCGGTCTGTTCACGACGGGGGAGTGGGAGCAGACGGCGTACGGTCCGAGGCTGGTGACGGCGCTGACCTGGGCAACCGTCGAGGCCGAGTCGTTCGAGTCGGTCGGCTGGTCCGACCTGGTCATCGCCCGCATCGTGGAGGCCGTGATCGGCGCGGACGACAGCCCGCTCGAGCACCGCCGGGGCCGGTACCTCCGCCCGGGAGACGGGGGCTGAAGCAGCCATGAAGATCGTCGTCCTCGACGACTACCAGCGTTGCGCGGGGAGGTTGGCCGCGTGGGAGGAGCTCGAGGCCGAGGTCTCGTTCGTCCACGAACACCTGGCCCGCGACGCGCTGGTCGAGACGCTCCGGGACGCGACGGCTGTGGTTGCCATGCGGGAACGCACGGCCTTCGACGCAGCCCTGCTCGAGCGACTCGACCGGCTCGAGCTCCTCGTCACGACCGGAGCGTCGAACGCGTCGATCGACGTGTTCGCGGCGCGGGAACTCGGGGTGACTGTCTGCGGGACCCGCAGCCTCGCCAGCCCAGCGGCAGAGCTGACCTGGGCGTTGATCCTGGCGGTCATCCGCCAGGTGACGGAGTCCGACGCCGGTCTGCGAGCGGGAGCCTGGCAGACCACGATGGGCACCGAGCTGGCCGGCAAGACGCTTGGACTGGTCGGCCTCGGCCGCCTCGGAAAGCGGGTCGCACGCGTCGGTCGCGCCTTCGAGATGGAGGTGCTGGCCTGGTCGCAGAACCTCGATCCCCACGTGGCTCGTGAGCACGACGTCATCCCCACCTCCAAGGACGACCTGCTCGCTCGCTCCGACGTCGTCTCCCTGCATCTGCGCCTCAGCGATCGCACTCGCGGCATCATCGGGGCGGCGGAGCTCGAGCAGATGAAGCCTTCGGCGTACCTCGTCAACACCTCGCGCGGCCCGCTCGTCGACGAGTCCGCCCTGGTGGAGGTGCTCCGCTCGGGGCGCATCGCCGGTGCCGGTCTCGATGTGTACGACGAGGAACCCCTGCCGCCCGACCACCCGCTCCTGGGCACACCCCACACGGTGCTGACCCCACATCTCGGCTACGTCACCGACGGTGGCTACCGGGTGTTCTACGGCGATGCCGTCGAGGACATCCAGGCGTGGCTGGCCGGGGAGCCGGTGCGGGTGCTGGAGGGCTGAAGCACGAGCAAGGGTCTAGACAAGACGTTGACGGCGTTCTGACACCGCTGTAGGCATTCATCAGCCAGCTGTAAGGAGTGCTCATGTCCATAAGACGCAGCGTCACGTTGACCCGAATCCTGGCCGTTCTCGTGCTCCTGTGTGGGGCCACCTTGCTGGGCACCGCTCCAGCCTCGGCTGCCGGCCGACACAACGTGACCACCACGTACACGGCGTATGTCCTCGGCGGGCACGACAGTCCAGCACCTCCGTCAGACCCTGACTGCTATGGCTCGCAGTCCACCGAGATAACCGTCACCGGCCGGCCATCAAGCTGGCACCTGAGGCTCCATCAGAGTGACTGGGTCAGTTGTTCTTCCTGTGAGTACACGACAGACGCCGACGAGGACCTCGGCCAAGGAGAGTTCTGGATGTCCAGGTCGTTGAAGCACGCTCGACTTGATGCGGACGTCACCCTCCGATTCGGCTGCCCGGACGGCGGAACCGCACCCGCTCACATTTCAGCTGTGTGGTCCGGACGTGGAAGGGTCACCACGACGGTTTCAACCACGACGCAGGACGGCCAACGGACACGGACAGTCACGAAGACCAGGCCCTCCGCGTTCGGAATCGCAGCCGGTTCGACATTTGAGTGGCCGGCTAACCAGCCTCCCATTGGTCTCCTGCGCTCCGAGCGCACGTGTCAAAAGGTGATTCGGAACTAGAGATGATGTGGACTTTGGGTCACCAGGTGACCCAAAGCCCACATCATCTTGCCGCGGAACTGTTTACGCGTTGTTGACGTCCTCAGCCCCGCTAGGGTTCGGCGGGTGAGTGAGGCGTTGCGGGTGATGGTGGTCGACGACCACCCGATGTGGCGGGAGGGGGTCGCTCGCGACCTGACCGAGGCCGGCCTCAACGTGGTCGCGACGGCGGCCAACGGCAAGGACGCGATCACGCGCTTTCCCGCGGCCCGGCCAGACGTGCTCGTCCTCGACCTGCAGATCCCGGAGCCGAACGGGGTTGCCGTGACGGCAGAGGTGGTCCGGCAGAACCCCGCCGTACGCGTGCTGATCCTGTCCGCGAGTGGCGAGCAGCAGGACGTGCTGGACGCGGTGAAGGCGGGAGCGACCGGGTATCTGGTCAAGTCGGCCTCTCGAGCAGAGCTGCTCGACGCCGTACGTCGGGTAGCGCTCGGCGACACCGTGTTCACGCCGGGGCTGGCCGGGCTGGTGCTGGGGGAGTACCGCCGCCTCTCCGAAGCGCCCTCGGCCGCCAAGGACGACACGCCCCGCCTCACCGAGCGCGAGACCGAGGTGCTGCGTCTGGTGGCCAAGGGCATGTCCTACAAGCAGATCGCCGACCGTCTGTTCCTGTCACACCGCACGGTGCAGAACCACGTCCAGAACACCCTGCGCAAGCTGCAGCTCCACAACCGGGTCCAGCTGGTGCGCTACGCCATCGAGCAGGGCCTCGACGACGTCGACGACGACAACTGAGCGGCACTTCCCGGACAAGTGCACGGGAAGAACCACGCGTTGGGTAGCGTTGGGATGCACACACGCCGGAAAAGGAGCACGACATGGGTCTGGGAACTTTGCTGTTCCGCGCATCGCTCGGTGACGTGCTGCGGGCCGAGCGGATGCGTCAGGGGATGACACTGCGCGAGCTGTCGTCGCTGGCCCGCGTGAGCCTCGGTTACATCTCCGAGATCGAGCGTGGTCAGAAGGAGGCGTCCTCCGAGCTGCTCTCCGCGCTGTGCGAGGCCCTCGACGTCCCGCTCTCCGGCGTACTGCGTGAGGTCAGCGACCACGTCGAGTCCCAGGAGCTCGAGCTCGAGCGCGTCACCTCGCCGACGGCTCCCGGTGAGGTCGTGGCTTCGGCCGCGTGAGCCTCGACCACTGATTGGTCACGCGACTCCGGACGCCTTCTCCAGCGCGTTGAGCTCGTCGTCCATGTGCCCCAGCAGGCGCTGCAGGTGCGGCACGCTGCGGCGGCAGCCGGTGAGGCCGAAGTCCATGTTCTCGGCATAGCTGTTGCAGGTGATGTTCAGCGCCATCCCGTTGATCGGGATCGACAGCGGGTAGGTGCCGGTCATCTTGGCGCCGTTGAGGTACTGCGTGGTCTTCGGTCCCGGCACATTGCTGATGACCAGGTTGAACGGCGGCCGGAGGATCCCCTGCAGACGCAGCATCGGGGTGACGATCGAGGGCGCCATGCCCAGGGCGCTCATCGCCATGATCTGCAGCGGGCTCATCGAGCTCAACGCTTCCTTGCCGGTCTTCATCGACTTGTGGATGGACGCCAGTCGATCGGCCGGGTCGTCGAGATCCGTGCCGAGCTTGACCATCACCGTGCCGAGCGCGTTCCCGCCCTCGGAGGAGGCCACGTGCGAACTCTTCGCGTTCAGCCCGACCGGGACCATCGAGACCAGGGTGGAGTCGGGCAGGGCGTTGTGGTCGATCAGGTAGCTGCGGATCGCACCGGAGCACATCGCGAGCACCACGTCGTTGATCGTCGAGCCGGACGCCTTCCCGATCGCGCGCAGGCGCTCGATCGGCCATCCCTGGGCCGCGAAGCGCCGCGAGCCGGTGATCGTGGTGTTGAACATCGTCCGCGGTGCGTACAGCGACAGAGCCGAGGTCTCGTTGCGCAACCCGTGCTTGACCGTCCTGACCAGCGCACCCGGAAGGCCTGCCGCGTCGGCGGTGATCCCGAGGGCCGTGCGCAGCGCGTCGAGGGGTACGCCGGACAGGCTGGCCTCCGCTTCCTGGCGTGCGCGCTCGGACTTCTCGGTGGTGGGGCGCGCACCCCACAACGGCGGCATGTCGCGCTTGTCGGGGTCGGTGGTCATCACGCTCTGGACCAGCCTCATCGCGGAGATGCCGTCGACCAGGGCGTGGTGCAGCTTGGTGTAGAACGCCACCCGGCCGTCGCGCAGGCCCTCGATCAGGTGGGCTTCCCACAGTGGGCGCTCGCGCGCGAGACGGGTGCTGTGCAGCCGCGAGCACAGGTCGAGCAGCTCGCGGACGCGCCCCGGCTTGGGCAGCGCGCTGTGCCGGAAGTGGTACTCGAGGTCGAAGTTGTCGTCCTGGGTCCAGACCCACTGACCGGCGGTGGCGATGCTCCGGGTGGGGCGCTTGAGGAAGAGCGGTGCGATCTCGTCGACCTGGGACATGGACTCGTACATCTTGCGGGCGTAGTCCCGCGGCGCTCCTTCAGGCTTCTCGTAGAGCGCGAGCCCACCCACGTGCATCGGCATCTGCCTGTTCTCGGCAAACAGGAATGACGCTGACGTCGGGTCGATAGGAACAACCACGTGTCCAACTCTCTCTTGTCTCTTTGAGGCTTGTCTTTGGGGCTTGTCTCTCGGGTCAAATGGGGTCACCTGATCCTTTCGCGTTTGCCTCGGAATGAACAGCCGGAGGCCCACCGGCGACCAGCTGGGCCGGGTATAGGTTCGGCTGCAGCAGTCGAGCATCGGAGGGCACGAATGTCGGGGACCGCTAGCACTGTGGGCGGAGCACACGACTACGTCCTCGTCGGCGCCGGAAGTGCCGGAGCGGTCCTCGCGGCCCGGCTCACCGAGGACCCCGGCGTACGCGTGCTGCTGCTCGAGGCAGGACCGGAGCCGGACGCCGATGAGATCTCCATCCCGGCCGCGTTCCCGGCCCTCTTCAAGACCAGGTGGGACTGGAACTACGACACCGTCGAGCAGAAGCAGCTGAACAACCGGCGGGCCTACTGGCCGCGGATGAAGGCCCTCGGTGGCTGCTCGTCCATGAACGCCATGATCTACATCCGCGGGAATGCCGCCGACTACGACACGTGGAGGGACGAGTACGGCGCCACCGGCTGGGGGTACGACGACGTGCTGCCCTACTTCGTCCGGGCTGAGGGCAACACGCGGCTCGGCTCGCCGTACCACGGCCAGGACGGACCGCTCCACGTGGAGGACCGGCGCTACACCCACGAGCTGACCGACCTCTGGGTGGAGAGCGCCGTGAGCGCCGGCATGAAGCCGACCGACGACTTCAACGGCCCGGAGCAGGAAGGCGCCGGCCGCTACCAGGTGACCTGCCGCAACGGGCGTCGGTGGTCGGTCAACGACGGCTACCTGCAGCCTGTGCGGCACCGCGACAACCTCGACGTCGAGACCGGTGCGTTCGCGACCCGGGTCCTCGTCGAGGGCGATCGGGCGACGGGGGTGACCTACCGCGCCGGGGGCCGGGAGGTCACCGCAACGGCCACGCGCGAAGTGGTGCTGTGCGGTGGAGCGGTCAACAGTCCGCACTTGCTGATGCTCTCGGGCATAGGGCCGGCTTCCCACCTCCGTGAGCACGGCATCGAAGTGATCGCCGACCTCGCGGGTGTCGGGCAACAGCTCCAGGACCATCCAGCGGCGCCGATGCTCTGGTACACGCGCGGCACCACCGACCTCGTGGAGTTCTCCAACGTGCGCAACCTGCTGCGGTGGAAGGCTCGTGGCACCGGCCCGCTGTCGTCCAACATCGGTGAGGGAGGGGGGTTCCTGCGGACGAGTGACGACCTGGCAGCGCCGGACGTGCAGTACCACGTCGCTCCCGCTGGGTTCTACGACAACGGGCTCCACGAACCGACCCGGCGCATGTTCACCGCGGCGCCGACGCTGGTCTCTGTGCGCAGCCGGGGATCGCTGCGGCTGCGGTCCTCCGACCCGGCCTGGCACCCCGAGATAGACGCTGGCTACTTCGACGATGGGGCCGACCTCGACGCCATGCTGGCCGGCGCGAAGAAGCTCTGGGCGATCTGCAGCCAGGGGCCGCTCGCGCGCTACCTCGACCAGCCCTGGCAGCTGCCGGCCGACCCGGGTGACGAGGACTTCCTCAACCACATCCGCACGCACGCCCAGACGCTCTACCACCCGGTGGCGACCTGTGCGATGGGCACCGGCGAGGACTCGGTCGTCGACCCGGAGCTGAGGGTGCGCGGTGTCGACGCGCTCCGCGTCGTCGACGCCTCCGTCATGCCGGCCGTGCCCCGCGGCAACACCAACGCCCCCACCATCATGGTTGCCGAGAAGGCCGCCGACCTGATCAGGAGCTCCCGATGACTGCAGACGTGCACGCACCACCACCGGCCAACCAGAAGCGGCCGACCAGAAGCAGGCCGACCAGAAGAAGGCCCAGCCAGAGACCTTCGACTCGCTTAGCCCCGTCACCGGGGACGTCGTGGGCACCTGGCCGGTCAGCTCGGCCGAGGACGTCGAGGCCGCGGTCGAGCGTGCGCGTGCAGGTGCCTCGTGGTGGTCGGGGCTGACCTTCGACGAACGGGCGGCGCTGCTGAACGCGTGGGCCGGAGTGATGACCCGGCGGATCGCGCAGCTCGCGGACGTCGTACACAAGGAGACCGGGAAGCCGCACAGCGATGCGACGCTCGAGGTGGCCCTGGCCCTGGACCACCTCGCCTGGGCAGCCAAGCACGCCGGCAAGGTCCTCGGCCGGCACAAGGTGTCCGCCGGGCTGGTGATGGCCAACCAGGCGGCCACGGTCGAGTACCTGCCACTGGGCGTGGTGGGCATCATCGGTCCGTGGAACTACCCGGTGTTCACGCCGATGGGCTCGATCTCCTACGCGCTGGCGGCCGGCAACGCCGTGGTGTTCAAGCCCAGCGAGCTGACCCCGGGCGTCGCCCACTGGCTCGCCGCGACCTTCGCCGAGGTGGTTCCCGACCACGCGGTCTTCCAGGTCGTGACCGGGCGCGGTGAGACCGGCGCCGCCCTGTGCCGCGCCGGTGTGGACAAGCTTGCGTTCACGGGATCGGCGACCACCGGCAAGTTGGTGATGGCCGCATGCGCGGAGACGCTGACGCCGGTCGTGATCGAGGCGGGCGGCAAGGACGCTGTGCTGGTCGACGAGGACGCAGATCTCGACGCCGCCGCCGACGCGACCCTGTGGGGCGCGTGCAGCAACGCAGGCCAGACCTGCACGGGTGTGGAACGGGTCTACGTCCATGACCGGGTCTACGACGAGTTCCTCTCGCGTCTGCTCGACCAGGCCAGGGACCTGCGGGCCGAGGACGCTCCGGGCGCGAAGATCGGCCCGATCACCATGCCCAGCCAGCTCGACGTGATCCGGTCGCACATCAACGACGCGATCGAACGAGGGGGCCGGGCACTGCTCGGCGGTCCTGGTGCAGTCGGTGAGCGCTACGTACAACCGACGGTGCTGGTCGACGTACCCGAGGACTCGACGGCGGTGCAGGAGGAGACCTTCGGCCCGACTGTGACAGTCAGCCGCGTCAGGGACATGGACGAAGCCGTCGCGAAGGCCAACGGCACCCGCTACGGCCTCGGCTCGGCAGTGTTCTCCAAGGCGCGCGGGATGGAGCTCGCCAGACGGATCAGGTCCGGCATGACCTCCGTCAACGGGATCATCACCTTCGCGGCGATCCCGTCGCTGCCGTTCGGTGGCGTCGGGGGATCCGGCTTCGGCCGGATCCATGGACCCGACGGGCTCAAGGAGTTCACCTACGCCAAGGCAATTGCCCGGCAGCGGTTCAAGCCCATGATGGCTTTGACCAGCTTCACGCGCACCGCAAAGGCGGACAACCAGCTGACCCAGATCGTGACGATGCGCCACGGCCGTGGATCCACACTCCAGCGGTAGCTCGCGGGAGCACCTGACCCGCGCCGGAGCCGCCGCTGCACCGCACTTCGAGCATGCGTACTCGCGCAGCAAGGTCTCGATGCACCAGCGGCTCGCTCGCGTGCGTGCCAAGGCCTGGCAGATCGGCCAGTGCGCCATTGCCGCGGGGATCGCGTGGACCCTGGCGACCGACGTGTTCGGCCACGACACGCCGTTCTTCGCGCCGATCGCTGCCGTGGTCAGCCTGGGCACCAGCTACGGACAGCGGCTGCGGCGGGTCGCCGAGGTGACGGTCGGTGTCGCGATCGGGGTTTTCGTCGGCGACCTCCTGACCCACTGGCTGGGATCCGGCGGCTGGCAGATGGCACTCATCGTCTCCCTCGCGATGTCGACCGCGCTGTTTCTCGGCCAGGGGGTGCTGTTCGTCACCCAGGCGGCCGTGCAGGCCATCGTGGTGAGCGCCCTGGTTCCGTCCGCGGGTGCCGCGTTCATCCGGTGGACCGACGCACTGATCGGTGGTGCGGTGGCGCTCGTTGCCGCTGCCGTCGTACCCCGGGCGCCGCTGCGTCGCCCGCGCGAACAGGCGGGAACGGTCGTGCACAAGATCTCCGTCCTGCTGCGGGCCGCAGCGCAGGGCATCCTCGACGGCAACGTCGAGAGATCGTTGGCGGTGCTGGAGGACGCGCGATCCACAGACGAGCTGGTCGTCGAGCTCCGCGCGGCCGCCAACGAAGGCATCTCGGTCGTTCGCTCCTCGCCCTTCCGGCGCCGGCACCGGGGGCGCGTCCGCGCCATGGCCGAGCTCGTGGAGCCGCTGGACTTCGCGTTGCGCAACACGCGCGTGCTGGTCCGGAGGGTCGCGGTGGCGAGCTACCGACGAGAACCGATCCCTCGGGCGTACGCCGCGATGCTCGAGGACCTCGCGGAGTGCACCGACGCGATCGCAGACGAGCTGGGGGAGGACCGGGCGGCCACGGCCGTCCGCGACCGGCTGGTCGCGCTGGGTCGGGCGACAGCGCAGATCGAGCGCTCGAGCGACCTGTCCGCCGAGGTCGTCCTGGCGCAGGTGCGGTCGCTGGTGGCGGACCTGCTGGCTGTCACCGGCATGGACCCGCTCGCGGCTACCGACCAGATCCCGCCAACGGCGCACTGAGCGCGACGCACGGCCGCATGTGGGCTGCCCGAACCCCACAAATGTGGGATCGAGACGTACGGATGGACGTGCCCGACGCCCGGGCCGCACATTTGTGGGATTGGGACGTCGGGAGGGCTGGTCTCGACGCCTGAGGCGCACATTTGTGGGATTGGGACGTCGGGAGGGCTGGTCTCGACGCCCGGGGCGCACATTTGTGGGATTGGGACGTCGGGAGGGCTGATCTCGACGCCCGGGGCGCACATTTGTGGGATTGGGACGTCGGGAAGGGCGATCTCGACGTCAGAAGCCAACAATTGTGGGGTTCGGACCCGACGGGACTCACATGAGCTCAGAGCTCGCGGACGACCGAGTCCACCACTGCGACGAGGTCGCCGTGGGTGCGCGCAGCGACGGCAAGCTGCCGCTGGTAGGACGCACCGCGCCGCAGGATCTCCTCGACCAGCGCGAGATCGGCGACACAGCCCAGCCGCTCGGCCACCGGAGCCAGGTGTTCCACGAGCTCGTGCAGGTCGTCCTTCATCAGGCGTTCGTTGGAGTGCTCGTCGAGGATGATCCAGGCGTCCAGCCCGTAGCGTGCAGCTCGCCACTTGTTCTCCTGGACGTGCCATGGAGGCATCGTCGGCAGTGTCTCGCCCCGGTCGAACCGGTCGGAGAGGTCCACGATGAGGCAGTGGGTGAGCGCCACCAGGGCCCGCATCTCGGTGAGGGTGGACACCCCGTCGCAGATCCGCACCTCCACGGTGCCCAGCTTCGGCGCCGGGCGCACGTCCCAGCGGATCTCGTTGATCTCCTCGATGACGCCGGTGGTGATCAGGTCAGCGGCGTAGTGCTCGAAGTCCTCCCAGGTCTCGAACTGGAAGGGCAGACCAGCGGTCGGCAGCTGCTGGAACATCATCGACCGGTTGCTGGCGTAGCCGGTGTCCGTTCCAGCCCAGATGGGTGAGGAGGCGGACAGCGCCTGAAGGTGGGGGTACCACTTGAGCAGGGCCGAGACGATCGGCATCGCGTGCTCACGTCGTACGCCGACGTGCACGTGCACCCCCCAGATGAGCATCTGCCGGCCCCACCACTGGGTGCGGGCGATCAGCTCCTCGTAGCGGTGGCCAGGGGTCAGCAGCTGGCGTGACCACTCGGCGAACGGATGCGTCCCCGCGCAGTAGAGGTCCACCCCGAGCTCGTCCGCGAGCGGGCGGACGAGGTCGATCAAGGCCGCGAGCTCGTCGACTGCCTCGCCGGTCGTGCGGCAGATTCCGGTCGTCAGCTCGACGGTGTTGCGGAGCAGCTCCTTGTGGATGCGGGGCTGTGGGCCGTGGCGCAGGGAGACCAGATCGAAGAGCTCCGAGGCTGCGTTGACCAGGTCGCGGGAGCTCTTGTCCACGAGGGCGAACTCCCACTCAACACCGAGGGTTGGCTCGGGGGAATCTACAAACTCGATCGGCACGGGCACATCGTTCCATGCCGCGCCGTGGGCGGTGGTCAGGGCGCAGTGACGGAAGCGCTCGGTGCCGCCGCCCGGGCGAACGACCCGTCGGCGTTGCGGAACCCCTTGCCATCGATCGTGTAGACGACGAAGTCACCGCCGGCGCGCTCCACCTGCAGGTTGACGTGCTTGCCGACGAGGCCGGCGAACTCCTCGGCGTTGGTGGCCACGCTGCCGTCCCCGTCGAAGTCGGCGTCTGCCCGGTCACCCCGTGCCGCGGACGGCCCGAGGTCCAGCGTGGTGCCATTCAGGCAGAAGTTCGGGCCGCACTCGTTCCAGGTGCCGTCGACCCGGACGAGGGTCGGTCCTGTCGGCGTCGGCGTCGGAGTCGGCTTGGGGGTCGGCTTGGGGGTCGGCTTGGGCGTCGGCTGGGGGGCGGGCTTGGGGGTCGCCTTCGGCGCGGTGGGCGGCTGGACCGGCGTCGCGACGGAGGTACGCGGCTTGGCGCGACGGGGCCGGGTGGTCGCCGCACGCTTCTTGGTCCCGTTCTTCTGTGCGCTCTTCGCTGCCGTCTTCTTCGCGGTCTCGGGTGGGGGCGGCGGCGATGGTACGGCGAACACGCCGGTCTCGTACCCGGCCTGCATGGACAGCACGAGGCTGACGTAGTAGTCGGAGTGGTTGTAGCGGAAGGCGGCCCGCGACATTCCGGCTGCGTTCGCGAGGCTGCCGCCGGCGCCGCAGAGGTAGACCGCCGAGCCCAGCGCGCTGTCGTCGATGTCGTCTGGGTTCCGCTGGCCGTCGCCGTCGCCGTCGCGCGCCACGGAGCGCCAGGTCTCGGGCAGGAACTGCATCTGGCCTACGGCGCGGTCCCATACCGTGTCCCGGTCCAACGTGCCGTTGTCGGAGTCGCGGATCGCCGCGAAGGGACCGGCCCCGTCGAGGCGGGGGCCCCGGATCTCAGGACGGGAGACGCCGTCCGAGCCGAGCTGGGCACCACCGAAGCGGCCGTGGTTGGACTCGACCCGGCCGATCGCAGCGAGCAGGGTCCACGAGATGTCGCACCCAGGGTCCGCCGAAGCCGTCACCTTCTCGGCGCGGTGGTAGGCGCGCAGCGCGGCCTCGGGTACGTCGTTGCTGCCGGTGCTGCTGATCTCGAAGAACTGGCGGTCGCTGCGGGTGCCGCGCGAATCGACATGCGCGCCCTGAACGGCCATCACGAAGCTGCCGAAGACCACGTCCTGCGGTGCGGTCAGCTGCCAGAAGAACCCGTGCGCCGCGACAGCGGGAACCACGGTGGAAACATCTGCGGGAGCATCCGCGGGAACCCGGGCCGGGGCCGCGGCTGCGCCCGCCACCCCAGAGCCCGCAAGGCCGGTGGACAGGATGGTGCCCAGGACGAGGGTGCACAGGACGGGGGTGCTCAGCGGCGCCCAGCGAGGCTTCACAGAATAGGACCTTTGTACGATATCGGACAGTCCGCCTCACCCTACCCAGCCCCGCGGAGCCCGCTGATTAAAATAGACAATCCGCCGGAAAAGGTGGCGAGTTCTTTGGGTCGCGTGAATGCTCAGCGGTCGCGCAGCCGCTCGATCCAGTCGACGTGGGTCCCGTCGAAGGGTGCGAGGCTCCCCGCGACGGCGGCATGGATCTGCTCGCAGGTGGCGATCGCCTGCCTCACCACGTCCTCGGGGTAGCCCAGGGACACGCGGTGCTCGGCGAACTCGTCCTCGTCGTCGACCCACACGCGGCCCGTCGTACCGCGGATCACGTCGAGGTCGAGGTCCACCGCCCGGACGAGGTCGGGCCCGTGCCATACAGCTGGCATCGCGATGTCGACGTAGGTGTCGACGGGCCGCTGCGGGTCGGCGCCGTAGAAGGTGCCGAGCCACCAGGCGTCATGGGGGACCAGGGTCACGTGGTCGGCCGCGGCATGGAAGGCGCGTACGGGGCTGGCCAGCAGGGTGCCCTGCGTGATGCCGATCCAGGTGCCATGGCCGTCCACCCCGAGGAACGTGCCGTCGAACTCCCAGTGCGGGTCGTCGGGCCACTTGCGGCACTCGACACGGACAGGGCGCGGCATGCGGCGAGGATACGGGGGGGCCGCGGTTATTCCTTCAGGAACTTCAGAACCGCGCTCACCCGGCGGTCGATCCCGGCCTCATCCGGACGGCCGAGCTTGGTCAGGATCGACGAGACGTGCTTCTCCACCGCGGAGCCCGACAGCACGAGCGCTTGAGCGATCCCGGCATTGGTCTTGCCCTGTGCCATCTCGTGCAGGACGTCCTGCTCGCGGGCCGTGAGGTTCTCCAGTCCGGACTGCTCCCGGCGCAGGCGGCGCTGGACGAGCGCATCGACCACCTCGGCGTCGATCATCGAACGACCGGCGCACACCTCTCGCAGAGCGTGCAGAAGCTGGTCGAGCTCACCCACGCGATCCTTGAGCAGGTACGCGAGACCGGCAGTTCCGTGCTGCAGCAACGCGAACGCGTACGACTCGTGGGAGTACTGGGAGAGCACGACGACGCCGACGTCGGGGTGCTCAGCACGAATTGCGTGGGCGGCCTCGATGCCCTCCATGTGGTGGCCCGGCGGCATCCGGATGTCCGTGATGACGGCGTCCGGCTCGAGGGACGAGACCCGCTGGCGCAGCTCGTCCGCAGTGCCGACGGAGTCCACCACCACGACCTCCCCCGAGTCCTCCAGCAGCCGCCGGATTCCTTCGCGGACGAGGTAGTGGTCCTCGGCGATCACCACCCGCAGCGGCGCGTCAGACGACATGTGGACCTCCGAGGGGCAGGCGGGCGGCGAGCGTGGTGCCGCATCCTGGACTGGAGCTGACCGAGATGGCGCCCCCGAGTGCCTCCATCCGGTCGGCCAGCCCTCGAAGTCCGGTGGCGGCGACGCCGTTGCGCTCGAAGCCGACGCCTTCGTCGCTCACCTCGATGTCGAGATGCTCGGCGGAGCGGATGATGCGTACCCGGGCCAGCTCCGTCCCTGCGTGCTTCAGGGTGTTCGTCAGGCACTCACTGACGAAGAAGTAGGCGGCTCCTTCGGTCTGCTCGTCGAACCGTGCAGTTCGGAGCTCCGGCGAGCAGTCGATGATCACCCGCAGGGGCATCCGTGCGGATCGACCCTCGATCGCCTCGACGAGACCGTGGTCGGAGAGCTCGGTCGGGTGGATGCCCGACGCCAGCTGCCGGAGGTTGGCCAGGGCGGTGCGGACCTCGGCCTGGAGCTCATCGAGGGTGGAAGCCATCCCGTTGTCCGCGGGGCCGAGCTTGTTCCTGACCGAGCCGATCCTCGCGATCAGTGCGACCAAGTCCTGCTGCGCTCCGTCATGGATGTCGCGCTCGATCTGGCGGCGGGCCGATGCCTCCGCGGCGACCATCCGGGACCGGGACGCTGCCAGCTCCCCGGCCTGGGTCTGGATCTCCCGGAGGCTGATCCGGAGGTCTGCGGCAAGGCGGGCGTTGTGGACGGTCAGCGCGGCCTGCCGAGCGAGCGTCTCGAGGCCCTCGATGTCCGAGGAGTGCGTGCGTCCCCGGACGCGAGGCCCGCACTGGATCTCCCCCAGGTGCTCACCGGCGTGGACGAGCTCGGCGCTCATCGACGGCTCCCCGCGGCCTCGCTCGCCGTGCGTGACCGCCTCGACTCCGGTGAGCCTGATGGTCGTCCAGCGGACTCCGAGTCCTTGGCTTGCAGCCTTCGCCAGGGCGGAGGACAGCTCGCGTTGGTCGAGGGTGTGCTCCAGGGTCTCGCCCAGCCATTGCGCCATCTCCTCGCCGGTGAGCGAGCTGCCGCGCGCCCATCTCGCGGCCCGCTCCGCCAGCCGGCGTCGTGCCGGTTCCACGAGCACCGTCGCAACGATGGTGACCGCGACCGTGACCTGGAGGCCCAGCGCCGAGGCGGCCACGCCCAGTGCAGCGGCGATGCCGAGGTACGCCGCGGCGATGGCCAGCCAGAGCGGGACGTACAGGAACGAGCGGCTCATGGCGCGGTCGACGTCGAACAGGTCCGGCTTGACCAGGCCGATCACGATCGACACCGGGAGGGCGAGCAGCGCGATGATCACCACCAGGTCGTAGACGACGCGGGGGAGTCCACCGAACTCGTGCAGGATGGCGGCCAGCGGCATCAGGAGCAGCAGCAGCACGCCGTACATAGGCCACCGCACCTGCACCTCCTGCTCCTTCGGGAGGCGGCGGTAGCGCAACGCCACGAGTGCCGAGCCGATGAGCGGTCCGAGCAGCAGTGCACCATCGAGCAGCACGCGTGCCGGGGCGCCCAGGAAGCCCAGCGCCGCCACGTGGAACGGGCTGGCGATCGAGGGGAACCCTGCGTCGCCCTCGCCTCCGGCACCCCAGGCGAAGCCCCACGAGGGCTGGACGGACTCACGCGTGACGAGCAGGAGCAGGGGTACGGCGAGTGCCAGCACGGTCGCCAGCTGGACTGTCCTGCGCTCGTAGGACCGGTGGTACTTCCCGTCCGGGTAGACCGTGAGCAGCGCGATCATCGCCGCCTCCATGGCAAGGCCGACGAACTGCACCGCGACGTTCGCCGGACCGAGCCACCACTCGTACCCGTGCGCGTCGTACGCCAGGACCACACCGACGGTCGATCCGATCCAGATCGTCGCGAGCGTTCCGAAGACGAGCAACCGTCGAGCAGCCATGTGCCCGGGCAGCACGCGGAAGGCCACGACCCCCGCCGCGTAGGAACCGAGGAACGGAGCGACCCAGAGGAGGGCGCCGAGAATCTCCTGGAAGCCGATGACGAAGACGGCTGCTGTCATGGCCACGCCCGCCGCACCTAGTGCCGCTGCGGCGATGGTCCAACCGCGGGACGGGAACGTGACCTCCATGTGGTGATGGTCGCTCACTGCACCGCCTGCGTCGATGGGGCGTGCCTCCGGGTCATGCTGCGGCAGACCGCACCTGGCCGATGCAAGTGGCAGTTGCGAATCGGCGTCCGGCTGCGTTCTCGTCGCTCGTCGTCGTCCCTAGCGTCAGATCTGGTCGCGCACGTCGGCCCTGGACGAAGGGAAAGCACATGAGTACACAAGATCGGATCGCACCGCTCGACACCCAGGACGGGACGCGCTCGGTGAGCGGCGTCGGCAGAGCAGTGCTTGCGGTGACCGCAGCCTGGGTCGTTCTCGTCGTGGTGGGAGGGCTGGAACCGATCGGGCGCCACTTCCTCATCCTGGGAGTGCTGCGAGTGGCCTTGCTCGTGGCTCTGGTCGGATTCGCGACAGCGTTCGTCGCACGTAGCAGCAGGTTGGGGCGTCTGGGTCTCGGAGCCGCGGCCGTCGGCGCCGCGGCGAACCTGGTCGGTGGTGTCGGCTCGGTCGTCGTCGACGGCTGGACCTACAACCCGTTCGGACCGGGCACGGAGGAAATGCCGGGGTCCTGGTACCCGTACGTGATCGGGATGAGTGCCTTCGTCTTCGCGCTCGGCAGCATCCTCACCGGCATCGCGGGTCGATCGGGTGGCTGGCTGGCAGTGGCCGCCGTGCTCGGCGGGGTCCTCTACCCGATGGCGTTCGTGATGCAGGGTCTGTACGGACACGACCCCGGGGACCTGCTCGGACACCTGATCTGGATCGCGCCCTGGCTGGCGCTCACGCTGGGGCTGAGCCGGCGTGGCCGGTCCGAGGATACGTTGGGCCGGTGAGTGACCTGCACGTCCCGACGTACGACGACATCCGGGGTGCAGCCGGTCGGGTCGCGCCCTGGGTTCGTCGTACGCCGACCCTCGACGTCGAGACCCGGGGCCGCCGGGTCACCCTCAAGCTCGAGCTGTTGCAGCACGCGGGCTCGTTCAAGGTCCGGGGCGCCTTCACCAGCGTGCTCACCGCGCCCGAGTCGCCCGGAACGCTGGTCGCGGCCTCGGGTGGGAACCACGGCCTCGCGGTGGCGTACGTCGGCCACGCGCTCGGCATCGCGACCCGCATCTTCGTGCCGCGAAGCGCCCCCGCCGTGAAGGTGGACGCCATTGCCTCCCTGGGGGCCGGGGTCACCCAGGTCGGCGCCACCTACGCCGAGGCCTTCGAGGCCAGCGGGGAAGCCGCGTCCTGTCCGGGCGTGCTCGCCCTGCACGCCTACGACGCCTGGGGCACGGTCGCCGGGCAGGGCACGCTCGGGCTCGAGATCGCTGAGCAGGTGCCCGATGTGGACACGGTCCTCGTCGCCGTCGGCGGAGGCGGGCTGATGTCCGGGCTGTGCCATGCCCTGGCCGGAGCACTGCCAGCTGCTCGTGTCGTGGCTGTCGAGCCGGAAGCGTGCCCCACCCTGCACCGGGCTCTCGAGCAGGGAGGACCGGTCGATGTCGCAGTCGGGGGAGTGGCGGCAGACGCGCTGGGCGCCTCGCGCCTCGGTGCGATCGCCTGGGCCACCGTGCAGGAGCACAGCACGCAGTCGGTGCTGGTGACGGACGAGGCGATCAACGACGCGCGTCGCTGGCTGTGGCAGGCCGCGCGGATCGCAGCGGAACCGGCAGGGGCGGCAGCCCTCGCCGCGCTGCTGTCCGGGGCCTACGAGCCGGTCGACGACGAGCGGATCTGCGTCGTCGTCTGCGGCGGGAACGCGGACCCGTCCAGCCTGTCCTGACTCGGCACGGCTTTCCGGGCAGGAATGATCCTTCGCGCGAGGCGGGCGACGATGTCCTGGTAGCGGGAGCCGGTGATCTTGGCGAAGTGGTGCACCGCGTGGGCGTCCGCACCGACGAGCACCCGCGCCTTCCCGGCCAGTGCGCCCTCGAGGATGATCCGGGCGGCCTTCTCTGGCGTCATCCGCGCCAGCTTCTGAAAGACCGCGTCGATCGCTGCTGAGTCCTGGCTGGGCGTCTTGCGGCCGTGGCGGGCGATGCCGGTCTTGATCCCGCCCGGGTGCACGCAGGTCACAGCGACCGGGTGGCCGTTGACCAGCATCTCCTCGCGCAGCGCCTCGGTGAACCCGCGTACGGCGTACTTGGTGGCGTTGTAGGCGCTCTGCCCAGGGATGCTGACCAGGCCGAACAGGCTGGAGATGTTGACGACGTGTCCGTCCCCGGAGGCGATCAGGTGGGGCAGGAACTCCTTCGTGCCGTTGACAACGCCCATCAGGTTCACGCCGACGATCCAGTCGAAGTCCTCGTAGGACATCTCCTCGAAGTCACCGGTGACGGTGACGCCCGCGTTGTTCACCACCACGTTGACGCGGCCGAACTGCCCAGCGACGGCTGCTGCCCACTCACCCATGGCAACCCGGTCGGACACGTCGAGCCGGTCGCTGCGGATCTCGCGGGCACCAGCGGCCTTGAGCAGGTCGACGGACGCGGCGAGCCGTTGTTCGTCCCAGTCGGAGATCGCAAGCAGCGCGCCCTCACGTGCGGCACGGAGAGCCAGTTCGCGGCCGATGCCCGACCCGGCCCCGGTGATCACCACGACCATGTTCTCCAGGCGCAGGGTCTCCAGGCCCGGCGTTCGTGATGCAGTCATGCTGCATTCTCCTCGGTCGTTGCGGACGTGGTGACGGGTTCGCGTGCCGCCTGTCGCGCGGTCACGACGTACTGGTCGAGGTCGAAGTCCCTGAGCAGAGCGCGGAACTTGAACGTGGTTCGCGGCCACAGCGTGGTGTTGCGGCCGTGGGAGTCGAGATACCAGCTCGCGCAGCCGCCCGTGTTCCACACCGTGCGCTGCATCCGCCGCTGGACGTCCTCGTTCCACGCCCGCTGCGCCTCAAGTCGTGGCTCGACGCTCACGATCTCTCGCTCACCCATCTTCTGGATCGCCGAGAGGATGTAGGCGATCTGGCTCTCGATGATGAACACCATGGAGGAGTGGGCCAGGCCGGTGTTGGGTCCGACGATCTGGAACAGGTTGGGGAAGCCGCTGATCGTGGTGCCCTTGTACGCCGCCATCCCCTCCTCGCCCCAGGCGTCGGCGAGCGTGCGTCCGTCGCGACCCTTGATGTGCTGCGAGATGGGCTGCTCGGTGGTGTGGAAGCCAGTGGCGACGATGATGGCGTCCACCTCGCGGGTGGTGCCGTCGCGGGTGACGATGCCGGCCGGGGTGATCTCCGCGATGCCGGCGGTGACGAGGTCGACGTGTTCGGAGTCGATCGCCGGATAGTAGTCGTTGGAGATCAGGATGCGCTTGCAGCCGATCTCGAAGTCGGGTGTCACGGCGCGGCGAAGTGCGGGATCGGAGATGCCGATCTCGATGTTCTTCAGGGCCATCTTCTTCGCCGGTGCTAGCAGCTTGGGGTTCACCGTGAAGCCGGGCACGTAGCACTCGCGACCCCAGTAGATGCCGCCGCGGTAGGCCTTCTGGAACAACGGCACGTGCCGGAAGCCGAACCTCTCGACCGCCTTGTAGTCGCGGTCCCTGCGCGGGATCACCCAGGGAGCGGTGCGTTGGTAGACGTCGAGGTGCCCAACCTGCCGGGCGATCTCGGGCACGATCTGGATCGCCGAAGCGCCGGTGCCGATGACCGCGACGCGCTTGCCGGTCAGGTCGTAGGCGTGGTTCCAGCGAGCGGAGTGGAAGACCTCGCCCTCGAAGGTGTCCATGCCGGGGATCTGTGGGAGCTTGGGCTCCGAGAGCCCACCCATTCCGGTGACCACCGCGTCGGCGGTGACGACCCCGTGATCGGTGCTCACCTGCCACACGTGGTCCTCCTCGTCCCAGACGAGGTCCTGCACGGTGACACCGAAGCGCAAGCGGTCAAGCACTCCCGAGGCTTCGGCGGTGCGCTCGAGGTAGCCCTGGATCTCCCGCTGCGGGGAGAACGAGCGCGACCAGCCAGGGTTGGGCGCGAAGCTGAAGGAGTAGAGCTGGCTGGGTACGTCGCACGCGGCACCTGGATAGGTGTTGTCCCGCCAGGTGCCCCCGACCGTCTGGCCCTTGTCGACCACCAGGAAGTCGGAGAACCCGTGCTCCTCGAGCTTGATGGCGGTGCCGAGGCCGGAGAAACCTGCACCGACGACGAGGGTGCGCACCCGCTGCGGAAGATCGCCGGGAGAAGTGACGGTGCCTGGGTCGACCTTGCTGATCTGGGTCATGCCCTGACTCTACAAAATACTGAACGAGCGTCAATAGCGACGTTGAAAGAAGTTCAGTAACATGGGACACATGACCACGACCCGGGTACGGATGAGTCCGGACAGTCGTCGCGAGCAGTTGCTCACGCTCGGCGTACGCCTGTTCGCCACGCGCTCGCTGGAGGACCTGTCGATCGAGACCCTCGCCGAGGAGGCCGGAATCTCCCGTGGGCTGCTCTACCACTACTTCGGCAACAAGCAGGAGTTCCACACCGCCGTCGTACAGCGCGCGGCCGACGACCTGTTCGCGAAGACAGCACCCACCGGTGACGGCTCGGCGCTGGAGCAGCTGGCCGGCTCGTTGGCGCGCTACGTCGACTACGTGTCCGAGAACTACCAGGGGTACGTCTCGCTCCTTCGTGGCGCGGCCGGTGGGCACGAGGGGCTGCGGGAGATCTACGAGGCCTCGCGCGCTGCCCTGACCGACCGGCTCTTCGAGGGGCCAGTGGCGGAGGAGGCAGCCGCGTTGGGGCTGACCGACACGCCGGTCGTGCGCCTGCTGGTGCGCGGCTGGGCCGCGTTCACGGAAGAGGTCGTCGTGGAGTGGGTCCGTGACAACCGGGGGGTCACCCGAGACGAGCTGCTGGCGACCCTGTCCGGGTCGCTGCCGGGGATCCTGGCTCCGCTGCGCGAGAGCTGAACACCCAGAGCTTCATCACCACGAAGCGCAGCAGGGTCACCCCGAGGTTGGCTGTCGTCAGTACGACGACCTCGGCGGCGGGGCTCGGGGACCCGACTGCGTGCAACAGCGCCAGCGAACCCGAGGTCGCTCCCAAGCCGGCCGCGAAGATCGCGAGCCCCTGCGGAAGCGGGGTGGGATTCGCGCTCAGCCGGTGCCGGTCCGGTCGGCCGCGGCAGGATGCTCGTGGTGTTCATGGCACGACCTTGGCGTCGACGCCTGCGACAGCCGTGTGCACGTTCTGTGCACCTGCTGTGACTTGCTGCGGCGGGCCGGCGTCAGCGCGGGAGCTGGACGGAGAAGGTCGTGCTCCCCGGGCGCGACTCCACGTGAGCGCTTCCGTGGTGTGCTTCTGCGATCGCGGAGACCAGCGAGAGGCCGAGTCCGGCGCCGCCGGACGCGCGCGTCCGGGAGGAGTCACCTCGGGTGAACCGTTCGAACGCGCTGTCGGCCAGGCTCTCGGGCAGGCCCGGTCCGTCGTCGCTCACGGAGATCCTGACGCAGCCGTCCAGGGCCGCACCCGAGACGGTCACCGTCGTGCCCGGTGGCGTGTGGTGACGCGCGTTGCTGAGCAGGTTCGCCACGACCTGGTGCAACCGCTGCTCGTCTCCGCTGACGGTCACGGGTTGGTCGGGGAGATCCAGCTGCCACTTGTGGGAGGGGGAGACGACGCGCGCGTCGGCGACCGACTCGAGGAGGAGCCGGGTCACGTCGACCTCAGCCCGCTCCAGCGGTCGGCCGGCATCCAGGCGAGCCAGCAGCAGCAGGTCCTCGACGAGGCCGGACATCCGGTCGGCCTCGGTCTCGACCTTCGCGAGCGCGCTCGAGAGGGCGACCGGGTCGTCCGGCGTACGACGGGAGAGCTCGGCGTAGCCGTGGATCGTGGCCAGCGGCGTGCGCAGCTCATGGGAGGCGTCGCCGACGAACTGGCGGACCTGCTGCTCGCTGCGATGGCGTGCCGCCAGGGAGGTCTCGACGTGTGCGAGGAGCGAGTTCAATGCGGCGCCGACCTGGCCGACTTCGGTCCGCTCGTCGGTCAGATGCGTCGGCACCCGCTCGGTCACGCCGATCTCCCCGGAGGCGAGCGGCAGCCCCGCAACGGCGTGCGCAGTTGCCGCGACCTCGTTGAGCGGCCGCAGCTGCCGACGTACGACGAGGGTGCCCGCGACGGCAGCCGCTGCGATGCCAAGCAACCCGAGCAAGGCCTCCCACCAGATCAGGCTGGCGAGGATGTCGTCGACTTCGGAGCTGGGCAGGCCCGTGGCGACCTTTCCGCCCCTCACGTCTCGGGCGATGACGCGGTAGTTGCCCAGGCCGGTCAGGTCGACGCCGTGCACCATGCCGTCGGCCGGCACTTCGTCGAGCTGTCGGGTGGCCGTGCTGGACACGGGCCTGTGCCGGGCCACGTTGGAGCGGGTGCCGACCACGGAGGCGTCGCCCGCGCGGCCGTCGGGGTAGAGGCCGGTGACCGTCCCGACCTCCATGCCGAGCCCGGGGCCCCGATCCGGGGCGGGGCCGATGGGGCCGCCCCGGTCAGGCGGTCGAAAGAGGTTGAGGCTGCTCATCACCTGCTGGTCGAGGCGGTGGTACAGGTAGCTGCGCATGGCGAGCGTGGTCACCGCACCGATCAGCACGGACGCCACCGCCACCAGGACCACGGCAGTGATGACCAGGCGGGAGGTGAGCGAGCGGAGACTCCTCATGCGACCCTGCTCATGCCCGGGCTCATGTCCGGGCTCATGTCCGGGCTCATGTCCGGGCTCATGCCTGGGCTCATGCCTGGGCTGTGGCGGGCTCGGTCGGCTTGAGCACGTACCCCGCCCCCCGCATCGTGTGGATCATCGGCGGCCTTCCGGCGTCGATCTTCTTGCGCAGGTAGGAGATGTAGAGCTCCACCACGTTGGCCTGGCCACCGAAGTCGTAGTTCCACACGCGGTCGAGGATCTGGGTCTTGGAGAGCACCCGTCGCGGGTTGCGCATCAGGTACCGGAGCAGCTCGAACTCGGTCGCGGTCAGGGTGATGCTCTCGCCGTCCCGGCTGACCTCGCGGCTGTCCTCGTCGAGGGTCAGGCCGCCAACCTGCAGCGTCGAGTCGCTCTCCGCCTGGCGTGCGCCGGCCCGGCGCATGAGCGCCCGGAGCCGGGCCACGACCTCCTCCAGCGAGAACGGCTTGGTGACGTAGTCGTCGCCTCCTGCAGTCAGCCCGGCCACCCGGTCCTCGACGGAGTCGCGGGCGGTCAGGAAGAGGACGGGTACGTCCGGCTGGTCCCCGCGGAGCCGGCGAAGCACCTCCATGCCGTCGAAGTCCGGAAGCATCATGTCGAGCACCACTGCGTCGGGTCGCTGTCTCTTGGCGGTGCTGACGGCCTTGCTGCCGTTGAGCGCCACCTCGACGTCCCAGCCCTCGTAGCGCAGCGCCATCCGCAGCAGCTCGGCGATGTTCTCCTCGTCGTCGACCACGAGCAGGCGAAGGGGGGACCCGTCGGCGCGCGTCAGCTCGGGTGCAGTGCTCCTCATGTGGACCACTCTGGACGCCGCAGACCGACGGACACCATGAGTCCGCTGTGTGTTTCCTGTGAACGGACACAGGCTGGACTTCACAGGGCTGGACTTTCACAGGGCTGGACTTTCACAGGGCTGGCACAGGTTCCGGCACAGGTTCGGGGCGCAACATGGGGCCATGAACGAGATGCCACCAGAGTCCCGGCCCGCACCACCGCCGGACCCTGACCAGGAAGCGACCCAGGCAATGCCGGCCAGTCCGGCGAAGCGGCGGCTCAGGGACCGACTCCGAGACCGGGTCTGGTCATTGCGAGCAGTCATCGCAGTCGCCCTCGCGTCCGTGATCATCGGTGGGCTCGGTGGAGCGGCGCTGGCCAACGTCGCGAAGGACGATGACGAGCGGCGCTTCCCAGGCCAGGGCCGGTTCGATCGGGGAGGCCCCGGTGGCCCTCCCGGGATGTTGGGCGACCGGCGGCGTGAGCGCATGCAGGAGTGGCGAGAAGACATGAGACAGCGCCGATGGGGCGAGGACGGTCCGCCCGGCGTACCGCCTTCTGGTCTGCCGACACCTCCGGCGCCCTCGCCGACGACGTAGGCACGCCCGACCCGCCCTCCGAAACCGGTTCGCGGCCCAGTCACCCGCCGGGGGACAATGGCCGGGCTGTGCACATCCACTTCCCTCCCGACCTGCCGGTCTCGGCTCGTCGTGACGACATCGCCGAGGCGATCCGCGACCACCAGGTGGTGATCGTCGCGGGGGAGACGGGCTCGGGGAAGACGACTCAGCTCCCGAAGATCTGCCTGGCACTCGGCCGCGGGGACCCGACCGCCCCGGGGGGAGCCATGATCGGGCACACCCAGCCGCGCCGCATCGCCGCCCGGAGTGTCGCCGAGCGGATCGCCGAGGAGCTGGGTAGTGAGCTGGGCGAGACCGTCGGCTACCAGGTGCGGTTCACCGACCGCACCTCGAAGCGGAGCAGGGTCAAGGTGATGACCGACGGCATCCTGCTGGCCGAGCTGCAGCACGACCGGATGCTCGAGCGCTACGACACGGTGATCATCGACGAGGCCCACGAGCGCAGCCTGAACGTCGACTTCCTGCTGGGCTACCTCAAGCGGCTGCTGCCGCGGCGTCCGGACCTCAAGCTGATCATCACCTCGGCCACGATCGACCCCGAACGGTTCGCCGAGCACTTCGCGGACGCGCAGGGAGTGCCCGCACCGATCATCGAGGTGTCTGGTCGCACCTTCCCGGTCGAGGTGCGCTACCGGCCGCTGCTCGAGGAGTCGTACGACGACGACGAGGGCGAGCCTGTCCTGCGGGACCAGACCGAGGCGATCGAGGACGCCGTCACCGAGCTGCTCGCGGACACGGCAGGGGACATCCTGGTGTTCCTTCCCGGGGAACGGGAGATCCGCGACACGGCCGACGTACTCAAGCGCAAGGCGGAGGGTCCGAGCGGCTTCGACATCGTCCCGCTGTTCTCACGACTCTCGTCGGCCGAGCAGCACCGGGTCTTCGAACGGCACACCCGGCGGCGCGTCGTACTCGCGACCAACGTCGCCGAGACCTCGCTCACCGTCCCCGGCATCACGGCCGTGATCGATACCGGGCTCGCCCGGATCAGCCGCTGGTCCTCGCGCACCAAGGTCCAGCGCCTGCCCATCGAGCCGGTGAGCCAGGCGTCCGCGCAGCAGCGCTCCGGCCGCTGCGGTCGCATCGAGGCCGGCGTCGCGATCCGGCTCTACAGCGAGGAGGACTTCCTCGGACGTCCGGAGTTCACCGAGCCGGAGATCCTGCGCACCTCCCTGGCCAGCGTGATCCTGCAGATGACCTCCCTCGGACTCGGGCAGGTCGAGCAGTTCCCGTTCGTGGACCCGCCGGACGGAAGGGCGGTCCGCGCCGGCATCCAGCTGCTCGAGGAGCTCGGCGCCCTGATGCCGTACGTTGGAGCAAAGGGCCGTGGTCCCCGCCTCACCGGCATCGGGCGCAAGCTCGCACGACTACCGATCGACCCCCGGCTCGCGCGGATGATCCTCGAAGGCGACCGTCTCGGGTGCCTGCGCGAGGTGCTCGTGATCACCGCGGCCCTGTCCATCCAGGACCCACGTGAGCGTCCGGTCGAGCAGCGCACGCGAGCCGACCAGCTGCACGCCCGGTTCCGGGACCCCCGGTCCGACTTCATGGCCTGGCTCAACCTGTGGCGGCACCTGCGCGAGAAACAGAAGGAGACGGGCTCGAGCGCGTTCCGGAGGATGTGCCGCGAGGAGCACCTGAACTACCTCCGGGTGCGGGAGTGGCAGGACTTCGAGTCCCAGCTGCGGCAGGTGGCCAAGCAGGTGGGCCTCAGGCCGGGACAGCGTGCCGAAGTTCCGGACGCCGACGGGATCCACCAGGCACTGCTCTCCGGGCTGCTCTCGCACATCGGACTCCGGGACCGCGACCGGCGCGACTACCTGGGTGCGCGGGGCGCGCGGTTCGCCATCTTCCCCGGGTCGGGGCTCTTCAAGGCCCAGCCCGACCTGGTGATGGCCGCCGAGCTGGTGGAGACCTCCCGGCTGTGGGGCCGGCAGAACGCCGCCATCGACCCGCTGTGGGCGGAGCGACTGGGTGGCGACCTGGTCAAGCGCAGCTACGCCGAACCGCACTGGTCGAAGAAGCGGGCCTCGGCACTGGCGCACGAGCGCGTCACCCTGTACGGCGTACCACTCGTCGCCGACCGCGTCGTCCCGCTCGGCCGGCACCAGCCAGACGTCGCCCGCGAGCTCTTCATCCGGCACGCGCTGGTCCAGGGGGAGTGGCACACCCGGCACCGCTTCTTCGAGACCAACCGGCGCCTGCTGGAGGAGGCCGAGGAGCTCGAGCACCGGGCGCGGCGCCACGACATCGTGGTCGACGAGGAGACGCTCTTCGACTTCTACGGCGCCCGGGTCCCGGCCGACGTGGTGTCCGGCGCCCACTTCGACACGTGGTGGAAGCAGGAGCGTCGCTCGCGACCGGACCTACTCACGTTCGACCCAGCGATGCTGGTGCACGACCGAGCCGACGAGGTGCGGCCCGACGACTTCCCCGACGAGTGGCGCGAGGGGACGACGACGCTGCCCCTGCGCTACCACTTCGAACCCGGCCACGAGGCCGACGGGGTCACGATCGACGTCCCGCTCGCCACCTTGAACACGATGGGTTCGGCGCCGTACAGCTGGAACGTCCCCGGCCTGCGGCACGACCTGGTCACTGCGCTGATCCGCTCGCTGCCCAAGCGGCTGCGGGTCAACTTCGTGCCGGCCCCGGACGTCGCCCGACGGTTCCTCGAGACGGTGCCGCCGGGCGAGGAGCCTCTCGTCCCGGCGTTGTCGCGCTACCTCCGTTCGCTCACGGGAGTGCATGTCCCCCAGGACGCGTGGGACGAGAGCAAGGTGCCCGACCACCTGCGGCCGACCTTCCGTGTGGTCGACGCCACTGGCCAGGAGATCGGAGTCGGCAAGGACCTCGAGGCACTCAAGGAGCCGCTCCAGCCTTCGTTCGACCGGGCCATGCGGCAGGTCGCCGACGAGTCCGGCATGAGCGCGACCGGGCAGACCGAGTGGACGTTCGGGACCATCGAGCCGTCGAGCACCTGGATGCGTGCCGGGCACGAGGTGCGTGGCTTCCCGTCGCTGGTGGACGAGGGCAGCTCCGTGGGTCTGCGGGTGATGGCGTCGGCTGACGAGCAGGAGGCCCATCACCGGCTCGGCGTACGACGGCTGCTGGCGTTGTCGGTGCCGAACCCGGCGGCGAAGCTGCTCGGGGGGTTGGACAACGCCGCGAAGCTGGGCCTGGCGTCGTCGCCGTACCCGAACGTCCGCGCGCTCGTCGAGGACGTCGTACTCGCGGCTCTGGGGCAGCTGGTCGAGGAGGCGGGGTCGGTCCGCGACCCCGAGTCGTTCAAGGCGCTGGTCGAGCGCGCTGCTGCCGAGCTCCCTGATGCCGCGACTGCGGTGCTGCAGCAGGTGCTCCAGGTGCTGGCGGAGTGGCGCCCAGTCGAGAAGGCCCTGCACGGGCGGGTGGACATGGTGATGCTGCCTGCGATGACCGACCTGCGCGCCCAGCTCGGCCGACTGGTCCACCCCGGGTTCATCGCGGAGGCCGGTGTGGCGGCACTGCGCGAGTACCCGCGCTACCTCCGCGCCATGACGGCCCGCGTGGAGCGGCTCGGCGACCAGGCCCGCGACCGGGAGCTGATGGACCGTGCCGGCGTACTCCAGCAGGCGTGGCAGCACCGGGTCGATGCGCTGCCTGACGGCCGCCCTCCGGGTGCCGATCTCCGGCGGGTGCGGTGGCTGCTCGAGGAGTACCGCGTCAGCCTCTGGGCCCAGTCGCTCGGCACCGCCCAACCCGTCTCGGACGCGCGGATCCGGAAGGCGCTGGGCTGACGACTGCGCGTGCCACCCGGTCACAGATACGGCCGGGCGGCCTCCAGCACGGCGTCGAAGATGTCCTTGGGCAACGCAGCGCCTTCCCGTCGTACGCCGTCGGCGTCGAGCCGCAGGACCCGGTTCAGCCGGACCTCGCTCGGCCGCTTCTGCGCGTCCCAGGCCCCTGTGCCGATGTCCATCCACTCGCGGCCCTCGCGTGACTCCTGCTCCGCGTCGAGGTCGTGGTCTCGCGAGGTGAGGCTGAGCGCTAGCAGCTGGTCGCCCTCCTCACCGATGACGAGAACGGGACGGTCCTTGCCGCGCGACGGGTCGTCCTCGTAAGCCACCCAGGCCCACACGACCTCACCGGGGTCGGGTCGGCCGTCGGCCGTCGGGGAGTAGCCGAGGCGTGGGATCACCGGTCGGACGGCGCGGATTCGTGGGAACCGGAAGCGCACCTGCCGACACCTCCGCCCGTCGAAAGAGTTGGTGCGCCGGGCCGGGAGCGCCTCACGGCGCGTGGCCGCTCAAGGCGGCTTGTTTTGGGACCCGGGGCTGCCGCGGCCCGGCGCAGGGACGACTCTACAAGCCGGAGCCGCATTGTGGGTGATACCGGTCAGCCAGAAATTCCGCCCGAAATTCTGCGGGGAACTCAGCCTCCTCAGCCGAGCGTGCCCCTCAGCTCGAGGTGGGCTGCGCGTTCGAGCTGGTCAGCCATGGTGAGCAGGCGCGAGGCCGACACATCCGAGGCGTACGACGACCCCGCGACACCCTCGTCGGAACGGCTGTGCACCCGCCCCGCCGCGGCCACGCGGGCGAACGCCGCTGCCCGGAACAACGTGTCGGCGAACTCACCCACGACGACACCGCTGAGCACCTGGTCGACAAGGGCCCGGACCTCGGCGGGGCCGGGAGGCTCGACCACGCCGGAGATCACCTCGGAGACCGGCACGTGGGGCCGACCACTGTCGAACTCCAGCGCGGCGGTCTGCGGGTCGGCGTACACCCAGCTGCGCAGCAGGTAGAGCCGCCACAGCGAACCCGCCAGCGACTCCGCGGGCGCCCCGGCCCACAGCTCCGCGAGGGTCTCGAGTCCCTCGGAGTCGGCCAGGTGGACCACCCGCGCCACCAGGGCCTCGTCGGCCTGGTCGCGGGCCCCACGCACCAGTGCGGTTGCGGCCCGGTCGGCAGCCTCGCTCAGCACCGCCGGGTCGACGTCACCCTCGATCGCCTCGAAGTGCTTGGCTCCGGGGAATCGCGGTCGGTGGTGACGACGCTCGGTCATGTCCCGGTTCTCATGTCTGGGGTGCTCATGCTCAGCCCAGTCTCGCCGACGCGGCCTTGACCGCAAGCTCCATCGGATCCATGCCGGGCTCGTAGATGTGGTCCTGTCCGTCGTGGTCCATCCGGATCAGTGTCATCCGGGTGTTCGTCGGACTGGAGTTCGAGACGACGAGTCCGAGGGAGTGGAAGTGTCCGGTGCCCCGTCGCTCGTAGCTGACGAGGTACCACCAGGCCCTGCCCTGGGGAACGGCTACGTCGGTGATCGGGCGCACCTTGATGTTCCTGCCCTTGATCCGGCCGGCGCACTGACCGTGCCAGGCTTCGATGACCTTGCTCGCCCGCAAGGCGTTCTGGGCATCGGGGAACTCGGCGACCTGCTGGCCAGCTGTGTCCCCCGCGTTGTCCGGGCTGGAGGTGCCGGTGGTGAAGGTGCGCTCGACCGCACTCATCGCGCCGATGTCGAGGAGGCTGAACCGCTGGCAGAGGCCGAATGGACGCGCGCCTGCTGGCCCGGTGCGACGTTCGGTCCACACAGAGGTGTCGTTGAACTGTGGCAGCTCGGCCGCCGCCAGCAGCGCTGCCACCGGCGACGGTCCCGGCGCACTCGCGGTCGAGGAGGGGCTCGGCTCGGCCGACGGGTTTGCCGTCGACGAGGGGTCTTGCGTGGGTTCACTCGTGGCGGTGGCCGGCCCGGAGGAGCCGTTGCCCTTCGGCGGGTCCGGCTCGTCGTCACTTGAGACCGAGCAGCCGGCGAGTGCACCCCCGCACACGACCGCGCCGGCGGCAACAGCAACGATGGCCGCGCGGATCCGAGTGGTTGACATGCAGTCAGCGTAGAGCCACGCGCTGCAGCCGTACGGCGGGTCACCTTCGCGTGGCGTGTCCCGATATCGTGTCGACGACGGTTGGGTTGCAGAGGCGTGTCCCGGGACGCGGCGCCTGGCATGTCGGGGAAGGGCGCGGAAGCTCATGCTGTTGAGATCGTCGGTCTGCAGGGCCGTGACCGCTGCTGTCGCGCTCTGCGTGCTCGCCGTGGGTTGCGCCTCCACCGACGACCCACCGCGGAGCAAGCCGACACCCACGCCGGCGAAACCCGTCGAGGTCACCTTCGCGGTGTACGGGCCGGAACCGGTGATCGCCGCCTACAAGGAGATCGCTGCGCGCTACATCGTGGAGAACCACGACGTGAAGATCCAGGTGGAGCCCTACGCCAGCCATCAGGAGGCAATGGCGGAGCTCCGCAAGTCGAGAGCCGCGGGCGACGCGCCCGATGTCTTCCTGACGGACCGCGACGACCTGGCCGGACTCACCGAGGAGAAGGCCGTACGCCCCGTCGGCAGCCTGCTGGCGGCCCGAGAGGTTGACTTCGGCGACGGCTACACCCGCAACGGTCTCGAGGCTTTCAGCTCCGACGCAGAGCTGCAGTGCATGCCCCTGGATGTCTCGCCGCTCGTCGTCTACTTCAACCCACGACTCGTCGAGCTCGACCGCATCGCCGAGCCCGGAAGCAACCCGGTGACCCAGGAGGACGGCTGGTCACTCGAGGAGTTCGGCCGAGGCGCCATGCAGGCCAGGCGGCCAGGTGTCCGCGGCCTCTACATCGCTCCCGAGCTCGAGCAGGTGGCGCCGTTCGTCTGGTCCGGCGGCGGTGAGATCGTCGACGACGTCAATGAACCGACGAAGCTCACGCTCTCCGACGGACCTTCGGCCGGTGCCCTCGAGCAGCTCCTGGAGCTGGTGCGAGACCCGGCGCTGACCTTCAACCAGGATGCTCTGCGCCGGCAGTCGGCGCTCGAGCGCTTCAAGCACGGCAAGCTCGGGATGATCCTCGGCTATCGCGAGCTGACGCCGCAGCTGCGTGCACAGCAGGGCCTCATCTTCGACGTGATGCCGTTGCCCAGGCTGTCAAGCGGCGCGACCATCGCGGCGATGTCGGGGCTGTGCATCTCCGCGGACTCCGAGGAGACCTCCGAGGCTGCCGACTTCCTGGCCGCGGTCATCTCCGACGAAGGCGCGGGGACCTTGGCCGCCACCGGCTACGTGATGCCGGCCAACCTCAACGTGGTCAACGACGACGTCTTCCTGCAGGCGGGGCAACGACCGTTGAACGCCGGCGTCTTCGGGCGCGAGGTGCGCGACACCCGCCTCCTCCCGAGCACTCCGCGCTGGCCCATCGTGAATCGCGATGCTTCGCGCCAGTTCACCCAGCTCTTCTACGAGCCGGTCATCCTGCCCCTGCAGGAGCGGCTCGAGGCGATCGACGAGGCCTCGATCTCGGTCTTCGACCCGTCCAAGGCACCCAGCCCCAGCCCCACCGCAAGCGCGAACCCCTGATCGGCCCTCCCCCCGAGACGGCGCGTCTGAAAGGCACAACACCGCTGAGACGGCGCGTCTGAAAGACAGATGAGCCGTCTGGGCGTGCTTCCGGCTTTCAGATGAGCCGTCTGGGCGTAGTTCCGGCTTTCAGATGAGCCGTCTGGGCGTGCTTCCGGCTTTCAGATGAGCCGTCTGGGCGTGCTTCCGGCTTTCAGATGAGCCGTCTGGGCGTGGGTCGCGGGGTTCGTCAGGCGGGAGCGGGCGGAGTCGCCGGCCGCTTGGGGTCGAGGATCGCCCGGGACAGCATGGGCGCCATGATCTCGACCTGCCAGGCCCGGGCACCGAGGTTTCGCAGGTACGCCGCCACGGCCGCCTCCATCTCGCCGCCGTCGGCGTCTGGAGGCTTCCAGAGCACCCGACGCAGGTAGTCCGGGGTGAGCAGGTTCTCGACCGGCACCTTGTGCTCCTCGGCAAAGGCGTTGACCAGCTCGCGTGCCGTGGTCAGCCGGGCGGCGGCGAGCGGGTCGCGCTCGGCCCAGACCCGTGGGGCCGGCGGCGCGTCGGACCGGACGGTCAGCGGGGGGAGCTCGTTGTCGCGCAGGCGGCGTGCCCGTTCGAGCGAGGCGAGCCAGCGGTCGGCGTACCTTCTGGCACCTCGGCCGTGGAAGCCCTGGGTGTCCAGCAGTGCGGCCGTGGTGGTCGGCATGGTGTTGGCGGCGACGATCAGGGCAGCGTCAGGCACCAGCCGTCCGGGTGTGGTGTCTCGTTGCTGGGCGATCTCGTCGCGCGTGGTCCAGAGCTCGCGTACGGCGGCCAGCGCGCGTCTGCTCCTGGCCTTGTGGATCCCTGAGGTACGCCGCCACGGGTCCTGGCGGGGCGGCGGCACGTGGTCGATCAGGTGTTGGAACTCCTGCGCCGCCCATTCGGACTTCCCGGACTCCTCGAGCTCGGCCACGATCACGTCGCGCAGCTCGAGCAGCACCTCGACGTCGAGTGCGGCGTACTCCAGCCACGGCTTGGGGAGCGGCCGTTTCGACCAGTCCACGGCGGAGTGCTCCTTTCGCATGGCGCGCCCCATGATCACCTCCACCAGGGTGGCCAGGCCCACCCGGGGATAGCCGAGCAGGCGCGCGGCCAGCTCGGTGTCGAAGAGCCGGGTCGGCACGAGGCCCACTTCGCGCAGGCAGGGGATGTCCTGGCTGGCGGCGTGCAGGATCCACTCCTCGCCGTCGATGGCCGCGGCGAGCGTGGACAGATCCTCGTAGACGGTCGGGTCGATCAGTGCCGTGCCGGAACCCTCGCGACGCAGCTGGATCAGGTAGGCGCGCGGGGAGTAGCGGTACCCGGATGCCCGCTCGGCGTCCAGGGCGATCGGGCCCTTTCCTGCCGTGACCCGGTCCACGACGTCGGCGAGCTGGGCTTCGGTCTCCGTGATCTCCGGGAGGCCGTCGCGCAGCGAGAGCAAGGGGACGGGCGCGGCCTGTTCGGCGGGTGCTTCATCTGCGCGTGGCTCGGTGGGCTCCTCCGGCATCAGCCCGGGCCACGTTGTCCACGCCGGGAGGGCATGGTGGCCACTCCCTCAGGCACCGGCGGCAACCCGACCGACGTGCAGAGCAACTCCCCCCAAGCCTCGATGTGGGGGGTGAGGTCGCCGACGGGCGACCAGGACGCTCGGATCTCGAGCTGGGCGGTGGGCGGCTCGTCGGCCATCCCACCGAAGCTCTCGGAGCTGACGCAGGTGACGCTGCCCGAGGGCATGGCGTACTCCGCGCCGTGGGCCTCGAGTGCCTCGGTGAGCCAGCTCCAGCCAACGCCCGCCAAGACAGGGTCACTGACCAGCTCGGGGTCGATCTCGGCGCGGGCGTAGGCGACGCAGCGAAAGGTGCCGGCCCAGGCGTCGTTGCCCGCCGGGTCGTGGAGCACCACGATCCGACCCGAGCCCATCTCCTCGCCGTTCACACTCACGTCGGCGGACAGGGCTGAGGCGAACGGGGCAATTCGCTGCGGAGCGGGCATGGTCTCGACCAGGAGCTCGGAGCGGAACTTCGCTGCCCGGAGCTGCGTGAGCGCGCGGCGAAACTCCCGTGGAGCCGTGGGCGGCTCGATGTGCGGTTTTTCAGGTGCCGCCATTCCGACAGGTTAGGCCGACCAGCCGGTCCCGGACACCCGACTCGCCGCCTGACCTGCGAAGATCGGGCCATGCCGGCCGCCTCAACGACCAATCCCGTGCTGCGGGAATCGGCCTTCCTGAAGACGGCCCGAAGTGAGCCGGCGACGCACACGCCGGTGTGGTTCATGCGCCAGGCCGGGCGGTCGCTGCCGGAGTACCTCAAGGTGCGTGAGGGCATCACCATGCTCGACTCCTGCATGCGGCCCGAGCTCGTCGTGGAGATCACGATGCAGCCCGTGCGGCGGTACGGCGTGGACGCGGCGATCTTCTTCTCCGACATCGTGCTGCCGTTGAAGGCGGTCGGCGTCGACCTCGACATCGTGCCCGGCGTCGGACCGGTGGTGGCCGACCCGGTGCGCACGCTCTCCGACGTGGCGGCGATCCCGGACCTGACCCCTGACCACGTCCCGTACATCACCGAGGCGGTGCAGGGCCTGGTCGGAGAGCTGGGCAACACACCGCTGATCGGGTTCGCCGGTGCCCCGTTCACGGTGGCGTCGTACCTCGTGGAGGGCGGGCCGTCCAAGGAGCACGCCAGGACCAAGGCGCTGATGTTCGGCGCCCCCGACGTGTGGGACGCGCTGATGCGCAAGATCTCCGGCATCGCCGCCGCCTACCTGGAGGTGCAGGTCGAAGCGGGCGCATCGGCGATCCAGCTCTTCGACTCGTGGGCCGGCGCCGTGACGCGCGAGGACTACTCCCTCTATGTGATGCCGCACTCAGCGCGCGTGCTCGAGCGGATCGGTGCCACGGGAGTTCCGCGCATCCACTTCGGGGTGGGCACCGGGGAGATCCTGGACCTGATGGGGCTGGCCGGCGCCGATGTCGTCGGTGTCGACTGGCGCGTCCCCCTCTCGGCCGGCATCGACCGCGTCGGCGGTCGTGTCGTGCAGGGGAACCTGGACCCGACTCTGGTGTTCGCACCAACCGAGGTGATGCTCGACCGCGCTCGCGCGGTTCTGGACGCGGGTGCCGCTGCGCCGGGCCACATCTTCAACCTCGGACACGGCGTGATCCCGTCCACCGACCCGGACCAGCTCGCCCGGCTCACGCACTTTGTGCAGGAGCAGTCCCGGCACTGAGGCGCGCACCACGAAGCCAGCGGCGTACGACGAACCAGATCGGTACGCCGAGCACGACCAGCACCAGCGCGAAGGGGAGCACGGCGCCGATCACGGTCAGCAGGATCACCGTGGCGCCCTTCAACGCGGTCCAGCCGCTGTCGAGGCCGGCCAGGAAGCCGCGCGCCTCGTCCGTCTCCGCGCGAAGGTCGTCGTACCGGCTGAGGTAGACGTTGATCGTGCTCAACGAGGTCTGGTCGGCCAGGTAGGCCTGCTGCGACTTCAGCGAGTCCAGGTCGGCCTGCCGTCGGGCGAGGTCGGACTCGACGGCGATGATGTCGCTGAGCTTCTGGGCCCGGCCCAGGAGGTTCTCGATCTGACGGATGCTGCGCTCGGCGGCGCGGACCCGTGCCTCGGTGTCGATCACCTTCGTGGTGACGTCCTCCGACTTGCGGCTCTGCTGCTCCACCTTGCCCAGCTTGCCGAACGCGTCCAGCGCCTCGGCGAACCTCGCCGTGGGCACGCGCAGCGTCATCGTCGACTCGACTGCCCGCCCGCCCTGGTCACTCGAGGTCTGTTCGTCGGCGACGGTGCCGCCCCACGACGAGACCAGCCGCATCACCTCCGCGCGTGCCTTGCTGATTGACTCCGGACGCAGGCTCACCTGCCCGGTCGAGATGACGGCCCGCGTCATCGGCTCGGTGGCGATCACCTGCTTGGTGGCGGTGTCAGCGGCACTTTCAGCCGGGTCACTGTCCTGGCTCTCGCCCTGCCCCCCGCTGTCCGCCGTCATGTCACCTCGTAGGTCGCTCTGCGGGGCCTCGTTCCTCACGATGAAGACCGCAATGGCGAGCAGCGCCACGAGCAACAGGACCGGGACGACCAACAGGAGCCGCAGCTTCTTCTTCATGGGTCTGTGACGCGTCCCACTCGTGATCGGTTCCTGCCTGAGCGGCGGAAGGGCGCTGTGCCACGCTTTCCGGGTGCCCCGGAATGCGTCGCGACCCTCGAGGACCATGCGCGTTGTCGTCGTCGGCGGTGGTGTGTCCGGGCTCGCCGCGTCCTACCGGCTCGGCCGGGCACTTCCGGATGCCGAGGTCGTCGTGCTGGAGGGCTCCGGTCGCCTCGGTGGCAGCCTGCACACGGTCGAGGTCGGTGGCGTCGTCGTCGACGTCGGCGCGGAGGCGATGCTCAACCGTCGGCCGGAGGCAGTTGGGCTGGCACGGGAGGTGGGCCTGGGGGCGGACATGGTGCATCCAGCCACTACGGCTGCGCACCTGTGGAACCGCGGTCGCCTCGTGCCGTTGCCGCGCACGATGATGGGAGTCCCTCTCGACCTGCGCGCTCTGGACGGCGTCATCTCCGCCAAGGGACTCGCGCGAGCGGCCCTGGACACCGTGCTGCCCGCGACGGAGCTCGGCGATCGCGACATCAGCATCGGTGACCTCGTCGAGGAACGCCTCGGCAAGGAGATCGTCGATCGCCTGGTGGAGCCGCTCCTCGGAGGCGTGTACGCCGGGCACGCGCGCGAGATCTCAGCCCGGGCCGCCGTACCCCAGATGGTCGCGCTGTTGGAGCGGGAGCGTTCGCTCACCCGCGCCGCAGCCGCTGCCACCGCGCCAACCGGCCCAGTGGGCGAGGTGCCTGTGTTCGCGGGCATCCGTGGGGGAGTGGGCCGCCTCCCGGGGACGCTGGCCGCGGCGTCCGGCGCCGTGATCCGCACCGGTGCCACCGTCCGTGACCTGGCCCGCCGCTCCGACGGGGGTTGGAACCTCGTCGTGGGCTCGACCCGCGACCCCGAGGTCATACAGGCGGATGCCGTCGTACTCGCCACGCCTGCGCGGGCGACCGCTCGCCTGCTCAGCGACGTCGCACCCTCCGCGGCGCTCACGCTGGCCCGCATCGAGTACGCCTCGATGGCGATCGTCACCCTCGCCTTCCCCGCCCGCGGGTTCCCTCAGGTCGCCGGCTCCGGATTCCTGGTGCCGCCGGTCGACGGCCGGTCGGTGAAGGCCTCGACCTTCTCCTTCGCCAAGTGGGACTGGGTGCGCGAGGCGGGCCACGGAACTGGTGCGGCGGCAGCGGAGGAGATGCTGCTGATCCGATGCTCGCTGGGGCGACACCGCGAGGAGAAGACTCTTCAGGTCAGTGACGAGGAGCTCGTCGAGATCTCTCTGCGCGACCTCACCGACGCCATCGGGCTTTCGCATCGGCCCGCCGAGAGTCACGTACAGCGCTGGGGAGGAGCCCTGCCGCAGTACGCCGTGGGTCACCTCGACCGGGTCGCGTCGGTCCGGCGCGAGGTCGACTCGATCAAGGGGCTCGCCGTGTGCGGTTCGGCGTACGGCGGCGTGGGGATCCCCGCCTGCATCGCCTCGGCCGACCTCGCAGCAGCCGAGGTGGTTCGGGACCTCGAAACCCGAAGGGAGACAATGAAGTCATGACCAACGCCTCCGCGAAGAAGACTCGCGAGCTCAACGACAGCATCCGCTACACCATGTGGTCCGTCTTCGGTCTGCGAGAGGTGCTGGGTGAGGAAGCGGACCGCGATGGCGAGGTGCGTGAGGTCGAAGAGCTGATCGCCAAGCTGGAGGCCGACGACGTCGTCGTCCGTGGTCTCTACGACCTGAGCGGCCTGCGCGCCGACGCCGACCTGATGGTCTGGTGGCACGCCGAGACCGTCGAGCAGCTGCAGGCGGCCTACCACCAGCTGCGTCGTACCCGGTTCGGTCGCCGCCTGGACCCGGTGTGGTCACAGGTCGCGCTGCACCGTCCCGCTGAGTTCAACAAGAGCCACATCCCAGCCTTTCTTGCGGGGGAGGAGCCGCGTGACTACATCTGCGTCTACCCCTTCGTACGCTCCTACGAGTGGTACCTCCTCGAGGAGACCGAGCGCCGCGCGATGCTTGCCGAGCACGGCCAGATGGCTCGCGAGTACAAGGACGTCCGGGCCAACACCGTCGCGAGCTTTGCTCTGGGTGACTACGAGTGGATGCTGGCCTTCGAGGCCGACGAGCTGCACCGCATCGTCGACCTGATGCGCCACCTTCGGGGCTCGACCGCGCGAAGGCACGTGCGCGAGGAGGTGCCCTTCTACACCGGGCGCCGACGCGCGCCGACCGAGCTGATCAACGCTCTTCCCTGAGGCGCTCGTCCCGGACCGATGACCCCGCACCGATGATTGGAGCGGCGTACTCGAGTCCAACTGATGACGCCGACCAGAGGAGCGACCATGCCGACCTTCCGAACCACCTTGCTGCAGTCCGGGAACAATGTCGGGATCGTGATTCCCGACGAGACCGTCGAGGGCTTCGGCGCGGGCAAGCGGGTGCCCGTCACTGTGACGCTGAAGGACTACACCTACCGCTCCACCGTCGCGGTGATGGGTGGGAGGTGCATGGTCGGCCTCAACGCAGCCCATCGTGCCGCGGCCGGCCTCGCCGGCGGAGAGGAGCACGAGGTGACGATCGAGCACGACTCCGCCCCTCGCACAGTCGAGGTGCCCGACGACCTGGCGGCGGCACTCGCAGACGCCGGACTGACGGCGGCGTTCGACGCGCTGGCCTACTCGCACCGCAAGGAGCATGCGCGCACGGTCACCGACGCGAAGAAGCCCGAGACACGCCAGCGCAGGCTCGCCAAGATCGTCGAACAGCTCGGCGGCTCAGGACTCTGACGTGGCCTCTGCGGGCGCGAGCGTCAGCGACACCGAGTTGATGCAGTAGCGCTGGTCGGTGGGCGTGCCGTAGCCCTCGCCCTCGAAGACGTGACCGAGGTGTGAACCACAGTTGGCGCAGCGAACCTCCGTGCGCACGCTGCCCATGGACCGGTCCTCGATGTACTCCACGCGGTCCTCGGCGAGGGGCGCGAAGAACGAAGGCCATCCGCAGTGCGAGTCGAACTTGGTCTCGGACCGGAACAGCTCGGTGCCGCAGGCCCGGCAGTTGTAGACGCCGACGGTCTTGGTGTCGGTGTACTCGCCGGTGAAGGGGCGCTCGGTGCCGGCCTTGCGCAGCACCTGGAACTCCTCGGGGGAGAGCTGCTCGCGCCACTCGGCGTCGCTCTTGTTCACCTGATAGCTCATGCCCCAACGGTAGTGACCCACTCAAGTCTGCTGGCAGGATCAACGGGTGACAAGCCCCGGGTCGGCGGCTCGCGTCGTCGGAGTCGACATCGCCAGGTTCGTTGCGCTCGCCGGCATGATGGCGATCCACATCCTGCCGGCGTACGAGGACGGGACGCTCGATCTCACCTTCGCTCAGTCCGTCGCCGGAGGTCGGGCGTCGGCGTTGTTCGCGGTGCTCGCCGGGGTCAGCCTGGCGCTGATGTCCGGACGTACGACGCCGGTCCGCGGCCGCGCCTTCCTGGCGGCTGCAGCGGGCGTGGCCGTACGCGCCGTCCTCATCGCGGCGATCGGACTGATGCTCGGGGGGTTCGACTCCGGGATCGCGGTGATCCTCACCAACTACGGTGTGCTGTTCTTCCTCGGCATCCCGTTCCTGGTGCTCCGGGCGCGATGGCTGCTCGTCCTCGCGGCGCTGTGGCTCGTGGTCGCCCCGGTCCTCGCTCACCTGGTCAGGCCGCAGCTCCCCCCATTTGGGTTGGACGACCCGTCCCTGGAATCCCTCGCCGATCCCGTCCGGCTGCTCGGCGAGCTGGCCTTCACCGGCTACTACCCGACTGTGCCCTGGCTGACCTACCTGCTGGTCGGGATGGCGATCGGCCGGACCGACCTGACCCGGTGGCGGGCACAGTTGATCCTGGCAGCTGCCGGTGGCCTGCTCGTGACGGTGGCGGTCGTCGTCTCCGACGCGCTGCTCGGCCGGCCCGGCGTCAAGGCGCAGCTCGCCGTCTCGTTCGGATCGCCCGAGAACCTGGATGCGAATCTGGCCAACGGGTTGCACGGGACCACCCCTACGGACTCGTGGTGGTGGCTGGCCGTTCGGGCGCCGCACACGGCCACGTCCTTCGACCTCGCGCAGACGATCGGCAGCGCGCTGCTCGTGCTCGCGGTGTGCCTGGTGCTCGGCCGGTTGCTCCCGACCATCTCGCGCGTGCTGTTCGGCGCGGGCGCGATGACCTTGACCCTCTACACCGCGCACGTCCTGCTACGGGTGGAGCTGTGGGACGACCAGACGTCGTCGACGTACTTCGGACACGTGACCGCCGCCCTCGTCGTCGGCGCAGTCTTCGGACTGGCTCATTCGCGTGGACCGCTCGAGACGCTGGTCGGGGGACTGAGCAAGCTTGCCCGGCGGTCAGTCGACGATCGTCACCTCGGCAGGTCCGGGCTCGGCGGTGGTGGTTGAGGGAACGGTCATGGCGGACCACCCCGAGGGCGCCTTCGTCTGTTCCTCCCAGCGAGGTAGGTAGTGCTCGAGGAAGATCTGACCGACCAGCTCGCCGCGGCTGCGGACTCCGGTCTTGTCGAAGATCGACTTGAGATGGTCCTGCACGGTGTAGGGGGAGATGGTCAGTGCCTCAGCGATCTGCTTCGTCGACCGGCCCTGCATGCAAAGCCTCGCCACCTGGCACTCCCGCTCAGTGAATCCGTAAGCCAGGGCAACCAGCGGCGCGACATCGTTGGGAGCGGCGGACTGGATGATGACGGCCGTGCGGCCACCGGCTCCGGAGAGTCGGGTGCCGTAGAGCAACAGCCATTCCCCTGAGGCCGTCCGCGCTCGTGACCTCGCGCCGAGCTCGAGCGGGTCCTGGTCTGCCCTGAGCGAGCGCGCCCGGGCAGCTACTCCCTGGACCACCTTCGACTCCGCCGGAGTGGTTGGCTCTGGGACCTCGATCAGCTGCTCGATCCACCTCTCGGCTGCAGGTGAGATCGACTCGGGGTCGCCGTTCTCGTCGAACACGACGACTCCGGGACCGTAGTCCGAGCCATCCACCGAGGTGACCGATGCAACCATCAGCGCTCGACGGAGGCCCTCCGCGATCGGGGCGGACATCGAGCTCAGGTCGCGCACGTTCTCCTCGGTGAACCACGCGTCGCCCTCGCTCCCCAGGAAGCCAGCGGCGCCCCAATAGGTGCCGTCGACGACGAACGAGCCGCGCAGCTCGTCCCCGAACCCGTAGCCCTCCTGAGAGCGGTGCCGCGCGCTCCGGTTGAGGTCACCGTGGGTGGCGATACTGGTGGCCCCGGCCAAGCGACCGCTCTGGGCCAGGAACGACCACTTGTTCACGTCGTCGATCACGTACTCGTGCTCGGCCAACCACGACCCGGAGCAGCCCACCTTGTGGTTGACGCTGCCGGTGAAGAGCACCGTGCTGGGGTCGACCGTGTGCCAGCAGGTGCCCTCGAACGGGATCACCCGTCGCAGGGTCTCGGTGATCTGGGTCGCGAACGTCACCCAGTCGAGGCCCTCGCGACCGAGCCCGACGATCTCCCGCCGAGCGCGACGCAGCCGGTCCTGGTTCATCCCCTGACAGTACGCGCAAGGCCCGCGCCCACAATCCCAGAATTCTGGGCGTCTCCCGGCAAGGTTCCCGCAGATCTGGGATTGGTCTCGCAACCGCTACAACCCACGATGACTGGTGTCCGCCGACCACACCCACCAGTCAGGAACTCGCCATGACAACGCAGACCCGCCCGACACCGGCTCCCGTCACAGATGTAGACGCAGCCGGGGTGACCCCCGACCCGATCATGCGCCTGGCCGCCGGGTTCATGGCTGCGAAGCATCTCTTCGCCGCCAACGAGCTCGGCCTCTTCGAAGCCCTGGCCGATGCTCCGACCACGATCGATGGCCTGGCGGCGCGTACCGGGCTCACCCCCCGCGCGGCGCGCATCAGCGCCGACGCCATGGTCGCGCTGGACCTGCTGGAACGAGATGGCGACACCTACCGCAACGGCCCTGCGGCCGACCAGTTCCTCGCCGGACGTACGCCGGCCGACCTGCGCCCGTTCCTGCGGTTCTGGGACAAGATCAGCTACCCGGCGTGGCAGTCGCTGGCCGATGCACTCGGCAGCGAGCCGCCCACCGAGGTCTTCGAGCTCGACGACTCGCTGCAGGAGATCATCTCGGCCGGGATCGAAGCGATCCTGGCGGGGCCTGCCTCTGCCCTTCCGCAGGTCTATGACTTCTCCGCCCACCAGCGCCTGCTCGACATCGGAGGGGGGACAGGTTCGTGGTCCATCGCGGTAGCGCACGACGCCCCGACCCTGCGTGCCACGGTGCTGGAGCTTCCTGTCGTGGTGAGCCTGGCGCGCGAACGCATCGCGGCCGCCGGGCTCGGTGATCGCCTCGAAGCAGTCGTCGGCGATGCGATGAGCGAGCCGACCCCTCGGGGCTACGACGTCGTTCTCGTCGCAAACCTGATCCACTACTGGTCGTCGGAGCAGAACCGGGCGCTGCTCGGGCGGATCCGGGAATCCGTCGCCGCGGGCACGCGCCTCTTGCTTGCCGACTTCTGGACAGATCCGACGCACACGGAGCCAGTGCACGCTGCGCTGATGGCTGGTGAGTTTGCGGTCCACTTGCGCAACGGCGACGTCTACAGCGTCGATGAAGTTTGTGACTGGCTCGCCGAAACGGGTTGGCGCTTCTGTGAGCACGCCACGTTGGCCGGGCCCCAGAGCCTGATCGTGGCCGAGGCGGTCTCAGCGAAGGGGTGACAGGCTGATGCTCATGATCGCGAACTCCGAGATGGCGGCGGCGTGGGACGGGCCCGAAGGGGACCACTGGGTCGCCTTCAGCGAGAGCTACGACGCAGCGACAAGCCGGCACCGAGCCAGATTGCTCGACGCGGCGGACATCGCGCCGGACAGTCGAGTGCTCGACGTCGGGTGCGGAACCGGCAAGCTCACTCGCGGGGCCGCCGTCCTTTCGCCGTCCGGCAGGGCGCACGGCATCGACCTCTCCTCGCGGATGCTCGATCTCGCGCGGACCGAGGCCGCGGCGGAGAACCTCACGAACGTCGACTTCGAGCAGGGAGACGCGCAGGTCCACGGGTTCGATGCGGCGGCGTACAACCGGGCGATCAGCGGGTTCGGAACGATGTTCTTCGATGACGCAGTCGCAGCCTTCACCAACATCGCGGGAGCAGTTCACCCGCTTGGACGGCTTGCGATGCTCACCTGGGGACCGAGGGCCGCCAACGAATGGCTGAAGGAGCTGTTCACAACCCTCGCTCCGGGACGCGATCTGCCCGAACCTCAGGTCGGGGACTCGGGTCCGTTCTCCCTGTCGGATCCTGTCCACATCGACGGCCTCCTGAGGTCCGCCGGGTTCAGCACCGTTGAGGTACACCCTGTTGCAGAGCCCATCTATTTCGGTCCCAACGCCGATGACGCGTTCGCCTTCGTCCGGCACCTCGGCATGGTGAAGGGGTTGACCGAAGACCTGGACGAGCAGACACGCGACGCCGCGTTCGACGGCCTCCAGGCGATGCTGCGGCGACACGAGACGGACGACGGTGTCCTGCTCGGCACGGCCGCCTTGCTCACGATCGCCCGTCACTGACGAACCTTCGGGGACGTCGCAAGCGCCGGATTCGACCTGCCGCCGTGCTCGACCACCTATAGGTCGGGTGGTCTCGGCTGACCACCCGCGTCGCTCGTTTCGAGACGCTCCCTTCGAGACGCTCGATGCGCTCGCTCCGCAGGCGGGCGCTTTTGGCTCTCGCTTCCTGACGCAAGGCCGTTCGACCACCTATGGCGTACCGCACGCCCCACAGCCCGATCTGCGGAGTCTGTCCTGCACGTGGTGCGGGCAGGACTCCGCTGATCGGCGGTTTCCGTTCAGAATCGACCACCTGAGGGTTTCGGCTGCTCCTCGGCTTGCGAGTGGTGGTCTCGACTGACCGCTCGCTTCGCTCGCTGCTCGACCACCTATGGGTCGGGGTGGTCTCGGCTGAACACTCGCTGGTTGCGGCCCGCCTGCAACCCGAGGGCCGCGGGGCCCCAAACCCCTAGGGTTTCCCCATGGCCACTCCAGCGACCGAAGTCGACGCCGACGGACAGGCGGTCAGGGTCTCCAGCCCGGACCGGGTGATCTATCCCGCCACCGATTCCACGCCCGAGGTCACCAAGCTCCAGGTGGTCGAGTACTACCTCAGCGTCGCCGACGGGATCATGCGTGCACTCAGGGATCGCCCCGTGGCCCTCGAGCGGTGGACGAGCGGCGTCCACGAAGGCATCAAGCTCGCGACAGGGCGCGGCGACAAGAGCGACGCGTTCTACAGCAAGCGGGTCCCGAAGGGTGCTCCGGAGTACGTCGAGACGACCCGCGTGGCCTTTCCCAGCGGTCGTACCGCCGACGAGGTGTGCGTCAAGAACCTGGCCACCGTCGCTTGGTGCGCGCAGATGGGCACGATCGTCTTCCACCCGTGGCCCACCAGGAGCGGTGACAACGACCAGCCGGACGAGCTGCGCATCGACCTCGACCCGCAGCCGGGCACTACCTTCAGTGACGCCGTGCGGGTGGCCGGTGTTGCCCGCGAGCTGCTCGATGAGCTCGGTATCACCGGTTACCCGAAGACGAGCGGCAACCGCGGCGTGCACATCTATGTGCGCATCGAGCCGCGCTGGGACTTCGTCGACGTACGGCACGCCGCGATCGGGTTCGGTCGTGAGCTGGAGAAGCGCGATGAGGGGGTCACCACGAAGTGGTGGAAGGAGGAGCGTGGCGAGCGCATCTTCGTCGACTTCAACCAGAACTCGCGTGACCGCACCATCGCTTCTGCCTACTCGCTTCGCCCTATCCCGGGCGCCCCCGCTTCCACTCCCGTCACCTGGGATGAGCTGGCCGGGCTGACCTCCCCGAGTGGCTTCAACCTGTTCACGGTTCCGGACCGGATGACCGACGGCGACCCGTGGGCGGGCATCGACGATGTGGCTCACTCCATCGAGTCGCTGATCACGCTCTACGAGGAGTCGGGGGAGGGCGAGGCGAACTACCCGCCGGACTATCCGAAGATGCCCGGCGAGCCCCCGCGCGTGCAGCCCTCGAAGAAGGTCGCCTCGCACTGGAACGAGAAGGGTGAGCGCATCGAGGACTGAGTCGGCAAGGGCTGAGCGGGTCGGCGGCGCGGCCGGTCCCGGCGTTAGAACCACCCACGAACCAACGGGGGGACGGTTCGCGGGTGGCCTGCCCCCTATGGGGGGAGCACCCCATCATGACCCCAGAAATCCTGATGGCGAAACGGCGCTCTAGACAGGTCCGGGCGAGGGGTGCCTACCCGGGCGCTGCACGCCCCCGACGGGGGACAGAGGACGTGCAGCGAGGCGGGACGGTACCGAGTCTTTTTCGGACCACATAGCCCTATAAATCAATGCGCTAGCCCACCGGATCCGAACCCCGGTGATGCGGCGTAGTCTGCGTTGCGAGTGCCACGTTCGGGCAACGGGGGTAGCCAGTTCGCTGGTGAGAAAATCCGAAGAGTGGCTCTCGCCGCGTGGCCCTGCCCACCAGGACTGGTCCAAGCAAGGAACCGCCCCCAGCACTCCATGGCCGGGGGCGGTTCTGTTGGCTGCTGCTCGCCCACACTCAGACACGCAGGTGGCTGACGGCTGTCCAGCCGGGGTCGCTCATGTCATGGACGGTGGCGCTGCCCTGCTTCCAGGATCTGGCGATGGTCTTCAGCCTGGGCAGCACACCCGCCGCCGAGTCGACGTACACGTGCAGGGTGCGGACACCGGCGTTGCTCAAGTGCGCCACCACCTGGCCTGCGGTGCCGAGCTCGTTCTCCAGGAGGGCCTCGAAGGCACGCAGCCGCTCGAGCGAGCCCTCGTCCGGCAGGCCTTCATCGGTCCGGTGTGAGTAGGGCAGCGTCACGGCGACGTACGTGTCCAGGTTCGGCGCCGTCAGCGGGTGCAGCGGCGAGCGCGCCATCGCCAGCAGCGGGCCTTGCTTGGTCTCGCCGCGCAGCATCACCCAGCCCGGTCGGCCGTCAGCGTCGAGGCGCTTCGCCTTCAGGTCCTGTACGACGGAACGCAGCGCCAACAGCCCGAACCCGTCCAGGGGTGGGAACTCGACCGGCTGGACCTCGCCCAGCCACAGTTGGGTGTCCACCTCGCCCAGAGCGGCGTCAACGGCCATGAAGGTGACCATGGCCCGAGCGTCCTCAGGCAGGTCGGCAAACGCTGGATGGTGGACGAGCACGTCGAAGTGACCGGAGTCCATCCGCGCTGAGACCAGCACGCGGGCGAAGTCGATGTCCTGCAGGTCGCCTCCTGAGACGACCACCGACTCGGGGTCGGGCGCCGGAGGGCGGGTGTCGACATAGGACCAGGTCGCGTCGGCGTCGGGTGCTGCCAGGACCACGCGCCGGGCAGTCGCCCGCGCAGCCGCGTCACCCTCCGCGGTGATGACCAGCACGTGCGAGGAGATCTCGCCGGCCGCGAGCTCCCATCCGAGCTGGCCCAAGGCTCGCACCCGGGCCCTCATCGTCCGGGCGAAGTCCTCCGGCGCCAGGTGGCCACCGATGCTCTGCTCGGCGAGGGCTCGGCCCTCAGTCGTCCACCACTTCCAGAACGACGGAATGCCGTTCTCAGCGTCGTCGACCTTCGAGCGCCGCCGAAAGAGCGCCACGTTCAGTCCCCCGTCCGATGACCACTAGAACCCCGAGATGCCTTCGCCGTCGCCGGCCTGCTCGTCGAAGTTCTCGTGCTCGAGCAGGTGCAGCACCGGGACTCCCAGCTTGCGGCGTGCACGGGACGTCCAGTCCACGTGAAAGAACTCGCTGACGACATGCGGACGGGTCAGGATGATGACCTCACGCGCGTCGACCTCGGCCACCTTGGCGATCAGGGCGCGGATCGGGTCGTTCGTCACGGGCTCGCCGACGGCACTGCCGCCGGCAGACTCGATCGCCTTGACCGTGGCGTCCACGCCCGCACGACAGGTGTCCAGCAGCTCCTTGCGCAGGCCCTCGAGATCCGCATCGCCGACGGCAACAGCCGGGGTGGCCAATACCTCTCCAGTGGCGAGCGAACCCATCGCGTTCTCGACCCGGGACGACGCGTCCTCGACGGGCAACAGCACGTGGTAGAGCACCGGTTCCTCGATGTCCTCGTGCAGGCTGCGCACATTTGCGGCGTCGACGGCGGTGAACGGTTGCTCGGCCAGCAGGATGACGTCGTACCCACTCATCACGCACCTCCGGAAGGGCTCATACCAAGCACTTTAGTGAGGTCGTAGCTCACTGGCTGCTCCAGTTGTTCATAGCCGCACGACTCCGGGTCGCGGTCCGGTCGCCAGCGCTTGAAATGAGCTGTATGACGGAATCGCCGACCCTCCATCGCGTCGTACTTCACCTCGAGCACCCGCTCAGGTCGCAGGGGCGTGAACGACAGGTCCTTGCCCGCGCTCCAGCGGCTCTGCGTCCCCGGCACCCGGTCAGGGTTGGCGATCGCCCACTGCTCCCATTCGCCCCAGGGATGGTCCGCGATGTCGCATTCCAGCGGCTTGAGCTCCTCGAGCAGCTCGGCGCGCCGCGTGGCCGTGAACGAGGCCGAAACCCCGACGTGCTGGAGCTTCCCGTCGGCGTACAGCCCGAGCAGCATCGACCCCAGCAGGGGTTCCTCCGGCGTCGACGTCTTGTGCAGCCGGTATCCCGCGAGCACCACGTCGGCTGTGCGCTCGTGCTTGATCTTGAGCATGGTCCGCGCGTTCTGCTGGTACTTCGCCCCCAGTGGCTTGGCCACCACCCCGTCGAGGCCGGCGCCCTCGAACTCCTCGAACCAGCCCTGGGCCAGGTCGGTGTCGGTCGTCGTCCGGGTGAGGTACGTCGGACCGGTGAGCCCGCTGAACTCGGACTCGAGAAGTGCACGGCGCTCCGAGAACGGCTGGTCCACGAGCGAGTCCTCACCGAACGCGAGGGCGTCGAACGTCACGAAGGACGCGGGCGTCTTCTCCGCAAGCATGTTGATGCGTGACTCCGCCGGGTGAATGCGTTCCTGCAGCACCTCGAACTCGAGCCGTGACCCGATGGCGACGAACAGCTCACCGTCGAGGACGCACCGGTGCGGCAGCTGCTCGCGGATGGCGGTGACCACCTCGGGGAAGTAGCGGGTGAGCGGCTTGGTGTTGCGCGAGGTCAGCTCGACCTCGTCCCCGTCCTTGAAGGCGATCGCCCTGAAACCGTCCCACTTGGGCTCGAAAGACAGCCCTCCCTCGTACTTCGCGGGATCGGGGATCCCGGCCACCGACTTGGCCAGCATCGGTTGCACGGGTGGCATCACGGGCAGATCCATGGCTCGACGTTAGACCGACGCCGTCTGCGCAACCAGCACCGGGCGTCTTGGCTCGTTGGTCCTCAGAGCTGCGAGTCGGTGACGATCTGCCACCGGTGGCCGTCGGGGTCGGCGACCACCGAGGTGAAACCCCACTCCTGGCGGGCCGGCTCGACGATTACCCGACCGCCTGCGGACGCGGCGGTGCGGGTCCAGGAACGGACCTCGTCCTCGTCGGCGGCCACCCTGCTCAACAGGACCTCGACCGACCCAGGGCTGAACTCCTGGTCGTCACCGCTCACCCAGCCGAAACCGCCGCGAGGAATCAGCATCAGGAGAGTGCTCGCGGTGAGGGGGAACTGCAGGGGCTCCGGTTCTCCGTCGTCCTGCGGCTCACCCGGAGGCTCCCGGTCCAGGAACGCGCGATAGAACGCGGACGACCTCGGGCGGTCCTCCACGGGCAGGGCGATCGAAATCGACGCTTCTGTGTTGTCAGTCATCGTTGCTCTTCTCTTCGTCTCACCAGTTCCGACCGCGTGGGCGGCCGTAACTCATCGGTGACCCGCTCAGGTGACGCTTCCCGTGCGACATACTCGGGCCCATGGCCTACACCGTCACCGACCTGCTGCGGCTTCCCCAGGGGGCAGTCTCGCTCGCCGACCACGACCCGGGCGACACCTCAGGGTTCGACGGCTCGAAGAAGCAGGCCGAGAAGGCACTGGCCGGGCTCGGTGAGGAGCTCTCTGACCTGCAGGAGCGGTTGTACGCCGACGCCTACACCGGTGGCTCGCGCCGCATTCTGCTCGTGCTGCAGGGGATGGACACCTCCGGCAAGGGCGGCGTCGTCGACCACGTCCTCGGCCTGTTGAACCCCCACGGGCTTCGGTTGACGTCGTTCAAGAAGCCCACGGAGGAAGAGCTCGCACACGACTTCCTGTGGCGGATCGAGCGGGCACTGCCCGACCCGGGCGTCGTGGGCTCGTTCGACCGCTCGCACTACGAGGACGTGCTGATCGCACGCGTCCACGAGCTCGCCGACGCGGCGGAGATCGAACGCCGCTACGGGGCCATCAACGACTTCGAGAAGGGCCTCGTAGACGGAGGCACGGTGGTGATCAAGTGCATGCTGCACATCTCCGCCGAGAAGCAGCAGGAGCGGCTGCTCGCCCGTCTCGATGACCCCGAGAAGCAGTGGAAGTTCAAGCCCGCGGACGTCGACGAGCGGGCTCTGTGGCGCGACTACCAGCGTGCGTACGAGATCGCGCTCGGGCGGTGCAACACCGACGCGGCACCTTGGTACGTCGTACCCAGTGACCACAAGTGGTACCGCAACTGGGCCGTCGGGCAGCTGCTCGTCGAGGCCTTGCGGGGGATGAAGCTGGAGTGGCCGAAGCCCGACTACGACGTCGACGAGCAGCGGGGGCGCCTCGAAGCTGGCAGCGAGACGGGCAGCGAGACGGGCAGCAAGACGGGCAGCAAGACGGGCAGCAAGACGGGCAGCAAGACGGGACACCGTTGAGGCAGGTTCGGGCGACCCGCTACGTGACGCCGCTTCGCGAGGGAGGCTCACTGCCCGGGATCATCGAGGCCGACGACCTGGGGACCTACGTCTGCAAGTTCCGGGGTGCCGGGCAGGGACTGCGGGTGCTCGTGGCGGAAGTCGTGGTCGCCGGGGTCGCCCGGCTGGTTGACGTACCGGTGCCGGACCTCGTGAGTGTCGACCTGGCCCCCGAGATCGGGCGCTACGAGGCCGACCAGGAGGTCCAGGACCTGCTCAACGCCAGCCTGGGAGTCAACCTGGGCGTCGACCTGCTGCCAGGCGCCTTCGGCTACGACTCCGCCTACCAACCGGCTCGTGAGCTCGCGGGCCGGGTGCTGTGGCTCGACGCGCTGTGTGCCAACGTCGACCGCTCGTGGCGCAACCCCAACCTGCTGGTCTGGCGCGGGGACCTGTTCGCCATCGACCACGGTGCGGCGCTCTACTTCCATCACGCCTGGCCCGGCGGCAGCGGGTCGCCCGAGCGGTTTGCCTCCCAGGCCTACGACGTCAACGAGCACATCATGCGGCACTACGCAGGCGAGGCCGCCGCACAGGACGAGGACCTCGCCACCCGGATCACCGCCGAGGCTCTCGAGACGGTGCTCGCGGAGGTGCCCGACAACTGGTTCGAGGGCGTGCCCGGCGCTGAGTCACCAGACGCGCTCCGGCAGCGCTATGTCGACTACCTGCTCGCCCGGGTGGCGACACCCCGCGCCTGGCTCCCCGTCCCGGAGGAGCAGAGCGCGTGAACGGCTACCAGTACGTCGCCCTGCGCTGCGTCCCCAGGGTCGACCGCGAGGAGTTCGTCAACGTCGGGGTGGTGCTCTACTGCCAGGCCGAGGACTTCCTGGGCTCGGCGTCGCTGGTCGACGAGGACCGGCTCCGGGCCCTCGACGCGGGGATCGACGTCGAGGCGGTCCGCCACGCGCTGGCCGCGGTCGAGCAGGTGTGCCGCGGGGAGGCGCACGTCGACTTCGGTGTCGGCTCCCGCGCGACGGCGTACGGCGTGCGCGACGGCCGCGACGACCCCAGCACCAGGTTCGGCTTCCTGCGCGCTCCGCGGAGCACCGTCGTGCAGCCCGGTCCGGTGCATGGCGGGCTCACCGACGACCCTGCCGCCGAGCTGCAGCGGCTGCTGGAGCGCCTCGTCAGCTGACGGTCGGAGGGCGAGGTGAGCCCGATCAGGGGAGCCCCTGACGTGGACCGACGAAACGACCTCTCACCGGGCATCGAGCCGATGCCGCTGGCTGCGGCTCAGTTGTCTTCCTCTACGGCGCCCGAACCCCACAAATGTCGGATTGGAACGTCAAGGACAGCCATCTGGACGTCCCGATCCAACAAATGTGGGGTTCGGGCGTTCCATGGGCTCAGGACCACGTCACCACGCGCGGTCAGCCTGGCGTCAGACCGGGACGAGCTCCACCGCGCCGACCGCGTAGCGAGCGAGGATCGTGCGGGCCAGCTCCGGGTCGCAGCCGAGCGGCTCGGAGACCGCGACCGCGCCGGCCTCCAGGGCAAGCTCCGCTGCCCGGTCGGGCAGGAACCCCGGGGCCAGGAACATCGACGCGACCGCTACGTGGCGACGGCCTTCCGTACGGAATGCACGCACGGCCTCTCCGGTGGCCGGAGGAGCGGACGACGCGAAAGCGGCAGTGACGGGCAGCTTGTGGTGGGCCCCCCACACCCGGGCCAGCCGGGCGATCGCCTGATTGGCCAGCGGGTCGGAGGAGCCGGCAGCCGCGAGCACCAGGGCGTCGAGCTCGCGGACCCGCGCCTGCCGCAGTGCCTCACGCAGGCGCCGGTCGAGTACGTCGAGGAAGGCCGGCTCTAGCCCCAGGATGTTGGTCACCCTGATCCGCAGCCCCGGGTGCCGCTCGGTGGCCTCGGCGACAGACCGCGGAACGTCGACCTGCGCGTGGTAGGCGTCGCTGAGCAGCAGCGGGACCACCACGATCTCGTCGAAGCCGGCCTTGACCAGTCGGTCGACCACCTTGGAGAAGTCGGGCTTGGAGAGCTCGAGGAAGGCCGGTTCGATGCGCAGGTCGGGCCGCATCTGCCGGGTCTCGGCGACGAGTGCCTTGATGGTGGCAGCGGACCTCGGGTCACGGCTTCCGTGGGCGAGGGCGATCAATGCTGGAGCGGTCATGACGATCCGTCTCCCTTCGTGCTCGTGCCGCGAACCCCGTTGTCGTTGGCGGTCTGGTCGTTGGAGGTGTTGTCGGTGGTGGTCATTGGTGGATTCCGCACTCGGTCTTGTTGGTCCCGGCCCATCGCCCGGCGCGTACGTCTTCGCCCGGTGCGACACGACGGGTGCACGGCCAGCAGCCGATGGAGGGGTAGCCGTCGTACTGCAACGGGTTGACCAGGATTCCGTTCTCGGCGATGTACTTCTCGACGTCCTCGTCGCTCCAGCGCGCGAGCGGTGAGACCTTGACCTTCTGCTTCTTCTCGTCCCAGCCGACGACGGGGGCGATCACCCGGTTGTGCGTCTCGGCGCGCCGCAGGCCCGTCGCCCAGGCGTCGTACCCCGCAAGCTTCTCGGCGAGGGGCTGCACCTTGCGCAGCGCGCAGCAGAGGTCGGGGTCGGTCTTGTAGAGGTCCTTGCCGTACGCCGCATCCTGCTCGGCCACCGTCTGCACCGGGGTGATGTTGATCAGGTTGACCGGCATCGTGGCCTCGACGGCGTCGCGGGTGCCGATGGTCTCGGCGAAGTGGTAGCCGGTGTCGAGGAAGAGCACGTCGACGCCGGGCGCCACCTTTGCGGCCAGGTCGGAGAGCACCGCATCGCTCATCGAGGACGTCACGCAGAACCGCCCACCGAACGTGGCAACGGCCCACTCGATGATGTCCCCGGCGGGTGCGAGCTCCAGCTCGGCGCCCACGTGGGAGACGATCTCGCGGAGCTCGTCGGTGCTGCGTCCCTCGGTGTCGGAGCCGCGCCGGGCGCGGGCCGCGATCGTGTTCGGCGCGGTCATCGCGACGCCTCCGAGTCGGCAGGGCTTGGACCTGGCGGTGGGATCTCTGTCGGGGTCGTGCTCGGGTGCCGCAGCTGTCCGATCATGGTCAGCTTGAACGCCCGCAGGCACGACCTGCATTCCCAGGTCCCGTGCGAGGGACCGCCCTCCACCTCGTGGGGGCGCAGCTCCACGTCCCCGCAGTAGGGGCAGTGGAAGGGCACGGCGCGGGCACTCATTTTCGGGGTACCTGCGGAATCGGGAGCGAAGCGAGTGCCCTGCCTGATTCGTGGGGCGTGGGGTGATTCATGTCAGTGACTTCTCGCCGCGGAGGAGGATCTCGTCGGCGCGGATCGTCCACGCAGCGAAGCTCTCACCCGCCTCACGATCGGACAGGTAGTTGTTGACCACGACGGTGATGTAGTCGTCCAGGCCTTCGCTGGTGATCTTGTGGGCACGCAGCTTCTTGCCGAAGCCGTTGGTCAGCCCGAGGCCCCCGCCCAGGTGCACCTGGAAGCCCTCGACCTGGTTGCCGTCGTCGTCGAGGACCAGCATGCCCTTGAGGCCGATGTCGGCTACCTGGGTACGGGCGCAGGCGTTGGGGCAGCCGTTGACGTTCACGGTGATCGGGGTGTCGAGGTCAGGGAAGCGCCTCTCGAGCTCAGCCACCAGGTCGATCGCGCGCTGCTTGGTGTCCACGATGGCGAGCTTGCAGAACTCGATGCCGGTGCAGGCCATCGTCGAGCGTCGCCAGTTCGAGGGCCTGGCCTCGAGGTTGATGTCGGCGAGGTCGGCGACCAGCGGCTCGATGTCGGACTCGTCGACCCCGAGCACGACGAGCTTCTGGTGTGCGGTCAGCCGGGCACCGGCCGCGCCGTACTTCTCGACGAGGTCTCCGACTCCGGTGATCGTCGCGCCGTTGATCCGGCCCGCCACTGGCGCGACACCGATGTAGAACTTGCCGTCCTTCTGCGCGTGTACGCCGATGTGGTCGCCACCGTCGACGGTCGCCTCGGGAGAGGGGCAGTCGGCCAGCTTGCGGTCGAGGTACTTGGTCTCGAGGATCTCGCGGAACTTCTCCACGCCCCAGTCGGCGACCAGGAACTTCAGCCGCGCCCGGGAGCGAAGCCTGCGGTAGCCGTAGTCACGGAACACCGCTGTGACGGCCTCCCAGGCATCCGGGACCTCCTCGAGGGGGATCCAGACGCCAAGCTTCTGCGCGAGCATCGGGTTGGTGGACAGCCCGCCGCCGACCCAGAGGTCGAAGCCTGGGCCGTGCTCGGGGTGGACGGTGCCGACGAACGAGACGTCGTTGACGGAGGGCACGCAGTCCAGGCTGGGGTGCCCACTTGCGGAGGTCTTGAACTTGCGCGGCAGGTTGGAGTATTCGGGGTTGCCGATGTAGCGACGCTTGATCTCCTCGAGCGCAGGGGTGGCGTCGATGATCTCGTCGCTCGCAACGCCGGCTACGGGAGAGCCGAGGAACGGCCGGGGCGAGTCACCGCAGGCCTCAAGGCTGGTCATCCCGACGCTGTCGAGCCGTTCCCAGATCTCCGGGACGTTCTCGATCTCGATCCAGTGGTACTGGATGTTCTGCCGGTCGGTGATGTCCGCGGTGCCGCGGGCGAAGTCGGTGGAGATGCTGCCGAGCGCTCGCAGCTTGGCGGCGTCGAGCAGCTCACCGTCGCTGCGCACCCGGAGCATGAAGAACGAGTCGTCGAGCTCCTCCTCCTCGAGCATCGCGGTCTTGCCGCCGTCGAAGCCCGGGGCCCGCTGGGTGTAGAGGCCCATCCATCGGAACCGGCCGCGCAGGTCTGCGGGGTCGATCGAGGCGAACCCCTTCTTGGAGTAGATGTTCAGGATGCGAGCGCGGACGTTGAGGGGGTTGTCGTCCTTCTTCGACTGCTCGTTCTTGTTCAGCGGCTCGTTGTAGCCCAGGGCCCACTGGCCTTCGCCCTTCTTCGGGCGGGCTCGACCGGAGCGGCCGACACGGCCTTCAGCTCCGGCAGCAGGCCGGCGGGCGGGGGCGGGAGGAGCGGTAGTCATCTGTCTCGAGTCCTGGAGATCGGAGGGCCTGCGGGCGTCGTACGACGACGGTGTCGCGACGGGCGGCGCAGCCTGGCAGCGGTAATCCGAAGGTTCAAGGCTGGAGATGACACAACATGCTGCGGGTACGACCGAGGTCCACGTGGCGACGTGCCACGAGCCAGGTCGAGGTAGCAGCGCTGATCATGCGTCGAGTCTCAGTCTTCGGACTCCTGTTTCACAAACGCCCATCTCATGTCATGAGACTGGCGTCCAGGATTCGGACGACTCTGTGGCGGCCCGACCCGCCGGCGAGGGGTCACCTAGTGTGTGCCCATGAGCGACGTGACGACGTCCGGATCGGCCCACGCAGGCGGGGGAGACGACTCCGGGACCATGGCCAAGACCGCATCGCAGGCGTACAACGCGGCCCTCGAGGTGATCGCCTCAGTGGAGCCGCGTGTGGCGCAGGCCACACGCCAGGAGCTGGCCGACCAGCGGTCCTCTCTGAAGCTGATCGCGTCGGAGAACTACGCCTCGCCGGCCGTGTTGCTGACGATGGGCACGTGGTTCAGCGACAAGTACGCCGAGGGCACGGTCGGCCACCGCTTCTACGCTGCGTGTCAGAACGTCGACACCGTCGAGGCACTCGCGGCCGAGCATGCGCGCGAGCTGTTCGGGGCGCCGTACGCCTATGCCCAGCCGCACTCGGGCATCGACGCCAACCTGGTTGCGTTCTGGTCAATCCTCGCGAACCGAGTGGAGACGCCGACCCTCGAGAAGCTCGGCGCGAAGAACGTCAACGAGCTCTCCGAGGCTGACTGGGAGACGCTGCGGCACGAGTTCGGCAACCAGCGCCTGCTCGGGATGGCCCTCGACGCCGGAGGACACCTGACGCACGGCTTCCGCCCCAACATCAGCGGCAAGATGTTCCACCAGCAGCAGTACGGCACCGACCCCGAGACCGGGCTGCTCGACTACGACGCCGTTGCGGCGAAGGCCCGCGACTTCAAGCCGCTGGTGCTGGTCGCCGGCTACTCGGCGTACCCGCGCAGGGTGAACTTCGCCAAGATGCGCGAGATCGCCGACGAGGTCGGCGCTGTCCTGATGGTCGACATGGCCCACTTCGCCGGCCTGGTTGCCGGCAAGGTCTTCACCGGCGACGAGGACCCGGTCCCGCACGCTCACATCACCACGACCACCACGCACAAGTCACTGCGCGGCCCGCGCGGAGGGCTGGTGCTCGCCCAGGAGGAGTTCGCGGCCGATGTCGACCGCGGTTGCCCGATGGTGCTGGGCGGCCCGCTCTCGCACGTGATGGCCGCCAAGGCGGTGGCTCTGGCGGAGGCGCGGCAGCCCACGTTCTCGACCTACGCCCAGAAGATCGCCGACAACGCCAAGTCGCTGGCCGACGGTTTCCTCTCCCGCGGCGCCAAGCTCGTCACCGGCGGCACCGACAACCACATCGTGCTCCTCGATGTCACGTCCTACGGGCTCAGCGGCCGACAGGCCGAGTCGGCACTGCTCGACGCAGGCGTGGTCACCAACCGCAACTCGGTGCCCAACGACCCGAACGGGGCCTGGTACACCAGCGGCATCCGCTTCGGAACGCCGGCGCTGACCACTCGCGGCTTCGGGCACGACGAGTTCGACACCGTGGCCGACCTCGTCCACGAGGTCCTCTCGAACACCGAGGCCGGGACGAACAAGGCGGGTGCGCCGTCGAAGGCGACATACAAGATCACGGAGGGCATCGCCGACCGCGTCCAGGCCCGGGCCGACGAGATCCTCGAGAAGCACCCGCTCTACCCGGGACTGGAGCTCACCTGAGCGGCTGCCCTCACGCGCGCCATCTGAAGGCCACCTCAGGCCGACCGCTGCCGCCGTAGCGTGGCGCGCGTTCGACCAGTCCCTGGTCTGCGAGGTACTCGAGATAGCGCCGAGCCGTGACCCGGGACGCCCCCATCTCCTCGGCGACCTCGGTCGCGGACAGGCCAACCGATCTCTCCCGCAGCACAGCGGTGACCCGGCGCAGGGAGTCGGTGCTCATTCCCTTCGGCAGGTCCGACTGTCCAGAGCGTGTCCGAAGCTCGCTGAAGAGCTGGTCGACATCGTCCTGGACCACATCCTCGGCTGACCCGGCCAGCCGGTCGCGGTAGGCGGCGTACTGCTCGAGCTTGGTGCGGAAGGTGGCGAAGGAGAACGGCTTGAGCAGGTAGAGCACCACTCCCTGGGACACCGCGCGGCGTACGACCTCGGCGTCGCGGGCCGAGGTGACCGCGATGACGTCGCAGAGGTGGCCGGCAGCGCGGAGGCGATGCAGCAGCTGGAGGCCGTGCCCGTCCGGGAGGTGCATGTCGAGCAGGATGAGGTCCACACCCGGGCCGTTGGTGAGCTGGCGGACGGCCTCGCCTGCGGAGCGAGCCACGGCGACGACCTCGAAGCCGTCCACACGCCGGGTGAACTCGGCGTGTGCCTCGGCTGCCAGCTCCTCGTCCTCGACGATGAGCACCTTGACGGTCATGTCCGGGTCACGTCCGGGCACCCAGGAGCACGGTGAACTCAGCGCCGCCCAGGGGCGAGCTGCCCACGGTGATCGTTCCGCCGTACTGACGCGACACCTGGCCGACCAGCGCAAGGCCGAGCCCGCGCCCCGCGGAGGCCTTGGTCGACCAGCCCCGCTCGAGGATCCGCTCCGCGTCCTCGGGACGTACGCCGGGTCCGCTGTCGCCGACGACAACCCGGACCTGATGGTCGTCACCGGAGATGTCGACGCTCACCCTGCGCCTTACGGCGTCGCCCACGGCATCCAGGGCGTTGTCGACCAGGTTGCCCACAACGGTCACGAGGTCACGCGGGGCGACGGGCAACAGCTCGGTGCTGACATCGCCTTCGACGAGCAGCTCGATGCCCCGCTCCGCGGCCTGGGCAGTCTTGCCGAGCAGGAGTGCGGCCAGCACTGGGTCATGGACGGCTGCCACCACCCGGTCGGTCAGGTCCTGTGCGAGACGCAGGTCCGAGGTCGCCAGCTCGATGGCCCGCTCCGGCTGGCCCATCTCGATGAGCGAGACCACTGTGTGCAGACGGTTCGCCGACTCGTGGTTCTGCGCCCGGAGCGACTCGGTGAGGGCACGCACGAGGTCGAGCTCGCCGGTGACCTGCTGCAGCTCTGTCCGGTCTCGCAGGGTCACCACTGCACCCACCTCGCGGCCTCCCCAGAAGGCGGGCGCAGCGCTGATGACCAGCAGTTGCTCGCCGAGCGCATAGATCGTGTCGGACTCGGCGCTGTCGCCGGTCGCCGCAGAGACCAGGCCCGGTGGCAGGCCGAGCTCGGAGAGGGACCTGCCGACGACATCCTCAGGCAGGGACAGCAGCCTCCGCGCCTCCTCGTTGACCAGCTGCACGCGTCCGTCGGCGTCGATGAGCACGAGCCCCTCGCGGACCGCTTGCAGGACTGCGCGGTAGTACTCGTACATCCGGGTGATCTCACGCTCGCCCATGCCGTGGGTCTGGCGGCGGAGCCGGCGGCTGATCAGCCACGCGCCGAGCAACCCCACGGCCAGCGCGCCCAGCGCCGCAAGCCCGATGGGGGGCAGATCGCGCCGCAACTGGCCCGCTAGCCGCTCCAGGGTGATGCCGACGGAGACCAGCGCCACGATCTTGGTGCTGTCGTGCACCGGGACGACGGCCCTGACCGAGCGGCCGAGTGTGCCTTTGAACTCCTGCGTGAAGACGCGGCCCTCGGGGGCCTCGCCCAGGTCACCGACGAACTTCCCGCCGATCTGGTCAGGGTCAGGATGGGTGTAGCGGGTGCGGTCCAGTGCCATCACCACCACGAAGTCCACCCCTGCATCGACCCGCACCTGCTCGGCGTACGGCTGCAGGGTGGTGGTCGGGCTCGGTTCCCCCAGCGCCTCCAGGACCGTGGGCGAGTCCGCGACCGACCGAGCCACCGCCACCGCTTGCTGACGGGCCTGGTCCTTCGTGTCGCGGCGGGCGTCCAGCGTCGCGAGCGTCAGGGCCGATCCGACCAGCACCAGCACCACCAGAACCTGCAGTAGCAGGATCTGCCGGGACACCGGGCTCTCATGAGCCCGTCTCGGCCTGCGCATGGACGGCATTGTCTCTCACCAGTGGGGTCGGTCGGCCCTATCGTGAACTCAACGAACACAAGGGTGACGCCGGTCACACACGCCATCACCATGGTCGTGCCGGGACCGACTCGGAACAGCAACCTGGAGGACCCATGAGCACGACCCAACCGGACAGTTCGACTGCGGCCCCGCGTCGCGACCGGACCCATTTCCTCTACATCGCCGTGGTCGTCGCCATGGCGGCCGGCATCCTCGTCGGATTCGTCGCGCCCGACTTCGCAGCCGGTCTCAAGTGGATCGGCGAGACGTTCGTCGCGCTGATCAGGATGATGATCCAGCCGGTCATCTTCTGCACGCTCGTGCTCGGCGTCGGCTCGGTCCGCAACGCCGCCAGCGTCGGCAAGGTGGGCGGCCTGGCTCTCGGTTACTTCCTGACGATGTCCACGGTCGCGCTCGCCATCGGCCTGGTTGTCGGCAACATCATCGACCCGGGTGAGGGCCTCGAGCTCAACGACGAGGTCGCCAAGGCGGGGGCCGACCAGGCGGCAGGTGCAGGCTCGACGACCGACTTCATCATCCACATCGTGCCCGACTCGCTGTTCTCCTCGCTCACCTCGGGCGAGGTGCTCCAGACGCTGCTGGTCGCACTGCTGGTGGGCTTCGCGCTCCAGGCCATGGGTCGGGCCGGTGAGCCGATCCTGGTAGGCATCGGACACCTGCAGCGGCTCGTCTTCCGGGTCCTGGCCATGGTCATGTGGGCCGCGCCGATCGGCGCCTTCGGTGCGATCGCCGCGGTGGTGGGTGAGACCGGCGTCGACGCGCTGAAGAGCCTGGCGGTGATCATGATCGCCTTCTACATCACCTGCATCATCTTCGTGTTCGTCGTGCTCGGCGGGATCCTGAAGGTCGCCACCGGCGTGAACATCCTCAGCCTGTTCAGGTACCTCGCCCGCGAGTTCCTGCTGATCCTCTCGACGTCGTCCTCGGAGTCGGCGCTGCCGCGGGTGATCGCCAAGATGGAGCACGCAGGCGTGGACCAGACGACGGTCGGTGTGGTGATCCCCACGGGGTACTCGTTCAACCTCGATGGCACCGCGATCTACCTGACGATGGCCTCGATCTTCATCGCGGACGCCATGGGCAAACCGCTGGCCATCGGCGAGCAGATCTCGCTCCTGCTGTTCATGATCATCGCCTCGAAGGGCGCGGCCGGTGTAACCGGTGCGGGCCTGGCCACCCTGGCCGGCGGACTCGCCTCGCACCGCCCGGACCTGCTCGACGGCGTCGGTCTCATCGTCGGCATCGACCGCTTCATGTCCGAGGCCCGAGCCCTGACGAACTTCGCCGGCAACTCGGTGGCGACGGTGCTGGTCGGGCACTGGACCTCGACGTACAACCGGGAACAGCTCGACCGGGTGCTGGCCGGGGATGATCCCTTCGACGAGATGACGATGCTCGACGAGGACCACTCAGAGGGTGACCGGGCCAACGTCATCGAAGGCGTGGACAAGGCCGCGGACGCCAGGAAGGCGTAGGCGTCAGGCGGTCGCGTCGAGCAGGTCGAGGCTGAAGCGCGTGATGCCGGCGCGCTCAGCCGCGACTCTGTGCAGGGCGTCGGTCGGCGGGCTCTCGAAGTGCTCGACCGGGATCGTGGAGAGCCCGGTGAAGATCATCAGCTGGAGGGCGTGTGCCCGGCGTACGTCGTCCTCCGGCACCTCGCAACCCTCCGCCCGGAGGCCGGCGGCATAGGCAGGGACGACCGCAGCCTCGATCTCGTGCAGGCTCGCTGCGACCCGGCGCCCCACCTGGAGGTCACCCACCAGCAGCTGGGACAGGTCGAAGCCCACGGGTTGCAACGTCCAGAAGCCGTAGTCGATGAGCACGAAACCGTCGTACCCCGCGACAGTGAGCAGGTTGTTGGGGCAGGCGTCCCCGTGGCTGGTCACCATCGGGAACGCCGAGAGCTCATCGACGATCTCATCGGCACGTTCCGCGACGTCGAGCAGGCGGCTGCGCAGCTCGGCGTCGTAGGCGCCGGCCACCAGGGGGTGCTCCCAGACCTGGTTCTCGTGGAGCATCGGCAACACCTGTGCGCGGAGGCGTCCCCTGAGGTAGTCGCGGATGTGGAAGTCGTGCTCTCCCACCAGCGCTCGCTCGCGCACCCGGGGGCTGCCCGCGAGCTGGCCGAGGAGACTGGCCGCCCGGGCGTACCGTGTGGCGTCCCAGGCGACGGCCTCGACGGGAACCACCTCGAGCCAGATGCTGCACGACAGCTCGTCGAGGTCGAAGACTCCCAGGGCGCGCGGCATCCGCAAACCGTCGGGGAGTCGGTCACCCAGGTCGGATCGGTAGGCCAACGGCTCGGTGCGCCAGGGGACCGACGCCTCGGCGTCCGCCTGGATCTCGACCGGGACGTGCTGGAAGAAGGGTGACCGCGACCACGAGTGGACGTGCTTGACGAAGAACGCGAACGGCAGCTCGAGGCCACTCACGTCGGCCGTGCCACGCACCCAGTAGCGGCCGGCTGTCGTGATGGCCGGGAGGTCGTAGTCGACCACCTCGGCGGTCGAGCTCACGACAGTGGTCTCGGCCCGCTCGGTGCCGAGCAGGTCGGCGACCAGGTCGCTCAGTTGCTGGTCGGTGACGTCGGCCGGTCCGAGAGAGCTGCGATCGTTCACGGGTGCTCGTCCGCCGTACTAGGCGAGCAGCGAGCGGTAGACGTCCAGTGTCTGCTCCGCGATCGCGGGCCAGCTGAAGGACTCCTGGGCGCGTTTGCGTCCGGCGAGTCCCCGCTCGCGAGCGACCTCGGAGTCGTCCACCGCCTCCACGAGCGCGGCGGCGAAGTCGGCGACGTAGCGGTCCGGGTCGAGTGGAGTGCCGGTGCCATCCTTGGCCTGCTCGATCGGCACCAGCCAGCCCGTCTCGCCGTCGACGACGACTTCGGGGATCCCACCGGTGGCCGTGGCGACCACAGCCGTCTCGCACGCCATGGCCTCGAGGTTGACGATGCCGAGCGGCTCATAGATCGACGGGCAGGCGAACACCGTGGCGGCGGTGAGCAAGGTGACCACGTCGGGTCGCGGCAGCATCTCTCGGATCCACACCACGCCCTCACGGTCAGCCGCCAGGCCGTCCACCAGGCCCTGGACCTCCGCCTCGATCTCCTTGGTGTCCGGCGCTCCCGCGCACAGCACGAGCTGCACCTCGGGCGGCAGCTGGGCCGCCGCGCGCAGGAAGAGCGGCAGCCCCTTCTGGCGTGTGATCCGCCCGACGAAGATCACGCTCGGACGGTCGGGGTCGACGCCGAGCTCGCGGACCCGCCGCGGAGCGTGCACCGGTTGCCAGTCCTCGGTGTCGATCCCGTTGTGCACGACGTGCACGCGGTCAGGGTCGATGGCGGGGTAGCTGCGCAGGATGTCGTCGCGCATCGCGGCGCTGACCCCGATCACCGCGTCAGCCGCCTCGTACGCCGTCCGCTCGGCCCAGCTCGACACGGCGTAGCCACCGCCGAGCTGCTCGGCCTTCCACGGGCGCATCGGTTCCAGGCTGTGCGCGGTCACCACGTGCGGCACTCCGTGCAGGAGCTTGGCCAGGTGGCCGGCCATGTTGGCGTACCAGGTGTGCGAGTGGACGACGTCAGTCCCGATGCAGCCCGTCACCATCTCGAGGTCAACCCCGAGCGTCCGCAGCGCCGCGTTGGCGTCGGCCAGGCCGGGCGGGTCGGCGTACCCGATCGTGCCCGCCTCGGGTCGCTCATCCCCGAAGCAGTGGACCCGGGCGTCGACCCCGTCCACGGCGCGCAACGCCCGCACCAGCTCCGCAACATGGACTCCGGCGCCACCGTAGACGTCGGGCGGGTACTCACGAGAGACGACATCGATTCGCATGGTGCCGAACCTACTCGTGCTGATGGTCATCGACGGAAGGGCGTCGAGGAGACCCGGCGAACTGACGGAGATGACCACTAGGGGGTCGACCGGCGGTTGATCACCCAACTAGGTTCGTGGAATGCGAGCCATACCGACCCGGAAGAACGTCCTCGCCATCGTGCTTGCGGGGGGTGAGGGAAAGCGCCTGATGCCACTCACGGCCGACCGCGCCAAACCTGCGGTGCCGTTCGGCGGCATCTACCGGCTGATCGACTTCGCCCTGTCCAACGTCGTGAACTCCGGCTTCCTGAAAGTGGTCGTGCTGACGCAGTACAAGTCGCACAGCCTCGACCGCCACATCACCACGACCTGGCGGATGTCGCATCTCCTGGGCAACTACGTCACTCCCGTGCCGGCCCAGCAGCGCGTTGGGAAGCGGTGGTACCTCGGCAGCGCGGACGCGATCTTCCAGTCTCTGAACCTGCTCAACGACGAGCGGCCCGAGATCGTCGTGGTGGTCGGCGCCGACCACGTCTACCGGATGGACTTCGCCCAGATGGTCGACGCCCATGTCGAGGCCGGCGCCGGGTGCACCGTGGCCGCCATCCGGCAGCCGATCGAGCTGGCCGACCAGTTCGGGGTGATCGACATGGACCCGGAGTCGCCAGAGCGGATCCGGGCGTTCCTGGAGAAGCCGCAGGACCCGGTCGGGCTCGCTGACGCGCCGCACGAGGTGCTGGCCTCGATGGGCAACTACGTCTTCGAAGCCGAGGCGTTGCGCGAGGCAGTCACCCGCGATGCAGAGCTGGAGCGGTCCAAGCACGACATGGGCGGCGACATCGTGCCCTGGTTCGTCGACCGCACGGAGTCCGCGGTCTACGACTACAAGGACAACGTGGTGCCCGGCTCCAACGACCGCGACCGTGGGTACTGGCGCGACGTGGGGACCATGAAGTCGTACTACGACGCGCACATGGACCTGGTCGCGCCGCTCCCGGTGTTCAACCTCTACAACAACCAGTGGCCGATCTACACCAGCTATGGGCCGCTGCCGCCGGCCAAGCTGGTCCAGGGTGAGGACGACTCGCCGAGTACGGCGTTCAACTCGATCCTCTCGCCAGGTGTGGTCGTCACCGGTGGCGCCGTCAGCAAGTCCGTGCTGTCGCCGACCTGCTACGTCGAGTCCTCGGCCGAGGTTTCCGACTCAGTGCTCCTTCCCGGCGTCCGCGTCGGCGCCGGCGCCGTCGTTCGCAACGCGATCATCGACAAGAACGTGATCGTCCCGCCGGGCGCAGAGATCGGCGTCTCGCAGGAGGATGACCTCGCGCGCGGGTTCGTCGTGGACGAAGGCCTGACAGTCCTGGCCAAGGACCAGGTCGTCCCGTCGACGGCGGACAAGGAGTAGGGGTACCGATGAACGACGCGCGCGCCGGATTGCCGGCGCAGGCCGGCGACCTCGTCGACGTGGCCCACCTCGTGACCGCCTACTACACGGGCGTTCCGGACCCCGATGACGTCGACCAGCAGGTCGCGTTCGGCACCAGTGGACACCGGGGCTCGAGCCTGAAGACGTCCTTCAACGAGACTCACATCCTGGCCACCACGCAGGCGATCTGTGACTACCGCAAGGCGCAGGGGTACGACGGTCCGCTGTTCGTGGGACGCGACACACACGGACTCTCCGAGCCGGCCTGGGCGACCGCGCTGGAGGTGCTCGTCGGCAACGACGTGAACGTCCTCGTGGACGACCGCGACGGCTACACGCCGACGCCGGCGGTCTCACACGCGATCCTTCGGGCCAACAAGGGGCGCTCCGGATCGTCCGGGCCCTCCGGTCTGGCCGACGGCATCGTCGTGACGCCCTCGCACAACCCACCGAGCGACGGTGGATTCAAGTACAACCCGCCACACGGTGGACCGGCCGACTCCGACGCGACAGCGGTGATCGCGAAGCGGGCCAACGAGCTGATCAAGGGCTCGCTCGCCGAGGTCAGACGGGTGCCGTTCACCAGGGCGCGGGCCAGCGCGGCGACGTACGACTTCCTGGGAACGTACGTCGACGACCTCCCGAACGTGCTGGACCTCGACCGCGTGCGCGAAGCGGGTGTGCGGATCGGTGCAGACCCGCTGGGCGGGGCGAGCGTGGCCTACTGGGGGGAGATCGCGGACCGGCATCGGCTCGACCTGACTGTGGTCAACCCGCTGGTGGACCCGACGTGGCGGTTCATGACGCTCGACTGGGACGGCAAGATCAGGATGGACTGCTCGTCCCCGTTTGCGATGGCTTCGCTGATCGGCCGCAAGGACGAGTACGACATCGCCACCGGGAACGACGCCGATGCGGACCGCCACGGAATCGTGACCCCGGACGCGGGGCTGATGAACCCCAACCACTTCCTCGCGGTCGCGATCGGGTTCCTCTTCGGCGGTGCTCGTCCCGGCTGGCCGGATGCGGCACGCATCGGCAAGACGCTGGTCTCGTCCTCGATGATCGACCGGGTCGCAGGTGCCCTCGGCAAGCCGATGGTCGAGGTGCCAGTCGGCTTCAAGTGGTTCGTGCCGGGCCTGATCGACGGGTCATTCGGCTTCGGCGGCGAGGAGTCGGCGGGGGCCTCGTTCCTGCGCCGCGACGGCAGCACATGGACCACGGACAAGGACGGCCTGATCCTGGCACTCCTGGCCTCGGAGATCCTCGCCACGACCGGGCGTACGCCGAGCGAGCACTACGCCGACCTGGTCGCGCAGCACGGCGCCCCGGCGTACGCCCGCATCGACGCACCTGCCGACCGCACGCAGAAGGCCAAGCTCGCGGCGCTGGCGCCCGACGATGTGGCGGCAACTGAGCTCGCGGGGGAAGCGATCGTCGACAAGCTCACCGAGGCCCCCGGCAACGGGGCGAAGATCGGCGGCCTCAAGGTCACCACCGAGTCAGCGTGGTTCGCGGCCCGACCATCCGGAACCGAGGACGTCTACAAGATCTACGCCGAGTCGTTCAAGGGCCCCGACCACCTCGCCGAGGTCCAGGCCGAGGCCCGCGAGGTCGTGGCCGCCGCGTTGGGATAGCGCCGGCGTGGGGGCTCAGTCGATGGTCGGCGTGGTGCGCTCGACGATCGAGGCGAGGTCGGTCCCGTTCGGCAGCGTGCCGAGGGTGCCGTTGTAGTCGCCTCCCAGTCGCGTGGCACAGAACGCGTCGGAGATGGCCGGGGGAGCGAACCGCACGAGCAGCGAGGCCTGCAGGCACGCCGCCATCTGACCGGCCAGTCGCCGCGCGGAGACCTCGAGGGTCGTGGTGTCCGCAAGCATCGTGAGCACCCCTTCGATGGCGCGGTCCAGGTGTGGGTCCTCGCCCTGCGCGAGACCGACCTCGGTGAGCCAGGCCTCGAGCACCTCCGGCTCACGGCCCAGTGCGCGCAGTACGTCGAGCGCGTTGACGTTGCCCGACCCTTCCCAGATCGAGTTCAGCGGGGACTCGCGGAAGAGCAGCGGCATGCCGGAGTCCTCGACGTAGCCGTTGCCGCCAAGGCACTCGAGAGCCTCCGCGACCATCATCGGCGTGCGTTTGCAGACCCAGAACTTGGCCAGCGGAAGGGCAATGCGGCGGAAGGCGGCCTCCTGGGGATCCGCACGGTTGTCGACCGCAGCCGCCAGGCGAATCCCGAGCGCGGTCGCTGCCTCGGACTCGACAGCGAGGTCGGCGATGACGTTCTGCATCAACGGCTTCTCGACGAGCAGTCCTCCGAACGCGGACCGATGGGCCACGTGCCACGAGGCCTCCGCGAGCGCATGGCGCATCAGGGAGGCCGACCCGAGGATGCAGTCGAGCCGGGTGGCAGCGACCATCTCGATGATCGTGCGGACACCACGACCCTCGTCGCCGAGCCGCTGCGCCCAGGTGCCGTGGAACTCCAGCTCCGAGGAGGCGTTGGAGCGGTTGCCCAGCTTGTCCTTGAGCCGTACGACGTCCAGCCGGTTGCGTTCGCCGGAGGGGAGCACTCGCGGAACCAGGAAGCAGCTCAGGCCACCGGGCGCCTGCGCCAGCACGAGGAACACGTCGTTCATCGGGGCGGAGGTGAACCACTTGTGCCCATGGAGCGTGTACTCGCCATCGACCGAGGTGGGGCGGGCCTCGGTCTCGTTGGCGCGTACGTCGGAACCGCCCTGCTTCTCCGTCATCCCCATCCCCGCGAGGGCGCCGGTCTTCTCCGCGATCGGCCGGAGCCCGAAGTCGTAGGAGCGGGCGGCCAGCTTGGGGGTCCACTCCTTGGCGATCGCGTCGTCGACACGCAGGGCCGGGATCGCGGCGTACGTCATGGAGATCGGGCAGCCGTGGCCGGACTCGGTCTGGCCCCACGCGACGAAGCCGGCGCAGCGACGTACGTGGGCATGCGGGTCTTCGGACTCCCACGGTGCGGCCTGCAGCCCGTGACCGACTGCACGCTCGAGCAGCCAGTGCCAGGACGGGTGGAACCGGACCTCGTCGACGCGGTTCCCGTAGCGGTCGAACGGGACCAGCTCGGGATGGAAACTGTTGGCGAGCATGCCGTGCTCGCGCGCCTCAGCCGAACCGGCCTCGGCCCCCAGCGCTGCCAGCTCGTCGACCACCTCGGAGGAGGCGTGCCGGGTGACCGCGTCGACCAGCGCCGCGTCCGAGGTGACCACATTGTGGCCGGCAAGCGGCGGAGCTTGGTTGCGAGCCACCCGGTTGTCGCCGGGATTCGACGAGGTCATGGCCTTACCGTAGTTCTCATGGCAGTGGAAGGCAGTCTGCGGGCGCGAGCGCGGACGCTTTCGTGGCAGACCGTCCGGCACGCCGTGTGGCGTCTTGTCGTGTCGACGGTCGGCACCTGCATGCGCAACCGGGTCACCGGTCTCGCGGCCGAAGCCGCCTTCTTCGCAGTGCTCTCGCTGCCACCGTTGATCTTCGCGCTCGCCGGCTCGATCGGCTACATCTTCGCCCAGTTCAGCGACAGCCAGATCAACGAGGTTCGGGAGACCGTGCTGTCCCTGGCGGGTCAGGCGCTCACCCCTCAGACGGTCGACAGCATCATCAAGCCCACCCTCAACGAGGTGCTCAGTGGTGGCGGGCGGTACGACGTCGTCTCGATCGGTTTCATCCTGGCGCTCTGGTCAGGTTCGCGAGCGCTGAACGTCTTCGTGGACACCATCACGATCATGTACGGCCTCGGCGGACAGCGCGGGATCGTGCGCACCCGCGCCCTGGCGTTCCTCCTCTACGTGCTCGGCATGATCACCGGGGTCATCACCATCCCGCTGATCGTGGCCGGCCCCACACTGGTCGCGAAGTGGTTGCCCGATCGGGTGTCGGTGCTCAACGACCTCTACTGGCCGACGGTCCTGGTGCTGGGCGTCATCTTCCTCACGACGCTCTACCACGTGTCGGTGCCGGTTCGGACGGCCTGGCGCTACAACCTGCCCGGCGCCGTGTTCACGATGTTCTGCTGGGTATTCGGCTCAGCCCTGCTGCGGTTCGTGCTGGTCGGTACCGCCCAGGGCTCGACCTCGATCTACGGCCCCCTTGCTGCCCCCATCGCGGTGCTGCTGTGGCTGTACCTGCTTTCGATCGCGGTGCTCATCGGCGCGGCCCTGAACGCAGCGTTCGACCAGATCTGGCCTCAGCAAGAGCTGACCACGGCCCGGCTGGAGCGCCTGAAGCGGTTGAAGCTGGAGAACGTCCTGCCGTGGCGTACGTCGCTCGAGGGCGCGAACTCCGAGCCGGACCGCTCCGCAGAGGCGAACGACCCGGGTGGTGAGCCAACCAGCAAGCCGACCGAGAAGAAGTCGACCAATAGGAAGTCGACCAAGGAGAACCCGCCGCCAGGGACGGAGGCCACACCGAAGTCCGCAGACCGATAACCGGGTGCGTTGGCCGCCTGCTGCGACGTACATTGCGGAGATGACGGGAGTCCTTCCTTGACTGCAGCGCGTGCAGCCCGCCCCGAGCTGGAGGTGGGCTGCGTACTGGCGCGCGAGATCGGGGTCCTGGTCGTCCTCACCGACCACGGGCCGGTCCGCGCGACGTACAGCGCCCGGATGCTGGGGGAGCTTGCACGGGACAGGTCCCGAGTGCCCATGCCTGGGGAGTGGGTGGTCCTGCGGCGTTGGTGCGATGGGCCCCTGACCGTCGAGAACGTCCTCACGCGGACCTCACCGCCTGAGCTCGCTCAGGTGTTGCCGTTGCGAGGCGGCCGTCGTTCGCGCCGCCCAGACCGCCGCCCAGACCGCCGCCCAGACCGCCGCCCAGACCGCCGGCCCGACGACTGAGGGTCGCTGCCGCCTGAGCCATCGCCCGCGTGCGATGCTTCAGCCGTGGGAAACGTGACCCTGCCGACGCCCGTGTTCCTGGCGGGCGGCGCCATGTGCGTGGTGGCCGGCATCCTCGTCGGTGCTGTCCTGCTGCCGGACACCCCCGCCCGCACGACAGCGACGGTCGTCAGCTTCGACGCCGGCAAGTCAGAGCTGTGTCTGGAGGGCGACGCCATCGAGGACCAGGAGGGCGTGGACACAGACGGCCAGCTCTGCGGCACGCTTCGTCGTACGCCCAACTCTCAGGTGCCCCGGAAGGGCGACGAGTTCCGCTTCGTGTCAGTGCGCACCTCCGGTGAGGTCGACGGCAAGACCGAACAACAGGTTGTCATCTACGGCGACGTGGTCGACTGAGGCCCCTGTGCCCGACGACGTCCTGACCGCGAAGGGCCTGGCAGGTCTGCTCAAGCTGCCGGCGACGATGCGCTCCCCGTGGTGGGAGCTGGGGCGCCGGGTGCTGATGGCTGTCGGCATCCTGGTGTTCACGGTGCTGCTGGTCTACTTCGATGCGGATGGTTACCGCGACGGCGCCGACATCACGCCCGAGCACCGCGACGGGATCGTCGACCTCAGCGATGCCATCTACTACACGACCGTCACCCTCAGCACGACCGGGTACGGCGACATCGCACCCGTCACGCAGACCGCTCGCCTGATCAACGCGTTCGTGATCACCCCGCTACGCATCGCCTTCCTGGTGCTGTTGATCGGAACCACGCTCGAAGTACTCGCCTCGCAGGGGCGGGAGATGTTCCGGGTCGCCCGGTGGAGGAAGAACATGGACCAGCACGTCGTGGTGATCGGTTATGGCACCAAGGGCCGAAGCGCCGTGGACACCCTGGTGAGCAACGGGACCTCGCGTGACTCGGTCGTGGTCGTCGACCCCGGAACGGTGGCGCAGGAGGAGGCTCACGCAGACGGGCTCGCGATTGTCACGGGCGACGCCACTCGCCGTGAGGTGCTGCGGCGAGCGCACGTCGGCACCGCCAAGCAGGTGATCATCACGACCGCGCGTGACGACACCACCGTGCTGGCAACGCTGACCGTGCGGCAGCTGAACCCGGACGCCTACATCGTCGCGGCCGTCCGGGAACAGGACAACGTGCCCCTGGTGCGGCAGAGCGGCGCTGACTCGGTGATCACCTCGTCCGATGCCGTCGGCCGCCTGCTCGGGCTCGCGTCGTTCTCGCCGAACCTCGGCTCGGTGATGGAGGACCTGCTCACCTACGGCGAAGGGCTCGAGGTCGCCCAGCGGGACCTGCTCGTCACCGAGGTCGGCAAGGCGCCGCAGTCGTTGCCAGACCAGGTGATTGCCGTCGTACGCGACGAGAAGGTCTACCGCTACTTCGACCCCACGGTCACCTTGCTGGCCCGCGGTGACGAGCTGATCGTCGTACGCCCGGCCAAGGAGCTGCCCTGGGCCCCACGCCCGGGGACCCACAACGAAACGGGCTCCGACGAAGAAGACTGATCCGCCCCCTTCACACGCCTCGTAACATGGGGTCAGCCGGCCGCCAGGCCCGCACTCAAGGATGGGGATGGTCGTGAGGACGAGAGCCAAGCGGGTCGCGATCGAAGGCCTCGGCTGGCTCCTCGTGGTCGTCGGAATCGCCGCCCTCGTACTCCCCGGTCCCGGCCTGCTGGCCCTCTTCGCGGGGGTGGCGCTGTTGGCCACCCAGTACGAGTGGGCCGAGCGCAGGGTCGAGCCCGTGAAGAAGAAGGCCCTTGCCACAGCTGCCGACAGCGTCAAGACCTGGCCGCGGATCGTGATGTCCGCCGCCGGAGTGTGCTGGCTGATCGGGCTCGGGGTCTACTGGGGCATCGGGTCTGCGGCACCGTCATGGTGGCCCGTCGACGACAAGTGGTGGCTGATGGGGGGTTGGGGCACGGGCGGCACCCTGATCGGCTCCGGCATCATCGCCGGCGCCATGGTCGTCTACTCCTACCTCAACTTCCGCGAGATCAAGGAAGAGCAGCACGAGGAGGCTCAGGCCTCAGCCGGCACGTCCTGATGCGGTAGGACTGGCACATGCGGCTGCGAAGCGGCTCAGGCCTTGCGCTCCTTGCGTGCATCGCCGTGTTCTCCACTGGTTGCGACTCCGCAACCGAGCCTGCTGCACGTGCGGTCGCAGGCGCTTTCGCCGACGCCCTGGCTGCGAGCAACGGGTCGGCTGCGTGCCAACTGCTGGCGCCGGCCACCAAGGCAGAGCTCGAGCAGTCCGCAGGAAAGGCCTGTCCGGCCGCGATCCTCGAGGAGGACGTGCCGGCGCTGGGCGCCGTCGAGGATTCTGCCGCCTTCGGGACGATGGCGAAGGTCACCTTCGCCGAGGACACGGTGTTCGTCACCGCGTTCAAGGGCGACTGGAAGGTGATGGCGGCCGGCTGCTCACCCGTGCCCGGTCATCCCTACGACTGCCTACTCCGGGGAGGCTGAATGAGACCGATGTTCATCGCCTACCTGCTCGTCATCTGGGCAGGTCTCGCCTACCTGATCGTCGTCGGAGCCCTCCACCCCTGAGGAGTCTGTGATGCGCAAGTTCATTCGGGAGAACTCCCTCGGGCTGTTCTTCGGGACCATCTTCCTGCTCGCACTGGTGGGCCAGGCGTGGGCGGGCTGGGTCTCGTTCAACGACGAGCAGCTCGCAGAGAGTCTCGGTCCCATCTCCCTGCCCGACTACCTCACCTCGGCGAGCTTCGCGGCGGACGTCGCCGAGAACTGGCAGAGCGAGTACCTGCAGTTCCTGCTCTACATCCTGGCCACGGTGTGGCTGCTGCAGCGAGGCTCACCTGAGTCGAAGGAACTGCACAAAGCCGGGCTGGAAAGCGCGAAGGACCAGAAGCTGGGTCCTCATGCCGATGACACGTCGCCATCGTGGGCGCGGGCCGGTGGTCTGCGTACGACGCTGTTCTCCTGGTCGCTCGGCATCGTCATGGGCCTGATCTTCCTGACTTCGTGGTTCGCCCAGTCACTCGCCGGGTGGGCCGCGTTCAACGAGACCCGACTGCAACGCATGCAGGACACGTTGACCTGGGGCAGTTACGTGGCGAACGCCGACTTCTGGTCCCGGACACTGCAGAACTGGCAGTCGGAGTTCCTTGCCGTCGGATCGATGGCGGTCCTGAGCATCTATCTGCGTCAACGGGGGTCCCCGGAGAGCAAGCCGGTGGGTGCGTCTCACTCCAGCACAGGCATCGAGGGATGATCCCGAGAACCACCCGCGGCCCCTACGGGGGGACGAGGCTGCGCGGGTGGCCTGCTCCCTTGAGAGCCTTCAGATTCTAGCCTCGCGCCACGCGGGGTCCAACGGCTCCGTCCGGTCTGGGCCGCCCACCTACCCGAGCCGAACCCCACCTGCCCGCCGCCGCGCGGTGAATGTTTGAAACGTCTTCTATCGGTGTACATGGGAGGTAGTCAACGTTTAGGGAGGAAGACAATGACGCTCATCCTGTGGCTGATTGCGGCCGTGCTCGTCATCGGTGGGATCGTGACCCTGGTCCGGGGCCAGGTCCTCTTCGGGATCCTGCTCATCGTGGTCGGACTGCTCGTCGGTCCGGGTGGCGTGAGCATCTTCACCTGAGTCCGTCGAGACCCGTGTTCGTGCCCACAAAGCAGCACCGGTTGCTCCGGATTTATGCAGGAGCAGTCACCCCGCGTGCTGCCTCGGGGGGGAGTAACACTGCGAGATGACTGCCCACCGCCCAGTCTCGCCCCAACCCAGCAGCGGAGGTTACGGGTGCCGCGCTCTGGTCTAGGGCACTTCGCCCGGGGGGTACATCGATCACGCCCCCGGGGCTAATGTTCTGGGCAAGAACCGCCTCGGATCGGGGGAGCCCAACCAGCCGAGGCGGTTCTTTTCATGTCTCGGGGCCAACCAGCCCCTGTACCCGCTCCTGGCAGCTCTTCAGATGCACGCCCAGCGCCGCTATCCGTGCGGTCGCTCCGGCGGACGGTTCCGCTCGATCTGGTCCTCGACCTTTGACCAGGCATGCGGTGAGAACTGCACCCGCGTGCGAGTCGGTTCCGCTCCGCTGGGGTCTGCCGACGTCGACCAGCCCGTGACCACGAGAACCCCGTTGGCCTCGATCGCGAACTCGTAGCTGCTGGCGAGGTCGTCCGGGTACGTGGTCTGTGATCCGTCGCGGAAGGTCACCGTGAACGCCATGCCCGGGACTGTACCGAGGCGTGACTCCTTCGACGGCCGAGCACGTCGGGGTGGCCCGATGACAAGCGGGAACAGTGCCCAGAGCTGCTCCGCCTACACGGGGTACCCCGCCGTGGTCTAGGGCGCCGAAGGGGTTCGTCTCACTGTGCAGACTTTCCGCTGAGCACCAGTGAGTCGTTGTCTTGAGCGGGGTTACGTTGCGGTCAAGAACCGCCCTGGTTCGGGGGAGCGAAACGACTGCCGGGGCGGTTCTTCTTCTTCGCCCGATCCGTTGGCATACGAGCCATTTGTATGTTTTGCGACGCTCATGCGCGTAATGCCAGAGAATCGGGGAGACCGCGCTCACATGTTCGTGCTGCGCCGGAGAGGAAGCAATGCCCGCGCGCACCGCCACCGCATCATCGGGTCCGGATGACCCTGCTGTCGAGGTGGTGCACGAGACCTCTGGTCCCCGTCGGAGACGGCGACCGATTGTGTTCGGAATCCTGGCGATGGTTGTCGCCCTGACCGCCGGTGGAGTCACGGCGAGGGTGCTGCTTCTGGCAGATGTGCACACCCTGACCGGCACGCTCCTGCTCAACGATGGCAACGAGTTCGAGGCAGAGGCGGGACCGTGCGCCGGCGGGGGAGAGGGACACGACGACCTGCGGACCGGAGCACAGGTGATGGTGCAGGCGCCGAACGGGCACGTCATTGGTGCCGGCGAGTTCGGCCAAGGCAGGCTCAACAGTCGCGGTGGGTGTGTCCTGCCGTTCGCCGTGACCGACGTGGAGCCGTTCGACTTCTACCGGCTCAGGTCCGAGTCCACGCTGCTGGGAGGAACCACCTACGCCCTCGGCGCGCTGCGCAAGGACAACTGGAAGCTTCGCCTGGAGGTCGGCGACACCGACACCGCCGCTCGCCTTTCCCGCGCCGACTGCCTGGACCCAAGTCGCATTGACGTGGCCGGAAAGCTCGTCGCGGAACGCGTTCCCATGGCCACCGTCGCGCCCGGGATCAAAGGCGATCTGTGGTCCTACAAGCTGATCGGCGTGATCACCAACCGCACCGGGGAAGACGTCGAAGTGGACGTGGCTTGGGAGATCCGGGCCTACGACAGCCTGCTGCGCAAGTGGGGTCCATTCAAGGACATCGTGGGGGACGAAACGCTGGGGGTCGACACGCATCGCACCGCCGGCGACGGGACGGCCAGGTTCACGGTTGCCGGGAGCAGCGAGCAGATCAACAAGTGGAACGACTTCGGCAAGCCGAGCCGCTTCCGCACCACTGCGGAAAGTGTCGCGCGGGCTGGCACCGGAGCAATCTGCTCCTGAACGAACGCACCTGCACGTTTTGCCCATGGGATGGACCTGCCGGAGGGACTCCGGCGCGGCTCATGTTGGCTTGGTTTCGACAGCCTCAGCAGACGCGTTCTCAGGAGCCTTCCGTGCCGTACTCGTCCCTGTCCCACCTCGAGTGCTCGCGCACCGGTGACCGCCATGACGCCGACGAGGTACAGGGTGTCAGCACGGTCGGCGCCCCTTTGCTGGCGCGCTACGACCTCGCCCAGGTACGCGCGAGTGTGACTCCTCAGGACATCGCTGGACGGCCGAACGACCTGTGGCGGTACCACGAGTTGCTGCCCGTGCGGGATCCCGCAAACGTCGTCACGTTGGGGGAGGGGATGACCCCCTTGCTTTCGCTGCCGACGTACGGCGCGGAGATGGGCCTACCGGGCCTGCTGATGAAGGACGAGGGACTGATTCCCACCGGGACCTTCAAGGCACGAGGGGCCGCGGTCGGAGTGTCCCGGGCGCGTGAGCTGGGGGTTGAGGCGGTCGCGATGCCGACGAACGGCAACGCGGGAGCCGCATGGTCGGTGTACGCCGCCCGCGCCGGCATGGGCAGCTTGATCGTGATGCCGGTCGACGCTCCCGAGATCACGCGGCGGGAGTGTGTCGTGTCCGGTGCCGAGCTATACCTCGTCGACGGGCTGATCAACCACGCCGGCGCGTTGGTCAAGGCAGCGGTGGAGGTCCGGTCCGGGTACCAGGAGGTCTCCACGCTGAAGGAGCCGTACCGCATCGAAGGCAAGAAGACGATGGGCTACGAGATCGCCGAGCAGCTCGGCTGGGAGGTGCCCGACGTCATCCTCTACCCGGCCGGAGGCGGGGTGGGACTGATCGGTGTCCACAAGGCGATGAAGGAGATGCAGGAGCTCGGCTGGATCGGCGACAGGCTGCCGCGGCTGGTCGCCGTACAGGCTGACGGCTGCAAGCCGATCGTGGACGCCTTCGAAGAAGGCCGCGAAGAGAGCACCCTCGTCGAGGGCACCCACACACTTGCGTTCGGCATCAACGTGCCGAAGGCGCTCGGCGACTTCCTCGTCCTCGAGGCCGTCCGCGAGTCCGGGGGTACGGCGATCGCGGTCAGCGACGAGGTGATCCTGTCCGAGGTGAGCGCCCTTGCCCGGGCCGAAGGTGCGTGGATCTGTCCCGAGGGTGCGGCATGCATGGCCGCGGCCCGTGAGCTGCGGGGGAGCGGCTGGATCGGGGAGGGCGAGCGGGTTGTGGTGCTGAGCACCGGGACCGGGCTGAAGTATCCCGACACCGTGACCATCGAGGTGCCCACCCTGCCCAAGGACGGCCAGGTTCCGAGACCAGCCTGAGTGCGGGCACTAGGCTTCCACTCGGGGTCGCGAACCAATCGGAGGCGACCATGTGGGGCGGCCACCGCAGCAGCGGCCAGGGCAACTTGGCAAACCGCACGGGTGCCAGCCCACCTGCCGACCCGCCGTCACCGGCACGGCACTGCTTCGTCGACGCTCAGCCCAGTCTCCTCGTGGAGTGGCGTCGCGGCGCCACAGGCTGGGAAGGCCGCGTGATCAGCGTGGTCTGGGTCGATGCGGTGGGATGGGCGACTCTTGAGCGATGGCTTCCGGCCACCTCGATTCGAGCTAGTTGAAGCTGGGCAAGACCGCTTCCAAGCAGTTGATTGACACCCCTGGGTACTGGTGCCACGATCGATCGTCCTTGGCTCGGGCGACCTGAGAGGCCGTTGTGAGCGCGAGTCACCGAGCTGGAGTGGGTTCGACGCTCGTTTTCCTGCTCGTGTTCGGGTTGGTGGGCCCGAGTAGTGGCGTGACCGCAGCCCCGAGTGTCACGAGTCCCTCGGCGACGCAGGCGGTGGCTGTGACAGCCGCTCAGCTGTGTGCTCGGACGAAGCAGTCAGTGCAAGGCTCCCCGCGGTATCGGGCGTTGACAGCGAAGCAGAAGCGGGCGGTGGATGCGCGGGCCAACGCCGCGTGCGCCTTCTTGACCAGGCTCACTCCGCGACTGACGCCGCGGCAGAAGGCCGCATTGATCGCAGCGTACAAATCGGCTGTCACCGGGCTCGCCCAGGCTGGCTGGCTGACTCAAGCTGAAGCGACGAGACTACGAGACCTTTCAAACCAGCTCGACGACCTCTTGCCTGCAGCGGTGATCAGCGGGCCGACGGGCGGTACTGCGGGAGTCGCGCTCGCGTTCAGCGGCTCCCAGTCGCGCGATGCCGATGGCACTGTCGCTTCGCACAAATGGACGTGGGGCGACGGCAGCGCCAATGGCAGCGGCGTCAACCCGTCCCACGTCTACGCGACTGCGGGAACGTACACGATCACCCTGGCGGTGACGGATAACAGGGGCGCTGTGAGCGACCCCGTGAGTTGGCAGGTCGTGGTGGTCGCGCCCAACGTGAAGCCGACAGCCGTGATCACCGACCCCGGACCGACATTCGACGGCGACGAGGTCGCGTTCAACGGCGGGGAGTCAACCGACTCTGACGGCTCGGTCGTTGGCTATGCGTGGTCGTGGGGAGATTCCACCGCGAGTGGCAGTGGTGCCGCACCCGTTCATACCTACGCGGCGGCTGGAACCTACACCGTCACCTTGGTCGTCACCGACAACAATGGGCTCGCCAGCGATCCAGCCACCCTGCAGGTCGTCGCCGCGCTGAACCCGAACCGAACCTGTGACCCGCTGTACGACGTCAACAACCAGCTGATCATGTCGGGCACCTGGCGGCTCCTGGCAAATGGCCCCTTGCCGCCCGAGGCGGACAGCTGGACATGCAGCACCCTGCAAATCGTCCCTGACGGTGAGCCGAACATTCCGGTGGCGCCACCCGAGCGGCAAGTCAACGCGGCGATCCCAGCCGGCCCGCTCGGCTGGACGCGATTGGCGCCTGTCGTCCAGGTCAGCGGGTTCCCGGGGTGTTACACCACGGTCTGCACTCTCCCCGTTGGCAGATTCCGGTCGGCCTGCTTCGCGGTGCCAGCGGCCGCGGCAGACTTCAACACCGTACGCGTCGCCTACTACGCAGATGACATCCCGCGTTGGGTCACCTTGATCAATACGACGCCCCCGGCAGACGGCCAGGTCTGCATCTCGGGTTTGACTCTCTCCCGATTGCCGCTCGCACTGACCGTGTTCGGGGCCAACCTCCCCGAGTAGTGGCCGGACCAGCTGTGGTGTCGACGGTTCAAATCCGGCTCGCGCCATCGCAAGTCACTCAACGGAGCGGGTGGTACTCGGTGATTGAGACCACGCACGACGGAACACCGGCTCATTGAGGGTGCCGCGCGGAGCGTCTACACGGTCCTCGGCAGCATCGTCGACCGTTGGATGTGGACTGATCGTTCAGGATGGTCCGCGCTGATCCCGGCTCCCGTTAGCGAGCCTGTTAGCAAGACCCTGCGTTACGTAGGAGACTTCTCGCGTGACACCCGATCCTGATCCGACAGCAGAGTCGTCAGAGTCAATCCTGGCGGAGTTGGACGAATTCCACCGGAGCCTCTCAGGCTGGCACTTTGCCGCGGGACCGGTGTACCTCAGAGGTGCATTTAGCTCGATGCGGCTGGCGCGCTACTTCGTCGCGTTCCACGTTCTGGTCGGCGTTGTCGGCGGTGCATTGATCTTTTCTGACGGACCTGCGCGCGAGCTCGGTATGGCGCTTGTGGTCGGCGCTCTCTTCGCGTTTGGAGCATTCGTTTCGCAGCTTTGGGCGGTCCAGGTACAGCACGAGCGCGGCGACGCTAACAGAGCTCGTCGGTTGGAGCTGATCGATCGATACAACCGTGCTCTTGAGGCGGAAGGACAACGCGCGCCGGAGCACTGACCCACCCCCTCCCCGTCCCACGAAAGCTGGCCTTGGTGCCCGGACGATCGAGCGCCAGGTGGTCGGGGCTTTCCGACGGTCAGTCGCCGGGCGCGGCGTTCATTGCTGGGTTGAGCTCGCGTGGGGTGCAGCGAGTTGAGAGAGCCGGGCGAGGACGGCTTGCGCCGCCCGCAGCCCCGGCTCGGCGCGCCGAAGGCGCGCCCCTTGATCTGACAGAGCTGGTGGCCGAGGGTAGCCACCTGTACGCCTGTGTCGTACTCACGCGTACAGCCTGCTCCGTACGATCCTGGCCACGGCGTCGACCCGGCCGAAGCCCTTGATCCCGTTCCACCCCGCGCACATCCGAGGCGCAGGCAACGTCAAGCCGGCCCACAAGGTCGCGTCGCCGAGCCTGGGGGAGCTGGAGGTCATCGTGAAGAACCTTCCTGACCGGTGCCGGCTGATGGCCCTCTTCGCAGTTTTGGTGCGCCATGTGCTTCGGTGAGCTCGCAGAGCTTCGACGCGGAGACCTCGATCTGAAGCACAACCGCGTTCAGATCCGTCGTGCAGTCGTGCGGGTGCGCGGAAAGATGATCGTCGGCTCGCCCAAGACGGACGCCGGCGTACGCGACGTTGCGGTCCCGCCTCACCTGATTCCCGCCGTGGAACCCCATCTGGATGAGCACGTCGGACCGGAGCCTGACGCCCTCGTGTTTTCGTCTGCAGCCGATCGCAGCGGCACATGCAGCCCTCGACGCTGTACAAGGTCTACTACCCGGCGCGTGAGATGAAACCGGTCGTAAGGACTTGTGCTAGCACGACCTCCGTCACGCGGGCGCTGTCCTGGCCGCGGAGACCGGCGCCACCCTCGCCGAGTTGATGGATCGCCTCGGTCAACACGACTCCCGGCGCTCGTCGAGCCGTTGGAGGCCGATGCCGCGAAAGTCGTGGCACTCGCGTAGCACAAGTGCTACCCTGACGGTATGAGCACCGTCGGATTGCGCGAGCTTCGTCAGGATGCCTCTGATCTGGTGCGCCGGGTCGAGGCAGGTGAAGAGATCACCATCACCGTGGCTGGTCGTCCCAGCGCACGGCTTGTCGCGGCCCGGCCGGTCCAGTGGCGAGCCTGGGACGAGGTCGCTGACTTGTTCCGCGGACCGGGCGATCTCGACTGGGATCGCGACCGAGATCTGGTCGATGCCGATGTGCGTGACCCCTGGGCGGCGCGATGACGGAGTCCGTCGCTCCGGCTGAGCGTGCCATCCTCGACACGAGCGTGGTCATCGCCGATCAGGTTGCGCCGATCCCTGGCGTCCTTGCCATCAGTGCCATCACCCTGGCCGAGCTGAACTTCGGCGTCCTCGTCGCCAAGACCACCGAGGTGCGTGCGGAGCGGCTGAGGCGTCTGAGCCTTCTGCAGCAACGCTTCGACGCGCTGCCAGTCGATGAGGCGGTGTCCGTCAGCTACGGCCGTCTCGCCGCTGCGGTCGTCGACGCCGGCAGGCAACCGAGACGCCGCGTCATGGACCTGCTCATCGCGGCGACAGCCCATGCGCACGGCGCGCGGTTGTACACCCGAAACGTTCGGGACTTCGCCGGGCTCGAGGGCCTCGTGGACGTCATCGAGGTGTGACCGCGCGATATTGGGAAGCCGCAAGACGCGCCGCGCGGACCGCGGCGGACCCGGATGCTCGGCTCGTCGGGTCCGTTGAACCTGGCGCTGGCGGTTGCGACCCTAAGGGCGCAGATCGCGAAGCCCGCGGCTGAGATTGACAACGCCAGGTGCCCGGCAGCGTCGTGAGCTGACGTGCCGAACAGCCCGTGTTCCTCGTCCTCGCTCGTCGCCGGCCAGCACCAAGACCTCGACACGGGGCAGGACGGTCCGATTGGCCCGCGCACAGGTGGCGTTGGGGTTCGGCACGCATGCCGGCACCACTGCCCGATCTCCTGAGGCGGTGCCGGGAAGGAAGGTCGGAGAGGGTCCGCTTTCGCCCCGGAGACCCGACCTGCGCGAGGCCCGCAGGGTCGCGGGGCCCGATCCGCCGCAGGTGAGGGAGCCCGAGAAATGGTTGGGGTGACGAACGGGCGGCCCACTACCCTGACCTGGTGGATGTGGATGTGCCGAGCAAGAGCCAGGTCAAGAAGGCCGGCAGCACCATCCGCAAGTGCCTACGCGGTGATCTCAAGGATCCTGAGGCGTTCGCGAAGGCGAAGGGCACGATGGAGCGGTGGCGGCGAGTCCACTACCAACCCCTGGTGACTGCGAACAACGGTTTGCGATCCATGGCCCGCACACTCAATATCGAAGCCGAGGTGACCCAGCGGTTGAAGCGGCGTCAGACGATCCTGGAGAAGCTGGGTCGCGAACCTACCTTGGACCTGTCTCGGATGCAGGACATCGGTGGCTGCCGAGCCGTGGTGGACGACATGGATGAGTTGCGGCGCCTTGAGAGTCGGCTCAAAAAGTACCGGACCCCAATCGGATACTCGGACTACACCACTGAGCCGAGACAGTCCGGTTACCGAGCGGTACACGTGGTGGTTGCCTACCAAGAGCGGGCGGTTGAGGTGCAACTGCGGACGCGCTCCATGCATGCTTGGGCGCTGGCGGCCGAGAACTACTCGGGACTGCTTGGAGAGAACCTGAAGCAGGACGAACCCACCCAATTCAACTGTTTTTGAAGGTGGCGTCTGACATCATGGCCCTCCGAGAAGCGGGCGAAGAGGTGCCTGAGGGGATGCTAGAACTTCACCGGATGCGTAGACTAGAAGCGATACCACTACTTCCATGAGGGTGCAGATTATGAGCGAGCCGCGTAGCAAAGCGCCCAAAATCCAGCACTTCATCCTCGTTTTCGATCGTCGCGCTGGGCACATGGTCAACCAGCTAGATTTTGGTCCTGAAGCGAAGCAAGCGGTCGCCAAATATGAGGAGCTGGAGGAGAAGTTCCGTCACGACTCACACATGGACATCGTGCTCGTCGGATCGGACTCCATCGAGACCGTCAGGGTCACCCACGCCAACTACTTTGATGGTTCGGCGAAAGATGTCTTTGCCGAGGTGCTACGGATCGCAAACTAGATCCGCGCGGCCCCCAGCAGAACAGAACCGCCCCCGGCAAGCGTTAGTGCCCGGGGGCGGTTCTGTTGGCTCGTGCGGGCTAGCCCCGCTCGCTCAGCTTCACAGGCAGTCCGGTCCGCTCCGCCTCGACCCCGAGCGCGAAGGCGTTGTGCTCGCTGGACCGGGCGCCCGGCGTCGCCTGCATCACTGAGAGCTGCTGGCGGATCACCTCAAGAGCGTCGATCGCCTCGCTGATGGCGTCACGGGCGCCGTCGTCGTACTGACCGGCGCTGTAGTCGAGCTGCACTCGGTGGCAGTCGTACCCGTCGATTCCGAGGCTGATCAGGAGCACCGCTCGCTGGTCTCCGCTGGCCCCCAGCGCCTTCCTCGCCTTGACCTCCAGGTCGTGGTCTCGCTCGAAGTGACGCGATGCGCCCTTCTCGTCGTGGAGGGTGAAGCCTTCGACTTCGAGCCGCTCGAAGCGGTTGACCTCTGTGTTGTCGCGGTTGCTCGTCATGGCAGTGCCTCTCTGAGAAGCGAGGCCGCTTGGACACGTATTGGACACGTGCCGGGTACAAGACAGCCTCTGATCCTGCTAGTTCGCAGGCCAGGGGCTGTTTCGTTCTGGTGGGCGATACTGGGTTTGAACCAGTGACCTCTTCCGTGTCAGGGAAGCGCGCTACCGCTGCGCCAATCGCCCTAGCTATTGAGTTCGAGGTGGGTACGGGATTTGAACCCGTGTAGACGGATTTGCAGTCCGTTGCCTCGCCTCTCGGCCAACCCACCGTGGAGGCTTCGGCTTCTCCGAGCGGACGACGAGGCTCGAACTCGCGACCTCAACCTTGGCAAGGTTGCGCTCTACCAACTGAGCTACGTCCGCCTGCGCCGCCGGTCTCCCCGCGGTGCGAAGGAAACCATAGCCGAAAGGGTGACTGGCACAAACTCCGGGCATCCCACGCGCGTCGGACACCGCAGACCCCCCTCCGACACGGGCTAATCTCGGAGACATGCATGCGTGGGTAAACGGTCATCTGCTCGAGGATCCGGACTCCCCGGCGCTCGGAGTCGCCGATCACGGCTTCACCGTGGGCGACGGTGTGTTCGAGGCGATCAAGGTCGTTGACGGCCAGCCGTTCGCGCTGACCCGACACCTCGAGAGGCTCGCCCGTTCGGCCAGGTCCCTGGGGCTCGCCGAGCCGGATCTGGCGCTGGTCCGGTCCGCCGTAGCCGAAGTCCTGGCGCCAGAGCACCACGCTCTGGGACGGATCCGGATCACGTACACAGGAGGGCTCGCACCGCTCGGCTCACCCAGAGGGGACTCCGGGCCGACTCTGGTGGTGGTCGCGGCCCCGATGACTGCGGCTCCACGCTCCACGTCGATCGCGCGAGTGCCGTGGCCACGCAACGAGCGCGGAGTGCTTGCGGGGGTGAAGTCCACGTCGTACGCCGAGAACGTGGTCGCGCTGGCAGAGGCGGCGAAGGTGGGTGCGAGCGAGGCGATCTTCGCGAACCTGGCCGGCCACCTGTGTGAAGGGACGGGTTCCAACGTCGGCTATGTCGTCGCGGGAGAAGTGCGCACGCCGACTCTGGCGGTGGGCTGCCTGGCCGGAATCACCAGGGCACTGCTGCTCGAGTGGTACGACGTCGTGGAGATCGATGAGCCGATCGAGGTGCTCGACTCCGCGGACGAGATCTTCCTGCTGTCGACCACTCGAGACGTGCAAGGTGTACACCGCATCGATGGTCGGGACCTGGAGGGACCTGGCCCGGTGACTCGCGAGCTCATGGAGCTCTGGTCGAAAAGGGAACCGGAGAACCTTGACCCGTGAGGGCTGCAGCTCAGGCTCGAATGGTCAGGCGCTGAGCAGTGAGGTGAGCTCGTCGTCGAAGTCGACGAACGTGCTCTCCTGGCCTTCGGGCACCGAGTCAAGCAGCGCGGTCACGAAGCTCTGGACGCTGCGCGAGTCTGCCTGCACGAGGAGCTCACCGTCGGGGGAGCACAGCTCGATGATCACCACGGCGCGGCCCTCGGAGCTCAGGCAGGGCCAGATGTGGACATCGCCGTCGCCGGTGGGCGTGTAGCGCCCCTCGACGAGCAGTTCCCGGCCGAACGTCCAGAGCACCTCCTGCACACCGGTCCGAAAGACCATCGTCACGGCGTAGGGGTCGGCCGGGTCGAAGACGAGGTCCGCCTCGATCGAGGTCGCCTCCCCTTGCGGGTCCACGAACTCGAGCTCTACGTTCTCGGTGACGACCTGAGCGGTCCTCGTCTGCTTCATCGTTCGCTCCCTTGTTGCGGTGCGGGGTTCCCCTCCAGAAACCCCACTCGCGCCCTCCACGCGATGGGCTGATTCTGCGCAGGGTTTGGCCCTGCTGACAGGCGAAGTTCCGATATGTCCCTTTAATCCCCGAGGTGGTCTACATTTTCTGAGCCACTGGTCTATTTTGGCGTGGCGATGGTCTAGTCAGGTGGCGGTCTCGATGTGACCACCAGTCGCCATTCACGATATAGGCCCCTGAGGTCAACCGACCTGCGCCGGGCCGTGTCGGCGGGAGCGAACGCCTGCGCTAAGGTTTCCGCGCATCATCTCCACAGCTACACCCGGCAACACCACGCCCGGGCGATTGGCGCAGTGGTAGCGCGCTTCGTTCACACCGAAGAGGTCACTGGTTCGAACCCAGTATCGCCCACACCACAGAAACAGCCTCTGACCTGCATCGCAGCAGGATCAGGGGCTGTCTTGTACCCGGCACGTGTCCAATACGTGTCCAAGTGGCCCCGCTTCTCAGAGAGGCACCGCCACGACCACCACACAAACCACGAAGAGTCCGCTCGACCCCGACGAGCACGAGTTCGAAGAGCCGGAGGAGGCCGCCCTGCGCCGAGAGCTTGGCCTCCGACCGAGCGTGTACTCCGACAAGAGTGACAGCCGGAAGAGCCTTCACCCCGACCAGCGCCCCTGTCCCTCATGGTGCTGGGTGGGTCATCACGAGGTGTACGGGCACGAGGTGGACCCATGGCACCCGCTGGAGGCTGGCCACGAGATGGAAACCTCACCGCATGTCGTGGCCAGCCTGTACCCGGGCGCTCCCGCAACCGACACGGATGAGGACAGGTTCGTCAGGACAGCGACCATCGAGCCGCGGCTTCACCAGATCGGGCAGGGCCCACCCAGGGTCGACGTGGCGTTTCGGCGCTACGTCGGGCGCGACCAGCTCTTCGACGATGAGTTCCTGAAGCTCACGATTACCGACGCGCGCGAGCTCGTCGTCGCCCTGAGCTACCTCATCAAGCTCGCCGAACGCAGCTGACTCGTCCAAGACCCAGGGGTATTGGGAACCGCCCCCGGCAGTGCCGGGGGCGGTTCCGTGTTCCGCCTTAGCGTCTCCTGATATTGCGCACCTGCCCGCGCCACCAGAGGTTGATCGCCTTCTGGGCCTCTTCTCGCGCCGTTTCTCTTAGCGCCCGTTCAGCAGAACCAGGGGCCGTGTTCGCCTGCGCGATGGGTCGCGGTGGTTCTGGCAACGGGATCGTGAAGGTCTGTCGCCTCCGCCGGTTGTCTTTCCACTCCATTTCAACGCCGGTGGGCACTTCATGAAGCCTCCTGGACAAATTCAGGTAGAACGGCTGGCGAGGCGCCAGGGCCGAGATCGGAGTCGTGTCACGGGCCCTGGGAGGAAACGATGTTTGCGCTCACCTTCGTCGCAAACCCCGGGCCTTGGTTGATCAGGATGATCGTGTGGTGGTCCGCCCACTCGGCGGTGAAATGCACACGGCCCCCGGCCCTCCTCTGCGTCACGAACGTTGCGCCACTGATGGCTAGGGCCAGGCCGGCGACGACATCAGAGAACTCCACGCGGGTCATGATCCCCGATGTGATTGCCATCTGGGTCTAGTTCGCCACCCAAGCCTGCAGGCGGGAGACCTCGTGGGGCACCGCACACAAGGAAAGCACCCGTGCAATGAAAAACCGACGAACGAGCGGAAGGGCGAGGAGCCGTGATTCGCTATCTAACGAGCACCCTGGATGTAGCCCCCCAGCTTCGTGAGGTGGCACTCATGACAACGCGGTAGCGGTACACGGCCCTGGTCTTCACCCTGAACTTGGCGACGCCCTTGCGGTTCGTCTTGGCCGTCTTGACCCATTGCCATGTGGCGGCCCCCGAGGGCTGCTTCTGCAGTGAGAGCCGTACGCCCTTTGGGAAGCGGTACCACTGCTCGATGCCGAAGTAGGAGCCGTTGGCGCGGAACTTGCGCAGCTGACGCTGCCGCTTGCCACTGAGCGCTAGCCGTGTGGACTGCTTGAGCACCATCGATCCGCGCGAGGTATCGACGAAGGAACCGCTCTCGTAGTAGTTGAAGTCGTCGTCGTACCGCTCCCACGACACCTCACTGTCGCCCAGCCGGAAGAGGCCGACATCGTCGAGCCATGGGCAGTAGTAGTACGTGCCGCGCAGCCGATTCGACTGGCCTACACGAGATAAGGAGGCCGACCCGAGGTGCTCGGCTCCCCGCCAGACGTCGACCTCAGCATCGATGGTCTGATAGTCGAGCGCGGCGTTCGTCATCGCGTTGACCGTCACGTTCCGGCACGAACCGCTGTTCACGTGCAGCCCTGGTCCGGTTAGGCCCCAGACCTCGAATGGGTCCCCCGGGTCTGCCTGTGCGGGCGTCGCGCTGAGCGTTCCAAACGCCAGGATTGAAGCTAATACGGTCGCTATTCTCATCTTCATCCGAGATGTGTCCTTTCGACCACCGGAGCGTAGGTCAATCAGAGAGAACAGCCGATAGGAACGGCCGACTGTTCTAGGCCAGTTCACTCAAGAGCAGCCGCTTGGTGGATCACGGAGGGCCGGCCAATGCCCGCGCCGTGGCTCTGCTCCACACGCATAGGAATCCACGCAACAGAACCGCCCCCGGCAGAGTTAGTGCCGGGGGCGGTTCTGTTGCGTGTGGAGGGCGTCCGCTGCTCAAGCTAGGTCAGGACGGGATCAGATAGCTCTTTCGGACTGACCCTGACCTCGTCGTAGAGCGAGTTGACCGAGAGGCCCTCGCGATCTGCCGCTTGCTGCAAAAACACCCAGCCGTCGCGCGCTGGTCGCCTCGCGTAGTGCAGCAAGAACACGTTCGACACACCCGCGCTCATCCTGGTTGAGAGGCCAGGGAGTTCCAACAGCAGGGCGCCTGTTGCCCGGATGGGGTCGTCGCCCATATCTTGCATCGCAATGAGGACGGCCCTGGTCGCGACGATAGCCGCGGTCTCCCATGGGATGTTGAGCATCCGCCAGTTGTTCGTGATCAACCCATCGAATCCGAGCTGGTGTAGCGCGATCAGCAGCCGCCGATCACCCATCTCGGGGCCGCGCAGTCGAGGGTCAAGACGGTTGATGTGAACCACTTCGATGTCTTGGGGCAGCCATGGCCGCAAGTCCTCTAGTAGCGGCTCCGGGAAGTTCTCATCCAACGCCAGCCTCAGCCGCACGGCTGACATCAGGCAGCGCTCAGTTCGCTCTCGAGGTCGACGGCCTCCTCGACGGCCTCTCTCGATACTGAGTAGAGATCCACGATGCGCTCCACACTGAAGCCGCGAGCAGACATGCCGGCGAGAGTCCTGGTCGTCAATCGAGTGTTCTCAACGTGCGGCTCGCCCGCGAGTCGCTCAGGTGCTATGCGCAGGTGAGGGCGCGGAGCCAGGAGGTCAGGACCGCGGTGGCCTGCAACGTCGAAGGGTCCGAGCAAGTCCAACCACACGCCAAGCGGGAACGACTCGTTGCCTCGCACGTCAACGAAGTGGTCACCGTCTTTGACGTGGATACCTCCACGCTGGTCGACAACCAGTGGCGAAGAGTCACCACTGTCCCTGGACCACAGGTCCATTCCCCGCTGGTCGAGCATCGCAAGTGCGATTCTCACCTGCGGCATCGGACTGGCAGGCAGAGACTCAGGGTCGTCATCAACCTCGGCAGCCTTAGGCCGGCGGAGCCACGCGACGATTCGCAGCGCCATCAAGTCCGCGTAGGACCACAGCTTCTCCTGCACCGGCGAGACGCTCGGCACAACCAGGCCGTTCGCAGCCCAGTGATAAACCGTCCTGACCGGCACGCCCGAGAGTGCGGCTGCCCGAGGGGCCTCGTAGCAGCCGGTGGCTGCCGCCGCGAATCCAGCCGCCGGACGTGACATGGTGCTGAGTATTGCCCACGGCGGCGTCATTGGGCGTGACCTCCGAGAAGCGCGCCATTCAAGACGAGCACCCGCCCTGGCCGGACGTGCCCTTAGACCTGACTATTTGGGGCCCTGCAGCCCACGACGACGCGTCCGCGGACGCCGGGCCACCGAAGGAGGAGCCAGGCTCGACGTCTCCGTCGCCGGGGCTGCAGGAGTTCATTGGGAATCGCCGAAGATGGCCTGCTCTTCGGACTCGGTGAGCTGCCCCGCGGCCTGTTCGCGCTCGCGCTCGACACTCTCGGCTAGCTCACGCTCGGCGGCCAGGTTGTCGGCTCGCTCGCGCTCCTCGATCGAGGGTCCGTACATCGCCCGGTCGAGGTCATCGAGCAACGGCGTGTCGGACTCGGCAACTGCCGGCCTCCGAGCCGCGGCGACGTCGTACACAGGCGACAGACTGGCAATCGTCGCCTCAATCTGCACGGTAGAGCCAGTGCGGGCCCGTTCCTCGACGAGCTGGGCCGCCCAGAACTGGGCGCGAGCAGGGCTGAGCCGACCCGTGGCCACGGCCCAGGCAACGGCGTCCCTGTGGCCATCGAAGAGCCCAGGCGGCGACGCTGGAAGCGGAGGCGTCGGGGCCTTGGTGGCTACAGGCGGGTTCGCCAGTGCCTCCAATTGCCTATCCATTTCCGCCAGGATGGTCTGGGGGTCAGCGTCGGCGGCTAGGCCGAGAATGTTCCTCACCTCGATCAGGAACTGTTGGCTGAAGCCGCTCATGCCGGCACCTGCTCAATCATGCCTTTCCCGAGGAGCCGCTCGATGTCCTCGGCGGGTGCGTCGGCGGGCACGAGGCCGTGGCGGTAGACGCCGATCACCACGTAGCGACTCCCTCGCCGGCCGCCGAGGACGCCGATGGCGCCGGCCATGGTTTCGGTCCTGACGTTGACGAACTCGCCGGTCACTCGATACCGCGGCGCCTCGGCCTCGGCCTCGGCCGGCGTCGCGTCGGTTGCTTGCCCTGCCATTACGTCTCCATCCGTCCAGATGATCTGCCAGTGCCTGCCGAATCGACGGGCCGGAAGTTGGCCGGAGGTCGCCCGGCGCTCGATCGTCCGAGTGCTGACGCCGAGTCGCCGGGCTGCCTCTCCAACCGAGATGAAATTCTTCCGCGGGGGGTATGGCTGCTGTCCACTCCTGTCGCTCGGGCGACAAGGCGGCCGCGGCGGCTGTGAGCTCTTGCTGTGCTCGGACGATGTGCGCCGGCCAAGCGGGTGCGTTTCGGTACTGCCGGCGCAGTACGACGTCGAGGGCCACCAGGGCGACCTCGGCCGTACGCGGCGAGACGTTCACGTGTCCTCACCATTCAGCAGCAGGCGAAGCAGCCCGGAGTAGCTCGCGTCCACCGCGGCGCCAACCTGCAGGAGCTGCAACGCACCGCGGTCGACCGTGACGGCCTCGGCGCAGGCTGACTGTTCGGTCACGTCCGGGACCAGGGCGCCGCGGTACGGCACGGCCTTGCGCCTCTGGCAGCGGTCGCACTCCAGGAGCGCGGCGCCGATGCCCGCATGGACGCCGGTCACGGCATCGTCGTGACCGCGGAAGCGGCAGACCAGTCGGCGACGGAAGCGCTGAAAAAAACCAGCGGCAGCTCCGAACCGGGCGAGACCTCTCGACCTAAAATCTCCCCGACCCGAGAGGGGGGACCTCATTGCGGCCCGGAAGCCCCAGATTCGGGCCCGATTGAGGCTCATTCGGGGGCCTCCACATGAGGACAGAGCGCTCGGGGGGATACCGAGGCGCGAGAGGTCTCGCGGGCTTCGACGCCCGGCTGGATTTTCTGGCCGCGCGGCCGGTGGAACCCTTGGAAAAAACGGTGTGAGCGGAAATCCGCTAGAGCTCTCGCGGCTCGGCTTGCGCGTCCAGATTTTCTGGGGAGCTCCGGAATCCTCCAGACGTCCCAGAATCCCAGACCCGTACACGGGGGGAGGCGGTGAGAGGACTCGCGGGTATGGCGCGGGCCGGGATTTTCTGGGCTGCCGGTCACTGTTCACCGCGTTGGCCGTGGTTGCAGCTCGCGCAGCACGGGCGACCACCGGTGACCGGCAGCGACCGGCATCCGCCCAGCGTCGCCCCGCAGGCGGCGCAGAGCTTCCGATCGCTGGAGCGGCGCGGGGTGTCGGTTGCCATCAGCCGGCCTCCCTCTCGGTGTCGGGACCACTCAGGGTCAAGTGGTCCTCTGAGTAGTCCCGTCCTCTATAGGACGGGTCGGGACTACTCAAGCCATCCCGCTGGGAAGGCTCGGGACTACTCGGGACTACTGCCCCTTTCGGGTAATACAAGATGCTGTTGCGCGGGCCGTGCGCCTGCCGGATGTGACCGCTGGTGGCGGCGTTCCGGGCGGCTTGCCCGACGTCGCCTCGCTGGAATGCGTGACCAGCCGCGCGAAGCGCGTCGGCCAGTTCGCGGGTGTTAAGACCTGGCCTCTCGGTGACGATTTCGACCACGGCAGTCGACAGCTCCGCGGTCTTCTCGGCCGCCTTGGCCTGCCTTCGAGATCCGGACCCGCTCAGGGTGAGCTGCCTTGCCGCGGGGTTGAAGTCGAGGCGGTCCTCCTCGAGGAGGACGTCGCGGCCCTCAGCGGCCAGGTAGCGCACCTGTGGGTTGTCCCTGTCCCTGGTGAGGGTGATCGTGACGTCAGGCCAGTCCTCCAGCGCAGAGGAGCCGCGGGTGCGCTCTGCCGTCCAGCCTGCGTGGGCGCAGAGGTAGACGTCGGTGGCTCCGACCTCGCTCCTGGCGAACACGTCCAGGTCGACGAGCCAGCCTCCGACCTCGGCGGCATCGTTCTGTGACTTGCCGCCGTACGCCCGGCCGAACGGATCCACGACGAGCGCCTCGACGTCGTGTGACCGGAGCAGGGATGCCAGCTTTACGCGGTCCTCTTCGACCCGCAGGGGGTTGCGCCGCCCCCGCAGGTTCACCAGCACGAGCCGGTCCGGTGGCACGCCGGCCTCGCTGGCCCAGCGGGCCAGCATCTGACCACTCACCTCGTAGTTGAGGATCGCGACACGCCCCTGTAGCGGCCTGGTGGCGAACGTCCCGAGGAACTCCCCGCCTTCGGTCAGGCACCGCGCCAGGTTGAGCACCAGGGTTGTCTTGCCGGTCTTCCGCTGAGCGACGACGAGTGTCGACGCGCCCGAAGGAACGAGGCCCTCGATGCGATGCGGCGGCTCAGCAGGGCGAGCCAGCACCTCGGCCAGCGTGCCAGCATCGAACGGCGGCTCGGCCTTGGCCTTCTCTGCGGCGACTTTCTCCCGCGCGGCGTCGCGTACGCGGATCTTGTACGCCTCCTGCGCGACCTCGCGGGCGAACTGGGCCGCCGCGTCGAACTCCGCCTCGGTCACGTCGTCCGCTGTGGACTCAGGCAACGGGCTCGGCGCCGGGGGCTCGGCGGGACAGCACCCCTTGTCGAACACAGACGTCGGGTCCTTCACGACCAGCGCAACAGCCCCGGTCACCATGCGGTCCCACTCCCCGGGGTCAGGCTCGCGTGGCTTGCCCCGGCCCAGAGAGGTCCGCCAGATCGCCTCGAGGGTGTTGAGCCCGCTCACCGCGCCGCGATGCCCCTGTTCGCCGGCCCGGACCATCTTCCCGATGTAGCCGCGCACAGTGTCGTGTCGTGATGCAGCGACCTCGAGGCCGCCCTCGGCCTCGACGAGCAGCCGCGACACGTAGCGGCAGGGGTCACCAGTCGGGAGCTCCCCGAGCCACGTCGCCACATCCGCATCGAGCACGTCGGCCTTCTCCGCCCGGGTGGCGATGTCGCCGCGGTCGAGGTCGGCGACCCACGCGGCAGGCAGGTCGGGCAGCTCGTCGACGGCCGGGGAGTCGATCACGGTGTTGCCGGGCGCGTACCAGGCGTAATCGCGGCCCTCAGGGTGCAGCGACGGCGCGACGCAGGCGTAGCGGTGCCCGTAGTGGATGACCTCCACTCCTGGCCCCAGTACGTCGGCCCAGCGGCGCCGGGGGGGCACCCGGTAGAACCGGATCCCCGACACCGGGTCATCGGGGCGACTGCTCGAACGCGGCGACGGGGGCAGCGGGCCGAGCCGATCCGTCGCGGCGAGCATCGTCTCGAGGCCGGGCTTCCCGTCGTAGGCGTCGAGGTCGAGCCCGAGCACCGTCTCGGGCATCCTCAGACCGATGTTCGCGGTCGCGTAGCCGTTGCTGGCCCATTCATGGACGTCTGCGCCGGAGACGTATGGCGCGGCGTACCCGGTCCAGCCGGTCGGTGGTGGCTTCTTGCAGCCGGGCGGCAAAGGCACCGGGGACCAGCCCCGGCTGTGGTAATCGACCGCGGCGTCTGCGTAGGGCGTGGCACTCACGCCGCGTGCCCTCCGACGACAATCACGGGTGTGGCCGGAACGGGCACCAGCTCGACCAGCATCAGCTCGAACCGCTGCCCCTTGTCCTCGGCTCGCTCCTTGGCCTTGATGGCGCTGTGAAGGCTCAGGTACAGGCCCCGGCGCGTGAGTTGACCGTCGTCGTGGAACGTGAACACGGCGTATGCCGGCGCCACGGCCTTCGGATGAATGAGGGTGGTCGGTGCAATAATGCTGGTACCAGACCCGACCGCCGTCTTGTCTGTAGGGGCCGCCTCCGCAGGGCGGCCTCTGTGCGTGTCAGGCGGCATCGGACCCGCCCGTGGCCGGGATCGGACGCAGCATCGCGTCGAGCTCGTTGAGGTCAACGCGGATCAGACGGTTACCCATCCGGTAGCCAGCAAGGCTGCCGTCAGAGATGCGACGTCGGATGGTCTTGCTTGAGACACCGGCGTACTCGGCGGCCTGACCAATACTGACGAGGTGTCGAGCTGCGCGGACGGAACTTCGCGCCATGACGTGCTCCTAGCGGGGGTCGAAAAATCAACCGCCCACTAGAGCGAAAGTCCGGTTTGGACGCTGCTAATCATAGACGGACATGTCGACCCAGGGCGGGTCATTCGAGCGTGTGGCTACCAGAATCTTGTCGAGTCGGTTCGGGGGGACCCGCGGGCTACGACCGCATTCAGGGCAAAGAAAGGCCAGCGACCCGGGGCTACGCCCGACCGTCCCTACGCCGTCCTTGATGGCAATCCGCCCAGATGACGCGATGCCAACAGCGTCAGTCGCCGCGACACAGAGGGTGTGAGATTCGGAGTGCTCGAACATCGCGCCGAGCACCTCGGCATTGGCGATCTGCTCTGTTCCATGGGTACAAACGATCGGGCGACACCAAAGCTCAGAATCGAAGCCGGCGATGTTTGTCAGCCAGCCGGGCAGCTCGGGCGAGGCGCTCACTTGGTCCCCTCCACCATCGCCGAGAGTCGACGCGCAATCTCCAGGTCCCTGCCCTTGGCCACGTGCTGGTAGCGCATCGCCGCGCCGGGGGTGGAGTGACCGAGGCGACCCATCAGCTCGGCCAGCGTGGCGTCATTCTGAGCGGCCAGGACGGCCCCGGTATGGCGCAGATCGTGGAACCGGAGATCAGGGCGGCCCGCGGCCTCTCGCGCGCTGTAGAACACGCGGTACAGCGTCGAGGGGGCCAGGTGGCCACCGCCCCGGGCGGGGAACAGCAGACCGTTCTTGCCGGGCTCGGCGTGCTTGAGCAGGTGCTCGCGGATGAGGGGCAGGAGGTGCGGGGGAATGGCTACGTCTCGCGTACCGGCGTCGGACTTGGGAGACCCGACGATCGTCCGGCCCTCCGCCCGCACGACAGCGCGCCGGATCCGGAGCAGCCCCGTCTTTGTGTCGACGTCGCCGCGGCGAAGCTCGGCCAGCTCGCCGAACCGGAGCGCACACCACGAGGCCAGGAGGTCGAAGGCTCTTTTCGCAGGTGGGACCCAGTTCCGCAAAGTGGTCTGGAAACTGGTTCGAACCCAGTATCGCTCACCCATCGTATTGGGATTATTCAGATCAATCGGACGAATCTGGTTACGCTCAGGCGTGGACGTATCCGATTCCCTGCGATGGCGGGCGTTGCTGTGAGCCGGTTCTGGCCGGCGACGCTCGTGGTCTCAGCCTCTCTGCTGGTGGTCCACCACGTGTTCGTCCCGACGGGCCCGGTGGGCGACACCACCTATCTGGTGGCGGTCGGGGGCGCGGCCGTCGTGGCGTGGATCGGCGCCCTGCGTCGCCCTCGCGGCTCGACATTCACCCCTCGGCTCATCGCTGCCGGACTCACGGCCTCGGCTGTGGCTGACCTGGTCTGGCTCATCTATGCCTGGAACGGGTACGAGCCCGAGGTTTCGTGGGCTGACGCGCCGTACTTCCTCAGCTACCTGCTTCTCGGTGCAGCACTGGTCACGGTCACGCTGGTCCGCGCACGTGGGGGTATCCGAATAGATCCCGACTCGGTGATCGACGCGCTCACGATCGTGGTGGTCAGCGTGCTGCTCTTCTGGAACCTCTCGATCGCCGAGATCGTCGCGGACACCACGGTGTCTACGACGACCCGGGTGGTGTGGGCGGTCTATCCGGTGCTGGATGCGATTCTGCTGGCGCTGGTGGCGCGCGCGTTGATCAATCGGCAGTCGCGATCATCGGTCGGGCTGTCGTTCGCGGGCGGCCTCGCCTGCTGGACGGCAGCTGATACGGCGTACATGCTCTCTGCCTCCGGCCAGGTGTCGGCGGTGCTCGACTCGGGCTGGATGGCTGGCGCGATGTTGATGTGTGCCTCGGCTTTTCGTCGGCCGGCGGTGGTGGAGGAGTCGCTGACTGGCGCGGTCTCGAGTCATCCGTTGTGGCGGTTGGGGATTGCGACGGTGCCGATCTTGTTCCCGTTGGGTCTGCATTTCATCGAAGAGTATTCGCGGCGGCGAGGAGCACTTCATGGCGACGATGGTCGCGGTGACGTTGTTGTTGGTGTTGAGTTTTTTGCGGAGTGCGTTGTTGTTGCAGTCGGAGTCGCGGGCTCGTGCTGAGGCGCGGGCGAGTGCTGATGCTGCGGTGGAGGCGTCGCGGGCGAAGTCGGCGTTCTTGGCGACGATGAGTCATGAGATCCGGACTCCGATGAACGGGGTGATCGGGTTGACGGGGTTGTTGCAGAACACGCGGCTTGATGATCGTCAGCGGCAGTATGTCGATGGGGTGCATGTGGCGGGGGAGTCGTTGTTGCGGATCATCAACGACATCTTGGACTTCTCCAAGGTTGAGGCGGGGAAGCTGGAGCTGGACATCATCGACTTCAACCTGGTGCAGGTGGTTGAGGAGGCGGCTGAGCTGGTGGCTGAGTCGGCGCAGCGCAAGGGTCTGGAGTTGTTGGCTTATTGCTCGCCGGAGTTGCCGTTGAATCTGCGTGGGGATCCCTCGCGGTTGCGGCAGGTGTTGTTGAACCTGGCCTCGAACGCGGTGAAGTTCACCGATAGCGGTGAGGTGGTGATCCGGGCGCAGGTCGAGGACCAGACTGCTGCGGGGCCGGTGGTGCGGTTCGAGGTGACCGATACCGGGTTGGGGCTTGAGGACACTGATCGGCAGCGGCTCTTTGATCCGTTCTCGCAGGCTGACTCCTCCACGACTCGTCGTTTCGGTGGCACCGGTCTGGGTCTGGCGATCTGTCGCCAGCTGGTGACCGCGATGGGTGGTGAGCTGGGGGTGGACAGTGAGCTGGGTCGGGGCAGCACGTTCTGGTTCACGTTGCCGTTGGCGTTGGCGGAGGTGGAGCCGGCTGCGGTGGCGTTGTCCTCGGCTGAGGGGCTGGTCGGGTTGCGGGTGCTGGTGGTCGATGACAACCACACGAACCGGTTGATCTTGAGTGAGCAGCTCACGGCGTGGGGGATGCGGCCCGAGGTGGCGGTCGATGGTCGCTCGGCGCTGCGTCAGCTCCAGGATGCGGCGGCTGGTGAGGATCCCTACGTGTTGGCGTTGCTGGACTTGTGTATGCCGGGGATGGATGGGCTGGAGCTGGCGACCCGGATCTCGGCGGACCCGGTGCTGGCCGGCCTGGAGCTGGTGTTGTTGACCTCGGTGCCCGATGTGACTGGTGAGGAGGCGCGTGCGGTGGGGATCAGTGTGCGGCTGACCAAGCCGGTGCAGCTCTCCCGGTTGCATGGGGTGCTGCAGAACCTGGACCAGGTCCGGGCGCGGCCGCGCAGTGTGTCGGTGCCTGCGGTCGAGGTGCGGCCCAACGGTAGTCGTGGACACGTGCTGGTGGTGGAGGACAACCACGTCAACCAGCTGGTCGCGGTGGGCATTTTGGAGTACCTCGGCTACAGCACCGAGGTTGCCGGGAACGGGATCGAGGCGCTGGCCTCGCTGGCCCGGACCCCGTTCGCCGCAGTCCTGATGGACTGCCAGATGCCGGAGATGGACGGCTATGAGGCCACCGTGGCACTACGCCGGCTCGAGGGCACCAGCGCCCACACCCCGGTGATCGCGATGACCGCCGGGGTCTCCGACGGGATCCGCGAACGCTGCCTGGACGCAGGCATGGACGACTACATCTCCAAACCCGTCAGCCCCACCGAGCTCGACGCCGCCCTCGCACGCTGGCTCCCCACCGCACTCACACCTGACCCACCCAGGCCGTAGCTGGTCTGCCGTTATTCACCGTTTTCCCAGCAATTGCGAATATTCGCGCCTACCCTGAGGTGTGGACACAACCATCACGTCACGATGCCCGTCCCTGCCATGAGGCGCTCATGGCTGGCGATCCTGCTGCTGGCATCCGCGGTGCTGATCGGTCTCCACCTCAAGTACCCCGTGAACCTCGCGGGCGACACCACGTTCCTCCTGGTCGTCGGGGGAGCAGCCGCCGTCGCATGGGTCGGTGCCCTGCAACGTCCTCGAGGTCCGAGTCGGGTTCCGATACTCCTGGCGCTCGGGCTGACGATCTCCGCGGCCGGCTCCCTGTTCTGGCAGTTCTACCTGCTGTTCGGCATGGAGCCAGAGGTGTCACTCTCGGACGCCGCGTACATGCTGCAGTACGTGGTCTTGAGCGCCGCGCTGCTGAGCACGCTCGTCGAAGGCCGTGAGGGTTCCCGCATCGACAAGGACGCGGTGATCGACGCGCTGACGATCGTGGTGGTCAGCGTCCTGGTGCTTTGGGACGTGTCGATCGTCGACCTCGTGGAGGACTCGACGGTGGCCCCGCTGAGCCGTGTGGTCTGGGCGTCGTATCCGGTGCTGGATGCGATCTTGCTGGCGTTGGTTGTGCGTGCGCTGATGAACCGGCGCGCGCGGGAGACGATCGGACTGTGGTTTGCCGTCGGGGTCACCTTCTGGCTGGCGGCTGATCTTTCCTACGCCCTGTTCTCGGTCTCGGGCGAGGTCTCGAAGTTCCTGGACCTCGGTTGGATGCTGGGCGCGATGTTGATGTCCACGTCGGCTTTTCGTCGGCCACCGGTGGTGGAGGTGTCGGCGGAGGATGTGGGTGGTCATCCGTTGTGGCGGTTGGGGATTGCGACGGTGCCGATCTTGTTCCCGCTCGGGTTGCATTTCTTCGATGAGTTTCTTGGTGGTGACACCCATTTCATGGCATCGATGGTCGCGGTGACGTTGTTGTTGGTGTTGAGTTTTTTGCGGAGTGCGTTGTTGTTGCAGTCGGAGTCGCGGGCTCGTGCTGAGGCGCGGGCGAGTGCTGATGCTGCAGTGGAGGCGTCGCGGGCGAAGTCGGCGTTCTTGGCGACGATGAGTCATGAGATCCGGACTCCGATGAACGGGGTGATCGGGTTGACGGGGTTGTTGCAGAACACGCGGCTTGATGATCGTCAGCGGCAGTATGTCGATGGGGTGCATGTGGCGGGGGAGTCGTTGTTGCGGATCATCAACGACATCTTGGACTTCTCCAAGGTTGAGGCGGGGAAGCTGGAGCTGGACATCATCGACTTCAACCTGGTGCAGGTGGTTGAGGAGGCGGCTGAGCTGGTGGCTGAGTCGGCGCAGCGCAAGGGTCTGGAGTTGTTGGCTTATTGCTCGCCGGAGTTGCCGTTGAATCTGCGTGGGGATCCCTCGCGGTTGCGGCAGGTGTTGTTGAACCTGGCCTCGAACGCGGTGAAGTTCACCGATAGCGGTGAGGTGGTGATCCGGGCGCAGGTCGAGGACCAGACTGCTGCGGGGCCGGTGGTGCGGTTCGAGGTGACCGATACCGGGTTGGGGCTTGAGGACACTGATCGGCAGCGGCTCTTTGATCCGTTCTCGCAGGCTGACTCCTCCACGACTCGTCGTTTCGGTGGCACCGGTCTGGGTCTGGCGATCTGTCGCCAGCTGGTGACCGCGATGGGTGGTGAGCTGGGGGTGGACAGTGAGCTGGGTCGGGGCAGCACGTTCTGGTTCACGTTGCCGTTGGCGTTGGCGGAGGTGGAGCCGGCTGCGGTGGCGTTGTCCTCGGCTGAGGGGCTGGTCGGGTTGCGGGTGCTGGTGGTCGATGACAACCACACGAACCGGTTGATCTTGAGTGAGCAGCTCACGGCGTGGGGGATGCGGCCCGAGGTGGCGGTCGATGGTCGCTCGGCGCTGCGTCAGCTCCAGGATGCGGCGGCTGGTGAGGATCCCTACGTGTTGGCGTTGCTGGACTTGTGTATGCCGGGGATGGATGGGCTGGAGCTGGCGACCCGGATCTCGGCGGACCCGGTGCTGGCCGGCCTGGAGCTGGTGTTGTTGACCTCGGTGCCCGATGTGACTGGTGAGGAGGCGCGTGCGGTGGGGATCAGTGTGCGGCTGACCAAGCCGGTGCAGCTCTCCCGGTTGCATGGGGTGCTGCAGAACCTGGACCAGGTCCGGGCGCGGCCGCGCAGTGTGTCGGTGCCTGCGGTCGAGGTGCGGCCCAACGGTAGTCGTGGACACGTGCTGGTGGTGGAGGACAACCACGTCAACCAGCTGGTCGCGGTGGGCATTTTGGAGTACCTCGGCTACAGCACCGAGGTTGCCGGGAACGGGATCGAGGCGCTGGCCTCGCTGGCCCGGACCCCGTTCGCCGCAGTCCTGATGGACTGCCAGATGCCGGAGATGGACGGCTATGAGGCCACCGTGGCACTACGCCGGCTCGAGGGCACCAGCGCACACACCCCGGTGATCGCGATGACCGCCGGGGTCTCCGACGGGATCCGCGAACGCTGCCTGGACGCAGGCATGGACGACTACATCTCCAAACCCGTCAGCCCCACCGAGCTCGACGCCGCCCTCGCACGCTGGCTCCCCACCGCACTCACACCTGACTAAACCCCTGACCAATCGAGGCGCGCTCCGAAACCCGGTACGACGCCCGGCCGACCCGTCGATACGATCGCATCGGCCGCCCGCCGGGCGGTGGCAGCCCTGCCATCGGCTGCGTGACCACGTCAGGGAGCAAACCTCGTGTCCGACCTCACCGTCCACCTGATCCACGCCGACGCGCGCGAGGACCGGACCGTGACGGCCGGCACGAAGGCGTGGGAGCTGTTCGCCGATGACCGCGACGTGGTCGCCGCCAGGGTGGGTGGAGCGCTTCGCGACCTGGCACACGAGCTCGGTGACGGAGACGAGGTGGAGGCCGTCGCGATCGACACCACGGATGGACGCGACATCCTTCGCCACTCGACCGCGCACGTGATGGCACAGGCGGTGCAGGAGCTCTTCCCCAAGGCAAGGCTCGGCATCGGCCCGCCGATCGAGAACGGCTTCTACTACGACTTCGACGTCGAGACCCCGTTCGTGCCCGAGGACCTGGCCACGATCGAGACCCGCATGCGCAAGATCATCAAGGAGAACCAGCGGTTCGAGCGCCGCCCGATCTCCGACGACGAGGCGCGTGAGGAGCTCTCCGACGAGCCCTACAAGCTCGAGCTGATTGGCCTCAAGGGGACGGCTGCCGAGGCCGCCGAAGGGGCGAGTGCCGAGGTCGGTGCGGGCGAGCTCACGATCTACGACAACGTCAACCGCCGGGGTGAAGTGGCCTGGAAGGACCTCTGCCGCGGACCGCATCTGCCCACCACCAAGCGGATCCCGGCGTTCAAGCTGATGCGCTCCGCCGCGGCGTACTGGCGGGGGAACGAGAAGAACAAGCAGCTGCAGCGCATCTACGGCACGGCATGGGAGACCAAGGAAGCGCTCGAGGAGCACCTGCACCGGATCGAGGAGGCCGAGCGTCGCGACCACCGCAAGCTCGGGCGTGACCTCGACCTGTTCAGCTTCCCGGACGAGATCGGCTCGGGGCTGGCCGTCTTTCACCCCAAGGGCGGGGTGATCAAGCGCGTGATGGAGGACTACGTCCGCCAGCGCCACATCGAGAATGGCTTCGAGTACGTCGGCACGCCACACATCGCCAAGCAGGGGCTCTTCGAGACGTCGGGCCACCTGCCGTACTACGCCGACGGGATGTTCCCGCCGATGGAGATGGAGGGGAGCAACTACTACCTCAAAGCGATGAACTGCCCGATGCACAACCTGATCTTCAGGTCGCGCGGGCGTTCCTACCGGGAGCTGCCGCTGCGGCTCTTCGAGTTCGGCTCGGTCTACCGCAACGAGAAGTCCGGCGTGGTGCACGGGCTGACCCGGGTGCGCGGGATGACCCAGGACGACTCGCACTCCTACGTCACCCCCGAGCAGGCCCCGTCCGAGATCAAGCACCTGCTGGATTTCTGCCTCAGCCTGTTCCAGGACTTCGGGCTCGACGACTTCTATCTCGAGCTGTCCACCCGTGACGATTCCAAGCCGGACAAGTTCGTCGGAGACGACGACGAGTGGGCGGTCGCGACCCAGGTCTTGGCCGACGTGGCGGCCCAGTCCGGCCTCGAGCTGGTGCCCGACCCGGGTGGCGCGGCGTACTACGGACCCAAGGTCTCGGTGCAGGCCCGCGACGCGATCGGTCGCACCTGGCAGATGTCGACCATCCAGTACGACTTCAACCAGCCGCGGGGCTTTCAGCTCGAGTACCAGGCAGCGGACGGCTCACGCCAGCGCCCGGTGATGATCCACTCGGCGAAATTCGGCTCGATCGAACGGTTCATCGGCCTGCTCGTGGAGCACTACGCCGGCGCGCTCCCACCGTGGCTCGCCCCCGTACAGGTGCAGGGCATCCCGATCGCCGATCGCCACAACGACTACCTGGCCGAGATTGCCGGACGCATGCGCGCCGAGGGGCTGAGGGTCGAGGTCGACGAGTCCGACGACCGGATGCAGAAGAAGATCCGCAACGCGCAGCTGCAGAAGGTTCCTTTCATGGTGATCGCGGGGGACAACGACGTCGAGGCCGGCGCGGTGAGCTTCCGTTACCGAGACGGGCGGCAGGACAACGGCGTACCGGTGGACGAGGCGATCGCCCGGGTCGCCGAGTCGGTGGCGTCCCGCACGCAGGTGTGACGTCGCTCAGCCCGGCAGGCGGGTGACTGGGACAATGCCGGGGTGAGCGAGAGCACCCACCAGGACGGCATCGGCGAGCCCGACGAGCTCGACCGGCTCTGGACCCCGCACCGGATGGCCTACATCCGCGGGGAGAGCAAGCCCAACGACGACACCGAGGGCGAGTGCCCCTTCTGCCGGATCCCGTCGCTCGGGGACGCCGAAGGTCTCGTCGTACGACGTGGCGACCTGGCGTTCGCCGTACTCAACCTGTATCCGTACGCCCCTGGCCACCTGATGGTCTGTCCCTTCCGCCACATCGCCGACTACACCGAGACCACGCCAGAGGAGGCCGACGAGGTCGCGGAGCTCACCAAGGCCGCGATGCAGACCCTCCGCCGGGTCTCGGGCGTGCAGGGCTTCAACATCGGCATGAACCAAGGAGAAGTCGCAGGGGCCGGGATCGCCGCCCACCTGCACCAGCACGTCGTACCGCGCTGGCTGGGCGACCAGAACTTCATGCCGATCATCGGCCAGACCAAGACGCTGCCCGAGCTCCTGCAGAGCACCCGTGCGTTGTTGGCCGACGCCTGGTAGGGGCCATTGCGCAACCCGCCCGCGGAGAGGAATGTGGATCCCGCCGGTGGCGCCCCCGGGTGCCACCCCGAACAGGAGGCGCGCGCATGCATGCACGATCCATCACCGTCATGGGCGATCCCGACGCCCTCGAGGAGGGCATCGCCTACGTCCGCGACGAGGTGATGCCGGCGATCACGGCCATGGACGGTTGCGTCGGCCTGTCGATGTTGGTCGACCGGGAGACCGGTCAGTGCATCGTGACCAGCTCGTGGCAGACCGAGGAGACGATGAACGCCAGCGACCTCCATCTTGCGCCGATGCGTCGACGCGGTGCCGAGATCATCGGCGGCACGCCGCATGTCGAACCGTGGGAGGTGGCGGTGATGCACCGGGAGCGCTCAGCTCCTGAGGGGGCCTGCTGCCGGGTCACCTGGATCCGGATGAGCCAGGGCGACATGGACCGGGCGCTCGATGTGTACCGACACGGGTTGCTTCCGGAGATCGAGAAGCTCGAGGGCTTCTGTGGGACGAGCATGCTCGTCAACCGACCGGCCGGGCGCGGCTGCGGAACCGTGGTGTTCGACTCGGCCGCGGCCATGGCGGCGAGCCGGGACCAGGCCTGGACGATCCGCGACAGCGGCGCAAGGGAGGCCGGAGTCGACATCATCGATGTGGGCGAGTTCGAGCTCGCGATCGCACACCTGAGGCTGCCCGACCTGGTCTGACGCGCGGTCTTGGCGCTCGGGCCTGTCTTTGTCAGCCGACCGGGTGCGGGTACTCCTTTGCCCGTCCCTGGAAGCTGAGGATCGCGGGGTTCACGATGTGCCCGTCGCGCACCTCGATCGCCCGCCGTACGGTCTCGTCCGCGTCCCAGGCGTCTGGTCCGGCGAGGACGATCGGCAGGAAGGGCAGCAGCGCCTCGCTGTTCTCCCAGGTCGCGGAGTTCCACAGGTACGACGGACTGTGGTCCACCGCGTAGTAGTCCACCTTGTCCGCAACGGTGAACATCGGGTCCGCGAAGGGGGTCGGCCGAGCCCACTCGAAGCCCATGCCCTCGTCGCACGAGACGTCCACGATCAGGCTGCCCGGCCGGAAGCTCTCGAGGTCGGCGAGCGTCAGGAACATCAGCGGGGCGGCCGTGTCCTGCAGGATGCAGTTGACGACGATGTCCGCGTCGGCAAGCAGGGATGCAAGTGGCACGCGCCCGCGTTCGGTGACCGCATGGCTCAGGTACGGCGGCTGGAGGTCGTGGTCGAGCTGGGTGATCCGAACCGAGTGGATCGGGGAGCCGACGGCGGCGACACCTCTCCGGGTGAGGACCCGCACCTCGTGAACCCCGTGCGCGTTCAGCGCGGTCACGGCACCGCGTGCCGTAGCCCCGAACCCGATCACGACCGCCTTGAGCCTGCGACCGTAGTCGCCGGTCGAGCCGGTCAGCTCGAGCGCGTGCAGCACCGAGCAGTAGCCGGCCAGCTCGTTGTTCTTGTGGAACACGTGCAGCCCGACGGCGCCGTCGACGGTCCAGTGGTTCATCGCCTCGAACGCGACCAGGGTCAGGCGGCGGTCGATGGCCAGCTGGGTCAGGACCGAGTCCTGGACGCAGTGCGGCCATCCCCACAGCACGGCGCCCGGCTTCATCGCCTCGACGTCGGAGTGCTGAGGCTTGGGCAGCAGTACGACGTCAGAATCCGCGATGATCTCCTCGCGGCTCGCGAACCCGGCCACCACGTCGCCGAGCTCGGCGTCCGGCGACCGGAACCGCTCGCCGTACCCGTGCTCGAGGGTGATGCGCTGTCGGAGCTCGGCCGGGATCCGGGTCAGGTGATCCGGGTGCAGGGGCAGGCGGCGTTCGTTCTCTTTCGCGGAGGACCCGATGACTCCGAGGCGCAAGGACTCTGCGGTCAACGCTTCTTGCCCTGAGGTGTCTCCTTGACGATGGAGGACTCCTCGGCCTGGCCGCGTTTCGCGGCGCGCTTTTCCTTGATGGACTTGCCGGACTTCTTGGTCATGCTCTGACGTGGGGACTTGTCACTCATGGAGGAACCCTTTGGTGGGAAGCCTGAATGGCTCCGTGCTCCTGACGGTACGCCCCTGCTGGCCAGCGGAGAGCCCGACGGGCGGTAGCCTCCTCGCGTCATGTTGGACAGGTTCAAGAATTTCTGGCAGAGCGTCATGCTCGCGCCGTTCGTCAACACCTTCATCAGGCTCGGCATCAGCCCTGACGCCGTCACGCTGGTCGGCACCCTGGGTGTTTCCGCCGGCGCCCTGGTGTTCTTCCCCCAGGGAATGCTGCTCACCGGGGTGCTGGTCATCACCGCCTTCATCTTCAGCGACCTCATCGATGGGGCGATGGCGCGCGCCGCCGGGAGGACCTCGAAGTTCGGCGCCTTCTTCGACTCCACTCTCGACCGCATCGCTGATGGCGCCATCTTCGGAGGGCTGGTGCTCTTCTTCGCGGGGCCGGGGGACAGCTATCTCTATCTGTGCCTGACCCTCTACTGCCTCGTGATGGGGGCGGTGACCAGCTATGCGCGGGCAAAAGCGGAGTCGCTAGGCATGCAGGCCGAGGTCGGCATCGCCGAGCGCGCCGACCGCATCGTGGCCATCCTGGTGACGACCGGACTGGGCGCACTCTTCGACGTGCCGGTCCTGATGTACGCCGCGATCTGGGTCCTTGCCGTCGCCAACACCGTCACGGTCATCCAGCGCATCCTGATGGTGCGCACCCAGGCACTGGACGACTCGCTGGGCGAGTCACCGGGCGAGTCACAGGGCGACTCACTGGGCGACTCCACGTCGGGCTAGTACCCGCCCGTCTCGCGGTCCTGCCCGGGTGCGGGTCACCTGACTCCCCGGACGTACGATGCGGCCATGGCTGACATCCCTGCTTCGATCCCGCAGAGCTCTCCCGAGCGAGGCACCTCGCGCGTCAAGCGCGGCATGGCCGAGATGCTCAAGGGCGGCGTGATCATGGATGTGGTCACCGCTGAGCAGGCCAAGATCGCCGAGGATGCCGGAGCAGTGGCCGTGATGGCTCTCGAGCGCGTCCCTGCCGACATCCGTGCGCAGGGTGGCGTCTCCCGGATGAGCGACCCGGACATGATCGACGGCATCATCGCGACGGTCTCCATCCCGGTCATGGCCAAGGCCCGGATCGGCCACTTCGTCGAGGCGCAGGTACTCCAGAGCCTCGGGGTGGACTACGTCGACGAGTCCGAGGTGCTGACGCCCGCCGACTACGCCAACCACATCGACAAGTGGGCGTTCACCGTCCCGTTCGTGTGCGGAGCCACCAACCTGGGCGAGGCGCTGCGCAGGATCACCGAAGGTGCGGCGATGATCCGCTCCAAGGGTGAGGCCGGGACCGGCGACGTCTCCAACGCGGTCACGCACATGCGCACCATCCGCCGGGAGATCCGCCGGCTGGGTGCCCTGTCCGAGGACGAGCTGTACGTCGCCGCGAAGGAGCTGCAGGCGCCGTACGACCTGGTCAAGGAGGTCGCAGTGAGCGGCAAGCTCCCGGTCGTCCTGTTCACCGCCGGTGGCATCGCGACCCCGGCAGACGCGGCCATGATGATGCAGCTCGGTGCCGAAGGCGTCTTCGTCGGCTCGGGCATCTTCAAGTCCGGAAACCCGGCCCAGCGTGCCGAGGCGATCGTCAAGGCGACGACCTTCCACGACGACCCCGATGTGCTGGCGAAGGTCTCGCGCGGACTGGGTGAGGCGATGGTCGGGATCAACGTCGAGGAGCTCCCGCAGCCACATCGGCTGGCCGACCGCGGTTGGTGACCCCTGCCCGGTATAGCCCACTAGTCGGATTTGTCGGCTTTAGGGATATGTATCCCCATTTTGCCTCACGATGGGTCTTGCATCGCTTCGTGCGATCAACCCACCGAGTCCCGGTGGGGTGCCGCCGCGGGGGAGGCACCCCACCGGGCCTTCTGGCGGAGGCCCCGTGACCAAGCAAAGCTCTGGGCAGCAGCGCATCGGGGTGCTGGCCCTGCAGGGCGACGTGCGCGAGCATCTGGCAGCCCTCGGCTCGCTCGGCTTCGCCTCCCTGGCCGTACGACGACCCGGGGAGCTCGACTCCTGCGACGGGCTCGTGATCCCGGGTGGTGAGTCCACCACGATGGCCAAGCTGGCGCGCATCTTCGACCTCTTCGTTCCACTGCAGCAGCGGATCGCCGCTGGGATGCCCACGTTCGGCACCTGCGCGGGCATGATCCTGCTCGCCGATCGGGTCGAGGACGGCACGGCCGACCAGGAGACGCTCGGTGGCCTCGACATCACGGTGCGACGCAATGCCTTCGGTCGCCAGGTCGACTCGTTCGAGGGTGACGTTGACTTCGCTGGGCTCGAGGACCCCGTCCACGGTGTGTTCATCCGTGCGCCCTGGGTCGAGTCCGCCGGCCCGGAGGTCGAGGTCCTCGCACGTGTGGGCGCCGGTGAGGCCGTGGGTAGGATCGTTGCGGTCCGGCAAGGGCCGTTGCTCGCGACGTCCTTCCACCCCGAAGTGGGCGCCGACCTACGCATCCACCGTCTCTTCTGCGACCTGGTCTCGGCAGGCTGACCGCACAAGCCAAGCCACCGCAGAGCTAGGAAGGAACATCTGATGTCAGGCCACTCCAAGTGGGCGACGACCAAGCACAAGAAGGCGATCATCGACTCTCGTCGCGGCAAGATGTTCGCCAAGCTCGTCAAGAACATCGAGGTCGCCGCGCGGATGGGCGGCGGTGACCCCACGGGCAACCCGACGCTCTACGACGCCATCCAGAAGGCCAAGAAGTCCTCGGTCCCCAATGACAACATCGACCGCGCCGTCAAGCGCGGTTCCGGCGCCGAGGCAGGCGGGGCCGACTACAGCACGATCATGTATGAGGGCTACGGGCCCAACGGGGTCGCCTTCCTGATCGAGTGCCTGACCGACAACAAGAACCGTGCCGCCATGGAGGTCCGCACCGCGATGAACCGCAACGGCGGCTCGCTCGCCGACCCGGGGTCGGTCTCCTACATGTTCAACCGCAAGGGAGTGGTGATCGTCCCGTCCGAGCAGGAGGGCAAGCGGGTCAGCGAGGACGACGTCCTCGAGGCCACCCTCGATGCCGGCGCGGAGGACGTCAACGACCTCGGCGACTCCTTCGAGGTCATCAGCGAGGCCACGGACCTGGTCGCCGTACGAACTGCACTGCAGGCTGCGGGCGTCGACTACGACTCCGCCGACGCTTCGTTCGTGCCGAGCATGCAGGTCGAGCTCGACGAGGAGGGTGCGGGCAAGGTGTTCCGTCTGATGGAGGCGCTCGAGGACCTCGACGACGTGCAGAACGTCTTCGCCAACTTCGACGTCTCCGACGACGTGATGGCCTCACTCGAGGCGTAGGAATCGTCAGTCGCCGGGCCGCGGCGAGTCGCTGCCCGCCGGTGCCCGGCCATCGCGTTAGCGTGGTGCGAACAGGTGTTCGGACGACCGAGGAGTTCTCATGCGCGTGCTGGGCATCGACCCGGGCCTCACCCGATGCGGGGTGGGCGTGGTCGAGGGTTCCATCGGCAGGCCGTTGTCGCTGGTCGACGTAGGGGTTGTCCGCACCGGCCCGGAGTCGCCCATCGAGCAGCGGCTGTGCCTGATCGAGGCCGGCATCGAGGAGTGGCTGGACGCGACCCGGCCGGACGCAGTGGCAGTCGAGCGCGTCTTCAGCCAGCACAACGTCAAGACCGTGATGGGCACCGCCCAGGCGAGCGGCATCGCTCTGCTGGTTGCGGCGCGCCGTGGACTACCTGTCACCCTGCACACGCCGAGTGAGGTGAAGGCCTCCGTGACGGGCAGTGGCCGGGCCGACAAGGCACAGGTCGGCGCCATGGTGACGCGGTTGCTGCGCCTGAGCGAGATGCCGAAGCCGGCCGACGCCGCCGACTCGCTCGCGCTGGCCATCTGCCACATCTGGCGCGGAGGGGCCTCCAACCGCCTGGAGGCCGCGGTGGCTGCGCATGCCGCTGCCCACCCAAGCGGGGGAGCCTGTCGATGATCGCCTTCGTCCGTGGACGGGTTGCTTCGGTCGGAGTCACCTCCGCTGTGCTCGAGGTCGGCGGTGTCGGACTCGAGCTGCAGTGCACACCGGACACGCTGGCCGGCCTGCGCCCGGGGTCAGAGGCGACCCTGCCCAGCAGCATGGTGGTGCGTGAGGAGTCCCTGACCCTGTTCGGGTTCGCCGACGACGACGAGAAGCAGATGTTCGAGCTCGTGCAGACAGCGAGCGGGGTCGGCCCGAAGCTTGCCCAGGCGATGCTGGCGGTCCACCGGCCCGAGGCCCTGCGGCGCGCTGTGAGCACCGACGACGTCAAGACGCTGACCACGGTCCCCGGGATCGGCCAGAAGGGTGCACAGCGGATCATCCTGGAGCTGCGCGACCGCATTGGTTCACCCACCACGACCTCGTCTGCGTCCCGGGCCGGCAGGCCAGGCGGGAGCGAGTGGCAGGCACAGGACTGGCCGACACAGGTACGGGCCGGGCTGGTCGGGCTCGGCTGGTCCGCCAGAGAGGCGGACGAAGCGGTCAGCTCGGTGACGCCCGAGGCCGAGCAGATGCCTAGTCCCGATGTTGCCCGGCTCCTTCGTGCGGCACTGCGCACGCTGAGCAAGACATGAACGAGTCCGAGCTCGAGGCAGCCGAGGTCGCCTACATGACGAGCCGGCCTCTCACCGCCGCCGACGCCGACGGTGACGAGCGCGTCGTCGAGGCCGCGCTGCGCCCGCGCACGCTGGACGAGGTCGTGGGCCAGGAGCGCGTACGCGAACAGTTGTCCTTGCTGCTCCAAGCGGCCCGGGTGCGCCAGCGGGTGCCCGACCACGTGCTGATGAGCGGGCCACCCGGGCTCGGGAAGACGACCCTGGCGATGATCATCGCCGCCGAGATGAGTGCGCCACTGCGGCTGACCAGCGGTCCGGCCATCACCCACGCCGGCGACCTCGCCGCGATCCTTTCCGGCCTCAACGAGGGCGACGTGCTCTTCGTCGACGAGATCCACCGGATGTCACGGCCGGCCGAAGAGATGCTCTACATGGCCATGGAGGACTTCCGGGTCGACGTGGTGATCGGCAAGGGCCCCGGCGCCACCGCCATCCCGCTGGAGATCCCGCCCTTCACCCTGGTCGGTGCGACCACCCGAGCCGGCCTGCTGCCCAGCCCCCTGCGCGACCGCTTCGGGTTCACGGCCCGCCTCGAGTTCTACGAACCCGAGGATCTCGAGCGGATCGTGCACCGTTCCGCGGGACTGCTCGACGTCGAGCTGCGGACCGACGGTGCCCGCGAGATCTCGCTGCGGTCACGGGGCACACCGCGCATCGCGAACCGGTTGCTGCGCCGCGTGCGCGACTATGCGCAGGTGCGGGCCGACGGCGTTGTCACCCGCGACCTCGCCCGCGCAGCCCTGGAGCTGTTCGAGGTGGACGAGTCAGGCCTGGACCGACTCGACCGTTCCGTTCTCGACGTGCTGTGCCGCCGCTTCGGGGGCGGTCCGGTCGGCGTCAGCACGCTGGCCGTCGCCGTGGGGGAGGAGCGGGAGACTGTCGAAGAGGTCGCCGAACCCTTCCTTGTGCGCCAAGGGCTCCTCGCCCGGACCCCTCGGGGACGGGTCGCGACGCCGGCGGCCTGGGCCCATCTGGGGATCACCCGACCCGCGGGCGCAGCAGGTGACGACCCGACGCTGTTCGGGTCGGAGTCCGAATGAGCCGGTGACGGCCGTTACACTTCACGTTCGGTGCCGTACCTGTTCTCGTGCTCGAGGCGTTTCCCGGCTCAGTGGCGGATCCACGGCACCCACAGACCTGTTTCCTTCCTTTGGAGTTGTGTGTCGTGCCGCCCTCTGCGCAGTTACTTGTGATCGTTCTGGCCATGCTTGCCTTCTGGGCGATCGTCATGCGCCCGGCGCGGAACCAGCAGAAGCGAGTCCAGCAGCTCCAGCACCAGCTGGAGGTCGGCGACGAGGTCGTGCTGTCCGCGGGGATCTTCGGCACCGTCCGGGCCTTGCGCGAGGGAAGCGTCGAGCTCGAGATCGCGCCCGGCACCGTCATCACGGTGGCGCGCCAGGTCGTCGTACGCCGCGTGGATGAGGCCGAGCGCCAGAGAGAGCAGCGGCCCGACCAGCCGGAGGAGTCGGATCCCCCGAAGGCAGAGGACTGAGGAGACACATCACTGTGGCGAAGAGCAAGCTCCGCCCCGTACGCACGCTGGCGGTCTTCGGGCTCACGATCGCCGTGCTGTTCGGTCTGGCTGCACTCGGTCAGACGTGGAAGCCGCGGCTCGGCCTCGACCTCGAGGGCGGCACCCGGATCACCCTGACAGCCATTGACCAGGGCGGCGCGGTCACGCCCACCAAGCTCAAGCAGGCGGCCGACATCATCGACTCCCGGGTCAACGGGAGCGGAGTCTCCGAGGCCGAGGTCTCCACCCAGGGTGATCGCAACATCGTCGTGGAGATCCCCGGACCGCCCAAGACCGAACTCGTGGACGTGGTCAAGCGCACCGCCCAACTCCGGTTCCGCATCGTCGCGACGGGGTCGCCCCAGCCTGGAAACCCCGAGGCGAAACCCAGCGAGTCCTCGTCCCCGAGCCCCTCAGGCAAGGCATCCCCGTCAGGCAAGGCGAAGCCGCAGCCGAAGAAGACACCCAAGGTCAGCAAGGCCACGCCCAACCCGCGTCCGGCGCCGTTTGGGAAGCCCGGAGCGATGGCCGGAACGGTGGCCGGAACGACGCCCGGCCCAACCCCTCAGCCCCCTGCCCCATCGGAGCCCGCACCGCAGCAACCGCAGCAGCCACAGCTCACCGAGAAGGGCGCGTCGGTCGACGACCCACTGGCATGGGCGCAGGATCCCGGCGTCAAGTGGCTGCAGAAGTTCAACGAGTTCAAGTGTCCCGCCGGCGACGATGTCGCTGCCCCACCGGTGGAGGACATCTCTGACCAGCCACTGATCACCTGCAATGACGAAGGACTGAAGTTCTTGCTCTCGAAGAGCGTGATCGAGGGCACCCAGCTCAAGTCCGCTTCGTACGGCACACCGCAACAGGGCGTCGGCTGGGTGGTCAACCTCGGACTCAAGAGCGAGGGCCGCAAGGCGATGGCGGACATCTCCACCCCCTTGAACCAGAACGGCGGCACGTTCGCGATCGTCCTGGACGGCGAGGTCATCTCCTACGCCGGCTTCGACGAGCCGATCCTCGACGGCAACGCGATGATCCGGGGCGACTTCACCGAGGCGGAGGCGCGCTCGCTCTCGAACTCACTCAAGTTCGGCGCTCTGCCGATCAAGTTCGACAAGCCGACCACCGTGACGGTCGGCCCGTCGCTGGCCGGCAACCAGCTCTCGGCTGGCATCTTCGCGGGGATGATCGGCCTCGGCATCGTGATGGTCTACTGCCTGATCTACTACCGCGGCCTCGGACTGGTGGTGATCGCCTCCCTCATGGTCGCCGGACTCGTCATGTACGGCACAGTCCTCGTGCTGGCGAACGCGGCCGGGTTCACCCTGACATTGCCTGGCATCGCGGGGCTGATCGTCGCGGTCGGCATCACGGCCGACTCCTTCATCGTCTACTTCGAGCGCATCCGTGACGAGATGCGCGACGGCCGGTCGATGCGCGTCGCCGTGGAGACCGGCTGGGCCCGCGCCCGGAACACCTGCCTTGCAGCCGATGCGGTCTCGATCCTGGCCGCGGTCGTGCTCTACATCTTCGCGATCGGCGTGGTCCGTGGTTTCGCCTTCGCGCTCGGAATCAGCACCCTGATCGACATCGCCGTGTTCTTCTGGTTCACCAAGCCGATGATGACTTTGCTCGCGCAACGGCCCTTCTTCAACACCGGGCAACGGTTCTCCGGGCTCTCCCGCGAGACCTTGGGCATCGATGAGAGTCCCAAGCACGCACGTCTCGCTGGAGGGAGTGCCTGATGGGCAAGATGAGCAGGCTCGGCAACGCGCTCTACGAGGGCGACTCCTCGATCGACTTCGTCGGCCGCAAGTGGCTCTGGTACACCGTCTCCGGAATCATCGTCCTGATGGCCGTGGCCGGCCTCTACTTCAAGGGTCTCAACTACGGCATCGAGTTCGAGGGCGGCGTCGAGCACACGATCAGCCTCCCCAAGGACAAGGTCACGCAGGACAACGTCGACAAGGTGCGTTCCGCCGTCGCTGACACCGGGATCGACGCTGCTTCATCCCCGATCGTGAACACCTCGGGTGAGGCGATCCGGGTGCAGACCGAGGAGATGCCCAACGACGAGGCTGACGAGGTCACCCAGGCGATCGCGGACGCTGTCGGGGTCGACGCCGCTCGCGACATCAGCACGCAGGACATCGGTGCCAGCTGGGGCGAACAGGTCGCGAAGAGGGCCCTGACCGGCCTGCTCGTGTTCCTGGTGCTGGTCGTGCTCTTCATCTGGGCCTACTTCCGTGAGTGGAAGATGTCCGTCGCCGCGCTCGTGGCGCTGGCACACGACGTGGTGATCACGGTCGGCATCTACGCGCTCTCGGGCTTCGAGGTGACGCCGGCCACCGTCACCGGGTTGCTGACGATCCTCGGTTTCTCGCTCTACGACACGGTCGTCGTCTTCGACAAGGTGCGCGAGAACACCAAGAACCTGCGCCAGAGCCGCAAGACGTACGCCGAGCTGGCCAACCTCGCTGTGAACCAGACCCTGGTGCGCTCGATCAACACCTCGATCGTCGCCCTGTTGCCGGTCGGTGCGATCCTCTACGTCGGCGTTGCGACACTCGGCTCGGGCGCACTGAAGGACCTTGCCCTGTCACTGTTCGTCGGCATGGCCGCGGGTGCCTACTCCTCGATCTTCATCGCCACCCCGCTCGCTGTGCAGCTGAAGTCCGGAGAGAAGGAGATCACCCAGCAGGACGCGCGGGCCAAGGCCCGGTCGCGCCGCCAGGTGGACCGCTACGCCGACGTCCCCGTCTTCACAGACGACCTGCCGATGCGCGACCCTGATCAGCCCTTCGACCCCGAACATGACGATGACGGCGACCCGGTTGCCCCCGTGAACGCGCCGCCACGCCGCCCTGAGGCCTCCGGGTCGGGGCGCGTCGTACCCGAGACCAAGGCTCCGTTGCGTGAGTCCGGAGCAGCCAAGCGCAGCCAGCCCAAGCGTCAGCCCAGGTCCAAGCGCGGCAAGTGAGGCTGCGGACATGACCGATGACCGTGAGCGACTCAGTGACCTGATCAAGTCGCTCGTCCGCGACGTGCCTGATTTCCCCAAGGCCGGCGTGACCTTCAAGGACATCACGCCGTTGCTCGAGGACCACGCGGCCTTCACCGCTGTCGTGGCCGCACTCGCCGCGGCGGGCCGCAACGGTGACGGTCAGGTCGTGGTCGACAAGGTCGTGGGGATGGAGGCGCGCGGGTTCATCCTCGCCGCACCGGTCGCGCTCGCGCTCGGAGTGGGTTTCGTGCCCGTGCGCAAGCCCGGCAAGCTGCCATGGAAGACGCGTTCGGTCAGCTACGAGCTGGAGTACGGCGAGGAGACCCTTGCCATGCACACCGACGCCCTGGAAGCCGGCGAACGCGTCCTGGTCATCGACGACGTACTGGCCACGGGCGGGACCGCAGCGGCCACCGCCGAGCTGATCGAGCAGGCGGGGGCCCAGGTGCACGCTCTCGCCATGATGATGGAGCTCAGCTTCCTCCCCGGGCGGCAGACGATCGGTGACCTTCCCCTGACGGTGCTGCACACCGTTTAAGCGTCAACGGCTCCCGGTTCCCGCCTAGACTGGAAGACGTCAGCCGCAAACATGTGGAGGGGAGGGACGATGGCAGAGGACCACGTGGTGACCGAGCCCACCGACCCCACCACCGACGCCGCCCCGGCGGCCGAGCTCCCCCCGACCCTGACCGGCCGTGGCGTCCGGGCGCGCCTGGCCCGGATCGGCACCAGCAAGCAGGTCGGCAACCCTGTTCTGGAGCCGTTGTTCCGCACGGTGCGCGCCAACCACCCCAAGGCTGATCTCGTCCTCCTCGAGCGGGCCTACGACATCGCGGAGCGGCACCACCGCGGACAGATGCGCAAGAGCGGTGACCCCTACATCACCCACCCGCTCGCTGTGACCACGATCCTGGCCGACATCGGCATGACCGAGCCGACGCTGGTGGCGGCACTGCTCCACGACACGGTCGAAGACACGGCGTACACCCTTGACGAGCTCCGCGCTGAGTTCGGCGACGAGGTCGCGCTCCTCGTCGACGGCGTTACCAAGCTGGACAAGGTCAAGTACGGCGAGACGGCGCAGGCCGAGACCATCCGGAAGATGATCGTCGCGATGAGCAAGGACATCCGGGTCCTGGTGATCAAGCTCGCCGACCGGTTGCACAACATGCGCACGCTGCGCTACGTGAAGCAGGAGACCCAGGAGCGGAAGTCACGCGAGACGCTGGAGATCTACGCCCCGCTCGCGCACCGCCTGGGCATGAACACGCTGAAGTGGGAGCTGGAGGACCTCGCCTTCGCGACCATGCACCCCAAGATCTACGACGAGATCGTGCGGCTGGTCGCCGAGCGGGCGCCGTCGCGTGACCAGTTCCTGGCGCAGGTGATCAACCAGGTCGAGGCCGACCTGCGCTACGGCAGCATCAACGCGCGGGTGACCGGGAGGCCCAAGCACTACTACTCGATCTATCAGAAGATGATCCACGGTGGACGTGACTTCTCCGACATCTACGACCTCGTCGGCATCCGCATTCTGGTCGACAACGACCAGGACTGTTACGGCGTCCTCGGCGTACTGCACAACCGCTGGAACCCGCTGCCGGGCCGGTTCAAGGACTACGTCGCGATGCCGAAGTTCAACATGTACCAGTCGCTGCACACGACGGTCATCGGGCCGTCCGGCAAGCCGGTGGAGATGCAGATCCGAACGGTCGGGATGCACCGTCGCGCGGAGTACGGCGTCGCGGCGCACTGGAAGTACAAGGAGGACCTGCGCGCCGGCGTCGACACCGACAAGGCCGCCACCGACTCCGACATGCAGTGGCTGCGTCAGCTGCTCGACTGGCAGAACGAGGTCGAGGACCCCGGCGAGTTCCTCGACTCGCTGCGCTTCGAGATCAACAGCGCCGAGGTGTTCGTCTTCACCCCGCGCGGGGACGTGATCGGCCTCCCCGTCGGCTCGACCCCGGTGGACTTCGCGTACTCCATCCACACTGAGGTCGGTCACCACACCATCGGTGCCCGGGTCAACGGGCGGCTGGTGCCGCTGGAGTCCGCGCTCGAGCACGGTGACGTGGTCGAGGTCTTCACCTCCAAGTCACCCAACGCCGGTCCGACACGCGACTGGCTCACGTTCGTGAAGTCCCCGCGGGCGCGCAGCAAGATCCGCCACTGGTTCACCAAGGAGCGGCGCGAGGAGGCCATCGAGCAGGGCAAGGAGCAGATCGGCCGGCTATTGCGCAAGGAGGGCCTCCCGCTCAAGCGCGTGATGACCCACGAGTCGCTCACCCAGGTCGCCAACGAGCTCAAGGTGGCCGACGTCTCGGCGCTCTACGCCGCTGTCGGCGAGGGCAACCTGGGCGCCCAGACCGTCGTACGCAAGGTGCTGGAGGTCTCCGCCGGCGACGGGGCAGCCGAGGACCTCGCCGAGGCGGTCACCATCACGCGGCCAAGCCGTCGGGGCCACGCGGCGCATGACTCCGGCGTCGTGGTGAAGGGTGCCACGGACGTGCTGGTCAAGCTCGCCCGCTGCTGTACGCCGGTCCCGGGTGACGAGATCCTCGGCTTCGTCACGCGGGGTGACGGCATCTCGGTCCACCGCCGCGACTGCACCAACGCCACCCAGCTGCTCAGCCAGCCCGAGCGGCTCGCCGAGGTGGAATGGGCGCCAAGCGCGCAGTCGACCTTCCTCGTGCAGATCATGGTCGAGGCCCTCGACCGCGCCCGGTTGCTCTCCGACATCACGATGGTGCTCTCGGACCAGCACGTGAACATCCTCTCGGCCAGCCTGACCACCAACCGCGACCGCGTCGCCAAGAGCAGGTTCGCCTTCGAGATGGGCGACCCCAAGCACCTCGGAGCCATCCTCAAGGCAGTACGCCAGGTCGACGGCGTCTTCGACGCCTACCGCGTCACCCAATAGCCCGCCGAGACGGCGCGTGTGTCCCAGATTCGTACGCCGAGACGGCGCGTGTGTCCCAAATTTGTACGCCGAGACGGCGCGACTGCACGTCAGATCTCAGGCGGACCGCCGGCGAGAGAGGTTCAGCCGGGCGTCGTGGATACCGGCGCCGAGGAGCTCGATGGCGTCCTGGTGCTGTCCGAAGACATTCGCGCGCGTGAACACCCGCACGGTGTGGTTTGCATCCTCCATCGCCTTGAGTCGCGCTGTGTCGTGTGGCGCCTGATCCTCGTCGTGCCACTCCTCGCCGTCGTACTCCGCCACGAACAAGAGGTCCACGACGAGCAGGTCCGCGCGTCCGATGAACCGTCCGTGGTTGTCGTAGATGTTCTGCTGCGGCTCGGGAATCGGCAGTCCACCGTCGTGAAAGCGCAGACGAAGCGCGGACTCGCCGGGGGACTCGCTGCGTCCGTCGGCTATTGGTGCAAGAACGCGCAGCTGCCGGACGCCGCGCATGCCCCTGAAGCGCGGAATCTCCTCCAGGAGCTCCTCGAGAGTGAAGATCCCAAGACGCAGCAACTGGTCAAGCGCAGCGATGGCACGGTCACGATGACGGAGTCGCCCCAGGTCCAGAGCCGTGCGCAGCGGGGTGGTGGTCAGGACACCATGGACCTGCGTGATGTCGCGGGGTAGCAGGAATCGCGTTCCGCTCGTGACGAGCCCGTTGCGCAACCGGTCGTGATCCGCGCCGGCCTGGGCAAATATCGTGAGCGGCGGAGGCTCGAGATGGGCTCCCGGTCTCAAGATCATGGCCGCTCCACACAGCCAGCCTGCGCTCTCGTCGGTGACGATGCATCCGTCTGGAACGACCAGTTGCATGGCCTGAGCGCGCAGGAGCTGTGTGTCGGGCGCCTGCGCTGCGGCGTACACCCCACGGAGCAGCCTGCGGAGAAGGCCGTTCTGCACCAAGTCCGCGATGGAGCGCCGAGAGATCCCGGCGGCACGAGCCGTCGCGTAGGTGAAGGGGCGGTCGAGATCCAGCGGAAAGTCCGAGCCGAGCAGGGTCTGGTCCATGCGCCAGATGCTGCCGCGGCGGCGTCATTTCTGCTTTCGCAATCCACAGGTCCTCACGTTGAGCGGGCACAAGTGCCGTCTCGTGGCGTTTTGGCGGGACACAAGCGCCGTCTCGCGGAATTGGGGGGTCAGGAGAACTCGGAGGCTGCCTTCCGGGCCATCTCGAGGAAGGACTGGCGGGAGGCGAGGTTCTCCTCGAGCGCCTTGATCTCCTTCTCGTTCCCGGCAGCGCGTGCCTTCTCCAGGTCCGCCTCGATCCCGGCGATGGCACGCTCGAGCTGACCGAGCAGGTCATCGGCGCGGGCCGACTTCTCCGGGTCGCTGCGCTTCCACTTCTCGTCCTCGACCGAGCGGATGGCTTGCTCGACCTTGCGGATGCGGGCCTCCAGCGACTTGATGTCGTCACGAGGCACCTTGCCGGCGGCGTCCCAACGCTCGCTGATGTCACGGAAGGTGCGCTTGGCCGCGTCCAGGTCGGTGACCGGCACCAGCGCCTCCGCCTCGACGAGAAGCGCGCGCTTCTTCTCGGCGTTCTCTGCGAACTCCTTGTCCTGCTGGGCGTTGGCCGCGTCGCGGGCCCCGAAGAACGAGTCCTGGGCGGCGCGGAAGCGTTGCCACAGGTCCTCCTCGACGTCGCGCGGAGCAGCGCCAGCGCTCTTCCACTCCTGCATCAGCGTCCGGAACCGGGTCGAGGTCGGTCCCCAGTCGGTGGAGTCGCTGAGGGACTCGGCTTCCTTGAGCAGCCGCTGCTTGATGACGCGGGCACCTTCGCGGGACTCGTTGAGCTCGGCGAAGTGGACCTTGCGGCGCCGGGTGTACGCCGTGCGCGCACTCGAGAACCGGTGCCAGAGCTCGTCGTCGCTCTTCTTGTCCAGCCGGGGGAGCGCCTTCCACTCCTCGAGCAGGTCACGCAACCGGTTGACCCCGTTGCGCCAGTCCTTGCCCAGGGAGATCTTCTCGGCCTCCCCGACGATCGCCTCCTTGCGGGCGCGGGACTCCTCCAGCCGGCGAGCCCGTTCCTCGCGCCGCTTGTTGCGCTGCAACCCGAGGAGCGGCCCCAGAGCGTCGAGCCGGGCGCTGAGTCCCACGACGTCACCGACAGCATTGGGTTCGACCAGCTGGGCTGCGACCTTCTTGATCGACTCGGTCGCCTCGTCAGGAGTCAGTGCGCCGGCCCGCACCCGCTGCTCCAGCAGTGCCACCTCGAACTCGAGCGCCTCGAAGCGACGTGTGAAGAACGCGAGCGCTTCCTCCGGAGTGCCCTCGGCGTACTGCCCGACAGCCCGCTCGCCATCAGTGGTGCGCACGTAGACAGTCCCGTCAGCCTCGACCCGCCCCCACTGGCTCGCCGCCGGGTCGGTGCTCCCGAGGTCGCTCTGCTCACTCTCGACGGGGGAGTTGCCCTGCGCGGTCACGTTGTTACACCTACTTCTGCGTTGTCCGGGGGTGCGGTTCAGCGTTGGCTCATCGTACGCATGCCGAGGTCAGGATCTCGGGCCAGTAGGCTGGGCAGAAGCCCATTCCAGACCCAGACCCCCGAAGCAGGAGACGTAACGGTGCTGATCGCAGGCTTCCCGGCCGGACCGTGGGGCACCAACTGCTACGTCGCGGCGACCGGCCCAGGCACCGAGTGCGTGGTCATCGACCCCGGCAAGGACGCAGCCGCAGGCGTCGAGCAGGTGGTGCGCGAGCACAGGCTGAAGCCCGTGGCCGTCCTGGTGACACACGGCCACGTCGACCACATGTGGTGCGTGGCCCCGGTCGCCGGCACGTACGACGCCACCGCGTGGATCCACCCCGACGACCGGCACCTGCTGGCGAACCCGATGGCCGGCATGTCCGCGGAGACCACGGCGATGATGCTCGGCGGCAAGTACGAGTTCGCCGAGCCCGACCGGGTCGAGGAGCTCACCGATGCCCAGAGCCTCGAGCTGGCCGGCCTGAGCTTCGTGGTCGACCACACCCCGGGCCACACGGAGGGCTCGGTCACCTTCCGGACGCCGTACGGCGACGCAGACATCTCAGAGGTCATGTTCTCCGGCGACCTGCTCTTCGCCGGCTCGATCGGGCGCACCGACCTTCCCGGCGGCGACCACCCCACGATGCTGCGCAGTCTGCGGGACAAGGTGCTCACCCTGCGTGACGACATCGTGGTGCTGCCGGGCCACGGCGAGCAGACCAGCATCGGTCGCGAGCGCGCGTCCAACCCGTTCCTGCTCGACCTGCTCGACGACGACCCGAGCGCCCACACCAGCCCGGTCGCGCGAGGCCTGTGAGATGAAGCACCCCACCCCGCTCAGCGGGTTTCCTGAGCTGCTGCCCGCCCAGCGCTACGTCGAGCAGCAGGTCCTCGCGCGGCTGGCCGAGACGTTCGAGCTGCACGGGTTCGCCAGCGTCGAGACGCGTGCGGTCGAGCCGGTCGAGCAGCTGCTGCGTGAGGGCGAGACCTCCAAGGAGGTCTACGTGCTTCGGCGGATCCACGACGAGGACGGCGACGCGGGCGCCTCGTCCCTCGGCCTCCACTTCGACCTCACGGTGCCGTTCGCGCGCTACGTGCTCGAGAACGCCGGCAAGCTCGAGTTCCCGTTCCGCCGCTACCAGATCCAGAAGGTGTGGCGAGGTGAGCGCCCGCAGGAGGGTCGCTTCCGGGAGTTCACCCAGGCAGACATCGACGTGATCGGGCGCGACACCCTGGACTTCCACCACGACGTCGAAGTGGCACGGGTCATGCTCGACGCCTTGCGTGGGCTCGCCCAACCTGAGTCGATCGGCCTGCCCGGGTTCCGCCTGCAGGTGAACAACCGCAAGCTGATCCAGGGCTTCTACACCGGCCTCGGGCTCACCGACCTCGAGGCAGTGATGCGTGCCGTCGACAAGCTGGACAAGATGTCCGAGGCGGATGTCGGCGTCATGCTCGTCGAGGACGCGGGCCTGACCCGCGAGCAGGCCGCTCAGTGCCTGGCGCTGGCCCGGATCAGCACCACCGACACGTCGTTCGTCGAGCAGGTCCGGGCGCTCGGCGTACAGCACGAGCTGCTGGAGGAAGGCCTTGCCGAGCTCGCCGCGGTCATCGAGGGCTGCGCTCCGCTCGTGACCGACCGCGTGGAGATCGTTGCCGACCTCAAGATTGCGCGCGGTCTCGACTACTACACGGGCACGGTCTTCGAGACCCGGCTCAGCGGCTACGAGAGCCTCGGCTCGATCTGCTCCGGCGGTCGCTACGACGCGCTCGCCACCGACGGGCGTACGACGTACCCAGGTGTCGGTATCTCCCTCGGCGTGAGCCGCGTGCTCGTCCCACTGCTGAGCAAGGGAGTCGTCGAGGCTGACCGCTCCGTGCCGAGCGCGGTCCTGGTGGCTGTGGTCGGGGAGGAGAGCCGCCCCGAGAGCGACAGCCTCGCCGAGCAGCTGCGAGGCAACGGCGTTGCCTGTGAGGTCGCGCCGTCCGCGGCGAAGTTCGGCAGGCAGATCCGGCACGCCGAGCGCCGCGGCATTCCCTACGTCCTCTTCCCCGGCACCGCCGGAGCAGCCCCCGAGATCAAGGACATCCGCAGCGGCGAGCAGACCGCTGTGGACATCAGCACGTGGACGCCGCCGGTCGAGGACCTGCACCCGCGCGTCCGAAGCAACCATCAGGAGCAACTGTGATCCGCACCCACGACGCCGGCAGCCTGCGGCCCGCCCACGTCGACACCGAAGTCACCCTCGCCGGATGGGTGGCACGCCGTCGTGATCACGGGGGAGTGGCCTTCATCGACCTGCGCGAGGCCAGCGGAGTCGTGCAGGTGGTCATCCGCGATGAGGCCGTGGCCCACAACCTGCGTAGTGAGTACTGCCTGAAGGTCACCGGCACCGTCAGCATCCGCCCCGAAGGCAACCAGAACCCCAGCCTGCCGACGGGCGAGGTCGAGGTGATCGCCACCGATGTCGTCGTTCTCAGCGCGGCAGCGCCATTGCCGTTCCCCATCGACGACTACGTAGAGGTGGGTGAGGAGGCGCGGCTGCGCCACCGCTACCTCGACCTGCGCCGCAGCGGACCCAATGCAGCGATGCGGTTGCGCAGCAAGGTCAACAAGGCTGCCCGGGAGGTGTTGGACACCCATGGGTTCGTGGAGGTCGAGACTCCCACCCTGACGCGCTCGACCCCCGAGGGCGCTCGCGACTTCCTGGTCCCGGCGCGGCTGCAGCCTGGCAGCTGGTACGCCCTGCCGCAGAGTCCCCAGCTGTTCAAGCAATTGCTCATGGTCGCTGGGCTGGAACGGTACTACCAGCTCGCGCGGTGCTACCGCGACGAGGACTTCCGCGCCGACCGGCAGCCGGAGTTCACCCAGCTCGACGTCGAGATGAGCTTCGTCGACCAGGACGACGTCATCGCCCTGACCGAGGAGATCCTCGCTGCCCTCTGGCGCTTGATCGGGTACGACGTACCCACGCCGCTTCCGCGACTGACCTACGCGGAGGCGATGGCGCGGTTCGGCTCGGACAAGCCCGATCTCCGGATGGGGCTGGAGCTCGTCGAGTGCCAGGACTACTTCAAGGACACCCCGTTCCGGGTCTTCCAGTCCGAGTACGTCGGCGCGGTCGTCATGCCCGGCGGGGCCGGTCAGCCACGCAAGCAGCTCGACGCCTGGCAAGAGTGGGCCAAGCAGCGCGGCGCCCGGGGACTGGCCTACCTGCTCGTCAAGGAGGACGGCGAGCTGACCGGCCCAGTGGCGAAGAACATCAGTGACGAGGAGCGGGCCGGCATCGCCGAGCACGTCGGTGCCCAGCCGGGGGACTGCATCTTCTTCGCAGCAGGGCCGGTCAAGAGCAGTCGCGCGCTGCTCGGTGCTGCACGCCTCGAGATCGGCCGGCGCGCTGCCCTGATCGACGAGGACGCCTGGAGCTTCGTCTGGGTCGTCGACGCGCCACTCTTCGAGCCCGCTGCCGAGGCCCAGGCCCACGGTGACGTGACTGTCGGCAGCGGCGCCTGGACGGCCGTACACCACGCCTTCACCAGTCCCAAGGACCTCGACTCCTTCGACGAGGACCCCGGCAACGCGCTCGCCTGGGCCTACGACATCGTCTGCAACGGCAACGAGATCGGCGGTGGCTCGATCCGGATCCACCGCAGCGACGTCCAGAAGCGCGTCTTCGAGCTGATGGGCCTCGACGACGCAGCCGCTCAGGAGAAGTTCGGGTTTCTGCTCGACGCGTTCGCCTTCGGGGCCCCACCCCATGGCGGGATCGCCTTCGGATGGGACCGAATCTGCGCGCTGCTCAGCGGTGCGGACTCCATTCGCGAGGTGATCGCCTTCCCGAAGAGCGGCGGTGGCTTCGATCCGCTCACGGGAGCGCCGGCCCCCATCGCCGCCGAGCAGCGCAAGGAGGCCGGAGTCGACGCGCGTCCCGAGGCCAGCCCTGTGGCCCGTCCCGAGGCGCAGTCTGTGGCAGGCCCGACCGAATAGTCGCGCTCTGGTAACAATCGCGCCTCCATCCGGCTCAGGTCTTAACCCCACCGGCCCCTTGTGTCTAGGGTCACGTAGTTCAGTCGGGTCCCTGGCTGGTTGTTTCGTGGGCTCTGTCCAGACGGAGACGGGCCGCACCGAGGAGGAATTACGTGAGAAGCAAGCGAACTTTGGCCGCTGGGGCGGTGATCGCCGCTTTGGGTCTGGTAGCGAGCGCCTGCGGCAGCGACAGCGACGACGGCGGCGGCACCGATACCGCGGATGCAACCCCGATCACAGTGCGCGGCTGCCAGCCCGAGAACCCGCTCGTACCCGGCAACACCGGCGAATCGTGTGGCCACGACATCATCGAGCTCTTCACCTCCACGCTGTTCCGGTACGACGCGACGAACTCGGAGCCGAAGCCGGACCTCGCCGATTCGGTGCAGACCAATGACAACCAGAACTTCACCGTCAGGATCAAGAAGGGTGTCAAGTTCCACGACGGCACCGAGGTGAAGGCCAAGAACTTCGTCGACGCCTGGAACTACACCGCAACCGGGTCGAACGCCCAGTACACGTCGTACTTCTATGAGCCGATCGCTGGCTTCGCGGACACCCAGTGCCCCGACACCGACGACGAGGGCAACTGTGTGGGCAAGCCCAAGACCGACAAGCTTTCGGGCCTGACGGTCGTCGATGACACCACCTTCACGATCAAGACGACCGAGCCTGTCTCCAACCTTCCTGTGCGCCTGGGTTACACGGCGTTCGCACCGCTGCCGGACTCGTTCTTCAAGGACCCGAAGGCCTTCGAGGCCAAGCCGATCGGCGCCGGGCCCTACGAGGTCGTCAAGTACGAGCCGGGCAAGTCAGCAGAGCTGAAGAAGTTCGCCGACTACGGCGGCGACGCCGCGAAGGGGAACGTCGAGAACGTCAACTTCCGGATCTACGACGACGAGGAGGCCGCCTACAACGACCTGCTCGCCGGCAACCTGGACGTGCTCGACACGCTGCCGACAAGCGCTCTCGTGGGCGAGAAGTACAAGACAGACCTGGGCGAGAACTCTGACCAGGAGGCCTACCCGGCCATCCAGACGGTCACGTTCCCCCCGTCTGATGTGAACCCCGCCTACAAGAACCCGCAGATTCGCCAGGCCATCTCGATGGCCATCGACCGCGAGAAGATCATCAAGGACCAGTTCGAGGGCGCTCGTGTGCCCGCAGACAGCTGGGGCGCACCTGGCATCGAGGGGTACAACGAAGGGACCTGTGGGGAGTTCTGCACCTTCAACCCGACGGAGGCCAAGGCACTTCTCGCCAAGGCCGGTGGATTCAAGGGCGGCAAGATCGCGATCGCCTACAACGCCGACTCTGACCACAAGGGCTGGGTGACCGCAACCTGCAACTCGATCCGCGGGGTACTCGGGGTCGACTGCGTCGCCACTGCTGTCCCGGACTTCGCCACCTTCCGTACGAAGATCGGTGACCGAAAGATGGAGTCCATGTTCCGGTCCGGATGGATCCAGGACTACCCGCACATCGAGAACTTCCTCACGCCGAACTTCGGCACCGGTGCCTCGAGCAACGACGGGGACTACTCGAACCCGGCATTCGACGCGAAGCTGATCGAAGCTGCGAAGGCCTCGGGCGAGGAGTCGCTGGCGCTCTACAAGGAGGCCGAGGAGATGCTCCCGGCAGGCATGCCGGCCATCCCGATGTGGTACTACACCGCCACCATCGGATGGAGTGACAAGGTCACCGACGTGCGAGTGAGCCAGTCGTCGGGTCGACCCGACCTGTTCTCCATGAAGCAGAAGTAGCGCGTCCCTGACGCAGTTGACTCATCGGCCCGGCGCCTCGGCGTCCGGGCCGATGAGTCACCTCGATCAACCCCGCCCTGAGCAGCGCGCGATGGCTTCATCCATGCCACTATGGGCAAGGGTTTTTTCAGTTCTGAGATCGGAAAACTCTTGAGCACCTACATTCTTCGCCGGCTGCTGCAGATGATTCCAGTGGTGCTTGGCACCACGTTCCTGATCTACGTCATGGTGTTCGCCCTTCCGGGTGACCCGACCGCCGGCAAGTGCGGTGACCGCGCGTGTCCGCCGGCAGTCGTGGCCGCCATCACGGAGAAGTACAACCTCAACGACCCGCTGCCGGTGGCGTACGCGAAGTACATGGGCAACGTGGTGCAGGGGGACCTCGGTGAGAACCGGTTCGGAGTCCCGGTCTCGGAGGACCTGAAGAACCGCTACTCGACCACGGTCAAGCTCGCCGGGCTGGCGCTCCTGATCGAGATAATCATCGGCATCGTCGCCGGTGTGCTCACCGCCATCAGACGTGGTGGCTTCCTGGACAACCTGGTGCTGGTCAGCACCCTCATGGTCATCTCCATCCCCGTCTTCGTCCTGGCCGCACTCGCGCAGTTGACGTTCGGGGTGAAGCTGAGCTGGTTCCCCGTCACCGTGCCGAACCCGCCGACGTGGCATTCCCTGGTGGTCCCGGCATTCGTGCTTTCCTCGCTCTCGTTGGCCTACGTGATCCGGCTGACCAGGGCCAGCCTCACCGAGAACCTCAGGGCGGACTACGTGCGCACCGCCAAGGCCAAGGGCCTGACACGCCAACGAGCCATCGGGCTGCACGCCCTGCGCAACTCACTGATTCCCGTGGTGACCTTCATCGGCTACGACTTCGGTGGGCTCCTCGGCGGTGCCATCATCACCGAGCGAGTCTTCAACATCCAAGGCGTGGGCGGTTACCTCTACCGATCGGTCGGTGGTCGTGACGGGTTTGCGGTCGTGGGAGTGGTGACTGCGCTCGTGCTGGTCTACCTCCTTGTCAACCTGCTCGTGGACCTCCTCTACGGCGTACTCGACCCAAGGATCAGCCATGACTGAGTCCCCGTTGGTGACGGCTGCCTCTGCCTCTCCGGGCGACGACACCGTCGTCGGCCGCCCGGATGGCGACCAGCCGCGCTCCCTGAGCCAGGACGCGTGGCGCTCCCTGCGGCGCAGCCCCGTCTTCTGGGTCTCGGTGACGCTCATCTTGGTGTTCGTGCTGATGGCACTGTTGCCCGGCCTGTTCACCCAGACCGACCCACGCGACGTCGGCCCGGTGCGGCAGCGACCTGGAGGCGACGCGATCTTCGGTCGGGACGGACAGGGCTACGACATCTTCGCGCGAACGATCCACGGCGCCAGGGCGTCGCTGCTTGTCGGCTTGTTCGCCACGATCTCGACCACGGCGTTGGGCGTGTTCCTCGGCACGATCTCTGCCTACTTCGGGGGCTGGATCGACACCCTGGTCTCCCGTGTGACCGACATCTTCTTCGCGGTCCCGCTGTTCCTCGGCGCGATCCTGTTCATGACCACCTTCCCCAGCGACCAGAACACGCCTTACCTGTGGGTGGTGGGCAAGATCGTGGTCTGCCTCTCGATCCTTGGCTGGCCGAGCGTCGCCCGCTTGATGCGCAGCGCGGTGCTGCAGGTCAAACCCAGCGAGTACGTCCAGGCCGCACGGGCACTGGGGGCCGGCACCAGCCGCATCATCTGGCATCACATCCTGCCCAACGCCATGGCGCCTGTGCTCGCCATCACCACGATCAACCTCGGGGGCTACATCGTGCTCGAGGCCACGTTGTCGTTCCTGGGCATCGGTCTGGTGCCCCCGGCCGTGAGCTGGGGGGTGGCCATCGACGAGGCCTTGGGCTTCGTCTACGCCTACCCGCACATGCTGCTGTTCCCCAGCCTGTTCCTGAGCGTGTGTGTGCTCGCGTTCATCATGCTCGGCGAGTGCGTGCGCGACGCGTTCGACGTGAGGTCCCGATGACGCCCCCGATGACAGGCCCGATGACACACAGCGACGGAGAGTGACTGATGACCGAGCTGGTGGGTTCCGGGACCGTAGGCGCACATCGCGCCCCGGTCGACGGTCTGCTGCTGGAGGTGAGGGACCTTCATGTGGAGTTCCGCACCGACGAAGGCACCGCGCGTGCGATCAATGGCATCGACCTCGATCTCAGCGAGGGTGAGACCCTGGCGATCCTCGGTGAGTCGGGTTCCGGCAAGTCGGTCACGGCGCAGGCCATCATGGGGATCCTCGACATGCCGCCCGCCCGAATCCCGAAGGGTTCGATCAAATACCGCGGCGAGGACCTGCTGCAGATGCCGGAGAAGCGGCGTCGGGGGGTGCGCGGTCCCGAGATCTCGATGATCTTCCAGGACGCACTGTCCTCGCTGAACCCCGTCTTCCCGGTCGGCTGGCAGATCGCGGAGATGTTCCGGGTTCATCGGGGCACGAACAAGAGCGACGCACTCCAATACGCGGTGGAACTGATGGATCGAGTGCAGATCCCGGGCGCCAAGGAGCGCGTCAAGGCGTTTCCACACCAGTTCTCCGGCGGGATGCGACAGCGCATCATGATCGCGATGGCCATCGCGCTGGACCCTGCCATCCTGATCGCCGATGAGCCCACCACCGCCCTTGACGTGACCGTTCAGGCGCAGATCATGGCTCTGCTCCAGGAGCTGCGTGAGGAGCGCGGCATGGGGCTGATGCTGATCACGCACGATCTCGGTGTGGTGGCGGACGTCGCCGACAGGATCGCGGTGATGTACGCCGGCCAGATCGTCGAGCGCGCCGAGGTCCACGATTTGTACCGGTCACCCGCGCACCCCTACACCGAGGGTCTCTTGAACTCGATCCCGCGCATTGACCAGAAGGGGCAGGAGCTCTACGCCATCAAGGGCCTGCCCCCCAGCCTGCTTCGAATGCCCTCGGGGTGTCCGTTCCATCCCCGATGCCCTCGAGCCCAGGACATCTGTCGCTCAGAGCACCCTGACCTTCGCGAGGTCGCGCCGCTGCGGTGGAGCCGCTGCCACTTCGCCGAGGAGGTGCTCAATGACTGAAGTCATCCTCAGGGCCAACGGGCTCAAGAAGCACTACCCAATCCGCGCCGGGGTGATGCGTCGGACCGTGGGCCACGTCAAGGCCGTCGACGGTGTCTCCTTCGAGCTGCATGCGGGCGAGACTCTCGGCGTCGTCGGTGAGTCCGGATGCGGCAAGTCGACTCTCGGCCGGTTGCTGATGCGGCTCGAGGAGCCCACCGAGGGCACCGTGGACTTCGACGGCGTGGAGATGTACTCCCAGAGCAAGAAGGAGATGCGGCGTCTTCGTCGCGACATCCAGATCGTTTTCCAGGACCCGTACACCTCGCTGAACCCCCGCAAGACCGTGGGCGACATCGTGGGGGAGCCGTTCGAGATCCACCCCGAGGTTGCCCCCAAGGGGGAGCGCAAGCGGAAGGTGCAGGAGCTCCTCGAGTTGGTGGGACTCAGCCCGGAGCACATCAACCGCTATCCGCACCAGTTCTCCGGTGGTCAGCGCCAACGGATCGGGATCGCCCGGGGCATCGCCCTGAATCCCAAGGTGCTCATCTGCGACGAACCAGTCTCGGCGCTGGACGTGTCCGTCCAGGCCCAGGTGATCAACACGATGGAACGGCTCAAGCGTGAGCTCGGCCTTGCCTACGTGTTCATCGCCCACGACCTGTCGGTCGTACGCCACATCTCGGACCGGGTCGCGGTGATGTACCTCGGGAGGATTGCCGAGATCGGCACTGACACCGAGATCTACGAGCGGGCCACGCATCCCTACACCCAGGCGCTGCTCTCAGCCGTGCCCGTTCCGGATCCCACGCTGCGCGGCATGCGCGCGGAGATCAAGCTCTCCGGCGACGTGCCCTCGCCCGCCAACCCGCCCAGCGGTTGCCGATTCCACACGCGGTGCTGGCGTGCCGAGGAGATCTGCACCAACGAGGAACCGCAGCTGATCGATCGGCTCGACATCGACGGCCGGCACCCCTCGGCCTGTCACTTCGCCGAGGAGCTCAGGACCGAGACTCCGCTGGGACACGCCTGACCGCTCCCGGCCCAGCAGTGTCTCTGTGTCTGTCTGTCCGGGCTCCCGACTAGTCTGCGCGTAATGGACGGCCTCTTCGCGTACGACGGACCTGGACTGGCTCGCGACCCCTCTTCTGGCCCCTCGGGCGGCACGCTGGCCGGCAACACCCACGCCTCGGCTCCCCTGGCGGTGCGGATGCGCCCGCGTGACCTCGACGAGCTCGTCGGGCAGCAGCACCTGCTCGCGCCCGGTGCGCCATTGCGCCGGCTGGTCGAGGGTGACCAGCCGATGTCCCTGCTGCTGTGGGGACCGCCGGGCACCGGAAAGACCACGATCGCCGCGATCGTGTCGGCGCAGACCAACCGGCACTTCGTCGAGGTCTCGGCTGTCGCCGCCGGCATCAAGGACGTCCGGGCGGCCATCGACAGCGCCCGTGCCCGGTTGGTGTCCTCGGGCCAGGAGACGGTGCTGTTCGTCGACGAGGTGCACCGCTTCACCAAGGCGCAGCAGGACGCGCTCCTGCCCGGTGTCGAGAACCGCTGGGTCACCCTGGTCGCTGCGACCACCGAGAACCCCTTCTTCTCGGTGATCTCCCCATTGCTGTCACGGTCGCTGCTGCTCACCCTGGAACCGCTCACCGATGACGACATCCGCGGCGTGGTCGAGCGGGCCCTCACCGACCCGCGCGGCCTGGACGGGGAGGTCAAGCTCGAGACCGATGCGCTCGAGCACATCGTCAGGCTCGCGGGGGGCGATGCCCGGCGGTCACTGACCTACCTCGAGGCGGCTGCGGGTGCCGCCACGGTCTCGGCGGACGCGGCGGACGATGGTCCCGCAGTCATCGACCTCACGACCACCGAGACGGCCGTTGACCGCGCAGCCGTGCGCTACGACCGGCAGGGCGACCAGCACTACGACGTGACCAGCGCGTTCATCAAGTCGATCCGGGGCTCGGACGCCGACGCCGCGGTGCACTACCTGGCGAGGATGGTGGAAGCGGGGGAGGATCCGCGGTTCATCGCCCGCAGGCTGGTGATCCTCGCCAGCGAGGACATCGGCCTCGCTGACCCGACGGCACTGACGACGGCGGTCGCCGCAGCCCAGGCCGTGCAGCTGATCGGGATGCCCGAGGCCCGGTTGAACCTCGCGCAGGCGACCATCGCCCTGGCGCTGGCCCCCAAGTCCAACGCGGTGACCAAGGCGATCGACGCGGCCAGCGCGGACGTCCGCGCTGGCAAGATCGGCTCGGTGCCGGCCCACCTGCGCGACGCTCACTACGGCGGGTCGAAGAAGCTCGGGCACGGCAAGGGCTACCAGTACTCCCATGACGCCCCGTTCGGGATCGCGGAGCAGCAGTACGCGCCGGACGTCGTCGCCGACGCCGAGTACTACCAGCCCACCAACCTCGGCGCCGAGGGTGCGCTGAAGGAGCGGTGGGAGCGGATCAGGCGGCTGATCCGCGGCAGGTAGGGTCGGACACCATGGAACCGCCCGTCCTGCTCGCAGGCGCCGCCGTCGCGCTGCTCCTGCTCGCGTCCGTGCTCGCGCTGGCGCTGCGCCGCCGCACGATCGCGCGACGGGACCTGGCGGCTGCACTGTCTGCGGCCCAGGCCGAGACGGCGGAACTTCGTCGCCGACTCGACGCGCTGACCGAGCAGCTCGAGCAGCAGTCCTCCTCGATGATCAGGGTCGACGACCCGGCGTACGTGATCACCGACGCAGGAACGCCTCCGCTCGAGCCCAACATCGCCGACCGCGTCGTGCTGAGCGCCACCGTGGGAGAGCCCCTCGTGAAGGTCGTCGCCTTCGGGCACGGCATGCGGCGAGCGCTCTCCGCGGAGTCGCGCAACAGGATCTGGTTCGAGATGCGCAGGGAAGTACGCCGCGCCCGAAAGCAACGTCGTCGCGACATGAAGTACGCCTGGCGGCGGATGCAGTCCGAGGACCGAGCGACCCAGGGCTCGCCGCAACCCGCCGACGCCGCGTGAGGGCCGTGGGTTGACCAGGGGTTTCTGGTTCGTCGCCGGTGCGGGCGCGGGCATCTACGTCATGGTCAAGGCGCGGCGTGCGGCCGAGGCGCTCACGCCCGAAGGCTTCCGCGACCGCATGTCCGGGTTGAACCTGGGCGCTCACCTGTTCGCCGAGGAGGTGCGCGCCGGCATGGCCGAGAAGGAAACCGAGTTGCGCGAGCGCCTGGAGTGGACGCTTGATGGACCACGGGAGCTGGCAACTTCTCGATCAGCTGGATTCGAGACGCTTGGATCTGCCTCCTCAACCCCCGACCAGGAGAACGACTAGTCATGGACACCGCCGAGATCCGCCGCCGCTTCATCGGGCACTTCGAGGCAGCAGGACACCAGGCAGTGCCGTCTGCGTCGCTGCTGGTGCCGGATCCGAACCTGTTGTTCGTCAACGCCGGAATGGTGCCGTTCAAGCCGTTCTTCCTTGGCCAGGAGAAGCCGCCGTACAAGCGGGCGGTGAGCGTGCAGAAGTGCGTGCGCACACCTGACATCGAGGATGTCGGCAAGACCACGCGGCACGGCACGTTCTTCGAGATGTGCGGCAACTTCAGCTTCGGCGACTACTTCAAGGAAGGGGCGATCGAGCTCGCCTGGGACCTGGTCACCAGGTCCCTGGCGGACGGGGGCTGGGGCCTTGAGGAGAGCAAGCTCTACCCGAGCGTCTACGAGGATGACCCCGAGGCTGTCGAGCTCTGGAGGAAGGTCACCGGCCTGCCCGACGACCGGGTCATCCGCCTCGGCAAGAGCGAGAACTACTGGTCGATGGGCATTCCCGGACCGGGTGGTCCGTGCTCGGAGATCCTCTACGACCGAGGCCCGGAGTACGGCCCGGACGGGGACTTCACCGCCGAGGACCGGTACCTCGAGATCTGGAACCTCGTCTTCATGCAGGACGAGCTCAGCGCGGTCAGGAGCAAGACCGACTTCGACATCGTCGGACCGCTGCCGAAGCAGAACATCGACACGGGCATGGGTCTGGAGAGGGTCGCCTTCCTGCTCCAGGACAAGCCGAACATGTACGAGATCGACGTGATGCTCCCGGTCATCGAGAAGGCCGAGCAGCTCAGCGGCCGGCGCTACGGCGCCGGTGGTCAGCAGGGCCACGACGACGACGTGCGGTTCCGAGTGGTTGCCGACCACGTCCGGAGCTCGATGATGCTCATCGGCGACGGTGTCACTCCAGGCAACGAGGGGCGCGGGTACGTCCTGCGACGACTACTGAGGCGAGCGGTGCGGTCCATGCGACTGCTCGGCTACGAGGATCGTGCCCTTCCCGAGCTCTTTCCGGTCAGCCGCGACAAGATGGCGGAGGGATACCCCGCGCTCACCGCCGATTGGGAGCGCATCTCGACCGTGGCCTTCGCCGAGGAGGAGGCCTTCCGGCAGACACTGCGCACCGGCACCACCATCTTCGACACCGCCGCCTCCGAGGTCCGTTCCTCGGGCGGGTCGGTGCTCTCCGGCGACAAGGCGTTCGCGCTCCACGACACCTATGGGTTCCCGATCGACCTCACCCTCGAGATGGCCGCCGAGAAGGGGCTGGCGGTCGATCAGGACGGTTTCCGGCGGCTCATGGGCGAGCAGCGCGAGCGCGCGAAGGCCGACGCGCGGTCCAAGAAGGGCCAACATGCAGCGTCGGGCTCCTACCGCGAGATCGCCGACACCATCGGTCACCCCGTGGACTTCACCGGCTACTCCGAGGTGGTCAGCGAAGGCGCGGTCCAGGGCATCGTCAGCGGGGGCTCGAAGGTCGAGTCCGCGGGCGAGGGCGCCGAGATCGAGCTCGTGCTCGACCGCACGCCGTTCTACGCCGAGGGCGGCGGCCAGCTCGCCGACCAGGGGATCATCGAGCTCGAGACGGGTGCCCGCCTCGAGGTGTACGACGTCCAGTCGCCGATCACCGGGCTGATCGTGCACAAGGCGCGGGTGCTGTCCGGTGAGGTGACGGTGGGTGGCCGGGCACAGTCACTCGTCGACATCGAGCGTCGGCGGTCCATCAGCCGGTCGCACACAGCGACCCACATGGTCCACAAGGCGTTCCGTGAGGCGCTGGGGGAGACCGCTACGCAAGCCGGGTCGGAGAACTCACCCGGGCGGTTCCGGTTCGACTTCTCCGCCGCCGGCGCCATCCCGGCCTCCGCGATGAACGACGTCGAGGCCCGCGTCAACGACCTGGTGATGGCCGACCTCGGCGTACATGCCGAGACGATGACCCAGGAGGAGGCGGTCCGGTCGGGCGCGATGGCGCTCTTCGGGGAGAAGTACGGCGACCGGGTGCGTGTCATCTCCGTTGGCGACTGGGCCCGCGAGCTGTGCGGCGGCACGCACGCCCAGCGCTCCGGTCAGCTCGGGGTGGTCAAGCTGCTGGGGGAGAGCTCGATCGGGTCCGGCGTACGACGTGTGGAGGCGCTCGTGGGCGGCGACGCCTACCACTTCCTCGCGCGCGAGCACCTGCTCGTCGCGCAGCTCACCGAGGCGCTGAAGGTGCGCCCCGAAGAGCTGCCCGAACGCGTCAACGACATCGTCGACCGGCTCCGGGTCGCGGAGAAGGAGATCGAGAAGGTCCGGTTGCAACAGCTGCTCGCTGCCGGGGGTGAGCTGGCGGCGAACGCCGAGGACCTCTCCGGTGTGTCGTTCGTCGGGCACGAGGCCGCCGGCGCCGGGGGTGGCGACGTCCGCACTCTCGCCCTCGACATCCGCAACCGGATGCCTGGCGACAGGCCTGCCGTCGCCGCAATCATCGGCTCGGCCAATGGCAAGCCGTCGGTGGTGGTCGCCGTCAACGAGGCAGCCAGGGCTGCCGGGATCTCCGCGAACACCCTCGTGCGTGCGGCTTCCGAGGTCCTCGGCGGCAAGGGTGGTGGCAAGGACGACGTGGCGCAGGGCGGTGGCTCGGACGCCAGCCAGACTGGTCCGGCCATGGCGAGCATCAGGCAGGCTCTGGCCAACAGGCAGGCTAGGTCCTAGTCCGGATGGGCGCGGACCTATCCGGCGTACGGCTCGGGCTCGATCCAGGCGACGTCCGCATCGGGGTCGCCAGCAGTGATCCGTCCGGCATCCTGGCCACGCCGGTGGAGACCGTCGCGCGCGGCGATGGTGACCTGAACCGGGTGGCCGCGCTCGTCGAGGAGCTCGGGGCGGTCCGGATCTACGTCGGACTCCCGCGGTCGATGTCCGGGGGCGAAGGGCCCTCTGCCGGTAAGGTTCGAACGTTCGCGCGTGAGCTGTCCAACCGGGTGCAGCCGGTTCCGGTCAGGTTGTGCGACGAGCGCCTGAGCACCGTCACAGCGGAGGGGCAGTTGCGGAGCCAGGGTCGGAAGGGCAAGAGGCGACGGGCTGTGGTCGACCAGGCTGCCGCGGTCGTGATCTTGCAGGGAGCCCTCGAACGGGAACGGCAGACCGGCACGTTGGCCGGGGAGCCGGTGCCGTTCGAGGACACGAACGACTAGGACGAGTGACTTGAGCCAGACCGGACACGGCCCCGGTGACGACCCGCTCGATCCTGACGACGGTTACGACGACCGCTACGAGAACGAGGAGTACGACGAGGAGCCCGTCTCCGAGCCGGCGCGCAGACGCTCTCGGTTCCGCGGGTGCCTCCCGGTGCTGATCGTGATGGCCGTGCTCCTGGGAGGCGCCTGGTACGGCGGCCGCTGGGCGTTCGACGAGATCAGCGCGCGGCTGGCTCCCGCCGCCGACTACGAGGGCCCCGGCAACGGGTCGGTGCTCTACCAGGTCAAGGACGGCGCCACGTCCACCGATATCGCCCGGGACCTCAAGACTGCGGACGTGGTCAAGAGTGTGGATGCCTTCACCGAGGCGGCGCGGAGCGATGACAAGTCGCGAAACATCCAGGTCGGCTACTACGAGCTGAAGAAGAAGATGAAGGCCAGCCTGGCGCTGGGGGTGCTGGTGGACCCGAAGAACCTGGTGCAGAGCCTGGTCGTGGTGCCGGAGGGTGCACGAGTCCGCCAGATCGTGAAGACCATCGTCGACAAGACGGACATCAGCCGCAAGGCTGTCACCGCGGCCCTCGCCGACGCCAAGGCCATCGGATTGCCACCCGAGGCCCGTGGCAATCCCGAGGGTTTCTTGTTCCCGGCCACCTACACCGTGCCGCCGAAGGAGACGGCTCTCGGGCTGATCAAGCAGATGGTGGCCAAGAGCGTCGCGGTGGAGAAGTCGCTCGACGTCGGCGCGAGGGCGGAGAGGCTGGGGCTGACGCCTGCCGAGATCCTGACGGTCGCGAGCATCCTCGAGTACGAGGCGAACAGGTCCGAGGACTACCCCAAGGTGGCGAGGGTTCTCTACAACCGCCTGGATCAGGACATGCCGCTGCAGCTGGACTCGACGGTCTCCTACGTCAGCCAGCGCGAGGGCGACGTCTGGACGACCGCCGAGGAGAGGGCCAACCCGTCGAAGTACAACACCTACGCCAACACCGGGCTTCCTCCCGGGCCGATCGGTTCGCCCGGCGAGGAGACCATCGAGGCGGCCCTGAAGCCTGCGGACGGCGACTGGCTCTTCTTCGTGCCCGACTACGAGGACCACACGACCCGCTTCTCCGAGACGCTGGCCGAGCACAACAAGTGGGTCAGGAAGCTTCAGGACTACTGCCGGCGCACCGAGGACTGCTGAGCCGCCCGTGCGCTGCGCCGTCCTGGGCTCGCCGATCGCCCATTCCCTCTCGCCCGCGCTGCACCGGGCGGCGTATGAACACCTGGGGCTCGACTGGACCTATGAAGCGGTCGAGGTGGGCTCCTCGGACCTCGAGGGCTTCCTCGACGGCCTGGACGTGACCTGGCGGGGGCTCTCGCTGACCATGCCGCTCAAGCGCACCGTGCTGCCGCTCGTGGACTCGCTCGACGACTGGTCCCAGCTGTCCGGGGTCGCCAACACCGTGCTGCTCACGGACGGGCGGCGACAGGGCTGCAACACCGACATCCCCGGCGCGATGGCAGCCCTTCGCGAGCGGGTCGACGACCGGCTGCACTCGGCCGTGGTGATCGGTGGGGGAGCCACCTCGGCGTCGGTGCTGCTTGCGCTGGCCGAGCTCGGATGTACGAAGGCCCACCTGCTGGTGCGCGAACCGACGCGGGCCGAGGAGACTGTGCTCGCAGTTGCCGCCCATGCTCGTGCCCCCGAACTCTGGGTAGGTGCGATCGCCGAGACTGGGCCGCTGGCCGCGGACATCGTGGTCTCGACCGTCCCGGCTCAAGCCCAGACGCCGAGCCTGATCGCGGCCTGCGCAGGGGTCCCTACGATCTTCGACGTCGTCTACGACCCGTGGCCGACCCCGCTCGCACGTGCTGCCCAGGACTCCGGCCGCCGGCTGGTCAGCGGCCTCGACCTGCTTGCGCACCAGGCCGTCATCCAGGTAGGGCTGATGACCGGGCGACCGGTGCCAGTGGACCTGGTCCGCGACGCCGGCCGGGCCGAGCTGGCCCGCAGAGCTGTGCAGAACTCCCTCGAAGGACCGTGAGGATCACCTAGCCTCGCCCCATGGACTGGCTCGAAGCCTCACACCTGCAGGCAGCGCTCGCCTGCCTCGTGGTGTGCGCCGCGATGGCCTGGTTCGCGCCGCAGCTGGTCGCGCGCCTTCCCGAGCCAGAGCCCGAGCCGGAGGCAGCCCCGGTTCCCCAACCGATGACCGAGCCGATGACCGGGCCGGAACCGGCCCAGGTCGACGACCCGGCCGGCGATCGCAAGCTCTTCGCACGCAGCCTGCCACCGGCGCCGGCCAAGGAGCTGTACGCCGACATCGCGGCCCGTCCGCACCTCCGGCTGTGGATGATCGCGGCGTCGGCAGTGCTCGGGGCGGCGTTCGGCCTCGCGCTGGGCTGGACGGGTGCGCTGCTGTACCTCGTGCCGCTCGTCCCGATCGGGGTCGCGCTGATGGTGATCGACTGGCGTACGACGCTCCTGCCCACGCGCATCCTGCATCCGACGTACGCGCTGCTGGCCGTGCTGATCCCCCTGGCCGCGCTGGTCGACGGTGACCTGGACTCGCTCTATCGGGCGGGCTGGGGATGGCTGGTCATCGGTGGCTGGTTCTGGATCTTCTGGTGGCTGTTCGCCGCCTGGGGGTTCGGGGACGTGCGGCTCTCCAGGGTGCTCGGCGCGGCCCTCGGCTACCTGGGGTGGTCACAGATGCTGATGGGCCTGGCGTTGATCCTGTTCGTCGGTGGGATCGGCGGGGTGCTGATGGCCTTTGTCCGGGGGAGCCTGCGCGCCCGCGTCCCGTACGGCCCGTTCATGCTGGTCGGCGCTGTGCTCGCCGTACTCGCCGGGCCCTGGCTCGCACGAAGTCTCGGCTACTAGGGCACCGCCGACGCGCCCGAGCGCTGCGTGAAACACTGGCCCCATGCTGCGCTGGCTCACGGCCGGGGAGTCCCACGGCCCCTCGCTCACCGCAATCCTCGAAGGCATGCCTGCGCATGTGCGGGTGACGACTCAGGACATCTCGGACGCGCTGGCTCGGCGCCGGCTCGGATACGGCCGCGGAGCCCGGATGAAGTTCGAGCAGGACGAGGTCCGGATCACCGGCGGCGTCCGCCATGGCAGCACCCAGGGCGGTCCGATCTCCATCGAGATCGGCAACACCGAGTGGCCCAAGTGGGAGCAGGTGATGTCCGCCGACCCGATCGACCAGGTCGAGCTGGACGCGCTCGCCCGCAACGCGGCGCTGACCCGGCCACGACCCGGTCACGCGGACCTCGTCGGCATGCAGAAGTACGGCTTCGAGGAGGCGCGTCCGATCCTCGAGCGCGCCTCGGCTCGCGAGACTGCCGCTCGAGTCGCCCTCGGTCGCGTGGCGTCGGCCTTCCTGGAGCAGGCGACAGGCGCCCGGATGGTGGCCCACGTGGTCGAGCTCGGTGGGGTGCCGGCACCGGCCGGCTCAGTGCCGAACGCAGACGACGTCGCGCACCTCGACCAGGATCCGGTTCGTTGCCTCGACCCGGACGCCTCCAAGCTGATGGTCGAGCGGATCGACCAGGCCCACAAGGACGGCGACACGCTCGGCGGGGTCGTCGAGGTGGTCGTGCACGGCCTTCCGCCCGGTCTCGGCTCGCACGTCCACTGGGACCGTCGCCTTGACGCACGCCTCGCCGGTGCGCTCATGGGAATCCAGGCGATCAAGGGCGTCGAGGTCGGTGACGGTTTCGGCCTGGCGGCCACCCCCGGTTCGCTGGCCCACGACGAGATCGTCAGCGAGGACGGCGTGCTGCGGCGTACGTCGGGACGGTCCGGAGGCACCGAGGGCGGCATGTCCACCGGCGAGGTGCTGCGCGTGCGTGCGGCGATGAAGCCGATCTCCACCGTCCCGCGCGCCCTCCGCACAGTGGACGTGGCCACCGGTGAGGCAGCGGTCGCCCACCACCAGCGCTCCGATGTGTGCGCGGTCCCCGCCGCCGGCATCGTCGCGGAGGCGATGGTCGCGCTCGTACTCGCGGACGCTGTGCTCGAGAAGTTCGGCGGCGACGCGGTCAGCGAGACCCGCCGCAACGTCGAGGGCTACCTGGACACCCTGAGGTTCCGTTGACGCTCACCCCGAAGCTCGTCCTCGTGGGGCCGATGGGGGCGGGGAAGACGACGGTCGGTCGTCGGCTCGCCGAGGCCTGGGGCGTCGGGTTCCGCGACACGGACCTGGACATCGAGGCCGCCGAGGGGCGGCCCATCTCCGACATCTTCGTCGACTCGGGGGAGGCTCATTTCCGCGAGCTGGAGTGCCAGGCCGTCGTTGCCGCTCTCGCCGGCCACGACGGCGTACTTGCCCTCGGAGGCGGAGCAGTGCTCGACGAGAGCACCCGAGAGGCCCTGGCCGGTCATCGGGTGGTCTTCCTCCGGGTCGGGTTGGCCGACGCCGCGAAGCGGGTCGGTCTCGGCGTATCGCGGCCGCTGCTGCTCGGCAACGTCCGTGGCCGGATCAAGCAGCTGATCGACGAACGCACGCCGGTCTACGAGTCGGTCGCCACGCACGTCGTCGACACTGACGGCCTCGAGGTGGACGAGGTGGTCGCCCGGGTGGCCGCGCTGATCGATGGGCGTACCCATGTCTGACCGCTCGCGGCTGCGCGTCGACGGCGCGTCGCCGTACGACGTGGTCGTCGGGCGCGACGTCCTGGACGAGCTTCCGGCGATGGTGGGCCCGGATGCTCGACGGGTGGCTGTCCTGTACGACGGCGACCTGACCGGCCCGTCGGCGCAGGTGCGCGTTCCCCTGCTCAACGCGGGCTACGAGGTCACCGGCGTCCCGCTCGTGCCACCGGGCGAGGCGTCGAAGTCCTACGCCATGGCCCAGAGCTGCTGGGAGCTGCTCGGCGAGGCCGGCTTCACCCGGTCCGACGTGATCGTGACCTTCGGTGGCGGCGCCACAACCGACCTCGGTGGCTTCGTCGCCGCGACCTGGTTGCGTGGCGTGCGCGTGGTCCACGTCCCTACGACGTTGCTCGGGATGGTCGACGCAGCGGTGGGCGGCAAGACCGGGATCAACACCGGCGCCGGCAAGAACCTCGTCGGCTCCTTCCACGAGCCCGCGGGCGTGATCTGCGACCTCGACCTGTTGTCCACGCTCCCCGCTGCCGAGCTGGCCGCCGGGCTGGGGGAGGTCGTCAAGTGCGGCTTCATCGCCGACCCCGAGATTCTGACGCTGGTCGAGAAGTGTCCGGCCGGGGTGCGGCAGCCAGAGTCGCGCGAGCTCCGTGAGGTCGTCGAACGGGCCATCCGGGTCAAGGTCGATGTCGTCGTCGGAGACCTCAAGGAGACCGGTGGCAGCAACGGGCACCCCGGCCGTGAGGCGCTCAACTACGGCCACACCCTGGCGCACGCGGTCGAGAAGGTCACCGGCTACGGGATCCGCCACGGCGAGGCTGTCGCCCTGGGCCTGGTGTTCGTCGCCGAGCTGGCGCGGCTCGCGGGTCGCCTCGACGACGAGACAGCCGCGCGGCATGCCGCTGTTCTCACGTTGGTCGGGCTGCCGACCAGTTTCCGGGAGGCTGCTGTCAGCGAGGTCGCCTTCGAGGAGCTGCTGGCCACGATGCGCGTGGACAAGAAGGCGCGTGGAGCGCAGCTGCGGTTCGTGGTGCTGGACGGGCTGGCCCGGCCCTCGATCCTGGCCGATCCCGACGAGGGCATGCTGCGGGCGTCGTACGACCACGTGAGCGGGGTGTCGTGAAGGTGTCGAAGAGAGTCCTGGTCCTCAACGGGCCGAACCTCGGCCGGCTCGGTCGGCGCCAGCCGGAGATCTATGGCACCACCACCCATGCCGACCTGGTCGAGCTGTGCGCCGGCTGGGGTCGGGAGCTCGGCCTCGCCGTGGAGGTCAGACAGACCAACCATGAGGGCGAGATGCTCGACTGGCTGAACCAGGCAGCCGACGACAACTCTCCAGTCGTTCTGAACGCAGCCGCGTGGACGCACTACTCCCTGGCGTTGCTCGATGCCTGCGCCCAGCTCAGGGCGCCGCTGGTGGAGGTGCACATCAGCGACCCGAAGTCGCGGCCCGAGGAGTTCCGCCACCACTCCGTGGTGACGGCGTACGCCGCGCGGGAGATCACCGGTGAGGGGATCGACGGCTACCGGCAGGCGCTGGAGTTCATCGCCGGTCAGTGATCTGGAGCGGGACGTGACAGGCGGTATCGGGTGGATCAGGGAGATCGTGCTGAACAGCCCCGAGCCCAGGGCGCTGGCAGCGTTCTGGGCGCGACTTCTCGGGGGCGCCCCGGTGGAGTGGTACGACGGCTGGGTCACGATCGAACCGCCGCCCCACGGTCAAAGACTGTCGTTCCAGCGAAGCGAGCGCGAGACGGGCGAGGACGGCTCAGCCGTGCACTTCGACGTGCTGGTCGAGGATCTGGAGGCGGCGCACGACACCGTCCTGTCCGCGGGTGGCGAGTACATCGAGGAACGCAGGTCTCCGCGCCCTGATGACAGCGGCAGGCCGGTGCCGTGGCGGGTGTACGCCGACCCGGACGGTCACCGCTTCTGCCTCGTGGTCCGTTGAGTCAGCCCGCCAGCCCTAGGACGTTCGCGGTAGATCGAGCGCCGAGCGACGGATCGAGCGCAGCATGTGGTTCACGGCAAGTTCGTGAAACCGGGTGCCGATGACGAGGGCGCGGTAGGCGCTGCCGTGCAGACCCGGAAACTCTGCGTACGTCTTCGCACTCAGCAAGGTCTCCTCGCCCGGGAGGTCAGCGAGTTCGAACACCAGCAGGTAGCGGGAGAACCTGTGCCGGCCCGCCAGGCCGAGCAGCTGGCGCGGGACCTCTTGCGCGACCTCGAACCCGGTGCGCGGCTCGGCTCCCCACAGCCGCGCGAGCGGGTTGCGTTCGCCGACTCCGAGGGACTCGGCGTATTGCCGCAGCGCGGCCCACACCCGATCGCGCGATGCCGGGATCCTGATCTGGTGCTCGTCGACGAAGGGCGGGTCCTGCTCGTGTTCCATCGTGACTCCCACCTTCACGTCAACCGGCATCCGAGGGAAACCGCGATGGTGTGGACCTTGGGTCACCAGGTGGCCCAAAGTCCATATCATCTGCTCTGGTCAAGTCTGGCGTCCGCGCTGTGCGGTCCAGCCGACGCGGAAGTCGGCCTCGCCGTCGACGACCATCTGAGGTCGCAGTCCGCACATGTCCGCTCCTCAAGTCGGTTTCGCGAATTGGCAGAGGCCCAGGTCTAGACGCAGATTCGCGACAGTGCTTGGCCGATGCCCCTGCAGACGCGATGATCATCTCGGGCTCCCTGATTCTTCAACGAAGGGATCGGTCATGCAACGCTCACCAGAGCTGGAAGACCTGGTGTCGCGGTGGTTCGCCGCGGCGTCCAGCGGAGACGCTTCACTGGTTGACACCAACGTCTCGGCCGAACCAGGGACCTCCCTTATCGGCAGTGACCCGGACGAATGGTTCCGTGGCGGAGAAGCTGTGGCGCAGTTCCTGCGCGGCGAGGTGACGAACGCCGGCGGACAGGCAAAGTTCTCCACCGAGGAAACCGAGGCGTACGAGGAAGGCACGGTGGGCTGGGTGACCACCAGGCTCACGATCACCTTGCCCGACGGTGGCCACGTCTCTCCACGCTGGAGCGCGGTCTTCCACCAGGAGGGTGACCAGTGGCGGTTCGTGCAGACGCATGCCTCGATCGCGGTTGCCAACGACGACGTCGGCTGGATCTACGCCAGCTGATCGCCCGACGTCGACGCCGTACCGGCCGCCGCTTCTGTCTCGTGGTCCGCTGACTGCGGCCGCCCGCCCTAGGAACTCGACACCGCGGTCACGGTGCCCGTCCGGTCGGCTGCTCACATCTGAATTCAAGCACCGACCACCAACAAGACTTGGCCGAGAATTCCCTTCTGTGCAAGGGAATTCAAGGCAATTCCAAGCTCAGGTGCGGGCGCCTCACTCGCGGTGAACTGACGCAAATAGCCGGCCGCGTGTCACACGGCAGGCGTGGCCGGTGTCTACATGTCGTACCCACCGATCTCAGGAGGATGACATGACCGGGTCCACCCGTATCCAGCCCGCTCCGATCACTGGTGTTTTCGGCGCACTCGTGAAGCGCTTCAGCATGAAGCTCCTCGGCGAGGTGCCGGAGCCAATGGGCGTCTACTTCCACAACCGGCCAGTGCTGAAGACCTTTCTCGCGGTCAGCGGCAAGGCACAGAAGTGGAGCGCCTGCGACGAGAACCTGAAGTCGTTCGCGCACATGGCCGTCGCCGCACAGGTCGGCTGCTCGTGGTGCCTGGACTTCGGCTACTTCCACGCCCACAACGAGGGCCTGGACGAGCACAAGGCCAGCCAGGTGCCGGTGTGGCGCACCTCGGAGGTCTTCACACCGCTCGAGCGAGACGTCTTGGCGTTCGCCGAGGCGATGACCTCAACGCCGCCGACCGTCACCGACGAAGAGTTCGCCAGGCTGCTGGAGCAGCTCGGCGAGCCAGCGATGGTCGAGCTCACCACCCAGATCGCTCTCGCCAACCTGTACACGCGGTCGAACGTTGTGATGGGCATCGAGTCGCAGGGATTCTCCTCCGCGTGCGAGTTCGAGCTGGCCCGGCCGGACGTAGCCTCTGTGTGATGACCGACCCGTTCGTCACCCACCGCAGCCTGCTCTTCACCGTTGCCTACGAGCTGCTTGGCTCCGCAGCGGACGCCGAGGACGTGGTGCAGGAGACATGGCTGCGGTGGGCCGACGTAGATCAGTCCGGGGTGCATGACTCACGTGCCTACCTGGTGCGCATCGCTACCCGGCAGGCGTTGAACCGGCTCCGGACGCTCGCGCGCCGGCGCGAGGACTATGTGGGCGAGTGGCTCCCCGAGCCGCTTCTCACGACTCCCGACGTCGCCGAGGACGTGCTGCTCGCCGAGGGCGTCTCGATGGCGATGCTCACCGTGCTCGAGACGCTCACGCCGACCGAGCGCGCTGTGTTCGTGCTCCGCGAGGTCTTCGACCTGCCGTACGACGAGATCGCGGCGGCCGTCGACAAGACGGCCGCTGCGGTCCGCCAGCTGGCGCACCGCGCCCGCGAGCACGTGGCTGCTCGTCGGCCGCGGATGAAGGTCGACCGGTCCGAGCAGCAACAGGTCGTCGAGCGGTTTCTGACTGCCTTGACCACTGGTGACGTGCAGGGGCTCATGGACGTGTTGGCCCCGGACGTCGTGGTGGTCGCCGACGGCGGCGGACTGGTGGCGGCCGCACGGCATCCCGTCGTCGGTGCGGACAACGTCGTGGCCTTCCTGTCGAAGTTCTCGACCCTCGCGCCCACTGCGATCGTGGACACACTCTGGCTCAATGGCGCCTTGGGCGGGCGGATCGTGCTGGACGGTGAGCTCAACACAGTCATGAGTTTCGTCGTCGAGGACGGCCGGATCTCACGCCTGTACGCAGTCCGGAACCCGCAGAAACTGAGCCGGCTCAAGGAGGAGGCCGCGCTCGCACGCTAGTGTCCCGCGTCTGAAGTCCTTTGCTGCTTGGCGTCTGCAGGGTGCGTACAGCGCAAGGCGGAGGAGCGACGCTGTAGTTGGTCCTCCTGCGAGTGACGACAACGCAGCGATGTGCGTGCCATGGTGGCGCGAAGCGCCAAGGAATTTCTGACGCGGGACACTAGCCACGACCGCAGGAACCTGCTGCCCAGCGCGACCTCAGACCGGCGCCAGAACGCAGTCGGCGAGCACCGGCGCTTCGTCGCGTTCGCCCTCATCCCGGACGGTCGCCGAGATCAGGATTCCCTCGTCGCTGTGCCAGCCGCGCACCCTGATCGTCTCGCCCGGGAAGACCACACCAGCGAAGCGGGCGGAGAAGGCACGGACCTTGCCGATGTCACCTCCCAGCAGTTCGTCGGTGACCGTGCGCAGCACGATGCCGTAGGAACACAGCCCGTGCAGGATCGGCGCTGGGAAACCGGCTGCCTCGGCGAATGCCGGATCGGTGTGCAGCGGGTTCCGGTCGCCACAGAGGCGGTAGAGCAGGGCCTGCTGCGGCGTCACGTCGTACGACGCGTCGCAGTCCGGCTCGCGCTCCGGGAGCTCCACCGTGTTCGAGCTGCCCCGGATGCCACCCCAGCCACCCTCACCGCGCACGAAGATCGACGACCGCACCGTCCAGAGGTTGTCGCCCTCCTCCGAGACAGCCTGGCCCTCCTGCCAGATGACTGCTGCCTCGCCCTTGTCCCAGACATCGGTGATGCGGGTGCGCAACGTCGCCGAACCGAAGGCGGGGATCGGCCCGTTGACCTCGATCGCCTGGCTGCCGTGCACGACCTGAGAAAGGCTGATGTCACAGCCCGGCAGCTCCAGTTGCGGCGGATCGGTCTCGTGGAAGGTCGGCGCGACGATCCCGAAGCTGGGCAGCACCTGCAAGTCGTCGTTGTCGAGCGTGTAGCGAAGTACGGCGGGGTCCACGTTGTCGCCCGGCCGGGATCCAGCGCCGATGGCGAGGTGGTAGAGCAGGACGTCACTGCTCTCCCAGGAGAAGGCGCGGTCGGGGAGTTCGGCGCCGATCGCGACCTCGGGGTCGATGGGCATCAGAAGGCTCCGGGGGCTGGATGGGGAGAAGAACCCCCTTGGGCTTCCGCTTCGTTGTGGGCACGCGGATCGCTCGTGGGGTCGCTGAGGCGTCGCAGATTGCGGTCCCCCGCTCCGCTCCTCCCCGCAATCTGCGACGCCTCAGCTCCATCGCGCTCTCCTGCGTCGAGCGCGATGTCGAGCGCGGCCAGGTAGCCGAAGACGAGGGCGGGGCCGATGGTCGCGCCCGGGCCGGCGTACGTGCGACCCATCACCGCAGCGGAGACGTTGCCGGCGGCGTACAGGCCCTCGATGACAGTGCCGTCCGGGCGCAGCACCCGGGCGCGTTCGTCGGTGACGAGTCCTCCCTTGGTGCCCAGGTCACCGGGCACGATCCTGACCGCGTAGAACGGGCCCTGGTCGATGCTGTGCAGCGAGGGGTTCGGCTTGACGGTCGGGTCCGAGTAGTACTGGTCATACTTGCTCTCGCCGCGATGGAAATCCTCGTCGACTCCGCTTCGCGCGAAGTGGTTGAAGCGCCCGACCGTCTCGCGCAGGGCGGCGGGCGGTACGGCGATCTCGGCCGCCAGCGCTTCGAGCGAGTCCGCCTTCTTGATGGTGCCGAACTCGCACCAGCGAGGCGGGAACGGCTGTCGTGGCGACAGCCCGGCGAACAGGTAGCGGTTCCGGTAGCGCTGGTCGATGACCATCCACGCCGGCACGTGTGAGACGCCGGTCTGCTCGCCCTTGTAGATCTCGTGCACCGCCTCGACGTACGGCAGCGCCTCGTTCATGAAGCGGCGGCCCGCGGAGTTGACGATGATCGAACCAGGAAGGTTGCGCTCGGCCAGCGCGAACCAAGGACCCCGGGGGAGAGGGATCGTGGGGCCCCACCAGGCGTCGTCCATCAGGGCCACGTCGGCGCCCGCGTCCATGCCCGCGAGGTGGCCACCGCCAGTGTTGGAGGCCGCCCCGGTGGTCCAGTCGGTGCTGGTCGGCTTCGGCTGATAGCGCTCGCGCATCTCCAGGTTCTTCTCGAACCCACCACTGCCGAGGATCACCCCATGGGTGGCGCCGATCGTGCTCTCGACGCCGCCTCGCAGGACCCTGACCCCGGTCACGCGTCCGTCCTTCACGACCAGGTCACGCAGCTCAGTGTCGTACTCGACAGGCACTCCGGCGTCGATCAGCCCCTGGCGGAGCCCGATGACAAGGGCGTTGCCCATGGCGTACATCCGGCGGCCGCGCAGCATGCTGGCGACCCGGGTGAGCATGACCCGGAACATGGTGAGCGGACCCTTGATCGTGCGCATGCCCAGGCTGATCTTGCGGAAGTCGGCCTGTGTGACGATCAGGTTCGCGGGCGCTTTGGTGTACGGCGGATGCAGGCGGTCGAGCTCGTCGCCCAGGAAGCGCGCGTCCATCGGCACCGGCTCAACGCTCCGACCTCGTGACCGCCCACCCGGCTGCTCGGGGTGGTAGTCGGAGTACAGCGGCACCCAGCTGAACCGCACCCGGGTCTGGTCGCGGATGAAGTCCATCACCTCGGGGCCCCGGTCGATGAAGGTGTCACGCCGGACCTTGGGTACGACCTCGCCGACGATCGAGTCGAGGTACCGCTTCGACTCGGCCATCTCTCGCGCCGGGTCGTCGGCCTCTCCCGCTTCTCGCAGGGCGTAGTTGCCCGGGATCCAGACCCCGCCACCCGAGCGTGCGGTCGAACCACCGAAGTAGCCGCTCTTCTCGATGAGCACGGTGTCGAGCCCCTGCCTGGCGGCGGCCAGCGCGGCCGTCATGCCGGCGCCACCGGCACCGACGACGACCACGTCGTAGGAGGGCTTCATGGCGCAAAACTGTAACAGGTTCTATTGTTGGCGCCATGCTCTCAGACGACGTACGCCGCACGGTCGCGGACGCCCTCCGGGATGCCGAGACGAGTCGTCGGCCGATCCCGCCGCTACGCGAGACCTGGCCCGGGATCGACGTCGTGGACGCCTACGAGATCCAGCTGCTCAACATCCGGCAGCGCCTCGAAGCCGGCGCCGGTGTGCGCGGTCACAAGGTGGGGCTCTCGTCCAACGCGATGCAGGAGATGATGAACGTCGGCGAGCCCGACTACGGCCACCTCCTGACGGACATGGAGGTTGCCGAGGACGAGCCGGTCTCCGCGGGACGCTACTGCTACCCCCGGGTCGAGATGGAGGTCGCGTTCGTCCTCGGGGAGGCGCTGCCCGGCGCCGGGTGCACCGAGGACGACGTCATCCGGGCCACCGAGTACGTCGCCCCGTCCATCGAGCTGATCGACAGCCGCATCGCCGACTGGAACATCAAGATCGCCGACACCATTGCCGACAATGCCTCCTCGGCCGGGTTCGTGCTCGGAGCCGAGCGGGTCCGGCCCGACTCGGTCGACCTGAAGTCGATCAACGCGGTCCTGACCAGGGGCGGCGAGAAGGTGGCCGAGGGCCGCTCCGACGCCGTGCTCGGCAACCCGGTCACGGCGGTCGCGTGGTTGGCCGACAAGGTTGCCGGCTTCGGGGTGACCCTGGATGCCGGGCACGTGATCATGCCCGGCTCGGTGCACCGCGCGGTCGACGTACGCCCCGGTGACGAGTTCGTCGCCGACTTCGAGGGCCTCGGCTCGGTCCGCCTGAATTTCATCGACTAAGAGGATCCAGATGACCAAGCTGACCGCTGCGATCGTCGGGCCCGGCAACATCGGCACCGACCTGATGTACAAGCTCCTTCGAAGCGCCGGCCATGAGCGGCAGCATCGAACCGCGTTGGATGATCGGCATCGACCCGGAGAGCCCGGGACTGGGACGCGCGCGCGACCAGGGCCTCGAGGCGAGTCATGAGGGTGTCGACTGGCTGCTCAAGCAGGACGAGCTGCCCGACGTGATCTTCGAGGCGACCAGCGCTTCGATCCACCGCGAGTACGCCCCCTGCTACCGGGAAGTCGGGATCCGGGCCGTCGACCTCACGCCGGCGGCGGTTGGCCCGGCGGTGATCCCTGCGGTCAACGGCGACGAGCACGCCTCGGCGGACAACATCAACATGATCACCTGCGGCGGGCAGGCCACGATCCCGATGGTTGCCGCGGTGTCACGCGTGACGCCGGTGTCGTACGCCGAGATCGTCGCTTCGGTCGCCTCGCTCTCGGCGGGCCCGGGCACGCGCCAGAACATCGACGAGTTCACCCGGACCACTGCGAGTGGCGTGTCCACCATCGGTGGCGCGGAGCACGGTAAGGCGATCATCATCCTCAACCCAGCCGAGCCGCCGATGATCATGCGCGACACGATCTTCTGCGCCGTCGGCCCCGAGGTGTACGACGAGGGGCAGGCCGCCGTCTCCGAGTCCGTGCACCACATGGTCGAGGCCGTGCAGGACTACGTACCCGGCTACCGGCTTCTCCAGGACCCCCAGTTCGACCCGCCCACGCAGGCGACCCGAGGCCAGACCAAGGTCAGCATCTTCATCGAGGTCGAGGGGGCGGGCGACTTCCTTCCGCCGTACTCCGGCAACCTCGACATCATGACCGCCGCGGCGACGCGTGTGGGAGAGGGGATGACCCGCGCATGAGCGTCTCCGGCAACCCAGAGCTCAACGTGCTCGACCGCACCTGGTCCGACACGGACCCTGACTCGGGGCTCGACATCCGCCTCACCGACACCTGCCTGCGCGACGGCTCCCACCACAAGCGACACCAGTTCACCGCTGAAGAGGTGCGCTCGGTCATCGCGGCCCTCGATGAGGCAGGAGTGCCTGTCCTTGAGGTGACGCACGGCGACGGTCTGGGCGGGTCGAGCTTCAACTACGGCTTCTCGCACACTCCGGAGCAGGAGCTCATCAAGATCGCGGCACAGACCGCGAGGCGCGCGAAGATCGCGTTCCTGATGCTTCCCGGCGTCGGCACCAAGGACGACATCCTGCAGGCGCAGGACAACGGCGGCTCCATCTGCCGGATCGCCACGCACTGCACCGAGGCGGACACCTCCGGGCAGCACTTCACCCTCGCGCGTGAGCGAGGTCTGGAGACCGTGGGCTTCCTGATGATGAGCCATACCCAGCCCCCCGAGGTCCTCGCGAAGCACGCGCGGATCATGGTCGACTCCGGCTGCCAGTGCGTCTACGTCGTCGACTCGGCCGGCGCCCTGATCATGGAGGGCGTGGGCGATCGCGTCTCGGCGCTCGTGGCGGAGATCGGGTCTGAGGCGTCGGTCGGGTTCCACGGCCACGAGAACCTCGACCTCGGAGCCGCCAACACCGTGATCGCGGTGCGGGCCGGGGCAACCCAGGTCGACGGCTCCGTACGCCGGTTCGGTGCGGGCGCGGGGAACACGCCCCTGGACGCCTTCGTCGGGATCGCAGACAAGCTCGGCTGGCGCACCGGTGTGGACTTCATGAAGATCATCGACGCCTCCGAGGACGTCGTACGCCCCGCGATGCCGGAGGAGTGCCGGCTCGACCGGATGACGATGATGATGGGGTACGCCGGCGTCTACTCCTCCTTCCTCAAGCACGCCGGGAATGCCGCCGAGCGCTACGGCGTCTCCGGTGCCCGCATCCTCCAGATCGCCGGTGAGCGAAAGCTGATCGGCGGCCAGGAGGACCAGCTCATCGACATCGCCCTCGAGCTCCGCGCCAAGCACGACGCCAACACCTGACCGCCGAGACGGCGCGAATGTCTCACGTTTGACCGCCGAGACGGCGCGTGTGTCCCACGTTTGACCGCCGAGACGGCGCCAATGTCCCAAAATGCTGGGACATTAGCGCCGTCTCGGCGTCGTTCTGAGGGACATTAGCGCCGCCTCGGCGGGTTGGTTGCCGGTCAGGGTCGGGCCGAGGAGCTAGGCCGGGTAGGCTCCGTCGCCGTACCCGGAGACCATGACCGGACGGAACCCCTGCACGGTGAGCTCGTCGAAGGCCTGCTGGTAGCCCTGAGCCGTCAGGCCGTGACGTGCCTGGAAGGCACCCCCGTCCTGGCGCCACGATGAGGCATACCTCGCGATGCCCGTGTCGCTGTACCCGCACACGCTCGTCATCCGGAAGCCCTGTCCGACCAGCTCGTCGAACGCCTGCTGGTGCTGGCTCGAGGTCAACGCATGACGCCCTGCGAACCCGACGCCGGGGAGCTTCTCCCAGATGGCGGCGAACTGTACGTCGACCCCGACGCGGTAGCCCGACACCTGGCGCAGCACGAAGCCCTGCCCCATCATTTCGTCGAACGTCTGCTGGTACTGCATGCGGCTGAGACCGTGCCGTGCCTGGAACTCCGGGCCACCGTCCTGCTCCCAGATCGCCGCGTAGCGCGCCTCTCCGCCCTCGGCGTACCCGCTCACCGAGGTCAGCCGGAAGCCCTGCCCGACCAGCGAGTCGAAGGCCTCCTGGTACTGCTGGGCGTTCAGTCCGTGGCGAGCCTGGAACGCAGGGCCGTCGCGTTTGACCCACACGGCGTTGAACCGCGATTCGCGTCCTTCGCTGTATCCACAGACCGATGTGAGCCTGAAGCCCTGCGGGACCAGCTCGTCGAACGCCTGCTGGTACGTCGCTGCGTCGATGCCGTGCCTGGCCTGGAACGCAGCTCCGTCGCTCTGCTCGAAGAGGGCAGCGAACCGGGTGGTGAAGCGCGACAGGGTCACCCGGTCGCCCTGAGGGGTGACGCCCTCGGCGTTGTAGATGTCGCTGAAGTCGAGCCGAGCGTCGATCTGGATGCCCTGGAGGGTGCCGGGTGGCGTCGGGCCTGTGCCAGGTGCGAGGAACAGCCGGATGCCGCCCCCGTTGTCGACGAAGTGGCCGTTGACGTCGTGGCGTCCGTCGCCCATGTAGATGCTGCCAAGCCGGGTCGGCTGGCCCGGGTTTGCGAAGTCCTCGGAGCGACGGAGCAACAGCCGATGCGTGCTGGGGCCGATCGTCAGGAACCAGTTCCCCAGCCAGCACGCTTCGTTCTGCACGAACGTCGGGTCGACGACGTCCTTGATGAACCAGCCGGAGCGGATGGTCCAGTTCGGGTCGTTCTCATATTTGATCTCGATGAAGGCGTTCTCGCCCCAGTGGTTCTTGGCGAAGAAGACCCGGCGGTTGCGGTCGAACCCGATCAAGAGCAGGACGTGACCACCGTTGGGTGGAGCGACCTGCTGGACGTCGCAGACGACCTCGTGCTCACTGAGCAGGGTGTTCTCCAGCAGCTCGATACTGGGCATCCCCCCGAGCGTGGCCCACTCCGTGGCGCGATAGCGGCAGTTGACCCGTGCGATCAGCGGAATGTGCTGCTCGCAGAACTCGATGGCGTCGAAGTCCTCCTGGGTCGTCAACGACGACTGGCCGCCCGGGAAACCGAGGACGGGCAGGATGTCGAGGAGGGTCTGCTGCGTCTGCAGGTACGGCGCCGCGCCGTCGACCGGGATGGCGTTCTCGCTGATCTTCTGCACGATGTCGCCGGACCCCTGGAACCCGGTCAGGGAGGAGTTGTTCTCGACGGGGAGGACGACGTTGTTCTGTGGGGTGCCGTCGCGGTTCAGCGCGAAGGACTTGCCCATGTGGAAGATGTACTCCTCCGAGACATCGATCTCGGTGCCGAACTTTCGGCGGTACGCCGCCTCCAGGGCCGCTGCTCCTGCGAACGCCCAGCAGGTGCCGCGGTCGTTCTGCTGCTTGAAGGGGGACTGGAACCGTTCGAGGCTGAAGACACCGTCCAGGGCGTCAAGCGCTGGGCTGATCTCCAGCTCGACCCTGCCGAGCGCTTCTGCCCGTGCGAGCGTGATGCTGACCAGCGCCTCGTGGAGTGAGTTCTTCAGCACCGGCGAGTCGAGGTGCTCGACGCGCTGGGCGGGGATCAGGATCTCGGCAAGTAGTGGCTCGTCTGGTGGCATGGTGCCCTCCCTGGTGATTCCTGCCGATGCTTCTCCCGGGCACCGGGGACGTCAACATCGCTCAACCGGCATTCCGAGACGATTGGGCCAAATCCGTTCGATATTCCTGCGGAACCCGGCGAAGCGGGCTAGACAGCAGGTCAGCTCGTGCGGGAGCGCAAGGTCTCGACACCCTCACCTGTGAGCTCGTCGCAAGCAGCGCGGCGTCCCGTCGCCGCAACCAGCAACGCCAGGATCGGACCCTCGACAACGGGCCCTGAGCCGTGGCTCCAGTCGGTGTCGGTCGCCCGGAGAGTGAGGCCGTCGATGCGGCTCTTCGTCCCGATGAGCGTGTTGGAGCCCTTGTAGAAGTCGAACACGGACCGCACGGCCTCAACTGGAAAGGCATGCCGGATCCCGAGCGGTCGCCGGATGTCTTCCGAGTGCACGATGGTTTCGCCCAGCCACGAGAGCTTCGGACCGGGAGGCGATGAAGTCGAGTGCTGCTGGGCCCGGAAGTTCCGTAACGCCTCAGCAGGGGAGCTCCCGCGATGCTCCGCGATGCCCTTGGCTGCGAGCTTCGGGAAGTTGAACCCCGATGCGATGAAGCCGCCCAGGAACTTGGGCGGAGTCATGGCTGCGGTCGAAGTCATGTGCGCGAGAACGTCGTGCACCGTCCAGCCGCCGCACAGCGAGGGAGTGGTCCAGGCCTCGTCGGGCAGACCGGCGAGGTCGTCGGCAAGGGCGCCGCGCTCGGCGGCGATGGTCGTCCACATGTCTGACATGCATCGCAGGCTAACGCGTGCGACATGGACGTAAACCTAGAACGTGTTCTAGTATTGCGACCGGGAGACCACAACTTGCATGGAGGAGCCCATGAGCCAGGCGGTTCTCGACGGCGTCCGCGACCTGCTGCCCACGTTCCGTGAGCGAGCGGACGAGGCCGAGCGCCTTCGCGTCGTACCTGAAGCGTCGATCAAGGAGCTCGAGGAGACCGGGTTCTTCAAGCTGTTGCAGCCCAGGCGGTTCGACGGCCTGGAGGCCGACCCGATCGACTTCTACACCGCTGTGCGCGACATCGCGTCGGCGTGCGGCTCCACCGGATGGGTCTCCAGCGTGGTCGGCGTACACCCGTGGCAGGTGGCGCTGTTCACCGACGAGGCGCAGCAGGCGGTGTGGGGGAGCGACACCGACACCCGGCTCAGCTCGTCGTACGCCCCCACGGGCAAGGCAGTCGTTGCCGATGGCGGCTTCCAGCTATCCGGCAAGTGGAGCTTCTCCTCGGGCTGCGACCACTGCCAGTGGGTGCTGCTGGGAGGTCTGGTGCTCAACGCCGACGGCCAGGTCGTGGACTTCCGCACCTTCATGGTCCCGCGGGCGAGTTACGAGATCGTCGACGTCTGGAACACGGTCGGCCTGCGCGGCACCGGTTCAAACGACATCGTGGTCGACGACGTGTTCGTCCCTGAGTCGTTCACGTTGTCGATGAGTGACACCGGCCGATGCTTCGGGCCGGGCCAGGCACAGAACACCGCCGAGCTCTACAGGCTGCCGTTCCACTCGATCTTCACCGGCACCATCACGGTTCCGATGATCGGCATGGCGATGGGTGCGTACGCCGAGCACGTGGAGATGCAACAGAAGCGCACCCGTGCGGCGTACGTCGGTGAGAAGGCCTCCCTCGACCCGTTCGCCGCCGTACGCATCGCTCGTGCCGCCAACGAGATCGACGCTGCGTGGGCGCTCCTGGTCAACAACATCCGCGATGAACAGGCATTCGTCAGCAACGGCGAGAAGATCCCGCTCGGCACGCGGCTGAAGGTACGCCGGGACCAGGTCATCGGCAGCCAGCGCTCGATCGACGCCATCGACTCGCTGTTCGAGGCCTCCGGTGGCCGTGCCCTCGCCTCCGGCACCTACCTGGAGCGCGCATGGCGCGACGCTCACGCGGGGCGCGTGCACGCCGCCAACGACCCCGAGCGTGCACTGCAGATGTACGGCGCACACGAGTTCGGCCACAAGATCGACCCTGGGATGTACTGAGTGGACGACTTCACCAAAGAGGCAACTCGTCGTTCGGGCAAGGCCGGAAGCCTCACGCTGAACTACCACGAGGCAGGCCCGACCTCTGCCGAGACAGGCGAGACAGGCGGCGGCCTGCCCCTCGTGATGCTCCACGGAGGAGGCCCGGGTGCCTCTGCCTGGGGCAACTTCGGTGCCGCGCTGCCCGGCTTCGCGGAGAGCTTCCGCACCCTGCTCGTCGACCAGCCCGGCTTCGGCGCGTCCGACAAGCCGTCGGTCGAGGGCAACTACTACCGGTTCGCGGCCGATCACGTCGTACACCTGCTGGACGAGCTCGGCATCGGACGGGTGCATCTGCTCGGCAACAGTCTCGGCGGCGGCACCGCCATGCGGCTCGCACTCACCCATCCCAAGCGGGTGGGACGTCTGGTCCTGATGGGTCCCGGTGGCGTTTCCCTGAACCTCCTCCACGCCGACCCAACGGAGGGAGTGAAGCGACTGATGGACTTCGCCGCGAACCCGTCACGTGATGCCATGCGAGCCTTCGTCTCCACCATGGTGGTCAACCAGGAGCTGGTCACAGACGAGCTCGTCGAGGAGCGGTACGCCGACGCCACCTCTCCAGGTGCCCAGGAGGCGCTGGCCTCCATGGGGGCGTCCTTCTGGAAACCGGACACCTACGAGGACGGCATGCTCTGGCGCGAGGCCCACCGGCTGCGTCAGCACACGCTGCTCACCTGGGGCCGCGAGGACCGGGTGAACCCGCTCGACGGCGCCTTGGCCGCGCTGAAGCTGATCCCGAAGGCGTCCCTGCACGTATTCCCCAACTGTGGGCACTGGGCGCAGATCGAGGCAGCAGAGGAGTTCTGCGAGATCGCGACCGCGTTCCTGTCCCGCCACCACGAACTCGACCAAAGCGAGGAACCATGACCACCGCCTACTCCAGCCATAAATGGTGATTGGAGGCAACCGCATGATGAGCATCCGCAGCATGGGCTATGCCCGCGTCGCCAGCACGGACCTCGAACAGTGGAAGCACTTCGCGGCCAAGGTGCTCGGCCTCGCCGAGGGGCGCGGGCCGAACGACGACAACCTCTACTTCCGCATCGACGATGTTTCCGCGCGGCTGGTTGTCTTCCCGGCCGAGGTCGACCAGCTCGCCTGTGTGGGTTGGGAGCTCGCGGACCACCCGGCCCTTCAGCAGGCGCGTGAGCACTTGTCGAAGGAAGGCATCGTGTTCGAGGAAGGCACCGACGATGAGCTCGCGGAGCGCCGCGTCCAGGAGATGGTCCGGTTCACCGACCCCTTCGACAACGTCTTCGAGCTCTTCCACGGGATCACCTACGAGAGACGCCCGGTGGTCACGCCGTACGCCGCCACGTTCGTCACCGGCGACCAGGGCATGGGCCACGTCGTGATCCCCGTGAGCGACGACGCCGAGGCACTGCGGTTCTACACCGACGTGCTCGGGTTCCGTCTGCGCGACTCGATGAGCATGCCGGGAGAGTTCGTCGGCAAGGAGACGGGGTCGAAGGTCTGGCTGCGGTTCCTCGGGGTGAACCCGCGGCACCACAGCCTGGCGTTCCTGCCCCAGGGAGATCAGGGCAACCCGAGCAAGTGCGTGCACATCATGCTCGAGGTCGACAAGCTCGATGACGTGGGCCGCGCGCTGGAGCGGGTGCGCAAGCACAAGGCGCCGCTGTCGGCCACGCTCGGCCGCCACATGAACGACCAGATGGTCTCTTTCTACGTGAAGTCACCCGGCGGCTTCGACGTCGAGTTCGGTACCGAGGGACTGCAGGTCGACGACGCCCGCTGGGTCGCGCGGGAGAGCACCGCCGTCTCCTACTGGGGCCACATCTTCGGCGGGCAGTAGCCCGGGCCCGAGACGCCACTGGTATGACTGCATCCATGTCTTTCGACTCCGGTTCCTCTTCTGGGCCTTCTTCTGGGGGTTCTTCTGCGCCCTCTTCTGCGCCCTCTTCTGGGCCCTCCGCAGAGGTCCCCGAGGGAATGCGTTCGGATGCACGCGAGACCTGGCCCAGCCAGGAGCTGATCGACTCGTTTCTCGGCACCGGCCATGACTTCGAGCTTCGCCTCGGTGAGCACACGCCCATCCCGGTGGACGACCCCGAGGCGGCCGAGCGTGCCCGCAGGTACCGTGACGTGCTCGGCATGTTCGTCACTGGGGTCACCGTGGTGACCTCCATGTCAGATGACCAGCCGGTGGGGATGACCTGCCAGTCCTTCTCCAGCGTGTCCCTCGACCCGCCGCTCGTGATGTTCTGCCCGGCCAAGACCTCGCGTGCGTGGCCGTTGATGCGTCAGGCCGGCTTCTTCTGCGTCAACTTCCTCTCCGCGGAGCAGCGGGAGATCTCCAACGGGATGGCCACCAAGGGCGCGGAGAAGTTCCAGGGTGTGGGCTGGAAGCCGTCCTCGACCGGAGCTCCGCTGATCGACGGGGTCCTCGGCTACGTCGACTGCACGATCGACAGGGTCCATGAGGCCGGCGACCACTACATCGTGGTCGGGAGGGTCAAGGAGCTCGACATCGGCGACGGCAGCCGGACGACCGAAGGTGTCGAAACACCGCTCCTGTTCCACCGCGGCGCCTACACCCGACCCGAGTAGTCGTCTGCCACGCTGGGATTCATGAGCGCAGAGCGCGTTTCTCCGGACTTCACCGAACGCCTGCTGCGGCGTTTCCTGCTCCTGTGCGAGAGCCCACGGACCCAGCGCCGGGTGCTCACCCTGGTGCGTGGCAGTGTCAGCAACGCCCGGGCGGGCAAGGCGTTCTACGCGCTGGTGAACCGCGTGGTGCTCAACCCGGTTGCCCGGTCCATGGGTGTCGAGACGTCGGCCATCCGCCTGGAGCTAGTGGCGTCGCAGCTGATCGGTCTCGCCATGGTCCGCTACGTGCTCAAGGTCGAGCCGATCGCCTCGCTCGATATCGACGACCTGGTGCCGCTGATGGCGCCGCCCCTGCGTCAGGCGATGAGCGGTCGCGAGCCGGAGCCAGCCCTTGACGTGTGCGCATGCCAGGAACAGGAGCCGGCCACGGTTCCTTGGTGAGGGCAGCGCACCCGGATCGTCGCGCGGGAGAGTGCCTGTGGATTGACGTTCGACGCATCGTGTCGGCCGGTTCACCCTGTGCTGATGGACGAGACCCTCCCGTTGCACCCACTGCACACCCTCCTGCCTCTCGATCGCCCGTTCACTCCCGCCATGGCCGGAGCGGTAGGGGTCGAACGGCGCTCACTCGAGAGGATGCTGAACGAGGGCACGGTGCGGCGGTTGCTTCGCGGGGTGTACACCGCAAGCACCCAACCGGACTCGACGCGGATGCGCGCTGCTGCTGTCGCTCTCGCGACCAGTCGCGAGTCGATCGCGGTTGACCGGACAGCCGCGTGGGTCCACGGCGTCGACGTGACCGGTCTCGGCCCCGCGGAGCCCAGACCTCTGGAGGTGCTCTCACCAGGACGCCACGGCCGAGGGGCGCTGGGCAGCGGGCGGCAGCTTGCGGGTCGCGACGTCCAGTGGATCGATCCGCTCAGGGTGACCACACCGCTGCGGACTGCCCTTGACCTCGGTCGCCTGCTGCCTCCCGACCTCGCACTGGGTACCATGGACCTGCTGGTGGCCACTGGTTCGTTCACGCACGTCGAGCTCCTTGCCGAAGTCCCGCGGCTGGCGGCCCATCGCGGTGTCGGCCAGCTGCGAAAGCTGGTCGTGCAGGTGGACGCACGTTCCTCCTGCCTCGCCGAGTCGGCGCTGCGCCTGCGCTGGCACGAGGCGAGGCTCCCGACGGCGGTCCCGGCGATGCCCGTGTGCGCGACCGGGCGGTTGGTGCGGCTGAGCCTCGGCGTCGAACGCAGACAGTTCGGTGCAGTACTTTCCGGGCAGGTGGCGGCCGACGACCTCGTCGCCCTCGAAGGGGCGGGTTGGCGGGTCGTCGTACTCAGTGAGGAGCGGGTGCTGCGCAGCGACCCGTCGGTCTGGATGCACCACCTCGAGCGGGAGTTCCACCAACACCTCCTCGCCCAGGTCGAGGCCGAGGCGGGCTGAGCCTGGCTGGAGCCTAAGGCTGGTCCCCAGTACCGGATAGTCCCGAACGAACGGCAGGCCCAGGGCACTCGAGAACCTGTCATTCGTTCGGGACTATCCGGCTTTGGGCGACCGGTTCGTGCGCACACCCATGGCGCAACGGGCCGCGATCCACAGGATCTTCACGGGCATCAGCAGGCGAGTCGCCGCGCAGCCAGTCTCCTGCCATGACAGAGCACAGGTGGAACCCAAGCTGCATACGTCCGACTGGGCTGGTCGTGCCCTGCAAGATCGATCCCGCGGGCGAACTGGGGCCGACGCGCGGACAGGCGGCCGGACCCCGCTTCCGTCAGACATCCGCGGGTCTCTACGTTCCGTCAGACGTTGACTCGACCGTGGTGGAGCAACGAATCCTCGAGCAGGGATCGCGCCTTCGTACCTACGGAGCGGTCACGGGTTGGGCCGCGCTGCGCTGGCGCGGGGCAACGTTCTTCGACGGTACGACGGACGGCGGGAGGCGCGAGCTGCCTGTCCCGCTGGTCGTAGGCCGATCAAAGCTGAGGCCCGACGCACGGATCGTCATCAGCGAAGCCCAGATCGCACCGTCCGAGCGGACCTTTGTCGGCGGCATCTGGTGTACCACCGTCCAACGTGCGTTGTTCGACGCCATGCGGCACGCGCCCGATGTGCGATCGGCGGTCGTCTACATGGACATGGCCGCGGCCGCTGGGCTCATCTCCGTTGCCCTGATGACCAGGTACGTCGCGCTGAGGCCAGCGTGGACCGGGGTTGAGCTGGTTCGGGCTGCCTTGTTGCTGGCCACCAACCACAGTCGTTCACCGCAGGAGACTGGCATGCGGCTCGTTTGGGTCGTGGACGCTGGGCTCGGGACCCCGCTGTGCAACGCTCCGGTGTTCTCTCGAGCGGGGAAGCTGCTCGGCTATCCAGACCTGTTCGATCCGGTCGCCGGAATGGTCGGCGAGTACGACGGTGCCGACCACAAGGACGGCGTACGTCATCAGGCTGATGTTGCCAGGGAGGCCCGCTACCGAGAGCACGGCCTGGAGTACTTCACGGTCGTCGGCGGGGACCTGCGCCAGCGAGAGATGGTGGTGAACCGGATGCACAGCACGCGACGACGAGCGCGCTTCGAGACGCCTGAGCTCCGGCTGTGGACCCTCGAGCCGCCGCCTTGGTGGACCACCCCGGAAAGCCTCGACATGCATCTAGTGCGCACCGGTGAGGCCGCCGAGCTGGTGCGCACGTAGCGGGGCCTGCGCCGGCGGCGGGTGCACTCGGATAGTCCCGAACGATCCGCATCCGAAACGGCTCCGTGGACATGCCGTTTGATCGGGACTATCCGGTCTTGGGGGAGGACCTATGCGTCCTGGAGCGCCCTGATCGCTTGGTGCATGCTCAGGGTGCGCTGGGCGGACTCGACGTGGAGGTTCTCGATCATCCGGCCGTTGTAGGTGACGACGCCGCTTCCGCGGCCGTCCTCCCAGGCCTGCAGGATCCCGCGGGCGTCCTCGACCGCGCTCTGGGAGGGCGCGAACGCTTCGTTGGCTCCTTCGACCTGGCCGGGGTGGATCAGGGTCTTGCCGTCGAAGCCCATCTCCCGGCCCTGTTGGCACTCGGCCAGGAAACCGTCGGTGTTCTTCACGTCGTTGTAGACACCGTCGATGATCGCCTTGCCGGTGGCGCGGGCCGCTAGTAGCGCGAGCGAGAGTCCGGTCAGCAGCGGCTGGCGGCCTGGGACGTGCTCGGCGTACAGCTCCTTGGCGAGGTCGTTGGTGCCCATGACCAGGACGGTGAGGCGGTCAGAGGCAGCCGCGATGTCCTCCGCATGCAGCATGGCGTACGGCGTCTCGACCATCGCCCAGAGCATGGTGTGCTCCGGCGCGTCGTTCCCGGCCATCGCATCGACGAGCTGCAGCACCGTGTCCGCCGAGTTGACCTTCGGTACGACGATGGCGTCCGGGCCGGCTGCGCAGGCCGCGGCCATGTCGTCGACATGCCACTCGGTGTCGGCGCCGTTGATGCGGATGGTCAGCTCGCGCTTGCCATAGGCACCAGACTTCGCGGCGGCGCAGGCAGCATCGCGCGCAGCAGACTTGGCGTCGGGAGCGACGGCGTCCTCGAGGTCGAGGATCAGGCCGTCGCAGGCAATCGACTTGGCCTTCTCCAGTGCGCGCTCGTTGGAGGACGGCATGTAGAGCACTGAGCGGCGGGGGCGGAATGCGTCGTCGGTCATCGGCTCAGACCCCTGCGTTGTCGGAGGCGTTCTCGGAGAGGTCGATCGCGTCGTAGCGCTTCTTCAGCTCGGGATCGATCGCGGCGAGCTCGTCGGCAAGGGCCACCATCACCTGGCACTGCTTGACCGACGCGTCGTCCTCCATCTTGCCGTCGAGCATCACCGCACCCGTGCCGTCGCCCATGGCGGCTATCACGCGTCGCGCGTGCTTGACGTCCTCGACCGATGGGCTGAACACCTTGTGCGCTATGGCGATCTGCTTCGGGTGCAGCGACCACGCTCCGACGCAGCCGAGCAGGAACGCGTTGCGGAACTGGTCCTCGCACGCGACGGTGTCGGTGATGTCGCCGAACGGCCCGTAGTACGGGTAGATGCCATGCATCGCGCAGGCGTCGACCATCCGGGCGATGGTGTAGTGCCACAGGTCCTGCTGGTACGTCGCCCGCCCAGAAGAATGAATGGCGCTGACGTCGCCGTCGGTCGGGTCCTCGCGCACCAGGTAGCCGGGATGGCCGCCACCGACGCGGGTCGTCTTCATCCGTCGGTCGGCGGCCAGGTCGGCCGGGCCGAGCGAGAGACCCTGCATCCGGGGACTGGCCCCGCAGATCTCCTCCACGTTGGCCACTCCCCGTGCAGTCTCCAGGATGGCGTGGACCAGCAGGGGCTTCTGGATCCCGGCCTTGGCCTCGAGCTGGGCCAGGATGCGGTCGACGTAGTGGATGTCCTCGGCGCCCTGCACCTTCGGCACCATGATCACGTCGAGCTGGTTGCCGATCGCCGGGACGAGCGTCGTCAGGTCATCGAGGGCCCAGGGTGAGTCAAGCGAGTTGATCCTGGTCCAGAACTGGGTCGACCCGAAGCTCGTCGCCTGACCGATCCGCACCAGGCCGTCGCGCGCGGTCTGCTTGTTCTCGGCCTTGATGGCGTCTTCGAGGTTGCCGAGCAGGACGTCGGTGCTGCCGACCAAGTCAGGGACCTTGGCTGCCATCTTCGGGTTGCCGGGGTCGAAGAAGTGGATCGCCCGCGACGGGCGGGCCGGGATCTCCCGCAGGGGCTCGGGGGCTCCGACGGCGAGCGGGGCGAAGAAGTCCTTGGCAGAGCGCATGTGCCGGACGCTAGCAGCGCTGCCGGACGGCGCGTTATGACCAATCCCACGCGGTTCGCTGGCCATCTAGGGTTGGGGGCGTGTCAGCTCGTGCCCGGTCCCTGGTCCTCGTCGAGGGCCAGAGCGATCGGGCTGCTGTCGAGACGCTCGCCCGGCGCCTCGGACGCGACCTGGACCGCGAAGGCGTCCACGTGGTCGCGCTCGGCGGTGCCACCAACGTGGGCCGTTTCCTCGAGGAGAACGCTGCGCCTGAGTCCGGCGTACGCCTCGCCGGGCTGTACGACGCCAAGGAGGAGCGCTACTTCCGCCGAGGTCTCGAGCGGGCCGGACACGGTGACGTCCCAGACCGGGATCGCCTGGAGGACCTCGGCTTCTTCGCCTGCGTTGACGACCTCGAGGACGAGCTGATCCGGGCCCTGGGAGTGCCGACCGTCGAGTCGGTCATCCAAGAGCAGGGCGAGCTGGCCTCGCTGCGGATCCTGCAGCACCAACCGGCCCAGCGGTCGCGGACGAACGAGCAGCACCTACACCGGTTCCTCGGCACCCGGGCCGGCCGGAAGAGCGCCTACGCGGAGCTGCTGGTCGACGCACTGGAGCTCGACCACATGCCACGGCCGCTGACCGCCGTACTCGCGCGCACGCTGGTCTGAGTCCAGTCATCGGGCCCAGTCATCGGGCCAGCAGGCGCGCCCGATGCTGGTGCGCCGGCCCGAACAGCTGGCTCAGCCCGTGCGCCCGCTTGAACAGCAGCTGCGCGTCGTGCTCCCAGGTGATGGCGATGCCGCCGTGCAGCTGGACGGTCTCGGAGGCCACGTGGTCGAGGGCGTCGGAGCAGTACGAGCGGGCCACCGCCGCGCGGCGCCGCAGGATCGTGCGGTTGCCGTCCGTGGGTTCAGCGACGTACGCCGCCGCAGCAGCCGCGGCACCCCACGACACGGACCGCGACGCCTCGACGAGCACGAGCATGTCGGCCATCCGGTGCTTGAGCGCCTGGAAGGAGCCGATCGCCCGGCCGAACTGCACCCGCTCCTTGCTGTAGGCGACGGTCATGTCGAGGCCGCGCTGTGCGGCGCCCACCTGGAGGGCGGAGGTGAGTGCACAGGCGACGTCGCGCAGGGGACCGTCGTCGCTGACCTCCCCGATCACCTCACCACCGGTTGCGCTGACCCGGCCGAACCTGAGGGTCTGGTCGAGCGCATCCACGGCCTCCACCTCGGCGTCGGCGAGCAGTTCCAGCCCGCCATCGCGGACACGCAAGACCACGGCAGCGGCGGACGCGTCGAGCACGAGGTCGTCGAGCGCGAGGGTTGCGATCTCGCCGGCCGCGACGCGGGGGAGCAGCGCGGCACGGTGGTCGGGTTCTGCGTGCAGCAGCAATGTCGTCGTCGCGATGGCGGTTGCGAGCAATGGGGACGGCGTCAGGTTGTGACCCAGCTCCTCGAGCACGATGGCTGTCTCGACGAGCGAAGCGCCGAAGCCGTCGTACTCCCCGGGAACGGCGAGCGCCGCCACGCCGACCTGTTCGCACAATGCCTGCCACAGCGTCTCGTCGTAACCCGTCTCGGAAGCGACGGCAGTCCGCACGGCCGCGCTGTCGCTGCGCTTGTCCAGAAGTGAGCGGACGACGGTGGCCAGCTCGTTCTGCTCCTCGGTGCGGGCGAAGTGCATCAGGAGGCTTCCAGCGCGTCGGCGATCCGGCTGCGGTGGTACGACGGTCCACCCCAGGCGCCGACCAGCGCACGCACGCGGTTGATCCAGAGGCCAAGGTCGAGCTCGGCGGTGTAGCCGATCGCACCGTGCACCTGCAGCGCGACGCGGGAGGCAAGGTACGCCGCATCGCCGGCCGCCACCTTGGCCGCCGAGACATCGCGTGGCGCCAGGGTGAGCGCCGACCCGTGCACCAGCGGGCGCGAGAAGTCCAGCGTGATCCGTACGTCGGCCAAGGCGTGCTTGACCGCCTGGAAGGAGCCGATCGCGCGGCCGTACTGCTTGCGCTGCTTGACGTACTCCACCGAGTCGGCCAACAGCCGTTCGCCGCAGCCGAGCAACTGTGCGGACGCGGCGAGGGTGGCCCGGTCGAGCGCCACGTCGTCGTACAGCGCGTGGGCATCGACTGAGAAGAGCCGTCGTGTGGTGTCGATCGACCGGATCTCGTTGCGGACGGTGCCGTGCAGGAGCCTGGCCACATTCGCATCGACGGCGTACGGAGCGAGGGGAAGGACTGCCACCGTCACCATCTCGCCCTCCGGCTGGGGAGCAAGCGCGGCCGACTCGATCCATGGGCCGACCGCGAGCTCGTGTCCCAGCACCTCGAAGGCGACGGCCATGTCCACCGGCGTCCCGCCGAGACCACCGTCGTCCTCGGGAAGGACGAGCGCGGTGACGCCCTGCTCGGCCAGTCGCTTCCAGAGGGCCAGACCCGGCCCGGTGTCGCCAGCAGCCCAGTCACGAGCAGCTGCGACCGAGCCGGCCTTGGTCATCAGCTCGGTGAGCGACTGCGCGAAGCCGGTCTGCTCCGCAGTCAGGCGGAAGTCCATCAGGCGCCCTTCGCTTCGCCACGAGGTTCCTTGGGAAGACCCAGGATGCGCTCGGCGATCACGTTGCGCTGCACCTCGTTGGTGCCGGCGTAGATCGGTCCCGAAAGAGAGAACAGGTAGCCGTCGACCCAGGGTCCGCGCAGCTCGGACTCGGGGCCCATCAGGTCGAGCGCGGTCTCGTGCATGGCCACGTCGAGGTCGGACCAGAAGACCTTGTTCACCGATCCGGAGTAGCCGGTCCGACCGCCGCCGACCAGTCGGCTGACCGTGCCCCAGGTGTAGAGCCGGTACGCCTCGGCCCCGAGCCACGCGCCGACGACGCTGTCACGGTGCTCGAGGGGGGCACCATGTTCTCGCCAAAGGTCGACCAGGCGGTGAGCCGTGGCAGAGAAGCGGCCGGGCGAGCGGAGCGAGAGACCGCGCTCGTTGCCCGCCGTACTCATCGCGACGGCCCAGCCCGCCCCGGGCTCCCCGACCACGTCGTCGTCCGGCACGAAGACGTCGTCGAAGAACAGCTCGGCGAAGCCGGGCTCGCCGTCGAGCTGCGCGATCGGGCGCACCGTCACGCCCTCGGCGTCGAGCGGGAAGCAGAAGTAGGTGAGCCCGTGATGGCGTTGCGAGTCTGGGTAGCTGCGGAACAGGCCGAAGCCCCAGTGTGCGTACGCCGCGCGCGAGGACCAGGTCTTCTGGCCGTTGAGCACCCAGCCACCGCGCGCGTCGTCACGCTCCGCACGGGAACGAAGTGAGGCGAGGTCCGACCCGGCTTCGGGTTCGGACCATGCCTGGGCCCAGATCGTCTCGCCGGTGGCCATCGGCGGGAGCCAGCGGTCCTGCTGTTCCTTGGTGCCGTGCTCGAAGATCGTTGGGGAGAGCAGGAAGATGCCGTTCTGGCTGACCCGTCCGGGTGCTCCGGCCCGGTAGTACTCCTCCTCGAAGATCACCCACTCCACGAGTGAGGCCTCGCGCCCGTGGTACTCCTCCGGCCAGCTGACCACCGACCACCGTTCCTCGGCGAGCTCGGCCTCCCACTGCTGGTGTGCGCGGAAGCCGTCGGCGGTGTCCATCGACGGCAGCCGCTCACGCGGCACATGCGCAGCCAGCCAGTCCCGGGCCTCGGCCTGGAAGGCGAGCTCCGCGGGCGACAGGTCGAGGTTCACGAGCGATCCCGGAGCTCGTTCTTGAGGACCTTGCCACCGAGGTTGCGCGGGAGTGCGTCGATGAACTCCACCTCTCGCGGCACCTTGTAGTTGGCGAGCCGTTCCTTGGCAAAGGCGACGACCCGGCCCGCGGTCAGCCTGGTGTCACGGCGTACGACGAAGGCCTTGCCGGTCTCACCCATCCGCTCATCGGGTACGCCGACCACGGCCACGTCGTCGACTCCCTCCAGCCGCATCAGCGCCTGCTCAACCTCGGCGGGATAGACGTTGAAGCCGCCGGAGATGTACATGTCCTTGAGCCGGTCGGTGATCGTCAGGTTGCCGGCCTCGTCGAGCGTCCCGATGTCGCCGGTGTGCAGCCAGCCGTCGTCGTCGATCGCCTGACGAGTGGCTTCGGGGTCGTCGAGGTAGCCCAGCATCACGAACTCGCCGCGGAGCAGGAGCTCGCCATCCCCATCGATCCGCGCCTCCATCCCCGGGATCGCCCGACCACACGTACTCGCCACCAGCTCGGCCGGGTCGTCCTGGCGGCACATCGTCGCAACCACTGCCTCGGTCATCCCGAACGCCGTTACGACGTTGTCGATGCCGAGGCCCTCGGGCGCCTCAGCCCGCATCCGCTCGATCAGCGCGACGGGCACCACCGCCGCGCCCGTCACGGCCAGCCTCAGCGAGGAGAGGTCGTAGTCCTTCCGCGTCGGTGCGGTGAGGAGTGACTGGTAGATCGTCGGCGCACCGGGCAGGAGGCTGATGCGCCTGTCCTGGATGGAACGCATCGTCTGGTCGGTGTCGAAGGTCGCCACTGGGTAGAGGGTCGCGCCGGTCGTGAGACCGACGACGATTCCGGCCTTGTAGCCGAAGGAGTGGAAGAACGGGTTGACCACGAGGTAGCGGTCCTCCGAGGTGACCCCGCCCAGCTCGCCCCAGGCGCGGGCGACGCCGACGGTCTGGCGGTGCGCCGACATGGCGCCCTTGGGTCGTCCGGTGGTGCCGGACGTGAACAAGATGTCGGCCACGTCGTCCGGGGAGACGGCGTCGGCACGGACGTCGACCTCCTCGACGCTGACGTCGGCACCGAGCCGGCGGACCCAGTCGAGGTTCGTGATGTCGACGACCTCCTTCACCGAGTCCAGGTCGCTGGCGGCGTTCAGCTCCGCGATCTGGGTGCGCTCGAGGAAGCCGTCCCGCACGATCACCAGGCCGGCACGGGTTCGGTCGACGATCTCGGCCACCTCGTGGCCGGTGTAGCGGCTGTTCGTGGGCACCAGGGTCCCGCCCGCGTAGGAGACGGCGAGGGCTGCCACGACCCAGTGGATGCTGTTGGGGCCCCAGACGATGACGCGCTCACCCGGCTCGAGGCCGAGCGCCACGTAGCCGCGCGCCGTGTCCTGCACCTCCTCGAGCAGACCTGCGAAGGAGAGCGAGCGCTCGTCCTCGACGTACGCCGCGTGGTCGCCGTACTGCTCCGCTGCGGCACGCAGCACGGCCGGCAGCGTGCGCGGCAGGTCGGGCATCGAGGCTCCTGAGGGCAAACCAAACAAGTGCTTGGTAGGCTACCTTACTGTCATGGATCTCTCCTACAGCGCCGAGGACGAGACGTTCCGCGCAGAGGTCCGCTCCTGGCTCGAGGAGCACCTCGGCGGTGACTTCGCGCACCTGCGCGGCAAGGGTGGACCGGGCCGCGAGCACGAGGCCCATGACGAGCGCATCGAGTGGGACCGGCACCTCGCCAGGCACGGGTGGACCTGCATCGGCTGGCCACAGGAGTACGGCGGCCGCGGGCTGCCACTGTTCCAGCAGGTGATCTACCACGAGGAGTACGCCCGCGCGAACGCCCCCTCCCGGGTCAACCACCTCGGCGAAGAGCTGCTCGGACCGACCCTGATCGCCTTCGGCACCGACGAGCAGAAGCAGCGCTTCCTGCCCAAGATCCTGGCCGTCGAGGAGTTCTGGTGCCAGGGCTACTCCGAGCCGGGTGCCGGTTCCGATCTCGCGAACGTCGCAACCAAGGCTCGCCTGGACGCAGACCAGTGGATCATCGACGGCCAGAAGGTGTGGACCTCCCTGGCCCACCAGGCCGACTGGTGCTTCGTGGTCGCCCGCACCGAGCCCGGTTCGAGGCGCCACCGTGGCTTGTCCTACCTGCTGGTGCCGATGGACCAGGAAGGCGTGGAGGTCCGGCCGATCGTTCAGCTGACCGGCACCTCGGAGTTCAACGAGGTGTTCTTCACCGGCGCCCGGACGGATGCAGACCTCGTCGTGGGCGGTGAGGGCAACGGCTGGCAGGTGGCGATGGGAACCCTCGGTTTCGAGCGCGGCATCTCGACACTCGGCCAGCAGGTCGGCTTCCAGCGTGAGCTCGTCGCGCTGCTCGAGGTCGCGCGCGCGAACGGAACCTACGACGACCCCGTCATCCACGACCGACTCGCGAAGGCCCAGGTCGAGCTCGAGGTGATCCGGCTCAACGCACTGCGCACGCTCTCCACATCTCCGGCCGAGGACCAGGCACCGCAGCAGGCAGCCCAGCAGGCAGCCCAGCAGGCGAGCATCTCCAAGCTGCTCTGGTCCAGGTGGCACCGCACACTGGGTGACCTCGCGATGCTGGTCCGCGGACCCGACTCGCTGACCACCGGGGCGGACTACGACCTCGACGAGTGGCAGCGGCTCTTCCTGTTCACCCGAGCGGACACCATCTATGGCGGGTCCGACGAGATCCAGCGCAACGTCCTGGCCGAGCGAGTGCTCGGCCTCCCCAAGGAGGAACGGCCCATGGAGCCACGATGACGGCGACCAGACAAGCACAACCCACCCCCGGCTACGTTCCGGCGCACGACCTGCTGCACGACAAGGTGGTCGTCGTGACGGCTGCCGCGGGTGCGGGCATCGGTGCCGCTGTCGTCCGTCGAGTCCTCGAGGAGGGTGCGCGTGGCGTCGTGCTGGGGGACACCCACGAGCGTCGCCTGGCGGAGGCCGAGGAAAAGCTCGTCGAGGAGTTCGGCGCAGAACGGGTGCGGGCGCGTCGGTGCGACGTGACCGACGAGGCACAGGTGCAGGCATTGGTCGATGCGGCCGACGAGCTCGGTGGCGTCGACGTCATGGTCAACAACGCCGGCCTCGGTGGGACTGCGAGCGTGCAGGAGATGACCGACGACGAGTGGGGCAAAGTCATCGACATCACGCTGACGGGCACCTTCCGCTGCATCCGTGCGGCATCGAAGAAGATGATCGAGGTCGGCAAGCGCGGGGTGATCGTCAACAACGCCTCGGTGATCGGGTGGCGTGCCCAGGAGGGACAGGCCCACTACGCGGCGGCCAAGGCCGGGGTGATGGCGCTGACTCGCTGCTCCGCGCTCGACGTCGCGCCGTACGCCATCCGGATCAACGCGGTCTCACCGAGCCTGGCCATGCACCCGTTCCTGGCCAAGGTCACCTCGGAGGACCTGCTCCACGAGCTGACGCAACGTGAGGCGTTCGGCCGCGCGGCGGAACCCTGGGAGGTGGCCAACGTGATGGTGTTCCTGGCCAGCGACTACTCGTCGTACCTCACTGGCGAAGTGATCTCTGTGAGCAGCCAGCATGGCTGAAGTGACGACTCCCACGCGGCGCGAGGAGCTGCTCGCCATCGCGGCGCGGGCTGTTCGCCGAGCGCGGTTTCAAGAACACGACCGTCCGCGACATCGCCGACGCCGCCGGCATCCTCTCCGGGAGCCTCTACCACCACTTCGACTCCAAGGAGTCGATGGTCGACGAGCTGCTCGACTCCTTCCAGCAGTCGCTCTGGCAGGAGTACGACGCGATCGAGGCCTCCGACCACACGCCGCGCGAGAAGCTGGAGGCAGTTGTCCGCACCTCGTTCGACGCGATCCACCACCACCACAGCGAGGTCGCGATCTTCCAGACCGACGCCGCCTACCTCTCCACGTTCGACCGGTTCGCCTATCTCGAGGAACGCAACACGCGGTTCCGCAACCTGTGGACGGGTCTGCTCGCCGAGGGCGTGGCAGCCGGCGAACTACGCGCCGACCTGAACGTCGAGCTGGTCTACCGGTTCCTGCGGGACACGGTCTGGGTGGCGGTGCGGTGGTACCGCCCCGACGGTGACCTCTCACCCGAGCAGGTCGCCGACCAGTACCTGCACATCCTGCTCGACGGAATCTCCACATGACCGAGCACCGGCCCGAGGCGTACATCATCGACGCTGTCAGGACACCGGTCGGCAAGCGCGGCGGTTCGCTGGCCACGACGCACTCCGCAGACCTGGGCGCCCACGTGCTCAGGGCGTTGGTGGAGCGCACCGGCATCGACCCCGGGGTGGTCGACGACGTGCTGATGGGCTGCTGCGACACCATCGGCTCGCAGGCCGGTGACGTCGCCAGGACCGCCTGGCTGGTGGCGGGGTTTCCCGACCACGTGCCTGGCGTGACCATCGACCGCCAGTGCGGGTCCTCGCAGCAGGCCGTGCACTTCGCTGCCCAGGGAGTGATGTCCGGCACCCAGGACCTCGTGGTCGCCGGGGGCGTCCAGAACATGTCGGCGATCCCGATCTCGGCCGCGATGCTGGTGGGCCAGCAGTACGGCTTCAGCACCCCGGTCGCTGAGTCACCCGGCTGGGTCGAGCGCTACGGCGACCAGGAGATCTCGCAGTTCCGGTCCGCAGAGATGATCGCCGAGAGGTGGGACATCAGCCGCGAGGCGATGGAGGAGTTCGCCCTCAGCTCGCACACCCGCGCCCGGACGGCCACGGAGGAGGGACGGTTCAAGAACGAGATCGTGCCTGTGGGGGCCTTCGCGGTGGACGAGTGCCCGCGCGACACCACACTGGAGAAGATGGCCGGGCTGAGTCCACTGGCCGTTGGTGGCCGGATCACCGCGGCCGTTGCGTCCCAGATCTGTGACGCCTCCTCGGCGGTCCTCGTGGCCTCGCAGCGAGCCGTCGACAGGCACGGGCTCACGCCGCGTGCGCGGGTGCATCACCTCTCGGTGCGCGGGGACGATCCCGTGTTGATGCTGACCGGCCCGATCCGCGCGACGCGACACGCGCTCGAGAAGACCAGGCTCACGGTCGACGACATCGACGTCTTCGAGTGCAACGAGGCGTTCGCGTCCGTCGTACTCGCCTGGTCGCGGGAGCTCGGGGTGCCGTTGGACAAGGTGAACGTGAACGGGGGCGGCATCGCGCTCGGTCACCCGATCGGCGCGACCGGCACCAGGATCATGGCGACGATGCTCAACGAGCTCGAACGCACGGGTGGGCGCTACGGGCTCCAGACGATGTGCGAGGGCGGCGGCCAGGCCAACGTGACGATCATCGAGCGCCTCGGCTGAGCGTTGGCAGATGCGCCAATCCTGGGTCAGGATTGGCCGCGGAGGCGACGATGAACGAAGCCGATGCACCACTGACACGCGAGCAGGTCCTCAACGAGCTCGAGTTTCTCGCACAGGTGGAACATGCCCTGATCGTGGAGTACCTGTCGGTGTCCTGCGCGCTCGGCTGTGAGCTGGAGGCAGTTGAGGGAGGCGCCACCTCGTCGCAAGGCCGGGACGCATCAGAGGCAGCCGCAAGTCTTGCCCAGACGGAGATGCGCCATCTGAAGAACATCTGCAACGCGCTCGTGGAGGCGGGGCAAACACCCACGTTGGGGCGGGCGTCCAGCATCACGAGCACTACCGGCGACCAGGTCCCACTCGATCCACCCACGGCTGACCAGCTCCGCGACCTGCTCCGGCGTGAGCACGCGATCACCCGCGCGGTGGACGCCGCCTACGCCCGTCTGGCACCCGCCCTTACTCCTGCTCTCTTCGAGGAAGGCCTGCTCGAGCGGCTGCTAGGCGTCGTCGAGGTGGGGGCGGCGCATGCCGGGGGCGCCGAGACGCTGCGCGCGGCGCTCGGTGACCCGCCTCCGCCCGACTTCCTGCGAGTGCCCCGGCGCGACACGGACGACGCGTTCGAAAAGCGCCTGCTTGCAGTGAGCGACCTCTCCTACCGCCTGGTGACCGACGCCCTGCGGGCGCAGTTCAGCCAACCGGAGGTGTTCGGCTTCCGGACTCTGGCCACCACTGCGATGGACGCCCTGGACGCCAGCAACAAGGCACTCGCACAACGCGGGTTGCTTCCTGCCTTCACCCTCTGAGTCCCACTTGGCCAAACAGTGGTCAGAACGCGGTGGCCAGCACGTCGCTGAACAACACGTGCTCGTCGGCAACGGCAGGGTCGAGACCCTTGCTGCGGAACCAGCCGCAGACGTTGGCGCAGTCGCGCAGCAGGAAGTCCATGCCCTGCGGGTTCCCGACGAGGTCCACGACCTGGGGCAGGTCGATGATGACGAGGCGGTCACCGGCTGCCAGCAGGTTGTACGCCGAGAGGTCACCGTGCACGATCCCGTGCTGCGCCATCGTGGCGATTGCCTCGCGCAGCTGGTCGAAGTACGACGCGAGCAGGTCCGGTGAAGGTCGGGACTGCGCCAGTCGCGGGGCGGTCTGGGGGTCCTCGGCAGGACCGACGGTGATCCACTCCATCAGCAGCTCGGTGCCGTCGAGCTGCACCGGGTAGGGCACCGGCAGGCCGAGCGTCCAGCACAGTTTCAGTGACGCCCATTCGGCGTTGGCCCACTGGCCGGCTGCGACAGCGCGGCCGAACGTGGTGCCCTTGGCGGCAGCACGAGCCTCTCGGCTGTCACGCCCGCGTCGACCTTCGATGTACGCGGCGTTGCGATGGAAGTTGCGATGGTTGGTGCTGCGGTAGCGCTTCGCAGCCATCACCACCGAAGGACCACCGTCCACGGCGCGTTCGAGCAGGTGGACGTCGGCTTCCTTGCCTGTCTTGAGGACGCCCAGCTCAGTGTCGACGGCGGCCCGCTCCGTGATGACCCAGTCGGGCCGGGGCTCGGGGCCGCGGCACAGCGGCTCGACGTCGTACCAGGTGGACCAGCGCTGGCGAGTGTCCTCGGGGTCGTCGTAGGACCGGAAGTCGAAGACGAATGAAGGGTCGATCGAGTCAGTGCTGGTGCTTGCGATGAGGGGTTCCTGCGGAGAAGACAACGGTGCTCCGTGAGTGTGAGAGGTGGTCTGCGGACAGGCCAGTGGCAGTCGTGGACATGTCGCGCCTCCTCTCATGCAGGTTGCTCTGATGGTCGCCCCATTGACGCGCTGGAGCAACTGAATATTCGTTCGACACCTGCCTGACGCGGGGTCACTCTGAGAAGCATGCGGTTCACGCAGTACGACGCCGACGACGCGGACCAGGTGGAGGCCGGCCGGCTGATCATCAACGCCGCGAGCGAGGTCGACTCGCCATGGGTACCGGAGATCACGCCCTACCGGCGGGAGATGTCGGTGCGTTATGGCTGGGACGCGAGCCCGGTCCGGCACTTCCTGGCCTGGGAGGACGGCGTCGCGGTCGCCGTGACGGAGTTCGAGGTCGGCGAGTGGGACAACCGCGACCTCGCCTGGATCAGCATGGTCGTGCACCCCGGGCACCGACGCCGGGGGCATGGTTCCGCCTTCCTCGAGGAGCTCGAGCGGATCGCGCGTGAGGCGGGATGCACCAAGATCGGTGGCAGTGGATGGGAGACTCCAGCGACTGAGCCCTTCGCCAAGCGCCACGGATTCGAGCGCGGATCCCAGGAGATCAATCGCGTCGTGACCCTTCCCGAGCTCCCGGCGGGGTTCGCCGAAGCGGCGTACGCCGAGGCCGCTCCACATACGGACGCCTACGAGCTGATCCGGATCGAGGGCCACACCCCGGCTGACCTGCTCCCGGCCCTGTCCGACCTGACCGCGTTCATCAACGACGCCCCGCTCGACGACCTCGACATCGAGGACGAGGTGTTCCCGGTGGAACGCATCCAGAACTACGAGAACGCCACCATCGACTCGGGACACCGCCTCTACCGCGTGCTGGCCCGGCACCATGCGACCGGCAAGCTCGCCGGTCACACTGTGATCGCCGTTGACAGGGAAAGCCCAGAGCTCGCCCACCAGCACGACACGACGGTGGCCCGCGCGCACCGTGGACACAGGCTCGGGTTGCTCCTCAAGGCGGACATGATGCGCTGGCTCTCGGAGGAAGAGCCGCAGATCGTCTCGATCGAGACGTGGAACGCCGAGTCCAACGACCACATGATCCAGGTCAACGAACGCCTCGGATACCGGCCGTTCGGTCGCGAGCTGGTGTTTCAGCGCAAGATGTAGCTCAGGCCAGCAGGTCCGCCGTACGACGCAACTGCTCGGCAGCCTGGGTGACGACCCGGTCGACCAGCTCCTCGCACGTGGGCAGGTCGTCGATGAGGCCGACGACCTGACCGCTCGCCAGCACCCCGGCACTCGTGTCTCCGTCGACCAGGCCGGCCTTCAGCATCATGGGCGTGTTGGCAGCCAGCGTCATCTGCGCGAACGTGCGCCCTTGTCGCTTGCGCATCGCGCGTCCGTCGACGACGAGCTGGCGCCACGACATCCCGCTCATCCTCTTGAACTCGAGCGTGCGGCGGGCCGCAGGACCGAGTCGCCGCAGCGAGCTCGATGCCTCGACCGAGTCGACCAGCCCGGTGCGCAGCATCCGGTGTGGCACCCCGTCGACCTTCGTGGTCACCACGGTGCCGTTGAGATCGGCCCGGAGATAGCGGTGCTTGACCGCGTCCGGCACGGTCGAGTCCTGGGTCATCAGGAACCGCGTGCCCATGCCGATGCCGGCCGCCCCGTAGGAGAGCGCGGCAGCGAGGCCACGCCCGTCGAAGAACCCGCCGGCCGCCACGACCGGGAGGTCGACGGCGTCCAGCACGGTGGGCAGCAACAGGGTCGTCGGGACGTTCCCGGTGTGGCCCCCACCCTCGCCACCCTGGATCATCACGGCGTCCGCACCCCAGGCTGCGACCTTCTCGGCGTGCCGTGCGGCGCCGATGCTCGGCATCACCACGATCCCGTGGTCCTTGAGTCTTGCGATCAGCTCCTTCCTGGGAGCGAGCGCAAACGACGCGACCTTCACGCCGTGCTTGATCAGCAGGTTCACCCGCTCGCCGGCATCGCTCGCGTCCGCGCGCAGGTTGACCCCGAACGGCTGGTCCGTGCGGCTCCTCACCTCGAGGATCGCGCGCTCGAGCTCCTCGAGCGTCATCGTTGCTCCGGCCAGGATCCCGAGTCCGCCGGCGTTCGCCGTACCGACGACCAGGCGCGGTCCGGAGACCCAGCCCATGCCGGTCTGCACGACCGGATGGCGTACGCCGACCAGCTCGGTGAGCGGCGTACGGAGCAGCTGCTCGATCACTGCTCCTCCTGCATCGCCTCAACCGGCGGCACCTCGCGGTCACGCAGGCCTTTCGGGTCGAGCATCTCCCTGATCAGCATCAGCTCGCCGGGGGAGGGTTCGCGCGTCGTCGGCACCCGGCCGTCCGCAAGGATCTCGAACGACGACGCAGCCTGTACGTCGTCGACCGTGACCCCGGAGTGCACCGACACGAACTGCATCGTGTGGCCCGGCCCGTTGAAGTCGAAGACGCCGAGATCGCTGACCACGCGGTGCACCTGGTGGAACCGGGTGGCGGCCGGCCCGGCCGCTTCGGCACGTGTCCGGCCGACGCCCGAGACGACGTCGACGTTCTCGACGAACACCCGGGAGGAGTGCTTGGGGACCCAGTAGGAGGTCTTGTTGTTGACGGTGTTGCCGGGAGCGCCGCGGACGCCGAGCAGCTGCCGTTTCGGACGTGCCCACGCGCCGATCGCGGAGATGTTCTGGTTGCCCTCCCGGTCGATCTGGGTTGCGCCCATCATCACGTGGCGCTTGCCGTAGGCCACGACGGACTCCAGCACGAGGCGGAACGGCATCCACCCCTCGACCACGTCCTGCGTCACGCCCAGCGGGGGAGCGCCCTGCAGGATGCGCGCCTCACCGTCGGTGAGCATCAGCAGCGGGTTCGAGGTCAGCTTCGCCAACCCGGCGCCCAGGCTCGGCAGCAGTCCCATCGGGCTGCCCATGATCTCGCCGTCGTCGGCGAAGCAGTCGGCGATCGCGATCGCGCAGTACTCCGCCCGCGTCACGTCAGTCATCAGACACTGCCGTCCCGCCGGCCGCGAACACGGCAACGGCGTCCTGGTAGTCCTGCTCGCTCCCGGACAGGAAGCGCTGCTCAAACGCCGCCCAGCCCTCAGGCGTCTTCGCCGCGGCGGCGTAGGCCTTCTGGAACCTCTCGTCGCGTTCGTACGTGGGGGAGCAGGTGGTGAAGTGCGCGCCGTTCGGTGTCTCCACGACACCGTTGACCATCGTGCGGTTGATCAGCAGCGTCTGGAGGGCGGCGTCCACGGTCAACCCGGCGGTGTCGATGATCTGCTCGGTCGACACGTAGGCCTCCTTCGCGGCCATGCAGAACAGGTCGTCGAAGTAGGGGTCTGGGCCGAGGTACTGCGCGTTCCCGAACTGGTCGGCGCGGTTCAGGTGCACGAGTGCGACGTCGAGCTCGAGTGCGGGTACGGCGACCAGCTCTTCGGGCACACCGGCCGGGCCGTCGTACGGGCTGGTCACGGTGCGGAGCGTGGGGTCGTTCTCGAGTACGGCGGACCCGAGCCCGGCTCGAACGGGCAAGAAGGGCAGCCGTTGTGCAGCAGCGCGCAGCCCCGTCTGGAACATGCCCTCGTCCCACTCGCGGAACGTGGCCGTCGCCTGCTGTCGAGCCCGGGAGAACAGCGGTTCCAGCGGGATCGAGTCAAGCGTTGCGAACGCGTAGACGACCTTGGACGCCTTGCCGGACTGCAGGAGCAGCCCGACGTCGGGGCCGGCGTACGACACGATCGTGAGGTCCTTCAGGTCGCTGCGCAGGATCGCGCGGACCAGGGCCATCGGTTTGCGACGCGAGCCCCAGCCACCGACTCCGACGGTCATCCCGTCCTCGATGCGAGCGATGACGTCCTCGGCCGACATCACCTTGCTGGGCATGCTCACGGGGAGTCCTGCTCCAGGAAGGTACTCCGGTGCTGGTCCGAGACGCCGGCGAGGTTGAGCTCCATGGTGAAGCCCTGCTCGAACCGATAGCTGCGGTTGACGTCGACCGGGTCGATGCCGTTGATCGCCTCCTTGGCCATCCGGATCACCCGGGTGTCCTTGCGTGCGATCTCGGCTGCAACCGCTAACGCGGCGTCGTCTAGCTGGTCGCGCGGGACCACCTCGAGCACCGACCCGTGCTGCACGAGGTCCGCAGCGGAGATGTTGCGACCGGTGAAGTAGAGCGTGCGCATCAGGTGCGGAGGCACCATCCGCGACAAGTGGGTCGCCGCGCCCAGCGCTCCTCGGTCGACCTCGGGGATCGCGAAGAAGGCGTCCTCACTGGCCACGACGCAGTCGGCGTTGCCCACCAGCCCCACGCCTCCGCCGACGCAGAATCCGTGCACTGCGGCGACCACAGGGACGGCGCACTCATAGACCGCGCGGAACGCCGCGAAGCACCCGCGGTTGGCGCCGATCAGCGCGTCGAACCCGTCGGTGCGTTGCATCTCCTTGATGTCCACGCCGGCGTTGAATCCCTTGCCCTCGGCGCGCAGCACGACGACGTGGGTCTCCATGTCCCTGCTCGCCGCGTCCAGCGCGCCGGCCAGGTCGAACCACCCCTGCACGGGGAGTGCGTTCACCGGCGGATAGTCGACGGTGACCACGCGGATGCCGCTCTCGGCGAGCTCGCTGGTGATGCCCAATATCCTCACCAAACCTAACGTTTGCTTGGTAGCCTAACAGTCGCTTGATCGAGTCGTCTGTGTGAGTCCGACCAAAGGAGTGCACGTGAGCCTGGAGCTCGATCTCAGTGGCCGCGTAGCCCTCGTGACCGGCGGCACCAGGGGGATCGGTGCCGGCATCGCCCAGGTCCTGGTGGCGGCCGGTGCCCGGGTCGTCACCTGCGCCCGCTCGGCCGTGGACACCCCCGCACCCGGCACGGCACACATGGAGTGCGATGTCCGGGACCCCGACGCCGTTGCGGCCATGATCACGGCCATCGTGCACGAGCACGGTCGGCTGGACGTGCTGGTCAACAACGCCGGCGGCTCGCCGTACGCCCTGGCTGCGCACGCCTCCCAGGGCTTCCTGGAGAAGGTTCTCGGCCTCAACCTGACCGCGCCGCTGATCGTCGCCCAGGCGGCGAACGGGGTGATGCAGGCTCAGCCGGCAGGCGGAGTGATCGTGAACATCTCGTCTGTGTCCGCGCTGCGACCATCGCCCGGGACCGCGGCGTACGGCGCCGGCAAGGCCGGCCTGGACAGCCTGACCCGGTCGCTGGCCGTCGAGTGGGGACCCAAAGTGCGGGTCAACAGCGTCGACGTCGGCATGTGCCGCACCGAGCAGACGGCCGGCCACTACGGCAGCGATGAGACCGTGGCCGCGATCGAGGCGACCATCCCGCTCGGTCGGATGGCCGAGCCTGCCGAGGTAGGGAACGTGGTCTGCTTCCTCGCCTCCGACCTGGCTTCCTACGTGTCCGGCGCCTGCATGGAATGCCACGGGGGTGGCGAGCCACCGGCCTTCCTGATTGCACAGAGCCTGCACGTCGAACAGTTGGAGAACCGATGACCGGACTGCTCGCCGGGCGCATCGCGATCGTGACCGGGGCAGGCCGGGGCATCGGCCGGGCGCACGCCCTCGAGCTCGCCCGGCAGGGGGCCAAGGTCGTGGTCAACGACCTCGGCACGTCCGGGTCGGGCGAGGGGTCCGCCTCCGAGGTGGCCCACGACGTGGTCGCCGAGATCACGGGTCTCGGTGGCGAGGCAGTCGCGAACGGCGCAGACGTGGCCGACTTCGCCCAGGCGGCAGCCATGGTGCAGGAGGCGATCGACTCCTTCGGCGGCCTCGACATCCTGGTCAACAACGCCGGCTTCGTACGCGACCGGATGCTGGTGAACACCTCCGAGGAGGAGTGGGACGCGGTAATCCGGGTCCACCTGAAGGGTCACTTCGCACCGTTGCGGCACGCCGGTGCCTGGTGGCGTAGCGAGGCGAAGGCAGGGCGTCAGCGGGTGGGGCGGGTGGTGAACACCTCCTCCGGGGCAGGGATGCAGGGCTCCGTGGGCCAGACGACGTACTCCGCCGCCAAGGCGGGGATCGCCGGGATGACCCTGGTCGCTGCGGCGGAGCTCGGTCGCTACGGCGTGGGTGTGAACGCCATAGCCCCGGTGGCCCGGACCCGGATGACCGAGGCTGCCTTCCCCGAGATGATGGCCCAGGGAGGGGACTTCGACGCCATGGACCCCGCGAACAACTCACCTGTCGTGGCCTGGCTGGCCTCCGAGGACTGCGACATCACAGGTCGCGTGCTCGAGATCGAAGGTGGCCAGATCTGCGTCGAGGAGGGCTGGCGCCACGGACCGAGGCGGGACATCGGCCGCCGGTGGGACGCCGAAGAGGTAGGAGCGGCCGTCAGGGACCTGATCGGCCGGGCAGCGACCCCGGACCCTGTCTACGGAGCCGGTCGGTAGGTTGGCCCGAAGGCGTCGAGAGACTGGGCCCGCTACCGCCCGCATGACTGGAGACCCATGACCCGGTTCACCGCAAGGAACAGCTCAGCCGCGACCCTGAAGTCGCCGCGCGAGGACATCTGGGACGCACTGACCGACCCCGAGCTGTTGCCGAAGCTGACGCCGTACCTGCACCGGATCGATGTCGACGGTGACCGCTGGACCTGGAACGTGGCGAAGATCCCGCTGCTGGGCAAGTCGATCGGCACCACGTTCACCGAGGTGATGACGTTCGAGGAACCCCACCGGATTCACTTCGCCCACGATCCGGATCGCACCGACGAGCACACCGCCGTCGTGGGGGAGTACGTCCTCGAGGATGCGGGTCCAGGCACGCGGGTCTCCATCGACCTGCGAGTGACCGTCGACCTGCCGTTCTCCAGGCTGACGCGTCCGGCCGTCGAAGGTGGCATGCACGCGGTGATGTCCCTGATGGGCCGCCGTTTCGCCTCCAACCTGCTCCGTCACCTGGGGGAGTGAGCCGTGCAGATCCTCGTCCTCGGAGCTACCGGTTACGTGGGTTCCCGACTGGTGCCGGAGCTGCTGGAGGCAGGTCACAAGGTCGTCGCCGCGTCGTCGTCGGCCCCGGTGCCCAAGCGGTTCTCCTGGGGTGACCAGGTCGACTGGCTCCAGTGCGACGTCACCGACCCGGCCGCCGTCCGGGTCGCGCTGACCGACGTCGACGCCGTCTGCTACCTCGTCCATTCGCTGAACACGCGCACCTTCGAGGGCCGCGACCGGCGCGGTGCCGAGGTCGTCCGCGACGCGGTCGCGGACAGCGGCGTACGACGCATCGTCTACCTCTCCGGACTCGTCCCGGATGTTCCCGCGGAGGAGCGCTCTCGGCACATCTCCTCACGCCTCGAGGTCGAGCACGTGCTGGCCGAGACCCAGACAGCCGACCGCTCGGTGCTCTCGCTGCGGGCGGGTGTCGTGCTCGGCGCGGGCTCGACGTCCTTCGAGGTCATCCGGCAGCTGGCGACACTGCTGGTGGTGCAGCCGGTGCCGAGCTGGCTGGAGCACAAGGTCCAGCCGATCGCCGTCAGCGACGTACTGGCTGCCCTGGTCGAGGCGTTCGAGGACGAGCGGCTCACCGGAGCCCTCGACATCGGCGGACCCAACGTGCTGCCCTACTCCCGGCTTCTGGCGGAGTGCTCACGGGCCTCCGGACTGTTGCGGGTCCGGGTGCCGACCGTCCCGGTGCCGGCTCCGCTCGTGGGCCTGGGCACGGCGTTCCTCTCTGCCGCACCCTTCTGGACGGTGACGGCACTGATCGAGAGCCTCCGCCACGACATGGTGTGCCGGCCCGGGCACACCTGGGCGCCCCAGACCGGTCTTCCACTCCTCGGAGTGCGCGAGTCGATCGCGCTGGCGCTCGGTCCGGCGGGGAGTGCGCCGGAGGCGGCGTTGCCCAGCGATCCCGACTGGACCCGGATGCGGGCCCCGGTCCTCGATGAGCTGCACGCCCCGGCCACGGTGCGCGCCGGCGCCAGCCTCGCCCTGCGACGACTGCGAGCACTGCTCACGCCAGGGTCCTGACCGGAGGAGACGGCTAGAGCCTCTCCATGACCGTCGCCGTGGCCATGGCGCCACCGGCACACATCGAGATCAGTGCCCGGGAGGCGTTTCGCCGTTCGAGCTCGTGGAGCGCGGTCGTGAGCAGCCGGGTGCCGGTCGAGCCGACGGGGTGGCCGAGCGCGATCGCGCCGCCGTTGACGTTGGTGCGTTCGAGATCGGCGCCGGTCTGCTGCGCCCACGAAAGTACGACGGACGCAAACGCCTCGTTGACCTCGAACAGGTCGAAGTCCGACAACGCCATCCCGGTGCGCTCGAGGATGCGCCGGGTCGCGTCAATCGGGCCGTCGAGGTGGAAGTAGGGATCCGACCCCACCAACGCGTGGTCCACGATCCGGGCTCGCGCCGTGATCCCGAGTGCCGCTGCGAGATCAGCGTCCATCAGCAGCACCGCGGAGGCGCCGTCGCTGATCTGCGAGGACGTGCCGGCCGTGTGCATGCCGTCCGGCAGCACGGTCCTCAGCCCGGCCAAGCCGTCGAGCGTGGTGTCGCGCAGCCCCTCGTCAGCGGAGACCAGCATGACCTCCGCGGTCGGCTGCCGGGTCTCGCTGTCGACGACTGGTGCCTCCAGCGGCGCGATCTCCCGCAGGAAGCGCCCTTCGTCGACGGCGGCGCGGGCCCTGCGCTGTGACTCCACGCCGAAGACCTCGAGGTCGGTCCGAGTGAGGCCGCGGTTGCGCGCGATCCGGTCGGCGCCCAGGAACTGGTTCGGCATGTCGATCGTCCATGACTCCGGACGTGGGTCCCCCGCGCCCGGGGGCACATTGGTGCCGAGCGGGATGCGGCTCATCGACTCGACGCCGCAGGCGATGCCGACCTTGATCGTGTCGGCCTTGATCATGTCGTGGACCAGGTGCGCAGCCTGCTGACCCGAGCCGCACTGCGCGTCGATCGTCGTGGCGCCGGCAGATTGGGGGAGCCCCGCGTGCAGCCAGGCGCGCCGGACCATGTCGTTGGACTGCTCGCCGGCCTGGGAGACGCAGCCGCCGACGATCTGCTCGACAAGCTCCGCGACCAGCCCTGCGCGCTTGAGCACCTCGAGCTGGACAAAGCCGAGCAGCTCGCCCGGGTGCACCCCCGCCAGCCCGCCGTCGCGCTTGCCGAGTGGCGTGCGGACGGCTTCGACGATGACCGGGTTTCCCATGTTCCAAAACTAGAACACGTTCTGATTGACGGCAAACCTTCGAGGCCGATTCAGGGCCGCGGGCCTTCCGAACAAACCGGGAGTATGTCAAGATCTGCAACTAGAACGTGTTCCAGATTCCTTGGAGGTCTCCGCTGTGACCGATTCGCCCGTCGTACCCACGGGGTTCGACCCCACCGACCCCCTGCTGTGCGAGGGCGCCATCCCACTCGAGGAGTTCATGGAGCTGCGGAAGACCGCGCCCGTGTGGTGGGTCGCGCAGACGGAGGGGGCGAGTGCGGGCTTCAACGATGACGGCTACTGGGCCGTGACGAAGCACGAGGACATCGCGGCGGTCTCGAAGAACTCCAAGGACTTCTCCAGCCTGGAGAACGGCGCCATCATCCGCTTCAGTCCGGACATGACTCGTGACCAGGTCGAGCTGCAGCAGGTCATGCTGATCAACCAGGACCCGCCCGCGCACACCAGGACACGACAGCTGATCAGCCGCGGGTTCACGCCCAAGTCGATCAACGCGCTCCACGAGATCCTGATCGGCCGGGCCAACCGCATCATCGACGACGCCCTGGCCAAGGGAGACGGTGACTTCGTCTCCGAGGTCGCTGCCGAGCTGCCGTTGCAGGCGATCGCCGACCTCCTCGGCGTACCCCAGGAGGACCGCCGCAAGCTCTTCGACTGGTCCAACCAGATGCTCGCCGCGGACGACCCGGAGTACGGCGGGCAGCCCGACGTCGCCGCGGCCGAGATCCTCGGCTACGCGATGGAGATGGCCGCCGACCGCCGCGAGAACCCCAAGGACGACATCATCACCAAGCTCGTCCACGCCGACATGGACGGCCAGAAGCTGAACGAGGACGAGTTCGGCTACTTCGTGATCATGCTGGCAGTCGCCGGCAACGAGACAACGCGCAACGCCATCACCCACGGCATGAACGCCTTCTTCCAGCACCCCGACCAGTGGGAGCTCTTCAAGCTCGAACGCCCCAAGAGCGCCACCGACGAGATCATCCGCTGGGCCACGCCGGTGACGGTGTTCCAGCGCACCGCCCTCAACGACGTCGAGGTTGGCGGACGGCCGGTGAAGAAGGGCGAGCGGGTCGGGATCTTCTACGCCAGCGGCAACCACGACGAGGACGTCTTCGAGAACCCCCGGACCTTTGACATCATGCGGAACCCCAACCCGCACCTGGCCTTCGGTGGTCACGGCGCGCACTACTGCATCGGCGCCAACCTCGCCCGCCTGGAGGTCGAGGTGATGTTCGAGGCCATCGCCGACCGGATGCCCGACATCGCGCAGACCGGTGACGCCGTACGGCTGCGGCACGCCTGGATCAACGGCATCAAGCATCTCCCCGTCAAGTACGCCTGAGGTCACCGACCGGCTGCGGCGATGGCTGCGCGTCGCGGCCCCCGCCGAGCGCCAGCCAGACACCGATTCCGCTCACGGCCAGCCCGATCAGTCCGGCTAGCGTGATGCGCTCCCCGAACATCAGGTAGACCCAGAACATCGTGGTCGGCGGAGTGAGGAACAGCAGCGTGCTGACCACGGTGGCACCTCGCCTCCGAGCAACGAAGACGTACATCACGTAGCCGCCGAGGCTTGCCAGCACGATCAGCCACAGCACTGCTCGCCAGAACTCCGGTGACGCCGGAGGGGTCGCCTGGCCGAAGGCCAGAGCGAGGGCCATCAGCAACACCGCCGTGACCACGGACTGCATCATGATCGTCTCGAGCAGGCTCTCGCGTGGCCTGAGACGACGCTCGAGGACGGTCCCGCTGGCCAGGCAGAGCATCCCGGCAACGGGCATCAGATAGACCCACAGAGGTGCTTGTGTGACACCGAGGTCGCCGGAGACGACGACCGCCACACCCACGAGACCGAGGAGCATCCCCAGCCACGTCCTCGGGTTGCTGTGCTCGCCGAGGAGGGAGCCGGCGACCGTGGCGACCAGGAGTGGCTGCAGTGCCGCGATCAGGGCCGCCGTGCCTCCCGGCACTCCGCGGGTCACCCCCTCGAAGACGAGCAGCAGGTACGCCGCCTGGCACAGGACGCCGAGCACGGCCTGGCGGCGCCAGGCGCGCCACGTCGGCCAGGGCGTACGCCGCAGCCGGGTCACCAGGACGAGCAGCGCGGCCAGCAGCATGAACCGCCACCCGAGCAGGGTGAGCGGCAGGGCGTGCGCGCGGCTGCCGAGCTCGGCACCGACGAAGCCGGAGCTCCAGGTCACCACGAGCGCAACCGAGGAGAGGGTGTCGGCTCGCTCGCGGAGGAACCCCGGGAAGGTCATGCCCGACAGGTAACCACACCGGTCGGTATACTCGCAGTACACCCCTGGAGGCGCCCCATGAACCCTGCGACCACCGCGACTGATGTTCCGACGCTGACCCCGGCTGCCGCGCGGATCCTGCACGCCGCCAGCGAGCTCTACTACGACCGCGGCATCAACACCGTCGGGATGGACCTCGTCGCCGAGCACGCCGGAACCACCAAGAAGACCATCTACGACCGCTTCGGCTCGAAGGACGGCCTGGTGGTTGCCTACCTCGAAGCCCGTGCGCGCCGCTGGCAGGAGCACGTCGAGTCACACCTGGCGTCCGCAGCAGCGGAAGGGGTCGACCGCGTCGTGGCCGTGCTCGACGCCCTCGAGTCGTGGATGGCGTCGGGCACCCGGGGCTGTGGTTTCGTCAACGCGTATGCCGAGCTGTCCACGCAGTCGGCTGCGGCGACGCGCGTCGTACGCCGCGAGAAGGAGTCGGTCCGCGCCCTCTACAGCACGCTCCTGGCCGAGGCTGGAGTCTCGTCTGCGGACTCCCTTGGGCGACAGCTCGCGCTGATCCACGAGGGTGCGATCGTCGAGCTCACCGCAGGTGACTCACCCGAGGCGCTCGACGATGCGAGGGACGCGATGCGTTCAGCCGTCCGTGGGGCTCTCTGACGGTGAGGCGTCGGGTCCCTGCTCACGCAGCCGCTGGACGCTGGTCATTGCCTCGCGCAGCTCAGCGAGCCAGTCCTCCGTGTGCTCGCCGACGAGCCGCACGCACCACGCGAGCGCATCGGCGCGGCTGCGCGCCACTCCGGCCTCCACCAGGGTGTCCAGGACGACACGATCTCGCTGGCGGAGCCGGGTCATCACCGGTACGGACAGGTTGGTGAAGACTCCGCGCACCGGGCCGCACTCCGCACCCCATGCCACCTTGCGCCCGAACCGGTGCTCCGCCTCGCGGGCGATCGCGATGCGTTCGTCACGGGTGTCCTCCCGGAAGCGGGAGATGCGGCCGTGCGCCGCCTCGGTGATCTCCGGTCCGTCGGGCTCACCCTCGATCCCCTCGGGTGCGGCCAGCGTGCCGAGCACGAGGATCTCCTCGCGGTCGATCGTCACCTCGGCCGGGCCGGTGAACCACTCGTCGGGCAGACGTCCGCGGAGCCACCCCGCGATCTCGCTCTTGCTCTCGTTCCTGTGTCTGGTCATGGCGTCCTCCTGAAAGCGTGTAATGAAGTAATCATGTAACGCTGAGGGAGTCTTGACAAGGTGTTCTGCTCACGGCAGAACCGCCCACGGCAGATTCGCTGGAGTACGCCGGTCCCGGCTGCGCACGCTGAAGCCCCACGACCCGGAGGTATCCCGTGAACCAGAGTCCCCGCGAGCAGGTGGCCGGCTCGCTAGACGACCAGCTCACCGCCCGCCTGCTGCATCAGCGCATCATCGTCCTCGGCCAGGAGGTGGACGACGCCATCGCCAACCGGCTGTGCGCCGAGCTGCTGCTGCTCTCGGCCGAGGACTCGCACCGCGACATCAGCCTCTACATCAACTCACCGGGCGGCTCGGTCTCCGCCGGGCTGGCCATCTACGACACGATGCGGCTGATCCCGAACGACGTCAGCACGCTGGCCATGGGGCTGGCGGCGAGCATGGGTCAGTTCCTGCTCTCGGCCGGGACCCGGGGCAAGCGCTATGCGCTGCCGCACTCCCGGGTCCTGATGCACCAGGGGTCCGCCGGCATCGGAGGCACCGCGGTGGACATCGAGATCCAGGCCGAGAACCTCGAGCACACGAAGAACGTGATGATGCAGCTGATCTCGGAGCACACCGGCCAGCCGGTCGAGAAGGTCGAGCAGGACTCGGCGCGGGACCGCTGGTTCACCGCAGAGGAGGCCCGCGAGTACGGCTTCGTGGACGAGATCCTCAGCGACGTGGCGGCCGTGACCCCGGCACGCCTCACGCGTCGCGTCGGGTTGGGGGCGCTATGAGCTACACGATTCCCAGCGTCGTGGAGAAGACCATCCGCGGGGAGCGGGCCGTGGACATCTACAGCCGGCTGCTGACGGACCGGATCATCTACATCGGCACCGAGATCGACGACGGCGTCGCCAACGTAGTGATCGCCCAGCTGCTGCACCTCGAGTCCGAGGGGCGGGAGTCACCGATCAACCTCTACCTGAACTCGCCCGGTGGTGCGGTGACCGCAATGCTCGCGATCTACGACACCATGCAGTTCATCGGCTCCCCGGTCGGTACGACGTGCGTGGGTCAGGCCGGCTCGACCGCGGCCGTCCTGCTGGCTGGTGGCGAGCCCGGGCTCCGGATGGTGCTGCCACACGCACGCGTCATCTTGCACCAGCCGTCCGGAGGTGGGCAGGGAGCGCTGCCCGACCTGGCGTTGCAGGCGAAGGAGATCGTCCGGCTGCGTGCGGAGATGGAGAACATCTTGTCGCGGCACAGCGGGCAGACGGTCGAGCGCCTGCGTGAGGACACCGGACGCGACCTGGTGCTGAACGCGCAGGAGGCAGTCGCCTACGGCCTGGTCGACGGCGTGCTGGACAGCCGGAAGGTTTCGGCGGACTAGCCAGCGAGCGCGAGCGGTCCGCTGGGCCGGGACGAGAGCGAGCGGCTCACCCTTCTGGTGAGCTCGACGAGCCGCAGCCCGAGCGCGCCGCTGACAGCCCCCAGGATCTCCGAGCTCGCTTCCTTGCGGCCGCGCTCCACCTCGGAGAGGTACTGCGTCGAGACGCCGGCACGCTCGGCCACGTCTGTCAGGGTGCGCTCCTGGCGGTGCCGCTCCTCCCGCAGCTCCTGGCCGACGGCCTCGCGCCACAACGGTTCGGCTGGTGCGTCTTCAGGCCGCTCCTGGGGCGGGAAGGCGATCACATCTCCCATGAACCGAGAGTAGGCGCGTGCGGCAGGTGACGGGAGCGTCGTTCGCCCTCGGCTTAACGAGCTGTGGAGCGGCATGATGAGCAGATGACCAGCGCCGTCGTCGTACGACCCATCAAGCCCTCAGACCGTGACGCGTGGGCGCCGCTCTTCGCGGCGTACCGGGAGTTCTACGAGCTCGACGCGGAGCCCGCAGTCGTCGACGTCGTCTGGGGATGGATCCGGGACGAGCGGCACGAGGTGAACGCGCTCGTCGCCCTCGTCGACGACGAGGTGGTCGGGTTCGCCCACCACCGGCTCTACGCGCGGCCCTCGGAAGGCGGCACGGGCCTGTTCCTCGACGACCTGTTCACGGCGTCACGGGTGCGCGGCCGTGGCGTCGGCCGGGCGCTGATCAACCGGCTCGCCGAGCTCGCCCGGGAGCAGGGGGCGGCCAAGGTCCGCTGGATCACCGCCGCCGACAACGCCACCGCCCAGAGGCTGTACGACGACATGGCCGCGCGGACCGAATGGGTCACCTACGACCTGCTGGTCTGAGCCGGCTCAGTCGGGCGGCCGCTCGGAGCCCACGACCCACATCGCGAAGAACTGCGAGCCGCCACCATAGGCGTGGCCCAGCGCGCGCTTCGCGCCGTCCACCTGGTGCTCGCCCGCCTCACCCATCACCTGCAGAGCGGCCTCGGCGAACCGGAGCATGCCGCTGGCGCCGATCGGGTTCGAGGAGAGCACGCCGCCGCTCATGTTGACCGGCAGGTCGCCGTCGAGGGCCGTGGCGCCACGCTCGGTTGCCTTCCAGCCCTCGCCCTCGGGGACGAAGCCGAGGTTCTCCAGCCACATCGGCTCGAACCAGGAGAACGGCACGTAGATCTCCGCGCAGTCGATGTCCTCGTAGGGGTTGGTGATGCCGGCCTGCTTCCACAGGGCAGCAGCGGCCTCGCGTCCGGCCTGCGGGTTCACCTGGTCGCGCTCGGCAGCGGTGGTGGGCTCCGAGCGCATCACGGTGCCGTGGATCCATGCGGGGTTGTCGATGGCCGAGGACGCCACGGCTGCCTCGGAGCCGATGACGAGTGCGCACGCGCCGTCGGAGGACGGGCACGTTTCGTCGTACCTGATCGGGTCCCAGAGCATCTGCGAGGCCATCACCGTCTCGAACGTGGTGTCTGCGTTGCGTAGGTGCGCATAGGGGTTCTTCAGGGCGTTCTGGCGGTCCTTGGCCGCCACCATCGCGCCGATGTGCGTGGGGGCACCGGAGCGGCGGATGTAGGAGCGCACATGCGGGGCGAAGTAGCCACCCGCTCCTGCGTGCACAGGCATGATGAAAGGCACCGGCACCGAGAGTGCCCACATCGCGTTGGACTCGGACTGCTTCTCAAAGGCCACTGTCAGCACCCGGTCGTGTACGCCGGCCTGGACGAGCGAGGCTGCCACGATGGCGGTGGAGCCGCCGACCGAGCCGGCGGTGTGCACCCGCAGCAGTGGCTTGCCGACGGCGCCGAGCGACTCGGCGAGGTACAGCTCCGGCATCATCACGCCCTCGAAGAGGTCTGGCGCCTTGCCGACCACCACCGCGTCGATGTCCTCGAAGCCGAGCTGGGCGTCCTCCAGGGCACGGTCGATCGCCTCGCGCAGCAGACCTGCGATCGAGACGTCCTCGCGCTTGGCCCGGTGGTGGGTCTGCCCGACGCCGATCACGGCCGCGACCTGCTTGGGCATCAGGGTTCCCGCCGTTCCATCACGCAGACGAGGTTCTGCTGCAGCGCCGGTCCGGAGGTCGCATGCCCGAGCGCGCGCTCGGACTCCCCGTCCCAGATGCGACGTGCCGCCTCGCCGATGCGGATCAGCCCGGAGGCGAACATCGGGTTGCCGCTGAGCGCGCCACCGGATGCGTTGATCGTCGCGTCCTCGGCAAGGTCGAGCTCGCGGCGAAGGATCAGCTCCTGGTGGGAGAAAGGCGCGTGCAGCTCGGCGGTGTCGACGCCGGCCGCGCCCGCTGCCTGGCCGGCGAGGGCTGCGCTGGGGGACCGGGTCAGGTCACGCGTCCCCAGCTGGAGCTGGTCGGTGCGGTGCTCGAAGCCGGTGATCCAGGCCGCCCGTCCGGCGAGCCTCACGAAACCGGGAGCCTCCGCCGTGGAGAGCACGATTGCGGCAGCGCCGTCAGAGACAGGAGCGCAGTCCGAGCGGCGCAGCGGGTCGGCGTACAGCTCCTCGGCCAGGACCTCCTCGACGGTGGTCGCCCCCCTGCGGATCGCATTCGGGTTGTCGGTCGCGTCGGTGCGCGAGCGCGCCGAGACCTCGGCGAGGGCCTGCTCGTCCCAGAGCCCCTCATCCATGCCTTGGCGCGCCTGCATGCCGGCGATCGACACAGTGTCGGGCCACAGCGGGGTCATCGTGTACGGGTCGAGTTGCATGGCGAGGGTACGGCGGAGCACGCCCGCCGAGGACTTGCCGAAGCCGTAGACGAGTGCGGTGTCGACCTCCCCGGTCTGGATCTTCACCCAGGCCTCGTACAGCGCCCAGGCAGCGTCCATCTCCACGTGCGACTCGTTCACCGGCGGCAGCGCGCCGATCGCGTCGACCGCAGAGACGAAGGAGAACGAACGCCCGGCCAGGTAGTCGCTCGAACCCGAGCACCAGAAGCCGATGTCGGACTTGGTCCAGCCGGTCTGCTCGAAGAGCTCGGCGAAGATCGGGAGGAGGATCTCCACGCACGTGGGGGAGCCGTCCATCTCCTTCATCTGCCGCTGGGCGAAGCCCACGACTGCGACGTCACGCATCCCGGCACCCTTTCCCTGGCCTTTCACAGGTGCTGCTTGTAGGTGTCGTAGTCCGCATCCGGCTCCCCGGTCGGCCTGAAGTGGCTGATGTTCTCGATCGTGGTGCCCCACTCCTCACGCGGCTTCCAGACCGCCTCGACGCGCATGCCCATCCGCACCTCGTCCGCCTCGGTGTCGAGGATGAGGTGCAGAAAGGCGATGTCTGCGCCGTCGAGCAGCACGTACGCCGAGACGTAAGGGGGCGTGATCTTCTGGCCCAGGAACGGCACGTTCACGATGCAGTACGTCGTGACGGTGCCCCTGTCGGGCAGCTCGACCTCGTCGTTGGTCGGCACGCCGTCGACCGGGCAGGCGCCACGCGGCGGCACGTAGACCTTCTCGCAGGTGGGGCAGCGCTGGCCGAGGATCCGGCCCTCCGCGAGGCCGCGGAAGAACCTCGACTCCTCGGGGGAGGCGGCGTACTGGTAGGCCAGGCGGACCGGGCTGACGATCGTGGTGACTGGGTCCCCACTGCTGTCATCGCCCCCGGACCCCACATTTGTTGGGTTGTGACGTGCAGATCCCGGTTCAGGACGTCCCGATCCCACATTTGTGGAGTTCGGGACGGGCTCAAAGCACGCGATGTCGGTGATCGCACCCACGGTCTCCGCGGCCCACCGGACCTTGACCCGCATCCCGGTCCGCATGTCGGCGGGGGAGCCCACGTCGATCGCATGCAGCAGGGGAGCGTCGGCACCGTCGAGCAGCACGAGCGCGAAGGCGAACGGCTTGTCGAGGGGCTGGTCCTGGACGGGCTCGGAGACCCAGGACCACGTGCGTACGACGCCCTCGTCGCCCACCGCCACGATCTCGGTGACCGCGTCGTGGGTCACCGGGTCGTACTCGGGAGGGGGTACGACGACCGTCCCGTCCGACAGGACACCGCCGGTGACCTGATGCCGGCGCAGGCCGGTCATGAACTGTGAGAGCACCGGACCCAGCGACCGGGTGTAGTCGAACTCCACCTTCATCGGCGCGTGCAGGGTGCGAGATGCTGGGGCACTGGTCATGGCTGGAAAAGTGAAACACGTTCTAGTCTTGGGGGCAAGAACGTCGACGACGGGAGACACGTGAAGCTCGGACTGCAGCTCGGCTACTGGGGAGCACAGCCACCGACCGGGGTCGGCGAGCTCGTCGCCGCCGCCGAGGAGGCCGGCTTCGACGCGATCTTCACGGCCGAGGCCTGGGGCTCGGACGCGTTCACCCCGCTGGCCTGGTGGGGACGCGAGACCAGCCGGGTGCGTCTGGGCACCTCGATCGTGCAGATGTCGGGGCGGTCGCCGGCGTCGATCGCGATGCACGCGCTGACCCTTGACCACCTCACCGGCGGTCGGGTGGTGCTGGGCATGGGCGTGAGCGGTCCCCAGGTGGTCGAGGGCTGGTACGGCCAGCCGTTCGCCAAGCCACTGGCCCGCACCCGCGAGGTCGTCGACATCGTCCGGAAGGTGCTGGCCCGCGAGGCACCGGTGTCCAACGACGGGCCGCACTACCCGCTGCCGTACGCCGGTGAGGGGTCGGTCGGGCTGGGCCGGCCGCTGAAGCCGATCGTGCATCCGTTGCGCGCAGACATCCCGATCTGGCTCGGCGCCGAGGGTCCGAAGAACGTGGCCCAGACGGCTGAGATCGCCGACGGCTGGATCCCGATCTTCTACACGCCCAAGAGCGCCGGGATGTACGAGCCGTGGCTGGAGGAGGGCTTCGCGCGGCCGGGCGCTCGTCGTACGCGCGAGGAGTTCGAGATCGCCGCGACGTGCCACCTGCAGATCACCGACGGCGAAGAGGAGCGCCAGGGCGTCGTCGACGCGCTCAAGCCATCGATCGCGCTCTACATGGGAGGGATGGGGGCCAAGGACCAGAACTTCCACAAGAATGTCTTCGACCGCATGGGGTATGCCGCGATCACCGACGAGGTTCAGGAGCTCTTCCTCGCCGGCAAGCGCGACCAGGCCACCGCGCTGATCCCGGACGACCTGGTCGAGGAGATGCACATCGTCGGTGACGCGGGCTATGTCAAGGAACGCGTCTCGCAGTGGGAGGAGACGGGCGTGACGACCCTGCTGATGAGCTGCCGCTCGCCCGAGGAGGTCCGCCGGGTCGCCGAGACCGTGGCCTGAGCTGGCCGGAGTAGCGTGGCAGCCACCAGTCGACAGCCGCGCGAAACCGCGCAAGGGGAGGTCCACATGTTTGTACAGGTGATCCAGGGTCATGTGTCGGATGCTGCGGGGGTGCAAGCACAGCACGAGAAGTGGATCGCTGAGGTGGCACCCGGAGCAGTGGGATGGCTGGGCAGCACATCGGGAGTCACAGACGACGGTCTCCTGGTCGTGCTCGCTCGCTTCGAGTCGGAGGAGGCGGCGCAGCAGAACAGTGACCGCCCGGAGCAGGGTGAGTGGTGGGAGGAAACCGCGAAGCTCTTCACGGACGAGCCCACGTTCCACAACAGCACCTCGGTCGAGGTCGACACTCCAGGTGACCCGTCGCAGGCCGGCTTCGTCCAGGTCATGCAGGGCCGGACCAGCGACCCGGATCGGGCGCGGGAGCTGATGGCGAACGACCCCACCGACTGGTCGGAGTTCCGGCCCGAGATCCTCGGCACGGTCAACATCGGGTACGACGATGACGCCTGGACGATGGCGATCTACTTCACCTCTGAGGAGGCCGCCCGCGAGGGGGAGCAGAAGGAGCCACCGCCGGAGATGCAGAAGATGATGGAAGAGATGAACTCGCTCTCCGTCGGCGAGCCGGTGTTCCACGACCTCAAGGATCCCTGGCTGCACGCCCCGAGCTGAGCTTCTGCGGAACGTGGCCGAGCGGGTTTGGTTCGCGAGCACGAGCGGGCCCCGGCTGGCAGGTCTGATCGACCGGCCCGAGGGCCCGATCCGGGGCTGGGGCGTGTTCTCCCACGGCTTCACCCTCGGCAAGGACTGCCCAGCTGCGAGCCGGATCTGCAAGCAGCTCGCCAGCGAGGGTGTCGGGATGCTGCGCTTCGACAACCTCGGACTCGGCGACTCAGAGGGCGACTGGGGCGACGGTTCGTTCTCCCACAAGGTCGCCGACACCGCCCAGGCGGCGCGTTTCATGAACGAGTCCGGCTATGCCGTGCGACTGCTGGTGGGGCACTCCTTCGGCGGGGCGGCAGTCATCGCGGCGGCGCATCAGCTCGAGTCGGTGCGCGCCGTCGCGAGCATCGGCGCGCCGTACGAACCCGGGCACGTGGAGCACAGCTACGACGCGCTCGTGGAACGGACTCTCGCCGATGGGGAGTCACCCTTCCTGATCGGCGGCAAGGCGCTGACCCTGCGGCGGCACTTCATCGAGGACGTGCGGGCGGCGGACCTGCACGAGCAGATCCGCAAGCTGCAACGGGCGCTGCTGGTGATGCACTCCCCAACCGACAACACGGTCGGCATTGCCAATGCGAGCGAGATCTTCCGCGCGGCGCGGCATCCGCGCAGCTTCGTCTCGCTGGAGGGTGCCGACCACCTCCTCACCGGTCGCAACCAGGCCAAGCGGGCGGCACGCATCACCAGTGCCTGGGCCGATCCCTACCTTGTCGAGACCTGAGGCCGGGTTCGATCAGGACAGGTCGTCGACGGTTGCGATCGTCACCAGGTCCCTGACGGCACTCGCGAGCTGGTCATCGAGGGTGATGAACGCGTCGGCCTGGAGCCGGGTCAGGGCGACGTACTCGGCGGCATACGTGTCGGACCACCCGAGTTGGTCGGCGATCTTCCACGCCACGTTCTGGAGGACACGGTCCCCGAGCAGCCGGATCCGCAGTCCACGCACGTAGTCGAGCCGCCGCTCGGCATCCTTCTTGGTCAGCTCACCCCGTCGTACGGCTTCGTAGAGCAGCGTCAGCAGTTGCGAGCGAAGCAGCGTCGGAGCCACGAGCTGGTGGCTGCCGTCGATCACAGCCTGGTCGCGCGCCAGCTGAAAGGCGACGTCGGGACCGATGACGTACCTGGTCATGCAGGAATCAACTCCTCTCCTGGGCGGCGTAGCCGTTGCACCCCTTGCGGGCCATGCCGTGAGCATAGGCAAGGGTGAATCCGATGACGTCGCGCGTCGACTTTGACGACAGAAGGCGCGGGCTGGTGATCTGAGGGCATGACTTGGAGCTCCGTTCGCGCCTCCCGACGCGCCGTACTCGCCGGAACGACGGGCCTCGGCGCCGCCTTCACCGCACCAAACGCAGCGGCCCGGGCGCCGCTGCCCCGAAGAGTGGGGACCACGATGCGCTGGCTCGGCAACGCGGGATGGCGACTGGACCTCGATGGGCACACCCTGCTCGTCGACCCCTACCTGACCCGGTTCCCCACCGGCCTGGCCGCAGGCTCCTTCGACCCCGACACACCGCTGCGGGTCGACTCGGCCGCCTGCCGCGCCGCGGGGAGTCCACGCACGATCCTGGTGACCCATACGCACTGGGACCACTTCAACGACGTTCCCCACCTCGCCCAGACCCACCAGGCCCGGGTATTCGGCACGCTCACCACCTACCACCTCGCTCAGGCCATGGGCACCCCGATGACCCTGCTCTCCACTGTGAAGGGCGGCGAACAGCTCGACCTCGGCGAGTACATCGTCCGTGTCGTCCCCGGACTGCACAGCCGCAGCGCGTCGTACTCGGTGCTCTTCCCCGGTACCCATGCCAGCACCCCGGGCAGGCCGGGCACAATCGCCGACCTCCCGGAGGGCGACACCCTGTGTTTCGAGGTCGAGATCCCCGATGGCCGGCGGGTGTTCTTCATGGGTGCCAGCGACTTCATCGACAGCGCCCTCGTCGGGCTCGAACCCGATGTGGCCGCGATCGTCGTGCCCTCGACAGACGCAACGCACGACTACCTACCACGCCTGCTTGACGCTCTCGACCGCCCGCGAATGGTCATTCCCGTCCACTGGGACGACTTCGAGTCCCCTCTGACCAACCCTCCAAAGACCAGCGGGGAGATGCGCCGCCGACTCGACCAGTTCACCGCCGACGTGCGCCGCCTGGCGCCACGCACCCGCGTCGTCGTCCCGCAGTACGGCGAGCCCCTGGACCTCGGGTGACTCGCTCACTCAGGCCGCGATCAGCCGGCGCAGTTGCTCCTCGAGGGGGCTCGGCTCGGTGAATCTCGCTCGATCGCCGTGGCCAGGCGGGTCTGGGGCGGTCGAGCAGTAGCGGTGCCCTGTAGGGGTCGTGATCTCGACCCAATGTCGGTGACCGTCGAGGCGTCGCACCCTCCAGCCGGACGCCTCCTTGGCGTAGTTGCACGCCTCACAGAGCCCCTGGCCGTTCTCGACGGTGGTGGGACCACCATCGGCTGCTCGAGTGATGTGGTCGGCGTGACGAACCGGCGCGTCGCACCACGGCGTGCGGCAGACCTCGTCGCGGATCACCAGGAATCGGCGTCGCTCGCCGTCGAAGGCGCGCCCCCGGGAGTCCATCGTCACCAAGGTGCCGTCAGCTGGACGGGTGAACAGGCGGCGCAGCCACACCCTGTCGGCCTCGCGCACGATCTCTCGCGCCAGTGACGCGGGGACCGGACCGTAGCCGGTGAGGTGGGCGGGGTCTTGGTCGCCGCCCAGCAGCGCGCTGTCTGTCATCACCAGCTCCACCTCGACAGCGACTCCCGCGGCCTCGGCCTGTCCGGTGATCCGCTCGACCATCGTGTCCGCCATGATCTGGCCGCGGCTGCGGCTGTCGCCCTGCGCCCGCAGGGAGTCGGCATGACGCATCAGGGTTGCCTGGCAGGCGACGCCTTGGGCCACCGGCATGAAGCCGGTCAGATAGCTCATGGCGTCGGGTGCGGGACGGACGCTGACGTAGCGGTCGGCCTCCGCGCCCTGGGTACGCCGAAGCGCCGAGCCGGGATCGAGCCGGTAGCCGATCTTCCGCGCCTCCGCCGCCGCCGCGCGGTCTCCCCAGATCGGGCAGTCGATCGGCGAGCTCTTGGTCGACCTGGCTCCGGTGCTCCTTCGAGAGCACTGCGGTCTCGCGAACCACGAGCGTGGCCCGCCACTCAGAGATCTTGCCGAGAGTCAGGGCTGCCAAGGTGTGCGGCATCTCTTGGACCAGGGCCTTCGCCAACCCGAGGTCGCGTGCTCCGCGGTGCGGACTGGATCGGCGGGCGAGGGCGATCTCGGCAGCCAACCCCTGGCCACGCCGGTGCGCCGGGATCGCTTGCTCCGCCTCGCGCTGGTCACGCGCTCGCACCAAGGCCATCGTGATGCGAGCCTGAGCCGCCGCCACCGCGCCCTTGAGCTCCTCGAGGGCGGTCAGGTGGGCGATGAGCTCGGCCTCTTCGAGGTCCGCGCCGTTCACAGTCCCGAGGTTCGCGAGCGCGTCCGTGAGGTCGTCGATCGTCGGCACGGCCGGCGGCTGACAACCAGCGCGCTCTGCTGGGGCATCGGGAGCCACGACACCACAGGAGACGAACATGTGTTCGATTCTATCTGAATTTGAGGAAGTGTTCAAGGCCTGATGAGGGCTTGTGCCGAACGAGATCCGTTGTCCCAATGCGCCACCGACCCTCCGCGAGGGGCGCCCATTTGATTGCCGATTTCTGAAACACGTTCTAGTCTCGCGGGCATGACCGACTCGCCGCACCCAGACCCGTTGCGCCTCGGCACCCACAACGGCCACACCATGGTGGCCGCACTGAAGCGGCACCGCGACAAGCCGGTGATGTTCCTCGGTGAGACGACCCTCACGGGTGGCGAGGTCGCGGAGCGGATCAGCCAGTACGTCCAGGCCTTCGAGTCGCTCGGCGCCGGGGAAGGTACGTCGGCCGCGCTGCTTGCGTTGAACCGGCCGGAGGTGTTGTTCATCCTGGGCGCGGGCCAGACCCAGGGCTACCGTCGTACGTCGCTGCACCCGCTGGGCTCGCTCGACGACCACGCCTACGTACTCAACGATGCCTGCATCACAGCGCTGATCATCGACCCGGTGCCGATGATCGTCGAACGAGCGAGGGGACTGCTCGAGAAGGTGCCGGGCCTCAACCAGGTGCTGACCATCGGACCGGTGCCGGAGGAGCTCGCGCACATCGGCCAGGACCTCGCGGCCATCGCCGAGCAGTTCCACCCAGAGCCACTCCGGGCAAAGCTGCTCGCGCCGGACCACATCGTGTCGATCACTTACACCGGTGGCACCACCGGCAAGCCGAAGGGCGTGATCGGCACCGCACAAGAGATGTCGACGATGACTCAGATCCAGCTCTCGGAGTGGGAATGGCCGGAGTCACCTCGCTTCCTGATGTGCACTCCGCTCTCGCACGCAGGGGCTGCGTTCTTCGCTCCGACTGTGATGAAGGGCGGATCGCTCTACGTGCTGCCGGGGTTCGACCCTGCCGAGGTGTTGAGGACGATCGAGGAGCAGCAGATCACCGCGACGATGCTGGTGCCGTCGATGCTCTACGCCCTGATGGACCACCCCGACTCGCGCACGCGGGACCTGTCCTCGCTGGAGACCGTCTACTACGGTGCATCGGCGATCAACCCGGTGCGCCTTGCCGAGGCCATCGAGCGGTTCGGGCTGATCTTCGCCCAGTACTACGGACAGTCCGAGGCGCCGATGGTGATCAGCTACCTCGCCAAGAGCGACCACGACCAGCAGCGACTCTCGTCCTGTGGCCGGCCGTCGGCGTTCCTGCGTACGGCGCTCCTCGACGAGGACGGGAAGCCGGTGCCGGTGGGGGAGCCGGGGGAGATCTGTGTGGCCGGACCGCTGGTTGCGGGCGGCTACTGGAACCTGCCGGACGAGACGGCCGAGACGTTCCGGGACGGGTGGATGCACACCGGAGACGTGGCGCGTGAGGACGACGACGGATTCTGGTTCATCGTCGACCGGACCAAGGACATGATCGTGACTGGCGGCTTCAACGTCTTCCCCCGCGAGATCGAGGACGTGGTGGCGGAGCATCCTGCGGTGGCCCAGGTCGGTGTCATCGGCGTACCGGACGAGCGGTGGGGCGAGGCGGTGACCGCCATCGTCGTACTGCGGGAGGGAGCGGAGCTCACCGACGAGGTCGTCGGCGAGATCAAGGACGCCGTCAAGGAGCGCAAGGGCGCTGTGCAGGCGCCGAAGCGGGTAATCGCGACCGACGCATTGCCGCTCACCGGGCTCGGCAAGCCGGACAAGAAGGCCCTGCGGGCGCAGTACTGGCGTGACCAGCAGCGCAGCGTCGGCTGAGTCAGACTTCGGTGTCGCTCTCGTCGTTCCTGTCAGGCCCCCGGTCGAGCTCCTTGCGCTGCTGGGACTCGAGTCGCCTGCGCTCCTTCTTCTCCAGGTCACGTTCGATGGAGGCAATGGCGTCCTCGCGGCCTGTCGCCACCCGCAGGTAGTTCAGCCCCGAGGCGATCATCACGAAGAGGGGCCAGGGAAACCCGCCGAGCATGGTGGCTGACCAGATCACCCAGCAGATCAGGGTGGGCGTGATGAAGGAGAACAGCGCCTCCTGACGTTGACGCCGGTAGCGCAGCTCGGCCTCGGCTCGCTTGTCACGCAGCACCGGCGTCGTCGCACTCCTGATCACCAGGTCGTCGATGATCGGCGGCAGCTCCCGCAGGGTCTTGGCCTGCACCACCTGGTCACTGCGCTCGTCGAGCTCCTCCGGAGTCAGTCGTCCCTCGGCGTATGCCGTGCCCAGCACGTCGTTCACGACGTCCCGGTCGCTGTCGGCCGCACGCAGGCGAGCATTCTCCTCATGCCGTGGGTCGTGCGTGAACCGCTCCCAGATGCTCCCCGCCATGGACGAAGCCTATGACTCGGCCAACTCCCCGGGGAGGATCGACCAGCTCTGCAGGTCGACCCGGCGTGCGTCGATGTGGTGCATCGAGCGAAGCACCCCCTCGAAGGTGTAGCCGGCCTTCTGCGCCACCCGCGAGGATGCGGTGTTGTCGACCGAGATCAGCGCGCTGACCCGCAGCATGCCCTCGGCGAAGGCCCACCGGGTGAGCTCACGCAAGGTCTCGGTGGCCACCCCCTGGCCCCGTGCCCACGAGGAGACCGCATAGCCGAGCTCCACTTCGAGGCCTTCCCGGTCGATGGGTCCGGTGACGGCGTACCCCGCGAACTGTCCGTCGGTGTCGAGGATCGCGAAGGCCTCACGATCGCTGACCTCGAAGTTGCCCAGCCAGGTCTCGATCCATCCGTCCGGCATCGGATCGGGAGTGCGCGTGAAGCGCAGCACCTCGGCGTCGCGCATCGTCTCGCGCAGAGCCGGGATGTGGCTCTCGGACAGCGTGACGAGTCGGATCGTGGTCACTTCCGAGACATTACGTGCCGGTGAAGTCCGGGGTGCGCTTCTCCGAAAATGCCCGCGGACCCTCCTTCGCGTCGTTGGAGGCGAACACTGCTGCTCCGACCAGCGCGTCGTCGTTCCAGCAGTCGTTCTCGTGCTTACCCTCCGAGTCACGCATGGTCTTCAGGACCGCCTGGACGGCGATTGGGCCGTTCGCCGAGATCAGGGCGGCGATCTCGTGGGCCTTCGCCAGCGCCTCACCATCGGGTACGACGTGTCCGATCAGCCCGATCTCCTTGGCCTCGGCAGCCTTGATGTGCCGGCCGGTCAGCAGCAGGTCGGCCGCCACTGTGTAGGGCAGCTGCCTCGGCAGGCGCACCGCGGACCCGCCGAGCGGGTAGAGCCCCCATCTGGGCTCGGAGACGCCGAAGCGTGCCGACTCACCTGCGATCCGGATGTCGGTGGCCTGCAGGAGCTCGGTGCCACCGGCGATGGCGGGGCCTTCGACGGCAGCGATCAAGGGCTTGTTCACGCGGTAGCCCTTGAGCAGCGACTTGATCACCGACGGGTCGAACTCTCCCGACTCGAACTTCTCCGACGGTGAGCTGGAGGACATCGCCTTAAGGTCGGCGCCGGCGCAGAAGTAGCCGCCCGCACCGGTGAGGATCACCACCCGCACCTGCGGATCCTCGTTGGCCCGCTCCCAGGCCGCCTCCATGATCGCGAGCATCTCCCCGGAGAGCGCGTTGCGCGCCTCGGGACGGTTCATGGTCACGACCAGCGTGTGGCCGACGAGCTCCACCAAAGCGTGCTCCCGGGCGTGCTCTGGGGCGTGCTCTGGGGCGGCTGGCTGGCCTGGATCCTGGGGCGATTCGGTCATGGGAGCGATGGTAGTCAGAAACAAGAACGTGTTCTAGTCTTGCGGGCATGGCCCTGAACATTGCTGACCTCTTCGAGCACGCGGTCGACGTCGTACCGGACCGGCACGTGATCCAGGTGGGGGACCGCAAGGTGACGTACGCCGAGCTGGAGGCCGATGCCAACCGGCTGGCCCACTTCCTGGCCTCACGGGGGATCGGCCACGGTGACCACGTCGGCATCTATGCCAAGAACAGCGTCGAGCACGTGGTCGCCCTGCTGGCGGTCTTCAAGATCCGTGCGGTGGTCATCAACGTGAACTACCGCTACGTCGAGGGCGAGCTGAACTACCTGTTCGACAACTCCGACATGGTGGCGCTGCTGCACGAGCGTCCCTACGCTCCGCTCGTCGCGGCGACCGCGCCCAACCACCAGAAGCTGACGACGGTCGTGGCGATGCCCGACCCGACGGCCCCCCAGAACGACGCCGACATCAGCCCCTACGACGGGATCACCTGGGCTGAGGCACTCGAGGGGCAGAGCCCGGAGCGAGACTTCGGTGAGCGCAGCGGGGACGACCTCTACATCGTCTACACCGGCGGCACCACCGGGTTCCCCAAGGGCGTGATGTGGCGGCACGAGGACTTCTGGCGGGTTCTCGGCGGAGGCATCGACTTCATGACCGGCGAGCGCCTCGAGGAGTACGACCAGTCCAAGAAGGCCGTCGACAGCGACCCGATGGTGACCTTCCCGCTGAGCCCGCTGATGCACGGCGGTGCTCAGGCCGCGATGCTGATGCACCTGTTCGGCGGCCACCTGACGATCCTCGCGCCGAGGTTCGAACCCGACGAGGTATGGCGGATCATCGATGCCAACAAGGTCCAGCTGGTGTTCATGACCGGTGATGCGATGGCCCGCCCGCTCATCGAGGAACACGCCACTGGCGGCCACGACGGGACCTCGCTGGTCGCGGTCGCAAGCAGCGCCGCGATCTTCAGCCGGCCGGTCAAGGAGCGCTGGATGGAGACCTTCCCCAACGCGTTCTTCACCGACTCCGTCGGAGCCTCGGAGACGGGGTTCCAGGGGACCGGGCTGCAGGACGCCGAGAGCATCAAGGGAGACGGTGCGCTCGTCAGCCTGGGTGCCGAGTCCGTCATTCTCGACGAGAACAACAAGATCCTCGACCTCGAGACCAACGTCGGCGTCGTCGGCCGCCTCGCGCGGGGCACGTCCGTGCCGCTCGGCTACTACAAGGACGAGGAGAAGTCCGCGCGGACGTTCTTCGAGATCGACGGCACCCGCTACTCCGTTCCCGGCGACTTCGCCCGGATCGAAGCAGGCAACAAGGTCACCCTGCTCGGCCGCGGCTCCAACTGCATCAACACCGGCGGCGAGAAGGTCTATCCCGAAGAGGTCGAGATGGCGCTCAAGGCCCACCCCGACGTGTACGACGTCCTCGTGGTCGGCGTGGCCGACGAGAACTACGGCCAGTCGGTCTCGGCGGTCGTCCAGGCGCGGAGTGAGACGCACCCGGACCTCGAGGACCTGCGCACGTTCCTGCGCCAGCAGCTCTCCGGCTACAAGCTGCCCCGCTCAGTGACCTTCGTGGACCAGATCCCGCGCAGTGCCACCGGCAAGGCGAACTACCCCAGGGCCAAGGAGCTGGCCGCAGCCGCGGGGGTGGGCACCTGATGCACACAGACCTGTGTGACCGCTTCGGGATCGAGTACCCGATCTTCGCGTTCACGCCCTCCGAGCACGTCGCTGCCGCCGTGTCACGTGCCGGTGGTCTGGGTGTCCTCGGCTGCGTGCGTTTCAACGAGCCTGACGACCTCGACCGGACACTGACCTGGCTCGACGAGAACACCGACGGCTTGCCGTACGGCGTCGACGTCGTGATGCCGATGAAGCTCCCCACCGAGGGCAAGTCGGTCGACCTCAAGGCGATGATCCCCGAAGCACACGTCACCTTCGTGGAGCGGACCCTCCAGCAGCTCGGCGTACCCCCGCTCGGGGAAGGGGCCGGCTACGAGGGCGTGCTCGGCTGGCTGCACTCCGTGGCCCGGTCGCACGTCGACATCGCGCTCAAGCACCGGCCGGTGCTGATCGCCAACGCGCTCGGCTCCCCGCCGGTGGACGTGATCGAGCAGGCCCACGAGGCGGGAGTCGCCGTCGCCGCGCTGGCCGGCGCGGCGAAGCACGCTCTCTCGCACGTCCAGAACGGTGTGGACATCATCGTGGCCCAGGGCTACGAGGCCGGCGGTCACACGGGTGAGATCGCGAGCATGGTGCTGACCCCGGAGGTGGTGGATGCGGTCGGTCCCGACATACCCGTCCTGGGCGCCGGAGGCATCGGCTCGGGCCGCCAGGTCGCCGCCTCGCTCGCGCTGGGTGCCCAGGGCGTGTGGACCGGCTCTGTGTGGCTGACCACCGAGGAGTACCAGCACCTCAACACGAACAAGGGAATGACCGAGGCGTTCCTGCGAGCCGAGAGCTCCGACACGGTCCGGACCCGTGTGTACACCGGCAAGCCGGCCCGTCTGCTCAAGACGAAGTGGACGCAGGCATGGGAGGAGGAGGGTGCGCCGGAGCCGCTGCCGATGCCCCTGCAGAACCTGCTCGTCGCCGACGCCCACACCCGGATGAGCCAGCACGGTGACCCCGACGTGATCTCGATGCCGGTGGGTCAGATCGTCGGCCGGATGAACGAGGTGCGCCCGGTCGCCGACGTGATGGCCGACCTCGTGCGGGACTACGAGGCTGCCGTCACCCGGCTGGAGAGGATCCGGGGCTGAGTTCTCTCGCAAGCCCGTCGAGGACCAGGTTGAGGCCGAACGCGAACTCGTTGCCGAAGTCGTAGCCGGGCTGCAGGACGAACTCGGTGGTCAGCTCGACGAGGTGGGGGTACTCGCCTGTCGTGAACAGCTCCATCATCGGTTCGGCGACCTCGGCGACAGTGTCGCGCTCGAACGGCAGCGCGGCCTCCTGCATGGCGAACCCGTAGACGTAGGCGTCGATCAGGGCAAAGGCGTGAGCGGTCATCTCCACCGAGAAGCCGGCCGCGCGAAGGACGCCGATGTTCGCATCGTGGTGTCGCAATGTCGCAGGGGCCGGGGAGGTGCGTGAGTCGAGCAGCGTGATCGCCCAGGGATGGCGCCGCAGGACGGCGCGGGCCGACGATGCCCGCTTGCTTATCTCCGCACGCCACTCCCCGTCGTACGACGGCAGCTCGATCTCGCTGAACACGATGTCGACGATGCCGTCGAGGATCTCGTCCTTGTTGGCGACGTGGTGGTAGACCGACATCGGCTTCACGCCGAGCTCCTGGGCGAGCGAGCGGATGGTCAGACCGGCGATGCCCTCCGCGTCGGCCACCGCGACGGCGGCGGCCAGCACCCGCTCGCGGCTGAGGCGCGCTCGGTCCTGGCTGGGGGCACCGGCTGGTTTCGGCATCTCTCTCCCGGGTGTGGCGTATTCGTACTTAGTAAGGTAGCGTAGCCGTACTAAGTACGAAACCCTAGCAGTGCCGAGCCCCCGGAAGGGGACCAGATGACCAACCTCCAGGAACGACCCCTGGCACAGCACCGCAATGTGGCCCGGTCCGATCGCCCGGACGAGGCTGCTGTGCGCTCGGGCAGCGTCATCGCCGGAACGGGCATCCTGCTCATGTCCGTGCTCGCCGCGGTCGGCCAGCTCGTGGTGATCGAGGGCCTGATCACCGAGGGGAACGCCGCGAAGACTGCCGAGGACATCCTCGCCTCCGAGGGGATGTTCCGACTCGGTGTCGCGTCCTGGTACGTCGTGGCGATCCTGGACGTGGTGGTCGCCTGGGCGCTGTTCCAGGTGTTCACACCGGTCAACCGGGGCATCGCGAGGCTCGCAGCCTGGTCCAGGCTCGCCTACGCGGCGGTGCTGACCGTGGCCATCGGCCAGCTCGCCGGCATCCCCACCCTCCTGCGTAGCGACGACTACGCGTCGGCGTTCGGCAACGACCAGTTGCAGGCCCAGGCCATGCTCAGGGTGGACTCCTTCAACGACGTCTGGATCGCCGCGCTCATCCTGTTCGGCGTCCACCTGGTCCTGATCGGCTACCTGGCACTCAAGTCGGGCTACGTTCCGATGGTGATCGGGGTCCTGCTCGTCATCGCAGGTGCGGGCTACGTCTTCGACAGCTTCAGCACGGTGTTGTCCCAGGGCTCGCCCCTCATCGTCTCCACGGTCACCTTCCTCGGTGAGTTCGTGCTGGCCTGCTGGCTCGTGATCCGCGGTCGCCGCGTCTCGCTGGCCACGTCGCAAACCCGGGAAGCGTGATGCGGGCAATCGTCCAGAAGGCGTACGGCGACGCCTCCGTCCTGCACCCGGGCGAGGTCGCGCGCCCCGAGCCGGGCGACAAGCAGGTGCTCATCGAGGTGCGCGCGGCAGGGCTCGACCGCGGCACCTGGCACCTGATGACCGGCAAGCCCTACCTGGCCCGCCTGGCCTTCGGGTTCCGCACGCCGAGAAACCCCGTGCCCGGTCTCGACGTGGCCGGCACCGTGGTCGGCGTCGGCTCGGCTGTCACGCGATTCGCCGTCGGGGACGAAGTCTTCGGTGTCGGCAACGGGAGCTTCGCCGAGTACACCGTGGCGCGGGAGCGGCAGCTGGCGCACAAGCCCGGGAACCTGTCGTTCGAGCAGGCGGCCGTGGTGCCCGTGTCGGCAACGACAGCCCTGCAGGCCTTGCGCGACCAGGGCCGCGTCGAGGCCGGCCAGTCGGTGCTGGTGATCGGTGCCTCGGGTGGCGTGGGCAGCTACGCCGTACAGCTGGCCAAGGCGTTCGGTGCCGAGGTCACCGGCGTCTGCAGCACCGCCAAGGTCGACCTGGTGCGCTCGCTCGGTGCCGACCACGTCATCGACTACACCCAGGAGGATTTCGCCGAGGGCGAGCGCCGCTACGACCTGGTCCTCGACATCGGCGGGAACGCCACCACGAGCCACCTGCGACGGGCACTCAGGCCCAGAGGGACGCTCGTCTTCGTCGGGGGCGAGGAGGGTGGCAACTTCTCGGGTGGGATGAACCGTCCACTCCGGGCGACCGTGATGTCGATGTTCCTGCGGCAGCGACTGAAGATGTTCGTGGCGTCAACCCGCCACACCGACCTCGAACACCTCACCGAGCTGATCGAGACAGGGAAGGTGTCGCCGAGCATTGACCGCATCTACCCGCTTGACCAGGCGCCCGAGGCGATGCGCCAGCTGGCGGGCGGCAAGGTGCGAGGCAAGGTCGCCATCACGGTCTGACCCGAAACAGGCGTGATTCAGACCAGCCCTGCGTCGTGCACGCAGATGGCGATCTGGACCCGGTTGGTGACCTCCAGCTTGGTGAACAGGTGGCCGATGTGTGCCTTCACGGTGGGCACTGACAGGTACAGCCGGGCAGCGATCTCGGCGTTGCTGAGCCCGGCACCGACGGCGACCGCGACCTCGTGCTCCCTCTCGGTGAGCCGGGACAGCCGCCTCTTCGCCGTCTTTGCCCGGTCCGGTGCCGAACCGGTGGTCAGCTGTGCGATCAGCTTGGTGGTGACGCTCGGCGACAGCATGGGGTCACCGTCGGCGACCCGGCGGATCGCGTCGATGATGTCCGCCGGCGGGGTGTCCTTCAAGAGGAAGCCGCTGGCCCCGGCGCCCAGGGCGCGGGCCACGTAGTCGTCCGCGTCGAACGTCGTCAGCACGATGATCTTGGGTGGGTCGTCCCACGAGCCAAGGGTTTCGGTGGCTTCCAGACCGTCCATCACGGGCATCCGGATGTCCATCAGCACGACGTCAGGACGGTGACGGCGTGCGGCCTCCACCCCTTCCCGGCCGTTGACTGCCTGGCCGACCAGCTCCACGTCGGGAGCGCCTCCGAGGATCATCACCAGGCCCGACCTCACCAGGGCGTCGTCGTCGACGACCAGAACCCGGATGGACACGGCCCCAGTAGCGGCCCCGTTCACGCCTTCCACGGCAACCATCCGGTGAGCTCGAAGGACCCGCCGTCACGCCGCGTGGTCAAGTGGCCGCCGGCCAGCTTGGCGCGCTCGCCGAGACCGACCAGACCCAGACCGGCACCAGGGGTCTGGACAGCCCCGAAGGCGTGCGGGCTTCGCGCCGGGTTGCGGATCCGGATGGTGACTCCCTCTGTCGGCGAGCCGGTCATCTGCACCATGACGGTCACACCGGGCGCGTGCTTGCGCACGTTGGTCAGCCCTTCCTGGACGATCCGGTACGCCGTCCGGCCGACCTGGTCCGGCATCTCGGTCGAGGCGAGCACGCGGTCGTCGTACTGGATGCTCATGCCGGCACCCTCTGCCTCCAGCACCAGGGCGGAGAGGTCCGCGAACGTCGGCTGCGGGCGCTCGCCGACGGCCCCGGCCCCGCCGTCACGCAGCACGCCGAGGACCTCCCGCAGGTCGGTGAGTGCCTCGTGCGACGTGGCCTGGATCAGCTCCGCGGTCACCCGGGTCTCGTCCGCGGTCAGGTCAGTCCGGTATGCCAGGGCGCCCGCGTGCATGGCGATCAGGCTGATCCGGTGCGCCAGTACGTCGTGCATCTCGCGCGCGATCCGGGTGCGCTCGTTGAGCCGGCCCTGCTCGACGCGCAGGGCCTGCTCGTTCTCAGCACGCTCCGCCCGCTCGCGCAGCGTCCACAGCAACTCGCGTCGCGAGCCGACGTACATGCCCCACATCAGCATGGCGAAGCCGGCCAACACCCCGAGCACGAAGTCGATCCACACCGGGTCCTCTCCCGCTCCTGGCTGGACCAGGGGGATCGAAACCGAGGTCACCAGGCCAAGCAGAAAAATGACCACGACCTGCCAGATGACCCTGCGAGTGGCAAGCGAGACGTTCGCGAGCAGGCTCGGCCCGTTGGCTGTCACGGAGACCGAACCCATGACGGTGGTCAGTAGTGCCACCGCGAACGGCCAGCGTCGCCGGTAGAACGACAGCACCAGCGCCACGAGCCCGAGTGACAGGTCCAGCCATAACAGCCAGCGGGCCTGTTCCCACTGCAGCTCGGCTGACATCCCCCAGAACACCCCGCAGAAACCCAGCACGCACGCCGTGCGCCACGCGTGCGCCCACAGAGTCAGTGGCGGGTTGTACTGGTCCGGGCTCGGTCGTTCTTGCACGCTCCTCACCCTACGAGCCGCCGGCACCGGCAGGCAGATGCCGAAGTCTCGGCAGCCCCCTTCTTTGGTAGCGACGTCCGATCCCTGCGCCCGATGTGTGCGGCCGGCATGGCGATGAGACTCGGGTCATGATCACTGTTGACGGAGTAACCAAGAGCTACGGCGGCCATACGGCGGTCGACGACGTTTCGTTCGTCGCCCGCCCTGGTCGAGTCACTGGCTTCCTGGGGCCGAACGGCGCCGGGAAATCAACCACGATGCGCATCATGGTCGGCCTCACGCCGGCCAGCAAGGGGCGCGTCACCATCGGCGGGCACAGGTACGGCGACCTGCCGAACCCGGGCCTGCTGGTCGGAGTCCTGCTCGACGCCTCCGCACAGCACAACGGTCGCACCGGCCGAGAGATTCTCACGATCGGCGCCGAGACCATGGGGCTGCCCAGGGCGCGGGTCGACGAGATGCTCGAGCTGGTGTCGCTGTCGCCCACGGAAGCCAAGCGCCGCCTGAGGGACTACTCCCTCGGCATGCGTCAGCGACTCGGACTCGCACACGCGCTGCTCGGCGACCCGCGCATCCTGATCCTCGACGAACCCGCCAACGGGCTCGACCCGGCCGGTATCCACTGGATGCGAGGACTGCTGGGTGAGTACGCCGCAGGAGGCGGCACCGTGCTCCTCTCGTCACACCTGCTGCACGAGGTGGAGAAGATCGCCGACGACCTCGTTCTCATCGGGCAGGGCAGGATCGTGGCCCAGGGCACCAAGCAGGAGCTACTCCAGACCCGCGGTGCCTACGTGAAGGCAGTCGAGCACGCGTCGATGGCAGACGCGCTCCGACGCCACGGGATCCACGCCATCCCCTCCGGAGACGGACTGCGTAGCGATGCCGAGCCCCAGCAGGTCGGCGATGTGGCAGCCGCCGAAGGTCTCACTCTCGTCGAGCTGCGTCCCGCAGACGGCGCCGGCCTCGAGGATCTCTTCCTCCAGCTCACTGCCGACACACAACGCGAAGGAGCAGCGGCATGACCACCGCGACCATCCACCCGAGTCCCAACCCCACCCCGCCCGCACCGATCGACCTGCCCACCGCACCGATCGACCTGTCGACCACCCCGCGCATCCCCCTCATGAGGCTGACCCGGGTCGAGGTGCGCAAGCTCGCGAACACCCGGTCCGGCAAGTGGCTGCTGATCGGCATCGGGGTGCTCACGCTGGTGGTCATCGGCGCCTACTTCTTCGCCTCCGACCCGTCGGACCGAACCTTCTTCAACTTCATGGCCGCAGCCAACGGTCCGCAAGGGCTTCTGCTGCCGGTGCTCGGGATCCTGCTGATCACCAGCGAGTGGTCGCAGCGCACGGCGCTGGTGTCGTTCACGCTGATGCCGGTGCGCGGACGAGTGCTGCTGGCCAAGACGTTTGCCGCCCTGATCGCAGGGCTCGTCGCCATTGCGATCGCCGCCGTACTGGCAGCCGTCGCAACGCTGGCGGGAGGGGCCGACCATGCCTGGGCAGGCGTGGGCTTCGATGATGCGGGCAAGTTCGTGCTGCTTCAGGCCACTGGCGTCATCCAGGGTCTGGCCTTCGGTGTCCTTCTCCTGAACTCCTCGGCTGCGATCGTCGCGTACTTCGTGCTGCCGACGGCGCTCAACATCGTCGGGATGCTCTGGAAGGACCTGAAGGAGATCCAGCCGTGGATCGACCTGTGGACCTCGCAAACCCCCTTGTTCATGGGCGGGAACATCTCCAGCGACGAGTGGATGCAGATCACCACCAGTACCCTGATCTGGGTCGTGCTGCCGCTGAGCGTCGGCCTGGTCCGCGTGCTGCGCGCCGAGGTCAAGTAGCCATGAAGAAGGTGGTCACCACGCGTGCCACGATGGCCGGCAAGACCGTCCTCGTCACCGGTGGGACGTCGGGCATCGGCAGGGCCACCGCCCTCGGCCTGGCCACCATGGGGGCACGCGTGGCGATCACCGGCCGGGACGCCGGCCGCACCGAGGGCGTCGCACGCGAGATCCGCGCCGCCTCGGGCGCTGAGGTGGACGTGTTCGTCGCAGACCTGTCCTCCCAGTCGGAGGTACGACGAATGGCCGCGGACGTGCTGCAGCGCCTGCCACGTCTCGACGTACTGCTGAACAACGTCGGGGGTTATTGGAACACCCGGCACCTCAGCGCCGACGGGATCGAGCACACCCTGGCGCTCAACCACCTGGCCCCGTTCCTGCTCACGAACCTTCTCCTGGACCGCCTGCGCGAGAGGCGGGTGGCCAGAGTGGTCACGGTCTCCTCGAACGCGCAGGCACTCGGACGTATCGACTTCGAGGACTTCCAGGGCGAACGGTCCTACTCCGGGGCCCGGGCGTACAACCAGTCCAAGCTCGCCAATGTGCTGTTCACCTACGAGCTGGCACGCAGGTTGCGGGGCACCGGGATCACCGCGAACGCCCTCCACCCAGGGGTCGTCAGCACGTCGTTCGGTGCCTCGGACCCGGCGCCGGTCCAGCGCCTCCTGGTGCCGCTGCTGCGGCCGCTGATGAAGTCACCTGCTCAGGGTGCCGCCACGTCGATCCATCTCGGTTCCGACCCGGGCCTGGACGACGTGACGGGTCGGTTCTTCGTCAACAGCACGTTGCGGCGATCCTCACCTCGCAGCTACGACGAGGACACCGCGGCGCGGTTGTGGCGGTTCAGCGCCGACATGGTCGGGCTCGACCCCGCTTAGGCGAGCTCTTGGGCCAGCAATGCGCCCAGAGCGCGCGCCTGGTCAGTGCCGCCACCCAGGGTGAACTCGTGGCGCTTCGCGGCGGTGAAGTATCGGTGTGCCTCGCCGTCGAGGTCGATGCCGACACCGCCATGGACGTGGACCGTGGTGTGCGCGACCCGGTGTCCGGCATCGGCCGCCCAGAGCTTGGCGATCGCCACCTCGGCGGTCGCGGGCAGACCCTCGCCGAGCCTCCACGCGGCCTGCCACATCGTCAGGCGGGCACCGAGTACGTCGATGTAGCCGTCGGCGAGGCGTTGTGAGACGGCCTGGAAGCTGCCGATCGGCCGATCGAACTGCTCGCGTGACTTCGCATAGCTCGCCGTCAGGGTCAGCGCCCCGTCGACGGTGCCCAGCTGTTGCGCGCACACCGCCGTGGTCAGCCGTTCCGCGAGCCATTCGCAGATCCGCGCCCCGTTGCCGATGCTGCCGAGCACGCGGTCCATCGGGATCGCGGCGCGGTCGAGCTCGAGGCGAGCCACGACGTCGCCGTCACTCAGCTTCTGGGGTACGGCGCTGACGCCAGGGTCGTCGGCATGCACGAGGAACACGGTCACACCCTCAGCGGTGCCAGCCGGTACGACGAACAGGTCAGCCCGCGTTCCTGCGGGGACGACGGCCTTGTTGCCGGTCAGCAGCCACTTGCTGCCGTCGTTCTCCGCGTGGGTGACCGGCTCCCTGGGCACGTACTGGCGCTCTTCCGACAAGGCAGTCGTGAGGATCGCCTCGCCGGATGCCGCCAGCGGAAGCCACCGCGCGCGCTGCGCGACGCTGCCGAACTCTGCGAGCGCCATGGCCGTCACCGCATGCGTGCCGAAGGGAACCGGGGCAACCGTGCGCCCCAGCTCGACCAGGACGCTGCACAGCTCCACCAGGCCGAGGGCGGTGCCACCGTGCTCCTCTGGCACGGTGAGGGCCACCAGGCCGGACTCGCTGAGCGCATCCCACAGGGTGGGGTCGAACCGCTCGTCTGCTGAGTCGACCGCCCGCAGCCGATCGGGGGTGCAGTGGTCCTCCAGAATGGTCGCGGTGAGGCCTGCAGCCTCGGTGCCCTCCGGAGTCATGTCGAAGTCCATCACGGCTCCTATCGCTTCGCTGCCGGCAGGCCGAGCCCGACGGACCCGATGATGTCGCGCTGGATCTCGTTGGTGCCGCCGCCGAAGGTCATCACGAGTGCGGACCGGTAGAAGCGCTCCAACCGGCCTCGCAGCACGGCGCTGGGCGATCCTGCGGCCACGAGCGCCTTCGGGCCGACGACCTCCATCAGCGAGCGGTAGACCTCGGTCGCCATCTCGGAGCCATAGACCTTCGTGGCGGAGGCGTCGGCGGGGGAGAGGTCCTTGCTCGCGGACGCGAGCTGCCAGTTGAGCAGCTTCAGCATGTCGGCTCGGGCCTGGGCGCGGCCGAGCAGGATCTGCACCCACTCGGCGTCGATCACCCTGCCTCCGTCCGGGTTGCGCGTCTGCTGGGCCCACTCGGTCACCAGGCCGATGGAGTGCGTGACCGGCGCTGCCGACGTGAGTGCCACCCGCTCGTGGTTGAGCTGGTTGGTCATCAGGGCCCAGCCGCCGTTGAGCTCACCGACGAGGTTGTCGCGAGGCACGCGGACGTCTTCGTAGTACGTCGCGCTCGTGCCCACGCCCGCGACCGTGTGCACGGGGGTGTAGGAGAACCCCGGGCTGTCGGTCGGCACCAGGATCATCGAAAGGCCCTTGTGGCGGGGCAGGTCGGGATCTGTGCGACACGCGAGCCAGACGTAGTCGGCGTACTGGATCAACGAGGTCCACATCTTCTGGCCGTTGATGACCCACTCCTGGTCGTCCTCTGGGCCATCGAGCCGCGCCCGCGTCTTCAGGCTCGCGAGGTCGGTGCCCGACTCGGGCTCGGAGTAGCCGATCGAGAAGTGCAGCTCGCCCTTGAGGATCTTGGGCAGGATGTCCTTCCTCTGGGCATCGGTGCCGAACCGCATGATCGTGGGGCCGACTGTGTTCAAGGTCAGGTAGGGGATCGGCACACCTGCGATCGCCGCCTCGTCGGTGAAGATCAGCTGGTCCATCATCGAGCGGTTCTGGCCGCCCCACTCCTCGGGCCAGCCGATGCCCAGCCAGCCGTCGTGGCCGATCTTGCGGATGACATCGCGGTAGACGTCGGCGTCGCCGAACTCGCCCTCGCTGGACTCACTGGAGTTGAAGGCACTGGTGGCGGCCGCAAGACCCGCGCGTCTCTCGGGCGTCACGAGCGTCGCGAAGTACTCACGCAGCTCGGCGCGCAGCGCCTCCTGCTCGGGTGTCAAGGCGATGTGCATGGGGCTCCTGACCGCAGCTCGAGTCGCGCCTGAATTGGCGGTTGGACTGTCATTCTCCCGCGTAAAACTATAACCTGTTCTTGTTTCCGGCCACCGTCACGGAGGACCCGATGAGCGCGACGACCACCTCGGCACCAGCTTCTGGTGCCCGCTCCCTCGACCATGGCAAGCCGCCGGAGCGGTTCGCCCGTGGCTGGCACTGTCTCGGCCCGGTGGAGAACTTCCGGGACGGCCAGCCGCACGCCGTGCAGGCGTTCGGGGGGAAGCTGGTCGCCTGGGCAGCCGCGGACGGAACGCTCAACGTCCTCGACGGCTACTGCCGGCACATGGGCGGCGACCTCACCCAGGGCACCGTCAAGGGCGACGAGATCGCGTGTCCCTTCCACGACTGGCGCTGGGGAGGCGACGGCAAGTGCAAGACCATCCCCTACGCACGGCGCATCCCACTGCGCGCCCGGACCCAGAAGTACGAGACCGCTGAACGCAACGGGCTTCTGATGATCTGGCACGATCCCGAGGGTAGTGCCGCGGACCGCGAGATCCTGCCACCTGAGCTCGATGGGATCAGCGATTCCGACATCTACACCGACTGGACCTGGCACCAGCTCGACGTACCGACCGCGCATTGCCGCGAGATCGTCGACAACGTGGTGGACATGGCGCACTTCTTCTACATCCACTTCGCGTTCCCCACGAACTTCCGCAACGTCTTCGAGGGACACATGGCCACTCAGTTCATGGAGTCCACGGGACGCCCCGACATGGCGGGCCAGGGGTACGGCGACGAGGACCTCGTGCTCAAGTCCGAGGCGACGTACTTCGGCCCATCGTTCATGATCAACTGGCTGAAGACCGACTTCAAGGGCTTCATCACCGACGTGGTGCTCATCAACTGCCACATCCCGACGAGCGACAACTCCTTCGTCTTGCAGTACGGCCTGAAGGTGCTCAAGCCCGAAGGTGTCGACGAGAAGACGTCGAACTACATCGGCAAGCGCTACAGCGAGATGTTCGGCGAAGGCTTCATGCAGGACGTGCACATCTGGCTGAACAAGGCGCCTGTGCAGAATCCGCTCCTGTGCGAGGAGGACGGGCCGGTCTACCAGCTGCGCCGCTGGTACGAGCAGTTCTACGTCGACAAGGCCGACGTGAAGCCGGAGATGACCGAGCGCTTCGAGTTCGAGGTCGACACCACGAAGGCCAACGAGTACTGGCGTGCGGAGGTGGCCGAGAACCTAGCCAGGAAGGCGGCAGAGGACGAATCTGCGTCGACTGGGTCCCCGGAGAAGGTCAGTGGCCCGACCGCCGGTGGCGGCGTCTGATGGTCTCGTTCGCACCCACCAGCGAGGAGACGCTGGAGGACCAGCGGCTCTACACGCAGGCGCGCCTCACCAAAGTTGCGTGCCTGGACTGCCTCGCCACGGTGGCTGTGAAGAAGAACAGCGAGCACCACACCTCGATCCAGTGGGACACCGGGTCGCTCTCTGCCTGCGCGGAGTTCCAACGGATGTCGGCGGAGCCCGGCGGACGTCACGTCCATGCCTCCTGCTCGAGACTGCGCTCCTCGATCGACCGTGCCGTCGACGAGGGCGAGCTCGAGATCGGGGCCCTCGATGGCTACTGAGTCCTTCGTCCTGAAGGTGCTCGACGTAGTGGAGGAGACAGCGGACGCCCACTCGATCGTGCTCGAGGTGCCCGACGAGCTGGCTGAGCAGTTCACCTACACGCCGGGACAGTTCCTGACGGTCGCCGTACCCAGCGACCAGACCGGCCTGGCTGCCCGCTGCTACTCCCTGTCCTCCGCCCCGCACTCGGGCAGGCACCAGATCACCGTGAAGCGGACCGAGGACGGTTACGCCTCCAACTGGATCCTCGACAACCTCCGTGAGGGTGACACGTTGCGCGTCCTGCCCCCGAGCGGCATCTTCACGCCGCGAGACATCGAGGCCGACCTGCTGCTCTTCGCGGGCGGTTCCGGCATCACCCCCGTCATGTCGATCACCCGCACTGCTCTGGAGAAGGGTCACGGGAAGGTGGTGCTGCTCTACGCCAACCGCGACGAGAGCTCGGTCATCTTCGGTCGCGAGATCGCCCAGCTCTCTGCGGAGTACGCCGACCGGCTCGTCGTCGTGCACTGGCTGGAGTCCGTACAGGGCCTTCCCGCCGAGGTCCAGCTGAAGGCGTTCGCGTCGTACTTCTCCAGCTACACGGCGTTCGTCTGCGGCCCAGCCCCGTTCATGAAGGCCGTCATCGACTCGCTCAAGGAGCTCGGCTTCCCGCGCGACCGGCGCCACCAGGAGAAGTTCGTCTCGCTCGGCGGCAACCCCTTCGGTGACGTCGAGGAGATTCAGGCCGCAGCGAAGACCTTGGCGGACGCCGACGACCACGAGGACGACGACGAGCCGCCCGTCGCCGGACCGATCGCGGTCGAGGTCCAGCTCGACGGTGACGACTACTCCTTCGACGACTGGCAGGGCGACAAGGTGCTCCTCGAGTTCCTGGAGGAGAAGGGCATCGACGCGCCGTTCTCCTGCCGCGACGGCAACTGCAGCGCCTGCGCGTGCATGGTCCTCGAGGGCGAGGTCAAGATGAGGCGCAACGCGGTCCTCGAGGCCGACGACCTCGCCGAAGGCATCCGGCTGGTCTGCCAGTCGCTCCCCGCGAGCGAAAAGCTGCGGATCACGTACAACAACAGCTGAAGGCGCTCAAATGCGCCTGAAGCTGTTGGAGCCGAGACGGCGCAAATGTCCGGGGGAGCGAAGCGGAGGAGGGACATGAGCGCCGTCTCGGCGAGCCACCCACGAACCGCGAGCCACCCACGGCCTTGCGCCGCGAGAGCAAGCCCGGACCAGATGATGTGGACTTTGAGTCACCAGGTGACCCAAAGTCCACATCATCATCCCAGTGCGTGCCTCGCGTGGGATCGTGTCGACATGAGGGGGCTCCGGCCGACTGTGTAGATCTGCTCCTCGCGGCCACCGATGAGTTTCGCTAGCCGTCCCGGTCTGGTGAGATGAAACCCCTTCAACGTCAGGAGCAGCCATGGGCCGGATCATCTCGTACTTCTTCATCTCACTCGACGGGGTCGTGGAAGCCCCGGACCAGTGGCACTTCCCGTACTTCGACGATGAGATGGGGGCGGTGGTCGGCTCCGGCATGGAGAACCAGAGCGCGTTCCTGCTCGGCCGCACTCTCTACGACGAGTGGTCGGAGTACTGGCCGGCGCACGGTGAGGACGACTTCGGCCGGTACTTCAACAACCTGCCGAAGTACGTCGTCACGCACCGCCCGATCGAGGGCGACGTCTGGAACAACACCACCGTGATCAGCGAGGACCACGTCGCGGCAGTGCAGGCCGCCAAGGACGCCGAAGAGGGCAACATCGGCATGTCCGGCAGTGCGACCACCGTGCGCTGGCTGATTGCCAACGGCCTCCTCGACGAGCTCTCTCTGCTGGTGCACCCGATCGCCGTGGGCAAAGGGCAGCGACTCTTCGAGGACACCGGCACGGTGCCACTCAAGCTCGAGAGCAGCTCCGCCCTGAAGAGTGGCGTGCTGCACCTGCGCTACACGCCCGACGCAGCCCGGGAGCAGTCCGACGGGTAACCGATCGAGGCCTCAGGAACGGTGGGCATGGTCAGTGGTGGTGTCGCGCTGCTGCTCACGTGGTGTCGGCTGACGCGGTTTGGCCCATCAGAGGAGCCCTGCATGCACCACGTGCAGGGCAGACTCCTCTCTTCGGCCGAACGGTGGTCCCGAAAACGCTGGCCGGCCCTCCTGCACCGCCAATCGGCAGTACGACGAGATCGGCGCGATCACCAGCCTCGTTCGCGCCACTCCTGGAGGTGCGGTCGCTCGTTGCCGAGCACTGAGTCGTTGCCGTGGCCCGGGTAGAACCAGGTCTCGTCGGGGAGCCGGTCGAACAGCTTGGTGCTGACGTCGGCGATCAGCGTCTGGAACGCCTGCTTGTCACCGAAGGTGTTCCCGACGCCGCCTGGGAAGAGGCTGTCTCCGGTCCAGAGATGCGGCGTGCCCTCCGGGTCGTCGTACAACAGCGCGATCGAGCCCGGGGTGTGGCCGACCAGGTGGATCACCTCGAGCCGGCAGCGGCCGAACTCCACCGTGTCGCCGTGCTGGACGGCGTCGTCCACGTCGACCCCGGTCTGCTCGGTGATGGCTGCCGCGTCGTCGGCACCCGCGATCACCACGGCTCCGGTCGCGGACACCACGTCGGCGAGAGCGCGGTGGTGGTCCCAGTGCTGGTGGGTGGTGATCACCTTGGTGACCCCCGACTCGCCGATCAGGGTGCGCAGGCGGCGGGGATCCGCGGCTGCGTCGATGAGCACCTGCTCGTCGGTGGCGCGGCACCGCAGGAGGTAGCAGTTGTTCGACATCTTCGGGTCCACGGCCATCTTGGTGACGATCAGACCCGCGAGCTCCCGAGTGTCAGGAGGTCCACCGGGGGTCACGTCGCCGGAGTAGGGACCGCTGTCGCCGATGCTCGCTGCCATGAGGCCACCCTAGGTCGACGATCAGGACCTGGTGGGGACCGAGGCCCGGTGCCATGGTCCCAGCGGCGGCAGCTCGTCCGCGTCGCAGGTGAGGCCCTCACCGTCACCGCGGCCGGTGAGCCACCAGCCGATGTCGGCACCGCTGCCCAGCACCGTGGGGCCGCCCTCACCGCCGACATACCAGTCGTGGCCGACGTCCGTGGCGCGCACGCGGAACGGGCCGGCCGGGGCCTGGTCCATCGTGACCACTTCGAGCAGCTCCACCACGAAGTCCTTCGGCCAGTCGGATCTCGTGTACGCCGCACCGAGGTCGGCGTGGTGGACCTCCAGCTCACGCCGCCGTGTCGGTACGACGGTCACCACCGGCCACGCCGGCCCGCCCGGGAGCCGGTCGACCCGACCGCCCCAGTGGGGCCCGTGCATCAGGGCCACTGCGTCGACGAAGGCTGTCGTGCCAGCGAGATAGCGCTCGCGGAGCTCGCTCGACTCAGCAGCGGCGAGCTCATGAATGTCGGCGTCACGCTGCTCCTCGGACTCGTACATCGCGACGGGGTTGTCGTGGACGAGCCCGTTGAGCACGGCCGCAAGGCTGAGCCCGTTCAGTGCCACATGCGCGACCACGTGGGCGCGCGTCCACCCCGGCAGGAGCGAGGGTTCGGCGAGGTCGTCATCCGAGAGCTCGTCGACGGTGCGGGTGAGCGCATGTGCGGAGATGTCGAGACCGGTGAGGTCGCCGGGGTCCCAGTCGTTCTTGGGGTCGTTCTGGGGGTCGTTCTTGGTGCCGCTGTTGGGTTCAGAACTCATGGGTCCACTAAATCCGGCCGGGGGACCGGGCACCAGTACCTAGTGGTCATCGGTGATCGGGAGGAACACCGACTGCGTCCGGTGCCTGGGAGGAGCCACCGCCTGTGACCCGAAGATCCGGGCCCGAGGCGCAGCGGTCACGACGCCCATCGGCGCCGTGAGCAGATAGGAGCAGGCCATCACGAGCACCGTCGTCGCGGGGTCGAGGACGAGCCCGATGACCAGTGCCACTGCCAGGACCGCGGTGGTGGTGCGGGCCTGAGAGGTTCGCGGCGCCAGCAACCCACGGAAGGACCGGAAGCGCACCGTGGTGATCATCAGCAGGGCGGGTATGACGCTGACGCCGACCGGTACGAGCATCCACGGCCCGGCGTCCGGGGTGCCGAGCGCGAAGATCGTCGCGATCACGACCATGGTGGCGCCCGGACTGGGCAGCCCGACGAAGTACTTCTTGTCCGCCAGGGGGTCCACCGTCACGTTGAAGCGAGCGAGCCGGAACGCTGCGCAGGCGAGCCAGAAGAACGCCGACACCCACGCCAGGACCGGGTTCTCCGGCAGCGCCCAGGTGTGCACCAGCACGGCTGGCGCCACCCCGAACGAGACGAGGTCGGCCAACGAGTCCAGCTGGATCCCGAACGGGGAGGTGGCACCGACGAGGCGAGCCACCGCGCCGTCCGCGATGTCGAGCACGATGGCGCCGAAGAGCAGCACCGCTGCCCAGGTGAACTCGTCGCTGAAGGCCAGGAGGATGGCCGAGAAGCCGCAAGCCATGTTGCCGGTGGTGAACATGCTCGGGGCGGTGACCCGGAGCCGTTCCTTGGGGTTGAGCTGGCGCAGCGAGACGACCTCTGCGCCCGAGGGTGACTGCAGCCGCCAGCGGTCAAGCAGGCGGCGGTTGCCCTTCTCGGACCCGGGAGTCAGCGCGACCTCGCAGGATCGGTGGGCGAAAGGGTCGAGTTGGGCCACCGCGCGATGACCGTCTCACCGGCGACGGCGCGATCCCCCTCGGTGGCCACGAGCTCCACGTGGGGAGGGACGAACACGTCCATCCGCGACCCGAACTTCATCAGCCCCATGCGTTGACCGGTGTGCAGCACGTCGCCCGGACGCACCCGGGTCACCACCCGGCGCGCGAGCAGCCCCACGATCTGGCGGAAGACTACGCGCCGCTGCTCGCCGTCGACCGTGTCGCTCAGGGTGATCTCGCTGCGCTCGTTCTCGGTCGCGCTCTCGAACCGGAACGCCGCATGCCACTTGCCGGGGCGGTAGGTGACCTCCTCGACGAGTCCCGAGTAGGGCGCGCGGTTGATGTGCACGTCGAAGAGCGACAAGAAGATGCTGACCTGCTGCCAGTGGCCCGCAGGGGCGACTCCGACCTGGCCGGGTCCGGCGTACATCACGCGGCCGTCGGCGGGTGCGAGGACAAGGTCCGGATCGACCTGTCGGTGGTCCGGCGTACGGTCGGGATCGCGGAAGAAGGCGGTCACACCGAGCGGGATCGAAGCCAGCGCGACGGCTGTTCGTCCGCGTCCTGCCAGCGCTGCAACCAGCGCGGGCACGGCGCTCACTGCGACGGCCGGGGCTGCTGCCCGGTCGATCGCTCGGGAGTTGAGGGGCACGGAGGAAGACACTAGATGCTGAGTATGTTTCATGGGCCGACCGCCTGCGTGGCGTCTTGTCGGATCCGTTAGGATGGCGAACACTTGTTCGAACCATTCCACTGACACTGCAGGGGTCTCATCCGTGGCTGATCAACTGGTCATCCGGGGTGCGCGCGAGCACAACCTCAAGGACGTCTCGCTCGACCTGCCCCGGGACTCCCTGATCGTCTTCACCGGGCTCTCGGGATCAGGCAAGTCGAGTCTCGCCTTCGACACCATCTTCGCCGAGGGCCAACGCCGCTACGTGGAGTCGCTTTCGGCGTACGCCCGCCAGTTCCTGGGTCAGATGGACAAGCCCGACGTCGACTTCATCGAGGGCCTGAGCCCCGCGGTCTCCATCGACCAGAAGTCCACCTCGAAGAACCCGCGCTCGACCGTCGGCACGATCACCGAGGTCTACGACTACCTCCGGCTGCTATACGCCCGTGCCGGCCGGCCGCACTGCCCCGAGTGCGGTGCACCCATCGAGCGACAGACCCCACAACAGATCGTCGACCGGGTCCTGCAGCTCGAGGAGGGCACGCGATTCCAGGTGCTCGCGCCGGTCATCCGCGGCCGCAAGGGGGAGTACATCGAGCTCTTCCGCAGCCTGCAGTCGCAGGGGTTCAGCCGTGCCCGCGTCAACGGCGACACCATCAAACTGGCGGAGCCGCCCAAGCTGGACAAGCAGCGAAAGCAAACCATCGAGGTCGTGATCGACCGGCTGGCTGCGAAGCCGAGCTCGAAGCGTCGGCTTACCGACTCGATCGAGACAGCGCTCAACCTGGCCTCCGGGCTGGTCGTGCTCGACCTGGTAGACCTGGACGCCAAGGATCCACACAAGGAGATGCGCTTCTCCGAGCGGATGGCCTGTCCCAACGAGCACGACATCGAGACAGACGAGCTCGAGCCCCGGTCGTTCTCGTTCAACTCGCCGTTCGGTGCCTGTGTGACGTGTCACGGCATCGGCACCCGGATGGAGGTCGATCCCGAGCTGGTGGTCTCCGACCCGGGCGGCACCCTCGGGGAGGGCGTGATCGGCCCATGGTCCGGGGCGCACGTCAGTGACTACTTCACCCGGCTCATGGGCGCGCTGGGCGACGAGCTCGGCTTCGACCTGAACACGCCCTGGGAGGACCTGCCGGCCAAGGGCCGCAAGGCGATCCTCGAGGGCCACCCGACCAAGGTCCACGTTCGGCACACCAACCGCTACGGCCGCGAGCGGTCCTACTACACCAACTTCGAGGGCGTCGTCCCCTACATCGAGCGACGTCACCGCGAGGCCGAGACCGATACCAGCCGCGACCGCTTCGAGGGCTTCATGCGCGAGGTCCCGTGTCCGGGCTGCCAGGGCACCCGTCTGAAGCCGGTGTCCAGGGCGGTGACCCTCGGGGACAAGGACGCCGGCGGCCGGAACATCTCCGAGGTGTGCGCGCTGCCCATCAACGAGGCAGCGGACTACCTGGCCGACCTCGAGCTCTCGGACCGTGAGCGCCAGATCGCCGAACGCGTGCTCAAAGAGATCCAGGAGCGGCTCAGGTTCCTGCTCGACGTGGGCCTGGACTACCTCTCGCTGGACCGGCCGTCCGGCACCCTCTCGGGGGGCGAGGCCCAGCGCATCCGACTGGCCACCCAGATCGGTGCGGGACTGGTCGGCGTGCTCTACGTGCTCGACGAGCCCAGCATCGGACTGCACCAGCGCGACAACAAGCGACTGATCGAGACACTCGTGCGGCTCAAGGACCTCGGCAACACGCTGATCGTGGTGGAGCACGACGAGGAGACGATCCGGACAGCCGACTGGGTCGTCGACATCGGTCCGGGCGCTGGGGAGCACGGTGGTCAGGTCGTCCACTCCGGATCCGTCAAGGGACTGCTCAAGCACCGCGACTCCATGACCGGGCTCTACCTCTCGGGTCGCAAGTCGATCCCGGTCCCCCAGGTACGCCGACCCCCGACGCCTGGTCGTGAGCTGACCGTCCACGGCGCCCGGGAGAACAACCTCAAGGACGTCGACGTCACCTTCCCGCTGGGCTGCTTCGTCGCCGTTACGGGGGTCTCCGGCTCCGGCAAGTCCACCCTGGTCAATGACATCCTCTACACCGCGCTCGCCAAGCAGATCTACAACGCCCGCACGGTGCCGGGGCGGCACCGCAAGATCAGCGGGGTGGAGCACGTCGACAAGGTGATCCACGTCGACCAGTCGCCGATCGGGCGTACGCCGCGGTCCAACCCGGCCACCTACACCGGCGTCTTCGACCATGTGCGCAAGCTGTTCGCCTCCACCCAGGAGGCCAAGATGCGCGGCTACCTCCAGGGTCGCTTCTCCTTCAACGTCAAGGGCGGACGCTGCGAGGCGTGCTCGGGCGACGGCACGATCAAGATCGAGATGAACTTCCTCCCCGACGTCTACGTGCCGTGCGAGGTCTGCCACGGAGCGCGCTACAACCGCGAGACGCTCGAGGTCCACTACAAGGGCAAGACGATCGCCGACGTGCTGAACATGCCGATCGAGGAGGCCGTGGAGTTCTTCGCGGCGATCCCCGGGATCGCGCGCCACCTGATCACGCTGATGGAGGTCGGCCTCGGCTACGTGCGTCTGGGACAGCCGGCCACCACACTCTCCGGTGGCGAGGCCCAGCGGGTGAAGCTGGCCAGCGAGCTGCAGAAGCGGTCCACCGGCCGCACCGTCTACGTGCTCGACGAGCCCACGACTGGCCTGCACTTCGAGGACATCCGCAAGCTCCTCGACGTACTGTCCAGCCTCGTCGACAAGGGCAACACCGTTCTGGTCATCGAGCACAACCTGGACGTGATCAAGACCTCCGACTGGATCATCGACATGGGCCCAGCCGGCGGCAACAAGGGCGGCACCGTCGTCGCGACGGGCACGCCCGAGCAGGTCGCCGTCCACGAGGACAGCTTCACCGGGGAGTTCCTTCGCCCGCTGCTCGAGGGAATTTCGCGCACCGTTGAACCTCGGGGCACCCGCGGTCGTAAGACCAATGGACAGCAGAGGGCACGAGCACAGAGTCGCTAGCGTTGCCCTCTCCAAGCGGAGCAATCTGGAGGACTCAGTGACGGACAACATCGGTGTCAACATCGTTCCCAGGGGGAGCGGGGACGCCTCTCGTCGAGCCATCATGGGCGGTCTGGTCGGGATGGGCATCGGAGTGCCACTCCTCGCGGCGTGCGGCTCCGAGGATGACGAGGGAAACGGCGGCGGAACACCGTCGACCGGACTGATCGGAAAGACCTCCGAGGTTCCCGTCGGCGGGGGCAAGATCTTCACGGCCGAGAAGGTCATGATCAGCCAGCCCACCGAGGGTGAGTTCAAGGCATTCAGCACGATCTGCACGCACCAGAAGTGCGCGATCACAATGCTCACCGGTGACGAGATCGAGTGCGGCTGTCACCACAGCCGGTTCGCAGTCAAGGACGGTTCCAACATCGGGGGGCCGGACAAGACTCCAGCGGGGAGTGTGAAGGACCTCGCGTCCTTGAAGGTCGAGGTTCGAGGCGACGAGCTCTTCGTGACGTAGCGTGGAGGACCAGAGAAGCCTCGGCCGATCGTCTCCCGTGCTTTCACGGCCTGTCACCGATCCCTCGTAGGGTTGGAGTGTGGCCGACCCTTCGACATACCGTCCGAAGACGGGCTCGATCCCTACCCAGCCCGGCGTCTACCGGTTCCGTGACAAGGACGGCCGGGTCGTCTACGTCGGCAAGGCCAAGAGCCTGAGGGCGCGGCTCTCGTCGTACTTCCAGGACATCGCCAACCTGCACCCGCGCACCGCCACCATGGTCAGCACCGCGGCCTCCGTTGAGTGGACGGTGGTCGGCACTGAGGTCGAGGCCCTGCAGCTGGAGTACTCCTGGATCAAGGAGTACGACCCGCGGTTCAACGTGAAGTACCGCGATGACAAGTCCTACCCATGGCTCGCGATCACGATGAACGAGGAGTTCCCTCGGGTGATGGTCGGCCGTGGTGCGAAGAAGAAGGGCGTGAAGTACTTCGGCCCCTACAGCCACGCCTGGGCCATCCGCGAGACCGTCGACCTGCTGCTGCGGGTCTTCCCGATGCGTTCCTGCAGCAATGGCGTGTTCAAGCGGTCCTCCCAGATCGGGCGTCCGTGTCTGCTCGGCTACATCGAGAAGTGCTCGGCCCCGTGCGTCGGCCGCGTCGACGCCGACGAGCACCTCCGGATCGCCGAGGACTTCGCCGACTTCATGGGAGGACGCACCGATGCGTTCGTGAAACGCATCCAGCGCGAGATGTACGCCGCGTCCGAGGCCCAGGACTACGAACGCGCCGCGCGACTGCGCGACGACCTGGGAGCGCTCAACAAGGCCCTCGAGAAGCAGGCGGTCGTCTTCGGCGACGGCACCGATGCGGACGTGATCGCCCTCTCCGAGGACCCCCTCGAGGTTGCGGTGCAGGTCTTCCACGTGCGCTCCGGTCGCATCCGCGGCCAGCGCGGCTGGGTCGCCGACCGGGTCGAGGACATCGACACGGCCGGCTTGGTCAGCGAGTTCCTGCTGCAGCTCTACGCAGGCGAGGAGGCAGACGCGATCCCGCGCGAGATCCTGGTGCCGGCGATGCCCGAGGACGCGTCCACGTTCGAGGAGCTGCTGGGCGAGACGCGTGGGAGCAGGGTCTCCATCCGAGTGCCGCAGCGTGGGGACAAGCGTGCGCTTCAGGAGACGGTGGCCAAGAACGCCGCGCAGTCGCTGGTCCTGCACAAGACCAGGCGAGCCAGCGACCTGACCGTCCGCAACCAGGCGCTCGAGGAGATCCAGGAGGCGCTCGAGCTGCCGTCCGCCCCGCTGCGGATCGAGTGCTACGACGTCTCCAACCTCCAGGGCACCGAGGTGGTGGCCTCGATGGTGGTCTTCGAGGACGGCCTCCCGCGCAAGAGCGAGTACCGCCGGTTCGTGATCCGTGGCGTCGAGGGGCAGAACGACGTCGCCTCGATGCACGAGGTGATCACCCGGCGGTTCCGTCGGTTGCTCGACGAGCGGCTGGACGCACCTGATCTGCCCGGGGGTGAGGTCGGGCCAGAAGACCAAGGGCCGATGCTCGTGGACCCCGACACCGGGCGTCCCAGGAAGTTCTCCTACGTCCCCGGCCTCGTCGTCGTCGACGGTGGCCCGCCCCAGGTGGCCGCGGCGCAACGGGCGCTCGACGAGCTCGGCATCGACGACGTGCCGCTGTGTGGGCTCGCGAAGAGGCTCGAGGAGGTCTGGGTGCCGAGTGAGCAGGACCCGGTGATTCTGCCGCGCTCGAGCGAGGGCCTCTATCTGCTGCAGCGCATCCGTGACGAGGCGCACCGGTTCGCGATCACCCACCACCGCTCGAGGCGCTCCAAGACGATGGTGGAGAGCCTGCTCGACGACGTTCCCGGACTTGGGGAGGTACGCCGCAAGACCCTGATCAAGCATTTCGGGTCACTTCGCAAGCTCCGGGCTGCCACCATCGAGGAGATCGCCCAGGTCCCCGGGATCGGCACGCGGACAGCGACGGCGATCTCCGAGGCCGTGGCGTCGTCGCCGAGGCGAGCTTCGGTCAACACGGCGACCGGCGAGATCGAGGAGCAGTGAATGGGGACTCCGGAGAACGACCCGGAAAACAACCAGGGCGAGCTCGTCGTGGTCACCGGGATGACCGGTGCCGGCAGGAGCACAGCCGCCAAGGAGCTGGAGGACCTCGGCTTCTTCGTCGTCGACAACCTGCCACCTGAGCTCGTGGCCGACGTGGTGCGCCTGGTGGACGACAAGCAGGGCATCTCCCAGCCGGTGGCTGCCGTGGTCGACGTCCGCGCCGGCGTCTTCTTCGAGTCGCTGCGCGAGCAGCTCGCGGTGGAGTTCCCGACTCGTCGCACGACACTGCTCTACCTCGAGGCCTCAGACGACATCCTCGTCCGGCGCCAGGAGGCAGCCCGGCGACCGCATCCGCTCCAGGGCTCCGGCCGGTTGCTCGTGGGCATCCACCGCGAGCGCGAGGTGATGGCGGACCTGCGTGGCGACGCAGATGTGGTCATCGACACCACCTCGCTCAACGTCAACCAGCTCAAGAGCTACGTCGCGAGAGCCTTCGGCACCCCTGAGGCAGTCAGGCTGCGGATCACCGTGGTCAGCTTCGGGTTCAAGTACGGCGTGCCCGTGGACGCAGACCTGATGGCGGACATGCGCTTCCTGCCGAACCCTCACTGGGTGCCCGAGCTGCGCCCCCGCACAGGACAGGACCCCGACGTGGCGGCGTACGTCAAGGACCGGCCGGACGCGGAGGAGTTCCTCGAGCGCTACCTGCCTGTCATCGAGACCGTGGGCGACGGCTACCTGCGGGAGGGCAAGCGATTCATGACGGTGGCCATCGGCTGCACCGGTGGCAAGCACCGCAGTGTGGCGATGTCGGAGGAGATCGTGACCCGGCTGAGGGCCATTGGTCTCGAGGCCGACGCCACCCACCGCGACATGGGCCGGGAGTAGACGCCGATGCGCTGGTCGACGGAGCCCTCGGTCGTCGCCCTCGGAGGCGGGCACGGGCTGGCCGCCTCCCTGACCGCACTGCGCGGGGTCACCACCGATCTCACAGCCGTGGTGACCATCGCCGACAACGGAGGTTCGTCGGGGCGGCTCCGCGATGAGTTCGGCGTACTCCCGCCCGGCGACCTGCGGATGGCGCTCGCCGCGCTCTGCGGCGACGACCGCTGGGGCCAGACCTGGGCACGGGTCCTGCAGCACCGGTTCGAGTCCGAGGGGGAGATGCACGGCCACTCCATGGGCAACCTGCTGATCGTCACGCTCTGGGAGCTGCTGCACGACCACGTCGACGGCCTGGACTGGGTGGCCGGGCTGCTCGGCGCGCGCGGGCGGGTGCTGCCGATGGCGCTGACGCCGCTGGACATCACTGCCGAGGTCAGGGGCGCTGGTGCCGACCCGGCCAAGGTCTCGACGGTGCGCGGTCAGGTCGAGGTGGCCACGACAGCCGGAGAGGTGCTCTCGGTGAGCCTGGTCCCGAATGACGCCGGGGCATGCCCGGAGGCGGTGCAGGCCATCGCGGAGGCCGACTGGGTCGTGATCGGTCCCGGTTCCTGGTACACCAGCGTCATCCCGCACCTCCTCGTCCCCGGACTCCGCGACGCGTTGTGCAGTACGCCGGGCAAGGTCGTCGTCTCGATGAACCTCGAGCCGCACCTCGACGAGACCCGGGGGTACGACCTCGCCGACCACCTCGACGTCCTGCTCGGGCACGCCCCCGACCTGCGCGTGCACACCGTGCTGGTCGATCCCACCGCCGTGGGCGACGGCGACCGGCTGCGGGACGCGGTGTCCTCGGCCGGTGCCACCCTCGACCTGGCCGACCTGGCCTCGGCAAGACCGGGCGTCCACGATGCGCGCAAACTTGCCTCCGCTTATGCGCGGTTGTTGACACGGACTTAAGGTGAGTCCATGGCGATGACGGCACAGGTGAAGGCAGAACTGGCCAGCACGACCGTGACAAAGACCTGTTGCCGCAAGGCCGAGGTGTCGTCCATGCTCCGGTTCGCCGACGCCCTCCACCTGGTCAACGGCGGCATCGTCGTGGAGGCGGAGCTCGACACCGGCGCGGCCGCTCGCCGGATGCGCAAGGACATCGCGGAGGTTTTCGGTCACCAGCCCGAGGTCGTGCTCCTCAAGGGAAGCGGCATCCGTCGCGGCACGCGCTACATCGTCCGGGTCACGCGCGAAGGGGAGTCGCTCGCGCGACAGACCGGGCTCATCGACCAGCGCAACCGCCCCGTGCGCGGCCTCCCTCCTGTGGTCGTCAACGGCTCCGGGTGCGACGCGGTGGCCGCCTGGCGCGGGGCGTTCCTCGCGCATGGTTCGCTCACCGAACCTGGCCGCTCGAGCTCCCTGGAGGTCACCTGCCCAGGCCCTGAGGCCGCGCTGGCGCTCGTCGGCTCGGCCCGCCGCCTCGGCATCTCGGCCAAGGCCCGCGAGGTGCGGGGCGTCGACCGGGTCGTCATCCGTGACGGTGACGCCATCGGCCAGCTGCTCACCCGCCTGGGGGCCCACGAGTCCCTGCTCGCCTGGGAGGAGCGCCGGATGCGTCGCGAGGTCCGTGCGACCGCCAACCGGCTGGCGAACTTCGACGACGCCAACCTCCGCCGCTCCGCCCGTGCCGCCGTGGCCGCCGGAGCGCGCGTGGACCGGGCCCTGGAGATCCTCGGCGAGGACATCCCCGACCACCTCCGCCAGGCCGGCCGACTGCGGCTGGAGCACAAGCAGGCCTCGCTCGAGGAGCTCGGTCAGCTCAGTCAGCCGGTGCTCACCAAGGACGCGATCGCGGGGCGGATCCGCCGGCTGCTGGCCATGGCCGACAAGCGGGCTGAGGAGCTCGGCATACCGGACACCGAGTCGTCGCTCACGCCGGACATGCTCGCCGAGGAAGCCTGAGCCCGACTGCTTCTTGGCCGCTTCTTGGCTGCTTCTACACCGTCCGGCGCTCCCTTCCGGTTACCGGCACGTACGGCGGACTCGGCTTCGTTGGCGGCTGGCACCGCGCGATAGGGTCGCCGCCCAGACTTAATTTCGCTGACCAGGAGAAACTGCTGTGACTGTCCGCGTAGGAATCAACGGCTTCGGCCGCATCGGCCGCAACTTCTTCCGCGCCGTGCGTGCCTCAGGTGCCGACATCGAGATCGTCGGCGTCAACGACCTCACCGACAACGCGTCCCTCGCCCACCTGCTCAAGTTCGACTCGATCCTCGGTCGCCTCGACGCCGACGTGTCCTCGACCGACACCTCGATCAGGGTCGGCGACCAGGACATCGCCGCGTTCGCTGAGCGGGACCCCTCCGCCCTCAAGTGGGGGGAGCTCGGAGCCGACGTGGTCGTCGAGTCCACGGGCTTCTTCACCGACGCCACCAAGGCAAAGGCGCACATCGACGGTGGTGCCAAGAAGGTGATCATCTCCGCGCCCGCCACCAACGACGACTTCACCGTCGTCATGGGCGTGAACCACGAGGACTACGACCCCGAGACGCACCACGTCATCTCGAACGCCTCGTGCACCACGAACTGCCTCGCCCCGATGGCCAAGGCGCTCAACGACGAGTTCGGCATCGTCAAGGGCCTGATGACCACCATCCACGCCTACACCGCCGACCAGAACCTCCAGGACAACATCCACAAGGACCCGCGTCGTGCGCGTGCCGCGGCGATCAACCTGGTGCCCACCTCTACCGGTGCTGCCAAGGCGATCGGCCTCGTGCTGCCCGAGCTCAAGGGCAAGCTCGACGGCTTCGCCATCCGGGTGCCGGTGCCGACCGGCTCTGCCACGGACCTCACCTTCGAGGCCGGCCGCGAGACCTCGGTCGAGGAGGTCAACGCCGCCGTCGAGAAGGCTGCCGACGGGCGCTACCTGCGTTACTCGACGGACCCGCTTGTCTCCTCCGACATCGTCACCGACCCCGCGTCGTGCATCTTCGACGCGCCGCTCACCAAGGTGATCGGCAACCAGGTGAAGGTCATCGGCTGGTACGACAACGAGTGGGGCTACTCCAACCGTCTCGCCGACCTGATCACCCATGTCGGCGCCACGCTCTGAAGATGACCACTAGCACCGTTGCGTCCCTGGCGCATGTGCTCGGGGGAAGCGTCTCGGGCAAGCGCGTGCTGGTCCGGTCGGACCTGAACGTGCCGCTAGACAGCGGCAAGATCAGCGACGACGGCCGGATCCGTGCGAGTGTGCCCACCATCAAGGAGCTCTCCGACGCAGGCGCGAGAGTTGTCGTGATGGCGCACCTCGGCCGTCCGAAGGGGAAGCCCGACCCGGCGTACTCCCTGGGGCCGGTGGCCACGCGCCTCGGTGAGCTGCTCGGCACCGAGGTCTTCTTCGCCGCGGACACCGTGGGGGAGTCGGCGCGAGAGATCGTCGACGCCCTGGGTGACGGCGAGGTCGCGCTGCTCGAGAACGTCCGGTTCAACGCCGGCGAGACCAGCAAGGACGACGCCGAACGCGGCGAGTTCGCGGATCAGCTGGCCCAGCTCGGCGACGCCTTCGTCAGCGACGGCTTCGGCGTGGTGCACCGCAAGCAGGCCAGCGTGTACGACGTGGCGCAGCGCCTGCCGCACACGATGGGCGGGCTCGTCCGCGCCGAGATCCAGGTGCTTCGCCGGCTCACCGAGAACCCGGAACGGCCCTATGTGGTGGTGCTCGGCGGCTCGAAGGTGAGCGACAAGCTCGCGGTGATCGACAACCTGCTCGGCAAGGCCGACAAGCTGCTCATCGGCGGTGGGATGGTGTTCACCTTCCTGGCAGCCGAGGGGCAGGAGGTCGGCAACAGCCTGCTCGAGGCCGACCAGGTCGAGACCTGCAAGGAGTACCTCCGCCGGTCCGCCGAGAGCGGCGTGGAGATCGTGCTGCCGACCGACATCGTGGTCGCACCCGAGTTCAAGGCCGACGCACCCCCGACCACAGTGGCCGCCGACGGCATGCCCGGGGACCAGATCGGGCTGGACATCGGGCCCGAGTCCGCGAAGGTGTTCGCGGCGGCCATCGAGGAAGCCCGTACCGTTTTCTGGAACGGGCCGATGGGCGTCTTCGAGTTCGAGGCCTTCTCCGGCGGAACCCGGGCTGTCGCGCAGGCGCTGACCGAGGTGGACGGGCTCTCGGTGGTCGGTGGTGGCGACTCGGCGGCCGCCGTACGCCAGCTCGGCTTCGACGAGGACGCCTTCGGGCACATCTCCACCGGTGGGGGAGCGAGCCTTGAGTACCTCGAGGGCAAGGACCTGCCCGGCATCGACGTACTGACCTGACCGACCCACGAACCCGAGAGCAGGACGATGAGTGATCGCACGCCGCTGATGGCCGGAAACTGGAAGATGAACCTGAACCACCAGGACGCAGTGGTCCTGGTGCAGAAGCTCACCTGGACGCTCTCGGACAAGAAGCACGACTACTCCCGGGTCGAGGTGGTGGTGGTGCCGCCGTACACCGACATCCGCAGCGTGCAGACGATGGTCGACGGTGACCGCCTGCAGCTGAAGTACGGCGCCCAGGACGTCTCCGAGCACGATGACGGTGCGTACACGGGTGACATCTCCGCCGCGATGCTGGCCAAGCTCGGCTGCTCCTTCGTGGTCGTGGGCCACTCCGAGCGCCGTGAGCACCACGGCGAGGACGACGCGCTGGTGAACGCCAAGGCGCACAAGGCGCTGGCCGCCGGCATGACCCCGATCGTCTGCGTGGGTGAAGGTCTCGAGGTCCGCAAGGAAGGTCGGCAGGTCGAGCACACGCTGGGGCAGGTCGACGGTTCGCTTGCCGGGTTCTCCGCGGAAGAGCTGGCCGGGCTGGTGGTCGCCTACGAACCGGTGTGGGCCATCGGCACGGGCGAGGTCGCCACCCCGGACGATGCCCAGGAGGTGTGTTCGGCCATCCGCGCCCGCGTTGCGGAGACTGCGGGCGACGAGGCTGCGGCCGGCATCCGGATCCTCTACGGGGGCTCAGTCAAGGCCGCCAACGTCGGCGGGATCATGCAGCAGCCCGACGTCGACGGCTGCCTGGTCGGCGGCGCGAGCCTGCAGGTCGAGGAGTTCGGTGGCATCTGCCGTTTCTACGACATGCCGGTTCTCGGATGACCAGTCTGCGTTCCGCGCGCCTGTGTTGTTAGGCTCCACCCCGTGGTTATCGTCTTCGAGGTCTTGCTCGTCATCTCGAGCTTGCTGTTGATCCTGCTGGTGCTCCTCCACAAGGGGCGTGGCGGTGGGCTCTCTGACATGTTCGGTGGCGGCGTTTCCAGCGGTATTGGCGGATCGTCCGTGGCCGAGCGCAACCTGGATCGCATCACCATCGGCATCGGGATGGTGTGGTTCGCGTGCGTGGTCGGACTCGGGCTGCTGCTCAAGACCGGCAACTGATCCTCAACGATCTCGAAGGAGACCAAGCGTGGCAGGCGGAGGAAACGCCATCCGGGGCAGCCGTGTCGGTGCCGGACCCATGGGTGAGGCGGAGCGCGGCGACGCCGCTCCGCGACAGAACGTCACGTACTTCTGCTCCCACGAGCACCGCACGATGATCGCGTTCGCGGTCGAGGCGGCCGTTCCGGCGACCTGGGACTGTCCGCGCTGCGGGCTGCCGGCGAGCCTGGACTGCGACAACCCACCGCCGCCGCCCAAGATCGAGCCCTACAAGACGCACCTCGCCTACGTGAAGGAGCGCCGCTCCGACGCCGAGGCCAAGGACATCCTCAACGAGGCGATCGCCACCCTGCGCGCGCGCCGCAAGAGCGGCGACGTCGTCTTCTGACCCAACCCTGGACCCAGCCCTCGAATTGGCGCTGCTTGACCTGCACCCGGGTTGAGGTTGGATGCTGCTGTCCATGACCGAGAACGCGTGGCACATCGACCAGCTCGACCTGCCCGCCTACCTGCGCATCGTCGGCGTGACTGCGCGCGATCCGGGACTCGAGGCTCTCTCCGAGCTGCACGAGGCGCACGTGCGCACGTTCCCGTTCGAGAACATCGACGTCCTGCTCGGCAACCATCCGGGTGTCTCCCTCGAGGCAGTGCAGGAGAAGTTCGTGGTCAAGGGACGCGGTGGCTACTGCTTCGAGCACGGGACGCTCTTCTCCGCGGTGCTCGAGCGCCTCGGTTACGGCGTACGACGGCACCTCGGCCGGGTCGGTGACGCCACCAGGGCTCCTCGGACCCACTTCGTCGTCGAGGTGACCCTGGACGGACAGCCGTACCTCTGCGACCCGGGGTTCGGGATGAGCCTGCTCCACCCGATCCCGTTGGAGGACGGTGCCGAGCTCGACGACGGCTGGCGCTACCGCCTGCACCGCGTCGACACCGCTGGGTCCGGCCCCGTGTGGGAGATGCAACGGCTCCGCGAGGAGGGGTGGGAGCTGATGCACACCACGGACGAGCTCCCCGTGCAGCCTGTCGACGTGGTGATGGGCCACCACTTCACGAGTACCTTCCCGGTCTCGCACTTCCGGCACGGCCTGATCCTGACTCGGCACCTCGAAGGGCGACACGTCACGGTCACGCACGAGACCGTGACGGTCCGGCGGCCGGGACAGCCGACCGAGCACCGCCCCCTGCGAGAGGGCGAGCTCAGGGAGCTCCTCGTCGAGCTGGAGACGACCCTCCCGGACGCGGAGGTGGACAGGTTGGTCGACGTGCTCGAGACCAGCGCGGCGGTCTAGCCGGTTCCGGCGGCTGCCTCGTCGAGCCACCAGATCCTGTTCTGGCAGGTGATGCCGCGGGCCGGGGTCTCGTGGACGGACCCGTCGTCGGCGAGTGCGCGGGTGACCGCGTCAGCCTTGGCGTCTCCGGTGACGAGGAACCACACCTCGCGGGTTCGGTTGAGCGCGCTGAAGGTCAGCGTGATGCGTTCGGGGGGCGGTTTCGGGGAGCCGGTCACGGCCACCGCGATCTCGTCGTCCACGTCGAGCTGCGGGAAGCCGGGGAACAGCGAGGCGACGTGACCGTCGGGCCCGACGCCCAGGAGCACCAGGTCGAAGAGCCCGCCCCCGCGCGTGCGCACCAGCTCGCCGTACGACGCAGCGGCCTGGGCAACGTCAAGGTGCACCTCGTCGGCGGCCGGCATCGCATGCACCCGCGCAGGGTCGACCACGACGACGTCGAGCAGGTCGAGCTCCGCGGCCCGGTCGTTGCGGTCGGTGGAGTCGGCCGGGACATAGCGCTCGTCGCCCCACCAGAAGTCGACCTTCATCCAGTCCACGTGGGCCGACGGCATCGCTGCGACAGCGCGGTAGATCTGGTTCGCAACGGTGCCACCGGTGAGCGCCACCGAGGGCACCCGACCCTCGGCCTGCACCGCGGCCAGGCGGGCCACGAACTCCTCGGCAACCGCGTGCGCAACCTCGTCGGCGTTCGGCAGGATCCGGATCTCTGTCATCTGCCGGTCACTTCTGGGCCAGCTTCACCAGCCGCCGCGCGGCCGCTGCGTAGGTGTCGTCCTCGTCGAGGCGTCGCAGCTCCTCGGCGAGCAGCTCAGGCACCGAACGTCGTTTCAACGCCACCGGCCGGTCGGGCTGGCCGGGCGAGACGAACGCGGCCAGCTTCCCGTCCGGACGGGTGATGCTGACGTCGCCGGACTTCGTGGTGAGCACCACCTCGGTGATGCCCGGGCCACCCGAGCTCTTCCGCTCCACGTCGACCTTCAGCCGGTCACTGATCCAGGCGACGAGCAGGTCAGCGCTCGGGCTGATGCGCTCAGCCGTGACCGAAGCCCGCGAGACCCTCACGGGGTGCTGGTCCAACGCCGCCGCCAGCAGCGCCCGCCACGGGGTCAGCCGGGTCCAGGCGAGGTCAGTGTTGCCCTTCGCGTAGGCCGTGCACTGGTTGTGGAGAGCCTTGGTCTTCGCCCGCGTCGCCGCGGCCGAGTCGGTGATGCGTCGCTGCGCCAGCGAGCCCAGGGGGTCGGCCGCGGGGTCCGTCGGGGCATCCGAGGGCCACCACACGGCGACGGGGGAGTCAGGCAGCAGGAGTGGCAGTACGACGGAGTCGGGGTGCTTGACCACCTCGCCCTTGAGCCGGATGAGGGCGGTCTCGCCGCTCCAGCCGGCACCGGTGCCGACCTGGGCGTTGACCACGGCATGCCCGCGAGCATCACCCAGGATGACGCCGAGCACTCGCGCGGGATGCTCCTGAGAGGCGGCGCGGGCGGCCTCCATGGCCTCCTGTGCGTCGTCCTCCGCGACGACGATGACGAGCGTCATCACCATCCCCATGGCGGGTGAGCCGGCCTTCTTGCGGGCACGCAGGAACTCGGCCGCGATGCCGGCAGAGTTGGTCTCGGTGAGCTCTATCAAGGACGTCTCCAGACGCGGCCGTCGCGGGCGAGCATCGCGTCTGCGGAGTGCGGCCCCCAGTTGCCTGACGTGTACTGCTCGACCCCGGACTTGCCCGCCGCGTCCTGCTTCGCCCAGTGCTCGAGGATCGGGTCCAGGATCTTCCAGGACAGCTCGACCTCCCTCTGCTGGGGGAAGAGCGGAGGATCGCCGAGCAGCACGTCGAGGATCAGCCGCTCGTAGGCCTCCGGGCTGGCCTCGGTGAACGACCCGCCGTAGGCGAAGTCCATGTTGACGTCGCGGATCTCCATCGCCGTCCCTGGCACCTTGGAGCCGAACCTCATCGTGATGCCCTCGTCGGGCTGGATCCGGAACACGACCGCGTTGTGGGTGAGGTCCTCGGTGGCGGTCTCGGTGAACGGCAGGTGCGGCGCCCGCTTGAACACCACGGCCACCTCGGTGACCCGGCGGCCGAGTCGCTTCCCGGTGCGCAGGTAGAACGGGACGCCGGCCCAGCGACGGGTCTCCACGTCGAGCCGGATCGCCGCGAAGGTCTCGGTGGTCGAGGACTTCGAGATGTCCTCCTCGTCGAGGTAGCCATTGACCAACTCTCCGCCGGCCCAGCCTGCGGCGTACTGGCCGCGGGCAGTGTTCAGGTCCAGCCTGCGGGGGAGTACGACGGAGGAGAGGATCTTCTGCTTCTCGACACGCAGGCTCTCCGCGTCGAAGGAGACCGGCTCCTCCATCGCCACCAGCGCCATCAGCTGGATCAGGTGGTTCTGGATGACGTCGCGGGCGGCGCCGATGCCGTCGTAGTACCCGGCACGCCCCCCGATGCCGATGTCCTCGGCCATGGTGATCTGCACGTGGTCGACGTAGTTGGCGTTCCAGATGGGCTCGAAGAGGTTGTTGGCGAAGCGCATCGCCAGGATGTTCTGCACCGTCTCCTTGCCCAGGTAGTGGTCGATGCGGAACACCGACTCAGGGGGGAAGACCCGGTCGATGACTGCGTTGAGCTCGCGCGCGGAATCCAGATCATGGCCGAACGGCTTCTCCACCACGACCCGGCGCCACGATCCGTCCCTCGCTGCGGTGAGCCCGTGCTCCTCGAGCTGGTCGATCACGTCACCGAAGAACTTCGGCGGGATCGAGAGGTAGAACGCGTGGTTTCCCCCCGTGCCGCGGACCTCGTCGAGCTCCTCGATCGTGCGCCGGAGCTTGTCGAAGGCGGCATCGTCGGAGAAGTCCCCCTGGACGAATCGCAGCCCCTCGGCGAGCTGGCGCCACACCTCCTCGCGGAACTCCGTGCGGGAGTGCGCCCGGACCGAGTCGTGCACGATCTGCGCGAAGTCCTGGTCTGCCCAGTCCCGCCGTGCGTAGCCGACCAGGCTGAAGCCCGGCGGGAGCAGACCACGGTTGGCCAGGTCGTAGACCGCCGGCATCACCTTCTTGCGCGCGAGGTCGCCGGTGACGCCGAAGAGCACCATGCCGCCTGGGCCTGCGATACGCGGCATCCGCCGGTCGTCCGGGTCACGCAGCGGGTTGGTCCACACCTCCCGCTGGTTACCGGTTGTCACAGTGCGGGGCCCTCCGCACCGAGCGCGTCTCGTACGGCGGCAAGTCCGGCGTCGTGGTCGACCAGGTGCAGGCGCAGCACTGGCCGGCCCTGGTGCTCCAACACGTTCGCGTCCCCGACGGCCTGGGCGCCGATGAAGGTGCCGAAGGTGAAGGGGCGACCCGGGATGTCGAGGTCCTGGAGGGGAGCTGTCGTGATCTGGAGGTAGACGCCGACCGGAGGGCCGCCCTTGTGGTACTGCCCAGTGGAGTGCAGGAACCGCGGGCCCCAGCCGAACGTGGTGGGACGTCCGGTGCGGGTGGCGAGTGACTCGCGCACTCCGGCCAGGTCCAAGTCTCCGATGCGGTCGAGATAGGCCATCACCGCGAGGTAGCCGCGCTCCTCGTCGAGCTGGTCGAGAAGCGTCTGCACGGCGCCGGCGACGGTCTTCTCGTCGGAGAGCAGACCTTCAGTCGCGTAGACCTCGACCGAGCCTTCGATGAACGTCGGCGAGGGGGCCTTGCCACCACCATCGAGCATCGCCCGAGCGGCCTGCTTGGCGCTCTCCACGTCCGGTTGGTCGAACGGGTTGAGACCGATGACACGACTCGCGACGACCGTTGCGTACTCCCACAGCAACATCTGCGCCCCCAGCGAGGCATCCACGGCGACACCCCAGCCGGAGGTGGGGGCCGCGCCATCGACCACGACCGGGCCCACTGTCACCACCACCTCGTCGGCCGTGCTGGGGCTGAGATTGGGCGCGTCCAGGGAGGGTACGACGACCGGCAGGATGCCCTTGCCGTTCTTCCCGGTCGACTCGGCCACCAGCTGCTCCGCCCAGTCGCCGAAGCCCGGGATCCCCGACCCGTTGTCGGCGAGGACCATCTTGTCGACGCCCTCGAGGTTGGCCACGCCGAGCAGCGCACCCAGGCGCAGGCCGGGGTTGTCGGTGTCGTCGGACTCGAGCGCCGACTGGATGCCGGATGCCTCCTCGAGCAGCCTCCCGATGTCGGCACCGGCCAGCCCGCTCGGCACCAGGCCGAACGCGGTGAGCGCGGAGTACCTGCCACCTACGTCGGGGTCGGCGTGGAAGACGCGGTAGCCCGCCTTCGCGGCTTCCTGGTCGAGCGGGGAGTCCGGGTCGGTGACGACGATGATGTGGGCCATCGGTTCGAGGTCGGCGTCGCGGAACGCCTGCTCGAATGCACGCTTCTGGCTGTCCGTCTCGACGGTCCCGCCCGACTTGCTCGACACGACCACGGTGGTGCGCTCCAGCCGGTCGCCGAGGGCTCGGCGCACGCAGTCGGGGTCGGAGGAGTCCAGGACCGTCAGCTCGACACCGTGAGCGGCGCAGATGACCTCCGGTGCGAGTGAGGAACCGCCCATCCCGCACAGCACGACACGGTCCATGCCCCGGTTGGCGAGGACGTCACGGAGCCCGATGATCTCGTCGACGAGCACCTTCGACTCCTGGGGCAGCCCGACCCAGGCGAGCCGCTTGCCGGCCTCGTCCTCGGCCTCGGGGCCCCACAGAGTTGCGTCACGCCGGGCGATGCCTGAGGCGACGCCATCGGCGACCAGCTGCTCGACGCATTCGGTGAACGCCGCTGTGTCCCGGGGGCCGAAGAACAGCTCGATCCGGTCGTCGTCGACCGTGCTCCGCTCGGTCACCCTGCAACCCCTCCCTGGGAAACGTCGTCCTTGGCTGCCGCGAGGTTCTTCTCCACCGTCTCGAGGAGCTCGTGCCACGACTTCACGAACTTCTCCACACCCTCCTTCTCGAGGGTGGCGATGACGTCGTCGTACTCGATGCCGGCGTTCTCGAGGTCCTGCATCACCTCGCGGGCGTCGTCGTAGTTCGGCCGCACCTGGTCGCCCTTGATCTCACCGTGGTCCTTGACGGCCTCGAGGGTCTTCTGCGGCATGGTGTTGACGCTGTTCTCGACGGTGAGCTCGGTGACGTACATCGTGTCGTCGTAGTCGGGGTTCTTGACGCCCGTGGAGGCCCAGAGCGGTCGTTGGGTATTGGCGCCGGCCGCTCTGAGCCGGTCCCAGCGCTCGCCGGAGAAGAACTTCTCATACGCCTCGTAGGCGAGCCGGGCGTTGGCGACGGCTGCCTTGCCCTTGAGCCCGTCGTCAGCAGCGGAGTTGGCCAGCCTGGCGTCGATCTCGGTGTCCACCCGGCTCACGAAGAACGAGGCGACCGAGTGGATCCTGGACAGGTCCTGGCCGGCCTCCTTGGCCTTCTCCAGGCCGGCGACGTAGGCCTCCATCACGCCCTGGTAGCGCTCGAGGCCGAAGATGAGCGTGACGTTGACGCTGATTCCCTCTGCGAGGGTGCCGGTGATGGCGGGCGCACCCTCGGTGGTCGCCGGGATCTTGATGAACAGGTTGGGTCGGTCGACCTCGCGCCACAGCTCCTTGGCCGAGGCGAGCGTCGCATCGGTGTCGTGGGCGAGGTCGGGAGCGACCTCGATGGAGACGCGGCCGTCGACCCCGTTGGTCGCCTCGAAGACCGGCTTGAGGACATCGCAGGCATTGCGTACGTCGGTCGTGGTGAGCGCGAAGACGCAGCTGTCGACGTCGGCGCCCTCGGCTGCCAGCTTGCGCAGCTGGTCGTCGTACCGCTCGCCCTCGGCAAGCGCCGCGGCGAAGATCGACGGGTTGGTGGTCACCCCCACGACGTGGTCGTTCTTCACGAGGTCGGCGAGGTTGCCCGTCTCGATGCGCTCGCGAGACAGGTCGTCGAGCCAGATGGAGACACCGGCCTCGGATAGCTCCTGCAGATGGTCAGACATATTGCTGCTCCCTGATTCGCTGGATCTCTTGAGTTCTGTTCAATTGGTCGGCGGATCAGCCGGTGGCGACCCGAATGCTGTCCTCGGCGGCCGCGGCGACCGCTTCGGCGGTGATGCCGTACTCGCGATAGATGCGGTCGTAGGCGGCGGAGGCGCCGTAGTGCTCGATCGAGACGATCCGCCCGTGGTCACCGACGAGCTCGCGCCAGCCCTGGGCGATGCCGGCCTCGACCGAGACCCGAGCCCGCACGGTCGGCGGGATCACGGTCTCCCGGTAGGAGGCGTCCTGGGCGTCGAACCACTCCCGGCACGGCATCGAGACGACTCGGGCGCGGATGCCCTTCTCGGCCAGGGCCTCGCGAGCCTGGACGGCCAGCTGAACCTCGGAGCCGGTGCCGATCAGTACGACGTCCGGAAGGCCGCCGTCGGTGTCGAGCAGCACGTAGCCGCCACGGTGCACGTTGCTGGTGTCGCTCCAGTGCTCTCCGGTCTCGGCTTCGGCGCCACGAGGGAAGACCGGCACGTTCTGCCGGGTCAGGACGATCCCGGCGGGTCGGTCCCCGTTGCTCAGCACCGCCTGCCAGCACGCGGCCGTCTCGTTGGCATCCGCGGGTCGTACGACGTCCAGGCCGGGGATCGCCCGCAGCGCAGCGAGGTGCTCGATCGGCTGGTGGGTCGGCCCGTCCTCACCGAGGCCGATCGAGTCGTGGGTCCACACGTAGGTCACCGGCAGCTGCATGACCGAGGCGAGGCGCACCGCGGGTCGCATGTAGTCGGAGAACGTCAGGAAGGTGGCCCCGAAGACGCGGGTGCCCCCGTGGACCGCGATGCCGTTCAGGATCGAACCCATGCCGTGCTCGCGGATGCCGAAGTGGAGCACCCGGCCGGCGTACGGGTCGCCCTTCCACATCTTGGTGGAGCGGATCTTGGGGATGAACGACTGTGCGCCCTCGATGGTCGAGTTGTTGGACTCGGCGAGGTCGGCCGAACCGCCCCAGAGCTCGGGAACCTTGCCGGCGATGGCGTTGATCACCGCGCCTGACGCCTTGCGAGTGGCGACTCCCTTGGGGTCAGCCGGCCAGCTCGGCAGGTCACCGTCCCAGCCGTCTGGGAGCGTCCGGGTCTGCAGCCGCTCGAACAGGGCCGGATCAGCCGAGGGCTTGCGGGTCCACGCGGCGTACTCGTCGTCCCAGGCGGCCTGGGCTTCCTTGCCGCGGTCGACCGCCTTGCGGGTGTGCGCAATGACCTCGTCGGAGACCGCGAAGGTCTTGTCGGGGTCGAAGCCGAGGATCTCCTTCGTGGCGGCGACCTCGTCCTCGCCGAGGGCCGAGCCGTGGGCCTTGCCGGTGTTCTGGGCGTTGGGTGCCGGCCAGGCGATCACGGTGCGCAGCACGATGATGCTGGGCTTGTCAGTGACCCTCTCGGCCGCCTGCAAAGCCTTGTAGAGGGCCGGCACGTCCTCCTTGTAGGTCTTGCCGTCGTTGGTCCAGTCGACGACCTGGACGTGCCAGCCGTAGGCCTCGTAGCGCTTCGGCACGTCCTCGGAGAGCGCGACATCGGTGTCGTCCTCGATCGAGATCTTGTTCTCGTCGTAGATCAGGGTGAGGTTGCCCAGCTCCTGCGTGCCTGCGAGGGAGGAGGCCTCTGAGCTGACGCCTTCCTCGATGTCGCCGTCACTGGCCATCACGTAGATCTGGTGGTCGAAGAGGGACTCACCCGGCGCGGCGTTGGGGTCGAGCAGGCCGTGCTCGCGGCGCGCAGCCATCGCCATGCCGACTGCGTTGCCGATGCCCTGGCCCAGGGGTCCGGTGGTGGTCTCGACCCCGGCGGTATGGCCGTACTCCGGGTGTCCCGGGGTCTTGCTGTCCCAGGTGCGCAGCGCCTTGAGGTCCTCGAGCTCCAGGCCCCAGCCGCCGAGGTAGAGCTGGATGTAGAGGGTCAGGCTCGAGTGGCCGCAGGAGAGCACGAACCGGTCCCGGCCGGCCCAGTGCGGATCGGCGGGGTTGTGACGCATCACCTTCTGGAACAAGAGGTACGCCGCAGGCGCGAGGCTCATGGCAGTGCCGGGGTGCCCGTTGCCCACTTTCTGCACGGCATCCATGGCCAGGACTCGTACGGTGTCGACTGCTCGATCGTCGAGCTCGGTCCAGTCCAGTCGGGCATCTGTGGGCACGTTGGTGGTGTCCTCTCTTCAGCATCGAGCGTCGACTTCGAGCCTAGTCCGCAGACGCTGTGCAGGTCACGCCGGTCGGTTCGTGGGACGGTCGTCCGCGGCGATAGACTCCCTACGTCTGTACCCCTGTTCCTGTTCCCATCCTGTTCCGAGATACGCCCCGGCGCCGGGCGCGAAGGCGAGGCCCGAGTGAGCACCCCGGTGAAGACCGAGTGACTGCCCTCGAGTCCGAGGTGTCCCTGAACGGACGCTCCTCGACCCAGGTCACCGTCCGCGACGTCGTGGGCGCCTACGTGGGGCTGACCAAGCCGCGCGTGATCGAGCTGCTGCTGCTGACGACGGTGCCGGTGATGTTCTTCGCGCAGCGCGGTGTCCCGCCGCTGTGGCTGGTCGTCGCCACTGTCGTCGGTGGCACGTTGTCGGCGGGCAGCGCCAACGCACTGAACTGCGTCTACGACCGCGACATCGACGAGCAGATGCGGCGTACGCGTCGACGCGCGCTGCCGCGTCACATCGTCACCCCGAGAGCCGCGTTCGTCTTCGGGTTGGTGCTCATGGTCGCGTCGACACTCGTGCTCGGGTTCTACGTCAACTGGCTCTCGTCCGGCCTGGCCCTGGCGGCGAGTGCCTTCTACCTCTTCGGCTACACGATGCTGCTGAAGCGTCGTACCACCCAGAACATCGTGTGGGGCGGGCTCGCCGGCTGCTTCCCGACGTTGATCGGCTGGACCGCCGTCACGAATGAGCTTGCGTGGCCCCCGGTGGTGCTCTTCCTCGTGGTGTTCTTCTGGACACCGCCGCACACCTGGGCCCTGGCGATGCGCTACCGCGAGGACTATGCCCGCGTCGACGTGCCGATGCTGCCGGTCCTCAAGGACGCCGAGGCCGTCTCGCGACAGATCGTGGCGTACTCGTGGGTGATGGTGGCCACTTCGCTCGCCCTGTGGCCGGTGGCCGGGACCGGCATCCTCTACCCGATCGTGGCGGCGCTGCTCGGCGCCGGGTTCCTCGTCGAGGCACACCTGATGTGGCAGCGCGGCCGACGCAGCAACGAGCTTGCCGACGTACGCCCGATGCGGCTGTTCCACTGGTCCAACATGTACCTGTCGCTGCTGTTCGTCGCCGTGGCGCTGGACCCGCTGCTCAAGCTCTGAGCTCACCCTCAACAGAGGCCGCCCGATTGGTGCGACGTACGTGGTCGCCGAGACTGGCTGCGAGCACCAGGCCGACCAGCAGCACGCTCGTGCCTGGTGCGAGCCCCAGTATCGCGACCAACCAGATCGCGACGATCATGGCCAGGACCGGCGCGACGCTCGGTCCACCGTCACCCGCCAGCGCGTGCACCCCGGCAATGACCAGCAGGTAGACCGTCACGGACCCCACCAGCAGGACCAGGCCAGTGCGCGGCTCGACATGTGCCTTGTGCTCGACGACGTCCACGAGCACGGCCAGACTGGCTCCGACCGCCGCGATGCTGGCGAAGACGAAGTAGTGGCTGTAACCGAAGACGAACGCCGTCTCCTGTCTCACGGTGTCGACGATTGGCCGCTTGAAGTAGATCCACCACATGGAGAACACCATCAGCAGCGCGCCGATGACGAGGAGCAGCAGCTGGGTCTCGAGGCCGTGCTCGTCCACCGCCTCGGAGATGGCGCGGGTGCTCGCGAGGATCACCTCGCCCAGCACGATGATCGTGAAGAGCTCGTAGCGCTCTGCGATGTGGTGGCGGTGCCACGGGGTCATTCTCGGACGCTCGGCCCACCACGGCCCAGCCATCTCCAGGAGCGCCATCGCCGCGAACGAGACCCAGCCGATGGTGCCTTCGGCGAGGAAGATGGTGCGCAGCACCCAGAGCACTTGGCTGACGGTGATGGTGCCGGCGTACCTCAGCGCCGTACGCCGAAGCTCGGGATGCTCCCGGGAGACCCGCAGCCACAGCGGGACCATCGCCAACCGCATGATCACGTAGCCGGCGACCATGATCCAGAAGTTGTGCTCCTCGCCGGCCGCGCCGGGAACTCCGGCCGCGACGACCAGGACGCCGGACATCACGACGAACGTCAGCAGCCGGAAGATCACGTCGTCGGTGTCGTAGGCGCTGGCGAACCACGAGTAGTTGACCCAGGCCCACCAGATCGCGAAGAACGCCATCGCGTAGCCCGCCAGACCGGACAGGTGCCCGTGGGCAAGGTCGTGGTGGAGGGCATCGGCCGCGGCTGCGACGGCGACCACGAAGCACAAGTCGAAGAACAGCTCGAGCGGCGTCGACGATCGGTGCGCCTCCTCGGGGTCCCGGCCGGCCATGGGTCGGTGCCATGGCACACCAGACATGCGCCCTGTCATGGCGGTCAGGATTCGCCGGACAGCGCGCTGAGGACGCCTTCGAGCATCTGCTGGGCCCGACCGAGCGCCGGCGCGTCACCCGGAGGCAGCGAGGTCACCCGGACAGTGACCACCTCGAGGTCGTTGACGGCAGCGATCGTCGCGGAGTCGGCCCCGTCGACCTTCCCGCTCGCTGCACACGCGTCGTCGGCGCCAGCTGCCCGGAAGCCGGTCTGGACCCGGAACCTGATGCGGTCGATGGAACGGCACTGGCTGGCCAGGACCTCGTCCGCGGAGATCTCGTCGTTGGTCTGCATCCAGGTCACGACGGCGCGGATCTCGGTCGCTGCGGCGTCGGGGGAGCGGAGCGAGCAGGCGGCAGTGGGATTTCGCGACTCGTCGGTGTTGGAGTTGGTCAGCAGCCCCTGACGAGCCGACTTCGGCACCGTGGCGCACAGGTCTGCCGGAACCTCGGGCTCCATCGCCTCGAGCGGCTCTGGCTCGGTCCCGCAAGCGCTGGTGAGCAGCAGCGTGGCCAGCAGTGTGCCGACCGCTGCCGAACGCCGTCCTGCGGGCATCTGCTCACCCTGCCTGTTGTTCGTGGCTCAACGGGCCACATTTCACCACAGAGGAGGGGTGGAGGTGAGCGAACGCGCGGGCTGCAATGTGGGCTGCCCGGTGAACAGGATCAGCGGAGTCCAGCACGCACGTGGTGCAGGCCAGACTCCTCTGATCGGGATGTCCGTTCCCGATCGACCAGCAGAGGGGCTTTGCTGAGAGGCAGCCGCAACCCACCCCTTCTGGAGTCTTGAACCTCGCTGCTCGACCACCTAGGTCCCCCGCTCGACTCCATCGAAGTGCTGCGTTTCGCGCGCTTCGATGACCACCCAGGTGACCACGGCAGCGACGAGTGAGGCGCCGAGCAGGTGGAAGCCGACGAGCACCACCGGCAGGTCCGTGAAGTACTGGACGAAGCCGACCAGCCCCTGGGCCAGCTCCACACCGAGCAGCGTGAGCGTGGCGCGGGAGGGGTGCACGATCACCAGCGCCACCGTGAGGCCCACGAGCAGAAACACGAAGTCCGCGTGCAGCTGGGAGATCTGGAGCGGGTCGAGGCCGTTGCGGGGCGCCTTCACGTCTCCGGCGTGCGGTCCCGAGCCGGTCACCACCGTGCCCAGCGCCAGGACGACCCAGGCGGCGGCGTACGTCGACCAGGCGAGCGTGCGGCGTGGTGCCGGCGCTTGCGCTTCGACCACAGAAGCTGCCGGGTGACCGATCCGATGCAGGAACAGCACTGCGAGGCTGATGATCCCCATGGAGAAGAGCAGGTGGAAGGCGACCACCCACGGGTTCAGGTCCGTGAGCACGGTGACGCCACCGAGCAGTGCCTGAGCCGGGACGCTCAGGCCGAGAAGCAGGGCCAGCCGACGCAGATCCGCCCGGCCGGTGCTCAGGGCACTGAGGAAGGTCGCGATCGCGATGGCGATGAGCACGAACGTCAGCGTGCGGTTGCCGAACTCGATCGCCGAGTGGAAGTCGAGTGCGCCGTGTGGCGTGAACGAGTCCTTGGTGCAGCGTGGCCAGGTGGGGCAGCCGAGCCCGGAACCGCTGAGCCGCACTGCTCCGCCGGTGAGGACGATCCCGATGTTGGCGACCAGGGTCGCCCAGCCAAGCCGGCGGACCCAGGTCGGCGTACCCAATCCGGCCGCGCGCTGGGAGACCTCTGAGCTCACTCCCACTTGAAGGTCCTCGCCGTCAGCACGGCCCCGACCCCGGCCCACACCGCCAGCACCAACAGCGAGGTCCACCGGATCCCGCCCGACCAGAACGCCTCGCGGAGCCCGTCGCCGAGGGCGCCGCTGGGGAGCAGCCTGGTGAGGCCGCCGAAGGTGCCGTACGCCGAAGATGGGAGTACGACGGCCCCGCCCACCATCAGCAACAGGTAGACCAGGTTCGCAGCGGCCAGCGTCGCCTCGGCACGCAGCACGCCCGCGACGAGCAGCCCGAGCGCGGCAAAGGCTGCCGTGCCCGCCACGATGCTCAGCAACGCGGCGGCCGGAGACGCGTGCGGCTGCCACCCCAGGGCAAGACCCACCAGCGAGATCACCACGATCTGCATTGCCTCGACGAGCAGCAGGGCACCGACCTTGCCGAGCAGGAGCCCTGAGCGGGGCAGGGGCGAGGAGCCCAGCCGCTTGATCACGCCGTACCGACGTTCGAAGCCGGTCGCGATCGCCAGCGAGGTGAACGCCGTCGACATCACCGCGAGTGCCAGGACGCCCGGCACGAACACGTCGACGGGCCGGTGTGCGAACTCGAGGCCGAGGTGCTGGGCGCCCTTCACCCCGCCGATGAGCACAATCACCGGGATCACCACGGCGAGCAGCAGCTGCTCCCCGTTGCGCAGCATCAGCCGGGACTCCATCGCGGCCTGCGCAAGCACCTGCCGGGACAGGGGAGCTGCGCCGGGGCGCGGGGCGTAGGTGTTGCTCATGTCGCCAGCTCCCTGCCGGTCAGCTCGAGGAAGACGTCCTCGAGGTTGCGCTGGCCGAGGTGCAGGGACTCAGGAAGTACGCCGTGCTGCTCGCACCACGCCGACACGGTCGCCAGGGTGGTGCTGTCGGCGGGACCGGTGATCAGCAGGCTGACCTCGCTCACCGTGCGTACGTCGAGCCGGTTGCCGAGCGCCTCCTGCAGCGACTCCGGCGAGCCCTCGGGGAACGGCTTGGTCACCACGAGGCGAATGGTGGACGTCCCACCGCGGGTCAGCTCGAGCGGCGTGCCCGAGGCGATCATCCGGCCGTGGTCGATGATGTGGATCCGGTCCGCCAGCCGCTCGGCCTCGTCCATGTGATGGGTGGTCAGTACGACGGTCACGCCGTCCGCGCGCATCTCCTCGAGCAGCTCCCACGTCGTACGACGACCCGCCGGGTCCATGCCTGCGGTCGGCTCGTCGACGAAGACCAGCTCCGGTCTCCCGACGATCGCCATCGCCAGCTTGAGCCGCTGCTGCTGGCCCCCGGAGAGCCGCCGGTAGGTGGTGCGGCCACAGTCACCGAGGCCGAGCCGCTCGCCCAGCGCGTCCACGTCGAGCGGGTGGGAGTGCAGGCGCGCGATGTGGCGCAGCATCTCCATCGCGTGCACCCCGGTCCAGGCGCCCCCGTCCTGGAGCATCACGCCGATGCGGGGGAGCAGGTCGCGTCGCTGGCGCTGCGGGTCGAGGCCGAGCACGGACACCGTGCCCTCCTGTGGCTTGCGGTAGCCCTCGCAGGTCTCCAGCGTCGTGGTCTTGCCCGCCCCGTTGGGCCCGAGCACGGCCGTGATCGTCTGCCGGTCGACGGCCAGGTCGAGGTGGTCGACGGCCACCTTGTCGGCGTACCGCATCACCAGGCCCGAGACCGCGACCGCCGGCCCGAGAGCCGTCCCCGGGGCTTCAGAGGAGGTCGCGGAGGCGGGCACGCCCAGATTCTACGGAGGCGCGGATCAGGAGGTACGCGGCAGTCCCTTGACGTAGGCCGCCTGTCCGAGGTGCTGAAGGCAGTCGCCGATGAGACTGACCAGCCGCACTCCCGCCGTGACCGGCGGATCCCACCGGCGGTCGACGATGCGGCCCAGCTCGTCGGAGTCGACCCGCCCGACGTACTCCATCGTGAGCTGCTGGACCGCCTCGTGGTAGTCGACGAGGTCCTGCAGTCGCTCGATCCGTACGGCGTCCACATCGTCGGAGGAGTGGCCGTAGCCGATGTCGCCCTCGTCGAAGGGCAGGCCGAACCGCTCGGCCCACCCGTCGTGCCACGCCTGCTGACCACCGGAGAGCCCGACGACGTGGTCGTCCTGCACGCGCGCCGTGTGCCAGAGCAGCCACGCGATCGGGTTGCCGGTGCCTTCGGGGCGGTGGTGTGCACCCTCCAGATCGAGGTCACTCGCGATGTCGACGTACAGCTCGCGGACGCGTCCGAACGCGTCGGTCAGCAGCTCTGAGATCTCCATGGAATCAGGTTAGGGGAGCCTTATTTGAAACGCTCCCCGTATTAAGGGCACACTGTTGTTGTGGAAATCGTTGGACCGGTGCCGACCGCGGCACAGCACCAGCACGACCAGCCCACGCGTGAGCGTGTGGTGCGGTCTGTCATGGTCAACGGTCCGTCCACGGCAGCCGCGCTCGCGGAGCGTCTCGAACTGACCCCGGCCGCCGTACGCCGCCACCTCGACCACCTGCTCGAGGACGGCACCCTGGAGGCGCGCGAGCCGCGCAGCGTCGGGGTGCGTGGACGTGGCCGCCCGGCCAAGGTCTTCGCCCTGACCGAAGCCGGCCGTGACAGCCTCGACCAGGCCTACGACGACCTGGCCGTGCAGGCGATCCGCTTCCTCGCCGAGACCGGTGGCAAGGAAGCTGTCCGCCAGTTCGCCGACCGGCGGGCCAACAAGATCGAGCAGCGCTTCGGCGACCTGGTGGAGGCCCAGCCGGACCTCGCACCCGTCGACGCGCTGGCCCAGGTCTTCACCGAGGAGGGATACGCCGCCTCGGTGCGCGACCTTCCCATCGGAGAGCAGCTGTGCCAGCAGCACTGCCCGGTCTCCCACGTGGCACACGAGTTCCCCGAGCTGTGCGAGGCCGAGACGGCCGCGATCAGCCGGATGCTGGGTGGCCGCCACGTGCAGCGACTCGCCACCATCGCCCACGGCGACGGTGTGTGCACGACCTGCATTCCGCACAACCCGGCTTCGGCCGGCACCAATGTCAGAGACATCACCATTAAGGGCAAGGAGAGGGTCACTCGATGACTTCCATCGAAGAGCTGAACCCGTCGCTGAAGGAGATTGGCCGCTACGAGTTCGGCTGGTCCGACAGCGACGACGCCGGCGCGGGAGCGACGCGCGGACTCAACGAGGCCGTCGTGCGCGACATCTCATCGAAGAAGAGCGAACCCCAGTGGATGCTCGACATGCGCCTGAAGGGCCTCAAGCTCTTCGACCGCAAGCCCATGCCCAAGTGGGGTTCGGACCTGTCGACGATCGACTTCGACAACATCAAGTACTTCGTCCGCTCCACCGAGAAGCAGGCCCAGACCTGGGACGACCTGCCCGCGGACATCAAGAACACCTACGACAAGCTCGGCATCCCCGAGGCCGAGAAGGCCCGGCTCGTCTCCGGCGTCGCCGCCCAGTACGAGTCCGAGGTCGTCTACCACAAGATCAACGAGGAGCTCGAGGCCCAGGGAGTGATCTTCCTGGACACCGACACCGCGCTCAAGGAGCACCCCGAGATCTTCCAGGAGTACTTCGGCACCGTCATCCCCGTCGGTGACAACAAGTTCTCCGCGCTGAACTCTGCGGTCTGGTCGGGTGGCTCGTTCATCTACGTGCCCAAGGGCGTCCACGTCGAGATCCCGCTGCAGGCCTACTTCCGGATCAACACCGAGAACATGGGCCAGTTCGAGCGCACCCTGATCATCGTCGACGAGGGTGCCTACGTGCACTACGTCGAGGGCTGCACCGCGCCGATCTACAGCTCCGACTCGCTGCACTCCGCAGTCGTCGAGATCATCGTGAAGAAGGGTGGTCGCTGCCGCTACACGACCATCCAGAACTGGTCGAACAACGTCTACAACCTGGTCACCAAGCGCGCGACCTGCGAGGCCGGCGCGACCATGGAGTGGGTCGACGGCAACATCGGCTCCAAGGTGACGATGAAGTACCCCGCCATCTACCTGATGGGCGAGCACGCCAAGGGAGAGACCCTGTCGATCGCCTTCGCTGGCGAGGGCCAGCACCAGGACGCGGGCGCCAAGATGGTGCACGCGGCCCCGAACACGTCCAGCTCGATCCTGTCGAAGTCGGTGGCCCGTGGCGGTGGCCGTACGTCGTACAGGGGACTGATCCAGATCAACGAGGGCGCCCACGGCTCCAAGAGCAACGTGCTGTGTGATGCGCTCCTGGTCGACCAGATCAGCCGCTCCGACACCTATCCCTACGTCGACATCCGCGAGGACGACGTGTCGATGGGCCACGAGGCCAGCGTCTCCAAGGTCTCCGACGACCAGCTCTTCTACCTGATGTCGCGAGGCATGGAGCAGGACGAGGCGATGGCGATGATCGTGCGCGGCTTCGTCGAGCCGATCGCGAAGGAGCTTCCGATGGAGTACGCCCTCGAGCTGAACCGCCTGATCGAGCTCCAAATGGAGGGGGCTGTTGGCTAAGCGCTTCGCGCTTTGCCAACAGATGCGTGCTCGTCCTCGCCTGACGGCTCGTCCTCGTGTGGTTGCGGAAGCCACTGATTCTGACCAAGAAAGTTGATCGTGACTGTTACTGACTCTGTACGAGACGCGCTTGAAATGGGGCCCGAGAAGGTCCTCAGCCACTTGCACCCGGTCGGGTCCTTCGATGTTGCCGAGCACGTCGTACCGACGGGTCGCGAGGAGGTCTGGCGGTTCACGCCGCTCAAGCGGCTCCGCGGCATCCACGACGATGCCGCCCTGGACGGCCACGCCTTCGACGTCGAGGTGCACGCCGCGCCCGGCGTGAGCGCCGGGAGGGTCGCCATCGACCACGAGTGCCGGGGATCCTCGGGACTGGTCCCGCCCGACCGGGTGAGCGCGCGTGCGTGGGCGGCCGCCGACTCGGTCTTCCTCGTCGACGTCGCCAAGGAGTACGTGAGTGACGCGTCCGACCCGGCGACCACCGTCACCCTGACCGGCACCGGCAACGAGGTCGCCTCGGCCGGCCACCTCGTGGTTCGTGCCGGCGCGTTCTCGAAGTCGACTGTCGTGCTCCGCTTCCAGGGCACTGCGACCCTCGTGGAGAACGTGGAGATCGTCGTCGGCGACGGCGCGGAGCTGACCGTCGTCACCGTGCAGGACTGGGACGACGAGGCAGTGCACCACTCCACCCAGCACGCCATGGTGGGTCGCGACGCGACCCTGCGCCACGTCGCCGTGTCCATCGGCGGCGACGTCGTGCGCCACGACGCGACCGCCGAGTACTCCGGCCCCGGCGGCTCCGTCGAGATGCTCGGCATGTACTTCGCCGACGCGGGCCAGCACATCGAGCACCGCCTCTTCGTGGACCACAACCAGCCACACACCCGCAGCAACGTCGTCTACAAGGGCGCGCTGCAGGGCCACGGTGCGCACGCCGTGTGGATCGGCAACGTGTTGATCCGCAAGGAGGCGTTGGGCATCGACACCTACGAGGAGAACCGCAACCTCGTGCTCACCGACGGGTGTCAGGCCGACTCGGTGCCCAACCTGGAGATCGAGACCGGCGAGATCCTCGGGGCCGGGCACGCATCGGCCACCGGCCGGTTCGACGACAACCAGCTGTTCTACCTGCGCTCCCGCGGCATCGAGGAGGCGGAGGCCCGCCGCCTGGTGGTGCACGGGTTCTTCAACGACCTGATCCGCAAGATCGGCGTACCCGAGCTCGAGCAGCAGCTGGTCAGCACCGTCGAGGCGGAGCTGGAGAAGAACGTCGGCCGGATCACCGGCGCGACCGCCCCCGGGGAGGACGCGTGAGCTTCGTGCGCGCCTGCACCCTCAGCGAGCTGACCGACAGCACACCGGTACGCGTCGAGGTCGACGGCCTCGACGTGGCCGTCGTACAGCACGGCGACGAGGTGTTCGCCATCGAGGACGAGTGCAGCCACGCGGCCGTCGCGCTCTCCGAGGGTGACGTCGACGACTGCACCATCGAGTGCTGGATGCACGGATCCCGCTTCGACCTCCGCACCGGCAAGCCGACCGGCCCGCCCGCCACCGAACCCGTACCCGTCTTCCCCGTGCAGATCGACGGGGACCACGTACTCATCGACATCGACGCGCCCCTCGCGGGCTGAAGGAGCATCACATGGCAACGCTTGAGATCAAGGACCTGCACGTCTCGGTCGACGCTGACGACGCAGCTGACGGCACCGGCCGCAAGGAGATCCTCAAGGGCGTCAACCTGACGATCAGGGCCGGCGAGACGCACGCGATCATGGGCCCCAACGGGTCCGGCAAGTCGACGCTCGCCTACTCGATCGCGGGACACCCGAAGTACGCCGTCACGAAGGGCACCGTCACGCTCGACGGCGTCGACGTCCTCTCCATGAGCGTGGACGAGCGCGCCCGCGCCGGCCTGTTCCTCGCGATGCAGTACCCCGTCGAGGTTCCCGGTGTGTCGGTCTCCAACTTCCTGCGGACAGCGAAGACCGCGATCAGCGGAGAGGCCCCCAAGCTGCGCCACTGGGTCAAGGACGTCAACGCCGCGATGGACCGCGTCAACATGGACAAGGCCTTCGCCACCCGCAACGTCAACGAGGGCTTCTCCGGCGGCGAGAAGAAGCGCCACGAGATCGTTCAGCTCGAGCTGCTCGACCCCCAGGTCGCCGTGCTCGACGAGACCGACTCCGGTCTCGACATCGACGCGTTGAAGATCGTCTCCGAGGGCGTGAACCGCTTCAAGGAGGGCGGCGACAAGGGCGTCGTGCTGATCACGCACTACACCCGTATCCTGCGCTACATCACCCCCGACTTCGTGCACGTCTTCGTCGACGGTCGCATGGTCGAGGAGGGTGGGCCCGAGCTCGCCGACCAGCTCGAAGCCGAAGGCTATGACAAGTACAGCCAGGCGAAGGTCTGACCGTGTCCATCGCCCCTGTCGGTCTGCTGCCTGGGCTCGAGATCATCCGCAAGGACTTCCCGATCCTGGGACGTCGGCTCAGCGGTGACCTGCCGCTGGTCTACCTCGACAGCGCGAACACGTCGCAGAAGCCGCAGTGCGTCATCGACGCGATGGTCGACCACCTCGAGCGCCACAACGCCAACGTGGCGCGGGCGATGCACCAGCTCGGTGCCGAGTCCTCGGCTGCGTTCGAGCAGGCCAGGGACAAGGTTGCTGGGTTCCTGAACGCCCCGTCGCGCGACGAGGTGATCTTCACCAAGAACGCCTCGGAGGCGCTGAACCTGGTCGCCAACACGATGGCGTGGCCGGGGCCGCTGGAGGTGAAGGCGGGAGACCGCGTGGTGATCACCGAGATGGAGCACCACTCCAACATCGTCCCCTGGCAGCTGCTCACTGAGCGCAAGGGCGCCGAGCTGCGCTGGTTCGGGCTCACCGACGACGGTCAGCTGGACCTGTCGGACATCGACGAGCTGATCACACCTGAGACCAAGGTGGTCGCCCTGACGTGGGTCTCGAACATGCTCGGCACGATCAACCCGATCGCCGAGATCGCGCGCCGCGCCCACGAAGTCGGTGCGGTCGTGGTCGTCGACGCCTCGCAGGCGGCGCCGCAGCTCCCAGTGGATGTCCAGGCCGTTGACGCCGACTTCGTGGCCTTCACCGGACACAAGGTCACCGGCCCCACCGGCATCGGCGTGCTCTGGGGCAGGACGGAGCTGCTCAGCCAGCTGCCGCCCTTCCTCGGCGGTGGCGAGATGATAGCCACCGTGTCGATGGAGCGCTCGACGTACGCCGAGATCCCGCACCGGTTCGAGGCCGGCACTCCGCCGATCGTCGAGGCCGTTGGGCTGGGTGCAGCCGTCGACTACCTGACCGAGATCGGGCTGGAGAACATCCACCGGCACGAGCAGGCCGTCACCGGCTACTTGCTGGAGGGCCTCACGACCGTGGGCGGCGTCACCGTGCTCGGTCCGCTCGACCCCACGATGCGCGGGGGAGCGGTGTCCTTCGAGCTTGAGGGCGTGCACCCGCACGATGTCGCCCAGACGCTGGACGCGCGGGGGATCGCCGTACGTGCCGGGCACCACTGCGCCAAGCCGGCCCACAAGAGGTACGGCGTGCAGAGCTCGACCCGGGCATCGTCGTACCTCTACACGACTCCGGCAGAGATCGACGCCCTGATCGAGGGGCTGCACTACACCAAGTCTTACTTCAAGGTGGCCTGATGGATCTCGACAGTCTCTATCAGGAGATCATCCTCGACCACTACCGCAGCCCGCACCACGCAGGGCTGCGCGAGCCCTTCGAGGCCGAGGTGCACCACGTGAACCCGACCTGCGGCGACGAGGTCACCCTGCGCGTCCACCTCGAGGGTGCACCGGGCAGCGAGACCGTCACCGACGTGTCCTACGACGCCGAAGGGTGCTCGATCAGCCAGGCCGCAGCCTCGGTAATGGCCGACCTCGTGATCGGCCAGCCGGTCAGCAAGGCGATGGCGACCCACGAGGCGTTCGTCGAGCTGATGCACGGTCGGGGCCAGGTGGAGCCCGACGAAGAGGTGCTCGAGGACGGCATCGCGTTCGCGGGCGTCGCGAAGTTCCCCGCACGGATCAAGTGCGCCCTGCTTTCATGGATGGCGTTCAAGGACGCCACCGCACAGGTTGTCTCCAAGGAGGACTCATGACCGACACGCAGCAAAACCCCGCGCACAACTCTGGGCACGACCACGGCCCCGATCACAGCGACCTGCCCGACGTACCGGAAGCCACCGGCGGCGGTACTGCCACGGCGACGAAGGACGACGTGTTCGAGGCGATGAAGGACGTCGTCGACCCCGAGCTCGGGATCAACGTCGTCGACCTCGGCCTCGTCTACGACGTGCACCTCGACGAGCACTCCAACGCCGTGCTCGACATGACCCTGACGTCAGCGGCCTGCCCGCTGACCGACGTCATCCAGGACCAGACCAACTCCGCGCTCGAGGGGATCGTCGGCGACGTCACGATCAACTGGGTGTGGATGCCGCCGTGGGGTCCGGACAAGATCACCGACGACGGCCGCGAGCAGCTCCGCGCACTCGGCTTCAACGTCTGAGCCACAGTGCGACCGGACGTGGACCTCTCCGAGCACCTGGAGGGTTTGCGCGTCGCCCTGGCGGCCTTCGTCGACCACGCCGACCGGGCTGGTCTGGACGCCGCAGTGCCGACGGCGCCGGCCTGGACGGTGCGTGACCTCGTCGCCCACCAGGGGATGGTGCATCGCTGGGCGGCCGGCCATGTCCACGGAACTCCGAGCGACCCGGAGGCACTCGAGGCCGAGGGACTGGAGTCGGACGACCCGCTGATCTGGTTGCACGACGGCGGACTCGACGTCATCGAGGCGATCCAGTCGGCCACCGACGACCTGAGTGCACTCGTGTTCCTCCACGACGCCCCTCCTCCGCGGCGGTTCTGGGCTCGGCGCCAGTGTCACGAGACCACGATCCACGCGGTAGACGCGCTCTCCGCATCGTTGGGGCGGAGCCCGCTAGCAGCGGATACCTGGATCACCCGCGAGATCGCAGTTGACGGTATCGATGAGCTCCTCACGGGCTTCATGACGCGCAGTCGTGCCAAGTTGCGGAGCGAACGGCCGACCCGGTTCGCCGTACGCCCCACCGATGCGGAGCAGTCCTGGGTGGTCAGGGTGAGTGACCAGCCGGCCGTGACCGATCGCGACGGGGACGGGGATGCCGACGTGGTCCTCGAGAGCACCGCGGTCGCGCTCTACCTGACCCTGTGGAACCGCAGCGACGAGGTCACGGCCGACGGCCTCGCGCTCTGGCACGACCTCGCCCGCGTGAACTGGTCCTGAGCGGCCCGGGGTCGGGCGCCTTGGACTCCCAGCCGGATAGTCCCGAACGATCCGCACTTCCCTGGGCAGAATCGGGTGCCGTTCGTTCGGGACTATCCGGTCATGGGGCTCGGGCCGCTGATCGGCCTGATGACCCCATGACGTGCGGTCCGCCGTAGGTGGTCGAGCAGCGAGCGAAGCGAGTGATCGGTCGAGACCACGCTCCGCAAGCCCAGGAGCAGCCGAGACCAGCGGGTGGTCGACCGTGCACGGACACCCCCATCAGTGGGGCCCAGCACGCACGTGGTGCAGGACAGACTCCGCCGGTCGGCCTGCGAGCGCATGACGACGGGCGGTCAGTCGACCACCTGCCGTGAGGCGAGAGGCAGCCACAACCCACCGCCGGGTGGCGCCTGACGGCCGGCGGTGCTCACTGTGGGTTTATCGAGAGGCGTGGTTGCCGTTCCCTGTGGTTGCGCTGGTGTTCCCCGCCGCTGCCTGTCGCTTACGGATGCTTGGCTCGACCGTCGCGGTTGCGCTTCTGGTGTTCGAATGAGGGTTGGCCAACGTTCCGGGTCACGCTTCAACCTCGATCAGTGGAGCCCAGCACGCACGTGGTGCAGGACAGACCCCGCTGATCGGCCTGCGGGGTCGGTTGCGGTCCGCCTCGGTGGTCTCGGCTGGCCGCTCGCTGCTCGACCACCTACGCGTTGATCCTGTGAGTGTTGCCGGCCACGGTGGTTGCGGAGCGAGCAACCTAGGCGCTCTCTCGGCTACGTTCGTCGACATGACGGCCCGTGAGGTTCTCGTGCCCCCTGCACGGGTCGAACGCTGGGTCAGCAACTTCATCACCAGGCACGGCGAGACCGAGCTGGGTGTCTGCGACGGCCGGCTGACCGGTCGCGCAGAGGACGGGTCGACGTTCGAGGCAAGGCGACCCTTCGCCACGTCGTACGACGGACCAGCCAACCCGGCCGCCTTCGTCACGGCGTGCACTCCTCCCGCCGCCTGGGGCGTGCTGCTCGTCCGCAAGGGCGGCTTCGCGATCGCCCGGCTGGCAGGAGAGCGCATCGTGGAGTCGAAGGTCGGACAGCGACATGTGCAGGGCCGCACGAAGGCCGGCGGTCAGAGCCAGCAGCGGTTCTCGCGGCGTCGCGACAACCAGGCCCGGGCCGCGTTCGAGGCGGCCGCCGGGCACGCGCATCGGATCCTCACCGGTTCGCTGACGGCCCTCGTGTGTGGAGGCGACCGAACCGCGGTCGAGCAGGTGCTGGAGGATCCGCACCTGCGCAGCCTCGCCAAGCTCAGGGTCGACCCCTGGCTACCTGTCCCCGACCCACGCCGCGCCACTCTCGAGCAGGCGGTCGCGGACGGTAGTTCCGTGGCATTGACGGTCACGGATCCGGACTGACTCCTGACCCCGGATCGGGTTGCTGGCCTACCCGGCCACCGGTGCGTGCACGACGACGTGCTCGATCCGGACGTCGTACCGCTCCCGGGCGTCGGCCACGACACCGTGTCGCAGCCAGGTCGACCGCTCCTCCGGCTGTGTGGCGATCACCACGTGATCTGGCTCGAACTCGCGCATCGCCTTGTCCAGCGCCACGATCGGGCGGTAGTCACCGAGCTCGCCCTCGACCGTCAGCCCACGCGAGCGCAGGTCGTCCAGGGTCTGGTCCAGGCGTTGCTGCGCTGCCTGCGTCGTCGCCTGCCACACGAACGCGGCACCCTCCAGTTCGGCCTGGCCGGTGTCGACCGGGTTGGCCGGCACCACGACGAAGTACGACGCCGTGTCGCTGCCTTCGATGTGCTCGAGGGCGTCGTGCAGCTCGCTCTCGCCCATCGTCTGGTTCGCGAGTACGACGATCCGCTTGGCCACCTCGTCAGGCTCTTCGAGCTCCTCTGCGTCGATCGAGCCGCCGCGCCAGCGGGTGACGGCGTACAGCACCAGCACGATGCCCCACGACAGAAGACTCAGCAGGAGCTGCGAGCGGGTCGCGCTCTTGACGCCCATCTGCACGAGTACGGCGAGGATGCCGACTGCGGCCACGATCGTCAGGCCCGGGAACAGCCACATCTTGACCTTCAGCTCGTCGTCCGGCGTACGCCGGCGCAGGACGAACTGCGAGATCGCGATCAGCAGGTAGACGAACAGGATCACCGCGCCCGAGGAGTTGAGCAGGAACGTGAAGACCGTCTTGGGGGAGACGTAGGCGGCGATCACGCTCAGGAACCCGATCACGGTCGAGGACAGGATCGCCCAGACGGGTACGCCGCGACGGTTGACCGTGATCAGGCGCATTGGCGCCTCCCGCCGGGCGGCCAGGACGAACAGCATCCGCGAGGCGGTGTAGAGACCCGAGTTCAGGCAGGACAGGACCGCGGTGAGCACGACCGCGTTCATGATGTGGTCGGCGTACGGGATGCCCATCTCCTCGAAGGCAGCGACGTACGGCGAGGCGCCGAGCTCGCTGTCGTCCCACGGCAGGATGCACACGAGCAGGAAGATCGAGCCGACATAGAAGGTGCCCACGCGGATGATGACGGACTGGGTCGCCTTCGCGATGGCCTTCTCTGGATCGTGCGACTCGGCTGCGGCGACGGTCGCGATCTCGGCTCCGACCATGGAGAACACGACGACCACGATGCTGGAGAACACCGCACCCACCCCGTTGGGGAGGAAGCCACCGTGGTCGCTCAGGTTGGTGACGTCGAAGCCCTGGTCCGGCCAGAGACCGATGACGAAGAGGGTGCCGAGGAACAGGAAGGCAATGATGGCGAAGACCTTGATCCCGGCGAACCAGTACTCGAACTCGCCGTAGGACGCGACGGAGAAGAGGTTCGTCGCCGTCATCAGGACCATCAGGATCAGCGAGAGCAACCAGAGCGGCGCGTCGAACCAGAAGGTGAGGGCCTTCGCTCCGGCCACGGCCTCGAAGCCGACCACGATCACCCAGAAGTACCAGTAGAGCCAGGCGACCGAGAAGCCTGCCCAGCCGCCCAGCGCCTTGCGCGAATAGTCCGCGAACGAGCCCGTGGAGGGGTTGGCAGTGGCCATCTCGCCGAGCATCCGCATCACCAGGATGATCAGCAGGCCGGTCACCAGGTAGCTCAGGAAGGCGGCCGGCCCGGCCTCGTTCATGACAACGCCCGATCCCACGAACAGACCGGCGCCGATGACGCCACCGATCGCGATCATGGTCAGGTGGCGTTGCTTGAGCCCCTTCTGGAGCTGAGTAGTAGGTGCCGTCATGTCGTCCCTCGTACCCGGCGTGCTCATCGGACTAACCAAGCACACTCGCTTGCTCTGTCAGGATGTGCCCCATGTGGGAGCCCGACCCGTCGTGGCGCGAGCTGCCCGGCATGGGCGGACCCGCCACCGAGGGAGTCTGGCTGGCCGAGTCCGAGGGTCGCCGTTGGGTGGTCAAGCGTCTCGGGGCACCGCGGGAGCGCACCCGCGCCCTCACCGACCTGACGTACGCCGGCTACTGGCGTCGCGAGGCGGAGGTCGCCCTGGATCCCGGGGTCGTGGACGGCCCGGGGCTGGTGCCTCCGGACTTCGGCCAGGTGGAGGAGGACGACGAGGGCGTGACGATGTGGAGCCTCGAGGAGCAGGGGGCACCGCCGACCGGGCTCGTTGTCGCTCGGGCGCTCGGTCGGTTCGCGGGCGCTACACGCGCGACGCCACCCTGGGCATCGCGCCGGCTGCTCGCTGACCGGCTGGAGATGGCCGAGGAGCGCGGTGGCTGGCGAACGCTCGGCCGCACGACGCTCTCGGACGTGGCAGACCGGCTGTGGGAGCGACGTCACCACTGGTTGCGGCGGTGCGCGGAAGGGCCCGAAGGTCGACTGCACGGCGACGCGGTCCCGGCCAACTTCCTCACCAGCAGGGGCGAGGACGTGCTGACGGTTGACTGGCAGTCCTTCGGCGTCGGCCCGGTGGGAGCGGACATCGGCTACTACGCGTTGTCCAGCCGTGAGGAGTTCGACGTGCTCCTCGACGTGTTCCTGGCGGGTGTGGGGCCCGATGCCGACCGTACGGCGATCACCCTGGCCGCGCGGGTGACCGCCGTCTACAGCGTGCTCACCCGGGCCGAGTGGGCGCTGGCGCACGCGGCGCGGGGGGAGGGAGCGCTGGCGGGGAAGTTCCGGCACCCGTCCGTGGCGCCGCACCTGCGTGCGCTCCAGCGCCAGTTCCCACAGATCGAGGCCCTCCTCTCCTGACCAGACTCAAGGGCAGTTCAGGTCCCGGCGCCGGAAGCCCATGAGCCCGGCGGCGCCGAGCAGCAGGCCGGCGAGCAGGACGACGGCAAATGGAGCCCAGGAAACCGGTTCAGCGGGGAAGCGGCCGAGGTGGCTGAACGGCGAGAGGTCGATCACCCAGGACGGGAACCGCAGCACCTGTCCGAACAGCAGGACGACAGCGCAGAAAGTGAGGGCGAGCCAGCCCAGGACGGACCACCGCGGGCGGGCGCCCACCAGAAGCCCGGTCAGGCCGCCGAGGACGACGACGCCCGGCAACAGCACGAGCGTGGAACCCAGCAGGTCACCGAACCTGTCCCACTCGCCGGTCGTGAAGGCGAAGCCCATCCCCAACCCGGCGCCGGCTGCGACGAGCATCAGGACACTGCCGCCAGCGGTGATCAGCGTGTTGCCCAGCCACCACCGTTCGCGAGGCATTGCGGTGGCGACCAGGGCCTCGAGGCGCCCCTGGTCCTCCTCGGTGCGTGGCCGCAGCGCATTGGAGACGGTGTAGGCCGACGCGATCACCGCCAACATCAGCGCAGCCGTGGAGTAGAACGAGTCCACCAGGGCGCCTGCACCACCGACGAACATGTCCTGGGAGAGCTTCGAGTCGCCGATGAGTGACTTCACGTCGTCACCGATCGACCCCAGCGCCACGCCGCCCAGAAGCATCCCGGCGGCCCAGCCGACCAGGCTGCCGCGCTGCAAGGTCCAGCTGAGGCCGAGCGCACTGCGCAGGTTCGGTCCCGCCGCCGCGGGTCCCGGCCGCGATGGCCACAGGCCGTCTCCGAAGTCTCGCCGGTCGAAGGCGGCGTACGCCGCGACCGTGACGAGTGCCGTGAACGCCACGAGCAGCAGGAGTGGCCACCAGCGTTCGCCCGAGTAGGCGTGCATCCCCTGGTACCAGCCGATCGGGGACAGCCAGGACAGGCCACCGCCGCTGACGTCGCCGATCGCGCGCAACCCGTAGGACACGCCGATCACGCTGCCGGTGATGCCGTAGGCCGCGCGCGTGCTGGTCGTGAGCTGCGTCGCGAGCAGCGCTACGGCGCCGAACGCAAGCCCGGTCCAGAAGACGCCGACGCCCAGCGAGAGTGCGCCGGGCACGGCGAGTCCGTAGCCAACCAGGCTGGCCGCCACGCCGATCCCCACGAGGACGTTCGCCACCGCGGTGACCACAATTGCGGCTGTCATCGACGTACGACGGGAGACGGCTCCGGCCCGCAGCAGCTCGTCGCGCCCGGACTCCTCCTCGGCGCGGGTGTGCCGACCGATCAGGAACATGCTCATCAGCCCCGCCACGACAGCGCCGAAGGCGGTGGACTGCCAGGCCACCTGCCCTCCGGTGGTGTCGAGCGCCCGAGCCGGGCCGGTCATCGCGATGAATGCCGGGTTGCTCTCCATCATCGCCGCGGCTTCCTCGAAGGCCTTCCTCGTGGTGTAGATCCCGTCGACGCTCGGTGCCTGGGACCAGTAGAGGATCGTGATGCCGACGACGAAGGACAGCACCATCCAGCGGTCTCGTCGGGCGAACGCCCCCAGGAAGACACCCAGCCCGGTCATGCCGACTCCTGGATCTCTACCTCGTCCCCGTAGTGGCGCAGGAACAGCTCCTCCAGCGTCGGCGGCTGGCTGGTCAGGCTGAGGACGCCCACATCGGTCAGTTTCCGCAGTACGTCGTCCAGCCGGACCGTGTCCACCTCGAAGTTCGCGCGCGCACCTTCGACGACGAGGTCGTGGACGCCGTCGGCACCCTCGAGGCCGGTCGGCGGGCCGGCCAGCTCCGCACGGATCGAGGTGCGGGTGAGGTGGCGAAGATCGGCCAGCGTGCCCGACTCGACGACGCGGCCCGCCCTGACGATGCTGACCCGGTCGCACAGGCTCTCCACCTCGGCCAGGATGTGGCTGGACAGCAGGACCGTCCCGCCGCCCTCCCGGAACTGGTTGACGCAGGTCTGGAACACGCTCTCCATGATCGGATCCAGTCCCGACGTGGGCTCGTCCAGGAGCAGCAGGTCCACCTCTGACGCAAGAGCCGCCACCAGGGCCACCTTCTGCCGGTTGCCCTTGGAGTAGGCGCGGCCCTTCTTGGTCAGGTCGAGCTCGAACAGGTCGACCAGCTCATCGCGGCGTGCCGCGACCAGCCGGCCCCGCAGGCGTCCGAGGAGGTCGATGATCTCTCCACCGCTCAGGTTCGGCCACAGGGTCACGTCACCGGGCACGTAGGCCAGTCGTCGGTGCAGCTCCGCGGCCTCGCGCCACGGGTCACCGCCGAAGAGGCGTGCCGAGCCGCTGTCCATCCGCAGGAGACCGAGCAGGACACGGATCGTGGTGGACTTCCCGGCCCCGTTGGGGCCGAGGAAGCCATGGATCTCGCCCTGACGTACCTGGAGGTCCAGCCCGTCGAGCGCACGAGTGTGGCCGAAGGTCTTGACGACGCCTGAGATGTCGATCGGGAATTCCACGGGAGCGACGCTACTCGCGAGGTGTGGCCCGTCCTGTCTGGCGCCTCAGAGTGTCGGCAACCACATCGGGGCCAGTCGCCGAAAGTCCTCGACCGGGAGACGGCACGCGCCCTCGGGGATCTGCCCGAGGACCGGCACCCCGGTGAGGAGCGGCAGGTCGTGGAGGTTCTGGTCGGCGGCCAGGCCAGGGTGCTCGGGCCAGGCCCCGATGGCGACACCATCGACGTGCAGGCGGCGGGCCTGGATCGCGTGGACGGTGAGCGTGGAGTGGTTGAGGCTCCCGAGCCCAGCACGTGCGACGACGACGAAGCTGACCTGGTGGCCCGTGTGCCCAAGACGCTCGCCGAGGTCGAGCACGTTCCAGTGCGCACCCAGGTTGACCAGCACGCCCCCGGAGCCCTCGACGAGCGTGATGTCGCGACCACGTGCCGCGGCAGCCACGAGGTCGTGCTGCTCCTCGAGGGTGGGCAGGTCAATCCCCGCGACCCGCGCTGCCGCTTCGGGCGAGAGTGGCTCGGGGAGTCGGACGCCCTCATGTACGGAGACGTCGCCGGCGAGGCGGCGTACCTCGGCCAGGTCACCGTCTTCGTCGGGCCGCACACCGGTCTGCGCCGGTTTGACGACGGCTACTGAATGGCCATGAGAGAGCCCTCTTGCGGCGAGGACCGCCGTCACGGCCGTCTTCCCCACGTCGGTGTCGGTGCCGGTGATCACGATGACTCTCACAGCAGTGCCTCCAGTACCTCGACGGCCATCGCGAGCGCCATGTCGTCGAGATGGGCGTGAGCGGTGAGCCGCAGGCGGGAGATGCCGTCGGGGGTGGAGGGCGGGCGGAAGCAGCCGATGCGTACGCCGTTCCCGGCAGCCTTCTCGACCGCGGCCACTGCCTCGAGCGGACTGGGCATCGGGACTGCGAGCACGGCTCCGGCGGGCAGGTCGACCCGGCAGGCCACCGCCAGCGCGGATGCGACCAGGTTCACCCGTTCGACGCGATCAGGCTCGTCCTCGACCACCTGCAGCGCTGCCAGTGCCCCACCAGCGGCCGCCGGTGCCAGCCCCGTGTCGTAGATGAACGGGCGGGCGCTGTTGACCAGGTGCTCGCGCACGGCCGGTGACGACAGCACAGCGCCACCCTGTGCGCCGAGGGACTTGCTGAGCGTCAGGGTTGCCACGACGTCTGGACGATCCCCCAGCCCGGCGGCATGCAGCAGGCCGCGACCACCGACTCCCGCGACACCCAGCGCATGCGCCTCGTCGGCCACGAGCACCGCACCCCGAGCCGCACAGACCTCGGCCAGCTCAGAGACCGGCGCCGCGTCGCCGAGCACCGAGTAGATCGTCTCGACCAGGACCAGCGCGCGCTGCTGGGTGCGCGCAGCCAGGGCCGCGTCCACGGCGGTGATGTCGTTGTGCGGGACCACCAGCACCTGGGCGCGAGCGAGGCGGCACGCGTCGATCATCGATGCGTGCACGTGGGCGTCGGAGACGATCAGGGTGTCGGAGTCCGCCAGTGCGGACACCACCGAGAGGTTCGCGTGGTAGCCGGTGGAGAAGGCCAGGGCCGCGGGAAAGCCGGTGAAGTCGGCCAGCGAACGCTCGAGCTCGTCGTGGATCTGCAGGGTGCCGGTGACCAGCCGCGAGGCACCTGCGCCGGCGCCGTACTCCTGGGCGGCGGAGACGGCACCCGCGACCACGGCCGGGTGGCGCGAGAGGCCGAGGTAGTCGTTGCCCGCCAGGTCGATCGTCGGCTCTGAGGGGTGCCGGGACACGAGCCTGCGGGTCAGTCCCGCCTCCTCGCGTTCCTCGGCCTGCACCGCGAGCCAGTCCTCGAAGTGGGTCATCCGTGCACCTCCGTGACCGCACCCACGATGGCGTCGGTGATGGCATGGATGTCGTCGGTCGACGACACGTAGGGCGGCATCGTATATACGAGGTCGCGGAACGGCCGCACCCACACACCCCGGTCGAGCGCCGCCTCGGTCAGGCGTACGACGTCCACGGGGGTGTTCAGCTGGAGCACACCGACAGCGCCGATCGTGCGTACGTCGACCACGGACTCCAGCCGACCCGCCCGATCCAGGCCGCTCGAGAGGTCGGCGTTGATCGCCTTGACGAGCGAGGCCGCGTCCCGCTGCTCGAGCAGGTCGAGGTTGGCGCAGGCGATCGCGCACGCGAGCGGGTTCGCCATGAACGTCGGTCCGTGCATCATCGCGCCGGCGGGGGAGCTGCTCACCCGCTGGGCCACCTCGGCCGTGCACAGCACAGCCGCCAGGGTGAGGTAGCCACCTGTGAGCGCCTTCCCGACACAGACGATGTCGGGCCGCTCCTGGCCGTGGTGTCCTCCGAATGCCGGGCCGGTGCGCCAGAAGCCGGTCGCGATCTCGTCGTGGATCACGAGGGCGCCGTGCTCGCGCGCCAGCCGCGCGAGGAAGTCGGCACATCGCGATGGGTAGACCCACATGCCGCCCGCGCCTTGCAGCACCGGCTCGATGATCACCGCCGCGATCTCCTCGGCGTGCTGCTCGAACAGGGCGCGCGTCTCGGACTCCCAGGCGAAGACGTCCGGGTCGTCGGCCGGACGGTCGAGGCCACCGGGGGGCCGGGGGGCGAAGAGGTGTTCCGGGACGAGGCCGCCGTACATCGAGTGCATCCCGCTGTCGGGGTCGCACACGCTCATCGGGGAGAACGTGTCGCCGTGGTAGCCACCGTGGATGGTGAACATGCGGGTCCTGCGCAGGCCACCGGCACGGGCATGCGCCTGCCAGGCCATCTTCATCGCGACCTCCACCGACACCGACCCGGAGTCGGCGAGGAAGACGTGGTCGAGCCCGACGAGGTCGACGAGCCGTCGTCCCAGCTCGACGGCCGGGCGGTGAGTGAGGCCTCCGAACATGACGTGTGCCATCCGGCTGAGCTGGTCAGCAGCGGCCGCGTCGAGCTCGGGTACGGCGTACCCGTTGACCGCGCACCACCACGACGACATCGCGTCCACGACCTCGACCAGCGAGCCGTTGCGCCGCATCCGGAGGTGTACGCCGCTCGCGGACTCGACCTCGTGGACCGGGGCCGCAGCACTCATCGAGGAGTAGGGATGCCAGAGGTGTTCCCGGTCCCAGGAAAGGGTCGGGTCGAGGATGTCAGCCACCTTGCAGCGTCCCGTGCTCGACACAGGTTGCCGTCCAGCTCCGAGGGATCACCTGCACCACCATCCGGCGACGGCAGCTGGTGCAGTAGCGGGGTGGCTCCAGCTCCAGCCGTGACGCGCAGGTCTCGTGTCCACCGTCGGCACGCTCGCGACCGCAGTGTCCGCAGAACTGGTCCGGCACCGTCACGGGGATGACCAACTAGATCGACTCACTCAACGCCTTGATCGGCATCTTCAGGTCGTCGAGCAGCTCGAGGTCCTCGGCCGGGTCGCGGCCAAGCGTGGTCAGGTAGTTGCCGACGATGACGGCGTTGATCCCACCGAGCAGCCCCTCGCGGGTGCCGAGGTCACCGAGGGTGAGCTCGCGGCCGCCGGCGTACCGCAGGATCGTGCGGGGCAGGGCCAGCCGGAAGGCAGCGATGGTGCGCAGTGCGTCCGTGCTGTCCATCAGGGGCAGGTCACCGAAGGGCGTGCCCGGACGCGGGTTGAGGAAGTTCAGGGGGACCTCGTTGGGCTCGAGCTCCGCGAGCTGGGCCGCCAGCTCTGCGCGCTGCTCGACCGACTCACCCATCCCGACCAGGCACCCGCAGCACAGCTCCATGCCGGACGCACGAACCATCAGGCAGGTGTCCCAACGCTCCTCCCAGGAGTGCGTGGTCACCACCTGTGGGAAGTAGGAGCGCGCGGACTCCAGGTTGTGGTTGTAGCGGTGTACGCCCATGTCGGCGAGGTCGTCGACCTGGTCCTGCGTCAGCATGCCCAGGGACGCGGCGACCTCGATGTCGACGGCCTCCTTGATCGCCTTCACGCCCTCGCGCATCTGGCTCATCAGGCGCTCGTCCGGACCCCGCACCGCCGCCACGATGCAGAACTCGCTGGCGCCGGTGGCTGCGGTCTGCTCGGCTGCCTTGACCAGCTCGGGGATGTTCAGCCAGACCGAGCGCACCGGTGAGGTGAACTGGCCGCTCTGGCTGCAGAAGTGACAGTCCTCGGGGCAGCCGCCGGTCTTGATCGACACGATGCCCTCGACCTCCACCTCCGGACCGCACCATTTCATCCGTACGGCGTGGGCGAGCTCGAGCAGCTCCGGCAGGAGCTCGTCCGAGGACTGGAGCACGGCGAGGATCTGGGGCTCCTCCAGGGGCACACCTCGCTCGAGGACCTGCTCGCGGAGATCGGCCAGCAGGCGTGCTTCGGGACGGGAAACCTCGGTGGGCACAGACATGGCAGTCATTCTGGCCCATGGTGCGGGAGCTGTGACGACGTGGCCCTCTACTGAACAGTTGCAAGGGGTCTCACAGGTTGTCGGTAGCGAAGGTGTCGCACCCCTTGATCGTTCCTTCGGACATCCCTCGGTTGAACCAGCGAACGCGCTGCTCGGCCGAACCGTGGGTGAAGGAGTCGGTGTCCACGCGCCCGCTGCTGCGCTTCTGGATCCGGTCGTCTCCCACAGCCTGCGCGGCGTCGATGGCGCGCTTGATGTCGTCCTGGTTCAGTCCCTCGATGATCGCCCGCCCGTCTTCGTCCTTGGTCTCCTGTGCGCCCTTCGCCCAGACACCGGCGAGGCAGTCGGCCATCAGCTCCACCCGCACGGCGTCGCTCCTGGGCCCCTTCTGCGTGCGGATCCGGCCCAGTACGCCGAGCTGGTCCTCGACGTTGTGCCCGTACTCGTGGGCGACCACGTAGCCGATCGCGAACGATCCGCCCTGCGCGCCGAGCTGTCCCTCGAGCATGTCGTGGAAGAACGTGCTGTCGAGGTAGACCCTCTGGTCGTTGGGGCAGTAGAAGGGCCCCATGTCCGCGCTCGCCGGACCGCATCCGGAGTCGGTCGACCCCCGGAACGTGATCGTCCCGACGAACGCGTACTCGTTGCCGGTCTCCCTCGGGTAGGCCGTCTTCCAGTAGTTCCGGATCGAGGTCGTGAACAAGGCGACTGCGCACTCCTCGGACTGGTTGGCGTCCTCCCCGCTCACACACTTGCTGGCGGTCGTCGTGTCTTGGCCCCCGTTCCCGGTCGGGGAACCACCGCCGGGAATGCCCAGGTCGGTGCACTGGGTGAGCACGACGAACAGGATGATGATCAGGATCGTGCCGACGCCGATCTTGCCCCCACCGCCCGCGCCGCCGGGGATCGGCAGCCGCATCCCGCCGCCGCGGCTGCCGCCGGTGCGGGTCTCGATGCCGCTCTGGTCGATCTTCGCCTTCGGGTTGAAGCGCATGTGTGTCCTTTCACCCGCCGGAGGCCTCGTAGACTAGTGGTCACCGGCCCTCGACGTACCCTGCCGGACCTGCCCCATGAGGCGGCGTCGACCAACTCCTTCGAAAGCCCTGTCGTGATCACTGTCTCCAAGCTCGAGGTGCGCGCCGGTGCGCGCCTGCTGATGGACGACGTCTCGTTCCGGATCGCTTCCGGCGACCGCATCGGCCTGGTCGGCCGCAACGGCGCGGGGAAGACCACGCTGACCAAGATCCTCGCCGGAGAGGCCCTGCCTGCAGGTGGCAACGTCACGTCGTCGGGCTCGGTCGGCTACCTGCCGCAGGACCCGCGCACGGGCGATCCGGAGGTGCTCTCGCGCGACCGGATCCTGTCGGCACGGGGCCTCGACTCCGTCGTACGTCGCCTCCGGGAGTCCGAGACCGAGATGGGCAGTGACGACTCGTTCGTCCGCGACCGGGCGATGGGTCGCTACGAGAAGGCCGAGGCCGCCCTGCACGCCGCCGGCGGCTACGCGGCCGAGGCCGAGGCCGCCCAGATCGCCTCGTCGGTCGGCCTCGCCGAGCGGCTGATGGACCAGCCGCTCCGCACGCTCTCGGGTGGTCAGCGCCGCCGGGTGGAGCTCGCCCGGATCTTGTTCTCCGGGGCCGAGACACTGCTGCTCGACGAGCCCACCAACCACCTCGACGCCGACTCGATCGGCTGGCTGCGCGAGTTCCTGCGCAACCACAAGGGCGGCCTCGTGGTGATCTCCCACGACGTGGGCCTGCTCGAGGCGTGCGTCAACCGGGTGCTGCACCTGGACGCCAACCGCGCGGTCATCGACATCTACAACATCGGTTGGCGGGCCTACCTAGCTCAGCGCGAAACCGACGAGAAGCGCCGCAAGCGCGAACGGATCAACGCTGAGAGCAAGGCCAAGACCCTCACCGACCAGGCCAACAAGATGCGTGCCAAGGCCACCAAGGCGCAGGCGGCCCAGTCGATGCTGAAGCGCGCGGAGAAGCTGATGGCGGGCATCGAGGGGGAACGCAAGGCCGACCGGGTCGCGCGGATCAAGTTCCCGGCGCCCGCGCCCTGTGGCAAGACGCCGCTCACCGCCAGCGAGCTGTCGAAGTCCTACGGATCACTCGAGGTCTTCACCGACGTCGACCTCGCGATCGACAAGGGGAGCCGGGTCGTCATCCTCGGTCTCAACGGCGCCGGCAAGACCACCCTGCTGCGGATCCTGGCCGGGGTCGACCGGTCCGACACCGGGGCGGTTGAGCCGGGGCACGGGCTCAAGATCGGCTACTACGCCCAGGAGCACGAGACCCTCGACACCTCGCGCACCGTGCTGCAGAACCTGCACGCCGCCGCACCGCAGCTCCAGGACACCGAGGCGCGCTCCGTGCTGGGGTCCTTCCTGTTCTCCGGCGACGACGCCAACAAGCCGGCCAGCGTACTCTCCGGCGGCGAGAAGACCCGCCTGGCCCTGGCGATCCTGGTGGTGTCGAGTGCCAACGTGCTGCTGCTCGACGAGCCGACCAACAACCTCGACCCGGCGTCGCGCGAGGAGGTCCTCGCGGCCATCCGCACGTACGCCGGCGCGATCGTGCTGGTGACGCACGACGAGGGCGCCGTACATGCGCTGGAGCCGGATCGCGTGCTGATCCTTCCCGACGGTGTCGAGGACCACTGGACCCCTGACTACGCGGACCTCGTCGCCCTCGCCTGAACTAGCCATCTAGTCTGCGGGAATGGTCCTTCCCGACGACGCAGCTCTCGCCGCTGCCGGTCTGCAGGTGTCGCACGCAGACGCCGTACTCACCATCACTCTCGACAAGCCGGATCGTCGCAACAGCCAGACGCCGCGGCTGTGGCACGCCCTCGCGGCGATCGGTGACGGGCTGCCCACCGACGTGCGCGCGGTGGTGCTCCGCGGTGCCGGTGACTGCTTCTCGGCCGGGATCGACACCCGGCTGCTGGGGCCCGAGGGCATCGACGGCGAGGACTCGGTCTTCGAGATGATGCAGGCCAGCGACCAGCGGATCCTCGATGCCATTGACGGCTACCAGCGTGGCTTCGTCTGGCTCTCGAACCCGCAGATCATCTCGGTCGCCGCGGTGCACGGCTACGCGATCGGAGCGGGGTTCCAGCTCGCGCTGGCCTGCGACCTGAGGGTGGTCGCCGACGACGTGAGGTTCTGCATGAAGGAGCCGGCGCTCGGCCTGGTCCCGGACCTCGCGGGAACAAAACCCCTCGTGGATCTTGTTGGCTACTCACGAGCGTTGGAGATCTGCGCCACCGCGAGGTACGTCGAGGCCGACGAGGCCCAACAGTTGGGCATCGCCACCGCGGTCGTACCCCGAGCAGACCTCGACGCAACCACTTCTGACCTGGTCGAGGCCGTCCTCGCCAGCAACGCCGGGGCCGTTCGGGAGACCAAGGCCTTGTTGTTGGGCGCCGGAGGACGTGAACTGGAGGAGCAGAGACTGGCGGAGCGCCAGGCACAGCTTCGCAGGTTCCGCGATCTTGTCGGTGGCGGCTGAGAGGCTGCACATGAGTTAGGACCCGGCTCACCCGGGCGAGGAGGGGGCGCAGATGAGCTCCATGAATCCCATGATGGCGATGCGCTCGCTGCGCAGCGACCCGTCGGTGGTCCAGCAGAAGCTGACCCGCGAGACAGTTCGCCGGGTGGCGGGTTTCGCCGTACCCCACAAGGCGCTGATCGCAGGCTTCCTGGTCTTCGTGGTCCTCGACGCCGGTCTCGTGGTCGCGAACCCGTTGCTCGTCAAGCACATCCTCGACGACGGCATCCTCGGCGGGAACGCCAGCCTCGTGCTGTGGCTCGCGCTCGCGATGGCCCTCGTCTCGATCCTCGACGCGATCCTCGGAGTGTGCTCGGGATACCTCTCCTCCCGCATCGGCGAGAGCCTGATCTTCGACCTCCGCACCAAGGTCTTCGGACACGTGCAGCGGATGTCGCTGGCTTTCTTCACCCGCACCCAGACCGGTGCCCTGGTGTCCCGGCTGAACAACGATGTCATCGGGGCGCAGCGGGCGTTCACCTCGACGCTGTCGAGCACGGTGTCCAACTCGATCAGCGTCGTGGTCGTCGGGATCACGATGTTCGCGTTGAGCTGGCAGGTGACCCTCGCCTGTCTGGCCCTGTTCCCGCTGCTGCTGCTCGCGTCGCGATGGGTGGGCCGCCAGATCAGCGGGCTGACCCGGCAGCAGATGGACGGCAACGCCGACCTCGGCAACATGATGACCGAGCGCTTCAACGTCGGTGGAGCGCTGCTGCTCAAGCTCTTCGGACGCCGCGACGAGGAGGACGAGAAGTACGCCGAGAAGGCTGGCTTGGTGCGCGACCTCGGCGTCCGGATCTCGTTGGTCAGCAGAATCTTCATCGGGATGATGATGCTGATCCCGGCGCTGGCCACGGCCCTCGTCTACGGCATCGGCGGAAGCCTCGCGGTCAACGGGGCCCTGACGATCGGCACCCTCACCGCGCTCGCCACCTTGCTTCTGCGGCTGCTCGGACCTCTCCAGGGGCTCTCCAACGTGCGCATCGACGTGATGACCGCCCTGGTCAGCTTCGACCGCGTCTTCGAGGTGCTCGACCTGCCCTCCACCGTGGAGGAGAAGCCCGATGCCGTTGTGCTCAGGCCAGGGGCCACCCGCGTCGAGTTCGACCACGTGCAGTTCACCTACCCGCGCGCGGACGAGGTCTCCCTCGCCTCCCTGGAGACCGTCGCCCGGGTGGAGAAGCGTGAGAGTGGCCAGGTGCTCCACGACATCAGCCTCGTCGCCGAGCCCGGGCAGATGATCGCTCTCGTCGGACCGTCCGGTGCCGGCAAGACGACGATCACCCACCTCGTCGCCCGGTTGTACGACGTCGACGGGGGAGCGGTCCGCGTCGGCGGCCAGGACGTGCGCGACGTGACCCTGCAGTCCCTCGAGGATGCGGTCGGCTACGTCACCCAGGACGCGCACATGTTCCACGACACCATCAAGGAGAACCTCCGCTACGCCGCGCCAGACGTGACCGACGAGCACATCTGGACGGCTCTCGAGTCGGCCAGGATCGCCGACCTGGTGCGCGCGATGCCCGACCAGCTCGAGACGGTCGTGGGGGACCGCGGATACCGCCTCTCCGGCGGGGAGCGGCAGCGGCTGGCGATCGCCCGACTGCTGCTGAAGGCCCCCGGGATCGTCGTACTCGACGAGGCCACGGCGCACCTGGACTCCGAGTCGGAGTACGCCGTACAACGGGCCCTCGACGAAGCACTCGAGGGTCGCACCTCGCTGGTCATCGCCCACCGGCTCTCCACGGTCCGCAACGCAGACATGATCCTGGTCGTCGACGCCGGCCGGATCGTGCAGCGGGGCACGCACAGTGAGCTGCTCGCCGAAGGCGGCCTCTACGCTCACCTCTACCGCACCCAGTTTGTGGAGGACGCGGTGGTGGAAGACGCGCCCCAGCCCGACCCGGTCGGCTAGCCCGTCATAGGTTGGTCCGATGGACCTCGGACTCTCACAAAGCGTCTACGTCGTCACCGGTGGGGGCCGCGGCCTCGGTCGCGCCGTCGCCGACCTCTTGGTCGCCGAGGGCGCGCGTGTCGTGATCTCCGGACGGAACCAGGACACGCTCGACACCGTCGTGGGTGAGCTCGGTGAGAACGCGGTGGCGGTCGCGGGGGACAACGCAGATCCGGAGACCGCCCAGCGCCTGGTCGACGCGGCCAAGAAGACCTGGGGTCGCCTGGACGGCGCGCTGATCTCGGTCGGTGGGCCTCCCACCGGAACCGTGATGGACACTCCCGACGAGAAGTGGACCAGCAGCTTCCAGTCGGTATTCGTGGGCGGACTCCGCGTCGCCCGCGCCGTGGCGCTCGGCATCGACGGCCCCGGCTCGATCGCGTTCGTGCTGTCCAGCTCCGTGCGCGCACCACTGGCAAACCTGGCGATCTCCAACGGACTGCGACCCGGCCTGGCGATGGCCGCCAAGACCCTCGCCGACGAGCTGGGTCCCCGCGGCATTCGGGTCAACGGCCTGCTGCCCGGTCGCGTCGGCACCGAGCGGGTCGACGAGCTGGACGCCTCGACCGGAGATGCCGAAGCCGCCCGAGCCGAGGCGATCCAGACGATCCCGCTGGGACGCTACGGCGAACCGGAGGAGTTCGCTGCCGCGGCTGCGTTCCTGCTCAGCCCGGCGTCATCCTTCGTCACCGGCGTGATGCTGCCCGTGGACGGCGGCATGCAGCGGGGCATCTAGCCCCTGGCGACGCTGCCGACGCTGACGGAACTCGTCCCAGGCCAGGTAGCCGAAACCGAAGATCGCCAGCGCCCCGAAGAACCACCACTGCAGCCCGTAGAAGAAGTGCGGACCGTTGCTGGTGTCGTCGGGCAGCTCGGTGGGCTGGAGCTGCTCGGCGGGCGCCGGGCTCTCCTCGGCGAGGTCGATGAAGCCGCGGTAGAGGGGGTACGGCGTGACCTCGGCGATCGTGCGCGAGGAGACCGCCCGCGTCGACAGGTCGCTCACCTTCGTGGCTTTGCCGGTCGCGTCCCGTCGTACCCACCCGGTGACCGTGACCTGTCCATCGGTGACTGACGGGAGCTCCGGCCGGCTGCCCCCGGTGTTCTCGACGGCCATCCATCCCCGGTCCACCAGCACCGCGGCGCCGCTCTCCGTCACCAGCGGGGTGACCACGTCCACGCCCGCGCCCTCGTCCCGGGTCTGGTACTTCAGGACGATCGTGTGCTCGTCATCCCAGGTGCCGTGCACCGTGACCCGACGCCACTCGTCCTCGGCTCGCGGCCCACGTTCGGTGGAGAGCACGTCGCCGACCGGGGCAGGTGCCAGGTCCAGATTGGTGGCCACGACGCGGTTGTCGTGCTTGCGCTCGTCGAGGCGGTGGAACTGCCACTGGCCCAGCTGGGTTGCCAGCCAGGCGAGAACTGCCACCACCAGGGCGAACAGCACCCAGCGCCGGCTCAGCAGGAATCCCACGCCGTGAGACTAGTTCGGGACTGCCCAACTAGACTGGCCGGGTGAGTGGATCTGCGCGGAGTTCGGGACTGGCCGACAGCTACGGGCGCGTCGCGACGGACCTGCGCGTGTCACTGACCGACCGATGCAACCTGCGGTGCAGCTACTGCATGCCGGCCGAGGGCCTGGAGTGGCTGCCGACCGAGGAGACCCTCACTGACGACGAGGTCGTCCGCCTGGTCCGTATCGGGGTCGAGCACTTGGGCATCCGCGAGGTGCGGTTCACCGGCGGGGAGCCGCTGCTGCGTCGCGGGCTGCCCGACATCGTGTCGCGGACCAAGGCGCTCAGCCCGTCGCCGGAGGTCTCCCTGACCACCAACGCACTCGGTCTGGCGCGCACCGCAGGAGCGCTGGCCGCGGCGGGGCTCGACCGCGTCAACGTCAGCCTGGACACGATTCGGCGCGACCTGTTCCAACAGATCACCCGGCGGGACCGCCTCCACGACGTCGTGGCCGGCCTGGCCGCGGCCCAGGACGCCGGGCTGGGGCCGGTCAAGGTCAATGCGGTCCTCATGCGCGGGATCAACGACCAGCACGCGCCCGAGCTGCTGCGCTGGTGCCTGGAGCGCGACTACCAGCTGCGGATCATCGAGCAGATGCCGCTGGATGCCCAGCACAACTGGTCGCGTGAAGGCATGGTGACCGCCGAGGAGATCTTCACCTCCCTCGAGTCGGAGTTCACGCTCACGCCCGACCCCGAGCACCGGGGGAGTGCGCCGGCCGAGACCTTCCTCGTCGACGGCGGCCCGGGCATGGTCGGAGTGATCGCATCGGTCACCCGGCCGTTCTGCGGTGACTGCGACCGGGTCCGCCTCACCGCCGACGGCCAGGTGCGCAACTGCCTGTTCGCACGCGAGGAGTCCGACCTGCGGGCAGCCCTCCGCGGCCCAGCCACCCACGGGGCCACCCACCGGGCCACCGACCAGGAGATCGCCGACCAGTGGCGGCTGGCCATGATGACCAAGCGTCCCGGTCACGGCATCGACGACGAGACCTTCCTCCAGCCGACCCGCCCGATGTCCGCCATCGGCGGCTGACCAACACCCCGAGACGGCGCTTGTGTCCCACGCTGGGGCTGCGAGACGGCGCCTGTGTCCCACGCCGGGGCTGCCAGAGGGCGCCTGTGTCCCACGCCGGGGCTGCCAGAGGGCGCTTGTGTCCCACGCCGGGCTGCCAGAGGGCGCTTGTGTCCCACGCCGGGGCTGCCAGAGGGGGCTTGTGTCCCACGCCAGCGGCTCGGGATCCCAGTCGACCGGTTCGAAGGGGCGTGCACAGGCGCCGTTTCGCCGCTCGTTTCCGGGACACACGCGCCGTCTCGCCGTGCTTTTCCGGGACACAGGCGCCGTCTCGGCGATCAGGGGGTTGAGTGCGGGGCCACCTCGCGGAGGAACTTCCGGGCGGCCAGGAAGTCCGAGAGGCTCTGGCGGTGCTCCTCACAGGCCAGCCAGACCTTGCGGCGGTCGGGGGTGTGCAGCTTCGGGTTGTTCCAGCGCAGCTCGTGTACGGCGGGCTGGGAACACCCCTTGGCCGAGCAGGTCGCCGGTTCGGCTGGCTCCTCGCTCACGCGCCGTGTCCGGTGTCGTGACCCGTGTCGTTCCCTGAGTCGTGCCGGGTGTCGTTCCCTGAGTCGTGCCGGGTGTCGCCGGACTCCTTGGAGTCGATCTCCTTGTAGCCGTGGTCCATCGGCTCCATGTCAGCGCCCTCGACCTGGGGGCTGGCGCTGTTGGCCATCACCACCGCGATGTACGGCAGGATGAACGCGCCCGCGATCAGCACCCATCTCAGTACGCCGTCGCCGACGACCACGGCCCCGATGAAGCACAGCGTCCGGATGCCCATGGAGATGGCGTAGCGGCGCCGACGCCGGTCGAGATCTTCTCGATGGCTGGTTGGCGCGGTCGTGATCCGGATCGGCCCGGCACCGCGTCCTGCCCTGCCTGGTGCTGCCACACTTGCCAGCGTACGTCGCGCGTGCGGGCCGCTGCGGGGGACGTGGCATTCTTGGCAGGTCCCCGGAAGCGACCGGAAGTCAACCGGGCGCGAACCGGACGCCACTAGACCCGAGCCAGACCCGAAACAGGAGTGATCGCCGATGTCCAACCGCACCTACCGCGTCACCGAGATCGTCGGCACCTCTCCCGACGGGATCGACCAAGCCGTCCGCAACGGCGTCGAGCGGGCCGCGCGCACCCTGCGCCACGTCGACTGGTTCGAGGTCACGCAGATCCGGGGAGCTGTCATGGACGGCGCCGTCGAGCACTTCCAGGTGGGCATCAAGGTCGGCTTCCGCCTCGAGGACGACTGACCACCCGCACCCTTCCCGCATTTTCCGAGTGTCGAGTGCCGACAGCGACGTCGAGGTGTCCCAAGACATGTCCGCCCTGGTTGAGCTGAGGGTCCTGGAGGGCCCGAACCTCTACTTTCCGCGCGCCGCCATCAAGCTCACCCTTGACGTCACGGCGCTGGCGCAGGCACCAGAGGCTGACCTGCGCCGGCTGGCCGAGCGTCTGGGGGTCTCGACGATCCGCGCCGGCGTACCACTGAGCGGTTTCCGCCAGCGGTCACTGACCAGGCTGGTCACCAAGCTCGTACGACGCATCGCGGCCGAAGCGGGCACCACCCGGCTCGGCATCCGCGTGCGACCGACGGCGCAGCCCGAGCGGATCGTGGTGGCCTACCCGTGGCGTGACCGCAACCGTGCGTGTGCTCTGGGGGAAGCGGTGGCCTCGGTGATCGACGGCCTCGGCACCACAGACGTCGCAACACTCGTCGAGGATGCCGCCCGGCACGTCTCCTCGGTCGAGCGCGGCCCGTCGCCCACCACGATCAGGCCGCGGGTCCCCGTGGTCGCCGTGACCGGCACCAACGGCAAGACCACGACCTCTCGGATGATCGCGCACATCGCCCAGGAGGCGGGCCACCTGGTGGGGTGGTCCAACACCGACGGCATCTACGTCGATGGCAAGCTGGTGGAGCCGGGCGACTACTCCGGGCCGTCCGGCGCGGGACGGGTGCTGGCGCACGAGGAGGTCGACTTCGCCGTCACCGAGACCGCGCGCGGCGGCATCCTCCTCAAGGGCATCGGCCTGACCAGCAATGACGTCTCCGTCGTCACCAACGTGACCGCCGACCATCTCGGGCTGCAGGGGATCGACACTGTCGACCAGCTCGCCGAGGTCAAGGGCGTCGTTGCGCGGATCACGAAGAAGTCCGGCTGGGCCGTGCTCAATGCCGACGACCCCCGAGTCTTCGCGATGCGTACGACGACCCCGGCCCGCCCCTGGGTCTTCTCCCGCGACCCCGACTCGCCCGCCCTTCGCGAGATCCTGGCCAGCGGGGGGCGTGCCACCACTGTCATCGACGGCTGGATCACCGTGCTCGATGGCAGCCGGGCCGACCCTCTCGTCGAGATCGCAGACGTCCCGATGACACTGAGCGGCCTGTCCCGCTTCAACGTCGAGAACGCCCTGGCCGCAGCGTCCGCTGCCCTTGCGGCAGGCATCCTCCGCCCGCACGTCGTCACCGGCCTGCGCTCGTTCCTTCCAGATCCCGAGCACAACCCGGGCCGGATGAACATCTTCACCCTCAACAAGTCCTCGGGCACATCCTCGGGCACATCCTCGGGCGAGATCTCGGTGGTGATCGACCTGGCCCACAACGAGGCTGGACTCGAGGCGCTGATCGAGATCATGCGTGGTGTCTGCGCGCCCGAACGGCGGCTCCTGCTCGGGCTCGGTGCCGTGGGCGACCGGCAGGACGACATCCTCGAGATGCTCGGCGAGATCGCCGCGCGCGACGCCGACGTCGTGATGATCGGCCACAAGCAGGACTACCTGCGTGGTCGCACCATGGAGGAGATCGAGTCGCTCCTGGGTGCCGGGGCGGAGCGTGTCGGGATGACCGACATCGCGGCGTACCCCACGGAGGTCGAATCGCTCAAGGCGCTGGTGGCGATCGCCGCACCCGGTGACGTCGTCGGCCTGATGTGCCATGCCCAGCGCACAGAGGTGTACGCCTGGCTGGACGAGCAAGGTGCGACCTCCGACACGCCGGACGAGCTGAAGACAAAGGTCTACCGTGCGTCCGGGTGGAGCTGAGCCCTGCCCGTCCCGTGAGCCGGGTGACCGGCTCCTGGAGCTGCACTCCGCGCGCGGCCGTCTGACCCTGGCCACCGTCACCCTTGGCTCGGGCGTCGCGATGCTGGACGGCACAGTCGTCAACATCGCGCTCCGCAAGATCGGCACCGACCTCGACGCCTCGCTCGCCGAGCTGCAGTGGATCTCCAACGGGTACCTGCTCAGCCTCGCTTCCCTGATCCTCGTCGGGGGTGCGCTCGGTGACCGGCTCGGACGGCGTCGCATGTACCTCCTCGGCGTCGCGGGATTCGCCCTTGGCAGCGCGCTGTGCGCCTTCGCCCAGTCACCGGTCCAGCTCGCGCTCTTCCGGGTGCTGCAGGGTGTGGCCGCGGCGCTGCTCACGCCGGGTGCGCTGGCCCTGATCCAGGGGTCCTTCCGGCGTGAGGACCGGCCGGCTGCGATCGGGACGTGGGCGGGCGTCTCGGGTGTGGCGACCGCCATCGGACCATTCCTCGGCGGCTTCCTGGTCGAGGAAGCCGGCTGGCGCTGGATCTTCGCGATCAACCTGCCGCTGTGCGCACTGGTGATCCTGATGGGCCGGCACATGCCGGAGTCGAAGGACGACTCACCGGAGATCTCCAACGCCAACAAGCACACCGGCCACTTCGACGTACCCGGCGCAACGGTCGGCGTCGTCGGACTCGGGGTCACCACCTACCTGCTCACCTCATGGAGGCAGCTACCCGGCGGCGTGCTCGTGGGAGGGCTGCTCGTCGCGGTCGCGGCGTGGGCCGCGTTCGTCGTACTCGAGCGTCGACCCGGTGCGATGGCGCCTCTCTCGATGTTCCGGTCGCGCGTGTTCTCCGCTGCGAACCTGATGACCTTCCTGGTGTACGGCGCCCTCGGGGCGGTGCTGTTCTTCCTCGTGCTGCAGCTCCAGGTCACGGTGGGGTACGGCGCGATCGCGGCCGGTGTGGCCACGCTTCCGATCGCCGTGGTGATGCTGTTCCTCTCCTCGAAGTCCTCGGTGCTTGCGGCGCGCACCGGCCCACGGGTGCCGATGACGGTCGGCCCCATCGTGTGCGCCGCGGGCGCCGTTCTGCTCAGCCGGGTGGACGAGGGGTCGACGTACTGGCTCGACGTCTTCCCGGGCATCATGCTGTTCGCCCTCGGACTGGCAGAGCTCGTCTCGCCGCTGACCGTGGCGGTGCTCGCTGCCGCCCCCGACCGGCACGCTGGAGTCGCCAGCGGCATCAACAACGCGATCGCGCGGGCCGGGACGTTGCTCGCGGTGGCCGCACTGCCGGCGGTCGTGGGTCTCGCGGGGGCCGAGTACCGCGACCCGACGACGCTCACGGCGGGGTACGAGAGCGCGCTGCTGCTCTCGTCAGGCATGCTGGCACTCGGGGGCGTGATCTCCTGGCTCGGCCTGCACGAGGCCGGGCGGCTTAGCGAGACGCCACCCGCACCCAAGAAGGAGAGGGACGCTGCATGAGCGACGACACCCGTCGGCTCGCCGTACTGATCGATGCCGACAACATCTCGGCCAAGGTCGCCAAGGACGTCTTCGAGGAGCTGGCCGGCTATGGCACCCTCACCGTCAAGCGGGCGTACGGCGACTGGACCACCTCACAGCTGCACGGGTGGAAGGAACAGCTGCACGCCCACGCCATCGCCCCCATGCAGCAGTTCGGCTACACCGTGGGCAAGAACTCGACCGACTCCGCCCTGATCATCGACGCCATGGACCTGCTCTACGGGGGTCACCTCGACGGCTTCGTGATCGTCTCCAGCGACAGCGACTTCACCCGGTTGGCCACGCGGCTGCGCGAGTCCGGCAAGACGGTCTACGGAGTGGGCGCGAAGAAGACGCCGCGTGCCTTCCGCGACGCCTGCGACAAGTTCACCTTCCTGGAGGTGCTGCGAGCCGACAACTCCGAGCCGGAGGAGCAGGCACCGCAGGCTGCCGTACCCGAGGCAGCGGCGCCCGAACCGGTCCGTGACGCCAGTCCGGGCATCCTGCAGAGCATGCTCACCAAGGCGCTGAACAAGACCGCGACTGACGACGACTGGTCGGCACTCGGGTCGCTGGGCAGCCACCTGAACCGCACCGACCCGTCCTTCGACCCACGCACCTACGGCTTCGCGAAGCTCAGCGACCTCGTGAAGGACCAGCCCTTCCTCGAGACCAAGACCGTCAGCGCCCCCTCCGGACAGGGCCAGCTGTGGGTCCGCCTGAAGCGGCGAGCCACCGCGAAGAAGGCGGCCCGGAAGTCGGCGCCGAAGTCAGCGCCGGAGTCAGCACCGGACGCTGCGTCGGCGTCAGCGCCGGAGCCCGCACACAAGGCGGCCGAGAAGGCGCCAGAAAGGACCACTGCCAAGCAGGCCAAGGCCGCTGAGGAGCCGGTGGTCGAGCCGGCGAAGAAGGCACCTGCTCGTCGCCGGACCACGAGGAAGGTGGGTCAGGCCTCCGGCGGAGGCGTGTAGTCCGGGTCCGCGACGTGGGTGTCATCGCCACCTGAGGTGGCGCCCGCCTGGGCGTGCGGTGACCAGTTCTCCAGCTCCGACATCACAGCAGGGTGCTGGTCGACGCAGAGGATCACCAGGTCGCCGTAGTTGGCACGGCTCATCGCATGCCGCACGGCCTCGATCTCATTGAGGATCACCTCCAGCTGCTTGCACCTGGACCCCTCCTCCATGGCCTTGCGAACTCCGTCCGCGACGAATCCCGCTGTCTCGCCCGCCGGGCGACGACGCAGGTTGACGTCCTCGCGGACGATCACGACGTCGAAGTGCTGTGCGGCGATCTCCCCGAGCTCGACCATGTCCTCGTCGCGGCGGTCACCCGCCGTGGCGATTACCCCTATGCGGGAGGGCTTTCCGAGCTCGCTGCCGGAGTCGAGGCTGTCACCGACCCGATCCACGAAGTCGCCGAGCATCCGCATGCCCGGCGCGTTGTGGCAGTAGTCGACGATGACGTTCACGCCGTTGACCTCGACCTCGTTCAGGCGACCGGGGGAGAGGTAGTAGTTCGTGGAGAAGGTGCGCAGCCCCTGGCGGATGTCGTGCAGCGGGGCGCCTGCGGCAAAGGCGGCAGCGGCGGCGGCCAACGCGTTCTGGACGTTCATCCGCGCCCGGCCCGAGAATGTCGCGGGCAACAGGTGGGTGAAGGCCAGCTGCATGTCGCGCCCACCATGGCGTACGACGATCATCTCGCCGCGCTCGGTCGGCTGCAGCACCAGCGCCTTCCCACCGCGGCGGCAGTGTGCGTCGATCATGTCGCGCTCGTCCGAGCCGGGCTCGGCCATCGAGAACCAGACCACCTGTCCAGAGCAGCGACGCCGCATCTCGCGCACCAGTGGGTCGTCAGCGTTGAGCACGGCGTGGCCGTGGCGGGGGACGGCCTCAACCAGCACGGCCTTGACGTCAGCCAGCTGCTCGACAGTGTCGATGCCACGGAGCCCCAGGTGGTCCGGCTGCACGTTGAGCACCACAGCCACGTCGTTGCGCTCGTAGCCGAGGCCCTCGCGCAGGATCCCGCCGCGGGCAACCTCGAACACGGCGAAGTCGACGCGCGGGTTCTGCAAGACCATCCGTGCACTGCGGGGGCCGGATGCGTCGGAGCGGATCAGCAGCCGCTCGTCGATGACGACGCCGTCGGTCGAGGTCATGCCGACCTTGCGTCCCATGCCCTTGAAGATGTGGCTGATCATCCGGCTGGTGGTCGTCTTGCCGTTGGTTCCGGTGACCGCCACGATCGGGATGCGGCTGGGGGCACCGGGCGGGAAGAGCATGTCGACGACCGGCTTGGAGATGAACTGCGGCTCGCCGATCGTCGGGTGCGTGTGCATCCGGAAGCCGGGGGCTGCGTTCACCTCGCAGATCGCACCGCCGGTCTCGCGCACCGGCTGGGTGATGTCGGGGCAGATGAAGTCGATGCCGGCGATGTCCAGCCCGATCATCCGGGCTGCCTCCTCGGCGATCTCGGCGTTCTCGGGGTGTGCCTCGAAGGTGCGGTCGATCGAGATGCCGCCCGTGGACATGTTGCCGGTCAGCGCCAGCCGGACCATCTCGCCCTCCTCGGGCACCGAGGTCAGCGTGTGCCCCTGTCCGGCGAGCACTTCCTCGGCCGCGGGGTCGATCTTGATGCGCGTCAGGATCTTCTCGTGGCCGACACCGCGTCGCGGGTCGGCGTTGGTGTCGTCCACCAGCTGCTGCACGGTGCTGCTGCCGTCACCCACGACGTGCGCCGGCACCCGCTCGGCGATCGCCGCGACCTTGCCGTCGATGATCAGGCAGCGGTAGTCCTTGCCGGTCACGAACGACTCGACGATCACCCAGCCGCGACGCGACTCCTCCTTCGCGATCGGGAAGGCTTCGCGGACAGCGTCCTCGTCCATCAGGTTCAGGCAGACTCCGCGTCCGTGGTTGCCGTCGAGCGGCTTGACGACGACCGGGAAGCCGATCCGTCTGGCAACGGTGGCGGCCTGTTCCGCCGTACGCACCGAATCCTGCTTGGGCACCGGCAGTCCGGCGGCGCCGAGAAGACGGGTGGTGAGGTCCTTGTCTGAGGCGATGTCGACCGCGATCGAGCTGGTCTCCGACGTCATCGTCGCCCGGATGCGCTTGGCGTGCACACCCTGGCCCAGCTGGACCAGTGAGTGCTTGTTGAGCCGGATCCAGGGGATGTCGCGGGAGACGGCCTCGTCGAGGATCGCCTGGGTCGAGGGCCCGAAGGCGGTGCGCTGGGCTCGGAGGATGAAGGTGTCGAGCTCGTCGGCGAAGTCGAAGTCGGGGTCGGCCTCGACGAGGTGGTTGACCAGCCGGATGGCGAGCCGAGCAGCCTCCAGCCCGACCTGCTCGTCGATGTAGCCGAAGATGATGTTGTAGCGGCCCTTCTCGCCCTTGACCTGGCGGGTCTTGCCCCGCCGGGTGTCATGGCCAACGACCTGCTGGAGCGCCAGCGCCGTGTGCTCGGCCACGTGCCCGAGCCAGGTGCCCTCGTTTAGGCGCTCCACGAAGCCGCCTCGCCGACCCCGGGAGCAGGAGTGCTCGCGCAGGCCGGGCAGCGCCTCGAGCAGGTGGTCGGTGAAGCCAGGAATGGTGTTGGTGGGGAAGTCCTCGAGCGACCCGAGATCTACGACGAGATGGATGGCCTTCTCGTAGGACCAGACGTTCGCACCGCGGTAGACGCGGGTCTCGATGATGGCCAGGTCGGCGGTGGGGCGACCGCCGGAGCTCTGTACGGCGGCCCGGTCGCCGGTCAATGCATCTTTGGCGCTCTCGGTCACTGGATGGCTCCTCTGGTTCGACGGGCGATTCGACGACGTAACACCGAGGGGCCGATGTCACCCGCGGCGATGTCACGGGCCATCTTGCGCAGATCACGGTTGGCTGAGGCCAATTCATCGGACTCGAAGGGGTCGATGCGGGGTCTGGCCGGGAGGAGCTGTCGCGTCGTCAGGTTGAACTCGGACCCCGCAGGGAGCACGTGCAGCACCACACCCGAGGCGAGGATCGGGCGATGCTCGTGGGCCTCGTGGGCGTTCGTGACCATGTGCGTGCCGTCCATCAAGGTGACCGAACCGCGGCCCGCGACGTGCAGGACGTCAGCCCCGTCGACACAGCTGATGACCGCCGCCGTGTCCTCGTCGACACCCATGCCCAGCAACTGCGGGCTCTGCGAAACGATCATCAGCAGCCGTCCGTAGCGGTTGCGCTGCGCGAAGTGCTGGTCGATCACGCAGTTCTGCAGCAGCCCCAGCCCGGCGGCCACCTGGGTCATCCGCTGCTTGGGCGTGGACCCGCCCGGCCCGAACGCCACCATGTGGGAGGACTGGATGCTCGCCCCGGCGGAGGTGCCGGCGATGGTCACCCCACGCTCGCGCGCCTCGACGATCGCCTGCCCGAACGGGGTGCCCGCGATCACGGTGGACAGCTTCAGCTGGTTGCCCCCGGTCATGAAGATGCCGGTGGCCCGGTCGAGCTCGTGGACCACAGCCGCGTCGGATGCCTGCGTGCGGTCCTCGGGTCGTACGCCGTACACCTCGCTGGCACCGAGCCGCGTGAACAACGCGGCGTAGACGTCGATGATCTCCGGGCCGAGCGACGAAGCCGTCGGGACCACGGCGATGCGCGACCCGACCCCGCCTGCCCGCTCGATGAACTCCTTGAGAACGGTGCGCTTGCCGAGCTTGTCCTCGGCCCCTCCGATGACGAGCAGGTCGCCCCGGCCATCAAGGGGGCCGTCCTTGGGACCCATTGTCATGACAGGAAGCCTAAGGGGTCTTACAGTTCGTAAGTGAGCCCGTCTTCGCCCGATTCGTCCGCGACGAAGCGACGGCTTCTGGTGATCATGCGGCACGCCAAGGCCGAGGCCTTCGCGCCCGAGGACCACCGGCGCCGACTCACCGATCGCGGCCACCGCGACGCCACCGCTGCGGGAGAGTGGCTGGCCAACCTGGGCATCGTGCCCACCTATGCCTTCGTGTCCTCCGCGACGCGGACCCGGCAGACCTGGAAGGCCCTGGTGGAGGGAAACGGCACGCCGGCGGAGGCCCGTGTCGATGACGCCGTCTACTCCGCAGACGCGGACAGCGCGCTCGACGTGCTGCGCGACGCGCCACCGGACGCCGAGATCGTGTTGTACGTCGGCCACAACCCGACGGCGGCCTCCCTGGCGCACCTGCTCGACGACGGCGACCCCGACCCGGTGGCCTTCCGCGCGATGAGCGCAGGGTTTCCGACCGCCGCCACCGCCGTCCTCGAGATCTCTGTCCCGTGGGCCGACCTCGACATCGGCACCGCGCACCTGATGGCGTTCCACGCTGGCCAGGGCTGACCTCAGACAGTCGGCTCGGGGGTGGTGAAACCTTCCTCGGCGTCAGCAGCGACGATCTCCTCGCGGCTGATCCCCAGGAGGTACAGCACCGCATCCATGTAGGGCACGTTCACGGAAGCGTGCGCTGCCTCCTGGACCACCGGCTTGGCGTTGAACGCGATGCCGAGCCCGGCGGCGTTGAGCATGTCGAGATCGTTGGCCCCGTCACCGATGGCGATCGTCGCACTCACCGACACCCCGGCCTCGGCGGCGAACCGGCGCAGCGCGGCAGCCTTGCCGGCGCGGTCGACGACGTCACCGACCAGGCGGCCGGTGAGCCTGCCCTCGACCACCTCGAGCTCGTTCGCCACCGAGAAGTCGATGCCGAGGTCGCCGGCGAGCCGGTCGGTCAGCTGGCTGAACCCGCCGCTGACGATCGCGAAGCGGTAGCCGAGCCGCTTGAGGACGCGCACCGTGGTCCGGGCGCCGGGTGCGAGCTCGAGGGCGTCGTACACCTTGTCGATGGCGCCGGCGTCGAGGCCTTCCAGCAGCGCCACACGGTCGCGCAGGCTCTGCTCGAAGTCGACGTCACCGCGCATCGCCTGATCGGTGATGCGGGCGACCTCCGCCTCACAGCCGGCATGCGCCGCCAGCATCTCGATGACCTCGCCCTGGATCAGGGTCGAGTCGACGTCCATCACGATCAGCCGCATGCCGCGGCGCATCAGGTTCGCAGGCTGGACCGCGACGTCGACGTTCTGACGGGCGGCCTCGCGGGCGAGGATGTCACGCAGCTTGTCGGGATCGACGCCGGAGACGTGGAGGTCGATCGCGGTGATCGGGTAGCGCGCCATCCGCTCGATCCGGTCGATGTTCGCCCCGAAGTCGGCGATCCTCCCGGTGATGGCGGCGACGGCCGGCGACTTCAGCGGGGTGCCCAGCACCGTGACGTGGCTGCGGCCCTCGGGACGCGGCTTGTTGTCACCGGTGCCCCGGTCGAGGTCGAGCGTCATGTCGAGGTCGTCGGCGACACTCGCCATGGCCCGCCGTAGCGGCTTCCAGTCCCGGGGTGTGCTGACCAGCAGGCCGAGGATCAGCCTGCGCCGGAGGACGATCTGCTCGATGTCGATCACCTCGACGCCGAACTGCGCCAACGTGTCGAAGACCAGGGACGTCACACCGGGACGGTCCTTGCCGGTCAGCGTGATCAGCAGTGTTCGCGGCGGCTCCTGCTTCGTCTCCTCCAGCACGGGACGAGGTTAACCGGGCGAGTGCCGATCGGCTGAGTCCGTCCGCGTGGGCTCCGCGGAGAAGCAGGCGCCTGTCAGCGCCCGGCGGGCAGCGCGGCCGAGGTCGTCGAGGGCGGTACGCCTCCGCTCCATCTCGTACGCCGACACGGCGCCACCCTCGCCGGCACGAGCCAGATCGAGGATGTCGAGGCAGAGCACGGCTCGGTCCATCGTCTCGGCCCGGCGGGCATCGCACCCGGGAGGCAGCGGCAGCGGCGCACGATGACGCAGGTTGAGCAGCAGGTCGGGGATCTCGGGCTGCCAGCTGGCCACCTCGAGGTCGACTAGGCGGCGGGTGACCTCGGCAAGCACCACCCGGAGCTCCGAAGCCGTCTCCCGCTCGTCGAGCCAGGGGACCGGTCCCGCAGGGTGAGCCCGCCATACGACCGTGCGTGCGTCCGTCTCGGGCACCAGTCCGAAAGCACCCGCGACGACGGCCTCACCGGCGTCCATCGCCGCGATGTTGAACGACGGCGGGCCGCCCAGCCCCACGGGGTCGCCGGGAACCGGCAGCGCGAGCGAGATCGTCCCGGACAGCGCGGCGGGCAGCTCGTGCAGCTCCACGACCTCACGCTGCGGGAGCCCCGTGACCAGGTGCCAGGCATCGCCCCCGCGCACCGCGTCCGCCAGCTCGTCCGGTGCCGCGCGCCCGGCACGCACGGCGTCGAGCCACATGACGAGGACGGCAGACACCGGCAGCGCGCTCATCTGGGCAGCCTAGGACCGACTCGCCTCGGGCGCTGATTTGCGGGACACCCCGGTGCCAACGCAAACCAGGATGCAACTAGGTTGGCGCTCATGACCGCCGTCGTTGAGCTCGCCGACGTGAGCGTCACGCGCGGCAGGTCGAGGTTGCTCGACGGCGTCGACTGGATGGTCGAGGACGACGAGCGCTGGGTGATCCTCGGTCCCAACGGCGCCGGCAAGACCACCTTGATGCAGCTGTGCTCGGCGCAGATCCACCCGACCTCCGGGGTCGTCGGCATCCTCGGTGAGGTCGTCGGCACCGTCGATGTTTTCGAGCTGCGTCCCCGGATCGGCTGGACCAGCGCTGCCGTCGGGGACCGGATCCCGCGGCACGAGATCGTTCGTGACGTGGTGGTCTCCGCGTCGTACGGCGTGGTCGGGCGCTGGCGCGAGCACTATGACGAGCTCGACCACGACCGAGCGAGCACGCTGCTGACCGAGGTGGGTGCCGGCGCGTTGCTCGAGCGCACGTTCGGCACGCTCAGCGAGGGCGAGCGCAAGCGCGTCCAGATCGCCCGTGCGCTGATGACCGATCCGGAGATCCTGATCCTCGACGAACCCGCTGCCGGCCTCGACCTCGGCGGGCGCGAGGACCTCGTGGCGACGCTGTCGAGGCTGGCGCTGGACGAGTACGCGCCGGCCACGATCCTGGTCTCCCACCACGTCGAGGAGATCCCTCCGGGCTTCACTCATGCGCTTCTGCTGCGCGAGGGGCGCGCCGTTGCCTCGGGCCCGCTGCCCGAGGTGATGACCGAGGAAGTGCTCAGCGAGACGTTCGCGATGTCCCTCTCCCTGCGCGAGGACGAGGGGCGTTTCTCCGCGCGTCGGCGCAGCTGAGCGTTGCGAGCAGTTGGATAGGCTCCCCGCATGGACTGGCTGAGCGACCACATGTGGGAGAGCTGGCTCGGTCTCGCGGTCGTGCTGGGTGCTCTCGAGCTGGTCAGCCTCGACCTGTTCCTGGCGATGCTTGCCGGTGGCGCCCTCGTCGGTGCGGTCACGGCCCTCACGGGCGGACCCGTCGCCCTTCAGATCGTGCTGGCGCTGGTCTCCGCTGTCGGCCTCCTCGGATTGATCCGCCCGAGCGTCGTACGCCGCCTGCACAGCGGTCCTGACCTCAAGACCGGGGCCGAGGCACTGATCGGCAAGCGCGCGACGGTGGTGCGTGAGCTGGGGCACGGAAACCCCGGTCGCGTGAAGATCGGTGGCGAGGAGTGGACCGCCGAGCCGTACGACGAGGACGACCGCATCGAGGCGGGCGAGCTCGTCGACGTGGTACAGATCAAGGGTGCGACGGCGTACGTGCTGCGTGTCCACCGGCTCGGGTCCTGACGGCCCGGCACCACAGAAAGAAAAGAGGGCGTCCCGATGGGTGGAGCAATCCTCATCCTGTTCGCACTGTTCCTGATCTTCGTCGTACTCGTGCTGGCGAAGACGATCCGGATCGTGCCGCAGGCGCGTGCCGGCATCGTGGAGCGGTTCGGCAAGTACAAGAACACTCTGCAGCCAGGGCTGAACGTGGTCACGCCGTTCGTGGACCGGGTGCGCTACGTCATCGACATGCGCGAGCAGGTCGTCTCCTTCCCGCCGCAGCCCGTGATCACCGAGGACAACCTTGTCGTCTCGATCGACACGGTTATCTACTTCCAGGTGACCGACCCGGTGTCGGCCACCTACGAGATCGCCAACTACATCTCCGCTGTCGAGCAGCTCACCATGACCACGCTGCGAAACATCGTCGGTGGCATGACGCTCGAGCAGACGCTGACCTCCCGCGAGGACATCAACCGCGGTCTCTCGGGCGTGCTCGACGAGGCCACCGGGCGCTGGGGCATCCGCGTCGGCCGGGTGGAGATCAAGGGCATCGACCCGCCGCCCTCCATCAAGGACTCGATGGAGAAGCAGATGCGTGCCGACCGTGACAAGCGTGCCGTCATCCTCACCGCCGAGGGGCAGCGGCAGTCATCGATCCTCACCGCGGAGGGGAACAAGCAGGCCGCGATCCTCACCGCCGAAGGTGACCGCGAGGCACTCATCCTGCGTGCGCAGGCCAACCGGGAAGCCGCGATCCTCAAGGCGCAGGGTGAGGGGCAGGCCATCCAGACGGTCTTCCAGGCCATCCACGACGGGCAGCCCGACCAGGCGCTGCTGGCCTACCAGTACCTCCAGATGATGCCGAAGATCGCCGAGGGCTCGGCGAACAAGGTCTGGGTGGTTCCCTCGGAGATCACCAGGGCGCTCGAAGGCCTCGGCTCCGCGGTTCACGAGGTGGCAGGCATCCCGCACAAGGTCGATGGTCCCCGCAAGCGAGTCGAGGCGCCGATCATCGAGCCGAGCACCGAACCCGATTCGTCGGTGTCCAGTGCCCATGCAGAGGTGCAGAAGGCGATCAAGGCCGCCGAGGAGTCCGCGCGTGCTGCGAGCGGGACGTCGACGGCTGCGCCTGCTTCTCCACAGACGCCGGTCGACACGCCGGCCCCGCCCACCACGGACCCGGGTGACCCGACGGGAGAGGCCCCCTCCGGTCGGTGAGCTTCCTGGAGATCGTCGCCATCCTGCTAGCAGGTGTGGCGGCCGGGACCATCAACACCGTGGTCGGGTCGGGAACGCTGGTGACGTTCCCGACCCTTCTCGCGTTCGGCATACCGCCGGTGACGGCCAACGTCTCCAACACGATCGGCCTGGTGCCCGGCTCGTTGTCGGGGGCGATCGGCTACCGCAAGGAGCTCGAGGGACAGCGTTCACGCCTGGTCAGGCTGGGAAGTGCCTCGTTCCTGGGAGCATTCGCGGGAGCGCTGCTGCTGTTGTGGCTGCCCGCCGCGGCGTTCGACGCGATCGTGCCCGTGCTCATCGTCCTGGGTTGCGTCCTGGTCATCCTCGGCCCGCGGATCTCGAAGCGCGTGACTGCCCGGGCCGAGTCCCGCGGCGGCCTGGCCGAGCACGGTGCATGGTGGGTGTGGCCGGCCATCTGCCTGACCGGGGTGTACGGCGGCTACTTCGGCGCCGCGCAGGGGGTGTTGCTGATGGCCGTTCTCGGCATCGGCGTCGCCGACTCGATGCAGCGGCACAACGCCTCCAAGAACGTGCTGGCCCTCGTGGTCAACCTCGTCGCCGCCATCGTGTTCGTGTTCCTCGCGTTCGTCGACGTGCCCTACGTGCCCGACGGTGGCCCGGGCACCGTGAACTGGGCAGCGGCCGGCCTGATCGCCGTCGGGTCGGTCGTCGGCGGGCAGATCGGCGCCACCGTCGGCCGCAGGCTTCCGGCCAACGTGTTGCGCGCCGTGATCGTGGTGGTGGGCATCATCGCGATCGCCGCGTTCGTGTTCCCGCTGTAGACCACCGGTGACGGCCGAAGGGCAGCCGCTCCAGCAATCACTTCGCACAACGAGCGTTCGTCGATTCGTGGAGGACCACATGCGCTGGCATCTGTTGCAAAATCAGCTTGCCGACTCCCTGTGCTGGCCGACGAACTGTTGCCCGATCAAAGGAGTCCTGCATGCATCACACGCTTGCTGGGCTCCACTGTTCGCCGGTCACGTAGTCAAGCGGGTTGGCCTGAGGGAGCGAGCGCCTCTCGTGACTCACAGTCATACGTTGTGGCGGCAATGACGACCACGTCTGGTGCAGTTCCTGACCGCGAGCTGATCGTACACCTTCTCTACACATCTCGTGTAGGGTACGTGTATATCCAGGGTACGCACGAACATCGAGCTTGAGGACGACCACGTCCGGGCGATCATGGACCGCTACGGGATTCATACGAAGACCGAAGCAGTTGCGCTGGCCCTGCGCCATCTGGCCGGCCAGCCGATGACGCGCGAGCAGGCGCTGGCGATGCGGGGTGCCCTCGCGATGGATGAAGTTCCGGTCGATGCCGGTCCGCGTGGGTCAGCGTGATCCTGGCCGACACCTCTGCGTGGGTCGAGTACGACCGGGCGACCGGCAGCACGGCAGACCAGCGCCTTGCCGAGCTGATTGCCACCGACGGGCCGCTGATGGTCACAGAGCCCGTGGTGATGCAGGTGCTGGCCGGGGCACGCAGCGACGCACGGGAGGAGGATCTGCGCCGCCTCCTGCTGCGTTTCGGGTTGCTGCGCTTTGATGCGGCCACCGACTTCGATGCCGCGACCAGGATCTACCGTCGGTGTCGGCAATCGGGCGTGACCCCTCGTGGGATGGTCGACTGCATGATCGCCGCGGTTGCGCATCGTCTCGGCGCCGCCCTTCTTTCCTGGGATGCCGACATGGACCGTGTCGCCCGCGTCATCGGAATCGAGCTGGATGGGGCATCGCTCCGGGCCTGACGCGTCCCGCGGCGTCAGGCTCCCGCCCACGCGTGTTGCCGTGTCGTAGCGACCCTCAGTCGACGTAGGCCGAGAGGAATCGCTGCAGCTCGTCGAAGGCCTGGCTGCGGGCCGGTTCGGGGGAGAGGGTGACGTCGTGCAGCGCTCCCGGCACCTGAGCGATCGTCACGTGGCGCGACAGGCGGGCGGCACGTCTCCGCATCCGCTCGACGTCGAGGACCACGTCGGTCTCCCTGAGGTCGGCCACCGAGCTCGGGTGTCCAGACCTCGTCGAACTGACCAGCAGCACGGGCGCGTCCACGTCCAGACCCCGCTCGATCCGTGCCTGACCCGTGCGGACCGCCCGGATCCAGCCGGCGTAGATGGGCCAGGAGGCCTCCGGCTTCCAGCGGAGGTCGAAGGCCCACTCGCCCTCGAACTCGCGGTGCAGGCTGCGGACATAGCCACCACTGACGTTGCGCGGGATCTGCCGCATCGGCATCAGCGCCCCCAGGTGGTGGATTCCCGGCATCGCCAGCAGACGGGTGAACGCGTCGCCGTGCATGTCGATCCACGGTGCGTTCAGGAAGACACCCGCGGCCGAGTGGGCACGGTCGTGCAGCCACAACGGCAGCGTCAGACCGCCCGTCGAGTGCGCGGAGAACACGAGGTGATCGTGCTCCTCGGAGATGTGCTGGAAGGCCAGGTCCAGTTCTTCGTAGTACGTGCTCAGGTCGGCGACGTAGTTCGGTGTCTGGTGGGGACGCAGCGAACGCCCGTACTTCCGCAGGTCGAGCGCATAGAAGTCGTAGCCGTTGCGCACCCAGAAGTCGGCAGCGACGGTCTGGAAGAAGTAGTCGCAGAAGCCGTGCACGTGCAGCACCGCTTTGCGCGTCGGCTGTCCGGCGCGGCGGTGGACCAGGGTCGCGACGACCTCACCCTCGTCGTCGGGTCGCAGCTGCCACGTCTCAGAGGTGTACGGCGCTCCCAGCAAGTCGGTCTGCAGCTCGGCCATGGCGCGATCCTGTCACGACGTACGCCGCCACGAGGGTCACCCGGGCGCGAGGTTCTGGCAGTCGGGGCACAGACCCCAGTACGTCACCTCCGCCTCGTCGATGAGGAACCCGTGGCTCTCCGAGGCGTCCAGGCATGGTGCCTCCCCGGTCGCACACTCGACGTCGATGACCACACCGCAGTGCCGGCACACGACGTGGTGGTGGTTGTCGCCGGAGCGCAGCTCGTAGCGGGCCACCGACCCCGCAGGCTGGATCCGGCGCGCGATGCCCCGGTCGGCGAGCACGTTGAGGACGTCGTAGACCGCCTGCGTGGAAACACCACCCAGCTGCCGGCGTACGGCGCCCAGGACGCTGTCGGCACCGGAGTGTGGATGCGAGGCCAGGGCCCGCAACACGGCCAGACGCGGTTTGGTCACGCGTAGCCCGGCCCCCCTGAGCAGCTGTTCGGGGGCTTCAGTGGCAACCTCATGGAGGTCACGGTGCCCGGGGCGATCGAGGCTCATGAGCGCAACCTAGTGGTCATCGACCATAGGAGATGACCACTTGTCCGGCTGGTGGGCGGGCGAAACACCCGGGACCCCGCGGTTCAGCACAATGGTCCCGTGACGCCGCATCAGCACCCGCCAGGTGACTTCCCGACCTACCCGGCTGGCCTTCGCCTGTCGGGGCGCAAGGTCCTGGTCGTCGGCGGAGGCACCGTCGCCCAGCGCCGAGTGCCGACACTCATCGCCGCCGGTGCCGACGTGCACCTGGTCTCGCCGGTGGTCACGCCCGCGATCGAGGGCCTGGTCGGCTCGAACGAGGTGGCCTGGGAGCAGCGCGGGTTCGTCGACAGCGACCTCGACGATGCGTGGTACGTGATGGCCGCGACCGACGACACCGAGGTGAACGAGCGGATCAGCGTGCTGGCCGAACAGAAGCGGGTCTTCTGCGTACGCGCGGACGACGCCGACGCGGCGACCGCATTCACGCCGGCGGTCGGCCACCACGACGGCGTGACCGTGGCGGTGATGGGCACCAGGGCGGCGGACAGGAATCCGCGTCGTTCGGCCGGGGTTCGCGACGACATCGTCGCCGCCCTGCGTGAGGGCTCGGTCGCCGCGCGTCACCATCGTGAAGGAGTGGCCGGGGTCTGGCTGGTCGGCGGCGGCCCGGGTGACCCGGAGCTGATCTCCGTGGCCGGCCGCAAGGCCCTGATGGACGCCGACGTCGTCGTCGCCGACCGGCTCGCACCACGCGAGCTTCTCGCCGAGCTGCCCTCCGACACCGAGATCATCGACGTCGCCAAGCTGCCCCGCGGGCGCTCGACCACTCAGGCGCAGATCAACAAGATCATCGTCGAGGCCGCCCAGGCGGGTCGCCGGGTCGCTCGCTTCAAGGGAGGCGACAACTTCGTCTTCGGTCGCGGCTACGAGGAGCTGCTCGCCTGCCGGGAGGCCGGCGTTCCGGTCACCGTGATCCCGGGCATCAGCAGCCCGCTGGCAGTGCCCGCGGTAGCGGGGATCCCGGTCACGCACCGCGGGGTGACCCACGACCTGACGATCGTTTCGGGGCACCTGCCGCCCGGCCATCCCGACTCCCTGGTGGAGTGGGAGGCCCTGGCGGGACTCCGCGGCACGATCGTGCTGATGATGGCCGTCGAGAACGCCCCCGCGATCGCCGAGGCGCTGCTCCGGGAGGGCCGGGACGCCGCCACTCCGGTGGCCATCGTGTGTGACGGCACCATGCCCACCGAACGCACGGTCCTGACCACGCTCGGGGCGCTGGCGGACACGATCACCGGAGAACGCGTCCAGCCCCCTGCGATCATCGTCATCGGCGAGGTGGTGGCGGTGGCACATCCCGCGCGCTTCCCGCGTGCAGACGCACCGGATGCCGGCCCAGGAGCCGGCCCAGGAGAAGTGTGAGCATGGCGACGTACGCCGAGATCTCCGATCCCGGGGATCCTCGGCTCGCCGACTACCGGGATCTCAGGGACGTACAGCTGCGCCAGTCGCTCGAGGCCCAGCACGGCCTGTTCCTCGCCGAGGGCGAGAAGGTCGTACGACGGGCGGTCGAGGCCGGTTTCCCGGTGCGGTCCTTCCTGATGGCACCACGCTGGCTGGAGGGCCTGGCGGACGTCATCGACGCGACCGACGCACCGTGCTATCTCCTCTCGGAGTCACTCGCCGAGCAGGTCACCGGCTTCCACGTGCACCGAGGCGCGCTGGCCTCCCTGGCCCGGACGCCACTGCCGACGGTCGAGACCGTCCTCGAAGGAGCGCACACTCTGGTCGTGTGCGAGGACGTCGTCGACCACACGAACGTCGGGGCCATCTTTCGTTCGGCCGCGGCACTGGGCGTCGACGGGGTGCTGCTCGCGCCTCGATGTGCCGACCCGCTCTACCGCCGATCGATCAAGGTCGCCATGGGCGCGGTGTTTGCTCTGCCCTGGACCCGCCTGCCCGACTGGTTCGGTGCGCTGCCTCTCCTCTCCGATCGCGGGTTCACCACCGTGGCGCTCACGCTGGCCGAGGGCGCTGTGCCGCTCGCAGACGCGGTCGCCGGACTGGACAAGGTCGCCCTCGTGCTGGGCTCGGAGGGGCACGGGCTCTCGGCGCACTGGGAGCGCACGGCGCAGCGTTCTGCGGTGATTCCCATGCGCGCGGGGATCGACTCGCTCAACGTCGCGGCCGCAACCGCGGTCGCCTGCTACGAAATTGCCCGGAGACCGGTGCAGTCGAATTGTGGTTGAGCCCATAGTCTTTCCCGGTGGCATGGGGCGCGGAGCGGCGAGCGAGGTTCCTTGAGGATGTCGTCGGCCAGGTTGCCGACTACGCCATCATCGGGCTCGACCCCGACGGCATCATCCAGACGTGGAACCTCGGCGCGGAACGGGTCAAGGGCTACACGGCGGAGGAGGCCATCGGCCGCAGCTTCGCGATGTTCTACACCGAGGAAGCCAAGCTCGCTGGACTGCCGCAGACGCTGCTTCTCCAGGCCCGGGACAAAGGCAGGGTCGAACACACCGGCTGGCGAATGCGCAAGGACGGCTCCCGGTTCTGGGGGGACGTGGTCATCACCGCCCTGCGCGACGAGAACGGCGATCTCACCGGCTACGCCAAGGTCACCCGCGACCTCACCGAGAAGCACGAGCTCGAGTCCGCGCTGCGTGCGGGCGAGGAACGCCTGCGCGTGCTCGTCGGCCAGGTCGTCGACTACGCCATCCTCGCGCTCGACCCCGACGGCATCATCCAGACCTGGAACCTCGGCGCGGAACGGGTCAAGGGCTACACGGCGGAGGAGGCCATCGGCCGCAACTTCGCGATGTTCTACACCGAGGAGGACCGACGCAAAGGGCTGCCGATGCAGCTGCTTGCCGATGCCCGCCGGCGGGGGCGTATCGAGCACACCGGCTGGCGGGTGCGCAAGGACGGATCGAGGTTCTGGGGGGACGTCGTCCTCACCGCACTCCGCGATGACAGCGGTCACCTCACCGGCTACGCCAAGGTGACCCGTGACCGGACCGACGCCAAGGTACTCGAGGAAGCGCAGGACGCCTTCTACACAGCGTTCAACCACGACTTCCGCACACCCATCACGGCGATCAGGGGGTTCGCCGACGCCCTCCGCGATGCCGACGAGGACGTCCGTGGCGCGCTCATCGACCGGGTGGAGGCCAACGCAGACCGCCTCCTCACCATGGTGGAAGAGCTGGTGCTGTTCGCGAGCCAGCGCGCCGGCAATGCCTCACTGCTTCTGGCCGACATCGACATCGCACAGGTGGCCCGGGACGCCGTACGGGACCTCAATCCCGCCCTCGCTCCCGCGCGTGTCCACGTCTCCGCGGGCGCTGTCGGGCTGGCGCATGCCAACGGCGTCGCCATGCACCGGGTCGTGACCAACCTGGTGGAGAACGCGTTGCGATACTCCCCGCCGGGAACCCCCGTGGAGGTGACTCTCGGCCGCGCTCATCGGGGGCGAGTGCGACTCTCGGTCGCTGACCGGGGCCGAGGCATCCACCCGGACGATATCGACTCCATCTTCGAGGAGTTCACGCGCGGGCGCCTCGCCGAGCCGGACGGCGGGACTGGCCTCGGCCTGGCCAGCGTGCGGGAACTGGTCGAGCAGCAGCATGGGAGCGTCAGCATCGACTCTCGCTTGGGGATCGGCACGACCGTCACCGTCGAGCTCCCGTCCACGCGCTCGCAGGAGCCCGCGCCGACGGGTCAGCGCTCGTCGTGGTCCGCGTCAAGAGCACCCGAACCCAGATCTCCGTCGTCCTCGACGTCCTCGCCCACGGGCCAGGTGGCCGGGTAGGCCTCCGCGGCTTCCTCCATCTCCTTGCGCAGCTTCTTGCGTGCCCGGTCGCTGAGGCGGTCTCCGAAGACCGTGCCGTAGGTGTGGTCGGTCTCGTGCTGGAGACAGCGCGCGAGCAACCCGTCGCCCTCGTAGGACACGTCCTCGCCGTCGACCCCCTGGCCGACGACCCGGGCCCAGTCGGGTCGAGCACACTCCACGAACGCCCCCGGGTAGGACAGGCAGCCCTCATCCGCCTCGTCGAGTCGTCGCTCGCGCCCTTCAGGCAGCTCGAGCACCGGGTTGCACACGACGCCGCGGTGCAGGGTCCCGGAGTCGTCGGGGCAGTCGTAGACGAACACGGCGAGGTCCACCCCGATCTGGCAGGCCGCGAGGCCGACCCCCTGCGCGGCGTACATCGTGGCGACCATGTCGGCAACGAGTGCGCGCAGGTCATCGTCGTACGACGTCACAGGACGCGCCGCCCGGTGCATCACCTCGGTGCCCCAGCGGACGACGGGACGCACCGTGCCGCCGGCCGGCAGCTCGACCGAGGTGGGGGAGCGAGGGGCAGGACTTGCGGCGACCATGGCCGGAATCCTATGCGTGACCCGCGACACGTACGGAAGGTGTGGCGCGAAGTGTAACTCGCAGTTACATTTCGATGCATGTCCCCGAATTCCGCAAGCGAGCCGCAGAAGCTGCCCTGGAGCCTGCTTCGGGCGGGAGGCCGTCACGGGCTCTCCGACGGCGAGAAGCGCGACCCGATCGGGTTGGCCGTCGCGGCCCTGAACAGGCTCGCGTCCAGTGAACTGATCGACCGCCTCGGCATCCGCAAGGCGAGTGAGCAGACGGTGTACCGCGTCACCAGCGCCGGCTTCCGCACCGCCGGCAACGTCGGCCGCACCTTTGCTCGCGCCGGGAGGGCGACGAGGGGCAACCGGGTCCCCACAGCGAAGAACACCGGCCTCTTCGACCTCACCCCCGGCGAGGACGAGCAGATGCTGGTGGATCTGGTGAGCGAGTTCGCCGAGGAGAGGGTGCGTCCTGCGGCCGCCGACGCGAACGAGGTGTGCGCACCTCCGGACGAGCTGCTGAAGGCGTCGCTGGAGATCGGGCTGCCGATCCTCGGTGTTCCGGAGAACCTCGGCGGCATCGCCACCGAGCGCTCAGCCATGGCAGGGACCCTTGTTCACGAGGCCCTCGCCAAGGGCGACATGGGTCTGGCCGTGGCAGCGCTCGCCCCGGGCGCGGTTGCGACCGCACTGTCACTCTGGGGCACCGACGAGCAGCAGGCGACGTACCTGCCCGCGTTCACTGGTGACGAGGTCCCCGCCGCTGCCCTTGCGCTCAGTGAGCCGACAGCACTGTTCGATCCACTCACCCCGGCCGCGAGGGCCGAGAAGCAGGGCGACGGCTTCGTCCTGAACGGCGTGAAGTCCGGCGTGGTGCGTGGTGCGGACGCCGAGCTATTCGTCGTCGGCGCCGAGCTCGACGGCTCGCCACAGCTGTTCATCGTGGAGTCAACGGCCGAGGGCATCACCATCGAGTCCGACCCGTCGATGGGCCTGCGTGCCGCGAGCCTGTCGAGGCTGGTCCTCAAGGACGTCGCTGTGCAGGAGATCGCCCTGCTCGGCGATGCATCGGACCACCGGGAGTGTGTGCGGTGCTCGCGCCTCGCCTGGTGCGCCCTGGCCGTCGGAACCGGGCAGGCGGTCCTCGAGTACGTCACGCCCTACGTCAAGGAGCGCGAGGCTTTCGGGGAGCCGATTGCCCACCGCCAGTCGGTGGCGTTCATGGTGGCCAACATCGCGATCGAGCTGCAGGGCATGCGTCTGGTCACCTACCGGGCGGCCAGCCGGGTGGCACAGGGGAAGTCGGCGGAGCGCGAGGTCGCACTGGCCCGTCGCCTGTGTGCCGAGCACGGCATGCGGATCGGCCTGGACGGCGTACAGCTGCTGGGCGGGCACGGCTTCGTCAAGGAGCACCCCGTCGAGCGCTGGTACCGCGACCTCCGGGCCATCGGCGTGATGGAAGGAGCGGTCCTGGTCTGACCTGCCGGCTCCAAACCCGGCACGTCCCGTCCGAGGAGAGAGACATGATCAATCTCGAAACCCCCAGGAAGATCCGCCCGCTCATCGAGCAGGCCCACCAGGTCGCCATGAACATGCTGCGACCGATCTCGCGCAAGTACGACGAGGCCGAGCACGAGTACCCGAGGGAGCTCGACATGCTCGCCGCGATGATCGACGGCATCTCCGAGTCAGGGGCGACTGGCGGCGCCGGCGCTACCGGGGTCCGTCGCGACGAGACGAGCGACGAAAAGCAGGGTGCTGGTCAGTCCAGGAACAGGAACGGGGCCAACCTCGCCTCGGTGCTGTCGGTGATGGAGATGTGCTGGGGCGACGTCGGCCTGCTGCTCTCGATGCCACGGCAAGGCCTCGGCAACTCCGCGATCGCCTCGGTCGCCGACGACGAGCAGCTCGAGCGCCTCGCTGGCACCTGGGCAGCGATGGCGATCACCGAGGCCGGCACCGGCTCGGACTCCGCAAGCATCTCGACCACGGCTACGAAGGACGGCGACGAGTACGTCCTCAACGGCGAGAAGATCTTCGTCACGTCCGGCGAGCGCGCCGACAGCGTCGTCGTCTGGGCGACGCTGGACAAGAGCCTGGGGCGCGCCGCTATCAAGTCGTTCGTGGTCAAGAAGGACAACCCGGGAATGCGGGTGGAGCGGCTGGAGCACAAGCTGGGCATCCGCGCCTCCGACACCGCAGTGATCGTCTTCGACGACTGCCGCGTCCCTGCTGAGAACCTGCTCGGTTCGGCCGACGTCGACGACAAGCAGGGCTTCGCCGGAGCGATGTCGACCTTCGACAACACCCGGCCGCTGGTGGCCGCGATGGCCGTCGGCTGTGCGCGTGCATCGCTCGACCTGACCCGCGAGATCCTGGCCGAGGCGGGCGTTGACATCGACTACGACCGTCCGGCCCTGTCCCAGTCCGCCGCGGCTGCGACGTTCCTGCAGCTCGAGGCGGACTGGGAGGCGGCGTACCTGCTGACCCTGCAGTCGGCCTGGATGGCCGACAACCGCAAGCCCAACTCGATGGAGGCCTCGATGGCGAAGGCCAAGGCTGGCCGGATGGGCTCGGACGTCACCCTGCGCTGCGTGGAGCTCGCCGGCACCTTCGGCTACTCCGAGGTCGAGCTGCTCGAGAAGTGGGGCCGGGACTCCAAGATCCTGGACATCTTCGAAGGCACTCAGCAGATCCAGCAGCTGATCGTGGCCCGGCGGCTGCTGAACCTGGGCTCGGCGGAGCTCAAGTAGCGCCGCGCGGATGTCGCGCGGGAGAGGCTTACGTGGTTGATCGCACGCACCAGGTGAAGGGGATCAACCGCACAAGCCCTGATCGGGTGGGCGGCTGGACGTTGCTGCCGGGCTTCACCGTGCCCTTCGACAACAACCAGGCAGAACGCGACATCCGCATGATCCGCCTCCAGGAGAAGATCTCCACCGGCTGGCGCGCCGAACACGGATCGCTGCACGACCCGATCCGTTTAGCGAAGGTCAGCCGGTGACGAGTGCGAGGTCGTCGCTACAACACCCGAGCACCGCCGCCGGGCTCGGCGACGAAGAAGTCCGGCTCGCCCCAGCCACGAGCTGCGAACGCCACGGTCACGGCGGCCTGTACGGCGCTGACCCGCTCGACTGGTACCAGAGCGATGGCCGATCCACCGAAGCCACCGCCGGTCATCCGGGCTCCCAGGGCGCCGGCCTGCCGGGCGGTCTCGACGGTGACGTCGAGCTCCTCGCACGAGACCTCGTAGTCGTCGCGCAGGGACGCGTGCGAGGCGTCCATCAGCGGTCCGAGGGCCGCCCAGTCGTCCGCGCGCAGGGCAGCGACGAACTCGTCGACGCGACCGACCTCGCTGACGACGTGCCGGGCACGGTGCACGAGGGGTTCGGGCAGGCCGTCGATCGACGTTGCCAGCGCCAGGGCCTGCTTGTCCAGACCGAGCTGCTCGGCGGCCGCCCAGGCGTCGTCGCGCCGGGAGCCGTAGCCACCGTCGGTGAGTTCGTGGCTCACCCTGGTGTCCACCACGAGTACGGCGAGGCCGTGCGCGGCCGGGTCGAACGGGACCTGTTCGCGGCTGCCTTGGGCGAAGTCGATCAGGAGTGCGTGGGCTGGTTCGGCGTACACCGCGATCGCCTGGTCCAACCCGCCGGTCGGTGCGCCGACGGTCACGCTCTCGGCTCGGACGCAGGCCTCGACCAGCTGCTTTGGCGTACGACGCAGGTCGAGCACCTCGTTCACGGCCACGGCCACGCTGCATTCGAGTGCCGCGGAGCTGGACAGCCCGGCACCGACGGGTACGTCGCTGGTGATGGCGATGTCCATGCCACGGTCCACGTCGAGCGCCACGAGCACCCCGGCGACGTACAGCACCCACCTGTCGGCGTCCTCCAGGGCATCCACCCGGCCCTCCCACGTGCGCGGGCCGCTCGTGACCACGAGCCGTTCGTCCTCGCGCAGGGTGACCCGAGCCGAGGTGCACCGGGTCAGCGCGATCGGCAGGCAACGACCGCCGTTGTAGTCGATGTGCTCACCGATGAGGTTCACCCGCCCCGGGGCAATACCGGTGACCGGACCGCTCGCGACACCTGGGCCGGTAGATTCGTGTGCTGTGCGATTCCTCTCCGACACGCCGCCACCATATGACCTGACGTACGACGACGTATTCATGGTGCCGCGACGCTCCGGCGTGGCATCCCGCTACGACGTGGACCTGGCCTCCGGCGACGGCACGGGTACGACGATCCCGCTGGTCGTCGCCAACATGACAGCCGTTTCGGGACGCCGGATGGCCGAGACGATCGCCCGGCGCGGGGGCCTCAGCGTGATCCCGCAGGACATCCCGCTCGACGTCGTCGAGGAGGTCGTGGCCTGGGTCAAGCAGCGCCACCCCGTCTTCGAGACACCGATCACGCTCGGCCCGCAGCACACCGTCAGCGACGCCCTCGGGCTGCTGCCCAAGCGCGCCCATCGCGCCGCTGTCGTGGTCGAGGACGGTCGGCCCGTCGGCATCGTCACCGAGGCCGACTGCACCGGCGTCGACCGGTTCACCCAGCTCGGCGACGCGATGACCACCGACATGGTGACCCTCAAGGCGTCGATGGAGCCCCGTGAGGCGTTCGACGTACTCGCCTCGTCCCGGCACCGGCTCGCACCGGCGGTGGACGACGACGGCGCGCTGGTCGGGATCCTGACCCGGATCGGCGCCCTGCGCTCCACGATCTACCGGCCCGCCCTGGACTCGCTGGGCCGCCTCCGGATAGCTGCCGCGATCGGTGTCAACGGTGACGTGGCCGGCAACGCGCGACGACTCCTCGCGATGGGGATCGACTGTCTGGTCGTCGACACCGCACACGGTCACCAGGAGCGGATGCTCGAGGCGCTGGCAGCGGTTCGCTCCGTCGACCCCGGGGTCCCGATCGTCGCTGGCAACGTGGTCGCGGCCGAGGGCGTGCACGACCTCGCCGATGCGGGAGCGGACATCATCAAGGTGGGCGTCGGGCCCGGTGCGATGTGCACCACCCGGATGATGACGGGCGTCGGCCGGCCGCAGTTCAGTGCCGTCCTCGAGTGCGTCGAGGCCGCCCGTCGGCACGGCAAGCATGTGTGGGCCGACGGGGGAGTGCGGCACCCGCGCGACGTCGCGCTGGCCCTGGCTGCCGGCGCGTCACAGGTGATGATCGGTTCGTGGTTCGCCGGCACCCATGAGTCGCCGGGGGACCTGCAGGTCGGCACGGACGGTCGTCCGTACAAGGAGAGCTTCGGGATGGCGTCGGCTCGCGCGGTGGCCAGCCGTACGGCGAGCGACAGCCTCTTCGACCGAGCCCGCAAGTCGATCTACGAGGAGGGCATCTCCTCCTCGAGGATGTTGCTGGACCCCGACCGTCCGGGCGTCGAGGACCTCGTCGACGAGATCTGCTCCGGGGTCCGCTCCGCGTGCACCTACGCCGGCGCACACGACCTGCCCGAGTTCGCCGAGCGGGCCGTCATCGGCGTCCAGTCGGCAGCCGGTTTCGCCGAGGGCAGACCGCTTCCCGGTGGCTGGTGAGCCCTGTGGCGGACGGCAGTCCGATTACTCGAACGGGCCGTCCGCTTGCTAGGGTTACCGCGCTCGTCCGGGTGGCGGAATAGGCAGACGCGCTAGCTTGAGGTGCTAGTCCCCGTATTAGGGGGTGGGGGTTCAAGTCCCCCCTCGGACACCAGTGGATCCCCGGGCCTCTGCACCCAGAGACCCGGGGATCTTGTCTTTGCGGCGGATTCGCCCGTGGACATTCCTCGCCGCGCGGCGCCCCATAAAAGCGCAACACCTGAGGTCACGAGAATGTCCGGCCTGTGGAGGTACGCCGCCCTTCCGGGTGTAGCGTCAGGGACATCCCCGGCGTACCAGACCGTGGTCCGCCGTGGCCCACAGCGTTCCGTTTGACTACCGCCTCTCTGTGCACTTGTTCGAGTCGCGCAACAGGAGAGGAACCTCATGGACCGCCAGATCGGTGCCGCAGTGGCCTCTGCGGCTCGCACCATCAACACGCCTGACCACCCTTGACGAAACCCTCACCACGATCGTCGAGGCCGCCAGGAACGCCCTTCCCGGCTTCGACGAGGTCGGGATCTCGACCATCGACACAAGGGTTTCGTGCACACCCGCGCCGGCACCAGCGAGTTCGTCTGGGAGCTCGACCGGATCCAGTACAGCCTCAGCGAAGGGCCGTGCGTCGACAGCCTCCGGGAGACTTCGGTCGTGACCGCCCCGCACATCCGGGACGAGCCGAGATGGCCGCGCTTCGTCCCGCGCGCCGTCGAGCTCGGGTTGAAGTCCCAGCTCGCGGTGAGGCTGTACCTCGATGAGGAAGGAACCGTAGGCGGACTCAACGTCTACTCGACGACGAGCGAGGACATCGACGTCGACGCGGAAAGCATCGCCGAGCTCTTCGCGACGCACGCGGCGATCGCACTCGGAAACGCACGGGAGGTCGACACCCTCCAGGAGGCGCTGCGCACGCGGAAGGTGATCGGGCAGGCGCTCGGCATGTTGATGACCGAGTACACGCTCGACGAGGATGCTGCCTTCGGGCTGCTCGTGAGGACCTCCTCGGTTACAAACGTCAAGCTCCGCGACATCGCCGCTGGCATGGTCGAGGAAGCCAACGCACGGGCCCGCGACAAGTCGGACACGCATCGGGCCGCCCGCAGCAGCAGCCCTTTGGGCCCGATCAGCGGTTTGGCCAAGACCCGCCGGCACTGAGATGCATGCGAATGTCTCGACGGGGCACGAGAACAGCAAGATCTGGGAAGTCCGCGGGTTTCTCGGCTCCCAGGCCCCGAACGTCGAGCACGCGGAGTTCGGGGCCGACCCACGCGCCCGGCACCCGGTGCGCTCGCCCCGAGGGCGTGGCAAACCCTGCGATCGCCCTAGGATCGATCGGGTGGACGTTGACGCATCCCGACAAACCGCGACGGACCGGTCGTGACCGACGGTCGTGACCGCGACGAGGAGGGGCGGGCCCGGCAGGCACGGCCACGCGACGCCCTGGGGCGTCCGCTTCCCTACGGAGCCGAGGGCGTGGAGCCGGTCTCAGAGGAACCGCTGCCACCGGATGAGACGCTCGCGTTCGCTCGCCGCCTGCTCGACGAGGGCCGGCCGTTCGCGGCGCACGAGGTCTTCGAGGTGCGCTGGAAGACCGGCCCGTCCGAGGAACGTGAGCTGTGGCAGGGCCTGGCCCAGCTGTGCGTGGGTCTCACGCACCAGGCTCGAGGCAACCACGTTGGTGCCCTCCGGCTCGTCGAGCGGGCTGCCGGACGCCTCATGCGGTACGACGCGACCGGCGAACCGACGTACGGGCTGGACCTGCCGGCGGTCATCGACTGCGCGCGGCAGAAGGTGACCCCCGGCGAAGGGGACTAGGCGCTCAGGCCGTGCGCGGAGAGCCAGCTGTCGGGGTCGACGGGCTCGCCGTTGGCGGGGTGTACCTCGAGGTGCAAGTGCGGGCCGGTGACGTTGCCCGTCGAGCCGACGCGCCCGAGGACCTGGCCGGGGGCGAGCCGCTGTCCCGCCTCGACACCGATCTCGCTCTGGTGGCAGTACCAGAGCACGGTGCCGTCATCGAGACGGACCGTCGTCTTGTTGCCGAAGGCGCCGTCGCTGGCGGCCTCGGTGACGACGCCCGAACCCACCGAGCGGATCTCGGCGCCCTCGTCAGCCGCGAAGTCGAGGCCGGTGTGGGTGCTGGACCAGAGCCCGCTGGACTGTCCGAAGCGGCCGGTCAGGTGGTACCCGCTCACGGGCAGCACAAACCGCGGGGGCTTGGCCTTGAGCTCGACGCCGTGCACAACGTGCATCGGCAGCAACGTGTCGGGGAGCGGGGCAACCGCGGCCGCGGCCTGGGGGGCGGTGGACAAGGTGGTGCCGACGAGCAAACCGGTCAAGAGCGCAGGCGCGACGGCACGACGTGTTCGAAAGTTCATGGGTTCGGAGTTCCTCGAGGCGCCACGACGGCGGGGGTCTGTCACCCGCCGCCCGGCGCGCTTCCGCGCGCCTCGCTGCTCGTCTGAGGGTCCTGTAGGGGGCACACCGGTGGGTCGAGCAGGGGCGCTTCCACACCGGGCTGGATTCTGTTCTGCAGGTGCGCTGCCTTTTGCAAGCAACGCGAACAACTAGTGAGCCACGCAGGCTCTTGAAGTGCAAACCGAGCGCTAGCAAAGTGTTAGCGCGGTCACACGCCTCAGGCGGCGGCCCCGCTCAGCCACGCGTGGGACGCGACAGACATCACACCCAGCACCCTCAGGTCACGGGCGGGCAGCGCGCAGGCGGCCTTGGAGAAGTAACGTCCGCACCCCGCGAGAGGTAACGCCCGAGGCGGTACCCGTCTAGACAGGTACGGGTCGCGCACCGCCGGATCGTGCTCACGGGCAGGCTCGGGCCTAGCCTCATCCCATGGACGACACACAAGCGCGCCCCGCCTCGGCCGCGGGGATCGGGACGACCGCCTTGGGGCGGTTGCAGATGCGTGTGCCGGAGGACGGCGGCCACGAGGAGGTGCTCGTCGAACGTCGCTGGCCCGACATGACCTCCGCGCGAGCCTGGTGTGAACGCACGGTGCAGCGTGCCCCGGAGGGCGCCACTGTCCTGGAGATCCAGGTCTTCGAGGAGAGCTGGAAGCATGCCAGGTCCTGGGAGACGACCAAGACCCGTCCCATCGCCGAGGTCCTCCAGCTCGGTGTCGTCGTCGACGGCTCCGTGCGCTGGACCGAGCCGCGCTCGATGAGCCCGCGCGTCGGCTCGCGCCACCTGCTCTGAAACGACAGACTCCACAGATCGGGCCGTGGGGTCGCGTGCGGTAGGCCGCCTGGTCACACCACGAGTCGCTCGGCGGCCCGCGCCGTAGGTGGTCGAGCAGCGAGCGAAGCGAGCGATCAGTCGAGACCGCACACCGCGCGCCGAAAAGCACCCGAGACCATCGGCTGGTCGATCGTGACCTCACAAGCGATCAGTGGAGTCCTTCACGGACCAGGTGCATGGGGGACTCCGCAGATCGGGCTGTGGGGTCGCCCACGACGGGGCAACGCGCTCAGTGGAGTCCAGCACGCGCCTGATCTGCTCCTGTCCCGCGGGCCATGTCTCGCTGGGGCAGTATGGGGCGCATGAGCGCGTCCCCAGAAAAAGGCCCAGAAACAGGCCCAGAAACAGGCCCAGAGAATGGGCCTGTCTACGACCCCGCTGCCGAGGTCACGGAGATCTGTCGTGACCTGATCCGCATCGACACCACCAACTACGGCGACCAGCCGGGACCCGGTGAGCGCAAGGCGGCCGAGCACGTCGCGACGCTGCTGGACGAGGTGGGGATCGAGACCGAGCTCTGGGAGGCCGAACCCGGTCGTACGAACGTGCTGGCCCGCTGGGGTGGGTCGACCGGGGACCCCGTGCTGATCCACGGGCATCTCGACGTCGTGCCCGCGGATGCCAACGACTGGCAGCTGCACCCCTTCAGCGGCGAGATCCACGAGGGACAGGTCTGGGGACGCGGCGCGGTCGACATGAAGGACTTCGACGCGATGCTGCTCTCCACAGTGCGGGCGCGTGCCCGAGCCGGCATCGTCCCGAACCGGCCACTGGTGCTGTGCTTCACCGCCGACGAGGAGGCGGGTGGCACCAAGGGCGCCGGTCCACTGGTCCAGGCCCGTCGCGAGTGGTTCGAGGACTGCACGTTTGCAGTGGGGGAGGTGGGCGGGTTCTCCACGACCGTCCGGGGCCGCCGGCTGTACCTCATCGAGGCAGCCGAGAAGGGCATGGCCTGGATGCGACTCACCGCCAAGGGCAATGCCGGACACGGATCGATGCGACACCCCGACAACGCGGTCACAACGCTGGCCGAGGCCGTGGCCAGGATCGGCCGGCACCCGTGGCCGGTGCAGCTCACGCCCACCATGAGGGTGCTGCTTGCTGCGGTGGGGGAGCTCGCCGGAGTCGAAGCCACGCCTGAGAACGCCGAGTCCCTGGTGGAGGAGTTCGGGTCAGCGGCGCGGATGCTCGGCGCCGTGATCAAACACACCACCAACCCGACGATGCTCGAGGCCGGCTACAAGGTGAACGTGGTGCCTGGCGTCGCGACCGCGCAGGTCGACGGCCGCTTCCTGCCAGGCCTCAAGGAGGAGTTCGTGGCCACACTGCACGAGCTCGCGGGGCCCGACGTGCAGATCGAGTTCAGCACGATGATGCCCGGACTCGAGACGCCGTACGACGGGGAGATGGCTGACGCGATGACGTCCTCCCTGCTCGAGGAGGACCCCGATGCTCTGGTGGCGCCGTACCTGATGAGCGGCGGCACCGATGCGAAGTACTTCGACGCGCTGGGCATGCGCTGCTTCGGCTTCACGCCCCTGCGGCTGCCTTCGGAGCTGGACTTCACCGCCCTCTTCCACGGCGTGGACGAGCGGGTTCCGGTGGATGCCCTCGAGTTCGGCGCGCGCGTCTTCGACAGGTTTTTGGGCAAGCTCTGACCCCGGCAAGCTCTGACCCCGGGCAGAGCCCCCGTCAGACGAGGTAGGCGATCTGCTGCCGGATGATCCTGCGGCGCAGCTGCACCCTGCGGGTGCCATCGGCACCGAGCCGGAGCCGCGCGAGCTCCCAGCCACCCTGTTCGGCCAGCTCGACCAGCATCCGGGTGACTGCGCCCCGCGAGACCTCACGCGAGATGAGCAGCCGGTCGAACTCGTACTCGACACCAGGGCGTAGCGCCCGTCGCTCGATCCGGCGCTGCTTCGCAGAGCTCATGCGTGGACGCTCAAGTCTGCTGAGACGTCCTCGAGCGCCTGCACGATCTCGGCGGGCAGCTCGCACTCCTCCACGCCCAGCGACTCCCGCAGCTGGGCCGCGGTGCGCGCGCCGATGATCGGGGCGGTGACCCCCGGGCGGTCACGGACCCAGGCCAGGGAGACCTCGATCATGGACCAGCCGAGCCCTTCTGCCGCGCGCGCAACTGCCTCGACCACCCGTTGGGAGGGCTCCCCGAGGTAACGGCCGACGAAGGTGGAGAAGTGCGGCGAGGCGGCGCGCGAGTCGGCCGGCGTGCCATCGCGGTACTTGCCCGTGAGCACCCCGCGGCCCAACGGGGACCACGGCAGGAGGCCCATGCCGAGCGCCTGCGCCGCCGGGACGACCTCGGACTCGACGGCTCGGTTGAGCAGGGAGTACTCCACCTCGTGCGAGGCGAGCGTTGCCCGGCCCGGCACCGCACGCTGCCAGGTCGCCGCCTGGGCTGACTGCCATCCGCTGTAGTTGCTGACCCCGACGTACGACGCCCGCCCGGTGCTCACCGCGTAGTCCAGTGCCGACAGCGTCTCCTCCAGCGGTGCGTCATCGACCCAGGTGTGCACCTGCCACAGGTCCACGTGGTCGACGGCCAGGCGCTTGAGCGAGGCGTCGAGGGTGCTGATCAGGTGGCCGCGCGATGCGTTGGTCACCCGGTCGCGACCGCGGCGGCTGATGCCGGCCTTGGTGGCGAGCACGATGTCGTCGCGGTCGCACACGTCCCCGATGAACGAGCCGATCAACCGCTCCGAGTCGCCGTCGGTGTAACCGGCTGCGGTGTCCACGAGCGTTCCGCCGGCATCGACGAAGGCGGCGAGCTGTTCGCGTGCCTCGTGCTCGTCGGTGTCGCGGCCCCAGGTCATGGTGCCCAGGCCCAGACGCGAGACCGAGAGGCCGGTGGCGCCCAGGAACCGCTGCTGCATGGCCAAACGCTATCCAGCGCACCCATGGCCGGGGCGCGCGGCTCGCCGTGCGCACCCGGCCACCCATGGACCCCGGACTGGCTCCCTACACTGACCGCTGTGCTCGACTTCCTCAAGGCCGTTGTCCTGGGCCTCATCCAGGGGCTGACCGAGTTCCTCCCGATCTCCAGCAGCGCCCATCTGCGGATCTTTCCGGAGCTGTTCGGGTGGGGTGATCCCGGAGCAGCGTTCACGGCCGTGATCCAGATCGGCACCGAGCTCGCCGTCCTGATCTACTTTCGCCACGACATCTGGCGGATCGGCTCGACCTGGGTGCGCTCGCTGTTCAGGCCGGAGTACCGCGGCCACCTCGATGCACGGATGGGGTGGTACGTCATCGTCGGCTCCTTGCCGATCGTGATCCTCGGGGTGTTGTTCAAGGACGTCATCGAGCGTGACCTCCGCAACCTGTGGATCATCGCCGGCGCCCTGATCGTGCTGGGGCTCGTCCTCGGCGTCGCCGACCGGCTGTCCTCGGGGAAGCGTGGGTTCAAGGCGGTCGGCCTCCGCGACGCCGTACTCATGGGTGCCGCGCAGGCGGCCGCCCTCGTGCCGGGGGTCTCGAGGTCCGGGGCGACCATCTCGATGGGGCTGTTCCTCGGCATGAACCGTGAGGCCGCGACCCGGTTCGCCTTCCTGCTGGCCATCCCGGCGGTCGTCGGGGCGGGGCTCTTCGAGCTCAAGGAGATCCCGCACGGTCACAACGACTACGGCTGGGGTCCCACGATCATCGCGACGATCGTGTCGTTCGTCGTCGGGTACGCCGCGATCGCGTGGCTGCTGCGCTACGTCGCGACGCGCTCGTACCTGCCGTTCGTGGTCTACCGCGTCGCTCTCGGCCTGTTCACCCTCGGGCTGCTGTGGGGCGGCGTGCTGTCGGCCTAGGAAACCGACCAGCGAGCAGACACCCGAGACCATGCTCCGCAACGAACGCGACCAACCCCTGATCGCAGGAGGGCGTCATGCGGAGTGGTGGCAGTGGCGACCGGTTCGTATGACGTTCGACGGGGCGTCATGCGGAGTGGTGGCAGTGGCGACCAGTTCGTATGACGTTCGACGGGTGGCCTCGCTGTTCGACCAACTGCCTGGCTGCTCGTTCAGAGCCAGCCGGAGCGCTTGCCGATGACGTACACGGTCAGCGAGCTGAGCACCATCAGCGCCAGCGCCATCGGGTAGCCGAACATCCACTCGAGCTCCGGCATGTGCACGAAGTTCATGCCGTAGATGCTGCCGACGAGGGTCGGCGCGGCCACCAGGCCGACAGCGGCCGTGATCCGGCGCATGTCGTCGTTCTGCTGGATCGAGATCTGCGCCGTGTGCGCATCGAACGCCGCTGAGAGCAGCGACTCGAGCGTGTCGATCGCCTCGGCCACCCGGGTGAGGTGGTCGGCGACGTCACGAAAGTACGGCGCTGCGTCCCTGTGGATCCACGGCACCGCGCCGGCCGCGAACCGGTTCATCGGCTCACGCAACGGCATGATGGCGCGCCGCATCTCGGCCAGCTCGCGCTTGAGGACGTAGATGCGCGCGGCGTCGTTGGTGCGCCCGGTGGAGAACACCGACTGCTCGACCTCGTCCACGTCCTCCTGCAGCGACTCCGCCACCTCCTCGTAACGGTCGACGACCTGGTCGCAGATCGCGTACACGACGGCTGACGGGCCGTGCGCCAGGACACTGCTCATCCCCTCGAGTCGAAGGCGGGCCTCGTGCAACGCCCCGCCGGCCCCGTGGCGGACCGAGATCACGAACCTGTGACCGATGAAGAGGCTGATCTCCCCGGTCTCCACAGCATCTTCCGCGTCGACGTACCAGAGCGTCTTGAGCACGATGAAGAGCGAGTCGTCGTAGCGCTCGACCTTGGGACGCTGGTGCGCCGTGACCGCGTCCTCGACGGCCAGCTCGTGCAGGTCGTAGATGTCCGCGACCGCTCCCAGCTCCTCGCTGCTGGGCTGGTGCAACCCGACCCAGACGAAGTCATGCTCCTCCGTCGCCTTGGCCCGTACGCCGGCAAGGTCCTGGGTCTCCAGGCCCACGTCGACTCGTTCGCCCTTGCGGTACAGCGCGTTGTCAACGATCACAGGTGAAGGCTAGGCCGTGTCACGAACAGATGCGCGTGCAGATGTGAGAGACGCGGCCTCATCACGCGTACGCTCCGGGCATGGCAACCGTGATCCTGGCGCGCCATGGACGCACGGCCGCCAACGCGACCGGCGTGCTGGCCGGGCGCTCCAAGGGGATCCACCTCGACGACACCGGCAATGCTCAGGCGCGGGCCGCAGCCGGTCGCCTGACCGGGCTCGACCTCGCGCTGGTGGTCACCAGCCCGCTGGAGCGTTGCCGCGAGACCGCGAAGCTGCTCGCGCCGCAGGCGCGCGCGGTGAGCGACCGGCGCCTGCTCGAGTGCGACTACGGCGACTGGACCGGGCAGGAGCTCAAGCGGCTCTCCAAGGACAACCTCTGGCGCACGGTCCAGGCGCAGCCCTCCGCTGCGCGCTTCCCGGGTGGTGAGTCGCTGCAGGAGATGTCGGCGCGCGCGGTGGCGGCGGTGCGCGACCGCGACGCGGCTGTGGCGGCCGAGACCGGGGACCAGTCCGTCTGGGTGGCGGTCTCACACGGCGACGTGATCAAGGCGATCCTCGCGGACGCACTGGGCATGCACCTCGATGCCTTCCAGCGGATCGTGGTCGACCCGGGGAGCCTCTCCGTGGTCCGCTACACCCCTCACCGGGCGTTCGTGATCACGATGAACTCCGGGTCCGGCTCCCTGGCCCACTTGACCGGCAAGCCGTCACGTCGACGTACGCGCTCCAGCGACGCTGCGGTCGGGGGAGGGGCCGGTCCCTCGGGCCCAGCCCACTAGTCCAGCCCACTAGGCTCGGTGCCATGCCTGTGGTCCACCGCTTCGACCCGCCCGAGCGCTTCGTGCCCGGCACCGTCGGTGAGCCCGGGCAGCGGACGTTCTTCCTGCAGGCACGCGCCGGCAACCAGGTCACGTCGGTCGCCCTGGAGAAGCAGCAGGTGCAGATCCTGGGCGAGCGAGTCGCCGAGCTTTTGGACGAGCTGATCCAGACTGACGCGGCCACGACCACCGTCCCGGCGGTCACTCCGGTCGCGATGATCGACAACGAGCCGTTGGATCAACCCATCGAGGAAGAGTTCCGGGCCGGCACGATCACGCTGTCCTGGGACGCCGCTGACGAGCGTGTGGTCATCGAGGTGTTCCCGGTCGTCGAGGTCGAGGTGGAGCTGCCGGTCGAGGCCGCGGAGCAGGAGCTGATCGACCTGCCCATCGAGGAGCCGGAGCCCGAGGAGATCCTGCTGGTGCGGATGCCCGCGGCGATGGCGCGGTCGTTCGCCGTCCGGGCCGAGTCCGTGGTTGCGGCCGGACGGGCCCCCTGTCCTTTCTGCGGTGGCCCGATGGACGCCGACGGCCACCTGTGCCCGCGATCCAACGGCTACCGGCGGACGCGAAGCTGACCGTGTCAGCCCCCAACCCCGGTGAGCTGCTCGAGGGCCAGCTGGTGGTGCTCGGGCGGATCATGCCCGCCTCGAACCACACCTTCCTGACCCGGTTGGGCGATTCCGGCGCGCAGTGCGTCTACAAGCCGCACTCTGGGGAGCGACCCCTGTGGGACTTCACCGACGGCACCCTGGCGGACAGGGAGTACGCCGCGTGGGTGGTCTCGGACTACCTGGGCTGGGACATCGTCCCGCCGACCGTGCTGCGGGACGGCCCTGCAGGACCGGGGATGGTCCAGTTGTGGATGGAGTCCGAGGAGGGCCCGGACGATCGGCCGGACCCGGTGGACGTCGTACCCCAGGGAGCCGTGCCACCGGGCTTCCTGCACGTTCTCGACGCCAGCGGCGCCCAGGACGAACCTGTCGAGCTGGTCCACGAGGACTCCGAGCCACTGCGACGGATGGCGGTCTTCGACATCATCATCAACAACACCGACCGCAAGGGCGGACACGTGCTCCCGATGCCAGGGGGACACCGCTACGGCGTCGACCACGGCGTGTGCTTCCACACCGAGGACAAGCTGCGGACCGTGCTGTGGGGCTGGGCCGGAGAGCCGCTTGCCGTAGGCGAGGTCGCCGGCGTGGAGTCAGTCCTCAGCGGCCTCGAGCAAGGTCTGGGCGCGTCGCTGAAGAAGCTCGTGACCGGGCGCGAGGTGGACGCAGTCGCGCGTCGCTGCGAACGGCTGCTCCGGGTCGGCTCGTTCCCGGTGCCCCGCCGCGGTTGGCCCTCGATCCCGTGGCCGCCGTTCTGACCACGGCCGATAGGCTCCCCCGCATGCGTGCGTGGAGCTCACCCGGCGGACCTGAAGCCGTAGTCGCCGGGGCGACCGCCCTTCCCGGGGGAGTAAGCGGACCCGCCGTACGCGTCTTCGACAGCTCCAGCAGCGCCCTTCGGCTGGCAGGCCCGACGGAGGGCCAAGCCAGGATGTACGTCTGCGGCATCACGCCGTACGACGCCACCCACATGGGCCACGCCGCGACGTACATCGCGTTCGACCTGCTGAACCGTGCGTGGCGCTCGGCGGGTCTCGACGTCCACTACGTGCAGAACGTCACCGACGTCGACGACCCCTTGCTGGAGCGCGCCGATGCGACCGGTGAGGACTGGGCCGCACTCGCCGAGCGTGAGACCGAGCTGTTCCGGAGCGACATGGAGGCGCTGCGGGTGCTGCCTCCGGACGAGTACGTCGGAGCCATCGAGTCGATCCCCCTCGTGGTGGAGATGATCGAGAATCTGCAGGCAGCGGGAAGTGTGTACGACGTCGACGGGGATCTCTACTTCTCGGTGACCCGCGACCCCGCCTTCGGTGAGGTCTCCGGCTGGACCCGCGAGCAGATGCTGGCGCTCTTCGGCGAGCGCGGCGGGGACCCCGACCGGCCGGGCAAGAAGGACCCCCTCGACTGCCTGCTCTGGCTGGCCGAGCGTCCGGGCGAGCCCGCCTGGGACTCACCGTTCGGGCGCGGTCGCCCCGGCTGGCACATCGAGTGCTCGGCGATCGCGCGCACCCACCTCGGCGCGGCGATCGACGTACAGGGTGGCGGCAGCGACCTGGTCTTCCCGCACCATGAGATGAGCGCGTCCGAGGCGCAGGTGGCCCACCCCGGTTCCCGCTTCGCCCAGGCCTATGTGCACGCCGGCATGGTCGGCCTCGACGGCCAGAAGATGTCGAAGTCCAAGGGGAACCTGGTGCTGGTGTCCAGGGTGCGCGAGAGCGGACTCGACCCCATGGTGATCCGGCTCGTGCTGCTCGGTCACCACTACCGCAGTGACTGGCAGTGGGACGAGGCCGACGTCTCGGCCGCGGGGGCCCGTCTGGACAAGTGGCGCGGGGCGGCCGCCAAGCCTGCCGGAGCCCCCACCAAGCATGTCGTCACCGACGTACTCACCGCGCTGGCCACCGACCTGGACGCGCCGTTCGCGCTGCGACTGCTCGACCACTGGGCCAACGCAACCGACTTCGGCGACGACACCGAGCCCGGTGCAGGCGACGTCATCAGCTCGCTGGTCGACGCAGTCCTCGGCGTACGACTCTGAAAAGAGCCTCGGCGAGCTGTTGCCGGGCGCCCGACGCGTCTGACGCTCCGCGGGACGTCATACGAACTGGTCGCCACAGCCGCCACAACGTATGACGCTCCGCGGGACGTCATACGAACTGGTCGCCCCAGCCGCCACAACGTATGACGTTCCGGGGGACGTCATCCGTCTCAGTCGCCAGACGCGGTGAGCCACCGTTGCAGGGCGGCGGCGAGCTCCACGGGCGCGTCGTGCTGGATCAGGTGGCCAGCGCCGTCGATGACCTCGGACTGGGTCCCGAGGTCGACCGCGTGCTCGGGCTGCTTCGACGACTCTCCGTAGCCCGGCATGTCCCACAGGTAGACCGAGAACTGCTGAGAGCGCGGGCGTACGGCGCCCACAGCGCTGATGACCAGGGGGTGCCGTGGCACAGCACAACGGCAGGGGCGTCCACGGGACCAAAGCGGTCCCAGGCGACGGAGCGGCCGTTCCACTCCCAGGTGCGGGTGAGCAACATGTAGTTTCGAGGGTCAGTCGCTCGGTGGGTTGCGGCGCTTGAGATAGCGCTCGAACTCCCGGGCGATCGCCTCGCCGCTGGCCTCGGGCAGCTCGGCCGTGTCCTGGCTCTCCTCGAGGTTGCGGACGTACTCCGCGACGTCCTCGTCCTCCTCGGCGAGCTCGGCGACACCCCGCTCCCACGCTCGCGCGTCCTCGGGGAGGTCACCCAGCGGGATGCTGGTCTCGAGGAGGTCCTCGACCTGGCCGAGCAACGCCAGGGTCGCCTTCGGGCACGGTGGCTGCGGAAGGTAGTGGGGGACGGCGGCCCAGAAGGAGACGGCCGGTATGTCGAGCCGCGAGCAGGCGTCCTGGAGCACTCCGATGATCCCGGTCGGGCCCTCGTAGGTGGCCGGCTCGAGCTTCAGCCGGTCCTCGAGGTCCAGCTCGGTGGCTGTGCCGCTGACCTGGATCGGTCGGGTGTGCGGGGTCTCCGCGAGCAGTGCACCCAGGGTGACGACCAGCTCCACGGCCAGCTCGTCGGCGCAGGCGAGCAGCTCGGCACAGAACTGGCGCCATTTCATGTTGGGCTCGATGCCGCGCAGGAGTACGACGTCACGGTGGGCGCCGGGTGGGCGGGCGACGTACACCTGGGTCGAGGGCCACGTGATCCGGCGCATCCCGTCCTCCGTGGTGCCGATCATCGGGCGGTTGACCTGGTAGTCGTAGAACTCCTCCGGATCGACCACCGCAACCACCTGGGCCGCCCAGACGTCGATGAGGTGGTCCACCACGCCCGTGGCCGCGCCCGCGGCGTCGTTCCAGCCCTCGAACGCCGCCACCATCACCGGGTTGACGAGGCGCGGCACGTCGTCGATCTCGATCACCTCTCAACCCTAGTGTCCCGGGTCAGAAGTTCGCTGCGCGCCTGACCAGGACACCAGCTAGACGGCTCCACCATGTGAAAATGGTCCGTCCCCGCTCAGCAGGCTGCCTACCCTTGAGGCTCGTCGACACACCGGAGTGCATCAGTGAGCAACGCCAGCAACACCGAGCGGCCCTCGTTGGCTCGCCCGGATGCCAGTGAGGCGCTTACGAAACTGCTGAAACAGCGCATCCTCGTCATCGACGGCGCCATGGGCACGATGATCCAGGGGCACGGGCTGGACGAGAGCGGATACCGCGGTGAGCGCTTCGCCGACTGGGACAGCGACCTGCGCGGCAACAGTGACCTGCTCAGCCTCACCCAGCCCGACATCATCCGGTCGATCCACCGCGAGTACCTCGAGTCGGGCGCGGACGTCGTCGCGACCAACACCTTCAGCGCACAGCGGATCTCGCAGGCCGACTACGGTCTTGAGGACCTCGCCTACGAGCTGAACTACGAGTCGGCGCGGTTGGCACGCGAGGCGGCGGACTTCGTCACCGACACCGACCCGTCGCGGCCGCGCTTCGTGGCCGGGGGACTGGGACCGACCAACCGCACCGCGTCGATCTCGCCCGACGTCAACGACCCGGGGTTCCGCAACACCAGCTTCGAGGAGCTCGTCGCGGCGTACGCCGAACAGGCCTCGGGCCTGGTCGACGGCGGAGCCGACCTGCTGCTCGTCGAGACGATCTTCGACACACTCAACGCGAAGGCCGCGATCTTCGCACTCGAGACGCTCTTCGAGGAGCGCGAGCGACGCTGGCCGGTGATCGTGTCGGGCACCATCACCGACGCCTCGGGTCGCACCCTCTCGGGGCAGGTCACCGAGGCGTTCTGGAACTCCGTGCGGCACGCGCGCCCGCTGGCCATCGGCCTGAACTGTGCCCTCGGGGCAGCCGAGATCCGCCCCTACCTGGCAGAGCTCTCGCGCGTCGCCGACTGCTTCGTCTCCTGCTACCCCAACGCCGGCCTGCCCAACGCGTTCGGGGAGTACGACGAGACCCCCGACCAGATGTCGGCAGTGCTCGAGGAGTTCACCGGCGCGGGGCTGATCAACCTCGTCGGCGGCTGCTGCGGCACCACGCCCGCCCACATCCGGCGCATCTCCGAGGTCGTCGATGGAGCCGCGCCTCGCGAGATCGCGAATCCCGAGCATGCGATGCGCCTGTCCGGCCTCGAGCCGCTCAACATCAACGAGGACTCGCTGTTCGTCAACATCGGCGAACGCACGAACATCACGGGGTCGGCGAAGTTCCGCAACCTGATCAAGGCCGGCGACTACGACACGGCCCTGACGGTTGCCGCCCAGCAGGTGGAGGCGGGCGCGCAGATCATCGACGTCAACATGGACGAGGGCATGATCGACGGCGTTGCGGCCATGGACCGCTTCACCAAGCTGATCGCGGGCGAGCCGGACATCAGCCGGGTCCCGGTGATGGTCGACTCCTCCAAGTGGGAGGTCATCGAGGCGGGCCTGCGCTGCGTGCAGGGCAAGCCGATCGTGAACTCGATCTCGATGAAGGAGGGCGAGGACAGGTTCCGCCAACAGGCCCGCCTGTGTCGCAAGTACGGCGCGGCCGCGGTCGTCATGGCCTTCGACGAGGAGGGCCAGGCCGACAACCTCGAACGCCGCAAGCAGATCTGCGAGCGCGCCTACCGGATCCTGGTGGACGAGGTCGGCTTCCCCGCCGAGGACATCATCTTCGACCCGAACTGCTTCGCTCTGGCGACCGGGATCGAGGAGCACTCCAACTATGGCGTCGACTTCATCGAGGCGACGCGGTGGATCAAGCAGAACCTGCCCGGCGCGCTCGTGTCCGGTGGCATCTCCAACGTCTCCTTCTCCTTCCGGGGAAACAACCCGGTGCGCGAGGCGATCCACTCGGTCTTCTTGTTCCACGCGATCCAGGCGGGTCTGGACATGGGCATCGTCAACGCCGGCGCCCTCGTGGTCTACGACGAGATCGAGCCCGAGCTCCGCGAGCGCATCGAGGACGTGGTCCTGAACCGCCGGGCGGACGCAGCGGAGCGTCTCCTGGAGATCGCTGAGAAGCACCGCGGCTCCGGTGAGCAGCAGGAAGTTGCGACCCTCGAGTGGCGTTCGCTGCCGATCGCCGAGCGGATCACCCACGCGCTGGTCAAGGGTCTCGACGCCCACGTCACCGAGGACACCGAGGAGCTGCGCGCCGAGATCGAGGCCCGTGGCGGCCGCCCGATCGAGGTCATCGAGGGACCCCTCATGGACGGCATGAACGTCGTCGGCGACCTCTTCGGCTCCGGCAAGATGTTCCTGCCGCAGGTGGTGAAGTCGGCGCGGGTGATGAAGAAGGCCGTTGCCTACCTGATCCCGTTCATCGAGCAGGAGAAGCTCGACAACCCGGAGTACGCCACCGCCAAGGACACCAACGGCACCATCGTGATGGCCACGGTGAAGGGCGACGTCCACGACATCGGCAAGAACATCGTCGGCGTCGTGCTGCAGTGCAACAACTACGAGGTGATCGACCTCGGCGTGATGGTCCCCGCACAGAAGATCCTGGACAAGGCCAAGGAGGTCGGGGCAGACCTGATCGGCCTCTCCGGGCTGATCACCCCGTCCCTGGACGAGATGGTCCACTTCGCCAGCGAGATGGAGCGCCAGGGATTCGACATCCCGCTGCTCATCGGCGGCGCAACGACCTCTCGCGCCCACACCGCCGTCAAGGTGACGCCGCGCTACAAGGGCCCAGTGCTGTGGGTGAAGGACGCCTCGCGTTCAGTCCCGGTGGCCGCAGCGCTGCTCTCCGAGGAGCAGCGCGGCAAGCTGCTCGCGGACACCGAGGCCGACTACGACTCCCTGCGCAAGCGCCACGCGGCCAAGAACGACCGGCCGATGCTCTCGATCGAGGATGCGCGTGCCAACCGGACGCCGATCGACTGGTCGTCGTACACGCCACCGGTGCCGGCGATGGTCACCCGCGACAACGCGTCGCAGATCCGGCCCTTCGAGGACTACGACCTGGCCGAGCTCCGCGAGTACATCGACTGGATGCCGTTCTTCAACGCCTGGGAGATGAAGGGCAAGTTCCCCGACATCCTGAACAACCCGGCGACGGGGGAGACCGCGCGCAAGCTGTACGACGACGCGCAGGAGATGCTCGACACCATGATCAAGGAGAAGTGGGTGACCGCCAACGGCGTGATCGGCTTTTTCCCGGCCAACGCGGTGGGTGACGACATCGAGGTCTACCGCGACTCCGAACGCTCCGAGGTGCTCACGACGCTCCACAACCTGCGCCAGCAGGGGCAGCACCGCGAGGGCATCCCGAACCGCTCGCTCGGCGACTTCGTCGCACCTCGGGAGAGCGGCCTGGCGGACCACATCGGCGCCTTCGCGGTGACCGCGGGGCTGGGCGGCCAGGACAAGATCAAGGAGTTCAAGGACGCGCTCGACGACTACAGCGCCATCCTGCTGGAGTCGCTGTGCGACCGGCTGGCCGAGGCGTTCGCGGAGCGGCTGCACCAGCGGGTCCGCACCGAGCTCTGGGGGTACGCCGACGACATCGGCCTGGACAACGAGGACCTGATCGCCGAGAAGTACACCGGCATCCGTCCCGCTCCGGGATACCCCGCGTGTCCTGAGCACACCGAGAAGAGCACGCTGTGGGAGCTGCTCGACGTCGAGCACAGCGCCGGCATCGAGCTCACCGAGTCGATGGCGATGTGGCCGGGGGCTTCAGTCAGCGGCTGGTACTTCTCGCACCCGCAGTCGCAGTACTTCGTCGTCGGCCGCCTCGGCCGCGACCAGGTGGCGTCGTACGCCGAGCGCAAGGGCTGGACTCTCCAGGAGGCAGAGCGCTGGCTCTCCTCCAACCTCGGCTACGACCCCGAAGACTGACGTGGTGGCTGAACCGTTCGACCTCAGGCCCCTCCCCAACGCCGTCCTCTGGGACATGGACGGCACCCTGGTGGACACCGAGCCGTACTGGATGGAGTGCGAGTTCGCACTGGCCGAGAAGTACGGCGGCACGTGGTCGCACGAGCATGGCCTGGCGATCGTCGGTGGGGACCTGATCGACTCAGCGACCTACATCCGAGAGCACATGGGGATCGACCGTACGCCGCGCCAGATCGTCGAGGAGCTGCTGGACGGCGTGGTCGAGCTGGTCGAGCAGAAGATGCCCTGGCGTCCTGGTGCACGCGAGCTGCTCGTCGCGCTCAGAGAGCTCGAGGTTCCCTGTGCGCTGGTCACGATGTCGTGGCGGCGGTTCGTCGAGCCTGTCGTCCGCGCCCTGCCCGACGGGTCCTTCGCAGCCCTGGTCTGTGGCGACGAGGTGTCCCATGGCAAGCCGCACCCCGAGGCCTACCTGCGGGCGGCGGAGCTGCTCGGACTCGCACCCGAGGAGACGCTCGCGATCGAGGACTCGCCGGCCGGCGCGACCTCGGCCGGAACGGCGGGCTGCCGGGTGCTCGTCGTGCCGAGCCACGTCGCGGTGCCTCTGGGGGAGGGGCGCGTCCTGCGCGAGAGCCTCGTCGGCCTCGAGCCGTACGACCTCACCGGGCTGCACGGCTGACTCAGCCTGGGCCGACGAGCGGGGTGACGGACTCCGGCAGGGGAGGCGGCTCGTTGCCGAACGCCGGGCAGTTCTCCTGGTAGCTGCAGAACCGGCACCAGCCACTGGGCCTCGGCTGCCACTCGCGCGCTGCCTGAGCGGCCTCGATCGCGTGCCAGAGTGCCTCGACCAGCCGCTCGGTTGCGCGCAGGTCCTGCTCGTCCGGCCGGTAGCTGAGCACCTGCCCGTCGCCGAGGTAGATGAGCTGCAGGAGCGCCGGCACCACGCCGCGGGTGCGCCAGATGACCAGGGCGTAGAAGCGCATCTGGAACAGCGCCTTGCCCTCGAAGCCCACCGCGGGAGAGTGGCCGGTCTTGTAGTCCACCACTCGCACGGCGCCGTCAGAGGCGATGTCGATCCGATCCACGAACCCGCGGAGCAGCAACCGCGAGTCGAGCAGCGCCTCGACGTAGACCTCACGCTCGGCAGGCTCGAGGCGTCGTGGGTCCTCGAGATCGAAGTAGGCGCGCAGGCTCGCTCGGCACGAGGCAAGCCACGCGGCGATCTCCGATCCCTCCTCGCCGGCTCCTTCGCCCTCAGTCACGAACATCGACGCGAGCTCTGGTTCCGCGTCGAGCACGAACGCCCACGCGTCCTGGACCATCGCCTCGGCCCGTTCGGGGGTGCGGTCGGCTGCGGGGAGGTCGAACAGGTCCTCCAGCACCTTGTGCACCACAGTGCCGCGGACGGCCAGCGGCGAGGGGCGTTCGGGCAGGTGGTCGATCGTGCGCAGCCGGTACATCAGCGGACAGGTCCTGAAGTCGCCGGCGCGGCTGGGGGAGAGGGCACCGAGGACGCGTTCACCGTCGACCGGGGTGCCGATGCGGGTGCGGCCGTGGTCCCCATCAGTTGCAGGGTCAGGGCCAGTGCCGGCGCCGGTGTCGGAGAGAGGCGGAGCGCCCTGCGCCGCCGGCCCAATCACCATGCCCTCCTCCATGGCCACACAGTAGGTCGCCGGTATGACAGGTTAGGTAGCGTTGGGGGGTGAGCACGGACCAGGACACGAGTGAGTCGGGTGGACCGCCCCGCCCACCGTCGTACCCTCCCGGCACCCTGCGCGTCGGTTCGATCGCCGGCGTCGATGTGCTGGTCCGCTCCTCATGGCTACTCGTGGCCCTGTTGATCGCCATCCTGCTGGCTCCACAGGTCGAGCAGGTCGAGCCCGGGCTGGGAGCGCTGAAGTACGTCGCCGGCGTCGTCTTCGCGGTGCTGCTCTACCTCTCGGTCCTCCTCCACGAGGTCGCCCACGCGTTGATGGCTCAGCGCTATGGGCTGGGCGTGCGGTCCATCAGCCTGCACTTCCTCGGCGGGGCGACCGAGATCGACTCCGAGACGCGCACCCCGGGACAGGAGTTCAAGGTTGCGGTTGTCGGCCCGCTGACCTCCATCGTCGTCGGTCTCGTGGCACTCGCCCTGATCACGGTCACACCTGACGGGCTGCTCAGGCTCGCCGTCCAGCTCCTGGCCGTGGCCAACCTGATCGTCGGCGTCCTCAACCTCGTGCCGGGGCTGCCGCTCGACGGCGGGCGCGTGCTCAAGGCCGTGGTCTGGAAGATCACAAACGACATCCACCGTGGCACGATCGTCGCCGCTTGGGGTGGGCGTCTGGCCGCCGTGCTCGTGCTGGCGTTCCCTGCGGTCGTGAGGGCGCGTGGGACCACGCCGGACGTGCTCGACTACGTGATGGCGGTCGTCATCGCGATGTTCCTGTGGTCGGGGGCCACGGCATCGATGGTCAGTGCGCGGGTCCGCCGCCGGCTTCCTGCGCTCAGGGCCCGGCCGCTGGCGCGACGCGTCATTGCGGTGCCCCACGAGCTCTCGATCACCGAGGCCGTACGACGCGCCCAGGAGGTGGGCGCCGGAGCGATCGTGGTGCACGCCGGCGACGACCGGCTCAGCGGCGTGGTCAACGAGATCGCGCTGCTGGCAACGCCGGAGGATCGCCGGGCCTGGGTGCCGGTCAGCTCGGTCGCCCGCACCATCGAGGACGGCATGGTGCTCGCCGCCGACATCGCTGGCGAGGACCTGATCAAGGCCATGTCCAGCACCCCGGCCGAGGAGTACGTCCTGGTCGAGCCCGACGGCACCATCTTCGGGGTGCTCGCCACCGTCGACGTCGACCGCGCCTTCGAGGAGGGCGCGGCGAAGTGAGCACTGGCAATTCGACGTCGGGACCGCCCGACTGGTCCGGCGTACGCCGTGGGCCGCTCCGGGCAGGGGAGTGGGTGCGCCTGGTCGACGCCAAGGGGCGTCGGCACAACATCTGTCTGGAGGTGGGGAAGTCGTTCCACACCAACCGCGGCGGGCTCTCCCACGACGACATGATCGGCCGCCAGGAGGGGTTCACGATCACTTCCACCTCGGGCGGTGAGTACTTGGTCTTCCGGCCGCTCCTGAGCGAGTTCGTGGTCTCGATGCCCCGGGGGGCCGCGGTCGTCTATCCCAAGGACGCTGCCCAGATCGTGGCCATGGCCGACATCTTCCCCGGTGCCCACGTCGTCGAGGCAGGAGCCGGGTCCGGCGCCCTCAGCTGTTCACTGCTGCGGGCGGTTGGCCCGACCGGGCGGGTGTCGTCGTACGAGCGGCGCGAGGAGTTCGCCGACGTGGCCCGACGCAACGTCTCCCAGTTCTTCGGAGCGCCCGACGGGGAGAGCCACCCTGCGTGGACGCTCACCGTCGGTGACCTGGTCGAGTGCCTGCCGACCGGTGTGGAGCAGGGCACCGTCGACCGCGTGGTGCTGGACATGCTGGCGCCGTGGGAGTGCGTCGACGTCGTCGCCGACGCCCTGACGCCGGGGGGTGTCGTCGTCGCCTACGTGGCCACCACGACCCAGCTCGCGCGCGTGGTGGAGACCCTGAGGGCACACGGTGAGTTCACCGAGCCCCAGCCCTGGGAGACCCTCGTGCGCGACTGGCACGTCGAGGGCCTGGCCGTACGACCCGGCCACAAGATGAACGGTCACACCGGGTTCCTCGTGACCGCTCGCCGGATGGCCCCCGGCAACGCCGCGCCGGTCAAGAAGCGGCGACCCGCACCCGGGGCCTACGGCGTCGACTACGACGGCCCTCGGCCAGCCGGGTTGGCGCCGGACGTTGCAGATCAACAACGTGATGGGTGAGACACGGCCGTAACCTCTTCGCATGTGGGCCCGGCCGAGTAGGGTCGAAGTTCACATCTTGCCCACGGAGGTGGTTCACGTGCCTGCTTCAGGTAACGAACACGGGCCGACCACTGCTCAGCTGCTGAACCAGGTGTCCTTCCTGGAGGCCGAGGTCGCTGATCTGCGTCGCCGGCTCGCCGACGCACCCGGCAGCGCCCGCGCCCTGGACCAGCGGCTGCTCGACACCCAACGCTCACTTGCGGCGGTCACTTCCCAGAACGAGCGCCTCGCCACCACGCTGCGCGAGGCGCGCGACCAGATCGTCACGCTCAAGGAGGAGGTCGACCGGCTGGCGCAGCCACCTACCGGCTTCGGCACGTTCCTCAAGCGCAACGAGGACGACTCGATCGACGTGTTCACCGGGGGCCGCAAGCTGCGGGTCAATGTGAGCCCCTCTGTCGAGCTCGACACCCTGACCAAGGGCCAGGAGGTCATGCTCAACGAGGCACTCAATGTCGTCGCAGCGCTCGACTTCGAGCAGATCGGCGAAGTGGTGATGTTCAAGGAGCTGCTCGCCGACGGCGACCGCGTCCTGGTGATCGCCAACGCCGACGAGGAGCGCGTCGTACGCCTTGCCGCGCCACTGCGCGAGATCACGCTTCGCGCCGGTGACTCGCTGCTGCTCGACGCGAAGTCCGGCTACGTCTACGAGAAGGTGCCGAAGTCCGAGGTCGAGGAGCTCGTCCTGGAGGAGGTGCCCGACATCGACTACACCTCGATCGGTGGGCTCTCCAGCCAGATCGAGCAGATCCGCGACGCAGTCGAGCTGCCGTACCTCTATCCGGAGCTCTTCAAGGACTACCAGCTCAAGCCACCCAAGGGTGTCCTGCTCTACGGCCCTCCCGGTTGCGGCAAGACGCTGATCGCGAAGGCGGTCGCGAACTCGCTGGCCAAGAAGGTCGCTGAGAAGACCGGCCAGTCCGGTCGGTCGTTCTTCCTGAACATCAAGGGTCCCGAGCTGCTGAACAAGTACGTCGGGGAGACCGAGCGGCACATCCGGCTGGTGTTCCAGCGAGCCCGGGAGAAGGCCAGCGAGGGCACGCCGGTCATCGTGTTCTTCGACGAGATGGACTCGTTGTTCCGCACCCGTGGTTCGGGGGTCTCCTCCGACGTCGAGAACACCATCGTCCCCCAGCTGCTCTCCGAGATCGACGGGGTCGAAGGCCTCGAGAACGTCCTCGTGATCGGCGCCTCCAACCGTGAGGACATGATCGACCCGGCGATCCTGCGACCCGGGCGTCTCGACGTGAAGATCAAGATCGAGCGCCCGGACGCCGAGGCTGCGCGTGACATCTTCACCAAGTACCTCGTGGCTGAGCTGCCCCTTCACGCAGACGACCTTGCCGAGTTCGGCGGGGACAAGGACGCGACCGTGGCCGGCATGATCACTGCCGCCGTCGAGCGGATGTACACCGAGTCGGAGGCGAACCGCTTCCTCGAGGTCACCTACGCCAATGGCGACAAGGAGGTCCTCTACTTCAAGGACTTCAACTCCGGGGCGATGATCCAGAACATCGTGGACCGCGCCAAGAAGATGGCCATCAAGGAGGTCATCGACCACGACCAGCCGGGCCTTCGGGTCCAGCACATGCTCCAGGCGTGCGTCGATGAGTTCAAGGAGAACGAGGACCTGCCCAACACGACCAACCCCGACGACTGGGCGCGGATCTCGGGCAAGAAGGGCGAGCGGATCGTGTTCATCCGCACGCTCATCACGGGCAAGCAGGGCACCGAGCCCGGCCGCTCGATCGACACGGTGGCCAACACCGGCCAGTACCTCTGACAACCCGCTTCACGAACGAACGCCGAAGGGCGCCGACCTCATGGTCGGCGCCCTTCGTGCGTGGCGCTGTCAGCCGTTGGGGTTCATGTACTTGAAGGCGCCCTTACCCCACGGGATGGTGTTGCCGGGCGGCAGCAGCCGACCCTCGGAGCCCTTGATACCGAAGCCCGGGTTGTGCGAGGACCCCTGCGCCCAGGTCTTGTTGAAGTTGAGCAGGTGCGCACGAGCGGTGCCGTAGGCGTTGATCTGCTGCATCTGCTCGTCGTTGTAGAACGCTGCGTTGCTCCAGTTGGCGGCACCGCTGAAGGTGACGTACGAAGCCGTCGAGCTACCCCAGTTTCCGGCGATCGTCATCCACTTGCTGTGGTTGTACTTCACGATCTCGCGCTTGCCGTTCGTGATCACCGACTGCCGCATCGGGATCGCGCCACGGCCCGACCCGTTGCGCAGGATCGCGAGGACCGGTCGCGTCGAGATGGAATAGATAATCTTGACGTCACAGCCGGCGTTCCACAGGCCGCGCAGCTTCTTCGCCAGCCACACGCCGCGGTTGTCGTAGATGGCGTACTGGATGACCCGGATCGTGGTCCTGCCCGTGGAACCAGCGGCCGAGCCGGTGCACCGGGTCTGGTTCAGCACCTGCATCACCGGGTCGGTCGCAGCTGAGGTCCCGGGCCGGGGGAAGAACATGTTGGCGACGTTCCCGGACGAGTAGCGGCGATAGGGCACCGACTGGGGTACGCCGGTGCGGGTCTCACGGAAGATCGCCAGGAAGTTGTTGTAGGTCGTCGGCGTCCAGGAGGTCTGCGCCGCGTTCCACTGACCCTGGTAGCCCATCTTGGTGAGGTTCATCGAGGTCTGCATGACGACGTTCTCCACGTGCCGGCTGCCCACGTCGTTGAACAGGAAGTACTTCGAGTGCGGCGTGCCGCCGCGACCACGGCAGGCGCCCCGGCACTGACGCGCGAAGCTGACCTTGTCCGAGGAGTTCGCCACGCCGGGCTTGTAGTAGTTGCCGCCGAGCTTCTTGCGCAGCAGCCGCCACGCCTTGTCTCCCTTGTTGCGGCTCGCCGCTGCGACCACCTGGACGCTGACCCCGCGGTTGTGCGCGGCCACCAGAGCCTTGGCGATGGCCATGTCGTTGAAGGACCACGTGGCGATCCGGATGGCGCCGTCGTTGATGGGGAGGTGGTTCCGGTCGCGCGGACCGCCCCAGACTCCCTGGATCGTGAAGAGCACCCGGTTGCGGATGGCGAACTTGTTGCTGCCCCCTGCGTTGGGGAAGGAGAACGCGGAACCGGGAGGCACCACGTAGTTGCGAGCAGGCGTCCACGCGGTGGGAATCGCGATCGACGGCTGCAGCGCGCTGGTGCTGGGCACGGAGGATGCGGGGGAGGGGGAGGCGGTGGCGGTTGTGGCGCCGGCGACACTCAGGGTGCCCGCGAGGACGATGAGCCCCGCAATCGACGCGACAGTTCGGTTCAACATGAGGGCTGCTCCAGGGGAAAGATGTGGCCGAGACGCCCAACACGGGGCGAGCGCAATCTAACACGCAGACACTGGCTGCCCCCGTGGGCCGGTCTAGACGGATGTCGCACGTACGCTCGCCTCGTGAGCAACACCATTAACATCCGCTCGCTCAGCTCGCGGTTGCCCGGGGACCCCGGATGAGCGTGCGTCGGGTGATGGGGACCGAGACGGAGTTTGGGATTTCGGTCCAGGGACACCCACACGCCAACCCGATGGTTGCCAGCACTCGACTGGTGAACGCCTACGCGACCGCCACGCTCAAGGCTCGCCGGGCACGGTGGGACTTCGAGGAGGAGTCTCCGCTGCGCGACGCCCGCGGTTTCGACATGTCCCGCGAGGTCGCCGATCCGAGCCAGCTGACCGACGAGGACCTCGGCCTGGCCAACGTCATCCTCACCAACGGGGCCCGGCTCTACGTCGACCACGCGCACCCGGAGTACTCCACTCCCGAGTGCACGACCCCGCTCGACATCGTCCGCTGGGACAAGGCGGGGGAGCAGATCGTGATGGACGCCTGCCGGTTCGCCTCGGTGAGTGGCGAGGGCGACCTGCTGCTCTACAAGAACAACACCGACAACAAGGGCGCTTCGTACGGTGCCCACGAGAACTACCTGGTGCGCCGGTCCACCCCATTCGGGGACATCGTGCGCCACCTGACCCCGTTCTTCGTGAGCCGCCAGGTCGTCTGCGGAGCCGGCCGGGTCGGGCTCGGACAGGACGGGCACGGTGACGGTTTCCAGATCAGCCAGCGTGCGGACTACTTCGAGGTGGAGGTCGGGCTGGAGACCACGCTCAAGCGACCGATCATCAACACGCGCGACGAGCCGCACGCCGACCCGGAGAAGTACCGCCGCCTGCACGTGATCCTCGGCGACGCCAACCTCTCGGAGATCTCCACCTACCTGAAGGTGGGCACGACCGCCCTCGTCCTCACGCTGATCGAGGACCGCTTCATCACCACCGACCTGAGCGTGACCCGTCCGGTCGCCTCGCTGAAGCAGGTCTCCCATGATGCGAGCCTCACGCACCTGCTGGAGGTGGGCGACGGCCGCAAGATGACTGCGGTCGAGCTCCAGTGGGAGTACTTCCACCTGGTGCAGCGCCACATCGCCGAGCGCAGGGGCGGCGAGGCCGACGAGCCGACCAAGGACGTGCTGGCTCGCTGGGAGTCGGTGCTGACCCGGCTCGGGCGCGACCCCTTCGAGTGCTCCGACGAGCTCGACTGGGTAGCGAAGCTGCACCTGTTGAACTCCTACCGCGATCGGGACGGTCTTGCCTGGTCCGACGCGAAGCTGCACCTGATCGACCTGCAGTACGCCGATCTGCGCCCCGAGAAGGGCCTCTACCACCGGCTGCTCAAGCTGGGCCGGATGAAGCGTCTGGTCGCCGACCGGGCCGTCGAGGACGCCATGCTCGAGCCGCCGGAGGACACCCGGGCCTACTTCCGCGGTCGCTGCCTGAGCAAGTACGCCGACAACATCGCCGCCGCGTCCTGGGACTCGGTCATCTTCGACCTCCCCGGACACGAGTCGCTGCAGCGCGTCCCGACGATCGACCCCCTCCGAGGAAGCAAGGCCCATGTGGGCGCACTGCTCGACAGCCACGACACCGCGCTCGGCCTGTTCGAAGCCCTCACCCGCCGCTGAGGCACCACACGATCTGTGGGTGGCCGATCAGTCCTCGTGCAGGGCTCAGTCCTCGGGTAAATACCTGTAGATGCCCTCCCCGAAGACCGGCTCCTCCGGCAGGTCCTCGGGGATGTCGGAGGTCGGTACGCCGACGGTCCGGCCGAAGGACTGCACGCGACCGGACCCGGGCGCCCTGGAGGTCCGTTGCCGCCAGGTCTTGGCGAACGCGCCGAGGTGACGCAGCGCAATCGTCCGGTTCAGGATGCGCTGCATCTGCTCGTCGCCGCCGAACGCTGGATCTGCCCAGTTGGCCGACCCGCTGAAGGTCATGTACGACGCAGTCGAGTGGTGCCAGTTGCCGGTGATCGTCATCCACTTGCTGTGGTTGTACTTCACGAGGTTGCCCCAGGGGTCCTTGACCACCGACTGCCGCATCGGGACCGGGCCCCGGCCCGAACTCCTGCGCAGGATGCTGAGCACGGGGCGGCTGATCACCGAGTAGATGATGGCGATGTCGCAGCCCGCCTCCCACAGGTAGCGCAGCTTCTTGGCGATCCAGACCCCGCGGTCGGCGTACATGGCGTACTGGATGATCCGGATCATGGTCCGCCCGCTGCCGCTGCCCGTGGTCGCCCCACGGCAGCTGACCGCGTTCAGGTTGTGTATCACCGGATCCATGGCAGGCGTGGCACGCGGACGCGGGAAGAAGTAGTTCGTGACAGGCCCCATCAGCTTCACGTGGTAGGGCTGCGGAACGCGCCGTCGGAGTGCCATCTGCCGGAAGATCGCGGCGAAGTCCCGGTTGGCCAGGACCGAGTACATGGCCTGTGCCTGGTTCCACTGGCCGTCGTAGGCCATCTCGGTGAGGTTCGCCGAGCTCTGCACCACGACGTTGCGCTTGTGCGCCGCGCCGACGTTGTCGAACAGGAAGAACTTCGAGTGGGGGGTCCCGCCGGGTCCTCGGCACGAGCCACGGCACTGCCGGGCGAAGCTGTGCATCCCGGCGGTCACCGGATAGCCGCGGCGGTAGAGCTTCGAGCCGAGCTTCTTGCGCAGCCACCTCCAGGACGCGATGCCCCTGTTGGCACTCTTGGCGCCAACGATCTGGACGCTGACACCACGGTTGCGCGCAGCGACGAGCGCCTTCGCGATCCCCCAGTCGTCGAAGGACCAGGTGGCGATCCGGATCCTGCCGTTGGCCGGCAGCGGCCCACCGAGGGAGTTGCGTCGTCCGCCCCAGGTGCTCTGGATGGTGAAGAGCAGGCGCTTGCGGATCGCCTGGCGCTCCAGCTTGCTGCGGTTGGGGAAGCTGAAGTAGCTCCCCGCCGGGATCACGTAGTTGCGGTGTGGCTGCCCGATGACCTTGGGCACCGCGTGGGCACGCGCGTGGCGGTGCGAGCGTGGTTTGGGCTTCGCCTCGGCGGACTCCGCCAGCGGCAGCAGCACAGCAACGAGCGCGAGGACCGTCACGAGGACGAGCGCCAGCGCGGGCGTCACCGCAGTCCCCTGAACGGGGAGACGGGGGCTTGGCCTGCCATGGGGGAAGGCCTTGAGCAGGAGGGACATCGTTCCTCTTCGCAAGGTCAGCAGCGGGTCACCGGATATCGCATCACGGATTCGTGATGATTTGTGGGAGGCGGGCCGAGGGTGGGGTTCTGTGCCGCTGGACGCCCGCGGGGACGCCCGGCAGGCCTCACGGGCGCGGGTGCGTGTGTTCGCGTACGCCGCCTCGGACGACTGGATAGGGTCGGGACAACGACGTACGTAGGAGGTCGCGATGGCGCAGGAGCAGAAGCAACCGCGCAAGACTCACGAGGACGAGGAGCCGGCTGACGCAGCACCCGCGCCGGCCGATGCCGTCTCCGAACGCAAGGAGCAACTCGACGAGGACATCGACGCCATCCTCGAGGACATCGACGATGTCCTCGAGACCAACGCCGAGGACTTCGTGAAGTCGTTCATCCAGAAGGGCGGTCAGTGACGCCTTGAATGAGGCCCGCCTGCCCCACGCCTTCATGACACCGGGGACGTCGTCGTTCGCAGAGTTCGTCGGCTCGGTCGCCCCCGAACTGCTGCCATCGCGTCGCGTGCTCCCTGCCGGTGATGCCGCGTCCTTGGCGCCCCATGCGACGACGATCGTGTCGGCGACGTACGCCGGCGGCGTGGTGATGGCCGGTGACCGACGCGCCACCATGGGCAACATCATCGCCCAGCGCGACATCGAGAAGGTCTTCCCGGCCGACGAGTACTCCTGCGTCGGCATCGCCGGCAGTGCCGGCCTCGCCGTGGAGATGGTGCGGCTGTTCCAGACCGAGCTCGAGCACTACGAGAAGATCGAGGGCACCACGCTCTCGATGGATGGCAAGGCCAACCGGCTCTCGGCCCTGATCCGCGGGAACCTCAGCATGGCGATGCAGGGCCTCGCCGTGGTGCCGCTGTTCGCCGGTTACGACCTTGTCAACGAACACGGCCGGATCTTCTCCTACGACGTGACGGGCGGGCGCTACGAGGAGACGGCCTTCCACTCGGTGGGGTCCGGCTCGGTGTTCGCCCGGGGTTCGCTGAAGAAGCTCTACCGCGACGACTTCGACCAGACACAGTGCGTCACCGCGGTGGTGCAGGCGCTGTACGACGCCGCCGACGACGACTCGGCGACCGGCGGCCCCGACCTCGCCCGCCGGATCTTCCCCGTCGTGAGCGCGATCACCGCCGACGGGCACGTCCGGCTCTCCCAGGAGGAGGTCGCCGCGATCGCGGACCAGGTGGTGGCCGGCCGCCTTGAACGCCCCGACGGCCCCTCGGCCCCCCTGATCTAGGAGCACGCAAAACATGACCATGCCGTTCTACGTCTCGCCGGAGCAGCAGATGAAGGACCGGGCGGACTTCGCGCGCAAGGGCATCGCGCGCGGCCGCTCGGTGGCCGTCATCCGCTACGTGGACGGCGTGCTGTTCGTCTCCGAGAACCCGTCGGCGGCCCTGCACAAGGTGAGCGAGATCTATGACCGGATCGCGTTCGCGGCCGTCGGTCGTTACAACGAGTTCGAGAACCTGCGCATCGCCGGAGTCCGCCTGGCGGACATGCGCGGCTACTCCTACGACCGCCGCGACGTCTCCGGTCGCGGCCTGGCCAACGCGTATGCCCAGACCCTCGGCACGATCTTCTCCAGCAGCATCGAGAAGCCCTACGAGATCGAGATCTTCGTCGCCGAGGTGGGCGACACCGCCGATGACGACCAGGTCTTCCGGCTCACCTTCGACGGGCAGGTCGTCGAGGAGCACGACTTCGCGGTCATGGGTGGCGCGGCCGAGTCCGTGACGACGTACCTCCAGGAGCGCTACACCCAGGGCCTCTCCCGCGACGACGCGGTCAAGCTGGCAGCGGCGGCGCTGGGTCACAACGACACCGGCCACCGAGACATCCCGGCTGGTGACCTGGAGGTCGCCGTGCTGGACCGGACCCGAACCCAGGAACGCAAGTTCAAGCGTGTGAACGGCCAGGTCCTGAGCGAGCTCCTCGACGAGCCTGCCGCCCCGGAGCCACAGCCGGCAGCGCCCGAACCGGCCATGAACCAAGGCGGGGACGAAGGCAAGGACGAAGGTGTGGCCGCGGCACCCGACGACGAGCCACCTGTCGCACCCTGACCCGTAATCTCCACGCGCCCCTCATGGTTTGGCGCAGCCCCTGGCCCGCTGCGCGGCAACCGCCCGGGATTGGGCGACACGCCATAGTGTGGTCACGTGGACCGGCGAATCTTCGGCATCGAGAACGAGTACGGCGTCACGTGCACGTTCAAGGGCCAGCGGCGGCTCTCGCCGGACGAAGTCGCCCGCTACCTGTTCCGCAAGGTGGTCAGCTGGGGCCGGAGCAGCAATGTCTTCCTGGCCAACGGTGCTCGGCTCTACCTCGACGTCGGCAGCCACCCGGAGTACGCCACCCCGGAGTGCGACGACATCGTCGACCTGGTGACGCACGACAAGGCGGGGGAGCGGGTCCTCGAGGGCCTGCTGGTCGACGCCGAGCGCAGGCTGCGTGACGAGGGCATCTCCGGCGACGTCTACCTGTTCAAGAACAACACCGACAGCGCAGGCAACTCCTACGGATGCCACGAGAACTACCTCGTCAGCCGACACGGGGAGTTCAGCAAGCTCGCCGACGTGCTGATCCCGTTCCTGGTCACCCGCCAGGTCATCTGCGGCGCCGGCAAGGTGACCCAGACGCCGCGGGGCGCGTCGTACTCCGTGAGCCAGCGGGCCGAGCACATCTGGGAGGGCGTCTCCAGCGCGACCACGCGCTCGCGCCCCATCATCAACACCCGGGACGAGCCGCACGCCGACGCCGAGCGCTTCCGCCGCCTGCACGTCATCGTGGGCGACTCCAACATGAGCGAGACCACCACGATGCTCAAGGTGGCCAGCTGCGACCTCGTCCTGCGGATGATCGAGGAGGGCGTGGTGATGCGCGACCTCACGATGGAGAACCCGATCCGGGCGATCCGCGAGATCTCCCACGACATGAGCGGCCGCCGCAAGGTGCGGCTGGCCAACGGTCGCGAGGCCAGCGTCCTGGACATCCAGGGGGAGTACCTCTCGCGGGTCCGCGACTTCGTCGACCGCCGTGAGCTGCACACCCCCGTTATCGAGCAGTCCCTCGACCTGTGGGAGCGCGGACTGAAGGCAGTGGACTCCGGGGATCTCTCGCTTGTGGAGCGGGAGATCGACTGGGTGATCAAGTGGAAGCTGATCGACCGCTACCGCTCCAAGCACGGACTGCCGCTCGGACACCCGCGCGTCGCCCAGCTCGACCTCGCCTACCACGACATCCACCGCGAGCGCGGCCTGTACTACCTGCTCGAGAAGCGCGGCGCCGTGAAGCGGGTGAGCAACGACCTCGCGATCTTCCGGGCCAAGTCCGTGCCACCGCAGACCACGAGGGCTCGGCTGCGAGGCAACTTCATCAAGCGAGCGCAGGAGCGTCGGCGCGACTTCACCGTCGACTGGGTGCACCTCAAGCTCAACGACCAGGCCCAGCGCACCGTGCTGTGCAAGGACCCCTTCCGCTCCCACGACGAGCGGGTCGAGCGACTGATCGAGGGAATGTGACCCTTCGCCACCGAGCTGCCGCCGCCGCGGTGGCACTGGCTCTCACCGCCACGTCCTGCGGTTCCGAGGAGTTGGGCTCGGAGGAGAAGGAGACCGCCAACCCGAAGGACCAGATCGAGGTCACCGGCGAGTTCGGAGCGAAGCCGACAATCTCGATCGACACCCCGCTGAGCCTCGAGGAGAGCACGTCCTGGACGAAGGAGGTCGGCGAGGGCGACAAGGTGGGCGCCGCCGCGACCACGATCCTGCAGCTCACGCTGGCCAATGGCCGCACCGGCAAGACCGCGGTCTCCACCACGAACCCGGGCGAACGCCCCTTCGCTGGGACTTCCGACCAGATCTTCCCCGCGCTGGCGAAGGCCTTGACCGGCAAACCGGCCCACACCCGGGTGGTGGTCGCCGCCACTGCGGACGACACGTACGGCACGAGCGGTTCGCCGCAGATCGGGATCCGGGCCGGCGACCCGGTGGTGATCGTCGCCGACATCCTCTCCACCGACCCGACGTCCGTGCTCGACGGACCGACCGGCACAACGCGGGCAGCACCGGCGAGCGCACCCGTCGTACAGGTGAAGGACGGCGTCCCCGCGGCTTTCGACTTCACGAAGGCGCGCAAGCCGCGCAAGCTCACGGTCGTCACGCTGCGCGAGGGCACCGGCCCGGCGGTAGAGCGCCCCGACCGGGTCTCGGCCGACTACGTCGGGCAGGTCTGGGGGGCCAAGAAGCCGTTCGAGGAGACGTTCACCACGGAGCCGTCAATCCTCACCATCGGGCTGGGCGCCGCGATCAAGGCCTGGGACGACGCCCTTGTCGGCAAGAAGGAGGGCGCCCGACTCATGATCATCGCTCCACCCGCCCTCGGCTACGGCGCCGCGGCCCAGCCCAACATCCCGGCCAACTCGACCCTGGTATTCGTCGTTGACGTGCTCGGCGTGGGGTGAGTAAGGAGTTGTCGACCATGACTGCTGCAAAGTCCGAGCGACTGCTCAACCTGGTCATCCTGCTGCTGGTGGCTCGCAACTACACCACCAAGGAACAGATCCGCGAGCTGATGGAGCCCTATCGCGCCAGCAGCAACGAGGCCTTCGACCGGATGTTCGAGCGCGACAAGGACGATCTCCGGGCCCTCGGCATCCCGCTGGAGACCGGCTACGTCGACAAGTTCTTCGAGGACGAGCAGGGCTACCGCATCAAGCGCGACGCCTTCGAGCTGCCGACCATCGACTTCACCGCAGACGAGGTCGCCGTTCTGGGCCTGGCTGCCCGCGTCTGGCGGCACGCGGGCCTCGCGGCCGCGACCTCGGACGCCCTGGTCAAGCTCAAGGCCGCCGGCCTCAGCTTCGACCGCGAGCAGCTGGAACACGTGCAGCCAACGCTCGCAGCGGAGGAGCCGGCGTTCGAGGCGATGTGGCAGGCCACGGTGCACCGGACCCCGGTCAGGTTCGACTACAGCCGGCCCGGCCAGACCGACGCCACCACCCGTCACCTCGAGCCCTGGGGGGTGGTCACTGCCCGGGGTCGCTGGTACGTCGCCGGACTGGACACCGACCGCGGTCAACCCCGGATGTTCCGGGTCAGCCGGATCGTGTCGCAGGTGACCTCCACCGGGGAGCCCGGCTCCTTCACGGTTCCCGAGGGGACCGACCTGCGCGCTCTCTCGCAGTCGCTGGCGCCCCAGCAGCCGGACCGCAGCGCCGTGGTGCTCGCGCGCGCCGGGGCCGCCATCGGGCTGCGACGCCGGGCCGAAGTGACGGCTCGGGAGGTCGAGGGCCCGGACGGGTCCGCGGTGTGGGACCGTCTGGAGGTGCCCTACGTGTCGGAGTCGGACTTCGCCGGCGAGCTGCTGGGGTACGCCGACGCCGTGGCCGTCGAGTCGCCCGTCGAGCTGAAGGCCTCGGTCAGCCACCGGCTTACGAGAGTCCTTGACCGGGGCCAGAAGATGAGCCACCGATGAACCACCCCACGACGACACTCGCTTCGCTCCCATCGCCGCGGGGACCCCGATGAACCACCCCACGACGACACTCGCTTCGCTCCCATCGCCGCGGGGACCCCGATGAACCACCCCACGACGACACTCGCTTCGCTCCCATCGCCGCGGGGACCCCGATGAGTGGCGCGCGCGAGCAGGTCTCGCGGCTGCTCGCCCTGGTGCCCTACCTGCAGCGCCGGACCGACATGTCGCTCGCGGAGGTCGCGGCAGACTTCGCGGTGAGCCCAGACCAGATCATGAAGGACCTCAAGGTCCTGTGGATGTGCGGACTGCCCGGCCTGACCCCGGACAAGATGATCGACGTCGACTTCGAGGCGATCGAGGAGGACCCCGAGGGCGTCGTACGCATCGAGAACGCTGACTTCCTGGCCAGGCCAGTGCGGCTCGGCAGCTCGGAGGCCTCGGCGTTGATCGTGGCGCTGCGCGCGCTCCGGGAGGGCAGCCCCGAGTCCTCGCATGAGGTCATCGACCGCTGTCTGGTCAAGCTGGAGGACGCTGCCGCGAGCGGCACGGTGGCGCCACCGGTCGAGGTCGTGCCCCGCCCGAACGGAGGACTGCGCCACGCCGCGGTGCTGCAAGGGGCCATCGGCTCGAACCGCCAGGCCCGGCTGGACTACTACGTCCCGACGCGCGATGAGACGACGCAACGCACGGTCGACCCGCTGGAGCTGCTGACCAGTGACGGGCACGACTACCTCGACGCCTGGTGCCACCTGGCGCAGGCACGGCGGCTGTTCCGCCTCGACCGGATGTACGCCGTCGAGGTGGTCGACGAACCGCGTCAGCAGCACTCCCTGACCCCCCGCGACCTCTCGGAGGGCCTGTTCGCGCCGGGGCCAGACGACGTGGTCGCCGTCGTACAACTCGAACGACACGCCCGCTGGGTCGCCGACTACTACCCGGTCGACGCGGTCGAGGAGCTCGGCGATGGCCGGCTGGCCGCCACGCTCCGGGTCGGCGACCCGAGGTGGCTGGTCCGGCTGGCGCTGCGCCTCGCGCCGGCACTCGAGGTCGTCGATCCGCCCCAGCTGCGCGAGGCGGTCACCAGCAGCGCGCGCGCCACCCTGGACCTCTACAGCCAGGACCCAGCGGACGCTCAGGACGACGGCGTAGCATGACGGACATGACCCACGCGCTCGTCACACCGCTCTTCGCAGGGCTCGGAACCACCGAGCTGCTGATCATCCTCGGCGTGCTCGTGCTGCTGTTCGGCGCGAAGAAGCTGCCCGAGCTGGCCCGTGGAAGTGGTCGGGCGCTGCGGATCTTCAAAGCCGAGACCAAGGGTCTGCTCGAGGACGACGACAACGACAAGACAAAGACCCCGGAGCAACGCGAGATCGACGCACGCAACCGCGCTGCTGCCGAGGCCGAGCGCAAGTCGAGCCCCGGGTCCGAGGGTCCCGGCACGCCCGCCGACACCCCCTGACGACGGTCGCGCACACCCGTGTCCATCGGCGGCGTCGTCGAGCTGTTCCGCGGCCGCCCACGTGACCCCATCGGTGAGGGCGGGCGGATGTCGCTCGGGGACCACTTCCGCGAGCTCCGCGCCCGCGTCATGCGCGCCTCGCTGTACCTCGTCGTTGGCACGATCGTCGCGCTGTTCTTCTACGACCACCTCTTCGACCTGATTTTCGAGCCCTACAACTCCGCCCGCGAGATGCTGGGCGAGAAGGCGGTCACCCAGGCCGTGATTACCGGGGTCGGCACCCCCTTGCTGCTCCAGCTCAAGCTCTGCGGCATCGCCGGCATCGTCGCGACCTCCCCGCTCTGGCTCTACGAGATGTGGGCCTTCATCGTTCCGGGACTGCATCGCAACGAGCGCAAGTGGTCACGGATCTTCGCCGTCACCGCGGGGCCGCTGTTCATCGCCGGTGTCGCGGTCGGCTACTACGTCCTGCCGAAGGGCATCGCCGCCCTCATCGGCTTCACCCCTCTCGGCCTGACCCAGCTCACCGAGTTCGGCGACTTCTTCTCGTTCGTCACCCGGATGCTGCTGGTCTTCGGTGTCGCGTTCGAGATCCCGTTGTTCGTCGTACTCCTCAACCTGGCCGGCGTGGTTTCCGGCAAGGCGCTGGGCCGGCACCGTCCGTGGATCATCGTGGGCACCTTCATCTTCGCGGCGGTGGCGACACCGTCGACCGATCCGTTCTCGATGATGATGCTGGCGCTCCCGATGCTCATCCTGATCGGGATCTCGGAGGTCATCGCCCGCCTCGTCGACCGGCGGCGCGGGCGAGGCGCTCGCGAGTCGCTCGACGACGACACCGCCTCGCCGTTGTAGGAGCAACTCGCGCGCACCCCGGCAGATAGGGTTTCACCGTGTCCCAGGAGATCGCCCTCATCACCAACCCCACGGCCGGCAAGGGCAAGGGTGCAAGGACCGTTGACGAGGCGCTGCCGCGGCTCCGTGACGCCGGGTACGTCGTGCGGAACCTCGTGGGCCGAGACGCAGACGAGGCACTGGATCTTGCACGCAAGTGCGTCGCCGACGACGTCGAGACGCTGGTGGTGGTCGGTGGGGACGGAATGGTCCATCTCGCGCTCCAGGCGGTGGCCGACACCGAGACGCGGCTGGGCCTGATTCCTGCCGGCACCGGCAACGACTTCGCCCGCTACTTCGACATCCCGCGCAAGGACACGCGCGCAGCGACCGACGTCGTCATCGGTGGCAAGGAACGGCGCGTCGACCTCGCGCGCATCGGCTCGAAGTACTTCGGGACCGTCCTCGCCGCCGGCTTCGACGCCATCGTGAACGAGCGGGCCAACGACATGACCTGGCCGAGGGGCCAGATGCGCTACAACCTGGCCACCGTCGCGGAGCTGCGCACGTTCAGGCCCATTCCGTATGTGGTCGAGCTCGACGGCGAGGAGCACCGCTTCGAGGCGATGACGGTCGCGGTCGGGAACGGTGCGTCGTTCGGCGGAGGCCTGCGGATCACGGAGGGGGCCGTCCTCGACGACGGCCTGCTCGACGTCGTCATCTTCCGTGCGATGAGCAGGTTCGAGCTTGTCCGGACCTACCCGAAGCTGTTCAAGGGCACGCACATCCATCACCCGGACTACCGCCACCACCGCGCGAAGACGATCAGGATCGCTGCGCCCGGCATCACGGCGTACGCCGACGGTGAGCGCATCGGCGCCCTGCCCCTGACCGTGGAGGTCGCGCCGCTCGCCCTGCGCGTCCTCGTGCCGTGAGGCGCCCCGTGAGCAGCCCAGCCGAGCAGTACGCGCGCTTCCGTCGAAACCGCGAGCACCCCGGGCTGACCGACTTCGCGTCCCGGCTCGACTTCGAGCTCGACGACTTCCAGGTGCGCGCGTGCCAGGAGCTGGAGGAGGGCCGATCGGTGCTGGTCGCGGCGCCGACCGGCTCCGGGAAGACGATCGTCGGCGAGTTCGCCGTACACCTCGCGCTGGAGAGCGGGCGCAAGGCCTTCTACACCACCCCGATCAAGGCGTTGTCGAACCAGAAGTTCAACGACCTCGTGAAGCGGTACGGCGCGGACAAGGTCGGCCTGCTCACCGGTGACAACAGCATCAACGGGGAGGCACCCGTGGTCGTGATGACCACGGAGGTGCTGCGGAACATGTTGTACGCCGGGTCCCGAACGCTGGCGGGGCTCGGCTTCGTGGTGATGGACGAGGTGCACTACCTCGCCGACCGGATGCGCGGTGCGGTCTGGGAGGAGGTCATCATCCACCTGCCCGAGTCGGTGGCGCTGGCGTCGCTGTCGGCCACGGTCAGCAACGCAGAGGAGTTCGGCGAGTGGCTGGGCACCGTCCGTGGCGAGACCACCACGATCGTCGAGGAGAGACGGCCGGTGCCGTTGTACCAGCACGTGGTCGTCGGCCGCCGGATGTTCGACCTGTTCGCCGACGAGGGCGGTACCGACCCGGTCGACCTCCGGGCTGATCTCGAGACCGCGCACCGCGAGCCCCAGGTCAACCCTGAGCTGGTGCGCGTCGCTCGTGACGACTGGGCCCGCGGCCGGCTGCGCGACCGTAGGCCGGCCCGCGGGAACAAGCGACCCAACAAGGGCCCGGGGAACACCCGCGCGGCGTGGACACCGAGCCGCAGTGACGTCGTCGAACAACTCGACCGTGCCGGGCTGCTGCCGGCCATCGTGTTCATCTTCAGCCGCGTCGGCTGCGACGCCGCCGTGCAGCAGTGCCTGAACGCCAACCTCCGGCTGACCTCGCCGGAGGAGCGCGAGGAGATCTTCGCCTTCGTCGAGGACCGCTGCTCCAACATCCCCGATGAGGACCTCCAGGTGCTCGGCTACCACGAGTTCCTCGACGGGCTCACCCGCGGCATCGCCGCGCACCACGCCGGGATGCTGCCGAGCTTCAAGGAGTGCGTCGAGGAGCTGTTCCTGCGCGGCCTGTGCCGCGTCGTGTTCGCCACCGAGACCCTCGCCCTCGGGATCAACATGCCGGCCCGCTCGGTGGTCATCGAGAAGCTCTCGAAGTGGAACGGCGAGACGCACGCCGACATCACCCCGGGGGAGTACACCCAGCTCACCGGCCGCGCCGGCCGGCGAGGCATCGACGTCGAGGGCCACGGCGTCGTGCTCTGGCAACAGGGTTTCGACCCCAAGGCGGTGGCCGGTCTCGCCTCGACGCGTACCTACCCGCTCAAGTCGTCGTTTCGGCCGTCCTACAACATGGCGGTGAACCTCGTCCACCAGTTCGGTCGCGAACGCGCACGTGAGCTGCTGGAGTCGTCCTTCGCGCAGTTCCAGGCCGACAAGGCGGTGGTTGGGCTCGCCCGGCAGCTACGCAAGAGCGAGGACGCTCTGCAGGGGTACGCCGACGCGGCGGCCTGCGACCTCGGCGACTTCATGGAGTACGCCGCCCTGCGGCACCGACTCAGTGACACCGAGAAGAACCTCGCGAAGTCACGTCGCTTCGACCACCGTCAGGAGGTCATCGACTCGCTCGAGTCGCTCCGGCCGGGGGACGTCATCGAGGTGCCCAGCGGGCGCTTCGCCGGGATGGCCGTCGTACTCGACCCCGGGCTCAGCTCGGCTTCTCGGGGCGCCGACCGCGAGGGTCCGCGACCCTACGTCCTGACCGCCGACAAGCACGCCCGCCGGCTCAGCCTGGTCGACTTCCCGACGCCGGTCGCCTCGTTCACGCGGGTGCGTATCCCGAAGAACTTCAACGGCCGCAACCCCCAGTCGCGGCGCGACCTGGCCTCGACGCTGCGCAACCGCACCCACAACCTGACTCCGCCTCCGCCGGACAAGCGTGCTCTTCGCGGGCCTGGGGGACACAGCCCGGTCGAGGACCGCCGGATCGAGGAGCTCCGCCGCGAGCTGCGCGCCCACCCGTGCCACGGCTGCCCCGATCGTGAGGACCACGCTCGCTGGTCCGAGCGCTACTTCAAGCTGGACCGCGACGCGAAGACCCTGAAGCGCCGCATCGAGCAGCGCACCAACACCATCGCTCGCCACTTCGACCGCGTCTGCGACGTCCTCACTGCGCTGGGCTACCTCCAGGGCGAGAGCGGCGACTCGACCGTGACCGACCGCGGTCGCACCCTGATGCGGATCTACAACGAGATGGACCTGCTGACCGCGGAGTCCCTGCGCGCGGGCCTGTGGGACGGCCTGGACCCGTCCGGCCTCGCAGCGGTGCTCTCGACCCTGGTCTACGAGTCGCGGCGCCCCGACGACGCTGCGGCCCCGCGACTGCCCGGCGGCCAGGTCAAGCAGATCCTGGCCGACATGGTGTCGATCTGGTCCGACCTGGCCGAGCTCGAACGCCAGCACCACCTCGACCAGCTCCACGAGCCCGACCTCGGCTTCGCCTGGGCCGCCTACCGCTGGGCCGAGGGGGACGAGCTCGACGACATCCTCGACACCGCCGACCTCGCGGCGGGGGACTTCGTCCGCTGGGTCAAGCAGCTCCTCGACCTCGCCGACCAGGTCGCCGACGCCTCACCCGACTCCGCCCTCCGCAAGGTCGCCCGCCAGACCTCCGCCCGGCTCCGCCGCGGCGTGGTGGCCTACTCGAGCGTCAGCGAGTAGCCGGACCCATCAAGCGCGGCCGAGCACCTCGAGCAGCCGCGACACCGGGCTCTTCAGGCCCCACTGCTCGGCGATCGCCTCGAGCATCTCCGCGTCGGCGGGGGAGTGGGGGAGCGTCAGGTCCGGGGAGCCGAGGTCGATGTCCCGGGCCACCGCCACCACAGTGGGAGCCACGTCCAGGTAGTCGACGGCGGCCTTGATCTTGCCGCGCGGTCCCGGGCCCATGTCGCCGTCGGGATCCTTCGCCGCAGCGATGATCGCGTCCAGGTCGGCGAACCGGTTGAGCAGGACCGCCGCGGTCTTGTCACCGATACCGGCGACACCTGGAAGTCCGTCGGAGGAGTCGCCGCGCATGGTGGCGAATGCGGCGTACTGGTTGGCGTCCACGCCGTACCGCTCGCGCACCCAGGCGTTGTCCACTCGTTCGTGCTTGCCCACGCCGCGGGCCGTGTAGAGCACCCGCACCCCTTCGTCGTCATCGACGAGCTGGAACAGGTCGCGGTCGCCGGTGACGATCTCGACAGGCATCCCCGCGTTCGTGGCAAGGGTGCCGATGACATCGTCGGCCTCGTAGTGGTCGGCCCCGACGATCGCGATGCCGAACGCCTTGAGCGTTGCGACGATGATCGGGATCTGCTGCTCGAGCGGGTCCGGCACCTCCTCGATGTCAGGCACGTCCCCAGGTCGTTGCGCCACCACACGATGGGCCTTGTACGTCGGGAGCAGGTCCACCCGCCACTGAGGTCGCCAGTCGTTGTCCCAGCAGCAGGCGAGGTGGGTCGGCTCGTACTCGTCGACCAGCCGGGTGATGAAGTCCAGCAGCCCTCGCACGGCATTGACCGGCGTACCGTCGGGCGCCGTCACCGTGTCCGGCACCCCGAAGAACGCGCGGAAGTACAGCGAGGCGGTGTCGAGCAGCATCAGCTTCTGGGGTCGGCTGGACATGTGCCGCAGCATAGATGGCTTAGCCGACCGTCAACCGCCTTGGTGGAGGAGGTGCAGGACAGCGTTCCGGGCCGCGGCTCAGCCGATGAGTGGAGTCTGACCTGCACCTCTGCATGCCAGACTCCTCTGATCGGTTTGTCGGTCCCCGATCGCCTACCTGATGGGCTGGACTGAGGGCAGCCGCAACCCACCGCCGGTTGTCACCTGACGGCCACCTGGTCTCCCTGTGTGTCTTCGACGGGTGGGGTTGCTCTGCGCGCTGGTTGCGCTGGCGTTCCCTGGCGCCTGCTATCGCTCACGGTTGCTTGGCTCGAGCGTCGTGGTTGCGGTCCTGGCCTCGCTGCCTTGGCACCGCGGCTGCTTGACTCGCGCGTTGGAGCTGCGCCATTCCGGACCTCAGATTGTTATCCACATTCTCGAACACACTCTCGATATTGTCGGTCCTCGATGGTTGAATTCTGGGTATGACGAAGACCCGACCTCGACTCCGCTGCCGCGGTGCTCGGGTTCGCGCGGGACCGCGGGGCAGCGGCCGACCGGGCCGAGGCCGACGTGCTGTACGCCGCGGTCACCTGGGCCGAGCAGCACCCACCGGAGTCGATCGAGCTCGCGGCCACCTGGGTCTGTGGCGGCGGCGACACCGGACTCCCGCTGGCCGGCCCGGGCGCCCCCTTGGTGGCTGAGTTCTGCATCGCCGAGTTCGCCGCCGCGATCGGCCGCTCCACCGACTCCGGCCGGATGCTGATCGCGGACGGCCTGGAGCTGAAGTACCGACTGCCCCGGCTCTGGGACCGGAGCCAGTCCGGTGCGCTGCCGGTGTGGCGCGCCCGCCGGATCGCCCAAGCAACTCTCGGGCTCTCCATGGAAGCCGCAGGGTTCGTGGACGCCCAGGTCGCCGGCTTCGCCCACAAGATCGGCCTCGCCGCACTCGACCGGCTGATCGCCGAGGCGATTGTCCGGTTCATGCCCGAACAAGCCCTCCAGAACGCCGCGCAGGCTGCCGAGGGTCGGCACTTCACCATCCACCACCACCAGGTCTCCTTCGACGGCACCAGCCGCATCGAAGCCGAGCTCGACCTCGCCGATGCCCTCGACCTCGACGCCGCCCTGACCCGCGGCGCCGAGACGTTGCGAGCAGGCGGGTCCACCGACACGTTGGACGTCCGCCGCTCCATCGCCGCCGGCGAGCTCGCCCGGCACCAGCTCGCCCTCGACCTCAATACCAGCCACCGCGAGAGTCGGCCAGAGAAACCCGGGAAGCGGGTGCAGCCGCGTCAGGTGGTCCTCTACGTGCACCTCTCCGAAGCCGCAGTGCAAGGCACCAGCGCTGGTGGTGGTGTGGCCCTGGCCCGGGTGGAGAACCAGCGCCAGGGCGTCACCGCCGACCAGGTCAGGACCTGGTGCGCCAACCCCGACACCGAAGTGGTCGTGAAACCGGTGATCGACCTCAACGACCACCTTGGCGTCGAGGGCTATGAGATCCCCGACCGGCTCCGCGAACAAACCCAGCTGCGCACCGGATCCTGCGTGTTCCCCTGGTGCACCCGCCCCGCCCGCACCGCCGACTGCGACCACGTCATCCCCCACGACCAGGGCGGCAGCACCTGCTCCTGCAACCTCGCGGCCCTATGCCGGCGGCATCATCGACTCAAAACACATTCGGCATGGAGCTACACGATGCTGGAACCCGGGTCGTACTTGTGGTCCAGCCCCTACGGCTACCAGTTCCTCCGCGACCACGAAGGCACCCTCGACGTCACCAGTGACCGGCGCCCGCGCGGACCCATCGACTCCGCCTGCCTGGCCGACCCACCCCACCACTAGCCACACCGCCCCACACCCCGCCGAACCCACCCCGGCGGGGCCACCGGCATGTCCACAGCCGGATACGGCGCCCTCGATCTCGACGTGCCCGGTGGTCTCAGTGAGCACCCCCTTGGGACGGGTGCCGTTGCGGACGTTGGCCGAGTCACGCTCCTCCACGGCACGGTTCTTCTCATGCCCCAGGTGCTCGGTCATCTCCTCGTTCAACGCTGTCCAGCACGTTCCTGGTGAACTGCTTGAGCAGCCCATCAGGACCGGTCAAGGACAGGCCCTGCTCCTTGGAAAGCCGGACCAGCTCCTTGGCTGCCAGCTCCTCCGCTGAGGGCTCGGGCTTCTTCTGGGCGGTCATGTCGTTCAGTGTCGTTGTCATCACGGCACCTTGCCCGCCGACTCAGTCGGCGCGTTGGGCCGGAAACGCCGTTAGATGCACAGTCCCGTTACTGGCCCGGGATAGCGCCGATCTGGGAGAGGAACGTGACGTTGTCCCAGTAGACCCGATGGGAGACGCACTTCCCGTCCCTGACCTCCAGGAAGTCCACGTAGGGGAACGCGAATGAGTTGCCGGAAGCCGGGAGAGTGCCCTGCGGGCTCTCCAGGGGGCCCGACTGCGTGCCGGAGTAGACACCCTCGACCACGATCGTGTCCCCGTCCTCGAACGTGCGGACGATGTCGTGGTGCATGTCGGGTACGGCGGTCAGGAAGGCCTCCCCGAGCGCCCGGAACGCGGCCAGTCCCTTCATCGTGCCTCCGGGGGTGATCGTCTCGACATCGTCGGCGAAGGATGCCGTGGCGGCGTCCAGGTCGCCGGTGTTGAGGGCGTCGTAGTGTGCGTGGACCAGGCTCAGCAGATCGCTCATGATGGTTGCCTCCTCAGGCGGTTGGGTTGTTGTTGCTCCCAGCCTCGTCATCGGGGAGGGCCGCGGCTACGGGGAGTTCTCCCCCTCTTCGTGGGCGCGCTGAGCCGGCAGGAGGCCGTGGTCAACCGCGTAGAGGGTCGCGCCTGACCTCGTGGAGACCCCGATCTTGGGGTAGATGCGCTGGAGGTGCCCATCGACGGTCTTCGGGGAGATCGAGAGCGCACGGGCGATCTCTCGCATCGAGCCGCCGAGGGCCACCTCGCCCAGGATCACCAGCTCGCGCGGGGTCAGCCGCGTCGCCGATCCGCTCGGCACTCTTGGCTGTCCCGCGGCCGAGAGCACGGCCTCGACCGCATCGGCGTCCAGGCGCCCCGCCTTGACCTCCGACCGGACATTGTCGCCCGCCTCCTGCGGTGTCAGCGCCTCGCGGTACGGCCTGCGCTCGGTCTTCGCGTGGTACGTGTCCGCCGCGGCGAGGATCCGCGCGGGCATCGACAGAGTCGGCCCTGGGAGTCCCCGGTAGTAGCCGCTGCCGTCCAGGCGTTCATGGTGTGCCGCCGCGACGTCGTTCAGAGCGCGCAGGAACGGGCTCCGGTCGAGCACCTGCTGGGTGTAGTAGGGATGCATCCGGACCCGTTCCCACTGGTCGGGGCGCAGGGGGCCCGGACAGCCCCAGATGCTCGCAGAGACGGCGATCCTGCCGATGTCGTGGACGTAGCCCGCCCGCCGCAACAGGGTGACCTCCGAGTCGCCGAGGCCGTAGGAGCGGCCCGCTGAGCCCGCCAGCTCGGCGACGCCCGGCGAGTGCCCGACGTGGTACGGCGACTTCAGGTCGGCCAGGTCTCCGAGCGCCGCCAAGGCTCGGTCGATCTCGACCGCCGACGGCTTCGCCGAGGGTGTGGGCTCGGCCAGCATGACGGCGTCCCAGAGCGACCCCGCCTCGTGCAGCGGGGCCAGGAATCGCTCGGAGTCGCCGAGCAGCGTCTCCGAAACGGCAGGCGACAGCGTGTGACCTGAACGCACCCTGACGAGGGCGACCGCGGCGTCGTCGCCCATGAGCCGCTCCGCGTTCACCGCCAGGGACGCGACCTGGACCACCTGCACGGGTACCGGGAGGTCCGAGCCGGCGACACCGTTCGGGACACCGGAACCATCCCAGTTCTCGTAGACCTTGGCCAGGTCGTCGATGCTGTGGCTGTCGTATCCCGACCGCTCGCCTAGCATCTGCCCTGCCTCACAGACGTCCTGCGCCGACTTCATGATCCTCGGACCACCCACGATGGCCCTGGCAAGGGCCATCGGCCGGGCCATGACCGGGTTTGCCCGGGCCACGTGGGCCAGCATGAAACCGAACATCTCCCGTTGGTTGGAGAAGTCCAGCAGCCGGGCGTGCTCGCGCATGAGCAGCTCGTCGCCGACCACCTCGGCAACCTCGCTGGCTGCTGCGGTGCAGCCGATGTGCTGCAGCAGGGCAAGGTGGTAGGTGCGGCTCAGCTCGTCCTCCCCGAGGCCGAGGCTGCGCCCGAGAGCCACGGAGACGAGACAGGTCGCCAGTCCTGTCTCCAACGGCAGCGCCATCCCGGTGTCCGCAGCCAAGGAGGTTGCGGCTATGAGCTCGGGCCACGTCACCGCCACCTGTGGGTCGGTCATCGAGCCTCCTCATTGGCAACATCTCGCCCCTGAGGACTGCCGTCAAGCCCACGACCGACCCATCACACTAGGCTCTGCCCGTGGAGAAGATGGACCGCCAGATCCTGGGACTGCTCGCCGACGACGGCCGCATGTCCTACACCGATCTGGGCAAGGCGACTGGCCTCTCGACCAGCGCGGTGCACCAGCGGGTGAAGCGGCTCGAGGAGCGCGGCCTGATCCTGGGGTACGGCGCCACCATCGACCATGCGGCTGCAGGCAAGCCGCTGACCGCGTTCGTGTCGATCACGCCGTTCGATCCCTCCGAGACCGACGACTACCCCGACCGGCTCCACGACATCACCGAGATCGAGTCGTGCTGGTCAGTGGCGGGGGAGGAGTCCTACATCCTCAAGGTGCGGGTGGCCACCCCTGCTGCGCTCGAGGATCTCCTTGCCCGGGTCCGGGCAGCGGCCAACGTCTCCACGCGCACCACGATCGTGCTCTCCACGCCGTACGAGAACCGCCCGACTCACTAGCGCCGGCCATCCACGTCCTGCAGGCGCCTCTGGCGCTCCACGGGCAGCCGGGTCGCCTGAGCGAGGCCGCGCCGGTGCCGCTCCCTGGCTCCTGGGGGCGGCACCGGAAACCGTGCGGGCCCAGTAAGCACGTCCTCGCGAACTGCTGGCTGGGCACGTCACACGGTCGGCGTACCCACCGGCTTTGCATGTATGCGTCAGGAGGACCAGTCCGGGGCCGGTCCGCCTGCGCTTTAGTCAGGCAGGACGTCGTACCGGAGATGCGTGACCACGGGCGCGTCGACGACGCGCGTGGGTCGCAGGCGCCAACGTGAGGTCGAACCGTCGAAGAGCCGCAGTCCGGGACCGATCACAACGGGTACGACGTGCAGCTGCACCTCGTCGACGAGTCCCGCGTCGAGGCACTGGCGGGCCACGTCGGCGCCGCCGCCGATGGTCACGTACCGATCGCCTGCAGCCTCCTTCGCCAGCTCGATCGCGCGCTCGACGCCATCGATCACCGCGACGAACTCCACCGTTCGACCGGCCGGTGCGGGCGGCAGCTCGCGGTGGGTGACCACGTAGTGCGGCACCTGGTACGGCGTGTCGTCCCAGCCACCCGCATCGTCGCCCGTGCCGAACGCGCCACGGCCGATGACCAGGGCGCCACTCGTCTCGACGAGCTCCTCCACGACTGGCTTGCTGACCGGGTTGGGGTCGAAGTACCAGTCGTAGAGGCCCACGTCCTCGCCCGCCGGACCCCCGACCACCCCGTCCAGGGAAACCGCCATGTCCAGAAGGACCGGCGCCATCGGTGCTAGCTCCGGCCCTCGAAGGCGGCCTCGAGCTCAGCGATGTCGAACTGCCGGCCGTCCACCTGCATGAAACACGCCGTCACGCGCTGGACCTTCTCCGGGTCGGAGTCGTCCATCATCTTGTAGAGCACGGTCGGCGTGACCTGCCAGCTGAACCCGTAGCGGTCCTTGACCCAGCCACATGGTCCCGGCTGACCCCCCTCGACGAGCGCGTCCCAGAGGCGGTCGACCTCGTCCTGGCTGTCGCAGCCCACGGCGAAGGAGACCGACTCGTTCGCCGTGAACGTCGTGTCGCCACCGTTCAGCAACACATAGGGCTTTCCCTGCAGCTCGACGCGGATGACCATCTTCTGTCCCGCGAAGCTGCCCGCGTCGGGGCCGAAGTCGTTGCTGCCGGTGACGTGGCCGTCCTCGAAGAGCGAACAGTAGAAGTCCGCTGCCTCCTCGATCTTGCCGTCGTTGATCCACAGAGTGGGGGTGATCTGGTCCATGGTTCTCCTCCTGGGTGGCGGTGGTGGTGCTGGTGCCTGCGATCTACTGACCGTCCAGCGCGATGGTTCTCATCGCTGACGACGCCTCCAATCGAGACGAGGTGCCGACCTGCCCGTGTTTACTAGTTTTGCGACTGTTCCGGTCCAGAGAGAGGCGCCCATGGACACTGTTCGTGCGCTCAGCCTGTTCGCCGCCCTGCTGATGTCCGGCCTGATGGCGGGGCTCTACTTCGCGTTCAGCACCTCCGTGCTGCCGGGGATCGGGCGTCGAGACGACAACACCTTCGTCGACGCCATGCGCGCGATGAACTCGGCGATCCTGAACCCGCTCTTCCTCCTGATGTTCATGGGGCCGCTGCCCCTCGGCTTGGTGGCGGTGGCGACCCGGTTCGGCGAGGGTCACCGGGCCGGGCTCGGGTGGGCGACGACCGGGCTGGTGCTGTACGTGGTGACGCTCGTGATCACCGCTGTGGTCAACGTTCCGCTCAACAACCGGCTCGACAGCACCGAGCCACCCGAGGCGGCACGAGCGCTCTTCGAGCAGAGATGGGTGCGCTGGAACGCCGTACGCACCGTCGTGTGCACTGGCTCCCTCGCGGCGTTCGCCCTGGCTCTGGTCAGGTGAGCAGGTCCAGCACTGCCTTCTCGAGCGCCTGCTGGCGCCGGTCAGGGGATCGGTGCCGCGTCAGGATGGACGGGTCGATCGTGGTGCCGCTCTCGTAGAGGTCGATCACCCTCGGGTCGATGTAGGAGTTCTTGGCGATCGTGGCGGTGTTGCCGAGGTACTCCGCCACCTCGTCCACGGCAGCCCTCACCGCCCGGCGCCGCGATGCCTTGGTCTCACCCGGTTCGTCGGAGGCGGCCAGAGCCGCCGCGGCGAGCACCGTCGCGTGCCAGGTGCGGAAGTCCTTGGCCGTGAGGTCCTCGAGGAGCTCTCGGAGGTAGAGGTTCACTGCCGAGGAATCCAGGTCCCGCCAGCGTCGCGCCTGCTGGTAGGCGAGTAGGCGCTCGGTGCCCCCGCGCCGCCGGCGCAGGCTGTCCAGCGCGGCGAGTACGTCGGGGTCGTCGATCTCGACGCTGTGCTCGATGCCTGACTTGCCCTCGAAGCGGAAAACGAGCTTGTCACCGAGCTTGCGGACGTGCCGCTTCTCCAGAGTGGTGAGCCCGAAGGAACCATGCGTGTCGGCATAGACGTCGTTGCCGACGCGGAAGTAGCCGAGATCCAGAAGTCGTACGGCGACCGCGTCGGCCCGCTCGAGCGGCATTCCCTCGAGCGCGAGGTCACGAGCTATCGCGCGACGTGCCGCCGGCAGCTTGCGTGCAGCGGCCAGGACGCGGTCGAACTTCATCTCGTCGCGCTTGGTCCGCCAGTCCGGGTGGTAGAGGTACTGCCGTCGCCCGGCGTCGTCGGTGCCGACCGCCTGGATGTGCCCGTTGGGGTACGGCGAGATCCAGACGTCCTGCCACGCGGGAGGGATCGCGAGCGAGCGGATGCGCTCGATCTCCTCCGGGTCGGCGATCCGTTTGCCGGCCTTGTCGAGGAAGACGAACCCCGATCCCGCGCGACGACGCGAGAAGCCCCTGGTCGTGGGAAAGACCGTCCTCAGCCGCGGCATGGGGTGACTGTAGAGGGTTCAACAACGCTGACTTGACCTCAACTGCACTTGAGCTAGTCCAATGTGGATATGCCCGCAACCCGCTCCGAGACACGAAACGGCTCACCTGGCTCGGGTCGAGCGATTAATCCGAGGCGGCTTGTCAGTCCTAACGTGCAGACTGTGTTCCAGCGAGGTGACCATGACTGAGCAGCTGACTGAAGAGCCTTCGGAAACACCCGACCCGGCTGGTTCCGGCGGCGGTGGACGCGCCCTGCCGCGGGCGCTGCGTCCCTTCCGGCACTCCGCCTACCGCCGGCTGGCGCTGGCCCTCTCGTTCTCGACCTTCGCCTCGGGGGTCTGGGTGGTGGCCCTGGTGTGGGAGGTCATCCGGATCGGCGGCGGCCCCGGCGAGCTGTCCGTGGTGTCGACCGCAGGCGCCATCGGAGTGCTCGTGCCCGCACTCCTCGGTGGAGTGGTGGCCGACCGGGTGCCGCAGAAACGCATCCTGCTGTGTGTGGCCGCGCTCGAGCTGGCCGGCATGACCCTCGTGGCAACTCTCTCGATCCTCGATGTGACGCGGGTCTGGCACCTCGCAGCGGTGTCGTTGGCGACCGGGGCGGGCATGGCGTTCTACTACCCTGCCTACTCCGCGTGGCTGCCCTCGCTCGTGGATGAGTCCGACCTACAGGCCGTCAACGGCTTCGAGGGCATGATCCGCCCGACGCTTGGCCAGGCAATCGGCCCCGGAGTCGCCGGGGCGGTCGTGGGCGCGGTCTCGTCCGGAGCCGCAGTCTCCGTCGCTGCCGTTTTCGCGCTCGCGGGACTGCTGGCGCTGACCAACGTGCCGTTGACTCCGGTGCGACGTGACCCGGAGGCCACCGACGAGAAGCTCCATCCCGTCGCGTCGGCGCTCAAGGATGTCCGCGAGGGCTTCGTCTACATGGTGCGCACCCCGTGGTTGCTGGCCACGCTCCTGTTCGCCGCCCTGATGCTCCTCGCGATGATGGGACCGTTCGAGGTGCTGATCCCGTTCCTGATCAAGGACCGGCTCGGCGGCGGCCCAGGGGACCACGCGATGGTGATGGCCGCCTTCGGGATCGGCGGGGCCCTGGGATCCCTCGCGATGGCGTCGGTGCCGATGCCTCGGCGCTACCTGACCGTGATGAACCTGATGTGGGGCGTGGGCTGCCTGCCGCTGATCGTGATGGGACTCGCCACCGAGATCTGGATGATCGTGGTCGCGGGCTTCGTCCTGGGCGTGATGTTCTCGGCACCGATGGTGATCTGGGGGACCCTGCTACAGCGCCGGGTGCCGCCCCACATGCTCGGTCGAGTGGCCTCGCTGGACTTCTTCATCTCGATCAGCCTGATGCCGGTCTCGATGGCGCTCGCCGGGCCGATCTCGGAGCTGCTCGGCCTGCGCACGACGTTCTACATCGCCGGGATCGTCCCGGGAGTGGTCGCCGTTGTCGCCATCATCTGGGCGAAGCTGCCTCAGGACGAGATCGCCCATCCATTGTCAGACTGAGCCTGAGCCACTCACCGACTAACGGGTGCTGCTTCCTGAGCCTGACGGGCCCACCACGCCTGACCCTCCGCTGGGAGGGTGTGGATCGGGTCGTAGTACTCGTAGGTGCGGGTCAGCGCCTCCGGGTCGGCCGCCTCGATCGAGGTGCGGTAGTTCTTCGTCCAGTAGGAGATGCCGCGGACCTCGTCGTACGACGCGAGCTGGTGCACCCACCGCTTCCCGACGAAAGGCACGTCACACACGATCCGCGGCGTCGCGAAGCCGGGCAGGTAGCCCATCATGTGGTGTTGCAGCCGCTGGGCGTCCGCCACCGAGATCCGCCAGTGCTCCGCGGCCGGGATCATGTCGCACATGTAGAAGTAGTAGGGCATGATCTGCGCGCCGTCGAGCAGGCGGAAACACAGATCGAGCAGCGCATGCGGGTCGGCGTTGACGCCGTTGAGGAGCACCCCCTGGTTGCGTACGTCGCGCACGCCGGCGTCGAACATCGCACCTGCGGCCTTGGCCACGAGCGGCGTCACCGAGTTGGCGTGGTTGACGTGCGTGTGGATGGCGATCGATACACCACGCGAGCGGGCGATCGTGCACACGCGCTCCATGCCCTCGCGGACGTCGTCCTGCAGCCAGTGCTGGGGCAGGCCCATCAGCGCCTTGGTGGCGAGCCGGATGTCGCGGATGTTCTCGACCTCGAGCACCCGGGTGAGGAAGTCCTCGAGCCGCGCCCAGGGCATGTTGGCGACGTCGCCGCCCGAGACGACCACGTCGCGGACCTCGGGGTGGCGGCCCAGGTAGTCGAGCATGTCGGCATAGCGGTCGACGGGCTTGCCGATGAACTTCAGCTTGTCGACGGACGGGGTCGAGTTGCCGACGAGGTCCATCCGGGTGCAGTGGCCGCAGTACTGCGGGCAGGTCGGCAGCAGCTCCGCCAGCACCTTCGTGGGGTAGCGGTGGGTCAGGCCCTCCGCGGCCCACATGTCGTGCTCGTGCAGTGAGTCCCGGCTGGAGTGCGGGTGCGAGGGCCAGTCCGTACGCCGGTCGGAGAGCACCGGGATCATGTAGTGGCGCACCGGGTCGGCGAAGAACGCCTCGGTCAGGGAGCCCGGGCCCGAGGGCAGCTCATGGGGCGCCATCGTGTTCATCATCTGCGGGGTCACCAGCATCGACATGGTCGCCCGCTCGGCCTGGTCACGCTCGAGGTCGGTGTAGAAGCTCTCGTCGACGAGGTCGCCGAGCAGCTCACGCAGCTGGCGGATGTTCTTCACACAGTGCGAGCGCTGCCACTGGGCGCTCTCCCACTCGGCGGCGGTGACATCCTTCCAGCCCGGGAAGCGGGTCCAGTCGGGCTCGACGAGCTCGACGCGACGATAGGGGTAGGGCTGGCCGGTCTCGCCTTCCACGATTGAGGCGATTGACGTCTCGATGCTCATGGTTCCTCCTGCGACGTGCCGCGCGCGACGTTTGTGTCTCGCATCCCTTACCTGAGACAGTATGAACATGATCTTGCGGGCGACCAAACCCAACACCGCAAAATCTCTCGCTATTCATGATTCTGGCAGGAAGGTCTGTGGCGGACGTGGGACGAATGACAGGTGATCCGGTCGGCATGCACCGGGTGCTCGAGCCCCTCGGCGTGCTGCCCCAGGCCGCGCAGCGGCTCGACACCGACCCCGTCATCCGCGACGACGAGGTGCGGGTGCGCGTCGAACGGCTCAACCTCGACGCCGCCTCGTTCCGCCAACTCGAGGGCAAGCACGGCGGCAACGGTGACGCCGTACGCCGGGAGGTGCTCGAGATCGTCGAGACCCGCGGCAAGATGCACAACCCGGTGACGGGGTCCGGAGGCATGCTCGTCGGCACCGTCGAGGAGGTGGGGGAGAGCTCGCCGCTCGGTCTGGTCGTCGGGGACCGGATCGCCACCCTTGTTTCGCTGACGCTGACCCCGCTGGCCATCGAGGACGGCCTTGCGCAGTGGGACGGTCGCAGCGAGCAGGTGCCCACCGACGGTTACGCCATCCTGTTCGGCCGCAGCATCGCGGCGAAGCTCCCCGACGACCTTCCCGCGCCCCTGGCGCTCGCAGTCATGGACGTCTGCGGGGCGCCGGCGCTCACCGAGCGCCATGTCGCCGCGTACGTCGCGAAAGCCTCCACACCCGCGGATCGCCCGCTGGTCGTCGTCGTCGGGGGCGCCGGCAAGTCCGGCTCGCTCTGCCTCGCCGCCGCTCGTCGGGCCGGTGCGCGCCGCACCATCGCCGTCGTACCCCACCAGGCGGAGCGGGACCTCCTCGAGCCCACCGGTCTGGCCGACCAGGTGCTCGTCTGTGACGCCCGGGACCCGGTGGCGTTGCGCGACGCCGTCGCGGCAGCCGGTGGACCAGCCCACCTGACGATCGTGTGCGTCGACGTACCCGGATGCGAGGGCGGTGCGATCCTCGCGACGGCCGACCGCGGCACGGTCATCTTCTTCTCGATGGCCACGTCCTTCAGCGCTGCCGCGCTCGGTGCCGAGGGGCTGGCCGCAGACGTGACGATGATCGTCGGCAACGGCTACGTCCCCGGTCATGCGGGGCTTGCGCTCGAGATCGTCCGTGAGAACGCGAGTGTGCGTGCGCTGTTCGAGAGGAGGCTGTGACCGTGGAGAAGAAGCTCGACCTCGACCCGGCGACCGTCCGGAAGGCGCGCAGCCTCGCTCGCAAGGTGGGCAAGCCCATCGTGAAGATGGCCCAGGCGCACACCACGGTCTCGGTGGAGAGAGCCACCCTGCGCCTCGCCGGGCTGTCGGGGGCCGACCCCGACGGCACGCCCTGGGTCAACCGGCTGGCCGACGCCGTCCGTGCCGACGTCGGGCTCGAGCACGGTCTCGCCGTTCCGGTCTGGGACGCGTTGCTTCGCGGTGAGGCCGAGGACCTCGAGACGCTCGCCCAGAAGGCCTCCGCCGGCTCCGCCCGGTTCCGGCTGCCCGAGGGACGGGAGGCCCAGAAGGCCCAGGCCGCGGCGCGCAAGCAGGTCGCCGCCGGCGTACGCCGCATCGACACCAGGCGCCGGGAGCGCGAACGGCTGATCAAGACCATCGGGGACGCACCCCGGCAGCCGTGGATCTACCTGATCGTGGCCACCGGCGACATCTACGAGGACATCCCGCAGGCCCAGCAGGCTGCTCGCGAGGGTGCCGACGTCATCGCCGTGATCCGTTCGACCGGACAGTCGCTGCTCGACTACGTCCCCGAGGGAGCCACCCGCGAGGGCTTCGCAGGCACCTACGCGACCCAGGAGAACTTCCGCCTGATGCGGGCGGCGCTCGACGTGTCCAGCAAGGAGCTCGGTCGCTACGTGCGACTGACCAACTACGCCAGCGGTCTGTGCATGCCGGAGATCGCTGCTCTCGCCGGGCTCGAACGCCTCGACATGATGCTCAACGACTCGATGTACGGCATCCTCTTCCGCGACATCAACCCGGTGCGGACGTTCGTCGACCAGCGGTTCAGCCGCCAGGTCCACGCGCGGGCGGGCATCATCATCAACACCGGTGAGGACAACTACCTCACCACGGCCGATGCGGTCGAGGCTGCCCACACCGTCACCACCAGCCAGCTGCTCAACGAGTACTTCGCCAAGGAGGCGGGACTCGAGGACTGGCAGCTCGGTCTGGGGCACGCCTTCGAGATCAACCCCGACCTGCCGGACTCCTTCCGGATGGAGCTCGCCCATGCGCTGCTCGCTCGCGAGCTGTTCCCGGATGCACCGTTGAAGTGGATGCCGCCCACCCGGCACATGACCGGTGACGTGTTCCGCGGCTACCTGCTGGACGGGTTCTTCAACCTGGCAGGGGCACTCACCGGTCAGGGGATCCTGCTCGTGGGCATGATGACCGAGGCGGTCGTCACGCCGTGGATCAGCGACCGGGACCTGGCTCTGCAGAACGTGCGCTACGTGATGGAGGCCGCCGGATCCCTGCACGAGGACTTCCGCCCCGCCCCCGACGGGTTCATCGCCCAGCGCGCCCGCCAGGTGCTGGCCGAGACCATCGACCTGCTCGACCGGATAGCGAGCGATACCGATGGCACCGGACGGCCGCCGATGCTCGCTGCGATCGCCGACGGCACCTTCGGGCTGATGAAGCGGCCCGCGGACGCGGGCCGTGGCCTGGACGGCGTCGCCGCGAAGTCCGACGTCTACTTCAACCCGGCGACCGACATCCTGGAGGGACAGTGATCAGCGGTTCGCAGACGCCTCCTTCCTCGGAGAAGCGCCTCTTGAGGCCGTACGGCGACACCACCGGCGACGGCATGGTGCAGCTGTCCTTCACGCTCCCGATAGCGCACTCCAAGGTCGCCGAGGGTGCCGCCGTACAGCTGGCCAACAAGATGGGCATGGACCCGGCGCTTGTCGCACACTCGAAGGCGATGGGGCCGGACTTCACCTTCTTCGTGGTCTACGGACGGGTGAACCACCTGGTCGACCCGTCCGTGGTCGAGGTCGTCGAGCGCGACTACGAGCTGCTCACCCCCAAGGAGGTGAACGCGGCCGTGAAGCAGGCTCTCCGGCGCCGGATGGTGGTCGTGGGTGGCTGCATCGGCACGGACGCGCACACCGTCGGCATCGACGCGATCCTGAACATCAAGGGTTTCGCGGGGGAGAAGGGGCTGGAGTACTACCGCGAGCTCAAGGTCGTGAACCTCGGCGCCCAGGTCTCGGTGCCCCAGCTCGTCGAACGGGCGGTCTCGGAGAAGGCCGACGCCGTCCTGGTCTCCCAGGTCGTCACCCAGCGCGATGCCCACCTGCTCAACACCCGCGAGATGTCCGCGGCCTTCCGCGAGGCGTTCCCACCGGCCCGACGCCCGCTGCTGGTCGTCGGCGGTCCACGCTTCGACGAGACCATGTCCGAGGAGCTCGGTGTCGACCGCGTCTTCACAAGGGGTACGACGCCGGGCGAGGTCGCGAGCTATCTCGTGCACCGACTCGTCACCGACAGGAGGGCATCATGAGCTCCGCTCCGCAGAACAGTGCAGAGGTGGGCCAGAAGGTGGTGCACCGGCGCTATGTGCCCTACTCCCACGCCCACTACGCCGGCAACCTCGTCGACGGCGCCTGGGGGCTGGGTCTGTTCGGTGACGTCGCCACCGAGCTGTGCATCTGCACCGACGGCGACGAGGGCCTGTTCGCGTCGTACTCCGACGTGCAGTTCCTCGCCCCCGTCCGTGCCGGTGACGTGGTGGAAGCCAGCGCGACCCTCGTCCGGGTCGGCCGGCGGTCGAGGGAGATGGAGTTCGTCCTGGTCGTGGTGGCGCGCGGCGAGGCAGCAGAAGGCTCGGGCTCGGCGGCTCGGGTGCTGGCCGAACCCATCGTCGCCACCACCGCCGTCGGCACCGTGGTCGTGCCCTAGGTCTGGACCGCCCCGGCGTGTCCAGCGCGACACGCCGGGCAAGTGAAAATATTGAAACTTGATGTTCATCTGGACGTAACCGGCTGACCTGCATCTTCGTCCCATCGGCGCTGGTCGGGAGGGTGTTGACAGGCACTGCTCCAGCAAGTCAGGGTCTGCAGGTTACTCCGGGCAGAACGTCAGCTCGCATGTCCGACGGATGTGGGTCCGAGCCATCTCGCCACGATGGTCAGGGGTCGCACTTGGCGGGTCGGGCAGCGTGAACTCGACGGGAGGACACGGGGGGAGTGAGACGACCAGTAGACAACGCGTGCGGCTCTGACATCCGGCCAGAGCGTGAGCGGTCCGAAGGTCATCCAGCTCCCCTCGCCCTGCCTTTCCCACTGTGAGTGTGAGCGTCCCCCCACCCTCGGGGCGGGGGGTCCTCCAGGGGCACCGCCGACCTTGCTCCGGGACCGCGCTCCGGGACCCCGGGTAGGTTTCGCGCATGGCGGCCCACGGCAATCCCGAGCCCAATCACGAGCCCAGACTCGGGCCCAGACTCGGGCCCAACTACGGGCTGGGTCGAGTGCTGATGGTCCTCCCCACCTACAACGAGGCTCTGAACCTCGCCCCGATCATCAAGCGGCTCAGGTCCGCCCAGCCGGACGTGGACATCCTCGTGGTCGACGACGGCTCTCCGGACGGGACCGGCGTCATCGCCGACGAGCTCGCGGACGCGGATGCGCAGGTCTCGGTGCTGCACCGGCCGCGCAAGGAGGGTTTGGGCGCGGCGTACCTCCACGGCTTCACGGTGGCCCTGGAGCGTGGCTACGACGTGGTCGGCGAGATGGATGCCGACGGCTCCCACCAGCCCGAGCAGCTGCACCGGCTGCTCGCGGCGTTGCAGGAGGCCGACCTCGTCATCGGTTCTCGCTGGGTCCGTGGGGGCAGCGTCGTGAACTGGCCAGCGCATCGCGAGCTGCTCTCACGGGTCGGCAACTTCTACACCCGTGCGCTGCTCGGGCTCGGAGTGAGGGACGCGACCGCCGGCTACCGGCTGTTTCGTCGTACGACGCTCGAACGCATCCGCCTCGAGGAGACCGTCTCGCTGGGCTACGTGTTCCAGGCCGAGCTCGCCTACCGCACCTTGCAGGAGGGTCTGCGGGTCGTCGAGGTGCCGATCGAGTTCGTCGAGCGGATCCGCGGCGACTCGAAGATGAGCCGGGACGTCGCCATCGAGTCGCTGCAGTGGATCACCCGATGGGGGCTCACCCAGCGTGGCCGGCAGGTCAGGAAGGCCCTGCATCGCGGCCGCGGAGGGCCTCGGAACGGCCACAGCGTCCCGGACGTTGACGAGACATGACTGAAACGAGGAGACGGAGCTTCCCCTGGTGGCTGGTGCTGGTGGCCTTCATCGTGGTGCCCCTCGTCGAGATCTACGTGATCATCCAGATCGGGCAGGTGATCGGCGCCTGGTGGACGATCCTGCTGCTGATCGCCGACAGCATCCTGGGCTCGTGGCTGGTCAAGCGCGAGGGCCGGCGCGCCTGGCGCGCATTGCAGACGGCACTCCAGCAGGGCCGGATGCCGGCTCGCGAGCTCGCTGACGGGGTGCTGATCCTCGTGGGCGGCACGCTGATGCTCACCCCGGGCTTCGTCACCGACGCTGTCGGGATCCTGTGTCTGCTGCCGGTCACCCGACCGCTCGGGAGGCGAGTGCTGGCAGGCGTGATCAACCGCCGACTCGTCGGCGTGGCCTTCGCCGACGGCTCCCGCACCCAGTCCTGGGCGACCGGACAGCACCCGCACCCCGGTGACACGACCCGGACACAACAACGCCCCGGACCGGTCTCCCGCGACAGCGGGGTGGTCCAGGGCGAGGTCGTCGACGAGCGGCCCAGTGATGGTGGGCAGCCGCCCAGCTGAAGGATCAGCGTGTGACAGTGGCCTTCTTCTTGCGGGCACTGGCGCGGTGCAGGTGTGCCGGGCCGATCTCACCGCCGCGCAGCAGTTCCAGCCGCTCGGTGAGGATGTCCTCGAGCTCCTTGATCGACCGGCGCTCGAGCAGCATGTCCCAGTGTGTGCGGGCTGGCTTCTCGGCCTTCACCTCGGGCTCGATCCCCGACATCGCGCGCCCCTCGGCGCCGCAACGCGGGCATTCCCAGAGTGCGGGAACGTCGGCCTCGACCGACATCGTGATCTCGAACTCGTGACCGTGGGCACAGCGGTAGCCCACCTGCTGACGAGCGGCAAACTCGATCCCGCGCTCGTCCTCGAAGCTCTGACCACCGAGCCGAGCTCCGCGTAGCGTGCGTTCTCCCATGAGAACCTCCAAAGTTCTGCACCCGCAACCAGCAAGGTCGCGGGAGTCGTACACGTCATGCGTACCGTCCATGAGACGGATCGGCAAGCCAGCGATGACGCCGGTCGGATGGATTGATGTCTCAGGCGCAGTTGGGCGGCGCCGTCAACCTCTCCAACGAGCGTACGGCGCCAAGGATTCCCGCGTGGGAGTTCGACTCGGATGGCACAAATCACACCACCGAGGGCACGTCGTTTCCCGCCTGGCGGATGCCCTTGACTGTGTCCACCTTCATCAGCAGCGCCCCGCCGACGACGAAGAAGGCGATCAGGGCGAAGATGGCCGGCCGATACGAGTCGGTGAGCTGGTAGACGAGGCCGAACACCAGCGTTCCCAGCCAGCTCGTCCCGCGATCCATCGCGTGGTAGAAGCTGAAGTACTCAGCCTCGCGGCCGCTCGGGATCAACAGGCTGAAGTATGAGCGGGCCAGTGCCTGGGTGCCCCCCAGCACGATGCCGATCGCGACCGCCAGCAGGAGGAACGCCACGAGCTGCTTTGCGGGCACGAACAGTGCAGCTGTGACGATCAGCATCCAGATGCCGAGGCCCGCCAGGATCACTGACTTGCCCCCGAAGTGCTCCGCGGCACGGCCGAACCCGATAGCACCGAAAACAGCGACGAACTGGACCACCAGATACGTCGCGAGGACGACTCCGGTCGAGAAGTCGAGCTCCTCCACGCCGTAGATGGACGCCGAGGCGATGACGGTCTGGATGCCGTCGTTGAAGAACAGGTAGGCCAGCAGGAAGGTGAGTGCCACCGGGTACTGCTTCATGTTCTTCAGGGTTGCCCAGAGCTGCCCGAAGCTGCGCGAGACGTAACCGCCAGTCTCCGCGACCACGTGGGTCGGCGCCCGGTTCCTCAGACCCAGGAACGGGATCAGCGTGAACCCCGCCCACCACAGCGCGGCTGAGAGCATGCTGATCCGCACGGCCATCCCCGTGCTCAGCCCGAACGGCAGCACGGTGACCAGCACGAAGTTCAGGGCGAGGAGCAGACCTCCCCCCGCATAGCCGTAGGCCCATCCCTGCGACGAAACCCGGTCGCGTTCCTCCTCGTTCGAGATCAGGCACAGCAGGGCATCGTTGAACACCGAGGCTGCCCCGAAACACAGGTTGGCGGCGATGAAGGAGAAGACGCCCAGCTGCCAGTTGTCGCCTGTGACGAAGAACAGCAGTGACGCAAAGGCGGCGCCTGCCCAGGCGAACCCGGCCAGGAGGTCCTTCTTCCGCGAGGTCCGGTCCGCGACCGCACCGAGCAACGGAAGGAGGATGGCCGAGAGCAGGGTGGAGGCAGTGATCGTGTAGGAGGGGAGCGCGCCGGGGGCGATCGACAGTCCGAGCACCGAGATCCGGTTGTCGACCGCGGCCTCCTTCGCGATCTCGATCAGGTAGGGCCCGAACAGGACGCCCGCGATCGTGGTGCTGAACGCGGAGTTGGCCCAGTCGTAGAAGTACCAGGCGCGCTGCTCCTTGCGCCGGGCCAGCGGCTCCAGGTCGGCGATGCCGCCTGCTGATGAGTCAGGTGGTGAGGTGGTCATGGCGTGGCTCCCATCCATTGTCCCCGGCTGATCAGGACGTCCTTCAGCACGTCGGTGCGGTCGGCGATCAGCCCGTCCACGCCCATGTCGAGCAGCGTGTGCATGCTCTCGGCGTCGTCGATCGAGACCCACCGCGAATGGGCGTCACCGGTCCACACATGCACCTGCAGACCGGCGCGATGGGCCCGCCGTACGAACTCGGGAGTGGTGACGGTGATCCGGCGGCGCTTGTGGCGCCATGGCACCTGCAGCACGGCTGCCCGAAGCCGCGGGACCCACGGACTGAACCTCACGAGTGCCACCTCGGACGGGACCGCGGTGGTGGCCACGCGTCCTGCGGAGGCGCGCCTGAACGCCTGCAGCCGCCGCCGGGAGAAGGACCCCACGCACACCCGGTCGTGGGCGGCGCTCCGGTCGAGGAGCTCGGCCAGGGGTGCGACCGCGCCCTGCGACTTGAGGTCGATGTTGAAGCGGCATTCCGGGAACTCTGCGAGCAGTTCCGCCATCGTGGGCACTGAGTGCACCTCGGCGATCCTGGCCACGGCGACCTGCTCCGCCGTGAGCTCTGCGAGCAGGCCGACACCGTCGGTGACGCGGTCCAGTGCGTCGTCGTGGAACGCCAGCAGCACGCCGTCGCTCGTGGCGTGCACGTCGGTCTCGAGGTAGCGGTAACCGAGCGCGACTGCGTGCCGGAACGCGTGCACGGTGTTCTCGGCGCCGGGGATCTCCGGGTGCAGCGCCCCGCCCCGGTGTGCCATCGCGATCACCGAGCCCGGCGGCACGTCGAGGTAGCCGAACCCGGTCACCGGCCTGTCCGACCTCGGCGGACTCGGCTCCTGGGTCACGCGTGCAGTATTCACCGGCATGCGTCGATGGTGCGCCAGAATCGCCGCCCGGGCCATCCGCGTTCCTACTCAGGTGACGGCGGGGAGGGTACGGTGCGGGGCATGGACGAGATGACCTGCCCCAAGTGCGACGGCGCCATGGCCGAGCGGTCACACGGTCGGGTGCGCGTCCGTCAGTGTGAGTCCTGCCAGGGCGTGTTCCTAGACCGTGCCGACCTCGGCAGCCTGGTCGAGGCCGAGAACGACTGGCACGCCAACCGCTCCACGGACACCGCGCGGCTGCCCCGCATCACCGCCGACATGGCCGCGCCTCCGCCCCCCACGAAGGCCCGCTCCTACGTCGACGGGCTGTTCCAGGGCTGACGGGCTCGAGACCGTCAGGTTTCGAGACGCAGGCTCAGAGGTCGTGAAAGGTCTCGATCTGGGCTCCGAGCTCGTTGAGGCGATCGGCGAGACCCTCGTAGCCACGATGGATGACGTACGTCGAGCGCAGCACCGACGTACCTCTCGAGGCCAGCATCGCGAGCAGGATGACCACGGCCGGTCGCAGCGCGGGCGGGCAGACCACCTCGGTTCCTGACCAACGCGTCGGCCCCTCGATCATCACCCGGTGCGGGTCCATCAAGGTCACCTTGCCGCCGAGCTTGTTCAGCTCGGTGAGATAGATCGCGCGGTTCTCATAGACCCAGTCGTGCAGCATCGTCTGACCGTGCGCGGTCGCCGCGATGATCGCGAAGAACGGCAGGTTGTCGATGTTGAGTCCGGGGAACGGCATCGGGTGGATCTTGTCGATCGGCGGGCGCAGGATCGACTGCAACGTGGTGACGTCGACGAGGCGGGTGCGCTGGTTCGCGGCGAGGTACTCCTCGGAGAGCGTGTAGCGGAACCCCATCTCTCCGAGCACGGCGAGCTCGATCTCCATGAACTCGATCGGTACCCGCTTCACGGTGATCTCGGAGTCGGTCACGATGGCCGCCGCGAGCAAGGACATCGCCTCGATCGGGTCCTCGCTCGGGGCGTAGTCGACGTCGACCGAGATGTCGGTGCAGCCGGTGACGACCAGGGTGGTGGTGCCGATGCCCTCGACGCGGACGCCGAGCTTCTGCAGGAAGAAGCACAGGTCCTGGACCATGTAGTTGGAGCTGGCGTTGCGGATCACCGTGGTGCTGTCACACAGCGCCGCTGCCATCAGCGCGTTCTCGGTGACGGTGTCACCGCGCTCGATCAGCACGATCGGCCGGGTCGGGACGATTCCCGTCTGGACCAGAGCGTGGTAGCTGCCCTCGGTCGCCTTCACCTGGAGACCGAAGGGACGCAGCGCGGTCAGGTGCGGCTCCACGGTGCGGGTGCCGAGGTCGCACCCACCCGCGTAGGGGAGCTCGAAGTCACTCGAGCGGTGCATCAGCGGCCCGAGGAACATGATGATCGAGCGGGTACGACGGGCCGCCTCGGCGTCGATGCCGCTGAGGTCGAGGTTCGGCGGGGGAGTGATCTCGAGGTCGTTCTCGGCGTTCAGCCAGCGAGCCTTCACACCGATGCTCTCGAGCACCTCGAGCAGCCTGTTCACCTCCTCGATGCGGGCGACCCGCCGCAGCGTCGTACGACCACGGTTCAGCAGCGAGGCGCACAGGAGGGCCACCCCGGCGTTCTTGGAGGTCTTCACCTCGATCGACCCGCTCAACGTCGTGGGACCGGTAACCCGAAGGTGTGTGGGCCCCTGCCCGATGCTGACCAGTGGGGAGTCCAGGGCCTCGCCGATGCGCGCGAGCATGTCCAGAGAGAGGTTCTGGTGGCCGCGCTCGATCCGGTTTACGGCGCTCTGGCTGGTGCCGAGCACCTCCGCCAGCTGTTGCTGCGTCCACCCGCGATGCTTGCGTGCGTCGCGGATCAGGTTGCCGATTCTTCCCAAATAGCCCTCAGTCATCGGGCGACTGTATCTCAGATATGAGATAAGACCGCATCTGTCAGGATGCGTGTCATGCGAGTCACAACCATCCACGGAACGCGCGACATTCGCCTCGAGCAGCGGCCCACGCCCACCATCGAGGAACCGACCGACGCGGTCATCAAGGTCTCCGCCGGCTGCATCTGCGGGTCGGATCTCTGGCCCTATCGCGGCGAGAACGACATCACGCCGGGGCAGACGATCGGCCACGAGATGATCGGGATCGTCGAGGAGGTCGGACCCGAAGTCCGATCCTTCAAGGCGGGCGACTTCGTCATCGCGCCCTTCTGTCACTGCGACAACACCTGCCCGAACTGCCAGGCCGGGGTCACCTCGGCGTGTGTGAACGGCAACTTCACCACCGGGGGACAGGGGGAGTACGCCAAGGTGAGCCAGGCCGAGGGCAGCCTCGTCAAGACCGACGGCATGCCCGAGGACTCCCTGCTCCCGTCGTTGCTGACGCTCTCGGACGTCTTCCCCACCGGCTGGCACTGCGCCGTGTCGGCGGGGGTGAAGGCTGGGGACACGGTCGTCGTGGTCGGTGACGGTGCCGTCGGCCTGTGTGCTGTCCTGGCGGCGGCCCAGATGGGTGCCGAACGGGTCGTGACGATGTCGCGGCACGAGGACCGCCAGGAGATCGCCCGCCAGTTCGGGGCCACGCACATCGTCGCCGAGCGCGGCAAGGCGGGAGCCGAGGCCGTCAAGGAGCTCACGGACGGCATCGGCGCCGACGCGGTGCTCGAGTGTGTGGGCACCAACGACTCGATGCTGCAGGCCTTCGGCTCGGCACGTCCCGGATCGACCGTGGGCTTCGTCGGCGTTCCGCATGGCGTCGACCTCCCGATCGGCAAGATGTTCGGCAAGAACGTCGGCCTCGCCGGGGGTGTCGCTCCAGTGCGCAAGTACCTCCCCGAGCTGTTGGACCTGGTCACCTCAGGCACCGTCGACCCCGGTCTTGTCTTCGACGCCAGGATGCCGCTCGACAAGGTGGCCGAGGGTTACCGCGCGATGGATGAGCGGCGGGCGATCAAGGTCTTCCTCGACGTCTGACCACTGACCGCGCCGACCCATCACCCGCGCGGGCGCCGCAAGCCCACGAGCCTGCTCTGCCGCCTGCCCGATTCACGCGATCAGAGGAGTCCAGCACGCACCAGGTGCAGGACAGACTCCCCTGATCGCGTGACGGGTATGTGGCGGGACCTTCCTGACACCGGAGCGCTGGTCAGGTCTCGCGCCGCGGCTTTCCGGACGTCATACGAGGTGGTCGCCACTGCCACCACTCCGTATGACGCCCCAGGGGAGGTCATACGAGGTGGTCGCCACTGCCACCACTCCGTATGACGGCCGACCGGCTGCATCCGGCGCTCACCCGGATGGCGAGCTCGGCCGGCGGCTCGGGTGCCGGCGCCAGGTGCCGCTGCATCCAGAGCACGTCGTGCCACGCCCCGAACTTCCAGCCGATGCGGCGCCAGGTGCCGATCGGTTCGAACCCCAGCGACCGGTGCAGTCCCTCGCTCGCCGGGTTGGGCAGGGTCATCCCGGCCACGGCTGTGAGGTATCCGCGATCGACCAGGCTGGCGAACAGGGCGTCGTACAGGATGCGTCCGGCACCGGTACGACGACGTCCGAGCTCGACGTACACGCTCACCTCGCAGGCCCAGCGGTAGGCCGAGCGACTGCGATATGCGCTGCCGTAGGCATAGCCGACGATTCCGTCGGGACCCTCGAGGACCAGCCAGTCGTGGGTGTCCAGGCTGGCTGACATCCGGTGCTGCATGTCCGAGACCGACGGCGGGTGCTCCTCGAGGCTGATCACGCTTTCCTCGACGTACGGCGCATAGATCGACTGGCACCGGACGGCGTCCTCGAGCCTCGCGCGGCGCACCCCGGCGGCGGGATCGCGTTTGTCCACGGGAGCGACGGTAGTCGGTTCGAGTCCACCCAATTCCCTCCCGTCCCACCAGCCACACCCGTAGAGTCGCATCGCCACGCCGTACACGTCTCAGGAGGGACGATGAACTCGACCATCCAGATGGAGCAGCTGCTCGACTTCACGCGTGTCGTGGCCGCGGAGTGCACACCGGCGGTCATCTTGGAAACTGCACTTCCGGTTCTCGCCACCATCGCCGAAGCCGAGGCAGCGCTCGTGCTGGTTCAGACCCCTGAGGGGCTGCGGGTCACCACCCGCGCAGGCATTGACCTGGATGGTGCCGCGGGGGAGGACTCCCAAGCAGCTGTGGAGCCCGGGCTGATCAGCTGTCCGGTGCCGCCAGCCTGGGCGGCCGACGGCATCGGCCGGGTCGCATCGCAGCGACTGCCTGCCCGTGCGGGCATCCTGGTGCTGGCCTGGGAGAGGGAGCACCCGGTGTCACCCGCTCTCGAGGTCGCCCTCGCCACCCTCGACGCAAGCCTGACTCGCGCCCAGTCCGAGGAGAAGGTGGCCGACCTCGTCAGGCGGGTGGACAGCGCCCAGCAACTCGCGAACGTGGCACAGCTGAGGCGGCGCCAGGCCCTGGAGGTCAACGACAACGTCGTCCAGGGTCTGGTGGCGGCGGTCTACTCGCTGGACGTGGGTGAGGTCGACGGCACGATGTCCTATCTCGACGGCACGCTGAGCGCAGCCCGAGCCATGATGGACGACCTCCTGGATCCGCTCGACGGGGTCGAGCTCCAGCCCGGAGACCTGGTTCGGGCGGCTCCTGCGGTGCTCGGCACAGGCCCGGGCCATGAGGACGTGGTTCATGGCAAGGGGCTGCAGCGCTCTCACAGCGTCCTGCTCGTCGACGACACCGAGGACCTGCGCATGCTCCTCCGCCTCCGTATGGAGAACCGCGAGGGGCTGACGGTCGTGGGGGAGGCGGCCGACGGAGTGGAGGCCGTGGAGAGGGCAACCGAGCTGCAGCCGGACCTGGTGGTGCTCGACCTGGGGATGCCGCGGATGGACGGCCTCGAGGCACTGCCGCTGATCCGGGCCGCAGTGCCGGGAGTGCGGGTGATCGTGCTATCCGGATTCAACGAGAGCACGATGGCCCAGAAGTCACTCGAGGCAGGTGCGGATCACTACGTGGTGAAGGGCGGCTCGATGGACGGGCTGCTCGAGCTCGTCGACGGCCTGCTCGAGCCCAGCTCCTGACCAGTCGAAACGCGACGCCTGGCCGGGGTGAGCACTGATCAACTCACAGGTGGTCGAGCAGCGAGCGGCCAGCCGAGACGAGTGATCCGTCGACCGGTCCCGTGGCTGCGGCACGGAAACGCGAACGACCATCATGGGTGTTCGTACCCACGGAACATGGGTACCCGTGCTGCGTGAGTTCTCGGGCGTATCAGTCATTGACGCAGGGGAGAGGGACGCTCATGGATGACAACCGCGGGCCGGCGGTCTCGGCCGCTGCTGAACAGGTGTCTTCCGCCGGACCGAAGGTCGACGCGCCGGAAACGCTTCCCGACAGTGTGGAGTCGACGACGGATCCCCACACAAGCCCGGTACCCCGTCTGACCACGTTCCCGCCCGCATAACGAACCGCCCGGCCATCGGTCCTGTGCCCGCTGCTTCTGGCCCCGGATACGGTCGGTGCATGAGTGGAGACCAGCTGCAGCCAGAGGACACCCTGGACGACCGCGGAGTCGACGACGTGCTCGACGAGGGCTATTCGCCGCCCGAGCACGAGACCGACCACCTGCGCCATCCCGAAGGCGGTGAGTCCCTCGACGAGCGCCTGGCCGAGGAGGAGCCCGAGGTCTGGGCGCGGGCGGAGGCGGAGGCTGACGCGGACATCCTCGACGGCGATGTCGGAGGCGAGGTCGGTGCACAGCGGAGCGGTCGGCTGATGGCTCCGGACCAAGGTTCGCTCGAGGACGTCGACTCCGAGATGGTCGCCGAGGACGAGGGGATCGACGGTGCCGGCGCGAGCGCCGAGGAGGCAGCGATGCACACCATCGAGGACGAGGAGAGCTGAGCTCCGGTCAGGACTCGGGTCGCCGCGCCGGCAACGGTCAGAAGGCGAGAGCCGTCTGGTCCAGGCGCACCACGAGGATCCCGATGACCATGCCGTCGTCGTCGACCGCGACCCGGCCGCGCATCTCGCCGGCCTCGCAGCGCAGTGTCGTGTCACCCACGACGGTCCCGAGAACTTCCTGCGACTCCTCCAGACGGGTGCCATCGCCGAGCTCGATCCCGGTGTCTTCGAAGCCCACGAGGTTGCCGACCTCGGCCACCACGTCGGCCCAGGTGTCGAGCACCACCTGCTCGGTGAGCGCGGCTGCTGTCGGCGGTGTCATCACTGCATGCACAGCGCCGTAGTCTCCGGCGTCGATCCACCGGAAGACCCGTTCGGTGAGCTCGACAACCCCGTGCACACTGCGCGGCTTCATCTCGCTCCCGGTCCGGGGATCACGCGGATGACCGAAGCGCTTGAAGGCGGCCTGCCTGCTGATCTGGAGGGCCCGTCCGATCTCGGCCCAGGACACGGCGCTGGCACGTGCCGCGTCGACCGTCTCCTGAAGTCGCATCCTGGCTCGATCGAGGTCTTCGAGTGCCGCACGTACGTCGTCGATCCGGCGGCCGGTCACCTCCGGCGCTGGAGTGACTCGGCCCCCGATCCGGTCTGCTCCGATCCTGTGTCCTGGGATCGCGTGTGCTGGGCGGCACTGACCAGCGAGCCGGCGAGGATGAACCCGACAGCCCACCACGTGGGCTGGGAGTCCGTGAACCGGTACATCGCGTAGCCGAGGGCCACTGCCAGCGCACCCGCCACGGCGTACTTGCGCGGCTCGACCGTCGGTGTGCGGTGGGTCGCGTAGGAGCCGAAGAAGAGCATCAAGGCGAGGCTCAGGGCGAGCACCGGGCCGAGCACGAAATGGGCCGGCTCGGCGCCGGAGGCCACTGCGACCACCGCGCCTATGACGATCCCGACGAGGACGTTCTGCGACAGCTGGTTCATCACCCCAGCCTGCGTCAGCCGTCGGCGAGATGTCAACCGTTGGTTGACATTTTCACGCTTGAAACCCGGGTGAACCATCGGCGTCGCCGACCCCGGCGCATACGATGCGATCGTGCTGGCTCGTGCTCCGGTGTGGCTCTCCGGCCTGCTGAGGGGACCTGCGCCGGTTCTGGTCCTGGTCGCCGCCGCAGCGGTCGCGGGCGCGGTCCGCGGCGACTTCACGGATCTCTTCGTCTACCAGTACGGCGGCCAGGCGGTGCTGGACGGTCTGGCCGTCTATGAGACCGACTCGCCGGTCAACGGCCTGCCGTTCACCTACCCGCCGTTCGCGGCCGTGCTGATGGTGCCGCTCGCGCCACTGCCGTCGTGGCTCGCGGTCGCACTCTGGGCTGCGGCATCGATGGGTGCGCTGGCGTCGGTCGTCGTGCTGGTACGCCGCGCGCTCGGCCGGCCGGCGCCGGGGTGGCTGGTCGCGCTCCTGACCGCGGGGGCGCTTGCCCTTGAGCCGGTGTGGCAGAACCTCACCTTCGGCCAGGTCAACGCATTCCTGATGCTGGCGGTTCTGATCGATGTGGTGGGGCCGGCGCGACGCTGGACCGGAGTGCTCGTGGGTCTCGCGGCGGGCGTGAAGCTGACTCCGCTCGTGTTTGTCGTGCTGCTGGTGCTGGTCGGGCGTCGTACGGCTGCCGGGCGGGCCGTTCTGGCGTTCGCGGCCACGATCGCAGTCGGGTTCCTGGCCATGCCGGGATCGTCGACGACGTACTGGACGGATGGTCTCCTCGACGCGGCCCGGGTCGGCCCCCCGGCGCTGGCCCACAACCAGTCGGTGTTCGGTGCGCTCACCCGGCTTCTCGACGGCACTCCGCCCACGTGGCTGTGGCTTGCCGTCGCGGGGCCGCTCTCGCTCGCGGTCCTGGTCGTCGGCGCCCTCTGGTGGCGGCGCGGCGACCGGGTTCTCGGCACCTGCCTGGGAGCTGTGGCCATGCTGCTCGCGTCGCCGGTCTCGTGGTCGCACCACTGGGTCTGGGCCGTGCCGGTCGCGCTTCTGCTCTGGGAGCGCAGCCGGTGGGCGAGCGCAGCGTGGACCGCAGTCTTCGTGGCTCGACCGGTCCTGTGGCCTCCCTGGAGCAAGGGCCGCGAGTTTGGCTGGAGCCCACTTGAACACGTCGTCGGCAACAGCTATCTCCTCGCCGCCCTCGCCCTCTCCGCCTGGGCAGCGGCACTAGCAGGCGCAGCGGCAGCAGGAACAGGAACAGGAGCTGCCACCCGCCACCGCCGAGACGGCTCATCTGAAAGCCACGGGCACGCCGAGACGGCTCATCTGAAAGAGCCTCCACGCGAGGGCGGTCGGGCGTAGGGGTCACGAGGGTGGCTGTTGATCCCGCCGCGCTCGCTCTGTGCCCTTGTGCCAACCCTGTCCAATGCCACGCATCAGCGGTGGGTACACCAGGAGGTGACGGAACGGCGAGATCGCGGCCATGTATGCCCTCCCGAAGAGACCGTTCGGTCTCACCAGCACCGCCATCTGGCCGCGATAGCCGCCGTCATCCTCTTCCGTATCACTTGTCTCGACGTCCCGGACCCAACCGATGTGCATCACCGCGTGCACCGTGCGGTTGGCCAACTCAGCTGCCCACTCGTTGTCGGTCAGGTACACCGAGGTGAAGGGGAGTACGTCGAACTCGGGTCCGGTCGGACCATCGCTGAGATCGGCCGGCAACCTGTCGCGCAAGGTCGGCACACGCGCCCCGACCCCGGAGTCAGGGTCGTCCCAGCCGAGCAGCGCCCCGAGCTTCCAGCGAACCGCGAACAGGATCCGAGCGAGCCGGGAGGGGTTGTGCGCCGTGTCACCCGCGGCGAACTGCCGGACAAGCCGCGGGAAGTCGTTAGGACCGCCAGGGGTCGGCAGCGCCCACACGTCGTACACGCGGAAGTCCGGCGCGATCTCGTGGATCCGCCAGGGGCGGGCGGTGTGGGCGCTGTTCGGAAGTTTCATTTCGCGGCAGGCTCTCCGTGGGTACGGCGCTGCGAAGGGTCCTCGTGGAAGTCATGGCTCCGGTCCCGAGGCGAGCGTGACATCGCGCCCGCTGTCCGCCACAGCAGCAGACCCGCGGCGCCGGCGACAACGAACCAGAAGTCTGCGAACAGTCCGAGCCCCGGCTGGGCTCCGGACAGCACGTCCCACACGAGTGCAGGCACGCCCCTGACCAACGCGAGCAGTGAGCCGACCAGCGTTGCTCGCAACAGCACGCCCATGACGCGCCGCGAGATGTCCCCCCGGGCGAGCCCGGCGGCGACCCCGGCGGCTGCGAACATCAGGCCACCCGCCACCAGGTCGTAGGTCAGGAATATCGGCCGCTCCGAGATCGGCGGGGAGCTCTCAGGCACCCCCGCCCTCCAACCGAGTGCCCACGCAACGTGGACACAAGCGAAGCCGAAGCTCCACAGGGCGAGGAAGATGCCGACACGGCGAATGCTCATGCACAAACCCTTGCGCAGGGCCAGCTCCCGCGCGACCTGGTTCTCCCTGAGTCGATCCCTGAACGGCCGATCCGGGAATGACTCAGGGGCATGCCCGATGCGACGCCGGCCCCATCGGGCGAGAGTCGAAGGACGAACCGGATCACTCGAGGAGCTCCGCACATGCCCATCAGACGAACCGTCGCCTGCGCGGTGGGTGCGCCAAGGAGCAGTCGGACCGCTACCTGATCTCGCGGCAGCTGCCAGTCCCCGGAGCCCGCTGCCCGGCCTGACACCCTGTTGCGTGGCGCAGACGGTTCCGACCCGCTCAGCGACGTGGATCGGGCAAGAATGCACTCCCTCCAGACAGTCGTGTATGACACGATCTGGAAGGTGACCAGCAGAGCCAAGTCGGCGCAACGCTTGACCGACCTTGCGCGGCTGCGCAGCGTCCGCGACCGGATCGACCGGGAGTACGCGCAGCCGTTGAATGTCGAGGCCCTCGCCCGCGACGCGTACATGTCAGCCGGGCACCTCAGCCGCGAGTTCCGGCTCGCGTACGGCGAATCGCCGTACAGCTACCTGATGACCCGACGCATCGAGCGTGCGATGGCGTTGCTGCGCCGTGGCGACCTCAGCGTCACCGAGGTGTGTTTCGTGGTCGGCTGCTCGTCACTGGGGACGTTCAGCACTCGCTTCACCGAGCTGGTCGGCGTGTCGCCCAGCGTCTATCGGGACCAGGAGGAGGCTCGCTCGACGGCAGGGATACCGCCGTGCGTTGCGAAGAAGGTGACCAGACCGATCAGGAATCGAGAAGCGCCGGCGCCCGAGGCGCACCTAGCCTGAGCGCCATGGACATCATCATTCACGCGACCTACCTCCCTCACAACGACCCTGACGCCGCCTTGAGCTTCTATCGCGACACCCTCGGCTTCGAGGTCCGCAACGACGTCGGCTACCAGGGGATGCGCTGGATCACGGTCGGCCCCGTCGACCAGCCAGGCACCTCCATCGTCTTGCACCCACCGGCCGCCGACCCCGGCATTACCGAGGACGAGCGCCGCACCATCACCGAGATGATGGCGAAGGGGACCTTTGCCGGCATCAACCTGGCCACCAAGGACCTCGACAGCACGTTCGAGAAGCTGCAGGCCAGCGATGCCGAGGTGGTGCAGGAGCCGACCGACCAGCCGTACGGCGTCCGCGACTGCGCCTTCCGTGACCCCTCAGGCAACATGGTGCGAATCCAGGAACTGTCATGACCTCCATCGAGACCGTCACCCTGGAGGTGGCCGACCCCAGTGCAGCCGACGCCTTCTACAAGGCCGCGTTCGGTCTGGAGGACCGGGTGGGCGTCCGCGCCTCCGACTCGCCGACGACCGGCTTTCGCGGGTTCACGATGTCACTCGTGGTCTCCCAGCCGAGCACCGTGGACAGCCTCATCGGCACAGCTCTCGAGAGCGGCGCCACGACGCTGAAGGCAGCCGAGAAGTCGTTCTGGGGCTACGGCGGCGCCGTACGTGCCCCGGACGGGGCGATCTGGACGGTTGCGAGCTCCTCGAAGAAGGACACCGGGCCTGCCACTCGGCAGGTCGACGACATGGTGCTGTTGCTTGGCGTCGATGACGTCAAGGCGAGCAAGAGGTTCTACGTCGAACAGGGCCTGGCCGTGAAGCGGAGCTTTGGCAGCAAGTACGTCGAGTTCGAAAGCCCGGAGGGGCACATCAAGCTGTCGCTCTACGCGCGCCGAGCCCTCGCCAAGGTCGCCGGCGTTCCCCAGGAAGGCACCGGATCCCACCGGATCATCATCGGCAGCGACGCCGACCCGTTCACCGATCCGGACGGGTTCGCGTGGGAGAAGGCGTCCATCGGAGCCGACGCGGCCTGACGCCTCGTCCGGACATGATCAGGTGGACAACAGGGCCCGCGGGAGCAGCCGCGGGCCCTGCTACAAAGGAGACACATGACCACGGCCAGAAAGACAGCCAAGAAGAGGGCCACCGCGACGGCGGCTGAGCACGGCACGACGTCGGTGCACACCGCCGACAGTCACGACCTGATCCGCGTGCACGGCGCCCGCGAGAACAACCTCAAGGACGTCAGCGTCGAGCTTCCCAAGCGGCGGCTGACGGCCTTCACCGGAGTGTCCGGCTCCGGCAAGAGCTCGCTGGTCTTCGACACGATCGCCGCGGACTCGCAGCGGCTGATCAACGAGACGTACAGCGCCTTCCTGCAAGGCTTCATGGCGACGCTGGCGCGTCCGGAGGTGGACGCGCTCGAGGGACTGACGACCGCGATCATCGTGGACCAGGAGCGCATGGGCTCCAACCCCCGTTCCACGGTCGGCACCGCCACCGACGCAAACGCGATGCTGCGCATCCTGTTCAGCCGAATCGGGAAGCCGCACATCGGACCGCCGACTGCCTACTCGTTCAACGTCCCGACGCGAAAGGCGAGCGGGGTGATGAGCACCGAGAAGGCCGGCGGCCGGGTGGAGAAGGACGTGGTGCGCGAGGTCGTGTACATGGGCGGCATGTGTCCCCGCTGCGAGGGCATGGGCGCTGTCAGCGACTTCGACCTCACGGCGCTGTACGACGAGACCAAGTCCCTCAGCGAGGGTGCGCTGACGATCCCCGGCTACAGCATGGACGGCTGGTACGGCCGGATCTTCAGCGGCGCCGGCTTTGACATGGACAAGCCGATCGGCAAGTACAAGAAGTTGGATCTCGACAAGCTGCTCTACGGGAAGCCGACCAAGATCAAGGTCGAGGGGATCAACCTCACCTACGAGGGCGTGATCCCGAAGATGCAGAAGTCGATGCTGTCCAAGGACGTCGACGCGATGCAGCCACACATCCGCGCCTTCGTGGAACGTGCGGTCACCTTCCAGCCCTGCCCCGAGTGCGACGGCACCCGGCTCACCCAGGAGGTCCTGTCCTCGAAGATCAAGGGGAAGAACATCGCCGAGGTCTGCTCGATGCAGATCAGCGACCTGGCCGACTGGGCGCGGACCCTCGACGAGCCGTCGGTGGCTCCGCTGGTGACCGGGCTACGACACGTTCTCGACTCGTTCACGGAGATCGGGCTGGGCTACCTCTCGCTCGACCGACCGTCAGGCACGCTCTCCGGCGGTGAGTCGCAGAGGACAAAGATGATCCGCCACCTCGGCTCATCGCTCACCGACGTCACCTACGTCTTCGACGAGCCGACGATCGGCCTGCACCCGCATGACATCGAGCGGATGAACTCCCTGCTGCTGCAGCTGCGCGACAAGGGCAACACCGTGCTCGTCGTCGAGCACAAGCCCGAGACGATCGCGATCGCCGACCACGTCGTCGACCTCGGCCCCGGAGCCGGCACGTCGGGCGGCACCGTGTGCTTCGAGGGCACCGTCGAAGGGCTGCGGGGGAGTGACACCATCACCGGGCGCCATCTCGGCTACCGGGCGACGCTCAAGGACTCGGTGCGGCCGTCGTCGGGGGCCTTGGAGATCCGAGGTGCCTCGGCCCACAACCTCCAGGATGTGGACGTCGACATCCCGCTCGGGTTGCTCTGCGTGGTCACAGGCGTCGCGGGCTCCGGCAAGAGCTCGCTGATCCACGGTTCGGTCTCGAGCCGCGACGGCGTGGTGGTGGTCGACCAGAGCGCGATTCGCGGCTCGCGACGGAGCAACCCGGCGACGTACACCGGCTTGCTCGACCCGATTCGCAAGGAGTTCGCGAAGGCGAACGGCGTGAAACCGGCGCTCTTCAGCGCCAACTCCGAGGGCGCCTGCCCCGCGTGCAAGGGCGCCGGTGTCATCTTCACCGAGCTGGGTGTGATGGCCACCGTCGAATCCACCTGTGAGGAGTGCGAGGGAAAGCGGTTCCTGGCGTCCGTGCTGGAGTACACGCTGGGGGACCACAACATCGCCGAGGTGCTCGCGATGTCGGTGAGCGAGGCCGAGGAGTTCTTCGGCGAGGGCAAGGCGCACACGCCGGCCGCACACAAGATCCTCGACCGGCTCGCCGACGTCGGGCTCGGCTACCTCAGCCTTGGCCAGCCACTGACCACGCTGTCCGGTGGCGAGCGGCAGCGGCTCAAGCTGGCCACCCGGATGGCCGACAAGGGCGACGTCTACATCCTCGACGAGCCGACCACCGGCCTCCACCTCGCCGACGTCGAGCAGTTGCTCGGCCTGCTCGACCGGCTCGTCGACTCCGGCAAGTCGGTCATCGTCATCGCGCACCACCAGGCGGTGATGGCCAACGCCGACTGGATCATCGACCTCGGCCCGGGCGCCGGCCACGACGGCGGCCGAGTCATCTTCGAGGGCACACCAGGCGACCTCGTCGCCGCCCGCTCCACCCTCACCGGCGAGCACCTCGCGACGTACGTCGGCACCTGACCGCGGCGACATCGGCCCCGGCCCGGTGCGCTATCGAGGAGTCAGCACACAGAACTCGTTGCCATCGGGATCGGCCATCACGACCCAGCTGACCTCGCCCTGGCCGAAGTCGATCCGTTTGGCCCCGAGGGAGACGAGACGCGCAACCTCAGCTTGCTGATCACCGTCGGCGGGTGGAGCGATGTCGAAATGCAGCCGGTTCTTCCCGGTCTTCGGGTTCACCGGCGGGCCGCCCCACGCGACCTTCGAACCGCCCTGCGGCGCCTGGATCGCGGTCTCCTGGTCCTGGTCCCAGACCAACGGCCAGCCGAGTGCCTCGCTCCAGAAGTACCCGACCTCCTGCGAGCCGTCGCTCGAAAGCGCGCCGATGACTCCGGTGTCGGCAAGGAAGTTGTTCTCAGGCGGGATCACGCAGAACTCGTTGCCTTCGGGGTCGGCGAGCACCACGTGCCTCTCCTCCGGGAGCTGACCCACGTCTATGTGCCGCCCGCCAAGCTCGAGTGCCCTCGCCACGGTCTGTTGCTGGTCCACCAGGGAGGTGCTCGTCAGATCGAAGTGCATCTGGTTCGGGCCGGCCTTCTGCTCCTGGGTGTGGGCGAACTCGATGCGGAACTCGGTGTCATCACTCGGAAGGAGGGCGATTCCGTCGTCGGGGTCCTCGGTCATCTCCCTGCCGAGGACGCCTGACCAGAAGCGTGCGAGACGGAGCGGGTCGTTCGCATCGAAGGTGAGTGCAATGAGTTGAGAAGACATCCCGCTCCGGATCTCCGTTCTGCTGACTGACAACCAGCCGCCTCTGAGGAAGGAACGCTATGGCGTTCGGGGACTGACAGGCAACGCGATTTGAGTCAGCGGGCGAGCCGGACGTCACCCGCGGAGAGGATCGAGACGGGTCACCGTGCCATGCTCAGGGGGCGTTCCACAGGGGGCAGTTCGTCCCGTGCACCGAGCCGGCCCGGCCGGATGAACGCCATGGCGCACATGCCGATCACGGTTGCGCCACCGGCCGCGACGAACATCGACGAGTAGCCGTACGACGCCGCCAGATACCCGGCGAGTGTCGGAGCGAGGACTGTGGCGATGTTCGCGATGAAGTGAGTGAAGCCGCCGAACGTCCCCGCACGTGACGGCGCCGTGTCGATGATGACGCTCCAGAACACCGCGTTGGGCAACGAGTTCAGCGCATTCCCCAGCGCCATCAGCGAGAGCACCGCGACGGGGCCGGACGCGAAGGGGATGAGCAGGAAGCACGTGGCCGTGAGGGCCATCGACGTCACCGCCAGTGCGTTGCGGGCGATGCGCAGGTTGCCGGTGCGGCGCCGCAGCCAGTCCGAGATCCGTCCACCGAGGACGACCGTCACGCACGCGCCGACCCACGGCACCATTCCCAGGTACCACAGGGATCCCAGCGAGAAACCGAACTCGTCCATCAGGTACTTCGGTACCCACGTCAGGATGGTGAAGTTGACGAACATGAAGGCGAAGTAGCCCACGGCGTTCAGCATCAGCGTGCGGCTGCGGAAGAACGCCGCCGCGGGCAGCGGTCGTGCGACGGCTTCGGGGCCTGATGAAGAGCGGATCAGCGCCCGCTCGTCGGCGGAGACTCGCGGATGCTGCTCCGGCGTGTTCTGGAACAACCGGTAGAACGCCACGAGCAGGAGCAACCCAGCGGCTCCGAGGACCATGAAGGTGACGCGCCAGTTGCCGGTCAGCGTCAGCAGCCCGACGGACACGGGTGCGGTGAGCAGGGCGCCCAGGGGAGTGCTGAGCAGGCCGAGCGACACCGCGAAGCCGCGTTCCTTCGGCGCGGCCCAGTCGGCCATCGTGCGGTTGATCGTCGAGTACGCCGGGCCCTCGGCAAAGCCGAACAGCACGCGTACCACCGCGAAGCCCCACAGCGCGGAGCCGAGCAGCAGGCCGATCTCACCCGCGAAGGCGGACGCGATCTCCAGCACCGACCACGCCGCACCCGCCCACAGCCACACCCGGCGGGGTCCGAACCGGTCAGCGCACCAGCCACCGACCAGCGCGCCGAACATGTAGCCGTAGCCGAAGAACCCGAGGACCTCGCCCCACGACTTGTTGTCGAAGTCGAACTCCGTCGTGATCGATCCCGCCGCGTACGAGATGGCACCCCGATCGATGTAGTTGATCAACGCCACCGCGACCAGCAAGCCGAAGATCACGTACCGGAATCTGCCCACCATGTCTGTCACATCCCTTGCTTGGAAGTCGCCGACTATATAAAGTGCACAGTATGGATTGCAATACCCCGGTGGCCGTGGCCTCGTTGGGCGGGACCATCGCGATGACGCCGTCAGGCCAAGGAGTGGTGCCGACGAAGAGCGCCGCAGACCTCGTCGCAGGCCTGGAGGTCGGCGAAGTCGTCACGCTGGCGACCATTCCAAGCGCGTCGCTGACCTTCGACAACCTCCTGACGGCGTTCGAGTGGGCGAGGATGCAGGTCGAGCAAGGTGCCAGGGGAGTGGTCATCGCGCAGGGCACGGACACCCTGGAGGAGACGGCGTACTTCTTCGACTGCCTGTGGCCGTTCGACGCGCCTGTCGTGGTGACCGGAGCGATGCGTCATGCCGCGCTGCCAGGCGCGGACGGGACCGCGAACCTCGCCGCGGCCCTCATCGTCGCCGGGTCAGCGAACAGCAGGGGTCGCGGCTGCCTGCTCGTCCTCAACGACACGGTGCACGCGGCGCGTTGGGTTCGCAAGGCTCAGTCCAGCGGGCTGGACGCCTTCCACTCCGCACCGGCCGGGCCGCTCGGCCTCGTCACCGAGGATGCGGTCCAGTACTTCCACCCTGCTGCCGAACACGCGGAGGCGCTGCCCCGGCCATCGGCGGTGCCGAAGGTCGTCTTGCTGGAAGCCACCCTGGGCGATGACGGGAGCCTGCTCGGCGCTCTCGAGGTCGACGGCGCCGTGGTGGCGGCGACGGGCGTGGGCCATGTGTCCGAAGGCATGGCTGACGCGATCGCCGCCGCACCGTTTCCGGTCGTGGTCGCAAGCAGGACGGGGGCGGGCACGACGTTCCGCAGCACCTACGGTTATCGGGGCTCGGAGTCCGACCTGATCGCACGGGGTGCTTTGATGGCCGGGTGGCTGTGCCCGCGCAAGGCGCGGATCCTGCTGACTCTGCTGCTCGGGGGCAACGCGAGCCAGGCGCAGATGGCCAGAGAGTTCGAGAAGCGCGGGGGCGCGTGGTGAGAGCGAAGACCAACTACGAGTTCGTCCGGCAGACGCTGCGCTCGGAAATCATCGAGGGCGTCATCGAACCCGGCGCGCGACTGCTGCAGACCGAGCTGGCGAAACGCCTCGACGTCTCCACGACGCCCGTGCGCGAGGCCTTGCAGGACCTAGCCCGCGAAGGACTCGTGCTGCTCGACCCGCACCGGGGCGCCGTCGTACGGACGCTGAGCCTCGCCGAGGTGCGGGAGATCTACGAGCTGCGCATGGTGCTGGAACCTATGCTGCTCAGGAAAGCCGTGTCCGGACTGGGCGGCAAGGACCTCGACCACGCTCGACGGCTCTACGAACTGATGGAGACCGAGCAGGACGTCTCCCGCTGGGCCGAGCTGAACCGCGATTTCCATCACACGCTCTTCGCCCCCGTCGACGGCACCCGGCTCGGCGACATCGTGGCGTCGTTGAGGGACAACGCGATCCCGTACGTCGCGCTCTCACTCGCCAAGCCCGACCTGCGCGCGGACAGCAACGCCGAGCACGCCGAACTCCTCGCATTTCTGCGCGACGGAGATCTCGACGCCGCGGAACGCCTCACGCGCGACCATCTCGCCGCCACCATCCGCGCCATCGAGGAGTCCCACGCGACCTTGCCGTGACGCGTGAGCAGGACACAGCGGTCAGACGCAAGTGTGCTGACGGAGCCAAGTAGGCTGCGTGGCGCCCGCCAATCGGAGCACCGGGGGAGCCACCATTGGAGCTGTACGAGGCCATGCGACGCCGGCGCGACACCCGCGGGGAGTTCTCGGGTGAGCCGGTGCCGGACGACGTACTCGAGCGCGTGCTGAGCGCCGCGCACGCCGCGCCCAGCGTCGGCATGTCCCAGCCGTGGACCTTCGTGCTCGTGCGCGACGAGGCAACGCGCGCGGCGTTCCGCGACCATGTGGCCTGCGAGCGGGACACCTTCGCCGCCTCACTGGAAGGCGAGCGCGCGCGGACGTTCACGCGGATCAAGGTCGAGGGCATCATGGAGTCGGGGCTCGGGGTCGTGGTCGGCTACGACCCCGCCCGCGGCGGCCCCGCGGTGCTCGGCCGGCACGCGATCGACGACGCCGGCCTGTACTCGGTCTGCCTGGCCATCCAGAACCTGTGGCTGGCGGCCACCGCCGAGGGACTGGGTGTCGGCTGGGTCAGCTTCTACCGCGAGGAGTTCCTTCGCGGCCTGGTGTCGCTGCCCGACCACGTGCGGCCGGTCGCTTGGCTCTGTGTAGGACCGGTGACCTCCTTGCCCGACGTACCAGACCTGGAGCGGTTGGGGTGGCGACACCGGTCACCGCTGGCGTCCGTGGTGCACGCGGAGCGGTACGGCGGATGAGCGAACACATCTGCGAACACATCTGAGGAGGCACACCATGGGCAGGGTCATCTCGAACCTCACCATCTCGGCCGACGGGTACTCGGCTGGGCACAACCAGACCGAGCAACGCCCGTTCGGCGACGACGGCGGCGACGGCTGGGGTGACAGGCTGCACGCGTGGATGTTCGACACCGCCGAGGAGAACCGGGCCGAGGTCGGCCAGCTGGCGACTGCACGGGCCTACGTCATGGGGCGGAACATGTTTGGCCCCGTGCGTGGCGAGTGGGATCGGTTGTGGAAGGGCTGGTGGGGTGACGATCCGCCGTACCACGTCCCGGTCTTCGTGCTCACCCACCACCCGCGCGACCCGCAGCCGATGGACGGCGGCACCACCTTCCACTTCGTCACCGACGGAATCGAGTCGGCACTGGCCCGAGCTCGCGAGGCGGCCGGGGACGGCGATGTGGCGATCCATGGCGGCGCGACCACCATCAACCAGTATCTCGCCGCCGGCCTGATCGACGAGCTGCGGTTGCACATCGTGCCGTTCACGCTCGGCGCCGGCACCCGGCTGTTCGACGGCGTCCCGGCCCTGAATCTGGAGCAGGTGGAGGCGAGGGCAGCGAGCACGGTCACGCACGTGACCTACCGCGTCCTGCGCTGAGCCACTTCCGTAGTGAGGTTGTCATTCGATCGGGCGAATCGCCCGGACGAAGATGAACAAGGGGGAACCGTTGAAAGCCTCCCGCATTCGCTGGTCTGGCATGTCGCTCGCGCTGAAATCGGGGGCCGGATCTCGGACGGACTCGATGACGAATCCCTGCTCCAGCAGGGGCATGAGGACTTCTTCCATGGGTCTGCGCCACATGTGCGCAACGACGGGGATACCGTCCACGGTCCAGTTCTCATCGATCAGCTCGATGCGACCGTAGTCGGTCTGGTCGGACAGCAGCCATCCGGCGACCGGATGCTGTACCGACATGACGAAGACGCCTCCGGGGCGCAGAGACCGGAACACCTCACTCAGGACCTGGCGCCAGTCCGCGAGGTAGTGCAGCACCAACGATGCGGTCGCCAGGTCCATGCTCTCGTCCGCCACCGACTCGAGCGGCTGACTCAGGTCCGCCACTTCGACGCGTGCACGTTCACCGACTCTTTCTCGAGCGAACGCAACCATCTGCTCAGACTTGTCCAGCGCCAGCACCTGAGCTCCGTTCCGGACGAGCTCCGCGGTGAGGTGCCCAGCAGCGCAACCCAACTCCAGCACGCAGCGTCCTGCGAGAGGGCCCGCGAGTTCCAGGATGGTCGGCCGGTCGTAGAGCGCGTTCGGTGCCGCTGACGCGGATGAGCGGGCGTAGTGGTCGGCGAGCTCGGAGTAGATGCGGTCGTTCACACGGCCAATATGTCAGCCGTTGTCTGGCGGGTTTGCGAGGCTCGCAGTCAGTAGTCTCGTGCCGGTGACCCGCCTGATCCACCTCAACGGCCCGCCTGGCATCGGCAAGTCCACGATCGCCAGGCGGTACGTCGAAGAGCATCCGGGAGCGCTCAACTGCGACATCGACGTCCTGCGAACCCTGATCGGTGGGTGGTCGAGCGACTTCGGGACCGCAGGTGCGCTCATCCGCCCCGCCGCCCTTGCCATGATCGAGGCCTACCTGACCAGCGGGCACGATGTCGTGCTCCCTCAGATACTCGTTGATCCAGCTGAGCTGTCGCGCTTCGAGACATGCGCCGTCAACGCTGACGCCGCCTTCGTGGAGCGGTTTCTGATGGACGACGTCGAGCGTGCGGTGGAGCGCTTCGACCGCCGTGGAAGTGCGGCACCGGACCGGCCCTGGCATCGCCAGGTGCAGGCCATCGTGGCAGCCAATGGCGGCCGGGAGGCGCTCGTTCGATCCCACTCTGCACTCCAGCGGCTCCTCGACCAGCGGCCTGACGCCGTGGTCATCGAGAGCATCGAGGGGTCGATCGACGCCACCTATCGACGGCTGATCTCGTCACTCAGCTAGCCGCATCCAGCAGGCCGCCACGGCCCCGGCGTCTCCTGAGGGGTGGCGTCACAACGGGCGCAGGTGCTCGATCGTGACGCGGTGCTGCTCGGTGAGCCGCTGGGCGACCAACGAGCGGTGGCATGCCTCCGGGTCGCGCTCGACACAAAGCAGCGCTGCCGTCCCACCGATCGACAGCGCCGAGACGATCGGTGTGAGGTCGGCGCGGTCGAGGATCTCAGTGGTGTAGCGACGGGTGTACTCGGCAGCTAGCTCGCGGCGCGAGCGCTTGCCGACCCCGCGGCGGTCATCTTCGGCGTACTGGAGCTGGCGCAGCTCGGTGGTTGGGGCGAGCTCAGGGTGGTGCTCGTAGGCGATCCGGGCATGGGCGAGGGACGCCTGCAGCCGGCGTGAGTTCGCCCAGGCGTATTCAGGTCCGCGCACGCCGCGGCGCTGACGGACATCGAGCAACAGGTGGACGTTCGCCTCCCGCAGTCGCCGCATGAAGGACTCGCCGTCGAAGCCATAGACGCCGATGGTCACCATGCTGAGCACCGGAAATCACCCGCCAATCTGCTGCTCCTGCCGATTCACGGCCGGGCGGCGAGGGCTTCGACCTCGAACAGGATGTCGGGTCGAGCGAGGCCGGCGACCCCGATGACTGTTTGCGTGGGGAGTGTCTCGCCAGACCCGCCCCGCACGGCCCGGCGGATAGCCACGAGCTTGTCGAGGTCGGGGTTCACGACGTACGTCCTGAGCTGGACGACATGGCTGAGGTCGAGCCCGTGGGCGGCAAGCGCGACACCCAGGTTGTCGAACGCTTGTCCCACCTGCTCGGTGAAGTCTGTCGAGACGACGCGCCGTCCGGGTCTGATCCGTACTGACCCGCGACAAGCACCAGCTCCGTGCCAGCCGGGATGGTGGCGGTGTGGCTGTAGCCGAACGGCGTCGGATCGTGCAGCCCGGCTGGGTTGACCATGGTGTGTGACATGTGGGTACCTCCCTTGTGTGATGGGCGCTTCTTGCGCCCCCTCGATCGACCATCGCAACCAGCTGCTGCCCAGGGTCGTCAAACCGGCTCTTCGCAGTTGAGGGTGTAGTCCGGTCGGCGCGTCGGTGGCCGGGTAGGGGTCGAGGTCTCCCGAGGATGGAGGTGACTATGATCTCGGGCTCGAAGTGCTCGGGCAGCGGTTGGAGCCCGATCGGGCGATTCTCCGGTGCCGGGTTGTCGAGCCCGTCAGATGGTGTCGTCGCTGCGGATGCCAGGGCGCGGCCAGGGACACGGTGGTCCGGCGGTTGGCGCACGAGCCGTTCGGGTGGCGGCCCACGGTGTTGGAGGTCAGCCTCCGCCGATACCGGTGTAACGCCGCCTCCGACGACCGGAACACGGACCGACGACGCGCCGCGAGCCGTCAGTCGCCGACGCTGCCGTCGATCATCTCGCGCAGGATGTCCGCGTGGCCCGCGTGCCGGCCGGTCTCCAGGATCACGTGCAGGTATACCCACCGCAACGTCAGCTCCCTGCCCCGCGGTGCGTAGTCGAGGCTGTGCTGGGCGGCGATCTCGCGGGAGCGGTCGCACTCCGCCTGGTAGGCGCCGATGACGTCGTCGAGCTTCTCGTTCGGCTCCAGCCGCAGGTCGGCCTCCGGGTCTGCGTCGGTCCACGGCGGCGTGGGCAGCTCCGCGGCGGGGATCTGCCCGATCTGCTCGGCGAACCCGCCCAGTTCCACCCACCGCAGGTGTTTGATCAGGCCGCCGAGGTTGGTGCCGGTCGGCACCGGGCTGCGCCGGGCGTCCTCCTCCGACACCCCGCGGGCCTTGCGCACGACGGCGTCGCGCAGGTAATCCAGGAACGTCTCGAGCTGCTCGCGCTCGCTGGCGGCGACCACGCTGCCGAGGATCTCACTGGGTCGAGTCATGGCCGGAACGTAGCACGCGGTCCGACCCTCGCACCGGGGGCTATTTGGGCTCTTCGCAGTCGCAGTTGAGGGTGTAGTCCGGTCGGCGCGTCGGCGGGCGACGCTGTCGCGACGTGGCCTGTGGTGGGCGCTGGAAGCCCTGGTGTGCCAACACCTGAGTGTCGCCCGCGTCGCCGACGCTCTGGGGGTCTCGTGGAACACCGCCAACGACGCGGTCTTGGCCGAGGGCCGCCGGGTCCTGATCGACGATCCGCACCGCTTCGACGACGTGCAGGTCATCGGCGTGGACGAGCACGTCTGGCGGCACACCCGGCGTGGCGACAAGTACGTGACCGTGATCATCGACCTGACGCCGATCCGCGACGGCACCGGGCCGGCGCGGCTTCTGGACATGGTCGCCGGCCGCTCCAAACAGGCGTTCAAGACCTGGCTCGCCGAACGGGACAAGTCCTGGCGCGACAATATCGAGGTCGTCGCGATGGACGGGTTCACCGGGTTCAAGACCGCCACCACCGAAGAGCTACCCGAGGCTGTGCCGGTGCTGGACCCCTTCCACGTCGTCCGTCTGGCAGGCGACGCCCTGGATCAGTGCCGGCGCCGGGTCCAGCAAGCCACCCACGGGCACCGAGGCCGCACCGGCGATCCACTGTATGCCGCGCGACGCACGCTGCACACCGGCGCCGACCTGCTCACCGAGACCCAGCAGCACCGGCTGACGGAGCTGTTCGCGGCCGACGCCCACGTCGAGGTCGAAGCCACCTGGGGTATCTACCAGCGGATGATCGCCGCCTACCGTGAGCCCGACCGAACCCGGGGCCGCGAACTGATGAGGCAGTTGATCGAGTCGATCAGCCGAGGCGTCCCCAGCCCGTTCAGCGAGATCATCTCGCTCGGCCGCACCCTGACCAAGCGCGCCGCCGACGTGCTCGCCTACTTCGACCGGCCCGGCACATCCAACGGCCCCACCGAAGCGATCAACGGCCGCCTCGAACACCTCCGCGGCTCCGCCCTCGGCTTCCGCAACCTGACGAACTACATCGCCAGATCACTACTCGAGACAGGCGGCTTCCGACCCCAACTACACCCTCGATTGTGAAGAGCCGTCAAACCGTGCCGCAGGCTCATGCAAAGCCCCAGCTCAGTCGGCTTGCGCTTTCAGGTTCTCCAGCGCCTTCGCGGTGGCGGCAATCATCTGGGCCCGCGGCACCGGACCATGGTCGAACAAGGCGCTTCTGCGATTCTTCACCGGCTGCTCGGCGTCGACGTACACCAGCCGGTTGCCGCTGCTCGCCATCACCCAGGCGCTGCGGCCCAGGCGTGGATAGATGTAGTCGAAGAGGTACGCCGCGTCGGCGCCAGGCACCTCGACGGCGGTGAGCACCTTCTCCTTCATCAGCGTCTGGATCGTGAACTTGCGCTGCTTCTCGACGGGGAACAGCTTCCGGATGGGCAGCCCCTCGATCAGCTGCTGCCCTGTGGTGCCCGGTGCGGCGTACCAGACCTCGCCGCGCAGGATCCATGACGTGCTCAGATGCCCCGGCCTGGACCTTCGCGCGCCGCGTTCACAGGAGTTGTCGACCGCTTGGAACGCGGGCAGGTTGTTGCGTCGTTGGCGGTCGGGGGGCGAGCGGAAGGTTGAACTGGACTGCAACTCACCACGGTGGGAGCGATGTTTCGTCGCGACCAGCATCACATCGTCGTCGAAGACCGCGCAGGGGTCGACGAAGGCCGGCCAACCAGGGGACTGTGCCCAGTACGCCGGCACGGCACTCTGGTCGAGGTCGGGGTCATCGACCCGCTGGTAGAGGAGGTCGAATACCTGCCGCATCCGCTTCAGGTCGCCCCGGATGCTCTTCGGGCTGAACGGGTCGGCACCGGTGTAGTCCTTGCGCGAGACACTCAGCACGATGTTGCCGCGGACGCCGATGAACTGTCCGTAGTGCTTCACGTAGAGCACCGAGTCGTCCATCCCGGGCACCGGAACTCCACCGAGGTGGGCCTCGTTCTCCGCCGCCAGGTCAACCAGCCACTGCTCGGCCGACTCCTGGCTGAGCTGCTTGCTGTCCTTGCCGGTGCCCAGTCGCTTGACGCTCTTCCATTCCCTGCGGGCGAGCGTCGGTGACGCGTACTGCTCGACCTCGACGTAGAGCGTGCTGTCGTTCTTGTTGTCCAAGGTGTAGCTGCACTTGTCGGACACCGCGCCACCGATCGTCTGGCTGATGCCTTTCATCTCGGTCGTGTCCACACCCTGTTCACGCGTCTCCTGGTCGAAGCTGGCGTAAGGGCCGAGGGGGCCGTAGACCCGACTCACGTCCTCTGCGGTCAGCAGACGGCACGGGCTTCGCAGACGCTGGGTGCCGAGCATCAGGGGCTCGGGCTCGACCGGCTCCTTCGCCCCGTCCGCCGAGGTGGGGGAGTCGCTCCGAGACTTCGCGTCAGCGCGGTCCTCGCTGCTGCAGCCGGACAGAACCAGCAAGAGGACGAGGGCGAGAGCCGCCCCCGCCCGGTTCGGAAGTCGCACGAGACCGGTCATGTTGCCGAGGAGGCTACCCATCGACGCAGCGCCCCACACGCCCCAATCTGTTCGGTTAGGGTTCCCTTCGTGCGCAGTAGCCGCTCGGCGTGTTGGTCAACCGGCCCTCGGTGTGGCCCGACCGATGACTCTTCCGCGCCGTGCTGGTCTGTTGTGCCGAGGACCGACTGACGGGGAGGCTGACGCCGTGCGGAAACTGACCTTTGCCATGAACCTGAGCCTGGACGGCTACATCGCCGCGCCCGACGACGACCTCGGCTGGAGCGTGCCGAGCGACGAGCTGTTCCAGTGGTGGTCCGACCGGGTGGGGGCGACGGGTCTGGCGCTGTACGGGCGCAAACTGTGGGAGACGATGAGCTCCCACTGGCCGACCGCCGACCAGCAGCCTGGCGCCACACCGGCGCAGATCGAGTTCGCCCGTCGCTGGCTTGACATGCCGAAGGTGGTGTTCTCCTCGACGACCAATACGGTCGACTGGAACACCCGCCTGGTCACCGGCGATGCGGTCACCGAGATCACCCGGCTCAAGGCCGAGGACGGCGGGCCCATGGACATCGCCGGCGCCACACTCGCCGCGGCGGCCATGCGGGCCGGGCTGATCGACGAGTACGTGTTGGCCACCTCACCGGTCCTGATAGGCGGCGGCACGCCGTTCTTCACGGCCTTGGACAACTGGGTGAACCTGAACCTGGTGGAGACCCGGGTGTTTCCTGACGGCGTGGTGCTGACCAGGTACGAGACCAGGCGCTGAGCGCTCGACGTCGGATCGGCGCGAGGCCTACTTCAACTCCCGATTCGACCGCCGATAAGGTGCATTATGTCAACTAATCCGTGACGCACCTCCCATGAACTTGGATGGTCCACAACACACCTCCCCCGGTCTGCGCTCGGGCGAGGACCCCTGGGCTTGCTACTCACCCGGCCTCGGGTCCGCGGTCAGCAGGGTGGCGAGAGCTTCTTGCACCTCGTTGAGGTGGAACCGCATGGCGTCCTCGGCCTCCAGCGCGGAGGCACGGGCGATGGCGGAGACGATCGACCTGTGTTCGATCTGCGAGGCTTGGCGGCGGTTCACCTGGACGTTGAGCATCTCCGACTGGTTGCGCAACGCGGCGGCGATGCTGGCAAGCACGTCAGCGAAGACCGGGTTGCCGGAGGCTTCGGCGATGGCCAGGTGGAACTGCGAGTCGAGGCGGGTCCACACCACCTCGTCGGTCTCGCGCTCCATCTCCTCGACGAGGCGCTGGAGCGACTTGAGCTGGGTGTCGGTACGACGCAGGGCGGCGAGCGTCGCTGCGGGGACCTCGATGCCGGGACGGGCCTCCATCAGGTGCTTGGCAGAGTAGCCGTCGAAGACCATCTCCGCTGGATGCGCGGCGACCACGAACGTGCCCTTCCCGGGCCGGGTCACGGTGAGGCCGACCGACTCGCAGGAGCGCAGGACCTCACGGATCACGGCACGGCTCACGGCGTAGCGGGCAGCCAGCGCCGACTCCGACGGCAGCCGCTCCCCCACGCGGATCTGCCCGGACTCGATGCCTTGACGCAGGTCGACCAGTACGTACGCGACCGCGCTCATCCGCTGTCCGGCGACGGGCTGGTCGGTCCACTCGGATGGGTTCACCTCGTCACATCCTTCGTTCCTCGGGCGGCTCCCACGCCCGCCAGACCGGCTGGGCCCGATCCCCGTGACCCGGGTCCACGCCGATGATCCGCCCCCCGGTGAGCGTGGTCGTCACGTGCTTGGCCTCCTCGTCGAGGACGGTCAGTGCGCCGACCCGCGTGTCGGCGCGGAACCGGCCGCTCTCCCAGTCTGTGATCGAGGTGTGCCCGTGGACCTGGCTGAACGGCAACTCCTGGTCCAGCCAGCTCGGCACCAGTTCGGCACCAGCCGACGCCCAGACAGGCCCCGCCACCGCGTCTCGCCCGAACAGCACGCCAGCGCGGAAGAGGGTGTCGTCGTCGTGCCCGATCAGCTGGTTGATCCGGTCGGCGGCGTCGGCGGCGTCCTTCGGCGCCGTGAGAGTACGACGCCAGAACGGCTCGGTCAGACCGGCGTGGGTGACCAGGTAGGACTCCCCCGGCGATTCCAACGCGACCGCCGCCCGCATCTGACCCGATGCCCACCAGCGGCGCAGCGTCTTGATGGAGTCGCGGGCGATGCGATCGGGCCAGTGGAAGGCGGGCTCCCTGAGGTACTGAGCCTCGTGGTTACCGACCAGCTGCACCCACTGGTCGGGCTGACTCTGCAGGTAGCCATCGACCAGGGACACCACCCCCTCGGAGTCCGGCCCGCGATGGATCAGGTCACCGACCTGGATCACGACGAGGTCGGGAGGCAACGCGCCCCCGGAATCGACGCCCAGCCGCGCGAGCTCCGCACCCAGCGCGTCCAGGTGCCCGCCCACGTCGCCGATCACCGCCACGCGTCTCCCGGCATCCACGCGGACTGCGCCGTTCATCCGTCCTCCGGCATCGTCCACTGCTCCGACGGGGCATACAGCGAGATGTTGTCGGCCCGCTTCTGCACCCTGGCGATCTCATGTACCGCGCTGGTGATCGTCCTCCGGTCCGCTGGCAACAACTCAGCTCGCTCCAGCACGTCGGTCGGCTGCTCACCCCGCTCCATCTGCTGGAGCTGATAGCGCAGCCGCAGCTCCTGCAGCACCTCGAAGACCTCGACCAGGGTCTGTGCCCTCGCTGCCGGCAGGATCGATGTGCCCCCGGCCGCCCGCAACCGCTCGACAGTCGGGAGCACGAACGAGCCTGCGGCCAGCGCGGCCCATCGGGCCAGGTTGACCAGCGGCAGCAGTGCGTGCTGCTTGACGTCGAACGAGTCGTCACCGCGCAGCAGGTGGCGCACCGTGCGGCCACGGGCTCGCTTCGAGAGTGATTCCTCGAGCAGCAACCGCATCGTTGCCGGGTGCTCCCGGAGTTCGCCGTACACCCGGGTCACCGCAGGCAGCCCCGGGTCGCCGTGGATCGGCCGAGCGTCGACGAGCAGCGACGTCATCATCGCTGCGTTGTGCTCAAGCGGGGCTACCAGCCACTGCTGACCCGCCGACCGCCATCGACCGTTGGTGCGCGCGAAGGCCGAGCTGCCCGGGTTGACGCCGTTGGTGTCGGCACGAAGGCCCGCGTCGGCAAGGAGGGCGATGACTTCGCCGAAGACGAGGCGGTACTGCGCCAGCTCCACGGTCGTCACCCGGTCATCGAACGCCACCGCCGCATCCAGGTCGGAGCTCGGCACCGTCTCCCGACGTCCGTTGCTGCCGAGCGAGAGCCAGGTGAAGAGGTCCAGCGAGAGGGAGGGGTGCTGGGCGAAGACCAGCTGCAGCGCGCGTCGTACGACGTTGTCCACGAGGTCGGTGTGCCACGTGATCACTGCGGACGGGGCAGCCCCCATGGCCAGCAGGTGCGGAAGCCGCGCGCGCGCCTGCCGGGCACCCGCCTGGAGCTCCTCGACCGAGGTGGCACCGATCAGCGTGTCGATCAGCCCGTCAGTGCCCACCAGGCCAGGATCACTCCTCACCGACACTCGGGGGCTTGGGGATTTCATACCCCGACGGCCCGACCGTCGCCTCCAACGCCTTCTCCCACGAGCCGTCGTCGATGTACTGCTTCAGCGCGGCGTTGACCTGCTCCACCCGTTCGCTGTCACCCTTCGGGATCCCGACGCCGTACTCCTCGTCGGTGAAGCCGTCGCCTATCACCTTGAGCTTGCCGCGGTAGCGCTTGTCGGCCGCGAACCCGGCCAGGATCACGTCGTCGGTCGTGACAGCGTCGACCTTGGAGTCCAGGAGCGCTTCCACGCAGTCGGAGTACTCGTCGTACTCCTTGAGGTCGATGCGTCCCTTGTAGCGCTTCGTGACGTACTCCGACGAGGTGGTGCCCTTCACCGAGCACAGCACCCGCTTGTCGAGGGTTTTCGGGCCGGTGACCTCGGTCTCGTTGCGCCGGACCAGGAGGTCCTGGTGGGCGATGAAGTAGGGCCCCGCGAAGTCGACGAGCTTCTTGCGCTCGTCGGTGATGGAGTAGGTGGAGAACACCAGGTCGGCCTTGCCGCTGGTGAGCAGGTCCTCGCGGTCCTGCGGCCGAGCCTCGACCCAGGTGATGTCCTCTTCCGCAACCCCCAGCGCCTTGGCGACATAGATTGCCGTTTCGACGTCGAAGCCGGAGTGCTTCCCGTCCCGGTCAAGGCCCAGACCCGGGTTGTCGTACGGGACGCCGATCGTCAGGCTGCCGCCCTTCTCTGCACCTTCGACGAGGTCCGGCTCCGCGGTCGGACCGGTGGCGTCGGAGCCGCAGGCGGCGAGTGTCGTGACGGCGATCACCGTCAGGGCGAGTGTCTTCCACATGGCCGTCTCCCTCCTCATCCGACCGGATCCCCGTCGGGCACCGCGCCGGGATCGGTCGGCGGCCCAGCGCCGTACCTCGGCCCGTCGTTGGTCCACAGCGACTGCATCCGTCCGCCCGTGCTGGCGGTCACCTTGGGTTTGGCGACGATCCAGCCGATCCAGAGCAAGACCGCGATGATCGGGATGCCGAGAGCGACCACGAGGAAGGAGGTCTTGTGCCAGAAGTACGGTGAGCTCTGCCAGCCCGCCACTGCCATCCCGATGACCACAAGGCCCAGGAACAGCAGGCCGGCGATGCTGGTCCACGGCGAGCCGGGCGCCTGGAATGCGCTCGGCGGGATCACGCCACGATCCGAGAGCTGACGCAACCGGATCTGGCAGATGAAGATCGTCGCCCAGGTGAAGACCACGCCGATCGCGGCGGCTTCGAGCGCGATCTCGAAGGCGTCCGGGGCGAGCGCGTTGAGGAGCGCCCCGAAGACGTAGACGACCGAGGTCATCACGATGCCCGCCCACGGCACGCCCTGGTCGCTCATCTTGAGGGTGAAGGCCGGCGCCTGCTTCGACATGCCGAGACTCCGTAGCACCCGGCCCGTCGAGTAGAGGCCGGAGTTGAGGCTCGACATCGCCGCGATGATCAGTACCGCCTGGATCAAGGTGCCCATCCAGGTCAGACCGAGCCGCTCGAAGACCGTCACGAACGGGCTCGTGCCGGCGGTGTACTCCGTCGTCGGCAGCATCGAAACGAGCAGCAGGATCGAACCGCAGTAGAAGACCGCGATCCGGAAGATCACCGCGTTCACGGCCTTAGGCACCTCTCGGTTGGGGTCCTTCATCTCCCCCGCGGCGACACCCACCATCTCGATGCTGGCGTACGCGAACACCACGCCGGACATCACCAGGATCGGGCCGTACCAGACGTAGTCGCCCGCACTCGGCCAGAAGCCGCCCGGGTTGCTCCACAGGTTGCTGAAGCCCGCGCTGTGGCCGCCGATGTCCATCCCGAGGACCACCACGACTGTGCCCACGAGGAGGAACACGACGATCGCCGTCACCTTCAGGACCGACGCCCAGAACTCGAACTCCCCGAAGGCTCTCGCCGAGAGCAGGTTGACGATGAGTACGACGGCCAACGCGATGAGCACCGTCAGCCAGGTCGGCACCGTGGGGAACCAGTACTGGATGTAGAGGCCGACCGCGCTCAGCTCGGCGATGCCGGTGAGTGCCCAGTTGAGCCAGTACATCCAGCCGGTGACGTAGGCGCCTGCCTCCCCGAAGAACTCCCGCATGTAGGACACGAACGCGCCCGACGTCGTCCGGTGCAGGACCAGCTCGCCGAGAGCCCGCATCAAGAAGTAGGCGATCAGGCCGACGAAGGCATAGCTGAACAGCAGCGCAGGCCCGGTGCTGTGCAGCCTCGAGGCCGACCCGAGGAACAGACCGGTGCCGATCGCACCTCCGAGGGCGATCATCTGGACCTGGCGACGCCCCAGGGTCTGCTTGTAACCGACCTGCTCTGCATCCAGCGAGCTCATGGTCTCGGTTTGGGTCATGGCGGCTCCTCACCAGCGGTGCGATTGAATGGCTCGTCCGATGGCGGCCCGAGACAGGCAAGTCTGGTTGTCTACTTGTCCGACCGGTCTATCGGTGCGGGCGCCTCTTCCACAAGGGCTCCCTGCCAATTTTCGTTCGGCAGGGCCAGGGCATGCCCCGAACGAACGCGCTATTCGCCGTGCTGAACGCCGTACCGCAGGTAGAGCACCCCGTTGCCGAACCGGCGCTCATCCAGGAGCTCGAGGTCGACCCGGACATCGTCGGGGAAGAACCGGTTGCCGCCGCCGACGATGGCCGGTCCGACGTAGAGCTGGTACTCATCGACGAGCCCAGCCTTGATCGCTTGTGCCGCCAGGTGAGGACCATCGACGGTGATGTCGAGGTCGGACCCGGCCTTCAGGTTGCGCACCGCATCGGGGTCGAACGTCCGCTCGATCCGGGTGCGTTCACTGGCAACCTCGTTCAGGCTGGTGGAGTAGACGATCTTGTCGGTCCCCTGCCAGATCCGCGCGTACTCCAGGATGTACGGCGGCTGGTCCGGCTGCGTGTGTGCGGTCTCCCAGTAGACCATCGTCTCGTACATCCGGCGCCCGTAGAGGTAGGTGCCGACGGACCGCGACAGCTCATTGACGAACTCGTGCGACTCCTCCTCCGGTGCGCCCCAGCCGAAGTTGCCATCCGGGTCACTGACATAGCCGTCGAGTGAGGTGATCATCGAGTAGATCAGCTTGCCCATGTCAGGCCACCTCTTGTTGTGGGGATCAGTCCGCTCGGTCCACCGTACGATTCCGCGGCCACCGCTGTCCTTGTCACGAGCGGGCGGTCACCAGGGTGGTGCGAGGACTCTCGTGTGCCAACCGCGCTCCCCCGCTTCCTGTGTGCCAAGCCCGCGGCAATGCATCAAGTGCGATTGATGCATCTATCTAGATTGATGTATTGTCGAAGGGTGCGATCGACCATCCCCTCCCCCGTAGCTACGCCGGATTTCCTGCGACTGACCGGGCACCCCGTGCGGTGGCAGTTGCTGAGTGAGCTGGCCCGTAGCGATCGACAGGTCCGCGAGCTGACGGCGCTAGCGGGGCAGCGCCAGAGCTTGACGTCCTACCATCTCGGCCAGCTGCGCGCGGGCGGCCTGGTGACCATGCGGCGCAGCTCTGCTGACGGCCGTGACACCTACTACAGCCTCGACCTCGCTGCTTGCCGCGACCGGCTTGCCGAGGCCGGCGCGGCGCTGCACCACGGCCTCCGGCTGGTCCCGACGCCGCTGGCACCGCCGGCGACCGGTCCTGGTCGACGGCCGACGCAGCCACTCGTCCGGGTGCTGTTCCTGTGCACGGGCAACAGCTCTCGCTCCCAGATGGCGGAGGCGATCCTGCAGGAGCTGGGCGGATCTCGGATCGAAGTCGTCAGTGCCGGCAGTCATCCCAAGGACCTGCACCCGAACGCCGTACGTGTGATGCGCGAACGTGGCATCGACATCAGTGCCCGTCGCTCCAAGCACCTGAGTGAGTACGCCGGCCAGCGGTTCGACCACGTGATCAGCCTGTGTGACCGCGTCCGGGAGGTGTGCCCGGACTTCCCCGGCTCACCCGAGGTGGCGCACTGGAGCATCCAGGAGCCTGGCGCCGAGGGACAAGCCGACAAGGACAGCTACCCGGCCTTCGTCCGTACGGCGGACGAGCTGAGCACCCGAATCCACTTCCTGATGTATGCGATCGAACACTCCCTATTGAGTCCGGAGGAGATCCAGTGATGTCCGACAACCTTGAGGAACTGGTCAGCGTCCGATACATGGTCGACGACATCGAGGCTGCGATCGACTTCTATACCAAGCACCTCGGGTTCACCGTCAGGATGAGCGCCGCGCCGGCGTTCGCCGACGTCGTACGCGGCAAGCTCAGGCTCCTGCTGAGTGGGCCACGAAGCTCGGCAGGTCGACCGATGCCGGACGGCGCTTTGCCGGCGCCGGGCGGATGGAACCGGATCCATCTCATCGTGAGCGACATCGCTGCCGAGGTGGACCGGCTGCGTGCCGCCGGCGTCACGTTCCGAAACGACATCGTCGTCGGCCCGGGCGGTCAGCAGATCCTGCTCGAGGACCCGGCCGGCAACGTGGTCGAGCTGTTCCAGCCGGCTGGGGAATGAACGCGCGGCTGTGCAGGAACCGCCGGTCCACCGATGAGTTCGGTCCTCCGCGTGAGTCTTCCGATGGCGAACGCGAACGAGCAGGATGGACTTGCCGTTCGTGCGCGCGCACTACGGGTGATGAAGGAGCAGACAGATGGACCAGCCAACCGCGGAGCAAGCACTTCGCCGGCTCGAGCCTCTCGTCGGCGAGTGGCAGATCGAAGCGAGGCCTCCCGACGGAGAGCCATGGCCGGGCGGCGGGAGGGTCACGTTCGAGTGGCACGACTCGGGATCACATCTGGTCGAGCGTGGGACTGTCGAGGTGCCCGAGGCGCCCGACAACATCTCGATCATCGGGTGTGACGCGGCCATGGGCACGTACTTCCAGCTCTACTCCGATGACCGCGGTGTCTGCCGCGTCTACGAGATGAGCATCGGCGACGGCGAGTGGAAGCTGTGGCGCGAGGGCGAGCCGTTCGCACAGCGCTTCAGCGCGACGTTCAGCGACGACGGGAACACGATCACGGGCCGCTGGGAGATCGCCGAGGACTTCACCAACTACACCACCGACTTCCACCTGACCTATCGCAGGGTCCACGGCTGAGGACAGCCCACGCTGGACGCGGCCGTCAGTGATGCGGTGGCGGCGGCTGGTCGACGTTGACGGTCGGCACGCCGTACCCCGACCGGGCGATCAGGGCTACCGACGGCTCGTCGGTCGGGTTGCTCTCCCGATGCACGGTGTGCGCCGGGACGTGCACGAAGTAGCCAGGGCCGGCATCGAGGAAACCCTCCACACCTTCGCACTCGAGCCGCAGCACGCCTTGTACGACGTACAGCCCAGACTCGTTGCTGTCGTGATGGTGCCAGCCGGAGACCGCACCCGCCGCGGTGGTCACCCGACCGGTCCACAGGCCCGGCACCTCGAACGCCCGCTCGCGCCGCATGCCGTACGTCGGATCGGCCTCCACGAGCTCTTCGGGACCCAGGATCCGGATCGGAGCTGCCATCGGACCAGCCTACGATCTTCGCTCCTGGCGAACGCTGGAATGGCTGCCCAGCGACCGGCGTTCTGCCACGCATGACAACAATCGGACTCATCGGCAGTGGAAACATCGGCAGCACCGTCGCGCGGCTGGCAATCGGCGCCGGGCACGACGTGGTGCTGAGCAACAGCCGCGGACCCGAGACGCTCACCGACCTGGTGGACGAGCTCGGCCCCCGCGCGCGGGCAGCCACGTCAGCCGAGGCAGCAGCGGACGGCGACATCGTCGTGGTGACCGTCCCCCTCAAGGCCTACCGGGACGTGCCCGTCGAACCGCTGCGCGGCAAGGTGGTCATCGACACCAACAACTACTATCCCCAGCGCGACGGCCACATCGCGGTGCTCGACGACGAGTCGACCACCGTCAGCGAGCTGCTCCAGGCACACCTCCCGGAGTCGCGTGTCGTGAAGGCCCTCAACAACATCTACTTCGAGATCCTCACCTCGCTCCCGCGACCCTCCGGCAGCCCGGAGCGTTCCGTGCTCGCGATCGCCGGGGACGACGATGTCGCGAAGAAGACCGTGACCGGGCTCTTCGACGATTTCGGCTACGACGCCTACGACGTCGGCCCTCTCTCAGAGGGATGGCGCTACCAGCGCGACACAGCGGCGTACGCCGGCCTCTACTCGCCCGAGGGATCCGGCTGGCCCCCTCCCCCGGAAGGTCGTCAGGTCACCGCGGAGTTCCTGCGGGAGCGGCTGGCCGCAGCCGTGCGCTACGCCGACATGTGATCGGGCGAGTAGACCGCCCCCCGACCAGGCCCGGCGATGATGGTGTGGGCGTTGGGTCATCTGGTGACCCAAGCTCCGCGCTCTCCCCTCCCCCACCCGACGACAACACAGCGCGCGGGATGCGGGCGTCGCGAGGCCGCGCGATTCCGCAGGCGGACCACCAGTAGGTTCGACAGATGAGGTACTCCAAGCTGCTCTCCCTTGTCACCGCCGCGTACGGGGCCTACGCCCTCGCGAAGCCCCGCCACCTCGCGGACGTGATCGAGGCACCTGCAGACCAGGCTCCCGCGTTCGACCGGATGGCCTACACCTACGCCGGCCGCGACCTGTCGATCTCTGGCCTCGCGCTCACGTCCGGCAACCCGACAGTCGTGACGGCCGCCATGGCGCTCCGGATCCTTGGCGACCTCTCCGACGCGGCCATCCTCGGCGTCGAAACCACCGAGAGACCCGACGTACAGAAGAAGATCCTCGCCGTGACGCTGGGCTGGGCAGCCCTGAACACGGTCGCACTCGTGGCCGATCGTCGCGCCCTGAAGAGCTGAGGCAGCCTCCTAGCGTTCCCCGAGGGCGAGCTGAACAGCTCCTGCGATGATCGCGGCCCCGGTCATGTCAAGAGCCGGCTCGGAGGTCTGCCACGAACGGACATCGTCGACGAGGCGGCTGCCCTGGCCGTCGAAGGCACCGTACTCGTTGCCCTCGGTCGGCGGGCACTTCACCATGGCCTCTTGGTAGTCACCGAGCCCGTCCTCGAAGATCGACTCGTCGTTCGGCCCGTTGGCCACCGCGCCGACGTCGATGGGCGGCGAACCGTCGGTCGTGCCGGTGAGGTTGGCGAGCTGGTGGTGCAGGCATCGCGGGAACGTCGTACCCACGCCGACCATCGCGCTCACTCCCCACGGGTTGCCACCGAGCAGCCAGTTGCGTTGCGCCGTAGCGAACTGGTCGAACTTCGAGGGACCGACGAGCTGGTGGTAGAGGCCGGCGGTGGCAATCAACGCGAACGTGTGGGAGTTGGCGTCCCAGTTGTCGTAGGTCGCGCCGGCGCCGAACGGATCCTCCACCGACTTGGCGAAAGCACCCTCGAGCTGACGGCGGATGTCGGCGATCAGCCGCGACCGTGCGGCTGACGCACCCGGGCTGCCCTGGCCGAGCGCACGAGCCAGGTCAGCGTGTGCCAGCGCACTGGTGTCGTAGAGATTCAGCGTGTCGCCGGTCTCGTTGAGGATGTAGTCGCGCGCCCACTTCACGCCATCGCGCAGGTAGGGGCGAGCATCCAGACCGAGCTTGCGTGACGCCAGCGCGATCTCGGCCGCACCCAGCTCCATGTCGTCGCGCCAGGCGTCCTCAGGATAGAAGGCGTGCGGTAGCGCGGTCACGAGCTCCTCGGGTGGACTGTCGGTGTCCGCCTGGGCATAGAGAAGCTTGGCCTGGCGAAGCTCGCGACGAGCCCGGGCAGGGTGCTGCTTCGCGTCGACCTGGGCAGCGAGCGCGAAGGCGGCGGAGACGCGGCCGACGAGGTTCGGGCTGATCATGGCTCCCGGATCGGCCGCGCGGAACACCGGCCGGTGCGAGACGTAGCGGTTGAGGTCGCCCGAGCGGGCGTCGTCGGTCTCCGGCAACCGCCAGAAGTCGTGGTCGCCCAGGAAGGTGCCGGCCTCGTTGCTCGATCCGATCCCGACCTGGATGTAGAGGGTCTTCCCCTCGGCGTCCCACATCTTGTCGAGCCACTTCAAGCCGTGCCGAGCCTCGTTCCGCACCGACTTCGGTGCGTGCGCGCCCAGCATCCGCTGGCTCAGGAGGAGCAGGACGTCGTTGTACGCGCTGCTGTGGGTGAACTTGAGGTAGTCGCCTGCGTCCGCCCAGCCTCCGCTGGCGTCGAGCGACCCCGGAACCTGGACCAGGTCCTCGTCGGTCACCGTGTCGGAGTCGGGCAGGAAATTCGGGTGCGCGTAGACGTTGGCGTTGCGGTCATTGAGGTGTGCCGGCTTGCGGTTCAGCGCCCCCGGGATGATGTCCGCGCCGTCGCGTTGCATCTGGTCGAACAGGACACCGTTGCGCAGCAACGTGCCGTAGACAGCCCTCTTGCCGGCGATGCGGAAGTACGGCGATCGCGCATCGACGTCGCCTCGGACCACGATGCGGTAGCGGCCCGGCTTCTTCAGGCTCGAGAAGTCGAGGTCGTACACGGCGTGGTACTGGTCGTTCCACGTCCCTACCGGCGCGTCGGACGGCGCCCCACGTACGACGACGTCGCCATTCGCGTCGACGACGACAAAGCTCGCGGTTCCCAGCGCGTCTGCCGTCATGAGACGAGCATGCTTGCGCTCCCTGCTGAGATAGCCCAGCTGGTCAACACGAATCTGGGCCGGAGCGGCTGTTGCCGCTGCGCTTTCGGTGGCCGAGGTCGGCGCCGGGGCAGCGCCACAGGCTGCGGAACCGAGCAGCACGGTGACGGTTGTGAGCGGGACGAGCACACGGTGAGGAGTCATGTCCGACCAATCAATAGGAAACGTTCCTAACGAATAGTGCACCGACTTGACGCTTACGGCAAGGAAATCGGCTCACGAATCCCGGCGCAGGTGGCGGGACAACTGCACGACGTACCGGATCGTCCGTTTTGCGTCCAGTCTAGGTCGGCAGCTTGCGTCAGTACGGGGTTCGACGGATGTCGCTGCCAGTCCCCCGCCTCGTGCTGCCGTGACATCGTGAGTCTGCGCGGCCCTCGACGACAGGAGTGACATGACCACCACCCGCACCGCTCTCGTCACTGGCGCATCCTCGGGCATCGGCCGAGCCACTGCTCAGCTGCTGCTCGACCGCGGACATCGGGTGATCGGCACCAGCCGCAAACCCCATGGCATCCCGGCGGCCTCTCGCCTCGAGGGAGTGTCCTACCGCGCGCTGGACCTGACCGACCTCGATGCCATCGAGGGGTTCGTCACTGCGTTGGGAGGGGAGGGTCATCGGGTCGACATCGTGGTGAACAACGCCGGCGAGTCCCAGAGCGGCCCGCTCGAGGAACTGCCGGTGGGCGCGCTCGAGCGAGTGTTCAGGCTCAACGTCCTCGGTCCCGTGCACCTGACCCAGCTGCTCCTGCCCGGGATGCGGCAACGCGGCTACGGCCGCGTGGTGATGGTCGGCTCGATGCTGGCGAGCTTCCCGCTCGCCTACCGGTCGTCGTACGTCGCCACCAAGGCCGCCCTCAAGGGTTTCGCCACGGCGGCCCGCTTCGAGCTGGCGCCGTACGGGGTGTGGCTGACGACCGTGGAGCCGGGGTCCGTCAAGACCGGGATCTCACAGCGGCGCACCAGGTACATTGCCAGCGATTCTCCGCACCTCAGCTCGTTTCGCACGATGCTGCGTGTCCTGGATCGCGACGAGAAGGAGGGGATCGCCCCGGAGCGGGTCGCCCGGACGATCCTCCAGGCCATCGAGGCAGAACGGCCCGACTCGCTGTACGCGGTGGGAAACAACGCTTCCACGGTCTTCGCCCTCCGTCGGGCCCTGCCCAGCTCGCTGATCGAGGGCATGGTGGCCCGCAAGTTCGGCATCTCACCGAAGCCCGCCGCCAGGTCAGTGGACGAGTAGCAACGACTGCGGGTTCTTGGCCGATCCCACCTGCAGAGCGGGCACCCAGATGCCCTCGACAACGGGCTCCCGACTGCAATTGCGACATCTCGCGGCCACTTCGCGGGCCGATCAGCGGTCCGATCAGCGGGTGGCTACCATCTGCGGCGTGACTTCCCTGCGCCGCCTCTCGGTCCTCGTTCCCCTCTGCCTCCTCCTGCTGACCGCGGGCTGTGGTGACGATCCGGAGACTCCCGAGGCGGAGGACTCCCAGTGCACCTACACCGAAGAGGGCCCTGCAGCGGCCAAGCCGGTCGACCTGCCTCCGGGTGACCCGGAGAAGGACGCCCCCACGGAGGTCATCGTCGCCACGGACCGCGGCGACGTGAAGGTCAGCCTGGACGCCGAGAAGGCCCCCTGCACCGTCAACTCCTTCCTCTCCCTGGCCAAGCAGGGGTTCTTCGACAACACGAAGTGCCACCGCCTCGTCACTGGCGGCCTCAACGTGCTGCAGTGCGGCGACCCGACGGCGAGCGGTTCCGGCGGTCCTGGCTACGCATTCGCCGACGAGCTGGTCACCAACGACCCCCGCCTGCAGCCGTGCCTGGGTCAGACCGATCCGGCCACGGGCAAGGAGGTCTGCACATACACGTCCGGAACGCTGGCGATGGCCAACTCGGGCGCGGACACCAACGGCTCGCAGTTCTTCCTCGTCTACCAGGACTCACCCCTGCCGGCGGCGTACACCGTCTTCGGCCGGATGAGCGCGGCCGGAGTGAAGGTCGTGCAGACTGTCGCCGGCGAGGGCAATGCCCCCGACGGCGTCGCCCCCAAGACACCCGTGACGATCAAGTCCGTCAAGTAGCACCGAGACCGTGCGAGACCGGTGACTCGGGCTGTTTGCCCGGCCCGTAATGTCGCCACCATGGAATTCCGATACCTCGGCAACTCGGGCCTCAAGATCTCCGAGATCACCTACGGCAACTGGCTCACCCACGGCTCCCAGGTCGAGAACGACGTGGCCGCCCAGTGCGTGCGCGCCGCTCTCGACGAGGGCATCAGCACCTTCGACACCGCAGACGTCTACGCCAACACGAAGGCCGAGTCGGTCCTCGGCGAGGCGCTCAAGGGCGAGCGACGCGAGTCCCTGGAGATCTTCACGAAGGTCTACTGGCCCACCGGACCCGGCGGGAAGAACGACACCGGGCTCTCGCGCAAGCACATCATGGAGTCCATCAACGGGTCGCTGAGACGGCTGCAGACCGACTACGTCGACCTCTACCAGGCACACCGCTACGACACCGAGACTCCGCTCGAGGAGACGATGCAGGCGTTCGCTGACGTCGTACGCCAGGGAAAGGCGCTCTACATCGGGGTCAGCGAGTGGACCGCAGCCCAGATCCGCGAGGGCCACCGACTGGCCTCGGAGCTGGGGATCCAGCTGATCTCCTCACAGCCGCAGTACTCCATGTTGTGGCGGGTGATCGAGGACAAGGTCGTCCCCACGTGCAGCGAACTCGGCATCTCGCAGATCGTGTGGTCGCCCATCGCCCAGGGCGTGCTGAGCGGCAAGTACCAGCCAGGTCAGGCCCCACCGGAGGGTTCGCGCGCCACCGACGAGAAGGGCGGAGCGAACATGATCCGGCGATTCATGGACGACGACGTGCTGACCCGGGTGCAGGCCCTGAAGCCGGTGGCCGACGAGCTCGACCTGACGATGGCGCAGCTGGCGGTGGCGTGGGTGCTGCAGAACGACAACGTCGCCGCGGCGCTGGTCGGAGCGTCGAGGCCGGAGCAGGTCAGCGAGAACGTCAAGGCGGCCGGGGTGGAGATCCCGAAGGAGCTGATGACGAGGATCGACGAGGCGCTCGGCGACGTCGTGGAAAGTGACGGTGCCAAGACCGAGGAGAACGCTCCCCGGACGCGGGTGACCTGATCGGTCAGCTGCCGGATCGGCAGCTCTTGAAGGCGGCGTACTTGACCAGGTCGGGGTACTTCGCACCCAGCTGACCCGGGAGCACGTTGTCGGCGATCTCCTCGGTGTTTCCGGTGGTGACCGAGGTGCCGTCCACGACGTACGGCGTCCGCCTGATGTCCCAGGCGAACATCACCCCGGGCGGCTCGTGCGCGACCGCCTCGGTGATCACCACTCCCCCGTTGGTGCAGTCGATGCTGAACGGGTGCTCCTGCACGTCGAGCGCCACGAACGGGACCAGTGAGTGGCCGTCGACCTCGAGCTCGACGAGCTTGCCGTCCCCGGCGGCGTAGACCCGGAGCTGGAACCCGCCGCGGGGGTGGTCCTGTCGTGTGACGAGGAGCTCGCCCTTGCGACCTGGAACCGTCACCCCAAAGCCGGCGCGGATGGGCGGCTCGCCGGCGGGCAGGTCGATCCCGACGTAGGGTTCGCCGATCTTGCCGGCCACCGACAGATTGTCCGGGCAGAGCTCGCCACCGCCCGTCCCGACCTCGACCTTCTCCCGGTCGCCGTCCCCGTTGAGGTCCGCCTGGGCGATGGTCTCCACCTTCTGCAGGCATTTCGAGGTCGTGGTCGCGTCTGCGGGCGTGGGCTGCTTGCCCGCCACGTCACCGCTCCCCTGCTCCGCCGAGCCACACCCGGCAAGCAGGACCAGGGCAAGGACGGTGCCTACGACGGGGCCGAGGACGGTGCCGACGACGGGGCCAGCCTGCGCGCGAGTCATGCGTGTTGGACGCACGCGTTCGCGCGGGGGTTCCGGCATGGATCCACGGTACTCAGGCGCGCACGGCGTACCGGAGCAGCACGTTGTCCGAGCCGTCGAACTGTCGCGCCTCGAGCAGCGACAGGTTGGCCGGAGCGGTGAACAGCGGCACACCCTCTCCGAGTGCGTTCGGGCTGACCATCAGGTGCAGCTCGTCGACGAGTCCCTGCTCGAGCAGGCCGTTCCACATGACCCTGCTCGCGAAGACGACGATGTCCCGGCTGTCGTCATCGGACCGTGCCTCCGCGATCCAGGCCGCTGCGTCCCCGCGCGGGATCACCGAGGTCTCGGCGTGCCACGGGTGGTCGGCCGGCACCTCCAGCTCGTCCGACACGACGACCTTGGGGACCTTGTTGTACGCGCGACTGATACGCCGGTTGTCCTCATCGAGGGCCGGGTTCTCGGGATCGGCGGGAGCATCCGCGATGTGGGGCCAGTACGAGCCGAACCCCTCGAAGGAGCTGCGCCCGAGCAGCACGGTTCCCGCGCTCTCGATGCGTTCCCGGTTGTACTGGTTGAAGGCGGCATCCATGTTGAGGACGAGCGGGTTGCCGTCGGACGCGGCGAAGTAGCCGTCGAGGGAGACGATGTTGGTGACGATGACGTGACGCATGAGAACGCTCCTGCCTGGTTTGGGACTGCTGACACTTGTTGAGAGACACGCGACGTGGCTCGTTCATCGGTTTGGCCGAGAATTCCGCTAAAGAGTTTCGGGAGCCCCCATGCCGGCGAGCAGAGCGGGCTCGAGGAACGAGGCAATCCAGCTGACCCGCGCGTCGCGGAAGCTGAACACCATCAGGGCACTACGCCGGAACTCGCCGTCCTGCTCCTGGTACCCCATCACCGCCGGCTGACCGTTGACGTCCGGCCAGGGCAGCACCTTCCAGGGCGTCGCAAAGACCCGCTTCTCGTAGAACCCGGCCACGTCCTCCAGTCCGTCGAACCACGCGAGCAGCGGGGGCATCGTGAAGCGCACGTCCTCGGTGAGCAGCTTCACGAGCGCGTGTACGTCGGCGGCCACGAACGCCTCGACGAAGGCCTCGACCACTCGTCGCTGGTCCGCCTCGAGCCTTTCTTGCTGTTGCGTCGACTGTGGAGTACGCCGGGCCAGGGTCGCTCGCGCGCGCTGGAGCGCACTGTTGACGGCCGCGGGCGTTGTCTCGAGCAGGCCGGCCACTTCGTCCGCAGGGAACTGCATCACCTCGCACAGGACGAGGACGGCACGCTGCTTGGCCGGGAGGTGCTGCAGCGCCGCGATGTACGCGAGCTCCACGGTCTCCTTGCGGCCGAGGATCTCGACCGGGTCCGTCTCGACGAGGGGTTCGATCCAAACCGGCTCGGCTCCGGGAGTGCCCAGGTCGTCCTCAGGCGACCGCGCTGGTGCCAGGTCCCACGACAGCCTGCGCTGCGGTCTCGACCGGGCAAGGCGCAGACAGCAGTTGGTCGCGATCCGGTAGAGCCAGGCTCGCAAGGAGCTGCGTTCCTGGAAGCCGCCCAGACCACGCCATGCCGCCACGAGCGTCTCCTGCACGGCGTCCTCTGCGTCGTGGATGCCGCCCAGCATCCGGTAGCAGTGCACGTGCAACTCACGACGGTGACCGGCCACCAGCCGCTCGAAGGCGAGTTCATCGCCCAGCCGGGCCGCCGCGAGATCGGACACAGCACCACTGTGACACCTGCCTCTGAGCCACCGACAGTCGACCCGTGACGTCCATCAGGGCCACCTGACCGTGCCGTCGGTGCGCACCCGGGTGACCGACCTGATCCGCGATCAGCGTTCGTTCCAAACCGGATTGGGGTCAATCGGTTGATTTGACGCCGCTGATTTATGGAATCGTTGCCAAATTGAAGGCGAGGTAGGACTTGACGAGCACACGGTTGATCCACTTGCATTCAACTCGTGAAGGCAAAGGCGCCAGGATCGCCCTCATCGCTTCGGGTTGCAAACCGCGAGCGGGTCTTGTCGACCCTGCGGCTTCACGGTGAGCTCACGCAGGCCGCAGTAGCCCGGGAGACGGGCCTGTCGGCCGCCACGGTGTCGACGCTCGTCCGCGAGCTCACCGACCAAGGACGCCTGGTCGTGCTCGCCGATGGTGCGGGGCGCCGCGGGCGAGTGCTGGGCCTGGCCCGCGAGAACGGTCTGGTCGTGGGCGTCGGCATCGGACACACCCACGTTCGCGTCGCCGTCGCCGACATGACGCACCGCGTCCTGGGGGAGGCCACTCTGGACCTCGACGTCGACAGCTCCGTCGACGCGGTGATCATCGCCAGCCTCAGCCTCGGCGACGACCTGTTGGCCGAACACGGCGCGGGTCACGACGGCGTGCTCGGCCTGGGGGTTGCCGTTCCCGGCCCGATCGACGACCGCACCCGCAGCGTCGGCTCCCCGGCGATCCTGCCCGGCTGGTCCGGAATCGACGTCCAGTCTCAGTTCGAGGCCGCCTGGGGGGTCCCGGCGATGGTCGGCAACGACGCCAACCTGGGTGCACTCGGCGAGACCATGTGGGGGGCGGCACAGGGTCGGCGCCACGCCATCTACCTCAAGGTCGCGTCGGGCGTGGGTGCGGGCCTGATCCTCGACGGGCGGTTGTTCCGCGGCGCCTACGGCACGGCCGGCGAGATCGGCCACGTCACGATCGACGAGTCCGGCAGCGTATGCCGGTGCGGCAACCGCGGCTGCCTCGAGACCATCGCCGGCAGCGGACACCTGCTGCGCCTGCTCGCACCGACCCAGGGCGAGCTCGATGTCGACGCGATGGTCGCCCGCGCGCGGGCGGGTGACGCCGGCTGCATGCGTGTTCTGGGCGACGCAGGCCACGCCATCGGCCTGGCCGTCGGCCAGCTCTGCAACGTGCTCAACCCCGAGATGGTGGTGGTGGGGGGCCAGCTCGCCGAGGCGGGTGAGATCCTCCTCGGGCCGGTCCGCAAGGCCGTGGAGCGGATGGGCACGCCCAGCACGGCCGGGCAGGTCGAGGTCGTCCCCAGCATGCTGGGACGCCGCGCCGAGGTACTCGGAGCGATCGCTCTCGTGCTGTCTTCAGCACTGCCATCCAAGGTCGGGGGAGCAGCCGGCGGGGAGTCTGCCCGCCCAGTCGGTCGGGCGGGATGAACCCGTCGCCCAGGAAGGGGCCATCCCGTGACATCGCGTAGACATCGTGAACTCTCGACGCAACGAAAGGAGAAGCATCCGTGAACGGTCCGGTCATCCTCGAGATGCATGCCATCACCAAGACCTTTCCAGGCGTCAAGGCGCTCTCCGACGTGAACCTGAGCGTGAGGCGCGGCGACGTCCACGCCATCTGCGGCGAGAACGGTGCGGGCAAGTCCACCCTGATGAAGGTGCTGTCGGGTCTGCACCCGCACGGCACCTACGACGGCGACATGCGGTTCAACGGCGAGGAGATCCAGTTCGCGAACATTCGCGACTCCGAGCACGCGGGGATCGTCATCATCCACCAGGAGCTCGCGCTCATCCCCGAGCTGTCGATCGCGGAGAACATCTTCCTCGGCAACGAGACGACACGCCGCGGTGTCATCGACTGGGTGGCGACCAACAACCGGGCCCGCGAGCTGCTGGCGAGGGTCGGCCTGCGTGAGGACCCGGAGACGCCGATCAAGAACATCGGCATCGGCAAGCAGCAGCTGGTCGAGATCGCCAAGGCGCTGAGCAAGGAGGTCAAGCTCCTCATCCTCGACGAGCCGACGGCCGCCCTCAACGAGGAGGACTCACGACACCTGCTCGACCTGATCCGTGGGCTTCAGGGCAAGGGCATCACATCGATCATGATCAGCCACAAGCTGAACGAGATCGAAGCCATCGCCGACGCGATCACCATCCTTCGCGACGGGCGAACGGTGGAGACGCTCGACGTACGCGCCGGCGAGGTGGACGAGGACCGGATCATCCGCGGCATGGTCGGCCGGTCGCTCGAGTCCCGGTTCCCCGACCACACCCCGTCCATCGGTGAGAAGTTCTTCGAGGTCAGCGGCTGGACCGTTGTTCACCCGCAGGTACCCGACCGGCTGGTCTGCAAGGGTTCGGAGTTCTTCGTCAGACGCGGCGAGATCGTGGGTTTCGCCGGCCTGATGGGTGCCGGCCGCACCGAGCTGATGCGCTCCATCTTCGGCCACTCCTACGGAAACTGGGTCTCCGGGCGGATGATGCTGAACGGCAAGGAGGTGCAACTGCGCAACGTGCCCCAGGCCATCGCCGCAGGCATCGGCTACGTCACGGAGGACCGCAAGCTGCTGGGTCTGAACCTGCTCGACGACATCAAGTCGACCACGGTCTCGGCGAAGCTCGGCAAGATCGCCAAGTACTTCGTGGTCGACCGTCGCGCCGAGCACTCGGCGGCCGAGGAGTACCGCAAGGCGCTGAGCACCAGGACCCCGTCGGTCGACTACGACGTCGCCAAGCTGTCGGGCGGCAACCAGCAGAAGGTCGTCTTGTCGAAGTGGCTGTTCACCGACCCTGACCTGCTGATCCTCGACGAGCCCACGCGGGGGATCGATGTCGGCGCGAAGTACGAGATCTACGGCATCATCCAGCGCCTGGCCGAGTCGGGTAAGGGAATCATCGTGGTCTCGTCCGAGCTTCCTGAGCTGCTCGGCCTGTCGGACCGCATCTACGCCATCTCCGAGGGCAGCATCACCGGTGTCCTGGACAAGGACGAGGCCAACCAGGAGTCGCTCATGCGCCTGATGACACTAGGCCCGCAACGGGGCCCGCAACGAATGGCGGAGTCAGCATGACCAGTCCAGCCCAGCAAACCAGTCCAGCCCCAGCGGGCGAGGCCCGCCCGACGCCCCCTGGGAGCATCATGAAAAAGTTGAAGGACGTCTTCGGGGGCGACACCCGCCAGTTCGGGATGATCTTCGCCCTCGTCGCCCTCATCGTGCTCTTCCAGTTCCTCACCGACGGCCTGACGCTCCAGCCTCAGAACGTCATCAACATCTTCCAGGGCAACTCCTACATCCTGGTGCTCGCCATCGGCATGGTCCTGGTGATCATCGCCGGCCACATCGATCTGTCGGTCGGCTCGATCGCCGCCTTCGCCGGCATCGCGGTGGCGATGGCGATGCGCGACTGGGGTCTGCCCTGGTGGGGGGGCATCCTGTTCGGGCTTTTCCTCGGTGCCGTGATCGGTGCCTGGCAGGGGTTCTGGGTGGCCTACGTAGGCATCCCCGCGTTCATCGTCACCCTCGCCGGAATGCTCATCTTCCGTGGAGCGAACCAGGCCGTCGGCAATTCCCTCACCGTGCCGGTCGGCGAGGAGTTCCAGAAGATCGGAGCGGGCTACCTGGCCGAGGTCGGACCCGACACGGGTTTCAACAACCTCACTCTGCTCATCGGTGTCCTGCTGTGCGTTGCCATCGTCTTCGGCACGCTGCGCACGCGACGCAACCAACTCAAGATCGGCGCTGTCCTCGAGGATCGAGTCACCACCTGGCTGCGGCTCGGCCTGATCTGCGCCTCGATCCTGTGGGTCACCCAGATGATGGCCTCCGGCCGTCCGGGCACCTCGCTACCGATCTCGGCCATCATCCTCGGGATCCTGGTGCTCTTCTACGGCTTCGTCGCGACCCGCATGATCATCGGCCGCCACGTGTACGCCGTGGGTGGCAACCGGCACGCCGCGGAGCTTTCGGGCGTGCGCAGCAAGAACGTGAACTTCCTCGTCATGATGAACATGTCGATCCTCTCTGCACTCGCCGGGATGATGTTCGTGGCACGCTCGAACGCCTCCGGCCCCTTCGACGGGGTCGGGTGGGAGCTGGACGCAATTGCCGCCGTGTTCATCGGCGGTGCCGCCGTCACCGGCGGTGTCGGCACCGTCGTCGGCTCTGTCGTCGGCGGCCTGGTCATGGCGGTGCTCAACAATGGCCTGCAGCTGCTCGGCGTGGGTGCCGACATGACCCAGATCATCAAGGGCCTCGTCCTGCTCATCGCCGTGGCCTTCGACGTCTACAACAAGAGCCAGGGACGGCGCTCGATCACCGGCCTTCTGATGCAGAACTTCAGGGGCAAGGACAAGCCGCCGCCGTCCTCCACCGCAGATCCCACCGCGGAGGCCAAGGCGTCCGAACGGATGCAAGACACCATCCGGCAGGAGGTCTGAGACCCGGCCCAAGCGCCCCGTACCCCATCGATCACCCCGCAGAACCCTGAGAAGAAAGTAGAACAACAGATGCGAACATTCGCCAAGGCGCTGGCGGTCACCTCCGTCCTCGCGCTCGCGCTGACCGGTTGTGGACGCGACGAGTCCACCGACTCCGGCACCGGAGGAAAGTCGGAGGGGTTCCCCGCTGACTCCCTGATCGGTGTCTCTCTGCCACAGAAGACTTCCGAGAACTGGGTTCTCGCCGAGAAGCTGTTCAACGACGGGCTGACCGAGGCAGGCTTCGACGCCGACGTGCAGTTCGCCAACGCCGGCGTCTCGGAGCAGCAGAACCAGATCCAGTCCATGGTGACCAAGGGCGCCAAGGTCATCGTCGTCGGAGCCATCGACGGCTCACAGCTGGGCAGCCAGCTGGAGGCGGCGAAGGACGCCGGTGCTGTCGTGCTCGCCTACGACCGCCTGGTGAAGGAAACCGAGGCATGCGACTACTACGTGGCCTACGACAACTTCAATGTCGGCGAGCTGCAGGGCCAGGCCCTTCTCGACGGAATGGCCGCCAAGAAGCCCAAGGGCCCCTACAACATCGAGCTGTTCGCCGGCTCGCCGGACGACGCCAACGCCCAGGTGTTCTTCGACGGCGCCATGAGCGTGCTGCAGCCGAAGATCGACGACGGCACCGTGGTGGTCAAGTCCGGCCAGACTGCCTTCAACCAGGTCGTCACCCAGGGCTGGAAGGCCGAGAACGCACAAAAGCGCATGGACACGCTGATGACGTCGAGCTACACCTCTGCCGAGCTCAACGGAGTGCTTTCGCCCAACGACACCCTCGCCCGGGCAGTCATGCTCTCGGTGAAGGATGCCGGAAAGCCGAACCCGATCGTGACCGGGCAGGACTCCGAGGTCGAGTCGGTCAAGTCGATCATGCTCGGCCTGCAGTACTCGACGATCAACAAGGACACGCGCGCGCTGGTGGCGGAGACCATCGAGATGGTGCAGGCGTTCCAGAAGGGCGAGGAGCCGACCATCACCGACACCAAGTCCTACGACAACGGCGTCAAGGTCGTTCCGGCCAACCTGCTGCCGCCCCAGATCGTCACGAAGGAGAACGCCAAGGAGGCCTACGCCAACGACCCGACGCTCTCCAAGCTGACCGGGTGACCTCTTCGGTGAGCTGATGCCCCACTGAGAATCAGGCAGGACCCCGGCGGGCCCGGGTCACTTCGGTGGCTCGGGCCCGCCGCTCTGCGGAACGGGTGCGCAGGCTCTCTTCAAGCTGGGCCATCTTCAATTGGCCACCTACAGTCGACACGTGACGTCCATCAAGGCCACCAGACCCGGGCCGTCGGTGCGCACCCGGGTGACCGAGTTCCGCCAGGGCACGCCCATCGAACGCGAGGACCGGGTCGCAACCGAGGAGCCCCTGGAGATCAGGGTCGCTGCCCCCCACTCCCCCGCCCAACGCGTTGCCGTGACCATGCGCACACCGGGGCACGACTTCGAGCTCGCATCGGGGTGGCTGGTGCACGAAGGGATCACGAGGCCCGAGGCGATCAGGGCGGTGCGCTACTGCACCGACATCGAGCTCTCGGAGCTCGAGCAGTTCAACGTCGTCACGGTCGACCTCACCACTCCCCCACTCTCCATGCCCGCCGCCCGGATGGTCAGCTCAGCGTGTGGAGTGTGCGGTGCCGATGCCGTGCGTGATGTTCTCGACGACGGGGCGCCACGTACGACGATGAGCGTCGCGCTGGCCACGGTGCTGGAACTGCCCGGTCGCCTGCAGGAGCAGCAACCCGGGTTCGGCCGCACCGGAGGCCTGCACGCCGCGGGGCTGTTCGAGGCCGACGGCACCCGGGTCGTCGTACGCGAGGACGTGGGCCGGCACAACGCCGTCGACAAGGTGATCGGCTCGCGGATCCTGGCGCATGCGCCGGTGCCGCCGGTGCTCGTGCTCAGCGGGCGGATCGGTTTCGAGCTGGTGCAGAAGGCCGTGGTCTCCGGAGTGTCCGTCGTGGTCGCGGTGGGCGCACCGACTTCGCTCGCCCTTGCCCTGGCCGAAGAGGCGGGGCTGGTGCTCATCGGCTTCACCAGTTCCGAGCGGTGCGTCGTGTACGCCGGAGCCGACCGGGTCGTGGCCTGACGGCGTGTGATCCCTGATCTGTCGGTGGCCGCTCTTAGCGTGGAGCCATGCGCATCCTGCACACCTCCGACTGGCATCTGGGCCGGTCGTTCCACGGCGAGGACCTCCTCGCAGCGCAGGGTGCCTTCGTCGACCACCTGATCGAGACCGTCCAGACCGAGAAGGTGGACCTGGTCGTCGTGTCCGGCGACGTCTACGACCGGGCTCTCCCACCCGTGGACGCCGTGGCGCTGGCCGACGACGCGTTCACCCGCCTCGCGGCCTCGCGGGCACGAGTCGTCATCATCAGCGGCAACCACGACTCGGCGCGGCGGCTGGGCTTCAGCTCGCGCCTTGTCGACGCGGCCGGCGTACATCTGCGCACCGACGCGGGGCGTGTGCACGAGCCCGTGCTGCTCGATGACGAGCACGGAGCGGTCGCTGTCTACGGCATCCCCTATCTCGAGCCCGATGTCCTCAAGCGGGAATGGGACCTGCCGAAGAGGTCCCACCATGCGGCTCTCGCCGAGGCGATGTCGCGCATCCGGGCCGATCTCGCAGCACAGCCCTCCGGCACGCGCTCGGTGGTGATGGCACACGCGTTCGTCTCGGGCGGACTGCCCAGCGAGAGCGAGCGGGACATCGCGGTCGGTGGCATCTCGGTCGTGCCACTCGAGCTGTTCGACGGCATCGACTACGCCGCGCTCGGACACCTCCACGGTCGTGCGAGCCTGACCGACTCGGTGCGCTACTCCGGCTCCCCGATCGCCTACTCGTTCTCGGAGGCAGGGCACGTCAAGGGTTCGTGGCTCGTCGACCTGGACGCTGGCGGTCTGGCGGCGGTCCGGTTCGTCGAGGCGCCGGTCGCGCGCGCGCTCGCGTGCCTCGAGGGTGCCATCGACGACCTGCTCACCCAGAGCCGCTTCGCAGTGCACGAGGACTGCTGGGTGCAGGCAACGCTCACCGACCCCGTTCGTCCGGACCGCGCCATGGAGCGGCTGCGCACCCGCTTCCCGCACACGGTGGCGCTCCGCTTCGCACCCGTGGGCGCAGTCGACGCCCCGGCACGGCCCGCAACCTCCGGCAAGTCCGCGCACGAGATCGCGCTCGACTTCGTCGGTCACGTGCGAGGGACACCAGCCAGCGGCGCCGAGTCAGAGCTGCTGGCGACCGCGCTCGAGTGCTGCTCGGATGATCCCGACCTCGTGGTCGAGCGCGACGCCGTGGTGAGTGCATAGTGTCCCGCACCCGAAATACGTTGCAGTGGTCGGGAGCGCGACACTGATGCGGCTGCACGAGCTGTCGGTCACTGCGTTCGGGCCGTTCGTGGACACGGTTCGCGTCGACTTCGACGAGCTCGCAGCGGCAGGGGTGTTCCTGCTGACCGGTGACACCGGGGCCGGCAAGACCAGCGTCCTGGACGCTGTCTGCTTCGCGCTCTACGGCGAGGTTCCCGGCGACCGGCATGGCGCCCGGCACCTGCGCAGCGACAACGCCGACCCCGGTGCCGAGCCACGCGTTGTGCTGGACGTCAGCATCGGCGAGCGCACCTTCCGGTTCACGCGTTCACCCGCGTGGGACCGGTCGAAGCGACGTGGCCTCGGCACGACCCGGGTTCAGGCTCACGTCGTCGTCGAGGAGCATCGCTCGGGTGAGTGGATCGCCCTGACGAATCGTCTCGACGAGGCCGGTCACCTGGTGACCGGACTGCTCGGCATGACCTGCACCCAGTTCACCCAGGTTGCGATGTTGCCCCAGGGCCGGTTCCAGGCCTTCCTGCGGGCGAGCTCGGCCGAGCGGCACGCTGTCCTGCAGCGGCTGTTCCGCACGCGCCGGTTCGAGGAGGTCGAGCGGTGGCTGGCCGATCGACGGGTCGTGCTGCGGCGGCAGAGCCAGACCTGTCACGACCGGGTGGCCGGCGTGGTCAACCGCATCCAGGAAGCCGCCGCGGTCGGCGTACCCGAGGAGTGGGACCTGCACGACCTCGAACCTGTCGCTGGTTCACTCCTGCCCTGGGCTCGAGAGCTCACCCAGCGGGCGGTGGACTTGGCTGCGACCCTGGAGAGCGAGCTCATTGCGGCATCCTGCCAGCTCGATCACGACCGGCTCGCGTACGAACGCGGCAACAAGACTGTCGAGGCGCGGTTGCGTGGTGAACGAGCACAACGCGCGCTCGGAGAGCTGGCTCAGACCGCGGACATGGAGGCTGCCCTCGTCGAGTCGGTCGAGAGACATCGTCGGGCCACGCCGATCCTGCCCACCGCCCTGCGCGCCGAGAACGCAGACGAGGCGGCCGTGGAGTTTGCCGCCACCGCGTCAATCCAGGTGGCTCGAGTGGCGCCGCTGTTGGACATTCCCCCCTCGGCGGTCTCCCCCGCGTCCCTGATCGAAGCCGCGAGGCTGGCCTGCGAGGCCCGCGCGGTTGCCAAGTCGTGGCTCCCCCGCGAGGTGGAGCTGAACGACGAACGCGCACGGCTCACCGCCTTGTCCGTCGACGTGGCGCAACTCGGTCGCGAGATCGCAGCGAGCGAGACGGAACGCACCCGGCTCGCCGAGACGCGCGAGCGCGTGCAAGCGGTGCTGGCCGAGACCATGGTGATCGCCGGGCGCTGCGACCCGCAGCGCGTCGCGGTCGAGGCAGCGACTGCCGGACTGGCAGCCGCCCGGCAGTCACTCGTGCTCACCGCCAAGCTCCGAGAGGCACGGACGCTGCTGGAGGAGACCACGCACCATGCCCAGGATCTCCGCGAGCGCTACCAGAACCTGCGTGAGATGCGGATCTCCGGGATGGCAGCCGAGCTGGCGACCGGTCTGACCGCCGGATGCTCGTGCCCGGTGTGCGGGAGTGCGCAGCACCCTTCCCCGGCGATCGATGCCGGGAGGGTGAGCCGTGCCGACGAGGAAGCTGCACGCCAGAGACACGAGACCGCCGACTTCGAGCGGCAGGCAGTCAAGGACTCGGTCACCGGGCTGCAGGCCCAGCTCGAGAGTGCGCGATCGCACTCTCAGGACCTGGACCTCGCCGACTGGGAGCGCGCTCACGCCGCGGCGACGATGGCGTTGGAGGTGAGCCTCGACTCCGTCTCTCGCGTGGAGCAGCTCGAGACCGAGCGCACTGCTGTCGATGATCGCGACAACACCCTTGCTGCAGCGCTGGCCGCCTCGCGCGCCACGCTCGACGCCCGAACCCAGCTGCAGGCGGAGTCCGAGCGCCGCTGCCAGGGGTTGTCCGCCGAGCTGCGCCAGCTGCTCTCGGCCCACCCAGAGGCGGATTCGGTGGCGGGCCTCGTCGAGCGGCACTCCGAGGCCCAGGAGATCCTCGAGGAAGCCCTCGAGGCACTGACCGAGCACGAGCGCGCCGCCCTCCAGCTACGGGAGGCGTCGGCCGCCGCCGACGCGGCCGCCGCGGCCGCCGGCTTCACGTCTCTCACCGAGGCACTGGGCGCGGTGCTCCCGCATGGTGAGGCGGCTGCCCGTTCCTCCGTGCTCGAAACCAGACGGACTACGCGGGCAGCTGCCACCGGAGTCCTTGCGGAGACGCCGGTCGCCGAGGCGCTTGCCGAGCCGACCCCTGACCTGACGGCACTGGACGCCGCGGTGCACGAGTCGGGCCGGATCCGCGACCGTGTCCACGCCGCGCACCAGCAGGCTGCGACCCGGGTCAGCCGGCTCGAGGCGCTGCGGCGCGGTCTCGAGAGGGAGCTCACCTCCTGGGAGCCCGTTCGAGTCGAGCATGCACTCACGGCGGGGCTGGCCTCGCTCGTTGAGGGCCGCAGCGCCGACAACCAGCTGAAGATGCGGCTCTCGGCGTACGTCCTCTCCGAGCGGCTGCGCCAGGTGGTGGCAGCGGCCAACGAGCGACTGGGTGACATGACCGATCAGCGCTACGCCCTCGAGCAGGCCGACGAGAAGGGTGTCGGCGAACAGCGCGGCGGCCTCAGCCTCCGGGTGCGCGACGAGTGGAGCGGCAAGCAACGCGACCCGGCCACGCTGTCCGGCGGCGAGACCTTCCTGGTGTCCCTGGCCCTGGCGCTGGGACTGGCCGACACAGTCAGCCACGAAGCCGGTGGCACGCAGCTCGACACGTTGTTCATCGACGAGGGTTTCGGTGCCCTGGACGCCACCACCCTCGACGGGGTGATGGACACGCTCGACTCCCTGCGTGACGGTGGCCGAGTGGTCGGCCTGGTCAGCCACGTGGCCGAACTACGCAACCGCGTCCCCTCCCAGCTCGAGGTCCGCAAGGCTCGGAAGGGCTCAACCCTGTGCGCGTCGGTCGCCAACGGCTAGCCACTATGGGTCGTCTGCGTCAGTTCGCGGACGACCACTAGGGTCTCCCGCATGGCACCGAACGAGATCGATCCGACGTTCCTGGCGCTGCCCTTCGAGCGTCTGGGCCAGGTGGCTCTCGAACGAGCCCGGGACTTCGGGGTGACCCACGCAGACTTCAGGTTCGAGCGAAACCGCTACCAGCACTTCTCTGTGCGAGACGGCGCGCTCGAGGGCGCCCAGGACGCCGAGGACCTCGGTTTCGCCATCAGGGTGGTGCTCGACGGCGCCTGGGGCTTCGCATCCGGCGTGGCCCTGACCGAGTCCGAGGCCGTGACCGTCGCGGAGACGGCGGTGACGGTGGCCCAGGTCGCTGCGAAGATGACCAGCCGCCCGGTCGAGCTCGCGCCCGAGCCGGTGCACAAGGACGTCACCTGGGTCTCGGCGTACGACGTGAACCCGCTCGATGTCCCGCTCGCTGAGAAGACCGGTCTCTTCGCAGGCTGGACCCGTGAGCTGATTGCCGCCGACAGCGTCGACCATGCAACCGGCGGCCTGCAGCAGGTCCAAGAGAACAAGTACTACGCCGACCTCGGCGGCTCCTCCATCACCCAGCAGCGCATCCGCCTGGAACCCCACCTCGAGGTGCACGGGAGCGATACGGCCAGCGGCGCGTTCGACTCGATGCGCACGATCGCCCCGCCGGTCGCACGCGGCTGGGAGTACCTCACCGGCGACACCTTCGACTTCGCCGCCGAGCGTGCCCAGCTCCCCGACCTGCTCGCCCAGAAGCTCGCCGCGCCCAGCGTGCATGCCGGCATCTACGACCTGGTGATCCATCCCTCCAACCTGTGGCTCACCATCCACGAGTCGATCGGTCACGCCACCGAGCTCGACCGTGCTCTGGGCTACGAGGCCAACTACGCAGGGACCTCGTTCGCGACGTACGACAAGCTCGGCACGCTTGCCTACGGCTCCCCCGTCATGCAGGTCACGGGTGACCGGACGGTCGAGCACGGGCTGTCCACGGTCGGCTACGACGACGAGGGCGTGCAGACCCAGTCCTGGGACATCGTCCGCAACGGCGTGCTCGTGGGCTACCAGCTCGACCGCGAGATGGCGCACACCTACGGCGCCGAGCTCAACGGTGGACGCTCCAACGGCTGCTCGTACGCCGACTCGCCCGGCCACGTCCCCATCCAGCGGATGGCCAACGTCTCGCTGCAGCCGGCCGCGGACGGACCTGACACGGACGGGCTGATCAGCCAGGTCGAGCGCGGCATCTACGTCGTCGGGGACCGGTCGTGGTCCATCGACATGCAGCGCTACAACTTCCAGTTCACTGGGCAGCGGTTCTTCCGGATCGAGAACGGCGAGCTCAAGGGTCAGCTGCGCGATGTCGCCTACCAGGCGACCACCACCGATTTCTGGGGATCGATGGCAGCAGTCGGCGGCCCGCAGACCTACCAGCTCGGCGGGGCGTTCAACTGCGGCAAGGCCCAACCCGGCCAGGTGGCGGCGGTGAGCCACGGCTGTCCCTCGGCGCTGTTCCGTGACATCAGGATCCTGAACACGACCGAGGAGGGGACGTCCTGATGAAGGTCCGCCCGCAGCGGCTCGTCGAGCACGCACTCGAGGCCTCCACCTCCGAGCAGTGCATCGCGATCGTCAACGACACCACCAGCGCGAACCTGCGTTGGGCCAACAACACCTTGACCACCAACGGCGTGATGCACTCGATCGACGTCACCGTGATCGCCTTCCAGGGCGCCGGGAACGCCTCGGTCAGTGGCACCGCAGCCTCGCTGGACCAGGTGACGGCGCTGGTGGCGAGCGCCGATCGGGCCGCGGCGGTCGCGGACGACGCGGAGGACCGCGCCGAGCTCGTCACCGGCGACGCTGCACCAGACTGGGATGACTCGTCCGGCGAGACCTCGATCTCGGTGTTCGGGGAGTTCGCCAGCCAGCTCGGGGAGGCGTTCAAGCAGGCCGACACCGAGCGCCGGATCCTCTACGGATTCGTGTTCCACGACGTCACCACGACCTATCTCGGCTCATCCACCGGCCTGCGACTACGCCACGTGCAGCCCACAGGCCACTACGGCTGCACCGCCAAGAACGTCGAGCTGACCAACAGCGCGTGGGTCGGCGGAGCCACGCGCGACTTCTCCGAGGTGGACGGCACCCGGATGGCCGCAGACCTCGCGACCCGGCTCTCCTGGGGCGAGCGCCGTCTTGACCTCCCCGCCGGCCGTTACGACACGATCCTGCCGCCCTCCGCTGTTGCCGACATGATGATCGAGGCCTACTGGAGCACCGGTGCCCGCAACGCCGACGACGGGCAGACGATCTTCTCCCGTCCCGGAGGCGGGACCCGCATCGGTGAGCAGATGGTCAAGCCGGAGGTGCGGCTGCGCAGCGACCCGTCGTACGCCGGTCTCGAGTGCGAACCATTCGTGGTGGCCGGCGGATCATCGGACCGCAGCAGCGTCTACGACAACGGCCTGGCCCTGGGGCCGACGGACTGGATCCGCGACGGCAGCCTGACCTCGCTGATCCAGACCCGGCGCACTGCCGAGCTGACCGGACAGCCGACAACACCCGGGATCGGCAACATGGTGCTGGACATCGCCGGCGCCTCCGGCTCCGAGGGGGATCTCGTGGCCGGGATGGAGGACGGGCTGCTGCTCACCTGCCTGTGGTACATCCGCGAGGTCGACCCACAGACGATGCTCCTCACCGGCCTCACCCGCGATGGCGTCTACCGCGTCGAAGGCGGCGAGATCACCGGGGCGGTGAACAACTTCCGCTACAACGAGAGCCCGGTCGACCTGCTGAACCGCTTCAGCCACGCCTCGGAGACCGTGCTCAGCTTCTCCCGCGAATGGGGCGAGGACTTCTTCTCGCGCACCGCCACCCCCGCTCTCAGGATCCCCGACTTCAACATGAGCTCGGTGAGCCAGGCCCTCTAAGCATTCAGGCTAGATCCTGGCGTTAACTGACCCAAGGCGGCTCGACGCCAGAGTGCGTCGAGCCGCCTTGGTGGTTGACACTCAGCCGAGCCGGTTGGTGCAGCGCACCACGCTGGTCAGCTGGGTGCTCGGGTACCACGTGGTTCCCACCGCGAACCAGCCCCGCTCGTCGGCAGAGATGTCCGACGTCGTGAGATAGCCGCGCCACTCGGGGGAGGTCGAGCCGACCGGGTGGTACCACGCACCGCCGGCGAAGGCGAAGTACCCGCTCGGGCAGCGTGCGCTCGCGAAGATCTGCGGCCGCCCCGAGACGTCGGGCCTTGTCGCGGTGTTCGAGACGGTGACGATCTGCCCGAGCTTGGCTCTGGGCAGGCAGCGGGCACCGACTCCGAGCTGCGACGTACCGAGCGTTCCGGCGCCGGCGTAGGTCCAGCCGTTCCCGCTGGGCATCGAGCCAAAGGTGTACAGGTTGCCCGAGGGCACCCCACCGGTCAGCCCGTTGCCGCCACCGCCGTACGCCACGGTCCCGGCGGGACACGTGATGCTCTTGACGTAGGAACGCCAACCGCCGCGGGAGTCTCGGACCGTCAACGTCGTTGGGTAGGACCCGGCCAGCCGGGAGGCCGCGACGCAGGTCGCCTTCAGCTGCAACGTCATGTTGTTGTGGCCGATGGCGGCGTGGAATCCGCCGGTGCCGTCGTACGTCGTGGACCCGGCCGTCATCATGCCGTCCCGGTCGGCGGAGGTCGCGCCGGTCGTGACAGCCCTGGTGCCGGTCGGGCAGGTGACGTAACCACTGGCGTTGCCGTAGTCCGTACCGAACTGGACGTTGGCGACGACCTGCCGGTAGTTCGGGTCGGCCGCCGAGGCCGGTGCGGCCGCAGCAATGGCCGACATGACTGACGTGGTCACCGCGAACGCGATGATCACTTTTCTGACTGTTGAAAACATTGAGATCTCCTTGAGGTATGGGGCGGTCAGCGCTTGGTGGCGACGGTGACGAGGTACTCCCACTGGCTGGTGAAGGACCCGTCGAGGGCGCGGTTTGCGCCATGGGCAAGCTCGACGATGTCGTCGCGCAGGGCGGCCCGACCCTCATCAGAGAGGCTCTTGGCCGCCATGTGGGTGGGGCCGTAGTAGGTCAGGAAGTAGTCGGCGAAGTGCTCGGGAGAGGTAAACCGCTGTGTCACGGCGTGCTTCTCGAACCGCACGTCCGCGACGCCGTCGCCGAGCAGCTCCCGCACCGCGTCGGGCTTTCCCCACCGGGTCGGTGGCTTCGCGACCGGCGGCGGCGTGACATGCCGACCCACGGTCGCAAGCAGCTGCCCGATGAACCCCTCAGCGGTCCAGTTCGCCAGCCCGACGATGCCGCCATGACGGGTTACCCGGACCAGCTCTGCGGCGGCTCGGACGTGGTCGGCGGTGAACATGACGCCGAGCGCGGAAAGCACCGCATCGAACGCGTTGTCGTCGTACGGCAGGTTCTCGGCGTCAGCCTCCTGCAGTGTGACCGGCAGCCCTTCGGCGGCTGCGCGGCGGCGGGCCACCTCCAGCAGGGCCGGCACGTAGTCCACCGCGCTGACCTCCCCGAACTGCCGGGCGGCGGCCAGTGCCACGTGCCCGGTGCCGGTGGCGACGTCCAGGACCCGGGCACCGGGGGCGATCTCCGCTGCCTCCACCAGGGTCTCGGACACAGGGACGGTGATGGCAGCGATCTTGTTGTAGTCGCCACTGCTCCAGATTCCCTGCTGCTTGCGCTTGAGGGCCTCGAGTGCGGGAGTGTCGGTCGTGAGCGTCATCAGAGTTCCTTCTTCCGTGCGGTTGGTTTCGGTGAGCACAACCGTGGCCGTCGGGCGTGGAGCCGACGTGGAAGTTGTGTGGAGACGCCGTAAAGGCGGCTCAGGACACTAAGGTGCCGACGTGAGGTGGCGATGACGTCCGGCCCTCTGTTCGCGATCCTGGGACCGATCGAGGTCGACCGGCCCGGGGCCGGCCGGCTGGCTCTGGGGGGCCGCAAGCCGCGCCAGTTGCTCGCGCTGCTCGTGCTGCATCGCAACCGGCCAGTCCCTGCGGACCGGTTGGCCGCGAGCCTCTGGGGGAGGCTCCTCCGCAGGGCGCAGAGGTGACTCTCCGCAGCCACGTCTCCCATCTGCGCCGTCGACTGGCCGAGGCCGATCTGGACCAGGCGCTGGTCACTGGTCCCGCCGGTTACACGCTGGTGCTCGCTCCGGGGCAGGTCGACGCCGACCGGTTCGAAGAGCTGGGAGGTCTCGCACAGGAGGCATTGGGACTTGGTCACCCGGAGCGGGCCGTGGGACTGATCCGCGAGGCCCTCGGGCTGTGGCGTGGGAGGCCGTACGACGACCTGGATGACGTGGACGCGGCTGCGGCCGAGGAGGCGAGGCTGCAGGAGCTCCAACTGGTCGCCCTGGAGACTCTCGCCACTGCACAGCTGGCTTCCGGCCGGCACGGGGAGGTCGTCGGCGAGCTGCAGGGGCTGGTCGCTGCTCATCCGTTTCGCGAACGCTTCTGCGCCCAGCTGATGGTGGCGCTCTATCGATCCGGTCGTCAAGCAGACGCCCTGGCGGCGTACACGGCGACGAGGGAAAGGCTGGCCGATGAGCTGGGACTGGACCCGGGTCCGGAGCTGCAGGACCTGGCTCAGGCGGTCCTTCGGCAGGACCCCGTGCTTCTGGGCACCGCTCCCCCGACGCCCCCGCCAAGGTCGCCTGGGCGGCAGGCGCCTCAGCTCTCTGACGCCGTGTTGGCCGCCTCGACGCGGACGCCGCTGGTGGGACGGGCGGCAGAGGTGGAGCGGGTCGAGGCGGCGTGGCGCGCTGTGGCCGCAGGTGGGCGAGGGCTGCTTCTGCTCTCGGGCGAGGCCGGCATCGGCAAGACCCGGGTGCTGGCCGGGCTGGCCCATCGCTTGGCCGAGGAGGGTCAGACAGTGCTGGTGGGCAGGTGCGAGATCGCCGGCGCGCCGTACCACTCGGTCGCGGGCGCCCTGCGCAGCAGCGGCGAGGTCGCGGGGGTCCTCCGGGACGCGCCCGAGTCGGTTGCTCGCGACCTGGCGCTACTGCTGGAGGGGCCGGACAGCTCATCCCTCGACCGCGAACCTGAGCCGTACGACGACCGGCGTCTGTCGCTGTACAAGGCGGTCGTGTGGGTTCTCGGCCGGCTCACGCTCGCGGGACCGGTCCTGATCGTCATCGAGGACGCAGACCGCATCGACCGGGCCAGCTCGTTGCTGATCCGCCACCTCGTGGACCAGGCCCCGGCGGGCCTGCTCGTCGTCATCTGTTATCGGGACCCACCCGGCGGTCGGCATCCACCTCTGCTGGAGATCCTCGGTGCCGTGGCCGCGGGCGAGCTGGTCGAGCGCCTCATTGTCGGCCCGCTCAGCGAGGATGAGGTCGCCGACGTGGTCTGCGCTGTCCTGCCCGACGCGGACCGCGAGACCATCACGCAGCTGGGCCGGCACGCCGACGGGAACCCCTACTACGCCACCGAGCTGGCCAGGGCCTGGACTGCCTCGGACCAGGCCCGGCCAACCTTCCCGTCGCAGCCGTGGCGGGTGCCCACCAGCGTGCGGGACGCCCTGCGCCTGCGACTCACGTCCCTCTCCGAGGCGGCGCAGGAGGTGCTCCGCGCCGCGGCTGTCCTCGGTTCGGAGGTTGGCTACGAGCCTCTTGCCGAGATGGTGCAGGTTGACGAGGACGAGCTGGCTGAGGCACTCGAGGAGGCGGTGACCGCCGGGCTGCTGGTGGAGTCGGGAACGTCCTGGGTCGGCAGCTATGCCTTCCCTCACGAGCTGACCCGGGAAGCAATCCGGGCCGACCTCGCCGGACCACGGCTGCGACGACTCCACGCGCAGGCGGCGAGGGCGCTGATGTCGCGGCTCCGGGTCGGCAGCGGCAAGAGCCCGGAGGTCGCGGTGCACCTCCAAGCGGCAGGCTCGGCGGCCGATCCCGACGAGGCAGCGCAATGGAGCCTGCTGGCGGCGCAAGAGGCCAAGGCTGTCTACGCCTGGGACGAGGCCATCCAGCATGCCGATGCCGCTTTCGACCTGCTGCAGGGCAGTGCGTCGGACGAACGGCTGGCCGAGGTCGCGGTAGTCACCGCCAACCTGCGCCTGCGGTCGAGCCGCGGGTTCGACCAAGCGGTGGCACTGCTCCAGACAGCGCTTCGCCGCTACCTGGCAGCCGGGATGGACTCCGCCGCGGGGACGGTGCACAGCCGCATCGGCGGTGCGCTCTCCCTGCATCACTCCGTCATGGACATTCCACGAGCGCTGGAGCACTTCGAGGCCGCCGAACGGCTGCTGGGTGAGTCCGAGAGCGCCTTCCACGTGAGCCGTGGCCGATCGCAGGCCGGCATGTTCGGACTTCGCACCGATCTCCTCGGTACTGCCGCCGGCCAGGCGGCCGCCATCGCCGCCGTACTTGGCCGCCGGGACCTCGCTGTGTACGCGGGTTGGGCCCAGGCCTGGGCGGCAGTCAACGAGGGACGTCTCACCGATGCTGCGGAGCTCTACGAACGCTCGTGGGCGACGGCGCACGAGCTGAGCGACCCCTATCTGGGCTGGATGCCGGTCAACGCGGCGGCCCTGGTGGCAAATGCCTATCTGCTTGACCCCGAGACGGCACGACGCTGGTGCCGACGAGGTCTCGGACAGCCGCGGTTCACCTCGCTCGCCCACAGCCACGACACCGTGGTCGACCAACTGGCCCTTGCCCTCGCTGCGACCGGCGATCTCGCCTCCGCCCGCGAGGTGATGTCGTCCCTCCTCCCGGACGCAGTGGCGCGTCGGATGATGACCTTCCTCGACGGGGACTGGGAGCAGGCACGGGACGCCTGGGCGGGCGCGGTCGCCGCGGACGAGGCGGCAGGCGACCTGCACGACGCAGCCCTCAACCATCGGTGGTTGGCGAGTGCCTACCTCGCGTTGGGTGACCGGGAAGGAGCGACGGCCGCGTTGCAGCGGGCCCTCGACCTCGGCCGGCTCGGGCCACAGGTGCCGACCGAGCTCGCCGCGCGCGCGGAGCTGGCCCGGCTCTGCGCCGCCGACGACCTGACCGCGGCAGCCGCCCACCTGCACCGCTGCGACGAGATCCTGGCAGCCGGCGAGGACTGGCGCGGTGCGTCCGGGACGGTCGAGCTGGCCCGGGCCGAGGTCGCCGAGGCACGAGGTGACCACGAGCAGGCCGACGTTCACCAGGCCCGAGCCGTCAAGGTGTTCACCCACTTCGGCCTGCCCTGGCACCGCGCGGACGCCTTGGCGTCCTGGGCGCGATTCCTTGGGGGCCGAGGTCAGGACGAGGAGGCCGACGTACGACGGCGACAGGCGGATCAGGTCTATCGGGAGATCGGCGCGGCCGAGAGGTGGCGGCAACACAGTGGGCTCTAGCGACCCGCTCTTCCACACTTTTTCCACGCCGACTCGTCACCGTGGTCACGGAACGTTCCACAGCAGAAAGGAATCGTGGTGAGAGCGCAGGCCGAGAAGTACGACGCGGTGGTGGTCGGCGCCCGCTGCGCCGGTGCCACCGTGTCCACGCTGCTCGCGCGAGCCGGTCAGCGGGTGTTGCTGGTGGACCGCGACACCTTCCCCAGCGACACCGTCTCCACGCACCAGCTCTTCCCGGACTCGCTGCACCTGCTCGACCAGCTCGGCGCTGGTGACCGGCTCCGCACCGCCCATCTGCTGCGTCCCGTCGAGTACAGCTGGCGCATCCTGGGGCACGCGGTGGCCGGACCGTTCACGCCCATCGGCGGCCACGATCGCACCCTGTCGGTCCGACGGATTGCGCTGGATGCAGTTCTCGTACAGACCGCCGTGGACGCGGGCGCGGAGCTCCGGACCGGCTGCACGGTCGACGACCTGCTCGGGTCCGGCTCCCCCGACGACCCCGTTCGCGGCGTGGTCCTCGGGAGCGGGGAAAGCGTGGAAGCGCGCTGGGTCATCGGCGCCGACGGTCGCACCTCGACGGTCGCCCGGCGGCTCGGGCTACCGCGTGTCCGGGAGCGACGCGGCGAGATGGCCATGCTGCTGGCCTACTGGCGGGGGCTTCCCGACGCGGACTGGTGCCACATCGACGTCCACGAGCATGCGGCGCTGCTGTCGTCGCCCTGCGAGGACGGCCTGCACCTGCTGTCCGTCTCCGGGCCTCCGGAGCTGAGCCGGGGATCCGCCTCCGAGCGCCAGGAGGCCTATGCGACGATGCTGCGCCGGTTCCCAGCCACGCTCAACCCCCGGCTGCTCGACCGGGCGGAGCAGACCTCCGAGGTGATCGCCGTGCCGGAGACGATGCTGCGCGGCTTCGAGCGCCAGGCGAACGGACCAGGATGGGCGCTCGTGGGCGACGCGGGCCTGTTCAAGCACCCGGTGACCGCCCAGGGCATCGGAGACGCCCTGGCCCAGGGCTGGTACGTCGGGACAGCGCTGGCGGGCGGCGAGACACTCGCGGACTATGCCGGCTGGCGGGCAGCCCGCGCAAAGGGTCACTTCGAGTGGTCTTACGACGCCGCACACTTCCCGTCCTCACGGACCGCGGCCATCTACTCGGGACTGGTCGCCGACAGGTCCGCGAGCACTGAGTTCCTCGACACCTTCACCAAGCGCCTCCGGCCGAACGAGGTGTTCACCAGGGAGCGCAAGACACGCTGGCGAGCAGCCTGGATGTACCAGCAGGGCTTGCACGAGCTTCGGGCCCTGTTCGACGGAGTCGAGGCCGAGTCCGTCGCGGAACCTGTCCCTGCCTGCCCTGGCTGGAGCGTCGGTGACCTGACCGCGCACCTGGTCGGCGTGGCGGAGGACGCTGTCCGCGGCGACTTCTACGCGGGCGCCATGGACGCCTGGCAGGACCCCGCGCTGGCACAGGCGCGAGAGGAGTGGACCGCCGGCCACCTTGCGAGTCACGCCGCACGCTCCCGCGATGCCCTCCTGCGCGAGCTGGAACACCACGGGAGCCGCCTGGTGAGCGCCCTTCGCTCAGGCGACGAGCCGCTCGTCGGGTCGCCGGGTTGGCTGGTCGTTGGCCCAGTCGGCGACCTCGCCGTACACCTGGCTGACCTGCGGGAAGCGCTCGGCGCTCCGCCGGACCCGAACAGCCCGGTGTCGCGGTTCGGATTCGCGATCTACCGCGACTGGCTGCACCAGCGGCTCGCACGCGTTGGGCTTCCGGCGCTCCTGCTGCGCGATGGTCGCCGGGAGTGGCTGGTCGGCGAGGGTGAGCCCGCCGGCGCCGTCACCGCGGAGGCACACGAGCTGTTCCGGATGATCTGCGGCCGGCGGAGCGCTGCCTCGATGACGGACTACCAGTGGACGACCGACCACACGGCGTACCTTCCGGTGATCGCTCCGTATCCACTGCCGGACTGACCCGCCTATCACTGCGAGGGCATCGCCCCCCAGGCTGCACCGGACCGCTTGCTGGCAGCGTCGACGCCCGGCCGGGCAGCCTTCAAGCACTCGAGTTCGCGTCGGCAGTTGGCTGAGGTGCGGTAGGCCTTCTCCTCGTTGATGAGAGCCGCCCGAAGGTTGTCGACCGCCTTTTGCAGGTCCGCCCGTTCGGCCGGGATCGGGCTCGTCATGTCGAGATTCTTCACCAGGGCAAGAGCGGCATCAGCAATGGCGCGGGAGTTCGTCGTGATGACCATGGCGAACTGCTGATCCGTCGCCCTGGATCGGTTCAGGAGATCCATCTGGTTGTTGAACCCTTGCAGTGCGTAGATGTACTTCTGCTTGGCAGTGCTCCATTCCTGGCTCCACGTGGCGAAACTGAAGTCCGGCGCCGGCGTCGAAGCCGAGCTGTCGGACTTGGCGCTGGGCGTTTTCGGATCCGGACCCGCATCAGTCTCCGAACTGCCACATGCTCCGAGCACGCACACCGCCACGACCACCACGAGGAGCTTGATACGCGACATCGGACCTCCCCAGCCCTGGGAGTAGGAGGGCAACCCCCGAGGGACGATGGCCGGGCTGATTGGCCTGGCCTTAGCCGGAGGGTAGGACCCTCACGCAGGTTGGTCCATGGCCCGATCGCGTCATTCGGCACACCTCGCCGGGCGGTTGACGGTCACGCTTACGGTCCCTCGAATTGGGGGAGATCTCAGAGAGGTTCGACCAATGACTGGAATTCTTCCTCGCCTTCCGGCGGACACAACGACCTGGACCTCGACACTCCGAGCCGAACGTCAGTCCCCGCGCGCTCGCACCTCGCCGGTCGAGTCAGCGCCGCGAGCCGGACCAACACCGCTGGCCGTGGTGCAAATCGACTCAACAGAAACCTTCGAGGCCATCTCCACCCCCGCCGGCGACCTGGTGGCCAACGGCCGGGTGGCGAAGTTCCTGATCGACCGGCGGGACCCGGCTGCGCTGTCGGTGCGATTCGTCAACGGCAACTTCACCGAGGACGGAGAGGTGCCGGATGCGGCGAAGTTCCACTACTTCTTCGGCCGTGCCACGTTCAACATTCCCGAGTCGCTCGACACCTTCAACGCCGTCACCTACTTCACCCAGGACAAGCGCTACATCGCCGGAACGGTGCACACCTACCTGCTCGAGGGGGCGTCCGAGCCCGTCTACGGTCTGCAGTTCTACCCCCAGGACGTGATCCGGGAGCACCTTGTGGTCGAGGCAGTCGGCGCGGTCCAAGCGCAGATCGACATCCCGGACGCCCGGTTTGCATTCGTCCCGACCGGTTCTCAGCAGACCACGGGCACCGTGACCGACGCGCTCGCCGCGCTCGACATCGAGGTGCTGCCGATTGAAAAGATCCTCGGCTCCATCAACTACCTGCCGCTCAACGTCGGCGAGGCATGGGGGCATCTGCGCATCTTCCCGCCGGACAACGACGACCTCACGCCCACCGACATCCCCGTCTTCGACGAGCTTCCGCTGGACCTGTCTGTGGTCGCTGGAGTGTTGACCCGTGCCGTGCAGGACACCAATTCCCACGTGAACTTGAAGTCGAAGGAACGCAACACCCCCAACGCGGTGCTCCGCGATGCAGGTCTCGATCATCCGCGGCTTGCGCCCTTCGCCGATCGGCCCGTTCACCTGGTGGTGGCCAAGGACGACTTGATGCTGGAGCCCACCACCGAGGAGATCATCGCCGCCAAGCTGGCCGAGCGGCTGGACCGCCCGTTGACGGAGCTGCAGTGGGAGCCCGAGACCGAGCTTCGTTCGTACGACGAGATCGCCGCGGGCACCACCAAGCTAGCCCGGTCCTTCGCCGCCCGCTACGGGTCCAAGGCCGCCAACATCGGCTTCCTGGCCCACCACAACGTGCTGGGCCGCGTCGGCGACCCGGGCAGCCCGAGCGCCCGGCGTGGCTACGACCTGGTTCCCCAGGGCTTCGCGATTCCGCTGCAGGCCTATCGGGACTTCATCGAGCATCCACCGAACCGCGACGTGCGGGAGATGCTCGAGGCCTTCGTCGCTGCTGAACAGGCCGGTGAGCTCTCACCCCGGCAACGGGCGGAGCGCGTCGATGAGATCCAGGCGGGCTTCATGGCTGCATCGTTCCCGCCAGGTGCGCTCGAACGGGTCCGGGCCAAGATCAACGAGGTGATTCCCGGCATCGAAGACATCAAGGTGCGATCCAGCGCCAACGCCGAGGACGTACCGAACTTCGACGGCGCAGGGTTGCACGACAGCTACGCCGCCGACACCGACAAGCGTGATCGTCCCATCGGTCCATGCCTCGTCGAGAGGGCCGACGGAGAAGGCGGCGAGGTGAAACTCAAGGTGAAGCCGAAGTCGGTCGGCTGTGCGATCAAGGGCGTGTACGCCAGCCTGTGGAACAAGCGGGCGGTCGAGGAGCGCTCATTCGCCCGGATCGACCAGCGGACCATCGCCATGGGCCTGGCGATCGTGCCGGCGTACGACACCGAATCGGACGTGGCCGCGAATGCCGTGGTGGTCACGCGGGTGCTGAACACCGACGACGTGTTCGGCTATTCGCTGTCCGTGCAGGAGGGCAACAACTTGGTCACCAACCCGGACCCCGGAACCTACTCCGAGGTCACCATCGCGGGCTTCATCTCCGATGACGAACCGACCAGCCTGACAGTGACCCGGTTTGCCAAGCCGACGCCCGAGGCACCCGAGCGGACCGAGTCGGTCCTGCCGCCCGAGCAGATGCTCGAGCTGGTCGACCTGGCCAAGCGGGTGGAGCGGGCCTACTGCCGGGCCACACCGGGCTACTACCCCGACTGCGTGTTGGTCACAGCAGCCAACGACAAGGACGCCTCTCTCGATCTGGAGCTGAAGATCCTGGAGAACGGTCAGCTGGTCTACAAGCAGGTCCGGGAGTTCGGCGGTCGCTAGACCGCGGCGGGTCATCCCGGGCGGAGCGACTCGAGCATGAAGTCGAGTTCCTCGATGTCGCGGAGCGGCGGGAGTGTGAGGGCCGGAGCCTCCGCTCCGGCGGCGTACCAGCGATCCAGCGCCGACCGCGCGTGGTGCGCATCGCCCCACAGCGTGAGCTCGTCGAGCAACACGCGCGCCGACTCTGGAACGTCGAACGTGCGCTGGGTCGGGTTCGCTGCCAGGACGGCGTCGACGGCGGCACCGTGTCCCAGCCGGTGCAGGGTCTCGCGGTACAAGGGACCCATGCTGACCAGGTAGAACACGACCCACCACGACGCCAGCTCCAGCGCAGTGGCGGGATCGCTCGACACGGCAGTCGGCACGCATGGGCAAATGGCCGGCATCGAGCGTCCGGCCTCTCCACGAGACACACCCTCCTCGAGCAGCCGAATGCCCGGCTCGAGGCCCGACAGCGGGAGAAAGAACGGGTACCAGCCGTCCGCGAGCTCCCCGCACAGACGTACGGCGCTCGGCCCGAGCGCGGCCATGAAGATCGGGATCTCACTCGACGACCGGACTGCAAGCTTCAGCGCCCGGCTCCTGTCCGGCGCGGAGGGCTCGATCCGTTCGCCGTCCAGCAGCCGGCGTACCTGTCGAGTCGCGGCTCCGAGGGTTTCAACGGGCGCCCTGAACGCAACGTCGTGAAGTCCCTCCGCCAGGGGTGGACTGCCCGCCCCGAGTCCGAGAGAGAACCGCCCGCCCGAGACCGCTGCCAGGCTGGTCGCCATCATCGCGATGCTCGCGGGAGAACGACCCCAGACGTTGAGTACGCCGGTGCCGATCCGGATCCGGCTCGTCTGCGTGGCGACCTCGGCCAGCAGCACGCCGGCGTCGTGTCCCCAGCCCTCGGCGAGAAAGAACGCGTCGTACCCCAGTTCCTCGGCCCGCCGGGCGACGTGGAGCACCACCTCTCGTCGCGTCTCCAACGGTGTGAGCCCGACGGCGAGTGATCGTCGCGGGGACATGCCTGCACTCTGCCGTGGCCGCCTCGCCGAGTACAGAGATTCGATCTGGATGGCCAGAGAGGTCAGCCCTTGACGTAGGAGAACTTCTCGCAGACCAGGCCATCGCGGAAGCGGATCACGTCGACACCGCGGACGTAGCCGGGGTCCGAACCCTCCCAGGCGTAGCGCCAGCAGACGACTGCGCGGTCGGCGGACACGAAGGACTCCTCCTCGGTGAAGCTCATCCCTGGGGTTTGCATCACCTCGGTCCAGGCCGGCCGGACCGCGGCCTCCCCTCGTGGCGCTGTCCGTCGGGGGCCGGCGAGGTGGTCTCGAAGGCGATGTCGTCGGTGACCAGCGCCATCGCCGCGTCGACGTCACCGGCGCCGAAGGCGGCGTTGAACCGCGCCAGCGTCTTGTGGTTGGGGCCCCACGCCGCGTCGCGGCCGAAGCGGGCCAGGAGATCGTGCTGGGCGTCGCCGGTGAGCGGGCGGCGCGCGGAGATGGCGCCTCCGCCGCGGTACAGCTCCTCACGGTCGTCGAACCAGTCGGCGATCGCGTGCACGAGATTGGGGTCCAGCCGGGTGTCGCCGCCAGTGGCCGCGGCCACGTCCCAGCCGTGGACCAGGTTGTCGGCAGCCAGCTGCATGGCGTACTCCTCCTTCGGAGTCTCGCCGAAGGACAGTTGCACGGTGCCGCCTTGGGGGAGCTGCTCCGCCACAGACGTGATCGCGGCCCGAGCCGCCGCCAGGGCCGACCCGATCGGGTCCGTGCCGAGCACATCCCCCTCGAACCGGTCACCGACCTCCTCGATCGTCGCGCCCTCCATCAGCGAGACGGTCCAAAGGTTCTCGTAGGTCACGTGATTGGCCAGGTCGCGCACAGTCCACGTCGTGCATGGCGTCGGATCTCGCCATTGATCCTCCTTCACCGCGTTGACCCGGTCGGCGAAGAGCTCGACAGTCCGGTGGTAGAGAGTGTTCACATCCATCTCGTTTGTCCCTTCTCAGATGACGCCGGTCTCGAAGGCCAATTCGGCCCGGTGCAGCCACCACTGCAAGCCCACACGTTCCCGCTCGCGCACTGCCGGGTCGGGGTGCTCGACGATGTCGAGCGACTTGTTCCAGCCCAGCCAGGTGATACCCGCGAGGAGGCCTAGGCCCATGGCGGCCTCGTCGTACGCCGGGCCGGCGACCTCGCGCTGCAGAGCGACGAGTTCGTCGAGCCTGGCCACGATCGACTCGCTGCCCACTCGTCCCTCCACCGGACCGAACAGGTGCGCGCAGCCGGCCAGCAACCTGCCGACGTCGAGCTCGGCCGGCCCCGCAGCGGCCGCCCCCCAGTCGATGAGAGTCAGACACCCGGGCCGGTCGGGTTCGAAGGCCATGTTCACGGTCGCGAGATCCGCGTGTACGAGGGTCGTCGGCAGGGCCAGACAGGCAGCCGCGAGGGTCGAGGTGTCCTGCGCCAGGTCGAGCACCCGCTCTCCCACTTCGCCAGGCGCGACCTCGGGCCAGTACTCCCAGCCACGCAGGGCGTAGTCCACAAGGGCCTCGCCGATGTAGGGCCGGATCCGCCGCGGCTCGAAGATGCCAAGGACGGCGCCGAGCGAGGTCAGCCCGTCGGGCGCCGAGCCGAGGAACGCAGCGTGGAGGTCGGCGACGGCACTGAACATCGTCCTGGCCTGCTCCTTGGTGACGATGGACTTCCACGTAAGCACGGCGTCCCCGAGGTCACGCATGACCAGCACGCCACGACCGTCGTCGTCGTACCAGCCGTCCAAGATGGAATGGAGCACCGTCGCCGGCAGGGACTCGAGGATGCCCCGTTTGAAGAATTCAACCTCGCGGCCGCGGGTGTCACCCGAGAGCCGCATGACCAGATCGACGGATGGGTCGAAGCACTTGACGACCACGCGGGAACCGTCGGCTAGGAGGACGCGCTCCAGTGTCGCTCCCGAGCGGCCGTCGTCGTTGACTGGGGAGCGCTCGAGGGCGGTGTCAAGCACCGCAGGATCCATGGCCTCATCATGCTCGCCTGGCCCGGGTCGCGCAGCCCCAGATTCCTGTCAACTCCCGGTTCGCGTGTGGAGGTCAGCCGCGGAAGCCCATGTCGAAGTCGATTCGGCTCGCCAGGTCCGGGAAGTCGATCAGCGGGTTTCGGTTGCCCTGAGACTCGTTGATGGCCGCGTTGCGATGGAGTTCGTACTCCTTCGCCGGATCCTTGGTGTGCCAGTCGATCATTGACGGAACGACGGCGCGCTGCATCTCGCGTGCCTCGTCGCCGATCTGGCCGGGGTAGCGCAACAGGAAGTAGAGCGTTGCGCGGGCCGCTATTCCCTTGCCCTTGGTTGGCTCGAAGCCGGCTGCTTCGCTGCGCCCGCAGTCCGAGACCTGCTCCTCGGTGGCGACCAGCTCGGCGTACGGAGTGTTGCCGCGGAAGGAGTTGCAGTGTGGCTCACACGCGAACAAGTGGTGCAGATCGCCGCGCATGGGCTCGTGCTTGCCGAACCACGATTGCGGGACGACGTGCTCGCAGTTGAACGGGAGCTCGCGCTCGAGTTCGTCGAAGGTGGCCTCGAGGTCTCGGGGGCTGAGCGTTGCTTCTCGGTCGATCCTGCCCTGCAGCCTCCTACTCCGCTCCCTGGCGATCTCGCCATCGGCCCTGATGAGCTCCTCGGGATCCACGCGGGTGCCTGAGTAGATGTTGTGCAGGGTGCCATCCGGTTGCAGGTCGACCCAGGGGTAGAGCTGTTCGACGGGTTTGTACTTCGGGCGTGGCTGATGAGTCGATTCCAGCAGCTCAGACAGCGCTGCCGAGAGATCGTCCGGGCTGGCGTCGAGGTCGACCTTCGCGTAGTAGCGGTCGCGGGCCGTGGCGTCCGCATCGGCGTCGTAGTAGACCCGAGTGCGGCTCCGCGCAAGGTCCTTCAGGGCGCGTCCGACGCTCTCCCCCGTCTCTCCGCTCGGGCGAGGGGGTTCAGATTTCGCAGCCGATTCCATCGCGTCACAACCTCGGTCGCTCGGGGGCGTCAATCGTCAGGACTTCCCAGCGAGACTGTTCTCGTGGCCACTCCGTGTCAAGACCGGCATGTACCGGCTGGGGTCACTCCTGTTCGAGATTCGCCCAGTTCTCCCACCATGAGAAGAACGTGGCTGCGTCCATGGATTCCGAGGAGGCGGCCACCACCACTCCCTCGCCGTGGTGGGTCCACGCCATGTGATGACTGTCCTCCGTATCGAAGCAGGTCAGGTTGCCCACCTCGACGTCGTCCACGGTCCACTCCCCGCTTGTGTTCCATTCGGTTGGACAGGCGCCGTCGGGGAGTTCTCCGGCCATCGAGTCGAAGTACGCCTCCGCGCTGGCGTCGTCCTCGAAGGAGTAGTAGTAGACGCGGTCGGGGGTGTCCGCCTCTGGCGGCGAACACAGGAGGGCGGCCAAGAGCCCGTCGAGCTCGAGGTCCGTTGCCGTCCTTGGACTGCAATCCTCCCTCAGCCCGTCGGGAACTCGTGCCAGCAGGAGGTCCGCATCGCCGAGCTCGGGAGGGTCCGTCGCGGTGGCCGTTGGTGCAGGCGTGGGCTCGGGGACATCCGATGGGGGTGGGTTGGACGAGGGTGTGTCGATGCCGGCGTGGGCCACCAGTCCGCCCACGATGGCCGCGACAAGCACGCATGCAGCCAGCACCGCGCCGATTGTCGCCACGGTCCCCGAGGTGCGGCGCGGGCGCAGTCTGGCCGTAGCCTCGTCGAGGTCATCCTGGGCCGGCACAGGCAGCCCGGTCCGGAGCTGCTGAACTGCGGCTGGCTCGTGGGCCGCCGCGAATGCGAGCAGGTTCAGGTAGCGGTTGGTCTGATGTGGTTCCCACATGAAGAGCTGGGACACTCGTAGAACGGTGCTGGACCGGACCGAGGTTGCCTGAGCGAGGAGGCCACCGGCCTGCAGCTGAGGTTCCATGTCACTGCCGACGAGCAGCCTGTGCACGGCCTGCAGGCTGACGTTCAGATCGCGACAGCACATGTAGGCAATTCGGTCACCGGTGTAGACAGTCGCTCGATACCAAGGCCTGAGGAACGGGTTGAGGAAACGCAACAGCGAGAGTGACTCGAGTACGACGAGCGCCGGTGCCCATCTGGCGTGGCGGGCCTTGAGTGCACCGAACCGGATCGCCAACAGGAACACCAGCTGAGGCCGCGCGTTCGCAGCGGTCAGGTCGGCCACAGAGGGGCCGTCAACAACAAGCACGCGTACGCCGAAGTAGCTCGTCAGCTGGAACTGCTCCGGGAGTTTGGCGACCACGTAGACGTCGACTCTGCGCCGGTAGTCAAGACGCTCGCGAACCTCGTCGATCGCGGACTGGAAGTCCGGAAACGTCTCTGGACTGACCCGGACCGCGGAACCAAGCAGCCTGACTCGCGCAATCTGGAGGAGGACCCAGATCGACCCGACAAACGCGCCGAGCCCCAACATCGCCAGGAGCAGCCGGCCTGGGCCGAATGCGACCAAGATGCTGAAAATCACGCCACCGAGTGCGATACCACTCACCAATACTGCCAAGGCGAAACGGGACGGCTCGCTGTGATGGCGAAGGGACTCGACGTCGATTGCGTCTCTGGTCGCATCGACCGGCGAGCCGTACGTGTCCTGGGTCATCGCCGCTCCCTAGGGCCACCGAAGGGCCGTCAACAAAAGCCCCGGCATTTCCAACGGTTATACGTGATGCGGCTCGACCCCGGCCTAGCCCACGACTGGCCAGCAAGGACCTCGACCATCTCTCCGGCGGCTGGCTCGGCTCAGGCCTCGACGGAGGACTCGCAGAACTTCTTGAACGACGCCAGCTGCTTGGGAAAGTCCTTGCGCACCGGACCCGAAATCAGCGGCATCATCAGCTTCAGGAAGCCCTTGGGCCGCAGGTCGAACTGAGCAGACATTCGGGTGCCGTCCGCCGAGTCTGCGAACCGCATCGACGCATTGATCTCCAAGGCGTTCCCGACAACGTTGAAGCCGACCAGGTCGGGACGGTCGTACGACGTGACGTGGGCAACGTACTTCTGGCCGCGGTTGGTGGTCGTGAACTCCGTCCCCTTGCCGATCGGCGCAGCGGAGACCAGCTCGCACTCGCTGACCTTGGAGTTCCACGTGAGTTCGTTGCGGGCATCGGCCATCAGGTCGAACACCTCGTCGCGCGGGCGGGCTATGTCCACCTCGACATTGACGATCATGTGCCGAACGCTACTCCGCTTTCGGCTCAGCCGGACTGATACGGCTCGCGGGTGTAGACGAAGGTGGCGCACTCGAGGTGGTCGACTGACCCGTCCTCCCGACGTACGACGTCGAGGGTCTCGCCGTGGTGATAGCCGGCAAGGCCGACGATCGGTTCGCCGCCCTGACCATTCCGGAGTCCGAACTGCTCGGCCAGCGCGCCACGGGCGAGGTCGCGCCACTCCAGCCGCTCGTTGTTCCAACGCACCTCGTAGGCAGAGTTGCCCCAGTGCCAGTAGCCGAGCAGCTCCTCGGCCCACGACGGCACCTCGAGCGTGGGCACCCACGGCTCCATCGGTCCCGGCGTACGGCCGCCGAGCAGCGCGAGCGCCAGCTCGGGGCCCGAGAAGCCCGTCGTCGAGTTGGTGAGCGCCACGACTGCCGACTTGTTCAACGGGTCCGCGAACGCGGTTGCCTGGTAGCCGGGCATGGAACCTGTGTGGCCGGCGAGCACGCCGTCGGCGTACGGAAGCGTGCGGATGCCGAGCCCGTAGTCGATGGCGGGGGCCACCGGCTGCCTCATCTCGGCGAGGGTCCTCAGAGCCAGCACGTCCGCGTTGCCGGCCGAGAGGAACGCCGCGAACCGGGCAAGGTCATCCAGGGTGCTCCACAGCTGACCGGCCGGTGCCATCGAGCCGGTGTCGTGCAGCGGCTCGTCAGTCAGCGTTCCGCGGAGGTGGTGCACGCTGAACCCGGGTGCGTACGGCGACTCGGGGAGGTACGACGTACGCGTCATCCCCAGCGGCGCGAGCAACCTCTCCTCGATCAGCGAGAACCACGACTGGCCACGCAGTCGGGCGACTGCCTCACCGAGCAACGCGTAGCCCAGGTTGCTGTAGTGGTAGTGCTCCCCCGGCCCGAACACCGCACCCGAACCGTCGTTGGCCATGAGCAGCTCGTCGATGGGTACGCCGGGTGAGCGCTCCCACCATGGGCCGACGGGTTCGCTCTGCATGCCTGCCACATGAGCAAGCAGGGAACGCACCGTCGCCGATGCATACCCGGTCTCCGGGAGGAAGCGTCCTATCGGATCGTCGAGACCGAGCAGTCCGTCGTCGCGGCATTGCATCACCAGCACGGCCGTCATCGTCTTGGTGATCGAACCGATCCGGTACTGCATCTCGGTAGCTGTCTCACCAGCACCCGACCCTGCAGCACCCGACCAGGCCAGCTCGGGGCCGGCGAGCACACCGGCGACGATCGAGGGCAGCCGACGTTCGGCCTGGTAACGGTCGAGGACCGCCTGAAAATGGTGGTGTCGCATCCTCAGGCGAAGGCCTCGGGCGGCGGGCATGCACAGACCAGGTTGCGGTCGCCGTACGCCTGGTCGATGCGCCCGACGGGCGGCCAGTACTTGTCCGGGTCCGGCCCGGCCGGGAACACGGCGATCTCGCTGGAGTACGCGAGGTTCTGGTCGCCGGTCAGCACGGCCGCAGCGGCGTGCGGTGCTCCGCGCAGCGGAGAGGACTCCGGGCTCCACTCCCCCTCCTCGACCCGACGGATCTCTGCGCGAATGGCGATCATGGCGTCGCAGAACCGGTCGATCTCGCCGAGGTCCTCGCTCTCGGTCGGCTCGACCATCAAGGTGCCGGCCACCGGGAAGCTCATCGTGGGCGCGTGGAATCCGTAGTCGATCAGCCGCTTCGCGACGTCGTCGACAGTGACCCCGCTGGACTTGGCGAGTCCGCGCACGTCCAAGATGCACTCGTGTGCGACCCGGTCGTTGTGACCGCGGTAGAGCACCGGGAAGTGGTCCTGGAGTCGTTCGGCCACATAGTTGGCCGAGAGCACCGCGACGGCTGTCGCATGGGTGAGTCCCTCCGCACCCATCATCCGCACATAGGCCCACGAGATCGGCAGGATCCCGGCGGACCCGTACGGCGCGGCACTGACCGGCCCGATCCCGGTGCGCTTCTCGACCTCGGGGTGCATGCCGTGCGACGGAAGGTACGGCGCCAGGTGGGCGCGCACCCCGACCGGACCGACTCCCGGCCCACCACCGCCGTGCGGGATGCAGAAGGTCTTGTGCAGGTTCAGGTGCGAGACATCGCCACCGAACTCACCCGGGTTGGCGTAGCCCAGGAGCGCGTTCAGGTTCGCTCCGTCGACGTACACCTGACCACCGGCGCCGTGGATCATCTCGCACAGGTCGGAGATGGTGTCCTCGTAGGCGCCGTGCGTCGAGGGGTAGGTGACCATGATCGCGGCGAGATCGTCACGGTGCTCGTCGCACTGTTTCTTCAGGTCGTCCATGTCGACCGACCCGTCGGCGGCGGACTTCACCACCACGACCTTCATGCCCGCCATCACGGCCGAGGCGGCGTTCGTGCCGTGGGCCGACGACGGGATCAGGCAGATCCGTCGCTCCCCGTCCCCGTTGGCCTCGTGGTAGGCGCGGATCGCGAGCAGTCCGGCGAGCTCGCCCTGGGAGCCGGCGTTGGGCTGGATGGAGACCCGGTCATAGCCGGTCACCGTGGCCAGCCACGACTCGAGCTGGTCGATCAGCCGGCGATAGCCCTGCGCGTCCTCGGCGGGCGCGAACGGATGCAGGTCGGCGAACCCGGGGAGGCTCACCGGCTCCATCTCGGTGGTGGCGTTCAGCTTCATCGTGCACGAACCGAGCGGGATCATTCCGCGGTCCAGTGCGTAGTCGCGCGCGGAGAGCCGGCGCAGGTAGCGCAGCATCGAGGTCTCGGATCGATGGGTGTTGAAGACCTCGTGGGTCAGGAAGTCCGTCGTACGCCGCAACGGGGCAGGCAATGCCTCGGCCACGGCATCGCCGGCGGTCCCGCCCTCCAGGCCGAATGCGCCGAGCACCGAGTCCAGCACGTCGGTGTCGGTCACCTCCGAGGTGCTCAGGCCGATGTGGTCCTCGTCCGCGAGCCGCACGTGCACGCCGGCGGTTCGGGCGGCCTCGACCACCTCGGCCGCGCGGCCGGGAACACGTGCGAGGACGGTGTCGAAGAACGCCTCGTGCACGACTTCCACTCCCCCAGCGCGCAGCCGCTCCGCGAGCGCCAGGGCCTGCGAATGCACCGCCCTCGCGATCCGGGTGAGCCCGTCGGGGCCGTGGTAGACGGCGTACATCGAAGCCACCACAGCGAGCAGGACCTGTGCGGTGCAGATGTTGGAGGTGGCCCGGTCACGGCGAATGTGCTGCTCGCGGGTCTGCAACGAGAGGCGGTACGCCGGACGCCCGGCGGAGTCGACAGAGACACCGACCAGCCGGCCGGGGAGATGCCGCTCGAGACCCGAACGCACGGCCATGAACCCTGCGTGCGGGCCGCCGTAGAACAGGGGCACGCCGAACCGCTGGGACGAGCCGACAGCAACGTCGGCACCCAGGGTGCCGGGTGACTCCAGAAGGGTCAGCGCGAGGAGGTCGGCCGCGACGACCGCGAGCGCTCCCCGCGACTGGGCCTCCTCGATCACCGAGCGTGGGTCGAGGACCCGGCCCGACGCACCGGGGTACTGCACGAGCACGCCGCTGATCTCGCCCTCCGGTAGTCCGTCGGCGAGATCGGCAACGACCACGTCGATGCCCATCGCACGGGCACGCGTCTGCACCACCTCGATGGTCTGCGGGAGCGCGTCAGCGTCGACGACGAACGGGCCGTTCACCTTCGGGTTGGCACGTCGGACGAGGGTCATCGCCTCGGCCGCTGCCGTCCCCTCGTCCAGCAGCGAGGCGTTGGACGTGGGCAGGCCGGTGAGGTCGGCCACCATCGTCTGGAAGTTGAGCAACGCCTCGAGCCGGCCCTGGCTGATCTCGGGCTGGTAGGGCGTGTACGCCGTGTACCAGGACGGGTCCTCGAGGACGTTGCGCCGGACGACCGGCGGGGTCACGGTGCCGTGGTAACCCAGTCCGATCATCGGGACAAGCGGGTTGTTCAGCGCCGCGATCTCGCGCAGCTCCGTTGCGGTGGCACGCTCGGAGGCGGCCGGTGGCAGCTCCAGGCCCGAGGACCTGATCCTTCCGGGCACAGCGTCGTCCATCAGTGCCTCGAGGCTGCCGATCCCCAGCAGCTTGAGCATGTCGGTGATCTGCTGGTCGTCGGGGCCGATGTGCCGGTCGCTGAACGCACGCGGTTGGAGGGCGTCGGCGAGGGTGCCGTCTGACATGTCACTCCCAGGTCTGAGGCGGCCAATGAGGCGGCCAATGAGGCGGTCGGTGAGGCGGTCGGTAGGTAGCGCCTCCCCCTCAGTCAGAATCCCGAGTCTCCGGGTTCCCTCCTGAGTGCCAGCCTGTGCGGTCCGTGAGCCTGAGAGGTTGCGGGGAGGGCTTGCCCCTTCGGCGCTCCGGTTCGTCGTAGGACGCCGGAGACTCTCCCGCACAGGTTTGTCAGCAGGGCAAATCTACCAGCCCCGGCCCCGCAGGTGCGGGTACCGGGGCTTGGGTGGGACAGGTACGGCGGTGCGTGGGTCAGCCGGTCTGGCGCGCCTTGCGCCGGGCGGCGAGCTCGTCGCTGCCCAGCTCAACCTCGGCCTCGGCCTCGGCCTCGGCGGTGCGCTCGGAAGGGAGGTCGGCCAGCGAGCCCTCGATCTCGCGCCACACCCCCCCGATGGCGATGCCGAAAACGCCCTGCCCTCCCTGCAGCAGGTCGATGACCTCGTGGTCGGTGGTGCACTCGTAGACACTGGCGCCATCACTCATCAAAGTGACGCGGGTCAGGTCGTCGGTGCCGCGGGCACGGAGGTGGGCCACGGCGGTGCGGATCTGCTGCAGCGAGATGCCGGCGTCGAGCAGACGCTTGATCACCTTGAGCAGCAAGATGTCGCGGAAGCCGTAGAGGCGCTGGGTGCCGGACCCGGCGGCTCCACGGACCGTGGGCTCCACCAGGCCGGTGCGGGCCCAGTAGTCGAGCTGGCGGTAAGTGATGCCCGCCGCGTTGCATGCCGTGGGACCGCGATAGCCGAGGTCCTGGGGCAGCGTCGAGACGTCGTCGTCGAAGAGCAGGCCCTGCTCGTCGGCGTGCAGCGCTGCCTCGTGGGCCGCCTGCTCCGCGTGTGGATCCCTGCCCGCGGTGGTACCCGCCCCGCCGTCGCCGTTCTTCGTGCCCACTGTTACCTCCGAAGCTCGCTGCGCTGAGCGTAACCCCGGGAAAGGGTGGCTGGAGGGTCCGACCCGGCTCGGGGCCGGGAGAATGGCAGCCGTGGAGTTACAGCGAAGACATTGCGAAGGTAAACCCCTGCTTGAGGGTTGGTCAAAGACATGCGCGGCGTGTCGCCTTAACCTTCAAGTAGAACTTGAGGGTCGACGGCGGTGAACTAGTGTCTCGCGTCTGAAGTCCTCTGCCGATTGGCGTCTTCAGGGTGCGTGCAGCGCAAGGCGGAGGAGCGACGCTGTAGTTGGCCCTCCTGCGAGTGAGGACAACGCACCGATGTGCGTGCGGTGTTGGCGCGAAGCGCCAAGGAATTTCGGACGCGGGACACTAGTGTCCCTCGCGCGAAGTTCGCAAGATAAGTCGTGCTCCCGGTGCGTGCATCGCAAGGCGGCGGCGCGAAGGCAGACTGGACGTCTTTCGAGCGTCGCCAACGCAGCGAGGTGCGTGCTGGGTGCGCGAATTATGCCGCGGACTTCGCGTGTGGGGCACTAGGCCTGGTCCTTGTCGAAGTCCTCGGGCGAGACGTGGTCGAGGAACTCGCGGAACTTCTCCACCTCGTCCTCCTGTTCGTCGGGTACCAGAATGCCCGCGTCGTCGAGCAGCTCCTCGGAGCAGACGATCTTCGAACCTGTCCGTAGCGCGAGGGCGATCGAGTCCGAGGGGCGGGCGCTCACCTCGACACCCGAGGCCAGCACCAGCGACGCATAGAAGACGTTGTCGCGCATCTCGGTGATCCGGATCTCCGCCACCTCGTTGCCGGTCGCCTCGAGGATGTCGCGCAGGAGGTCGTGGGTCAGCGGTCGCGGTGGCACCACACCCTGCTGGGCGAAGGCGATGGCCGTGGCCTCGACGGCACCGATCCAGATGGGCAGGTAACGCTCCCCCGCCAGCTCTCGCAGCAAGACGATGGGCTGGTTGGAGGGCATCTCCACCCTGACTCCGACGACCTCGACCTCGCGCACCCCATCAGCGTACTGCGCCTGGCTAACCCGGAACGCAAGTGTGGTGGGCAACCTCAGCGCAGCGAGCGGAGCCCTGCCTTGACCAGCGCGGCGTGCAGCCGGACGGAGAGCACGGCCATCTCGTCCATGGTCTGGGCGGCCCGGCCCTCGGCACCGTCTTCGCGGCTGCGGCGGATCGGTGAGACCACCTGCTCCATCAGTCCGACCTCGCGATCGGCGGCCGTTTTGAAGGCCCGCAGGTGCCGAGGCTCGATGCCGTACGCCGCCAGCTCACCGGCAACCTTGGCGATCACCAGGGCGTCGGCGTCGTAGTGCTTGGAGCCGGAGCGGGGCTTCACCAGCCCGTAGTTCTCCAGGGCTTCGAGGGTGTCCTCGGTGATCTCGGCGGTCTTGACGAGCTCTCGCCGGGAGATCCGGACGTCGGAGTGGGCCGAGAGCAGGGACTCCACCCCTGGGGCCGGGTTGGCCAGCAGGGCCCCCGGGATGCTCGGCGAGCCGCTGACCGAGGGCGCCTCGAGGCCACGGTCCAGCGCGTCGAGGTGCTCCCTGATCACGCGCAGCGGCAGGTAGTGCTCGCGTTGCGCGCGGATGATGTAGCGCAGCTTCTCCATGTCCTCGACGGCGTACTTGCGGTAGCCCGACGGGGTGCGCTCTGGCGCGATCAGGCCTTCGTTCTCGAGGTGCCGGATCTTCGACTCCTTGATGTCGACGTCCGGGAACTCCGCCTTGAGGTCGGCGACTGCCTGTCCGATGGTGATCCGCGCCGCCTGACGCACGCCTCAGTTGTCCTTCGCGTCGCTAGCGAAGAAGATCAGTCGGAACTTGCCGATGCGGACCTCGTCGCCGTTCTGCAGCTCGGCATCGTCGACGCGGTCCCCGTTGAGGTAAGTGCCGTTCAGGCTGCCGACGTCGTGGACCCGGAAGGTCGCGTCTTCGCGGCGGAACTCGACGTGGCGGCGCGAGACGGTGATGTCGTCGAGGAAGATGTCGCTCTCCGGATGGCGTCCCACCGTGGAGAGGTCGGTGTCGAGCAGATAGCGGCTGCCGGCCCCGGGCCCGCGCTGTACGACGAGCAGGGCGCTGCCGGCGGGCAGGGCGTCGACCGCAGCGGCGTCGGCTGCGTTGAGCGATGCTCGCTCGTCCGACTCGGACTTGGCAGGAGCACCGAAGGTGATCGTCGCGGTGGCGTCGCTGGCGGACTCGCCGCCCGAAGGAGGAGCCAGCGGGGTGCCACATTGCGAGCAGAACCGTGCGTTGTCGGAGTTCTGGCTCCCGCACTGCGAGCAATAGGGCATGTTGTCGATCTCCCCGTTCGTGTTCAGGTTCTGGTCAGGATTGTGGTCGTTGTCCGTTGTCTCCAACCCTGAAGCGTCACTGAAGGGTCAGGGTTTCTGGCGTCAACCTACCAGCGGTCGGCAACCCGGTGGCCGACCGCGACGGAGTTTCGGGCGATCGCTGCGAAGTCCTTCACAGACTGGCGAAAGTGCCCGATGAACCAGCCGGTGAACGAGCCGGTGAACGACCCGTTGAGAGTGCCCGGTAACCGGACCGGCAACCGGCCCGGCCGAAGCATTCAGCCCTCGAGGGTGGCCTGGTAGGACGTAGCGTCCAGCAGGTCGGCGGAGCCGCTCTTGTCCGCCACGATCTCGAAGAGCCAGCCGTCGCCGTACGGGTCGGTGTTGACCAGCTCGGGGGTGGCGTCGAGCGCTTCGTTGCGCGCCACCACCTCACCGCCCATCGGCGCGTAGACCTCGCTCACGGACTTGGTGGACTCGAGCTCACCGACCACGGCCCCCGAGGTCACGGTCTCGCCGACCTCGGGCAGCTGCACGAACACGATGTCACCCAGGGCGTCCTGGGCGTAGTCGGTGATGCCGACGCGGACCGACCCCTCGGCCTGTCCCGGCTCGCGCAGCCACTCGTGCTCGGAGGTGTACTTCAGGTCTTCGGGAATCACGCTGCTCCTCGTTGTCTGGGGCACCGGCCGACGTCCGACAGGCGACACTCCCGCAGGCTACTGCCCGGGGACGGCTTCGGCGTAGCGGGGCTCAGAGGGCGTCCTGGTGACCGTGACCTCGATCCGGTCGGCCTTCTTGATCGAGACCGCCCCGGAGTCGAGTTCCACGTCGTCCCTGAACCCGCCCTGGAACGTCAGTGCCCCGGAGAGCGTCTCCGGGTTGCCGATTGCGTCGATCACGTAGGGCGCCTTGAGCACCACACCGTCGACCCGGATGCCGTCGGGGTCGTCCTCGAATGACGTCTGGGCAATGACCCGGACCCGGTCGTTGATCTCGATCGCCTCGACCCCGGCGTTGCGCAGCTCCTCCACTCCGTCGAGCAGGTGGTTCAGGCTGAGCTCGCCAGACGGGTCCTCCACGGTGATCCGGATGCCGGACCCGGTAGCGGGGACGGTGCCGGCGAGGATGCCGAGCGTCTCGACCTCTTTGCGCGCCTGCTCCAGGGCCGTCGTACGGCGCTGGGTGCTGCTGCGCAAGCGGCTGCGCGTCGCCTCGAGCTCGGTGATGTCACGTTCGGCCTTGCGCGAGGCCGACTGCAAGCCATTGAGCGCCTGGATCAGCTCGGCCTGTCGCAGTCCTGCATACGTGTCGTCCTCGCCGGTCAGGCGAGCCTGGGTGACGGCGGCGAAGGCCAGCAGCCCGACCAGCACGGCTACCACGGCCTGTCCACGCGAGGGGGCGAAGAACGATCGGCGCAGCCGCTCGATGCCGGATGGTGGCGGAGCGGCCTCTGGTCGGCTGTCGTCGTCGGGTGTGGTCATGGGGTGTCAGGCATGGAAGAGGTGGCGACGGATGGCGGCCACGTTGGAGAAGATCCGGATGCCGAGGACTACGACGACCCCAGTGGACAGCTGCGCGCCCACGCCGAGCTTGTCGCCGAGGAAGACGATGACCGCCGCGATCAGCACGTTGCTGATGAAGGAGATCACGAAGACCTTGTCGTCGAAGATGCCGTCGAGGAAGGCGCGAAAAGCGCCGAAGACCGCGTCGAGTGCAGCGACAACGGCGATCGGCAGGTAGGGCTCCATCGCGAGCGGCACGTCCGGGGTGAGCACCAGGCCGAGGATGACGCCCACGACCAACCCGATGATCGCGATCATGGCGCTCCTCCTCCTTTTTCTTCCGGGGTGCCTTGTTGGGTGGCGTAGCGCAAGGACACCTGTGTGGCTGGGAGCCGCAGCGAGGACACCGGCGTGATGCTCAGCCGCAGGCCCACCTCGCGCTGCAGGTCCAACCATGCCTGACCGCTGGAGGTTTCTGCGAAACGCGCGGGCAGCGTGTCCTGGTTGCCGATCGCCGTGACGACGTACGGCCGCCGCAGGGAACGGGCGTTGACCGTGATCGCGCCACCCGCGAGCCGGATGGTGCTGAGGTTGGTCAGTCGTTCTCCGTTCACGGCGATCGCCTCGGCGCCGGCCTCCCAGAGCCCGTTGACCAGCCTCTGCAGGTCGGAGTCAAGGACCTGGCTGCGCGCGCTCTCGGCGCCGCGGGCATCGTCGGCCACCACGCGGACACCCGGCCCGCGAACCGGGATGGTGCCCGCCTTCATGCCGAGCAGGTTGATCCGTTCGAGAAGTCCCTGGGCGGAGGTGTCATTGCTGAGCTGCCGGGCCTCGAGCGTCGCCGCCTCCGCCTGCATCTGCGCAATCTGCGCCCTCTCGCCCTGCAGCTGGTCCTGCGCGGCGCTGACCTGATCGACGAGTTCGCCTCGCTGACGCTCGTCGCTGACGGAGTTGCGGGAGGTCTGGACGGCGGCAGTCACGACAAGCACCGCGAACACCGCCATCACCAAGGCGGCGACCAGACCGATGCGGCGCCTCGGCGCCGGTTCCCGGCGGGAGGTCTTGCGTTCGGAGACGAAGGCGTAGTCCTCGTCGAGGGTGTGCGTGGTCAGGTAGTCGAGGAGCCCCATCGTCGCCTGGGGCGGAAGGCGCTTCGGGGTGGCCATCTCAGCCGTCCGCGAGGGTCGGTGCGCGGCGGTCCCGGTCGGCCATCAGCTTGCGGACCTGCCAGGCGTAGAGGACCCCCGCCCACCAGTAGAGGCCGATGCCCCAGATCGCGAAGGCCCATCCGAAGACATCGGCCAGCGTCGGGATGGCGCCCTCGCCGTCACCGAGGAAGAGCATGGGGAAGGAGTACATCAGGCCAGCGGTCGCGGCCTTGCCGAGGTAGTGCACCGGCAGTGCCGAGTAGCCCCGGGTGCGCAGGAACGGGACGAGAACCCACAGGAGCGCGTCGCGCAACGGCAGCAGGACGGCCACCCACAACGGCATGATGTCGCGGTAGAGCAGGCCGATGACCGCGGCCAGGATGTAGAGGCGGTCTGCGACGGGATCGAGGATCTCCCCGAGCTTGGACATCTGGTTGAGGCGACGAGCGAGGTATCCGTCGAGCCAGTCGGTGAAGCCGGAGACCATCAGGACGACGAGAGCCCAGACGTCAGCTTCGGGTCCGATGACGAGCCACAGGAAGAGGGGTACGCCGGCCAGTCGCACCATGCTGATGATGTTGGGAATGGTCCACACCGCAGAGGTGCGTGCACCTTCCGGCTGCCGGGCCACGGGTCTTCCTCCTGACTGGTCGTCGGAGGTCACCCTATCGGCGGGCGTTCAGGACGCGTTGTGACGGGCCGTGGGCCCGCTGCGCGCCGTGTTTTTCAGTTCAGGCAGCAACCGCAGCGGGGGCAGTGCGCCCGCTTGGTGCCGAGGATCTCTTGGCCGCAGCTACAGACCAGCACCTTGGTGACGCCAGATCCGCTGGCGTTCGGTGTGCCGGCAAGTGCCGCGTCTGTCGCAATCATTGGGAATCTCCTTGATGTCTCAACTCCATAGGACGCCTTGTCCCTTATGTCTGGCACCCCAACACGCCGAAATAGCCCTTTCGTGCTATGGATTTAGACCCAGAGGGACCATCAGAGTCATCGACTGGTCTGGACCGGTATGTACCGTTTCCGGCTCAGGGCTTGCCAACGCCGCTGACCGCGTCACGAACCGCGGCTCCCCACGTGTCGCGGACCGAACTCCCCGGGCCTCCAGAACGTCATACGAGCTGGTCGCGATTGCAGCCATCCCGTATGACCTCTCGTGGAATGTCATACGAGCTGGTCGCCACAACCGCCACTTCGGATGACGTCCGTGGCCGCGGTTTCAGATGGGCCGTCTCGGCGTCGTACGCGTCAGGCGCACTCAGTGCTCGAGGTAGGTGGCCGACATGTCGAGGTCGCCGTGCCCGGCGTCGACAGCGCGGGCGAGGTGCTGCCTGATCGCCGGCATCAAGCCGAGTTCGGTGCCCTCGGCTTCCGCGGCAGCCAGGATCAGGTCGACGTCCTTGAGCGCTCCGGACAACGTGAACGCGGGCGGGAACTCGCCAGCCAGCATGGCCTTGCCCTTGAGCTGGACGTACGGCGCATCCACTGCTCCCCCGGAGACCGCCTCGAGGAACATCGCCGGATCCAGACCCAGGTCGCGGGTGAACGCCAGCGACTCGGCGACTCCTTCGAGCACGGTCGCCACCCAGGAATTCGCCGCGAGCTTGAGCCTGCTCCCGGCCCCGGCCTCCCCGACCCACATGGTGCGGCTGCCGATTGCGTCGAGCACCGGCGCCACGATCTCCTTGGCGTGCTCCGGACCCGAGGCGACCACGACGAGCATTCCGTCCTCGGCCGGCTTCTTCGTCCCGAGCACCGGCGCGTCCACGAGAGTCACCCCGAGACTCTCGGCCAGCTCGACCATCCGCCTGCACCCGGCGACGCCGACCGTGCTCTGCTGCAACCAGACAGCGTCGGGCGAGAGGTGACCGCGCGCCTGCTCCATGGTCGCGGCGACACTCTCGGTGTCGTAGAGCATCGTCAGCACGATGTCGGCATCCTCGACCGCCTCCACCACTGAGCCGGCCACCTGCGCCACGTCGGCCAGCGCTTGTGCCTTGTCCTCGCTGCGGTTCCATACCTTCAGCGGGAGGTCGGCGCCCGCGATGTTGCGCGCCATCGCGGTTCCCATGATGCCGGTGCCGAGCAGGGCGACGGTGGGCTTCTCGGTCATGCCTACTCCCCCGTCGCCCCGTCGATGCGCTCGCGGATCAGGTCGGCGTGGCCGTTGTGGCGGGCGTACTCGCCGACCAGCTTCTGCAGGTTCCACCGAACCGTTCGTTCGTTGGCGCCCGTCGCATCGTCGAGCTTGAGGCCCCTGATCATGCCGTCGGTGCTGGCCCGCTCATCACGCCAGGCCCGCATTGATCTCCTCACCTGCGAGACGTCGCAGTCGAAGTCGTGGTCCGGCGCGCCCTCGGCGTACTCACCCCAGACGGAGACCAGCTCGCACCTGCAGCCGTTCCCCCAGACGCCATAGAGGCGTTCCATCTCCGCAAGGTGGCGCACAATCCCGAGGAGGCTCAGCGGCGACGGCGCGGCTGAACGCTGGACAAGCTGCTCGTCACTCAGTCCCGCGCACTTGGCCTCCAGCGCACTGCGGTGAAAGCTGAGCCAACCCAGCAGCAGGCTCCGCTCATCCTCGTCGCCCGGCTCGGGTACCCGCTCGATGTCGCCCACGCGCCAAGCATGTCCCCACTCGCTCGGCCGATCCAGACGTAGCGCCGAGAATCGAGTGTTCATCTGGCGACACCAGTCCTTCACACGACACCGAAACGGACGTCGCCGACCATTCACCGGCCCGGCCCACCGTGGTGGCATGCGAGTCGCCATCGTGACCGAGTCGTTCCTCCCCCACGTCAACGGCGTCACCAACACAGTCCGGCACATCGCGGACCGGCTCATGAATACCGGCCACGATGTGTTGATCATCGCCCCGGGACCGGGACCGGGCAGTCACGGAGACGCGCGCGTGGTCCGCGTGCGGTCGATGTCTCTGCCCGGCTACCGGTCCTTCTCGCTCGGTCTGCCCGACGCCGCCTTGGAGCGGGCAATCGCCGAGTTCCGTCCCGACGTCGTGCACCTCGCGTCACCGATCGTGCTGGGCGCGGTCGGGCTGCGTGCTGCCCGCAAGCTCGGGATCCCCACCGTGGCCGTCTACCAGACCGACATCGCCGCGTTCGCCCGTCAGTACGGCGTCCGCGCGCTTCCGGTCATCGAGAGATGGGTGGCCCGGATCCATCGGCGCTCCTCGCGGACGTTGGTGCCTTCGTCGTCCTCCCGCACCCAGCTGGAGGCCCTCGGAGTGCCGCACCTGCACGTCTGGCGACGGGGCGTCGCACTCGACCTGTTCGGACCCAGGCACCGCAGCGCGGAGATGCACTTCCGCTTCGCGCAGCGTCCCGGCCGGGTCGTCGTCGGGTACGTCGGCAGGCTGGCCGCCGAGAAGCAGGTACGCCGACTCGTCGAGCTGGCCGACCTGCCTGGCAGCCGGCTGGTCGTGATCGGCGATGGTCCATTGCGTCCCTGGCTGGAACGTCAGCTCCCCGGAGCGACGTTCACCGGGATGCTCGGCGGGGCGGAGCTCGCCACCGCGTTCGCCTCGCTGGACGTGTTCGTCCACACCGGCGAGTCCGAGACCTTCTGCCAGACCGTCCAGGAGGCCCAAGCCAGCGGCGTACCCGTGGTTGCCCCCGCCTCGGGAGGCCCGCTCGACCTGGTGCGGCCGGGCGAGACCGGCCTGCTCTACGACCCGGCCGACCGGGCCTCCCTGCGTGCCGCGGTCGAGTCCCTGGTGGGCGAGCTGGCGCTGAGACGGTCACTCGCCCGCGCGGCGCGACGGCAGGTCAGCGGCCGGACCTGGGAGGCCGTGGTCGACGAGCTGGTGGACACCCACTATGCGGCTGTCGTATTCCCCGACAACCAGGAGCTGGTGGCTTGAGTACGACGATGAGGCTGACCGTCATCGGCACCGGATACCTCGGTGCGACGCACGCGGCCTGCCTGGCCGAGCTCGGCTTCGACGTGCTCGGTGTCGACAACGACGCCGAGAAGGTCGCCCTGCTCTCGCGCGGCATCGTCCCCTTCGCCGAGCCCGAGCTCGGCGAGCTCCTGGAGCGACACACCCGCAGCGGCCGACTGCAGTTCACGACCGAGCTGCGCGACGCGGCGGCCTTTGCCGACCTGCACTTCGTGTGTGTCGGCACGCCGCAGAGCGCCGAGGGGTTCTCCGCAGACCTGACGGCCGTCCGCACGGTCGTGCACGGTCTTGCCGAGCACGCCGCCCGCGACTTCCTGATCATCGGCAAGTCCACCGTCCCGGTCGGTACGGCGCAGGAGCTGGCCCTGGACCTGGAGACGCGAGTGGCACCCGGCGTGGCGTCTTCCGTCGCCTGGAACCCGGAGTTCCTGCGTGAGGGCCACGGGGTGCAGGACACCCTGCACCCCGACCGACTGGTCTTCGGGGTGTCGACGCCGGAGGCCGAACTGGCACTGCGCCAGATCTACGAGGTGCCGATCGCATCGGGCGTACCGGTGCACGTCACGGACCTGGCTACCGCCGAGCTCGCCAAGGTCGCCGCCAACACGTTCCTGGCCACGAAGATCTCGTTCATCAACGCGATGGCGGAAGTGAGCGACGCATCGGGTGCCGATGTGGTCGCGCTGGCCGACATCCTCGGTGACGACTCCCGGATCGGTCGCCGGTTCCTCGACGCCGGCATCGGCTTCGGCGGCGGCTGTCTGCCGAAGGACATCCGTGCCTTTGCGGCTCGTGCTACGTCACTCAGAGCGCCCTCGGTGGCGCGGCTGTGCCACGAGGTGGACGCCATCAACCTCGCGGCACGTGCCCGTCCGCTGGCCATGGCCGAAGAGGTACTCGGCGATGTTCGCGGCCGGCGGATCGCCGTACTCGGTGCCGCGTTCAAGCCTCTCTCGGACGACGTACGAGACTCTCCGGCGCTTCACGTTGCGAGTCAGCTGCACCAGCAGGGCGCCCACGTTCGTGTCTACGACCCCGAGGCAAGCATCAACGCCCGAGCGGTGGCCCCCGCACTCACCTACGTCGCGAGCATCCGGGCCGCTCTCGCCGGGGCCGACCTGGTGCTCCACCTGACGGACTGGCCCGAGTTCGCGGAGATCGACCCCGCCTGGGCAGCTCGGTTGGTCAGCAGCCCGCAGATCGTCGACGGTCGCAACAAGCTCGACGCCGAGTCATGGCGACGGGCAGGGTGGACCTTCCGTGGCATCGGTCGAGGCGAGCGTGCCACCGAGCCCGTCCCCCGGCTCGTGGTCCCACAGCAGATGACCCAATGAGGATGACCCAAAGATGACGGAATCTGCGTGAGCAGACGGTCCCTCACTCGCACCCTCGCCCCGGGTGCTGCCGTCGCCGGCGGCACCGCTCTGGCCGTCCTCGGTGTGCGGGAGCTGATCCGACGCCAGGCCCGTGTCGCGCGACGTGTCATCGGCAAGCCCCTGGGCGAGGACGCGCACAAGGCCGACAAGGTCTACCGCTCCAAGCACGGCGACCCCATCGAGCTGCTCCTCCTCGGGGACTCCATTGCCGCGGGTCTCGGGGCCGACCGGGCCAAGCGCACGCTGGGCGCTCAGCTGGCCAGGCGTCTGGCCGACCGCACCGACCGAGCAGTCCGCCTGCACACCGCAGCCGTCGTGGGGTCCGAGACTGTGATGCTGCGCACCCAGCTGGCCGGGCTGCCCGACGGCTACGTCGCGGACGTGGCTGTGATCGTCACCGGCGGGAATGACGTCACGCACCGGGTGAAGCCAACGGTGTCGTGCGACCACCTCGAGTCCGCGGTCACAACACTGCAGGGCCAGGGCACCCACGTGGTGGTGGGCACCTGCCCGGACCTCAGCGCGCTCACCGCAGTCCCGCAGCCGTTGCGCACGATCATCGGGCTGGCCTCCCGTCAGCTGGCCTCTGCACAACGCGAGACCGTCACCGCGATCGGTGCCCGTGCGGTCTCTCTGGGCCAGGTCGTCGGTCCCTTCTTCGTCGCACAGCCGGCCAAGATGTTCGCGATCGACCGGTTCCACCCCTCGGGCGCTGGCTACCGGCGTACGGCGAAGGCCATGCTGCCCAGCGTCCTTGCTGCCCTGGGCGACGACTCCGAGCTTCCGTTCGGGCACCACGGACCGGTCAGCATCACGCCTGCCTGAGTCCGCCGCCCGGGTGTTTGCTCAGGGTCAGGCGATGACGGCGTCGATGGTCTTCTTCAACGCGCTCGGCTGCGACGGGCGCCTGGGTGCCTTCTTCCTCGCCTCGAGCATCTGGGCCCCGAGATCCTGGAGCACCTTGCGGCCGATTCCCTCGCGCACCTTGGGAAACCAGTCGTTCTCCTCCTCGTCGATATGGTGCTCGACGTTCTCGATCAGCACCGTGGCCTTGGCCGTGAACCTCTCGTCCTCGGGCTTCATCATCGAGAGCTCCATAACCAGTACGTCGGCCACGTGGTGCTCCTCGTATGACTCGAGCACATCGTCCTCGACCTCGGGCAGCAGCTCCCGCACACGCGGGTACATGACCTCGTTCTCGAGGTAGGTGTGCACGGTCAGCAGCTCGATCATCTTCTCGACGAGCTTGCCCTTCGTGGCATGTGCGTTGTCCCCGGCGTTCTTGAATTCCCGGAAGACCTTGCGGACCTCCTTGTGGTCGTTCTTCAGCATCACGATGGCGTCGGTGGTCATGGTGACTCCTTCTGGTGGTGAGGGACGGCGCAGTGCCCGTACCCCCCAGGCGCTTGGCGACACGCCTCTTTCAGATTGGTTTGCGAGGCGAAAAACTCGGCAACTCGGCGGCTTTGCGGGATACATTGAGATCAGTTCTTCCGCCCAGACCCCGCGGACCACCATTTGACCGCTTGGGGTCGTCCTGCTAGTTGAAAACCGGCTCTCCGACGTACTCACTGAGTTTGCGCGGACTCTCGCCACTGACTTCCCGATTCAGGGGATCCTGGATCACCTGGTGGAGCGGATCGTCGACATCCTGCCGATCGACGCTGCCGGAGTCACCCTCATCTCCCCGACCGCGGCCCCGCGCTTCATCGCCGCTTCGGACCAGTTGGCGATGCGCTTCGAGCAGCTCCAGACCCGGCTCGGGGAAGGACCTTGTGTTGCGGCCTTCCAGACAGATACGTCCATCGCCATTCCGGACCTGTCCAAGGACCACCGTTTCCCGAGGTTCGCCGAGGAAGCGCTCGCCGCCGGACTGGTCGCTGTCTTCACCTTCCCCCTCCGCGAGGGCGACCGGTGCCTCGGCGCCCTGGACCTCTACCGCACGTCCAGTGGCCCCCTCGACCACCTCGAGATGGCGGCCGCGCAGACCCTGGCGGATGTGGCGACCGCGTACCTCCTCAACGCTCAAGCGCGGTCCGATCTGAAGGCAGCCACCGCCAGTGCTCACCACATTGCCCTCCATGACCCGTTGACCGGGCTTGCGAACCGCACGCTGCTGGTTTCGCGACTCGAGGACGCGCTGGCGCGCAGTCGCCGGTCCCGCATGTCTGTGGCGGTGCTGTTCGCGGACCTCGACCGGTTCAAGCAGGTCAATGACACCTTCGGTCATCACGTGGGGGACGAGCTGCTCGTGGAGGTGGCTGCCCGGGTCAACCGTCTGGTCCGCCCGAACGACACGGTGGCACGCCTTTCCGGGGACGAGTTCGTGATCGTGTGCGAGGACATGGACGGCGTCTCGCTCGGACCGTTGGTGGCTGCCAGGATCCGAGATTCCCTGCGGGAGCCCTTCAAGCTCTCCAGCACCGAGCTGAGGGTCACGGCCAGCGTAGGCATCGCAGTCTTCACCGCACCCGCGGACCGAACCAGCCATGAAGGCCCGGCAGAGGCTGCCCACTTCACCAGCGGTGGTGTCCCGGCCGCCGAGCAGCTGCTTCGCGAGGCCGACGCCGCGATGTACCAGGTCAAGAGAGGCGGCGGCGACGGTTCCGGCTTGGTCGACCTGCACCGGTTCCACCAGAGCACGGAGCGCTTGAACCTCATCGACGACCTGCGTACTGCACATGCTCGCGGGGAGCTCCAGCTCGAGTACCAACCCATCGTCACGACCACCGACCGGCAGGTGATCGGTGCCGAAGCACTGCTTCGCTGGTCGCACCACATGATGGGGGCAGTCGACCCGGCACTGTTCGTGTCGGTCGCCGAGCAGTCCGGACTCATCGCTGACATCGGGCGCACCGTCCTGAAGCAGGCATGCCGCGAGCTGTCGAGGTGGGACCCGATCCGCGGCGCCCAGCTCGGCGTCTCGATCAACGTCTCACCGCACCAGCTGATGTCCGCGACGTTCGTCCCTTTCGTTCGGGAGACCCTGGCCGCGGCCGACGTGGCTCCCGAGCGGGTCACTCTCGAGGTGACCGAGAGCGCACTCATCCAGGACCACGATCGAGCGCTGTCGGTTCTGCGGTCAATGCAGGAGCTCGGTGTGCAGATCGCACTGGACGACTTCGGTACGGGCGCATCGTCACTGAGCAACCTGCGGGACTTCCCGGTTGACATCGTCAAGATCGACAGGGCCTTCGTCAGCGACGTGGGCTCGGACGCACCCAGCCGCCACATCGTCGAGGCCGTGGTCAGGCTCGCCCATCGCCTCGGGATGTGCACCGTGGCAGAGGGTGTGGAGACAGACGAACAGTACGAGCGGGTCCTGGACCTCGGCTGTGACCTCTACCAGGGGCACCACTTCGCTCCGTCCCTCTCCGCGGATGCCTTCAGGCGTCTCGGCGTACCGACAGCGACGACGCCATGACGCAGACACTGAGCTGGTTCCGGCGCAGACGCACTTCGACGGGCACCATCCCGGCCCCGAGAAGTTCGCAGAACGGGGTCGTCCAACCCAGCGGCCAGTCGAGCATTCTCGACGCCACTGGATTTCTCGTCATCGTCATCGACACTGCGACCGGCAACGTGGTCGACCTGAACCGCCCCGCTCAGCTGGTCACCGGCTACGGCACCTCAGAGCTGCTCGACCGCCCGCCGTGGGAGACGATCCTGGTCGCTGAGGACCAGGCTGCCATGGAGGCGGCGTACGACGCCTCGGTGACGGCCGGTATCCCGTTCTCCTACGAAAGCACTGTTGCCACGAAGTCCGGCGCACCACGGCGCGTCGCCTGGTCCGGCGAGTTCCTCGTCGACGAGGAGGGTGCCCGCACGCATCTGGTGATGACCGGAATCGATGCCACCGCCCCCGCCACACCGTCGACATCGGGTCTGTTCGGGCATCTCATGCGCGCGGCGTCGACAACCGCGTTCGTCGCCACTGATCTGGAGGGCCGGGTCACGTTCTTCAGTTCAGGTGCCGAGCAGCTGCTCGGCTACTCGGCTCACGAGATCCTGGGCCACGTCTTCCCGCAGACGTGCTTCGAAACCTCGCAGTTCGAGTCACGGGCAGCAGCGATGGGCGTTCCCGCAGACCTGCGCCTGCTTACCCTTCCCAGCGCCGGGCTGGATCGTCGTACACGTCGCGACGTCGACCTGGGCGTGCACGAACGGCGCAAACCCGGGAGCGACACAGGCGATCCGGCCCCGGCGTTCTCGGCGGCACCGGGAGCTCACGACTGGACCATGGTGCGCAAGGACGGCACCGAGATCACGGTCTCCGTCTCGGTCGACCCGGTGACCGACACGTCCGGTCGGCTCGTCGGTCACCTCGGAGTCGGTCATGACGTCACCGATCAGCGCATCACCGAAGACCTGCTCTTCAGGACCCTCGAGATGGAGCGCGTAGCCGTCGAGAAGCTCCGCAAGCTTGACCAGACCAAGACCCACTTCGTCGCGACGGTGAGCCATGAGCTCAGGACACCGATGACCAGCATCTCGGGCTACACCGAGCTGCTGCAGGATGGTGCCGCAGGAGATCTCAGCCACGCCCAGGCGGAGTTCATCGACGCCATCGGCCGCAACTGCGACCGGCTGACATCGCTCGCCAACGACCTGTTGACCCTTTCGAGCCTCGAGTCCGGGACGCTCCAACACGAGCAGTCGGATGTGGACCTGTGCGAGATCGTCCACTCGGCGCACGGCGCTCTTCAGCCGGTCATGGCCGGCAGGAAGTTGGACGTGACGGTCGAGATGCCGTCCAACCCGGTGTTCGTCCGGGGCGACGCCAGCAGCCTCGAACGCCTGATCATCAACCTGGTGTCCAATGCCGTGAAGTTCACCGAGGACGGCGGGTGGGTTCGCTGCAAGCTGCGCCTGGTTGGCCGCAGTGCCCGCCTCGAGGTCAGCGACAACGGAATCGGGATCCCCGAGGAGGAGCAGGGCGAGCTGTTCACCAGGTTCTTCCGCTCCTCGAACGCCCTGGAGCGCGCCATCCAGGGTTCCGGTCTCGGCTTGACGATCGTCGAGTCGATCGCGCACGCGCACGGCGGCGACGTCTCCGTCGTCTCCGCCGCCGGGCGCGGGACGACCTTCACCGTGAACCTGCCGTTGGGGGATCCGGGCGAGTTCGTACGCCGACGCCAACAGAGCCCCACCTGACAGTGCCCACAACCGGCACTAGTGCCTGACCGACTCCATCGGTCCCATGCACCGCTCGGCCGGTAACAACCCGCGTCTCGTTGTCGCGCGCTGCTGACCTGTTACGCGGTGGACCTGGGCACGATGTGCGCGTCCGGGCCGGGGAACATCAGCCCTTCATGCCCGTCGGTCCAGCGGACGACGTACGGCGGGGCGCCGTCCGCGCCGTGCACCTCGAGGACCTCGCCGGCCTTGCGCGGCGAGTCCACCTTGTTGCTCTCGATGACCAGCTGGTCGCCCACGTTTGCCTGCACCACGCACCTCCGGAAGCCGCTACCCCCCACGATGCGCCGGTTGCGCGCCCGGGGCAAGGGGCCACCGTGCTGGTCTCAGCGCCTGCTGCCCTCAGTGACCCGGTGGTTCGGATCAGTTGTCGGGCACCGCCGTGGACGCCCACGAGCCGAGCTCCGCACTGTGCTCGATGGCCGCAAGGACGCTCTGCACCTGCAGTCCGTCTGCGAACGAAGGTAGTGGCTGCTCACCGTGACCGATCGCGGTCACGAGGTCGGCCATCTGATGGACGAACCCGTGCTCGTAGCCGAGGCCGTGACCCGGGGGCCACCAGTGGCCGCCGTACGGATGCTCGGGTTCGGTGACCGGGATGCGGCGGAACCCCGCCGTTTGTGAGGACTCCTCGGCGTCGAAGAGCTCGAGCACGTTCATGTCCTCGAAGTCGAAGGCGAGGCTGCCCTTCGAGCCGTTGAACTCGAGCCGGATGGTGTTCTTGCGTCCGGTCGCGTACCTGGTGGCTTCGAAGACGCCGACCGCGCCACTGCTGAACCTGGCGAGGAACGCCGCTGCGTCATCGACCGTGACCTGACCGGTGGCACCATCTGTGCCCAGCGGACGTTCGCGGACGAAGGTCTCCAGCAGACCGTTGACGGTCACGATCTGCTCACCGGTGATGAACTGGGTGAGGTCGACGATGTGCGCGCCGATGTCGCCGAGTGCCCCGGAACCGGCCGTCTCCTTCTGGAGTCGCCACGCCATCGGGGTGAGTGGGTCGAAGAGCCAGTCCTGGAGGTACTGGGCGCGCACGTGGCGGATGTCTCCGATCCGGCCCTCGCGCACCAGCTGGCGGGCCAGGACGATCGCGGGCACACGGCGGTAGGTGAACCCGACCATCGCCCGGACACCGTTCGCCGCAGCCCGCTCGGCCGCATCAGCCATGCTCTGCGCCTCGGCGACGGTGTTGGCCAGTGGCTTCTCGCAGAGCACGTGTTTGCCGGCCTCGAGCGCGGCGATGGCGATCTCGGCGTGTGTGTCGCCCGGCGTACAGACGTCCACCAGGTCGATGTCGCTCCGGGCCAGCAGTTGCGTCCAGTCGGTCTCGGTCGACTGCCAGCCCAGCCGTTCAGCGGCGTCGGCGACGCCCACGGAGCTTCGCCCGCACAGGGCGCGCAGCTCGGGGCGCATCGGCAGGTCGAAGAACCGAGGTGCCGTCCGCCAGGCGTGGGTATGGGCGGCGCCCATGAAGGCGTACCCGACCTGTCCGATGCCTAGGGTCGGAACGGAACTGACCATCGTGAGGATCCTCCGTACGTCGTCGTTGGTGCAGACGAACCTAGGGGATCAGCGTGCCTGAGTCAGGAGGCGATCATGTGGCGCTGGTGCGAGTGCGTGAGGTTCCGGCTGAGGATGGTCCGGACCCGCTCGGCGTCGGCGCCTTCGACACCGCGGATGGTGCCAAGGAGGTCGTCCACCTGGGTGCGCGTGTTGTACGTCGCGAGCGAGCGCTCGAGGGCGCGGTACTCGGCCCGGGCCTGACGGCGCTCGCGCAGCTCGTCACGGACGTTGCCCAGGAGCTGCATGGGGCGGGTACGGGCGCTGGTGCTGTCGGTTGTCGTGTTCATGGCTCAAGTCTCCGCAGTTCTGACCCATACGTCCAATGACTACTTGCGCACTCACCCATGCGATATTGTCATGGATGTGGATACCGAAACCCTGCGCTGGTTTCAGCAGGTGGCCGATGGGGTGACCGTGACCGAGGTGGCCGAGATCGACATGGTCAGCCAACCCGGTGTGTCCCGAGCCCTCGCTCGCCTTGAGCGGGAGGTGGGCGAACCGTTGCTGCACCGGACCGGTCGCGTCCTGCGACCAACTCGAGCAGGCACCGTGTTCAAGCGGCACGTCGACGCCGTGCTCCATCAGCTCGACGACGGGCTGGCCGCGGTCAACGAGCTCGTGGACCCCGAGACGGGCACTGTGACCGTGGCCTTCCAGCTCTCGCTCGGGACCTGGCTGGTTCCGGGCCTGGTCAGCCGGTTCCGAAAGGCACATCCCCGGGTGCAGTTCCGGCTCGAGCACTCCGAGGATGCGCTCGGGTCCTCGCTTCTGTCCGGTGGCCGCGTCGACCTCGAGTTCACCGCCCGCCGCCCGCGCAATCCGGAGGTGCACTGGGAGTGGCTCTTCGCCCAGCCGCTCCTGCTCGCTGTTCCCGCCGGCCATGCGCTTGCGGGTCGTGAGGAGGTCGCGCTGGCTGAGCTCGCTGACGAGGACTACGTGATGCTGCGCCCGTCCTGGGCGCTGCGTTCACTCACTGACGAGCTCTGCGCCGCCGCAGGGTTCGTCCCGCGCGTCGCCTTCGAGGGCGATGACCTGCCCGTGGTCAGGGGCTTCGTGGCGGCTGGGCTGGGGATCGCGATCGTCCCCGCCATGGACTCGGTGACCCGCGCGACCAGCTCGCCGACGGAACCGCTCATCCGGATCACTGACGACGGCGCCTCGCGGGACGTCGGCCTGGCCTGGTCCGAGAGTCGGCGTCTGCTGCCGTCGGCCGAGTTGTTCCGCGAGCATGTCCTCGCGACCAGGCATCCCGGCGTACCTGTCTCACCGGCCTGACGGCGCTCGCGACAGCACCAATTACTCCCTCAGAGGCCAAGTGGTCTACTAGGGCCGTTCTCAAAACTAGACCACTGCGTCGGGGTGGGGAGTATGATCTGGCGCCGCCCATTCGAGTTGCTCCCCCGACCTCGATGCCGTCGGCGTGTCGCGGCCCCCCGACAGGCCGATCTGCGCATGCTGTAAATCGGGCTATCCGGGCGGTTCACCATTTTCGGCGTATATCGCGCCCCATTGTGCAAACTGGCTTAGACATAGCCAGATATTTCATGATCTTCCCGACAAGGCACATCGGTGTCATTTGTGTGACCGGGCTCACTCGATGATCAACGAGGAGGGGGCTCCGCGAACCACCTCGAACCGGCCACCCAGGACGGCCCGAAACCCCGCTGTCGGGAGCCACGGAAGAGGTGCTGGCTCACGATCGCCAGGGATCCACCTACCACGTTCGATTTGCTTTTCAATAGCCCGTTCGGGCTACCGTAAGCCCGCCCACATGGGGCACTAGTTCACAAATGGTGCTCCTGGGACTGTCCATGTCGCCTCCCCCCGAGCGAGCTAATGCGTACCCGAACTTTCAAACTCATCTCCTTCAGCTTCCTGATACCACTGGTCCTTGCCCTGGCAGGACCGATGGCCCCCTCGAAGGCTGCAGACCCCACCCTGACCAACGGCTGCACAGTCAACGCCCGAGGCATCCCGACTTGCGGCGCGTACTTCGGTGCCGCGTACAAGGCCAATTCCGACCCGAGCTCGTGGGAGTCCTCCATGGGCAGGAACATCGGGGTGCGCCGCACCTACTGGGGCTCCGGCTCCGCCGCCTCGGCTGCCAACGTGGCCAAGGCAGACGTCGCCAAGAACCGGGTGCCGTGGATGAGCTTCAAGCCGCCGTACTCGTGGTCCGAGATGGCTGCCGGCAAGGGCGACGCCTGGGCCAAGGACCTGGCGACTCGGATGAAGGCCGCCGGCGGTCCTGTCTGGGTCGCGGTCGCACACGAGCCCGAGGGCGACGGCGACATGCAGAAGTGGAAGGCCATGCAGGCCCGAATCGCGCCGATCATGCGCGCCGCCGCGCCCAACCTCGGCTACACCGTCATCCTGATGGGTTACCACCAGCTCTACGGTGACGCGAAGTACTCGCTGGCCAACACCTGGCCGAACACCAAGATCGACATGGCCGGTTTCGACGTGTACGAGAAGTACGGCGTCAAGGGCTACACGACCTGGAAGGACATGGACGGCGCCTACTTCTCGAAGTTCCAGTCGTGGGCAAAGTCCAAGGGTGTGGCCTGGGGTCTCGCCGAGACCGGCTACAGCGACCCTGCAGCAAAGGCTTGGTCCGGGTGGATGGCGCAGACCTACAAGGACATGGTCAAGTACGGCGGCATCGCGTTCGCGTACTTCAACACCGACCTGCACAGCCAGGCCAACTGGACGCTCAACCTGGCCACGAAGCAGAATGCGTTCACGACCACCCTCAAGACCACACCGTCGCTCAGGTGAACAACCTCTGACTCGTCGGTAAGACCCGAACGAAGAGCCCTCGCGGGTGACCGCGAGGGCTCTTCGTCGTCCGTCGCCCTCAGGTTTGCGTGACTTGCGAGCCGTGCCCCGAGAGGTACGCCGCCACTGAGGTGCGCCGGGTCGTCATGCTTGGAACTGACCCCGGTGGTAGGCGCGGCTGATGGTGGCCACGAGATCCGCGACAGCGTCTTCGTTCGGCGCGAACGGACCCGGCCGGAAGTGTGGGCTGGCGAGGCCACGCTGCACCGACTCGCAGGCCGCCCAGTCCTGCTTGTTCGTCAGGTCCCAGAAGTCGACCGCACTGCGGGCGTCGGGCGCAGCACCGTCGGCGCCGGGCGCCACCAGCCAGGAGCACTCGATCCACGTCCGACCGGGCGCCAGCGGCAGCATCCGGTGAGTCATCACGTAGTCAGGATGCGCTGACACGAGGAGGTTCGGCAGCACCTGGAGGTACTCCACTCGAGCCGGGTCCACACCCGGGAGCAGCGTCGCGGCCAGCTCGCCCGTCATCGACATCGTCTCTGTGCCCTCGCGCAGGTCCATCGAACCGCCGACCCAGACCCCGGGCAGGTCGTAGTTCTCGCCTGAGTCCGGAGGGGTGAGCTGGCACAGCTCCGTGTGGATGAGCGGGCAGTGGTAGCACTCGTGGTAGTTCTCGGCGATCACCTTCCAGTTCGCCGCCACCTCGTAGGTGTGCCGGTCCGCGAGTACGAGAGACCCGCAGTCGTACGGCTCGACGATCGCGGCCAGGTCCCCGAGGTGCTTGGTGAACGACGGGACCTGCTCGCTGCCCAGCGGGTGCAGTGCATGGCCGAAGACCCAGCCCTCCCACACCTGCACCGGGAGCTCGACAAGACCGTGCTCGCCGGCTTCGAAGCGCTCGTCGTCGCGGAAACCCTTGGCCCCGATCAGCGCACCCCCGAGGTCGTAGGTCCACGCGTGGTAGGGGCAGATGATGCTCCGGCGCTGCGACGTGTCACCCTCAGCGAGCAGCTCGTGGCCCCGGTGCCGGCACGTGTTCGCGTACATCCGGACGGACGAGCCGTCCTGAACGAGCAGGGCCGAGACGTCCCCGACGACCACGGCTCGTTGCGTGACCGGCTTTGCGTCCGTCGCGGCTCCGGCCCCGTCGACCTGAGCGCCCGGGAGCAGGTCGGCCATCCGGCCCAGACAGGTCCAGCTGCCGGCGAAGAGGTGGCGCTGCTCCCAGGCCAGCACTTCCGGCGACGTGTAGGCGCCGGCCGGCATCATCCGTTCCGGCTCCCCATCGAGTCGGGTCGCTGCCCGAACAGTCGCCATCTCGTCGACTTGCGTCTCGGTCATCTGGGTGCCTCCTGTCCGTTGGGTCCATGGGCTCCTATGCTGCGCGCCATGGGAGATCGAGCGTGACGGGCCCGAACACGAGTAGGGCCCGCCGTACGGTCGAGGTGCGGCGCGAGGAGATCCTGACCGCGACCACGGACCTCCTCGACCGCATCGGGCTCGCGGCGATCCGCGTCGCCGACGTCGCCCAGGTGCTCGGGGTGAGCCCGTCGTTGGTCTTCTACCACTTCGGGACCAAGGACACGCTGGTCGCCGACGCCTTCGCGCACGCCGTGGACCGGGACCTCCACCGGCTCGACCAGGCGACTGCCAGAGGGGCTGACCCGGTGGACCGTCTGCGCAGGGTGCTGCGCCTCTACGGCCCGACTGGCGCGGCGGTCGGCTGGCGCGTCTGGATCGACGCCTGGGCGCTTGCGCAGCGGGAGCCCGTGATCCGCAAGGTCCTGCGCCGCTTGGACCATCGCTGGTCCGCGGCGCTCCTGGAGGTCATCGAGGAAGGCGTCGCCGACGGCTCGTTCACCTGCCCGGACCCCGAAGCTTCGGTGGCGCGGGTCTCGGCCCTGATCGACGGGCTGTCGGTCGCGACCCTGGTCTACCGAACCGTCACCCGCGCCCAGCTCCGGGAGTGGGTCGCCGGTGCGGTGGCCGGCGAGCTCGGGCTCGACCCCGAGACCCTCGCTTGAAGGATTCCGCACATCGCACCTCCGCTCGCTTCGTCGTTACTGACTCGCGAGTCAGTAAGAGACATCGTCGCACGCAAGGCCTCAGCAACGCCAGAATGATTGGAGCAGCGCTCTCGAGTGGCCTCGCCGGGCCCCGTTCAGAGGGACAGCCCGCGTGCCCGCTACCAGCCAACGCCGCGGGAACTCCGTCCCCAGTGCTCCGAGATAGCGGCGATTCGCAGTCACCTGGTGACTGGAAATCGCCGTTCAGTGTGGACGGGTCAGCCCCGGAGCGGGGCCACGAACGATGAGTTCACCATCGCGTGACCGCGATGTCCCCTGCTGATGTCATCCGCCCCAATTGGAGGCCTTGACTGTGACCACCGTCGTCGCGAAAGTGAGGATTTCTCGGGTAGGCGCGATCGAACTCCGAATGTGCGGAGGAGACCCCAGCCCGCAGGACGGGAGAGGGGTTCACGGATGAGGGCAGTTCGATCGATCGGTTTGGCCGCCGCCGTCTTGGCCGCGGTCGTTCTCGCAATGCCGCCCGGTGCGGCAACGACGAGTACGTCGAAGCAACCAGCGCACGACACCACCAGCGCCAACGAGGCGCGGCGCGTCGACCGGGTTCCTACCCCCAGACCCGATTGGTTCGACTGCAGCAGCATCTTCGGGGTGGAGGCCGAGTGCGGGACGGCACAGCTTCCCCTGGACTATGACAAGCCGAGCGGCGCGCAGACCGGGGTCGCGGTGCTCCGTCTCAAGGCGACAGACCCCGACCGGAAGATCGGCACGCTCTTCCTCAACCCCGGTGGGCCGGGCGGCTCCGGCGTGGAAATTGCCGCGGCTGCACCGTTCTTCCTCGGACCCGAGGTTCTGGCTCGCTTCGACATCGTCGGCTTCGACCCGCGTGGAATCAACTTCAGCGACAACATGCGGTGCTGGCAGAACGCAGGCCAGCAGTCAGCGGCGCTTGCTGGCCTCAACCTTGCCTTCCCGTGGACGACGTCGGAGGAGAACGCCGCCGTGAGGTCGTCCCGCGCGTTCGGAAGGGCCTGCTGGACCACGGGAAGACCACTGTCAGCGTCCATGTCCACCGCGGAGGCGGCGAGGGACATGGACGTCCTGCGCCGGATGGTCGGGGACCGAAAGCTCACCTATCTGGGTTTCTCCTACGGCAGCTACCTCGGGAACGTCTACGCCAACATGTTCCCGGACCGCGTGCGTGCGGTCGCCATCGACGGCGTGCTCGACCCGATCGCGTGGGCCGGGACGCGGGCCAACCTCACCACCCCGCAGACCACCCTTCTGAAGTCGGGCGAGGGCGCCTCCCAGGCCCTGCACGAGATCTTGCTGCGGTGCAGGAAGGCAGGCGAGGAGTTCTGCAGTTTCGCGGCTGCCGGTGACCCGGAACGGAACTACGCCAAGATCATCGCCTCGTTGAAGAGGGCCCCCCTCGAGGTCACCGATCCCGAGACCGGTGAAGAGTTCGTCATCGACTACGCGACGTTGATTGGCTGGCTTCTCGGCGACCTGTACCTCCCCTTCGGTGCGACGTTCGTCGACCTCGACCTTTCGTACGTCCTCGAGCTGCTTCAAGCATCCGCCCGCACCGGCGAGGCGGCAGCCGCTCAGGACGCGGCGCGGACGGCACTCGTTCAGAAGGCCAGAGCCACGCAGTCGGCCAAGAAGGCCTCCGACGCAACCAGGGCGAGGCAACGCGCCGGGTTCGGCTACGCGTTCCCGTACAACAACATCATCGAGACCTTCCAGTCGGTTTTGTGCACGGACGGCCTCAACCCCCGCGATGCGGGGAATTGGCCCGGCTACGCCGACGCCGCCGACAGGAAGGCCCCCGACTTCGGTCGCCTGTGGACATGGGCCTCGGCACCGTGCGCGTCGAAGACCTGGACCGTTCGCGACGAGGACTCTTTCAGAGGACCGTTCACCCGCCGCACCGCCAACCCGCTGTTGGTCGTGGGCAACTACTGGGACCCGGCGACCAACTACGACGGCGCCGTCAAGGTCGCCTCGTTGCTGCCCAACAGCCGACTGCTGTCCAACGACAGCTGGGGGCACACCGCCTACGGCTCATCCGAATGCGTGAACCACGCCGTGGACTCCTACCTGCTCACCCGCAGGCTGCCGCGCGCCGGAACCACGTGTGTCGGCGACGATCAGCCCTTCACGGAGCCGCTGGAGGAAGCGGAAGGCCTTGACGACCGGTCTCGGACAGCGGAGAAGAGGGGCCTGCCACCAGTGGTTCCACCCCTCCCCGGAGCCACTCCCCGAAGGTAGGAATCCGGCGGTCGTCCCTCAGGCAGTGGAAAGAGTCACTCAGGCACAGTCCTCAGCGACTCAGACAAGACCTTCGAAGAGGTCGGTCAGCATGGGTGCATCGCGTTCTGTTTCGGGCCAGGCGATCGCGTACCACTCCCGCCCAACGCGCCGCTCCCATTGGGCGGTGGTGATCGGGTAATCCGACATGACGTGCAGTTGGCTCTTGTGCTCGCGAAGGCCGGCCACGATGCGGTTCGCGGCTTCGCGACAGTCGACGGTGATCCGGATCTGCTCGTCCGGGATGCCCCGCATGTGGTACGTCTGCGTCGGGTCGAAGGTGTGGAGCCCGAGCTCGGCGCGTTGGCGATTCCAGCGCTCGAACACCGACTGCGGGACCGCGCCGTGCGCGAGGCGTTGGAAGCCAGACCTGTCCTCGGAACGGAGGCTCGCGAACGCTTCGTCAGTGGCTGCACCGATCGCGATGTGGTCGGGGTGCCCGAAGATGCCGTCGGGACCGAACGTGACGACCACGGCGGGATCCTCCTCATCCAGGATCCGCGCAACCGCAGAGACAACGTCATCAAAGGGAACCTCAGCGACGCCGCCGTCAGGCAGACCCAGCCACTCGTGACGGTCGGGTACGCGGCCGAGGGCGCGCCACGCGGCTTCGTCTTCGGACTGGCGAATGGATCCAAGCGTTTCGCGCGTGGCCGGGAATCCCTCTCGAATGTCCCCGTGCTCGCCGAACGTGGCGTGAACCAGGACGAAACGAAAGTCTGGCTCGTTGGCGTGCAGCGCGACGCTGCCCGCCACCCCGTACGCGTCGTCGTCTGGGTGCGCGAACACGCAAGCAAGAGTCCGGTCGCGAGACATGACTCAACGTTATCGATGGCGAACCGCGCCTGGACGACACTCTCCGTAGCTGCGAGAGCTCAGGCGGTGGATGACGGGTGCCTCGTTCGTCGGCGTGCTGCCGAGAACCTACCTGCGCCAGTAGGTGACCTTCACCCGCCCGGACCGGAACACCTTCAGCACCCCGTTCTCGAAGCGGGCGTAGGTGCCCCGCTTGAACCGGGCCGGCGCCGTGCGGGGGAAGCCGAGCCGCGAGCCCGCGGCGCCGCGCCGTACATAGGCCTTGAGCACCTTCCCATACAGCTCGAAGGCGCCCACGCCGTACTTCGCGTAGATGCGACCCTTCTGGAACTGGCGCGCGCGGCCGCCCGCCACGGAGTACTCCACGGCCCTGGGCCCGCCGAGGACCGACCGGTAGCCGCCGATCGCCTTCCATCGCAGCGTGATCGCGGTGACCCGCCCGGTCTGGGCGTTGTTCTGCACGCTGCGCGCCGCCGTCCGGACGTAGGGCAGCTTTGCGTAGAGGTAGCGACCCGGACACGCGGTCTGGCCGACGTCTCGGTGGCCGTTGATGGCCGGCAACCAGCGGTTCTTCACATAGACCCGTGGCGCGTTGGCCGCGATGTTGTAGAGGGAGAGCTTCCAGGCGAACAGCCGCGCATAGGCAGCGAGCACCGCCTGCGGCGGGGCGGCGATGTCGAAGTTGCCGATCGCCGACATCGCGAAGGACACCTCGTTGTAGCCCAGGGTGTGGGCCCCGACCACCGGACTGCCAACGCCGCCGTAGCGACCTTCCCAGATACGGCCGAACCGGTCGACCAGGAAGTTGTAGCCGATGTCGCGCCACCCCCGAGACTGCGTGTGGTAGGCGTAGATGCCACGCAACAACGCCGGCACCTGCGCCGAGCTGTAGCCGTTGGCGTTCACCGTGTGATGGATGAATCCCGCCTTGACCGTGCCGTAGCTCGGCCGGGACTGGTCCCGCAGACGTTCGTTGGCACCCCACTGCGCCCGGGAGTAGATGTAGGGCTTCGCCGCGACCTTCATCGCACTGAGCGCGACCCGGTCCTGCACCTCTCCTGCGCCGGTCTCCGCACCGGAAGCCTGCGGACCACCCGAAGTGCCCAAGGTGCCCGAGGTGGTGGTCTTTGTGTTCGTGTCCGCGGGCGGCGGCAGCTTCGAGGTATCGATCGCCGGGGCCTGCCTCGTCATCGTCCCAGTGCCAGGGTCGATGACCGCAAGCCTCAAATCGGGAGGCATGGTCCCGTCCGTGGTCTCCGCCCGCATCTGCACACGGTCAACGTCACCGACCACCAGGGCATCGGTGCCCGGGCGCTGCCCCCTGGCCGCCTCCTCGGCGGAGCCCCCATCCGGGCCGTGCTCGTCGTGGTACTCCGCGTCCATCCAGCCCGACCAGCTGCCACTCTTCTCGGTACGCACCTGCACCGCGACATCCTCGTCACCATAGTTCGCGGCGTCGTCCCAGGTCACCCCGACCGTCGCATACCCACGCACCGGCTGCGGATCCGAGAGCACCACCACGCGCTTGGTGCTCGGTGCCTCCTTCATGGAGCGTCGGCTCGAGCCGGAGTCCTCCACGGCACCGGGCGTCCCGTCGGACATGCCGGTCACCCGGACCTCACGAACCTTCGGGGTCACCGGGGCAGCGTCGACCTTGGTCCTCCGCGGCTTCTCGTCACCCTTGGTCAGCGCGGCCTGCTGCGGGTCCCCTATGGCAGGGATTTCCCGTGAGCCGGCGAAGTTGCCGGGCTGCGGAACGAAGTCGAGAGACTTGACACCGGCCGCGGACACACCGACAGCAAGAACGGCAGCCGCGACCAGGGATTGCTGGCACAACGTGACGTAGCGGGCACGGCTGAATCGCAATGAAGGCACTCCATGTGAGGGGGAAGTTGTTCACACGAGTACCAAGGTTCACACCCGTTACAGGCATTTGGAAAGCGAAGGTCGCGAATTACAAAGGTGTATCTAGCAAATTACACGGCTGTATTTCGAGCAATAGCACGACGTACTTCGGAAGTCTGGGCGTGGCACCTCAGCCCTGACCCACCGACCAAGCCGGACTCTAGTGTGTCCGAAATCGGTGGTAGTCGGTGCGAACCAGGAGCCCGGCGCGCTGTGGAAATCACTAGTGTCGGAGCGACCAGCCGTCGCAAGGTCAGGAGCCGCCATGTCCCACGTCAAGCAGCACAAGTTCCAGCTCGATGAGAGTGAGATGCCGACCCGCTGGTACAACGTGCTGCACGACCTTCCGACCCCACCGCCGCCGGTGCTGCACCCGGGGACCGGGCAACCGGTGGGGCCGGACGATCTGGCGCCGCTGTTCCCGATGGACTTGATCCTCCAGGAGGTGTCCACCGATCAGTACGTGGACATTCCCGAGGAGGTGCTCGACGTCTACCGGCTCTGGCGCCCGAGCCCCCTCTACCGGGCACACCGGCTGGAGAAGGCGCTGGGTACGCCGGCGCGGATCTACTACAAGTACGAAGGGGTTTCCCCGGCCGGCTCGCACAAGCCGAACACCGCAGTTCCTCAGGCGTTCTACAACGCCAAGGCCGGGATCAAGAGGCTGACCACGGAGACCGGAGCCGGCCAGTGGGGCACTGCTCTGGCGTTCGCCTGCGCACAGTTCGGCCTGGCCTGCGAGGTCTGGCAGGTGCGCGCGTCGTACGACCAGAAGCCCTATCGGCGGATGATGATCGAGACGTTTGGCGGCACAGTGCACCCCAGCCCCTCGGAGCTGACTGAGGCCGGCCGAAGCATCCTTGCCGAGCACCCCGACTCGACGGGGTCCCTTGGCATTGCCATCAGTGAGGCTGTCGAAGTAGCGGCCCCGGACCCGACCTCCAACTACGCGCTCGGCAGCGTGCTCAACCACGTGCTGCTGCACCAGACGATCATCGGCGAGGAGGCGCTGCTCCAGCTCGCCCAGGCGGGAGAGACCCCCGACCTGATCATCGGTTGCACCGGTGGCGGGTCGAACTTCGGCGGATTGATGTTCCCGTTCCTGAGGGAGAAGTGGGCGGGCCGGATGAACCCGACCGTGCTCGCGGTGGAGCCGGCTGCGTGCCCCTCACTGACCCAAGGCACCTACGCCTACGACTTCGGGGACACCGCAGGGATGACGCCGTTGATGAAGATGCACACCCTGGGCCACGACTTCGTGCCTGATCCGATCCATGCCGGCGGTCTGCGCTACCACGGGATGAGCCCGCTGATCAGTCACCTCTACACGACGGGTGAGATGGAGGCGGTCGCCAAGCCGCAGACCGAATGTTTCGCTGCCGGGGTGCTGTTCGCCCGCACGGAGGGCATCGTGCCCGCGCCCGAGCCGACGCACGCGCTCGCGGCAACCGTCGAGGAAGCGACGCGGTGCAAGGAGACCGGCGAGGAGAAGGTGATTCTGACCGCGCTGTGCGGGCACGGCCATCTCGACCTCGCCGCGTACGACGCCTACCTGTCCGGCAACGTCGTCGACCACCAGTGGGAGGACGCCGACATCCAGTCCGCCTTGGCCGACTCGCTCTCCAGGCTGCCGACGCTGGCCTGAACGCGCGCGACTCTGGCGCTACCGACTCGCAAACTTCACGATCCGGTTCCGCAGTGCCCCGAGATCGGGTCATCAGCGATTTCCGCACGAGTCACTCTGAGCGGAATGACTCGGCTGAGCATCAGGTTCCGAGGCGGCCTTGAGCGATCCATCACCCGTCGGGTGGTGGTCTTGATGTGTGGCTGGCGCGGCGGGTGCCGGGTGGTGGGTCGAAGGTGAACTGGGCGGGGCTGGTTTTTCGGATCTGCCAGGGGCCGTGGTGGATGAGGCGGTGGTGGTGGCCGCAGAGCAGGATCATGTTGTGCAGCGCGGTGGGTCCGCCGTCGGCCCAGTGCTCGAGGTGGTGGGCGTGGCACATCAGTGGTGGGCGTCGGCAGTTGGGGAAAGCGGCAGCCCTGGTCGCGGGCGACCAGGGCTTTCCAGATCGCGGTGGTGACGAGTCGTTGGGTGCGGCCGACGTCGAGGACTGCGGAGTCGGTGCCGAGGACGGCGGGGATGATCTCGGCGTCGCAGCAGATCCGCCGGATGGTGGATGCGGAGAGCTGTTCCCCGGTCTCGGTGGTGCCGAACCCGGCCTGGGTGCGCAGGTCCTCGAGGTCCATGGTGAGGGTGAGTCGTGGGGTGGCGCCGTGCGCCTGGGGCAGCACGTCGGTGGTCTGGAGCTGTCGGCAGGCTTCGGCGAGGGCGTCGAGCATCCGGGTGCCGTGGTCGCGGGGGTCGCGGCCCTCGTGCCCGCAGCCGGGGATGGTGCAGCTGTGGGGGTCGCAGACCGGTCCGGTGGTGGGGTGGGGTGCGGCGAGTGGCATCAGGGTGGCCTTGATCTGGGCGGCGTCCTCGGTGCTGCAGCGTCCTTTGATCCAGGCGCCGCCGGTCTGGTCCTCGGTGATGGAGAGGTGCCGGGAGAGGTGGGCGGCGCGTTCGAGGCGGTCCAGGGCGCGTTCGTCGCGTCGGTCTTCGCCGTCTGGGTCGAGGACGGTGAGCAGGCGGCGGGTGAGCTTGCGCAGCTCGGTCGCATCGAGCGCCTTGGCTTCGGTGAGCAGGAACTGCACGCCGCGGGTGCGGAGGTCGGGGTCGCCGGGGAGGGCGTCGAGGGCGCGTTCGATGACCTGGGCTTTCGCGGTGGAGAGCCACCCGTCGCCCAGGGCCTCGGCGACTGGTGCCATGAGCGGCCGGTCGACCGCGGCCGCGAGGCGGACGGTCGCGGGTCCGGTGCCTTTGTGGCCGCCTGCGATGGCGGTGAGGAAGTCCTGGGTGGAGGCCCAGCCCACAGCCTTGACCGCGCTGGTCGCCTCGAGCTCGCGGACCACCCCGAGCTGCAGTGCGTCCAGGGTGGACTTCACGGCTTCGATCTCCGCGACGGTGTCCATCAGCTCCGCACGATCCCGGGCCGCCCACAACGTCTCCGCCAGCCCACGGACCTCGCCCCGCATCTGGGCCAGAGCAGCCGGGACACCGCGGTCACGGTGCTCGTCCGGTCGGCTGTCCATAGGTGAATTCAAGCACCTACCACTGACAGTACTTGGCCGAGAATTCCCTTGTGTGGAAGGGAATTCTCGGTTCCTTCCGGCACCTGCTTCAAAGAGACTACTTCCGGTCGCCCGACTGATCGCTCCCTGCTCGCCTACGGGTCGGATTGTGGTTTCGAACCATCGGCTCACCGGAACGCACCACGGATCGACCGCGCTCAGCGGTAGCGTGGGTCGGAAGCTGGTTGGTGCTGCTTCAGCCGTCGCGTTGCGACCACGAGGCAGAGATCTTCGCGTGGCCCCTCGAGTGTTTCGGACTCGCTACTGACTCGCCAGTCAGTAACGGATACGGTGGCTGATGTGATCAGGACGACCCCGTTCCACGCGCGGCTGAGCGAACTCAACTCCCAGGGCCTCTACACGCACTGGCAAGGCCACCTCTCTGCCCTGCGCTATACCCACTCGCCGAAGCACGAGTACTTCGCGGTCCGCAATGCCGTCGGGGTCTTCGACACCTCTCCGCTTTTCAAGTACCGGATCCATGGACCCGACGCCGAGCGGTTCCTCGCGGGAGTGCTGGTTCGCGACATCCGCTCCTGCCGGCCGGGTCACGCGCAGTACAACCTGTGGTGCGACGACCGCGGCTTCGTCATGGAGGACGGCGTCGTGTTCCGGCACTCGGCGACCGACTTCCTGCTCACTGCCGCGCGACCGGCGTTCGGCTGGTTCAGCGACCTGGTCGGCCAGCTGCGGGTGACCCTCGAGGACGTGTCCGACGACTTCGGCGTGCTCGCCGTGCAGGGCCCCCGCTCCAGAGCCGTGCTCTCCACCCTGATGCCAGAGGCCGACTCGCTCGCCTACTTCGAGCTCGCCCAGGCCAAGGTGGCAGGGGCCCCGGTCACCCTGTCGCGCACCGGCTACACCGGCGATCTCGGTTTCGAGATCACCGTGGAGTCCGGCCACGCACTCGACGTACTCGACGCCGTCCTCGAGGCCGGCAACGGTCACGGCATCCGCCCCTTCGGCGAGGAGGCCCTGATGACGCTGCGCATCGAGGCAGGCCTGCCGTTGATCGACGTGGAGTGGCACAACAGCCGGCTCGCGTTCACCGACGATGACCGGGTGACCCCCAAGGAGCTCGGGATGGGGTGGATGCTGCGCGGAGTCAAGGACGGCGACCGGCACTTCGTCGGTCGCAGCGCCATCGTCCGGGAGCTCACCGAGCGCACGTCACGGTGGGCCAGCGTCGGCGTCGTCGTCGACTGGTCGCACTGGGACCGGCTCCACCGGGATGCGGGGCTGCTGCCACCCAAGGACGAGCACCCGCTCTCCTACGAGTCGATGCTGTACGACGCTCAGTCCGGCGGATCCCAGGTCGGCTACACGACGAGCTTCGTCTACTCCCCCGTGCTGCAGCGCCACATCGGACTCGCGAGGGTCAACCCCGAGCTGGCAACGCCCGGGTCCCCGGTCCATCTGGAGCTGGCGATCTCCCACCACAACGTGAGGGTCGCCGCCCACACCGCGAAGCTGCCCCTGTTCAACCCCGCGAGGAAGACGGCCACGCCATGAGCTCGACAACCCCACGACCGGCCCCAGACACGGCCCCAGACACGGCCCCAGACACGGCCCGAGACAAGGCCCAGGACACGGCGTACGACGCCATCGTCGTGGGCGGCGGCCACAACGGCCTGGTCAACGCCGGCTACCTGGCCAAGGCCGGGCTACGCACCCTGGTGCTCGAACAGCGCGACCTGGTCGGCGGGGCCGCGATCACCGAGGAGCTCGTGCCCGGGTTCTCGTTCACGACTTTCTCCTACGCGCTCAGCCTCCTCCGGCCCGAGATCATCCAGGAGCTGGACCTGGTCAAGCACGGGTTCATGCCGCTGATGATGCCGTCGTCGTTCCACCCGACCGGTGACGGCGACTACTTGCTGTTCGGAGACGACCACGGCCAGAACATGCAGGAGATCCGGCGCCACTCCCCGCACGACGCCGACGCCTACGACCGCTACCACCACGACCTCGACCGCGTGGTCCAGGCCGTCCAGCCGCTCTTTGACAAGGCACCGCCGAACGTCTTCGGCAAGGACCCCGAGGACCAGGCCGACGTCGCGTGGCTCCTCGACCACCTCGGTGGCGTGGAACGCAAGGTGATGCACGACGTCGTGCGGCTGCTCACCGGAAGCGCCTCGGACTGGATCGAGGACTACTTCGAGCACGAGGCGGTCCAGGGGTACCACGCCTCCTCCAGCATCATCGGCACCAAGATCGGACCGATGTCGCCCGGCTCGGCACTCGTGCTGCTGTTCCACAAGATGGGTGAGCACGACGGAAACCTCGGGTCCTGGGCGTTCCACAAGGGCGGCAACGGAGGTTTCACCCAGGTGCTTGCCCGTGCCGCCGAGGCCAACGGGGCGAAGATCCGCCTCGGTGCCCGCGTCAGCGACGTGCTCACCCAGGACGGCCGCGCCGTCGGCGTGGCCCTCGAGGACGGCACGGAGTTTCGTGCCCCCGTCGTCGTGTCGGCGCTCGACCCCCGGCGTACCTTCCTGGACCTCGTCGACCCTCGCGAGCTGCCGTCCGACCTCGTCGACAACGTCGAGCGGATGCGGTTCCGCGGGGTCTCGGCGAAGGTCAACTTCGCACTCGACGGCCTGCCGGTCTTCCCCGCCCTTCCCGACACGGTCGACCACTACGGCGGGTTCCTCAACATCGGGCCGACGATCGAGTACGTCGAGCGGGCGTACGACGCGGCGAAGTACGGCTGGTACAGCGAGCGGCCCTTCATCGACGCCGCGATCCAGTCGGTCGTCGACCCGGACATGGCCCCGGCCGGCAAGCACGTGATGTCGTGCTTCGTGCAGTACGCGCCGTACGACCTGCGCGGCAGCGACTGGGAGACCGAACGCCAGGCTTTCGGCGACACGGCGCAGGCAGTCCTCGAGTCGCACTTCCCCGGCTTCGGCGATCTGGTGCTGCATCGCGAGGTGGTGACCCCGGTCGACATCGAGCGGGTCACCGGGCTCACCGAGGGAAACATCTTCGCGGGTGAGTTCCTGGCTCCGCAGATGTACTTCTTCCGGCCCGCGCCCGGCTGGAGCCAGTACCGCACGCCCATCGACGGCTACTACCAGTGCGGCTCGGGCACGCACCCGGGTGGCTGTGTGATCGGGTCCCCCGGGAAGCTGGCCAGCCAGCGGGTGCTGCGCGACCTTCGAGGCACCTGAGGGTCGGGCCCGAGTCAGGCCCGTCTCAGGCCGGAAGGCCGTCCGAGACGCACGCGAGATAGAGCGCGAGCCAGCGACGCCGGTCCGAGGTCGGCCACCCGGTCTCCGCGGCTATGCGCCTGAGGCGGTACACCAGCGTGTTTCGGTGCACGTTGAGTGTTGACGCCGCGTCAACCAGCACGAAACCACTCTCGACCCACGCCAGCACGGTGGCGCGAGTCGCTGGCCAGTCGCCCCTCGAACGCAGGGATCCGATGATCTCGCCACCGACACGTGCACGAAGTCGTCCCGGCAACGCGGTCATCAGCTGCTCGACCCGCAGGTCGTTGATGTCGTACGGCGAGGCCTGACCGCTCGATGACCCGACACGCAACGCAGTCCTGGCCTCGGCGTACGACGTGGCGATCTCGCTCACCGTGTGCACGACGCCGCCGATCCCGATCTGGGAAGCGAGCCCGAGCTGGGCACTGATCCACCCTGACAGCTCGACCAGGTCGGAGCTACCGAGCAGGTCGCGGTCCTCGTCGTGTCGCCGCAGCACCACATGGGTCGTCGAGGACATCGAGCACGAGATGTCCTGCGGGTTGTGGAACGCCTCGCGAATCAGGCGGAGCGGCGAGGACCCCGCTGGGCCCTGGCGACTCTCAGACCCCACGATCTCGATGACGACGGCCTGTCTCGGCAGGGCGAGGTCGAAGCCGAAGTCCTGGGCTCGAGCAGTCAGGTCGGCGAGGTTGTCGGCGTCGAAGTTGAGCAGGTCGCGGAGCAGAGTCTCGAGCACGCGTTCGCGCGTCATTCGCGAGCGAAGCAGCACCGCCTCCTCCAGGAGGATCTCGGTCTGTCGCTTCACGACCTGACCGAACCGGCGCACCCGGGCGGGAGAGCCGGTGATGCCGACCGTGCCGACGCCGACGCCGCCGTGCACGATCGGCAGGGTCATGCCTGGCCTGACCCCGACGAGCCGGCGCGCCTGCTCGGCACTGTGGGCGGCCGACCGCTGGCTCGCGATGACCGGCAGTGAGGCCTCGTGGAAGCTGCCCACGCGCGACTCGTCGCCGCTGCCGATCACGACGCCCCCCGCGTCGGTGATGATCACGTTCAGCCCGATGATCGCGCTCGTCTCGCCGGCGATCTCCTGCGCGAGCGCGGGTGTCAGGAACGTCGAGGCGCCGACTGGCAGCTTGGGGACTCATGTACGCACCGTACTAAGAGTGAGCACAATCGGGCACTTCTTTCGTACGGAACACACGATGTCAGCGGGGTGGTCGCTACCTAGACTCCGGGCCAAATCTTCCACGAGAGGCATCGCGATGATCTCCAGAGTCACCCAACGCCGAGCCGGTGTCGGCCTCCTGGCAGGCGCCTGCCTGCTGGCCCTAGCGGCGTGCGGCAGCGAGGAAGCAACCGGCAAGGCGGTCGGGCTCGACACCCTCGAGCCCGGCATCATCCGGGTCGCCGTGCAGCCCTACGCGCCGTACACCTCGGTCGAGGAGGGCAAGCTCAAGGGCCTGGACAGCGACATCCTCGAGGCTGCCGCCAAGAACCTGGACCTGAAGGTCGAGCCCCAGGTCACCGACTTCAACGGCATGCTCGGCGGCGTCCAGTCCCACCGCGTCGACATGTCCATCGGTGGCATCGCCTGGTCTGCGGACCGGCAGAAGGAAGGGCTGTTCACCGACCCGGCCTACTACTCGCCCCCCGCGATGGCAGTGCATGGTTCCGACACCTACGAGACCGTGGCCGACCTTGAGGGCAAGGACCTCGGGACGGTCACCGGCTACGTGTGGGTGAAGTCCATCAAGGCGATCAATGGAGCCAAGCTGCACGCCTATCCGGATGCGAACGGGGTCTTCAACGACCTCTCGAGTGGCCGCGTGCAGGTCGGGTTCCTGGACCCGCTGATCATCATCGACGCGAAGGAGAAGCGACCTGACATGGACTTCTCCACGCAGTACCTCACTCCCCCGACGGCCGCTGAGATCAAGGCCACGCCCGAGCTCGAGTACCTCGCTCCGTACCAGGTGGCCTTCTACGTGGCCAAGCAGGCTCCGAAGCTGGAGGCCGCGATCTCCAAGGAGATCGCGAAGATGTATGCGAGCGGTGAGCTCACCGACCTGATCAAGAAGTACGGCGGCGAGCCGGACCAGTTCCTGAAGCCGACTCCCGAGATGTCCACATCCCGTCAGGGAGTCGACCGACCGAAGGACTGGGCGGCGCCCGGGGCAGCGTCGTGAAGGTCGACTGGGGAAGCTATGCCTCCGAGCTGCTTCACGGCCTCCTGCGAACGCTGGAGTACACGGTTCTCGGGTTCGTGGGCGCAATCGTCCTCGGTCTGGCACTCGCGCTCATGCGGCTGGGGCCGACCCGCCTGATCCGGGTCCCGGCGGCGATCTACACCGAGCTGTTCAAGAACATCCCGCTGCTGGCGATCATCTTCATCATCTACTTCGGTCTGCCCTCAGCAGGGATTCGGCTGGACCCGCTGGCCGCGGGATCGTTCAGCCTGATCATCTTCTACGCGGCGTACCTCTCGGAGATCTTCCGCGCGGCCCTCAGGGGCGTCCCGCCCGGCCAGCAGGAGGGGGCGCAGGCCCTGGGGATGAGCAAGATGAGGACCTTCCGGGCGGTGACCATGCCGCAGGCGCTACGGCTCGCCCTGCCTGGTACGGCGACGATGGGCGTTGACCTGCTCAAGTCCACGTCGCTCCTCGTCACGATCGCGGCCGGCGAGCTGATGAGCGAGGGTTCCCAGATCTCCTCGGAGACCTTCCGGGCGATGGAGGTCTACCTCGTGATCGCGGCGATCTACTTCGTCGTGTGCTACCCGGTCTCGCAGGCGCTCCTGCTGCTCGAGCGCAAGGTGCATGCAGGGACGCCCCTCACTCCTGGCCGCAGTCGGCGGATGACCAGGACACGATCCATTCTCGAGGTAGGAGCGATGCACGGATGACTGCTCTGATCGAGGTCCGCGGCCTCAGCAAATCTTTCGGTGCGGCCACTGTGTTGCACTCGGTCGACGTCGAGGTCCAGAAGGGCCAGATCCTGACCATCCTGGGCCAGAGCGGGGGCGGCAAGAGCACGCTGCTCCGTTGCATCAATCTGCTCGAGATCCCGGACGGCGGCAACATCACGATTGCCGGCGACCCGGTTGTCTTTGACGGGCGGGTGGTCGTCAAGGACCTCGCGCGCCTGCGCCAGAAGGTCGGCATGGTCTTCCAGCGGTTCAACCTGTTCCCACACCTCACCGCCATCGAGAACGTGATCCTGGCGCAGACCAAGGCAGCAGGAATCTCCGAGGACGAGGCGATCGAGAACGCCGTACGCCTGATCCGTCGGGTCGGTCTGGAACACCGGGCGTTGGCGTTCCCAGACCAGATGTCGGGCGGAGAGCAACAGCGGGTTGCAATCGCGCGGGCGCTGGCCCTGAGCCCGACGGCGCTGCTGTTCGACGAGCCGACCTCCGCACTGGACCCCGAGTCCACGCGCGAGGTGCTGACCGTGATGCGTGAGCTCGCGGAAGGCGGGATGACGATGGCGATCGTCACTCACGAGGTTCCGTTCGCCCAGCAGATTTCCGACCAGGTGGCCTTCGTCGACGCTGGGTACATCGTGGAACAGGGACCACCTGACCAGGTCATCGGCGCTCCGCAGGAGGACCGCACACGGGCGTTCCTCAGCGCCTCCACGTCGGGCTGACGGTGTCGACCTCTCCCACTGTCGTCATCGGTGGCGGCATCGTCGGGCTTGCCTGCGCGTACGAGCTCGCGAGCACCGGCCAGGCGGTGCACGTCGTGGACCGCGCGAGCGTCGGTGCCGGCTCGTCGGGTGGGAACGCCGGCTGGGTGACGTTGAGCCACTGCTACCCCGTGCCCTCGCCGGGCTCGGTGAGGGCAGCGCTCGGCTCGGCCGGCCGCGCGGACGCACCGCTGTACGTGCGGCCCTCGCTGTCACCGGGGTTCGTGCGATGGCTCTACGAGTTCCAGAAGTACTGTCGCCCGGCCGCATTCGCCCGCGGGGCCGCGGCCCTGTCCGGCCTCGCTGAGCAGACCGAGAAGCTCTTCGACAGGTGGCAGGCCGACGGCGTCGAGACCACGCTCACGAGGCCCGGGCTGGTGCACGCGTTCCTCGACCAAAGGGAGGCCGAGCGGACGCTTGCCCTGCAGCGCTCCCTGGCGAACGGTCGTTACCAGGTCCCGGGGACCGCCCTCATCGGACCGGAGATCCAGGAGCTCGAACCAGCCCTGAGTGACCAGGTCAGCTCGGCGTACCTCATCGCCGACGAAGCCCTCGTGGACCCGTCCCGGCTCGTTGCCTCCCTGGCTGCGCGGCTGCTCTCCCTCGGCGTCACGATCAGCGAGCGGTCGGTCGCCACGAGGTTCGATGTCGACGAGGGGCGGGTTCGCGCTGTCGAGGTCAGCGGCGACCTGATTGCGTGCGGCGACGTGGTGCTCGCTGGTGGCACCTGGTCAGGGGACCTCCTCACGAGGCTGGACGTGCCCCTGCGGCTGCAAGCCGGCAAGGGGTACAGCTTCGCCGCAGACCTGCCCGTTCCGCCGGCGCGACCGATCTACCTCGGCGACAAGCACGTCGCGGTCTCGCCGATCGGTGGTACGACGAGGATTTCCGGCACGATGGAGTTCTCGGGCAACAACCGTCGCCTCGACTGGCGACGGGTCGAGGCGATCGCCAGGGCGAGCCGCGAGTACCTCGGTCCGTGGTTCGACAGCCTGGACGACCTGATGGGCCTCATCGACAGTCCGTGGGTGGGCGGACGTCCGATGCTCCCCGACGGGCTCCCGCTCATCGACCGGGTGCCGAACCTGGCGAACGCCTATGTGGCCACGGCACACGGCATGTTGGGCGTGACTCTGGCCCCGAGCACGGGAGCCGCGCTCCGCGAGTTCATCGAGACGGGCGTACGCCCCGCCGTACTCGCGCCGTTCGGGTTCGCACGTACGTAGTGGGCCGCGCCTCCGTGGTCCGCGTCAGGGGCCGGCCGAACCCCACATTTGTTGAGTTGGGACGTCGGTTTCGCCGATCTCGACGTCCCGATCCAACATTTGTGGGGTTGCGGCGCTCACACACGTTCAGGGGCCGGCCGAACCCCACATTTGTTGGGTTGGGACGTCGGTTTCGCCGATCTCAACGTCCCGATCCAACATTTGTGGGGTTGCGGCGCTCACGCACGTTCAGTGGGTGTTGATGCGTGCTTCGATGAGCGTTCTTGTCACTTCCATTGCGCGGTCGACGTCGGCCTCATCCCCTACGGCGTGGGCGGCGGAGACGAGCGCGGAACCGACCTGCACGACGAGCTCGGCGAGGTGGTCACGGTCCTCGACGTCGATGTTCGGGACCGCCTGGTCGAGCAGCTCGGCGACCCCCTCCGCGGTGTGCCGGAACAGCGGGCTGCGGCGCGACATGACCAGGCGAAGTGCGATCTCGGGCTCTCGGTGGAGGAAGGTCTGGAAGGCGGGGGCGCCGATGCAGAGCTCGAGGTAGCTGCGGATGCTGGCGAGGAAGCGGTCGAGCCCGGTCCCGGAGGCCTGCGCTGCCGTCATGGCGAGCAGTTCGTTGGCGAGAGCGGAGAGCATTTCGCCGAGCAGTTGCTCGCGGTCGCCGACCCATCGGTAGAGGGTGGTGCGGCCGACGTTCAACTCGGCGGCGAGGACCTGCATGTCGACTCGCTCACCAGCAAGGAAGTGTTCGCGGGCGAGCGCGAGCGCGTCGCCACGGCCGGGGCGGCGGAACAGCGGCTCGGCGGTGGGCGTGGGCTGGCTGGTCATCGGAAGAAACCGTAGCACGTTGGCGTGTTTCGTTCCTTTCGGAACATCATTGGTTTCGTTCCGTCTGGGACAGATTTGTGATCTGTTCCAGAGTGTGATCTAGTTCTCCTACCAACCCCCACACCACGACACACAAGGATCCCGATGAGCCACATGCCCCCGCTGCTGAACACCCGTCCGGCCCCCGTCCGCGTCATCCTCGCCGTTGCCGTACCGGTGCTGCTCGGCGTCGTCGCCGGCTTCATGCTCGGTGTCTCGGAGCTCGTCTACGTCGTGTTCGCCCTGCTCGGCCTGGCTGGCGCCTACCTCGCCGGCCTCGAGCACAACACAGCCCGCGGCGGAATGCTGCGCGGCATCGTCGGTGGCTCGCTGTTCGGGCTCTTCATCCTGCTCGGCCACGGCTTCTTCTTCGACTCCGCCCCCAAGGCCCACATCCCCGACCCCGCGATCATCCACGTGATCATCACCACCGTGTTCGGTGCTGCCTTCGGCGCCCTCGCCGGCCGCCGCCGCGCCAAGCACGAGCGCAAGCTGCAGACCGCCACCACCGACACCACGGTGCGCGAGACCGTCTCCGCCTGACGCACACCCCGACCCAAGAACAGACCCAGCCCCCGGCCCGCCCTCGCGAGCCGGGGGCTTCGTCATGTCTCCACCGGCGCCTGGCCGCGGAGTCAAGTAGTGCGGTTCAGCCCCTGATCCGGTCGGTCTCGTAGGCCCACATGACGATCTCGACGCGGTTCCGGGCACCGAGCTTCGTCATCACGCTGGCGAGGTGGGTCTTGACGGTGCTGAGGCTGACGTGCAGGTCGGTGGCGATCTCGGAGTTGGTCCGACCCCGCGCCACAGCGAGCACCGCCTCTTCCTCCCTCTGGGTCAGCGGCTCGATGGGTTCCTTCGGCGGGCGCCCCAAATGGGTGTCGGAGAACGCCGCGAGCAGCCGTGCAGTGATTCTCGGGGCGATCAGGGCGTCACCCACGGCTGCCGCATGGATGGCCTGGACGAGGAGAGCGGGTCCCGCGTCCTTGAGCAGGAACCCACGTGCTCCTGCCTTGAGCGCCCCGTGCACGTACTCGTCGAGGTCGAAGGTCGTGATGACGACGACCGCGAGAGGGTCGTCGACGTCGGGCCCGGCCAGCAGTCGGGTCGCTTCGATCCCGTCCATGCCGGGCATCCGGATGTCGAAAAGACAGACGTCCGGTCGGAGCCGGCGGGCCATGGACACCGCCTCGAGCCCGTCCTTCGCCTGTCCCACCACCTCGATGTCGGGCTGGGCATCGAGGATCATGGAGAGTCCCGTACGGACCAGGTCCTGGTCGTCGGCGACGAGCACCCGGACGGTCATGCCTGTGTGCCCCTCCTCGGAAGTACGGCGTCGACGGTCCAACCCCGTTCCGGCCCCGGCCCCGCCTTGAACGAGCCGCCCAACAGGGTCGCGCGCTCCGTCATGCCTACGAGTCCGTACCCGGTGAGGCCCCTGGCGGCCGGGCCGCTTTCCCCGTCGTCACTCACGGTCAGGTGGACACTGTCCGCGTCACCCGCCACGCGGACCAGGATGCGGGTTGCATGGCGGGCGTGCCGTACGGCGTTCGTGACCGACTCCTGGGCGATCCGGTACACGGCCGCCCCGACCACGGGCTTGAGGTCATCGAGGTCACCCGACAGGTCGACCTGGACGCGAGGCCGGTCCCCAACCCTCCCGTCGCCCACGCTCTGGGTCAGCCGCTCGAGATCGGCCACTCCGGGCTGGGGTGTCAACGCCGCCGCCCCGTCGTCGCGAAGCCCGCCGACCATGATGCGCAGCTCGGCGAGTGTCCGCGAGGCCTCTTGCTCGATCACGCCCAGGGCCTCCAGCGCCGCGTCGGGATCCGAGGCGGCGACGACCCGGCCAGCCTGCGCGCGGATGGCGATGGCGGAGACGTGGTGCGCGACGGTGTCGTGCAGCTCGCGTGCCAGCTCCGCACGCTCCCGAAGCTTGACCTGGTCGAGCTCGCGGTGCCGCGACGACGTCCAGTAGCGGACCGTTGCGCCAACTGTTGCGGGAAAGAGCAGGAAGATGCTTCCGGCCACCGCGTCGCCGACCCCGGGTTTGTCCGCAGCCAGGCCCAGGACTAGGGCGACCAGGAAGAACACCAGCCCGACGCCGATCTCGCGACCACTCCCCCAGCGCACCAGGGAGTAGGGCAGCAGGACCACGAACGCCATCGTGTTGAGCCCTACCGGGCCGTCGGCAGCGATCAGGCCGGCGATGGTGACGACGATGATGGCGCCGAAGGCGACCATGACGACTCCGAGCGGATGCGTACGCCGCCACAGCAGGGTCCCGGGCAGCGCCACCGCCAGAAGAAGCGAGACGGGACGCCACACGACGTCATCGCGGAACACGCCCTCGAGCAGCGCCGTGGGCACCAGCGCAGCCACCAGCACCCAGTCGCGCCAGACGCGCGGGGGAGGTTGTGGCGCTCGCGGTTCCGCCCAGAGGGAGCGGACGGTGTCTCTCACCATGACCTCACCGTAGTGATGCCTGACGGTTCCCGGATCGGCCCAAAGTACGACGCCAGCCTCCGCCGAACAGTCGGGACAGGTCCGGCCCTTCGCCTGACGTGCACAGCCTCTCGCCTCGAAACGATCAGCACGTCGGTCGTTCGACCGATGCAGCCCTCCTGACTTGAGCAGTCAGGCCACGAAGGAGAACACCGTGATGTCACAAAGCTTGTACCGGCTGGGTCGCGGAGCCGCACGGCGACCGTGGATGGTCATCGGGTCCTGGCTCGTCATGTCGTTGCTCGTCATCGGCGCGTCGAGTGCCTTCGGCGAGAAGCTCGAGGAGTCCTTCGGGGCACCGGGTCTCGACTCGCAGCAGGCAACCGACCTGCTGTCCTCCGCCGGGTCGGACCGCGCCGGACTCACGGCGCAGCTGGTCCTCACCCCGCGCGACGACGCCACGACGTTCTTCGACTCGGCGCGGGCCCGCGCTGCGCTGACGGAGCTGCAGGAGGATGTCGCCGCCTTGCCGCGCGTCCTCACCACCAGCGACCCGGCGGGTGCGCTCCAGGACGGGCGCGAGGCCGCTGCCGACAGCGGCGGCATCTCGTCCGACGGCCAGGTCGCGCTCATCCGCGTCCAGTACCCCGTGCTCGAGAAACTCGACGCCGTCGACCTGGAGAACCTCAAGCGGGTCGGCGTCAAGGCGGGCGAGGACTCTCCGATACGGGTAGAGCTCGGCGGGGACCTGTTCACCGCGTTCGAGGAGGCGGAGACGGGTATCGGCGAGCTGATGGGGCTGGTCGCTGCCGTCGTCATCCTGCTCCTGGCGTTCGGATCCGTCATCGCGATGGGTCTGCCCATCGGGATGGCCCTCTTCGGCCTCACCCTCGGCATCAGCTCGCTGTCGCTGGTCACCCTCCTGGTCGACATCCCGAGCTGGGCTCCCGTGGTCGGCAGCATGGTCGGCCTCGGCGTGGGGATCGACTACGCGCTGTTCCTGGTGACCCGGCACCGCGAGTACCTCGCCCAGGGAATGAGCGTCGAGGAGTCAGTCGGTCGGGCCGTTGCCACAGCTGGTCGGTCCGTGGTCTTCGCCGGCGGCACGGTGGTCATCGCGATCCTCGGCCTGGCCGTTGCCGGGGTGCCGTTCATGACGGCCGGCGGCATTGCCATCTCGGTCATCGTGCTGATCATGGTGCTCACGTCGGTCACCTTGCTGCCGGCTTTCCTGGGTCTGGCAGGGGATCGGATCAACGGCTTCGGCCGCCGGCGGAACCGCCGACGCGAGGGCGTGACTCACGGCTCCGGGTGGGAGCGGTGGGGTGGCCATGTGACCCGGCACTCTGCGGCGTACGCAATCGGGGCGACCGTTGCACTGCTCGCCGTGACTGCTCCGGTGCTGGCGCTTCAGATAGGTACGCCGGACGAGGGTGCCTTCCCGTCGCAACGCACGGAGCGCCGTGCCTACGACCTTGTCGCCGACGGCTTCGGACCAGGCATCAACGCGCCCCTGGTGGTAGCCGTCGACATCGCCCGGGACCCCGGCGTCCTCGGCCCCCTGGCGACAGCGATCAGCGCCGACCAGGGCGTCGCATCGGTCGCACCTCCGGAGATCAACAGCGACGCAGGTGTCGCCACGCTGCTGGCGATCCCGACCACCGGACCCCAGGACGCTGCCACCCTGGCGACCATCAAGCGACTCCGCGCTGACGTGATCCCGGCCGCGCTAGGGCAGAGCCCTGCCCGGGCACACATCGGTGGTCAGACCGCGACCTTCGCCGACGTCGGCGACAAGGTCAACGGTCGGCTCCCGCTGTTCATCGGTGCCGTGATCCTGCTGTCCGTGCTGCTCCTGACCCTGGTGTTCCGGTCGGTCCTGGTCCCGCTGAAGGCTGCGATGATGAACCTGCTCAGCATCGGAGCGTCCTTCGGCGTCCTCGTGATGGTGTTCCAGTGGGGATGGGGTGCCGACCTCATCGGGCTGGAGTCGACGGTGCCGATCCTGCCGTTCATCCCCATGTTCATGTTCGCGATCCTCTTCGGCCTCTCGATGGACTACGAGGTGTTCCTGCTCTCCCGGGTTCGCGAGGAGTACCTGCTCACCGGGGACAACGAGAAGTCCGTCATCCGGGGCATCGCCACGACTGGTCGGGTCATCACCTCGGCCGCCCTGATCATGATCTCCGTCTTCATGGGCTTCGTCCTCGGCGACGATCCCACGGCCAAGATGCTCGGACTCGGGCTGGCCACGGCGATCCTCGTCGACGCGACGATCGTGCGGATGGTGCTGGTACCGGCGACGATGAAGCTCCTCGGCGACGCCAACTGGTGGATTCCGGGCTGGCTGGATCGGCTGCTGCCTGCCAGCAGGCCTGGTCTACCCGAGCCGCACGTCGAGCAGGTTCTCGAACCGGCCAGGGCAGCAGCGGGCGTCACCATGTGACCCGCACAGCCTCAGCCGGCGTACGGAACCTCGGTCTGCCAGTCAGCCTCGTCCTGCGTCGCGGCCGCGAAGATCGCCTCGGCCACCCGGTCCGGCGTGAACGCGCCCTCGCGAGACAGCGTGCCCCGCACCGTCACCGACACGGCCCTGATGCCATCCGGCTTCAGGGTCGTGTCGATGCTGTGGATCAGGTTGCGCAGACCGGCCTTCTGCACGCCGAGGCTTGCCGCCTCGTTCCATGGCTTGTCGGCCGCCATGCTCCCGGTTGCGGTCACCCGCCCACCGGCGGACATGAACGGCCGGGAGGCCTGCACGGCGGTGAGCAGCGCCCCGACTCCCAGACCGACGTCCTCAGCAAGCTCCGCCGGGGTTAGGTCCAGGGGGCTCTTCTGCCGGAAGGCACTCGGGTTGAAGTGCAGTACGTCGATGCGGCCGGCCGTCTCACCGAGGCTGGTCACAGCAGCCGAGAACGCCTTCACATCCGTCATGTCGACTGCGCGCCAGGGTGCTTCGATCCCCCGCGCTTCCAGCGAATGACCGAGCTCCTCGAGGATCGCTTGATCGAGGCCGATGAGCGCCGCGTCGTACCCCTCGCGGCCGAAAAGTCGCGCCACCGACCCGCTGACCCCAGGACCCGCACCCACCACCAAGACGACTGGCTTGCTCATGGCAATCACCCTAGTGGAGTCACTCCTGCACCAGGTTTCCCACGGTCCCGTGGGAAACCACGGGTCGGGCCGTACGTCGTAGAGAAACCGACCACGCTGGACGTGTGCTGGATCACGCCGCCTCGGTCCCCGGATGGCAATTCAGCGGTGAGACACATGGTAGATTGTGTCTCATGGTCGCAGTGAAGCAGCGCGGAGCCACGAGCGCGCCGCGCAACGAGTCTTCCGACATCGGCGACCCACTTTTCGATGTGGCGCTGCGATCCTTCCTGCGTGAAGGCTGGGTCGACATGCGTGCCCTGGCGGTGGAGGCTGGGGTCGGTAGAGCGACCCTCTACCGGCGCCTCGGCGCTCGCGACGATGTCCTCGGGGAGGTGCTGTGGACGCTCACCCAGCGTTCGCTGGAGTCCGCGCGCACCAAGTCCCGGGCTGTCGGCGCCACTGGCACCGACAGGGTGGTCGCGATCCTGCGCTCGACGATGACCGACGTGGTCTCGTTGCCGGCGCTTCGTCAGCTTCTCGAGCGAGACCCCGAGACGGCACTGCGCCTCCTGACCTCCAAGGAGGGCGTGGTCCAGGCCCGCGCCGTACGTGCGATCGAGCAGCTCGTGCTCGACGAGATGGGTCCCCCGCGCGGGATAACCTCAGCCGCACTGGCGTACGCCATCATCCGGGTGGCCGAGTCGTTCTGCTACTCAGACGCCATCGCTGGACAGGCCGCGGACATCGGGTCGGCGGCCGAGATCATCCGCCGGCTCCTCACCGACCCCCGATGAACCCCTGATCACAACCTCCATGAACACCAAGACCCTGAGCACCAAGACCATCACCACAGAAACCAGAAGGAAGAACGCATGAAGCAGCTGAGCGGACTCGACTCCCAGTTCCTTGCGATGGAGACCCACGGGGTCTTCGGGCACGTGGGCAGCGTCACCATCCTCGACCCCAGCACCGCAAAGGAGGAGTTCACCCTCGACTACCTCACCAGGAAGGTCGAGGAGCGACTGCCTCTCGTGCCGCCGTTCCGGCAGCGCCTGGTCCAGGTGCCGTTCGGGCTGGACCAGTCCTACTGGATCGACGACCCGGACTTCGACATCGAGTTCCACGTCCGTGAGCTCGCGCTGCCGAAGCCGGGGAGCGACCGTCAGCTTTCCGAGCAGGTGGCCCGACTGCACGCCCGCCCCCTGGACCGCAGCCGCCCGCTGTGGGAGGTCTACCTGATCTCCGGGCTCCCGGACGGCAAGATCGCCATCTACAACAAGATCCACCACGCTGCAGTAGACGGGGTCTCCGGCGGCGACATCCTGAGCGCGCTGCTCGACACCAGCCCCGAGGGCCGGCCCACCCCAGCGGAGGTGACGCCGTTCACCGGTGAGGAGCCCCCCGGCACGTTGGGCCTGCTCCTCCGCAGTGCCGCCTCGGCACTCGGCAAGCCGGTGCACGCTGTCAAGGTCGGCAAGGACCTGATTGGCTCCTCACCCGCCATCGCCGGGGCGCTCGCGGGCCCGCTCGCGAGCCTCCTCCCACGTCGCGACAAGGACGGCGAGGTCGTCCTCCCGGGGGCGAGGTTGCGCGCACCCAAGACTCCGTTCAACGCCAGCATCACACCGCACCGTCGCTGGGCGTTCACCGACCTTCCCCTCGCCGAGGTCAAGGCGGTCCGACAGGGCACCGGCCTGAGCGTCAACGACGTCGTGATGGCGCTCTCCGCCGGCGCGCTGCGGCGCTGGTTGCAGGACCACGACGCCTTGCCGGACGAGGAGCTCGTTGCCGCGGTCCCGGTCTCGGTCCGCACCGAGGAGCAGAAGGGACAGCTGGGCAACCAGGTCTCGGTCATGATCGCCGGCCTGCCCACCAACCTCGACTCCCCCGCCGAGCGGCTGGAGACGGTGCACAAGGCGATGCTGGTGGCCAAGGAGCAGCACGGCGCGATCCCGGCAGGACTCCTCGCCGACGTCAGCGAGTTCACGATGCCGATCCTGGCCAACCAGGCGTGGCGCCTCTCGGCACGCCTCCGGCTGCTCGAGCGTGTGAACCCCTACAACGTCATCATCTCCAACGTCCCGGGCCCCAACGTCCCCCTCTACCTCGGCGGCGCCGAGATGAAGGCGTACTACCCGGTCTCAGCGATCGTCGACGGCCAGGGCCTCAACATCACGGTGATGAGCTACCGCGGAACGATGTTCTTCGGCCTGGTCGCGTGCCGCGAGCTGGTGCCCGACCTGGACGTGCTGGCGGAGTACATGCGAGCGGAGCTCGACGAGATGCTGGCCGCGATCGAGCCGGTCACTTCACGTAGCTGATGGGCTGGACGGGGGGCGCCTCCGGGATCGGCTCCGAGACGTACTGCGCTCGGATGCCGTCGATGTAGCTGCGGCTGCGCTTGGTGAGCCCCTCGTCGGTCTGCATCCGGCCCTTGGTGACCAGGATGCCGAGGTCGGCACCCTTGAACCTGAAGTCGCCGGGCGCGTAGACGCGGAGGAAGAAAGCCTCGTCCTCGTGCGTCACGTCGTGCCAGTCCTGGCTGACTCCGGCGTAGGTGAGACCGCCGTCCTCGTCGAGGTGCCAGGTGCCGGTGCGCGGCGCCTCGAGGATGCGCTCGACGCTGTCGTTGGGCTCCTTCATGATCAGCTGAGCCCAGACGTCCACGGCCGCCAGCTGGCGCCAGCGCTCGTTGATCTCCTCCACGTCGACGGTGTACTCCACGTCCATGAACTCCAGCAGGTGGAACAGGAACAGCGGCACGTCGGCGTACGCCCCGGCGGTGACGTTCGTCATCGACGACGCCCCCGAGATGCGCGGGTTCAGCTCGCCGAGGTAGACATCATCGGTCGCGAGGTCGACCAGGACGTCGATCTCCAGGAAGCCCTGGTAGCCCTCCTTGGCGAGCCGGTCGCCCAGCTTCCGGACATGGTCGATCGCGAGTGCCCGCTGCTCGGGGGTCAGGGCCTCGGGGAACAGGTCGTTGCCGCACCATCCACCCTTGTACGGCGTGAGCTCCGGGTAGCCGGTCAGGTCGGTCATGAACGGACCCACGATCGTGCCGTGCTTGGTGATGCAGGCCTCGACGGCTGCCGCCTTGTTGTCGATGCGCTTCATGACCTTGAGCTGCTCGCCGATGATGTCCTCGGCGTTCTTGTCCCAGTCGGCCTCCGCCTTGATGAAGAACGTCGTTTTGCCTGAGTCGCCGTACGGCGTCTGCACGACCAGATCCGTGCCGAGGCCGTTGTCCACCGAGAGCTTCTGCAGCTCGTCCCACGAGCCAGCCGTGCCGAGGACGTTCGGGACCGACGGAGCACCCGCTTCGTTGCCCAGCTGGGTGGTGACGATCTTCGAGTCGAGCCGACGCCGCAGGGAGTCCGACGGCATGATCAGGTTGTAGCCGAGCTCCTTGCAGATCTCTTCGGTCTCCTCGTCGAAGAACACCATCACGATCATCGGTGTGCCGCCACGCTTCTTCAGGTAGGCCTGCACCTCAGGGTCACGTAGGAGGTAGTTGTTGATCTGTTCGCTCGACTCGAACTCGACGTACGGCTGGTTCGACGGAGCGAAGACGCGGGGGTGGGCACCGTCCCACGAGTCGTAGTAGCAGAGGTACTGGAAGTTGCGCACCCACCTGTCGACCCCGAGCAGGTTGAACGCGGTTGGCCCGACGAAGTAGATCGGTTGCTTGTTGGTCCGGAAGAACGTGCGAATCTCGGAGATGCCGTTCAGTTTCTGGACCATTGAGTGCCTCCCAGTGCGACCCGACTCGGTTTGAGTCACAGGCTAGGGGTCAACCGGGTTCGCGTCGACTGTCTCCCTGACCATGCCGACTCAGCCCGGAGACGACCCCGGGAAGCCGGTGGGTCTGGCCCGTGGAGGCCAGGTTCAGCATCGCCCCGCCCACGGCGTCGAACGCGCGCAACGTGTCCTGCAGGTACACCGGGTTCGAGGGGTCGGGCCAGCTCGAGAACTTCACGCACACGGTGCGCGTACGACGGCTCACGTGCAGCATCTGTCCGTGGATGCCGAGACCGAGCAGTACGTCGCCGTGCTCACCGGGACGGAACCAGAACTGGCTGCGATACCAGCCGCCCGGGAAGGACAGCTCCGCCGGCGAGTCCTGGAACATCGTCCGGCCCTCGGAGTCGACGGCCCAGGCCCGACGCAGCCACTTGGACGGTACGACGCTCACCACGTCGCCGTCCTCGCCCGGCACCACTCCCCCGTCCAGCAGCATCTGTCCGAACCGCAGCAGGTCCCGGGCCGTCACGGCCAGACCGCCGTCGTGCACCGCCGTGCCCAGACCGTCGCAGATGATCTCGGCGTCCTGTTCGGCGCCCAACGGAGCCCAGACCAGGCTCGAGATCAGGTCAGCCATCCGTGCGCCCGCCGCCCGCTCACAGACCCAGCCCAGGGCGTCGGTCTCGGCGGAGCGGTAGCGGAAGCGAGCTTCCGTGTGCAGCCTCCTGCTCCAGCGTCTCGAGGAACGGGTACAGACCCTAACGCCTGGTCACCATCTCGATAGCGCTCCTGGAAGCCCGGCCACGATCCAGCGGTCGAGCTGGCGGACCTCGGCCTCGGGGTTGGAGTACTCCTCCCGGAAACGGACGCCACTGCGCATGTCGAGCAGGTGCTGAACGGTCGCGCCGGCGAAGCCGCTGTCGGCGAGCTCGGGCACGTAGTCCGTCACGTCGCTGCGTCAGGTCGAGCAGACCGCGGTCAGCCAGGATCGCGGCGACGCATCCGACGACCGACTTGGTGATCGAGAGGACTGCATGGGTGTGCAGCGGACCACCGGTCGGCTGGTAGTCCTCGGCGACCAGGGCGCCGTCCTGGAGTACGGCGTACGCGTCGGTGAACGTCTCGTCCAGTACGTCGGCCACGGTGCCCCGCGAACCGTCCACCCTGGTCACCTCGACCGAGAGCACGTCATGATCCGAGGTGTGGTCAGGCAGCGACCGGACGGGCCCTCGCCGCGAGGGACCGGGTGCGTCGGGAGCAGCTCGCGGAGATGCCAGAACGACCACCGGTTGTAGGGCGGATCCTGCCAGTTGGCCGCGGAGGCGTCGGGGTCCCGACGCAGCGGTTCACCCGACATCGGCATGGCTGAAGAGTAGATGAGTAAGTCCAGGGGGTCGTGCTGAGCGGGGCGCAGCGTGCGACCTCCTGGGCTTGCTCAGCTGGGCCGCGACCCTACAGGTAGCGTGACGCCATGCATAGCGAGCCCGTCGGCCCAGCCCTGGCACGGGATCACGATCGGATGGTCGGATTCCCGCCGTCGAAGGACTCCCTGGTCACGCTGGCGACCTGGCAGGATCCGCCCAACGTTCGGTGGGCCTTCCAGCACATGCGGGAGATCATCCCGACCCAGGCGATCGCGGCCGGCCCTCGGGCACGGCCGTTGTTGAGTGCGCTCGACGACTCCGTCAGTGCGACGCCGTTGACCCGTCTCGACGGGTCCGAGGCCACTGCCGGGTGAGGTCTTCGCCGACACCTGGACCGACGCGGTCCTCGTGCTCCACGAGGGCGACATCGTCGACGAGCGCTACTTCGGTGCCATGACGGCCACGACTCCGCATCTGCTGATGTCGGTGTCCAAGTCGATCGTCGGCTGCGTGGCCGGCATCCTCACTGGTCGCGGGCTTCTCGATCCCGAGGCCCCGGTCTCGACGTACGTCCCCGAGGTTGCGGGATCGGGGTACGACGGGGCAGCGGTCCGGCACCTGCTCGACATGCGCACCGGCGTGGCCTTCCGTGAGACCTACCTCGAGTCCGACTCCGAGGTCCGCGTGATGGAGCGCTCGATGGGCTGGCGCCCGGCGCTCGAGCACGACCCGGTCGGCATGTACGAGTACATGACCACGCTCGGCACCGAAGGTCAGCACGGTGGCAACTTCACCTACCGGTCGGCCGACACCGACATGCTGGGCTGGGTGCTCGAACGCGCGAGTGACACGCGGATGGCCGCACCTCGTGTCGAGCCTGATCTGGGTCCCGATCGGGGCCGAGCGCGATGCCAACGTCACCTGCGACCCGGTCGGTTCTGCCATCCACGACGGGGGAATCTCGACCACCGCACGCGACCTGGCGAGGTTCGGCCAGCTCCTCCTCGACGACGGCTCCATCGACGATCGCGAAGTGGTCCCGGCGTCCTGGCTGGCCGACTCGCGCGAGCCCCCTCCCGACGTACGCCAGGCGTTCGCGAACACCGACAACGAAGAGGTGCTGACAGGCGGCTGGTACCGCAACCAGTTCTGGTTCGTGCCCGTCCCCGACGGCGAAGCGTTGGTGTGCCTGGGCATCCACGGCCAGATGGTCTACGTCAACCGCGCCACCCGGACCGTCGGCGTCAAGCTTTCGTCCTGGCCCGACGCCCAGAACCCCGGATACCTGATCGACACGCTGCGGGCCTTCGGAGCCATCGGTGCGCGGCTCAGCGCCGTGAACGCCGCACATGCTTGACATCCATCGGGGCGGTGCCAGACTCCGGGAATGACGCGCTACGGCCAGCAATTCGGCCCTGACTTCACCTTTCTCGGCGTCCCGATGTGCGACCTCGACGATCCGGCTTCCTACGCCGATGCGCAGGTGGTGATCCTCGGCGCACCGTTCGACGGCGGCACCTCCTCCCGCTCGGGTGCACGGTTCGGGCCGATGGCGATCCGGATGCGTGACTACCTCGGGCACGACGGCTCGCGGCCGAGCCTGGCCCTGCGCACCGACGGGCTCGTCGACCTGGACGTGGTCGACGCAGGAGACGTCGAGATGTACTCCGGCGACATCGAGGTGGCGCTCCCGGCTCTCGAGGCTGCGGTCGAGAAGGTGACGCGTTCGGGCGCCATCCCGGTCATCCTCGGCGGCGACCACTCCGTCACCTTCCCCGACGCGAAGGGCGTCGCGAACGCTCTCGGCCACGGGCGGATCTCGATGATCCACTTCGACGCGCATGCAGACACCGGGAACATCGAGTTCGGCTCGCTCTGGGGCCACGGACAGCCGATGCGACGCCTCATCGAGTCGGGCGCGCTTCGGGGCGACCGGTTCCTGCAGGTCGGGCTGCGCGGTTACTGGCCGCCGCCCGAGACGCTGGACTGGATGGCGGGCAAGAAGATGCGGTCCTACGAGATGACCGAGATCGTGCACCGCGGCCTCTCGGAGTGCCTGACCGAGGCGTTCGTGATCGCCATGGACGACTGCGACGGCGTCTTCCTCTCGGTCGACATCGACGTCTGCGACCCCGGTCATGCACCCGGAACCGGCACGCCCGAACCGGGTGGGTTGACCGCGCGCGAGCTCCTGGACGCCGTACGCCGGATCTGTCTCGAGCTGCCGGTCGTTGGGGTGGACGTGGTCGAGGTCAGCCCGCCGTACGACCACGCCGACATCACCGCTGCGTTGGGCAACCGGGTCGTCCTGGAGGCACTCTCGGCCATCGCCCGGAAGCGGCGTGACGAGCGCGACGGGACGACGTGGGACCCGTCGATGCCGCTGCTGGCGGACCGCGAGCCACTCCCCGGGACCGAGGACACAGAGCGAGGACACCGCCGACAAGTGACTATGGCCACGCCGACCTGAGTAGTGCCAGACTGCCGACGAGGCAGGGGCGCTCACCCTTGGGCGTCAGCCCGTGGTCGGGGAGGGGAATCATGGCGTCATTGGTTCAGCAGCTGTTCCGCCGCAAGCCAGTCACGGAGATGTCCGAGGAGACCGGGACGGATACCGGAGACAGCGAGCTGGCCCGAACGATCGGCCTCTTCCAGCTCTCGATGTTCGGCATCGGCGCGACCATCGGCACCGGCATCTTCATCGTCCTTGGTTCGGCGGTTCCGGAGGCCGGCCCCGCGGTCATCTGGTCCTTCGTGATCGCCGGCACGGTCGCCGGCTTGACCGCCGTGTGTTACGCCGAGCTGGCCAGCGCGGTGCCGGTCTCCGGGTCGTCGTACTCCTATGCGTACGCGACCCTGGGTGAGCTGCCCGCGATGGGCGTCGCGGCCTGTCTTGCTGCTGGAGTACGGCGTCTCCGCGGCGGCCGTTGCCGTCGGCTGGTCGCAGTACCTCAACGAGCTCTTCGACAACCTCTTCGGCTTCAAGATCCCCGAGGCGCTGTCCCAGGCTCCCGAGCAGGGCGGCATCCTCAACCTCCCAGCGGTCATCTTGATCTTCCTGTGCACGCTGCTGCTGCTCCGGGGTGCCAGCGAGTCGGCCAAGACCAACGCGATCATGGTGATGATCAAGATCGGCGTCCTGGTGATGTTCATCCTGATCGGGGTCAGTGGCTGGGAGTCCGACAACCTGTCCGACTTCGCGCCCTTCGGAGTCACGGGGGTCACGACGGCGGCAGGCATCATCTTCTTCTCCTACATCGGCCTGGACGCCGTCTCGACCGCTGGTGAAGAGGTGAAGAATCCACGGCGCACGATGCCGCTGGCGATCATGATCGCCCTGGTTGCGGTCACCACCCTCTACATCGCGGTTGCGATCGTCGCCGTGGCGGCCCAGCCGGCGGCCGAGTTCGAGGACCAGGAGGCCGGGCTCTCCCAGATCCTGGAGAACGTGACCGGAACGAGCTGGCCGGGCTCGGTGTTCGCGGCAGGTGCTGTGATCTCGATCTTCAGCGTGACCTTGGTCGTGATCTACGGCCAGACCCGGATCCTGTTCGCGATGTCCCGCGACGGCATGATCCCCGAGATCTTCCACAAGGTGAACCCGCGCACGTTCACGCCGGTCCCCAACACGATCATCGTTGCGTCTGTCATCGCACTGCTTGCCGGTCTGATCCCGATCAACTTCCTCGCCGAGATGACCAGCATCGGCACCCTGGTGGCGTTCCTGGTCGTGTCGATAGGCGTGATCGTGCTCCGCTCCACCCATCCGGAACTGCCCCGAGGGTTCAAGGTGCCCTTCGGCCCGTTGGTGCCGCTCCTGTCGATCGCCGGATGCATCTGGATCATCAAGGATCTGCGCGCGGTCACGATCTGGGTGTTCCTGATCTGGGTCGCCGCTGCATTCATCTGGTACGCCTTCTACGGCTTCAGGCACTCACACCTGGGCCGCCATGAGCACGTCGGCCTGATCCACGACGAGTAGGAACGCAACCGATGACAGTGATCGTGGGGTACGCACCGGACGAGCGTGGAAAGGCCGCCCTCCACCTGGCGGGCACGGTGGCGCGCTCGGGGAGCGACGAACTCGTGGTCGCCTCCGTCGTCCCTGCTCCGTGGATCCCGGGAATGGCCAAGGTGGACTCGGAGTACCGCCAGTACCTCGACGCGCCGGCCGATGCAGCACTCACCCGGGCACGGGACAACCTGCCCGGCGACGTGGCGGCGACCTTCGTCCGGCACAGCGCAAGGTCGGCGCCTGCGGGACTGCTCGAGCTCGCGGAGCTGCACGGGGCGAACCTGATCGTTCTCGGCTCGTCCTCCCACGGGTCGTTCGGGCACATCGCCCTGGGCAGTGTCACCGACAGGCTCGTGCACAGCTCGCCGGTGTCGCTGGCGCTTGCCCCCCGTGGATACCGCGCGCGGCAGGGCCAGAAGGTCACCCGCGCCACCGCGGCGTACGGCGGGTCGCAGAGCGCCGACCTGCTCGTGGAGGCCGCAGCCGGCGTAGCCGCGAGGGTCGGCGCCTCGTTGCGGATTGCCTCGTTCGCCGTCTGGGAGCGGCCGTCGTACACCACGCGTCTGGGCACGGACCCCGAGGACGACGTGCTCGAGGAATGGACGGAGACGATGAAGCGAGCAGCGAGTCAGGCGGTGGCCACAGTCGAAGGCCTGAGCCCCGCGCCGCAGGTCGAGACCGTGATCGGCCGCGGCGCGAACTGGGCCGAGGCACTGGACGACATCGGCTGGGAGGCCGGCGACGTCCTGGTCGTGGGTTCCAGCGACCTGGGGCCGGTTGCCCAGGTCTTTCTCGGATCGCGGGCGACCAAGATCCTGCGGCATTCGCCGGTCCCGGCGTTCGTCGTTCCGCGTAGCAGGTCGGAGGAGTTGGCACATGCATGAGATCGACCAGACAACAGAGCAGATGGTGCGCAGTGTCCTGGCGTACGCCGAGAACCGGCTGCGGATGAACCCCGTGCCGCTCGACAAGGGCATCCTCCCTGCGGAGGAGCTCTACGAGCGGCTCGCCGGCCTGATCCGCGATTCGGCGCGGCACCCCGACGAGGTGCTCGGCGTCTACTCCTCCGTGATCGCGCCGAGCATCATCTCCGCCGACAGTCCACGGTTCCTCGGGTTCATCCCCGCGGCACCGACGAAGGCGAGCCTGTTGTTCGACATGCTCGTGTCCTGCGCGTCGATCCAGGGCATCTCCTGGCTCGAGGCATCCGGCGCGATCGCTGCGGAGAACAACGTCCTGCGACTCATTGCCGACGAGGCCGGCTTGCCGATCACCGCCGGGGGCTGTTTCGTCTCCGGCGGCTCTGCCGGCAACCTGTCCACGCTGGCGGTCGCGCGCGAGGAGGCCAAGAAGCGACTCGGTGCCGATGCCAAGGGCCGGCGGTTCCGCATCGTGGTCGGCACCGACGCGCACTCGTCGATCATCAACACCCTGCGCCTGCTGGAGATGGACGCGCTCGTGGTCGAGACACCTGACCACCGGCTCACGGCGGAGACCGTGCAGGCGGCGATCGACGCGGACCCGGACCTGTCCGACATCGCAGCGGTGGTGTGCACGTCGGGCACCACGAACGCCGGCATCGTCGACGACCTCGCCGGGGTCGGTGCGCTGGCGAAGGAGCGCGGCTGGTGGTTCCACGTCGACGGTGCGTACGGCGGATCCGGGATCTTCGCCAGGTCGTTGAAGCCGAAGTACGCCGGCCTCGAGCTGGCGGACTCGTTCATCCTCGACCCGCACAAGTGGCTGTTCACGCCGTTCGACTGCTGCGCGGTGCTCTACCGGGACCCGGAGCAGGCGCGCGCCGTACACACCCAGGACGCGTCGTACCTCGACGTCATCCACGTCTCCGACGGAGAGTGGAACCCGACCGACTACGCCTACCACCTGACGCGTCGCGCCCGTGGCCTGCCGTTGTGGTTCTCGCTCGCGGTGTACGGCGTCGACGCCTACCGGGAGGCGATCGAGGTTGCCGCGGCGCTGGCTCGCGAGACGGCCGACCTGATCAGGGTCGCGCCTCACCTCGAGCTGATCCTCGAGCCGGACCTGGGCGTGGTGCTGTTCCGCAGGGTCGGCTGGAAGCCCGACGACTACGACAGCTGGGCGGCGCAGCTGCACCAGGACGAGGTCGCGTTCATCCCGCCGAGCAAGTGGGACGGAGAGACGGTCGGCCGGTTCGCGTTCCTCCATCCGGAGACCAGCATGGACGTGGTGCGCGAGGTCCTGGCGCGGACCGAGTGATGGCTGCCGACCTGCTGTCGCTGTTCCCCTCGGGAGCGAGCTCGCGGAGGACGGAACGGTCGTCATCGGTGGCTGCCGCGCCGACGACCTGGCCGAGGAGTTCGGCACACCGGTCCTAGTCGTTGCGGAGCAGGCCCTCCGGGCGAAGGCACGTGAGTACGTCAGTGAGCTCTCCAGCGCGTTGGGCGAACTCCCGCGTCGTCTTCGCGTCGAAGGCGTTCCCGTGCACCGCCGTACAACGGGTGATGGTCGAGGAGGGCATCGGTCTCGACGTCGCCGGCGGCGGCGAGATCCTCACCGCGATCAAGGCCGGGATCGACCCCGCGCTGATCGTCCTCCACGGCAACGCGAAGAGCGACGAGGAGATCTCCATCGCGCTGGAGCACGGCGTCGGGCTGGTCGTTGTCGACAACTCCGACGACGTCGACCGGCTGGAGGCCCTTGTGCCGCAGGGTCGCATCCAGGACGTCCTGGTGCGGATCATCCCCGGCGTCACCGCCGACACGCACGCCCACGTCCTCACCGGCCACGAGGGTTCGAAGTTCGGGCTATCCCCCGCCGACGCGGCGCCGCTGATCAAGCGCATCGAGCAGAGCGAGCGCGTGCGGATGCAGGGCCTGCACGTGCACGTGGGGTCGCAGATCCTCGACGTCGAGCCGTTCGCGGAGTCCGTGGCACCCGTGGCGAAGCTCGGCGAGTTCCCGATCTACGACCTCGGCGGCGGGCTCGGAGCTCGCTACACCTGGGCCGACAACCCGCCCGCGATCGGCGACTACCTCGAGTCGCTGATCGGTGCCGCGCGCGAACACCTGCCCGCCGAGGCCCAGGTCATCATCGAGACCGGGTCGCAGCATGGTCTGCGAGACCGCTGCCACGATCTACCGGGTCACCACCGTCAAGCGCGGCAAGATCACCTTCGTCGCCGTGGACGGAGGGATGGGCGACAACCTCGAGGTCGCGCTGTTCGAGCAGCGGTTCGAGGCCGGCATCGTCGGGTCGCTTCGAAGGGGCCAGACCTCGAGAACGTCACCGTCGTCGGCCGCCACTGCGAGAGCGGCGACGTCCTCGTGGACGGGGTCGACCTGTCGTCGCCCGCGGTGGGCGACCTGCTCGCCATACCGGCAACCGGGGCGTACTGCTTCACGATGTCCAACAACTACAACGGCAACCGCCGGATCCCGGTCGTCTTCGCCAGCGACGGCCAGCCGCACCTCGTCGTACGCCGTGAGACGTGGGAGGACCTGAGCGCCCGCGACGTCGACTCCTAGCCGATCAGAGGAGTCTGTCCTGCACCTGCTGCGTGCTGGGCTCCTCTGATGCCCCTCACCGGGCAGGTGGCCGAGCACGCCATCCGGGTGATCGCCGGACGCAGCCGGGACGTCATACGGAGTGGCGCCAATGGCGACCACCTCGCATGACCTCCCCCGGCACGTCATACGCAGTGGTGGCAGTAGCGGCCAGCTCGTATGACGTCCGGACAGCCGCGGCGCGAGACCTGACCAGCGCTCCGGTGTCAGGAAGGTCCCGCCACATACCCGTCACGCGATCAGGGGAGTCTGCCCTGCACCAGGTGCGGGCTGTACTCCGCTGATCGGCCTGTCGTCGACACCGGCTGCTCCCCGGCTTACGGAACGTGGTCTCGACTGATCGCTCGCTGCTCGACCACCTACGACGGGACCTAGGGCTCCTCGACGATCAGCGCGGGGGTGTCCTTCACCAGGGTCTCGCCGCGGAAGTACGCCGGGTCGCGGGCGCGCTGGGCCAGCATGAACAAGATGCCGAGGACGATCAGACCGAGCCCGAGGATCAGCACCAGCCCGACTCCGCCGATCGCCGCACCGCTCCCGTAGTCGGGTGAGGCACTGTCGCGCAGCGTCACAACGAACACCCAGGTCAGGCCAAGACCGCCCAGCAGCGGGAAGATCAGCTTGAACACGATGCTGGAGAGGTCGCTGAAGAGCTCGTTGCGGAAGTACCAGATGCACGCGAACGCGGTCAGGCCGTAGTAGAAGCAGATCATGATGCCCAGCGAGTAGATCGTGTCGGTCAGGACCCGCTCGCTGACGAAGGTCAGCACCGAGTAGAACACCGCTGCGCCGACGCCGGCAGCGACGGTGGCGTACGACGGGGTCTTGTGTACCGGGTGGATCCTGGCGAACTTTTGCGGGAAGGCACGGTAGGTGCCCATGGCCAGCATGGTGCGCGAGGTCGGCAGGAACGTGGTGATCAGGCTCGCTGCACTTGAGGCCAGCACAGCGAGGAACAGCACCAGGTCGAGCGGTTGACCGAGCACCGGGCGGGCGAGGGCGCCGAAGACGTTGTCGGAGATGTCCTCGTTCCCCAGTCCGAGTCCGCTCGTTCCTACGCCGGCGTACATCTGGAGCGACACCGCCACCAGCAGATAGGTGAGCAGGATCGACACGACGCACAGCAAGGCCGCCCGGCCCGGTGTCTTGTCGGAGTCCTTGGACTCCTCGTTGACCGTGAGCGCGGTGTCCCAGCCCCAGAACGCGAAGATCGACCCGGACAGCCCGGCAATGAAGGCAGACAAGGTCAGGCCCGGACGGGCTGAACCAGTCGAGGTCGAAGGAGATTCCGGACGAGGCGTCGCCGGCCTTGGCGAAGGCGACGATCGCGAACATGCCCAGCACCACCAGCTGGAACAGCACCAGCACGATCTGGACTCGCTCGGTGGTGGTGATGCCCGCGGTAGGCGACCCAGGTCGCGAGCGCGATGAAGACGATGCAGGTGACGACGTTGATGAGGCGGTTCTCCCACATGTCGCTGATCGAGCCCGTGTCCAGCAGGTCCCCGAGGAACTGGTAGAAGAACTGCACCGCGACGCCCGCCAGGTTCGACAGCACGATCACCGTGGCGAGGATGGCCGCCCAGCCGCCCAGCCAGCCGACGTACGGGCCGAATGCCTTGGTCGTCCAGGTGAAGGACGTGCCGCAGTCCGGCGCGACCTTGTTGAACTCCCGATAGGCGTACGCGGCGAAGAACATCGGCAGGAAGCCCGCGATGATGATCACCGGCATCTTGGCCCCGGCCTCGGCGACGAGAATGCCGATGGTCGCGGTCAGGGCGTACGCCGGTGCGACGGACGAGATGCCCAGGACAGTGCCGCCGAAGAGGCCGACGGCGCCCTCGGACAGCCCCTTTCCGACGATGTCTGCCTCGGGTTGGTGTTGCGGGTGATGGTGCGGATGGTCCTTCATGCCCAGTCCCCTCTTCGCCCGAGGCTGGTGTGAACCTTCCGGTCAGCCCTCGAAAGCCGTGGTAGATCATCACGTGCTTGATACGGGTGTAGTCCTCGAGACCGTACATCGACAGGTCCTTGCCGTAGCCCGAATGCTTGAACCCGCCGTGCGGCATCTCGCCGATCAGCGGGATGTGCGTGTTGACCCAGACGCAGCCGAAATCGAGCCTGGCAGCCATCCGCGATGCAGTGCTGATGTCCTTCGTCCACACCGATGAGGCCAGCGCGTACTCGCTGTCGTTGGAGAACTTCAGCGCCTCCTCCTCGTCGGTGAACTTCTGGACGGTGAGGACCGGCCCGAAGATCTCGGTCTGGATCAGCTCGTCCTGCTGCTCGAGGTCGGCAACGATCGTCGGCTCGTAGAAGTAGCCGCGTTCGCCGATCCGGTGTCCGCCGGTGGTGACCCGGGCGTGGTCCGGCGCCCGGTCCACGAGGCCGGACACGTGGCCGAGCTGGTTGGCGTTGTTGATCGGGCCGTAGAGGATGTCCTCGTCCTCCTTGTCGTAGCCGGTCTTGATGCCCTTCGCGGCGTCGGTGAGCGCTCCGACGAACTCGTCGTAGATCCCCTTCCTGCACGATCAACCGGGTCGCGGCGGTGCAGTCCTGGCCGCCGTTGAACAGGCCTGCGACCGAGATGCCCTCGATCGCCGCCTCGATGTCGGCGTCGTTGAAGACGACCACCGGCGCCTTGCCGCCGAGCTCGAGGTGTGCACGCTTGAGGTCCTTGGCGGCAGCGGTGGCCACGGCGATGCCTGCTCCGGTCGAGCCGGTGATCGACACGAGCTGCGGAATCGGGTGAGCCGTCAGAGCCGCGCCGGTGTCACGGTCGCCGCAGACGAGGTTGCAGACGCCCGGGGGGAAGATGTCCTGCATCTTCTCCACCATCCAGTACGACGAGGCCGGCGTCGTGTCGGACGGCTTGAGCACCACCGTGTTCCCCGCTGCCAGCGCGGGTGCGAACTTCCAGACCGACATCATCATCGGGTAGTTCCAGGGCGCCACCTGTGCCACCGGACCGATCGGCTCGCGGCGGATGGACGACGTGTGCCCGCGCATGTACTCACCCGACGACTTGCCCTCCAGCACCCTGGCCGCGCCGGCGAAGAACTGGATCTGTTCGATCATCTGCGGGATCTCCTCCGACATCGTGAGGGAGACCGGCTTGCCGGTGTTCTCGCTCTCGACGGCGACGAGCTCTTCGGCGTTCTCCTCGATCACGCGTGGCGAGCTTCAGCAGCGCCCTCTGGCGCTCCCCCGGTGTCGTCCAGCGCCACTTGTCGAACGCCTTACCGGCGGCCTGGAAGGCCTTGTCGACGTCCTGCGCGTCGGAGTTCGGAGCAGTCGCGTAGACCTCCCCCGTGGAGGGGTTGATGATGTCCATCAGCGAGCCCGAGGACGAAGCCTGGACCTCCCCGTTGATGATGTTGTGGATGACCTTCTTCTCCGACATGTTCCCCTCCGTCATGGGTGCTCTCGACCGTCCGGCTCCCCAATCTAGGCCGTTCTCGGGGTCCCGTCGACAGCCGGTATGAGCGCGTGATCCAGACCTGTTCGGTCCCGACGCCTCTGTGCCATAGTGCGAACCGACGTACCGCAGCAGAGTTCCCACCGACGCAGGAGCAGGCGATGGCGCAGCATCCGCTCGAACCCCTCGACGAGGCGGAGTTCCGCCAGGCCGTGTCGGTCATCCGGCGGGAGCAGTCCCTCTCCGAAGCGTGGCGCTTCGCCTCCATCGAGCTCCGCGAACCGCCCAAGGCCGACGTGAAGGCCTGGCGGTCGGGCGACCCCGTGGGACGTACGGCGCAGGCGGTTGCTCTGGAACCGCGAGGACAACCAGACCTGGGAGGCCGTCGTCGACCTGACCGGCGACGACCTGGTGTCCTGGACGCACGTTCCAGGCGTCACTCCGCACTTCACCGTGGACGAGTACTACGAGGTCGACAAGGCGATGCGGGCACACCCCGACGTCATCGCAGCGCTGGCCGCTCGGGACATCACCGACATGTCACTGGTGACCATCGAGGTGTGGACCTACGGCAAGGCGCTGATGCCGGAGCAGTGGCGCGACCGCCGGCTCGGCTGGTGCGACATCTGGTACCGCGAGACGCCTGATGGCAACGTCTATGCGCACCCTGTGTCCGGGCTCAAGGTGGTGGTCGACGTCAACACCCTCGAGCTCCTCGAGATCGAGAACGACCATGACCACGGCAAGCCCGATGTGAACGCGGAATACGTCCCGGGCCCGTGGACCGGCGAGCAGCGTGACGACCTGGCGCCCCTGCACATCACCCAGCCCGAGGGCGTCTCGTTCACGATCGAGGGCACCGAGCTGAAGTGGCAGAACTGGACGATGCGGCTCGGCTTCAACTACCGGGAGGGCCCGGTCATCTACCAGGTCTCGTACGACGACCATGGGACAGAGCGCGAGGTCGCCTTCCGGATGTCGTTCACCGAGATGATCGTTCCCTACCGCGACGCGTCCTTCGACCACTACCGGCGTACGGCCTTCGACATCGGCGAGTGGGGACTGGGGTTCATGACCACGTCGCTCGAGCTCGGCTGCGACTGTCTGGGAGAGATCCGCTACCTCGATGCCGTCCTGCACGACACCAAGGGCGAGCCGTACACGATCAAGAACGCCATCTGTCTGCACGAGGAGGACAACGCAGTCCTCTGGAAGCACGTCGACAACAAGCTGGGCGCCGAGGTTCGGCGGATGCGCCGGATGGTGGTGTCGTGCCACGCGACGGTCGCGAACTACGAGTACCTCATCTACTGGCGCTTCTACCAGGACGGCAACATCGAGTGCGAGGTGCGCGCGACAGGCCTGATGGTGACCACGCCCTTCGCCGAGGACGGTTCGCCGCCAGCCACAGGCACCGTGGTCGACGACCGCACCTACGCGCCGTTCCACCAGCACTTCCTGGTAGCCCGGCTCGACCTCGACGTCGACGGTCACCAGAACACCGTGATGGAGGTCGACTCGAAGGCGTTGCCGGTGTCCGGGGACAACCCCTACGGGCTGGCCGTCGTCACCGAGGCCACTCCGGTCCGCTCAGAGGCTGAGTCGGCCCGGGACTTCAACTGGGCCACGCAGAGGTCGTGGAAGGTGGTCAACCCGAACAACACCAACTCGGTCGGGACGAACCCGTCGTACAAGCTGGTCCCGTCCGCCTCGATCCCGGTGATGATGGACCCGGACGCACCGCAGTACCTCCGGGCACCGGTCATGGGCCACACGGTCTGGGTGACGCGGAACCACGACGACGAGCGCTGGCCCTGCGGTGCGTACCCGACGCAGTCGGAACGCGACGACGGCATCACCCGCTGGATCGCGGACGACGAGCCGCTGGAGAACACCGACGTCGTCCTCTGGTACGTCTTCGGGATCCATCACATCACCCGGATCGAGGACTGGCCGATCATGCCAGCGGACACGATCGCGTTCTGGCTCAAGCCGTACGGGTTCTTCGACCAGAACCCGTCCATCGACGTGCCACCTTCGATCAAGGCCGGGGGCGACGGCGAGCACTGTCACACCGGAGCCGGGGATCACGAGCACGGCGACCATGGGGGCCATGGCGACCACGGGGCCCACGAGCGCTGACGCAGGCGCCGCTCGGCCGTACGCGCTCTAGGGCGTGCGGCTCCTTGCACGATCGGCCAGAGCCTCGACGTCGGCGACCAGCGCCCTGATCCCTGAGCCCTTCAGGATGAATGCGTGCGCGCCCAGGGTCATGGCCTTCTGCCTGACGTCGGGTGAGCCGAATGCGGACAGGATCACCACCGCCGCTCGGGGACAGAGGTCGCGGATGAGCGGCAATGCCTCGAGCCCGTCCATCACCGGCATCGAGATGTCGAGGATCACGACGTCCGGGCAGTGGGCACGAACGGCCTCGACGCCCTCACGGCCGTCGGCTGCCTCGGCCACCACTTCGAATCGCTTGGTCCGTTCGAAGGCGAGGCGGAGCAGATCACGGATGTCGGGGGTGTCATCGACCAGCGCCACGCGGATCGGATCGGCGCCGGTCAGAGGTACGACGGGTGGTGACTCGATCTGCGTCATCGGCTGCCCTCCCAGGTGCGTCTTGGCCGATTTAACGAGCGTCGCCCGAGGAAGTCACGTGAGAGCGCGGCAGGGTAGTAGTCAGAGCGCCAGGCTCGGGCGACCGGGGCTGCGGCTATTGGTCGACCCGAGGCTGCATGTTTTCCCGGCGACCGGGACTCCTGCTCGGTGTCACATGAGGGCTGTGACTCCTCGCGAGGCACAGCCCTGGTGTGCCAAGAACGGGCCCTGTGGTCCGGGAAGGGCTCAGGACTGCGCGGCTGGCTCCCGGTGAGAGCGCCAGGCTCGGGCAACCCGTGCGGTGACCTCGCCGTACACGCGCCACACGACGACACCGACGACGAACGACGCTATCGTCGCCAGCATCGGGTGGTCCGTCTCGAGGTGCGGGTAGACCTGCCAGTGAGTGAGGTAGACGAACAGCGAGGATGCCGCCAGCGTGCTCAGTAGAGGCAGCGCCACCGTGGGAACCCGCATCCGGGGTGCGAGCACGAGCAGGCACACTCCGCCGGCCACGAGGGCCTCGCGGACCGGGTCGCCGAAGAAGCCCCAACAGGCGAGCACCGCGGACGCTGACGTGATCACGCACTCTCGTCGAGTGCGGGCACGGGCGGCCATCCAGCCGAGGGCGACGCACCACAGCACCACCGGAAGGGCGTATCGCTCGGTCGGCCCGGCCTCCCCCGGCGCTATCACGTAGCGGACCGCGAGCGCGACGGCGAACACCCCGGCCGCGAACCCGAATGGAAATGCCCGTTCGAGTCGGTCCACCGTCGCGAGCGGGAGCACGACACCGACGCCGACCAGCGCCCACACTGCGGCTTCGAGGAACCAGAACTGCCAGCGCACGTCCCAGGTGTCCGAACCCAGCAGGTTGTTGAGCATCAGTGCCGTTGAGGTGTCGTACATCCCGGTCAGGAGGGTGACGCCACCGATCCACAACGCCGACGGAAGGGCGACGTTGCGTGCGGCGCGGAACAGACTGCGTCGGCGCTCGTGCCGTGACGATCGGGTCAGCTGGAGACGGGCCAGGTTGAAGCCGACGACGGCGAGCAGGACGTGGGCGCCGCCCATGACAGTGAGGACGTTGGCATGGGACGCCACGATCAGCACGATCGCGACCGCACGCAGCACCACCGAGGTCTCGACCGCCGCAGTCAGTCTGGGTGCGTGTTCGGGCGCCCGGGCCTTCGCTGCGAGCTCACGGGCGGACAGCTGCGCCCAGTCGTTCGGAAGTGTCGAGAGCAGTCTCCCCAGCCTGACCGACGCCTCGACGTAGGAGAGAGAGTCGCCGCGGAGGCTGACGAAGCTGTCGTCCTCGGTGGCGTCGTGGCGGCCGAGCAGCTGGGCGTACAGATCGCGGATGCGTCCAGCCGTCACCGGGCCGTTCGGTTGTGCCTGCCGGTTGCGCGACGCTGCTTCGGCCTGCCGGACCAGGGCCCCATGGTCGGGCTTCCCGCTTGGCGTGACCGGCAGTTCGTGCAGCACCTCGACCTCGACCGCGTGGGCGGGCAGGCCGAAGCGCTGGCCGAGGGCGCGCACCTTCGCGACGTCGCGGTGCCGGGTGACGAAGAGGTGCAGGCGTCCGTCGTACTCCACCGCGCGGGACGCGGCCCCGGCTGAGCCGGCCAGCTCCTCGACCCGGTCGAGGTCGATGCGTACGCCGAAGAGCTTCGCGATGCGGCTGGCCCGACCGACCAGCTCGAACAACCCGTCCTCGTGCTGGCGAGCCAGGTCCCCCGTGCGCAGCTCGTGGACCGAGCGGCCCAGCGCCAGGTCGGCGGGTCCGTGCGCGTAGCCGAGCATCACGTTGTCGCCGGTGTAGACGAGCTCTCCCACCTCACCGCCGTCGATGCGGAAGGTGCCACCCGGGACCGGGACGCCGATCGTGCCGGGCCGGTAGCAGGCGAGGTGCGGGGGCAGGTAGGCCATCCGAGCGGTGGCTTCGGTCGCGCCGTACATCACGAAGAGATCGAACCCGTGCTGGCGACCGAGCAGGGCATAGCGGCGCACGGTCTCGGGATCGAGCCGGCCACCTGCCTGGGTCACGATGCGCAGGGTCGGCAGCTCGCGCTCGGCGAAGCCGGTGGAGTCGAGCAGGTCGAAGGTGTGCGGGACCCCGGCGAAGGACGTGGCCCGGGCCATCGTGAAGTCGTCCCAGAATCGTTCGTCGACGACGGATGCGTCGGTCAGCAGCAGGCTGGCACCGACAAGCAGGTGGCTGTTCACGACGGAGAGGCCGTAGCAGTAGTGCATCGGGAGGGACGTGGCAGCACGGTCATCCGGGGTCAGCGCGAGGTACGTCGCGATGCTCCGCGCGTTGCTCCGCAGGTTCTCAGGCGAGAGCCGGACGAGCTTCGGCGATCCTGTCGAGCCCGAGGTGCTCAGGAGCACGGCCAGGTCGGCGTGCAGCTCGTGGGTGTTGTCGGGATGGACCTCGAGCAAGGGACCGCGTGCCACGACGCCGGGACGGTAGGTGGCGACGAGGTCGTCGCGAAGGCAGTCCGGTCCTGCCAGCAGCACCGGGTGTCGCCCCTCAAGCGCGGCGAGGTAGGTGACCACCGTCTCGATGTCGTTGCGGCACTCGAGCAGCACCAGCCGTCGTACGCCCCCGAGTGCGGCGACGCGCTCACGCACGCGCCCGGAGAGGTCGGCGTAGCTCAACACGGTGTCGCCGGCGATGAGCGCGGGCGCGTTCCCGAACCGTTCGATTGCACCGAGTGGACTGCCAACCTGGCTTCTGGCTGGCCTCCCAACCGGGTCCGCTGACCTGGTGATGCGCAGCGTGGTCACGTGTAGACCCCCGCAGGCCCGACGACCTCGACCCGGACGTTCGCTCCGGGCTGGGGCACATTGTCGGTGCCGACCCTCGCGACCAGTGGGGTGCCGTCGGCCAGGGAGAGGCGGACCGTCGCATGCGGACCGTAGAAGGTGACCTCGTCCACGCGCGCCGATGCCTGGCCCAGCACGTCGGGCAACAGGTGGAGCTGCTCCGGACGCACCAGCAGGGTCACCGACGTACCAACCTGCGCCGGGGGCTGGAACCGGAGGCTCAAGATGCCGAGGGCACAGCTCGCCCCGTCGCGATGCAGCTGGCCGGGCAGCAGGTTCGCGTCGCCCACGAAGCTGCCGACCCGCACGTTCACCGGCGCGCCGTACAGCTCGGTCGGACGGTCGACCTGGCTGATGCGGCCCTCTTCCATCACCGCAACCCGGTCCGCCAGCGAGAGGGCCTCGCCCTGGTCGTGGGTGACCATCAGCGCGGTCGACCCGGCGTTGCGTAGCACCCGGATCACCTCCCGGCCGGCGCTGAGCCGAAGGCCCGCGTCCAGAGAGGAGAACGGCTCGTCCAGGAGTACGACGCGGGGCCGCGGTGCCAGTGCGCGAGCAAGGGCGACGCGCTGCTGCTGGCCTCCGGAGAGCTCGCGTGGATAGGCACTCGCGACGTCACTCGCGAGCTCGGCCAGGTCGAGCATCTCGGCAAGCCGCGCGGGGGTTCGCTCGCGCCGGGGCAGGCCGAACAGCACGTTGCCGCTCACGTCGAGGTGCGGGAAGAGTGCGCCCTCCTGGGGCACATAGCCGATCCTGCGTTGCCACGCAGGAACCGACCCGTTGCGCTCCGCGACGCTCGCACCGTCGAACGACACCACGCCATCGTCGGGGTCGAGGAAGCCCGCGACGATGCGCAGCAAGGTCGTCTTGCCGCATCCGGAGGATCCGAGGACGGCCATGATCTCGCCGTCGGCGATGTCGAGGTCGATGCCCTTGAGCACAGGACGACTTCCGAAGGCCTTCTCGATCCCCTTCATGCTGACGCGGCTCATGAGACAGGCCTTCGATGCGTCTGCGAGCTGAGCAGCCACGTGGCGGGCAGCGAGACCAGGACCAGGAGCAGCGCGTACGGCGCGGCGGCGCCGTACGCCAGGGACGAGCTGTTGCTCCAGAACTGGGTCGCGAGCGTTGCGGTGCCGATGGGCGCCATCAGCAGCGTCGCGGTCAGCTCGGTCGACACAGCGAGGAAGACGAGGGCCGCACCGGCGCCGAGGCCGTTGCGGATGAGCGGCAGCGTGACCCGGGCGAGTACGGCGGCCGGTCGCTGGCCGAGGCTCTGGGCTACGTCGTCGAGGACCGGCTCGGCGTGCTCGAGGCTGCTGCGGATGCTGACGATCGCACGCGGCAGGAACAAGATGGCGTAGCCGACCACCAGGAGCGGCAGCGTCTGGTAGAGCGGCCGCACGGAGCGGATCGACACCGCCACCAGGGCCAGGGCGACGACGATCCCTGGCAGGGCATGGGCGGTGAACGCGGCACGCTCGATCAGGTTCCCGACCGTCCCGCGATGCCGTACGGCGAGCCACACCACGGGCAGTGCCAGGGCAGTCGTGACGGCCGCGGCACCCATCCCGAGCCCGGCGGTGGTCACGGTGGCGGAGACCAGCTCGCCGGCCGGGAACGCCGTCGATGACCCCACGAGCAGCCAGTGCACCAGGCTGCCGACCGGCACCCCCAGCGAGAGCAGCACGAGCCCGCCCACAGCGGCCAGGGCCGCCGGACGCCAGCGGCCCAACCGCACCCGGACGACGTCGCGCGCACTCCCCGGGCCGACCCGCCACAGGGCGGCGTCCCCACGAACCCGCAGCTCGGCGAGCAGCAGCACGAGGCAACAGAGCACCAGCACGCTCGCCAGCACATTGGCCGGCGCGCTGTTGTACGCCGAGCGGTAGTTGTCGAAGATCGCGGTCGTGAAGGTCGGGAACCGCAGCATCTGCAGGGCACCGAACTCCGCCAGCACGTGCAGGCCCACCAGCAATGCCCCACCGACCACGCCGGGCCGTACCCCACGGAGAACGACGCGGCGGAAGGTGATCCAGCGGTTGTCGCCGAGCGAGTGGGACACCTCCTCGAGCACGGGGTCCAGGGTGCGCATGGCGGCGACAGTCGGGAGGTAGACGAGCGGGCTGTAGGAGAGGGACACGATCAGGACTGCGCCGGCGTACCCCTGGACCGAGTGGGTCAGCGACACCCAGCCGTAGCTGTTCACGAAGGCCGGGATCGCCAGGGGTGCGACGAACAGCACGTGCCAGACGCGTCGCAGAGGCAGGTCCGAGCGCTCCACCAGCCACGCGCAAGTGACTCCGAGAAGCGTGCTGAGCGCCACCGCCCCGACGAGCAGCGCGAGCGTGTTGCGCAGCAGCTCACCAACACGAGGACGCGCGAGCAGCTCCCAGGTGTCGGCAGGTCCGAGCGCCCACGTGTACCAGGCGACGTACGCGAGCGGAAGCAGTGCGAGTGCAGCCACCAGTCCGGCTGCCACCACCAGCAGGGCGGGTGCGCCCCGACGGTTCCGGGTAAGCCGTGCGGCTGGACGCACACTGGTGCTCAGAGGAACCCAGCCTCCTGCATCATCTCCACGACCTTGGGACCGTTGAGCTCGGAGACGTCGACGTCGGGTGGTTCGAGCTCGGCGAGCGGCTTGACGTCACGGCCGAGGTCGTACTCCGGGTTCAGGGTGTACTCGAGGGCGTAGCTGTCGGCGATGACCTCCTGGCCCTCCTTGCTGACCAGGTAGTCGACGAACCGCCTTGCGTCCTTGGCCTCGTCGCTGGACTTCAGCACGCCCGCTCCGGAGACGCTGATGAAGGCGCCGGGGTCCTGGTTGCCGAAGAAGTGCAGGGTGGAGTCGTCGCTGTTCTCGCCGGACTCCTCCTGGTCGCGGTACCAGTAGTAGTGGTAGATCACCCCGGTCGCCTTCTGGCCGGAGTTCACCGACTCGAGCACGACGTTGTTGCCGTCGTACACCGTGCCGTTGGCCTTGAGCCCGGCGAGCCAGTCCTTGGCTGCCTGCTCGCCCTTGGTCGCAAGTACGGCGCTCACGATCGCCTGGAAGTCCGCACCGGTCGGCGAGAAGGAGACCTTGCCCTTCCACTCGGGCTTGGCGAGATCGAGGATCGAAGCCGGCAGCTGGCCGGGAGCGATCATCGCCTTGTTGTAGACCAGAACCGTGGAGCGGCCGGCGAAGCCGGTCCACTCCCCGTCGTCAGGGCGGTACTGCTCGGGGATCTGGTCGAGCGTGCTCTGGTCGAGCTTCGCGAACAGCCCCTTGCCGTCGACGAGCGTCATCGCCGGGGAGTTCTCGGTGAGGAAGACGTCAGCAGGGGACGCCTTGCCCTCGGTGGCGAGCTGGTTGGCGAGCTCGAGGTCGGACCCGTTGCGCAGCTCGACGTTGATGTTGGTGCTCTTGGTGAACGCCTTTGCGACGGCGTCGATGAGCTCTTCGTGCTGGGCGTTGTAGACGACGATCGACCGCTCGTCCTCACCGCCACAGGCGGTCAGCAGGGGCAGGGTCAGGGCGACTGCCGCCGCTGCGGCAGCCCAGCGTCGAGACGCGCGCATCCAGAGGTCCTCCGGTTAGGGTTGGCTAACCTTAGACTACGCCGCGCGAGCATTCCGGCGGGGCTTCGGTGCGGGGCACAGTGGCCCGACGAGCCTGGGTGGTCGACACCACCTACGGGCGGTCAGCGAGCGGCGTAGTGAGCGGCCACGGTGGCCCCAGAGATCGCCGTGCTGTAGATCGCGACCTCGTCGATGCTGCCGGCGTAATACCTGATCGTTCCGCCGGCAGCACTCCGACCGAGGAAGATGGTCGGCGTTGAAGTGGCGGTCGCGTTGGGGCCGGTTCCGGTCACGGCGGTGGCGTTGTCGACGTAGAGCGTCATGGCGGTACCGGCGCGGGTGAAGACGACGTAGTGCCAGTTGCCGTCGTTGTACCCACCGGCTGCCGTCTTGATCGTGACGTCACCTGGGCTACCGCCGACGCCGGCATGGATGACTCCGCCTGCGCTCAGGGTGATCCCGAAGTCGGTGTTGGTGCCCGAGATGTTCCCGTCGACCATGCCTGCGTAGTTGGTCCACTCCTGGTTCTCGTCGATGTTGGTGGTGCCCTGGGTCGACTTGAACCAGAACTGGACCGTCCAGTTGGCGCCCATCGTCGCCGGCTTGGTGAAGCTCATGTATTCGTTGGTGCCGTTGAATGTGACCGACCTGTCGGCGGTTTCATTTGTCGCCGAACCCTGGTTCAACGTCGGCGTATTGGTGTAGGTGCCGTTCGTCGCAGACTTGAGGTCGTCGGCGGCGGTGCCCGAAGTCTCGGCCAACCGGAAGTAGCTGATCAGGGTCGCCTGGGCCCAGACGGCGTCGAAGTAGGCGGCAGCGGAGCTGACCGTGATGTTGACCGTGTCGTTGTCGGTCAGGGTGCCGCCAGTGCCGGTGGCACCGAGGTCGCTGGTGACGACCTGCAGGCTCGCCGTACCGGTGAAGGAGGTGGTCGGGTTGAAGCTCAGCCCGTCCAGCGCGGTGTTGACCGCGGCCTTGGTCCCGCTGAAGGTCATCGTGGCGTCTGCCGTGCCGTCGCCGACAGTGAAGGTCAACGAACCGGGCATCGTTCCGAACAACGTGGTCGCGCCGTTGGTGCTGACCAGCTGGACCTGGACCGTCGCGGCGTCGACATCGGCGACCGAGATCACGTTGCTGTTGCCGGAGGAGAACACCTTGGCCGTGTTCATGTTCGTCGCCTGAGTGCCAGGCATCGTGTTGACCGGGGCGTCGTTGACGGCGGTGACCGCGACCTGCCGGCTCGAGGTGTTGCTCGCTCCGATGGCGTCGCTGACCACGAAGTTCACGTTGCGGTTGTTGGCAGTCGGGTTCTGGGAGGAGTTGGTGTAGCCGATCGAGCGCAGCGCGGTCTGGTAGTTGGCCGGGGTGGCCGAGCCAGACAACGTGAGCACCCCGGTGCCGGCGACCCAGTTGCCGGTGATGCCGTTTTGCGTGTTGAAGTTCAGGGTGTCCTCGCCGTTGACGTAGTTCGTGGTCATCGAGATGGTCGCGCCGGTGATGTTGCTGTCGGCGTCCGTGACTGTGATCCCGGAGTCCAGCACGACCGCGGTGTCCTCGTTGTAGTTCAGGTTGGCGACCGTCGCGGTGACGACCGGTCGTGCGGATGCGGTGACCGTGATGTTGACCGTGTCGTCGTCGGTCAGGGTGCCGCCGGTGCCGGTGGCGCCGAGGTCGCTCGTGACGATCTGGAGGCTGGCCGTACCGGTAAAGCTGGTCGTCGGGTTGAAGCTCAAACCGTCCAGCGCGGTGTTGACCGCGGCCTTGGTCCCGCTGAAGGTCATCGTGGCGTCCGCGGTGCCGTCGCCCACGGTGAAGGTCAACGAGCCGGGCATGGTGCCGAACAGCGTGGTCGCGCCGTTGGTGCTGACCAGCTGGACCTGGACCGTCGCAGCGTCCACATCGGCGACCGAGATCAGGTTGCCGTTTCCGGACGAGAACACCTTTGGCGTGTTGATGTCGGTGGCCTGAGTGCCAGGAATCGTGTTGACCGGGGCGTCGTTGAGCGCCGTGACGTTGAAGGTGATCGTGTTGGCCGACGCGTCGAGGTCGACTCCGCTGTTGGCGGTCCCGCCGTTGTCCTGGACCTGGAACGTGAACGAGGAGTAGCCGGTTCCGTTGGCCTCGGCCGCCGGGACGTAGGTGAGCAGCCCGGAGGTGATGTTTGCCGCGGTGACGAACTGGCCGAGCGTGACGTTGGTGCCGCTCAGCTTCAGCAACCCGGCGGCCGGGAGGGTCGTCATCTTCACCGCGAGCAGGCTGTGCGCACCGTTGTCGACCGGGTCGGACATGCCGAAGTCCGCGGTCGCGAAGGTGTACGTCGCGTCTTCGTTGAAGGTCAACGTCCCGCTGGTTCCGGAGGGCGCGTCGTTGACGGCCGTCACGGTGACGTTCCGGCTGGCGGTGTTGCTGTTGTTGGTGCCGTCGCTCACCGCGAAGGTGACCGTCCGGGTCGACGTGTTCGGGTAGTCGCTGTTGTTGTTGTAGGTGATGGAACGCAGCGCAGCCTGGTACTGCGCGACCGTCGCAGACCCGGAGAGGGCCATGATGCCGGTGCTCGCGGTCCAGGTGCCGGTGATCCCGTTCTGGTTGGTGAAGGCGAGCGTGTCCTCGCCGTTGACGTAGTTGGTCGTCATGTCGACGGTGGCTGAGGTGAGGTTGGCGCTGTCGCCGTCGCCGACGGTCAGCAGGTCGTCGACGGCAGTCGTGCCGTTCTCGAGGTAGGCGAGGTCGGCCACGGTGGTGTGGACCACCGGCTCCGGTACCGTCGCCGTCCCCAGCAGGTAGTGGTCGGTGACTGTCGTCTGGCTCAGGACCGTTGTGTAGAACGAGACCTCGTCGAGGGAACCAGTGAAGAATCCGCCCGAGTTCGTGTCGGATGGGTCGATCACCGCGCCGATGCCAAAGCCGTACATGTTCATGACGGTCGCACGGGTCGCTGTCTGCGAGGCAAGGGCAACGCCGTCGATGTAGAGCACCAGCACGGTGCCGCTGTACGTCTGGACCACCTGGTGCCAGTTGCCGTCGTTGACCGCCGCGGGCAACGTGAAGACCTTGTCGTGGGCTCCGCCGAATCCCCAGGCGGTCATGGTGGTGCCGCCGGCATCCAGCCAGAGACCGAACTCCTGTGTGTCCACTCGTGATCCGTAGTGGAAGAGCACTTGCCTTGCGGCGCTGGACGTCTTGAACCACGCCTCCACAGATCGTGTGGACGCCCCGACCGGGATGCCGGTGCTGTTGGTGACCTGGACGTGGTCGTTGACCCCGTCGAACCCAGCGGCGGTGTTCGCGTCTCCCACCAGTGCTCCGGTGGCACCCAAGGTGGGCCCGTTCTTGTAGTCACCGGTGTTGCTGCCCTTGCTGTCAGCGGCACGAGGGTACGTCGAAGGGGTGACCTGGAAGTTCTCGAAGTGGATGCCTGCGGCGTCGGACTTGCTGAAGGTCCCAGATGGCTCGCCATCCATGATCCCGGCCTTGCCTGCGGCCGTGAACGGCGCAGTCGTGTCGGTGCCGGTGGCCAGCAGGACTCCGTTGACGTACAGGCTGAGCGTGGTGGTGGCGGCACCGGACAGCTCTAGCCGGACACGGTAGGTCTGCCCCGCCGTGAGGTTCGCCTGAACCGCGCTGGTATCGATCCAGGTCGGCGTTCCGCCCGACCACTGAACGATGTTCCAGGTGTTGTCGGTCTCCCAGCGAGCCATGTAGAACGCCCCGGTGCCCGTGTTCAGACGTCCGATGACGCCAGCGACGTCATCGGTGTTGAAGCTCTTCACGTACAGGTCGGCCTCGACCGAGTAGTCCGCGGAGGCAGGGGTCGCGTTCGAGTAGTTGACCGCGTAGCCGGTCCCGTTGCGCCTCGCTCGGAACTCCGAACTGATCCGCTCCGTGTCGGCCGAGCCGACCTGGAAGGCCCAGGTGCCCCCGATCTCAGCCGTGCTGCCTGTCAGGCTGCTGGCTGCGGTCCTGTTGAATGAGTCGGACGCGGTGAGGGTCGCCGAGCCTTCCCCGAGGCGCCAGTGGCTGAGCAGACCGGTCGTTGCGTTCACAGCGCCGGCGTAGTCGATCATCGCCACGGTGGCGCTGGTCGCGATGTGCTGGTTGCCCACTGCGTCGGTCACGACGTACTGGTACTTGTAGCAGGTGCCGTTGGTGACCGCGGCGTCGGTGTAGACGGATGTGGGGGTGTCCGGCCCGATGTTGGCGAAGCCGCTGTAGGACCCGCAGACGCCGCCGGTGAGGGTTGCGGACTGGCGCTGGAGCTGGCGCGTAGCGATGCCCGAACCGCCGTCGGTGCCAGTGGTGAAGGTGACGGGCACTGACCGACCGGACTGGACTCCAGAGGGGTACGAGACGGTGCCCGCACTTGGGGCAGTGGAGTCGTCGGCGAACGTCAACGTGGTGCCAACGCTGTTGCCGGCCACGTCCCGCCCGGTCACGAGCTCGGTGGGTCCGCTGGTGGTTCCGGGTGTCCAGCTGAACGAGTTGGAGACGTACGGCCCACCCGCGGGGGTCGTGACTGTCGATGGAGTGTGGGTCCAGCCGGTCGTCGTTCCGCCCAGGGCAGCGGTCTGGCTCGACGCAGGCCCCGAACCGGCGTCGGTCACCGCGTTTGTCAGGGCGAACGAACCCGAAGCCACGCCGCGGTAGTAGATCGTGTTGGCGGACTTGAAGGCGCCGCCGGTGATGCCGGACAACGTGATGGCGTTTGCCGGCGCGGTCGTTTCGACCACGACCGTGGTGCTCTTGGCACTTTCGGCGCCGACCCAGTTGGTCCCGATGACCGGGGTGACGGCGTACTTCCACGACCCCACCGGCACGCTGCTCTCGACGCAGGACAAGGCGGTGATTGTTCCTGTGCACGCGGAAAGGATCGTCTGGAGGGCATTGGTTCCGGCGTCGTACCGCTTCACGAGGTAACCGCCGACCGCCTGCCCGTTGGCGAGGGTGGTAGCGGTCCAAGAGACCGTGACGGTGGTCCCCACCGCGTTCCCGGTGGGGGTTGCGCCCTGGTTGACAGTCGTTGCTCCAGCAGCAGCGTTGCCACCCGCCACCGAGTCGGCGCTCCAGTATGCCCAGGCAGTCGCCGCCACGATGATCATGGTGACCGCCAGGGCGCACGCCACAACTCGCTTCATCATGGCGCTGCGTCCAGGTAGACGGTGAAGGTTGCGCCCTGGCATGCGTTGTCCGCACCGACGCTCATCGACACGGAGTTGGCCAGCGTCAGTGGGGTCGGGCCCGCGGCGAAGTCCCAGCCGGAACCGCCGTTGGTCTGGGTCGTGAAGGACAGTGTGGCCACGCTGCACCCCGAGTGCCCCCCGTCGACGGCGTACCCGCCGGTGCCCTGGCTGGTGTCGAGCGCGAGAGACCCGACGTGCACCGGACCCGGGTTGGGGTTGGCCACGCTCAGGGTCACGCCCGCCGAGCCGCCGGGGTAGAGCTGCGCGGAAGCTGTGCCAGGAGTCAAGGTGAGGTCTGCGGCGGTGCCGGTGCTGCCCGACCCGCTCCCGCTGCCGCCGGAGGTCCAGAACGCAGAAGCGGCCCCGATCGTGGCGAACACGATCAGGGTCAGGAGGGCGGCCACGCGGATTCCTCTGCGGCGGGTCAGCCTCATTGCCGGGGTCACCCTGTGTTCACCTCCACTCCGTGTGCCTTGTAGTCGAGCGTCAGGGTTGCTCCCTGGCACCCGTCCTGGTTGACCGGGCGGTTGAGCATGCCGAGCGCCGGCCGCTGCCGAAGCACCACGTCGAGCTGGCTCAGCTTCTTCGCGTCATTGGCCTCGAGCCGGAAGGCCGCGACGCCTGCCCCGATCTGGCGCACCTCGAAGTCGGCGGCAGTGCAGGGAAGATCGGCTGTGGCTCGCGGAGCGTCGATGGCCTTCACGCTCACGGTGATCTTGTCGACGGAGAGGGCCACGTCGTTGGGGTTGTTCAGGGACAGGTCCAGGGGCACCATCACGCCGGGCCTGATCTTGCCCGTGATGTCGCCGCTGATCGTGAACGACGGCGTGGTTCCCAGCACCGCTCGGTCCTTGTCCTGCGACCCCTCGCCGATGGAACCAGCCTCACGGGGCCAACCCAGAAACCAGAGAACAAGCATGACCAGGACGATCGCGAGAGCGGCCACGAAGGCCGCGTCTCGTGCCCCCAGCTTCCTCATCGCGTCCCTCCAAGACGTTCGAGAGGCGGATGGGGACAAGCAGCTGCTTGCCCCCATCCGCCCTCAACGGACCGTGCGTCAGGGTTAGGAGACGACGTAGGCCAGGTTGACCGTGGCGTTCTTGCAGCCGTCCTGGTTCTCGGCGGCTTCGTTGACGAACGCGATCTGGACTTCGTTGCCAGTTCCCCAGGTGGTGGTGTCATTGACCAGGGCCTGGTACCCGATTGACAGAGGGCTGCCGGTGATGACGTAGTCGTCGGCCTCGCAACCGACGGCCGGCACGCCCGGGGCGGACTCGACGGACGCGATGCTCACCGCGAGCGAGGTGACGTACAGCGGCTGGGTGTCGGTGTTGGTGAACGTGCCGCTGAGGGTCTGCGCAGCGGTGCCGGGACCCATGTCCGTGACCACGCTGGTCTGCACCGCGTTGACTGCGGCGCTGGTGCCAGTGGCGGCGGTGCCGGTACCGGTACCTGAGGAGGTCCAGTAGGCGAAGGCTGCCGTGCCGGACAGAGTCAGCGCAGCGGCGATGATGACGATCTTCTTCTTCTTGGTGAACTTGGCCATGGCCATCCTTACGTTGGAGGGGAGCTCGCTCCCCGAAAATGAGTGTCCCCGCCGCCCCATGGGGCGGTCGTGACGGTTTCAACGAACCTGCAAGGGAGAATCTACCCGCAATACGGACATTCAGTCCTAAAAGTGCCCAGAAGGTCGATTTCCCGCTCAAAATCTGGACTAGTCCACCCACTGGCGACCGTGCTACGGCGCCGGGTACAGCCGCCCCGCAGTGCTTGCGCGCGGGGACCGTTCGTCGCCGGGGCCGTCAGGGTGTCTGGTGCTCCTCCAGCGCGGCGTTCTCGGCGTTCTCTCGCTGGGCATTCTCTCGTTGGGGAGGTACGGCGCTCCGGGGGGCGGCCGGCGTACCCGTCGCCACCGCCTCGAAGTAGCGCAGCATCTCGACCGGGAACGGCAGCACGAGCGTCGAGTTCTTCTCGGCCGCCACCTCCACCATCGTCTGGAGCAGCCGCAGCTGCAGTGCGGCCGGCGTCGCGGCCATCGCTGATGCCGCCTCGGAGAGCTTCTTGGAGGCCTGGAACTCGCCGTCGGCGGTGATGATCCTGGATCGCCGCTCGCGCTCGGCCTCCGCCTGCCGCGACATCGACCGCTTCATCGACTCGGGCAGCGCGACGTCCTTGATCTCCACGCGGTCTATCTCCACGCCCCAGGACGCGGCCGGGCTGTCGAGCATGACCTCGAGGCCCTGGTTGAGCTGCTCGCGGTTGGACAGCAGGTCGTCGAGCTCGCTCTTGCCGATGATCGAGCGCAGCGAGGTCTGCGCCACCTGGGAGATCGCGAACCCGTAGTCCTGCACCTGTACGACGGCCCGGATCGGGTCGATCACCTTGAAGTACACGACGGCGTCGACCCGGACCGTCACGTTGTCGCGGGTGATGCCGTCCTGCGCGGGGACCGGCATGGTCACCACCTGCATGTTCACCCGCGTCATCCGGTCCACGACGGGGATGAGCACGGTGAGCCCTGGCCGCCTCAGGTCCTGCTGGGCGCGGCCGAGCCGGAACACGACACCACGCTCGATCTGCTGGACGACGCGCACGCTGGTCGCCCAGCCGGCGCCGAACACCACGGCCAGCGACCCGAGAGAGATGAGCACCACATCCATGATGACCTCCGGCAGTGAGGAGAACCCCACCTTCGAGCGTACGCCGGGCCGAGGAACTCGTCGCGCCTCCCGGCGGTGGCGGTGCCGGGGGTTGCCGCTCGTGCCGGCTCATCTAGTCCACACAACGCGCGGAACCACGAAGAGCGCGACACTTGCGACCCGTCGATCTCGGTGAACCCAACGGCAAGGATCCCCATGCGCCTGCGCTCTCCCCTTACCTCCTTCGTAGCCGGTGTGTGTGCAGCCACCTTGATCATCGGCGTTCCCGCCGCTGCCCTGGTGACCTCGGCGGCTGACCCCAACCCGTCGACGTACGACGGGACCGCCCCCGCACTGACCATGGGCCCGGCAGAGTTCGTCATCGGCGCAAGCCTCGACGCGGCCGCGGCTCCACACGACAACTACTGTGAGGACCCCTGGCCATGGAACTTCGGCATCCCCATGCGCCTGCGCTGGACGGGAAGTGACGGCACCAGCGGCCTGCGCGCGTACGACGTCTGGGGATTCGGTCAGCGCTTTGACGGCTGGAGCAAGCTCGTCGCAGACAGCACCAGCACGTCGTTCGCCTACATCGGCAACAACTACCCCGGCGACTGTGGGGAGGGCGGACTGTTCGGCTACGCGCACTGGGTGACCGCGAAGGACAATCGCGGCAACACCGCGTCCTCGGCTCTCTCCGCCGCCGACAAGGTCAACGTGTGGCAGGAGACCGGCGCGACCACGGGCGACCACTCCCCCCTGAGCCTGACCCGGACCGGCACCTGGACAGCAGCGAACTGCACCTGCTTCAACAACGGCCGCACCCTGGCAGCAACCGCGGCGGGGGCCTCGCTGACCTACCAGCTCACGACCACGACCCCGGGCCAGACCATCGCGATCGTCATGGAGAAGAACTCCAACCGTGGCGTCGTCAAGGTCAGCGTCGACGGAGGCACAGCCAGCGCAGTCGACACCTACGCCGTGTCTCCCACGCATCGAGTGATCGTCTGGCAGAAGACGCTGAGCAAGGGTGCACACACGTTGAAGCTGACGAACGCGGGAACGTCGGGCCGATCCAGGATCGATGTCGACGGCATTCTCCTGAGCAACCAGCCGACGGGCGCCGCCCCGGAACTGCCCACGTCGCTTCAGTAGCGGTCCACCCCGCGGAGCGACCTGCCCGGAACTTCGACCAGTCCTTGGATCCCGCTCGTGACCCTGTCCCCCGGGCCTGATCTCAACAACCATGACAGCGGTTCCGACCACCCCAGGACGTCATACGGTCTGGCTGCAATAGCGACCTGTTCGTATGACGTCCCGCGGGGCGTCATACGTCCCGGTGGCAATAGCAACCACCTCGTATGACGTCCCCAGGGAGCTACGGGCGTACGACGGCCCGGGCGATCGGGACGGTCTCGGCGTACGTGATCCGCCAGACGAGCTCGCCCTCCCTGCCCTCGACCATGGTCGATGCGCTTGGGTCCTTCTCCACGACGAGCAGGCGGTACTCGCCCTCCGGGTTGGTCGGGTCGAAGGCGAAATCCTCCGACACGTCGAGGACCTCGAAGTCCTCCGTCATGTCCGCGTTGAGCCCAATCTCGCGGGCGAACAACGTCTCCCACGACAGCAGCTCGTCGCCGTCGGCGACCCGGCGCTGCATGCTCACTTCCACTGGTGGGACGCCAATCTCCACAAGAGTGCCCTCCGCGCCCATGGAGTACGGCCCTCGCGGGCCCTGCAGCCTGACCGCGACACCAGCACCGGTGTCGGTCACCGTGAGCCTCCGGTCCGGAATGACGTTGATGGGATCGAGGGTCACCACGGTCGAGCACCGCAGCTCGGAGCCGCCTTCCGCGCGCGGGATGGAGTGCGGCTGGTCGCGGACGAGGGCGAGCCGGACGAAGGGGAAGTACAGCCGGGGCAGGTCGATCCGTACGTCCGTGAACCACGCCGCCCGATCGGGGTCGTAGCTGACCTCCCGGTCGGAGAGGTACATCACCAACGGGTTCGCGTCTTCGGGTGGAACGCTGAGCAGGTTCATCCAGCTGACAGGGACCGGCGGGACGGGCCCCTCGCCGTAGATCGAGGAGGGCACCAACTCGTGCATCCGCTGACCCCGGGCCGGGTCCGGCGCCACCAGGCTCGCGAGCGCGTGCCGGGGGTCTGCATGATTGCTCGGCTGCGTGTCGTCGACCGCGACGATTGCCGGCATCTCCTCCTCACCGGTCACGAACCACGGCCGCGCGAGCCACACGCGCAGCCAGCCACCCTCGCGCGTGACCACGTCACCGTCGCGGTGCCGCACGATCAGAGGCAGTACGTCGGTGATCACCGGCTCGGGAGGCTTCTCCGTGGCGGGCACGTCGATCTCGCGCCACTGCGACACGGTCGTGAAGTGGTCGGGAAGGTCGCCGACGGGTTCCCGGAAGAGCGGCGGGAAGAAGTCGGTGAACCGGGAGGTCGCCTCCGCCCTCACCGAGATGCGCACGTGCGCGGTGTGCCCGAGCTCGATCGCCGCCGCAGCATGTCCGACGCCCGCCTCCTCGACCAGCACCGCCCGGCTGGAGGCTGCCGCCGAAGCCGGAAGCGGGACTGGCGTGTGCCGCCCGACCGTCGCCGTGAACACCTCGGTGTAGGGCACATAGAAGAGCGGTGCGTCGGGATCACCGGCCTGCGCGAGCGTCGGCGCAAACAGATCGTCCCGCGGCCTCGTCCAGCGGGCGGTGAGGCCCAGCGAGCCCGTGCTCAGGGAGTCCACCTGCCACCGTCGGGTGATGCGTACCGAGGTGGACCCCCGAGACCGCGCTTCGATGTCCTCCCCGTCCGCCGGGACCGGCTCGACCAATGGCCTCGGGACTGCGTGCACCAGCTCGAGAATCGTTGCCGGGGTGACCTGCGGGTGGGTGCCCTGGGCAAGCTTGGCAACCGCCGTGGCGCCCGCGTCCGCGTCGAGCCGTTCGTTCCAGATGTGCGGGAGGGCCATCAGGTCGAGGTCCTGCACCCGGCTGGCGACCTTGATCGCAGCTCTCTCACCAGCTGGCAGGAACACGGTGAGGACCCGTCCCTCGGCGTCAGCCTCGGGCATTCGGATGGCTCCGGCGTCGATGCCTTCGAGACGCAGGACGAGCGGTCGAGGATGCCCGTCGGGGTCGAGGGGCCAGTCGGCCCCCCAGACCTCACCCGCCGCCATCCCGGGCAGGTCCCACAGGGTGACGCCCTTCGACCCCGGGTCGGCCAGGTGCGGTGTCGCAGTGACGCCCGGCGTCACCACGCCTTCCTCGGTCGCGGCCAGGTCGTACGACGCACGCCGTGCCGCGGCGTCGCTGTTCAGACCGATCGCTGCATCGAAGAGTCCGTGCCACTCCGCCATCGTGACCGAGCAACCGGGTGGGACCAGCACTCGTTCGGTCACCCCGGGCTCCTCCCCGAAGACCATCTCGTCGGCAGCGAGACCAGTGCGTACGACGAGCCGCCGCTCCGTCTCGCCGTTGCGGTCGATGCCGTCGTCGGGGGCGGGTGCCGGGGCGGCGTACGTGATGTCAGGCGGCGGCACCGGCTCGAAGCGCCGGAACACCACTCCTGGCGTGACCGCCGCGTCGGCTGTCGCGGGGTCCTCGCACGCCCGGTCGGCCTGCTCGAGTCCGTACCCCGCACCGGCGAGGTCGACGGTGCGCATCCGCATCCGGTACGAGCGGCCGAACCGCAGGCGCGGAAGGCTCCCCGGGGTGGCCCTCGCGGCGATGCTCACCCCGCAGCTGGTGAGCGCATCGTTCTCCACCCGCACCGCCATGGTCGCGCCGGTCTCCTCCCGGTGCGCCGGGTCGGCCACCACCGGGTCGGAGCTCACGACCTTGCCCGGGCGGGGGGCCGAGAGACTCCAGCCGTCCCAGGAAGCGATCGCGTCACTGATGCCCACCGGCGCATCGGACGGCACCTCCGCACCTGCTGCGACAGACCGGGTGGTCAGCGTCAGGTGCATCAGGCCCTCGTCCTGCACCCGCTCGAGCTTCTGGCCGAGCTCCTCGTCGAGCTCCTGATCGCCGGGCACGGCGTACCGCACCTGCCGGTCGTGCAGCGAGTGCCAGCGACCGGTCTTCTCGTCGAGTACGTCGATGCGGGCGCCGCGCTGGACGTCCTCGGCGTAGAGCTCCATGCCGGTGTTCTGCTGCCCGGCCTGGGAGTTGACCATCGACTGAGTCGTCAGGTCGGCCGCACTGCCGCGCTGGATCAGCCGCAACCCGGCTGTCCGCATGGTGGGGGCCCGGCTGCCGAGCGCCTGGTTGGTGCGGGCTTCCTCACCGGCGAGCTGCTGGAGCATCTGCCCCACGCCCTCGAAGTCGAACTGCTCGATCCGGCACCGGGTCGCGGCCGCGGCCAGCCCGGGAGGGACGCCGTCGGCCCGGCTGCGCAGCACCAGGCCACCTCCAGCGCCGGCAGAGGCCCGGGCGACCTGGGTGACCATGAGGTGGTTGGTCCGACCAGCGACCGCGACCTCCGGGACCCAGTCCTCCGGCCCGACTGCGGGGTCGGGAAGCAGGACGAGCCGGATGCCCGAGACATCGCCCTCCGGCAGCCTGTCGGGCGGGCACTCCACGTCGACCAGCAGACCGAGCGGGCGCAGCAGTGCTGGGTGCTCCCCGAGTGCGGCCAGCATCCGGTGGAAGTCGTAGTGGCGGTTGATCTGCTCCTGGGTGGTCATCGGCTCGGCACCGACGATGCTGAACGCCTCCTCGCTGCGGAGCTGGCCCAGCCGGTTGAACGCGGCGAAGTTTGCCCACTCCTCTTCCACCTCGAAGGTCTCCGACACCGGGAGCGCGCGAGTGACCACGTCAGCCTGCAGGCGGAACTTCGATGCGTTGGCCGTCGTGAACTCCAGCTCGCTGGTGGCCGACCACGCCCACGACTCGTTCGGCTGCTCCGGCTGCAGCTTCAGCTCCTCGTCAGGGTTGGGGCCAGGGCCGGTTTCGGTCTCCGGGGGGACGAAGAGCTTGGGGAAGAAGTCGGTGATGGCCGGGGCAAGAGCCGTCTCCTCCTCTCCGAGCTCGGGGGTCTCGCCGACGACTTCTACCGCGCCGCCCTCGCCCGCCCCGGGGTCGGGGTCGAAGCCCGGGTCGTCGGGAACCCAGCGCATCTCCGGCTCCTCGGGTTCCGGGACGCCCCATTCCTCTGGCTTCCAGAAGTTCTCGTCCCAGGGATCCGGAGGCACGAGGTCCGCGGCGGCCATCTCGCTGTAGCCGGTCAGTACGTCGTCGAGGACCGTGATCGCGTCGAACGTGGCGGTCGGGGAAACCTCGGGATGCTCGTGCACGAACGGCTCGACCCGGGTCGTGGGCGGGAACATCCGCGTCCACAGGTCCGTGGACGCACTGGAGGTGACTCGCGCCTCCACGGGATCCCGGTCGTCAACCTGTACGCCGAACCTGAACCCGGCAAGCGTGTGCGGCCAGTCGACCCACTCCGGGTAGGACGCGATGGTCTGCTCGGCGGGCTCACCCTCCTCGATCCCGAGCCGGGGCGAGATGAAGATGGAGAAGCGTGCCCCGGCCGTGCCTGGCACGGGCAGCAGCACCCAGTCGACGTCGACGCGGACCATCAGCGCTCCCCTATCGCAGTGTCGGGCGCGTAGGCGTCGCAGTACTCGTCCCAGTCGTCGTGGTCAAAGCAGTCCAGGAACGTCGGGTCGGCCTCACTGCCCACGAACCGCCGCTCGACGGTGAGTGTCACCGACTTGCTGAAGAAGAGGACCTCCACGCCGACCGTCACGCTGGCGCGCCCGGCGAAGATCGCGAAGTTGCGGCCACCTGCTTCGAGCGGGGCCTTCTCATAGCGCAGCTCGAGGACGAACTCGACGAACACGGTGATGATGCCGAGCACGCTCACGTGGCCCGACGCCCGCAGGTAGGCACGGAAGCTCGTGGTCCCCTGAGCGGCGTTCCAGCCGATGTAGATGCCGGCCATCACGCTGACCCCGCCAGAGGCCACGATGATGTCCAGGCTCAGGCTGCCGCCGAACTCGATGCCGACCTCGATGCGGCGTACGCCCTGGGGCGAGACCTCGAGCGCGAACCAGCCTCCCCCGCCGAACATCGCGACGGTGACGAGGAACGGTCGCTCGCGGTTCGCGATGTCGAGGGTGAACGCCATGGGTGCGCCGGTGAACGGCAGCCGGAGCCATGCGTCGACCGTCAGGTTGGAGAACTGCATCGCCATCAGGGAGACCGACGGGATGGCCAGCCCGAACCCGGCCGTGACGCCGTTGCTGTCGACATCGACCCGTACGCCGGACCCCTGGCCCAGAGACTTGAGCTTCTCGGCGATCTCGGCGACGAACTCCAGCTCCTTGCCGAACTGCAGATCCGTGCCCGCGACGCCGAAGTCGGTGTGTCCGCCCGAGGAGCTGAAGGTGACCTCGGCGAAGGTGAGGGTGATGGCTCCGGCGAGGTCGAAGCCGATGTGGGTGACCTTGCCGCGAGAGGTGGCGACGACCTGGCCGTCGGAGCGGCGCTCCACGGTCGAGGTCAGCGTGAGCGCGGCCCCGTTGCCCACGATGGTGCCGTTGTGGTTGCCGGGATGGAGGTTGGCCTCGAAGGTGTAGGCGAACTCCTCGCCGGTCGGCGTACGTCGGTGGGTGACTGCCGGCAGCTTGACCCGGCCCCCGTCCCGGCCGAAGGGGTCGTTCCCGAGCAGGTCGAGCAGGTTGATCGTGCCGAACAGCTTGGCGCTGGGAAAGGCAGCCTTGATCTCGTCCAGGGACGGGACCGCCTGCTTGACCAGGTCACCCGCCACGGCCCCTGCCTGCGCCGTGAGGGCACCCACCTTGAGGCCGGGATTGCCGACGGCGCCCATCGTCTGGGGCGACAGCGGCACGTCGAGCTGCTGACCGGGGCTGCCATCCGGGGCGAGGATCTGCAGGAAGGCACCCTGCGGGTTGGCGCCCGGGTCCAGGCCTGACTGTTCGTAGAGGTCATGGAAGCGGAAGTCCGCGACGGGCGGTGCGTCCATGAGCCCTGCCAGCTGGTCGACCACCACGGTCATCTGCCGCACGGTCGGGACGATCGGACGGTTCGTGGCCACCGACGAGCTGGTTTCCACGGCGGCGACGGTCACCGTCGTCTCCGACCCCGCGGCAGGAGCAACGGCCACGGCCTGGGTGCGCATCTGGGTCGCGGCGACACCACCAGCGGCGACGAAGGCCTGTGCTTCGAGTCCCGGCACTCCTTCGGGGATGAACGCGAGCGGCATCCGGACGTCGACCTGGCCCCCCGCGTGGTCGGTGGCGACGAGGTCGAAGCTCACGGGCATCCCCTGGTCGGTGATCCAGCTCAAGCCGACATTTGTGCTGTCGACCCGCCGCTCGCCGGCAGCGAGGGTCAGACCGACGAACGCGTTCGACCCGGAGACCTCGCTCCGCAGGTCGACGTACTCCTCGGTGACAACGAGGGTCGTGGTCATGACGAGGGTCGCCAGGACCGTCCATCCACCCTCGTGGCCGCCCTGCGCGGGGTCGCCGGCCTGGACAGGGGCGAGGTCGCGTCGGGAAACCGTGACGAGTGACGCCCGGTGGCCGCTGGAGAGATGGCCGGTGGTGACGTGCCGGGCGTAGGCGTCGCGCCCCAGGCTGGTGCGGTAGGTCTGCCCGAAGGCGGGTCGCGCGTCATCGGGGAGGAGTGGGCCGTCGATGCTCATGGTGCCGCCGAGCGGGGTCAGCAGCATCTTCGAGCATCGCCAGGGGTTGTGCGGGGAGAACGGGGGCCGCAGCACGAGGCCATTGCTGAGGTCCTGCCAGCCGTCGTACATCGGCCCCGGGATCGGCCACTGCGACCACCACTTGAGGTCGATGGTCTCGCGGGGAGGCAGCTCGGCGCGGGCGGACCACAGCGGGCCTCGCCCGTCGGTCGGCATCGGGTGCTCACGCAACTTCAGCTGGTCGGGAGCGTGCACCCACAGCGTCGACAACACGTCGACCCAGCTGCCACCCGGGCTCAGGGCCCAGTCGCCGATCACACCGAGGATGCCGCTCTCACCGAGGTCGAAGGAGTCCACTCCGTCGGGCGCCATGAACTCCAGACGGCTGCGCTTGCCGGCGAACAGCGGGACCACCTCGGGTATCCAGGGGGTCACGTTGGCGTCGATCGCCGGCTCGGCGAAGTGCTGCGTAGGCAGCTCGAGTACGACGGCCGCGGCTTCGCCGGCGCTCACCCGAACCAGGTGCGTCCGTCCCTGGTCGACCACCAGGTTGGACAACGTGAGCAGCCCGACGAAGTGGTCCTCGGGCCGGATGAGCTGGTAGTCGGGGTCGACCATCGTCGTCAGATGAGGTGCCAGCGGTACCTGGGCCGCCACACGGTGTCGGTGCCGGTGGCCCGCCTGAATGCGAAGCTCCCGTAGGCCATCTGGTTGCGCACTCCCTCGTTGCCGCTGAGGCCCAGCGAGCGCGGCGAGTTGGGTACGGCGAACAGGTCGACCAGTCCTTCGTCTCGTACGGCGAGCCGCAGCACCCCCACCGCCTGTTCCTCCGGGCTCAACGCGTTGCGGAACGGCGGGAGCACGTTCCAGCAGCCGCCGACCATGGGCGCCCCGACGAGGTAGTCGACGGCTCCGGTCGCTGCCGCAGCGCCGGCGCGGTCGAACTCGGCCAACACGATCACCGTGTTGGCCGGGTCGAGCAGCCGGGAGGCCCGCCGGAAGGTGGGCAACACGAAGTCACTCACTCCGGCTGCGGGACCGGCGTTCAGGCTGGAGAGGTGGAAGCTGGCCTCCGCGTCGAGGGCCAGCGGGTCGAGGTCCTCGCCGACGGGTGCGACGTACCCCTCGAGGTCGGTGATCGCCACGTCGATCCACGACTTGGCCACCGCCATCGACTGCCGCGCGAGGTCGACGAGGCCGACGGATGACGGATCGGGAGAGTCGGGGTCCTCGGGCTCGTGGGCGAAGTACTCGTCGAGCCGGCCGATCGTGCCAGTGGACGCCACTGGGTCGTTCGGCTCCAGTCCCTCATCGGTCTTGAACGCGACCACAGCCTCGCCGGTCGAGTCACCGAACTGGCCGTCCGAGCCTCCCGCGATCTGGTATCCGAGGTCGCGCAGGGCGCTCTGCATCCTCGCAACGGCATCGCTGTCCGGCTCGCCGGCCAGCATCCGGTGCCCCTCGGTGACGCAGCGCTCGAGTGTGCCGTTCGGACGGAACCGTTGGGAAGCCAACATGTGTCTCGCACCTCCAAGTCACATCGTGGTGCAACTCGTTGCGACACGCCATGCCTCGGAACCCGACACGCGGGTGAACCGCAGGCATCGGTCGGGCGGTGCGGGCATATCTCCACGTTCAGTGCGAGGTGCTCACCAGGGGTACAGGTGCCTGACGCGCGCGTCCAGCCGGCTCAGCCCGAGCAGCCCGTCGGTGTAGGGAGTAGGAGTCCCTGTGGCGGCCGCGATCTCTCGCACCGCGGAGAGCATCGCATCGAGCTCGAGGGACTTCCCTGCCTCCGCGTCCTGCAGCATGGAGGTCCTCAGGGCCCCGAGCTGTCGGGTGACCGCGATGCGGTCCTCCGTGCTCTGCTCGATCGGGCAACCGATCTCGGTGCCGATTGCCGCCGCTTCGAGCATCACCGCCTCACAGAACGCTCTGACGAGCTCGTCGTCGAGGATCAGGTCAGCGGTGGCGCCGGTGAGCGCGGAGACCGGGTTGATGGTCATGTTGCCCCAGAGCTTGAACCAGATGTCGCGTTGCACGGCATCTGTCACCTCCACCTCGAATCCCGCGTTCTTCAGCGCGTCGGCAACGGCCGTCAGCCGCGAGGAGATGCTGCCGTCGGGCTCTCCGAGAATCAGCCGCCGGCCGGCGTGGTTGACGACGACGCCCGGCTCCGGACAGCTTGCGCTGAAGTGGAGTACGGCGCCCATCACGTGCTTGATCGGAATGGTCTCGGCGAGGACGCCGTCGGGATCCACGGTGTGCAGCGGCAGGCCCTCGTACCTGCCTCCGAAGCCCTGGAAGAACCACCACGGGACGCCGTTCACTGCGGTCAGCACGACCGTCTCCGGGTGGAGCAGCGTCGGCAGGTGCTGAGCAATGGTGGGCAGCGAGGGGCCCTTGACCGCGAGTACGACGACGTCGTGTGGCCCGAGCTCCTCCGCGTCGTCACTCGCGCGCACCGGCCCCGCCACGAGTCCGTCCGGCGTACTCAGACGCCAGCCGTGCTGGTCGAGAGCCTTCAGCGTCTCGCCTCTCGCGAACGCGCTCGTGGGATGCCCGCTGGCGGCGAGCCGTGCCCCGATGTGTCCACCGACAGCACCTGCGCCCACCACGCAGAAGGTCAGGGGCTGACGGGGTCGGACTTCGGTTTCGGTCACAGGATGCTTCTACACGACCAGGAGGAGCGGGGGAAGCAAGATGGTGTGGACTATGGGTGGCGAGCAACCAAATCGGTGGTCGAGCAGCGAGCGCCAGCGAGTGGCCAGTCGAGACCACATTCCGCGAGCCGAGTAGCAGCGGTGACCCTCGGGTGGTCGATCCGGAACGAAGAACCCGCTTTGTGGAGTCCTACCCGCACCTGGTGCATGGGGGACTCCACAGATCGGGATGTGGCCGCGTGCGGTACGTACCTCGGCCAAGATCGCACGTCTGCTGCAGCAACGCGATCTCTCGTGTCAGCGCCTGTCACCGGTAGTCGGGATTCGCGAAGTCGAAGCGACAACCCGCGTCCCATTCCGACCGCTGGTTGCCGTACGCCGGGACGCCACCGGCGTCCTTGAGCAGCCGGGCCAGGTGCATCAGGTTCCAGGTCATGAACGTCGTGTTGCGGTTGGTGAAGTCGTTCTCCGGCCCACCAGATCCCGGGTCCAGGTACGACGGACCAGGGCCGGCCTCGCCGATCCATCCCGCGTCGGCCTGGGGCGGGATCGTGTAGCCGATGTGCTGGAGCGTGTACAGCGTGTTCTGGGCGCAGTGCTTGACACCGTCCTCGTTCCCGGTGATCAGGCACCCGCCGACCCGGCCGTAGTACAGGTACTGCCCGCGGTCGTTGAGCAGGTGCGATCCGCCGTACAGGCGCTCGTGGACCTGCTTCATGATCGAGCTGTTGTCGCCCAGCCAGATCGGTCCGGCGAGCACGAGGATGTCGGCGGCCTTGACCTGCTCGAAGATCGCGGGCCAGTCATCGGTCTCCCAGCCGTGCTCGGTCATGTCGGGCCAGACGCCCGTGGCGATGTTGTGGTCGACGGCCCGGACCTCGTCGACCTGCACGCCGTTGGCCTCCATGATGTGGCGGCTGATGTCGACCAGCCCCTGGGTGTGGCTCAGCTCGGGCGATCTCTTCAGGGTGCAGTTGATGAACAGCGCCTTGAGGTCGGCAAAGCTGGGGACAGGGGAAGCGGTTGCCGGCTCGGTCACAGGACTCTCCTTGGGTCGGTGCCCTCAGGGTGCAAGGCAAGATGGTGTGGACCTCGGGCCAACCGGTGACCCAGAGTCCACACTGTCAGCCTGAGCAGGCGGCGCGCATCACCCGGTTGAAGGAGCGCCTTGACTGGCATCCGTGGCGGGCCGAATCCCTGCGACGAACAACGTGGTGCCGTCGGGTGCGCTGCGGGCCCTGACCTCGAGTCGTACGGTCACCTCGGTCCCGTCACGGCGCAGCGCCGGGACCTGGACCTCGCGCCCGATCAACGGCGCCCGGCCGACCAGCAGGTGCAAGGTGAACCCCGCGATGTGCGCCTGGTGCAGGCGGGACGGGATGATCGCCACCAGCCGCTGGCCGACCAGCTCGTCGGCCGAGTCGTAGCCGAGCAGTTCCGCGGCCGTGGCGGACACGGCCACGATCTGGTTCGCGTCATCGGCGGCGATCAGGCTTTCAGTCGAGTTCGTGATGCCCTCGAGAGCGAAGCGGGTCGTTCGCGTGGACGGCGGCTGATCGGCCAGGTGGTCGATCGACCACGGCACCGGAGGTTCCCCGATGGACTGGTCCCCGACCTCGCGGCACACCCATCGACGGAACTCCTGGATCTCTGGCTGGGTTCGGCGGGCCAGCACCTGCCCCTCGTCGACCAGCGCGAACGCCTGTTCCAGCGCCCGTTCAAGTGTCGCGAAGTGCGGCACCGAAGTCTGGGGGATCTGAACCAACACCTCCGACGCGGTGACGCCCGGCTCGGTCGCTTCCGCCATGAGCTTCCCGGGCTCCATGTCGACGTTGGCGACGGGAACCTGCTCCTCGAGAAGTGCCATCGCATCGGTCGCCTCCGCGTGCACCTGAATGGGGTCCTCGGCGGTGGCTCGGGCCCGGTCAAGGGATGCGAGGAGGTACTCGCGCAACAACGTCTCGGCGTGCTCACGCCACGCCTCGTGCAGCAACAACGGCATCTTCAACAATTGGACCGGCACGGTTCCGCCGCGGCCGCTGGGCTTGGCGGCGAGCGCGGTTTCGCGAACACGGTGTCGTACGCCGCCCGCAGCGGAACGGTCCAGCGGCCCCCGGTCGCCGTGTTCGCGCGGCCGTTGGTCCCCCAGCTCGAACCACACCGTCTTTCCGACCTCGTCCGAGGCGACGCCCCAGTCGTCAACGAGCTCGACCAGCAGTCCGAGCCCGCGGCCGGTGCCGGCCGTGGTCGCGTAGTCACGCAGCGCTGGATGGTGTGGGCTCTCGTCACTCACCTCGACCCGGATGCCGCGCCCGTCGTACCTCCCGCGGACCCTCATCGGGGAACCGGCGTGGATGAGCGCGTTGGTGACGACCTCACTGACGAGCAGAACGGCGTCGTCGACGAGGTCGGGGCGGCCGGCCGCGGTCGTCAGCTCGCTCACCAGGCGGCGAGCCGCCCCCACGCTGGAGGGGTGGGGGCGCAGCGTCTGGTCGAACGGCTCTGGCGAAGAGCTCCATCGGTTCGGACCCATCACACCCCCTGCCGCACTCGATTGTGACCGAGAAGACGCCCTACCGGGCGCCTTAAGGCCGTTCATACCCCGGCGAGTCGCCCGCCAAGCCTCCCGCGAGAACAAGTCCAAGGCGTGGACCGGTGTACATACCGGTGTACATAAAGGCCCCAATCGGGCCATGTCCACCCTCCAGCGAGCATGGAACACTGGGCCGGTGGGGGCCACGACGCAGTACGACGAGACGGGATGGCGCCCCGACGTCCAACTCCTGAACGGGCTGGGCGTGGCCGCGGTCGCCGTCGACCTCGCCGGCCGGGTCACGTACTGCAACGAGGCGGCCTCCGCCAGGCTCGGACGGAGCGCGAGCACGCTTCTGGGTGAGAACGGGTTGGAGCTGCTCTTCCCGCCCACATCTGCCGCCACGGTCGAGGAGATCCACAGGCGCGTACTCGGCGGCGCCTCCTGGAACGGCGAACTGGCCGTGCTCGGGCTCGACGGGGCCGGGAGCCTCACCGGAGCGGCGTGGTCACCGGTGCACGCCGACGGCAAGCCGACGGGCGCCCTCATCCTGCTCGAGGAAGTGGCTGGCGCTGCTGGGCAGGCCCGCCGCGTCGCCAAGCGTCTGCAGCGCCTCGCTCAGGTCACCACCGAGCTCGTGACCGCCACGGACGTCGAAGGTGTCACGGAGGTCGTGGTCTTCCACATGGCCGAGGCTGCCGGTGCCACCGTCAGCTCCCTGTCCGTCCTCGTCGACCCCGACACTCTCGCCCTGATGGGGATCGCGGGAGGTCGTGAGGGTGCCGCCTCCCGTTGGGCGAATTACCCCGTCAGTGCCAACACGCCCGCCGGCGAAGCGGTCCGGACGGGACACGCCGTCGTGATCAACGGCGCCGACGAGTTCCGTGCCCGGTATCCCGGACTGGAGATGGCCACCGACGGCGAACGCTCCTTGATCTGCCTGCCTCTGCAGGTGGCGGGCCGCAGCATCGGTGTCGTCAGCCTCTCCTTTCCCAAGCGAACCTTCGATCCCGCCGAGCTCGAGTTCTTCGGCATCCTCGCCGACACCTGCGCGCAGACGCTCGATCGGATCCGGGTCGTTGCCGACGTGGCCGACCGGGAGGCCAAGCTCCAGTTCCTCGCCGACGCCAGCGTCGAGCTGGCCCGCAGCCTGGACTACGAAGCCACCCTGAAGGCGGTCGCTCATCTGGCAGTACCGCATTTCGCCGACTGGTGCGCCATCCAGCTCCTCCAGGACGGAGTGCTGCGTTCACTGGCCGTCGCCCACCCTGACGTCGTCCTTGAGTCCCGAGTCCGGGAGCTGCAGGAGAGGTACCCACCCGACCCCGATGCCCCCCGGGGCGCCTACCACGTCATTCGCACCGGGGTCAGCGAGCTCATCCCCGAGATCTCCGAAGAGATGCTCGTAGCCGCTGCCCAAGACGAGGAACACCTCGCCGCAGTGCGCGAGCTCCACCTCCGCAGCGCCCTGACGGTGCCCCTCACGGTCCGCGGCAACAACCTGGGCGTCATCTCATGGGTGAGGGGGGACGACGGGCGCCGGTTCACCTCCGGCGACCTCAGCTTCGGCGAGGACCTCGCCCGGCGCGCGGCAGTCGCCATCGACAACGCCCACCTGCACTCCGAGGTTCGCGACGTCGCCATCCGGCTCCAGCGCGCCGTCCTGCCAGAACAGCTGCCCGCCGCGCCGGGATGGGACGCCGCTGTCTGCTACCTGCCTGCCGGGCGAACAGACGTCGGCGGCGACTTCTACGACGTGGTTCCCCTAGCCGACGGACGAGTCGTCATCTTCGTCGGCGACGTCATGGGCCGCGGAGTTCCTGCGGCGGCCGCGATGGCACAGATGCGGGCCGCGCTCCGGACGCTCGTGGCGGTCGACCCCCACCCACACTCCGTGATGGCAGGTCTCGACCGGCTCTTCGACCAGTACGACCTCGAGCGGCTCGTGACAGTCGTGTACGCCGTCGCGGACCCCGCCGAGGACTGCGTCCACGTGATCAACGCCGGACACCCCGCTCCGGTCCTTCGTCACGGTGACGGGCGGCTGCGCGACATCACCACCGACGGCGCCCTCATCCTCGGCGCCGGGGGCGGCAACCGCGAGCTGATCACCTGTACCTTCACCGACGCGGACACACTGCTCATGTTCACCGACGGACTGGTCGAGCGACGGGACGAGAGCATCTCCGACGGGCAGCAGCGCGTCCACGACGCCGCCCACCTCTTGGCAAACGCCGACCTCGACCAGGGGCTGCGCGAACTGGTCGACGCGGTCCGCGACCCGACCCGCGACGATGACGTCGCTGTGGTCGCCATCCGCCGCACCACCGCCTAGTGTCCATTCCCTTTAGTTCAGTCATGGCCACTAGCCCGGGCGCGGGTTGGCTTCCCTGTGGTGCTTCATGCAGCTGCCCGGACGACTGCCGCTCCTGATCGGGCATTGGTACCCTGCCGGTGCCAGTCGACCCGTGCGAGGAAACTCTCGCGTGGGCAGGGAACCCGGTGCGACTCCGGGACTGACGCGCAGCGGTAAGGGTGAGGTGCGGGAGCTGTCTCTCGACAGACCACTGGACCTCCGGGTCTGGGAAGGTTTCCCGTTCAGCATGATCCCGAGTCCGAAGACCTGCTGGCCCTTGCGGCAACCGCCGCGAGGTCATCCGCGGGCTTCGCGTACGGGCCCCTGACCTCGAGGACTCGCGTGCCGAACGCTCCCGCCGCTCGCACTCGTCGCGACCTCTGTCCCGGGGCGCTGCGTCCCTGGTCCGCCTCCGACGGCGCGCTGGTCCGCCTTCGCCTCGCGGGCGGCCGCCTGCCGGCGCAGTCTCTCGAGGCCCTGTCGGCGGTCGCCACGACGTACGGCGACGGCGATGTCCACCTGACTCGCCGGGCCAACCTCCAGTTGCGGGCGCTGCCGAGCGCGGGCGGCGCGCTTCCCGAGAGTGTCGTCGAAGCGATCGAGAGCACGGGACTCCTGCCGTCTCGCAGCCACGAGCTCGTGCGCAACTTCCTGGTCTCGCCCATGACCGGCATCGCGGGTGGGCGTTGCGACCTGCGCCCGGTGATTGCGGCCCTCGACTCCCAGGTCTGTGCCGACCCCGGCCTGAGTGAGCTCCCGGGACGTTTCCTGTTCGTGATGGACGACGGCCGCGGTGACCTCATGGACATGCCCGCAGATCTGGGTCTGGTCGCGCTCGACGAGAACACCGCCCAGCTGCGCATCGGGTCCGACGGGTGGGGGTCGATCCTGCCCCTGGGAGATGTGGCCGGAGCGCTCGTCGGGCTGGCATCCGAGTTCGTACGCCTGCGCGGCGAGGGCCTCGATGCGCCCTGGCACGTCGACGAGCTGTCGGTCCACCTGACTCGTCTCGAGCCACGCGATGAGCGGACCCGGGTCACCTCCCCTCCGCCGCCGTACGGCGAGCACGGACCGGTGGTCCATGTCCCGGTCCCGGACGGAGTGATCTCGCCCGGACTCGCCGCCGACCTGGTGACGCGCGGTCCAGAGCTCGTCGTCACCCCGTGGCACGGGGTCCTCGCCAGGGGTGGGATGAACACCAGATGAGCAACGAGCACGAGACCTTGTCGCCGCCGGCCCGACCGACCAAGCGCTACGACTACGTCGACAGCGGCGCCGAGATCTACGTCGACTCCTTCGCGACCATTCGTCGTGAGGCGTCCTTCGACGGCATTCCGGCGGAGGCCGAGAAGCTCGCCGTACGCATGATCCACGGGAGTGGTCAGGTCGACCTCGTCTCGGACCTGGTCGTCCACCCGAGGCTGGTGAGCTCGGCGCGCGCCGCGTTGCTGTCGGGAGCCCCGATCCTGGCCGACGCACGCATGGTCGCGATGGGCATCACGTCGAGCCGGTTGCCCGCCGCCAACGAGGTGCTCTGCTTCCTCAACGATGAGCGCGTTCCGGGGCTGTCCGCTGCATGGGGAACCACGCGGACGGCAGCCGCAGTCTCGCTCTGGGAACCCCACCTCGAAGGTGCCGTCGTGGTGATCGGGAACGCACCCACGGCTCTGTTCCATCTCATGGAGATGCTGATCGAGGGAGCGCCACGTCCGGCGGCCGTCATCGGCTGCCCGGTGGGGTTCATCGGTGCCGCCGAGTCGAAGGACGCACTCGCCTCGCTGGCCCACGACCACGGGATCGACGTTCCGTTCGTGACCGTCCGTGGCCGACGGGGCGGGTCTGCCATGGCGTCGTCCGCAGTGAACGCGCTCTCCCAGGAGGAGGAATGACCGGACACTTCTACGGCGTCGGGCTCGGCCCGGGCGATCCCGAGCTGATCACCCTCAAGGCGGCGCGACTCATCGCGTCGGCGGACGTCATCGCCTACCACGCGGGTGTCGGCAAGCACTCCCACGCCCGCCGGATCGCTGCAGACCTCATCCCGCCCGGCGCGATCGAGGAGGAGCTGCGCTATCCGGTGACCACCGGCAGCACCGACCACCCGGGCGGGTACGCCGGCGCCATGGCCGAGTTCTACGACGAGTCCGCGTCGCGGCTCGCCGCCCACCTGGAGGCGGGTCGGACCGTCGTACTGATGGCCGAGGGTGACCCGCTCTTCTACGGCTCCTACATGTACATGCACGACCGTCTGGCCCACCGGTTCCCGACAGAGGTCGTCCCCGGGATCACGTCCGTCACAGCGGCGACCGCTGCGGTGGGTTCGCCGCTCGTCCGCCAGACCGACGTCCTGACTGTGCTGCCCGGCACCCTGCCCGAGGCAGAGCTCGCTCGCCGGCTCGCCGACACCGGCGGAGCGATCATCATGAAGCTCGGGCGAACCTTCCCGGCCGTGCGATCGGCACTGGCACAGGCCGGACGGCTCGAGCACGCCCTGTACGTCGAACGCGCATCGATGCCGGAGGAACGATGGCTCCCGGTCGCTGACGTGGACCCCGCGACGGTCCCCTACTTCTCCCTGATCGTCGTCCCCGGCGACTCCCTCCACGAGCAGCCCGGCGGCCGGCGGACACCCTGTCTCCACTGGCAGCACGGAGGACAAGCGCGCGGCTGCAGAGCTGCTGGTCGTGGGGCTCGGTCCCGGCCCCGACTGCTGGGTCACGCCGGAGGTGAGTGCAGCCCTGGCCGAGGTCGACCACGTGGTCGGATACGCGCCGTACGTCAACCGGGTGCCGCAGCGCGAAGGTCTGAAACGGCACCCCTCCGGCAACACCGTCGAGCTGGACCGCGCGCGCTTCGCGCTGGACCTCGCCCGACGTGGCGAGAGAGTCGCCGTCGTCTCAGGTGGAGACCCCGGTGTGTTCGGCATGGCCTCGGCGGTCTTCGAGGCAGCGGAGGACCCGGCGTTCGCCGAGGTCACCGTGCGGGTGCTCCCGGGCCTCAGCGCCGTGCAGGTCGTGGCCGCCAGGGCCGGCGCCCCGATCGGCGCGGACTTCGCCGTGGTCAGCCTCTCGGACCGCCTCAAGCCGTGGTCAGTCGTCGAACGTCGCCTGCGGGCGGCTGCCGAGGCCGATCTGGTCCTTGCTCTCTACAACCCGGCGTCCCGGTCACGGACCGAGCAGGTCGTGGCCGCGCAGAAGCTCCTGCTCGAGTACCGCGCCGCGGAGACCGTGGTGGTGGTCGGCCGTGACGTCGGTCGTGAGGAGGAGTCGCTCCACGTCACGACCTTGGCCGAGCTCGACGCCGGCTCGGTCGACATGAAGTGTCTGCTCATCGTCGGCGCCTCCTCGACCCGTCGTACGGCGTCCGGGGTGGTGTGGACACCGCGGTTCGTCGACTGACGCGCCTCAGGACCCGGACCGCTCCCGGGCAGGGTCGTAGAGGTGTGACTGTCCCTGTCCACGAGGGTCCAGCGCCCGACCGACGAGGATGACCGCGGCCTGCTTCAGCCCCGCTTCCTCGACCTGGTCGGCGATGTCGGCGACCGTGCCGCGCAGGACCAGCTCGTCGGGTTGGCTCGCGCGGTAGGCGACGACGACCGGACACTCGAGGCCGTACTCCCCCGCCAGCTCGCCCATCAGCTCGCGGGTGCGGCTGATGGCCAGATGCAGCACCAGGGTCGCCCCCGTCGCGGCGAAACGGCTCAGCTCCTCGCTCTCCGGCATCGCGGTCGAGCGGGCCTGCACCCTGGTGAGCACAACCGATTGTGCGACGAGAGGCACGGTCAGCTCGCGACCGACGATCGCGGCCGCGGCGGCGTACGCCGGGACGCCGGGAGTCACGTCCCACGGCACCCCGAGTTCGTCGAGCCGTCGCGTCTGCTCGGCCACGGCGGAGTAGATGGACGGGTCGCCCGAGGTCAGCCTGACCACGTCGTGACCGGCTTCGTGCGCGGTGGCCAGCTCAGTGACGATCTGGTCGAGATCGAGGTGCTGGGTGTCGACGAGGCGAGCGTCGGCGCGGCAGTGGCCGAGGACATCGGCGTCCAGATAGGTGCCGGGGTAGAGCACCACGTCCGCAGTTCCCAGGAGCGCGGCCGCGCGGAGAGTGATCAGGTCGGCGGCGCCTGGCCCCGCACCGACGAAGTGGATCGTCACGGGATCTGAACCGCCCACTGGGTCACTGAGCGCGACGGACGCCAGCCTTTGAACGAGCCGATCGGGGCAGCCTGTTCGACCGAGATCCGGGTCAGCTCGCCTCCGTGCTCGCCGTACAGCCGGGCCAGCAGGGACTCGGTCTCCAGGGTGACGCCGTGCACCACCAGGCGTCCGCCCTGCCGCAGAGCGGTCAGGCAGGCCTCGACGACTCCGGGACGCGTGGCGCCGCCACCGATGAAAACGGCGTCCGGCGCCTCCAACTCGGCCAGAGCCTCGGGAGCCGTGCCGTTCACGACCTGCAGGGTCGGCACACCCAGCGAAGCAGCGTTCAGCTCGATCCGGGCACAGCGCTCCGGGTCCGACTCCACGGCGACCGCACGACACGTCGGGTGTGCGCGCATCCACTCGATCGCGACCGAGCCCGCGCCGGCCCCCACGTCCCAGAGCAGCTGGCCCGGGCACGGCGCGAGCCGGGCAAGCGCACTCGCACGAACGTCGCGCTTGGTGAGCTGGCCGTCGTGCTCGTACGACGGGTCGGGCAGGCCCGCGACCCACGAGGCACTCGAGACTCCGGGCTTCGTCTCGACGACCTCGATGGCAATGAGGTTCAGCCGTGGCGCCGGCGCGTCCCCCCACTGCTCGGCCGTGGCCGAGACCCGCGACTCTGCGGTCGAGCCGAGGTCACCCAGGACCGTGAGCCTGCTCGGGCCGTAGCCGTGCCCGTTGAGCAGGGCTGCGACCGCGCCCGGCGTCGACTCGTCGGAGGAAAGCACCAACACACGTCGGCCCGGGGCGAGCTGGCGCAGCACGAGGCGGGCATCGCGCCCGACGAGGCTGACCACGGCAACAGACTCCTCCGGCCAGCCCATGCGTGCGCGGGCCAGCGCGACGGACGAGACGGCCGGCTGGACGTCGACCCGGTCGGCGCCTACGAGTTCGACAAGCGTGCTCGCGATGCCGGAGACCAGTGGGTCGCCGGAGGCCAGCACGACGACCCTGCGGGCGTCGTACTGCTCAAGGAGGGCAGGCAATCCCTCACGCAACGGGGTCGGCCACGCTTCGCGGAGCTGGCCCTCGACCGGCGGCAGCAGCTCGAGGTGACGAGCACCGCCAAGGACCACCTCGGCAGTCAGCACCCGCTGCCGCAGGGGTTCCGGCACGCCCGGCCAGCCGTCGGCGCCGATGCCGACAACGGTGAGGCGTGCGGGGAGGGACGACACGAGGACTGACGCTATCGTGAACTTCGTCAGGCACGAGGTGCCCTGAGGTCCGAGCGCAGCGCGAGCAGCGACCGGGCCGACGGGAGAATCTGGGAAGCCGGTGCAAGTCCGGCACAGGGCCCGCTGCGGTGACTCGGCCTCTCCAGCATTCTTGGGAGAGCCGGGAAGTCCGAAGACCGGCCTCGTGCACGCGAACGATGGCTGACGAGCGGGAGCCCCCATGCCACAGCAGTTTCCTTTCAGTGCCGTTGTCGGCTCCGACGAGATGGCCCTGGCCCTGGTCCTGACCACGATCTCGCCCGAGGTCGGCGGCGTCCTCGTGCGGGGTGAGAAGGGCACCGCGAAGTCGACCATCGTGCGTGCCCTCGCCGCGGTGCTGCCACCGATCGAGGTGGTCTCAGGCGACCGGTTCTCCAGCGATCCGCGAGACAGCGGCCTCTCCCCCGATGGCCCGTTTGCCGCCGACGCTCCCACCGAGCAACGGGCGGTGCGCCTCGTCGAGCTGCCCGTCGGAGCCACCGAGGACCGGGTGCTCGGTTCGCTGCACCTGGAGCGCGCCCTCTCCCAGGGAAAGGCGGAGTACGAGCCGGGCCTGCTGGCTCGCGCGCACCGCGGCATCCTGTACGTCGACGAGGTGAACCTGCTGCACGACCACCTCGTCGACCTGCTCCTCGACGCAGCGGCGATGGGACGGTCAACCGTCGAGCGCGACGGGGTCTCCGTCGAGCACGCGGCCAGGTTCGTGCTCGTCGGCACGATGAACCCGGAGGAGGGTGAGCTGCGCCCGCAGTTGCTCGACCGGTTCGGCCTGACCGTGGAGGTCGCTGCACCTCGCGACCCTGCCCAGCGCGTCGAGGTGATTCGTCGGCGGATGGCCTACGACCTCGACCCGGATGCGTTCGCCGCGTCGTACGCCGACCGGGAGCGCGCCCTCACCGACCGGATCCTGGCTGCCCAGAAGCTGGTGGACATCGTCGAGCTGGGCGAGGCGGCGTTGCTGAAGATCGCGGAGGTCTGCGCAGCTTTCGAGGTGGACGGCATGCGCGCCGACATCGTCACCGCCCGGGCGGCGGTGGCGCACGCGGCCTGGCACGAACGCCTCTGGGTCACCAAGGACGACATTCGAGCCGCTGCCCGGCTCGCGCTGCCCCACCGCCGCCGCCGCAACCCGTTCGACGCACCCGGCCTCGACGAGGAGCTGCTCGACCAGATCCTCGGCGACGACGAGCTGCCTCCGGACCCACCGCCCGAGGACCAGCGAGAGGACCAGAGAGAGGACCAGCCACCACCGGAGTCACCGGAGTCGTCTGAGGTCGAGGGGGACGAGGGTGCTGGTGGGGGGCAAGGCGAGGAGGCCGCCACAACTCCACAAATGTTGGATCGGGACGTCGAGATCGAGGAAACGGACGTCCCAACCCAACAAATGTCGAATTCGGCCAGCCCCTCGCCGACGACGATCGCGGGCATCGGTACGCCGTACCGGCCACGCATGTTCACCGTCGACGGCACCGGAGCGGGTGAGTCCGGGCGCCGAAGTCGAGCGATCACCGAGTCCGGGCGCCGGATCGGTGCCCGGCCCGGCTCGAGTGGCGCGCTGCACCTGACCGAGACCGTCCGCGCGGCCGCGCCCTACCAAGTCGACCGCGGTCGGACCTCCGGACCCATGCGGTTCCAGGGGTCGGACCTGCGGATGGCGGACCGTGAGGGCAAGGAGTCCAACCTGGTCCTGTTCTGCGTCGACGCGTCAGGCTCGATGGCCGCGCGCCGGCGGATGGAACAGGTGAAGACCGCGATCCTCTCGCTGCTGCTGGACGCCTACCAGCGTCGCGACAAGGTCGGGCTGATCACCTTCCGCGGCGACCGGGCCGACCTCGTGCTGCCGGCCACGCACTCGGTCGACGTGGCGGCGACGCGCCTGCGCGAGCTTCCGGCAGGCGGCCGTACGCCGCTGGCCGAGGGACTCCTCGAGGCCGAGCGTGTGCTCCGCCTGGAACGGGTCCGGGACCCGCGACGACGTCCGCTGCTCCTGGTGGTGACCGACGGCCGGGCCACCTACGGCCACGATGCTCCGGAGCGCTCACGTCAGGCCGCTGGCCAGCTCGCCCACGCCGGCGTCTCCTCCCTGGTCGTCGACTGCGAGAACGGTCCGTTCCGGCTCGGGCTGGCCGCGCACCTGGCCGAAGCCTTGCGCGCTGATCACGTCCCGATCGGCGAGGTCAGCGCCTCGGTGCTGACCAACCTCGTCTACGACTCCGTGGGGCCGACCCGCACACCGAGCGAAGGAGCTGCCTGACATGCCAAAGGGACAACCGCTCACCGTGCCCGACGACGGGCTGACCACCCGACAGCGTCGCAACCGGCCGTTGCTGATGGTCAACACGGGCGACGGCAAGGGAAAGTCGACGGCAGCGTTCGGGCTTGCGATCCGGGCCTGGAACCAGGGCTGGAACATCGGTGTCTTCCAGTTCGTGAAGTCGGCCAAGTGGCGGATCGGTGAGCAGACCGTCCTCGAGCGCCTCGGCGAGCTGCACCAGGAGACCGGCGAGGGTGGAGCGGTCGAGTGGCACAAGATGGGCGCCGGTTGGTCCTGGTCACGCAAGGCCGGCGACGAGGGGGACCACGCGACCGAAGCCGCCGAGGGCTGGGCCGAGATCAAGCGGCGACTCTCCAGCGAGACACACGATCTGCTCGTCCTCGACGAGTTCACCTACCCGATGCAGTGGGGCTGGGTGGACGTCGATGACGTCGTCGAGACACTGTCCAGCCGCCCGGGCCGCCAGTACGTCGTGATCACCGGCCGCCGGGCGGACCCTCGTCTGGTGCAGATCGCTGACCTGGTGACCGACATGACGAAGGTGAAGCATCCGATGGACGCGGGCCAGAAGGGCCAGCGAGGCATCGAGTGGTAGCCCACATGGGTGTCCAGAGATGAAGGCGCTGCCCCGGATCGTCGTGGCGGCCCCGGCCACCGGCCAGGGCAAGACGACGGTCGCCACCGGCCTGATGGCAGCGCTGTCCCGCTCCGGTCGCGTGGTCAGCGGGCACAAGGTCGGACCCGACTACATCGACCCCGGCTACCACGCGCTCGCCAGCGGTCGCCCGGGGAGGAACCTGGACCCCCACCTCGTCGGCGAGGAGCGCATCGCAGCGCTGCTGCTGCACGGTGCGGTAGGCGCCGACATATCCATCATCGAAGGGGTCATGGGGCTCTTCGACGGCCGCATCGGTGGGGACGGTTTCGCGTCCACCGCGCACGTCGCTGCGCTGACCCGCACGCCCGTCGTACTGGTCGTGGACATCTCCCGGTCCTCGCGCTCGATCGGGGCCGTCGTACACGGGATGGCGACCTGGCCTCGCCCCGGAACCGGGTACCCCGGCATCCACGGCGTGATCCTGAACAAGGCCGGCTCTCCTCGTCATGCGGCCGAGGTGGCCGACAGCATCGACCTGCCCGTGCTCGGCACGATCAGCCGTGACGAGGCCATCTCCGTGCCAGCCCGCCACCTCGGTCTGGTGCCCGCAGCGGAGAGGGGCGCAGCCGAGCACGAGCTGGACCGGCTGGCCTGCCTCATCGCCGAGCTCGTGGACCTCGACCAGCTTGTCGAGATCGCCGCCAGCGCCCCGGATCTGGAGACGGAGGCCTGGGATCCCAAGAGCGAGGTCACGGCCGCGAGCGACCGCCGCCCGGTCGTCGCCATGGCCGGCGGCCGGGCCTTCACGTTCCGCTACACCGAGACCGAGGAGCTGCTTCGCGCTGCCGGCTGCGACGTCGTGACGTTCGACCCGCTGAGGGACGAGTCACTGCCTGAGGGGACCCGCGGCATCTACCTCGGTGGCGGGTTCCCGGAGGTGCACGCCGTCGAGCTCAGCGCCAACGCCCGGCTGCGTGCAGACCTTGGGGCAGCGGTCGCGGCAGGAGTGCCGACCGTTGCCGAGTGCGCCGGGCTGCTCTACCTGTGCGAGAGCGTCGATGGCGCCCCCATGGTCGGCAGCCTGCGTGCGACCGCCACGATGAGTCCCCGCCTGACGCTCGCCTATCCCACGGTCACCGCAGCGTCCGACTCGCTGCTGGCGAGATCCGGCGAGCAGGTCAGCGGCCATGAGTTCCATCGCACACTCGTGGAGCCACAGGCCGGGGAGCAACCCGCCTGGAGCCTCGACGGCAGGGACCAGGGGTTCACCTCGGCCAGCCTGCACGCGTCGTACCTGCACACGCACTGGGCCGGCTTCCCGCAGCTTGCGCAGCGCTTCGCCGACGCGGTCCACGCTGCTACCCCACGCACTTCGGGGCACACCGCGGTCCGCTCCGTCGACGACCGGACCGGGCCCACGACGGTCACTCTCGAGCACCCCCTCCAACACCCCCTCCAACACCCCCTCCAACACCCCCTCCAACACCATGGGGATGTGGAGGTCGGCCCCGGTCTCCTCGACTTCGCGGTCAACGTCTACCCGGGCCCTAGGCCGCCCTGGCTCGACCGGGCGCTGACGGCCAGTCTGGCGCAGGTGGACAGCTACCCGAACACTGCGGAGGCGGAACAAGCCCTCGCCGATCGCCACGGCCGGGCGACGGAGGAAGTGCTCGCCACTGCCGGCGCCGCCGAGGCGTTCTCGCTGCTGGCCCGGCTGAGGTCGTGGCGGATGCCGGTGGTGGTGCACCCGCAGTTCACGGAGCCACACGCTGCGCTTCTTCGAGAGGGCCACACCGTCCGTGAGGTGATCTGCCAGCCTGATCTCGGCTTCGTGCTCGACCCGGCCACCGTGCCCGAAGACGCCGACCTCGTCATGGTCGGCAACCCCACGAACCCGACCGGCGTACTCCACCCTGCTTCGGTGCTGAAGGAGCTGCTGCGTCCCGGACGGGTCGTGGTCGTCGACGAGGCGTTCATGGACGCCGTACCTGGCCAGAGGGAATCTCTTGCGGAGATCTCTCTGCGCGGTCTGGTGGTCGTCCGCAGCCTGACCAAGCACTGGGGCATTCCCGGTGTGCGCGCGGGCTACCTGCTCGCCGAGCCCGAGACGCGGGAACAGTTGAGCGCCATCCAGGTGCCGTGGGCGGTGTCGGCGACGGCTGCGGCAGCGATGGTTGCCTGCTCGACGTCGCAGGCACTGGCCGAGTCGGCTGAGCGCGCGGACGCGCTGACCGTCTGGAGACAAGCCCTGGAACAGGGCCTGACCGAGCTCGGAGTCCCCCATCAACGGTCGTCTGCATCGTTCGTCCTCGCCCAGGTCGGCGTCGGTGTGCACGCGGCCCTGCGGCGCGCCGGCATCGCCGTACGACGCTGCGACACGTTCCCCGGACTCGGGCCCGCATGGGTCCGGATCGCGGTCCGCCCACCCGACCGGAGCAGGCTGCTGTTGGCCGCAATGAAAGACCTGCCGACACCGGCGAGCGGCAGCTAGTCGGACCCGCCGAGACGGCGCTTGTGTCCCATCCAGACCCGCCGAGACGGCTGGGATGTGAGGGGCGGATGAACATGGCAGCCGTCTGGGTGGTTGTTTTCGGGACACAAGCGCCGTCTCGGCATCCCTTGGGCGGCGTGCCGGCCGCGGCCCCACAGCCAATCAGAGGAGTCTGTCCTGCACCTGCCGCGTGCTGCACTCCGCTAATCGGGTTCTCCGTTCACGATCGACCACCCGCTGGTCTCGACTGCTGCTCGGCCCGCGCGCGCTGGCCTCGACTGATCGCTCGCTGCTCGACCGCCTACGGTCGACCCCGCTCGGCCGACGGGAGAAAGACCGGGCGACGCAGGCGAGCGGTCCCGGGGATCTTGCCCTAGGCTGACCCCGCGGGCACGAGGAAGCCGGTGGGACTCCGGCACAGTCGCGCTACTGTGACGCCGCCTCCGAGAGTTTTCGGAGGCGGTGGAGTCAGACCCTAGGGCCCGCGCGAATCCATCCGCACCATCAGGGACGCCCCATCCCTCAGGAGGAACCATGGCTCAGACCACCGCCGTTCCCGAGATCGAGATCCCCTCGATCCCCCTCGGTCAGATCGCCCCGTGGGCGCTCTTCTACGGCCTGATCGCCGTTCTGGCGATCTTCTTCATCAGCGCAGACCAGGGCGCCGTCTCGATTCCGGCGGGCACCTTGATCCATGAGTTCGTCCACGACGGCCGACACCTGCTCGGCTACCCCTGTCACTGAGCAGACGGTCACTGAGCAGGCGCGGGGCCGAGCCCTCGGCCTGGCGCCATGTGCCCGGCGCACAGGCGAGTGCCGCCACACCCTGACCCGGCGCTTTGCTGGTAGCCACGTCGACCCATCCCAGAAACGGATTCACCCATGACCGCACGCGCATTTCTCATCCGGGGGTTGCTGGCGGGCCTCCTCGCCGGCATCGCCGTCTTCATCGTCGCCTTCACCGTCGGTGAGCCCCAGGTACAGGCCGCCATCGACATCGAGGAGGCCAACTCCGCGGCTGACTCCCCGGCTGACTCCCCGGCTGACTCCCCGGCGGGCTCCCCGGCCGAGGAGTCCGAAGCAGAGGAGTCCGAAGCGGGACACAGCCACGAGTCCGATGCGGCGCACAGCCACGAGGATGAGGGCACCGTCGTCTCACGCAGCACCCAGCGCACCTGGGGACTGCTGACGGCCAGCCTCGGCGTCGGTACGGCGCTGGGCGGGATCGTCGCCCTCGTCGCCGCCGCAGCGGTCGGACGCATCGGTCGGTGGAGCCCAGGCCAGTCGACGGCGTTCGTGGCGCTGGCGGGTTTCGTGGCAGTGGGGCTGGTGCCCTTCCTGAAGTACCCCGCGTCGCCGCCGGCAGTCGGTAGCGGGGAGACCATCGGCAGCCGGACCTTCGAGTACTTCGCCTACCTCGTGATCTCGGTGCTGGCCGCGGTGGTGGCGACCGTGGTGGCCCAGCGCCTGTGGCGCGACCGCGGCACGTACGTCGCCGTCGTCTCGGGCGTCGCGCTCTACCTCGCGGTCGTCGTGGTGGCCGGCCTGCTGATGCCGACGGTCAACGAGCTCGGTGACTTCCCGGCCGACATCCTCTGGTACTTCCGGCGGGCGGCGATCATCACCCAGGCAACGATGTGGGCCGGGATCGGCGTGCTGCTGGTCGGCATGGTCGGCAAGCTCCACCGCGAGACCTCGGCAACCATGGAGCGTCGAAACCTCGCGGCCAGCCTGTGAGTGCCGTCGCACCGCCCTCGGCCGACGTCGCCGCCCGCGCTGCCGCCCGTCTCGGCGCTCTCGCCATTCCCGTTGGGGCTCTCGGCCGGCTGGGCGACCTCGGTGTCTGGATCTGCGCCACACAGGGCGAGGTCCCACCGCGGGAGCTGACCGACGTCCGCCTGGTGATCTTCGCCGGGGACCACGGCGTCTCGGCGCACGGCGTCTCGGCGTACCCCTCCGAGATCACTGCGGCGATGGTCCGCACCTTCCTCATTGGCAAGGCCACGGTGTCGGCACTCGCCGCGTCGCACGACGTCAAGGTGCGCGTGCTCGACATCGGTGTGGACGACGACCTGGACGGGGTGGATCCCGAGGTGCGGCGGCACAAGGTACGCCGGAGCAGCGGCGCGATCCATGTGGAGGACGCGCTCACTGCAGAGGAGGCCCGGCAGGCCCTCGAGGCGGGCGCGAGCGTGGCGGCAGAGGAGATCGCCGGAGGCGCGCAGCTGCTTCTCTGTGGGGACATGGGGATCGGCAACACGACTCCGGCGGCTGCCCTGATCGCCGCCGGGCTCGGGCTGCCTGCCACGGAGGTCACGGGCCGCGGCACCGGCATCAGCGACCTGGCCGTCGTACACAAGCACGAGGTCATCCAGCAGGCGCTGGACCGTGCCGGCGAGCGATCGCTCGACCCGTTCGAGTCGCTGGTCGCCCTCGGCAGCGCCGACCTGGCGGCGGCGACAGGTTTCATGGTTGCCGCGGCGCGGGCCGGCGTACCCGTCCTGCTCGACGGCGTGATCTCGGTGGCGTGTGCACTCACAGCTGAGCGGCTGGCGCCCGGTTCCGTCGCGTGGTTCGCCGCGGGTCACCGCTCGACCGAGCCGGCGCAGTCGCTGGCGCTGGAGAAGCTCGGCCTACGGCCAGTCCTGGACCTGGACATGCGGCTGGGTGAGGGCAGCGGTGCCGTGGCTGCGGTTCCGGTGCTCCGCTCGGCGGTGGCCGTCATGCGTGACGTCGCGCTGCTCGCCGATCTCATGCCGGATGCGTGATGCCTGGCGGCTCGCTCTGGGCACGCTGACCGCCGTACCCGTCAAGCCGCCCGGCCACGTGGACCGGGCTGTCGCTGGACGCGCGATGCTGCTGGCGCCGCTCGCAGTCGTTCCGCTCGGCGCCGCTGTCGCCCTCATGGTCTGGGGTGGGCGCGAGCTGGGCCTCTCACCCTTTGCCGTAGCAGCAGCGGCGATCGGGGGTCTCGCTCTGGCCAGCCGGGCAATTCACCTCGACGGCCTGTCGGACACGGTCGACGGGCTCACCGCGTCCCACAAGGCCGAGCGATCGCTCGAGGTCATGCGCTCCGGCACGGCAGGTCCCGCGGGAGTGGTCGCCCTGGTCGTCGTCCTGGGTGTGCAGGCGGGCTCCCTGGTGAGCCTGATGTTCCAGCCACGAGGGCCGATCCTGGCGTTGGTCCTCGTCTGTCTCTCGCGCGGGGCACTCTCGCTCGCGTGCCTCCGAGGTGTCCCGGCTGCCCGGGCATACGGGTTGGGCGTGGGCCACGCCGGGTCCGTCGCCCCGGTCGCCGCCGGACTTCAGTGGCTGCTGATCGCAGCAGTGGCAGGTGCGGTGTTCGCCTGGGTGGGGCTCCCCTGGTGGCAGGGGGTCGCGGGTGTCTGCGCCAGCGCTGCCGTCGTCGGCCTCCTGGTCGCCCACGCCGTACGACGTCTCGGGGGCGTGACCGGGGACGTGTTCGGCGCTGCCGTGGAGCTCAGCCTGGCGGCACTCCTGGTGAGCGCGTCATGACCAACGACGCACCCGGCTCACAACCTCAGCGTCCGCCCGGCCACCACCAGCAGCACCTCGTCGCATTCGGTCGCCACCCGCTGGTTGACCCGGCCGAGCAGGTCGCGGAAGAGCCTGCCCGAGCGATGCTCCGGCACGATCCCCATGCCCACCTCGTTGGTCACGGTCACGACGTCCACGGTGCTGGCACGCATGGCCTCGACGAACTCCTCGAGCGCGGCCTCCACCGGTCGCGCGGCCTGGTCGGCAGGAACGACCCATCCGCCGTGTTCGTCGAGGAGCGCCGAGAGCCAGGTGCCGAGGCAGTCGACCAGAACGGGAGCCTCGCTCTCACAGACTGCTCGGGCCAGGTCACGCGTCTCCAGAGTGACCCAACCCTCCGGCCGGCGCGCGCGGTGGGCGGCGATCCGGGCGGCCCACTCAGGATCGGTATCCTCGTCGGTGGTGGGGCCCGGCGCGACGTACGTCACGACCGGCTCGGCCAGGAGCAGGCGCTCAGCATGAGCGGACTTGCCGGAGCGGACACCACCGGTCACCAGGGTCTTCATCGGTCGGCAGCGTACCGGTCACGGCCAGGGTCATGGCCAGGGTCATGGCCAGGGTCATGGCCAGACTCACGGAGACTGCGATGAGCAGGTCCCGGGCAACAGGCATCGCGCTGGGATTCCTGGCCGACCGGATCCTCGGCGACCCTGCGCGGGCACACCCGGTTGCCGCCTTCGGTCAGGTCGCCGCGGCGGTGGAGACTCGTGCGTACGCCGACTCGCGCCTCCGCGGGAGCCTCGTGGCCGGTGGGCTCGTCGCGTCGACAGCGCTGGGCGGTCTGGTCCTCGACCGGGTCACCCGGAGCCAGCCAGTCCTGCACACGCTGGTCACCTCGATCGCCACGTGGACAGTCCTCGGCGGCACGTCCCTGGACCGCGAGGCAGGCCGTGTCGACCGGCTGCTCGGCGCCGGCGACCTCCCTGCTGCCCGCGAGCAGCTCACGCACCTGGTCGGGCGCGACACCAGTCAGCTCGACGAGGGCGAGGTGGCGCGCGCGACGATCGAGTCGGTGGCCGAGAACACCAGCGACGCGGTGGTGGCACCGCTGGTGCTCGGTGCGTTCGGCGGAGTCGGCGCCCTTTTGGGCTACCGGGCCGCCAACACACTTGATGCCATGTTCGGCCACCGCAGCCCTCGCTACCAGCACTTCGGCTGGGCCGCAGCACGGCTGGACGACGCGCTGAACCTCCCCGGGTCACGCGTCACCGCCGTGCTGGCCGCAGTCCTGGCACCCACCGTGAGGGGCTCCTCGCGCGAGGCCGTGCGCGCCTGGCTGCGGGACTCCCCCGGCCACCCCAGTCCCAACGCGGGACCAGTGGAGGCGGCCTTCGCGGGCGCCCTCGGAGTCCGGCTCGGTGGGACCAACGACTACGAAGGGCGAGTGGAGCGACGTGCGCAGCTGGGCTCAGGGCGGGCACCGGGCGCCACCGACATCGGACCCGCCCGCACGCTGGCACGACGCGTCGACATCGCGGCCCTGCTGCTCACGATCGCCCTCGTAGCCGTACGTCGGCCGAGGAAGATATGACTCGCAAACCCATCCAGCCCAGAGCGATCCTGGTGGCCGGCACGACCTCGGACGCCGGCAAGACGATCGTGACCACCGGCCTCTGCCGGGCCCTGTCGCGACGGGGAGTGCGGGTGGCGCCGTTCAAGGCGCAGAACATGTCGAACAACTCGATGGTGTGCTCCGGCGGCGGCGAGATCGGCCGAGCCCAGTGGGTGCAGGCACTGGCCGCGCGTGCCGAACCGGAGACAGCGATGAACCCGGTGCTGCTCAAGCCGGGTGGTGACCGGCGCAGCCATGTCGTCGTACACGGACAACCTGCTGGCGACCTCTCCTCCAGCGACTTCGTCGACGGCCGCGCCCACCTCGCCCGAGCGGCATACGACGCGTTCGACGACCTGAGCTCCCGCTACGAGGCGGTCGTTGTGGAAGGCGCGGGAAGTCCAGCCGAGGTCAACCTCCGTCGGGGCGACTACGTCAACATGGGCCTTGCTCGGCACGCACGGATCCCCACGGTCGTCGTCGGCGACATCGACCGCGGCGGTGTGTTCGCCGCGATGTACGGCACCGTGGCACTTCTCGACCCGGCCGACCAGGCGCTCGTGGCCGGCTTCATCGTGAACAAGTTCCGAGGCGACGACTCGCTGCTGGCGCCCGCGTTGGAGCACCTGTCGGAGCTGACCGGCCGACCCGTCTACGGCGTACTTCCGTGGCGGTCTGACCTGTGGCTGGACTCCGAGGATGCGCTGGACCTCGCCGGGCGTCGCGCCACCTCGCACGACCGGACACTGCGCGTCGCCGTCGTACGGCTCCCGCGGATCAGCAACTTCACCGACGTCGACGCACTCGGGATCGAGCCGGATGTCGACGTCGTCTTCGCCTCTCATCCCCGTGCTCTGGCCGACGCGGACCTTGTGGTGCTCCCCGGCACCCGGGCAACCGTCGCCGACCTCGCGTGGTTGCGTCAGCAGGGACTCGACCGGGCGATTGTTAGACACGTCGAGAAGGGCGGCTCCCTGCTCGGAATCTGCGGCGGTTTCCAGATGCTCGGCCAGTCCATCAGCGACCGTGACTGCGTCGAGTCGGCCGACGGCAGCACAGTCAGGGGGCTCGGACTGCTCGACGTCGTCACCGACTTCGTCCCCGAGAAGGTGCTGCGGCTCTCGACCGGCGAAGCTCTCGGCCGGCCCGTCGCGGGTTACGAGATCCACCACGGCCGCATCACGCGAGTGGAGGACGAGGAGTTCATCGGCGGCGCGCGACGAGGCGCCGTCTTCGGGACCATGTGGCACGGCAGCCTCGAGAGCGACTCGTTCCGGGAGGCGTTCCTCGCGTGTGTGGCCACTCAGGCAGGGGTCGAGCGGGCGGGGAGCGGCATCAGCTTTGCGGCGCAGCGTGAGGCCCGCCTCGATGTGCTCGGCGACCTGGTGGACACGCATCTCGACGTCGACGCGCTGCTGGACCTGATGGAGCACGGCTCCGACAAGGGCTGGCCCATCCTCGCGTCCGGGCCGGCACGGTGAGGGTCCTGCTGCTCGGCGGGACCGCCGAGGCGCGCGAGCTCGCGGCACTCCTGACTGCCGACGACATCGAGGTCACCAGCTCGCTCGCCGGCCGGGTCCAGAACCCCCGGATGCCTGTCGGCGCGGTCCGCGTCGGGGGCTTCGGGGGTGTCGAGGGGCTCCGCGCCCACCTCCGCGACAACGAGGTCGACCTGGTCGTCGACGCCACCCACCCGTTCTCCGCACAGATCAGCCGGCACGCCGAGATGGCCTGCCGAGCCGAGTCCGTCGACCTGCTCAGGCTGGAGCGACCGGGCTGGTCACAGGCACCGGGCGCGGTCGACTGGCACTGGGTCGACGACGACGCCAGCGCCGCCGCGGCGGCAGCAGAGCTTGGTGCGCGCCCCTTCCTCACAGTCGGGCGCCAGCGGCTCGACCGCTACGTCCCGGCGCTGGGTGGGCACGATGCCCTGGTCCGCGTAGTCGACCGGCCCGACATGACCCTGCCGGTCAGCTGGACGTGTCTGATGAGCCGAGGGCCCTACGAGCTGGCCGGTGAGCTCACCCTGATGCGTGAGCATCGGGTAGACGTCCTGGTCACCAAGGACTCGGGCGGCGACTACACCTGGCCCAAGCTCGAGGCCGCGTCGATGCTCCGGACTCCGGTCATCGTGGTGCGCCGGCCGGCACCCCCGCCCGGCCTTCAGGTCTTCGCCGACGTGTCAGCTGCCCACGCCTGGGTCCGGAGTCGCGCATGACCCGTGCTCTTTCTGGGGTGCTCCAGCTCTACCTGGTGCGGCACGGCGAGTCCACCTGGAACGTCGAGGGCAGGGTCCAGGGCCAGACCCGGCACGTGCCCCTGACGCACGTCGGCGTGACCCAGGCCCGAGATGTCGCGGCCCGACTCGCCACGGCGCCGATCCAGCGGCTCTACACCAGCGACCTGGTGCGTGCCGCGCAGACGGCTGAGCACATCTCGAAGGCCATCGGGGTGGAGTCGTGGCCCGACGTACGCCTCCGGGAGCGGAGCTACGGGGTGCTCGAGGGAAGACCCAACCACGAGGTGCCCATGCTCGGCCTCACTGGCGGCCTGCCGCCGGGAGGAGAGACCTTCGGAGCGGTCGTACGACGGGTGGGTGAGCTGCTCGACGAGTGTGCCGCCGAGACGGCACGCCTCGGCGGGTACGGCGTCGCGATGGTGACCCACGGGGACACCATCGCGGCCGCCCTGACCTGGCTGCACGAACACGGGGGCAGCGATGTCGCGCGGCACGCTCCTGGCAACGGGGCGGTGATAAGCGCGTCGATGAAGGTCGGCCAGCACGAGAGACAGCCGGTGGCTCAGCGTCTGAGCAGGTAGATGTCCATCACCCAGCCGGCCGCGTCCCGGGTCCGGTCACGCAGCGCCTCGATCTCCGCGAGGACGTCGCCGACCGGGCCGGCCACCAGTGCCTCGTCGGGCGTGCCGAGGTTGGCGCCCCACCAGATCCGCCATTCCTCGAGGCCGGCGAGATCGAGGGCCTGATTGAGCATCACCGCGATGTTGTCCTGGCCCGACTCCACCGCCTCGCGCAGCCGTCTGCCCGTCGTGACGTGCAGCGCCTGGCCGACGTCATGGAGCACGATTCCGTGCCGAGCGGCCAGCAGCTGGAGGCTGGAGATGCCCGGGATGACCTCGATCTCGAGCCCGACGCGCCCGCGGGCACGAACCTTCTCCAGCACCCGGATCGTGGAGTCGTAGAAGGCCGGATCCCCCCACACCAGGAAGCCCGCGTCGCCGTCGTGCGACAGCAGCGCCTCCTCGTAGGCCACCGCCCGCGCGTCATGCCACGACGCCACGGCAGCCTCGTACTCCCCCACCGTCGCCGTCCGGTCCGGGCGCCGTTCGCGCTCAGGATCCTGGACTCTCACGACGACCGGTTGCGTGTCTAGATGCCGATCGAGCAGCCGCTCCCTCGCCTGCACCAGCGGGTCCGGCTGGCCACTCTGTGAGGCCTTCTGGGAGACCTTCTGGGAGGCCCTCTGGGAGGCCTTGTCCGAGACGACGAAGAAGGCGACCTCACGCATCGCCCGGACTGCCTCCAGCGTGACCTGGTCGGGATCTCCCGGCCCGACCCCGATCACCCGGATCCGTCTCACCGGTCCTCCAGGTCGCCCTCGAGGTCGAGGTAGACCTGCTGCATCCTCGCCAGCACATCGGCATCAGGCTCGGCCCAGAGACCACGGTCGGCTGCCTCGTGCAGCTTCTCCACGATTCCGCGCAGGGCCCACGGGTTCGACTGCCGCATGAACGCCTGGTTGGTCTCGTCGAGCACGTACTCCTTGGCCAGGGTGTCGTACATCCAGTCGTGCACCACACCCGTGGTCGCGTCGAACCCGAACAGGTAGTCGACAGTTGCAGCGAGCTCGAAGGCCCCCTTGTAGCCGTGCCGCTGCATCGCGCCGATCCAGCGAGGGTTCACCACCCGCGCCCGGAACACCCGGTTGGTCTCCTCCTGCAGCGTGCGGGTGCGTACGGCGTCGGGGCTGGTGGAGTCGCCGACGTACGCCTGCGGGTCGGAGCCCGACAGCGCACGGACCGTGGCGACCATGCCGCCGTGGTACTGGTAGTAGTCGTCGGAGTCGGCGATGTCGTGCTCGCGGGAGTCGATGTTCTTGGCGGCGACCTTGATCCGCCGGTAGTTGGTCCGCATGTCGTCGGCAGCGGGTGCGCCGTCGAGGTCACGGCCGTAGGCGAACCCACCCCACGCCGTGTAGACCTCGGCAAGGTCCGCGTCGCTGCGCCAGGTGCCGGACTCCACCACCTGCAGGATGCCCGCACCGTAGGACCCCGGCTTGGAGCCGAAGATCCGGGTCGTGGACCGGCGCTCGTCACCGTGCTCGGCCAGGTCGGCCCGGGCATGGGCGCGCACGTAGTTCTGCTCCGGCGGCTCGTCGAGGGAAGCCACCTTCTGGACTGCGTCGTCGAGCATGGCCAACACGTGCGGGAAGGCGTCGCGGAAGAAGCCGGAGATCCGCACCGTGACGTCGATGCGCGGGCGTCCCAGCTCCTCGAGCGAGATCACCTCGAGGTCGTCGACCCGACGCGACGCCATGTCCCAGCTGGGTCGTACGCCGAGCAGAGCAAGCACCTCGGCGACATCGTCACCCGAGGTGCGCATCGCGGAGGTCCCCCAGACCGAAAGCCCCACCGACTCGGGGTACTGGCCGGTGTCGGCGAGGTAGCGCTGGAGCAGCGAGTCGGCCATCGCCTGGCCGGTCTCCCAGGCCAGCCTGGAAGGCACGGCCCGCGGGTCGACGGTGTAGAAGTTGCGGCCGGTCGGCAGGACGTTGACCAGTCCGCGCAGCGGCGATCCCGACGGACCCGCCGGGATGAATCCGCCGTCGAGGGCGTGCAGCACTGCGTCGAGCTCATCCGTCGTACGTCCCAGCCGGGGCACGACCTGCTCGGCGGCGAAGCGGAGCACCTGCTGCACCACGGGCTCGTCATGCACTGCCACAGCGGCAGCGGGATCCCATCCGGCATGCTCCATCCGCTCCACGAGGTCGCGGGCCTGGGCCTCGATCGCGTCCACGGCTCCGGTCTGCTCGGCTCCCTCCTTGAGCCCGAGAGCGGCGCGGAGCCCGGGAACGGCAGCGGTCTCACCGCCCCAGACCTGTGCTGCTCGCAGGATGGCGAGCACCAGGTTGACCCGGGCCTCGCCCTCGGGTGCCGCACCGAGCACGTGCAGCCCGTCGCGGATCTGGGCGTCCTTGATCTCGCAGAGCCAGCCGTCGACATGCAGGATGAAGTCGTCGAACTCCTCGTCCTCGGGACGTTCGTCCAGCCCCAGGTCACGGTGCATCTCCGCCGCGTGCATCAGGGTCCAGATCTCGGCCCTGATCGCCGGGAGCTTGGCTGGGTCCATCGCGGCGATGTTGGCGTGCTCGTCGAGCAGCTGCTCGAGTTTGGCGATGTCGCCGTACGTCTCCGCCCGGGCCATCGGCGGGATCAGGTGGTCCACGATCGTGGCGTGTGCCCGCCGCTTGGCCTGCGCTCCCTCGCCGGGGTCGTTGACCAGGAAGGGGTAGATCAGCGGCATGTTCGCGATCGCGGCATCTGTCGCGCACGACGCGGACAGTGCGGCGTTCTTGCCGGGCAGCCACTCCATCGATCCGTGCTTGCCGAGGTGTACGACGGCGTGTGCTCCGAACCCTCCTGCCTCGACGGAACTGCCCAGCCAGCGGTACGCCGCCAGGTAGTGGTGCGAGGGCGCCATGTCGGGGTCGTGGTAGATCGCGACCGGGTTCTCGCCGAAGCCCCTGGGCGGCTGGATCAACAGCACCACGTTGCCGGCGTGGATCGTCGCGAGCACGATCTCGCCGGAGTCGTTGACGAACAGGCTGCCGGGCGCCGCGCCCCACGTCCGCGTGACATCGTCCATGAGCGCGTCCGGCAGGTCAGCGGTCCAGCGCCGGTAGTCCGCCAGCGGGATGCGGACGTGCGCATCGGTCAGCTGCGCCTGGGTCAGCCACTCCTCGTCCTGTCCACCGGCGGCGATCAGGGCATGGATCAAGGTGTCACCGGCGACGGTGTCATCGGCCTCGTCGAGACCCGGGATGTCGCCCGGGGCGCCGAGGTCATAGCCGGCATCCCGCATGCGCCGCAACAACCGAATGGTCGAGACCGGTGTGTCCAGGCCGACGGCGTTGCCCACCCGCGAGTGCTTGGTCGGGTACGCCGAGAGCATCAGCGCGACCTTGCGCTCCTTGGTGGGGATGTGGCGAAGCCGGGCGTGGTTGACCGCGATGCCCGCGACCCGGGAGCAGCGCTCGGCGTCAGCGACGTAGCGAGGCAGCCCGTCCTGGTCGATCTCCTTGAAGGAGAACGGTGCAGTGATGATCCGCCCGTCGAACTCCGGGATCGCGATCTGGCTGGCCGAGTCCAGCGGGGTGGTGCCCTCGCCGGATGCCTCCCAGTCGGCCCGGCTGCTGGTCAGGCAGAGACCCTGGATCACCGGGATGTCGAGAGCGGCCATGCGCGCGACGTCCCAGGCCTCGTCGTCACCTCCGGCGCTAGCACCGCTGGGCGTCGTACCTCCTGCAGCGAGGACCGTGACCACCAGTGCGTCGAGGTTGCCGAGCTCGTCGTACAGCGAGTCCGGCGCCGAGCGCAGCGAGGCACTGAAGATCGGTACGCCGACCGCCTCACCGGTGGCGTCGATCGCGTCGGCCAGTGCGTGCGCGAACGCGTTGTTCCCGCTGGCCTCGTGGGCTCGGTAGAAGAGGACGCCGACCCTGGCCTTCCCAGCCGCACCCTCGACGGTCGGCCGCTCGAGGACGCCCCAGGCCGGGATCTCGGCCGGCGGCTCGAAGCCCTCGCCGGTCAGCAGCACCGTGTCGGAGAGGAAGGCGTGCAGCTGCGCCAGGTTGGCCGGCCCACCTTCGGCCAGGTAGCGGTGTGCCTCGGCGGCGACTCCGATGGGAACGGTCGACATCTCCATCAGCTCGGCGTTCGGTTGCTGCTCTCCGCCGAGCATCACCATCGGCATGCCGGAGCCGCGGATGCGCGAGAAGCCGGAGCACAGGTCCTGGGGCGAGCCGAGAATCCGACCGACGACAAGGTCGGCTCCCTCGATGGTCTCCGCCATCGACTGGTGGCCGGGGCGACCGGGGTTCGCGAACACGTAGTCCGCACCCGACGCGCGGGCCGAGAGCAGGTCCGTGTCGGATGTCGACAGCAGCGCGATGCGCATGGTTCCTCCTCGGGGTTTCTCGCCCCTCGTCGTCGGAGGTCCCGTGGCCAGTGTCTGGCTCTGCCGCAAGTGGGTTGCGGCGTCACAGTGGCGGAACCGCCCCGGACTCGCACCGGGTTCCTGTCCCACGAGACGTCGGGGGCCAGCGTAGGCGATGGATCAGGGCCGGCGGTTGCGGGGCAGTCGGTGCTCTTGCACAGGTCGACCGCCGACCAGGTGCTCCTCGACGATCACGCTCGCCGCGTCCGGATCGACACCGCCGTACCAGACGTCGTCGGGCTGCACGCTGAGGACCGGCGCCTGGTTGCAGGGGAACTGACAACCGGTGTGCGTCACCAGGACGTCGTCGTCGCTCTGCCCGTGGCGCATCAGGGCCAGGATCAGCGCCTCCGCCGTACGGTCCGACCCGAGCGCGGAGCATCTCGGCCCACGACAGATCAGGACCTGGTGACGGTGCGCGGGCACGTCCTCCCACGCGGGCGAGGAGAGCGGAGCCTGGGTGCCGGTGACCGGTTGCGTCCTGGTGAGCAGGGCGGGCAGCTCGGAGTCGTCGCTGAGAAGGGCGGTGGCCGTGTGTACGACGGGTCGTTCGCCGGGTTGTTCGCCCGGTTGTTCGCGGGGGCGCTCCCGCCACCAATGGCCGGCGATCCGGCGTAACCACGAGTTCTCCGGCGCCAACGTGCCGAGGCTGACACCGACGAGCGTGATCCGGTCGGCACCGAGGTCGGCAAGACGGGTGAGCTCTCGGGACAGCGACGGGTCCCCGAGCTGCAGGAATGCGACCGTGCCGTTGTGCGTGCCCGCGAGAGCCGTCAGGCGGTCCCGCTCCTGGACCTCGCGCGCCGACATGCCCACGAGAACAAGGTGGTCGCTCACGGGCTCTCCTTCACGTGCTCGGGCCGCTCAACTCGCTGCGCAGGTCAGAACAGTAGACCGTGGAGACCTGCTCGTTGCCTCATGAGGGTGACCGAGGCCGGGGCTTTCGGTAGTCCGAGACGATTCCGTTCCCGTCAGCCCCAGATGAGGACGGAAACGTCTCGGACTACCAGGAATTTCGGGGCGGACGTCCTGGCCACGGGCACAGTCCAGGTCGGGTGTCAGCAGGCCGGATCATCGCGGTCCGGCTCATCGCCAGCCGCCGTCCGGGGGCGGCAGTAGGGTCGGGTCGTGTCCGGGGTCTTTCGGTGCCCAACCCTCGTCGGGCGCGCCTCCGTGCTCACGAAGGTGGAGCGACTGCTCGAGGACGTAGGGCGCCTCGGGCCCGGCGGCGCCCTGGTGCTGGTCGGCGAACCTGGCGTTGGCAAGTCGCGGCTGGCGGACGAGGCCGTACGACGAGCACGAGGTCGCGACATCGTGGCCGTTGGCGGGCGAGGGTCCGTCGTGGCGGGTGGCGCCTCCCTCCGGCCGATCGCGGAGGCCGTCGTCGGATTCGCGCGCGGGCGAGCCGTGCCGGACTACCTGGCCGAGTTCCTGCCGATTCTCGGTCGGTTCGTTCCTGGGTGGTCTGCGTCGATCGGTCCCGAGGGCTCACCCGTACTCGTCGGCGAGGCACTGTTGCGCCTGGCCGCGGGACAGAGCCACGGCATGCTGCTGGTCCTGGAGGACCTTCACTGGGCAGACCCCGACACCTTGCAGGTCGTCGAGTACCTGGCTGACCACATCGCGACCGCACCACTGGCCTTGCTGGCGACACTTCGGCCCGACCCAGGTGACGGCGCGGCCGTGACGACGGGCCTGGCCGACCGCAACAGCGCCGACCTCGTGATGCTCTCGCGGCTCTCTCCAGACGAGTCAGCACAACTGGCCGCCGCGTGTCTGGGGGTCACCGATCTCTCCGCGGACCTGCGCGACCTGATCGACGCTGCGGATGGGCTTCCGCTCCTGGTGGAGGACCTCCTCGCCGACGCGGCCGCGCGCGACGTCCTGGTCCGGGAAGCGGACGCGTGGACGGTGACCCAGATGGCGGCGTCGGCGCCTCCCAGCTATTCGGTTTCGGTCGCGGCGCGACTACGAGCACGCGGCCCTACCGCCGAACAAGTGCTCAAGGCAGCCGCGGTGCTCGGCCGCGAGTTCGACGAGGCGCTGTTGTGCACCGTCACGTCGCTGTCGGCACCCGACGTCGCGGCCGCTCTGCGGACTGCCCAGGAGTCGCAGCTCATCGAGCCTGCGGACCCATCGGCCGGTGCCCAGGGAAGTCATCGGTTCAGGCACGCACTGACTCGCGACGCAGTGCTGGGCAGCATCACGGCCACGCACCGCCGATCACTGGCATCGGCTGCGGCGGACGCCAGCCAGTCGGCTGGCACCCCCGCGGACCTGGTCGCGGGGCTGTTGGAGCTGGCAGGCCGACATGACGAGGCCGCCACCCTGCTGCTCGAAGCCGCCGATGGCGAGGCGCGGATCGGCACCCACTCCGCCGGGATCACCCTGCTGGCGCGGGCGCGATCGGTCGCGAAGGACGCTGCCCTGACGCGGCGGATAGCGCTCGCACAGGTGGACCTGCTCGCCGAGGCGGGACTCGCGCGCGAGGCGTACAGCCTGGCCCGCGAGGTTCTTCCCTTCCTTCCGGCCCGCGAGTCCCAGCTCGTCCGACTCCGACTCGCGGCAGCCGCGCTGCGGGCGCAGGATCCCGAAGGCGCTCGTCGGGAGCTGGATCTGGTCAAGGCGATCGGCGACCTCTCGGATCTGGACTGGGCCGAGGTGTGGAACCTCGAAGCCGGGCTGGCCCTGACCGGTGATGGCACGCAGCGCGTGACCAAGGCCGAACATCTCGCCCACCGCGCGGTCGCGGCCGCCCAGCGTGCGGGGCTCCCCGGCGCGCACTGTGCGTCCCTTCTGGTCCTGGGCCGCTGCGCGCGACTCCGAGACCTCGCCTCGGCACAGGACGCCTTCCGGGACGCCTTCCGGGTCGCGGATGCTGCCGGGCTCACCGTGGAGCGCGTCGACGCTCTCGCGGAGCTGGGCACCCTGCAGATGATGCGTGAGGTACGCGCGGACGCGCTGGAGCAGGCACTGGAGTCCGCCGAGGTCATCGGTGCTCCGGTGATCGCGGTCGGAATCGGTGTCAATCTCGCCGGCCTGCGAATCATGCGCGGCGAGCTGGACGCTGCAATCGCCATGGGCCGTCGGGGGCAGCTGACCTCCCGCCGACTGGGTCTGGTGGCCGCGTTGGGGGCGTCGCTGATGCTCGAGGGGATCGCACACGGGCTGGCTGGCGACACGGAGGAGATGGAGCGCCTGCTGGCCGAGGCCGCAGATGCTTCTTCGGGCGATACCGACGTGCTCGCCGGTTCGTGGGCGATCGGCCGGGCGACAGTCGCGTTCCTGGAGGAAGACCGCGAGCGTGCGCGTGCCGCGCTTGCCAGAGCCAACGAGGTGATCGAACGGAGCCCCGTCCTGATGATCGACCCGGCAGCAGGTCCCTGCGCGCTCCTCGGCGCCCTGGAAGGAGTGACCAGCGCCCCCGAGATCGAGCTCGCCGAACGGCGCAGCGGGCTGGGCTCGGCGTGGACGACGATGTGGATCGACTGCGCGCGGGCGGTGACTGCCGGGAGGACAAAGGACGACGACCCCGCGCCGTACGCGCAGACGGGTCGGGAGGCGGCGAGCCGCTACCCCGTGTTCGGACTCGTGGCCGACCGCTTGGTCGCCGAGGCGCAGCTGCGCGATGGGTGGGGCGATCCGCTGTCCCTGCTCGCGGACATCGAAGGCCGTGCGCGCGAACGGGGATACCCGGCGATGACCCGAGCCGCACGGGGCATGCAACGCGCAGCCGGGGCACGCCTCCCGCGCCGACGGGCCGTCGATACCCGGCTCCCGGAGCACCTGCAGGCACTCGGCGTGACCGCGCGTGAGGCTGAAGTGCTCGACCTCCTACGCGATCGCTTGAGCAACCCCGAGATCGCGGACCGACTGTTCCTGTCTTCCCGCACCGTCGAGAAGCACGTTGCCAACCTCCTCATGAAGACCGGAGCGCGCCATCGGCGAGAGCTGGTCGACATCGCCGTGGATCCCGCAGAAGCTCCCGCCCTCAGGGACCCCGCCCGACACCAAGGTGGGTAGCACCTACCCATGCGCTCAGGGGCAGGTCGGGACCACAGTTGAGCAACGCGGGAGAGCCCCGCAATCCAGGATCCTGACGGAGGAGTCATGACCATCAGCGTTGTCTTCGAGTTCCCCACCGGTTCGGTCGAGAGCTACCGCAAGGTGTTCGAGATCGGTGGCCCCGAGATCACCGACCAGCCCGACCGGCTGTTCCACCAGTGCTTCGAGTCCGGTGGCGGTTTCACCGTCGTCGACGTCTGGCAGTCCGAGGACAGCTTCGCCAGGTTCGGCGAGGTGCTGGGACCAGTTCTGCAGGACCTCGGTCTCGTCACTGTCCCCTCGGTGCACCGCACCCAGCGGACTGTCACTCAGCGCGGCGAGCTCACCGACTACTGACACCGTCACCCCAGAGAGGTAGGAAGAACCCATGGAACTCACACAGCACCTCGACTCGGCCATGTCATGGACAGGAACGATCGTGAACGGCACCTCGACAGCCGACTTCGAGCGGACAACGCCGTGCCACGACTGGGATGTCCACACACTGGCGAACCACCTCGTGGGCGGCACCTGGATGTTCGCCGGCGCACTCAAGGGGGACGACCTGCCCACTGGCGACCCCGGCGACGTCGTCGGCAAGGACCCGGGAGCGGCGTACGACGCCGCCAGCGCCGCCCTTCGTGAGTCCGCTGCGGCTGACGGCGCCCTCGAGCGGCTCACCATCCTGCCGATCGGCACCATTCCGGGACAGGTCGCGCTGAGCCTGGCCCTCGTGGACACACTGACGCATGGCTGGGACCTCGCCATCGCCACCGGCCAGCCCGCAGACCTCCCCGCCGACGCCGCTGCAGCAGCGCTCGCGTTCTCCGAGCAAGCCATGAACGATCAGATGCGCGGACCCGGCGGGCCCTTCGACGCCGCCGTCTCGGCACCTGCCGACGCCACGCCGGGTGAGCGCCTGGTTGCGTTTCTCGGCCGCGATCCGCGCCCCTGACGTGCGAACGGCCACGGCTGTCCGCCGGAGCCGCACTTCCGCCACCTCGCCCGAGAACTCGGTCAATCAGCTGCCTTCGACGACCTCGTAGATCTGGTCGGCCACGAGCCCGTGGGCCTCACGGTGCACGGTGATCGCGGCATCGGCGCTGTCGGCTTCGACCAGGCAGAAGACCTTGCCGTTGTTCTCGTCGACCCAGTACTGCTTGTACGAGACCCCGTACTGTCCCTGGGTCTCCAGATCGGCCTTGTGTGCGGCGGCCACGTCGGTGGCGGTGGCGCCGTCGGGAAGCTGCTCGTGTACGTCCATGAAGAGTGGCATCTGATGCTCCTTGACTCGGTGGTTGGTCTGACACACTGAGTGTCATGCCGGGGTCTCTGGCTGAGAATGACCGCGCAGCCGCCGTACCTGACCGGGAACCCACGGCGGCGCTCGCCGACGCCCTCTCCCGCCTGCGGTTGCAGGGCGCGATCTTCCTGCGCGGCGACTACACCGAGGGATGGGCCTACGAGTCACTGCCGTCGGCCGACGTGGCAGCGGTCCTCGCACCGGACGCCGGCCGGGTGCTGCTCTTCCACGTGGTCGCGTCGGGGCGCTGCTGGGTCGACGTACCCGGCGGTGAACGGGTGTGGGCGGACGCCGGCGACGTGATCGTGCTGCCCTACAACGACCAGCACCGGATGGGCGGTACGGCGGACGCGAGTGTGGTCCCCATCGCGACACTCATCGACCCGCCGCCCTGGGAACGGATGCCGGTGATCCAGCACGGCGAGGGCGGTGACCGCACGAGCGTTGTCTGTGGCTATCTGTCCTGTGAGGACCCGTTGTTCGACCCGAGGCTGCGGATGTTCCCTCCGGTGTTCGTGGTCAGCGCGCCGGCCGGCCCGGCCCGTGAGTGGGTGAAGGCCAGCATCGAGTACGCCGCACAGCAGACAACGAAGGTGGGGGTCGACCGCTTCGAGGCCCCGTCTCAGGTACCCGAGCTGCTCCTCGTCGAGATCCTCAAGCTGCACCTCGCGAACGCTCCCGCCACCGACCATGGCTGGGCAAAAGCGATCCGGGACCCCGTGCTCGCGCCCGCGCTCGCTGCGATCCACGGCTCTCCCGAACGCAAGTGGAGCGTGGCGACCCTGGCCGCTGAGGCCAGCGTCTCCATCTCGTTACTGGACGAGCGGTTCCGCGAGGTGCTCGGCCTGGCGCCGATCCGCTACCTGACCGGCTGGCGGATGCACGTCGCGGAGGACCTGTTGCGCTCCTCCGACCTGAGCGTGGCGACTGTCGCCCGGCGGGTCGGCTACGACTCGGAGGAAGCGTTCAGCCGTGCTTTCAAACGCCTGCACGGCCAGGCGCCGAGCGTGTGGCGAGACAGGTCGTCGACAGCCCGGTGAGCGGGTCGGGCGCCGAACCGCACAATTGTTGGATCGGGACGTCGAGACCGACCAACTGGACGTCCGGACCCAACAATTGTGGAGTTAGGTCGTCGCCCGGTCCCCGACCTCCACATTTGTTGGATCGGGGCGCCGAGATCGACGTACTGGACGTCCGGATCCAACAATTGTGGAGTCTGGTGGTCGCCCGGGCAAGGACGCGGCAGAGTTGGTGCCATGTCTGCATCAGGGAATGAGCCCGCCGAGGGTTTCCGGGTCGTCTCGCAGGATTCCGTCAGCCAAGGCCCCGCCGGCCAGGACAGTTTCACAGGTCCGGTGACCAGGGCCGAGGTGTTGAGCGCGATGCGCCCCTCCGGGCTGCGCGGCCACGTCTTCTCTTACGAGCCGGGCGCGAGGTCGAACTGGCACGTGCACGAAGGCGAGCAGGCGCTCATCGTCACGAGCGGGGAAGGCCTGGTGCAGTGGGAAGGTCTGGATGCTCCCCGGAGGCTGCGCGCTGGTGACTGGGTGCACGTCGTACCGGATGTCCCGCACTGGCACGGCGCCACACCGGACAGCGACTTCGTCCACCTCGCGGTGACCGCTACGGGAGGGACCAGCTGGCTCGGGGCAGTTTCCGAGGAGGACTACCTCAGCGAACCACTCGGCGAGGAGTAGGGCCGCCACCCGTCTCGATCCCGCAATCCCTACCTGAAGAGGTACACGTCCTCCTCCAGCAGTTCCGAGGCCTTTGCAATTGCCGCGTAGCCGATGGCAGACGGCGTTGCCGCAACGGTGACCACTCCCCCGAGCACGAGGCTCGCCGTGTCGTTCAGTCCAGCCTCCTTCAACTTCTCGTAGGCGAACACCCCGGCCTCGGACGAGTACTCGCTGACGTTCAGTGTCTTCTCGAGCCCCACTCCAATGGCCGCTCCAACCGCAAACGCACCCACGACTGCGGCACCAGTGGCCAAGCCGGCGCCGGCGACACCGCCGGTCGCGATCAGCGGAGTCGAAGCACCACCTGCCGCTCCCGCGCCACCGCCGAAGTAGCTGAGGGCAATCGCCCCGGTCTCCATGCTCCCAGCGGCGAAGCCAGCTGCATCGGCAAGGGCCGCGCCGAAGTCCCCTTTCTCGATGTTCTCCGGCAGCGACGCGGCGGAGAGGGCTGCGCCGACGGGCGCGAGAACCTTCAGAGCGGTCCCTAGTGGCCCGGGCAGACCAACTGACACCTTGGGAGCCGCAACGGATCCTGGGACAGCGGCTACGGCGTTCTCTGCCCTGGTGACGACGGACTTGGCGGTCCCGGTGGCCATGTTGACGACGGCGCGCGCCTCCTTGCCCGCATGCTCCGCGTTGTTCGCGATGAATCTGGCCGCATCTGCCGTGGCGCCGCGCACGACTTTCCCCACATCACGCACATACGTGGACTTGATCTGCTCGACCGTGGTCCGCAGGGCCCGGTCAGCGTCTTTCGCATTCGCGCCCAGGGCGCCAGGCAGGCCCTTCATGTTCCCGAGGAACTTCTCAAGCGTCTTGCCTCTGGCTGTGTCGATGGCGAACCGTTCCGCCCTGGTGATCGCGCCCGCAACCGTCGGATTCCAGATTGCTCCTTCAGCGACAGCGTGGGCGCTGCTGGCTGCGGCACGAAGCGTTTCCTTGGCCGCGCCAACCTGTTTGTCCACCCACTCCGGCCACTGGCCGTCTGGATCCACCATGCTGAGGGGCCTGTTCATGGCATAGCTGTAGAGATCCAGGCCCGCGCCGATCCCTGCCGGGTCGCAGCCTGTCCATCTGCCCAGCCAGGGCGCGTAGTAGCGCGCACCGTGGTAGTAGAGCCCGGTCTCCTCGTCCCGCGCCTTTCCCGAGTATCGGTACCGCTTGGACGTCTCGGTCTGGTTGCGCACCGCCTGGTAGGTCGAGCTGCCGTACGGCGCGTACTCCTCGTAGGAGATGACGTGTGCCTCGATGTCCAGCTCGAGACTGGAGGAGCCGAGGTGGTTGCCCATCTGGTAGCGGATCTGTTGTCCCGGTGCCGGGTCGTTGCCCGGTACGTCGAGCGTGCGTGTCTCCACGAAGGCGATGCGCTGCTCGTCGTCCATGACGTGGAGCGTCTCGCGCTCCAACGTGACGCTGTCGGCGTCGATCGGGCCGCTGTGCCTGCGATAGATCTCCGCACCACCGAGGTAGATGCGTTCCTCGATGAGTCCCGGGGCCTTCTCCCACACCATGCGGACCCGCTGGCCCGAAGCGTCGTACACGTAGAAGGCGGCGCCGCCTCCGCCGAGATCGGCCTGCCGCAGGCGGTCGTTGTGCTCCCAGTGCAGGTTGGGCCCGGCTGCGCCGCCGCCGAGATGCGGCATCCGCACCAGGTTCCCGTGCGCGTCGTGCTCATAGGGTTCGACCTTGGTGGGGTCGGCACCATTCGGGTCGAGACTCGTGCGGCTCAGGCGATTGCTGGACTTGCTGGGCGCGCCGCCGCTGCCGTCCTCGACGAGGCTGGGTTCGAGGTAGTCGTAGGCGCGCGTCCATCTCGGCTGTGCCGGGTCGTCCCCTCGGTGCTGCATCTGCATGAAGTTGCCGACGGCGTCGTAGACGTAGCGCTCGGTGTAGGTGCCCATCGCGTTGCCGTCGTTGGGAGCGAACCGACCCGCTGCGTCGACGGAGAGCAGATCCACGCGGCCGGCGTCGTTGTGCGAATGCGCCATCGGCGCTCCCGCCTGCCCCAGGTGTTCGCGGCCAGTGGCCTGGATCAGTCGGTAGAGCGCGTCATAGACGTAGTCGTTGCTCGGTTCGACCCGCTTGTTCTTGAAGTAGACGGCCTGTTGCGCGTCGTCCTGGATGTGGGTGATGTTCCCGGCGGGATCGTAGGTGTAGCGCAGGTTCTGCACGTGCTTGCCCGGCCAGCCTGCGATCGGCGGCTGTGGGTCGTCACCCGGGTGAGTGGCTGCGCCGCGCAGCGTGAGCAGCTGGGTCACCCTGAAGGTGAGTGGGTCGTACGTGTACAGGGTGCTGGCGCCGTTCTTGTAGTCGATGCGTTGCCGCTGGCCCATGGCGTCGTAGTCGATGCCGGCAACGCCGACCGGCGACGGGGCCAAGGAATTCGGGTCGAGCAGCGTGGCCGGCTCGGTGCCTCGCTCGAGCCACACGTCCACCCGCTCCAGCAGGTTGGCCTCGTTGAACACTGGCTGGATGACGTTGCGCTTGGCGTGCGCCAGGCTGCTGCGCGGTGCGATGGACTGGATCGGCCGATTGAGCGCGTCGTAGCGGGTGCGGCCCTCGAAGGACTCTGGGCTGAGCTGCGGGTTCAGCCGCCAGTCGGGTATCGACGTGTAGTCACTGACCAGTCGGCGCGTGCTGGTCAGCAGGTTGCCCTTGAAGTCGTACGCCTCGGCCGGCTGGCCGTTGGCATCGAGCCGCGACATGGAGGCTAGGCCTGCTGAGTCGAAGTGCCGAAGGACGCGGGTACGCAGGTTGAGATGCGTCGCTTCCGCTTCCTCGGCTGCAGGTGCATTAGCGGCGGGCTCGCCGTACTCGATCTTCTCGACGAGGATCTCGCGATTCAGCGTTCGCGGGTCGGAATCCGCTGTCGTGCCGCGGACCGTCTGCTCGAGTGGGCGGCCCAACGCGTCGTAGGTGGTGGTGCAGGTGTGACCCCGGCTGTCCCAGGTGCGGATGGGCTTGCCGGCGACGCTGTTCAGTATCCAGCGCGCACCGGCCTCCATGCTGACCTGATGGATGACATTGCCCAGCATGTCGAAGGAGTAGCGCATGACGACGCGTCCGAGCGGATCACCGGACTGCACGATCGCGTCGCGCACCGCGCGGTGGTTGCCTTCGATGTCCAGCTCGACCCGGGTGGCGACGTCCTCCTCCACTCCATCGAGGTCGTGACCGACCGCCACGACACGATTGCGCGCCAAGGTCAGGAATGGTCGTCCCAGGGTGTCGGAGTGCGCGGTGGTCGGTGTGTCCGCGTGTGACTGGGCGCGCTCTGCTGCATTGCGCTCGTCCTGGCCGAGGGCACCGTCGACGCGCTCCGCGTGCCAGGACTGCCACGTGGCCGGTTGCGTCTTGAAGTACTCCTCGACGTAGCCCGCGATGTCAGGATCGGTGCGTGGGTCACCGGTCTGAGCGTTTCTCGGTGCACAGGTGTCATTGACGTCGTAAGTGATCTGTTGCCACGGGTCGAAGACCACTTTCTCGTAGGTGTGGTTCGGGTGCAGGACGGCAATGTTTCGTTCTGCGGGGTCGTAGAACAGCACCGGGCTGACGCCGACCTCGACCCCGAACTCGAACTGATGCGTGACGCTGAAGAACGGCTGGTACTGACGGACCGGCTTCCCCTTGCTGTTGACGATGGTCCAGCCACTAGCGACCCAGCGCGGATCAGCGATTGGCGACTGTGGGTCGCCGGGATCGAGGGGTCCCGGCTCAGCCTGGACCTTCCTCTGAACCTCACGGCCGAAGCCGTCCGAGTAGCTGAAGCTGAGCTGGATCCGCACCCCCTCCGGGGGGACCGGGGAGCTGACGTGGCTCTCGCGGGCGAGCGCCACCGAGCAGACAGGCCGCCACTGGGTCCGGTCGTCCGGACTGGCCTCCCGGGTGCGGCGGAACCGGTCGAAGTCGTAGACAGTGCGAGTCGAGGCGTCCTTGAGCAGCGCCGCCGCAACGGCGGGCGGGTCGGCGGCGTCAAGGAACCCGTCGAGCTGGGCCTGCGTGAGGTCGGAGACGAACCCGGTCAGCGTGTCCCCCTCGACGTCCGCGGGCAGCGGCTTGCCCATGCTCGCGGTAGCAACAACCATGCCGAGCGTGTCGAAGGCGACCTCGGTCTGGTTGTGGTTGGGGTCACTCACCAGGCGTGGCTGCAGCACCCGGTAGTCATTCGCGTCCACCGCCGTCCGGTTCCCGAGCGCATCACGGGTCTGGACCGGGAGGAGGGCGTAGTCGTCGAGAGAGACGAACGCGTCGTGGCCGAAGGCATTGCGAAAGCGCCGCGGGACGAAGAAGCCCTTCAACGCCGCTGCCAGCTCGGTGCCTGCGTCGTCAGCCGGATCCGCGGTGTAGAACGACTGCCCGGATGGAACCCACCACTGGTCGTCCTCGTCGCTCCCGGGGAACCGGCCGTCCGCCTTGGCTGCCTGGCTCCGTACGTACCCGCCTTCGTTTCCGCCTTGGCCGGCTAGAACGGCCGCGGGTTCGGGCAGCAACGACTCCGGTGGCTGACCTTGACGCGGGCGCTGGAAGGCCTGCGTGAGCAGCCCTGGCGTGAGCGCCAGCTTGTAGGTTTCCCCAGGCAGAGCGAGCGACTGCAGCTCGCCGATGGGCAAGAGGCCACCCAGGTCGTCGCTCCGGTGGAGTATGCGCACGCGTTCGATCGCCCGGCGTCTCTGCGCTCCGGCGGCCACGGCCTCATAGGGAACCTCAGGGGCATTGAACTTGTGGCGGACGCGGCCGGGAGTCGCTGGATCGGCTTCGACGAGGTCCGCGGCCTGGTAGCGGCCGGCCTGCCCGGTTGCTGGATAGCTGGTCAGTTCGAACGTGATCGCCTCGCACGGCAGCGGGTTGCGGTGCACGTCGGGGGTCTCGATCGGGTTGGTGACCCGGTTCTCGGTGTAGGTGAGCAGCGAAGTGACTTGCCTTGCCTGATCGGAGGCATGGAGATCGGCCAGTGCCGCGTTGGGGACCAGGTGCAGAGTCCCCTGGTCGTCGGCGACGCGAATCTGCGTACGTCGCCCGTATCCGACGACGGCCTGCTTGAGCACGTTTCCGAACGTGTCCACCTCCAGCGCCAACGTGTGTTGAATGCGGGGGTCAGCCGCGTTTCGCTCGTAGTGGTAGCTGATCGTCTCGCGTGGATGCGTGAAGAAGACGGCATGATCGTTGGGGCCACGGGACTGCAAGGTGCGGACACTGAGGTTCTGTTCGGTCACCGTGTACGGCGTGTGCGCGCGACGCAGGCTCTCGGCACCGGCATCGGGTCCGGCATCGTCCGCATACACCTCCTGTCGCAGCGTCGAGCCCTTGAGTGCTCGGCTCGCTTCGCGCCTCTCTTTGACGCTCAGACCTGCGGGGAGGACCGTGTCCGGTAGCAGCAAGGCCCGGGCTTCGTCATCACTGAGTCCGGGCTCACGGAAGTACTCCCGTTCGAACTCGCGCGAAGTGCGCACCCGATCGCTGGGAGCACCGGTGTGGAACCAGGTCTTCGTGTGCACTGGTGGCACCTGCGATGCGGCAGCGATGTTCTCTGCCGGTAGGTCGCCCCCGGCGAGAGCCGCGAACTCCTCCGAGTCCCATTGCTCGACCATGCCGAAGCCCCGAAACTCACGCTCATCGGCGTCGAAGTAGCCGTGGTGGTAGGCGTTTCGGGTGACGAAGCGGCTGCGGCTGACGTGGTCGTAGGTCACCACACGCTCGACCACGTGCACCGGGTAGGGCAGCCGAGTGATCCACGGACTGCCGGCCAGCTTGTCCTGCACGTAGAACCTGGTGGACGGCGCGTACTCGATACGCGTCTCGGCTCCGAGGTTGTTGGTCGTGTTGACCAGCAGATGCGGTTTGCGATCGCCCATCAGGTTGACGTAGCGCATCGGACGACGTGAATCGCCCGGTAACGGCGAGGACCACACCAGGCAGGCAGTGCCGTTCCCGAGCAGGTCAGTGGGGACGATGCTCGTCAGGTCGTCCACGCGGGGGAACACGTTCAGGACACGGGGCTCGCTCCAGCTGTTCCCCGACTGGTTGAAGTAGAGGCGTACGCCGCCGCGATGCAGGTAGATGATGTCCGTGGTGCCGCTGCCGTCGATGTCGGCGAGGCGGATTCGCTTGTGGTCGAACAGGTCCGGCTGGTCGAACCAGGGGGCATGGTCCATCGTGACTTTCGCGCCGAACCGACCATGCCCCAGATTGGGCCAGTAGCAGACCTCGCCGTTGCGGATGCGAACCAGGTCCGTCAACCCGTCGCCGGAGAGGTCTGCGAGGTAGATGGACTGCGTACCGTCGGCGAGCACGAGGCGTGGACCCTCCTCCTCGTCGAGTGCCTGGGCGACCCGCCGCGCGGGACCGAAGCCTGCCTCGGCGAGCGACTGGTGCCACACGAAGGCGTCGTCCTCGGTGATGAGCACGTCGGTGTGGCCGTCACCGTCGAGGTCGACGAACTTGACGTTCGGGTCCTGGAGGTCGCGGTTCAGCCGGGACGTGAAAGGGCGGAACGGCTCCCATCCTTCGGCCTCGTCGTGTTCGTACAGGCCGGGCACTGACCCCCGCATGACGACGACGTCGGGCCGGCCGTCTCCAGCGAGATCCATGATCTCCGCGCCTCCGCGCAAGCTGACGTTTGGCTTGAGTGCGACAGCCGAGAGATCGCCGAACCTCGCCCGGACCACCTCGCTGCCGTCGGGCATCCTCTGGGGCAGCGGACTCGTGTTGTCCGCATAGAACCAGGCATCGGCCTGCTCGCTCAGGATGCCGGGAACGCCGACGCCGTGCAGGTCGGTCCAGCGGTAGGCGCGACCATCCAGTCCGACCGGCAGGTTTGCGAGGTAGAGCGGATCGACCTCTTCGACCTGGTCCTGCACCACGGGCTCGGTGTACCCGAACTCCACGGGTGGCATGGCACGCCGGTCGTAGCCTCCGTCGTTGCGCCGGTGGCCGTTGACGTTGACCGAGCGCAGGAATGTGTAGACCGGGTTGCGCGCGCCGCCGGGGTCGACCTCGTCGGAGTAGGTGAAGTTCGTCGAGCGGACAAGGCAGTCGCGGTCCACACCTGCCTCGCCCGGGAAGTGGTGGAACATCAGGACCCGCTGGCAGATGCGGTAGCTGCGGACCTCGAAACCGGCACGGTAGGACGAGAACGGGTCCACGCGTACGGGCCAAGCGCCGGCGTCGCCGGGCGTGGGCGCGTCGAGATCGTGCTCCCCGTAGTCGAAGACGACCTCGAAGTGCCAAGCGTTGCTTCCGTCGATCGCACTCGCATCCTCGGGGGCCGGCCACGGGCTGTTGTCGCGCAGCGTCGGGAAGTAGGGGTCGCGGTTGCCGTAGCGGACCCGCTTGAGATAGCGCTGGGCTGAACGAGACCGCGGCGTGCGGTTGCGCTCGCTGGCCTTCGCCGTGCTGTTTCCACTCGCATCCTCGAGGACGAGCGCCGAATCCTCGGACCGATAGCCGTAGACGACGACGTTGCCCTTGTCGTCATGGCTCTCGCAGATCAGCCAGCTGAAGATGCGCCGGTCGTCCTCCGGGTCCGCGATGCGGCTCTCCGCAGTCTTGCCGTACCACGTAGTGACGTTGTCCTTCGAGATGGACCGCCAGAACACGTCAGCCGCATCGCTCGCGTTGGTCCAGCGCTCGATGACGGCGAAGAGGCCCTCGATGCGGGGGCGGTAGCGGCGTACGTCGTACTCCAGGCCGTCCACCGAACGGCGGGGCAGTTCCTCGCGCACCCACTCTCCCTGCGCACTCTGGACGAGGGTCGGCACCAGGTCATCTGCCCCCGACAGGGTGAAGACGTCGGACTCCTGCCAGTCGAGGTACAGCGGGAGACCCTGGTCCGTCTTTCGGGTGATCGACGGGAGGGACACACTCCAGCCGAAGCCGAACGGGCCGTTGCCGGCACCCGAGTCGTATGACAGCGACAGCTGAGGACCGAAACCGGAGCGACCCGGGCTCGTGAGGATGGGCACACTCATCGATCCAGTGCCCGTGACGGGGTTTGCGGCGAACTTCTCCCCCATCCCGCGGATGGCGCCGCCGCCCTTCGGCAGCGAGACGGTCGGGAGCTGACCAGCCGCCCCCGCGCGCTCGTCCGAGCCCTGATCCGCCTGGGAAGGGACGCGGGATCCAGGTGCCCGAGCGTTCGGCTCGACCACGTCAGACCTTCCAGGTGGCCAGCAACCAGACATCCCGCGCGGCAGGGTCCATCTCGATCGTCCACGGTGTTCCGAGCTTTGGCGCCGGGGTGTTGGCGGGAAGGGCGACCGGCTCGACGTCGTTGCCCACCTTCGCCGGCGGGACGAAGAGCTCGACCGAGTCGACCTTCAGCTTCGGCCCGGCCCAGTAGGGGAAGTGGTCGGCTGTCAGGGTCAGCGTGAACGGAGCGTCATTGCCTCCCGACGCGACGAAGGCCGCCCACTCGGACGGGAACTCATGGCGCAGCGAGAACAGCCGGACCCGTCCAGCCGTGCCGTCGCCCTTCACGAGCTTCTGGAGTCTCTTCACCGCGGCCTGGGCCAGTCCGGCGTCGTGCTTGGCGGTGAAACGAAGGTGCAGCACGACGTCGCTGATCGAGTCGTAGTCGAAGACGCGGAAGCCGTCCGGCCCCTGGCCCGGCAGGTTCAGGCTCCACGTGCTGATCGCGCCGGCCAACTCGAAGGGAAGGACGCGACTGTCCCGACCAGCGGGGTCGAAGACACCGGCATCCTCGTTGGCGCTGCTCGCCACCATTTCGGTGACAGCGCCCTTGCGCTCGAGGAGCTGGTCCTTGGACAGGTCTCCCTGCACGGTCGGTTCCATCCGGACCAGGCTCTTGGTCAGGCTGACCCGGCAGTTGAGGCTGGTGTACGGGCCGGTCACACACGGGATGCTCAGCGCCACCGACCGGATGCGGCGTCGGTAGTAACCCGGCCCGTCGACGTCGAACCACTCCTCCGGCACCTCGAACGTGCAGCCTCCCGTGGCGCGGAGCGTGAGCAGCGCCATCGGGTCGAGCTGGGACAGACTGATGTGCTTGGTGAGCACCAGCTCCCGCACGTCGGCCTCGTCGTACGCCGCCCGCATGCGCTGGAGGTCGAGGACCAGGTTCTCCCCGCCGAGCAGACCGTCCTTGCCTGCCTCGTAGCTGGGCTTGACGTACGACGGTGCCGTCGCGGCGAGCACCAGCTCGTGCTGCATCGCCGTCTCGGCCTTGCGGGCGAGATCCTGGGCAAGGGCGAGAGTGCGCGTGTACAGACCGCGGGTCTCACGCTTCGACCAGGCGTAGAGCGCCTGGTTGCCGGCCTTCCCCTTGGCGTTCTGCCCCTCGGCGTTGAGGAACTGCTCGATCTCGCCGGCGTGCTTGGTCTGCAGCTGCTGGTTTCGGAACTCGCGCTCGCTGATCGCCTCCCGCAACTGGGCGGCGCGCAGCTGCTTGAAGATCTGGTTGATCTCCGCAGTGGTCTGGCTGCTCTGCTGGGCCCAGTCCTGCTCACGACGCCAGTAATTGCCGACCTTCGCGGCGACGCCGGCCTCGTAGTTGAGCCGGTCGGCGACGGCCAGGAGGTTGTCGGCCACGAAGCGGGCCACCTGGCCCAGCTGCGACCCGCCGAAGCCGAAGTCCCCGCCGAGCCCCCAGAAGTGGAACTTGACCCCGAAGTCAGGAATGAGCGAGACACCCTGGCCGGCCAGCTGGGCGATCTTGAGCAGGTCGGTGATCGTCCGGGCCGTGGTGTTCTTGTCCAGCTCCTCCGCCTCGTAGCGCGACAGGATCCGACCACCCGCCTCCGCCACGACGTCGGTCGCGATGTCCATCGGCACGTCGCGTTGGGTGAGCACAGGTTCCTCGGTCTTGAGTGCGAACTTCGTCAGGGCGGCGAGGTCGAGCTCGTCGAGCTCTGGCACGTTGATGTCCTCGATGCTGCGGCCGAGCTGGCGCTCGTAGAAGGCGTAGCGGGAGATCGCGCTGTGCATCGAGGCGACGACCGCCTCGCGCGACTTCACCGACTCCTGCAGCTGGGCGTAGCGCACCTGCTCGCTCAGCTCGAACAGCTGGCGCTCGTGGCGGGCGCGGAGCAGCGACAGGGCTTCGCCGTCCTCCTTCTCGGTGTGCCCGAGGAGGGCGGCGCCCAGGGAGATGGCGGACTGCGCGGCCTCGACGGCGTGCTGGTGGAGCACGGCGAACCGTACGTGCGACGGCGGTTGGCCCAGACCGCCGACAATGGCGTCCACCGAGAGTCCAGCGGCAGCGGCCCGGGCGAGCATGGCCGGGTCGATCGGTGGCTCGAACAGCGGCAGTTGGCGGAAGACGCCCTGCAGGTTCAGGCTGTTGCGGATCTTGAAGAGGCGGTCTGCGACGACGTCCCAGTACCTCATCAGGTTGTCGTTGCGGGGAACCCCGAAGTAGAGAACCCGGCCCATGTTGCGCACGCTGACCAGGCGGCCGTCGGGCGCAGGAGCACCCGGGGCAGGCGCGAGGTCAAGGAGCAGCGAGCCCTCGACGTACCTCATCGCGTTGCCGAACTCGTCGAGGTCCTTGCGCAGGTCGGCGTAGGTCTGGGGCCGGGTCGAGCCCTTGGAGGGCACCGCCTGCGGGCGAGGGCCCAGGATGTTGGCGGCCAGCACGTAGAGCTGCATCGCCTCGTCGATCGCCTCGCCTGTGTCCTGACGGAACAAGGAGTCGCCCCAAGCGATGAGGTTGTCGAGGTAGGCCATCACCGTCTTGACCATGTACGCCGACTGCCGGAACCGCGCCACCACGTGCGGACGGAATGGCGAGTCCTTCCATTGCGCGATGGCGTTGATCGTGTCGGTCTTGAGGACCGGGTCGTCACCGGTCGACAGGTTCACGAGAATCTCCTCGATCCTCGCCACGTCCGTGGACTGGAAGGGCTTCACGCGCCAGTAGCGCTCCGGGCTGAGTTGGCTCGAGGTGTCGGTCGGGTTGAAGAGGTAGTGGAACCACCGCATGGACTCCTCGTGGCGCCCGCTGCGCGAGAGGTTGACCGCGATCAGCATCGGCACGTGGAAGAACAGCTCCCAGTTGTAGCCGGAGTAGGCACCCGAGGTGCTGAAGTCCAGGTCGTCGACCGGGTGCGGCGCCAGGCCGTCGCCGGGGACAGCGGTGCCGTTCGGCGAGTAGTCGCCGAAGAAGGAGCGGAACAGCGTCGGCATCGGGCCCGCATCGACGAGCGTCGCCTGCAGCTTCTGGGACAGGGTGACGGTGCGGCCGTTCGCGCGTACGACGTCCACCTCGGCAGGTACGACGACGGCGTCCCCCACCTTGCCATTGAACGGCTGCTCGTCGGGAGTCACGATGTGGCGGCCAGCAAGTCGGACCGGCTCTCCCGAGACCGTCAGACCGATCTCGTCGGGAAGGATCACCTGCTCGTTCACGGCGATCGTCACCTGGTCGTCACCATCCACCGCCTTCGCGTCCGCGGTCACCTTCACCCGCGTGCGGTACTCCGTGTCGACCGCCTGAAGTCCTCGCGTCGATCCGGTCAGCAGGCGACGGGTCAGCTCGCCGACGTAGGGGTGGTAGTGCGGTGCGAACGAGTGCGTGAGGTTGCGCTCGCGCACCACGATGTGGTGGGACGCCAGTCGCGGCGGGCGCGGTTGGAGCGGGATCAGTGGCTTCAGTGGTTCGAACGCTTCCTTCGCGACCGTGGCGAACACGCCGTCGGCGTACGCATGGAAGCCGGTCGTCGTCACAAAGTTGCTCATGGCCCTCTCCTCAGCCCACTGGTCCGGAACTGCGCCGCTGCCGAGGTATCCCTTCGAGCAGGTGCGTGGCGAGACCGAAGCCTCCGACCACGTTGAGCTCGGTGAGGTCAGTCCGCAGCCCGGCGTTCTCGAGAGCCTCGGTACGGATCACCGCGACGGTCGCGGGCTCGAGCCCTTCACCGGGTCTCAACTCGTGCATCAGCTCGTGGTTGCTGATCTGGACGTCGCCGCCGCCCAGCAGAGGGGAACCCTCATGGACGACGCCGGGCCCTGCAAACAGGCCCTTCCGCGCGCTCAGCGTGGTGACGTCAACGGTTCCTCGCGGCCCGAGGACCCGGTCGCCGAACAACAGGCCGGTCGAGGGACCTGTGAGGACGTCGTCGGGGAGGTTGCGGAAGACCTCCAGCCACGGGTTGTCCTTCGGAGGGACCGGCAAGCCGAAGTCCGGCTTGACCAGCTCCGGGACGAACGGACGCAGCGTGATGTTGTCGACGATGTGCGGTGGAAGGACGACCGCGGGCCCCGGGTCGGGGACCAGCCAGGACTCGAACGTCTCGGTCGTGGTCTCGACGAGCTCCGGCTCCACGAAGAAGGTCCGCCGGGAGTCGGAGAGGAAGAACGGGCTGATCAGCGACCCGATCTCGCTCCCGCCCAAGGTCACGGCGTTCGACGACGGCAGCAGCGAGAAGCTGTTGATGCTGCCGAGCACCGTGAGCGTCAATGGGGTCGCCACGGCAGCACCACCGTCTTTGACGGTCAGTCGCTGGTTGAAGGCGACCGCGAAGGCGCCGCTGCCCTCGTAGTGGTTCACCCGGGCCCTGGTGCCCTTGAACGGCACCGGTGGCCGCGGCACGTTGTTGCCCGACTCCGCGGGGCTGTTGCGGCCACGCAGCAGGAACGTCTGCACCGCACCGCCGGTGAGGTGGATCTGTACGCCGGCCTCCTGACCCTGCGCGTCGTACACGTTCGAGGAGTGCACGAACACCGACCCCGGATCGAACGCCGCCCGGCTGGAGAAGCCGCCGACGCCACCGAACCCCGTCGAGGTCGGGGCTGACCACTTGCCGGCGACGTACTCGCTCCAGTGCAGCGCGACCGAGATCCATCGCTTCACGCCCTCGCCGCGGGCAGTCTTCTTGACGTCGGAGACGTTCGCCTGGGCGAGTGGCTTGGGCGGGTCTGAGGTGGTCCCACCGATCGACACGGCTGCGCCCGATCCCCCGCCGCCGGCCATGACACCACCGACGGCACCGAAGAATGCGTCAGCCTTGTCGAGCTTGAGCAACTGGCTGTCGTCGCCCGCGGCCGAGGCGTCAGCGGAGTCGGGCTGCTCGAGGAACGTCACCCAGAACACGTGCAGCCGGTTGCGCCAGACCACGGGCACGATGTGGTCGCCCTCGATCTCGACGCCCATGGGCTCCCAGGGGGTCCAGGCGCCGTGCTGCTGCCGGCGGTAGAAGTACTGCCGTGGCAGACCGTGGGTGCGGCCGATGACGTGCAGGGTGTTGTTCCCGGGGGTGAGCGGGTCCTGGTCCCAGAACATCCCGCACATCTCCAGGCGGGCGATCTCGTCCAGCTTGCGCAGGTAGGTCAGGAACGCGTCCTCGACGAGGTCCGCCGTCACGTCACTCTGCACGAGCGTGCTCTCCAGCTCCTGGAACAGGTGCGACTTGTCGTCGCGGAACTCCGGCTCGAGCCAGTTCTCAGGGAAGAGGAAGATCTTCCGGTTCGCCTCCCACACCCGGTAGCGGCGCATCCACGACCAGTGGTCGGCATCGAGCGTGCTGGGATGGACCCGCGGCTCGACCCCGAGCAGGCAACGCTGGACGAACATCTGCACCGACGAGATCGCCTGCCGGATGCGTGAGGTGCGCAGCACGGGTTCCGAGCCGGGGTCGAGCAGCAGGTGTTGATAGAGCTCCTCGCGGGTGCCGAGGCCGATCTGCACGAGGGCCGCGGCGACGAGTGCGTCACGACGGCGCTGCCGCAGCCGGTCGTTGACGGGTGCGGCCAAGCGCTGCCAGAGCGCGATCCCGCCCATGGCACGCAGGGCATCCCTGGACTCGCGCGCGATCCGGTGCCGGTCGTCATCGCTCGTCGCGGCGGCCGCGATCTCCGCCCAGCCGGACAACGTCCTGCCCGGCACACCGGCTTTGCCGACCAGTCGCAGCGCGCTCCACAGCCGGGCAACGCCGTCGACGGTCCCGAGGGCAGCTGCGGTGAGGGCCAGTGAGCTGGCGACCTCGGTCACGTCATCCGGCTTACGGCGCGTCAGGCTTGCGAGCCTCTCAACCGCTGCCTCGAGACGCTCCGCTGCCGTGCCGCCGGTGCGCGCCGAGGTGAGGACGCCCAGTAGCTCCGAGGACCCACCTGCCGCCTCGTCTCGTACGGCGACATAGTCGAACAGGCGCAACAGCTCCGCGGTCGCGGGGGCAGCACCCTCGACCTTCGCTACCGGGAGCTCGGTGAGCCGGAACTCTGCGACCTCGTCGGCGTCGAGCCCGAGACGGTCGACGAGCAGGAGGACCCGGCCGAGCAGCAGGTGCGCCGCCACTGCGTCCGCGTGATCGACCGCGTCTGCGAGCTTCCGGTACCCCGCGGACAGCGGGGTGTCGAACGCGAGCAGGTCCAGGAGCATTCCCACCGGTCGACCGAACGCGGCCGCGACAGCCTTGACCAGCCTGGCCGTCGCATCCTGCTGCTGCTCGGCGGTTGCGACCTGGATGCCCGCGATGCCCTGGGCGACGGTGCTGAGCGATGCCTTGATGGCTTCGAGGTCGGGACGTAGCTCACCTTCCGGGTCGAAGCTCGACGCGGCCAGGAGGTCGAGCTCTGCCACGCTGAGTGGGCTCCGAACCACGGAGAGACAGGTCCGGACGAAGTCGTTGACCTCGGCGTCCGCGTCACCGTCCAGCGACGCCAGACCCGTGAGTCGGCGCAGTGTGAGCAGGTCGGGAATCTCGATCCCGAGCGCCGCGGCCAAGGTGGCGTGCCGATGCAGCACCTCAACGACGTCCAGCGACAGGGGCGTTTCGGTGTCATGGCCCTCGGCCATGAGTACGGCAGCCAGGTCCGCGGCCGTCAGCCCGAGCGCCGACTGGAGCGCCGGCACATGTGCACCGACGGTGGTGCCGGCAGGCAGAGACGACAACGGGTCACCGAGCGGCGCGACGAAGACTGGGTCCCGGTCGCGAGCCGGCCCCGCGACGAACAGGCCGTCGTAGAGTGACTGGTCCATCGATGACCAGAACGCCGTGAGGACGCTGCGCGGGCCGTCGTACTCAAGGAGGTCGGCCAGTTCCTGCTGGCGTCCGAGGCGGCGTACGGCCTGGCGAAGCGGCGCACCGAACGGCTCACCGTCGGGCACGTACGCCGCCAGGGCCACGTCGAGCTCGCCTGTCGTCCAGCCGAGGCGACGCTGCAGCCGGAGGAACAGGTCGAACCTGACCAGCAGCTGCGCCAGGGGCTGTCCGGTGAGCGCCTTGCCCCTGTCGGCAGTCGCGAGGAAGGTCAGCTCGAAGTTGCAGGAGCTGTCCGGGTCTGCCAGCACGACGACCGGGTCGAGAAGATCGTCCGCTCGTGACGTCAGCCAGGCGTCGGCCTTCCTCGCGCCAGTCAGGCCGTAGGTGCTCGTCACCGTGTCCAGGCGTCGCTGCGCCGACTGGACGGTCGTCCACGTCAGCTTCTTCTCCGGGTCGGTCGGCTGATCCGTACCGACAAGGTTCTTGTTTCGACGCCAGGTGACCGCATCGGCGACGCTCAGCCTGGCTGTGCTCAGCCCGCCGAGCTCCGCAAGAGTCGGGTTGACCCAGCGGGTGCCGAGCAGGTCGACGAGTTCCTGGTAGCTGATTGCGAGTGCACGGCACAGCGGCTTGGCGCGTCCGAGCTCCTCGAGCGCCTTGGCCTGCTCGGCCGCCCCGGTGGCATAGCCGAAGCGGGTCCACCAGTCGCTCATCGGGTCGTCGGCAGTGATCGTCGCGTACTCGACCTCGGTCAGCCCGAGCCGTTCGGCCGCGAGCTCGTCCTCCTCGTCGCCGGCGAAGGTGGCGAGGATCTCCGTGAGTGGGGCGCCCAGCCTGCTTGCGAACTCGCGCGTCGTCTCGTGCCACAGGTCGAAGGGCAGCACGTGCGGGGACTTCGCCGTGCGCAGCACCTTGTCGTACACCGTCGACTCGATGAACTCCGGCTCGGCGAGGACCTCGGCGGAGGACAGCATGCCGCTGTCGTGGACGGTTTCCTCGGTGAGCTTGCCCTCGGCGAGAATGAACTCGAGGATCTCGTTGACCAGGTCGATCGTCGGCAACACGCTGCTCGTGTTGTCACAGGTCAGCGTGAGGTGAGCGAGGTCGGGCCGGCGGGTCATCAGCTCGTCGTACGGTGTGGCGAACGGGTAGTCCTCGCCCTGGTGACGCAGCTTCCACGTCTCCCGGAAGCCCTTCCACTCCGAGGACTCGGGGTCGAGGAACTTCAAGATGTCGACGAAGTACGCCGCAGGCCCGAGGACGGAACCGCAGTGGTCGCACTCGCAGTAGTCTATGGAGCCGAAGAGCGACTCCATGGTGGGTGACGGCATCGCCTTCTTGATCCGCTCGACCGCAGCGGAGCGGGTCTCCTCCGTGCCCTGGACAATGCCGAGGACGGGGGACGACACGGCCTGCTTGGTCATCGCGTGGAAGTTGTAGAGAACGGCGCTGACCTGCTCCGACTTGCGGTAGACCATCCGCGCCTGGTGGCGCGACGGGAAGTACGAGCCGTACCTGTCGAGGAACTCGTTCTCGGACGTCGCCACCACGTCGTACGCCGAGTTCAGGCCCTTCTCGAGCAGGACCTTCATCGCCTCGTTGGTGGGAGTGATCTGGTGTACGCGGTGCAGCGTCTCCATCGCCGCCGTCACCTTGACCCGGGCGTCGGCATCGAGCCCCTCGATCACATCGGCATGCCCGTCGAGGAACACGGCCGGAGACTGTTCCCCGAGCCGGAAGCCCGCATCGGCGGCGGCCTTCAAGGTCTTGGCCATCTGTACAGGTGCGGCCCCCGGCACCTCGAGGTCACCGCGCGACACGAGTGCAGCCACGACCTGGGTGGGGTAGGCAACCCGAACCCGGCGCGCCAGCTCCTTGGCGTACGTCGCCACGGCATCGTCGTCGTCGCCGTACGTCGCAGGCACGGCGTCCTTGCCGCCGACCTCGTCGATTGCGGACACCCAGGTCTCGGCGAGGTCCCACGCCCGTGGCTCGATGCTCGCCGACACTCCCCCGGGTCCGGTCAGGTCCTGCACGTGCTTCATCAGGGGCAGGTTGTTCGTCGTCAGGAAGGCGAGCTTGGCCTGCGACTGCAATGCGGTGACCTGCTTGGCGTTCAGTCCGGCGTCCTTGGCCCGTTCCCACATCGGGCCGTCCGCACGTTCGAGGAGTACGGACTGGAACTTCTTGCGCGGCGAGTCCTGTCCGTCGTCGGGAAGCCCGCTGGCATCGAGAAGCTCTCGCACCGAGGAGAGCCCTCCACCCGGCCGGGCCTCCAGCCGGCGCTCGACCGAGAACGCCTCGAACTTCTCGCCCGCGGCGGTGATCGCGCCGGCGTCGAGCTCGACGATCCCTGACGCTGCAGCCTTGGTGAGGACGTCCTCCACGGTCTTGCGGGGCACGCGTGCGAGCAGGTCACGGTCCGATGGCAACCCGGCGCGCAGCATGGCGTACGCCTCCTCCGCGCCAATCCCGATCCCCGCGACGTCCCCGCGACCTTCGGCGAGCTGGGCAGCAAGAGACGAGACCGCGATCAGCCGGGCGTCCCAACCCGTCCGGCGGTGGGCGACGCTGATGTCGGATCGGGTGCCGTCCTCGACCGCAGCGGCCAGAGCGGCCAGGTCGGCGTCTCCCACCACCGGGCGCAGTGCCGCCCGCAGCCGCGAGAACTCGGACTGCGTCGGCGCAGCGCCGACGGGAGCCACGAAGTTGAGGGACGCGGCGTCCTGTCGTCCCGACAGCGGAGCCAGCAGGCTCGGTTCTCCGCCGACCCCTGCAACCTTGGCCACCAGCGAGGTGCGCTCGTCGACGTCGAGGTCCGGAAGGGTGAAGTTGCCCGACTCGTCGGTCGTGACGTCGGCGACGACCTCGGGCTCCTTGCCGAACACCTCGCGTTGGAGCTGGAACCTCAGACCGCTCGCAGGAAGTCCGTTCGCAAGACGAACGCCGCCCGTGACCTCTGGCATGACCTACCCCCGAAAGCGTGAGAAGCCAGCTACTACCTCGATCGACACTCCTCCCATTCCGGAGTCCCGGCAATGGAGCGCAGGGGCCGGTCTAAGCCAGACGTTGCGGGCTTGCCGTGGGGACTGGTAACCGACCCAGCCATGCAGCGCCTTGAGTGCGGGTGTGGAAGGGTCTCGACTGTCCGCTAACCGCGGATCTCGACGATCTGCTCTGGCGCTCGCCGTGGCTGACGGGACGTCATACGAACTGGTCGCCACTGCTGCCACACCGCATGACGTCCCGCCGGAGGTCATACGAACTGGTCGCCACTGCTGCCACACCGTATGACGTCCCGCCGGAGGTCATACGAACTGGTCGCCACCGCCACCACACCGCATGACGTCCCGCCGGAGGTCATACGAACTGGTCGCCACCGCCACCACACCGCATGACGTCCCGCAGGCTGCCCCCGCGATCACGGTTGGTCGCCCCGTGCGGAGCATGGTCTCGACTACCCGCTCATTTCGTTCGCTGCTCGACCCGCCCAGCGGTGCCGGTGCGGAGTGGTCAGCCGGGGAGCCAGGCTAGGAGGCGGTCGTTGAGCTCCGGGCGAACCCAGTAGCCGCTGTGGTCCACGGCCGACGCGGCGTCGAAGACCAGCGGGTCGACGACCGGGAACGTGCTGGCTCCGGGCACCGTGAACACCCCCTCGGTGGGTACGACGAGGTCATTGTGCTCCCTGCCGAACACCAGGTCGGTCCCCACGTCCCGAGCGATCCGCACGAGCTTGGAGCCCTGCGGGGGTTCGTAGTTGGCGGCCGCGGCGAAGTAGGTGGCGTTCGTCTGGCCGGGCCGGTTCATCGACTCCGTCAGGTACCGCCCTCGGGGATTCATCGACATCAGTCCGTCGAGCCCCGAGGCCACTCCCACCGCGACCTGCTTCAGCACCGAGAGCAGAACGTCGAGGAAGTCGGTCACCCCGTTGTCCGGCACGAACTGGAGCAAGTTCAGGTATCGGTCCAGCAGCTGGTCGAAGTGGTCGACGTCGGCGAGCGCGGTCCCGGCGTTGGGAGTCCCGACCATCACGAGCCTGTTGACCGTGATCACGTCGTTGCTCTGCCCCAGCTCCGGGCGTTCAGCCATCACCCGACTCACGAGCCCGCCGCGTGAGTGGCTGACCACGTCGACGTCGAGCCGCACGTCCACAGCCCGCAGCCGCTCGGCCAGCCAGGCGACGTTCTCCTGAGGCCCCTTGGAGACTGTTGGGTGGTCGAATGCGAAGACTCGACCGTCGTACCTCGCGTGCAGCTCCTGCAGGGTGTCCACCGGGAGGCGTCCGAACCCGCCGTGCGCGGAGCTGAAGGTGCCGTGGACGAACAGCAGTGACCGGCCGTCGCCGAGCCGCCTGATCTCGTCGGCGGTGAGCTCCGTGTCGACTGGGCGGTGATGACTGCCGGGCTCGAGGGTCCGCAGCCGGTGCGGCTTCCGCTGGGCCTCGACCCCCTCGGCGAAGCGTGCCCCGACCCAGGCAGATCCCTCCTTGATCAGCCGGAACGTGAGGATCTTCACCACCTTCTTGCCGGCCGCGCCGAGGATGCCTCGCTGTTCGGCGTCCGAGGCGGGATCCGCGAGGGCGACCTCTCGCGGGATCCGGTAGGTCAGCGTGTCCGAGCCGCGAGTACGGCGCCCCTCGACATCTCCTTCTTCCGGGAGATGCCACGACAGCACACCGTCCTCGGACTCGTAGAGCACCACCTGGCCGAAGGCCTCTCCCGGGTCACGAACCTCCATCACGATGTCGTCCTGCCCACCGCTGGCCCGAGTGCCCTCGCTCTCGGTGCGCTCGCTCTGTTCGTCGATCTCGACGGTCAGGTCCTCGTCGATGTCGTTGCGTCGCGTCGCCTCGATGAACGCCTCCTGCGCGTCGTCGGCCCCGCGCGTCCCTTCCGACGACGACTCGTGCACGCGCACCCGACCGGTCAGGCCGGGTGTGCGAAGCGTGACGCGCGGGTGGACGGTGACGGGGAGTCCGCTCTCGTTGAGGTCGAGGCTGTCGGGCACTGATCACTCCTCGGCTGCTGGCGTTCGCTGGATGGTGAAACGCGGGTGGCCGAAGAACTGGTAGGCCACGTACGTCGGAGTCATCCCTGTCGGGTCCTTCTCAACCGCCTCCCGGGTGTACTCGGCGCGGAAACTCCGCAGGATCTCGGCCACCGGCGCGCCGGGGTCGCCGTACGCCGCCTTGTAGAACCGGGCGGACAGCTTCGCGGCCACGGTGTCGTCGATGTTCCACAGCGGGGCGACCACGCCAGAGGCCTTGGTGCGGAGGACGGCCGCGGCGAACCCGGCAAAGCTGCCCATGAGCACGTCACCCGCACCGACCTGGCACGCGTTGAGGAACACGAAGGGCGTCGTCGACTGGTTCTCGGCGAGCCCACGCACACCGAAGGACGTCAGGAACGCGGCCTTCCAGCCCTCACCGTCGGGCTCGAGCAGAACGAGGCCGTCCTCCTGGCTGGTCGGGTCGGCCTGTCCGTGCAGGGCCACATGCAGGAGGTCCACGGGAGTGCGCCCCTCCAGGCACGCTTCCACGTCAGCCCGCCGGGGCGGGATCGGCGTTGCCGGCTTGTAGGTCTCGGCGAACTCCTTGGCCTCCGCTTCGGCTGCGGGCAACCGCTTCCAGTTCTTGACGCCGTCATACTCCGCCGTGACCACTGCTTGTCGCGAGATGCCGAGTCGGGGTGCCGGGGCGGGAGCAGGGTCGGCGTCATCGGATGGCCACCGCGAGATGGCCAGGTGGGCCCCCAGGAACGGCGCGCTGCCGGCGTACGTGGTCTGCAAGGGCGGGTTGCGCAGGACCGCAAGCTCCCACGGGACGGACGCCTCTTCGGTCAGGAAAAGGACGGCGGGCGCGTGGTCGCGATCGGCAACAACCTTGCGAAGAGCGGCGCGTACCGAGATCGGCATGTTCTTCTGGATGAGGTCGCCGTACCCGACGAGCTCGCGATAGCCCGGGGGCCCCTTGAAGCTGTCCGCCGCCATCTTGCGGCCGGTGTAGGTGGCGAGGTCGTGAGCGCTCTGGTCGATCCGGGTACGCCGGTCCTCGTCGGCCAACGTGAAGCTCCCGTGCAGCGGATAGACGTCCCAGACGTACATGTCCCCCGGCTCGTCCGCCCGGTAGAGGCCGACCACGAGGTCGGGAGGCTCGTCGTCGAGCAACGGCGCCAGGTCGAGCATGTGCCTGCCCGGAGCAAGCGGCGGCGAGGTGTTCGCTACCTGGTCGGCGGAGTCGACCACCTTGAGCAGGCGCTTGGCGATGCCGACGATCCGGCCCTCACGCCGGAACAGCAGCCTGATCGTGCGCTCCCCGCTGAGCATGGGGTCGGTGAGTGCTGTGAGCGTCACGGTCGTCGATGGGTACGGCGCTTCCTTGGTGACCGTCAGCGTGACGACGGCGTCGCCCTGGATCTCCAGGGACTTGGGATCGACGACGACCTCGACCTCGAAGGTGAACACCGGCGGCGGCGCCTCCACGTGGATCAGGCCGGTCACGCCAGTGGCCTGGTCGAAGTAGCGGTCGAGCCCGACGGAGACCTCGAACGGCACCCGGGCGACGACCACTGCGGGCGCCTTCAGCAGCGGATAGGCCTCGTAGGGCTGGGCGACGGTCGCATGCGTGCCGTTGGCCATTTCAAGCGTTCCACCGGTAGAGATTCCGGCGAGTTCGGGAGCCGGCGCCGAGCGCGGTCCACGTCGCCGCCGGAGCCTGGGCAGGCGCGGCAGCCAGGAGCCTCTCTTGGCGCCACTCGCTGGTGGGGACATCTGCGGCTCCGGTAGCGGAGCGGGTTGCAGCGGCGGCAGGCTCTGCGGCGCAGCGCTCCCTGGGGAGGACGGCCGAGTGCCGCCCGGCGCGACCACGGGAGCCGGACTCGGCGGCCCACCGAAACCCGGGTCGGGCGGTGGCGCGGAGGTCTGCCGCGCGGCCACAGCCGCAGCCGCAGCGGCAGCCGAAGCTGCGGCCGATTCCAATGCAATGGCAGGCGCACTCGGCGGTGCCGCGCCCGCCTGCGGTCCACCTGAGCCGACGTACGGCGTGAACCCAGTGCTGGCGCTCCACGACGCTGCCTGGAGCAGCTCGGCGAGCCCCCGCCGATCCTGCTGGGATGCGTATGACAGCGCATCCACCACGACCGTGGCGACGACGTCGTCGTCGACGCGACCGAGCACCGCGCCGAGCTGTCCCGGGTGCATACCCGGCCCCGCTGCGTTGACATATCGAGAGACGATGTCGCGCACCGGCAGCTCGACATGCCCGATGCCCTGGACGACGTCCATGGTCGTGTTCCCCCAGAGCATTCCCCGACCAGTGCCGGCGTTGTCCATGCTCGCCTTGACGAGCTCGCTGACGATCGGGCCGGTCCTTGACGCGTCGAAGCGGCGCACGACGTCGACGTGTGCCCACCGCTGTACGGCGTCCACGTTGCGGTCTCGGAGGGCCGACATGATGCGCTCGTAGAGCTCATCCATGTCGAGAGAGGTCAGCTCGATCAGTTGTGGCAGTTCGGTCTCGCGGCGCTCCTGCTGACTCTGCTGGCCGAGGGGGCTGCCTTCGGCGTCCCAGTTGCCCGTCAGAGCACCGATGACGAGCTTCTGGTTGCGTCCCCGCTCGTCGTCGTACAAGGCGACCAGTGCGTCATACATGGTCGGCGGCACAGGCGCAGCCTCACTGAGCACGGCGTATCCGCTCCACGGGTCGCCCCACATGAACGACGGCGGGTTGTCGTCGAGCTCGGCGAGGATCCGTTCCAGCCGCTCGAACTGCCCGAGCTTGGCCACCGCGATCGATGCCCACAACCGTGTGTCGACGTCCCGAGAGTGCAGGGCGCCCTCGAAGAGTGAGGGCTCCACGTCGTACTGCTCGATCCTGAGACATGCGATCGCTCGCGTGCTTGCGGCGTCCTCGCCGGCACGTAGAAGCCCGACCAGCCTGGCGACCTGGGCGACCATCGGGTCCGGGTCCGTCCCTACGCGTGGCGTCGTGAGCCTGGCGGCCAACAGCGATTCCGGGTCGGTGACATCGGCAGCGATCCGGCGTAGTCGCTCCTCGGCCTCCGGCACAGGGACGTCACTGAGTAGTGACAGGCACTCCGCGCGATTCGTCGCACCCGGTGGTGCGTCGAGCAGCTCGACGACGCGAGACCCAACTTCTCGCCAGCACTCGTCGTCCAGCTGGAACTGCACCAGGCTTCGGACAATCGGCAGCTTCACCTCTGCGAACGGCTCGTGCTCGGCAACCTCGAGCAGGGTCTCCGCAATGTCTTGTCCCAGCACGGCGCTCCCTCGATGGGCCAGCGCTTCTGCCCCTGTGGCCCCTCCAGACCCAAGCATGGCCCCATCGACGACTCCGCGCATCCTTGGGCGCCTCCTTGGGCGCCTCCTTGGGCGCATCCTTGGGCGCATCCTTTGGACTCACCCTTGGACTCACCCAACGGACGCCCGTGGTCAGAGGATAGGAGTGAGTAGCGTCCTCGAGGTCATGCCTACGGTGTGACCCAGACTGCCGAGGAAGCGCCCGCGCAGGAACTTGGTCCGGCGCAGCGCCCAGAGGGTCTCCGCAGTGACCCAGGAGAGGTCTCGCGCCTTCTCGATCTTCCAGCTGCTGACCAGATGGACCACCGGGCCGAGTCGGTTGTCCACCTCACGTCCGATGTCGTCGAGGAATGATCGCCGGACCTCGGACTCGACCTGTGCGAGAACGTCGTTGACCGCGTCGTAGTCCGCGTGGACATCCCGGGGCACGAGGCCACGAGCAGTGCACGTGTCGACCACCGCGATGGGCAGGTCATTCTCGATGTGGCTGTTCATCCCCGCGATGGCGTACTGCACCGGCACGCGCCCACCGCTCCGTGCCTCGAAAAGGGCCCGCCACGCGGAAGGAACGGTGCGTCGTGCTGCGTCTGCGTCGTACGCCTTCAGCCAGAAGTTGGCGAAGCGCACGTCCAGCTCGGCCATCGTCACCGCGTCCCCGAAGCTCACCGAGTGGGCGCCGGGCTGGGCCAGGATCTCGGCGATGCGCTCAGTGACAGTGAGGTAGACCCGGTTGAACACCGCGACCCCGTCGTCGGAGGGAAGCTCCGCGTCGATCTCGCGCATCCGGGCGATGACCTCGTCGACCGTCGTTGGCAGGCTCACAGGCCGAGTATGCCGGGCTCGACCCCCAGACCGCGTCCTGGTCGCCCGTGAGTCGGACCGGCCGGCGTGACGGTATCCCCGGTCGACCCTGTGAGCCCGACGGGGAAACCTGCTCGTTGTCACGTGAGGGCTGTGCCGACGGGCGGTCGGCGACTCTGGTGTGACAAGGGGTCCATCGACGGGTCCGTACCGCGACCCGATGGCTGGGCGGACCAAGGCCCTGCTGGCCATGTGCTCGTCAGGACGCAGCAAACAGCCGCCGCGCCGACACGGCATCGAAGCGGTCGCTGTCGTCGACGACATGGGCCACCAGCGCGGCAAGCACGTCCGACTCGGCGAGCAGGATGCGTGCGGCGTCGCGGTCGCCCGACTCGGCCGATACCCGGGCGAGGGCGTCGAGCGCAAAGACCTGCACCTCGAGGTTCCCGGCGCCCCGCGCCTCCTCCAGGAGCTCGCGCAGTGCGGGTGCGTCGTTGCGTTCGGCGTTCAGGATGCATCGGGTGAGCAGTGCGAAGTCCCCGCCACCAGCGGAGTGGTACCAGCGCTCGTTCTCCTCCAGGAGCGACGCCGCGGCGGGTCCGTCTCCAGCACTGCGAAGGAACCTGGCCAGGTTGAGCCGGGCAGTGGCTGCCAGCCGACCGTCACCCACGGCTGCGGCGTCGCCGATCGCCCGCTCGAACGAGGCGACCGCACCGGCGTCGCCGAGTCGCTGCTGCACGCGAGCGAGCGTGGCGCGATGCAGGGCAGCCTGGCCGAGGAACCCCATTGCCGCGGACTCGTCGGCCGCACGTTCGAGCGCGCGGGCGGCATCGTCGAAGCGGTGCTCGGCCTGCGCGACCCCACCTAGCATCGCCTCACCATGAACAATCCCCCACGAGTCGCCCATCGACGCCAGGATGCCGACGGCCTGGGTCCCGTCCCGGGTCGCGGTTGCGGTGTCGCCGGTCATCAGCGAACCGAACGCTGAGAGCAGAAGGCTCCCCGCCATGCGCCACTCGAGGTCCAGCCGTCGGTACGTCGACAGGCTGGCCGCCGCGCTGGCGAGCACTACGTCGGGACGACCCTGCTGGATGGAAAGGAACGCCTGGTGCCGCTGGACGTCCGCGGCCAGCACCTCGTCGTGCAGCTCGGCGATCAGAACACCGGCGGCGTCCAGGTCCGCCTGTGCGAGCGAGACGTCACCGGCTGATGCCTCGAGCCACCCGGCGAGCAACGACCCGGTCGCCCGTTCACGGGCCGGCGCCTCGGGCGCGAGAGCATTCCGCACGCGGGCTGCGCCGGCCGTGCCGTCGCCGAGCACGGCCCAGGTCCAGCCGAACCCGATCGCGATGCGTACGCCGAGCAGCGGATCGTTCTCAGCGCACCAGGCCAGCGCCACGTCGACATTCGCACGCTCCTCACGGGCGATCGCCAGACACTCCGGCTGTCGACGGCTGCGCACGTGCTCGTCGCACCACGTAGCCGACTCGGCGTACCACTCGGCGTGCGCGGCGGCGGCCACGTCAACCTGACCTGACTCGCGCAACCGCTCGGCGGCGTACGCCTTGATGCTGTCGAGCAGCCGGTAGCGGACCGCCCCGCCCTCGGCACTCTCGACGCTGACCAGCGACCGGTCGACGAGGCGGCTGATCGTGTCGAGTACCGACCCCGCCGGAACACCCAGCGCCGACAGCACGTGCTCGGTCGCGTCCAGCGACGCGCTGCCGGCGAAGCACGCCAGTGTCCAGAGCCCACGCTGGTCGTCGGGGAACAACAGCTCGTAGCTCCAGGCGATCGCACCCGCCAGCGCCCGGCGTCGTTCCGGCCGCTGGCTGTTGGGGTCGCGAAGCAGCACGAACCGGTCGTCGAGCCGTCGCGCGATGTCGTGCACCGACAGCGACCGCACCCGCGACGCCGCCAGCTCGATGGCAAGCGGCAGACCATCCAGAGACCGGCAGACCTCCTCGACCGCGGCTGTCACCTCGGCATCGAGCACGAACTGACGCCGGGTCTCCTGTGCCCGACGCGTGAACAGTGCCACGGAGTCGTCCTGGGTGAGCGGCTGCAGCTGATGGACGCGCTCGGCCTCGATGCCCAGGGGCACCTGGCTGGTTGCGAGGATGCGCAGCTGGGGCACGGCGTCGAGCAGCGACCCGACGAGCGTGCCCGCCTCGACGACGAGGTGCTCGCAGTTGTCGAGCAGCAGGACGGTCCCGGCGCCGGACAGCCGCTCGTGGAGAGCCACCTCGCTGCCGGGGACGTGCAGCGTCTCGGCCACCACCTGCGTGAGCACCGCGCTCGCGTCGACCGCATCCAGGCGCACCAGCCAGACACCTCCCGGTGCCTCCAGATGACGGCCGACCTCGATGGCCAGGCGGGTCTTGCCCACGCCGGCAAGGCCGACGACGCTCACCAGTCCGTGCTCCTCCATCGCACTGAGGAGCCCTTCCAGGTCGTCTGCTCGGCCCACCAGCCTCGTCGAGTGAGCAGGCAGGTTGCCGGGAAACGCAGAGGGACGCGACGGCGACATGGAGTCGAGCTCGGCGCTCTGCTGCAGCACCTGCTGCTCGAGCGCCCGGAGCGCCGCGCCCGGCTCGAGGCCGAGCTCGCCGATCAGCATCCGTCGTACGCGCCCGTACGCCGACAGCGCGTCGGCCTGCCTGCCGGCCCGGTACAGCGCCGTGATCAACGAGACCCACAACCCTTCGCGCAGCGGGTACTGCTCTACCAGCGTCTCCAGCTCGGCCACGACCTCACCGCCAGCACCCAGGGCGACCCGCGCCGCCATGGCGTCCTCGACCAGCTCCAGCCGGACCTCCTCGAGCCGGGTCCGGTGAGCGGCCGCCCAGTCCCCCGCGTCGACCAGCACCTCGCCCCGGAAGAGCGCCAGGCCCTCACGCGCGCGATCCAGCGCGGTCGCTGCGTCGTCAGCACCTCGGGCGTCCGCGGCCTGGGCAGCCAGCTCGGTCGCCCGGGATGCGTCGACGGAGGTCGCGTCGACCGCCAGCGTGTAGCCGTCGCCCGTCCCCAGGACAACGTCCTTGTCGCCCAGGGCACGGCGCAACTGGGAGACCTTCGACTGCAAGGTGTTGCGGCCGGTTGGCTCCGCCCAGAGGTCCTCGATCAGCGCATCGGCGCGCACCCGCGAGCCCGCATCGAGAGCGAGGCGGGCCAACAACTCGGTCGTCTTGCCCGCCGGCAGGTCCAGACGTACTCCGTCCCTGCGGGCCTCGACTGCGCCGAGCACGGCGACTGTGAGCACCCATTGAGACTAGTTGGGAAGGTCGCCGGTCCGTTCTGCGTCAGCCCGCCGTCAGCGTGTCGTCAGCGTCTCGCGACACCTTCGTCCTGTGCCCGATCCCCAGACCCTCCTCCTCCACCGCCTCGTCGGTGGCGACCCCGACGCCGCCGCCGCCGTGCTTTCCGAGGCCGCAACCTCCGACTCGCCCTCCGTTCTGGTCGCGGCGGCGATGCTCTCCCGCGACCAGCACCACCTCACCCGCGCCACCGCCCTGGCCACCAGCGCCCGCGAGCGCCAGCTGGTCGTGCTCGCCGAGGCCCACCTCCGCGGCAACACCGACCTGCTCGACGTCCTCGTCCGCGACCACCTCGCGGAGAACCCCGACCACCTGCTCGCCGCCTGGATCGCCGGCCGGCCGCAGGCCAACTGAAGCGCCACACCCACCAGGAGAAAGCAATGTCCCACGTCACCGCCACACCCACAGCACCGACCAGCGCAACACCCACCCGGACCATCCGCACCGTCGCCCGCTGGATGGTGTCCTTCACCGGCTTCCCCCTCGGCGGCCTGGCTGCCCTGATCCTGACCGACCCGGTGGACAGCGTCGGCAACGCCCTGGCCGGCGGCCTCATGACCGGGGCAGTGCTCGGTGCCGTCCAGGCCTGGGCACTGCGTTCCGACCGCCGACAGCTCGTGATGTGGACGCTCGCCACGGCCCTGGGCCTGGCCGCCGGACTCGCCCTTGGCGCCTCGCTCGTCGGCTTCGGCATCGGCATCGGCGACCTGGCCGTGCAGGGTGCTGTCACCGGTGCCTTCGTCGGACTCGCTCAGGCGGTCGTCCTCCGACCCCGGACCGGGCTCGTCGCCTTCGTCTGGCCGCTCTACCTCGCCGTGGCGTGGGCGCTCGGATGGGTCGTCACCACGGCCGGCGGGATCCACGTCGAGGAGCAGTTCACCACCTTCGGCGCGTACGGCGCCCTGACGGTCGCCCTCCTCACCTCCGTCCTCCCCGTCTTCCTCGCCACCAGCACAGAGAAGAGCACCTCGTGAACCGCCACGTCGTCTTCGGAACCGGCCAGGTCGGCCACCCCCTCGTCGAGCAGCTCGTCGCCCAGGGTTACGACGTCGTCGCCGTCAACCGCGACGGTCGGGGCAGCTTCCCCGGCGCGCAGGTTGTCGGCGGTGACGCCACCGACACGGCGTTCACCACGGCCATCTGTGAGGGTGCCGACGTCGTCTACTTCTGCCTCAACGCGATGAACTACGAACGTTGGACCGAGGAGTTCCCGCCGCTCCAGCGCGGAGTCCTGGCCGGTGCCGCCAGTGCCGGCGCCCGGCTCGTCGTACTCGACAACCTCTATGCCTACGGCCCGCCCCGCGGTCAGCTCCTCGTCGAGACGATGGCCGCCAACCCGACCTCGGCGAAGTCCGAAACCCGCGCCGCGATGACCGCGGAGCTGCTCGCCGCCCACGCGTCCGGGCAGGTCGAGATCGTCATCGGCCGCGCCTCGGACTACTTCGGCCCCGGCGCGACCAGGTCTGCCCTCGGGGAGACGGTGTTCGGTACGGCGCTCGCTGGCAAGACCGCGCAGGTCATGGGCGACCCGGACCAGCCGCACAGCTACTCCTTCACCCCCGACGTTGCCGTGGCCCTGATCACGCTCGGCACTGCATCGGACGTGACGGGACAGGTCTGGCACCTCCCGGTCGCCTCGCCGCGCACCACGCGGCAGCTGATCGAGGCGGCCTACGAGCTGGCCGGTCACAAGCCGCGCATCATGGCCGCCGGTCGGATGACCCTGCGCGCGATCGGCCTGTTCAAGCCGGCGATGCGCGAGTACCAGCACACGCTCTACCAGTTCACCGACCCCTGGGTCGTCGACGACGGCAAGTTCCGCGCCAGGTTCGGTGACCGGTCGACCCCGCTCGACGAAGCGCTCACCACCACCCTGGCGTGGTACCGCGACGCAGCCGCCGTACCCGCTCACTGACCAACCCCACCCCGAACAGAAGGAGCAAGACAGTGAACACTCAGGCCAGGAACACCCAGACCGTCAACGGCTCGGCCCTCGACCGCACCACGGCCCGTCGCGCCGGAGCCGCCCTCGCCCTCGCGTCAGCCCTTGCCATCGCCGGCTTCTCGGTGCTCGGCTCGGTCTTCGAGTACCCCCAGATCCTCGAGGAGCCGACCTCCGACATCCTCGCCCTCTTCCGCGAGCACCAGGGCGCCGTCATGGGCTGGTTCTTCGTGCTCGTCGTGAGCGCCGCGCTGATGGCTCCCGCCGGCATCTGGCTGGGCCGCCTCGCCGGAGGAACACTCGGAAGGTGGATCGCCGGAGTCGGCATCGCTGCGGCAACAGTGCAGGTCGTCGGACTGCAGCGATGGGTCACCATCGTGCCCAGCATCAGCGACGACGCCCTCGCCTCCTCTCGTCGCGCCGCCGCGGAGGATCGCTTCGAGTTCTGGCACACCCTGCTCGGGAAGGCCATCGGTGAGACCCTCGGCTACGCGCTGACCGCGACCTTCACCGTGCTCGTCGTGATCGCGTTGCGACGTTCGGTTCTCCCGGGCTGGCTCGCCGTGATCGGGTACGCCGCGGCGGCCCTCATCGCCACCGGCGTGGTGATTCCCTTGATCGAGGTGGCAAGCCTGTCCAACTTCGCCGGCTACGTCGCCTGGTGTGCCTGGCTCCTCGCCGTCGCAGTTGTGCTCTTCCGGGTGCAGACCCCGCACCCCGAGCCGGCCCCGGTGTGACCAGCCGCCACCTCTCTCAGAACGGCGCGAACCGGTACAGCGGAGAGCTGATGACCGGTGAAACGACCCCGGCCAGGATCCCGACTCCCAAGAAGACGCGGTCGCGCGACTTGCTCCGTTGCTCCATCTTTTCCGCCTGAAGGAGGGCTCGGCTCTCCTGCTCGAGCAGCAGTTCTTCCAAGAGGTCCGCCACCGCGGCAAGTTGGGGGTCTGATCGCACAATGAGGAGCTTCTCCTCGTCTTGCTCGTGCTCCTGCCGAGCCTGTGCGCGACGAACATTCTGCGCCGCCACCTTCGGGCTCCAGGCACGCGCCGACCCCACAGGCTCAGCCGGGGTTGCCGTCGAAGTGGATGGCGCCTGCGGCTTCGTCGTCTCTACCGCTTCGGGGCGTGTCGCATGGCGCCCTGTTGGGAGCGCAGTCGCGGCTTCGACTGCATCTTCAGGCTCATCCGGAAGCAAGTAGATCGCGGCAGTCCCCGACAAGCCAGCGATCACCCCAGTGCCCACAAGGCCGTATCCCATCTGCGCCCACTCCATGTCCTGGGCCGTGAAATCTCCCAGGAGTTCCCCGGTGAACCTGAAGTAGATGAAGGCCACGATCGCGTACAAGAGTGTCGCAACGCAGACGAGGGCCAGGCCGGCGCACGTATAGGCCGCGACAGTCCTCGCCCTGCCAACAGGAACGGTCTTGGCCAGACGGACCGCGTCCTCGATCACCGGCATGAGGTACCCCCTAAAGCGTGAGGAGCCAACGACAGGATCGACCATGCTCCCGTCCGGTGGACACGGCAATGCACGGCGGTTGCCGGTCTACGCCGCGCGCGGTTCGGGTGCCCGAAGGGCCGGTCCTCAGTGAGGCTGGAGTGGACGCGGCCCATGGGCAATGGGTTCATCTAGCGGCGCAGCTTGACACCACAGCGAGGGCAATGGGCCGCGTGGGAGCAATCCAGGGCTTGACCGCAGGAGCAGGTCGGCTCGTCGGCCACGCACGGCTTCCTGGCAGCACCTCGGCGCACCAGCGTGCCGGTCAGCTGGACAACGGGAGGAGGACTCCAGGTGACACGAGCGGTTGCTGTGCTGGACATCGAGCACCTCCTGGTCGTCGAACGAACTCCCTGGGCGGGAAGCTGTTCGGAAGCCGTTGTGGTGGCGGACTCCCGGAATCGGATTTCCGCGTCACACCCATAAAGAGCGTTGCCTGGCGCTCGTGATACCTCCCGGGCGCCTTGGCACGTGGTGCGGCCTGAACAGAGGCATTAGCGTGGAGCGAAGACCGCCCGTCTGGTGGGCTGGCTCATTCGCTGGAGGTCGCGGATGCAAGGACACCACGATGAGGTTCCAATAGGCACAGGACTTCGCATTCTTGTGGCCGACTCACTCCCCCAGACGGCCATCGATGATCTGGAATCGCGTGGCCACGAGTGTGTGGTCGACGCTGGTCTTGGCGAGTCGGATCTCGCGGAAGGCATCTCGGGATTCGACATTCTCGTCGTACGCAGCACGAAGGTGACCAGCAGTGTCTTCGAGATCGCGGACCGGCTGGCGCTTGTTGTTCGTGCAGGGGCCGGAACCAACACCATCGCCACGGATGCCGCGGCTGCCCGGGGGGTACTGGTCGCCAATGTGCCTGGCCGGAACTCCGCCGCAGTTGCGGAGCTGACCATGGGGCTCCTGCTTGCCATCGACCGGAGGATCCCCGACGGCGTCGCAGACCTGCGAGCCGGGCGTTGGGACAAGGCGAACTACAGCAGGGCCGAGGGTCTGCTCGGGTCGAGGCTCGGCATCGTGGGGCTCGGGTCCATCGGGCTGTGCGTGGCTGAGCGAGCCGCGTCCTTCGGCATCTTGGTCCAGGCAGTGGGGAAGCCTCGTGACGCGGACGTTGACGCACGAGCAAGCGAGCTCGGGATCGCCATGTGCGACTCCCTCTCGGAGCTGCTTTCCACCTCCACCATCATTTCGCTGCATGTGCCTTCCGAGCCGAACACACGCCATCTTGTCGACACGTCCTTCCTCAGCAGCATGAGGACCGGCTCGATCCTGCTCAACACATCGCGAGGCGAGGTCATCGACCAGGATGCACTCCTTACGGCGCTTGACGCCGGTTGGCTCCGTGCGGGTCTTGACGTCTATGAGGACGAACCCGGCACCAGCACCGCCGAGTGGAAGTCTGAGCTGGCGCAGCACCCGAACGTCGTGGGAACTCATCACATCGGCGCCTCAACCCGCCAGGCCCAGCGTGCGATCGCCTCGGGAGTTGTCGAGATCGTGGACGCGTTCACTGCGGGTGAGGCACGCAACTGCGTGAACCTGGCGCCGAGCCGCCTCGGATCCGTGACGCTGACCGTCCGCCACCTTGATCGGCCAGGCGTGCTCGCGCGCGTCCTCGACCTGTTGAGTCAAGCCAGGCTCAACGTCGAGCACATGGAGAACCGGGTGTTCAGCGGAGGCGAGGCAGCCGTCGCATCCATCGATCTCGACGGATCCCTTCCGGACGGCCTGCTCGCCCAGATCGGCGAAGTCCCCAACGTGCTGGGCGTGTCCGCAACGCCGTTTGCCGACACGGAGTGACGGAAAGCGGCATGATCTGGCCGTGGGACACAAGCACGTGACGGGCGTCGTACGGCCCTTCCGTGCGCTCATCGTCCGTCAAGAGTGCGCTGCGCAGAACGTCTCCCAGATGATTGATGCGCTTCCCGCGTCGCGGCACCGCTCGCGGCCGATCGACCCCGACGCGTACGAGGAGTCAGAAGCGGCCCTGTATCTCTACCGGTTGGAGCGTGGCGACGAGCGACACGTCGGTGTCGTTGGCGAGGTGAGCGCCCAGGCGTTCGTCGACGGGCGCGTGCGAGGTCACGAAGCGGTGCAACCGGACCGGGTGGAGGCTCTGGTGGATCACTTTGCCTCGGCTGAGGTGCGCTCGGAGCTGGTGGCGCTGTTGCACCGATCCGGCCCAGCAGTCGGCGCCGCGATTGCCGAAGGCATCCGCCACCAACCACTGCTCGAGTTCACGGGACCAGACGAGTGGGAACAGGCCGTATGGCGAGTTCCCCAAGCCCGTTGCAAGGCGCTGTCCGACGAGCTGAGCCGCGCCGTGCACTACATCGCAGACGGTCACCACCGCGTTGCCGCGAGCCTCAGTGTGTGGAACCAGGGGGGACGCCCGGCCAACGCCGGCTTGATGTGCGTCATGTTCGCGTTCGACGGGCTGCGGTTGTTGGCTTTCCATCGCAGAGTCACCGGCCCCCTTCATCCCGACACACTGCTCACACTGGTGTCCGAGGCATTTGATCTCTCCAGCATCACCGGCCTGGACGAGGCCACCGGCTGCTTCGGCCTGTATGTCGACGGTCGCTGGTACGACGCCTCCTACACGGGCATGCGTTCTCCCGGTGCAGCAGGCCTGGACATCGCGATCCTCAACGACCTGGTACTGGAGCCGCTGCTCGGGCTCGACGCGGCCCCCCGAGTGGAGATCGCCTCTGCTCTCTCCCCCTTGGTCGAGCTGACGAAGGCCTGCGACGAGGACGGCGGTGCCCTCTTCGCACTGCGGCCGCCGGCACTCGAGCAACTCACTGACGTCGCCGACCGCGGTGAGGTGATGCCGCCGAAGACGACCTACTTCGACCCGAAGCCGTACGCCGGGATCTTCCTGCACTGACGGCATCGACCTTGTGGACAGGGCCGTGGGAGTGCGCGGGACGATCAAGGGAACGGCCCGGGCGGCTGGTGCGTCCCAGTTGCGTACGTGAACCATCGGTACCGTTGGGAGGACCCGCCATGAGACACCGCCTGATGCCTGCAGTCAGCATTCCCCTGTTGCTCGTGCTGGTGCTGCTGGCCGGGTGCGGCAGCGAGGCGTCCGGAGCGGCGTCAGGAGCGCAGAAGACGCGAAGTCCGGAGGAGTCCATGACCACAGACCTGCCAACGTCCCCCGGGCCTGCAAGCCTCGAGTGTGGCGCCCCGTTCGAGCCCACCACAGGTGGGGCACTCATGATGACCAGCCGCTTCCCCACCGCGGTCTCGGCCAACGAGCAGATGGTGACCGGGAGTGTGGCAGTCGCCGCGAAACAGGGTGCAGCCCGTGGCGTGGTCACCCCCCAGGCAGAGGCCTTCCTGGTCCGTGACGGTCGCATCGTCACTCTGCCGATGCCGCAGGACTCCGTCGGACAGAGGCTGGATCTCACCGACGGCAAGGTCGAGCAGATGCCGGCAGCGGCGACCCTGGTCGCGTGCTCCGGCGGCGCGCTGGCGAGGGGCACCTACGACCTCTACGTGCGGGTGGTGCTGAACCACGAAGACGGCTCGCGGACGGACTCGCTCGGAGGACCGTGGCCGCTCGAGGTGCGCTGACGACAAGACGCCCAGGGCCGGTCTGGCCCTGGGCGTCTTGCGTAGTGCTGGGTGATGCAGTGTTGGTCGTGATCAGCCGGTGACGATGCTGACGCCGTACCGAGCTGCGACCTTGTCCCACTTCTCGGCGTACGACGTGGAGCCGTTGCCGGCGATCACGTGGCCACGGATCCAGGCGCCGCGCGAGTCCTTGGCGTAGAACGGTGAGCCGGAGTCGCCACCCTGCGAGAGGACCCCGCCGGTGAACGCGATGACAGGTGACTTGCAGCCGGTCTGCGTGCACACCTGAGCGCTGGTGCTGACGGCGGTGTGACCGCAGTTCTCACCGGTCGTCCGACCGCTGTGGCAGTAGTTGTTGAAGCCGACCGACGCGGAACCGGCGGCGACCACCGGGATGCTGGTGCTGCTGGTGACTCCACCCGTGAAGATCCGACCGGCGTAGGACTGGCCGTTCAGGAGCTCCATGTCGAGGCCAGCCTGGCCGAGCGACGCCAGGGCCCGGTTCGTGACCGTGCCGAAGTAGCGCAGGTTGGACTCAGTGTTCACGCGAGTCCCGATGGCGTAGCAGTGCCCGGCACTGACCATCCAGCGGTTGCCGGAGGAGTTCGTCACGGTGTAGCCGGCAGAACACAGGGCGTTCGACGCAAGCAGGCCGCCGCCACCGTAGAACGACGGCGAGTCGTCGCGGCGGTGGAACAGGTCTGACGTCTTGTTCTTGTTGACCTTCACCTTGAGGCTGGCCTCGCCCCGCTGGGTCGTGGCGGCCTTGCTGGTCGCCGCCGACGTGAGCGAGGTGACCACATCGGACGGAGCGTTCGTGTCGATCACGATCTGGCCGGTGGTGGAATCCGTGTAGGTGCCGAAGGTGTACTTCCCACCGTGCTTGGCGACGTAGCTCCGGACCCTCGCGTTGATCGTCGCAAGAGCATCCTTCGACGCATCGGTGGTTGCCTCGGCCGCTGCGTGGTCCGGACGCTTGGAGTGCGCCGCGGGCTGCGACACCGCGCCCTTGTCCTTCCCCTTGCCGGGCCCGGCTACCGCCGGTCCGCTGACGGCTACCAGTCCGGACACGGCGACTGCCGTGGCGATAATGATGGCGGTCTTTTTCGAGTTACGCATGTGGATTCCTCCTGTGTTGGCACGGCAAGGGGCCGTGATTACCAGCAGGAGAGCCTCGAACCTCGAGATAAATACGCCTGGATGGCTAATGCCTCCAAGAGAGGGAACTGGTCTACCGCCGCGGCGTGACACCACAACGGGGGCAGTGGGCCGAGCGGGAGCAGTCCAGTGCTTGACCACAGGCGCAGGTAGGGTCGTGCGCCACGACTGGCCTTCTCGCAGCACTTCGACCCATCAGTCTGTCGGTCAGCTCGAGCACCGGACGACTGGCCCACAAGACTTCGACAGTCGCTGTGCCTGCCATCGCGCACCTCCTGGTCGTCGTAGGAACTCACCGGTCGCGAAGTTGTTCGGAGCCGTCGCCGATACGGATTCCAACATCGGCTTCAGGGATCGGCTGTTTGGCACGATCGCCTGCGCTCAGGCGGTGGGCTGCCTCAGCTGGCGACCGGAGCCGGGTCGGGGCCCGGCACGGTGGCGACGAGGCCGTACGCCCGCGACTCTGCTACCTGACCACCTGCCGCCTCGATCTGCGCAAGCGTGTCCGGTCGTAGGTGCGGCTGCATGTAGTCGCCGATCGCGGTGACGAGGTACTCGGTGTTCCCAGGCACGATGCTGTCGTCACGGGTCCAGAACGCGGCGTAGACATTGTTCACCCGGGTGGCGATGCCCACTTCGTCGTTCAGCGCACCGACGAGCTCCTCTTCGAAGGCCTGCTCGCCCGTGCCGAATGGCAGGTGAATCGCGAGCATGACCAGACCGCGCCCGCGTCCGGATCGCAGGACCTCCAGCGCCTTTTCATCGTCCGGCAGACTGCCCGCCAGCGGCCGGAACGCGCTCTCGCTCGGGTCGGCGCCGAGCTCGCTCACCTTTTCGCGCATGCGGAAGAAGCCGCGGTCGGTCACCCAGGTCGAATCCACAATGCAGCGGTACGCCGGGGGAAACGACTCGTCCCCCACGGCGTAGAGGCTGCGAACGAACAGGCTCTCGGGATGCTGCAGCTCGTCACCCGCGTTGGGCAGGACATCCTCGACCATGGCCTTCTCGAAGGTGTCGACCAACGTGGAGGGGTGCAGCTGGATGTCGCACATCGTCAGGTTTCTCATGATCGGACTCCCCCTCGAACCACGCCGAATCCCACGCCGAATCCCACGCCGAACCGACCTCCAAGTGGGAGAGACGATACCAACACCTAGGGTCCTGGAAACGGTCGATGGAACAGGTGTTCCGGCCAGCGATCACGTGACTAGAGAAGTGCCGCTATTTCCCGCTTTCATGGGAGAAGGCACCGCCATTCCGGGTTATCCGGTTCCTCGACGTCTCGTATTGCGGAGGTCTATCGTCAAACCTGTCCAAGGCGGTGGAACAGCTGCTCCCCGTGGCCCGGATCGCGATCACCTACGGGCTCGAATGCAGCGGGCCAGTCCTGCCGCAGCTTCTCGAAGGCGCTTCGGTGCAGACAGTAGGCAGAGGGATCACTGTGAGCGAGCGACTTCTCCACATCATCGCCACTCCTCGGGGACTGGCCTCGAACACGGGGCGGATCGCCAGCCTGCTGCTCGAGGAGCTCGACGACAAGTACGGCGACCTGGACATCAAGACGCTGGATCTGTTCAGCGCCGATCTCCCAGCGGTCGCAGGTGTCAACATCAAGTCGAAGTACGCCTTGATGACCGGGCAGCCCCTCGATGACGCCGCACGAAGCTCGTGGCGTGAGATCGAGAAGACCATCGAGGAGTTTCTGGACGCCGACATCTATCTCTTGACCGCACCCATGTGGAACTTCGGGATTCCGTACGCACTGAAGTACTACATCGACGCCATCGTCCAGCCGGGCTATCTCTTCCGGTACGACGAGCTCGGGCAGCCCGAGGGATTGGTCCTCGGCAAGAAGATGGTGTGCGTGACGTCGCGAGGAGGCGACTACTCCCAGGGACCGCTGGCGTCACTGGACTTCGTCGAGCCCTACCTTCGGAGCATCTTCGGGTTCGTAGGACTCACCGAGATCAAGTTCTTCAATGTGCAGCCGATGGACGTCACCGGCGAGCTCCGCAAGGCCGCGTTCAAGGCTGCGATCCACGATGTTCGCTCATGGGTCAGGAACGGGGCGTGGGACGCCTCGCAGACGATCCCGGCCCAGGCGCTGCCGGCGGACGTGAAGCCACAGGTCATTCTCGAGAACAGTTGACCGGCACTCCCCCTCACCTCACCGTCAAGAGCCCAACACGTGCCCGCTGACCTCGTCGGGGACATCGATTGTCCTGACCGAGATCAGGGTGGCTCCGATGTCGCGCACCTTGGCGAGCAGCCCGTGCAGCTCAGCCTGGTCGGCAACCACCCCGCCGAGCGTCGTCGTACCGTCGTCTTCGCGGCGCAGGGTCAAACCGTCGAACCAGGTCGACCAGTGCTCGTCCAGGTGCCCCTCGACCCTGAGCTCGTAGCAGGCGGGCGCGTCGGGTCCGCGACGCCTGTTCATCGCGACACCGCCAGCGCTGCGCGGGTGCGAGCTCTGCGTTCCCGCCGGGCGGAGGGGCGGCGGATGAACCACTCGGCCACAGCGAGGTTGATGACCCAGGCGGCTCCCATCATCAGGTCGGTGCGCACGACGCCGGACCCGAATGCAGCCTCGCCGAAGCCGACGGTGAACGCCTGGGTGCCGGCGCCCATCGCGAGAGCGTACGCGCGGGTCATCCACGCACGGTGGCGCGCAATGTCACGGCTCCGGATGGCGACGAGCCCGAGGATGACGCTGACACCCATCCCCGAGCTGGCAAGCAGCCGGAACATGTAGAGGAGGTCACCGCTGCCCTCCTTGCGGGGGTAGAGCAACGTCATCCACAGACCCGACAGTGCGACCGCGAGCCCGAGAGCCACGAGGAGCCGTCCCGCTCGGCGATGCCACCCGGGTCGGCGTCGGCGGATCCGGGCGGAGAACTGGAACGCCCCGAGGACCGCGTAGACGATGGCGGCCACGATGTGCACGACGAGAGGGACCGGCGAGTCAGCGAACCGGGCGTCCGTCGGCAAGACATCCGGCCCGCCCAGCAGCTCGACGAGGCGCCCGGCGCCGCCCAGGACCGGGATCACGGCCAGCGCGACCAAGCTGGCCGGTGCCCACCTGCCCGCCCGACGCCGCCCCCGACCCCGGACCGGCGCAACGCCGGTGCCGGGGTCGGGGCTCCGCGGAGCGGCGCCGGTGCGCAGGCTCACTCGACACCCGCCGTGGAGACGCGCGGGCTACGGACAGGCGTAGCCAACGTCCCCGTGTCGGTACGAGCGGTGAGCCAGAGCGAGTAGCCGAGGCCGATCATCGCGATGGAGTTGGGGAAGGCCAGGAGCCGGTAGAAGGCGTCGGGCAGGAGGGCGAGCGTGACGGTGAGGACGCTGGCGACGGCGAGGAGCGCGGCAGCCCAGCGGGCGAGGACGCGTGCCCGGAACAGCGCGATGCCGAAGATGAGGCCCCCGCCCAGGAAGGTGAAGCCTGAGACATTGAGCGCGGTCTGCATCAGGCCGATGTCGCCCGTAGCGCTGCCATTGGTGGCTGCGGCGAGGACGTCACTGACGTAGGCCGGGTCGGTGCCAGCGATCGAGGGGAGCACGTACGCCGAGACGAAGGAAACGCTCATGATGGTGAGGTAGCCGGCGCTGAAGACGACGTACCCGACGAGGCCCAGCAGACCGACCTGCTTCACCTGACGCAGGTACATGCCGGTGATGCCGGCCAGGGCCAGCGCGGCCATCAGCACCTTGAAGGAGTTGCGCACGGTCCACTCGGTCGTGGTGACGGCGGCGACGTCGGCGTGGGGGTGGTTGATCTGGACGCCGATGAAGATCAGTCCGGCTGCGACGGCTGCGGCGCCGGCCAACCGGATCAGGTTTGCGGAAGTGATGGCCATGTTGGTTCCTGTTCTCTCGGTCCGGGGCGGGTGCCGCGGGGATGACTGGAACCTAGGTCGAGACGGGGTTCGCCGACGTCACCACATGTTGTGATTGAGGTGGTGACACCGGAGCCTTTCTAGAGAAGCCCGCGCTCGTGGGCGCGGCGTACGGCGGCTGCCCGGGTCTTGGCGTCCAGCTTGGTGAAGATGCGCTTGGTGTGGGTGCGCAGCGTGTTGAGGGTGACGTAGAGCTCGCGGGCGATCTCTGGCCCGGTCAGATCGCTGTCGAGAAGTCGGAGCACCTCCAGCTCGCGCTGGCTCAACGCGTCGACGAGGGACTGCTGCGGCTCGGCGCCCTCCATCGGCACCGTCGCCCGAGGCGAGCTCGCTCGCTCGAGGAGTCGTCGCGCCTGACGTTGCACCGCTTCGCGGTGCTCGCCGACGGTGCCGGCAGCGCTGGCGGCGTGGTTCAGGAGGGTGAGCATCGGAGCACCTTCGTCCAGGTACAGCCGGACGTAGCTCTCCGGCTCCGGCGCGTCGACCAGCGCCCGGCCCAGTGCCGCGAGGGCCGCTGGTAGGTCGCCGTGGACCTGGTGTGCGAGAGCCTGCAGCACACTGATCTCGAGCACGCTGCCGTCCCGCTCCTGGTCAGTCGCCGCGGCGTGCAGACGGTCGAGAAGGCCGAGCACCGGGGCGTCGGCGTTCTCGGCCAGGAGAAGTCGCGCCAGGGTCAGGTGCTCGTACTCACGCAGGTAGTCCGGATCGTCATAGACGGTGAGGCCCCGGTCAGCCACCCATCCGGCCGGTGACGACAGGTCGCCCTCGGCGATCTGGAGACGGGCCTTCATAGCGGCGATCGGACGGATGTCGACGTAGAACCCGGACCGGTACAGGGCGTCAGCCTGATCGAGCAGCTGTGTCGCGGCTTCGAAGTCGCCGCGGCCGACGCGCACCTGCGCCATGGCGACGAACCACCGGTGCCGGTTCTCAGTGATGGAGCCCCGTTCCCCGAGCACGCGCGCGGTTTCGAGGTGTGCCTCAGCGCTCGCGAAGTCGTCGAGCTCACGGTCGAGCTCGGCCAGGCCGACGTGCAGGTCAGCGGTTGCCCGCGGGAATGGCTCGCCTCCTCCGGTGGCCGTTTGCAACGCCTCCTCATACAGCTGGCGGGCGCGGCCTGGCCGGCCCGAAGCAACCCACATGTCCGCCAGCACCACTGTGCAGTCGAGCTCGTCGACCAGGTTGCCCGCGGCGTGCAGGCTGCGGACCGCCTCGGAGAACGTGGTCAGCGCTTCCCGGACGTCGCCGGCTGCCCAGGCGGCGAGGCCGAGATATCCCGCTCCGCCACCCCGCACGAAGTGGTCCTCGGGTCCGGCCAGGTCCAGTGCGCGCCGGGCATGGCGCACGGTGCCGGGCACGTCGCCGCGTGCCTGGGCCAGCGACGCACGGTAGACCGAGACCATCGCCGGCGCGGTACGCAGGTCCTCGGTCTGCGCCCACGTTGCCGCAAGGTCATGGTCCTGGGCGCCTGCCGCCAGCGCCGCTTCGGCGTCGTCGAGCCGGGACTCCACGGCGTCGAGGTCACCGGCGATCAGCATCGACCAGGCGGAGACGATGCTGAGGACCGGGCTTCGGCGTACGACGGAGTCCGGCAACGAGCGGATCCAGCTCAACAGCACACTGTCCTGCCGAATGCGGCGCATCTCCGGCGCCGCTTCCTCCACCAGGAAGCCGGCACGGTCGAAGTCCCCGGAGGCCAGCGCATGCCGGATGGCGTCCGCGGCGAAGCCATGCGAGGCGTACCAGGCGCTGGCGCGCTCGTGCAGACCCGGCACCCGGTCGGAATGCTCGGCGTGCAGGCGGGCGCGGAGGACGTCGCCGAACAGATGGTGGTACCGGTACCACGAGCGCTGGGTGTCGAGCGGGACAAGGAACAGGTTGCCGCGCTCGAGGTCCTCCAGCATGCGGGTGCCGTCCGCACGACCGGTGACGGCGTCGCACAGTGGGCCGGTCAACAGGTCGAGAACGGCAGTGCGGAGCAGGAAGTCGCGGACCGGCTCCGGTTGCCGGGCAAGAACCTCGTCGGCGAGGTAGTCGATGACGAACCGATCGCTACCGGTGAACGCCTCGATGAAGCCAGTGACCTCAGCACGCTGCTGGATCCCACGAAGAGAGAGCGCGGCCAGTTGAAGGCCGGCGACCCAGCCCTCCGTGCGCTCGTCGAGCGCGTCCACGTCAGCGGCGGTGAGGTCCAACCCCATCACCCGGTTGAGGAACTCCCGCGCCTCATGCGCGGTGAAGCGGAGGTTTGCGGCGCGAACCTCAGTGAGCTGCCCGCGACTGCGCAGCCGAGCCAGGGGCAGGGGTGGATCGGAGCGGGTCGCGATCACCAGGTGCAGCTGATTGGGAAGGTGGTCGAGCAGGAAGGTCACCGCCTCCTGCACATCCGGTGCACCGATGACGTGGTAGTCGTCGAGCACCAGGATCCAGTGCTCCCCCGGTGCGTGTTCGCTGGCGCTGGCGACGTCGTTGACGATTGAGGTCAGCACGGAGGAGGTGGAGGCGGCCTGCAAGGACTCGAGGACCGTGGGGTTGCTCTCGAGTCCCGCGCTCTGAAGGGCTGCCACAACGTGCGTCAAGAGGCGCTTCACGTCGTTGTCGCCGTCATCGAGGGAGACCCACCCGACTCGGGTGCGCCTCTGGCGTTTCTCGAGGTGGGAGAGCCAGTCGCTGAGCACGGTGGTCTTCCCGAACCCGGCAGGCGCGGATACGAGAGTGAGCCGATGGCTTGGATCGAGTGTGGTGTCGAGCTGCTCGGCAAGCCTGGGGCGCGGCACCAGCTGGGCACGGGGGGCCGGCGCGAACAGCTTGGTAGCGAGGACTGGACTCGACACCACCATCGGATCATTGAAGCACCGCTGACCTTGGGGGGTGTTTGTCCGATGGCCAGCCGGGGAACGGGCTGATCAACGAGTACGCCGCCGAGGAGGCGCCAATGACCGCCAACGAACAGCCCCCCATGATCGTGCGCGGAACCCTGCGCCTGGAGGAGACCGCGGCCCTCGACCGTGCGGTGCATGCGTTCGAACCGAAGGTTCAGGCGTTGTTCGGCACCGGGGCACGAGCTTCCGTGCTGCGCGGCGAGTGGCTCGGCCACGCTGTCCATCCAGTGATGACGGACTTCGTGCTCGGCACCTGGACCTCCGCAACCCTGCTGGACCTGCTCGGAGGGCGCGACGCGTCCTCGTCGGCACAGACGCTCATCGGGACCGGTCTGCTAGCCGCCGGCCCCACAGCGTGGACGGGCTGGGCGGAGTGGTCGGCGATCGGGCCGCGCGACAAGCGGGTGGGCCTCGTCCACGCTGTGTCCAACGGCATCGCCATCAGCGCCTATGCGGCATCCTGGGTTGCGCGCCGACGTGGCCGGCACGGCACCGGGGCTCGGCTGGCGCTGGCAGGCATGGCCGTCTCGGGAGTCGCCGCCTATCTGGGCGGGCACCTCACGGAGGCACGCAAGGTGGCGAGCCACCATCCTGCCTACGACGACGCTCGTCAGGTCTGACGGGCGCAGGTCACCCGGCGGCGTCAGCCGAAGAGGAGCACCACCCCAACAGTTCCCGTATAGAGGTGGGCCATGAACGGCGGGTTGAACGGTCCGGCAAATCGAGTGGCCACGAGCCCTCCGGCGAACGCGAGGCCCCACACGACGCCAGCCCAGCCAAGCCACGCCGGCAGCCCGTTCGAGGCCAGGACTGCGGTCCCGACCACGGCGGAGGCGACATAGGCGGTCAGCATGTGCACGACGTACAGAACTCCGGCCCACAGGTCGTATGCCGCAAAACCGTCGGGCAACCGCCCAAGGGCGACCGTCTGCTCCGCAGCCCAGGGCACAACACTGAGGCGGAAGGCCAGGGAGGCGATCCAGCAGACGCCTCCGGACAGGTAGACGGCCGTTGCCATCGCAGCGAGGACCCTGGCGGTCGACCCCTCGAGTACCACGGCCAGACCGGCCAGACCGGCGGGAGTCACGACCATCGCCACGATCATCCAGGTGTGGATCCAGGCCCTGCGCCGGCTGTCGCGGTGGATGACGGGCAATGAGTCCGCCAGCGGACGCTGGTATTCCAGGCGCCACGCCACGGCACCCACCATGAAGATCACCAGTCCGGCGACGAGGACGCCACCGACGAGCACTGAGATGTCCACACACGCATCGTGCCACCGGACCTGAGTGCAGGAGCCTGGTGACCAGCTCGTCGCAGTAGCCAGCCCCAGGGCGGAGTGGACCTAGAGTCGAGCCATGGCGAACAAGACGATCGGTATCTCCGACGAACTCGCGGCATACGTCGTCAAGGTCGGCACGCGCGAACCAGCCGTCCTGGCGAGGCTCCGCGAGGAGACCGCACTGCTTCCGCAGCACGACATGCAGATCGCGCCGGAGCAGGGAGCTTTCCTCGCCCTGCTGGCCGAGCTCATCGGGGCGCGCCGTTGCATCGAGGTGGGCACCTTCACGGGGTACTCGTCCACCGCCGTCGCGCTCGCGCTTCCCCAGGAAGGCCAACTCGTCTGCTGCGACGTCTCTGAGGAGTGGACGTCTCTGGCCAGCAAGTACTGGGAGGAAGCAGGGGTTGCGGGGAAGATCGACCTACGCATCGCACCCGCCGCCGAGACACTCGACCAGCTGATCGCGGACGGCCAGGAAGATGCGTTCGACTTCGCGTTCGTCGACGCCGACAAGACCGGCTACGACGGGTACTACGAGCGGCTGCTTCGCTTGGTGCGGCCCGGAGGGCTGATCGCGTTCGACAACACCTTGTGGAGCGGCAAGGTGCTCGACCTCGATGCTGACGACGAGGACACCTGGGCGCTCCAGGCACTCAACGCGAAGCTCGCCGACGACCAGCGGATCAGTCTCTGCCTGGTTCCGGTGGCGGACGGCGTGACACTCGCGCGCCGCCGCTGACACCGGTCAGGTTCGGTCGAACCGGGCCGGCTCAGCTCCTTGATCACGCGCCGAACCACCAAGTGATGGTCCAGCGCAGCGACCGGCCTCGGTCAGTCGAGCGCCCTAGATCGAGATCCATCCCGTGACGACGCCCGCACCTTCACCCCGCCGCCACTTCAGGCGGATCGGTCCTTGAGCCGGACGCCGCATCAGGAAGAAGCCGGCATCGTCTGCGTCGACCTCGTCCACCCGACCATCTGCGCACTCCAGAACGACACGGTCGGATCGTGCCGGCACGACCTGGCCCATGAGGACGTCGTCGCCGAGCTCGAGCTCGATCGTGAGCTCCTCGCCGTCGAAGACCAACATGCGTGGCCCGGCCTGGCTGGGGCCGCGGACACCGACTGCGTCGGACATCAACGAGTCGAAGGACAGGCTCAGGAGCTCCAGCTCCGCGTGCACTCCTCGCCAGTCGTATGCGTCCTTCGCGGCCCGCAGCACGTGCTCGGGCACTGCCCTCTCACGGGCGACGGCTTCCTCGAGGTCGCGCATCAAATCGTCATCGCTGTCGTGCCACATTGCTGGGTCCACGTTGCTCATCTCCTCATGGCCGTAGCACTTGCAGGAAGAAACGTCCTCAGGGCTGCGGTATGGCGCAACGCTTCGAGGCAGCGTGCACGGGTTGGTCCGATACTTCCTTTTGGCATGCCGAGTCGCCGGCTGATGTCGTCGTAGGACAACGGAGGGTCGGCCAACAGCAAGACCAACAGGTCCCGCTGCTGGGGACGTAGCTCACTCAGGCCCTGTCGAAGCGCATGGTGCTGCTCGTCGCGCAGCATCTCGTCATCGATGCTGCCGGCGTCGGTCGCTTCGTCGTACGCAAAGGCGAACTGCGGGTCCACCGGGACCGCGCGTTGGCGCGTCTTCAACAAGCGCAACGCCTCGTTCCTGGTAGTGGTGACGATCCAGCCCGGAAGCGCACGAGGCTCACGAATGTCATCGAGGTGCTCGACCAGCTTCAGCCACACAGCCTGACTGACGTCTGCCGCGTCATCGGCACCGAGCCGGTATCGGGCCGCAACGCCCATCACCAGTGGCGCGTAGCGCTCCACCAGCCAGTGCCAGGCCTGTCGGTCTCCTGCATTGGCAGCTTCGACCATGTCGGTCAAGGTTGGCTGAACAGTCATGTCGAGCACTTCCGGTTCGCCATGTCTGTCTCCTCTGCTCGGATGAGTCGACATGTCGGGTTCTCTATGTACGGAGCTCTCAACCGGCGTGCAGATACCGCAAGCAGAGAAAAACTTCCATCCTCGCCCTCGTGGCGGCTTGCCTCGTCCACTCGCGGAGAGTCGCAAACCCGACGACCCACGCGCGCCGGACTGATCTCGCTAGGCTGACGTCGGGAGCAGAGCCGATGCACATGAACTGAACATGGAGGGTGCGACATGGCTGAGAAGGTTGAAGGCGGCGCTTCACTGATCGAGCAGCGGCAGGTGGAACTGATCCTCGACTCGTTCCCCGAAGCAGCACCGTATCCGCCCAACTGGCGTACATCGCAGGGTGGGTGCGAGTACCTCTATCGAAGAAACAAGATCATCGTCCGCGACGCGAACCTGGACAGCATCGTGCGGGGTCTCCAGGAGCGGAATGTGCGATTTGCAATCGACCGCGAGATCGCGCTCCCCGGCGCCACCAGGCTGACCCTGGCGGACACGAACGAGGAGGACGACGACGAGCGGTCGGTCCGCACCGAGCTCGCCCGGATCTGGGCCCAGGAGGGCCAGGGTGCGGGAGGTCTTGACCACCTCTACTACGTCTGCGTCCACGCCTGTGCCGCAATCGAGCCGGAGGAGGTCGCGCCGGACGCCGTACCGGTCCCCGAGCAACAGGTCGGAAAGAATGCCGCCACCCCGCAGAGTCGGCTCGGCAAAGGGGTGGACGTCCTGGTCCTTGACACCGGCCTCGTGCCGGACGCCGCGACCGACCACGCCTGGCTCGCAGGCGTCACCGGGGACGAGGAGAACCCGCTTGGACCGGATGGGACGATCCGCCAGGACGGGGGCCACGGAACGTTCACCGCGGGTTGCGTCCGGGTGACCGCGCCGGAGGCGGACGTACGCGTGGTGAATGCCGCCAGCCTCATACCGGTCCGGGAGAGCGCTGATGAGATCGGTGCCGTCTTCGAGAGCGACCTCGCCAACCTGCTGCGCAGCCACCTTGTCGCCGCCGAGGGTGAGCCACCCGTTCGCGTGCCCGACATCGTGGTCTGCAACTTCGCCGGTGTCACGGAGGACGGCCGCCCGCCGGTGGCCCTGGCCGCGCTCTACGACAGCGTGATCCAGCACCTGAAGGAGGTTCTGATCCTCTCTCCGGCAGGCAATGAGCCTGACGACCGGAAGAACTGGCCGGCGTCGTTCAAGTGGGTTGTCTCCGTCAGCGCCCTGGCCGAAAACCGGAGCGACCGCGCCTCCTGGAGCAACTTCGCACGCACCGTGGACGTCTACGCGCCCGGAGACCGGCTGGTCAATGCGTTCGCCAAGGGCGACTACGTCTGCAAGTGGGACAACGAGCCGCACGACGAGCGGTCCTTCGACGGCATGGCGCTGTGGAGTGGCACCTCCTTCTCGACTCCTCTGGTCGCTGGGCTGGTCGCCTCACGCATGTCGACCACTGGGCAGAGCAGCCGCCGTGCCTGGGAGTCCCTGCTTGATCTCGCCGAGCGGCAGGCGATCCCCGGCGTAGGCCCGGTTCTGTACCCAGGACAAGAGCTCGACTGACCCTCATGCTCTTGCTCAGGCGCAGAGTGGCGCAGGGGGTGCGTCGACTGAGTCTGAGTGAGCTGAACGCGTCTGGCGCACGACTGCGCTGGCTGCTGACAGCTCCTCCAGGATGATGGCGAGCGTGTCGGTGTTGCGGGTCAGCGTCATGTGTCCGGCCAGGGGCACAACGGCGTTACGGACGTTGCGGGACTGGGGCAGACGCGCGTACCTCGCAGGGACGACCACATCGTTCTCACCACCGATGGCCACCCAACGTGCATCGGCTGCGCGTGCCAGGCTGACTTCGTCGATCGTGAGGGCGCCCGGCCTGAGTTGGCTGACGATCTTCCCGAATCCCGGTAGGCGCGCAGGCGCAAGGTGTGCGGTGGGGGTGCCACGGTGGGGGCTACCCAGCGTGATGCCGACGCTCAGCCAGTCGCGCAAGTGGGTGTTGGCCGCGGCCCAGCGGAGGACGACTCCGCCGAGGCTGTGCGCGACCACATGGACTCGGCTGGATCCGGTCTGATCGAGTAGCCATCGGGCTTCGTGCTCGAGATCCCGCGCGCACGTCTCGACATCGGAACCCAGGCAGGAGTAGCTGACGCTGTAGACGGTGAACCCTGCGCGGTGGAGGTGACTCTCCATGGCGCTGAAGCAGGACTTGTCGGCGCCAAGGCCGTGCACCAGCATGACCGGGTGCTGGAGGGCGCTTCCGAGCCGCAGTTCCCGCTCGCGACTTCCGACGACTCGTGCGTGTCCCTGATGCCGCAGCACCCTGGCCGCGGTGGAGGCGCCATACCAGGCCTCGGCCAGGACGGCGTGGACGCGACGGAGGCTCCGGTCGACAGATGCGACCTGCAAGTACGACACCGTGCCTCCCTGGGCATGAGGGATGTTCTCTCTTGAAGGACCCGCTGGGTCATGGAGCAGATACACGTCACTACGTGAGCAGGGGGTCGACCGGTTCAGATGAACGCGCAGTGCTGGGGCCCAGAAGCCGCACGGGCCTCAATTCTCGACCACCGGGAACGTGCGTCCTGGGGAACTGCGCTGGCCGTCCCAGCCCTGGGCGCCCCAACGCCAACCCACTGCCAGGACCCGCCCCCGACGCGCAGGAGCTGGAGGCGCCATGGCGCGACGCGGACCCGCCACGCACACCATCTTCCAAAGTGCGACCAGGCGGCTGAGAGCCCGTCCGTCCCGAGCCCGAAACACTGGACCCAGGTGGTGTCAGAAGCGGATCCGCCAACGGACCATCGGGCATGCGATGCGACGCCGATGCTGGTCCGCGCGGCGCGGCGTCAGTCGCGATTCTGGGGAACTTCCTGCTTGGTGATAGACCGGTGGCATGCGCCGCTTGCTGCTGACTGAGAACATCACTGCCGACGGGCGGATAGAGATGCTCGACGAGTGGTTCAACCCGTCCCCTGACGGGGACATTCAGGATTGGCTGGACGCAATGGCGCGTTTGGGCGCCTCCTCCGACGCGGTTCTGCTGGGCCGCCAGACCTTCGAGGACTTCCGCGGCTACTGGCCTCAGCACACCGACGAGCAGGCAGGGGCGTACCTCGACCAGGTGCAGAAGTACGTCGTCTCCTCGTCGATGACCGATCCGCAGTGGCGCAACTCGACGATCCTTGCCGGGGACCCGGTCGAAGAGGTGCGTCGGCTCAAGGACTCAGACGGCGGCGACATCACACTGTCCGGGAGCATCACCTTGGCGCACGGGGTGCTCGCGGCCGGGCTCGTCGACGAGATCCGGCTGCTCATCTACCCCGCCGTCCAAGGACGTGGAAAGGGCCTGGTCGCCGAAGGCACCTCGTTTCCACGTCTCGAGCTGCTCGAGTCACGGGCGTTCCGTTCCGGTGTGGCACTCCTCCGGTATGGCGTGACCCACGGCTGAGCTGCCCGGGTCCCACGCGTGTTGGGATCACATCACGACACGCCGCCGCGCATCCAGGCATTCGTCGACCCTTGTGCCGCAGTGCCCTCGCTGAGGTTCGCCGAGGTTCGCGTTTGGCTTGTGGCCGTTCCCTTGACTGGAGGGTGTTGTCAGGAGGTTGCCTGTTCAGCGGCCTTTCCCTGCTGCAGGAACCGGATGGGGTTGCCGAAGGGATCCCGGACGCCCATGTCGGTGCCATAGACGTGCTCGGTGGGCTCCTGGGTGAAGTCGGTGACACCGCGCGCACGGAGTGCGTCGTACACGCCATGGGCGTCCTCGGTGATGAAGACGAGGCCACCCGGTGCGGTCCATCGCCCTCAGCAGGAACATCGAGCGTTCGATCCGCCGCCGCTGCAGATAGCGATGGGGCGTCTCGCCGAAGACCGAACGGAAGCAGCGACTGAAGTGGGCTGGCGACATGTGGGCGATCGACGCCAACGCACGTAAGTCGAGCGGCTCGGCGTCGGCGCGATCCATCGGTTCCCGGGCTCGCAGCAGGCACCGATTGAGGTCTTCAACTGCCTCTGCTCAAGTGGCCTGACACGCCGCGTCGAAGAACGCCAGCTCCAGCTGCATGGCCCGTCCGTACACGGTGTGGACCTCGGCGGTGTCGTCGGCGTACACGTCGACGAGCCGTTCGATCGTTGCTGCGAGGCACTCGAAGTCGGGGCCGGCGTAGGTGGCGACCCACCGGGCATAGGTGTCGCCGGTCGGGGGCGACAGCGACTGCCCGAGGTGCGCGTAGAGCCGCATGCAGGGTGTCAACGCGGCGCAGGTGAGGCCGATGTCGCCTCGAGCCGCGACCGTCAGCAGGAAATCGGTGTAGGCGAGTGTCGCCGGCACCGGCTGGAGCGTGGACAGGTCGATCCCCCACTCCGCTGCGTACGACACGTGCAGCTGCAGCTCCTCGCGCACGCCGACAAGCAGCTCTGCGAACGTGTCGAGCGCCACCCGATCCGGACTGTGCGCGAGCCCGAACCCGTAGGCCCGGCAGAAGGCCTCGAGAAAGAAGGCGTCCTGCGCGATGAAGTTCGCGAAGGACGCGCGTGGCAGTGTCCCGTCCGCCAGTCGCCGGACGAACGGGTGTCCGAGCGCTTCCGCGGCCCGGTCTGCGTTGCGTGTCCACAGGGCCTTCGAAAGGCTCAGGGCAGCGGTCTCGTTCACGTCTCGTCCTCCAGGGCCATGGCCCAGAAACGGCACTCGGCGTCCAGGATCGCCATGAACGCGGTCTCCACGTCCGGTTCCGCGCGTCGCGTTGCCACAGCGTCCGCCGCCTGCTCCAGTTCGCCGACGTAGGTCGCGAACCGTGGTGCCGTCCAGTGCGCGACGAACACCTGGTGGGCCGGGGCGCCCGGAGCGGCGAAGGACCAGGCATCGAGGTAGACCCGTTCGATGGCCCACAGCGCGGTGAGCGCGACAGCCACCTCCGCCTCGTCGAGCTTCCTGAGCAGAACCGAGTACGCCGCGGTCTCGGGCCTCGGCGCCTCCGTGAGGTCGAGCTGGTGTGCGTCCGCCTGCTCCTCGAACCAGACGAGCTCGTCGACCAGCGCGATGGCACCGCCGGCGAGGACCGCTTGCGCCCGGCGGGGCGCCCTGGCGAGCAGCCGCCCCTGGAACGCGAGCAGGTCGGACACGAAGTGATAGTCCTGCACGAACCACAGCGCGAAGGCCGACTCGGTGACTCGTCCGTCGCGCACGGCTTCGAGGAAGGGGTGCTGGGTCGCGTGGCTCCAGGCGGCGGGATGGCGCAGCGGTAGACCGCCGACCGGCGTGCGGCTCATCGCTGTCTCCCGTCAAAGTGGTTGAGGGGGCCGCGACCGTGACCGAGCCGCAACGACGCCCCCCTGCTGAGAGCCAGGGACACGTAATTCTTCGCCGTCTGGAGCGCCTCGGCTGGTTGCGCTCCTCTGGCCATCGCCGCGGCCGCCGCCGCGGCGAAGGTGCAGCCGGTGCCGTGATTGTTGAACGTGTCGACGCGGGGGGCGGACAGGTCGTAGGTCGACGTACCGTCCCAGACGACGTCGACGGCCTGATCGGGGCTGTCGGAGACCGGGTGGCCGCCTTTGATCACGATCACGGCCGGACCGAGCGCTCCCAGGGCACGAGCCGCCTCGCGCTGCTCCGCGATGCAACGGATGGGTGTGCCGAGCAGCACCTCTGCCTCGCGCAGGTTCGGGGTGAGCATGCTGGCGTGCGGCAGCAACGACTCGATGTAGAGGGACTCTGCATCGGGTTCGAGCAGCCGGTCGCCGCTGGAGGCGACCATCACGGGGTCGACGACTAGGTTCGGCAATCGACCGTCTGCAGCGAGCTCCGCGACCGCGGAGACGATGGCGGGCGTGGCGAGCATGCCGGTCTTCACGGCGGCGACGGCGAGGTCGTCGAGGACGGCTTCGACCTGCTCGACGACGAAGTCCGCAGGCACGACGCGGACGCCGTTGACGCCGCGGGTGTTCTGCGCGGTCAACGCGGTGATGGCACAGGTTCCGTAGACGCCGAGCGCAGCGAAGGTCTTGAGGTCGGCCTGGATGCCGGCGCCACCGCTGGAGTCGGAGCCGGCGATGCTCAGCGCGACTGCCGGAGTCATGAGGCCGCCTGCGGCAGCGCGGCCAGGTAGGCGGCCACGAGGTGCGGCGTACGCATCACCGGCCCCATCACGGCGATCCCGGTCGCACCGGCCGCGAAACAGTCCGTCACGTCGGGCGGATGGACCCCACCGAGCGCATAGACCGGTAACGCGGTCGCGGCGGTAAGCGTGGCGAGCCCAAGGACGCCGAGGGCGGGGCCGTAGCCGGGCTTCGACGCCGTGGCGAACACGGGGGACAGCGTCACGTAGTCGCAACCTTCGTCGTCCGCGGCCTTCACCTCGGAGGCGTGGTGGCAGGAGCGGCCGACCAGCGTAGGCCGATGCGCCGGGAAGGCATCGCTCGCGGAGAGGTGCACCGCGTCACCGTCAGAGCCGGCGGTGATCAGGACCCCTTCGACGGGCGCGAGGACGGCACGGAGCTGGTCGGCCAGTACCGCACGCCGGGCCTTGGGCAGGTCCTTCTCCCGCAGGACCACGGCCCGCGCACCGGCCTCGACGGCGGCGGCGACGACGTCGACCAGGGGGCGGGAGCACTGTGTCCGGTCGGTGAGGACCATCAACGGCAGCAGCCTCATAGGTCGGGGCGTCCCTGCATCGAGGTGGACGCCTGCGCGTGCCACCGACGCGGGATTCGCCCAGCCGCGGCTGCCAGGCGCCCTGCTTCGACGCCGTGTCGCATCGCCAGGGCCATCTGCTCGGGGTCACGAGCACGGGTCACAGCCGAGGCGAGCAGCACCGCGTCGCACCCGAGCTCCATGGCCATCGCCGCGTCCGAGGCGGTGCCGATGCCCGCATCGAGGATCACCGGCACGGAGACCAGCTCGCGGATCAGCGCGATGTGGTGCGGGTTGCCGATCCCCAGCCCGCTGCCAATGGGGGACCCCAGCGGCATCACCGCCGCACATCCGGCGTCGGCGAGCCTGCGGGCCAGAATCGGGTCGTCGCTGGTGTAGGGCAGCACGGTGAACCCGTCGGCGACCAGCCGCTCGGCGGCATCGAGCAGCTCGATCGGGTCGGGCAGCAGCGTCTGCTCGTCGGCGATGACCTCGAGCTTGACCCACGCGGTGTCGAACGTCTCTCGGGCGAGATGGGCGGTCAGTACCGCCTCGCGGGCGGTCATGCAGCCTGCGGTGTTCGGCAGGAGCTGGACACCGCAGCGGTTGAGGACCTCGAGCAGACCCGAGCTGGTGGAGGCCTCAACCCGGCGCAGGGCGATCGTCACGAGCTGCGTTCTCGAGGCCACGACGGCGCGTTCGAGCGCCTCCAAGCTGGGCACGCCGCCGGTGCCGAGCAGCAGCCGTGAGGTGAACGTCTTCCCGGCGAGGAGGAACGGGTCGGCCTGTCCCTCCGCATCAAGCGCTGGAACCACCTGGTCTGTGGTCATCGGCCTCACCCTCCTGCTGTGGCGGTGAGCAGCTCGATGCTGTCGCCGGGTCCGAGTCGTGTCGCGTCCCACTGGCTGCGCGGCACCACCGCTGCATTGACCGCCACCGCGATCCGGCTACTCCCTTGGACGCGGTCTCGGATCAACACGCCGACCGTGATGCCGTCGGCGACGTCCGCGATGGCGCCGTTGATGCTTATCTGCACTCTTCTCACCTTCCGAATCGGTCGAGCGTGAACGGCATCGCGAGCTCGGGCAGGTCTCCGGTGACCACCAGCTCGGCCAGCACGTCAGCAGTCACCGGGGTGAGCAGGACCCCGTTGCGGTAGTGCCCGCACGCCAGCACCAGGCCAGGCATCGTCGATGCTCCGAGAATCGGAGCATTGTCAGGTGTACCGGGTCGCGGCCGCGCGAGGGTCTCGACCAACTCCAGCTCGGTGACGCCGGGTACGACCTCGATCGCGTCGCGCAGCAAGTTGTGCATCCCGCCTGCGGTCACCGAGTCGTCGAACCCCATCTCCTCGACCGTGGCGCCGACGATCACGTGGTCGCCGGCGTGGGGGACGAGATAGACCTGACGGCCACGGACCAAGGCGCGCACCGTCCCGGCGAGGCCCGAGGCGCCGCGCAACCGCATGATCTGCCCCTTGACCGGTCGCACCGGCAGAGGTGGCACACCAGGCAGCTTCGCACTGCGCGCGCCGAGCGCCAGCACCACCGTGCGGGCAGCCAGTCTGGCGCCTTGGGCAAGCTCAAGGCCGGCTGCGTGTCCGTGCCGGACCCACAGTGCCGCCGCATTCGACCGCACCATGTGGACTCCGGCCATCTCCGCCGCCGCCCGCAGGGCGGCATGCAACCCCCGAGCGTCCACGGAGTGGTCACCCGCCATGAGCAACGCGCCGCGCAGCCGCGGCGTCAGCGCCGGCTCCTGGCGCCGCGCTTCACGCGCGGTGACCCGCTCCGCGCTGAGTCCGAGGTCGCGTTGGAACGAGTGCAGCAAGTCGAGTGCCACCATGTCGTCGGCATCGAACCCCACCACGCACGTGCCGACCGTGCGCAGGCCGACATCGATGCCGCTCTCACGCTCCAGCTCAGTCACGAACGCCGGAAAGCAGGCCAACGAGGCCCGGCACAGCTCAAGCAACTGCTCCTCCCCGTAACCAGCTTCGGCAACCGGTGCCAACATCCCGGCCGCGGCATAGGAGGCGCCAGATCCCGGAGCGTCATCGACCACAGCTACCGACAGTCCACGTTGCGCGCAACGCCAGGCAATGGCGAGTCCGATCAACCCACCACCGGCTACGGCGACATCCATCGTGTCGGCCTCAACGTCGTGGTTCATCGTCCCCCGCCAACAGCCGCAGGAGCGTGCGCGTTGCCTCGACCGGTTCGGGCGCGTCTGAGATCGCGGTCACCACCGCTATCCCGTGCGCGCCGACCGCCACGAGATCGGGAACGTGCTGGGCCGTGACCCCACCGATCGCGATGATCGGAACGCCGCCAACCGCGCTGGCCACTGCGCCGATGGTTGCCGGACCCAGCGGGGCCGGTAGCCCTGTCTTGGTCACCGTGCGGTACACGGGCCCAACGCCGAGATAGTCGGCGCCCTCAGCGACCAGGGCAGCCGCCTGCTCGGGAAGCCGAGCAGTGCCCCCGATCAGATGCCCTGGCCCCGCAACCCGACGTACCGCTTCGATCGGCAGATCCTCGGCACCCAGATGGGTTCCGGCGGCACCGACGGCGAGTGCAACATCGACGCGGTCGTTGACGATGCAGGTCACGTCAGCTGGTGTGCAGAGCTCCACCACCCGACACGCGAAGTCGTACAGCACGCGGTCGGTGCAGTCCTTTGCGCGGACCTGCACCACGGGCGCACCGGCGGCGATCGCCGCAGCTACCACACCGAGTGCGTCCCGCCCGTCGCGCGCATCGCTGACAACATGCAGGCGACCCAACTCGTTCCTCATCGCACGCCTCCGTCTCTCCGGTTGCGCACCACGGCCGGCAATCCGATCACTCCGGTGAGAACCATTGCGACACCGAGGCTGACCAGGGAGGCCGACATGCCGTTGGCGGGGTCGATGCCCAGGTCCCCCTGACGTGCGGACCACCACGCCGTCCACCCCGCCCCCGGACCGGCGAAGAAGGTCGGCAACGTGAGTTGGTAGGCAACGAAGCCGAGAGCCCAGGGCACCACGAGCAGCGGCCTGGCCGGCGCCGTCTCCGAGACGTCCCATGCCCCGCGGGGCAGCAGGTAGTAGGCGACGACGAGGACCCCGACCAGCGGAACGAAGACCGACCCGATCACGAACAGGAACGGCTCGTAGGCCACGATGTCGAAACTCAGGGCGAGCAGGGTCGCAACCGTGCCCACACCCACCGCGAGAATGCGACGGTCCCAACGAGCGGCAAGGTTCTGGCTCGAGACAGCAGTCGAGTAGATGTTGGCGAAAGCCTCGTCCAGCTCAACGACCACCAGGACCAGAAGCGCCAGCCCACCCAGCGGCACCGCCAACAAGGTATCTATCACGTCCAGTCCCCCCGCGCCGTAGGCAACCAGCGCGAGCATCCCCAGGGTGAAGAAGACGATAGTCGCCGTGCTGTAGCCGAGTGCCGCACCCACCGCTGCGGACCGGGCGCTGCGGACGTGACGGCTGTAGTCGGCGGCCAGGGGCGCCCACGAGGCGGGCAGGGCGATCACGACGTCGACCGCGGTCCAGAACGACGTCGCGCTTCCCACCTGGGCTCGGTCCGGCAACGGTTGGCGGAGCACCTGGACGAACAGGTACACAACTGCGGCGAACGCGATCCAGACCGCAAACCGCGCCAGCAGACGCACCACGACCAGAGGACGCAGAGCCATCAGCGTCGCCAGCAGCCCTGCGACGATGACGAAGGGCCACCGTGCCGCACCCACGATGCGAGACGCCGCTTCTGCGATCACCACGATCTCGAACGTCGCCCATCCCACGCACTGGGCCAGGTTCGCCACCGTGGGCACGTAAGACACCCGGCGTCCGAGCAGCCCACGCAACAGCACCATCGCCGGAACGCCTTCACGGGCGCCCGGCGCGGCCGCCAGACCCAACAACACCCCGCCGATGACGGCGCCGACCACGATGACGAGCAGGCTCACCCACAGCGGACGGTCCGGCAGCACCACGTAGACGGCGGCCACCGGCAGCAACAGGCTGATGCCCAAGTTCCACCACAGGGCCGTAGTCGAGGCGAGTCCGAGCGACCGCGGTGAAGGCTCCGCCAAGGTCAACGGAGCATCCCACACTCCACGGGACTCATGCGTGACAGACGTGCTCAAAATGCGCTCCCTACGCCGGCATTACCCGGTCAGGTTCAAGCGGTCAGCGGCACTTGTAGCCACAATCTCAGCCCGGTCGTTCCGAGCTCCCGCACACAGCGACGCCACCCTACCGTCGGTCGACGGTCGACGGTCCACCAGAGTCGACCAAGCCGCAGTTTGGCTGGCCACCCGTCCTCGCAAGCCGAAACCTTTACGGGAACGGCCCTGATCAGCAGCCGCCAACGAGGATCTCAGCATCGAGCGCGCTCATGTTCCAGCCGAAACCATCAGGATTCGTCTGACCTTCTAACCCGCATCCACACGTCCGTCGGCCCGGCTCCGGGACGCCTTCGCGTCGTTTCAGATCAGTGCCGACACCCGGGGCGGCCGAAAACCCCCGATCGACGTCAGCGCCTTGCCTCACGACGACCACTCCCGCGACCGCGTACCTACGCCGAGCGGTGCGAAAAACGAGAGAAGGCCCCACCTGAGGCAGAGCCTGTCGAAACGTGGACGTACTGGTGGACATCGCAGTGTCTTGACACCACCACCCCGGCGGTGTTTCGTGGCTCCCCGTCAGTAATGCGGATTTTGCGCTTGCAGGAGCGCCAAAGGAGGCTGGTCATGTCAGGGCTGTCGGTGAGCGAACTGCAGGCGGAGTCGCAGCTGGACCTCGAGGTCAACAGTTTCGTGGACCGCGAGGGAAAGCTCCAGGTCCGGCCGGCCACGATGGTGCACGCTTGCGTCGGGCTCCCTGAGTGACCTCTGCCGAGCTCAGCGTGTCCAGGGCTTGACGGCCCCTCGGGGGCCAGCGGCCCTGCTCGAGCCATTCGGTTCAGCTCCCAAGAATTTCCGAACAGGCACTCACCGCACCTGCTCCCCGCAGGAGACCCTCGAATCTCTGGTCCCTCGCATGTGGGACTTCGGGATCACCCGGATCGCCGATGTCACGGGCCTCGACGTGATTGGCATGCCGGTCTACATGGCCATTCGTCCGAACTCGCGAAGTCTGGCCGTGTCGCAGGGGAAGGGGATCGACCGGCCTGCTGCCAAGGCGTCGGCGCTGATGGAGTCTGTCGAGAGCTGGCACGCTGAACGGGCGGACCTACCTCTTCGTTACGAGTCGTGGGCCGAACTGCGGAGAACCGCTCGGGTCGTGGACCTGGATCAAGTTCCAACTCGGCGGGGCGTGATTCCTGACCCTGCGCGGCCGATTCTCTGGGTCATGGGCTACGACCTCATGCTTGGGGAGAACATCTGGATTCCATACGAATGCGTTTCCCTGAACTTGGTCAGATCTGAACACCTTGGAACAACCTTTGCGCAATCGTCGAATGGGCTTGCCTCCGGGAATCACATTCTGGAGGCCATTGCTCACGCGCTCTACGAGGTCGTGGAACGTGATGCGGTCGCTCTCTGGGAGAGCCGCGGCGGACTCGAGCTGACGCAGCAGCAAGCAGACATCGAGTCCGTTGAGAGGCCCTTGGTCGCTGACTTGGCGAAGCAGCTGGCCGTCGCCGACGTGGCCGTCATGGTCGTTGAGACGACAGCAGACAACGGCGTTCCCACCTTCTCCTGTCTCATCACTGACAAGAATCCCGAGCAAGCTTGGACCTTGAACGGCTTGTTCGCCGGGCACGGCACACATCTTGATCCGACAGTTGCCATGATTCGAGCCATGTCAGAGGCGGTTCAGTCGCGACTGACTCACATATCGGGGAGTCGGGACGACATGTTTCACTTCGATTCGCACGCCAACCGAGACGATGCCCGCGCAGCCGCAGCACTGTTCGGGAGGCCCTTCGCGCCACTCAGGACGAAGGACCTGAGCACCGACAGCTTCGAAGGAGACATCGAGGTTGTGCTCCGCGCCCTGGAAACTACTGGGATCGAGAATGTGGTGGTGGTTGACCTGACACGGCCAGAGATCGGCGTCCCCGTCGCCAAGGTGGTCGTACCCGGGCTGGAGCCGATTCCAGACTCTCCCGACTACCTGCCGGGGCGACGCGCTACTGCGGGGCGTCTCGCGGCGTGAGGGTCTTCATCTTCGTCGGACCCACATTGCGACCCGACGAGGTCTATCGGGAGTTGCCTGAGGCAACGGTCATGCCTCCGGTCCGCAGAGGGGACGTGCTTCGCATCGTTCAGGAGAGTGATGCGCCCTCGATCATCGGAATCGTCGACGGCTACTTCCACAACGTCCCGGCTGTGACCCATAAGGAAGTCCTCTTCGCGCTCTCACGAGGTTGTCCGGTTTTCGGCGCGTCCAGCATGGGCGCCCTGCGCGCTGCCGAGCTCTGGCGGTTCGGGATGCGTGGGGTGGGTGAGATCTTCCAGCTGTATCGCGACAATGTCTGGGAGAGTGACGACGAGGTCGCCGTCTCCCACGAGCTGCTTGAAACCGGCTACCGGCCCACGTCCGTCAGCCTTGCCAACATCCGCCTCGCACTGAAGCGTGCGAAAGAGATCGACCTGATCGGTGAGGAAACCGAACGCCGATTGACTGCCCTCGCAAGAGACCGGTTCTATGCGGACCGCTCCTGGCCGGGAGTTCTCAGCGACGGAAGGCGTGTCGGGCTTCCGGAACGCGACCTGGCCGCTGTCAAGGCGTACGTCGATGCCGAGAGGCCCGACGCCAAGAGGAGCGACGCGCTCGAACTGCTTTCGGAGATCCGCACGTGCTCCGCGTCCCCTGGGGCAAGCGCAAGTGCGGCACCGGGGTTCGACTTCGAACCGACTGCGTTCTGGGATCACTTGGTCTCGGACTCGCAGTCCGCGGGACTGAGCCAGGGAGAACTCGTGGATTCGGGCATCAGTCGCTCAGAACTCCAACGCCACATCAACCTGGGTGGGTCGCGACGGGAGGTCGAGCGTGGAGCCGCGCTGCTTTACCTGTTGAGGACCAGGCGGAACGAAACCGCCGCGCGGGCAGCGCCCAAGGACGACGATTTTCGTCTCTCTCTTCGACGTTTCCGACGGCAGCGAGGGCTGTTGACGTCGGAGGACTTCGAGAAGTGGTGTCGTGCTGAACAGGTGACAGACTCCGAGTTGGTTCTGCTCATCGAGCTGGAGAGCCTCCTGGATTCAATAGTTGTCGAGAACTCGGCAGCGGTCCGCGACCTCATTCCGCTTGAACTGAAGCGCACGGGCATGTTTTCGGTCACCGCAGGGAAGGCCGCTGCGAAGAAGAGGCTTCGCGAAGGAGCCAGAGGAGTGAGTCCCTCTGTCGAGGATGTGCCGCTGAGCTTCTCAGAGCTCATGGTGTGGTATCAGAGAACCTTCGAGTCGGTCGAAGGTTCACTGGACGAACATGCCGAAGCACGTGGATTCAGCTCGACACGCCAGTTCATCTCTGAGCTGATCACCGAGTACCAGAGCATCGATGCTCAGTGACAGCGCTAGCACCGGGTGTCGCAGACGCGGTGACCGATCGCGTCCCTGAAGATCACCGGCAGGTCGCGTGGGTCCCGGGCCGTGTAGACCATCCCGCCCGTCGCATTGCTGATGGATCGCAGCGCGGCGACGTCACTGTCCGGGCCGTAGGCGACTGAGATGACGCGGACCGGGCGGTCTGGGTCCGCCTCCTTCCGCAGTGCGGTCAGTAGATGGGTCTTCGTGATGCCGTGTGCAGAGGCGTACTCGTTCTTCCCGTCGGAAAGTACGACGACGCTGTTGATCCGACTCGCGTCGTATCCCGACCGGACGTACCGGACAGCTGCGAGAACCGAGTCGTAGAGGCCGGTGCCACCGTTCGGCACAGCGCTCAGTCGGTTTATGGATGCAGCGAAGTCGCGGCGTGAGCGCGCCGTGAGGGGTGTGAGCGGCATCATCTGCTCGTAGTTGGTGCTGGGCGTCAGGTCCGAGGAGAACCGCCACAGCCCCGCGACCGTGCCTTGGGGGAAGAGGCTCATGGAGCCTCGCACGACAGTGCGGGTCAGGCCGATCCGGCTCACCCGCCCCAGGCCGGGTACCAGCTGGGCCATCGAGCCCGAGACGTCGACGAGCGCCAGCACCCGGGTCGGCTTGCTCAGCGTCGCCAGCAGGCGCAGAGCGGAACCCGCCTGCTCGCGGTTGAGAGGCACGGCGTCGCCGCTCCTGGCCGAGTCGACGCCGGTGGCCGGAGTCAGCAGGGAGTGGCCGTGGCCGGCTGGTGACCTGAACCCGAGCCCTTCGACGACAGCCACACCGGCTGAGTCCGTCAGCGCTCTCAGGAGGGCCTGGGCGTCCCGGCGTACGTCGGCGTCGGTGGCTGTCACCACGAACGGGTAGTCCTGGACCAGACCTGGGCCCGGAGCGTAGATCGCTCGAAGTTTCGCAGTCCCAGTCTCAGCGTTCTGCGCCCACACGGCCTGCTCGGTCGACGCCCTGACCGGAACGGCCAGGCCGTTCGTGCCCTCAGCAGGCTCGGATCCCATGCCGCGCACGAGCGCGACCAAGTGCCCGCGCAGTGTGGGGGTGGTGCTCAGCGCCTCGATCAGCTCTGCCAGCGCGGCCTGGGTCGTGGCGGAGCGACTCGGATCGTCCGCCGTGAACTTGAGTGGTCGGCCAGCGGCGGCCGCCCGTGCCAGCCCCTCGAAGGTGGCCGGAACACCCCAGGCACGGAGCTTGTCGGCGGAAGTCTCGAGGACCACCGGGGACGATGCGACTGAGGTGGAATGGAGACCGGTGACCCACCGGGAGGAGTCGGGGATCCAGACGTCCGACGGGGCCGCCCCGCCGCCCACCTGCCTCGCCACGTCGCTCGGGTCACCCTCGGTCACCTGGACGCGAACGCACTGCAGAGAGCTGGACACGGTCTTCAGAGCGGGAACCAGGCCAGACGCGGCCACGACGGACAGGGTCCGGGGCGCACAGCCGGAGGAGGCGCTGCTGCTGCTGTCGCCTCGGTCAGAGGTGGTCGAGACGAAGCCGACTGCCGCAGCCAGGGCCAGGGAAGACGCGACGAGCACGGAACGTCGCCGTGGCCGGCGGTGCCGCCCTCGGACCGGTCCTGCGGGTTGAGGGTTAGTGGACACCGTGGGAGCTCCTGTCGAGTGGTCGCCCTATACAAGGAGGAGTGGCCTGGGGCTGCAGAGATACGCGTTGCCTGCCCATTCCGCCTGGGCCCTCCCCCACTCAGCCGACCAGGCGAGTCCACGACCTCTCGCTGCGTTGGACAGGACGACCGGTGCGCGGAGTGACGTCACGCCAGCCGGAGGACCATTCGCGCCAGTGCCTGGTCCCGACTTCTGGTGCCCCGTGGCGCCAGGCGTCGGTGAATCGGTCGCTCGACGAGTTGTGGGACGAGGTCCCGGACGGGACCTGCTGCACGAGCGAGAGCACTACGACCAGGGCAGCGAGCTCTTCCGCGGTCGGGTTGCCGCGCACAATCTGCATTGCCCCTCCTCAGATCGGCATGTTGCCGTGCTTGCGGCGTGGTGTGGCCCGGCGCTTCGACCGCAGCAGCTCCAACGAGCGGATGAGGAGCTGGCGGGTCTCGCCGGGGTCGATGACGTCGTCCACCATTCCCCGCTCGGCGGCGTGGTAGGGGTTCATCAGCCGCTCGGCGTACTCCTCGAGAAGCTCCTGCCGGCGTACGACCGGGTTCTCCGCCTGGTCCAGCTCCTTGCGAAAGATGATCCGGGCCGCCCCCTCGGCGCCCATCACTGCGATCTCGTTGGAGGGCCACGCGAAGGCCAGGTCGGAGCCGAGGGACTTGGAATCCATGACGATGTAGGCGCCGCCGTACGCCTTGCGGAGCACGACCTGCACCCGCGGCACCGTGGCTTCGCAGTAGGCGTAGAGGAGCTTGGCGCCCCGCCGGATGATCCCGCCGTGCTCCTGCTCGGTCCCGGGTAGGAACCCGGGGACGTCCACGAGAGTGACGAGCGGGATATTGAAGGCGTCGCAGGTCCGGACGAACCGTGCAGCCTTCTCCGCGGCGTCGATGTCCAGCGCGCCCGCCAGCACCAGCGGCTGATTCGCCACCAGCCCCACCACGTGGCCATCAAGCCGGCCCAGCGCACAGACGATGTTGCGGGCCCAATGGGGATGAAGCTCCATCATCTCGCCATCGTCGACAAGGACCTCCATGACATCTCGTACGTCGTAGGAGCGGTTGGACTCCGCGGGCACGATTTCGAGCAACTCGTCACAACGTCGTTCTGGATCGTCGCTCGGAGGGATGTACGGCGGGTCCTCGTGATTGTTCGACGGCAGGTAGGAGAGCAGCGCCCGGACCTCCTCCAGGCAGCTTTGCTCGTCCTCGTCGAGGAAGGTGGCCACGCCGGTACGAGTCGAGTGGGTGAGCGCTCCACCGAGCTCCTCGCGGCTCACCTTCTCGCCGGTGACGGCCTCCACCACGTCAGGCCCGGTGATGAAGAGGTTGGTCTTGTCACGCACCGTGAAGACGAAGTCGGTCAGGGCCGGGGAGTACGCCGCCCCGCCGGCGCACGGACCGAGAACGACCGAGAGCTGAGGGACCACCCCGGAGAGAGAGACGTTCCGGGCGAAGATGCCACCGAATCCGGCGAGCGCCGTGATGCCCTCCTGGATGCGGGCTCCTCCCCCGTCGTTGATCCCCACCACCGGGGCGCCCGTGGCCTCGGCGAGGTCCAGCAGCTTGTGCACCTTGGCGGCGAAGACCTCGCCGAGCGAGCCTCCGAAGATCCGGAAGTCGTGGGCGAAGACGAAGACCTTTCGACCTTCCACGGTGCCCCAGCCCGTCACCACGCCGTCGGTGTCCGGGCGGTTGCGCTCCAGCCCGAACCCGGTGGCACGGTGTCGCGCCAGGCCGTCGAGCTCGACGAACGAGTCCTCGTCGAGCAGCAGGTCGATCCGCTCGCGCGCGGTCAGCTTGCCCAGAGCCCGCTGCCTGTGCGTCCCTGCCGGGTTGCCGCCGGTCTCCGCGAGCTTCTTGCGACCTCTCAGCGCCGCGGTGGCCTCACGGAGGGACACTGGCGCAGACGGCTCTGGTTCTGCCGCGGCACCGTGGCTGACGGCCAGTGTCAACCGAGCTGGTGAATGGATGGGCTCAGACATGAGACTGCCCATCCGCCCCGACATTGCTGTTGCCGCTCGAGAGGGAGGCAAGGACGTAGTCGGCGACCTTTCCCGTGGTCGACCACTCGCTCAGTACGTCGGGGACCGGCAGGTCGGACTGGTCCGGGAGCACACTCGTGGCCACCGCTCCGAGCTCTGCCAACTGCTCGAGAGCACGCCCAAATGAGGCCAGGTGGTCACCGCGGCCGTCGACGCAGGCGACGGCGACCGTTTCGGGCCCGGAGGCGTTCACCAGCTTGGTGAGCGTGCCGCCGATGCCCGCTTCCACGAAGAGTTCGGCCCCATGCGCCTTGAGCCTCTTCAGGGCGGCCGAGAACCGCACGGGCTGGGTCAGGTGCGCTGCCAACGCGTCGGTCAGCCGGTCACCGTCGGTGTAGTGACGGCCAAGGATGGGCGAGTAGACCGGCGCCGTGAAGGGCCGCTGCTGCAGGTGGTCAAGCTGGCTCGCGAGCTGACGGGACGCCTCCGCGAGCAGCGGGCTGTGGAACGGGAACGGCGACCGGAGCCGCATCACTGAGATGTGCAATGTCCTGGCGATCGCCTCGACTGCCTCCACCGCCCTGTCGGAGCCCGACACCACGGTCTGGCGCGGTCCGTTCTCGACAGCGACGACCGCGTTCGGGTCGCCGACGAGGTCGAGAAGCCGCTGCACTCTCTTTCGGGTGTGGCCGACCGCGAGCATGGCGCCACCGGGCTTCACCCCCTCGACCGCGGCCGTGCGATGGAGCACGATCTGGGCCCCTTCGGCGAAACTGAATGCGCCGCCGCAGACCAGGGCAGCAATCTCTCCGAGGCTGTGGCCCACCAGCATCGCTGGGCGCAGCCCCTGCGCGACCAATGAGCGGTACATCCCGACCGCGCTGGCGTAGAGGGTGAGCTGGAGGATGTGCGACGGCTCGTCGACCAGGAGCCGGTCGAGCCGCGGGGACGAGGCGATGACGTCGGAGACCGACGCGAGCCCGGCGTCCACGGCCACCGCGTCCACCTCTTCGAAGGCGTGCTGGAGCCCTGGCAGTCCATGGCTCAGGGTGTTGAGTGCCCCAGGGACGTAGGCGCCCTGACCCGGGAAGAGCAGCACCGTGTTGCGTGACATGTGACAGTCCTTTCGGCAATGACGGTTGCCATACGGACTCGACCGCGCCTCGGTCGATACACGAAAATGCGCGCGGGCCAGCGCCCAGGTCCGACCGCGGCTCTGCACCCTACGAGTTGAGGTATCCCGGACGCCGCTCACCGATCCGTCTGGTGGGGCAGAGAAGAAGGGAGCCGGGGCCATGAGCTACGAGTACTACGCAACGCACGACTACGACGACAACTGACCAGACCCCCGGCCTGCCCGCACGCCTTGTACTGACGTCTCAGCAGTGACGCAGGGCAGCTGAGAGTATCTGGGGATCCCAAGGGTCCTCGTTGACCGTATGAGCGACCTACGGGCGTCGGCGGAGAAGGTACCGCAGTCCCCTGCGCTCGGCCCCGGCGCTGCGCCGCGTACGTTGGCAGTGGTGCGCACGGTGGATCCCGGGGCCCGGCAGATCCAACCAGCCGCCCCCGATCGTGAAGAGTTGCTCAAGTTCGCACTCTCGATGCCGCATCAGGCGCTCGCGCAAGCTCGCTCGATCCTTGCCGGCGGAGCCCCCGCAGCGGTGGCCGCCGTCGCCCATCAGGCAGCCGGGCTCGTGCTACGCGACTTCGGCGACATCGAGCAGGCACTGCACGAGTTCCGTGCGTCCATCCGTTGGGCCAAACGAGCGGGCGACATCGAGCGTGCCAACGACGTACGCGCCGCCTACGGGCTTGCTCTCGTGATGGCCGGCCACCCCCGTGCCGGGCTCGCCGCCATCCACGAGGCGGCCGAAGGAGCCGAGGGAGCGGCGCAGGGGCGTATCCAGATCCGGCTGGCAAAGGCATTTTGGGTGCTCGGACGCAACGCCGAGATGCTGCGCGCGGCGCAGCGCGCCGTCGACCTGCTGGGCAGCGGCAGTGACCTTGTCTGGGAGGCAAGGGCGTATGGCCACCGGGCCCAGGCCGCACTCGGACTGGGCGCTGTCGCCCGGGCCGATGCGGACTGTCTGCGCTCGCAGGAATTGTTCGCCGCCGCGGGTCAGCGGCTCGACTACGCATCGGCCCTCCATGACCGCGCGACGATCGCCTTCGCCCGAGGGGATGTGCCCGCTGCGCTCGCCCTCCTCGACCGCGCGCAACAGGAGGTTGACGATCTCGACGTCTTTGAGCCGGACCTGTTCGTCACCCGGGTGCAGGTGCTGTTGGCAGCCCAGCTGCACGGCGACGCACTCCGTGTCGCGGATGAGGGCGTTGCTCGCAGCATGGCGCTGCGAGGATCGCATGCCCGCCGCGCGGAACTGCTGTTCGCTGCTTCCCTGGCTGCCTCCGCAAGCAAGGATCCCGCCACCGCTGCAGACCGTAGCGCTGAGGCGTTGAGGATGTTCCGCAGTCAGGAGCGAGCGTGGTGGGCCGTGCGTGCGGAGCTGGTCCTGCTGCAGAGTCGGTACGACGGTGGCGACACGTCAGCAGCTCTACTCCGTGCGACGACCACGCTGGCGAGGCGCCTGGAGTCGGCCGACGTCGCGAGTGTCCCGGCGGCGCGACTGCTGGCCGGCCGTCTCGCCCTGGCGCGTGGTCGAACAGCCGCTGGGGTCAGGCACCTGCGAGCTGCGACAGCGCGCCGCCCGCGCGACGTGCAGGCCAGGTCGACAGGCTGGCTCGCGCGCGCGGTCCTCGCGGAGGCTGAGGGACGGCACAGCGCCATGCTCGCAGCTTGCTCTCAAGGGCTGGAACTCATCAACCTCCATCTCGGCACCCTGGGCGCGACCGAGCTTCGTGCACAGGCCACGGCACTGGGTTCCGACTTCGCCCGCCTCGCACTCCGGCATGCGGTTCGAAGCGAGGATGCGTGTCGCCTCCTCGAGTGGAGTGAGCGGTGGCGGGCAACGGCGCTCGCCGTCCCATCCGTACGGCTGGACCTGGACCCTGCGATGACCGGGGACCTCGCCGCACTGCGCGTGGTGTCGCAGCGGCTGGCCGAAGACTCTCCGGGGGTTGGCACGCCGTCGCTACAGCGGGAGCAACGTCGTCTTGAAGACGCCGTCCGCCGGCGGGCGATGCACCGCCAAGGAGTCGGCTCGGGGAAGACGAAGCCGATCCGGGAACCGGAGCTGCGGGCCGAGCTCGGCGACACGGACCTGGTCGAGCTCACCGACGTCGACGGCGAGCTGTTCGCGATCCTTCTCACGAACGAGCGGCCCCCCGTGATGCTGCGGGTCGGGCAGACCGCCGCCGCGGAGCGGGCCGTGGCTCAAGCACTGTTCGCACTGCGTCGCGAGGCCATCGGGCGCAGGGATACCGCAGTCGCAAAGCGTCCGATCGGAGAGCGGCTGCAACGGTCCCTTCTGGGTCCGGTGGTCGACAGACTGACCGGTCGATCCGTGGTCGTCGTACCCACTGGTGGACTTCACGCAGTCCCCTGGGCGCTGTTGCCTGCCCTGGAGGACCGCGCGGTCACGGTGAGCCCCTCGGCGGCGATGTGGCTTCGCGGCCGCCGAGCCGAACCCCCGGACGAACGACGGGTTGTGCTCGTGGGCGGACCGCGCCTCTCGACCGGCGCCCTGGAGGTACGTCGCCTCGCGGAGCGCTATCCCAACGCCGTGGTTCTCGCCGACGGGGAAGCGACGTGCGCGCGGGTCCTCGAGGCCATGGACGGCGCTTGGCTGGTGCACGTCGCGGCACACGGCACCTTCCGATCCGACAGCCCGCTGCTCTCTGCCCTGGAGCTCGACGACGGACCGCTCACGGTCTATGACCTCGAGCGGCTCGGCCGCGCGCCACACCGGATCGTGCTGTCCAGCTGCAACTCGGCGCTCGGTGCGCCGTCCGGCGCCGACGAGCTGCTCGGTGTCGTCAGCGCCCTGATGGGTCTCGGCTCCGCTGGGGTCGTGGCCAGCGTCGTGCCGGTGGACGACCCGGCCACGGTGCCGTTCATGCTGGCGTTGCACCGAAGGCTGCGGCATCAGAACCTCGGCGAGGCCCTCGCCGGAGCACGCCGTGCCGTGCGGGAGAACTCCGCGGCACGGACCGCCGCCGAGTCGTTCATCGCGCTCGGGGGCTAGTGGGCATCTCCGTTTAGTCGATGACCACGAGTGGTCGCCGAGAATCGTCAATGCAGGCAGGGAATTGACCAAAGCATTGACATGCCAGCATGGGGCTGTCACGATTGCGCCCTCATTTCCGTGCGCCCATTTTCTGGTGCGCCGCCCGGCCGGTTGGCCGTGGATGCCGAGCAGCTGAACCTCTTGGCCATTCCCTAGCTCGTCGGGGTCTCCGCGGTCCAGGCACGCCCATCGCTGCGTCGGAGTCGGTCGAGGGAAGTCAACTCCGACTTCCCTTCTCCGCCTTGCGCTGCAGGCACCTGGACCACGCTGACCCTCGGCAACCCTGCGGTCATGACCACCCGCTCTCTACCCGCATGCCACTTGCCCCACGTGGGCCTCTTCGGCATGCCCTTCGGCACCCCTGCCCGGCCATTCCGTCCCAACCATGGAGGCAACATGTCACCCGTCGCGACCGTGCTCGTGCAGCTGGCCCTCATCCTGGTACTCGCCCGAGCTTTCGGCTGGGTCGCCGGCCGTATCGGGCAGCCGCCCGTCGTCGGCGAGATCGTCGCAGGCGTCCTGCTGGGGCCATCGCTGATCGGGCCCGAGGTCTCAGCCTGGTTGTTCCCGGCGGACTCGGTCCAGGCCCTCAAGCTTCTCGCCGCCGTCGGCCTTGCCCTGTTCATGTATCTCGTCGGCCTCGAGCTGGACCTCGATGGAGTGCGCACCCGTGGCAGGGCGGCCGCATCGGCGTCGATCGCGTCGGTGGCGCTGCCGTTCGCCCTTGGTGCCGGCCTCGGGTGGCTCCTGCTCGAGCTCGGTGCAGTAGGTGCCAAGGGCGGATGGCCGTTCGCGCTGTTCCTCGGCGCGGCGATGGCCGTGACGGCGTTCCCGGTGCTCGCGCGAATCCTCGAGGACCACAACCTCACGCGGACCCCGCTCGGCGGACTGGCGATCACCACTGCGGCCGTCGATGACGTGCTCGCGTGGACGCTGCTTGCTGGTGTGACAGCGGCGGTCGGTGCGTCCGTCGGGGGCTGGACCGTGCTGCTCGCGGTCCCACTCGTCGTCATCGCCATGCTGTCCCGGCCGCTGATGCGTAGGGTCGCCGCGTCACCCGCTGCTGTGCTCGGCGGGCTCATGATGTTCGCTGCGGCCGCCGAGCTGGTCGGCCTGCACATGGTGTTCGGGGCCTTCCTGTTCGGTGCCGTGATGCCCCGTTCCGACCTGCTCCGGGAGGAGACCCGCGTCTGGCTCTCTGCACCGGTGACCCTGCTGCTGCCCGTCTTCTTCCTGGTCGCTGGGCTCGGTGTGAACATCCGCTCGTTGAACCCCTCCGACCTGCCGGTGCTCGCCGCCGTGATGCTCGTCGCCGTCGGTGGCAAGTTCGTCGGCGCGTACGGCGGCGCCAGGTCCGCGGGTGTCCCGCATGCCATGGCGCGGGACCTGGCCGTGCTGGTGAACACACGAGGACTCACCGAGCTGGTCATCCTGCTCGTCGGCCTCGAGTTGGGACTGCTCTCCACGGAACTGTTCACGCTCATGGTCATCATGGCCCTGGCGACGACGGCCATGACTGGACCGATCCTGATGTGGAACGCACGGCGAAGTGCAGCCGTTGCGAAAGTTCCCGAAAACTCGGGGTTGACATCACGATGAGGCCACTGTCACACTCTTGCCACAGCCGACGTGTGCCCGCTCTTGGGTCCGTCGGTTTTTTCATGCCCGGCTGCTCACACGCCGTTCACCACTCGTCGCGAGTGGAACTGAGGCGCGCGCCTGCGGCACAGCTCAAGCACTGCACACACTCACGCAGGAGAGCCAAATGCACAGCACATTGATTGTCGCCCGAATGAATCCTGACTCGCGTGACCACGTGGCCAAGACCTTCGAGGAGTTCGACCGCACGGCGATGCCCGACCTGATGGGTACGACGCGGCGCCAGCTCTTCTTCTACCGCGGGTTGTACTTCCACCTCCAGGACTTTGCCAACCGGAGCGGGCAGGGCGACGACGGCGGCGCCGCGATCATGGAAGCGAAGAGCCATCCGCTCTTCGTGAAGGTCAGTGCCGACCTCGCGCCGTACATCGGCGCCTACGACCCCGACACCTGGCGGTCACCCGCTGACGCGATGGCGACAGCTTTCTATCACTGGACCAAGGCTCCTTAGCCGGAGCTTCTGCCAAAGGGGATCAGCATGGAACGACGAGTAGTGATCACCGGCATCGGCGTGCTGGCGCCTGGCGGGACAGGCACAAAGGAGTTCTGGGATCTCCTGAGCGAAGGGCGCACCGCGACAAGACGGATCTCGTTCTTCGATCCGAGCCCGTTCCGCTCCCAGGTCGCTGCGGAGGTCGACTTCGACCCCGCGTCCCACGGCCTGAGCCCACAGCAGGTGCGCCGCATGGACCGGGCGGCGCAGTTCGCCGTGGTGGCTGCAGCGGCCGCCCAGGCAGACAGCGGCATCGAGACCGGGTCGCTGGACCCGCACCGGGTCGGCGTCACCGTCGGCAGTGCCGTCGGGGCGACTATGGGGCTTGACAGCGAGTACCGCATCGTGAGCGACGGCGGTCGACTCGACATCGTCGACCACGAATACGCGGTCCGGCATCTGTACGACTACTTCGTCCCCAGCTCGTTCGCGAGGGACGTCGCGTGGACGGTCGGGGCGGAAGGGCCGGCCACGGTGATCTCCACCGGCTGCACCTCCGGCCTCGACTCGGTCGGCTACGCGACCGAGCTGATCCGCGAGGGAAGTGCGGACGTCATGATCGCCGGTTCCTCGGACGCACCCATCTCCCCCATCACCGTGGCCTGCTTCGACGCAATCAGGGCGACGACATCTCGCAACGACGATCCGGAGCACGCATCCCGGCCGTTCGACCTGAACCGCGATGGGTTCGTCCTCGGTGAGGGCGCCGCCATCTTCGTGCTCGAGGAGTACGAACGCGCACGGAAGCGCGGCGCCCATGCGTACGCGGAGATTGCGGGGTTCGCCACCCGTAGCAACGCCTTCCACATGACGGGCCTGAAGCCGGATGGGCTCGAGATGGCAGAGGCGATCCGCGTGGCTCTCGATGAAGCTCGGATGAACCCCGAGGCGATCGACTACATCAACGCCCACGGCTCCGGCACGAAGCAGAACGACCGGCACGAGACGGCAGCGTTCAAGCGCAGCCTCGGCGACCACGCCTATCGGACGCCGGTGAGCTCCATCAAGTCCATGGTCGGGCACTCCCTCGGTGCCATCGGTTCGATCGAGATCGCCGCTAGCGCGCTGGCGATCGAGAACAACGTCGTACCACCGACCGCCAACCTGCACGACGCGGATCCGGAATGCGATCTCGACTACGTGCCGCTCGTCGCCAGGGAGCACGCAACCGACGCGGTTCTGACCGTGGGCAGCGGGTTCGGCGGCTTCCAGAGCGCGATGATCCTACGGAGGGCAACATGACTGGCGCGGTGGTCGTGACTGGAATGGGCGTGACCGCCCCAGGTGGTTTCGGCCTGGAGGAGTTCTGGGCATCGGTCCTCGAAGGCCGCAGCAGCATCGGCCCGGTCACGCGCTTCGACGCGAGCAGCTACCCGGCCGGCCTTGCGGGCGAGGTCCCCGAGTTCCAGGTCGAGGAGCACCTGCCCAGTCGGCTCATCCCGCAGACAGACCGGGTCACGCGTCTCGCACTCATCGCTGCTGAATGGGCGTTGCACGACGCGGGGCACGAGAAGGAAACCGTCGCGCAGTACGACGCGGGAGTGATCACGGCCAGCTCCTCGGGGGGTTTCGAGTTCGGCGAGGGTGAGTTGCGCAACCTCTGGAGCAAGGGCGGCTCGTACGTCAGCGCCTACCAGTCGTTCGCGTGGTTCTACGCCGTCAACTCGGGTCAGATCTCGATCCGCCACGGCATGCGCGGTCCGAGCGGTGTCCTCGTTTCGGAGCAAGCCGGTGGACTGGACGCGCTGGCTGACGGAAGGAGGCGAATCCGGAAGGGAAGCAGGGTCATCCTGTCCGGTGGCGTCGATGCCTCGATCTGTTCGTGGGGCTGGGTGGCTCAGCTTGCGGGTGGTCGACTCAGCACAGTCCCCGATCCGGCTCGGGCGTATCAGCCCTTCGACGCCGAGGCTTCGGGGCACGTGCCCGGAGAAGGTGGCGCACTCCTGGTCCTCGAGGACGCGGAGTCGGCGTACGACCGTGGCGCAAGGGTGTACGGCGAGATCGCGGGCTACGGGGCGACATTCGACCCCAGCCCTGACAGCGAACGCGAACCCGGCCTCCGCAGGGCCATCATGCTGGCGCTGGAAGACGCCGGTCTGGCACCGGATGAGATCGACGTCGTCTTCGCCGACGCGGCGGCTCTCCCCGAGCTCGACCGCATCGAAGCGGACGCCATCACCGGGGTCTTCGGGCCACGAGGAGTTCCGGTAACGGCTCCGAAGACGATGACCGGGCGGATGCTCTCCGGAGCCGCGTCACTCGATGTTGCGACAGCGCTGCTGTCCATACGCGACTCGGTCATCCCGCCGACCGTGAACACAGCACCTGATCCGGGCTACGACCTCGACATCGTCCTCGGCGAGCCGAGGCCCGCGACCGTGCGGGCCGCACTCGTACTCGCCCGCGGCTACGGCGGATTCAACTCCGCGATGGTCGTCCGCCAGCCAGACCTTCGCACAACGTGAACGAACGAAAGGAAAGCAACATGTCTGTCACACAACTCACTCTCGACGATCTCCGGTCGATTCTCCGCGTCTCCGGTGGCGTCGCGGAGGGGGTCGACCTCGATGGCGACATCGTCGACGTCACCTTCGAAGAACTCGGCTACGACTCGCTGGCTCTGCTCGAGGCCAGCACGAACATCGAGCGGACGTTCGGCGTCAACCTCGACGACCCGTCGTTCAGGGACGCCGCGACGCCGAAGGCGCTCATGGAGGTCGTCAACTCACAACTGGTCCCCCAGGACCTCTAACCCATCCAGGAGTCGGCATGTCACAGAACGGAAAGCGGGTCGCGCTCGTCACCGGCGCCACCAGCGGAATCGGACTCGCGGTCACCAGGACCCTCGCTGAGCAGGGATACGGCGTGTTCATGTGCGCACGGTCCGGCGACGACGTGGAGCACACCTCCAAGGAGCTGCGCGAGGACGGCCTGGACGTCCACGGCACCGCGTGCGACGTCACCTCGGCTGACGACGTCCGCAACTTCGTCGCAGCCGCGGTCGAGCACTTCGGTCGGATCGACGTCCTGGTCAACAACGCCGGACGCAGCGGTGGTGGGGTCACGGCCCAGCTCTCGGATGAGCTCTGGCACGAGGTGATCAACACCAACCTGAACAGCGTCTTCTTCGTGACTCGCGAGGTGCTGAACGCCGGCGGCATGCAGGAGCGCGGTCAGGGGCGGATCATCAACATCGCCTCGACCGCCGGAAAGCAGGGAGTCGTGCTCGGGGCGCCGTACTCGGCGTCGAAGCACGGTGTCGTCGGCTTCACCAAGGCGCTCGGCAAGGAGCTGGCGCCCACCGGTGTCACCGTCAACGCCGTCTGCCCCGGGTACGTCGAGACGCCGATGGCACAGCGTGTCCGGCAGGGCTACGCCGCAGCCTGGAACACCACCGAGGACGTGATCCTCGACAAGTTCGTGGAGAAGATCCCGCTCGGGCGCTACTCCACCCCGGACGAGGTCGCAGGAATGGTCGGCTACCTGGCTTCGGACTCCGCCGCATCAGTCACCGCGCAGGCACTGAACGTCTGCGGCGGTCTTGGCAACTTCTAGGAAAGGCCCGCACATGTCACAGACAGCACCCCGTGAGGTGGAACACCAGATCACGGTGAACGCACCGGCCCGAGCGGCGTACGCGCTGATCGCCGACGTGGAGAACTGGCCCCGGCTCTTTCCTCCGAGCGTCCACGTCCAGCGACTGGACGTCACGGGATCGGAGGAGCGAATCCGCATCTGGGCCACCGCCAACGGCGAGATCAAGAGCTGGAACTCCCTTCGGGTGCTCGATCCCGAGTCGATGCGAATCAGGTTTCGGCAGGAGGTATCCAGCCCACCCGTCGCGTCGATGGGCGGCACCTGGATCGTCGAGGAGATCACCCCGGACCAGTCGCGCGTCAGGCTCCTGCACGACTTCCGGGCCATCGACGACGACCCCGAGTCCCTGGCCTGGATCGAACGTGCGGTCGACCGCAACAGCCAGTCCGAGCTGGCCGCGCTGAAGGCCAACGTGGAGCTTGCCACGGCCTCGGCCGACCTGGTGATGACGTTCGAGGACACCGTCGCGATCAAGGGGACCGCTGCCGACGTCTACGACTTCCTCAACGAGGCGGAGCTCTGGTCGGAGCGTCTCCCCCACGTGGCGCGCTCCTCACTGGTGGAGGAGTCACCCGGCGTACAGCTGCTGGAGATGGACACCCAGACCAAGGACGGCTCGACGCACACGACGAAATCTGTCCGCGTCTGCTTCCCGCATCGGCTGATCGCCTACAAGCAGATCGGGCTGCCGGCCCTGATGACGGCCCATCTCGGCCAATGGCGTCTCGAGGAGACCCTCGGCGAGGTGCGGGTGACCTCCGAGCACACCGTCGTCATCAACGAGGAGAACATCTCCGCGGTGCTGGGTGCCGAGGCCGACGTGGCGCGGGCAAGCAGCTTCGTGCGCACTGCGCTCAGCACCAACAGCCTCGCCACACTCGGCCATGCCAAGGCGTACGCCGAAAGCCGCTGACGACCATCAACCCGAGGAGCGGAATGGACGCGCAGGTCATCGTCGTCGGCGCCGGGCCCACCGGGCTGATGCTCGCTGCCGAGCTCAGGCTCGGTGGTGCCGACGTCCTGGTGGTCGAACGGCTGGCGAAGCCGATGACCGAGTCACGGGCCTCCACCCTGCATGCCCGCACGATGGAGATCCTCGACCAGCGCGGTTTGCTCGAACGTCTCGGCACGCCACCGAGCATCGGGAAGGGGCACTTCGGTGGTCTGACCCTCGACCTGAGCCAGGTGTCGACGCCGTACCCCGGTCAGTGGAAGGTGCCCCAGTCGCGCGTCGAGCATCTCCTCGAGGACTGGGCTCTCGGGCTCGGCGTCCGGATTCGCCGCGGCTACGAGGTGAAGGACATGGCCGTTTCGGCCGACCACGTTGAGCTATGCGGGTCGGCCGGTGCGCCACCGTTGCGATCGGCGTACGTGGTCGGCTGCGACGGCGAGGACAGCACGGTCCGACGGCTGGCCGGCATCGGCTCCTCCGGCCGATCGGCGGAGAAGGGCCTGCTTCGAGCCGACATCTTGGGTATCGAGGTGCCGGACAGGCGCTTCGAGCGGCTGCCGAACGGCCTGGCGATCGCATCGAGAGGTCCCGACGACGTCACTCGAATCATGCTTCACGAGTACGGCCCAGGGCACGGCGTGGTCGCACCCGAGGCGACGTTCGAGAACCTCGCGAGAGCATGGCTGAAGATCACCGGCGAGGACATCAGCGCCGGTACGCCGGTCTGGGTGAACGCCTTCGACAACGTGAGCTTGCAGGCCGACACGTACCGACGTGGCCGGGTCCTCCTTGCCGGCGACGCGGCGCACCAACAGCTTCCCGCGGGCGGCCAGGCCATCAACCTCGGACTCCACGACGCGTTCAACCTCGGGTGGAAGCTGGCTGCCGTCGTCACCGGCCGCGCTCCCCTCGGGCTTCTCGACAGCTATCACGACGAACGACACCTTGCCGGCCGTCACACTCTCGACAACATCGAGGCACAGACACTCCTCCTGCTCGGTGGGCGAGAGGTCGATGCCGCTCGGCGCACGATGGCCGAGCTCATCGCCCTGCCGTCCGTCCGGGACAACCTGGCCGCCACGATCAGTGGCCTGGACGTCCGCTACGGAGAGCCGTCTCCTGGTGAGCATCCGTTGGTCGGCACGCGCGTGCCGCCCGTGGAGGTCGAGACGGAGTCCGGCTGGACCAAAGTGGCCGAGCTGCAACGCACGGGTCGCGGCCTCTTGCTCGACCTCTCGGGCCAGACGCGACCGCCGCTCGACGACGCGCTACCGGACACGGTTGAGCGGGTCAGCGCAAAGAGCATCTCGGCCGGCCCTCTGGCGGGCGTACGCCGCCTCCTGGTCCGGCCAGACGGTCATGTGGCGTGGGTCGACGGCGGCGCCATGGAACTCAGCTCAGCACTCCAAACCTGGTTTTGCCCTTCACAAGCCGAACGGAAGGCCGAACAACGGAAGGGCAGTGCACCACCCCGCGCGACAGCACAGATCCGACACACGACAAGCATCAAGAAAGAGAGGGGCTAGACATGCCCGCAAAGACAGTGTCAAGCGCACCGACCACGAACGGGGTCGGCGTCCAGACCTGCGACGTCGTGATCCTCGGCTCCGGACTCGCAGGTTCGGTGACCGCTTCGATCCTGGCCCGCCACGGCGTCAAGGTCATGCTCGTGGACGCGGCCTCGCACCCGCGATTCGCAGTCGGCGAGTCCATGACGCCGCAGCTGATCGAATGGCTGCACATCCTGGCCGAGCGATACGGCGTCCCCGAGATCAAGAGCCTCGTGAGCGTCGAAGCGAGCACCCGGGACATCGGCCCGGTCTTCGGGACCAAGGCCCACTTCGGCTTCATGCTGCACCGCCCGCACGAGGAGCCAGACCCACGAGAGGCGACCCAGCTCGCCATCCCGAAGATCCTCACCCAGGCGAGCCACCTGTTCCGCCAGGACAGTGACTCGTTCATGTTCCAGGTCGCCGTCAAGTACGGCGCCGACACCCGCCAGAACTGGCGCGCGGCCGAGGTCGACCTCGGCGAGGACTGCGTGACCGTGACCGGCCAGAACGGCGAAGTCATCGAGGCGAAGTACCTCATCGACGCGAGCGGGTTCCGCTCCCCCATCGCCGACCAGCTGGACCTTCGCGAGTCGCCGGCCCGCTTCAAGCACCACTCCCGGTCGCTGTTCACGCACTACATCGGCGTCAAGCCGTTCGACGACGTGAGCGGACACCCGAAGGATCTCCGGCCGCCGGTGGACTGGCACCAGGGCACCATGCACCACATGATCGAACGAGGCTGGTTCTGGATCATCCCCTTCGACAGCCACAAGAAGTCGAAGAACCCGCTGTGCAGTGTCGGGCTGACCTTCGACGAGCGGCTCTACCCGAGGCCGAAGGACATGACTCCCGAGGAGGAGTTCAACCACTACCTCGACCAGTACCCCGCAGTGAAGCGGCAGTTCGAGGGCGCCCGCAAGGTCCGTGAGTGGGTGTCGACCGACCGACTGCAGTACTCCTCGAAGCAGACGATCGGCAACCGCTGGTGCCTGATGTCCCACGCAGCCGGCTTCCTGGACCCGTTGTTCTCCCGCGGGCTGTCCAACACCTTCGAGGTCGTCGATGCCCTGGTGGGCCGTCTCATCCCCGCTGTGGAGGACGGCGACTTCTCCGAGGAGCGCTTCGAGTACGTCGAAAGACTCGAGCAGGGACTGCTTCAGTACAACGACGACCTCGTCAACAGCTCGTTCATCGCCTTCTCGGACTTCGAGCTGTGGAACGCGGTCTTCCGGGTGTGGGGTGCCTTCATCACGCCTGGCACCATGCGACTGACCCGGGCCCGGCTGCGCTTCGTGAAGGACGGCGACGACCGTCACTTCCGTGAGCTGGAGCAGGCTCCGCACACAGGGCTGTGGTGGCCGGAGAGTGACAAGCTCAAGCACATCATCGAGACCACCGCCGAGACCTGCGAGAAGTACGAGATCGGCGAGATGACTGCTTCCGAGGCGGCGGCGATCATCAACACGATGATGCAGGAGTCCGACATCGTCAACCCGGTCTTCGGCTGGAAGGACCTCGACCACCGCTTCGTCGCACCGACCACGCTGGACATGGCCAAGTTCATGTACTGGGCGTCGAGGAAGGGCGCACCGGAGTGGAACGAGCTCGGTCGAGAGTTCCTGAAGGGCATCCTCAAGGCCGGAGTCAAGGCCAGGAAGGTCCTCTAGCGGTACGTGTCCGCCCATGCGAAGGAAGGAGCACCGATGACCATCTCACAACGGATCGAGCAGCAGGCGCCGCCGATCGACGACAAGCTGCTGCGCAAGGTGTGCGGTCATTTCGTGACCGGTGTCACGGTGATCACGTGTGAGGCGGACGGGATCATGACCGGCACCACGGTGAACTCGTTCACCTCGGTCTCCCTCGACCCGCCGCTGGTGCTGTTCTGCCTGCACCGGGACTCCCGGCTGCTCGACGTAGTGCGCCAGGCCGGCAAGTTCGGTGTGAACTTCCTGACTGGACGGCAGGAGCGGCTCGCGTGGGCGTTCGCCTCTCGGCGGCACTCCGCCGAGCTCGGGAAGGTGGCGCATCACCGGTCTGCGGAGGGCGTCCCCGTCCTCAGTGAGGCGGCGGGCTTCCTGGCGTGCTCATTGGTCAGGGAGTACGACGGCGGAGACCACCTCATCCTCCTGGGTGAGGTGGTCGAGCTCGGGGCCCCGCGCCGTCTGAAGGAGCCACTGATCTTCTTCCGCGGGGCGATGAGCGTGCTCGAGGACGGTGACGAGGTCGTTCATCCGTTCTGGGACGGGTGAGCCGTCGCCTGCGACGAGCGAGGGCTACGCGGTCCGGCCCTGCCGCTCTTCCCGGAGGGACCGGACCTGCCCGCGCATCAGCGCGGAGGTGCTCTGGAGGAAGTCAAGAATGGCCGCGCGCTGCTGCGAGTCGAACCGCCTCTCCACAGTCTGGAACCCGGACAGGAGTGGCGCGTACAACTCGTAGATCTCGGCCTGCCTCGCCGGTTCGATCTGGACCAGCCAGCGTCGCCGATCGGCGGGGTCGCGCTCACGTCGTACGAAACCTGTCGCTTCCAGCCGGTCGACGACACCCGTAATGGCACCCGCGGTCAACCCGGTCAGCTCCGCCAGCTGGCCGAGCGCGACCGGTTGCACGCCAGCAGCTTCTGCGACGTGCCACAGGCAGAACCAGTCGGTGGTGTGCATGCCCTTGACCGCAGCACCAGCCGAGGTCAGAGCGACCGCGGCCAGGGCCACGTCGAGGTTGGCAGACATCAGTTCGGAGGCGCTCTCCCCTCCGGACGCCGTCGCCTGATCGGTTAAATCGCCCGAACGGCTTGAAGCGCTTGACATTGACCGGTGAGCCTTTCTACGCTCGGATCTCTTAGTGACTAAACTATTTACTCACTGAACTACTAGCGAATGATAGCAGGAGGCCACTCGCATGGTTGCCGAAGCCCACCGAGGCACTCGACGGGCAGGACGGGTTCGGGGAGGCGCGCACCGCGCGCCCAGAAGGAAGCCCCCAGTCGAAATCGAAGAAGGTCTCGACCCCCGTCGATGGCTCGCACTGATCGTCGTCCTGGTCGCAGGCTTCATGGACCTACTCGACGCGACCATCGTGAACGTCGCAGTCCCCAGCATTCAGACAGACCTTGGAGCGGAGTACGCACAGCTCGAGTGGATCGTCGCGAGCTACGTTCTCGCGTTCGCTGCCGTGCTGATCACAGGCGGCAGGTTGGGCGACATCTTCGGACGCAAGCGGCTCTTCATCGTCGGCATGGGTGGGTTCACGCTCGCTTCAGCGTGGTGCGGACTCGCCGGCGGACCGGACATGCTCATCGCGGCGCGGTTCTTCCAAGGCGCGACGGCTGGCCTGATGGTTCCGCAGATCCTCGCGATCATCCACGTGACCTTCCCCGCTGAGGAGCGAGGCAAGGTCTTCGGAATGTTCGGCGGCGTTGTCGGCTCCGCATCCGTTGCCGGCCCGATCATCGGCGGCCTGCTGGTCGAGTGGGACGTTGCCGGGCTGGGCTGGCGCCCGATCTTCCTGGTCAACATCCCGGTCGGCATCGCGGCGATGTTCGCGGCGTCGGCGTTCATCAAGGAGTCGAGGTCGCCAACAGCGCCCAAGCTCGACCTGGTCGGCATGGTTCTCGCCATCACGGCGATCTTGATGCTTGTCTACCCACTTACCGAGGGTCGCCGGCTCGACTGGCCGCTCTGGACCTTCCTGATGATGGCCGGGTCTGCCGCGGTGCTGGTGCTGTTCATCAAGTACGAGCAGTGGCGAACGCGGACCATCGGTTCTCCACTCGTCGAGCTGAGTCTCTTCCGCGCCCGCAGCTTCACCTCGGGCATGTCGGTGTGGCTGATCTTCATGACCGCACTCGGTGGCTTCTTCCTCGTCTGGACGCTGTACATGCAGGTTGGACTCGGATGGACCGCCCTGCACGCGGGGCTCACCGCCGTGGCCTTCGCGCTCGGTGCGGCACCGGCCGCCGGCATTTCGGTGGAGCTACTCACCCCGAGGTTCGGGCGCCGGGTGCTGATGGCCGGCGCTCTGCTCAACGCAGTCGGCTTCGCGTCGTACATCTGGGTCTCCTGGCACTACGGCCTCTCCATCAGCTCCTGGCAGATGGTCGGCCCGCTCGTCGTGGCCGGGATCGGATTCGGGCTGGTGGTCGCACCGATGATCGACCTGATCCTCACCGACGTGCCCGTCGAGGACGCCGGGTCGGCCTCAGGGCTCCTGAACACGACCCAGCAGGTCGGGATGGCACTCGGGGTCGCGCTCGTGGGGGTGCTCTTCTTCACTCACCTCGACAACGGCTCCGGGTACGGCGTCGACGAGGTCACCCCGCAGCTTCAACGGGAGCTGACTGCCGTCGGCGTCCCGGCGGGCCAGCAGGACGTCTTGATCTCGGGCTTCAGGGCCTGCGTCAAGGACCGGTCGGCAGGGTCGGACCCGACCGAGGTGCCGGCCAGCTGCCAGACAGGCGATTCACAGCCGTCGTCTCCCGAGGCGGAGGGTGTTGCGAAGATCCTCTCCGACGCGGGTGAACAGGCCAACGCGTACAACTTCGAACGTGCCTTCGGCTTCACCATGCTCTACGCGGTGGGCGCACTCCTGCTGGTCTTCATCGGGATGTTCGGACTGCCGCGCAGAGCGGCACCCCGCGATCTGGACGCCGAGCTCGTTGGCGACGGAGATGTCGGCGATGGAGCCGATGGCGCAGAGGCCGAAGCAATGGTCCAGCAAGCCCCTCATGGGGATCTTGTCTCTCAATCAACACATTGACCGAAGGAGCACAGCATGTCTTTGGACGAACGGCGCAGCACTGACAAGTCCCGCGACGGCGGCGAAGACCGATTCGTGGCCATGGCTGCCGCGCATACGGCCTTTCGTCGCGACCTGGAGGCGATGGCCAAGGTGGCGACGCCTGCCAACCTCCGGGACCCGGCGCGCCACGCGTCGATTCTGAGTGGCTGGCAGATCTTCAAGAACCAGCTGCTCATCCACCACCGCCACGAGGACGACTTCCTCTGGCCGAGGATGCGCGAACGGCTCGCGAAGAGCGAGTCCGCGATCTCCACTCTCGACGAGATGGAGGCTGAGCACGAGATCATCGACCCGCTGCTCGCCGCGGCCGAGGGTGCCTTCGACAACCCCGACGACCACGATGTCGCAGGGATCATCGACGAGCTCGGCACCAAGCTCGGCTTCCACCTCGGCCACGAGGAGCAAGAGGCAATGCCGTTGATCACCGAGTCGATCACGGACAAGGAGTGGCGTCAGGTCGTGTCCGCGATTCGCAAGGCGACTCCCATCTCGTCTGCGTCAGAGTTCCTACCCTGGCTGACCGACCAAGCCTCGGAGACCGAGACCAAGAGGATCCTCAGCATCCTGCCGGCGCCCGCGAGGCTCATCTATCGGCGGATCTGGAAGCCCAGGTACGACCAGGTCAGCCACTGGTAGACCCAGACACTCCCCCAACGCTCCACAGCCACATCACATCAACCAAGCGCGACCCCGGGGTCGCGGATGAAGGGACGACCATGACGGTTCTCATCATCGGTCGAGGACCGCAGGTCGTCGCCTCCGTCGTAGAAGCTCTGCACGACCACGCCATCGAGTCTGTCGGCGTCACCAAGGATGTCGACGCGACGGCTCGCCTCGAAGCGGGCAGTGCCAGCGCTCTGGTGATCGGGGGCGGCGTCGACCGCCGGTCACGCCGCGTCCTCAGGCGTAGTGCCGAGGCTGCAGGCGTCACCGTGATCCAGGGGGCCCTGGGGAACCGCGACGTGCGCGGCTATGTCCGCGACGTGCTCGTCCCGCTCCTACGACAGTCCTGACCACAGGGTCCGTCAGCACCACCCAGTTTTTGGGCAGCCGTTTCCGGCTGCCCATATTTGTGGGCGGCCACTTCTGGCTGCCCATATCTGTGGGCGGCCACTTCTGGCTGCCCATTTTCGTGGGCGCCTCCCGGCTGTCCCACTACATGGCGCCGTCCCGGCCGTCCATGAAGCCCAACCCATCACATGAAAGGCACGACCATGGTCAAGCTCGAAGGTCTGGACCCGTCCACCACGTTCCAGGCGCAACTGCAGGAAGAGGCGGGACCTGTGGTCCTCGTCAACATGTTCAGCGTTCCGGAAGGCACTGTCGATGAGGCCGTGGCCAAGTGGAAGGACGACGCGGAGTTCATGAAGCACCAGCCGGGCTACATCTCCGCGCAGCTCCACCGCGGCACGGGCGAGAGCCACCTGCTGGTGAACATCGCGGTCTGGGAGTCCACCGAGACGCTCGTTACCGCGTTCTCCAGCCCGGAGTTCCAGGGCAAGCACGACGGTTGGCCTGAGGGAACCATCGCCTACCCGCACCTGTTCCAGAAGGTCGCGGTCGAAGGTGTCTGCGTGGCGTAGCGATCGAGCCAAGCTCACGAAAGAGGGAACGTCATGTCAGTTCGCAGGTCACTGGCTGTTTTCAACCGCAAGGTCGCCAACCACTTCTTCGGTCCGCTGATGACGCGATTCAGCGCCTTCGGGGTGGTCCACCACCGAGGCCGGAAGTCCGGGCGCGAGTACCGGACTCCGGTCAAGTTGTTTCGTCGCGGGGACGACTACGTCATCTCCCTGCCGTACGGCTCTACGTGCGACTGGGCCCGCAACGTGCTGGCCGCGGGTGGCTGCGAGCTCGAGATTCGAGGCACACGCATCCGCCTCGTCGAGCCCATGGTGTACTCCGACCGGGGCGAGGCCGACATCCCGATCGTCATCCGGTTCATCCTGAAGCGGGTCGGAGTCACGGAGTACCTCGCGTTGAGGCCAACCCCGGTGAACGACCGCCGTCTCTCACTGGGCGTCCCTCGCGAACGGGCCGCCTGAGAAGACGGCCCAGCAGTACGGGCCCAGCAATACGGGCCCAGCAATACGGGCCCAGCAATACGGGCCCAGCAATACGGGGGCAAATACGGGGGGAGGGGCCGTGTCCAGCCTTGAGCAAGCGCCGGCGGAACGCCCTGCGTCCTGGGCTTTCGCCTACACGGCCACCTCCCCCGCACCCCTCTCCGGGGCACCCCTCGCCGGGCAACTCTCTTGCTGGACCAGGGCGCGCGCTGTGCTCGACGACGGTGTCGTTCGTGCTCACGCGTGTGGGGCACATCACGGCGCAATGCGCTCGTCGACCAGCTGCTCAGTAGCCCGTCAAGGGCGTGCGGTGGCTGCTACCCCGCGATGATCCCGAAGATCTCGCCCAGGTCGTACTCGGCTCGGCTCGGCTTCCCATAGCGGGTGAGCTTGCCCCGCCTTGCCCACTGCCTGATCGTCGCGGTGGTCACCCCCGCGGCCAGCGCTGCCAGCTCGGTCGGCACCAGGCGTAGGTCATTTCTGGTCGGTGTCATGGTGTTCCCTAACTGGCTTCTTGCTCAACGGACCTGTTCCTAGCTGGCTTCTTGCTCGACGGACCTGCTGCGAGAGTCGTCCACCCCACGGCGCGCCGCTTGCGCAGCGTGATGCAGGAGCAACCACTCCCGTGGAGCCAGGGCGTGACCGACGTCGCAGCTCACCAGCGTTGGTGAGTGCCCGTGTTCTGCACGGAACGTCGCGTACACGGTGCTGCTGCACCCGTGGTTCTCGCACTTCCCCACTTCCAGCTTCTTGCCGACCTCGGGGTGTACGACGCGCTGCGCCATGTCTACGGCGTCGTCGAGCTCGTCACACAGCTCGCGGGCAGCGGGATGTTCAGCCAGCCAGTCGAGGTGAGCCCGCAGGAACGCCGCCAGCGGAGTGACCTCTCGCCGCAACACCACCTGCACCGGGCGCTCGTCGCGCACCAGTCCTGACAGGGACGCAAGCGTGGACAAGATGGCGGACCGTGCCGAGACAGCGGCCTCGTTGATGGTGGCCGAGCCGGGCAGTCCGCCCCGCACCCGCTCCACCTCTCGCTTGGGGCGGGCGACCAGCATTTCCTCGCACTCGGCGTACATCGCAGGCAGAAGTTCCAGCTGGCGTGAGACGCGCTTGAGACAGGGGCGGCAGAGTCGCGTTCCGTCTGTGCCGCAAGAACTTGTGTCGCACACGTTGACTTTCCTCCCACGAGGCGCCGCTCAGGTCCCTTGGTGCCTGGTTCTCCAAGACTTGGTGGCCCGAGCTTTGTCTTTGTCTTTGAGAACCAGATGTCTGGGCGGGGAGCACTGATACAACCAACTGCCGAAACGATGGCTCCAAACGGAATTCTCGACGGTTCGGCCGTCAGCGAGAGCAGGCACACCCCTGTCGCACGGCTCAGGTCCCGACCCCAGGACTGTGGGCTGCAGTGGCCGTCGCGGGAGTGAGCACGATGTCGAAGGTTGCCCGTGTCCACGAGCGGCCGCCGAGGTCGCGTCCGTCGGGAGGCGGTGTGCCGGCGGCCCGCTGTTCGAACCTCTTCACGAGTGACTCCCTGACGCCGAAGACGGAGTCACCGATCTCCAGCTGCGGGTCGCCCTCCATGAAGATGTGGGTGACCAAGGTGCGGTATCCGGGCGCGTCGACGAGGAAGTGCAGGTGGGCGGCCCGCACCGGCGAGCGACCGGCCGCCTTCAGCAGCGCCCCAACAGGACCGTCGTCCGGGATCGGGTACGGCGTGGGCGTGAGACACCAGAACCCATAGCCACCGTTCGTGTCCGCGCGGAGCCTGGCGCGTCCCGCCACCCTCCCGTCGGCGTACTGGACGTCGTAGCAGCCGTCCTCGTCGGCTTCCCACACTTCGATCCGGGCCTGCGGCACGGGATTGCCGAGAGTGTCGGTGACGGTGCCCTCGACCCAGCATGGCTGTCCGGCCGCTCCCCCTGCGATGTCACCGCCGAGAGGTGTGACCGGTGCGTCCTCGAGAAAGAAGGGGCCGAGAACGGTGGACTCGGTTGCGCTGCCCTCAGCAGGATCGTTGACCGCGATGGTCTGCATGGAGGCTCCCAGAACATCGGACAGCAGGATGAACTCCTGCCGCTTGTCGTCGGTGATACGTCCTGCCGCGGTGAGGAACTCGATTCCGGCGGCCAACTCCTGATCGGTGAGACGGACGTCGCGGATGAACGCGTGGAGGTGGCGGGTGATCGACTGCATCAGCTCGCGCAGTCGCACTTGGGAAGCGCCCGCGAAGGAGGCCACGACGAGCTCGGTGAGATCGTCCTCGCGACGCTGTTGATCGCTCTGCTGCCCGGTCAGTTTCACGGGGTCGGTGGCGTCCGTCATGAGTACTCCTGGGGCCGGCTTCGAGCGGGGTGGAATCCACATCTTGTCCTCGGGAGCAGCGGTCCGGTAGGACTGAGTGAGAGAGACACCCATCTGGCGGCCAGGAGGATCGCGTGAGCGTTTACAGAGTGACAGACCTCATCGGAACGAGCACGCAGTCCTGGGAGGACGCGGCGTCAGTTGCCATCAAGACGGCGAGCGGGACGATTCGCGATCTGCGGGTGGCCGAGGTGGTGTCGCAGGACATTCACCTCGCAGAGGGCGGCGAAATCACGTATCGGACAAAGCTTCGCGTCTCGTTCAAGTACGAGTCCGGGGAGTAGCACCTTCAGCCGCGTAAGCGTCGCGCACCCGAAATACGTTGCAGTGGTCGCGGCCCAGGCACGCACATCGCTGCGTTCTCGTCGCTCGAAGTGGCGCTGCCACGCCTTTGCTCCTCGGCCTTGCGCTGCACGCACCTGGACCACGACCACAAGCAACAACTTCGGGCGCGAGACGCTAGTTGCGGCTTCAAGCGACCGCCCACAGCACGACAAGCGCCGCGACCGACCCGATGACGGCGGTGCCGTAGCACAGCGCCGCGGTGGTCCGCTGCATCTTGACCTGGAGACCGTCGTACAGCGTGTACCGGAAGCGGTGCGCGCTGTGCACCAGCAAGAGCACGAACATCCCCAGAAGGAAAAGGAAGGTCAGCGGGTTGCCCAGGACGGCTAGCAGATGCTCGTGGTCCGGCCGCGCGACCCAGCCCAGAGGAAAGGCCAGCGCGAACAGGAATACCAAGCTCGGCAGGAACACGGCAGCCATCACTCCCCCACCGCTGAACATCAGCCAAACCAGCGGCTCGATGTGTCGCTTCATCAGGTCACCAGCCAGAACACGAATGCGGAGACCACCGCCAGGCCGACGTACTGCGAGGCGATCACCAGCGTTGCCGGCACCGGGTGGCCCCGCACCTGGACCACCATCGCCTTCGGGGTGAGGCTGAACCAGGTGACCAGGTGGAGCACGAGGAAGGCCAGCCCGACGACATTGAGCACAACGACCCACGGAGTCGACGCCCAGTCGAGGAAGCCGTCGTAGGCGGCCTCGCTTCGGTTGACAGCGGCCACGAGCGTCAGCAGGTAGAAGACGAACCAGCCCACGAAGATGCTGCTCAGCTCGCGCATCACGAACACGAAGTACGACCGCTTCCTGACCCACCACCAGGTCGAGATCGGGCGGTGGTACATCTTCACCTCGGTCATTGCGCCCACTTCGGCAGCAGGAACGCCTTCACATTCTCCTGCGCGGCCTTCAGCTTGTAGCGCTGGATGGCGCCCGCGGGGTCGACGTGCTTCGGGCAGACCGTCGTGCACTCACCGACGAATGTGCAGCCCCAGACCCCCTCGTGCTCGATGAGTACGTCGAGCCGCTCCCGGGCGCCGTGGTCGCGAGAGTCGAGGTCGTACCTCTCGGCCAGGGCGATGGCCGCCGGGCCGATGAACGTGGGGTCGAGGCCGTACACCGGGCAGGCCGCGTAGCAGAGCATGCAGTTGATGCACATGCTGAACTGCTTGTAGGCGTCGAGCTCCTCGGGAGTCTGGATGTACTCCCCGTCGATCACGGTCACGTCGTCCTTGCGGATGATCCACGGCTTGACCTTCGGCAGCTTCTGCATGAAGTCGTGGATGTCCACGACGACGTCACGGACGACCGGGAAGTTGGCGAGCGGCTCGACCCGGATCGGCCCCGGCGCGTAGTCACTCAGGAACGTCGCGCAGGTGAGCTTCGGCTCCCCCTCCACGTTCATCCCGCAGCTGCCACAGATGCCCATCCGGCACGACCAGCGGAAGGACAAGGTGGTGTCCACCTCGTCCTTGACGTGGATCAGCCCGTCGAGGACCGTCCACTCCTTCCGGAGAGGTACGTCGTACTCCTGGAACGTCGGCTCGGAGTCTGTCTCGGGCCGGTACCTCGTGACCTGGAGCTTGATGCTGTCCGCCATGTCTACCTTCCGTAGACCCTCTCGCCCGGGGGCCAGCGGGTGATCGTCACCGGCAGGCTCTCGACCCGCGGTGTTCCGTCGGGGTTTCGGTGCACCAGTTGGTGGGTGAGAAAGCGGTCGTCGTCGCGGTCGGGGAAGTCGGTGCGCTGGTGAGCTCCTCGCGACTCCTCACGTTGCAGCCCGGACTCGAGCATGCACTCGCCGATGTCGAGCATGTTGGCCAGCTCCAGGGCGGTGAGCAGCTCGGTGTTGAACGACCGGCTGGTGTCCGCGACCCCGACGTTCCCGACTCGTCCCTGCAGCTCGCGAAGGGTGTCGATTCCCTTGGTCATCTCGGGTCCCGTCCGGTAGATGCCGGCCGACTCCTCCATGGTGTGCTGCATCGCCTCGCGGATGGCCGAGACGCTCTCCGTCCCCGGCCCCTTGCCGAGGAGGTCGCGCTCGATGCGGCGTACCTCGTCGGCTGCCTGGGCCTCGATGGAAGCCGGCGCCGGACCCGCGGACGACGCGAACTCGGCCGCCGCCTTCCCGGCCCGCGCGCCGAACACGAGCAGCTCCGGCAGCGAGTTCGAGCCGAGCCGGTTGGCGCCGTTGATGCTGACGCAGGCGGTCTCCCCCGCGGCGTACAGGCCCTCGAGCGGGGACGCCCCGTTGATGTCGGTGTGGACCCCGCCCATCATGTAGTGCACGACCGGGCGGACCGGGATCAGCTCGGTCACGGGGTCGATCCGCTCGTACTTCAGGCACAGCTCCCGAACGAAGGGAAGCTTGGTGTCGATGAGCTCCGCTCCGAGATGGCGCAGGTCCAGGTGGACGATCGGCCCCCAGGGCGAGTCCGACGTACGACCTTTCTCCACCTCGTGGACGAACGCCTGGGAGAGCCGGTCGCGAGGACCGAGCTCCATGCTGCGCAGCTCCGGAGTCGGGGTCGGTTGGCCGAGGTCGTAGTCCTGGAGGTAGCGGTAGCCGTCCTTGTTCAGCAGCCACCCGCCCTCTGCGCGCGTCGCCTCAGTGATCAGGATGCCGGTGAATGGAAGACCGGTCGGGTGGTACTGGACGAACTCCATGTCCTTGAGCGGTGCGCCCGCGCGGTAGGCGAGCGACATGCCGTCCCCGGTGTTGATGTTGGCGTTGGTGGTGAACGGGAAGACCTTGCCGCAACCCCCGGTGCACAAGATGACTGCCTTCGCCGTGACCGCCTGGATCTTGCCGGTCAGCAGACCGACGGCCACGACGCCGTGCACCCGGCCATCGTCGACTAGCAGCCGGGTGACGAAGACCTCGTCGTAGCGCGTGACCTCCTTGTACTTCAGGGTGGTCTGGAACAGCGTGTGGAGCATGTGGAAGCCGGTCTTGTCGGCCGCGAACCAGGTGCGCTTCTTCTTCATGCCGCCGAACGCACGGACAGCGACGTGGCCGTCCGGCTGGCGGCTCCACGGGCAGCCCCAGTGCTCGAGCTGCAGCAGCTCGCGGGGAGCCTCGTTGACGAACGCTTCGATGGCGTCCTGGTCGCCGAGCCAGTCGCTGCCCGAGATCGTGTCGTAGCAATGCTCCTCGAGGGTGTCGTCCTCGGCGATGACACCCGCGGCGCCTCCCTCGGCGGAAACCGTGTGGCTACGCATCGGGTAGACCTTGGACACCACCGCCACGTCCAGGTTCGGGTTGGTCTCGGCGATCGCAATCGCCGCGCGCAGGCCTGCGCCGCCGCCGCCCACGATCAATACGTCGTGGGCGGCTCGTATGAGGTCGTCACTCACCCCGGAACTCCTCGTCGACGAGCACTTTTCCTTTGTGGTTCACGACGAGGTGGTGAACGCTGCCGTCGTGGAACTCTTCCTTGGCGCTCCGGCACCCGCAGGTATACAGCTGTTGTTCGGTGACCAACCCCTGCTGGTCCTCGGTGACGTACTGCTCCCCGTCGGACTGGCGTCCACACGGTGCGAGTCTTGCCTCGAAGCGGCTGGCGGTTGCAGTCATGCCTACCTCCCTGACGCAGGGCACTGACCTCCGAACTCAAGGACCACCCTGTCCTGTCACCCCAGGATTGTGAAGGGCTGTCGTCCAGAAGGTGGCGGTCATCCCCCGCACGGACGAGGCAGCAGGCCCCGGCATGATGCCGGGGCCTGCTGTCCTCAGTCTTCCGGAGCGATCAATCGAGGAGGTGGGCTATGGCTCGGGCGACGAAGTCGCGGCGCATCTCCGCCGTCGTCAGGCCCTCCGCGCCGAAGCCCGTGAACACGGTGTCCTCGGTCGCGGTGGCGGCGCCCTCCTCGAAGGCCTTCTGGGTGCGGGTCCAGTTGTTCGTCACCCGCGTCCCTTCCGGCGCCGGTGAGGGCGTCCAGCCACCCAGGCCGTCCTCGAAGGAGGTCACCTGGCCGTCAACCCCGTCGAGGACGACCGTGGTGTCGTCCACGAAGACGCCGAGCCCCTGGGTGCCCCAGTCGGTCAGGTAGCTGATCGACAGCTCGACCTGCTTGCCGGCGTACGCCGACAGGTCGAGGTTCCATTCCTGCCAGCCCTGGCTGCTGCCCGTAGCCGCGTTCCACGTTCCCGTCTCGCCGGTGGGAGCGCAGCCCGGCGCCGCACCCTGGTAGTTGGCGACGAACGGGTGGAGCTCCGTCCAGCCCTCGACACACGAAGCGCCGGTGCTCTGCGTCGTGTGGCCGTTCGCGTCTGGCAGCGTCGTCCAGAGCTCGGTGCCGACCTCGTGCGCCTCGACGGTCACGAAGTCCCAGTCGGGCTCGGTGTCGTGCGAGATCCAGAACTTCAGCTGTCCAGACGTCGCCCCGGTGAGGTCGACCGTGCGGGAGAGCCGCTTCCAGCCCTGGTCCGCCAACTGGCTGAACATGTACCACTCACCCGTGTGGGGGTCGTACGGCGCGGCACCGGGCCGGTCCCATGCCACCGGTACCGAGGTGGCGAACTGCGGGAACTCGTCCGGGGGCAGGAAGCTCGACGTCGAGAGCAGCGAGCCGGTGTGGTCCTGGTTGCCGGCCGAGTCGCCACCGTTGAAGGTGCCCGCGAACCCGTCGAACGCACCAGCTGTGCCGCTCACGCCGTAGGGGTCTCCCTCCTCCGACGTGGCGCCGTCGCTCACATAGTTGTAGGCACCCAGCCAGTACTGCTGGAAGTCGTTGAACAGCGGCAGGCACGGGTAAGCCTGGGGTGTGGTGCACTGCGGCGGCGCGAACGGGTTGTACCAGTAGGCGCCGTTCGCGGCCTGGGCAAACTGGTTGTACTTGCCGGTCACGAGCGCCTTGCCACCCTCGTTGAGGTAGTCGCGCACCGAGAGCTCCAGGTCGAGCGAGAGCTTGTCAGCCGTGCCGGCCACCTGGCCCGCTGCCCGGGTGATGATGTCGTCGCCCGACTCCCAAACGATCGCGTCGTAGTGGGACAACACGCCCAGGTGGTGTGGCTGAGTGCGACCGTTGACGTCGATGTCGTACACGTCCGAGCTGTAGCCGGCCGCGGACAGCGCTGCAGCGTAGTCGTCGGCGTACTTCGCTGAGGTCAAGTCCTGGGCCGGGCTGATTCCGGTGACGTCCTCTGCGGCCAGGATGAGCACGTCGCCGCCTATGTCGCTCGCGACCCGGTAGGTGAACGGAGCGCTGCTGACCGGGCCCTTCCTGGGCTTGACCCCGGTGAACCAGACCTTGACCGAGTCGCCGGGACGTGTGCCCGTGACCTTGCCGCGGAACTCGGCGTAGTAGTCGTGGTGGGTGTCGCCGTAGCGCTCACCTCCCCGCCACCGATATGTCTTGACCGACTTGGTCCGGCCGCCGTTCACGGAGTACTTCAGGCGCAGGTCCCTGATCGCCCGTTTTGCGGTGACCGCGACCGGCTGGGTCCGGCCGTGCGAGACCGCGAACGGGTCGGACACCAGGTCGGCCGCCGTACGACCGACCACCGAGACCGGGTCATCGGGGTCATGGGTGGACTTGGCGACCGCCAGCGCGAACGGGATGTTCTTCTCGAACTCGGCCTGGATCAGTTCCTCGTCGTCTGGGAAGTTGAAGCCGCTGAGACAGTCCGCGGCCTCCCACTCGTCATCGGGGATGGAGTTCGAGACCGTCTGGCACGTGGTCATCTCGGGGGTGAACCCGAGAGTGCCGTTCTCGACAGTGGCGTGCGTGTCGGTGTCGCCGTTCGTCGTGTAGAGCTCGGCGGAGATGTCCGGGTCGTAGCCGGGGACCGCCGGGTTCTCGTCGTCGCCGACCATCGCCTCGTAGATCACGTCGTCGGGGGAAGGCGTGCTCACCTGCCAGCCGATGCCGTAGAGCAGCAGTTCGGCCGCCGAGTGGTAGTTGATGAAGAACTCGAACCCGATCCGCTCGAAGAGCCTGTCGAGGGCCCGTGTCTCCGGCTCGGAGTTCGGGCCTCGGCCGCGATAGGTCTCGCTGTCCGGCTCGGGAGAGGAGCCCTCGTTGTCCCAGCCCCACTTGACCGCGAAGTTGCGGTTCGGGTCCACGCCGTCTCCCGCGGTGATGGCGCCGTCACCGTTGTTGTCGCGGAGGTTCTTGCGCCACAGCCGCTCGGTGGAGAACGTGTAGTCGTAGCCGTCGGGGTTGGCGACCGGCAGGAACCACAGCTCGGTGGTGTTCATGATGCCGGTCAGCTCAGCGTTCGTGCCGTAGCCCTCGAGGTAGTGGTGCATGAGGCGGGTGACCATCTCGGGGGTGATCCACTCGCGCGCGTGCTGGGCGCCGGTGTACAGGACCGAGGGCCGCTTGCCGTCCCTGAGAGACTTCGCGTTCTTGGTGACCTTGAGAGCGAGGATGTGCTTGCCGTTCACGGTCCGCCCGAGGCTGACGAGCTTGGTGAGACCGGGGTACGCCGCCGCAGTCTCGCGCAGCTCGTCGGCGATGCCGCCGTCCTCGCTGTATGAGCGGAAGGTGCCGTATCCCGCGAGGTTCTGGCGCTGCGCCTCGTCGGAGGCATTGCGGCCGTTGACCTGCTTGACGCGGACCGAGAGGCCCTCGGCACGCAGCGTGTCTGCCTGGTCCTCGGTGATGACCGCCTCGAGGCTCACGTCGCCCTGGGCGGCCTTCGACTGCGTCGTGTGGTCGGTGTCGACGCCGACCTCCTTGAGCTTCTCGAGCTCCGCGGGACTGGACTTCACGACGTAGACCTCGAGGTCTCCCTCGCCGCGATCGGCCCGGGTGGAGCTGGTGCTGCTGACGGATGGACTGGCGACCAGTAGTCCGGCTGTCAGGGCGGTGACGGCAAGTGCGGCGGGCACAGAGCGCATGTTCGGCCTCGGGTTCAGGGAGGATAGGGCCCATACACCATTGTTGTGACCTGTGTCACAAGTCAAGAGTGTCTCGCCGAGAATTCTGGATCGGTGAAATTTGGTGCGGCAACGCCGTCCCAGGCTCGTAAAGGAGACCTCGAGTCACGGCCTTAGCATCGGGCTGTGACGACCGAGTGGCGCGAGGCATCCGCCGGTGGACAGACCTTCCGGTACGTCGACAGCGGGGAAGGTCCGCTCGTCCTGCTCCTGCACGGCTTCCCCGACCTGCCGCCTGGGTGGGACAGCATCCGCGCGCGACTGAATGGAGCGGGGTTCCGGACGGTGGCGCCATACCTGCGTGGCTATCACCCGGCAACGCTGAGCGACCGGGGGTACGACACCAACGACCAGGCCGACGACGTCGCACTGCTGCTCGACGCCCTCGGGGAGAAGACCGCCGTGGTCGTGGGACATGACTGGGGCGCGGATGCGACGTACAGCTCGGCGACGAAGCACCCGGGTCACCAAGATGGTCGCGCTCGGCATCCCACACCCGCTCACCCTGAAGCCGTCACTGAAGGCAGCGTGGGATTGACGTTGGGGCACACGCAGCGTTCCTGGGTCACGCCGATGGGCGAGTGCCCCGGTGTCGAGCGACCTGTTCGCGCACAGCCGGTACGACTTCCGCCGCGAAGCGCTGCAGCTGTGCGACGGGATCCTCGGCAGGACCAAAGATGAACGTGTCCATCCCATGCTCGACCGATAGTGCCGTGAGCTCGTCAACCCACTGCGCCACACTGCCTTGCAGGAAGCTGCCCGTTCCCCCGATCTTGCCCCACACGTTGTAGACCCGAGCGATCCCCGCGGGGTCGCGTCCGGCAGCGACCGCGGCCTCGTCGATCCGTGCCTGCATGTCGGGAAGCTTGTCGGGTGTGGCCCATCCGCTCGAGGGCACCCAGCCGTCGGCGGTTCGGCCGACGAGTGCGAGCGTCCGACGGCCGCCGACACCGAGCCAGATACCCATCGAGTGGACTGGCGGCGGACCGGGCTTGACTCCGGCAAGCCGGTAGTAGCGGCCGTCGAAGCGGACCGAACGCTGGTCGGACCACATCAGCCGGATGACCTCGATGGCCTCGACGAGGGCATCGACCGACTCGCCCGGCGACCGCCGCGGTCCCCCTATGGCCTCGACCGCCTCCCAGAACGCTCCTGCGCCCAGTCCCAGCTCGAATCGCCCGCGCGAGACAATGTCCAGGCTCGCCGCCGACTTGGCCAGCACCGCAGGTTGACGCAGCGGCAGGTTCGCCACATCTGGGAAAACAGAGACACGCTCCGTCTTGGCAAGCACGGTCGCCATCAGCATCCACGTGTCCAGGAAGCGCCGCTGGTAGGGGTGGTCCTGGATTCCGACGTACTCCAGGTTCTCCTCGTCCGCGACCCGCGCCAGCGTGAGGACCTCGTCCAGCGTGGCCGCCTCGGGTGTGGGGAAGACGCCGAACCTCAGCGGTCGTCCGTAGTCCGGCATTGCTCCTCCCAGAGTAAGGGGGCTGTCCCGCGTCCGCGTGCACACGGCTCGAGACCAAGCTATTTAGCTCTCGAGCCTCCGTACAGAGGCGTCCCAACATCTCGCGCTCGGACGTGCCGGGCCACCCGGGAACAGTTCGCGACCAGCCGTCGTTTCTCTTGCTACGAGCCAAGGGAACACACGATGGAACCAACAGAGCGCGATGCGCTGGACGCCTACTCGCGGATCGTCTCCGGCGTCGCCGAGATGCTCCTGCCGCGGGTGGCGGCGATCAGGGTCCGGCGTCGGGGCCACTCAGCTGAGGCCTCCGGCTCTGCGGTGACCCTGACCAGTGAGGGCCACCTGATCACGAACGCCCACGTGGTCGGGGACGCGGACACCGGCGAGGCCACATTCGCCGACGGAAGCGTCGCCCGGCTCGAGATCGTGGGCAGCGACGTGCTCTCCGACCTCGCCGTCGTCCGAGCCGACCGACCAGTCACGGAGCCACCGGTCTACCGCGACGTTGACGACCTCCGGATCGGCAGCCTCGTCGTCGCCGTGGGCAACCCGTTGGGCCTGGCCGGCAGCGTGACGGCCGGCGTCGTCAGCGGCCTCGGGCGGTCGCTCCCCATCCACACGCGCAAGGCCACGCGCATCGTCGAGGACGTCATCCAGACCGATGCGGCGCTGAACCCGGGCAGCTCCGGTGGAGCGCTGGCCGACTCACAGGGCCGCGTGATCGGCATCAACACAGCGGTTGCAGGCGTCGGCCTCGGGCTCGCGGTGCCCATCAACGCCACCTCGCGCCGGATCATCTACGCGCTCATGCACGACGGCCGGGTGCGGCGTGGCTACCTCGGGGTGGCGACCGCGCCTGGTCCCCTGCCCCCAGAGTGGGCCGCGCGCACGGGCCAGCGCACCGCACTCCGGGTGGTCGAGGTGGTCGAGGCAAGCCCGGCAGCGTTCAGCGGTCTGCGCTCCGGCGACCTCATCCTCGCGGTGTCAGGAACTCCCCTCGGTGACGCGCAGTCCCTGCAGCGCCTGATGTTCGAGGAGTCCATCGGCTCCCGGATGGAGATCACTGTGCTCCGCAACGGAGCCCTCGTGGATGCCGTCGCAGTCCCCTCCGAGCTCACGTACTGAAGGCCGGAGCCCTCTGCCCTGCAATCCCGAGGTAGCGGGCCAATCACGGATCGGCGCGGCTACAGGCTGCGACTCCGAGGTTGGCCCGACGGTCTGATCGCGAGACTCAGATACCGAGGAACGTGCGAGCGTTGCCGGCCAGGATGAGCCCGCGTTGCTCCTCGTCGAGAAAGCTCGAGCGGCGTACGAGGTCCCCCGCCGGCCGTTCACCCAACGGGTAGGGGTAGTCGCTGCCAACCATCACCTGCGTGGCCCCCAGTGTGTCGACCAGAGTTCGAAGCGCAGCGGGCTCGAAGACGACAGAGTCGACGCTGAAGCGGTTCAGGTAGGCCGAGGGGGGTTCCTGCGAGGTGGCCACGAGGTCGCCTCGGTTGTGCCAGGCGTTCTCGAACCGGCCGAGCCAGAAGGCGAACGAGCCTCCGCCGTGGGCGAAGCAGATCCGCAGCGAGTCGGGGATCTTGTCGAAGACGCCGCCGAGGATCATCGCGGTGATGGACAGGTGGGTCTCGGCGGGCATACCCGTCAGCCAACGGGCCATCCACCGGTCCAGCCGTGGAGAGGACTGCATGTCCCACGGGTGCACGAACACGGGGACGCCCAGATCGGCGGCGTGCTGCAGGAAGGTCACGACTCCCGCGTCGTCGAGGTCACGGTCGCCGACGTGGTTGCCGATCTCCACACCGAAGTGTCCGGCCGCGATCGCGCGGTCGAGCTCGCGGCACGCCGCGTCCGGGTCCTGTAGCGGGACCTGGCAGAACGGCAGCAAGCGACCCTTGCCCGGGGCGCAGATCTCGAGGGCAAGGTCATTGAAGACGCGGGCGGCCCTCTCCGCCTGCTTCCCGGAGGTCTCGTAGGAGAAGAACATGGGGGTCGGCGAGACCACCTGCACGTCAACGCCGTCGGCGTCCATGTCCGCGAGCCGCGCTTCGGCATCCCAGCAGTTTGACTCGACTCGCCGGAACTCATTGGAGCCGACCATGATGGTGGCGGCGCGTTCGGACTCGACACGTAACCATGGCTGTCCAGCGCCGAGGTCAGGCCAGCCGCGGGGCACGAAGTGCGTGTGGACGTCGATCGTTCGCGCGTTAGCCGGCACGGTCAACCCTTGCCCGGATGCAGGGTGCCGCAGTTTCGACAGGTGCGTGCCTCCTCGGAGCCGTAGAACTGCTCGAAGACAGGCGGGAGGTCGGCGACAATGTCGCGCACCTGGAGCTCGACCTCATGGACCTGCTGGTCGCACTCGAGGCAGAACCACACGAACTTCTCCAGGGTGCCCTCGTCACGGATCCGTTCGATCACGATCCCGATGGACCCGGCCTCAGGTCGTTGTGGCGAGTGGTGCACGTTGCGTGGCAGCATCCACATGTCACCCTCGCGGATCTCGACCTGCTGGGGGCCCTCGTCGGTCATGAGGTTCACGTGCATGCTGCCGCGAACCTGGTAGAACCACTCCTCGTAGGGATCCAGGTGGTAGTCAGTGCGCTGGTTGGGGCCACCGACGACCTGCACGATGAAGTCGCCCATCGGCTCCCACATCTGCTTGTTGTTCACCGGCGGCTTGAGCAGGTGCTCGTTGTCGATGACCCACTTCTCGAAGTTCACCACGGGTGGGACGGTCATTGGTCTACCTCCTGGTCGGTGCGGTTGGGACGACAGGCGACTGCCTGGATCTCGATGAGCAGGTGCGGGTGCGGCAGCTGGTGCACCGCGACGGTGGTGCGGGTCGGGCCGGTCTCATCGAAGTACTCGGCGTACACGTCGTTGTACCCACCGAAGTCGTTCATGTTGACCAGGTACGTCGTCACCTGGACGAGGTCCTGCAAGGAGGCACCGGCTGCAGCAAGGATGTCGCGCACGTTCTCGAGCACAGCGCGTGTCTGCACCCTGATGTCGAGGTTGGTGACGCCCAGCTCGTCGTGGCCCGCACCCTCGAGGGTGTTGTCGGAACGGCGGCTGCTCGTGCCCGAGACGAAGATGAGGTCACCGACGACCTTCGCGTGCGGGAACCGGCCTCGCGGGGTGGCCACGCCTTCGACCACGAACGATTCAGCCATGCTGGCCCCCGACGATGACCGAGACGCGGCCGAGCCCGGTGACAGTCGCCACCACCACCGCCGCCCTCGGGCCTACGGGCAATGGAGCCGCTGCGGTGGCAGCACCGGCCAGGATCACCGATCCGGCCGGGAGCGTGTGCCCGTGCTGGCGGGCCATCCGCTTGACGGCAGAGAGTGCGCGCAGCGGGTGGCCGAGAATGGCAGCCGTCGACCCGGTCTCGACGACGTTGCCGTCGATCTGAAGCACCACCCCGAGGTTTCCCAGGTCGAGGTCTGCACGTGCGCTCTCCAGCGAGCGCCATGGCCCGATGACGAAGCCTGCGGCCGAGGCATTGTCGGCGACGACATCCTCGAGGGTGAACGCGAAGTCGCGATAGCGGCTGTCGATGATCTCCAGGGCAGGGGCTACCTCCAGCGAGGCGACCCGCGGGTCGACGTGGGGGTCGTGCGGGTCGATGTCCGCACCGAGCCGGAACGCGAGCTCGGGCTCTATGCGGGGGTGGATGAGCCGGCTTACGTCGACCATGCCACCGTCCTCGACCCGCATCTCGTCGGTGATGACGCCGATGATGACATCGGAGACGCCCATCTGCAGGGCCTTGGCCTTGCTGGTGAACCCAAGCTTGACCCCGAGCACCCCATCGCCACGTTCCGTGCGCAGCGCCACACCCGCATGCTGCACGTCGTAGGCCTCGTAGATGGTCAGAGGTGTCGTGGCCGTCAGCTGGGGAGTCGCAGTCACGGTGCGGGTGGCATCGTCGAGCACAGCTGCAAGAGCCCCTACGTCGGTCATGACGCCTCTCTCAGCAGATCGAGTGCCACGTCGACGATCATGTCCTCCTGCCCGCCGACCACCTGACGACGGCCGAGTTCGAGCAGGATGGTGCGAACGTCGAGGCCGTAGCGCTCCGCTGCCCGCTCGGCATGCAGCAGGAAGCTGGAGTAGACCCCGGCATACCCCAGGGTGAGGCTTTCTCGATCGACGCGGACGGGTCGCTTCTGCAGCGGTCGCACCAGCTCCTCGGCGGCGTCCTGCAGGGCGAACAGGTGGCATCCGTGCTCCCAGCCCATGAGGTCGGCGACGGCCACGAAGGCCTCCAGCGGACAGTTGCCGGCGCCCGCGCCCTGGCCGGCGAGCGACGCGTCGACGCGGTGGACGCCGTGCTCCACGGCGACAACGCTGTTCGCGACGCTCAGAGACAGGTTCTCGTGGGCGTGCACACCGATCTGCATCTCGTCGTCGAGCACGTCTCGATACGCCAATACGCGCGCGGCCACGTCGTCCATCGTGAGCCGCCCACCGGAGTCGGTGACGTAGACACAGTGCGCGCCGTACGACGCCATCAGCCTTGCCTGCTGGGCCAGGTCCTCCGGGGAAGCCAGGTGGCTCATCATCAGGAAGCCGGAGACGTCCATGCCGTGCTCGCGAGCCCAGGAAATGTGCTGGGCGGCGACGTCGGCCTCAGTGCAGTGTGTGGCCACGCGCACGCTCTGCACGCCCAGGTCCCGAGCGCATCGGAGGTCATCGATGGTGCCGATGCCGGGGAGGAGCAACGTCGTGAGCTTGGCGTTCTTGACCACCTCGGCGGCGGCGGTGATCCACTGCTCGTCGGTGTGCGCGCCGTGTCCGTAGGTCACCGACGAGCCACCGAGCCCGTCGCCGTGGCTGACCTCGATGGCGTCGACCCCCGCAGCGTCGAGCGCGCCGGCGATGGCCTTCACCTGGTCGACTGTGTACGAGTGGCCGATGGCGTGCATCCCGTCCCGCAGGGTGACGTCCTGGACGTAGACGCGCGTCATGACGCGACGGCCTCTCGGCGTCGGGCGACAAGCCGTTCGGCTGTGCGCAGTGCGGAGGAGGTCATGATGTCGAGGTTGCCGGCGTAGTCGGGCAGGTAGTGGCCGGCACCGGTCACCTCGAGGAAGACCGACACCTTGGTGCCGCGGAAGGGTCGCCCCAGCGCTGGTACGAAGGCGTGTTCGACGGCGTCGTACTGCACGGACTGCTTGAGTCGGTAACCGGGCACGTAGCGCTGAACCTCGGCGACCATCGTCTCCACGGACGCGGTGATCAGTTCCTCGTCAGCATGTTCCACAAGGCAGAAAACCGTGTCGCGCATGACGAGCGGCGGGTCAGCCGGGTTCAGCACGATGATCGCCTTTCCCCGCTCGGCACCGCCGACGCTCTCGACGGCGGCCGTGGTGGTCTCGGTGAACTCGTCGATGTTCGCGCGGGTGCCGGGTCCCGCCGACTTCGAGGCGATGGAAGCGACGATCTCGCCGTAGGCGACAGGGGTGACCGCCGACACTGCGGCCACGATCGGCACCGTGGCCTGCCCACCACACGTGACCATGTTGATGTTGTCCGCCTGCAGGTGCGCATCAAGGTTCACCGGAGGTACGACGTAGGGGCCGATCGCGGCGGGAGTCAGGTCGATCATCGTCCTGCCGTGCTGGCGGACCAGCTCGTAGTTTCGCTTGTGCGCACTGGCCGAGGTCGCATCGAAAACGATCTCGACGTCCGCGAACTCGGGCATCGCCAGCAGACCATCGATGCCATCGTGAGTGGTCGCGATCCCCATCCGAGCGGCTCTCGCCAAGCCGTCGGAGTTTTCGTCGATGCCGACAAACGCTGCGACGTGGAGGACCTCAGAAAGCAACGCTGTCTTGAGCATCAGGTCTGTGCCGATGTTGCCCGACCCGACGATGGCCACCCCGACGCTCATGCGGCGGCTCCGTTCGTGAACATGGCCGAGACCTCGCCCAGCCCGGAAAGCCTGGCGGTGAAGACACCCGGCTCGGTGACCGGTACCACCGGGCCTAGAGCGCCGGACAGGATCACGTCACCGCCACGAAGCGGCGTGCTGTGCCGCGCCATGGCACGTGCCAGCCACACCACGGCCGTCACCGGGCCGCCCAGACAGGCAACGCCCGCACCCGTGGAGACCACCTGTCCACCGGTTTCGATGACCATGCCGAGGCCTGGGAGATCGACATCGCGCAGCGGACGCGGCGTCGTACCGAGGACGAATGCGCCACTCGACGCGTTGTCGGCGATGGTGTCGGTGATCGCGATGTCCCATCCCGCGATGCGAGAGTCGACGACCTCGATGGCGGGCAGCACGTAGTCGGTCGCCCGGATGACGTCCGCCACGTTGGCGCAGTCGACGTCGAGATCCCGGCCGAGCACGAACGCGACCTCGGCCTCGACCCTCGGTTGGAGGAAACGGCCCAGTGGCAAGGGCTCGCGATCGGCGTACGCCATCCCGCTCAAGAGCGTGCCGAAGTCAGGGCTGTGTACGCCGAGTTGCGACTGCACCGAGCGGGAGGTGAGCCCGATCTTGCGACCGACGACCCGTTGCCCGCCGGCCAGCCGGTGCTCGGTCACCAGTGCCTGGACCCGGTAGGCCAGGTTCTGGTCGGTCTCGCCCAGGACGTCGCGCACCGGAGCGCAGGGAATGCCGGTCTCGCTGGCGTCGATGAGCCGCCCGGCCGTGGCGTTGAACTCCGCGGTCTTCACAGCTGCACGCACACGTTCGTCGGCTCGCTGTAGAAGTGCATCGAGTGGTTCCCGCCCTCGCGGCCGATGCCGGACAGCCCGACACCCCCGAACGGAGAGCGCAGGTCACGCAGGTACCACGTATTGACCCAGGACATTCCCACGCGCATTCGCTGGGCGACACGATGACCTCTCTCGAGGTTCTGGGTCCACACCGCGGCAGCAAGGCCGTACTTCGTGTCGTTCGCCAGCCGAACCGCCTCGTCCTCGGTGTCGAACGGGATGAGCGCAGCCACCGGTCCGAAGACCTCCTCGCGGACGACGCGCGCCGTGTTGTCGAGCCCCGCCCACAGCGTCGGCTCGATCCACGCCCCTCCAGAGAGCTCCTCACCCAGGTTGGGGACGCCGCCTCCCACGAGTACCTCGGCACCCTCATCCTGGGCCACCTTGAGGAAGGACTGCACCTTGTCGCGATGAGCCACCGAGATCAGGGGTCCCGTGGTCGTCAATGGGTCCTCGGGCCGACCCAGGCATAGTGCCCTCGCCTGCGCCACCAAGCCTGCTGCGACCTCGTCGTACACCGCACGCTCGACGTACACCCGCTCGGTGCACAGGCACACCTGGCCCGTGTTGGTGAAGATCGAGCGGGCCAGCCCCTCGATCGCCTTGTCGAGGTCGACGTCCGCGAAGACCAGAGCAGCGTTCTTGCCGCCGAGCTCGAACGACACCGGCTTCACCGTCGATGCGACGGCCCGCATGATGGCCGAGCCGGTGCCGGACTCACCGGTGAACGTGACGCCGTCGACATCGGGGTGGGTAGTGAGGAACTCGCCCGTCGAGCCCGGCCCGAAACCGTGGACGACGTTGTAGACACCGGCCGGCACGCCGGCCTCGGCCATCACCTCGCCCAGCAGAGTCGCAGTCGTTGGGGTTTCCTCCGATGGCTTCACCACCACTGCATTGCCGCAGGCGAGCGCGGGTGCGACCTTCCACGTGAGCAGCAGCAGCGGGAGGTTCCACGGCACGATGACCGCGACCACACCGAGGGGCTTCGCCACGGCGTAGTTCAGGGCTCTGCGTCCGTCGGGAAGCTCGGTCAGGAACGAGTCGAGCCCCTTGGCGCTGACGGTGTCGGCGTACGAGCGGAAGTTCGCGATCGCCCGGGCCACGTCAACCTGACGGGCCTGGGCAACGGGCTTGCCGGTGTCGCGCACCTCGGCCGCGACGAAGTCCTCGAAACGTTCCTCGATCCGGTCCGCTATCCGGCGGAGCAACTTGGCGCGCTCCGCGACCGAATACTGACCCCAAGGACCCGCCAGAGCCCGGCGCGCTGCGACGACAGCCGTGTCGACCAGCTCGGCCCCGGCCTCGTGGACGGTGGCTGCCAGGGTGCCGTCGACCGGGTCGATCTTGTCGAAGAGTCGTTGGCCCTCGACGAAGGCACCACCGACGAAGTTGCGCAGCGTGGCGGACGGATTGGACACAACTTCAACGCTACGAAGGTCCGCTATGCCCGTCCAATGCTCTTTCGGGATCTGATATGCCTGCAGGAGCATGCCACTCTGGTCGTTGACGCCACGCGCTCGCGGTCCACCGCATGACGGACGACGTGCTCAGGGGTCGCTGAGGATCGACTCAAGTGCGTCGAAGGCGCGCCAGCAGTCGTGGTACGTCGAGTACATGGGGACCGGCGCGAACCGGACCACGTCTGGACGACGGGCGTCTGCGACCACGCCGTACTCGTGTCGAAGCCGGCGTGCCAGGTCGTCCGCAGAGATTCCAGAGCACCGAAGTGAGAGCTGGGCGCCGCGTCGGGCGGGATCACGCGGCGTGATGACCCGCGCCTGCTGTGGGTCGAGCCGGTCGAGGAGCTGCTCGAGGTACGCCGTGAGGCGGAGGCTCCGCGCCCGGAGGTTCGGCATCCCCACCCGGTCGAACATCTCCAGACTCAGCAGAACCGGGGCCATGGCCAGGATCGGAGGGTTCGACAAGGACCATGCGTCCGCCGTTGCAGGCTCGTCGACCTCCGGACGCATCTCGAACCTCGTGCTCGGGTCTGTGCTCCACCATCCGTGAAGTCTCGGAAGACTCCGATCGCCGAGGTGACGCTCGTGCACGAACGCACCGGCAACCGCACCCGGGGAGCTGTTGAGGTACTTGTAGGTGCACCAGGCGGCCCAGTCGACACCCCACTCGTGCAGCTGAAGCTCGGTGTTGCCAGCCGCGTGCGCGAGATCGAACGCAACGACCGCGCCTGCGGCATGGCCGGCCCTGGTGATGGCCTCCATGTCGAGCAGCTCACCGGAGTAGTAGTTGACCGCTCCGAGGAGAACGAGAGCGATGCGCTCTCCCTGGTTGCCGAGGAAGTCAACGACGTCCTCGCTGCGCAGCCCGTCCTCCCCGTCCCGCGGTCGCAGACGGACCACCGTCCGGTCCGGGTCGAGGCCGTGCCAGGCCGCTTGGCTGCGGACCGCGTAGCTGTCGCTAGGGAACGCCATGTCCTCGATCAGGATCTGGGTCCGCTCACCCGAGGGGCGGTAGAACGAAGCCATCAACAGGTGGAGGTTGACGGTCAGCGAGTTCATCATGACCACCTCCTGAGGAAGTGCACCGACCAGCCGGGCGGCTGGTTCACGCAGCAGCTCGTGGTAGGACACCCAGGGGCGACGCGCCTCGCTGTGACCCTCCACTCCGAGCCGGGCCCAGTCCGTGAGCTCGTCGGCGAGTCGAGCCGACAGCGCGGCGGGTTGGAGGCCAAGGGAGTTGCCAGCGAAGTAGGCGACGTCTCCGTACTTGCCGTCGTACGGCGGAATCAGGTAGTCCTGGCGCAGCGAGACCAAGGGGTCGGCGGCCTCGAGCTCGCGGGCCCCCTCCTCGGTGGGTCGACCGGGAGGCTGGATCTCGGTGTGCATGCGCCTCCCTGGCCGGCTCGCCGGACGCTCGTCCGGCAGCGACGAGGCTACGCAGGCACGCCATGCCCGTCCAATGCCATCCTGCGAGCCATTCATGCCCCACGGGGCATAGACTTGGCCACATGGCGACGCACCGCCTCCTCGACGGCAGGCTGAAACTCCGCCACCTTGGCCTGGTTGCGGCCATCGCCGACAACGGCAGCATCGTCAGGGCCGCCGAGGCAATGCACATCACCCAACCCGTCGTTACGCGCGGGCTGCAGGAGGTCGAGGAGATCCTCGGTGTTGCGCTGTTCGACCGCGGTCCGCGCGGGGTGACCCCCACCCTCTACGGCGACACCTTCGTCGAGCACGCCCGGGCGGTGCTGGCTCAACTGCGTCAGGCCGAGAAGCAGATCGACCTGCTGACGAACGCCGAGCTGGGAACTGTCACCGTCGGCACTCACCTTGCCGGGTCGAACCTGCTGCTCCCCCGGGCGATCGCAGCGCTGAAGGCTGAACACCCGCATCTCACCGTGGTGGTGCGCGAGGGAAGCCCGGACGTACTGCAGACAGCCCTGGTGTCTGGACAGTGCGACCTGACCGTCGGCCGCCTCAGCCCCAAGACTCCGGCCGCACTGGTCCAGCACATGCTCTACCGGGAGCCGATCCGCCTCGTGGCCCGCATCGACCACCCGGTCCACGCTCTGCCACGGCCCAGCCTCAGCCAGCTGGTCGACTTCCCGTGGATCTTCCCCATCGAGGAGACAGCCCTGCGCTCGGAGCTGGAGGACCTGTTCAGCCACGAAGGGCTCGCGATCCCGTCGAACCGGGTCGAGTGCACGTCGATCCTCACGCTGCGCGAGCTCCTGCTCACCACCGACGTACTGGCGGCACTGCCGATGCTCATCGCCACGCATGACGACAAGCTCGCCCTGATCGAGACCCCGCTCCGGTCGATCCGCCGGTCGGTCGGAGTCTCCCGGTCCGCGCAACGGCCCCTGTCGCCGGCAGCGACGGCGCTTCTCGAGCACCTTCGGCAGCAGGCCACTGGGCTCGACCCTGACGGCCTCGGCTCATAGCTCGCCGGTCTGGCCACGCCGTCCAGGCCCATCCGTCCAGACGCGGTCGTAGGTCGAACGGCTGGCGCCGAGCAGATCGTGCAGCATCGTGGTCATCCAGTAGGTGACCCGCACAGCGAGGAGTTGCCCGATGCGAGAGCTCAACTTCATCCGATCCGGTCGCTTGGAGTGGAGGGAACGTCCGGAGCCTGTCTTGATCGGCCGGACCGACGCGCTGGTGCGGCCGTTCGTGGCAAGCCGATGCGACGGCGACGTCCTGCCGATCCATCGGCCGGTGTCCCGAGCGATGCAGGCCGGCCTGAAGCTCGGCCTCCTGGACCCCGTTGTGGCCGCCATCCTGGGCTCGGTGCCGTTCCGTGGCCCGTTCGGTATCGGCCACGAGTGCATAGCCCAGGTAACAGCCATCGCTGACGAGGTCGCCGACATCGGGGTCGGAGACATCGTCGTTGTGCCGTGGGCTGTCTCGTGTGGGACCTGCTACGAGTGCCAGCTCGGCTTGACCGCGAAGTGCTCCACGATGCGTGCCGAGAGTCCGGGCAACACCCTCGCTGCCTTCGGGTTCGGCAACGCCACAGGCGCTTGGGGGGGCATGGTCGCCGACTCTCTCCGCATCCCTCACGCAGACCACATGCTCGTCCGTGTTCCGGCGGCCGTCGACCCGCTGCGTGTGGCCTCTGCCGGCGACAACCTCGCCGACGCGTGGCGGTCCGTGGTCCCTGGCCTGCGCAAACGCCCCGGTGGCTCGGTCCTGGTCATCGGCGGTGGAGCTCAGAGCATCGGCCTCTACGCTGCGGGCCTCGCAGTCCGACATGGCGCCGAGGTGGTCGACTACCTCGACGACCGAGAGGCCAGGCTCGGCGTCGCCGACGCGTTCGGCGCCACCACCCACAAGGTCCAGAGGGGCCGCAGCAAGTCCGTCCTCGACGGCATCACTCGTCGCTACGACGTTGTCGTGGAGGCGTCCTCGCAAACGCAGGGACTGCGCGACGCCATCCGAGCGCTGCGGCCCGGCGGCATCTGTACGGGCACCGGCTACTACCTCTCCCCCGGCACCAAGGTCCCCGTGATGGACATGTACGCCACCAGCGCCACCCTCAAGGTCGGCGTGTCCCACGTCAGGCCGGTGCTCCCCGAGCTGCTCGACTTCGTCGCCACCAGCGGATTCCCCGCCGAGCAGGTCACCAGCCTGCTGGCCGACTGGGAGGACGCTCCCCAGGCGTATGCCGCACGAACCACGAAGCTCGTGCTCCACCGACCCCCGCTCGCACTCAGCGACAGCTGACCAAGCAGCGCGCCCCAATGCTCGCCACAGGCGCGGCCATCCCAACACCCGCTGGACCGCAAAGCCGTCGAAGGCTCCGCTGATTGCAACCGCGTCCAGGGGCTGACTTATCGCAAGGGCGAGGTTTAGCGTGGACGGTTGACGGCGGGCCACGAGCCTGGGAGGCAGAAATGACAGTTGAGCGTCGTACGGTACTCAAGGGCGGCGCCGCCGCTGTGGCAGCTCTCGCGGGCGGTCCGTTCGAGGGGTTGCTCGCCTCGCCGGCCGCAGCGGCCCCTCCCAAGGCCGCGTTCCGCGCGCTGCGGCCGATCCCGGATGCGCGGGACGGCATCGTCCGGCTGCACTTGCCGGCGGGCTTCTCGTACCGGTCCTTCCACGACACCGAAGTCCCGGTGACCCTGGACGACGGAACGGTGCTTCCCGGCCGGCACGACGGCATGGGAGCTTTCCGTGGACCCAATCGCAACGTGGTGCTCGTCCGCAACCACGAGGTCACCAACTCTCCCCCAACTTCGGCATTCGGGCCCGGCACGCCGTACGACGCGCAAGCCGGCGCCGGCACGACGACGATCGAGGTGACGCCCTTCGGCGAGGTCGTGCGCGGCTACACCAGCCTGAACGGCACGATGTTCAACTGCAGCGGCGGCGTGATGCCGTGGGGATCCTGGATCACGTGCGAAGAGACGGTCAACGGTCCAGACGTCGGACCGGACTTCACCGGCGCCTCCAACGTGGCGCTCCAGAAGCCGCACGGTTACATCTTCGAAGTGCCAGCAGATGGAGTGAGCAACCGGAAGCCGATCACCCGGGCCGGACGCTTCTCACACGAGGCGGTCTCGTTCGACCCGGTCGACGGCGTGCTCTACCTCACCGAGGACAACTTCGAGTTCCCGTCGGGCTTCTACCGCTACATTCCCGCGACCAACCCGATGCGGACCGGCAGGCTGGACAACCACGGTCGCCTGCAGATGCTCGCCGTCAAGGGCCGGCCGAACATCCACCTCGAGGCTCGACAGCGGCGGCGGGCGACCTATGACGTCAAGTGGGTCGACATCGAGAACCCGAACCCGACCTTCCCGTACACGCCGGGCCAACCGGCTCCGACCACCAACGACGCGGCGCTGGTCGCGGTCGGCGCTCAGGGCCGTGCCAAGGGTGCTGCCCTCTTCTCGCGGCTCGAGGGACAGGTCTACGACGACAACGTCGTGTACTTCACCTCGACCCAGGGCGGTGGCCCCGCGGAGGACGATTCGGACGACGACAACGCCAACGGGTTCGGTCGCGGCAACGGCCAGGTATGGGCATACCACTGCCGCTCGAAGAAGCTGCAGGTGCTCTTCCAGGCCCCGGTCGACCCCGTCGAGGCGAACCTCCGGTTCGACTTCCCCGACAACATCACGACCAGCAAGCGAGGGACGCTCGTCGTCTGCGAGGACGGCACCGTCGACAACTACATCCGCGGATTGTCCCGCGGCGGACAGCTCTGGGACATCGCGCTGAACCGTCTGGTCAGCATGGCCGGCGTGCCTCGGTTCGGAGACGAGTTCGCGGGATCGACGTTCTCACCGGGCGGCCACACGCTCTTCGTCAACATCCAGGCCACCCGCGGCTTGACGTTCGCGATCTGGGGCCCCTGGAGGCGCATCGGGGTCTGACATCGCCCGGCGCGATCGACCTCCGATGCTGACCGGGCAGTCCAACGCGGCGGAGTGAAGCACTGAGGCCATTCGCCACTTCTGCGGCGTGGGCGTCAGCCGACCGTCCGTGGAACAGAGATGGTGTGGACTTCGGGTCACCCAGTGACTCAAAGTCCACATCGTCTTCTCCGGAACCGTTTTGTGAGTTGGTGCTGGCCCCTCGGTGCCCGCACGGGTGCGCCGTGACGCGGTGACATGACGCGACTGGCGGGCGTCACCGAGAGGTCCCCTGCGGGTTCCTGTTCGCCCAGCGCTCGACTCCGACCGGTTCCTCCCGAGCCCGTGGCGCCTCGGACTCGCAACCTAACGCGGTCGCGACGGTGCGGCCACTCCCTTGTCTCAGTTGCGAGGACGAGCCTCACGCACGCTCAGTCCAGCCGCGAGGGTGTGTGGCCTGGCGGGCGCAACGGTCTGCTGGCGAGTCGCGTGGAAGTCTCCGGCGTAGTAGCCGTTGTGCGGGTGGACGAGTCGTCCCGCGTACGTCCCTCGCTCGACTTCGACGATCCTGGTGCTGGCCATTGCCCTGTTCCCTTCTAGTCCGTGCTTCTGCTCATGGCCCGAAGGTAGGAGCGGATGTGGTGACCAGGGATCACCACATCTGGTGATTGATGTTGTGATTGCGCTCCAGCGGCGCACGTTCCGCCGGACGTCATACGAGATGGTCGCCACTGCCGCCACAACGCATGACGTCCCGCCGCACGTCATACGAGGTGGTCGCCACTGCCGCCACAACGCATGACGTCCCCCACCGACGGCCTCGTACGATCGGTTTGTCGAAAGGCGCGGACGGTCGAGCCGAATCCCGCAACTGAGCGCGCTGGAACACTCACGACAGGTGTCTCCACGTCTGGGTCTACGGTCGTCTGGAGCAGTTCGTGATCCGCTGCCTCGACATCCGCAACTGGATGCCGGGTTGTGCCTTCTCGATCGTGCAGAGCGACATCACCGCGACCGGCCGCCCATCCGCCGCCGCTGTCCGACCTGCACGAGTTCGAGGTCGCGGAGCTCGCGGACCTGATTCACGTGCAACGTCTGAAGACCCTCCAGGAGGAGACACCCACATGACTTTCACCACCGAGCACCTCACCTCCGCGACGCTGGCCGCCGAGCAGGCGTTCCCGGCGTACCGCAGCACCAGCCCCCAGCAGCGAGCAGACTTCCTGGCCACCGTCGCCGAGGAGATCGAGGCCGACGGTGCCGAAATCATCAAGCAAGCGGTCGCTGAGAGCGGCCTGCCCGAGGGACGCATCACCGGCGAGCTCGGGCGCACGACCGGGCAGATCCGGATGTTCGCCGACGTCGTACGCCGTGGCGACCACCTCGGCGTCCGGATCGACCCGCGCCAGCCCGACCGGCAGCCGCTCCCCCGCGCTGACATCCGCCAGCGGCAGGTGCCGCTCGGACCAGTGGCCGTCTTCGGTGCCAGCAACTTCCCGCTCGCCTTCTCGACCGCTGGCGGTGACACCGCCTCGGCCCTGGCCGCTGGTTGCCCGGTCGTGGTGAAGGGTCACCCCGCGCACCCCGAGACCGGAGCGCTCGTCGCCCGCGCTGTCTCTCGCGCCGTCGCCGCAAGCGACCTCCCGCCCGGAGTGTTCTCGTTCGTCCTCGGTGAGGGCAACGAGACCGGCCAGGCACTGGTGCGCGACCCCCGGATCAAGGCCGTCGGCTTCACCGGCTCCCGTCAAGGCGGCCTCGCGCTCGTCGCCGCAGCCGCTGCCCGCGAGGTGCCGATCCCGGTGTACGCCGAGATGTCCTCGATCAACCCGGTAGTGGTGCTGCCCGGCGCGCTGGGCGAGGACCTCGAGGACCTCGACGAGCTCGCGAGCGCCTACGTCGGCTCGTTGACCCTGGGCTCGGGCCAGTTCTGCACCAACCCCGGCCTGCTCTTCCTGCCCACCGGCGCTCAAGGTGACGCGTTCCTCGAGGCGGCCGCCGCTGCCGTCCGCGCCAGCGTCGGGCAGACCATGCTCACCACCGGCATTGCTGCAGCCTTCGCCAGTGGCAGCGATCGGCTGGCCGCGTCCGCCGGGACGAAGGTGCTCGCCGAGGGCACTCCAGGCGACGGGCCGGTCGCCCCGGCTCCGCGGCTGGTCGAGGCCGATGCAGAATCGCTGGATGCTCCTGGCTCGGTGGTCGTGCAGGAGGTCTTCGGCGCATCCGGTGTCGTGGTCCGCTACGCGTCGGTCGACGAGATCGTCGTACACCTGACCGCGCTAGAGGGGCAGCTCACCGCCACGGTGCACTGCACCGACGCCGACACCGAGAACGCGCGGACCCTGCTCCCCGTGCTCGAGGAGAAGGCCGGACGCGTGCTTTTCAACGGCTGGCCGACCGGCGTCGAGGTGGGCCACGCGATGGTCCACGGTGGCCCGCATCCGGCCACCAGCGACTCCCGCACGACGTCAGTGGGCAGCCTCGCGATCGAGCGCTTCCAGCGCCCGGTCTGTTACCAGGACGTGCCCGACGGACTACTGCCCGAGCCCGTCCAGGACGCCAACCCGTGGGGCCTGCTCCGTCGGGTCGACGGCGTCCTCACCGCTCCCTGAGGACGCGACGTCACAGGACGGCCGTTCACCGCTCGTCTCTGCTGCGACTGACGACGACGTCGCCATGTCCTCGGGTTGCTTCCCAGCGCCCAGAACAGACAGGGGCGTGCCGGTTCGGTCTCCTGATCAGGACGCGTCTGGCCGCGACCCCTCTCCCCGTCATTGAGTAACCAGTGGCGCGCCAGGCGACTCGTGGCGACGATCTCTACGTGCACATCGACATCCGGGTCACCGGTGGGGTCGTACGCGGCGGCGCAGAGGCAGATCTCGCGGTCTTTCGTGGCATTCCGTACGCCGCATCACCAGTGCGCCTTGGTGCACCGCAGCCGGTTCAAGCGTGGCGCGGGGTGCGGGAGGCCACGCAGTTCGGGCCGGCGCCTCCGCAGTCAGGGTTCTTCGGCATGGACACCTTGGCCGTGGATGGCGACGACTGGCTGACGGTCAACGTGTGGTCGCCCGACCCGAGCGGCGGACTGCCGGTGATGGTGTGGATCCAGGGCGGCGCCTACACCTTCGGCATGTCCGGCCTGCCCGAGTACGACGGCAGCAACCTCGCACACGGTGGAGTCGTGGTGGTGACCTTCAACTACCGGGTCGGACTGGAAGGCTTCGGTTACGTCGATGGGGCGCCCGCCAACCGTGGCCTGCTGGACCAAGTCGCGGCGCTCGAGTGGGTGCAGAACAACATCAGCGCGTTCGGCGGTGACCCGGGCCGGGTCACCGTCTTCGGCCAGTCCGCGGGCGGCGGATCGGTGGCGGCACTGCTGGCCATGCCGCGGGCGGCCGGCCTGTTTCGGCGGGCGATCGCGCAGAGCCTGCAGGGCACCTACTTCACCCCCGAGCTGGCCGCTGACATCACGCGAGCGTGCGCCGCCCAACTGGGCCTGGAACCCGCCGAGCTCTCCGGCGTGGACCCCCGCATGCTGCCCGCCGCCGGCGATGCGGTCGCGGCGATGATCGATCAGTACGCGGACCGTTGGGGCCGGGCCGCCCACGCGCCGGCCATGTTCGCCCCGATCCTCGACGGCGACGTCCTGCCCGCGACGCCGTGGCAGGGCCTGACCGGCGAGGCCGACCTGATGGTCGGGCACACGCGTCACGAACAGCGGTTGCTCAGCGCGGTGAGCGGAGTGCTGGGCGAGATCACCGAGGCGCAGGCCACCGAGGCCGCGAACGTCTTCGGGCCGGATCCGCAGCGCTACCGGGAGTGCTTTCCCAACCCCGAGGAGCTGTACGAGGTGGTGCGTTCGGACTGGCTCTTCCGGATGCCGTCACTGCACCTCGCCGAAGCGCAGCTCAGGGCGGGCGGCCGCGCGTACCTCTACGAGCTGACCTGGCCGGCTCCCGGCATGGGCGGGGTGCTGGGCGCCTGTCACGGCCTGGACGTGCCACTTGTGTTCGGCAACCTCACCGCCGGTCAGCCGGCGATGCTGATCGGCGAACCAACCCCGGAGGCAGAAGGGATCTCGGAACAGATGCGCAACGCGTGGACGGCGTTCGCGACCACCGGCGATCCCGGCTGGCCCTCGTACGACACCGGTTCGACGCGGCTCTTCGATGTCGAGCCGGTGGTCACGGCCTATCCCGAGCAGGTTTCCCGCCAGATATGGCGGGAACCTCCGAGCGTGCTCGACCTGGTCTAGGAGCCCGGTGCTCCTCGGGATGTGCTCGCTCCTGCGACATATCGGCGCGGTCATCGACCGACGACTTACCTCGGGGTGTGCCCGCGCACCGCCGGGAAGCCACAGGTCGCCACGATCCATGGCCGCCTGCCCTGTGACAGCGGAACAATCTGCGGGCTCGGCGCTTCAGTAGGTGCGCTGGCGCTTCACTCTCCGACGAAGCTGGAGGATTCGTAACACGCCCGCGCTCGCGACCACAAGCGCGCCACCAGCGGCTGCGATGAGCAGCGTGGCGGCAAGCGGAGCTCGACCGTTCCACCCGAAGAATGAGACTTGAACCTTCTGTGTGTTCTGGAGGATGAACACCGCCAACAGCAGGAGCAGGAGCGACAGAGCGAGGACGGCAATCCAGGTGCCGCTTGTCCGAGATCCACGGAGAGGGTCATGTCGCTGGTCGCGATCCTCGGCGCCGTTCGTAGCGGGCTCGCGCTCCGACGTCGCTTGTCCAGCCTGGGGGTCCGATGGTTGGTCGGTGCTCACGGTGGCTCCTAGGTCGAGGGCGGCTCGGAAATGCAAGTACCCAAATAGCCCGGCGGGGCGCGGCCAGTCTTTCGCTGGGTCGTCAACCAGGCTGAAGTGCAGTCGACGTCGAGGATCTCGGCGATTGGCGGGGAGAAACTCGCGTGCTTCAGGCAGGCGTTGAAGTCAGCCAGTAGGGCCAGGTGGGCACGCCCTTCCATATCCCCGGGACCGTCGGAATCGGCGCGATCCGCGCATCCCAACTGATCGCGCAGAGTGCGTCTTTGCCACCGCGTCAAGGGCACGCTCCGAGATGCCCGCATCCCCGGAGAGCCGCGGCGTGCAGTTCATGCACGGGCCTCGTGAAGATCTTGTGCAGGGAGGCACGGTGAACCGAAGCCCACCTAGAGTGCTCCGCATGGCGAGCTGGCTTTGATGCGATTCAACGTGCCGACTCGCGTGCTTGGGCCAGGTGCCTTGGTGTTCGCCATCGCCATCGTGATCGCAGTCGGAGTGTTCGCCGCTGCGGCCTTCACGATCGCGCGGCCGGTCGTCCATCCGTTGGGAACGGTGATAGACGAAGTCGGCCTGGCGGAGATTGTCCGTAGGTTCGAGCCCGCGCGGCACGACCTGAACGCGATCCCATCACCGCCGAACTCGCGAGCCGAAGAGCCGGCGCACGTCACGCGCTGTCCCTCGGACGGCGGAGAGGTCTTTGAGCCTCAGCTCTATCGCGAATGGCGTCTCACTGGAACTGCAAGGTCCCGCGATTGGCAGACGGTCACACCCGACGGCACCAAGGTCGCCGACGCGATCGTTGCGGGGCTGAAGAATCGGGGGTGGCAAGGCAGCGGGGAGCTTGAGCTTGCGGAGAACTACCCGTACACCTCACTGCGACGCTCATATCGCGGATACACCATTGACCTCACCATCCAGGTGTTCGATGACTCCGTGCTCGTTGGTGGCGATACGCATTTTCGGCGCGTCTGCCGTGACTCCAGCGACGAGGGCGGGACGATCGTCACGCGAAGCTGAGCGCGCGCTCGACGCCGGTCCTGGAACAAGTCGGGACGTGGTCTTACCACCGCTTCGAACGCAGACTGAAGTCTCTTCATGAGGACGGCGTTGCGGCCTCTGTCGCGTCAGGACGCTCGAACTTGGTTGTGTGCGCGCTTCCGTCCCTCTGGAGTGCCGTGGCATCGGACCTTGGGGGCGAACTCCTCGGGTTACTAGCCCGGACCACCCCACTTGTCGGCCTGGGTTTGGTTGTCGAGCCGGGTGCGCCCGGACTTGGCTCTGCCGGACTCGGCGCCCATCCCTCGCCGTCGCCTGTCGGACCGGATGCCCATCACGACTACCACCGCAACGAAAAGACCGACGGCGATCAAGAACCCGGTCATGGGATGCCTCCTTCGACGTGGCCTGCCAGAGAAGTGTCCGGAAAGACCAGGCTCACCACCATCATGGCCCTGGGTCAGGTCTTTCGCGCAGTTTCCGCGGGCGTGATCTGGGTTGTCGTGGCAAGCTTCCGCTTCCTGTCGGCCCACCCGCCTTCACGTGGTGGGCCTTCGGAGCGCGCGCGAGGGTGGGGGTGCGGTGGTCCGAGATCTCGGTCCAGGCTGGAGGCCGCGCGCCGTCCTCAGTGGCGCAAATGCGAACCAGCTGAGGAGAACGGTCAGCCCCGCAACCGCACCGACAAGCATGTGACACAGCCCTCGAGCTTCTCGTACTCGGTCAGGTCGACCGCGACGACCCGCAGCCCGCGGGCGGCGAACTGCTCTGCTGTGCGTGGGGCACTCGTGGACATCAGCACCGTCTGTTCGTCGAGCAGCACCACATGGGAGCCCGGCTCCTCCGGGACGTCAAGAAAGCTCTCCCAAACGGCCGGGTCGTCGACCAGTGGCGGGTAGCCGACAACGGTGCCGTCTGGCAGAGCGGTGACAGCTGACTTCAGGTGCAGCACCTTGGTGAGCGGCACTCCCACCACCCGAGCCCCCAGCGGCTCCAGTGTTGCAGCGAGCTGGTCGACGCCAGAACGGTTCGTGCGTCCACCCAGACCGACCCACACGGTGCCGTCGTGCTTGAGCACGTCGCCGCCGTCGAGAGTCCCGGGATCCTCGATGCGCGCGATCCGATAGTCGAGCCCAGCAAGCACTTCCTCGACCGCGGCGGTCTCGGGCTTGCGTTCGTCGGCGCCGGGCCGCGTGATGACCGCCAGGTCGCCGTACACGACCACCGTGTCCTCGACGAAGACCGCGTCAGGACAGTCATCGGCCGATGGGACCTCGATCGTCTCCCAGCCCTCGTCGTGCAGTGCAGCGACGTACGCGTCCCACTGACGACGGGCCAGGCCGAGGTCGATGCTTGAACGCTCGATGTGTGTGACCAGCCCCTCGGCCAGGCGGGGACCCGGACGGCGTACGAGCGCGCGCTTGTTCACCCGTGGAGAGTACCGAGGGAGCGTACGGCGGCGCCCTGGTGCTCGCGGCCGAGTCAGACGTCGGAACCGGTCTTGCTCAGCACCGCGCGGATCTCGGCTGCTGCTTCGCGCAGCACCTGGTGAGCACGCTCGACGACCTCGTCGCTCACCCTGGCCAACGGCCCGGACATGGACAGCGCCATGGGCTGGGGAGCGCCCGGCACGGCGACGCCGACGCAGCGGACGCCGATCTCCTGCTCGCCCTCATCGACCGCGTAACCGAGACGGCGTACCTCGGCCAGCTCGGCCAGGAACGCCTCTGGCGTCACCAAGGTGTGGTCGGTGTGCCGCTGCATCCCGGTGCGCCCCAGCAGGGCGACCACCTCGTCGTCCGGGTAGTCGGCCAGGATGGCCTTGCCGACGGCGGTTGCGTGCGGCGGCGTACGAAACCCGACCTCGGTGAACATCCGCATGAAGTTGGCGGACGGCTGGACCTGGGCCACGTACACGATCTCGTCGGCATCGAGGATGGCCAGGTTCACGGACTCTCCGAGCTCGGCCACCGCCGCGCTCATCGCTGGACGGGTCCAGACACCGACTCGTTTCGAGGCGGTGTCGGAGAGCCGCATCAACTGCGGGCCGAGGGAGTACTGGCGCGAGTCCTCCTGCCGGACGTAACCCAGGTTGACGAGGGTGCGGACCAGTCGGTGGATGGTGGCCAACGGCAGATCGGCCCTCTCGGCGAGCTGGGAGAGGCCGATGACGCCGCCGGCATCGGCCATCGCCTCCAGGATCGCGAAAGCCCGGTCGAGTGACTGGACGCCGCCGGAGTTTCGAGCAACGGGGTCGTCGCTGACCTCCGTGGTCATCGCGCTCCTTCGTGAGGCGTGTGATGGCTTAGGCGCCAACCGACGATATTGGGAAGTTCGTTCCGCATGACGGAAGTCTAACTCCTCACTGCCGCCTGGCACGACAACTTGATCCACGTGTTCCGGTCATACTGCCTGCCGTCGAACCGGCGCCACGAGAGGGGACGCGAGTGGTTCGCCGCCGACGTAGACCGCCTCGATGTCGGCGCTCGTGCCGAGAGCGAAGGTCCTCGCGAGGGCCTCCTCGGGTCCCTCTGCGTGACGCAGTCCGACCGCCAACGTCGTGCCGGGCTCCGGCCGCAGCCAGAGCGCATCGAACTGCTTGCCCACCGAGAACATCCCGACCTCCTCGGACAGACCGAGCGCCGCAGCCCCGGCCGCGGTCGCCAGATGGAGCAGGTGCGCTGAGGTGAGTCGCAGGCCTCGGTCTCCAAGGAGTTGCTGGATGAAGTACGCCTGCAGTCCCTCCTTGAACAGCGAGAACCCAGTCCCTGCGCCGACGTCGGATCCAAGGGCAACCGGCACGCCGTGCTCCACGTGCTCGCGAAGCGGGAACAGACCGCTGCCCAGCGCGGAGTTGCTGGTAGGACAGTGCGCGACGCTGGCACCGTGCTCGGCAAGGAGCTCGAGCTCGCCGTGGGTCGCATGGACGTTGTGTGCGAAGACGCTGCGATCGCCGACCAGGCCGTGCCGGGAGTAGCTCGTGAGGTAGTCGTCGCAGTCCTCGAACAGGTCGCAGACGGCAGCCACCTCCGCGAGGTTCTCGTTGATGTGAGTCGTGAACAGCGAACCAGGCACGTCTGCCTCGAGTGCCGCGCAGGCAGCGAGCATCTCCTCGGTGCACGAGAGCGAGAAGCGCGGGATCACGGCGTACCGGCTGCGTCCTTGACCGTGCCAGCGTTCCGCGAGCGCCCGCCCCTCGTCGTACCCCTCCTGGGGTGAGGTGAGGAGATCTGGCCGCAGGAGCCGGTCACTGACCACGAGGCCGCTGGTGATCCGCAGTCCCCGTTGCGCAGCCTGCTTGAAGAGGACGTCCACAGCCGGTGCGAAGTGCGCGCCGAAGACCAGAGCCGTGGTGGTGCCCACCGCCGCCATGCCGTCGAGGAACTCGCCGGCGACCCCACTCGCGTAGTCGGGGTCGGCCAGCAGGGCCTCCTCGGGCAGTGCGTGGTGCTCGAGCCAGTCCAGCAGCGGCATCCCCAAGGCACCGATCATCCGGACCTGTGGGAAGTGCACATGCGCGTCGACGAACCCGGGGAGGACCAGGCCGTCCGTCAGGTCTACCAGTGCCTCGTCTGGATGGGTACGGCGGAGCGCCGCGTAGCTGCCCCGCTCGAGGATTACACCGTCCTGCACGAGTACGGCGCCGTCGACCTCGGCGCGCAGGACCCCACCCGCGAAGGGGTTGTCGGGGGTGTCCAGGAACGTGCCCCGGAAGAGCGTCATCGCTCGCGGCCAGGGGCGGGATCGCGCTCTGGCAACGACATCGTCGAGGCACGACTCTGAGCCGCACGCTCGAACTCCTGCAGTAAGGACGCGGCCACGCTGACCGCGATCGTGGCCGGCTCCTTGCCGGTCAGGTCAGCGATCCCGATGGGCGTGGTGATCCGGGCAATCGCCTGCTCGTCATGGCCCTCGTCGGCGAGCTTCGCGCGGAACCGGCTCCACTTCGCTGAGGACCCGATCAGACCGATGGAGCCGAGGTGACTCGTGCGGAGCGCCGCATCGATGAGTGCGGCATCTTCGGCATGGTCATGTGTCATCACCAGCACGTGCGTGCCGACGGGGAGCTCGGCAAGCACCAGCTCGGGCAGCACCGGGACGTGGTGCGTGTGGACCCGGGCGACTGCGTCATCGAGCACGCCGAGGAACTTCTCAGACAGCTGGTCGGGCCGGGAGTCGACCAGGTGCAGCGCAAGGTTGTGCCGGGCCAGGATCCGGGCCAGCTCGAGACCGACATGCCCGACACCGAAGATCGCTACCGAGGGCAACACCGCCAGTGGTTCGAGAAGGAGGGTCACCTCTCCCCCACAGCACTGGACGCCGTGACCCACCGGTGCCTTGTCGGACAGGTTGGAGGTGAACATCGTCGGCTCGGCGGCCGGATCAGCGAGCAGCTCGCGAGCCCGCTCGACCGCGGTGGCCTCGAGGTTGCCGCCACCGACTGAGCCCCACGTGTCGTGGGCAGCCACGACCATCTTGGCGCCCGCCTCCCGCGGCGAGTGCCCGCGCACCTCGGCAACCGTCACCAGCACTCCCGCCTCACCGCGGGAACGCAGACGCTCGACAGCCGCGACCCAGTCCATGCCCGATCCTCTAGACGTCCGTGAGCAACGGTGTGGACAGGCCGGCGACCTCGGACTCGGGCCGCCGGACCGGGGCGTCTGGATCTGGCTGGTCCGGCTGTGCGCCCGGGAATCCCTCGACCAGATGGCCCTCGTCGTGACCGCGACGAGCCTCGCTCAGCGCCCACCACACCGCCTCGGGGGTGGCTGGTGAGTCCAGGTCGACGCTGGTGCCTTCCGGACCGAACGCCGCAGCCGCCTGGCGTAGTGCCTCGCGCACCGAGAAGGCCAGCATCAGCGGCGGCTCACCCACGGCCTTGGAGCCGTAGACCGCCCCTTCCTCGTGGGCCCGGTCGAGCAGCGTGACCCGGAAGTCGGTGGGCATCTCGGAGAAGCTGGGCAGCTTGTAGGTGCTGGCGGCCTGGGTGGCGAGCCGGCCTCGGGACGGCCCATCACTCTCGTCCCAGCGCAGGTCCTCGAGGGTCAACCAGCCGGCGCCCTGGACGAAGCCGCCCTCGATCTGACCGAGGTCGATCAGCGGCGAGAGGCTGTCGCCGACGTCGTGCACGATGTCGACCCGGCGCAGGGTGTATGCCCCGGTGAAGCCGTCCACCTCGACCTCGCTGGCGGCGGCGCCGTAGGCGAAGTACTTGAACGGCGAGCCGTGCATGACCGATGAGTCCCAGTGCAAACCCTCGGTTCGGTAGTAGCCGGCCGCGAACAGTGGCACCCGCTGGAAGTACGCCGTGTGGACGACCTGCTCCCAGGAGAGCCCCGGCGCGGACTTGCCCAGCCCCACCGCCGCGCCGTTCACGAAGCGGACGTCGGCAGCAGGGACCCCCAGTCCACCCGCCGCCACTTGCTCGAGCCGGCCACGGATCTGCCCGCACGCGTTCTTGATGGCACCACCGTTGAGGTCAGCTCCGGACGACGCTGCGGTTGCCGAGGTGTTGGGCACCTTGTCGGTCCTCGTCGGCGCGAGCCGGACCTTGTCGAGGGGTACGCCGAGTGTGGTCGCCGCGACCTGCAGCATCTTCGTGTGCAGCCCCTGACCCATCTCGGTGCCGCCGTGGTTGATCAGCACCGAGCCGTCCTTGTAGACGTGCACGAGCGCGCCGGCCTGGTTGAAGGCCGTCAGGTTGAACGAGATCCCGAACTTGACGGCCGTCATCGCCAGCGCGCGCTTGGTGTGCTCACTCGCGGCGTTGAACTGCGCGATCTCCTCACTCCGCCGTTCCATCTCGGCGGACTCACGCACCTGCTCCCAGACGGCCCAGATCCGCTCCGGGTGCCGCACCGGCTGACCGTACGGCGTGGTCTGCACCTCCCCGTGCTGGCTGTAGAAGTTGCGACGCCGCAGCTCGGCCGGTTCGATGCCGAGCAAGGGGGCACAGCGCCCGAGGATGTCCTCGATCACGATCATCCCCTGCGGTCCACCGAAGCCGCGGAAGGCGGTCTGCGAGGTCTTGTTCGTCTTCGCGACCCGGCCGTTCACCCGGATGTTCGGGATCCAGTAGGTGTTGTCGATGTGGCACAAGGCTCGGGCCAGCACCGGCTCGGACAGGTCAAGGCTCCAGCCACCGTCTGCCGTCAGCGTCGCCTCCAGGGCCGTGAGGTGACCTTCGTCATCGAAGCCGACGCGCCACCGCGCGTGGAAGCCGTGTCGCTTGCCGGTCATCGTCAGGTCCTGGGTGCGGTTGAGCCGCAGCCGGACGGGCCGGCCGGTCAGGATGCTGCCGAGTGCGGCGATCGCTGCGAAGCCGTGGGGCTGCATCTCCTTGCCACCGAAGCCCCCGCCCATCCGCAGGCACTGCACGGTCACCTCGTGGCTGCGCAGCCCGAGGACGTGGGCCACGATCTCCTGGGTCTCCGACGGGTGCTGGGTGCTGCTCTGCACGAACACCTGGCCGCCCTCGTCGACATGCGCCAGAGCGCACATGGTCTCGAGGTAGAAGTGCTCCTGGCCCGCGAACTCGAGGTCCCCGCTGAACACGTGGGCCGCCGCGTCGAGTCCGGCCGCAAGGTCACCGCGCTCGACGGTTGGCTGAGCACCCTGGAACTCGTGGGCGGCGATCGCCTCCTTGACGTTGATCAGCGCCGGCAGGGGCTCGTAGTCCACCTCGACAGCGACTGCACCCAGCCGGGCAGCCTCGAGCGTCTCCCCGAGGACCCAGCACACGGCGTGGCCGAAGAAGCAAACCTGGTCGGGGAAGAGCGGCTCGTCGTGCTTCACCCCGGCGTCGTTGACCCCGGGCACGTCGGCCGCGGTGAGGACGCGCACGACTCCGGGGACGGCGTACGCCGGCTCGACGTCCATCCTGGTGATCCGTGCCTTGGCGTGGGGCGCCTGCACCGGCCAGGCGTGCAGGACGTCCTTGGTGCGCATGATCAGGTCGTCGGTGTAGAGCGCCTGCCCGGTGACGTGGAGGGCAGCGGACTCGTGCTCGATCGCCTTGCCCACCTCGCCGACGTCGGGGCGCTGCGAAAGATGGCTCATGCCGGAACTCCCTCATTGGAAGGACTCTGCGGGCTGGGGTGCTGGGCGTGCAGCTTGAGCAGTGCCTGACCGAGCATCGCGGCGCGGTAGGACGCGCTGGCGCGGTGGTCGTCGATAGGCGTGCCCTGCGCACTCATCGCGCTCGCCGCCTCCCGGACGACGTCAGCGGACCAGGGCTGGTTGACCAGGGCGGCCTCGGTCTCCCATGCGCGGACGGGCGTCGCTGCCACGCCACCCAGCCCGATCCGGGCACGGCGTACGACGCCGTCGGACACGTCGAGAGCGAACGCCACCGCCACACTCGAGATGTCGTCGAACCGGCGCTTCGCGATCTTGTGGAACGCGGTCAACCCGGCCAGCGGAAGCGGGATCCGGATCTCCTTGATCAGCTCGTCGGCGGCTCGAACGCTCTCCCGGTAGCCGGTGTAGTAGTCGGCGAGCCCGACGACGCGTTCTCCCGCAGTCGAGGCGAGCACCAGCTCTGCGTCCAGCGCGAGCAGCGCCGGTGGCGCGTCCCCGATCGGCGAGCCGGTGCCGAGGTTTCCCCCGAGCGTGGCGCCGTTGCGGATCAGTCGTGAGGCGAACTGCGGGAGCATCTCAGCCAGCAGGGGGATCTCGCCTCCGACCTGCCGCTCGATCTCGGTCAACGTCAGCGCGGCGCCGAGCCTGATCTCGTCGTCGGAGATGCTCAGCCCGCGCAGCTCGGGGAGCTGGTCGATCGCCACGACGAGCGGCGCCCGCACGCCGCGGATGTTGACCTCCACGCCCCAGTCCGTCGACCCGGCCACCACCAGTGCGTCGGGGCGCTCGCTCAGCAGCCGTAGGGCAGCGGCAAGGTCCACGGGCCGCACGAACTCGGAGGTCCCGGCGGTCGTCCTGGTCGGGCTGGGGACCGGCGGTGGCTGGTCACGCCGGGCCGCGAACAGGTCACCGGCAGCCGGCTCGCCGAGCGCGAAAGCAGCGTCCTTGATCGGGCGGTAGCCGGTGCAGCGGCAGAGGTTGCCGCTCAGCGCGTGCAGGTCGAAACCGTTGGCCCCATGCTCCGCGTCCGAGTCGGCACTCGGCCGGCTGGCATCGGGTACGGCGGCCCGCCCCTCGATCGACGTACCGGCTGGATGGCGCTCCTGGCCTCGCCCGGCGCGGTAGAACTCCGCCGCCATGCTGCAGATGAAGCCTGGCGTGCAGTAGCCGCACTGCGAGCCGCCCCGCGTTGCCATCTCGTGCTGCACCGGGTGCAACGACGTGGTGGTGCCCAGCCCTTCTGCGGTGACGACCTCCTGGCCCGCCAGACCAGCCGCGGGGATCAGGCAGGCATTGATCGAGACCCACTCGGTGGTGCCGTCCCCGGTCGTGGACGGACGCGCGAGCATGACGGCGCAGGCGCCGCACTCCCCCTCCGCGCAGCCCTCCTTGGCGCCGGTCAGGCCCTGGCTCCGGAGCCAGTCGAGAGCCGACACGTGCGGGGTCACGCGCAGGCTCTGACTCCGCCCGTTGACCTGCACCTCAGGTGTGCTCATCCGTCGTCGCCCTCCCGTCGTTGACCCACGTCACTGATTGTCGTCCTGGCTCGATCTTAGGCAGCGGGATCACCGATACGGAAGACCTTTTCGGAAATCTTTTTCCACTATCCGGGAAATCGTGTCCGACTTCTTAAGCCGTCACAGCCCGCCATGGAGCGGCATGTGGCGGTTGACGTCCTTGTAGAGCAGGTAGCGGAACTTCGCAGGACCTCCCGCGTAGCAGGCCTGGGGGCAGAAGGCCCGCAGCCACAAGAAGTCGCCCGCCTCGACCTCGACCCAGTCCTCGTTGAGGAGGTACATCGCCTTGCCCTCGAGGATGTAGATGCCGTGCTCCATCACGTGCGTCTCGGGGAACGGGATGGACCCACCAGGCTCGAAGTTGACGATGTTGACGTGCATGTCGTGCCGCAGGTCGGCCATGTCCACGAATCGAGTGGTGGTCCAGGCGCCGTCGGTCCCCGGCATCTCGACCGGCTCGACGTCGCGCTCGTTCGTCACGAACGCCTCGGGCACCTCGATCCCCTCGACCCGCTGGTAGGTCTTGCGAAGCCAGTGGAACCTCGCAGCACCGGACCCGGTCTGTTGGGCAGTCCACGCACACCCCGGGGGGAGATACGCGTAGCCACCCGGGTAGAGCACGTGCCCATCGCCGTCGACGGTCAGCCGCAGGGCGCCCTCGAGCACGAAGATCACCGCCTCGGCGTCGGGGTCAGTCTCCGGTCTGTCGCTGCCGCCGCCTGCGGACACCTCCATCAGGTACTGGCTGAAGGTCTCGGCGAAGCCCGAGAGAGGACGCGCCAGCACCCAGAGCCGGGTCTCCGTCCAGAACGGCAGCCAGCTGGTGACGATGTCGGTCAGCGAGCCCCGTGGCAGCACCACGTAGGCCTCGTTGAAGCGCGAGCGATCGGTGGTGAGCCGAGTCTGGGGCGGGAGGCCACCCTCTGGTGCGTAGTAGTTGCTCATCGTCGTCCTCTCTCCAGGAACCTGCCGTGCGGTGGCCCGTCCGGTTCGACGGGTGTGCCGCGGAGCCACGTTCGTCGTACCACGCCCGCCAGTCGCCTACCTGCGTACGCCGTGACCGGGTTCTTGTGCGCGAGCGTGTCGACGTCCACGACGAACTCCTCATCAGGCGCCAGGACCGTCAGATCAGCGTCGGCGCCGGGCGCGATGCGTCCCTTGTGGGCCAGCCCCACCCGGTCGGCAGGCGCGCGCGCCATCCACCGCACGACGTCCGGGAGGCCGAGCCCGTGGGCGCGCGCGGCGGTCCACACCGCGGGCAGCGACACCTGGATCGAGGCGATCCCACCCCACGCCAGACCGAAGTCGCCACCTGCCACGCCGCCGGGCGCCCACTTGAGCTCGGTCGTGCTGGGCGAGTGGTCGGAGACCACGAGGTCGATGTCGCCGGCGGCCAGCCCTGACCAGAGCGCTTCCCTGTTGCCGGCTTCCCGGATGGGCGGGCAGCACTTGAACTCCGTCGCCCCGTCCCCCACCTCCTCGGCGCTGAACACGAGGTAGTGCGGGCAGGTCTCGATCGTCAGGTCGACCCCGGCCGCCCGCGCGGTCCGCAGGGCGGGAAGGGCCTGGGCGCTGCTCAGGTGGAGCAGGTGCGTCCTCGCCCCCGTGCGGCTGGCCTGCGCGATCACCTGGTCGATCGCAGCGGACTCGGCCGCCGGAGGTCGGGAGGCCAGGAATCCGGCGTACGACGGGCCAGCCGCCAGCCGGTCCTCGATGAGACGCCCGTCCTCGGCGTGCACCAGCATCAGCGCCCCCAGCCGCGCGACCTCGTCCATGGCGTCGGCGAACTCCTCCTCGGCGAGGTGCGGAAACTCGTCGACCCCGGAGTGGATCAGGAAGCTCTTGAAGCCGAACACCCCGGCTTCGTGCAGTGCGGCCAACTCGGCCAGGTTCCCCGGCACGGCACCGCCCCAGAAGCCGACGTCGACCGCGATCTGGTCGCGCGCCACGGACTGCTTGACTCGGAGGGCGTCCAGAGTGGTCGTCGGCGGTACCGAGTTCAGCGGCATGTCGATGATCGTGGTGACGCCTCCGGCCGCAGCGGCCCGCGTGGCGGACGCGAATCCCTCCCACTCGGTGCGGCCGGGCTCGTTGACGTGGACGTGGGTGTCGACCATCCCCGGCAGCAGCACCTCGTCGTCGGCCAGCTCGACGGTCTCGGCTGAGTCGATGCGGGCGTCGTACGGCGACACCGAGACGATCCGGCCGTCCGCCACGCCGACCGTGCAGGCCATCTCGGTCCCGTCGACGACCGCGCGTCGGGCCCGGACCGTCAGGTCCATGGTGGTCCTCATGTCCTCGATCATCGTCGACGGCGACGGACTCATCGCTTCAGCTCCCGCGTCGCGATCCGGGCCCCGAGCCGTTCCAGCAGTGGCCCGGGTGCGTCGAAGGACTCCTCGGGAGTGCTCGCCTCGTCGACCAACGCGTACGCCGCGCGGAACCCGGCACCGGCCAGGGCATCGTGGTCGAGCAGGCACTGGCCGGCGACCGCGACCACCGGCACTCCCGCACGCCTCGCCGCATCTGCCACCCCGGCGGGCGCCTTGCCGCTCAAGGTCTGCTCGTCCAGGGAGCCCTCCCCGGTGATCACCAGGTCGACACCGACCAGCGTCTCCTCGAGACCGGTCAGCTGCTGGACCAGGGCGGCTCCGGGACGCAGTTCCGCACCCAGCACGGCCACGGCCCCGAACCCGATCCCTCCTGCGGCCCCGGCTCCCGGCGTCTCGCGCAGGTCACGACCCGTAGTGGCGGCGACGACGTCCGCCCACACCGTCAGCGCCCGGTCGAGGGTGGCGACCAGGTCCGGCCCGGCTCCCTTCTGCGGTCCGTAGACCGCGGCCGCACCAGTCGGACCGGTGAGCGGGTTGTCGACGTCGCACGCGAGCGAGATGGTCGCCCCCGCCAGCCGCGGGTCGAGTCCGGTGAGGTCCAGCCGCGCAACTCTGCCGAGGGCCTCACCACCCTCATCGAGCTCGTCGCCGGCCGCGTCCAGCACGCGCGCCCCGAGCGCCCGCACCATGCCCGCTCCCCCGTCGGTGGAGGCACTCCCACCGACACCGATCAGGATCTCGGTGCAGCCTGCGTCGAGCGCCTCGGTGACCACCTCACCGACACCACCGCTGCTGGCAGTCGCCGGGGCGAGCTCTCCGCCGGGAAGGCGACCGAGGCCACACACCTCGGCCATCTCGATCACTGCCTCATTGCCCCGCCGTACGTACGACGTGTCGCCAGCCACGCCAGTGGGTCCCGACGCCCGGACCGGTACCTGCGTGAACCCGGCTCGACCCAGCGCCTCGAGCAAGCCGTCACCGCCGTCGGAGACGGGGACGACAACAATCTCGACCTCCGGTCGGACCGAGCGGATGCCGGCAACCAGGTGCTCGGCAACCGCGGCGGCCGTGAGCGTGCCCTTGAACTTGTCGGGGGCCAGGAGGACGCGAGGCATCAGGACGACTGTGTCAGTCGAGGTTGGCGTAGAGGGCTGTCGGGGCATCCACGCCGGACTCCGCGAGCTCCTCGAACTCGGTGATGTTGTCGATCTCCAGGCCCATCGAGACGTTCGTGACCCGCTCCAGGATCACCTCGACCACGACCGGCACGCGGTGCTCGACCAGCATCTTCTTGGCCTGCTCCAGCGCAGGCAGGATGTCCTCGGGTTCGAAGACCCTGATCGCCTTGCAGCCCAGCCCCTCGACAACCTTGACGTGGTCCACGCCGTAGCCGTTGACCTCGGGCGCGTTGATGTTGTCGAAGGACAGCTGCACGCAGTAGTCCATCTTGAAACCGCGCTGTGACTGGCGGATCAGCCCGAGATAGGCGTTGTTCACGAGCACGTGGATGTAGGGGATGTTGAACTGCGCCCCGACAGCGAGCTCCTCGACCATGAACTGGAAGTCGTAGTCGCCCGACAGCGCGACCACCGTTCCTTCCGGGTCGGCCGTGGCCACGCCGAGCGCGGCGGGCACCGTCCACCCCAGTGGCCCTGCCTGGCCGGCGTTGATCCAGTGCCGCGGCTCGAAGACGTGCAGCAGTTGGGCGGCTTGGATCTGCGAGAGGCCGATGGTGCTGACGTAGCGGGCCTCCTTGCCGAAGGCGCGGTTCATCTCCTGGTAGACGCGCTGTGGCTTGATGGGCGCGTTGTCGAAGCTGGTCTTGCGCCACATCGTCCGCTTGCGCTGCTGGCACTCTTGCGCCCAGGCGCTACGGTCCGGCAGGGTGCCGGCGGCCTCGCGCTCGCGTGCGACCGCGACGAAGAGCTCGAGTGCCGCCCGCGCGTCGGAGACGATCCCGAAGTCGGGTGCGAACACCCGGCCGATCTGCGTCGGCTCGATGTCGACGTGCACGAACTTGCGGCCCCGCGTGTAGGTCTCGACTCCCCCGGTGTGCCGGTTGGCCCACCGGTTGCCGATGCCGAGCACGAAGTCAGAGGCGAGCATGGTCGCATTGCCGTAGCGGTGCGAGGTCTGCAGTCCGACCATGCCCGCGTAGAGCGGGTGGTCGTCTGGAATCGTGCCCCAGCCCATCAGGGTGGGGACCACCGGAACCCCGGTCAGCTCGGCGAACTCCACCAACAGGTCGGCAGCGTCGGCGTTCACCACGCCGCCGCCCGAGACCAGCAGCGGGCGCTCTGCCGCGACCAGCATGTCGAACGCCTTCTCGACCTGGGCGCGCGTGGCGGCGGGCTTGTACGCCGGCAGCGGCGCGTAGGTCTCGACATCGAACTCGATCTCGGCCATCTGGACGTCGATGGGCAGGTCGATCAGCACCGGCCCGGGCCTGCCCGAGCGCATCAGGTGGAACGCCTTCTGAAAGGTTCCCGGCACCTGGGCCGGCTCCAGGACCGTGACCGCCATCTTGGTCAGCGAACCTGCGATAGCGGCGATGTCGACTGCCTGGAAGTCCTCCTTGTGCAGCTTGGCCACCGGGGCCTGCCCGGTGATGCAGAGGATGGGGATCGAGTCAGCGCTGGCGGAGTACAGGCCGGTGACCATGTCTGTCCCGGCCGGGCCGCTGGTGCCGACGCACACGCCGATGTTTCCTGCGCGCGCCCGGGTGTAGCCCTCGGCCATGTGCGAGGCGCCCTCGACGTGGCGGGCCAGAGTGTGGTGCAGTCCGCCCAGGGTCTCCATCGCCTTGTAGAACGGGTTGATCGCCGCTCCCGGCAGACCGAAGACGTGGCTGACACCTTCCTTCTTCAAGATCTCCACTGCCGCCTCGGCGGCTGTCATGCGTGCCATCTGGGTTTCTCCTGCTCGTGTCGTCTGGTCAAAGTCAGCTGGTGGTGCGGCCGGAGAGCCGCTCCACGCCGCGCAACAGCGCCGAGTGGTCGAGCCCGCCGTCGCCGTTGGCGCGGGCGGAGGCCATCAGCTGGGCCGCGACAGCACCGAGCGGAAGCACGACGCCGGCTTCCCGAGCCGCCGAGGTGACGATGCCCATGTCCTTGTGGTGAAGGTCGATCCGGAAGCCCGGGTCGAACGTCCGTCCGAGCATGTTCGGCTTCTTCTGCTCCAGCACCTTGGAGCCGGCCAGTCCGCCGCCGAGCACCTCCAGAGCAGCCTCCGTGTCGACCCCGTAGGCCTCCAGGAAGACCAGCGCCTCGGCGAGCACCTCGATGTTGACGGCGACGATCAGCTGGTTGGCCGCCTTCACGGTCTGTCCGGAGCCCCACGGTCCGACGTGCACGATCGTCTTGCCGACCGCGTCGAAGATCGGCGCGGCCTCGGCGAAGTCCGCTGCCTCGCCGCCGACCATGATGGACAAGGCCGCCCCGACGGCGCCTGCCTCACCCCCCGAGACCGGGGCATCCAGCATCCGGAAACCCTTCTCGCGCGCCCGCTCCGCCAGGGACGCAGCCACATCGGGCCTAATGCTGGAGAAGTCGATGATCAGCGCCCCGTCCGGAGCGTTGTCGAAGACGCCACCCTCGCCGGCGAGGACCTGCTCGACATCCGGCGAGTCCGGCACCATCACGGCCACGACGTCGGCGCCCTTGACCGCTTCGGCGATCGAGGTCGCGGCACGTCCGCCGGCCTCGACCAGTGGCTTGGTGCGCTCGGGCGAGAGGTTCACTCCGCAGACGTCGTAGCCAGCGTTCTGCAGGTGGACCGACATGGGTTGTCCCATGACGCCGAGGCCGATGAAGGCGATGGTGGTCATCTGTGTGCTCCTAGTGCTGTTTGTTCGGGGTGCTCGTTCAGGGTTGTTCGCTCACGCGGGTTGGTTCGCGGAACGACGGGCTCGGGGTAGCCAGGCAAGCCCGGCGTCGGTTGTGGAGGTCGGCTTGTACTCGAGCCCCACCCAGCCGTCGTACCCACGGGAAGCGAGGTCTCCGAGCAGGTTCTCGAGGTCGAGCTCACCACTGCCGGGTTCACCACGGCCCGGGCAGTCGGCGATCTGCACGTGCGCAGTGATGTCGGCATAGGTGGCGATCGCTGCGGCGACGTCGTCGCCGTTGTTGGCGAGGTGGAACAAGTCGCAGAGGAACCCGACGTTGGCGTGCCCTTCCTCGCGCACGGCCAGTACGACGGCCGCGGCGTCGGCGGCCGTGCGGAGCGGGTAGGGCTTCGGTCCGCTGACCGACTCCACCAGCACGGTGGCCCCGATCGCGTTCGCCGCGTCTGCGGCCCGTCCGAGCATCTCGTGGCCGATCAGGTCCTGCTCCTCGGGCGTGACGTCCTCGACGCGATTGCCGTAGAGCGCGTTGAACGCCGAGACCCCGAGCTCTTCCCCGATGCCGACCGCGACGTCGATGTTCGCGCGGAACTGCGCAGCGCGGTCCGGGATGGAGAGGACTCCGCAGTCCGCTCCGGCCAGGTCCCCGGCGAAGAAGTTCAGCCCGACCAGCTGAACGCCCGCGTCACTCACCGCCGTGACGAAGCCGGCGACCTCGGCATCGCCCGGGTCCGCCTGATCCGGCCAGGGCCACCAGAACTCGACCGCATCGAAGCCGGCGTCCTTGGCCGCCTGCGGGCGTTGGAGCAGCGGCCGTTCGGTGAACAGCATCGAACAGTTCGCGAGATAGCGCAGGCCATGGTCTTGCATGTGCTCACTTCCATAATGTGGAAATACTTTTTCACTTCGCGAAAGGTTACTCCGTGTCTTCGGGCCCGGTCAAGCCGGCCTACCCGCCGATCAAGCCCGCGCGGGTCATCAGCCGCTGGTGCTGGCGTACGGCGTTGACGCGCAAGATCTCCTCATCGGCCCTGACCAGCCGGTCCTGCTCCACCACCGCTCGTCCGGCGACCAGCAACAGCTCGAGTGGCGAAGGGCTGCCGAGTACCAGGGCAGCAACGGGGTCGACGACGTCGGCGTGCGGCAGGGTGTCGATCCGCCATACGGCAATGTCCGCCTGTTTGCCTGCCTCCAGCGATCCGATCTGGTCGTCCCAGCCCAGCACGCGCGCACCGCCGATGGTGGCGGCATGCAGCGCGTCGCGAACCGTGAGCGACTCCGGACCGCCACGCGCACGGGCGAACAGCAGCGCGCGCCTGACCTCCTCGACCAGCGAGGACGACTCGTTGCTGGCGGCACCGTCGACGCCGAGACCGACGGGCACTCCTGCCTGGCGCAGGTCGCTCAGCCGACACACCCCCGCTCCCAGCCGAGCGTTGGAGGATGGGCAGTGCGCCACGCCGGTGCCACTCGAGGCGAGTGCAGCAATGCCGGCATCGTCGAAGTGGATTCCGTGCGCGAACCAGACATCGTCACCGAGCCAGCCCAATGAGGCGAGGTAGTCGACCGGCGACATCGAGACCCGCTCGCGGCAGTAGGCCTCTTCGTCCTGGGTCTCGGCCAGGTGGGTGTGGAGGCGCACCCCCAGCTCACGGGCCAGCGCTGCCGACTCCACCAGCAGCTCTGCGCTCACGGAGAACGGCGAGCAGGGAGCGATGCCGATGCGGAGCATCGAGTCTGGCCCGGGATCGTGGTGGGTGGCGATCGCTGACCCGGTCTCCTTGAGAATGGTGTCGAGATCCTGCACCACGTTGTCGGGCGGCAGCCCGCCCCGGGATTGGCCGAGATCCATCGAGCCGCGGGTGGGCAGGAACCGCAGCCCGACCGCCCGGGCAGCCTCGATCTCCGCCCCCAGCAGGTCGCCACCGCCCGTCGGGAAGACATAGTGATGATCCATCGTGGTGGTGCAGCCAGTGCGTGCCAGCCACCCGAGTGCGGCCGCGGCGGCGGCGCCGGTGATGTCCTCGTCGATGCGACTCCAGACCGGGTAGAGCCGCGTCAGCCACTCGAACAGCCCCGCGTCGACCGCGAGCCCGCGGGTCACCCACTGATAGAGGTGGTGGTGGGTGTTGACCAACCCCGGCGTGACCAGGCACCCGCTCGCGTCGACGCGCCGGGCAGTCGCGCCATCGGCATCAGAGAGCCTCGGCGCCGGGCCGGGTCCTACGCTCTCGATGCGGCCAGCGCGCACCAGCACGTGGCCCGGAGCATGCTCGGCTCCCGTCCCACCGTCCCCGACATCCATGGGGCCATCCATCGTGACCACGGTTCCGCCCTCGATGACGAGCAGCTCGGGCGAGGTCATCGAGGATCAGCTCCCTCGGTAGGTGGAGTAGGCGAACGGGCTCAGCAGCAGTGGCACGTGATAGTGAGCCTCCGGGTCGGTGACCTCGAAGGAGAGCTCCACCGTGGGATAGAACGTGGCGGTGTCCTTGGCGGCGAACCAGACCCCGGTCTCGAAGCGCAGCCGGTAGATCCCCACCTCGAGCTCGAGCCCCCCGGTCAGCTCGGGACAGCGTCCGTCGGCGTTGGTCTGCCCCGATCCGATGAGGGCACCGTCGGCTCGCTCGAGCCGCAGCGACATGCCCTCTGCGGGAGCCCCCGCGACGGCATCCAGGACGTGGGTGGAGATGCTCATGTGTCCTCCGGACGTAGTTCGTTGGTGAGGCGAATCCTGGAGATCCGGGCGAGCTCCCCGCGCACCACCTCGAGTTCGGTGGCCGCGTCGTTGCGGAGCCGCTCTCGCAGCAGGCTCAGCAGCTCGTCCGCGCTGCGCCCGGCGGCGGCCACCAGGTAGATCCGACCGAATGTCTCCTCGTAGTCGGCGTTGCCGCGGGTGATGGCTTCCTGGACGTCGGCTTCCGCGTGCGACATCGCCGACTGTTCCTTGGCCGACCGTGCAGCCGACTCCTCGTCCAGCCCCTCCGCGCGCTCGCCGATGCGCGGATGGCCGGCGAGGGCGGAGTCGATCTGGGCCTCGTCGAGCCCGGCGACGAGGGTGTCCGAGGTCGCCAGGACGGCGTCCAGGTCGCCGTACGGCCGGGCGGCGAGCAGCCCGTCGGCCCATGCGTCCACCGCGGTGAGAGAGAGCAGGCGGGGACGCAGGGTGTCGACGGGCGCCTGGTTGAAGTCTGAGAGCTCTGACACGGTGGCCCTTCGGTGCGGTGATGGAATTGCCTACCTACAGCATGAGCCAGCGAGGCGGAACGCGCGCGAGGCGCGTTCCGCCTGCGCTGGTCAGTGCAGGCGCGCCATGCTCGCCGCTCGCACCGAGCCCATCGGGGTGGTGCCCTCGACGGCGTCCTCGAGCCGGTGGTTGGCGATCTTCGCTATCTCCAGCAGCGCGGCGACGTGCTCCTGCGTCGCTGAGTTGTCCAGCCGCTGCCAGGCCTGCTCGAGCACCTGCTCCGAGCTGAGCTCGCGGGCGGCGATGATGAGCGGGAACCCGAACTTCTCCTGGTAGGCACGCGTGACCTCGGTGAATGCCTCCTGCTCGTCCTCACTGAGGAAAGTCAGGCCGGCGGAGGCCTGGTCGACGACGGAGTAGTCATCCAGGTCCCCTGCGAGCAGTTCCTCGCCCGCCAATGAGGGGTAGCCCCGCATCAGCTCTGACTGGCGGTCCGCTGGCAGCGCGAACAGCTCGTCCTGCAGGGTGGCGCGCACCGCATTGCCGTCGGCGAACGGACGTCGCCCGGCCACGGCCTCGGCGATGCCGACATCGCCCTGGTAGGCCGGGGCCACCGTCGCCACGAACTTGTCCTTCTCCATGGCGTTGAGCTGCTGGACCGTCAACCGCTCGCGGGCTGCGGAGCCGTCATGCTGGCGACCGCCGAAGTAGTTCAGCAGCAGGTTCAGCAGGATCGCGGCAATGCTGCCCGTCGTGATGCCCGAGTTCAGGAACGCCTGGACGTTGGGGGGAAACTGAACGAGAAAGGCCGAGGTGCCGTCGACCTGCGGCAGGCCGACCGGAATCATCGCGATGGCAATGCTGACCGCGACAACGACGACGTTGCGATGGTTGTTGAAGTCCACCCGCCCCAGCGTCTGGATCCCGACCGCGGCCACCGTTCCGAACATCACCAGGGCGGCGCCACCGAGCACCGAGGGCGGGATGCTTGCGACGATCGCACCTGCCTTCGGCAGCAGGCCGAGCACAATCATGATCCCTCCGGCCGTGGCCACCACCCATCGACTCTTCACGCGGGTCAGCCGCACCAGCCCCACATTCTCGGCGAAGCAGGTGTAGGGGAATGAGTTCATCACCCCACCAAGGAAGGTCGCGAGCCCGTCTGCGCGCAGCGCCGCCGCGATGTCCTTCTTCGCGATCGGCTTCTCCACGATCTGTCCGGTGGCATAGACGTCGCCGATCGTCTCCACGGCGGTGATCAACATGACCACGATCATCAGCAGGATCGGGACCAGCGCGAACTTCGGCGCACCGAAGTGGAACGGACCGGTGAACCCGACCCAGTCCGCACCCGACACCGACGTGAACTTGGCAACCTTCCCGCCTGATCCGTCACTCACCAGAGCCGCGACGAGCGTTCCGATGACGAGACCCGCGAGCACTGCCACTGTGGCCAGGAACCCGCGTGCGAACCGCGTGATGGCGAGGATCATCAGGATCGTGAAGGTCGCGAGTGCGAGGTTGGTGTAGCTGCCGAACTTCAGGTGCGCCGGCACCAGCTCCGGGTTGAACAAGGCGAACTGGCCACCGCCGGCGTCGAAGGCCGCCACCGGGATCAACGTGATTCCGATGATGGTGATGACCGTTCCGGTCACCACTGGCGGAAAGAACCTGACCAGCTGGGAGAAGAACGGAGCCACCAGCAGAGTGAAGAGTCCCGCGACGATGACCGCGCCGTAGATATAGACGAGCCCCTCGGTGCCCGACCCCCTGTCGAGGCCGATGATGATCATCGGCGTCACTGCCGTGAACGTGACGCCCTGCAGCAGGGGCAGCCGAACACCGATCTTCCAGACGCCCACGGATTGCAGGATCGAGGCGATGCCGCAGGTGAAGAGGTCCGCGTTGATCAGGTGGATCAACTGCTCCTCGTTGAGCCCGATCGCGCCGGCGAGCAGGATCGGGACGATCACAGCACCGGCGTAGAACGCCATCACGTGCTGCAAGCCGTAGACCGCGAGCTTCTGCGGGGGCAGGACCTCGTCGACTGGGTGTTTCGAGCGCTTCTTCGCCGTCGTGGTGGCAGTGCTCATGTCGCCTCTTCTCCTCGTGACACTGGGTTCATGCTGTTCTCGCCCCACACTCGCTGTCGGGCTGGGCAAATCTGTGTCAGGGGCCGCACGTACGGTCACTGACGGGCTGGGTGGTCAGACGAATCCCGGCACCGCCTGCCAGGCAAGACCTGCTGCGGAGGAGTCGTCCCGGGAGACGCTCGCCTCGATCAGGCCGTAGGGCCGATCTGCTGCGATGAACACCTCGCCGTCGTTCTCCAGCCCGAACGGGGCGAGGTCGACGAGGAAGTGGTGCTTGTTCGGCGCGGAGAAGCGGACTTCTGCCACCTCGGGATGGGCGTCCAGTACGGCGCCCCCCATCGCGTGGAGCGTCTCCTGCAGCGCCCGGCTGTACGTCGTGGCGTACGCCGACAGCATGATCTGCTTGATGTCCTCGTAGGCCGCGTTCCAGTCGGTCTCGCGCGTCGCGGAGGTGCCCTCGTGGCGCCAGCGAGCAGTCAGCGAGGTGGCCATCACCCGGTCGTCGGTCTCCTGCAGCGTCGTGTACTTGTCCACCAGGAAGCCCTTGAACTCCGAACCGGTGGACTTCAGGACAGTGAGGTCCTCGAAGCCGGAGACCACCCAGACCTGCTGGTCATCGCCGCGGCCCTCGACAGTGACCACGCAGGTGCGGGTCTCGGTGCCCCGGCGTACGAACGAGTGCGCGTGCCCCTCACCGTCGACCGCGATCCTGTCCCAGGCGTACTCCTCGACCTTGATCTGGGCGCCCGTCGCTGGCGGGGCGGCATCGAGGAAATGTCTGCCGAGGGCGATCGCGTAGTCCTCGGACGAGCTGATCCCGTGCTCCTTCGCAAAAGCGAAGGAGGTGTTCTTCTGGGTGTCGGTCGGGAGCACGTTGGCCTGGTCGCCGATGTCATGCGCGGCCGCGAAGTCGCCGCGCAACGAGGTGGAGACGTTGAGGTCCCGGATCTCGTGGCGTTCGGTGTCGCGGTAGATCCGGACGACGCGGTTCTCTGCCTTGCCGTACTGGTTGGCTCCGAGCACGATGCTCATCTGCGGCCCCTTATCCATGTCTCTCCGGCCCGGCCGGTCACGGTATGGGTTGGTTTATTCCGTCAGACGGAAAAGAATTACCGTGATGTGGAAGGGTAAGCCGGTCTTCGGGCTCGCGTCAACGGTCTGGCGCGAACAGCCTCAGGTGCGGCGGGGACGTGCGAGGGCCGTCAGCGTGCCCACGTCCAGACCCGTCCCCGACTCGACCTCCGTGGCCGAAAGGGCGCCGCAGTCGATGCCGCGGGCGATGAAGTCGGAGAGTGCCCGCGCGGTGGCGGGCTCGTCCATGACGCTGGACCCGGTCTGCTGCACGTAGTTGCGCAGGCGCAGGGCCGCCTCCTGGAAACCCTCGCGGAAGAAGGCGTACGTCGCGGCGAACCGTGTCGGCAGCTGAGCAGGATGCAGGTCCCAGCCCTGGTTGAACCCGCGCTCGAGGGAGCGGCGTACCAAACGGGCATGAAGCTCCCAGCCACGTCGTACGGCGGTCTCGTCACCCACGGGAAGCACGTTGGTGGAGCCATCGGAGAGACGTACGCCGGTTCCCGCCGCGGCGGCCTGCATCACCAGCTTGGCGTGGTCGGCAACCGGGTGTTCCATGCTCTGGTACGCGGCGGGGATCCCACAGAACGCCGAGTAGTCGTAGGTCCCGTAGTGCAGCGCAGTGACACGGTGCTCACCGGCGTGGATCATCCGGGCGACCAGTGCGGTGCCGTCCGGACCGAGGATCGACTGAGGTGTCTCGATCTGGAGCTCGAAGCGCAAGCTCTGCGGATTCAGTCCCAAGGAGTGCTCGAGACGGGCAGTCAGCTCAACCATCGCCTCGACCTGCTCGACGCTGGTGATCTTGGGCAGGGTCACCACGAAGCCGTCGAGCAGGCCGCCATCCTCGAGGAGCTTGGAGAGGAAGAGCGTCAGGGTCCGGATCCCCCGGCGCCGGGTGGGCCCCTCGAGGCTCTTGAACCGGATTCCGTGGAACGGGGGTGCAGTCCCCGTCTGGGTCGCACGGGCCAACGCGGCGGCTGCCCGCAACGCGTCGGCGTCCTCCACCTCGTCGCCGCGATCGCCGTAGCCGTCCTCGAAGTCGATCCGGAGATCCTCGATCGGTTCAGCGCTCAACTTCGCGCGGACCAGGGCCACCTGGTCCTCATCTGCGACCAGGTCTCGGAACAGCTCACTGTGCTGGTCGACCAACGCGAGCGCGGCGCGGCCCCAGGTGTCCACGAGGTCCTCGGCGAAGCGATCGGCAGGGACGTAGACCGTGTGCACCGGCTGGCGGTCGGGAGTGTCACCCGGGAACCGCTCGGCCAGTGCTGCGTCCGCCGTGGCCAGGCGATCGTCGAGCTCGGCAGTCAGTGCTGCTGCCAGCTCGTCCGCTGGCTGCCCCGACCCGCGATCCATGCCTGTCATCATCGGCCTCCCCTGAATATTCGCATCCCGGATGTTATCTTCCGTATCGCGGAAGTCAACGTTCGAGCGGTTCGCGACGTGGCGCACCAGCCAAAATAGGGTGGTCGAGCAGTGACGGCGGACTTCAGGTGCAGCACTCGACGAAGACCGCGTCAGGACAGTCATCGGCAGTCGGGACCTCGATCGTCTCCCAGCCCTTCCTGCAGTCCCCGACGTGCGGGTTCGTCACTCAGGGGCGCAGCTTCTCGCTCCAGCGCAGGAACAGGTCTGCCAGGCGTTGCCGCGTCACGCTGACGACGAGGTGGGTCAGCCTGATCTCGCTGCCAGCTGCCAGGTCGGCGGCAGGAGTACGGCGCGTCGCGGTTGTTGCGGCGGGCGCGCGAGTAGCCATGGAGTCGGCGGGGGCCGACGTCGCCGTGCTCACCACTGGTTCGGGGGCTGCGGTCTTCTCGGTACCGGCGACGCGCTCGGCGAGCCTTCGGGAGAAGTCGTTGAACATCGTGTTCGAGACGTCCTGGACACCCCGCCCCAGGGCGGCGATCCTGCCGGTGAGCTGCAGGTCGGTGACCGACTCGAGCTGACTGGTCCCATCGCCTGCGTCTGCGACGTCGACCCTGACATCCGCACGCACCGAGCCGCCACCGCGACGGTCCCGTCCCGAAGCGGCAAGGACGAGCTGACGGGTGTCCGCATCGCGGCGAGTGACGTCGACCTGACCGTTGTAGTTGAGCTTCAGCGGCCCGATGGTGATTCGCAGGACACCGCCGTACTGGTCGTTCCCCTTCTCATCGGTCAGCTCGGCACCGGGCAGGCACGCCACGACCGCCCTGGTGTCCTGCAGGAACTCCCAGACCTGGTCCGGAGGAGCCTGTACTCCGGTGGAGTGATGGAGCTTCATCGTTCCTGCGCCTCCTGGGCATGTGCTGGGTTCGCGCCGGCCTCGTCGAGCAGCGCCAGGACTCGCTCCGGCGTGATCGGCAGCGTCGTGGGCCTGTGCCCGATCGCGTTCTCGATGGCACAGGCAATGGCGGCGGCCGGCGGGCCGACGGGAGGCTCACCGATGCCGCGTGCTCCGAGCGGGCCGCGGCCCTCACCGCTCTCGACGACGTCCACCATGATGTCGGGGGCGTCCATCGTCGACGGGATCAGGTAGTTGGCGAAGAGCGTGGAGGATGGGTTGCCGTCGATCATCGGGCAGTCCTCGCTCAGCGCGTAGCCGATGCCCTGCATGGCGCCGCCCTGGATCTGGCCCCGCACCCGCACCGGGTTGATCGCAACCCCGACGTCGTGACAGGCGGCGTACTTGGTGAGCTTCACCGAGCCTGTCTCGAGGTCGACCTCCACCTCCGCCGCGTGCGTTCCGAAGGTGTAGTCGGGGAAGGTTCCGCCCTGCCCGACGTCCGGGTCGAACTGTCCGGCCGGTGCGCGCCACGTGTACAGCACCGAGGTGTCGATTGCGGCGTCCTGCGCAGCCCGCGCGACGTCGGCGAGGGTCGCCTCACCGGCCCCGGACCGCCGCGAGACCTTGCCGGCCTTCCACTCCAGGTCCTCGACCTCGGTGTCAACGAGGATGGCCGCAACCGGAGCCAGCTGGTCGCGCAGCGCCTTGGCTCCCCGGAGGATGGCGTTGCCGGACATGTAGAGCTGACGGGTGGCGAAGGTGCCGCCGGCCGGTGGGTTCAGGGCGGTGTCCCCGATGTACACGCTGATGTCGCTGAGCGGAACGCCGAGGATCTCCGAAGCGATCTGACACAGGCTTGCGGCCTGGCCGGCTCCGAGGTCGGTGATGCCACTGCGGATCAGGAGCGTGCCGTCCGCCTGCAGGGTGACCCACGCCGAGGCGTGGTCACGGAACCAGATAGTCCGGCCGTAGGGCTGCATGCTGTTGCCGAACCCCTGGCCGACCACCTTGTTCGGACCGGACGGCGGGCTCGGCGGGCCGAGTCGGGCCAGCGCCTTGTCCCGCGTCTCGGTCACCGCCACCGCCGTGGTGATCGGTTCACCGGAGGTGATCACGTCACCCTTCTCCACGTAGTTGAGGTCCCTGACCGCCGTACGACTGATGCCCACGGCGTCAGCGAGAGCATCAAGCTGCGACTCGTAGCCGAGCACCACCTGCATGGCGCCGAAGCCACGGAAGGCACTGGTCGGAACGTTGTTGGTGAAGACGGCCCGCGAGCGTGCCCGGACTGATGGCACCTTGTAGGGCCCGGTCGAGAGCGCTGCGCCAGCGAAGAGGACACGGGCACTGAGGCAGGGGTAGGCCCCAGCGTCCCCGACGATGTCGGCATCCATGGCGAGGATGCGACCTTCCTTCGTGGCCGCTGTCCGGTAGCGCATCGTGAACGGGTGCCGCTTGGTGCTCGCCAGGATCGACTCCTGACGGGTCCACACCATCCGCACCGGCTTGCGCGTGCGCCACACCAGCAGCGCGAGGTAGGGCTCGACGGTCATGTCCTCCTTGCCACCGAAGCCCCCGCCCATGTACGACGCGATGACGCGCACCCGGCTCGACGGCAATTCGAGGATCTCGGCGACCTCCGTCGCGTGCTCGATCACCTGCGTGGAGACCCGCAGCGTGACCACGTCGTTCTCGATCCAGCCGACGCCCGCCTCGGTCTCCAGGTAGGCATGCTCCACGTGCTGAGTCTGGTACTCGTTCTCGACCACGACGTCGGCCTCGGCAAAGGCCTGCTCGACGTCGCCTCGCTCCAGCCTCCAGCTGACAAGCACGTTGCCCGCGGCGTGGACCAGCGGAGCACCGTCTGCCAGCGCTTCGGCCGCCGAGTACACGCCGGCGATCTGGTCGTACTCGATCTGCACCAGGTCCGCTGCCTCATCCGCGGTCTCCTGGTCGACCGCTGCGATGACCGCCACCGGCTCCCCGACATATCGAACGACGTCCTGGGCGAGCACGGGTTGCTCGACGGTCAGCTCGCCGAGGCCACCACTGGCATGCTCGACGATCGCGTTGTGGGGTACGTCATCGGCTGTCAGGACGGCGATCACGCCGTCGAGCTTGCGGGCCTCGCTCACGTCGATGCTCTTGATGCTGGCCGATGCCATCTCAGAGCGCACCACCTTGCCGAAGAGCATGCCCGGCAGCTTCCAGTCCGCGGCGTACAGCAGCGTTCCGCGCACCTTGCCGACGAAGTCGTGGTGCCCCGGCGAGGTGCCGACGACGTTGTATGCCCCCTGCTGCTCGACCGCGGTGTCCTGCTCCTTGGTCACCTCGCTCATGTCGGCGCCTCCGCGGCGTCCTGCTCATTTTTCGCTGCAGTGTGCCGGTGCTCCTGGGCCGACGCCTCACTGTGCTCGCCGTTCATCCAGGCCTCGACGGAGTCGACGATCGCGGTGTAGCCAGTGCAGCGACACAGGTTGCCGACGAGCTCGTAGCGGATGTCCTCGCGGCTGGCGTCCGGTTTCCGTGCGGCCAGCGCGGCTGCTGTCAGCATGATGCCCGGGGTGCAGAAGCCGCACTGGGAGCCGCCGCGCTCGAGAAAGCACTTCTGCAGCGGATGCAGGTCCCCGGTGGGATCGGCAAGTCCGTGCAGGGTGGTGACCTCGTGCTCCTCCGCCTGCACGGCGTACATCAGGCAGGCGTTGGTCGGTGCTCCGTCGACGAGCACGGTGCAGGTTCCGCACACGCCCTCGTTGCATCCGTACCGGACGTCGGGAAGGCCGAGGTCGTCGTGCAGCGCGTTCAGCAAGGTGCGGTCGTTGCGGATCCACAGCTCGTGCTCGACTCCGTTCACCTGGAGGCGGACCTGAGTACGGATCATCAGCGGTCTCCCGTCGAAGCGTGGGGTCGCAGGGCGTGGACCAGTGCACGACGGACCAGGACTCGCACCAGCCGACGCCGGTGCTCCGCGCTGGCATGTACGTCGGACTCGGGGTGCACCGAGCGGGCAGCTGACTCGGCCACAGCCGCCAGAATCTCGGCCTCCGGATTGCTCAGTGGGTCGACCACGTCCTCGGGCACCAGGACCGGCCGGTCGGCCACACCGCCGAGCACGATGGCCGGGACAACGCCGGGCCGGGTCTGTACGGCGACCGACACCGTGGCGAAGTCGGAGAACCGTCGTACCTCTTCCTCGAACGCCCACGCCGTGCCAGCGGCGCTGGGAATGCGCACCTCAGTGACCAGCTCATCAGGCTCCGCTGCGGTCGTCAGGTAGGTGCGGAACCACTCGGTCGCCGGCACGGTCCTGGTTCCACTGGGGCCGCGAACGCTGATCGTGCCGCCCATGGAAAGCACGCAGCACGGGATCTCGCCGGTCGGGTCGGCGTGCGCGATGCTGCCACCGAAAGTTCCGCGGTTGCGCACTCGCACGTTTCCCACCAAGCCCACGGCGTGAAGGAGCATCGGGCAGTGTTCGGCGATCACGCTGGACCCCAGAACGGTCGTGTGCGTGCTCAGCGCAGGAACCACGACCACCGGGCCGTTGTCGCCGTCCTCGAGACGGGGACCGCCCTCGTCGCCGATGTCGTTGATGTCGATCAGCGCGCCCGGCATCGTCAACCGCAGGTTGAGCATCGGGACGAGGCTCTGGCCCCCGGCGATGATCTTGGCTTCGCCGTCCCAGATCCGAAGCAAATCGACCGCCTCGTCCCAGGAGTCGGCGCGCTGGAACTCGAAGGAGGTCGGCTCGATCCGCTCGCCGGGCTCGGTACCCAATGCCTGTTCATTCGGCACGGTGGCTTCCGCCTCCCTCTGGTGCGCGATGCTCCGGCTCGCCGTTGAGATGGCGCAGCAGCCTCAGCTCCGGCTCGGTGACGGGCTCGAGGACGTCGACGTCTCCTGGGACGACCAGCTCGAAGCCGGTGGCCGCAACCACCTGGTCGACAGTCACGCCGGGTTGCAGGCTCCGGAGCCGCATCCTGTGCGTCTCCTCCTCGAAGTCGAGGATGGCGAGGTCCGTCACGACTGTGCTCGGACCACCGTGCCGCAGACCCGCCTCGCGCCGGCTCTCCCCGCCCGCGAGATAGCCGGGGCTCGTCACCCAGTCGACCCGCTCGACGAAACGCCGCGTCTCGTGGTTGGTCACGATCACGGTCTCGTTGCACAGCGAGATGATGTCGTTGGCGCCGCCGGGGCCGGGAAGCCGCACCGAGGGCCGGTCGGGATCGCCGATGAGGCTGGTGTTGACGTTGCCGAACATGTCGATCTGCGCCACCCCGAGAAAGCCGTAGTCGAAGAACCCGCGCTGTGCCATCAAGAAGATGTCAGTGGCGCTGGTGAGCATCTCGGCACCGATGGCGGCGCGCATCTCGTTGGTCGAGTCGGGCAGTTCGCCGGGCATCAGGTGGATGCCCACCATGCCCCCCTCGAGGATGACCGTGAGGCCGGGCGCCTGCCTGCGTCGCGCCAGCGCAGCAGCGACCAACGGTTGCCCGATGCCCGCGAACATCACCTTGCCGTCCTCGAGCACCCGGCTCGCCGAGACCGTCATGATCTCGTCGGGTCGGGGGTCGGGCGCGTACTGAGACTCCGTGCGGTCCCCCTTCACGGAGGTCATTGCGGCATCATCCCCTCCGCGTCATCCGTGAGCCGCGCCAGCCGTTCAGGTGCCACCGTCTCCATGAACGCGTCGTGGTCAGGATGGGCCACCAGCTCCTCGACGTACTCGCGGGCCCCCTCTGAACCGGTCGCGCGGACGCGGTCCATGTAGGCACGGAAAGCCTCGTCGTCGGCGAGGTAGAGGCCGTAGCACTCGTGCGGGTAGGCGCCCATCGGCTGCAGCACGACCGCGTCCACGGCGAACCCGGGAATGATCGTCCGCTCGGGGTCGAGCCGCAGCGTGTCGGTGGGGACGATCGCCTCAGCGGAGATCACCAACCGTCTCGCTGCTCGGGCGACGTCGGCGTCCATCAGCTCGTAGCCGTCGATCTGTGCGTTGCCGAAGACATCAGCCCGCTGCACGTGAATCAGTGCCACGTCCGGATTGAGGCTCGGTACGGCGCACAGGGTCTGACCGGTGTACGGGCACTCCACGACGGCGAGCCCAAGGCGACGACCCAGGTCCGAGCCCATCATGGTGTACGACGGCAGGAACGGAACGCCCATGGCACCCGCCTTGAATCGCAGGCCGAGCCCAAGGTGGCTCCACTCCTCGTAGCTGATCCGGCCGGACTCGACGTACTCCCTGAGCACCCGGGCCAGGCCCCAGCCGTGGCCGATCCCGACCCAGCTGGTGATCACCTTCGACGCCATCCCCGTTGCGATGAACAGCTCGGACTCGAAGCAGGTGAGCGGTCGCGCAAGGGACAGGTCCCGCCGCCCCTGTCGCAACACCTCGGCCAGAAGCGCCATCGGCGTACGCGCGTGGTTGGTGCCACCGACCGCAATTGTGTCTCCGTCGGCGACGAACTGGCGGACGGCTTCGGCCGCCGTCATGCGCTTGTCGACGCGCGGGCGAGGACGTTGTTCCAGCTCCAGGCGGGCGTCGACCGTGTCGGCACCGGGAAAGGCCAAAGTGGTCAACGCCATGTTCCGTCCGCTGCTGGAACCAGTGGCTCGCCCGCACCGAGGAGGGGCATCACCTCGGCGGCGAAGCGCTCCACCTGCTCCTGTTCGTAGCCGTGCGGAACCAGGCAGATCTCCTGGACGCCGGCATCGATGTGCTCCTGCAGCTGCTCGGCGCACTGCTCGGGAGTGCCCGTGACGGCGCTCTCGGGGGTCGCGTCGCTCCAGTCCGGGGTGTCGAAGTACGACGCCAGCCACGGACCGGTCCTCGCCTGGGCCTCTTCCTTCGACTCACCGATGCAGATCGGGAGCTGGGCGACGTTGCGCAGCCCGGCCGGGTCGCGGCCCGCTTCCTCGGCGTACTGGCAGATCTTGCGCCATGACCCGGTGAAGCCCTCGGCCGTGTAGAAGTACGTCAGCCAGCCGTCACCCATCGTGGCAACGCGGCGCAGCACCCGGTCGACGTAACCGCCGATGAGCAGTCCCGGGCGCCGCTCGGGACGCGGCAGCATCCTGACCCGGCGAAACGTTCGGTCGTCCCACTCGCCGGTGACCTCTTCGTCCTCCCACAGCCGCCTGCAGATCTCGAGGTTCTGCTCGAAGACCTTGCCCCGGCCCTTGAAAGGAGTCCCCGTCGCCGCGAACTCACGCTCGTACCACCCGGCCGCCACCCCCAAGCAGAGCCGACCGCCAGAGAAGTCCTGGATGGTCGCGGCAGTCTTCGCCAGGAGGGCGGGATCGCGGATCGGCAGCACCAGGATGCCGGTGCCCAGCGTCGCAGTCTCCGTGTGCGCGGCAAGCACGGCCAGCGTGGTCAGCGCCTCGAGCTGCGGGAACGGCTGCTTGCTGCCGAGGAACAGGTGGTCCCAGGCCCAGAGCGAGGTGTAGCCGAGGTCCTCTGCCCGCGTCGCGTAGCGAACCAGGTCTCGCAGGTCCGGCGTCTTTTCGGCGGAGGTGAAGTTCTCGACGGCGAGTCCGAACCTGACGGCCATGGGTGCCCCCTGTCGTGTCTGTCGTGGTGCCTCACAGGTCCCGAGATCTGGTCAGGTCATCCGCTGGTGCGGTGCTCTCGCGGGCCACTCGCTCTTGAGCGTAAGAGCGATTGCGCGACCTAGGACACGGCAAAAGACGACATGAGACCAGGGAGTTCATTGTCACTTCGTGAACGTTCAGGTGCGCACGAAGCGGACGCCCTGCCCCGGGCGCAGCTGTGCGACCGGGGCAAGGGCACGGGAAGGAACCACACCGATGACCGGGTAGCCGCCGGTGACGGGATGGTCCGGACCGAACAACGTCAGTCGGCCGTCCGGCGGGACCTGCAGGGAGCCCTCGACCATTCCCTCGCTGACCAGCTCGTCCTGGATCCGTCGGGGCAGTGCCGGACCAGCGAGCCGAACTCCGATCCGGTCGGAGTCAGCCGTGACCTCGAAGCGCTCGGCGAGCAGAAGATCGATCGCCGCCGGCTCGAACCAGTCGGCGCGTGGACCGAGCTGGACCGGGAGTACGACGTCCTCGTCCGGAGCAGCCGGCATCGCGACTGCGACCACGTCTGCCACCGGCACCGGTCCTTGCGGCGAACCCACCGGCAAGACGTCACCCGCACTCAGTGGCGCCGGCCCCAGACCCGACATCAGGTCGGTCGACCGCGACCCCAGGACGGCATCCACCAGGAGTGCGCCACGAACAGCGACGTAGCTCCTGAGGCCCCGGTCAGGCATCCCGAGGCGCACGTCCTCTCCGGCACTGACCGCGATCGCCTCGTGCGTCCACCGCGCCCGGGTGCCTGCGCGCACAGGCAGGGGCGCGCCGGTCACGGCCACCCAGGTTGGCGCGTCGAAGCTCAGCTCCAGTCCACCATTGGTGACCTCGATGACCGCGGCACCCGGGTCGTTCCCCATGAGCCGGTTGGCCAGGGCCATGGCGACCCGGTCCGCGGCCCCGGACCGACCAACGCCCAGGTGCGCCCAGCCGTGTCTGCCCGAGTCCTGCACCAGCGCACGCAGCCCCGGCTCGACCACCGTGATCGTGGTCATCCGGCGGTCTCCCGGAAACGCACTTCATGGCCCGGGACGAGGAGCGCCGGCGGGTCAGCCTCTGTGTCCCACATCGGCTCGTCGGTGTGCCCGAGCAGCTGCCACCCGCCGGGCGACCGGCGCGGGTAGACGGCTGAGAACTCGCCAGCGATGGCCACGGCACCCGCCGGTACGGCGATCCGGGACTCGCCTCGACGGGGGACGTTCAGCCTCGGGTCACCCCCGACGAGGTAGGCGAACCCTGGGGCGAAGCCGCAGAACGCGACCCGCCACGGTTGCTCGGTGTGCGCGCGCACGATCTCGCGCTCGTCCAGGCTGCAGTGCCTGGCGATCCAGGCCAGGTCCTCCCCGTCGTACACCACCGGGATCTCGATCGTGCGGCGATCGCCTGCAGGAAGGGGAACCACCTTCAGGTCGCGGAGCCGGGCCTCGATGTCAGCCGGACCGGTCACCTCAGGGTCGAGGACCAGAAGGAGCGTATTCAACGCAGGCACCAGGTCGGTGATGCCCTCGATGTCACCGTCACGGACGGCAGCGGCCAACGCATGCACCCTGTCGTTGTCGCCGAGCTCGACCAACAGCCCCGTGTCACCGCACCAGTGTGTGGTCAGCTTCGTCGCCACGACCCCAGTCCCCCTCCGATCAGCGGATCGGCATGAGCTCGACGCCCGCGGCCTCAAGGGCCTTCCGGGTGTCCCGGGCGATCTCCACCGAACTGGCCGTGTCGCAGTGCACCAAGATGGCTTCGGCCCTGATCGGGATGCGACTTCCGTCGATGGCGGTGATCTCGCCTTCGGTCACCATCTCCACCGCACGCGCAGCCGCTGCTGCCGGATCGGCGAGCATCGCGTTCGCCTCAGTGCGCGGCACCAGCAGGCCATCAGGGGTGTACGCCCGGTCCACGAACGCCTCGGCGACCACCCGGAGGCCGGCGTCCTGCCCCAGTCGCCAGGTCTCCGTGCCGATCTGGCAGAGCAAGGGCAGGTCGGGGTTGTACTCCCTGGTCGCGTCCACGATCGCCTGTGCGTGCTCGGTGACCGTCGCGGACGCGTTGTAGAGCGCGCCGTGAGCCCGGATGAAGTCGATCCGACCGCCGCCGAGCCGGGCGAAGACCTCGAGGGCGCCCATTTGGTAGAGGAGGTCATCGGTCAGCTCCTGGCGGGCGTAGGCGATGAACCGACGGCCGAACCCGTGCAGGTCGCGGTAGCTGACCTGGGCGCCGATCGAGACGCCGTTCTCGACCGAGAGCCTGCAGGTTCGCCGCATGATGGCCGGGTCCCCGGCGTGGAAGCCGCAGGCGATGTTCGCCGCAGTGACCACGTCGAGCAGTGCCTCGTCGTCAGCGATCGACCAGTGGCCGTACCCCTCGCCGATGTCGGTCGTGAGCGCTACCTGAGGCATCCCTGTTCTCCTGTCCTGTTCTCCTGTCGATCGGTCGGTTGCCGGTCCCCTGGCATCCGGATCGGTGTCGACTGCTGTCCGGCCCGGCCACGACCGGAGACTCTCGGGACTCGTCCCGGTGCGAGTATGACTCGCCCGCCGGGCATCTGAACAGGACGAGTCAGTGCGGACGACTCGGCATCAGACGTGCCGGATCGACACTGCGCAGTGCCGTCAGAAGCGAGTCACGGACGGCGCGGATCTTGGGGCTGTGCTCACCGCCCGCGCGGGCAAGGGTGAGCAACATCCGTGCCGAGCCGGTCGGGGTGCGCTTGAGTCCCGGCGCACTGCGGGCCACCAGGAGCGCCGGCAGCAGACCCGCGGCTCGACCCTTCTCAATGAGCTCGAGGTGCACGAGCAGGTCGTCGCTCTCGTACCGCACGTCCGGTTCGAAACCCAGTCGACGACACGTGAGCTCCGCCCACTCACGTGCGGCACTCCCCCGCGCCTCCATCACCCACGGAATTCGTCCACCGGCCACGGCCAACGCACGCCCCTGGGTCAACGCCTCGTCCACGAGCACGAAGAGCGGGTCGACACCAAGGTCCTCGCGGTTGGTCTCGGTCGGGATCCACGGCTGCACACCGGGGTACTCCTCCGCGACCACGAGGTCGAAGTCCCCCGCCAGCAGAGCGGGTACGGCGACCTCGGGCTCCGCCTGGACGAGCTCGATACGCAAGCCCGGATGCGTCTGCTCACACTCGAGGGCCAGCGGCACGAGGAGCAGGGCCGCGCTCTGGAAGGCGGCGAGCCGCACCGTTCCCACCACCTCGCCCGAAAGCTCACGCAGGTCCGACTCCGCCGACTCCATGGCCGCCAGGAGCTCACGGCCCTTCGCAGCCAACCGGTGACCTGCCTCGGTGGGCCGGAGACCACGGCCGGACCGGGCGACAAGGGACGCACCGACCTCCCGCTCGAGGCGCGCGATCTGGGCGGAGATACCGGAGGGGCTCATGTGCAGGGCCTCCGCTACCGCCGCCAGGCTCCCGCGCCGTTCCAGCTCCACGAGCAGCCGGACCCGCCGCATCTCCAACACCCGGCCATCGTAGGCGCGGATCGAGCAGCGTCGGCATTCCTTGTGCCGAATGCTCGGCAAGTAGTCGCGCTTATCACCGGGCCTCGACCTGCCTAGGGTCGTCACGTGAACAAGTCTGTGGCCTCGCCCTCGACCCCGCAGCCCGTCTCCACGTGGTCGCCCGGAGCTCGTGCTCCCGCCGGCGGGCTCTCCCGCTGGACGCCGAACGCGTTCCGCGAGGTGAGCGACGCCCGTCTGACCTTCCATCGCAGCCTGCCTGGGTACGCCGTGACACCCCTGCACGACCTGCCCAGACTCGCAGCCGAGCTGGGGGTGTCGAGGCTGCTGGTCAAGGACGAGTCGTCCCGGCTCGGGTTGCCGGCGTTCAAGATGCTGGGCGCGTCGTGGGCCGTCTTCCGGTGCCTGGCCGAGCTGTGCGCGGAGCCTCCGGAACCGACCTTGCGGGCGTTGCGCGAGAAGATCGCCGAGCTGCCCCCGATCACCCTCGTGACCGCGACAGACGGCAACCACGGTCGCGCAGTCGCGCGCATGGCTGCCTACCTCGAGTTGCCTGCGCTCGTACTCATTCCCAGCGTCGTGCCGACCGAGGCCATCGAACTGGTCCGGAGCGAGGGAGCCGACGTCGAGGTTCTCGACCTGACCTATGACGAGACGGTTGAAGAGGCCGCCCATCGCGCCAGGGACAGCTCGGACGGCAGGACCCGACTGCTGGTGCAGGACACCTCGTGGCCCGACTACCAGCGAGTCCCCAGGTGGATCGTCGACGGCTACGCCACGCTGTTCGACGAGGCGACAGACCAGCTGGGCGACGATCCGGCACTGCTCGTCGTACCCGCTGGAGTGGGCTCGCTGGCACATGCCGCCGTGCTCCATTGCCGAAGCCACCCCGGGTGGCGGGCGGTGACCGTGGAACCCGAGGTCGCGCCCTGCGTCGCGGCCAGCCTGGCGGCTGGAGCGCTGGTCTCCACGGGTTCCGGAGAGACGAGCATGGCCGGCCTCAACTGCGGAACCCCGTCCTCACTGGCTCTTCCGGACTTGCTCGCGACGCTCGAGGGCGGCGTCTGGGTCACCGACGAGGAGGCCGCCGAGGCGACCTCGACTCTCGCTGAGAACGGCATCGATGGCGGCGCCTGTGGTGCTGCCTCGCTCGCAGCCCTTGGGCAGCTGGCCGCGAGCGAGGCAGGTCGACGCCTGGTGTCGGGGGCCACGGTGTTGCTGCTCAACACCGAGGCGACCCGCTGAGATTCGCGCTGACGAGGCAGGTGTCCCCCAGCCACATCATCAGTAGGGCGGCTCTCCGGTACCGCGCAGTTTCAACGCTCCGTTCTGGGTCTCCACCAGGTACACGGGCGGAAGGTTCTGGTTCATCAGCTCGTTCCACTTGCCGAACGAGATGTCGCCGTAGATCGCCCCCGCGATCTCGACCTTCGCCAACGCGTCGCGGACCGCCTCCTTGTCACTGGGGTCGTCGACCTCGTCCAGCGCCGCTGCCAGCACCTTGATGCCGGTGTAGCCCCGGACCCCCTCGGTGGCCTCGCCCAGGTCCTTGCCCTCTTCCTTCCACGTGTCGAGGAAGTTCTTGGCGCCCTCAGCATCAGCAGCCAGAGTCGTGTCCCAGACCGGGAAGAACATGGTTGCGAAAGTTCCGTTCGTCGCTTGCTCGCCCGCGAGCGCGTTCACCTGGATCGGGCTGTTCGAGCCGCCGGTGGTGATGATCCGCGCCCTGGCGCCCTGGCCTCTGGCCTCCTTGAGCAACAGCGCAATCTGCCCGGCGTCCGTGGTGACGATCCAGGTGTCGGCCCCTGAAGCCTTCGCCTGCGTGACAAAGGTCGCGAAGCTCTGTTCGCCCTGCTCGAACTTCGCGCCGCCCACGACATCGGCCCCTAGGCCCGTCAGTATCTCGCCGTAGTGCTTGGCCGCACCGAGTCCGAAGTCGTTGTTGACCGACAAGGTGAAGGCCTTCTTGATCCCCAACTCGCCCAGCACCGGCTTCAGGGCTGTCGCCTCCATCGTGGAGGTGGGCGAGATCCGGAAGGTCCACTCGTTGCCCTGGCCGTCACCCTCGGTGCTCGTGACGAGGTCCGAGCTCGAGGTCTCCACCAGGAACGGCATCTTCGCCCGCTCCAGGGCCGGTTCCATCGCCAGCGTGCAGGACGACCCCCAGCCGCCCATGACCGCCGCAGGGCGGACCTTCGTGGTGAACCGCTGCGCGATGCTGACACAGGTGGCCGGGTCGTTGGCATCGTCCTCGATGACCAGCTTGATCATCTTGCCGTTGACACCGCCGTCGTCGTTGATCTCCTTGGCGGCGATCTTGGCGCCTTCGGCAACGGCCGTGCCCTGCGCTGCGACGGGCCCGCTGAGCGGCTGGGCGACACCGATGACGATCTCCTCGTCGCTGCCGGACGAACCCCCCTGGCCACAGCCGGAGACAGCGAGCGACAGAGCTGCCACAACGGCCGGTAACAGGTACTTTCGCATCATCGGGCTTCGCTTTCTCTCGGTGAAGATCAGCCGGCCAGGTAGGCCTGCTGGATGCTTGGGCTCCTCGCGATCTCGGAGGCCGAGCCCTCGTTGACGACAGCTCCGCGCTCCAGTACGTAGGCACGGTCGGCAACCTCGAGCGCCAGCTCGGCGTTCTGCTCCACCAGCAGGACTGTGCGCCCGCTGTCGCGGATCTCTGCCGCAGTCGCGAGAACCTGCTCGACGACGATCGGCGCGAGCCCCAGCGACGGCTCGTCGAGCATGACCAGAGCTGGGTCGGACATGAGACTGCGGCCGATCGCCAGCATCTGCTGCTCGCCGCCCGACATGCTGCCGGCCACCTGGGTGGCGCGTTCCTTGATGCGCGGGAACAGCGCGTAGACCTCGTCGAGACGCTCGTCGAAGTGGCTGCCGGTGTGTGCGCCGAGGCGGAGGTTCTCGTAGGCGGTGAGGCCGGGGAAGACGTGGCGTCCCTCGGGGCAGTGGACGAGGCCACGGCGTACGACCTTGTCGGGACGCAGGTTCGTGACGACCTTCCCGTCGAACTCGATGCTTCCCTGCATCGCCTTGACCAGGCCGGAGATGGTCTTCAACAGCGTGGACTTGCCGGCGCCGTTGCTGCCGATGATCGTGACCAGCTCGCCGGCCCTCACCACGATGTCGACCTCGTGCAGGACGGGGACCTTGTCGTAGCCGGAGACCAGCCCGGAGACCTTCAGCACGTCTTGTGCCTTTCGCCGAGGTAGGCGACCCGGACGGCCGGGTCCTCCTGGATCTCGGTGGGGGTCCCCTCCGCGATCTTGCGTCCCGCGTTGAGCACCACGACATGGTCGGAGAGGTTCAGCAGGAACTTCATGTCGTGCTCCACGAGCAGTACGCCGATGCCGTGGTCACGAACGGCCCTCAGCAGGCTTGCCATCTCGGCCGACTCCGAGCCATTGAGGCCCGCAGTCGGCTCGTCGAGAAGCAGGAACCGAGGTTGCGCACTCAGGCTGACACCGACTGCCAGCATCCGCTGGCGACCGTAGGCCAAGGTCTCCGCTGGCGTGTCGAGATCCCGCTGGAGCCCGACGAGCCGGGCCATCGCGAGTACCCGCTCAGCCGTCGCCGCCTCGGAGCGGCGGTGGGACGGAAGACCCAGCATCGCCGCCAGCAGAGACTTCTGCTCGGTCCGGTGCAGCCCGACCCGCAGGTTCTCGCGCACGGTCATCGCCGGGAAGATGCTCTTCTTCTGGAACGAACGCACCAGGCCGTGCATCGAGACCCGGTCGGGTCGCATCCTGGTGAGGTCCAGCTCACCGAGTCGGACGGTTCCGCTCAGGAGCCTGACGTAGCCGGTCATGGCGTTGAACGCCGTCGACTTGCCGGCACCGTTGGGGCCGATGAGGGCGGTGATCTGGCCAGGTCTCACTTGCAGACTCAAGCCGGAAACCGCCATCAGGGCGCCGAATCGCACCGAGATCTCGGAGACGTCCACGGCGGGTCCGGAGGAATCGTGACTGCCCAGGAAGTCGGGAATCTCGTGCCGGGAGGTCGTGGTCATGATCGTCCTCCTGGTGCATGCGCCGACCGCAGGGTCAGCACGGCTCTCGACGACTTGCCGACCCCGGCTGAGGAACCGGCTTCGGTGGTGTCTGCACTGTCCACGTCTGGTGGACGGTCTTCCTCACCGACCACTGGCGGGCGGTCGTCCGGGTCGTCGTCACTGGACCTGCGACGAGTTCTCCGCAAGAGCTCGATCGCGTACCCACACAGCCCACGGGGCAGGAACCGCACCAGGATCACGAGGATCGCGCCGTAGATGACCAGTCGCCACTCGTCGCTGAAGCGCAGGAACTCCGGCAACTGAGTGAACAGGATCGCCCCCACCACCGGGCCCACCACGGTGCCGAGCCCACCGCCGATCACCATGAGCAAGGTGTTGATCATGATCGAGAAGTCGAAGACCTCGGGCGAGATGAAGCCGACGGTGTGGGCGTAGAGCGACCCGGCGACAGCGGCCATCCCGCCTCCGATGGAGAAGGCGAGGTTGGCGTGCCTGGCGGTGTCGATCCCCACGGCCCTGGCCAGGTTCTCGTTCTTCGCCATCCCGCGCAGGCTGTAGCCAAGGCCGGACTGGGAAAGCCGGGCCACGAAGATCACGCAGATGCCGGCGATCACGAAGCAGACCGGGAAGGTCGCCGTCGGCTCGAGGAACTCGAGGTCGCCGATGCCCAGCGGCGGGATCCCTGCGAAGCCCACCGGACCGCCCGTCACATCGACCCAGTTCAGCGCCACCTGGCGGCCGATGGCGGCGACCGCGAAGGTCGCGATGACGAAGAACGCTGCACGCAGGCGCAGGGTGATCTTGCCGATGACCCACGCCACGAGGTATCCGGCGACCGCCGAGCCGACGAGCCCCAGGGGCATCGGCAGCCCCCACTCGGTGGTGGCATACGCCGAGAAGTACGCACCGAAGCCGAAGAACGCCTGGTGTCCGAGGCTGAGCAGTCCCGAGTAGCCGAGCAGCAGGTTCAGGCTCGAGGCCAGGATCACGTAGATGGCAGCCAGGGTCGCGAGCTGCGCCTGGTAGGGCCCGAAGAAGGTTCCCGCCAGGAAGAGGACCGCTGCTGCGGCCAGACCGATCAGGAATCGTGCGGTTTTGGAGTCGAGAAACCGCATCACTCCTGCACCATCCGCTTGGCTCCGAAGATCCCTTGTGGGCGCATCAGCAGCACGGCGATCAGCACCAGCAGGCCGAAGGTGTCCTTGTAGCCAGCGCTGATGTAGCCAGCACCCAGGCTCTCGACGAGGCCGAGCAGCAAGCCACCCACGACGGCCCCCGGGAAGGATCCCAGGCCGCCGAGGATCACCACAACGAACGACTTGCCGGTCGCTAGTCCCCCCATCGACGGCGTGATGTTGAAGATCGTCGAGATCAGGACGCCGGCGAGCGCGGCCAGGACAGCACCGAAGGCGAACGTGAGCGCATAGACGCGGGTCACGTTGATGCCCACCATCCAGCTGGCGGTCGAGTCCTGGAAGGTGCCGCGCATGGTGAGCCCGATCCGCGTGCGGGTGATGAACAGGTGTGAGGAGAGGATGAACACAAAGGTCAGCGCAATCACGAACATGCTCTCCGGGGAGAGGCGCATGATCCCCAGGTTGATGCTGTCCCCGCCCACCGGTGATCCCGCAGCCTTCGGTACCGGGTTCCAGAGGATGATGGCGAGATTCGGCAGCATGATGGCCAGCCCGATCGTGGCGAGCATCGGCATCTCGAGCGTCTCGTACTTGCGGAGCGGTTGGAGCACCCCCCAGTTGATGACGAGCCCCACCAACGCGGTACCCACTGCTGCCACCAGCAGACCGACGGCGAACGGCCACCCCAGGATCGAGGTGAGCGTGTAGGCGAGGTAGGCGCCGATCATGTAGAACTCGCCGTGGGCAAAGTTCACGATGCCCATGTACCCGAAGACAAGCGTCAGGCCGGCAGCCATCAACGCGTAGATGGCCCCTAGCACCAGCCCGCTGCCGAGGTACTGGCCGAGGTCAGTCATGCAGCCACCCTTCACAGCGATTCTCTGAAGCTTGGTGATCCAGCTCACGTTGTTGCCTCAGCCTAGGAACCCCATCGGCACGCGTCATTGGCAAAATCACCCATGGGAGGGGTCTGCAATTGGCAGGTGCCACCAGGGGCAGATCCCGACCTACAGGGAGCGGCCACCGTCCATGCGCAGGATCTCGAGTGCCACACCGATCCGCCGTGCCGTCGCGGGATCAGAGCTAAATCCACCGAGGAGCTTCTCGAGCTTGATGAGCCGGTACCGCAGGGTGTTGTAGTGGTAGTGCACCTCACGTGCGGTCTGCGCGATGTTGAGGTGGTTCGCCAGGAGCACGTCCAGGGTGTTCAACAGATCGCTGCGTTCGGGGTCCGGCAGCTCCACGACGGGTCCGAGTGTGTCGGTCACGAACATCTCGAGCTCAGCCTCGTCGATCTGCGCCAACAGCCGGAACAGCCCGAGCCCGTCGTAGTGGGTGACTGCGTGCGGTCCGTTGACCCGCGTGCCGAGCCGCATGGCGCGCAGTGCCTCCTCGTAGGCATCCCGGATCCCCGCCGGCCCCTGGTGCAACCGGCTGACTCCCAGGGAGAACTCGCGCCGGGTGCTCCTGGACATCTCCACGTGAAGAGCGCCGACCAGCTCGTCCATCTCCGTCTCCGCACCGAAAACGGCGACGAGCTGCGCACCGAGCACCCCTACCGCTGCGTGCGGATCGATCCGGCGGCATACCGTGGCCCAACGCTCGGACGTCAGCTGCTCGAGGACCTGGGACTGCTCGCTCGCCTGGCCCGCCGCCGTTCGTCCGCCTTCGGGCATGGCCGCGACGACCACGATCTCTCGGTTCAGCGCCCAGTCCAGAGCGGCGGCCCGCGCAGAGACGCCCTCCAGATCGTCCCCAGTCATCAGCTCGTGGAGCAGGTTGGATGCGAATCGACCGCTCACCGCTCGTACGGCTTCGCCGCGGATCATCTCCAGGGTGCACACGATGGCCGCCTGCTCGGCAGCCGTGATCGCGTAGGGACCGAGCGCGTCCTCGAGCCCCACCACCACGACGTGTCCGTGGTCCACCGATGCAGCCGACATCGCGGCTGCCACCCACGTGTAGCCACCGCCCGAATGGTGGCCGTTCTCGAGGCTCTCGGAACTGACGACGACGGATCCGTCCGGCGAGTCGGCACTGAGGCAAGCCAGTGCCTCGATGTTGCCGGCATGGGCAAGAACCTGGCCCTGGCTGTCGACGACGGCCGCGGCCTCTGCCTTCAGCAGCCGGGCGAGCTCCTCCACGAGAGCCTGGATGCCGCCTCCGGAAAAGGTGAGGCCCAGGAAGGCCTGGTGCAGCTTGTGGGAACGGCTCAGCTCCGCCGCCTGGCGGTTGATGATCGTCTCGAACGCCTGGCTGAGGATGTCGTCGAAGCGGGTGTCGATCGGGATCGACACGATCGGGAAGTGCAGCTCATCGGCGACAGACAGCACGCTGGCCTCGAAGGCGCCGAGGTAGGAGTCGAACTTCACACCGAGTCCAGCGAGTCCCATTTCGCTGAGTTCCCGGACCAGGCGATCCGGCTCGCCGTGTGCGCGCAGGGGGAATCCGGTTGTGAGGAGGAACTCGCCCTGCTCGACCCAGCGCACTATCTCGGGCACGGTCATCACGTTCATACGCCGGATCGGGGTGTCCTGTCCCCCCATGCCGGCCACCACGGACGCCGACTGCATGCAGGGCTGCTCGAGCAGTTCCCGCACGGTGAGCTGGTCGGCTTCCGCCGGGCTCTCCTCATCGGTCGCGCCTCCGTCCACTGGCGGTTGCGTGACGTCGGTCATGGTTGCACCGGGACACCTCGCGGTTGGACGCGCTCGTAGGTCGTGTCGCGTTGGGTGAGGGGTCGGCCGATGCCGGTGCCGATGTCGATGAGTTCGTCGACGGTCTTGGCCGAGCCGTGGGTGGAGCCGGCCATTCGGGAGATGGTTTCTTCCATCAGGGTGCCGCCGAGGTCGTTGGCGCCGGCTTGGAGCCTGGCTTGGGTGCCGGTGACACCGAGTTTGACCCAGCTGGTCTGGATGTTGTTGATGCGGCCCTGGAGCATGATCCGGGCCATCGCGTGTACGGCGAGGTTCTCGCGCATGGTGGGTCCGGGTCTGGCGATGCCGGCGAGGCAGCTGGGTGAGGAGTTGTGCACGAAGGGGCGCATCCCGGATGCTATCTTCCGTGTCGCGCGAGTCAAGGTTCGCTCTCGCTGAGATTCACCAGGTCGGCGACGTAGGAGTTGCTGCCTGTCCCGGCGTGCGATTCGCTGGCGCCACGCTGTGGGCGATGGTTGCGACGAGGGCGGCGGTGAGGACGCCGATCGGGATCAACAGCCCGGGCACGGCGGCGTCGGCAATACGCGACGGGTCGGCCAGAATTCTAGGAGCCGACGTTGACCACGCCGATCTTCTCGAGGAGCCAGGGCACATAGCCCAGATCCCACGCGCCGGCCGCCGCGTCGACGACGAGGACCTGGGCGGCGATGCGGGTCGCAGGCGTCGTGAGCAGCACCCTGCCCACCCACGAGCCAGCGGCCCCGGCACCCTTTCCCGCCAGACCCGTGCCGACCTGACCGGCCGCCTGGAGCTCGGTGACCCCCTGGGGCGGAGCCGTCAGCGGCCCCGGAGGCGGACCCCCGCCGGGTGACGGTTGAGGCGGTGGCACCTCCGCCGGAGTCCGGTAGGCATCCCGCACGGTTCCGGTCAGGGACTTGGTGGGGGGACTGATCGCGTGTGCCAGTCCGCCGATGGCGGCACCAGTGACAAGGCCGACCAGGGCTCCCTGCCACATCTTGGACCACACTTCGTCGAGGGTGCCCAGACCCCCGGCGTACCCCGCGGCGAACCCCATGGCCGCGCCGTTGATGGCCCCGTTGACGCCACCGGCGACGATGGCGCCCACCAGCGTTCCCTGCTGACCGATCAGGCCAGCCACGGCGCCTCCGGCATAGAGCGAGCCGAAAGCAGCCCAACCACCGACCGCGGCGCCGACGAGGGCGCCGGTCACGACGTCCTCCCAGCTGCCGCCTTTCTGGGCCGCAGCCAAGCCGCCGACCACCCCGCCGGCGACGATGCCGATCGTCACTGCCAGCAGCGCTGCACCGACGCCGAAGGTCGCGATCGTGAGGGCCACCACGGCGACGATGGCGACTGCGGCCAGGGCGATCTCCCACCAGCTGTGGCCGGACGGGTCCACATACGACACGGGGTTGCCCGCGCAATAGACGTACGGCGACCACGCAATCGGGTCGAAGACGTTGCGGACCAGGGTGTCCGGACTGACGAAGCGGCCCAGGACCGGCTGGTAGTAGCGGGCACCCAGGTAGAGCAGGCCCGACCACTGGTCGAGGTCGGCGCCGGTGAACGAGGCGAAGACGGTGGGGTCGCCGGCCGCGCCGGCCGGGCCGCGAACCGCGCCGTACGGGTCGTAGCGGATCGCCTCGACCAAGACTCCGGCTGCGTCGGTGACGGCCGCTACGCCACCTATGTGGTCGGGATGCAGGAACACGGTCGCACCGGTCGCGGCCCGGCGGACGGCGGCGATGCCCATGCCGTCGAAGAGATGCAGGACCAGGACGCCGGCCTCAATGGAGAAGAACGGATCGGGCGTCAGCCGGTCAACGGGCCGCCCAGCGGCGACCCCGGTGACCGCGGCACGGTTGCCGGCGTAGTCGTACCGGTAGTCGACGGCGCCACCACCCGGCAGTCCGTCGACGCGGACGAGCCGACCGGCCGGGTCCCAGGTCTGGGTGCCCCAGGGGGTCCCAGCCATCTCGCCCAGCGCGGTGTAGTCGAACGTTCCGGTGCCGGCCGACGTCAGGCAGGTCGCCGGCGCGCCGCTCTCGCCGTAAAGGTAGTCACCGACGTCGGACTTGAACGTCAGGTTGCCGGCGTCGTCGTAACGGTAGGTCCAGGTGTCACCGCTGTCCGTCGTCGCCGACACCAACCGATACAGGTCGTCCAGCTCATAGGTGGAAGCGCGCGCCGGGTCCGGGCTGTCGATGCGAACGACGTTGCCGATCAGGTCGTAGGTCGGCGAGGTGGAGACGAGGATGCCGGCGGGTCCGACGGCGTCGAGGCGGGTCAGCCGACCGGTGAGGTCGTCGAGGGTGGCGCGGTGCTCCACGCCGTTGGCGTACCGGACCCGAGTCCGCCGTCCAGCAACATCGTGCTCGACCGCCTCGACGACCCCGGGGACGCGCCTGACCAACCCCCGCCGGTCGTATTCGTAGCGCACGACCAGGCGTCCGGCGCCGCCGTCGGGGTACGACACTGCGGCGAGCGTGGAGTCGGCCCGCAGCTCGAGGTCGATCTGAAACGTCGTCGCGCTGCCCGATGGCCGCACTCGCTTGGTGGTCGCCCGCCCCCGGGAGTCGTAGTCGAAGGTCGTGACACCCGCCTCGTCGTCGATACGCACGAGCCGCCCGCCGGAGGTGCGCACCCCAGCGTCGGCCGGCGCCGGAGCGCCCGTGTCGTGGTAGGTGAACCGGACGGCCGGCGTGGCCGCCCCGCCGTGCCGGATGGACACCGGGCGCCGGCACTCGTCGAAGTCGCGCTCTGCCAGCAAGCCAGTCGGGTCCAGGGCGGCCACGGCGTTGCCCCGCGCGTCGAACACCGTGCGGGTCGACTGCTCCGGCCGATCCACCCGGATGGTGCGACCCAACAGGTCATACCAGAGACGGACCACATTCCCCAGCGGGTCCGTGTGTTCGACAAGGTTGCCCTTGGTGTCGTGGCGGTAACTGCTCGTCACCGGGCGGCCATCGATCGACTGAACGATCTCCGAAACCCGCCCCGTCGGGTCCAGCCGGTGCACTGTCGTCGTCCCCGCGTGCCGACCGCCCGCGCGGTTGTCCTCGGGGTCTGCCACTTCTTCGGTGCCGGCGCCGTACACGACAGTGCGGACACCGCCGTCCGGGTTGTCCTGGCGAACGAGCCGGCCCAAGGCGTCATAGGAGTAGCTGGTCGCCGGCCAATCCGGACCGGGCACGACGTACGCCGCGGATGCCGCACGTCTGGGCAGATGGCGCCGGGCGACCAAACCACGAGCCCCGTGGACCAGGCTCTCGGTGACGACTTCGCCGGCGTCGTCCGTGACGCGGGTCTCCAGGAGGAGACCGGCCCCGTCGTAGCACCGCCGCTCGTCGATGGTCCCGGCCTCGCCGGCTACCGCGCGACGCCGGCTGGTGCTGGCGACCGGGAGGGTGTCCGTCGCATACGAGTAGACGACTGACGGGAGGGCGGCTGTGTCGCCGGGCTCGACGAGGGCGACCGGCCGGGATAGGGCGTCGTACGAGGCGTCGTACACCTCCCCGGCTGCGTCGGTGAGCCGCTGAACCCGACAAGCCCGGTAGTCGTGCTCGCTCGTCACTACGTTTCCGCGCGGGTCGGTGACCGTCGCGGGGTACGTCCGGTTCGCGTCGAAGACGAACGTGGTTGCCGAGCCATCAGCTGCGATGGCTCGCCCCCGCAGCCCGCTTGCATCGTCGGTGCGCTCCCATCGGCCCTGCTCGACCCACCAGCCGTCGTCGCCGGGGCGGCGCTGGTAGCCGAGGGCCACGAAGTCGGGGAGCGTGGCGCCGTACACGTCGGACGCCTGGTCGTCGGTGAGCACGAGCGCCAGGCGACGGGTGACCAGGCCAGCGGCGCCGACTGCACCTTCCGCCACGCCGTCGTACTCGGTGATCGCGTCGGAGAGCCGGTTGCCGGACCCGTCGAACTGCTGCACTCGTGAGATGCGGCCGGCAAACCGGCCGGCAGGGTCGATCGCGTACGACGTGCGAGTGCGCAGGATCAGGGTCTGCGTCGGGTCGCCCGGCGCGTCGCTCCGCTGCTCGGAGTCGACGACGTTCCCATCGGCGTCCCAGGCGAGGTTGGTCGTCGTGAGGACGGAGGCAGGAACGCTCTCCCGCTCGAGCGTCTCGCGACGCGACACGACGAGCCGCGGTCGGTACGAGAGCTGGCCCCCACCGACCGGAACCGCCTCCACATCCCAGGTCTGCAACAGCCGGTCGTACGGCCGCCCCTCGGCAGGAGAGCCGTCGAGGCCGAAGTGCTCCTGGCGCAGGATCCGGCCCCGGACGGTCCGCCTCCGTCGCCGGTCCTCCATGGTGCGTGGCTCACTGCCGTCGGCCTGTAGCCCGACGTCGAACGTCGTCACAGTTCGCAGCGTGGGCGCCACAGCGTCGCCGAGGGCGTCCTCCGTGACCTCGGCGAACCCGGCGAACTCCCGCAGCATCCCGTCATAGCGGCCGTCGCGGTACCGCAGTCGGCGGGTGGAGGTCCGGCCGCTGGGCGCATCGGCCTCGGTGATCTCCGCCACCACCGTGATCGGCACGGGCAGCGTCGTGCCCCACGCGCGACCTGCCGCCCGGTCGCGCGCTGCTTCCTGGGAGGACGTCGCATAACGCACCGTCGTCGTCAGGCCGGCACCGTTGTCGGTCTGCTCGAGCAGGTGAGGGTTCGACCCGCCGTGGAGGTCGAGGTAGAAGTACGCCGCACCGCGGGCGCCCGGGCCGATCGAGGACCAGACCACGCCGGCCGTCCCTGATCCGGTCATGTCGGCGATCCGGGCCCGGCGCATCGCACCTGTCGGCAGGTTGCGAACCTCCGACAGTGGCCCGAACCCGTTGCCCGACCGGTTGAGCCACCACCGCACGACTCCACCGCCGATGTGGACAAGGTCCGCGCACCCGTCGCCGTTGAGATCGGCGATGAACAGCTCTTCGGGACGCACGTCGATGGGCAGTTCCGGCGGGTCGGACATCCGGACAGCGGCGGCCCATCGACCGTCGCCGAGGTACGGCCAATAGGTCACGCCGCCCCCGTCGACGCGGACCAGGTCCGCGCTCCCGTCACCGGTCATGTCCGCCACCCGGACGTGCGGGTCGGCAAGGTTCACCGGGGGCGCGTCGCCGGGCGTGACGACGCGGGGGGCCGCGGCCCAGTCGTCGGCGGCCCCACGGAGACGCAGCACGAGCCCGACCTCCGACGACGTCAGCAGGTCGAGGGCGCCGTCCCCGTCGAGATCTGCAAGCTGGGTGCCGACCGCCGGCACCATCGGGGCGCGGTCCCAGGCGACCTCCCGAGTCAGCCGCCCGTCCTGCATTCTCGGCACATAGCCGCGCAGTCGCCGGTCGCTGATCAGGAGATCGGCGGTGCCGTCGCCGTTCATGTCTGCCAGCACAACGTGTCGTCCGGGTGCCCCCACGGCCGGCAGCGGGCCGAGTGTCCTGGGCGAGCCCCAGGCGCAGTCGCCCGCGTTCGGCCACAGGCGGCTGCGCCCGCCGGGCACGACCTCGAGGATGTCGGGCAGGCCGTCACCGGTCCAGTCGACGAGCTCGACGCGCCGGTCGGGCTCGTCGAGCCGGGCCGGGCCGGGCAGGCCGGGTGGCTTGGCGAACCGGCGGAGCTCGCGTGGCATGGCGGCCGTGTAGCCCAGGCGCAGAGCAGGGGCGGCGAGTACGGCGCCGGACTCGTCGTGGCCGGTCAGGTTGACCTCGGCGAGCAGCGAGACGTCGGATCCCGGCGCCTGGTCGTAGCCGAGCGACCACCGGCGCATGAGCGGCTGGGCGTCGCCGCTCAGGCCGAGGTCGACCGTGGAGACGCGCAGCGCAGTCTCGACGAGGAACCCGCAGCGGCCCCACCGCAGGCGATCCGGTCTGGGGGCGTAGCCGAACGTCACTTCGTAGGCGCCGTACTCCAGCCGGTCGAGGTACAGCTGCGTGCCGTCTCGTCGCCAGGAAAACGCCACGGTGTTCCCGAGGGCGTCCTCGATCTGCTCGACGTGCCAGGCGAAGACCCGTGCGGGGTCGGCAGGGTCGGACAGCCGGGTCGAGGCCGAGGTCCCGAGTCTGTAGCGCAGCCCGCTCCGGTCGGTGAGGACGAAACCCGGGCCATCAGCGCGGGCGCGCCACAGGCCAGCGTCGACGAGCGGCCGGAGCTCGCCACCGGGAAGTGCCAGCAGCTCACCGGCCCCCTCGAGGACGAGGGTGTCGGTGTCGTCATAGCGCGGGAATCCCCGAGTCACGGAGCGCACCAGGCGGGGCAGCGGCAGGGACCATCCCATCCCGAACGGCCCGTTCGGCGACCCGGTGTCGTACCGGAGCCGCAGGCGGGGACCGATGTCGTTCGGTCCGTTGGGCAGATCCAACGCGACCTCGAAGGTGCCGGTGCCCGTGGCCAGGTCCGGGGTGAACGTCTCGCCGAGCCCGCCCACGGCGCCGCCGCCGGGTGGCAGCGACGGGGTCTGTGCGTCGAAGCCGACCTCGCTGGCCATCGACGGTCAAGCTCTCGGTGTGTAGCCGTAGCCGAGGAGCAGAACGACGTTCGCCAGGCTCGACCGATCGAGCCCAGGGTTCGACGCCTCCGGGATGTCGACGGTGTACTCACCGACTGCGGTGCCGGATGCCAAGGCTGCGAGCGGCCCTGCCGAGTCGGAGCTCACAGCGCCGGTCGCGTCGGTCATGGCCGTGACGGCCGCATTCGCCGGCGTCTTCACCGACACCGTGATTCCCTCCGGCGAGACGCCGCCAGTGGTGGCCACGAGGATGCCGACGGCGGTGAGCGTCGGGGCTTCCTCGTTGGCCGGGAAGTCGGCGTTCTGGAGGGAAAGGCGCAGCCCGCCCGTGTCCTGGAACAGGAAGTAGGCGTCGGGGTACAGCCACCGCAGCGGGAGGGCGAGATCCTTGGCGTGTACGCCGGGTCGCGTGGCCAGCTGGGCACGGACCGCCTCGCGGAGCTCCGGGTCGAAGCGGGCCTCGTAGTAGAACGTGACCCGCACGTCGGTGAGCGAGCCGAAGTCCAGGTCGTTGGAGCCGCGCGGCACCTCGAGCCGCCACGTCGACGCCACCCCCGCTCCCTGGAACACCCTCAGCATCCGCGCACTCTGGGGCGCGAGGAGAGCGTCCTGCCGGATGGCGTAGTCCGAGAGCAGCAACGTCTCCTCGGGCTGGACGCGGTACTTGGCGCCCGACGTCGTGCGATCGACCCACGAGCTGGCCGGGATCCGGTACAGCGACACCCCGGCGTTCGAAAGGGTGCCGCTGATCCCGGTCGCGGGCACGATGCCGTCGAACTCGACCTCGATCGCCTCGATGCGCTGGGCATAGGCGCCGGGGTGCACGAGGTCGAAGTCCTCGATGCGCGTCTCGAACTCAAGGATGCCGGTGGTGCGGAACTGCGTCTCGAAGGCGAACGGGTACCGGGACGCAAGCGAGATCGTCTGGCGAACGGGTTGCGGCTTGCTGGTCTGCGAGGTGATGAGGTCGTAGGTGAACGTCTGGATGTCGGCCATCAAGGTGTCCGCACCGAGCAGGCCCTTCACCTCGTCGGTGCTGTAGTCGCCCCGAATGAGCCCGAGGCTCTGGTCGGTCTCGAAGTTGTATGCCTGCTGCATGAGCCGGGCCGCGCGGATGGCCATGTCGAGATAGCGGCGGTACAGGCGGTACAAGGTGTCGCCCATGCGCTGCCACACCTCAGGGGTGAAGAACTGGGCCTCGAACACGTCGAGCAGCTGTGCAGCGGCCTGTGCACGCAGGTTGGCCAGGGTGACCGCCGAATCGGCCACCGCGACTCGGGCGTTGGCGGCCACCACCTCACGGTCGGCCTGCACGCCGGCGAGGGCCATCTCCTCGGCCTGGCGCTTGAGCGCGCCGATTTCGTACTCCCTGTTCGCCTTGGCCGCGGCCAGCTGGGTTGCGGCGGCGATGGTGCCCCGGCTGCCGCGGATCGAGGTACCTCCGAGCAGCGTGTCGGCGAGCTCGTTGAGCCGATCGGGGTCGCCGTCGTCTCCTCCGCTGATCTGGGCGGAGGAGGCTTGGTAGCTGATGGCGAGGTGCGACTTTGCCGTGTAGTCCGCGACCGAGGTGTTGGCGTTGGCGGCGCGCTTCCTGGCGAGTGCGGCCCCGGCGGCGTACGCCGCAGCCTCAGCCCTGCTGGCATCGGCCTGCAACCGCGCGGTCTGCACCTCGGCGGCCGACATGGTGGCGCTCGACTGCAGCTGGGCCCGAGTGAGGTTGCCGGAGCCGGCCCGGTCCCAGAAGTTGATGACGTCCCGCTCGGCGCCGATGGCGAGCTGCGTGAAATTGGCCGCCACGTTCTGGAGATAGTCGAACGTCCAGATCGGCACCGTGCTCGTCAGGAATCCCCAATAGTCAAGCCCGCCGGCGATCTTCTGGAGCTGCTGGCGAGCTTCAACGATCACGGCAGCGATCGCCTCGTTGACCCCCAGGGTCTCCACAGCGGTGAGGTTGCCGAGGACCGTGCGGGCCATGGTCGCGGCGGGCGCCAGCCCGGCGAGCGTGTACAGCGCACTGACAGGCTCGCTGTCGTCCGCACCGATGACCTTGGTGTAGATCGGCAGCGCACCCGCGGGGTCGTCCTCCCGGAACCGGCTGTTGCCGGAGTCAAGGTAGAGCGTGGCCAGGCGATGCCAGACGTAGGGCGCTTCCACCTCGGCGTTGAGGAACTCATAACCCGCAGCCTCGAGGTAGTACTGCTCGGCGTTCTCGAAGTCGCCGAGCCCGTGATAGCACTCGGCCAGTCCGAGCGGTATGACGTAGTAGAACGCGTGCGGAAGCCACAGCGGGAGGTCTGAGGGCTGGGTCGGCCGACGGATGATGTCGACCAGCTCGACCTTGGTGACCCGATCCGCGTAGACGGCGTCCAGAATCCTGCCTCGCGGCGGCGCGTCCCCAACCGGCCACGTGAAGCGCTCGATGTCCCCAGCAAGCTTGGTCCCCAGTGTCCGGTCGACGGTGAGCGCCGGGATGTGCGGCAGCTCAGCCCGAGGACCCCTCCCGAACGCCTCCCTGAGCACCGTCGTCAGCTCCGTGGGTCGTCCGGCGAGGAAGGGCCGCGGAAGCGCACGGACCGGCGGGTCGGGCGATGCGTCGTCCGTCGACCGCGCCTCCTCCAGCGTGCGGAAGAGGTCGGGGTCAGCTGCCCGCGCCCGCTCCAGATGGAATCGCGCCGCCGCCTCGTTTCCGACGGCGAGCAGTTGCTGCGCGGCCCGCCAGTCGGCCGCGGCATCGATGGAAGGCTGGCCGCCGAGCCTGCGGCTCGTGAGTCCGACCTGGGCCAGCTCCTCGGCATTCTCCAGCAGCGCCGGGTCCACAGGATCACGAGGACGGACGGGAGCCACCGGATCGTTGACCGCCAGCAGGTTCAGGTAGCCCAATGACACGTCGAGCAGCGGTTCGAACAGCCGCGTGTCCCGGATGCCCTCGATCCCGAGCGGACCTCCGACCGGCGGCACCGTCGGGTTGAGCTGGTGGTAGATGAGCCGCTCGGCCGCGAGGTAGGAGTCGACAGCCTCCTGGTAGCGGCGCTCGGCGAAGGCGTCGGCCGCGGCAGCGAGCCTGGCCTCGATCTCCACCAGCTCGACCGCTGCCGACGGCCCGTCGGCAACAGGGCCGATCACTCGTATGTCCAGGTTGTAGGAGTACATCGTCATGGCGGCGACGTTCGTGAGCATGGCGGCGGCTCCCGGAGGCAGTGGCGACGCTGGGGCTTGCTCGGCGAGCGACCTGCCCCGACCCTTGGCGGCGGGGGTGTCTTGAGGAAACGCAAGGTTCGGGAGCAGACAGTCCACCCACGGTCTTCCCCCGCGTCCACGCAGTCGAGGTCGCGCGTTGGGCCGTGTGGCTGAACCTACTCACGGCTCCATCCGCGGTCAACGGTGTCGCAACGGCGTGCAGCGCAACGAGGGGGGATGCCCGATCTGGGAGGTTCTTGCGTGGTGCTGGACGGGCACCGACCTCGACGGTGACCGGCCGCGCTCGGTCAGCTCCGCACGGCGACGGTGAACCGGCGCAGCTTCAGCGCGGGGTTCTTCGCGCGCACCTCGGCCAGGCGCTCCTGGTTGAGTTCGGCACCGGTGGTGCCGGTGCGTTCCCCCAGTGATGCCAGCACGACACCCATGGGGTCGACGATCACGCTGTGGCCCGAGCCTGTCGGCGCGTTCTGGTCGGCTGCGGCAACGTAGATCGTGTTCTCCAGCGCCCGAGCACGCACCAGCGTCATCCAGTGGTCCTCCTTGAGGGGTCCGGGCACCCACTCGGCGGGAACCAGTACCGCTTCGGCGCCCTCGTCGACCAGGCGCCGGGTGACCTCCGGGAAGCGCAGGTCGTAGCAGGTCTGCATGCCGAAGGTGAGGCCGTCCACGGCAAACGTTTCAGGGTCGGTGATGTCACCGGCCCGGACCACGTCGGACTCGTGATGCCCGAAGGCGTCATAGAGATGGAGCTTGCGGTAGGTCGCGAACAACGAACCATCGGGGCCGACTGCCACCAAGGTGTTGGAGATCCGGGCCTCGTCGTGGGCCAGTGACTCGTTCATGCCGGCGACCAAGGTGAGTCGGTGTTCGACGGCGAGTCCTTGGAGGGCGGTGACAAAAGGCCCGTCAAGGGTTTCGGCGGTCTCGACCCACTGGGAGTCGGTGACGGCCACCGTGAATGCGGAGTACTCCGGCAACACCACCAGTCGGGCCCCGCGACCGGCGGCTTCGGCGACCAGGGCGCGGATCTGGGCGAGGTTGTCGAGCTTGTCGTCGCCAGGGGCGAACTGTGCGACTGCGACGTGGACCATGAAGGGTTCCTCCGAGGAACGAGCAGGAGTGGATGGAGTCAGCGACCCGATGCGGGAGCGGGGTCGGGTGTGAGAAGCGGCGGAGCAGTCATCGTCTCGATCCGGCCCAACACCAGGGTGTAGCTGGCGATACCGGCGACGAGGACCACCCCGGTGATGAGGAAGGCGCCGGCGAAGGAGCCGGTGACGTCGTACACGATGCCGGTGACGATGGGCGCAGCGATTCCAATCAGGTTCGCCACGAAGTTGACGATGCCGCCAAGCGTCCCGGTGTAGCCCTCGGGAGCGATGAGCCCAACGATGCTTGCTCCGGCCGGCACCGACACAGCGAGCCCTGCCAGGCCTATCGAGAGGTAGACCAGGGCGACCGCTACCGAGTCTGCGTAGGCTGCCCCGACCACAGCGAGGGAGACCGTCAGACTGGTCACCAACACGATCCGACGTGCCTTGGTCTGGTCGCCGGTCCGGGCGATGACCCGGTCCATCACGATTCCAGCGATGATGAACTGGGCGACGACCGCGACGAGCCACGGAATGGTGGAGTAGAGGCCGCCGGAGAGAAGTGTGAGGTCGAACTGCTTCTCCAGGTAGGCGGGTAGCCAGGTCAAGTACACGTAGTAGGCGTAGGTGTAGGACGCGTAGCCCAGCGCAAGGCCCCAGGTCTTGCGGCGACACAGCAGGTGGCGGATTCCCCTCAGAGCACCGCTGCCATGGGCATCTTCGTCTTCGGCGCCGCCTTCACGGATGAGGTCGTACTCGCTCTGCTCGAGCCGTCCGGCGGCGAGTGCGTGGCGGGGTGAGCGGTACAGCAGCCACCAGGCGACCAGGTAGGCGAGACTCACGAATCCGGTGAACAGGAACGCAGCTTGCCAGCCGTAGGCGGAGACCAGGAGCGCCATGATGGGGATGCCGATGACGTTGGACAACTTCGCGCAGCCGTCGAAGATCGCGGTGGCCGTGCCGCGCTCGTGACGGGGGAACCACTGCCCGATCACCTTCCAGCCCGCCGGGACCGTCGGCGCCTCACCCACGCCGAGGAGCAGCCGCGCCACCACCAGCAACCCGAGGCCGCCCGCGGCGGCCGAGGCGAACGAGGCAACCGTCCAGAGCACAACTGCCACTCGGGTCACCCATGGGACCCCGAGACGGTCGATGATCGACCCGATCGGCAGCTGCAGCATCGCGTAGGTCCACAAGAACGCCGAGGACACCATCCCCAACTGGGTCGCGCTGATGCCGAAGTCGTCCATGATCGCCGGCCCGGAGATCGAGAGGTTGACCCGGTCTATGTAGTTGACGAACAGCCCTACCCCCAGCAGGCCAGCGATCTTCCACCGCGCGTTCCCCCCGCTAGGACTGCTGCTGTTGCTGAAGTTCTCATCGACCGCGCCAACAGCACCGTGGCTCTCAGCGGGCGCCGCGTCGCGTACCGGAACCGGGCTGGTGGGGCTGGCCGTGGAACGGGAATGCGCGCTCATCGCGCGGCCGTCGCGTAGGCGGCCCGCACGGGCTGTGCGTCCTCGACGATGCGCATCTGTTCAAGAGGAGCCGCGAATCCTGCGGCCAAGGCACCGTGTTGCATGATCAGGGCCAACTGGTCCGCACCATGAGCAGCGCCGAATTCCTTCTCCTCGCGACTCCAGGCGGGCAGCACCCAAGGCTTCCCGACTGCCGCCGCGGCGGAGGCCACCCTTGCCATGTCGGCGAAGTCGTCATCAGAGCGGGTGTAGGCCCCACGGCTGCGGCGCAGCGACAGGTCCGAGGGACCGACGAACACTCCATCGACTGTCTCGAGCCCAAGGATGGCCTCGACCTCCTCGATGGCCGTGTGGTCTTCGATCATCGGCAGACACCTGGTCGCGCGATCCTGCTCCGCGATCCATTCGTCGTCGAACGGCCCGTAGTTCGTGGTTCGGCCGCCGGCAAAACTGCGATCACCCACTGGCGGGAACTTCGCGAACGCAGTGACCGCCTTGGCGTGTGCGGCGCTTTCCACATGCGGGATCACCACTGCGTCAGCGCCGAAATCCAGGGCCTGCTGAATCGGCCCTCGCTCCGGGCCCTGGACCTTGGCCAGCACTTCCAACCCGAGCGTCCGCAGGAACGGGATGTAGCGCTCGAGATCGGCCAAGTCGAAAGCCCCGTGTTCGATGTCGAGAACCGCCGCGCCATACCCCAGACCGCGGGCGATCTCCGCAGCGGCGAACGAAGGGTCGGACAGCCACACCGCGTAGCGTCGCAGACCGGGTGTTGTGGACATGAGTCCTCCTCTTGGAGACGTCAAGTGAACGCCGCTCGTAGGTACACGTCATGTATACACAGGAAATGCGCCGTGCGTCCATACCCCTGTACGATCTGTTCGTGACCAACCCGCCTGACCGGAGCAGCATGATGGCCGCCTCGCTACTGGCGACCCCCGCCTCTCCCCGCCCGGCGCGCGAGAAGGTCTACGAGTGGCTACGTGATGCCATCCTCTCGGGCACGATCGAGCCCGGCAGATTCCTCGACGAGCAGTGGGTGTCACTCAGCGTCGGCGTCTCGCGGACACCGGTACGCGAGGCGTTCCACCAGTTGGCCGCCGAGCGCTTCATCACCCTGCTACCCCGCAAGGGCGCGCAGGTGACCAGCGTGACCGCCCGCGAACTCACGGAGGTCTATCAGAGCCGCCGCCTGATCGAAGGCCATGCGATCGCCGCCATCTGCGCCGCTGGCACCGGGGCTCCGGCAGGCATGGCTGAGCTGATCGAACCGATGGAGGCCGCAGGCAAGGAGGCTGACTGGTTTGCCGTGTCCGGCTTCGCTCGATCCTTCCACCGAGCCATGGTCGTCGCTGCCGGCAACTCGGTCCTCACCGAGCTCTACGACACTTTGCGCTCACGCCAACAGCGCGTGGCAGTCATCGCCACCCGAGCCCGACCCGACCGCATGCCGGTGATCGACGCTGAACACAGGGAACTCTTGGCGCTGTTGAACCGGGGTGACGAGAGCGGGGCGAGGAAACTGCTGAACCTCCACCTGCGACCCGTCCCCGAGGTGCTCTCGGAACTGCCGCAATAGCCAAACGAGCAGTCGACGCACCTGATCCCCGCAATTTTTCGAACCCCCGCAGGAGGGTGGCCGGTGGCTATCGGTCGGGGAAGCGGTCCGCGTGTTGTACGGCGCGACGCACCCGAGACGGAAGGGTCGAGTCGAAGCTCTCGCGGCGCAGCTCCTTGACGAGGGAGACGCACATGGCGATGAGAATCAACATGAATGGTCCTGCGACAACGATCACCAGGTTCTGCAGGGCAGCAAGCCCGCCGGCAAAGAGCAGCACCGCTGCCACCGCGCCGGTGGCGACACCCCAGAAGATGGTGAGCGCCCGCATCGGCACCTCCTTGCCGCGCTGGCTGAGCATCCCCATCACGATCGAGGCACTGTCGGCCCCGGTGATGAAGAAGATCGCGACCAGGAACACGGCCAGCGCGACCGTGATCGTCGAGAGCGGGAACTCCCTCAGCGTCTCGAACAGCGCGTTCTCGTAACCGCTGTCGATGACCGCCTTCATGTCCACGTCCTGGTTGAGCTGCAGGTCGAACGCCGCTCCGCCCAGGATCGAGAACCAGATGAAGGACACCAGGCTCGGCACACCGATCACGTAGATCACGAACTGCCGGATCGTCCGGCCCTTGGAGATCCGGGCGATGAACATGCCGACGAAGGGCGTCCACGAGATCCACCACGCCCAGTAGAAGACCGTCCAGCCCGAGATCCACTCCGAGCCCCCGAAAGCGCCGGTGCGGAAACTCATCGCCGGGAGCTGGGTGAGGTAGCCGCCCATGGACTCGGTGAAGGTGCCGAGGATGAACACTGTCGGCCCCACCACGAAGAGGAACAATACGAGCAGCGTCGCGGCCACCGCGTTGGCGTTGGAGAGCCACTTGATTCCCTTCTCCACCCCACTGACCGCGGAGATCACGAAGCAGCCGGTCAGCACGGCGATCACGACCACGGCCAGGTTCTTGCTGCCACCCCCCTCACCGAAGACGTTGTCGATGCCGCCAGTGATCTGCAGGGCACCCAGCCCGAGCGACGTGGCGGACCCGAAGAGCGTGGCGAAGATCGCGATGACGTCGATCGCCTTGCCTGGCCCCTCGGCCGCGCGCTCACCGAGCAGCGGGTAGAAGGTGGCACTGATCAGGTTGCCGCGACTCTTCCGGTAGGCGAAGTATCCGATCGCGAGTCCGGTGACGGCGTACATCGACCACGGGTGCACGCCCCAATGGAAGAAGGAGTACTCCATGGCCGAAAGAGCGGCCTCGTTGCCACCGCCCTCTCCTCGCCCGAGAGGCGGTGTGTTGAGGTGGGTGAGCGGCTCGGCAACGCCCCAGAACATCAGGCCGATTCCCATGCCCGTCGCAAACATCATCGACACCCAGGAGAACGTCGAGAACTCGGGCTCGGAGTCGTCCGGCCCGAGCTTGATGTTCCCGTAGCGGGTGAAGGCGAGGTACGCCGAGAACGCGACGAACGACGCGCTGGTCAGCACGAACAGCCATCCGAACGACTCAGTTGTCCAGCTGAGCACCTTGCCGGCACCGGTGTTGAGACCTTCAGGGTCGATTGCGCCGTAGATCACGAACGCGACCGCGAGGAAGGCGGCGACGCCGAACACGACCCGGTCGACCTGTAGATGATCCTCGTCGCGGGTCGGCACTCGCGTCTCGTCTTGAACGGCCATCACATCACGTCCCCAGATGTTGCGCACTACGCAACTGTGTGCACTCTAAGCAACAGAGTCGCAAACCATCGACCCACTGTCAAGGATCCTGGCCATCGGGTCCTACGGCCCCGACGTACGTGCCTATCCATCGTGTCCGATTCGCCCGACACCATCACCGAGCCGCAAACCGGTGGCCCTTGGCCCCTCAGGTCCCTGCACGGACGTGTTCTTCGAGAAGCATGATGGCCGCCCTGACGAACATGGCTCCCCTTATCCTGCGTGGTGGATCGCAGGCACCACGTGCGTGCGATCAACCACTTAGTGCAGCCGGCAGTGGGCGTTCGTCGTTGCCTGGCTAGATCATGTCACTCCGATGGATCCAGGGCGGTTCGGCACCCAGGACGTGCGGGAGGCAGCCGGTTGGCGGTCGCACACTCATGGCCCCATCAAACCGATCGCCGGAGCGAGCACCCGGTGCCCCGGTGATCGATCCCCTACACGAAGGGGCGTGGCCGACAACGCTTCGTTCGTCAAACCTCCGCGGGAGGTCGGTCCGTGTCTCCTGCATTTCAACAGTCGACGTTTCGGGACTCAGAGCTGGCTGGTTCCGACTGTTGCGTCGCCTTCGGCAACCGGGAACAGTCGGATTCATGCTTGACCCGGCGCTCTCGACCTGGCTTGGCAAGCTCCAGGAAGCGTCCTTCAGCCAAGCCGGCCCTACTTTACGCAAGGCTTTTCCGCCCGAGCGGCGGATGACGGAAGTCGAGTTGGCGGAGTATCTGGAGCGCCGCGTCTACGCGGTCGCCTCCACCACCCGCGCCGACGGCCGCGCACACGCGACCCCGACGCTGTTCACCGTCGGTGTCGAGGCGTTCTGGCTCCCGACACTCGGTGCGGCCGCCCGGGTCCGCAACGTCACGGCTCACCCGTGGCTCGCGCTCTCGATCGTCGAAGGTGATCATGACGAGCACGCCGCGGTCCTCACCGAAGGCCCTACGGAGGTCTTGACAGCCGCTCCCGAGGACGTGCGGGCGGCCACCGAGGAGCGCAACGAGGGCGACGGTCTGGAATGGGCGACGGCCTGGTTGCGAATGACTCCACAGCGGCTGTTCAGCTTCGCCGAGGTCGGGTGGCAGGGCGCATCCCGTCGAGCGTGAGGCACCGCGCCAGGGTTGGGATCATCACCGTCACAGCGACGAGATGGAGCCTGATGAGGGCGGCGATGGTGGCGGTGTGCGCCCGGCGAGGAGGGGCAGGCGCGGACGGATCGAAGCTCGTGGTCTTTGTAAACGAGCTCGCAGGTCGACAAGTGACGCTTCGATTGTCCAGATCGCGCAATCCCTGAATCAATGCGGTGACAAACCCATCGGGCGCGCACTTCCGCGGTCAAAGAAGTAGTCGATTCATACACGACGTCGGAAGATCATGCCCAAAACGCAATCATCTGCGTTCCGCGCCGTTGGGAACCCGCATCCTTCCGCCGGCAGTCGCCGGTGCGCCCTCGGCCGGGGCCGTCCGGGCGGACATCGTCACCCAGGCTCAGAGCTCGGATTTCGCTCGAAGGACGCCTTGAGAGCATCGATTGTGATGGTTCGTTCCTTGAGGGCGAATCGCCGCCAGATCGGTGTCCCCAGGCGCCACACGCCGTATGGCACCAACTTCCCGCGATGGCGGACCAGCGTCTGGGTGTCGCCAGAGGGCTCCAGGTGGTAGCTCGGCCATCCCTCGAACTTGAGCTTGCCCGACTTCGACTTCTCCCACCAGTGATAGATGATCGTGTGCGGCGCCTCCATTTCGGCGATCTCGCCGGGCAGTGCGCCCTGGCTCGTCTCGTCGATGAACGTCGTACCGACGGCGGGCTTCCCGGGCGAGGTCTGCCGGGTGTGATTGAGCATGCTTCCGCTGCCGGCCATCCAGTCGTTGTGTCCATCGATGTCAACGAGCCGCGCGAACACCGCGCCGATCGGTGCCTGGATCGTGCGCTGTACCTCGAACTCGATGGGCTTCATTCGAACAGCATCGTCGAGCGGCGAGCGCACAACAAGGGCCGCTCAGACCTGCGTGTTATCCACCGCATTTGACGCTGGTTCCTGAGTGGTCCCACACGGGGCTGCCCCTACGGGGCAGCAAGAACCCAAGTCAGTCTTGGCGTTGGCCTCAAGGCTCATGGCCCGAACCGTTGACACAGGGCCTGAAACCATGGCCGACCTGAGTTCGCCTGCAGCCGCGGAGCGTCGCGACCTGTCCGCCTCAGGACGTCTGATTCGCGTGCCTATCAAGACTGTGGGCGCTCACGCACGCATGTCGGCGAGCCACTGGCTGACTGCCTGCGCGCAGAGGTCGGGGGCTTCGACGGGAAGCAGATGGCCAACGTCATCGATGGCCTGCAGTGTCCAGCCGGGCCGCCGAGCATGCTGCATGAGCGATGTGGGGTCGACCAGCGGATCGTCCCTTCCCCACAACGTAAGCACGGGCACACGCGCGGAATCAAGCGCCTCGTTCGTCGGTCGCCGCGTGATGAACATGGCTTCGATGCCCGACGCGAACGCAGTGGCCGCACCCGCCAGCCGTTCCGGGTGCTCGCGGGCCACCTCGAGGCCATCGAGCCACAGATCGACCTGCGCGCGGGAGACACGGCCCAGGTCTCCGCCGACCAGGCCGATGCGGCCACCTGAGACGGCGCCCGCATCCTTGATCGCAGTTCGCTTGGCGTCCAGGATGCGCTGGCCCGTCAGTCGCAGCATGATGCGTACCGTGGGCGGGCCGGCTGCGACGGCGAGGCGTCCCAACGTCTGCCACCCGAGCGCCTCGGCGGCCGAGGTCCGGCGCCACGGCAGCGCCGGGGCCAACAGGACGACTCCCCGAGTCCTGTCGGGCATCATCCCCGCGGCCAGCGCCGCCACCAGGCCACCCATCGACCAGCCGTGCAGGACCACCTGGCTCTCGAGGCGGAGCTGCCGGACGAAGGCCACCACGAAGCGAGCGTCGAGGTCCGCGCGTGGCCCGTGCCGATACGGAGCACCGGTGTGGCCCGTAATCGTCCCGGGGAGGTCGACGGAAATCACCGGCCCGAGCTGTCTCAGGTGAGGAATGAGGTCAATCCAGTTGCTTGCGCTGCCGGTCATCGGGGGCACGAGCAGGTGAACCGGTGCGTCGAGAGCGGCACCCGAAGCGGGCTCCGCGCGGACATAATGCACGGGCACACCGCACACACTCGTCGACACGCTGCGTAACCCCGCCCAGTGCCGCGACCGGACGCCCCAGTCGTCGTATCGCACGGTGATCCCTCCGCCTTCCCCATGGTCGTCGCAGCACAGTGGTGGCGTCCCGCTGGGTGGTGGTCTTTGACGATCCCCTCTGTGCCTAATCAGCGCACCCGATCACGACGAGGTCTCCAGTATCGCTGGTGTCATTGAGAGCTTGACCATGGAGCACCATCGAGCGGCCAGAGATGCGGATCGACGATCGCGTCGAGATCCCCGCGTTGGACAGCCCGGGCAAGCGTCAATGGCGGTGTTGTGACGCGACCACGGGGCTGGGCAAGGGCTAGCCTTGCGGCGTGGTCACGTCGAGGGGGAAACCGTGGTGATCGCACGTTCGACCTCGGACGTGTTCGCGTTCACTGAGACCTTGCGCGACTCACACCGTCCCGAATACCGGTCGCAGTCGGTGCCCCTCACCACCCTCTGACTGAATTCGATGCGGACCTCCTAGACCCGAACTGGGAACCACGGGCAGTAACCGGATGCCCGAGATGACGGCGGCACTCGGGAGCGCCGGCGCGGTTGGAAGGTCACGGCTATGGCGGTGGTGCGGGACGAATCACTTCGAGTCATCGCGCACGCGCACGCGGCCATCGGGGTGCTGACCGCAGTGGGTCATGCCAATGCGGCGGTGGTCGGGATCGTCACAACGAACCGGCAACCGTTCTGGACGTTCTCGACATCAATCCGCCCGCGGTGGACCTCGATCAGACCGCGCACGATCGCAAGTCCGATGCCCGCCCCGCTGCCGGGGACGAGGGGATCGGTGTCCGGGGTGCGGGCTTCACCGCCCCGGAAGGCCACGTCAAAGACGCGATCGATGTCCTCTCTCGGGATGCCCCCGCACCCGTCGCGCACGCTCAGTTGGACTTCGCCGGCGCGAGACCAGCCTCTGATTTGCACTGCGCCATCGTTGGGTGTGTGTCGGATCGCGTTCATCAACAGGTTGCCGATGACCCGGGACATTGCGTTCGGGTCTACATGAACCAGGACGTCCGCATCCACGTGGCCGTCGAGGCGTACGCCCTTGACCGCGGCGACCGACTCTGCGGCTGCAAGCGACTCGCTCACCAGGTCACCCAGGGCGACGGTCTGGGGCGTCGGCTCGAGCAGACCGGCATGGATCTGTGACAGCTCGAAGAGATCGTCGACCATCCGGACCGTGCGATTCACCTCGGCACTGATCTGCCGGTGGTAGCGCGACGGATCGTCGACCATGCCGTCCTCGAGGGCCTCGCTCATGGCCCTGAGACCGGCGAGGGGGGTGCGCAGGTCGTGCGAGACCCAGGAGACCAGCTCTCGGCGGGATTCCTCCAGGCGCTGCTCGCGCTCGCGCGACTCGGCCAGCTTGCGGGAGCTCTGGCGCAACTGATCGCTCAGAGCGGCGAACTCGGCCGGCCCGCTGACTTCTGCCTCGTACCGACCCGACTCACCAAAGCGGCGCGCGCCCTCGTGCAGCTGCCTCGACGTACGGACGACGACCGCTCCCACGAGAGATGCGAAGCACGCAGAGACTATGCCGGCGACGAGGCAGACCCAGAGCACGACGACGTAGTCGTGGGCGGAGATGAACATCGCGTGCGCCGTGCCCACCGTGGCCGCGACGACTGCGGTTGCGGCCACGATCGCCACGCCCAGCGGGAGCCACCGCAGGCTGGCACCGCGAAAGACCCAGGCTGCGATCAGGCCGACCACGCCGACCGAGGCGGAGCACCCGGCAGCGATCGCGACGACGACCAGCTCGTCGTGGGTCACGCATCCTCCCAGCGGTAGCCGACGCCCCACACGGTCACCAGCCGCACCGGACGCGTCGGATTCGCCTCGAGCTTCTCGCGCAGACGCCGCACGTGCACCGTGACCGTGGAGTCGTCACCGAAGGACCAACCCCAGACGTCGCGCAGCAGGTCTTCTCGCGAGAACACCTTGCCTGCGTGGGACACGAGGTGGTGCAGCAGGTCGAACTCCCGGGCGGTCATCGGTACTCGGGCTTCGTCCCAGGTGACGACGCGGGATCTCGGGTCGACCACGACGTCTCCGGAACGGACCGGGCCACTGGCCGGGCTCGGCTCTGTCGTACGTCGCAGCACCGAGTCGACGCGCAACACAAGCTCGCGAGGGCTGAACGGTTTGGTGACGTAGTCGTCGGCGCCCTGCTCCAGGCCTACGACCCGGTCACTGACGGTCCCTTTGGCTGTCAGCATGATCACGGGAATGTCGGTGCTCTCGCGCAACTGGCGGCACACCTCGAGCCCATCGACTCCAGGCAGCATCAAGTCGAGGACGACCAGCTCCGGTGGAGACTGCGCCACTGAAGCCAGGGCCTTCTTCCCATCGGCTGCCGAAGTGACGGTGTGCCCGGCCCTGGTCAGGTAGGTGATCACGACCTCGCGCACGGTCGGGTCGTCGTCGACGACGAGTACGGCAGCCATGACTCACCTCCCACTCGTCGGGGCTCCGGTGGTCCAGTCTGCGCCACGGCGGGGTGGGTATGACCAGACTCCCGAGCCGCACCACGCGGCGGGCCCATGACAGCCGACGATGTAGTGACGCCCGAGCAAGGTCGGGCCGGTCGAGCGAACCACCCTGCGGTGGGGATTGGCGGGCGGTTCATCGCGCGAGAACTGCGAACCATCGGCCGTCGTGATCTCCCAGGTGCGCGAGCCACAGCCCGGCGTCGGCGGCCACCCGTTCGATCGCCTCTGGTCCCACCTGGGCCCAGGGAAAGGAGCCGGAGCTCTTGCGGTGGGTGACGAGTCGTGCGTCGTGACGTTGGAGACCGGTGCCCGGGGCGGCGAGGTCGCAGACGACCCGTCCGGCGCGGTCGAGCAGGTCCACCGCACGCCTCAGGAGACGCACGGGCGCACCACCGATGCCGATGTTGCCGTCGGCCAGCAGCACCGTGTTCCAACCGCCCTCGCCAGGCAATGGGTCGAAGACGTTGCGGCGGAGCGCATGGACCCCGCGGCGTGTGGCCTGGTCGACTGCTTCGCGCACGATGTCTACACCCATGACGACATGGCCACGTCCGGCGAGGTGGGCGCTCATTCGCCCCGGTCCGCAGCCGACGTCGAGCGTCGCGCCGCGACAGTGCTCGAGGAGAGCCCGGTCGGCGTGGTTGACGGGTCGGAGCCAGTCATGCACCGGGAGCGGGTGGTCGTCGGCGTGGATGCCTCGCACAGTGCAGGACTCACCTCGGAGAGCGTCGCTGTACACCTCGCTGAACGAGCGGGGGCGAGGATGGGTCGAGAGGTCAGCGAACGCGGGCTCGATCGTTGTCATCGCGCTGTCCTGACGAACGCTCTCGCGAACCGGGTTCCGGGCGCGGTCGCCGCCACAGATTCGGCGTCTGAGACCTCGTCCACATCGCGGAGCATCTCGATATCGGTGACCCGGGCTCCTGCACGGATGAGCGCCTCGCGAGTGACGGCCCCGGTGTCGCGCGTGGACATGGGGACCTGTCGGAGGTGGCTGAGCAAGTGCGGGCCTCCCACACCGAGGAGCCACCAGCCGCCGTCGTACGCCGGACCGAGCACCGCGTCGTCCGGATGCTTGAGCCGCAGGCCGACCTCGATGAGCGTCCGAACCTCGAGGTGCGGCGTGTCCATGCCCACCTGGACCACCGGGGCGCCGGAGGCTCCCACGGTGTCCTCGTGGGCGTTGACGAGTCGCTGCGCGAGGTCCTCGCCTCGCTGGGGATGGAACGTCCATTCGGCGGTGGCGTCGAGCAGTTCGGTGGCGAGCCGGCCGTGTGCCAGGACACCGTCAAGTGCCAGGTGACACCGCGCGGCGCCGTACGCCGCTGTGCAGGCTCCGACCGTGTCCAGCAGCGCTGCAGCCGCGAGATCCGCAGCGCGCTCCATCCCCATCTCACGCCCCAGGCGGGTCTTGACCCTGCCTGCGACCGGCGACTTGGCCACGATCAGCGCGACGGCCGGCCTCATTTGAGCACCCGCGCGAAGTCGCGTGCTGCGCGGACGGTGCCAGTTATGGAGCCGGACACCTTTGAGCGCGTGCCAGCCGCACGCGGATGGTAGTCGATGTCGAGCTCGACGAAGCGCCAGCCGGCCGCCGCGGCCCGCTGGAGCAACTCGACGGGGTAGCCGAAGCGGCGGTCCTCGATGCCGAGGCCGAGCAGCATCTTGCGCCGGGCGACCCGCATCGGCGCGATGTCGTGCAACGGCAGCTCGAATCGGCGACGTAACCACCACAACACCAGGGCATTGCCGATACGCGAGTGCCATGGCCAGACCCCGGGGCGAGTCGGACGACGTCGCCCCACCGCGAGGTCGGCGCTCCCGTCTTTCACGTGCTCGAGAAGGCATACCAGATCGGCGGGGTCCATCGACCCGTCGCCATCCATCACTGCGACGTATTCGGCAGTCGCCGCCACCAGACCCGCGTGCACAGCGGCGCCATACCCGGGCCGCGGCTCGTCGACCACGCAGGCGCCCAGCCCACGCGCCACTTCGGCGGTGCCGTCACCGGAGCCGTTGTCGACCACCACCGCCCGGAACCCGAACGGCAGCTTGGCCAGCAGCACAGGAAGGGCCGGCGCCTCGTCGCGACACGGGATCACTACGTCACACGCGGCTCGTTGGTGGGACACCGCTTCAACGTAGCGACGTCGGAGCCCGTTGAGGCGACGGGAGTCCTTAACAAAGGCTGACGCATTCTTGGGCATCGGCGAACGAGGAGCACCTCAGCTCCGGCACGGTCATCCATTCCGGCGCGCCTCCGCCATGCGTTCTCGTCACGACGTCGAGGGCTCCCGCGGATCCAGCAGCCCGTTGCCCACGAGCGGGTCTCTTACAAGTCTCTAACGGCTTGTCTGAGTAGGAGGTTTTGGAGCGCATCATGGGGTCATGCAACCCGCGCCCACACCCGAGGCCACGGGGAGAACGGGAGTGAGTCGTCCGAGTTGGTGGCCCCGCTTCCGGAGCCCGCTGAGGTCGACGGCCGTCACGGCGCGGCTGGGTCGGGCCGTGGGGATCTGTTTCGGGGTGTGCTTCGTGACGGGGATGTTGAGTCACTACCAGTACCAGCCCTGGTCGTGGCTCCCTGTACCCGCACATCCGGTGCAGGCCTATCGCTTGACGCAAGGCCTGCACGTGGCCACAGGCGTCGCTACCATCCCGTTGCTGCTGGTCAAGCTCTGGTCTGTCTATCCGAACCTGTTCCGCTGGCCACCCATCCGCTCGATCAATAACGCGCTCGAGCGCCTCTCGCTGAGCGTGCTCGTCTCCTCGGCGCTGGTCCAGCTGACAACGGGGTTCCTCAACACGCTGAACTGGTATCCCTGGCCATGGTCGTTCCCCTCAACCCACCGCTACCTGGGCTACGTGGTCATCGGTTCGATCCTCCTGCACATCGGGCTGAAGCTGCCGGACATCAAGTACGGCCTCCAGGCGAAGCTCGTCGACGCCGACGTGCTGACCGAGGTTCCATGGAACGAGAACCCGCTGGCCCACAGCAACGCCGGAACGGTTCCGCCGCCGGCGATGCCGGCTATGGACCGGCGCGGGCTCTTCGTCGCCGTTGGCTCCGGGATCGGAGCAGTGGTGCTCACCACGATCGGCCAGACGGTCACGCCACTGTCGCGCATCGGTCTGCTCGCAACCAGAGAGGCCTCGAAAGGTCCGCAAGGTGTTCCGGTGAACAAGACCGCCAGGTCGGCGCGCGTTCTCACCCTCGCCAGGGCCGACGACTGGTGCCTCGAGGTGATCGGCCCCACGCCCTTCAACCTGACTCTGGCAGAGGTGGAGTCGATGCGGTCGGTGACGCGGTACTTCCCCCTGAGTTGCGTTGAGGGTTGGAGCGTCGGCGCGGAGTGGTGGGGCATTCCGGTGATTGAGCTCGTACGCCGCGCGGGAGGCGATGCGTCTTCGCGGGTGGAGGTTGTCTCACTTCAGCCCAACAGCCCCTACAACCACAGCCTGCTGGTCGGGCCCCAAGTCCGAGCGGCCCTGCTCGCCACCCACCTCAATGGAGAGCGCCTCAACCTCGACCACGGATACCCGTTGCGGTTGATCGCCCCCAACCGACCCGGAGTCCTCAACACCAAGTGGCTACGCCGGATGGAGGTGACCTGAGTGCGCAAGTACCGCATCGCACTGGGCCTGTCGGGCGGGCTCCTGCTGACGTTCGGTGCGTTCCGGTTGATCACCGAGCTCGACGCCGGTGACCTCCTCGCCCTCGCGTTGTGGCTGGCTGCTGCCGTTGCGCTGCACGACGGCCTCTTCGCGCCGATCACGGTCGGGACCGGCGTCGCACTCACCGGCATACCACCCCGCTCCCGTCGCTATCTGCAGGGTGCCCTTCTTGTTGGCGCACTGATCACCATCGTTGCCATTCCCCTCATCGGGAGGCGGGGCACCCAACCGGAATCCAAGGCGATCCTGCTGCGCGACTACGCCACCAACCTCTTCCTGCTACTGGGCATGACCGCCGCGGTCGCTCTCGCTCTGTACGCGCTCCGAGTGATGCGAGAGCACCGAGCGGCCGGTGCGAGCCCCGATGGCGAATCCAGGTGAGGAGTGCGCAAATCTGCCAAGTGATTCACATGGACCAGCACAGTCATCCCTACGCATCGAACCTTCGTCCAGGCTGCGTGTTTGGATGTGAGAACCGGAGAAGCTGGATTTCGCCGGGGAGCAAAGACGCGGGGGGCAGGAGATGCAAGCGCAGCGGAGGAACATATGGCCGTCAAAGTAGTTGCCTTCGACGTCAACGAGACCCTTCTCGATCTCAGCGGCCTCGATGGACCCTTCGAAGAGGTTCTCGGAGACCGGTCCTTGCGAGGACAATGGTTCGCCCAGATGCTTCAACTCTCCTTCGTCGGCGGGCTCACCGGGGAGTACCTCGACTTCACCTCGGCGCAGCGGGCGGCATTCCGGATGATCGCCCGACGAGTCGGCATCCCGGTGAGCGAACACGACGCCGAGGCCATGGTGAACCGCATGAGCACCCTCTCGCCCTACCCCGATGTGGGACCCGCGCTGAGACGTCTCAAGGACACCTCCCTGAGGGTGGTGGCGCTGACCAACTCCGTGAAGGCCGTTGCGGAGACGCAGTTGAAGTTTGCCGGACTGCGGGACTTGTTCGACGACGTCCTCTCGGCCGACACGGTCCAGAAGCTCAAGCCCTCCCCCGAGCCTTATCACCACGTCGCGGCGTCCAGCGATGTGGAGATCGACGAGGTCAGGCTCGTCGCGGCTCATTCCTGGGACATCACCGGCGCCCTTGCAGCCGGATGCAAGGCAGGATTCGTCCAGCGGCCGGGGATGGTGCTCAGCCCAATGGGCGGACAACCCGACATCGTCGGTGAGGACCTCGACCAGGTGATCAACCAGATCCTCAACGCAGACCTTTCCTAGAGATCCACATGGTGATCCGGACCATCCGCTGACCCCGCCACCGGCGCCCGTGGTCGTGCCTCTCTTGCATCTCCAACCGTCGAAGAACTCAGTCGTCGCGAGATCCGGCGTAGTCGATTCTGAACATATGGCTCATTCCGCAGCTGGGCCCGTCGAGTAATTGGAGTGACATCTCGACCCGTGTGCGACTGCCTCGCCAACGACTTGCCGTGAGCGGGCGTCGTGGCATCCGGCGTTGGGTTGGCGTGATGTACGCCGGGCCTTGACATTGGCGTCACCCTCTCGTATTTTACTCATTGGTTACTTATCTGATGAGTAAAATAAGGAGCCTCCCATGCTGGCAACGACCGAAGACCGGCTCGACACGACGTTCGGCGCGCTGGCGAACTCCACCAGGCGGGCGCTATTGGCCCGCCTGGCCGAGGGCGAGGCAAACGTCAACCAACTCGCCGAACCGTTCGAGCTCTCACTTCCGGCAATCTCCAAGCACCTCAAGGTGCTCGAACGAGCTGGGCTGATCGTGCGAGGTCGGCAGGCGCAGTACCGACCGCGCAGCCTGGACCCTGCACCCCTCGAAGAAGTCGCCACCTGGGCTGAGCAGTATCGGCCCATCTGGGAAGCCCGCATGGACCGGATGGACACCTACCTCCATCAACTTCGACACCCACGAGGAACGGACGCCGACAATGACCGACCATGACAGTGCCCAGGACCTGATGCTCGAACGAACCTTCGAAGCGCCTCCGGAGATCATCTGGCAGTTGTGGACCGAGGCCGAGCATTTCGCAGCGTGGTATGGGCCGATCGGTGCCAGCATCTCGGTCACCATCATGGATGTTCGCCCTGGCGGTACTCGACTGCTGCGTATGGAGGTGGATACCCCTGACGGTGCAAGAGCGATGTGGTTCACCGGCGAGTACCTCGAGGTCATCGAGAACCAGCGCCTCGTGTACACCGACTCCATCTCGGATGAGGACGGCGTTGTGTTGAGTCCGGAGCAGGCGGGCATGCCCGCGAGTCACCCGACCACAACCAAAGTCTGCGTCGACCTCCACCGGGCTGGCGGTGGCACCAAGATGGTCATGACCCACATCGGCATTGCCGCCGACACTCCTGGCGCAGCCGGATGGGACATGGCGCTCGACAAACTCGAAATGCACGCTCAGCAGTAGTTAGCCACGTCGGAGAGCCGGTCTGTTTCTCCTTCCTGCCGGAGCCGGACACCGACGATCCCTCCGTCACCGTGTGTGTTCGGGGGAACGCGGCGCTTTCGGAGTGGTCCGGGGGGCTTGGAGGTCGTGCCGCGACCGCCCCGTGGTCGCAACTGCTTCCGCGAGGCCGAGTGGTGCAGCGAACCCGCGACGAACATGCCTCCCGCTACCCTTGCGTGGTGGATCGCAGGCACCACGTGCGTGCGATCCACCCCCGAATGCAGCCGGCAGTGGGCGTTCGTCGTTGGTTAGGCGTTCAGTCATACCGCGGCAAGTGAATCTCTCAACCCAGGGTGCGACTGCCTCGCCATCGTCGTGACAGGCGCGATGCGCGTCCTGGCTAGTCGTGCGGAGTCTCTGTCTCGGGGAGGGTCACGTGACATCTCCGCGTCGTGGCTCGTGGTCGATCGCCCATACCGGCCGCGGGCCAGTTGCGCCCGAGCGGGCGCTGGACTTGAATGGCGCAGAAGCTCCGATCGCCCGACACTACTCACTGGAGGCATCGATGGCAGTCGTCGCGCACGTCATCTTGGCTGGCGTCACGAAAGAGCAGTACGACCGGGTTCGCGACGCGGTCGGCTGGCTCGATGAAGCACCAGTGGGCGGAATCTCGCACCTCACCTGGTGGGAGGGCGACGACTGCCACAGCGTCGATGCTTGGGAGAGCGAGGACGCGTTCAGCGTGTTCGGAGAGACGAGACTGGGCCCCGGTATGGCGAAGGCTGGGGTCGAAGTGGAACCGCGGGTCACGTTCCAGCCCGCTTACGAGGTCTTTACACCCCAGTCGGTCAAGATCACAGACTAGCCCCGGTCTTTCATGGGGGTGACGTCGCGGTGATCGCTGGGCGTGGGGGTGGCGGAGGCCGCGTGGAGTGATGTCGGGGTACGACGTTGAGCCGGCTGGCGCTGCCGGGCTGCGGTTCTCCGTGTTTCTGGGGTCGTGGGCGGAGGCTGTGTCAGGCCGGTTGCGGGATCGCGGCGATGTTGGCGAACACCGCCACGATGGCGGCGGCCCAGGGCCATGACTCGGGGATCCGCAGCCGTCGGCGGCGTTGCCCGTGGGTGAGCCGGGCGGGGACGTCGAGGAACCGGTAGCGCAATGCCTTGGGCTCACACGGCAGCGAGGGCCACGGCGTCGCCGGTCAACGCGAGCAGCCGGGTCCAGGCGACGAGGTCGGCCGCGATCTGGGTCAGCATCAGCCAGGTCTGGTTGAGGGCGAACTCTCGCGAGGGGAACCGGCCCAGGCCGCCGTCCTTGGCGTGCCGGATGCGGTCATCGACGCGCGCGTGGGCACGGTGGCGTGCCTCGAGGAAGGCGAGCTGCCCGGCGGCGGTGTTGGTGAGGAAGGCTTGGTAGCGCCACCCGTCACGCTCCTCGAACAACGACAGTTGGGCACCCGGATGCGGGCGCTCGCGGTCGGCAACATCGAGCGACGGTGGCGCACGATCCGAGCAGGCACCGGCTTCGACTGGGTGACGCCGCACACCTTCTGCAAGACGGTCGCGACGTTGATCGACCGTCTCGTCGACTCGGACACCGCGGCTCGCGTCCTCGGCCACTCCTCAGACGCGATCACCAAAGAGTTCTACATCGAGAAGGACAGGACCACACCTGACGTGACACACATCCTTCAGGCCTTCGCCGGCAAGGCCACGACGACCACGTCGAACGACTGACGTCGTCGCGCCGTCGCCCCTATCCTGACCAGCGCGAAGGTTTTGGGACATAAGCGCGGCATAAGGCGATCTGACTCAAGACGCGAAGTGGCCCCTGCCCCGCGTTTCCGCAGGTCAGGGGCGGTTTTCGGTCGGGCTGACAGGATTTGAACCTGCGACCCCTTGACCCCCAGTCAAGTGCGCTACCAAGCTGCGCCACAGCCCGAAGCCTCGGGTCAACGTGCGACCGGCGAGGCGAATGGAACCCTACAGGAGCGCTCGACTCCTCCCCGAATCGGCCTCGTGTCGGCTAGCGGCTCAGGGCGGAGTTGCTACTGACGCGCATGCCGGAGGTCTCCACGGCGACGAACTGGTTGGCCGGGATGCGCTTGAGCTCCTCGATCAGGCTGGGCGGCCAGCCTGCGTTCTGATCGCCCTGGAAGTACCAGGGTGAGCCGTTGTCGGCGAGCACCAGGCCGTAGTGCTTCATCGTGTTGATGATGGTCCGCGCGTACGTGCTGTAGCCGGTGGTGCTGAACCCGGGCTTGAGCCGGAACCGCGCCCCCATGGGTGGATAGGCCCAGCTCGCCTGCGAGCCGGCGTCATGGCGGGCTGGCCACAGGTGGTGCCGGCTGGTCACGTTGGTGGTGAACCGGATCGCGTGCTCCACCCGGCCGGCCTTCACCTCAGACCAGCGCAGCAGCCCTGGCAGGATCGGCAGCCCGGCCGCGTCGGCGGAGGTCCAGCCGTCCGGGCGCAGGTTGTTGGAGTTCAGGTCCCAGGTGGCGCCTGAGCCCGCGCTCCAGCGGCCGCCCTCTTCGGTGGTGTTCCAGGTCTCGTAGAGCCGGCAGGTGGTCTGCTCGATCACGACCGCGTGCATGTCGCCACCCGAGTCGCGGCCGCCCTCGATGCGGGTGTCGGCGCCGAACGGGTAGCCGACGCGGTCGCTCTCGCTGGCGTAGTCGAACGCGATGCTCACCTTCGGATGACTGGCAGGTACGACGGTGATGGGGATGCCGTAGTCGGGGCCGTCGCCGTACGACGGGCCGAAGTCGGGGTGCAGCTTGCGGCTCGTGGACATCTTCCCCAGCCACATCGAGCTCAGCCGGTGGACGGGCAGGTTGGTGATGTCCCGGTTCCAGAAGTTGTTGCTCGGGAAGACCCGGCAGCCGCCGTACCAGGGTGGGACCGTCGCGGCCTCGGCCGGCGTCGGCGCGCCGTTGGTGGCAGGGAGCACCGCGGCAACGAGGAGTCCGACCAGGACGACGCGAGTGCGGTGGAGCATGTCTAGAAGATATGCCTGTTTGCCCCGCATTGCGACGGTTTCGTGGCGGTCGCTTGTGGTCATGACCGAAAGTTCGTCGAGGGTAGCCGTGGTTCAGGTGCGTGCAGCGCCAGGCGGAGGAGGGAAGTCGTAGTTGACCTCCTTCGACCGACTCCAACGCAGCGATGTGCGCGCCTGGGTCGCGGCGACCCCGACGAACCAGAGGGAATGGCCACTAACGCTTGCGCTTCTCACGCGGCCTCACCTGGAGCGAGATCGGGGTGCCCACGAAGCCGAACTCCTCCCGCAGGCGGCGCTCGATGAAGCGCTCGTAGCCGGCGTCAAGCTTGCCGCTGGTGAACAGCACGAACGTCGGTGGGGCGGTGGCGGCCTGGGTACCGAACAACACCTTCGGCTGCTTGCCACCGCGCACCGGGTGGGGGTGCTCGGCGACCAGACGGCCCAGGAAGGAGTTCAGCTGGCCGGTGCTGACCCGGGTCTCCCATCCCTCGAGAGCCTTCTCCAGCGCGGGCACGATGCGGTCGATGTGCCAGCCAGTGCGCGCGGTGACGTTGATCCGCGGTGCCCACTGCACCTGCACGAGGTCGCGCTCGACCTCGCGGTCGAGGTAGTAGCGCCGCTCCTCGTCGACCAGGTCCCACTTGTTGAACGCGATCACCAGCGCCCGGCCCGAGTCGCGCACGGTCTGGATGATCCGCAGGTCCTGCTCCGAGATCGACTGCGAGCCGTCGATGACGAGCACGGTCACCTCAGCTCGCTCGATCGCGGTCTCGGTGCGCAGGGAGGCGTAGTACTCGTGGCCCGACGCGGTCTTCACGCGCTTGCGGATGCCCGCCGTGTCAATGAAGCGCCAGGTCCTGCCGCCCAGCTCGACCAGCTCGTCGACCGGGTCGACGGTCGTCCCGGACGCGTCGTCGACGACTGCCCTCTCCTCGCCGGCGAGCTTGTTGAGCAGCGAGGACTTGCCCACGTTGGGGCGCCCGATGATGGCGATCCGGCGCGGGCCGCCGACCGGCTCGAAGGACTCGGGCGGGCTCTCCGGGAGCGCCGCGAGTACGGCGTCCAGCAGGTCGCCCGAGCCGCGTCCGTGCAGCGCGGAGACCGGCATCGGCTCCCCCAGCCCGAGATTCCACAGCCCGTAGGCCTCGGCCTCGGCGCGTTGGTCGTCCACCTTGTTGGCCGCGAGTACGACGGGCTTGCCGGACTTGCGCAGGATGCGTACGACGGCCTCATCGGCATCGGTGATCCCGACCCCGGCATCGACCACGAACATCACGGCATCGGCGATGTTCACAGCGATCTCGGCCTGCGCCGCGATCCGCTCGAAGAGCCCCTGTGCGTCCGGGTCCCAGCCACCGGTGTCGACCACGGTGAAGGTGCGGCCGTTCCAGTTGGCGTCGTAGGAGACCCGGTCGCGGGTGACTCCGGGCTTGTCCTCGACCACGGCCTCGCGGCGCCCGATGATGCGGTTGACCAGCGTCGACTTGCCCACGTTGGGGCGGCCGACGACGGCCAGGATGGGGACGCGCACGTCGGCGGGTCCGGCGGTTTCGGTGTCAGTGGTGTTCATGCTCTCTTCTCGCGCTTGGGGCCCAACGGGCCGGGCAAAGTCATGCCGGTCGCCTCTTCGGCAGTGCGCATCGTCTGCAGGATCCCGGCGGTGACGGCCTCGGCCGACTCTGCCACCTCCTGCTGCGTCCGCGGCCAGGGCCTGCTCCGCAGCCGGATCGGGTCGCCGAAGGTCATCACGATCCGGCTGCCTCGACGCGGGATCGAGCCGTCCGAGCCGCCCGGCATCCGGGTGCCGAGGAACGACACCGGCACCACGGGTGCCCCGGTGACCAGGGCCAGGTAGGCGGCCCCGGCACGCGGAGAGGTCATGTCTCCGGCCCCACGGGTGCCTTCGGGGAACATCCCCACAGCGAGACCCTCGCGCAACGCCTGCACCGCGATCCGGATGGCACGCACGTCGACCCGGAACCGGTCGAGCGGGATCTGGCCGGAGGCCAGCAGGAACCCGCCCAGCCCGTGGGAGAACATCTCCTCCTTGGTCAGCGCGTGCACCGGCCGCGGTGAGCAGATCGCCAGCAGCGGCCCGTCGATCCAGCCGACGTGGTTGGCTGCCATCACGAGGGGCCCGGTGGCCGGTACCCGCTCCGCGCCGTGGAGCTCGAGCTCGTACCACCCGCGCAGCAACGCCTGGGCGAGCGGACGTCCGGCTGAGAGCAACCGGGTGCGGGGCGCCCGCACACCTGCAGTCGAGGGCAGCTCTCCACCGTCGATGCGGAGAGCGTCGTTCATGGCCTGCTCATCCGGTCGACTCGGACGAGGCAGCCGGCCCGGAGCTGGCGCCCACTGCCTGGTCGACGATGTCGACGACCTGTTGGACGACCTCGTCGAGGGTGTACGGCGTGCCGTCGAGGTGGATGGCGCCGTCGGCCATGGTCAGTGGTGCAGCGGTGCGACCGCTGTCGATCCGGTCGCGTCGGAGCAGGTCGGCCTCGGTCGCCTCGACGTTGCTCGCGCCATTCTCCGCCGTACGACGGGCGGCGCGCGCCGAAGGGTCAGCAGTCAGGAACACCTTGACCGTGGCGTCCGGGGCGACCACAGAGCCGATGTCGCGGCCTTCAACGACGATGCCGCCCTCACCGATGATCGAGCGCTGCAGCTCGAGCAGCCGATGACGCACCTCCTGGACAGAGGCCACCGCGCTCACGTGGTCGGTGACCTCCTGGGTGCGGATCGCGGCCGCGACGTCCTGGCCGTCCACGACGATGGTGGGGTGCTGCGGGTCGGTGCCCGAGACCAGCTCGGGCGTGCGGGCAAGCGCCGCGATGGCCGACGGGTCGTCGAAGTCGACACCCTGCTCGATCATCCAGAAGGTCACCGCCCGGAACTGGGCGCCGGTGTCGAGGTAGCGCAGACCCAGACGCCTCGCGACACCACGTGCCGTGCTCGACTTGCCTGACCCCGACGGCCCGTCCATCGCCACGACGACACGGCTGATCGCAGGGACGGATCCAGTGTTGGACACTGTGCTGAACTCCCGCTGTCTCGACTCCCCCGGCGGGGCTGGCGCAAACGCCAACCTTACCGGTGGGTGAGCCATTCTCTGGTGTCGAGAGAGCGCCGCAGCGACTCAGCGGCTGTGTCTCGCACCACCAGCTCGACCAGACCGACCGGCCTGCCGGGGTCGTGGTCGATGTAGAGGTCCTCGATGTTGACGCCGATCTCGCCCACGTCGCCGAACAGCCGGGCCAGCTCTCCTGGGTGGTCGGGCACGGAGACGAACACCGAAGCGGTCGCCAGGGCGGGTCCACCGTGCTTGCCCGGGATCGCGCGGGTGCCGCTGACACCTCGGGTCAGGATCTCCGCGAGCAGGTCCGGGTCGTCGCTGGCCAGAACCTCGACGAGCCGCGCGAGGTCGGCCTGCACGTCGCGCAGGATCTCGCCCACCGCAGCGTGGTTGGCCCGCAGGATCTGGGTCCACATGTCCGGGTCGCCGGCGGCGATCCGGGTCACGTCCCGCACGCCCTGACCGGAGAGGGAAAGGTGGTCCGGCTGGGCCTCGGCAAGCTGTCCGGCAGTGAGTACGGCGAGCAGGTGCGGCAGATGCGACGTACGGGCGACAGCCCGGTCGTGCTCGACGGGCGAGAGCCGGACCGGCTCGGCACCGCACAGCTTGGCGAGCTCCTCGACGAGGCCGATCGCTGCCGAGGAGGAGTGCACGTGGGGCGTGATCGCCCACGGGCGGCCGTCGAACAGGGCGGCCGTCCCGGCGAGCGGACCGGATCGCTCGCTGCCGGCCATCGGGTGGCTGCCCACGTAACGGGCGAGCAGGCGCTCGGACGTGTGGTCGGCGATCAGCGCGAGCGGCAGGCTCTTCACGCTGCCGACGTCGGTCACCACTCCCCCACGCTCGAGTGCCTCGACGACGACCTCGGCGATGTGGTCGGGCGGCACAGCCACGACGGTCAGCTGAGCGAGGCCCTCGCTCGGCGCTGCCCTGCCGGCACCGAGGCCGCTGGCCGTGCGGACGTGCTCGTGGTTCACATCGGTGAGCCAGACCTCGAGCCCCGCCCGGCGGGCGGCCAGGCCCACCGAGGTGCCCAGCAGCCCCGCACCGACCACGTGGATCGGGCCGACCAGCCGAGGCGTGCCCGTGTCAGTCATCCGGGACCGCCCGGACACGGGTCAGGTCGCGACGCAGGGCCGCCGCGCCGTGCAGGTAGAGGTGGGTGACGTCCTTGCGGGTGAGTTCCGTCTCCACGTGCGCCAGCATTCGCACGACCCTGGGCATCGAGGCGTCGATCTCCAGCTCCCGCGCGCAGATCAGGGGAACGTCGTCGAAGCCGAGCTGCCGGGCGGCGTACGCCGGGAACTCGGCGTGCAGGTCGGAGGTCGCGGTGAAGATGATGCTGATGAAGTCCTCGACGTCCAGTGTGTTGGCGTCCATGACCCCGCGCACCATCTCGGCCACACGATCGAGCATGTGGTCGCGGGTGTCGGCCTCGAGCTGGGTGGCACCACGCACGGCGCGGACGGACACGGCTCCTCCAGGTCTCGAGATCAGGCGGACCCGAGCCTACAAGCCGGCCGCGTCCAGCAAGGTACCGATCTCCTTCTCATCAAGCTCACGCAGGCTGCCCTGCGCCAACCCGGCCAGGCGCACGGGGCCGATCTGGGTGCGGGTCAGCTGCCGGACGGGATGTCCGACGTGGTCCAGGAGCCGTCGCACGATCCGGTTGCGACCCTCGTGGATGGTGAGCTCCACGAGGGAGCGCCCGCCGTGGCTGGAGCGCACCTTCGCCGCGCTGACCTGCACCGGCCCGTCCTCGAGGGTCACCCCGTCGCGAAGCCGCTGGAGTGTCCCCCGGCTCACCACACCGTCGACCTCGGCCACGTAGGTCTTGTCCACCTCGTACGACGGATGGGCCATCTGGTGGGCGAAGTCCCCGTCGTTCGTGAGCAGGATCAGGCCCTCGGTGTCGGTGTCCAGGCGCCCGACGTGGAAGAGCCGCTCGGGGCGGTCCCCCACATAGTCGCTGAGCGTCGGGCGGCCCTGCGGGTCGGACATCGTGGACACGATGCCGCGCGGCTTGTTCAGGACCAGGTAGACGTGGTCGCTGACCGGCGGCAGCCGGCGGCCCTGGACCCGGATCCGCGCCGTACGTGGGTCGACCTTGGTCCCGAGACGGGTCACGACCTCGTCGTCGACCTCGACAAGTCCGGCGAGCATCAGCTCTTCGCACTTGCGCCTGCTGGCGACTCCTGACTGGGCGAGCAGCTTCTGCAGCCGGACCAGGCCTTCGTCGTCGGTCTCGATCTCCCTCATTCGTCCGTGGTGGGTGCGGGCGCCGGGCCTGTCGAACCTGGACCGGTCGATGCCACCTCGGGCTCGTCGTCGTACTCATCGACTCCGGGCAGGAAGGGCGCCAGCTCCGGCAGCTCGTCGATGGAGGTGACCCCGATGCGCTCCAGGAAGTAGTTCGAGGTGCGGTAGAGGTGGGCGCCGGTCTCGTGGTCGGTGCCGGCTTCCTCGACGAGCCCGCGGTTGAGCAGCGTGCGCATCACTCCGTCGACGTTGACGCCCCTGATCGCGGAGACTCGACTGCGGCTGACCGGCTGCTTGTACGCGACGACGGCCAAAGTCTCTAGCGCCGCCTGGGTGAGCCGTGCCTGCTGGCCCTCGAGCACGAACCGCTCCACGACCGGCGCGTAGTCCTCGCGGGTGTAGTAGCGCCAGCCGCCGGCCACGTTGCGCAGCTCGAAGCCGCGGCCGGACTCGTCGTACTCCCTGGCGAGGGCGTCCAGAGCGGCTGCCACCTCGACCACGGGATAGCCGACGGCGCTCGCGAGGGTGGGGTCGTCGAGCGGCTGGTCGGCGACCATGAGCACCGCCTCGAGCGCGGGCCGCAGCTCGGCCAGCGGAACCTCGAGCGTCTCGCGCTCGGTCACGCTGCCCGTCTCGTAGCCCGGTCTCCTGGCCGGTCTCCTGGCCGGTCTCCTGGCCGGTCTCCTGGCCGGTCTCCTCGAGCGTCTCGGTCATGCCTGCTCCTCTTCGGCCGGTGGTTGCTCGACCACGGGGTTGCCGTCGAACTCGTCGTTGATCTCGATCTCGGCGTCGTCGCTTCCGGTCCAGCGGATGCTCAGCTCGCCCAGCGGGGTCATCTGGTCGAAGGTCACGACGCCCTCGCGGAACAGCTCGAGCAGCGCGAGGAACCGCGCCACCCGCGTCATCATGTCCGGTGCATCAGCGGCCAGGGCGCGGAACGTCATTGTGCCGCTGTCACGCAGTCGCCCAACCACCACGTTGGCCTGCTCGCGCACGCTCACGGCGGGGGCGTGGATGTGGGCCAGGCCGATCGTCTCGGGTTCCGGCTTGGGTTCGAGGGCCTTCGCGGCCAGCCCCGCGAACTCCTCCAACCCGAGCCCGATCAGCACCTCGGGTAGCAGGGTCGCGAAGCGCTCCTCCAGACCCACCGACCGCGGGTGTCGCAGGGCCTCCTCGCCCATCCGGCGGTCCAGGATTCCCGCGATCTGCTTGAAGACCTTGTACTGCAGCAACCGCGCGAACAGCAGATCCCGGGCCTCCAGGAGAGCGAGGTCCTCCTCGTCCTCCACATCGCCCTGGGGCAACAGCCGCGCGGCCTTGAGGTCCAGCAGCGTGGAGGCGACGACCAGGAACGACGTCGTCTGCTCGAGGTCCCAGGGTTCGGCGCCTTCACCACCGGAGCCGCCGGCCTTGATGTGAGCGATGAACTCGTCGGTGACCTGCGAAAGCGCCACCTCGGTGACGTCCATCTTGTGCTTGCTGATCAGGCTCAGCAGCAGGTCGAAGGGACCTTCGAAGTTCTCGAGGCGTACGGCGAACGCGCCGGATGCGGCCTGTTCTTGGGCCTGTTCCTCCTCGGGTGCTTCGACCGCCAGATCCGTCACTCGGGGTCCCCGGTCGAAGCGGAGCGAAGCGAGCATTCGACTGGGGTGATCACTCGGGGTCCCCGGTCGAAGCGGAGCGGAGCGAGCATTCGACTGGGGTGATCATCGGCCGATCAGACGCCGTACGAGCACGCTGTCGTCGCCGTTGTCCTCGAGGTCCTCCAGCACGATGGCGATCGCCTCGCGGACCAGGCGGCCCCGGTCCACGGCCAGGCCCTGGTGGCGGCGCAGTGAGAGCCGGGCGTGCTCGATGTCGAGCAGCTCGTCGGCGGTCACGTAGACGGTCATCTTCTCGTCGTGGCGCACTCGGCCACTGGACTTGCGGGCGGCGTTTTCCGCAGCGGTCTCGGTAGTGACCGACTCGCTCTGGTCGGGCACCGCCGCCATCTCACGTGCGGCGTTGTGGTGATTCCCGCGGAAGAGGTCGTCGGCGGCGGGCAGACTCACGCGTCGAGACACCGGACCAGCACCTCCTTCGCGAGCTGCCGGTAGGACTCAGCCCCGCCCGAGGCCGACGCATAGCTGGTGATCGGTTCGCCGGCCACGGTGGAGTCGGAGAACTTGATGGTGCGCCTGATGACGGTGTGGAAGACGGTGTCGCCCCACGCCTCGACCAGGCGTTGCATGACCTCACGGCTGTGCAGGGTGCGGCCGTCGTACATCGTGCCGAGCACGCCGTCGACATGCAGCCGCGGGTTGAGCCGCTCCTGGACCTTGTCGATGGTCGTCTTGAGCAGGGCTACGCCGCGGAGGGCGAAGTACTCACACTCCAGCGGCACGATCACCCCGTCCGACGCGGTCAGCGCGTTCACGGTGAGCAGACCGAGGGAGGGCTGGCAGTCGATCAGGATGACGTCGTACTGGTCGATGGCCGGCGCGAGCACACGCTGCAGGGTCTGCTCACGAGCCACCTCGTGGACCAGCTGCACCTCGGCGGCGGACAGGTCGATGTTGGAAGGCAGCAGGTCCATCCCGGGCACGCCGCTGGGGACCACCACCTCCTCGAGTGTGATGTCCTTCTGCATCAGCAGGTTGTAGATGGTCAGGTCCATCTGGTGCGGGCTCAGTCCCAGACCGACCGAGAGGGATCCCTGCGGGTCGAAGTCGACGAGGAGCACCTTGCGGCCGTACTCCGCGAGCGAGGCGCCGAGGTTGATGGTGGTCGTGGTCTTGCCGACCCCGCCCTTCTGGTTGCACATCGAGATCACGCGGGCGCGGCGCGGGAGCGTCACGGGCCGTGGGTCCGGCAGGTCGGGCATCGGCCGGCCGGTGGGGCCGAGCACGACCTCGGGCTCGGCCTCCGCCTCGGTGGCGACCTCGACCGCGACCTCTGCCGCCACTTCAGCTGGGGCCTGCTCGACGTGATGCGTGGGGTGGAACCGGAACCTCTCCAGAACGCCGGTGCGCCCCTCGGGGGTCGGTGGTGCCGGCGGTCTGGCCAGCGGCGGCATCTCTCCTGCAGCGCCACCGAACTCTGGTCCGAACCCGTTGGCACCGCTCATGAAAATCTCCCTAGCTCCTGTGCCCGAATCTGCTGACTCGGGCGGCCACACTTTGTCGACTTGCCGCCAAGCCGCCCGCGCGACTCTATTCACCTGTTACACCGAACGCGAACGCCTGGTATCCATCATGCAAATCTGGGGAAACGATGTGTGTAGCGCCTCGCCGTGGATGCACAACTTCTGTTAGCCCTGTGTGCAAACCTGTGCACCGCGCTCCCCAGCCGGGCGGCGCACTTCGGCAGGCGTCGACACTCATCAAACCCTGAGTTGGTCGAGCACCTGGCGGAGCCTTGCGCCGCGCAGCGAGCAACCCAAATCGGTGGTCGAGCTGCGAGGGGAAGAACGGCTGCAAGTGGATCGTGCCGGAGCAGGCCGACAACATCACCTGTGGAGTCTCGCCCTAGACACCGGGCTCCTACGGGAACCGTGCGCTGCCCGGCGGTGTAGACAGGACAGAGAACAGGACGGAGCAGCCGCCATCGCCCCCGACGACGCCACGCTCGTGGTTCGGGTCCGGTCGGGTGACCTCGACGCGTACGCCGAGCTGGTGCGCCGTCATGCGCCGATGGCAGTCCGGACGGCTGCATTGCTGGGCGCCGGCTCCGATGCGGAGGACGTTGTGCAGGAGGCACTGGTGAAGGCCTACCGGGCACTGGGCGGCTACCGCGACGGAGCAGCCTTCCGCCCCTGGCTGCTGCGCATCGTGGCCAACGAGGCACACAACCACCATCGCTCGGCGGTCCGCCGGCGTGCTCGGGAGCGACTGGCTGTGCTGTCCGCTGATCTGGTCGACCCGGCTGAAGCCGCTGCCGAGCACGAGCGGAAGGTGCGGCTGCTGGCAGCCGTCGCCGCATTGCCGGACCGGCTTCGCGTCGTCGTCACCTGCCGCTTCCTGCTGGAGCTCGACGAGGCGGAGACCGCGGAGGTGCTCCGGATGCCTCGCGGCACTGTGAAGTCGAGGCTCAGCCGGGGGCTGGCGCGACTCCGGGAGGGCCTCGCAGACACGGCCGACCTCGGCGGCAGCGTCATCGGAGGGGAGGCCGGCCATGTCTGACCTGCCCGGGTCCCGGCTCGAGTCAGCCCTGCGCGAGCTGGCGGCGGACCTGCACGTGCCCGAGCCCAGCGATGGATTCACGACCCTCGTGATGGAGCGCGTTGCAACCGAGCCGACTCCACGACGAGGCGGAGTCCGGGCCTGGCTGGATGGACGGAAGAGGTGGCTGCTCGCGCTGGTCGTGGGACTGCTCGTCGTCGGGATCGGGGTGTCGCCCGTCGGGGCTATCGTGGCGGAGTGGTTCGGGTTCCACGGCGTAATCGTCACCAGCAAGGAGCCGGGCATCCGAGGGGAGCCGAGCGTCCCAACGGCCGGTGACACTCTGACGTTGGACGAGGCTGTGGCGTTGGTGGATTTCCAGCCGCGTGTGCCGGCAGAGCTCGGCGAACCTGGCGAGGTGTCGGTGTCGCGCGACCGGCGGCTCGTGTCGCTGAGCTGGGGCTCAGGGCGCGACACGATCCGCCTCGACGAGTTCGACGGCACCCCGGCTCCCTACTTCGCCAAGACCGCGCCGGACGCGCGGCGCATCAGTCTGCCGACCGGTGACGCACTCTGGTTCCCGACTCCGCACGAGGTCATCGTCCTGGTCGGCGGCGTTGAGGAGGTGGTCCCGCCACGGCTTGGCGGCCAGACCCTGATCTGGGTGCGCGGTGGCGTCACGCTGCGACTCGAGGGTTCGTTCGGCCTGGGACGAGCCTCCGCCATCGCCGCGAGCGTCGACTGACGGAACCTTCTCGGGCCTGGCGGTGTACCCCCAGTGACCCGACTTCCCGAGGAGGACCCATGCGCAGGACCCTCGCCCTTGTATTTCTGATCGCTGCTGCCGTCGTTGGCGTGCCCGCGCCGGCGTCCGCGGGTGGCATCACGAGCGTGCTGATCACCGATAAGAGCACCGGCCGCGCGACCGCACTGGTCCACTCGGATGCGCGCTTCGCGGCGCTCATGGAGCTGCTCGACTCCGGAGCCACATCGGAAAAGCCGCCACAGTCCGCACTGGGCGGCCAGTCGTACACCGTTGCCTGGATGGCGCATGACGTCCATCCGAACCGGATCGACTTCGTGCACCCTGGAGAAGACGGCACTGCGTACGTCGGCAGCCTGGTGACGAACCAGGAGGGCGTGCTGTCACAGAGGCCTTCATGGCACCTCACGTCGAGTCCCCAGGTCACCGAGTTCTTCGAGCACCTGTTCAAGGGCGTGGTGCCGGCCAGCACCGTCGCACCCGAAGCAACGACCCGGACCGAGTTCGTCGAGGTCCCCGGTAGCCCTGAGACCAGGACCACCTGGTTCTCGCTGGAGGGTTGGCGCTGGATCATGCCCGGTCTGTTGGCCGGTCTGTTCGCCGGGCTCCTGGCCGGTCTTCTGACGCGGCGACGTCGGACCGCTGACACGGTGGCCCCGCGGCAGGGCCTCGACGACCGGGAGCACGTCGGCGTGTGACCGACGGGCTACTCGATGCCGATCGGGACGACTTCCTCCAGGAGGGCGAAGGCTGTCGGTGAGCCTTCGAGGCTGCCATGGGTCGAAGGGCCGCGCGACCAGGGCTGCTCCGCGTCGGTCATTCGAGCGCGCGAGGATGCGCGGCGGCGTACACCTCTCGCAGGCTGTCCACCGTGACCAGCGTGTACACCTGTGTCGTCGTCACCGAGGCATGGCCGAGAAGTTCCTGGACGACGCGGACGTCGGCGCCCCCTTCGAGCAGGTGGGTGGCGAACGAGTGCCGCAGCGTGTGCGGCGAGACCTCCGCGGTGAGTCCGGCTCGCTCCGCGGCCTTCACGATGACCGCCCATGCGCTCTGCCTGGAGAGGCGCCCGCCGCGCGCGTTGAGAAACATCGCCCCCGCCCTCTCGGTGACTGAGGGTGTGGAACCGCCCGCGGCGAGCAGCTGTGGACGGGCGCGGACTGCGTAGGCCTGCACCGCGTCCCGGGCAAAGCTCCCGACGGGAACGATCCGTTCCTTCGAGCCCTTGCCGCGCAGCAGCGCGGTGCTGCCGCTTGGGTCCTCCAGGTCCAGCTCGAGGTCGTCGACGTCGAGCCCGACGGCCTCGGAGATGCGCGCCCCGGTCCCGTAGAGGACCTCCAGGAGCGCCCGGTCGCGCAGCGCCAGGGTGGTGCCCGGGGCACCGGCGGCCTCGAGCAGCTTCTCCACGTCGCTCAGCGCGATGGCCTTGGGCAGCCGCTTGGCCGGCGTCGGTGGGCGCACGTCAACCGAGGGGTCGGCGATGGCCAGCCCGTCCTTGACAGCGAACCTGTGGAACCCCCGGACGGCCACCACCGTCCGCCCCGCCGAGGTGGCGCTCAGCGGCTGGTGCTCGCTGTTCCCCTCGCGCAGCGCCATCAGGAACCCGCTGACGCGTCTGCTCGGTGATCTCGTCGAGCTCGGTGACTCCGAGGGCGTGCAGGTAGGCCAGGTAGCGCCGGAGGTCGCGGCGGTAGGACTTCACGGAGTTCTCGGCCAGCCCGCGCTCGACCACGAGGTGGTCGAGGTAGGTCCGGACCGCGGTGACCAGGGCCTTAGCGCCTGCGCCCGAGGTCACCGGCTCAGCGCAGTCTCTGTCACCCGAGGACGGAGTCGAGGGAGACCGACTCCAGTCCGTGCGCCTCCGCGACGGGTGCGTTGGTGACCTGGCCCGCGTGGGTGTTCAGGCCCAGCGCCAGCGAGTCGTCGTCGCGGCACGCCTGCTCCCAGCCCTTGTTCGCCAGCGCGACGGTGTAAGGGAGGGTCGCGTTGGTGAGCGCGTACGTCGACGTGTTCGGGACCGCCCCCGGCATGTTGGCCACGCAGTAGAAGACGGAGTTGTGAACCGTGTACGTCGGGTCCGCGTGCGTGGTCGCGTGGGTGTCCTCGAAGCAGCCGCCCTGGTCGACCGCGATGTCGACGAGCACAGAGCCCGGCTTCATCTCCGCGACCAGCTCGTTGCTCACCAGCTTCGGAGCCTTCGCACCGGGGATCAGCACCGCCCCGATCACCAGGTCGGCCTCCATCACCTGCTGGCGGATCGCCAGCTGCGAGGACGCCAGGCCGTGCACCCGGTTGTTGTAGCGCCAGAACGAGAGCCGCAGCTTGTCCAGGTCGGTGTCCAGCAGCGTGACGTTGGCGCCCATCCCCAGGGCGATGTTGGCGGCGTTCTGGCCGGACACCCCGGCACCGATGACGACGACCTTGGCGTTGGCCACGCCGCCCACGCCGCCCATGAGCACACCGCGACCGCCCTGGGCCTTCATCATCGAGTAGGCGCCCACCTGCGGGGCCAGGCAGCCGGCGACCTCCGACATCGGGTAGAGCAGCGGCAGCGACCCAGACGGCAGCTGCACGGTCTCATAGGCGATCCCGGTCACCTGGCGCTTTAGCAGCTCCTCGGTGAGCGGTTGGTCGGCGGCCAGGTGCAGGTAGGTGAAGAGCAGCTGGCCCTCCGGCATGCGGTGGTACTCCTCGGCGACAGGCTCCTTGACCTTGAGCACCATGTCGGCCTCGCCCCACACGTCGTCCGCCGAGTCGATGATCCTGGCGCCCGCGGCGACGAAGTCCGCGTCGTCGATCTGCGAGCCGACACCGGCATCCTTCTGGACGATCACTTCATGGCCGTGAGCCACGAGCTCATGCACCCCGATAGGGGTGATGGCCACCCGGTACTCGTGGTTCTTGACTTCACTCGGTACGCCGACCAGCAACGTGTCCTCCTCAGCTCCTCCGCCAACCATTGGCGGCCGTCGCCACACGGTCGTGGCAACTCGGCGAGTGTAGGGCCTCTCGGCCGGTCTCGGCTCGTCGCGAGCGTCGTCCCGCGGAGTGCCTCGCAAGGCGAAGGAGGGAGCCGTGGCGGAGCCACGGCGACTGACGACAACGCAGCGAGGTGCCCGCGGGGCGGGGCGTAGCAGGGCCGGGAGCGGCTGAGCGGCCCTTAGGACGCTTGGGCGCTACCGCGCCTCCCCGGTCGCGGTCAGCCCCGCGTCGCCCATGACTCGCAGGAGATTGCGGCAGGTCAGCCGGGCGAGATCGTCGTCGGACCAGCCCCGGTCGGCGAGAGCGGCAAGGAGGCGGGGATAGGCACTGACGTCCTCGAGCCCGGCGGGGAGAACATCCACACCGTCGTAGTCACCACCCAGACCGATGTGCTCGATCCCGGCGACCTCGCGCACATGCTCGAGATGGTTGACCACGTCCTCGAGTGTGGCGGTGGGTGCCGGGTGCTCGACGCGGTAGGTCTCGAAGAACGCGTCCTCGGCCGCCAGGTCACGCAGCTCGATCCCCCGCTCGAGCGCGGCCGCTTTCCCCTGGTCGGTCCAGTCGCACACATCCTGGTTCACGAAGCCGGGGACGAAGGTGACCATGCACAGCCCGCCGTTGTCGGCCAGCCGTGCGAGCACGTCGTCGGGCACATTGCGCGGGTGGTTGCAGAGCTCCCGAGCCGAGGAATGGGAAAAGATCACCGGCACGCTGGAGACGTCGAGCGCCTGGCGCATGACGTCGGCGCTGACGTGGCTCAGATCAACCAGCACACCGATTCGGTTCATCTCGGCGACCACCTCGCGACCGAAGTCGGAGAGCCCGCCGAGCACGGGCTCGTCCGTGGCCGAGTCGGCCCACGGCACATTGTCGTTGTGGGTCAGGGTCATGTAGCGCACACCGATGCGATGCAGCATCCGCAGGGTGCCGAGCGACTCGTTGATCTGGTGGCCACCCTCGGCGCCCATCAGACTGGCGATCTTGCCCTGCTGCCAGGCACGCTCGATGTCCTCGACCGTGGTCGCGAGGGCCAGCTGGTCGGCGTACCTCGCGATCATGGTGTGGCCGGCGTCGACCTGTTCGAGCGTGGCGGTGACGGCTGCCTCACCGCTCAGCGTGGCCGGCACGTATACCGACCAGAACTGGGCGCCGACCCCGCCCGCCCGCAGTCGAGGCAGGTCTGTGTGTGTGCCGATCGCCTGACACGCATCGCTGTCGGTGAGCTCGAGACGGTCGAAGTCGTAGCCGACCTTCTCCCGCGCTGCCCAAAGGAGGTCGTTGTGCCCGTCGATGACGCCGTGCTCGCGCAGCAGCGCGCTGATCCGGTCCGTATTCACCGCCCCACTCCATCACGCCGCCCCCCGAGACGGCGCGTGTGTCCCAGAAACCATCCCCGAGACGGCGCGTGTGTCCCAGAAACCATCCCCGAGACGGCGCGTGTGTCCCAGAAAGCACCGCCGAGACGGGTGAAATGTTTCGTCGACCCTGGGCACCCCCGCCGTCTCGGCAGGCCCGCGTGTGGAGCGTCGGAGGCCCGCGTGTGACACAAGCGCCGTCTCGGCGGGTCTGCGTGGGACACAAGCGCCGCCTCGGCGGGCCCGCGTGGGACACAAGCGCCGTCTCGGCGGGTCTCAGAGCTGGCCGCGGCGACGCAGTACGTCGTACGCCAGGACAGCAGCCGCCAGGGGACCTTCACGCACCCGCTCATCGAGTACGGCGTCCAGCAGCTCCTCGAACGGGATCCACACGATCTCGAGCTCGGCCTCCTCCGCGTGCAGCTCGAAGTCGCCACGGCCGGCGTACGAGAGCCCGCGGGCCAGGTAGAGGTAGTGCAGCTCGTTGGTGATTCCCGCCGACGGATAGAGCGCCAAGAGTCGTCGCCATTCATCGGCCTGCAGCTCCACCTCCTCGCGAAGCTCACGTGCCGCGGCAATCTGCGGATCCTCACCCTCGGCGTCGAGGATCCCCGCGGGAAGCTCGATGAAGACGGCACCTCCGGCGTGGCGGTACTGGCGGATGCAGCAGACGCGCTCGTCGCCGTCGACGGCCAGCACCACGGCAGCGCCCGGGTGCTCGACAACGAGCCGGCCGAATGTCTCATCAGGGTGGCCCGGGCGCTGGACGATGTCCTCACGCAGGCCCACGACCCAGTTGTCGCGATGGATGTCCCGCGTGCTGAGCACTGCCCAGGCACGCGGTTCGTCCGCGAATCCGCCAGTCACGCCCCCATTCACACCCCCGGGCACGCCCTCAGGCCTCGACGAACTCGTCGTCGTCCTTGGTCCAGCGACGCCGCAGCGCGCTCTCGTCGATGGGGATGAGCAGTTCCCGCTGGCGCTGGATGGCGGCCCCGACCAGCCCCGCGAACAGGGGGTGCGGCCTGGTCGGCCGTGAGCGCAGCTCGGGGTGTGCCTGGGTAGACACGTAGTAGGGGTGTACGTCGGCCGGGAGCTCGGCGAACTCCACCAGGTTGTTGTCCGGCGAGGTGCCGGAGAAGACCAGGCCGGCTGCCTCGAGCTGCTCGCGGTAGGCGTTGTTGACCTCGTAGCGGTGACGGTGCCGCTCCTCGACGCGGGTCTGGCCGTACGCCGCCCGGACCACGGAGCCGTCCTTGAGATCGGCGGGGTACAGCCCGAGCCGCATGGTCCCGCCGAGGTCTCCGGCACCGTCGACGTACTCGAGCTGCTCGGCCATGGTCGCGATGACCGGCTCGAGGCAGTCGGGTTCGAACTCGGTCGAGGCGGCCTTGTCGAGACCGGCCTGCTCGCGGGCGAACTCGATCACCATGCACTGAAGTCCGAGGCAGAGGCCGAGCGTGGGGATCTTGTGCGTCCGTGCGAACGTCAGCGCGCCCAGCTTTCCCTCGATGCCGCGGATGCCGAACCCACCAGGGACGCAGATCGCGTCGACGTCGCCGAGCCTGCGCGCGGCCCCCTCGGGTGTCTGGCACTCGTCAGAAGGGACCCACTCGATGTTGACCCGTGCCTCATGGGCGAACCCGCCCGCGCGCAGGGCCTCCACCACCGACAGGTAGGCGTCGGGGAGGTCGATGTACTTGCCGACCAGCGCGACGGTCACCTCCTCGTTGGGGTGGTGCACCTTCTTCAGCAGGTCGTCCCACAGGGTCCAGTCGACGTCGCGGAAGGGCAGGTTCAGGCGGCGTACGAGATAGGCGTCGAGGCCCTCGCTGTGCAGCACCTTGGGGATGTCATAGATCGAGGGCGCGTCGGCGGCCGTCACGACGGCCTCCTCGTCCACGTCGCACATCAGCGAGATCTTGCGCTTGACCGAAGCCGGGATCTCCCGGTCGGCGCGGCACACGATCGCGTCGGGCTGGATGCCGATGGAACGCAGTGCGGCCACGGAGTGCTGGGTCGGCTTGGTCTTGAGCTCCCCGGAGGGACCGATCCACGGCACCAGCGAGACGTGGAGGAAGAACACGTTGTCCCGGCCGACGTCGTGCCTGACCTGGCGCGCGGCCTCGAGGAACGGCAGCGACTCGATGTCGCCGACGGTGCCGCCGACCTCGGTGATGACCACGTCGATGTCGTCGCCGCCCATCCCGAGGACGCGGTCCTTGATCTCGTTGGTGATGTGCGGGATCACCTGGACGGTGTCCCCGAGATAGTCGCCGCGCCGCTCCTTGGCGATCACCGAGGAGTACACCTGCCCGGTCGTCACGTTGGCGATCTGTCCGAGGTCGGTGTCGAGGAAGCGTTCGTAGTGGCCGATGTCCAGGTCGGTCTCGGCCCCGTCGTTGGTGACGAACACCTCGCCGTGCTGGAACGGGTTCATCGTGCCGGGATCGACGTTGAGGTAGGGGTCGAGCTTCTGCATCGTGACCCGAAGTCCCCGTGAGCGCAGCAACCTGCCAAGGCTGGAGGCGGTGAGTCCCTTGCCGAGGGACGAGGCGACGCCACCGGTGACAAAGACGTGCTTGGTCGGCTGCCGTGCTACCAACTGGGCTCCCCGTGGGCTCGGGTGGCACCCGATGACGGGTCCCTGGACAAGCTGAGTGTGCGGTCCTCCACGGGGTTCGAGCCTACCAACGAATTGTCGGCCCCAGCGCACAGGGCAGTATTCAGCGGCCCCGTGTCGTGCCCAGAAGCTACCGAGACGCTACGCCGGTCGCTGCCCGGGGCCCAGCCGGGACTCCTGGGCCACCTCGAGCAGCTCCTGCGCGTGCGCCATGGCGGTGTCGGACTCCTCCAGACCCGCAAGCATGCGGGACAGCTCCTGGACGCGGCCGGCATCGTCGAGCGTCTCGAGTCCCGCGGTGGTGACCCGGCCGTCGCTGGACTTGCGTACGACGACATGGCAGTCCGCGAAGGCAGCCACCTGGGGCAGGTGCGTGACGACCAAGACCTGCGCGGACCTGGCGAGAGCGGCCAGCCGGCGGCCGATCTCCACAGCCGCCCGGCCACCTACACCTGCGTCGACCTCGTCGAAGACGAACGTGGGAACCGGCCTGGTGTCGGCGAGAGCGACCTCGATGGCGAGCATGACCCGGGACAGCTCACCCCCGGAGGCGCCCTTGGTGAGCGGCCGCGGGCCCGACCCGGAGTTGGCGGCCAGGAGCAGCTCGACCTCGTCGACGCCTGATGACGTGAAGCGCCAGCGCTTCCCGTCGATCTCCAGGCCTGACTCGTCCGACACCCGGTCGAGCTGCACCTCGAACCGGGCATCTGGCATCGACAGCGAGTGCAGCTCACCGGTGACGACGGTGGACAGCTGCTCGCCGGCGGTGGCACGGAGTCGAGAGAGGTGGTCGGCGTACTCGGCCAGTGAACGACGCAGGTGCTCCCGCTCCGCACGAAGCTCGGCGATGAGTTCGTCGGAGCCGTCCAGGCTGGTCAGGCGCTCGGCGGAGACCCGCGACCACTCGAGGACCTCAGCGACGCTCTCGCCGTACTTCCTGGTCAGGGCGGTCAGTGCCGCACGCCGCTCCGAGACCGCCGCGAGGCGTGCGGGGTCGGTCTCCACTCCGGTGGAGTACGACGCCACGTCGGCCGCCACGTCCGCAAGGAGATAGCTCACCTCGGCGACCCGGTCGGCGAGGCCGGCCACCTCGGGGTCGTGCTCACGCACGCTCTCCAGCGCCCGGCGCGCGGCGGCCACAGCGCCGAGGGCGTCCGGGTCGTCGCGGTCAGACGAGAGTGCCTCGCGAGCCGTCTGTGCGCCGGTCCGGAGGGTGTCGGCGAACCCGAGCCGGGACTCCTCGGTCGCCAGTGACTCCTCCTCGCCGGGCTGGGGGTCGACCACCTCGATCTCCTCGAGGCCGAGCCGAAGCAGGTCCGCCTCGCGAGCCCGCTCACGCGCCGAGCCGAGGACCTCCCGCAGCTCCGACTCCACCGAACGGAGCCGCTGGAACCCGTCGCGATATCGAGCCAGCACCTCCCGGAGCTCGAGGCCCGCGTGGGAGTCCAGGGCGTCGCGTTGCGCCTCGGGCTTGAGCAGCCGGTGCTGGTCTGACTGGCCGTGGACGGCCACGAGAGCGTCGCCCACGCGGGCGAGCGCGGACGCCGGCACCGAGGCGCCACCCAGGAAGGCACGCGAACGACCCTCGGCGGAGACCTGGCGACCCAACAGCAGCTGCCCGCCCTCGACCTCGCCGCCGTGCGCGTCGGCCAACGCCGTGAGACCAGCGTCGGCTCGGACCAGGCCTTCGACGCGTGCCGCCCGCGCCCCCTTGCGCACCGCGCCGGTGTCGGCACGCCCACCCAGCAGCAGGCCGAGGGCGGTCACCAGCATCGTCTTGCCCGCGCCCGTCTCACCGGTGATCACCGTGAGACCATCGCCGAGCTCGAGCACCGACTCGTCGATCACACCGAGCGACCTGATCCGGATCTCCTCGATCACCTCAGGTCCCCGGGGTGGGCCCGTTGGTGGGCCGGTTGGCGGTGGAGGCGTCGTTGCGACGACGACGCCAGGCAGCACCACGCCAGCCCTCGACCGGGAGACCGAACTTGGCCACCAGTCGGTCGGTGAACGGCGCCTCGTGCAGCCGCACCAGCCTGACCGGGTGTCGCCCGCGACGGACCTCGATCCGCGCCCCGGGCGGCAGGTCGACGGTGCGCCGCCCGTCGCACCAGAGCACCCCTGCCCCCTCGGTCTGGGCCAGGACCTCGACGGCCAGCACCGACGACGGCGCGACCACCATCGGCCGCGCGAACAGGGCATGCGCGCTGATCGGCACCATCAGCAATGCCTCGACGCCCGGCCACACGATCGGGCCACCGGCGCTGAAGTTGTACGCCGTCGACCCGGTCGGCGTCGCACACACCACCCCGTCACAGCCGAACCGGCTCAGCGGCCGCCCGTCGACCTCGACGATCACCTCGAGCATCCGCTGACGGGCGGCCTTCTCGACACTGGCCTCGTTCAGTGCCCAGGTCGTCTCGACGAGCTCCTTGTCGCGGTACACCGACACGTCGAGCGTCAGCCGCTCCTCGCTGGAGTACTTGCGCTGGACGATCAGCTCGATCATCTTCTCGACGTCCTCGCTCTCGGCCTCAGCGAGGAATCCGACGTGCCCGAGGTTGACGCCGAGCAGGGGCGTAGACGTGCCGTGGGTCAGCTCCGCGGCTCGCAGGATGGTCCCGTCGCCGCCGATGACCACGGCGAGCTCGCACTCCCGGGGCCCGGCAGCAGCAGCGGTCACTGTCTCGACACCGTGGCCGGACGGCAGCTCCAGCTCCTTGGCCTCCTCCTCGAGCATCCGCACGACGAGGCCGTTCTCGGAGAGGGCCGAAACCACTGCGCGCGCCACATCGCGCGCGTCCTCGCGACCCGTGTGGGTCAGCAGCAGGATGCGGCGCTCGGCGCCAGCGGCGGGGCGGGTCACGGGTTCACCTTCTCACCCGGCACCCCCAGCGACGCGGAGCGCGCCACCTCGGCGTCCACGACGTCGCGTCCCAACCCGGTAGCACCCGCACTCAGCCACAGGAAGAACTCCACGTTGCCCGAGGGGCCGGGTAGCGGACTTGTCGTCACGGCTCGGGCAGCCCAACCCCTGCGCGCGCCCCCCTCCGCAATCGCCATCACGGCATCGGCACGGTGGCCGAGGTCGCGCACCACTCCCCCCTTGCCCAGCCGGTCCTTGCCCACCTCGAACTGCGGCTTGACCATCAGCAGGAGGTCCCCATCGTGGACCGTCACCGAGATCAGGGCATCGAGCACCAGGTCGAGGGAGATGAAGGAGAGGTCACCGACGACGAGATCAACTGGACCGCCGATGAGCGCGGTGTCGATCTCGCGGACGTTGGTGCGATCGTGCACGCGGACGCGTGGGTCGTTGCGAAGCGACCAGACGAGCTGGCCGTAGCCGACGTCCACGGCCACCACCTCCCGCGCACCCTCACGCAGCAGCACGTCGGTGAAGCCGCCCGTGGACGCTCCGGCATCCAGGCAGCGTCGCCCGGACACCTTCAGTCCCTGCGGCCCGAACACCGCGAGCGCCCCGGCGAGCTTGTGCCCGCCCCGGCTGGCGTACTCCGGGCTGGAGGTGTCCTCGCGCACGACGAGGTCGGAGTCGGTGGTGACGCCGGTGGCCGGCTTCATCGCGACCGCCTTGTTCACACTGACCCGCCCCGCCACGATCAACTCAGTTGCGTGCTCGCGCGAACGAGCCAGGCCGCGGCGCACCAGCTCGGCGTCGAGCCGCAGGCGCCGAGGTGGCACTGTCAGTCCCGGTCGGCTGCCCTGGAGTCGACCCTGGAGTCCACCCTGGAGTCCACCCTGGAGTCCACGGGGCCGTCCTGGCCGGCGCCGACGAGGGTACGCCGCAACGACTCGTGGGCCTGCTCGAAGACGGCCACGTGCTCGGCGACGCCCACGTCGTCGAGGCCGCTGAGGGATTCGACGACGGCATCGACGCCAGCGTGCCCCGTGCTCTCGATCCCGACCTCGGCCCCGGTCGCGGGCTCGCCGCGGTCGCCGAAGATGGGATTCACGAAGGAGTCGCTCATGGCCCAAAGGCTACCGGGGCGGCCGCACACCGTCGGTCGCGACAGGCTGCCCGGTCTCGTCGAGATGGCGCCAGGCGGCGACTGCGACGACGCGCCACCAGTCGGCAGCAGAGCCCTCGCCGTCGACCGTGAGCAGATCGCCCTCCGCGCTGGCAGTCCAACCGCCGAGCGTGACGCCGGTATCGGTCTCGTCGGGTGCCTGCTGCGTTTCCCGCAGCGCAGCCAGATCGGGCGAGATGTACGTCGGGCGCTCCTCGTGACGGGCACGCACCAACTGCTCGAGCCCGGTTACGCCGGTCAGCACGAGCAGGCTGTCCCAGCCCATCGCGACGGCGCCCTCGATGTCGGTGTCGAGGCGGTCGCCGATCACCAGCGGACGACTCCCGCCCACCCGCGTGAGGGTCTCCTCGAACAGCGGTCGCATCGGCTTACCCGCAACCTGGGGCTCGCGCTCGGCGAAGTCTGCGATGAGCCGCACCAGGGCGCCGTTGCCTGGACCGACGCCGTCTGCGGTCGGGATGGTCAGGTCAGTGTTGCTCGCAACCCACGGGACTCCCGAACCGACGAGGATCGCTCCCTGGACCACCCGCTTCCAGGGCATGTCGGGTCCGTAGCCCTGCGCCACGCCGGCCACGTCGTCGGCCGGCTCGGTGACGGGTTCGAGGTCGCGCTCGCGCAGCGCCTCCTCCAGCCCCTGTCCTCCCAGCAGGAAGACCTTGCTGCCCGGCGCCAGCTGACCGGCCAGGAGCCGTGCCGCCGCCTGGGCGCTGGTCACCACGTCCTCGTCGCGGGCCTCCACGCCGAGCTCACGCAGGTGCTCGCCCACAACTCCGGGCGGACGTGCAGCGTTGTTCGTCACGAAGGCGAGGTGCATACCCCCCGCCTGTGCGCGGTTCAGGGCCTGTGGGGCGCCGTCGACCGCGGCAAGGCCGACATAGACAACCCCGTCCAGGTCGAGCACGGCGACGTCATAGGCCTCGGACAGCGCCTGCCGGCTCGACCCCAGCACCCTCACTCCCCTGCGTCGAGGGACTTCTCGAGCTCGGCCGCGCGATCGGCGGCATCGGTGATGGCTTCGCCGTCGACTGCCTCCGTGCGGTGGAACCAGGTGAGCGCGTCCTTCGTCCGGCCAGCCTCGAGGAGCGAGTCCGCATAGGCGTAGCGCAGGCGCGCCACCCAGGGCTCGCGGGACTTGGAGTTCAGGTGTGAGGTCTCCAGGGTGCGCAGCGCGGCGTCCAGCTCTCCGCGGTCGCGGCGGGCACCGGCCTCGACGATGGTGAGCTCGGCGATCAGTGCATGGGAGAGCTTCTCCTTGGGCGCGTTGCGCACCAGAGCCAGAGCACGATCGGGGCGACCGAGGGCCCGCTCGCAGTCAGCCATCATCGCGACGTAGTCCTGGACCCCGTTCATCCGCTTGGCCGCGCGTAGCTCCGCCAGCGCCTCGGCGTACTCCCCCGCCGCGTAGGCAGCCTCCCCGACGGCTTCGCGTACGACGGCCAGCCGGCTCGCGCGCGCCCGGGCCGCCAGCGTGTGCTCGTAGGCCGTCTTCGGCTCGGTGTCGATCAACATGCCGGCGGCCACGAGGTGACGGGCCACCCGCAGGGCGAGCTTGTCGGGCAGCGACTTGAGCTGAGCCTGGACAGAACGGTCCAGCTCCTTCCCGGTGATCGCCTCCGGGATCGGCGGACCGTCGTACCGCGCCTGGCTCTCGGTCCTCGCCTCCTCGGATCGCTCGTCGCGGCGGGGGCGGCTGAACTCACGCCTGCCACCGTCCTTCCCTCGATCACCCCTGCCGACGGAGCGAGAGCTACCGGAACGAGAACCAGCAGCACGAGAACCGGCAGCACGAGAACCGGGACCCCCGCCGGACTGACCCCCACCAGATTGACCAGGGCGGCCCGTGCTGCGGGGCTTGCGCGGTTGGCGGTCTTCGGCCACTTGGAGCTCCTACTGACTAAACGAGGCGAGTGCGAAAGCACTGGGAAAAGACTAAGGGCCGCCCCAATGAAGGGGCGGCCCTTAGCAACGTTATGTCCGGCGACGTCCTACTCTCCCACAACCTCCCGGTTGCAGTACCATCGGCGCTGAAAGGCTTGACTTCCGGGTTCGGAATGGAGCCGGGTATTTCCCTTTCGCTATGGCCGCCGAAACTCTATGGAGTTATGCAAAAGCCATCGATCTTGAACTCAAGATCATTGAGGCTCCCGACCGTAACTCGGGAACCACACAGTGGACGCGCAACATCTTTGAGGGACAAGCCCTCGGCCTATTAGTACCAGTCGGCTAGGCATTTCTGCTGTACACCTCTGGCCTATCAACCCAGTCGTCTACTGGGGGCCTTACCCGGTTAACCCGGTGGGAAACCTCATCTTGAAACGTGCTTCCCGCTTAGATGCTTTCAGCGGTTATCACTTCCGAACGTAGCTAACCAGCCGTGCTCCTGGCGGAACAACTGGCACACCAGAGGTTCGTCCATCCCGGTCCTCTCGTACTAGGGACAGCCTTTCTCAAGTTTCCTGCGCGCGCGGCGGATAGGGACCGAACTGTCTCACGACGTTCTAAACCCAGCTCGCGTGCCGCTTTAATGGGCGAACAGCCCAACCCTTGGGACCTACTCCAGCCCCAGGATGCGACGAGCCGACATCGAGGTGCCAAACCATCCCGTCGATATGGACTCTTGGGGAAGATCAGCCTGTTATCCCCGGGGTACCTTTTATCCGTTGAGCGACGCCGCTTCCACATGCCAGCGCCGGATCACTAGTTCCGACTTTCGTCCCTGCTCGAGATGTCACTCTCACAGTCAAGCTCCCTTGTGCACTTACACTCGAAACCTGATTGCCAACCAGGCTGAGGGAACCTTTGAGCGCCTCCGTTACATTTTAGGAGGCAACCGCCCCAGTTAAACTACCCATCAGGCACTGTCCCTGATCCAGATAATGGACCTAGGTTAGATATCTAATACGACCAGAGTGGTATTTCAACGTTGACTCCACCTGAACTGGCGTCCAAGTTTCACAGTCTCCCACCTATCCTACACAAGTCGAACCAAACACCAATACCAAACTATAGTAAAGGTCCCGGGGTCTTTCCGTCCTGCCGCGCGTAACGAGCATCTTTACTCGTAGTGCAATTTCGCCGAGTCCATGGTTGAGACAGCGCCCAAGTCGTTACTCCATTCGTGCAGGTCGGAACTTACCCGACAAGGAATTTCGCTACCTTAGGATGGTTATAGTTACCACCGCCGTTTACTGGGGCTTAAGTTCTGCGCTTCGCTCCGAAGAGCTAACACGTCCCCTTAACCTTCCAGCACCGGGCAGGAGTCAGTCCGTATACATCGTCTTACGACTTCGCACGGACCTGTGTTTTTAGTAAACAGTCGCTTGGGCCTGGTCTCTGCGGCCATCAACGCTTCGCAGAGCAAGTCTGCTAACGCATCCGGCCCCCCTTCTCCCGAAGTTACGGGGGCATTTTGCCGAGTTCCTTAACCATGGTTCACTCGATCGCCTTAGTATTCTCTACCTGATCACCTGAGTCGGTTTGGGGTACGGGCGGCGCATAGCTCGCTAGAGGTTTTTCTCGACAGCATAGGATCATCCACTTCGTCCATACGGACTCCCCATCAGGTCTCAGGCATGTGCAACGCGGATTTGCCTACGTTGCGCCCTACACCCTTAGCCGTGGTCAACCATCGCCACGGTTGGACTACCTTCCTGCGTCACCCCATCGCTTGACTACTACTGGTTTGGGTCGTGCGCTCCGCCTTCATCGTCCCGAAGGATCCCGAAGGTTTTGGGCACTTAGCATTACCGGGTTCGTCATGGGCGCTATTTTGCCGGTACGGGAATATCAACCCGTTGTCCATCGACTACGCCTGTCGGCCTCGCCTTAGGTCCCGACTTACCCAGGGCAGATTAGCTTGACCCTGGAACCCTTGATCATTCGGCGGAAGAGTTTCTCACTCTTCATTCGCTACTCATGCCTGCATTCTCACTCGTGTGGCGTCCACAACTGGTTCACACCGCTGCTTCACTCGCCACACGACGCTCCCCTACCCATCCATGCACCTGGACCACGAAGGCCTAGTTGTACGCATGAATGCCATAGCTTCGGTGGATAACTTGAGCCCCGCTACATTGTCGGCGCGAAATCACTTGACCAGTGAGCTATTACGCACTCTTTCAAGGGTGGCTGCTTCTAAGCCAACCTCCTGGTTGTCTCTGCGACTTCACATCCTTTTCCACTTAGTTATCGCTTAGGGACCTTAGCTGATGGTCTGGGCTGTTTCCCTTTCGACAATGGAGCTTATCCCCCACTGTCTCACTGCCGCGCTCTCACTTACCGGCATTCGGAGTTTGGTTAATTTCGGTAAGCTTGTAGGCCCCCTAGACTATCCAGTGCTCTACCTCCGGTAAGAAACACGCGACGCTGCACCTAAATGCATTTCGGGGAGAACCAGCTATCACGAAGTTTGATTGGCCTTTCACCCCTATCCACAGGTCATCCCCTCAGTTTTCAACCTAAGTGGGTTCGGTCCTCCACGCGGTCTTACCCGCGCTTCAACCTGCCCATGGATAGATCACTTCGCTTCGGGTCTTGGTCGTGCCACTCAGACGCCCTATTAGGACTCGCTTTCGCTACGGCTTCCCCACACGGGTTAACCTTGCGACACAACGCAAACTCGCAGGCTCATTCTTCAAAAGGCACGCTGTCACAAAGACCGAAGTCTTCGCTCCAACGGATTGTAGGCACATGGTTTCAGGTACTATTTCACTCCCCGCCAGGGGTACTTTTCACCTTTCCCTCACGGTACTTGTCCGCTATCGGTCACCAAGGAGTATTTAGGCTTAACGGGTGGTCCCGCCAGATTCACACGGAATTTCAGGGGTTCCGTGTTACTTGGGGTGACGCTTCAGAGCCATCGTCTTACGTATACGGGGGTATCACCCTCTATGCCGGGACTTTCCAGTCCACTTCGACTTCAACGATGGTTTCTTACTCTGTGTTGGTTCGGCAGAACCAACAAAGCGGCCCCACAACCCTCAACTAGCAACGCCTGCCGGCTATCACACTAGTTGAGTTTGGCCTCTTCCGATTTCGCTCGCCACTACTCTCGGAATCACTTTTGTTTTCTCTTCCTGTGGGTACTGAGATGTTTCACTTCCCCACGTTCCCTCCAACTGCCCTATGTGTTCAGGCAGAGGTAACTGGACATGACTCCAGCTGGGTTTCCCCATTCGGAAATCCCCGGATCACAGCTCGGTTGCCAACTTCCCGGGGCTTATCGCAGGCTCCTACGTCCTTCATCGGCTCTTGGTGCCAAGGCATCCACCATGTGCCCTTAGTAGCTTGTCTTGCTACAAAGATGCTCGCGTCCACTGTGTAGTTCTCAAATTACGGGCGGCTCCTACCACCAGATCCTCGCTGACCTGGCATGCGTCCGAGGACACAGCCAGGTAGTTCGAGGGGGTGGAGGCCCAGAAGAATCGAAAACTCGATCCCTCAGGACCCAACAGTGTGCCTGGATAGCTCCTACGCTCCGTGCTCGAGTTTCCACGCGCGCCGTGTCCACCAGAGGTGAACCGCGGGTTGCAGTACTGACGAGCTCTTCGCATGAGAGCAGACCAAATAGTCGACGTTCCACTAGTGAGCAGTGCTTGTCCGCAGAACGTTCGTCTGCGAAAACAAGCGCCCTGGACAGCTTGATGCTGCCAGTTGATGCTCCTTAGAAAGGAGGTGATCCAGCCGCACCTTCCGGTACGGCTACCTTGTTACGACTTCGTCCCAATCGCTCGCCCCACCTTCGACAGCTCCCTCCAATAAAGGTTGGGCCACTGGCTTCGGGTGTTGCCAACTTTCGTGACGTGACGGGCGGTGTGTACAAGGCCCGGGAACGTATTCACCGCAGCGTTGCTGATCTGCGATTACTAGCGACTCCGACTTCATGGGGTCGAGTTGCAGACCCCAATCCGAACTGAGACCGGCTTTTTGGGATTCGCTCCACCTTGCGGTATCGCAGCCCTTTGTACCGGCCATTGTAGCATGCGTGAAGCCCTAGGCATAAGGGGCATGATGACTTGACGTCATCCCCACCTTCCTCCGAGTTGACCCCGGCAGTCTCTTATGAGTCCCCACCATTACGTGCTGGCAACATAAGACGAGGGTTGCGCTCGTTGCGGGACTTAACCCAACATCTCACGACACGAGCTGACGACAGCCATGCACCACCTGTATACAAGTGTCCAAAGAGACCTCTATCTCTAGAGGCTTCTCGTATATGTCAAACCTAGGTAAGGTTC
>CAVUNJ010000012.1:0-351994 GCA_963742815.1 uncultured Actinomycetota bacterium
ACCGAGCTGCGGGGTCCACTCGCGGGACAGATCCCCGACGCAGCGCAAGCGCGTCGATCGTCCTGGTAAAACGCACCCGGATTCGCGATGCGTTCAATCGTGCCGAAGATGTTGGCGGGCGAGAACATCCCCTAGCCAGTGGATTCGGCACAGTCGAGAGGCCTTCGACCCCGCGTTTCGCTGCTCCAGCCAGTGATCAGGCACTCGGCTGCATGTGGCCGGATGAGGGTCATATGCGGCGAAAAGACGCCGTAATCGAGGATGTTCAGTTGACCATTTAGTGGCGGAGCGCTTGTGCGGCGATTCCCAGTCGCCTGATGGCTGCGAATCGCCGCCATCTGTCGTCCGCAGCCACATGGTGTGGTTCTTGAGTCACCAGGTGACACAAGGTCCACACCTTCCCTGGAACGATCACCCGTCCGATGCACGAAGCGACGGTGACGTCCCCTCGAGTGGTGTAACTCCCGGCCCGGTTCCTCAACGTTGAGGAGCCACCGTGTGAGGCTTCGTAAAGAACCGACCAAGGAACTTTGCGAAGGAGAACCACACGATGGCCCTGTCCCAGTCTGCCTTGCTTGAGGTGCTCGATGCACTCAAGGCCTCTGATTCGACCGATGTGATCCGCCAAGCGGTGCAGGTGATGTTGCAGCAGCTGATCGACGCGGAGGCGACCGCGTTCATCGGTGCCGAGCCGCATCAGCGCACCGATGCCCGCACCAACCTGCCAACGGCACCCGGTCCAAGACGATCACCACCGCGGCCGGTGATGTCGACCTGGGCATCACCAAGCTCCGGCAGGGCGCGTTCTTCCCCAGCCTGTTGGAGCGTCGCAGACGGATCGACCAGGCGTTGTTCGCGGTGGTGATGGAGGCCTATGTCACCGGCACCAGCGTGCGCAAGGTCGACGACCTGGTCCGGGCCCTGGGGGCTGACACTGGGATCTCCAAGTCGGAGGTCTCGAGGATCTGCGCCGACCTGGACGAGCAGGTCGCCGACTTCGCCGACCGCTCACTGGCGGAGACCCCGTTTCCGTATGTGTTCCTCGACGCCACCTACTGCAAAGCCAGGGTCGGTGGCGCCCGGAACGGCAAGGGTTCTCGGGTGGTCTCCCAGGCGATCGTGGTCGCCACCGGCGTCACCGCCGACGGGCGCCGAGAAGTCCTCGGGTTCGCCGTCGGAGATTCCGAGGACGGCGCGTTCTGGACTGCGTTCCTGCGAAGCCTGAAGACCCGTGGTCTGGCTGGCACCAGGCTGGTCATCTCCGATGCCCACGCCGGGCTCAAGGCCGCGATCGCCGCGGTGATGCTCGGCGCCTCCTGGCAACGCTGCCGGGTGCACTTCTTGCGCAACGTGCTGGCCCAGGTGCCGAAGGGCTCCGCGACGATGGTCGCCGCCGCGGTCCGCACGATCTTCGCCCAGCCCGACGCTGAGCACGTCCGCGAGCAGCTCGAGGTGATCGCCACCATGCTGGGCCGGCAGTTCCCGAAGGTCGAGACGATGCTGCGTGAGGCCGCCGATGACGTCACCGCGTTCGCGGACTTCCCGGTCGCGCACTGGAAGAAGATCTGGTCGACCAACCCTTTGGAGCGGGTCAACAAGGAGATCAAACGCCGCACCGACGTCGTCGGGGTCTTCCCCAACCCCCAAGCGCTGCTCCGCCTCGCCGGCTGCGTCCTGATCGAGGTCCACGACGAGTGGCAGATCGCCGAACGCCGCTACCTCTCTGAGGGCTCGATGGCCCTCATCGACGCCAAACCCGAACAACAGGAGGTGGTCACACCCGAGCTCGTCGCGTCATAGTTAGAACACGACCCCGCGAAGCCGACCACAACGGCCAGGTAGTTACACCACCCAGCGGGACGTCACCGAAGCGACGTGGTGCGTCCGACCAGACCACCATTCGAGCTCGGTTGCCTCCTTGTGGGTGGTGTGACGCGTCAGGGCTGACCTACTCGCGGAACAGGTTGCTCGTCATGGTGGGCCGGCGTGCGATCGTCGAAGATCACGGACCCACCGGTCTCGGTCTGGTTCAGCGCCCAGAGCCCGAACAGGTCTGCGAGAGCGATCAGTACGATCGCGATCACCACACCCAGCCTCTTGCGGCGTCGCTGACGGCGTACCCACTCGGCACGAACCTCGTGGTAAGCGTCCGGGGACACCGAGACCTGTGATGCCAGGGTTTCCAGGACATCCCGGAGCAGCTCATCCGAGGCGGTACCGCCCGGGCGCGGGGACTCGCTCATCGGACCCCTCCCACGGCTCGGGTGAGGGCAGCCATCGCGCGCGCCGTGTGCGACTTGACCGCACCGCAGGAGATTCCCATGGCGGCCGCGATCTCGGCCTCCTTGAGGTCCATCCAGTAGCGCAGCACGATGGCCTCCCGCTGCCGAGGGGCAAGCTCTTCCAAGGCGTTCACGACGGCCCGTTGGTCCTCGCGGTCGAGGGCCACGCTCTCCGCCGACACGGTGTCGCTCGGCCTCAGCACGCGGTCGTCGTGACGCCGCACGACCTGCAGGTGTCGCAACCGCATCCGCACCAGGTTCACGACCGCGCCCCGTACATAGGCAGGCGCCGCGTCCGGTGAACGCAGCTTGGGCCAGCGCCGGTAGAGCTGGCAGAACGCCTCGGCCACGATGTCCTCGGCGTCGGGTCCGGCCCCGAGGAGTACGGCGAGCCGCACTAGCCGAGTGTGGGACTGGTCGAACACCCGGGCGATTGCGGCTTCGCGTTCTGCGTCCCGCAGATCGAGCGTCGGAGCCAGGACGGAGGGCGAGATGTCGGCCCGGCCGCCGTTAGCCCGTGGCCTCGCCACGGAGGCTCCCGACCGGCCGACGATCCTTTCCGTGCTCTGCTCGATCTCTGTCATGCAGTTCTCCCTTGCCGCCCCAGACCGAGACGGTTTGCTCCGCGGATCGCACGCGAGGTGGCATCCACACCCCGGGAGACCCCGAGCCGGTCGAGCAATGGGCTGAGCACGACCGCGACCGCCAAATTGGCGAAGAGCGCGACGACCGCGGCGTACACCTGAGTGTGGGTTCCGCCCACGCCAACGTCAACCAGCGCAGAGAACCCGCCCTCGGCAACGAGGTAGGTGCCCACGGCCATGCCGGTGGCCCATCCAGCCAGGATCCCGCCACGGTGCAGCCAGCGCGTGCACAGGCCCAGCGCGACGGCCGGGAAGGTCTGGAGGATCCAGACCCCGCCCAGGAGCTGCAGGTTGATGGCGTCCTGCCCACGGAGCCCGAACACGAAGAACAGTGCGCCGACCTTCACCACCAGCGACGTGACCCTGGCGACCCTGGTCTGGGTCCGCGGCGTTGCCTCCGGATGGAGGTACTCGCTGTAGACGTTGCGGGCGAACAGCGTGCCCGCCGCAACCGACATCACTGCCGCGGGCACCAGCGCGCCGACAGCGAGGGCACCGAAGACGAGCCCGGTCAGCAACGCCGGCAGCAGGTCCGCGACGAACATCGGCAGGGCCGCCTCGGCGTTGCCCAACGGTGCTTCCACCCCGGCGCTGCGCGCGGCCAGCCCCAGCAAGCCGAACAGCGCGAGCACGGCGGTCCACAGCGGCATGGCGACTACGCAACGACGCAACGCCCCCGCCGAGCTTGCACTGAACGCGGCGGTCAGCACGTGCGGGTAAACCAGCAGCGCCATCGCCGAACCCAGCGCCAGGGTCGCGTACGCCATGTGCAACGACGGGTCCAGCGACGAGGCAAAGGCTGCTGGCGTCGCGGCTCCGGGCTGGCCCACAGCGAAGACAGCACCGGGCCCACCCAGCCGGTCCAGAGCAGCAAGGCTCACACCAACGGCGACCGACACCACGAGAGTGCACTTGACCACGGCGATGAGCGCGGGTGCGCGCAGTCCGCTGCGGTACGTCGCTACGGCCAACACCCCGAATACAGCCGCGAGCAGTGCGTCTCCGGCGACTCCGTCCGGGTAGATGCCGCCGACCTGCAGCACCGCTCGGATCCCGAGCAGTTGCAATGCGACGTACGGCATCGTCGCCAGCAGCCCGGTCAGGGCGATGGCGAGGGCGAGTGGATGGGAGCCCCAGCGTCCGCGCGCGTAGTCGGCGACGGTGATGAATCCGTGCTCAGCCGAGACTGACCACAGCTTGGGCAACATCCAGAACGCGAGTGGGTAGACGACGATCGTGTAGGGAAGCGCGAAGAAGCCGATTGCTCCCGCTCCGTAGATCAGTCCGGGTACGGCAGCGAACGTGTACGCCGTGTAGATCGTGCCGCCCAGCAGCAGCCAGACCGCAAAGGCGCCGTACCGCCGGTCGGCGAGGGCCCACGCCTCGAGCGTTGGGACGCCGTCCTCGCCGCGCGACCGACCGGCCGCGAAGGCAAGCAGGGAGGTGCCTCCGAGCACAGCCGCGAGGCCGAGGAGGGTGACGTCCAAATCCACACCACCCTGACTGTCGACTCGGACCCGTAGGTGACCCGGTCTCACGTCAATAAGACGCAGGCCACTCAGCCTTCCAGTTGCCCGAGAGGTCGAAAGGTTTACGCGCCGTTCGTCGAAATGTCGCCATCGACTTGATTGGGATGCCGGTGTCAACCAGGACAGTGCCGATGGCAACTGACCATGTGGAACGACTCACGTGGGAAGTCGACCAGCACATAGCCGGAGAGGAGGGCGAGTTCTTGCGGACGACCTTGCCGCCGACCCGGACCGGCATCGGGCGCTTCCGGCGCTGGTCGGGCGTCTCACTGCTGCTGCTTCCGGTTGTGGGGCTCGCCTGGGTCCCGTTGTACGCCCGCGAGGAGCCGCGACTGTTCGACGTGCCGTTCTTCTACTGGTACCAGCTCGCCTGGGTCGGCCTATGCATCCCCTGCATGGCCGGCGCCGCTCTGTTGGTCCGTTCACCCGACCGATCACCTGACCCTGGAGGATCACCGTGACGACGACCACCTCAAACGAGCCACCCCCCAAGTTCCGGAAACAGCGACGTGGCCGCGATCCGCGTCAGATCGCCATCTGGACGGCCATATCCGTCGCCAGTGCCATCTGCTGGGGCGTCATCGCGCTGGTGAGGGACGAGCAGATCTCGGCGCTCTGGCTGCTCGGGGCCGCCCTGGGCTCCTACGCGATCGGCTACCGCTTCTACTCGAAGTTCATCGTGAAGCACGTTCTCGAGGTGGACGACACCCGCGCGACCCCGGCCGAGCGCAAGAACAACGGCCTCGACTTCGAGCCGACCGACCGACGGGTGCTGTTCGGTCACCACTTCGCCGCGATCGCCGGCGCCGGACCGCTCGTGGGGCCGGTCCTTGCCGCGCAGATGGGCTACCTGCCGGGGACGATTTGGATCATCGTCGGCGTCATCGTGGCCGGCGCCGTGCAGGACATGGTCATCTTGTTCTTCTCCATGCGGCGCGACGGCAAGAGCCTGGGTCAGATGGCCCGCGAGGAGATCGGCCCGGTCGGCGGCGCCGCCGCGCTGATCGGCGTGTTCGCGATCATGATCATCCTACTGGCGGTGCTGGCCATGGTCGTGGTCAACGCGATGGCGGTGTCGCCGTGGGCGACGTTCTCGATCGCCATGACGATCCCGATTGCTCTGTTCATGGGCTTCTACCTACGCACTATCCGTCCCGGCCGCGTCATGGAGACCACCGTGATCGGCGTCGGCCTTCTTCTGCTCGCGCTGGTCGGCGGAGGGTGGGTGGAGGGCTCGGCCCTCGGCGACACGTTCACCCTGTCGAAGGAAACCCTCGTCTTCTGCCTGATCGCCTACGGCTTCGTGGCCTCGGTCCTGCCCGTTTGGATGCTCCTCACCCCACGTGACTACCTGTCGACGTTCATGAAGATCGGCACGATCGCGCTGCTCGCCTTCGGGCTCTTGCTCGCCCGACCAATACTGGAGAACAAGGCAGTCACCGACTTCGCGCTCGAGGGCACCGGCCCGGTCTTCGCTGGCTCCCTGTTCCCGTTCGTCTTCATCACGATCGCCTGCGGCGCCCTGTCCGGGTTCCACGCGCTGATCGCGTCGGGCACCACCCCGAAGATGATCGAGAAGGAGTCGCAGATCCGGATGATCGGGTACGGCGGCATGCTCGCCGAGAGCTTCGTCGCAATCAGCGCGATCATCTGTGCGTCGATCATCGACCCCGGCCTCTACTACGCGATGAACTCGCCCGCCGGACTGATGGGCCCCTCGCTGCAATCCGCCGCAGAGGCGGTGGCCAGCCTGGGCTTCACCATCACACCCGACCAGCTCGCGTCTGCAGCCGCTGCCGTCGAGGAGCAGACCCTCGTCTCGCGAACCGGTGGAGCACCGACGCTCGCGGTGGGCATGTCTCAGGTCTTCTCCGCGGCCTTCGGTGGTGGCCTGCAGGCGTTCTGGTACCACTTCGCGATCATGTTCGAAGCGCTGTTCATCCTCACCACGGTCGACGCCGGCACCCGGGTGGGCCGGTTCATGCTGCAGGACACCCTGGGCAACGTCTACAAGCCGATGCGCGATGTGTCGTGGAAGCCGGGGCTCATCAGCGCCAGCGCCGTCGTTGTCGGCGGCTGGGGCTACTTCCTCTACGCCGGTGTCACCGACCCGCTCGGTGGAATCAACCAGCTGTTCCCGCTGTTCGGCATCGCCAACCAGCTGCTCGCCGCGATCGCCCTCACCGTCGCCACCACCCTCCTGATCAAGCACGGAAAGCTGAAGTGGGCGTGGGTGACCGGTATCCCACTCGTCTGGGACGCCACGGTCACGCTGACGGCGAGCTATCAGAAGGTCTTCTCGGACAATCCTAAGCTCGGCTTCTTCGCCCAGCGGTCGGCGTTCTCCGACGCCCTCGAGGCCGGTGAGGTGCTTCCTCCGGCGACGAGCATGGACGACATGCGGCAGGTCGTCACCAACACCACGATCGACGGCATCCTCGCCGCGTTCTTCGCCATCCTCGTGATCGTCGTCATCGCCGATGCCGCCCGGGTCTGCATCCGGTCCCTGCGTTCCCCGCAGACCGTGACGAACACGGAGGCGCCGTACGTGCGCTCGATGCTGTTCGCGCCGGCGGGGCTCATCCCCACCAGGGAGGAGAAGTACGCCATGGCTGCGAGCGCCGCAGGTGACCCACCCAGCCCGATGGACAGGTCATGACCGCCGTGGCGACCGTGGTGCGCGCCTGCCGCAGTGTGCGGTGGTACGTGCGCGAGGTCACGGGCGAGTCTGCCTACGACCGTTACCTCGAGGAACGGCGTCGCAATCACCCCGGCGAGGTCGTCCTGGATCGACGCTCCTTCGAGCGCCACCGGCAGGACCTCGCGGGTCGGGGGCCCCAGCAGCGCTGCTGCTGACGCCGTACGAGGTGGGGCCGGCCACCTGCTCCCGGCACTCAGGAGCAGGTGGCCGCGGCTCATACGGATCAGATGCAGGCCGCGATCCTCGTCCATGAGTCGGGCCATGGAGTCCTTCCACAGCCGGACCCGTGACCCACGACCAGGCCACCGAGAGCGAGGGGCGCCGCGCCAGTTGGGATCGAGCGTGGCTCCCCGGCGGCCGCTGAGCCCATGACACGACGTATGGGGTGTGTGATTGGGGTGAAGCCCTTTCTGGGGTGGTAAGCAGCGGGTCCGAGGATGCGGCGGAGGTTGGCCGACACTGGCGTGGATGGCCTCCGTCGAGGCCGTGACCCGTGAACGTGGCTCGGCTCGTACGGTCCGTCCGTTTGCACGCTCCCTTTCGCATGTTGTCCGGCGAGAACTAGGCCTTGTCGGAGCGGATTCAGGCCTGATTTTCAGGTCAGCAATAGCGCCAAGCGGTCCAGGCCGTCCGCTGCTCCGGGGATCCCGTCGGTGGCGGGATGTTCGCGAGCACGGGGAAGCGCCCCCGCCAAATATCGCCGCTCGCCCTTGCTGAGCTCTGCGCCCCGCAGGTCTCGGGCCGTCAGCATCGAGGCAAGCAAGGCCATGTCGTCGAGGTGCTTACCGCGGTTGGCTTCGACCGTGACGGAGTACGCGGCGGCCTTGGCAATTGCTGCGCCGAGCAGGTCGGGTCGCCGAATCGTCCCAGTGGTCGTCTCGACGGTGACCGTGACTTCTCCCGAGCGGTTCAAGGCAAACTGGGCTCCGGGGGTCGGGAGGCCCGGGAACCCGCCTGCTCCGCGGTAGTTGGCGGCGCGTCCCAGTTTCTCTGGGATGAGGACGTCGATGACACCCGGGCCATCTTTCTCCGCCCACCGGTGCTGCTTCTCGCCGAGGGTCACACCCTGCGCCTCGAATCCCGCCTCCTCCAATGACGTGGTGACCCGCATGAGGATCTTCGGCACGCGCCGCACGTCCAGGACGGTGTCGATGTCAGGAGTCGAACGGTACGGGTCGACGCCACGTTCGGCACAGTGCACGTGCACCATCTGACCGCCAACCAAGGTCCACCCCGCGGGAACTCGCTCGGCCAGCCGAAGCAGCCCAAGCCAGGACGCCTCCTGCTCGACGTCCATCGCCGGCATGACCACCGGAGTCGACTCCGTCACGCCTGAAGTTTCTCGCGCACCAGCTCTACGGCGCGCGCGCGCTCGCGAGCACCTGAGTGCTCGGCGAAATCCATGGCCAGCAGTGGCCAGGGGATGTCGACCAGGCTGGGAGCATCCGAGCTCTTGTCATCGATCACGTGCAAGATCACGTTGCCGCGACGGTCGTCCGGCTGCACCAAGAAGTAGTCGGCGACAAGCCCCGCGACATCGCTGTCAGCCACGTACGCCTCGACGACGCTGCGAGCGATGACGCCGCTCTCGGGAGCGCTGAGCCCGGACAGGCGAAGTCGGTCGTCGGCTCGGAGTTCGTCCAGGTCTGGCGTGGCAACGCTGTACTTGCGCCGCTCGGCTCGGCTGCTTGCCCATGACCGCAGCAGGGCCGCAGGGTCATTCGAGCCGCGGAGCTGATCTGCCCGTTTGCGCAGGCGGACTCGCTCGGCGGGGGAGACCTGCGGGTCCGAGCCGGCCAACAGGGCAATCAGCGCCCACGCCATGCGCCGCGACATGGGCCGCGATCCCTTGGGGGCGCCGTCCTCCAAGGCCTGAGGGTGAATTCCCCACTGGCGACCGATTCTCTCCGCATCCAGTGAGCCGTCCTCGATGCGCTGGCGGACGCGAGAGGGTGACACACCGAGGCGAGCAGCTGCCTCAGCGACGCTGAGTAGGCCAACGGGCATCACCGGTCCCCTTTGCTCGCTTGAAGCCGGGATATACACAAACCTTGCGGACTCGCGAGATAAGTGTAAATCAGAAGCCGATCGCCTACCACCCAATATCTTGCCGGGCACACAACAGGGGAACCGTAAGGACAGGATGGCGCTGAACGACGCGGTGCCTGTTCGACCCGTGCAAGCGCTCCGGGATGCGAGCGCTACCTGCTCAGACCGGCTCCGCGATCGATTGGATGTGCTCGGTCGCCAGCTCGATCATCACTTGAGCCGCGGGTGACAGCACCGCGCCCGTTCGGTGCACGATCGCCATCACGTCGTACTGCTTGGGGCGCAGCGAGACGTAGCCGATGTGCGGCGCCAGCTGCGGGATGAGCTGCTCGGCGCCACCGCGGGGGATGACCGAGTCGCCGAACCCTCGGCCGACCAGGTCGACCGCCGTCTCCACTTCCTCGACCTCGATCCGGGTCTGCGGGTTGTGGCCGGCCTCGTGCAGGAAGCGGCGCAGCACGATCCGGACGGAGTCGGTGGACCGCCACGTCGTCTCCGGCATGATCAGCGACGCCTTCGCGAGCCGCGCCGCGGTCACGGGTGAGGTGAGCCGCTCGGGGTCGGCCGAGATGTAGACGAGCTCGTCGCGGGCCACCGGGATCACGGTCATCCCCTCGCTCTCGACGCTCGTGGCGGCGATCATCGCCGCCTCGAGGTGCCCGCGCCGGAGCTGTTCCTGCACCTCGTTGGAGTGCTGGCCGATCAGCTCCACCCGGACGCCGGGGTAGCGCTCGAGCACGTCGGCGACGATCTGAGCGCCGGCGTACAACCGCGCGGCGCCGAACATCCCGAACCGGATCGTCCCGCTCTCCAGCGACACCGCGCTCTGCACCGCCCGCCGCGCCTCCTCGGCCGCGGCGATCGCCTGCTCGGCGTAGGGGCGGAGGGTGTCGGCCAGTGTGGTCGGTACGACGCCCCGCCCGACCCGTCGGAACAGCGGCACGCCGAGCGTCTTCTCGAGGCCTCGGACTTGTTCGGACACCGACGGTTGCGCGTAGCCGAGCTCTTCGGCCGCGGCGGTCAGCGAGCCGTGCTCGTAGGTGGCCAGGAAGCAGCGCAGCTGATGCAGGGAAAGCATAGGAATCTCCTTTGGATGCCTCTGGAAACCGAGGCTACCCCTGGAGATATCAATCCGGGACCATTGACCTACGCAAGTGATCTGAGGAGGTCAACGATGTTCGACAACAACTGCCAGGTGTGCGCCAGCCGAGTGCTCATCTTCCCGAGCCAGGTCACGTCGCTGGCCAATACCGACGACGGCATCGTGGTCACGTTCAGATGCTGGTGCGGAACGGAGCAGACCCAGGTCACGGGCAAGGCCGCCCGCGCCGACCGCGACCGCGCCGTCGCCGCTTGAGTCAGGCGGCGCCGGGTTTCACACAGCGCCGCTGCTCTCCGTTTTGCTTGAGCCTGTTGCCCGGTCGCCCTCAACTGCGCCGGGCGACAGGCCGCTTTCGGTTCATTAGGGACCTCGCGCGCTTGCACTCTCCCAGCACGACGGAGCGTGATCACGCGGATCGCGGCCTGCGCGGCCTATGCCGAACTCAGGTTTGCGGAGCGCGGCGATGCAGGAGCGCCAGACCGAGAAGAAGCGCGACGATCCCCGCGGCAACGAGGTGGCTACCTGCCCTCAACATCGCAGCGTTGTAGTCGGCACAATCGGAAATCCCTGGCGCTTCAGCCGGACGAGCGTTCGGGTAGAGGGCCCCACCACAGTCAAAGAAGATGTCTTTGCCAACGTTTTCGATGTCGGCGTGCACGGAGTTTGGCAACACCAGGGTGACAAGACCGGCAAGCAGCAGGAGACCACCCAGGGCGACCACAGACAAAGCAGCAATGTGCCCGCGTCGAACTGAGCGCGGCATAGCGATGCGGACCGTCTCTTGCACGTTTCTATGCTGACAGAGCGGGCTGAAATAACCGGCGCCAACGCACCAACATTGCCATGACCGCGCGGATCGCGGGCCACCACCGTGCTTCACGTCACCTGGGAGTCGGACAGATGTCGATCATGAGTTTCCCTATCCCCCCCGCGGGGGCGAACCGTCGTCATCGGCACCTCTCAGGGGGATGTGTGCGACTTCCGCGCACACATGTGAATCGCAGGACCACTTGAACGCGCACAGAAACCCATTCGCTCAATCCTGTTCGGCACCGGAGAGTGGAGGCATGGAGCAGATCAGCAAGCGGTTCATGAACTGGGCCTCGATCCTCGAGGACGACACCCGAGCCCAGGTCCAGATGACCAGTGAGATGCCGTTCATCTACCCGCACATCGCGCTCATGCCTGATGCGCATCTCGGCAAGGGCTGTGCGGTCGGGGCCGTTCTGCCCACGATGGGCGCCATCATGCCCGCCGCGGTCGGCGTGGACATCGGCTGCGGGATGATCGCGGTCAAGACTCAACTGCACGCGAGCGACCTGCCTGCCGAGCGCCGGCCGCTGCGTGAGGCCATCGAGGCGGTAATTCCGCTCTCGGCCGGTAAGTACAACTCCGAGATCAGCCGCGAGCACACCGTGGCCCGCATCGACGGGCTGACCAAGGCAGCGAGCAACGCCGAGTTCGACCCTGCGTCGTACGCCGCCAACTGGGAGCTGCAGCTCGGCACCCTCGGATCGGGCAACCATTTCATCGAGGTCAGCCTCGATGAGGACGACGCAGTGTGGCTGTTCCTGCACTCGGGCTCCCGCGGTGTTGGCAACAAGATCGCCCAGCACCACATCAAGGTGGCCCAGCGGGAGTGCGCCAAGTGGTTCATCACCCTGCCTGACCGCGATCTCGCCTACCTCGTCGAGGGCACGGCCGAGTTCTGGACTTACATCCGCGAACTCCGGTGGGCACAGAAGTTCGCGCTCCTGAACCGTGAGGAGATGATGGACCGCGTTGCCGCGTGCTTCGCTGACTGGACGGGAGCCCCACAGGAGCGGCTCGAAGAGATCAACTGCCATCACAACTACACCTCGCAGGAGGAGCACTTCGGCAAGAAGGTGTGGCTCTCCCGCAAGGGTGCGATCGACGCAAGCGAGGGGACACCTGGCCTCATCCCCGGCTCGATGGGCACCCGCTCATATGTGGTGGTTGGCAAGGGCAATCGGCTGGCGCTGAACTCTTCGCCGCACGGCGCTGGCCGCGAGTACAGCCGCTCGCGTGCTCGCAAGACGTTCACCCACGACGACCTCCGGGCCGCGATGGGTGACATCGAGTACCGCGACACCGACGCGTTCATCGACGAGATCCCTGCGGCCTACAAGGACATCGACGTGGTGATGGCAGACGCGAAGGACCTGGTCGAGGTACGACACACACTGCGCCAGATCATCAACGTGAAGGGCGACTGAGCTGCAGCGGGCTAACCACCCACCGCGACGTGCGAGTCAGGGCACGATGGCAGTGGCGGGCCCTCGGCTTACCTACACCGACCATCACGTGCGCGAAACCGTCTCGAGGGTGAGCGGTCCGCTCCGCAAGGGTTCCGTGATCGGAGGTCGCCTGGTCGGAACGGGTTCAGGGTTTCACGGCGGGAACGCGGTTGGCGGAGATGTCCTTTGCCATCTTCACCAGCGGCACCGCGGTGCCGCCCCGGTCGTCGGTGAGGCGCTCGACCGGCACGAACCCGTACGTGCGGTAGAGCGGCTCGCCCGCCATCGTGCCCATGAGTTCGAGCCTCGTGAACCCTTCAGCGCCCGCCGCCTGCTCGCACAGCGAGAGGACGAGCCGACCGACACCCTGCCGCGCGAAAACCGGATTGGTGTACATAGCCCGCACCCGCGCCGGATCCGCCGAAGGATCCAGCAGCTCGGGGTCGCGACCCGGGGTCTGGTCACCGCCGTACAACGTCGCGCGCCTGCTCCAGCCACCACAGCCCGCGATCTGCCCGTCGCACTCAACGACAAAGTAGGTGTCGTCCTTCACCAGTTGCGTGTCGATACCCATGATCGCCCGACTCGACTCAACCTGCTCCGGAGTCAGGAACTCCTCCTGGAGTTCACCGATAGCGGCGTCCATCACCACCGACAACGCCTCCAGGTCCTCCAGAGTCGCAACGCGATGAGTCAGGTGCACCCAGCCATTCTCGGCCCGATCACCCCCAGCGGGAAAGCCTTGCGGCGTCGAACCGCTGGCACATGCACCCGTTCGCAGGACCACTGATCGTCGAGATCCGGCTGTGGGGATGACGGGGTCATCCCTGCCCAAGACACCATCACGCGACTCGCGGCAGAGACGTTGGCGGGAGAAGCACGGCGAGATTGAGTCGATTCGTGCGTTGTCCCTAACGCGCTCGGCCTTCACCCGTCTGCGAGCTCAGCAGCGGCGAGAGTTCGGTGACGACCGTGTTCAGCGGTCTGACGTCCCGTCGTACCCGTGCCCACATGATCGCCCCTTCGAGCGAGCTGATCATCAGCGTTGCGAGTCTGAGCGACCGGCGTCGTGGCACGTCCATCCTCACCAGCTCGTCTGCTACCGCCCGCTCCCATCGCTCGAGCGCCGCACGCAACTGGTCGTTGATGGCGGAATTGTTGCCTGTCAGGTCGGCGGCGGTCGCCATCACGGGACACCCACGCTCGTACCCGCGCTCGGAGACGTGACCCCCTCCTGACAGTCAATGGCGGCGGATGGTCATACGTGGGCAACGCGTACGCGAGTCAGGCGATCTGTTCGAACAGGGAAACGATGATCCCGTCTGGCCCACGCACGTAGGCCATCCGCACGTTGTTCTCGAACTCGCCGATGCCCCCGATGAGCCCGTACCCGTCCGCCGCCACCGCATCGACGGCCGCCTTGAGGTCGCCGACCTCGAAGGACACGTTGCGCAGGCCAAGCTCGTTGGCCATCGCCGTGGGCGATCCGGGAACGTGGTCGGGCGTGACGAAGCTCGCGAGCTCTAGTCGGGATCCTCCGTCGGGCGGCCGCAGCATCGCGATCTCACAGCGCGCGCCCGGGATGCCGCACACGGTTTCCACGAACTCGCCCTCCACGGATCCGGTGCCCTCGACCTCGAGACCGAGTCCGACGAAGAACGCCGTCGCAGAGTCGAGGTCCGCGACGGTGATGCCGATGTGGTCGAAGCGTCGTACGTGTGCCATGGAATCCATCCTAGGGACGCCCAACGAGCAGCTGGCACGGACCCGGGAGGGCGCTGCGGGCGACTCAAGAATCCAGAGCGGTCGACCTGCCTCGCACATCGACGCTTCGGATCAGCGATTCCCGGACCGGCGAAAACGACGGGACAACCGACCTCGCAGCTCCGGAAGACGACCAACGATCAGTTGAGTCCGTCCGAGTGGTGTACGACATGGTGATTTTCGAGAGATGGTCCAAAACCCAGGGCTGACTCCCATTGGGACATCGAAGATAAACTTGAACATGACGACAATTCGCGGGAGCCCTGTCGTCAGCCCAGCGTCCGCCTCGGGGCTGACCCCACACGGTGTCCCCCTTCAGTGGCGGTGGCTGCTCCCACTGACGGTGGCTGCGTCTGTCTCCGCATGGCTGGTTTCGGTCTCCTCCGGCCAGGTGCACGGTGCAGGCCGGCTGATGCTGATCGCCGCCGGAGCGGTATTCACGGCGACCGCGGCGGGCGTCCCCTTATGGCAGCAAGCGCGCACAGCCCGGTCGAGGGCCGATGCCATTGCGAGCGCACAGACCGCCCGCGCTCAGATGCGGATCGCCATGGAGGATGCGCTGGAGCCGTTCACCGCACTGCTGCTCCAGCTTGCGATCACCCGTGGGGCCGAGCGAACCCGGCTGCGAGGCGAGGCGGTCCAGCTTGCACTCATGAGCATCGCCCAGCTCAGCGTCTTCGCCGGTCCTGAGGAACTCAGCGGACCGCGCAGGGTGCGGGTGTGCCTCTTCCTTCTGGAGCCGGGGCCTCCGCGACAACTGGTTCCTTCGTCGTTCGCCGGACGGTCAGGAGCCCCAACGGTGACCTTCGACGCGACGACGAGGGCCGGCCAGGCCATGCTGCGGACCTTGGACACCGGTTGGGTGCTCGTGGAGGACATCGGCACCCGAGGGGTGGTGCCGTGGTGGGACGAGGAGCGCACGTACAAGACGTACGCCGCCGGACCGGTGCCGGGGCCACAGGAAACGCCCGTGGGTCTGCTCACCGTGGACGCACTCGCGCCTGGTGAGCTGACCGGCCTGGACCTGCCCCTCCTTCGCCTGATCGCGCACCTGCTGTCCCTTGCGCTCCAGAATTGATGATTGACCGTTGAACTTGGCCGACACCAGGAGTTGACTGATTGATCGGGCGGAGCGGCTGACGAAGAAGGGGTGGGATGATGGACGGGATCGTCGCGCACGACGCGAGGGTCTGGGCGATCCTGAAGACGCCGGACGAGTACTTCGCCAAGGCCCGCCGCGAAGCTTGGCTGCGCGCCACGCAGGACGTTGCAGCCGACCTGGCCCGCAGAGCGCAGCGGCGACGGGACTCGGAACTGGAGGAACCGGCTCGCTGGCGCTCTGGCAGCACCAGCGGCTCGCGATATTGACGGCGTCACCAAATGTGACCCTGAACGCCCCCGGCTGCCGGTTGTCGGACAGCGCTGGGCTATGACCGACGGAACTTCGCGATGACTGTCGCCATGAGCCCCAGGGAGCTCGCGACAATAACGATGCCGGCCCAGGGGCTGAGCATGGCAACCACGACCCCGATCACCACACCAAGGCCGCAGAACCGGATCTGCCGGACCAGCACCACTGGTCGCATCTCAGGTGTCGCCACGCCACCATCGTCCTCCGTGAACGGATTCTCGTCGATCCGCCGCTCGGGTTCGAGGTACGCCCGCCCGACTTTGCCGCCATTCACTCGCTGGGTTACTGCAGTGACGCACTGCCTCGCCGGAGACCGTTGACGGCAACGAAGCCGCGTACGGCCTTGGCGCCACCCGCCCTCGCTGCTGCCCAGGCCGAGGTCGATCCCGTGGACCACATCGGACGGGCAGCAGCGGCGTCGTTCATCTGTCTCGGCGCCGGCTAGGCCGCACTCTGCCGCGCTCGCTGCCGGGCTCGAGTCGGCCGTGTGATCTAGCTGGGCATCAGGTGTTCGGGCCCTGCTGGTAGGCGCTGGGTGGCATCCCGACCAGCTCTGTGAACTCGCGGGTGAAGTGGGCCTGGTCGAACCAGCCGTACTTGGCTGCGAGGTCGGCCAGTGACCCGCCGTACCCCGCGTCGAGGTCAGTGACCACGTCGTGCATCCGGTAGCGCGAGAGCACCCACTTCGGGGTGACCCCGACGTAGCGCTCGAACAACCGCTGCAGGGTGCGGGTGCCGATGGCGCACCGCTCCTCGACCTGCGTCACCCGGAGCAGGGAGCGGTCGCCGAGCATTGCGGCGACGACTTCGAGGACCTGCACGTAGTCGTCGGTCGGGGTCGTGGCCAGGCGGCCGAGGATGTCGTCGAACTCGTGGGCGCCGGCGTCGGGCCCGAGCTCGCGGAGGGCGTCGGTGGTGGCTGGGTCAAAGACCTCGCTGGCCGGGACGGTGGCGTCGCGCAGCGTCCGGGCGTGTACGCCGGTGAGCGCGGCCAGACCGCCGGGGCGGAACTTCGCGGCGTACACCCAGCCAGCGTCGCGGATGGTGACATCGAAGCGCCGTGTTACGACGCCGGTGACCACGACGGGGTCGTCGCCGACTGCGTCGCGCTGGTGACCGTGCTCGACGCTGAGGTTGCAGGCGGGGTGCGGCAGCGTGGAGCTGGGGTACGACGTGCCGGGTGGCAGCTCCCACCACAGCGACCAGTAGTTCTCGACCCACGGGGACAGCTCGGCTGAGCACTGAGCGCGGTCGAGCCGCACGTATCGGGCGAACTCGTCGGGACGTAGCACGCCCGCGGAGGTCGAGGTCGGCGTCCCGGTCGGGTCTTGCGCCGCTGGAGGACCTGCCTCAGTCGTCATCGTCGGAGCCGGCGGCCCACTGGCCGATGCGGAAGATCACGAACTCGGCAGGCCGCAGCGGCGCGATGCCGACGAGGAGGACGAGCCGTCCGTTGTCGATGTCGTCCTGCGTCATGGTGGTGCGGTCACATTTCACGAAGAACGCATCCTGCGGACGGCTCCCCACGAGGCGACCATCGCGCCAGAGCGAGGTCAGGAACTCGTCCACCTGCTCGCGGACACCCGCCCAGAGCGGCTCGTCGTTCGGCTCGAAGACCACCCACTGCAGCCCGTGGTCGATGGAGCGTTCGACGTACGCCGGCAGGCGACGGATGGGGACGTACTTCCAGACCGGGTCGCCGTCTCGGATCGGGGCCGGCCGAGAGGGCAGTTCCTCGACGTACGCCGCGGGGCGGAGCCACTCGGTCACGCGACCAGCCTGCGCATGGGACGCCGACCCTGACGCATTTCTCCTATCGACCACGTCCCGATCCTAGGAGGGTGGAGGGACAACCTGCCCCTGGAGAAGGAGTCACCCGATGAGCACCCCCACCGCCCGCATCGCCATGGTCACCCTGGACTGCGCGGACGCCGAGGCCAGCGCGGCCTTCTGGTCCGCGTTGCTGGGCTGGGAAGTGGCCCACTCCGAGCGCGAATACGCCATGCTGACCGGGCCCGACCACGCGCTCGGGTTCGGCCGGATCGAGGGCTACCAGCCGCCCGGCTGGCCGAACGAGAACGGCACCAAGCAGTTCCACTTCGACCTCGCGGTCGCGGACCTCGACGAGGCCGAGAAGGCGGCCGTCGGGCTCGGCGCCACCGTGGCCGACCCCCAGCCCGGCGAGACCTGGCGGGTGCTCCTCGACCCGTCCGGCCACCCGTTCTGCCTGACGAAGGCCGAGAACTGGGGCTGAGCTAGTAGGTGGTCGAGCAGCGTGCGCCAGCGAGCGGTCAGTCGAGACCACGACCGGAAGCCGAACTCCACAAATGTTGGACTATGACGTCGAGATCGACCAGCTGGACGTCCGAACCCAACAAATGTGCAGCCGCGACGTGGGGATCGGCCGGCTGGACGTCCAAATCCCACAAATGTTGGACCGGGACGTGGAGATCGAGCAGCTGGACGTCCGAACCCAACAAATGTGCGGCTGGGACATCGAGATCGAACGGCCTGACGTCCAAACCCAACATTTGTGGGGTTCCGGCGCGCGGTGAGTGGCCTCAGCCCAGCACGAGGACCAAGTCGCCGCCCTCGACCTGCTGGGTGCCGCTGAACGCGAGGCGCTCGACCTTGCCGGCCTTCGGGGCGGTGATCGAGGCCTCCATCTTCATCGCCTCGATCGTGGCGACGACCGCGCCGGCCTCGACGGAGTCGCCCTCCTCCACCTGTTGGGTGACCACCCCGTCGAAGGGCGCCGGGACCTGGCTGTCGTCCTTCGGGTCGGCCTTCTCCTGGGCGGCGACATCGGACTCCACGGACTCGTCGCGCACGTTCACCGGGCGGAGCTGGCCGTTGATCGTGCACATCACCGAGCGGAAGCCGCGCTCGTCGGCCTCGCTGATGGCCTGGAGGCCGAGGATCAGCCGCTTGCCCTCCTCGATCTCGACGACGTGCTCCTCGCCGGACTTCAGCCCGTAGAGGTAGTCGGTGGTCTCGAGCACGGATACGTCGCCGTACGTCGCGAGCGCCTCCTCGTACTGCTTGGAAGGGCCGGGGAACAGCAGCTCGTTGAGGGTGTGCCGGCGAGTACCTCGCTCGAGCCCCTGGCTCTGCTCTTCGGTGAGCTCACCCACCGGCTGCTTCCACGTGCGTCCCTTGAGGGCCTTGGTGCGGAACGGCTCGGGCCAGCCGCCGGGTGGGTCGCCGAGCTCGCCGGAGAGGAAGCCGACCACCGAGTCAGGGATGTCGAACTTGCCCGGGTGCTCCTCGAACTCCTTGGGGTCGGCGCCGACGGCCACGAGATGGAGCGCGAGGTCGCCGACCACCTTGGAGGACGGGGTCACCTTGACGACGTTGCCGAGGATGTCGTTGGCGGCGGCGTACATGTCCTCGATCTGCTCGAACTTCTCGCCGAGGCCCAGGGCGATCGCCTGCTGGCGCAGGTTGGAGAGCTGTCCGCCGGGGATCTCGTGGGTGTACACGCGTCCCGTGGGGGAGGCCAGGCCGGACTCGAACGGCGCATAGAGGCGGCGGGTTGCCTCCCAGTAGGGCTCGAGGGCGCACACCGACTGCAGGTCGAGTCCGGTCTCGCGCTCGGAGTGGTCGGTGGCCGCGACCAGCGCAGAGAGCGCCGGTTGCGACGTCGTACCGGCCATGGAGGCGGTGGCCGCATCGACGGCGTCGACGCCGGAGTCGATCGCGGCCAGCAGTGTGGCGAGCTGGCCGCCGGGGGTGTCGTGCGTGTGCAGGTGCACCGGCAGGTCGAAACGGTCGCGCAGCGCGGTCACCAGCGTGCGGGCAGCGGGAGCGCGCAGCAGCCCGGCCATGTCCTTGATCGCGAGCACGTGGGCACCGGCATCGACGATCCGGTCGGCCAGGTCGAGGTAGTAGTCGAGGGTATAGAGCGTCTCGTCCGGACTGCTCAGGTCGCCGGTGTAGCAGAGCGCGACCTCGGCCACCGCGGTGCCGGTCTCGCGCACGGCCTCGATCGCCGGACGCATCTGCTCGACGTCGTTGAGGGCGTCGAAGATGCGGAAGATGTCGATGCCGGTCTCGGCCGCCTCCTGCACGAAGGCGTTGGTGACCTCGGTCGGGTACGGCGTGTACCCGACCGTGTTGCGGCCGCGCAGGAGCATCTGCAGGCAGATGTTCGGAACCGCCTGGCGCAGCTTCGCGAGCCGCTCCCATGGGTCCTCGGTGAGGAAGCGCAGCGCCACGTCGTACGTCGCCCCGCCCCAGGCCTCGACGCTGAGCAGCTGCGGGGTCATCCGCGAGACGTGACCGGCCACCGCGAGGAGGTCGCGGGTGCGTACCCGGGTGGCCAGCAGCGACTGGTGGGCATCGCGGAACGTGGTGTCGGTGACGCCCACCCGCTTCTGCTCGCGGAGCGCCCGGGCGAAGCCCTCCGGCCCCAGGGTCAGCAGCTCCTGCCGCGAGCCGTCGGGAGCCGGGACCGCCAGGTCGACCCTGGGCAGCTTGGTGACTGGCGACACCGACACCGGCGCTTCGCCGTACGGCTTGTTCACGGTCACCTCGGCGAGCCAGGTGAGCAGCCGCGTGCCACGGTCCGCGGTCGGTCGGGCCGTCAGGAACCCGGGGTGTTCCTCGATGAAACTGGTGGTGACGCGGCCCGCGAGGAAGTCTGGCTCGTCGAGTACGGCGCGGAGGAACGGGATGTTCGTGGCGACGCCGCGGATCCGGAACTCGTCGACGGCACGCTTGGCCTTCTGCACGGCGATCTCGAAGGTGCGCCCGCGACAGGTGAGCTTGGTGAGCATCGAGTCGAAGTGTGCGGAGATCTCGGCACCGGTGTACGTCGTACCTCCGTCGAGGCGGACGCCTCCGCCACCGGGGGACCGGTAGGTCGTGATCCGGCCTGTGTCCGGGCGGAAGCCGTTGGTCGGGTCCTCGGTGGTGATCCGGCACTGCAGCGCGGCGCCGCGCAGCACGATCGCGTCCTGGCGCAGGCCGAGGTCCTCGAGGGTCTCGCCGGAAGCGATCCGCATCTGGGACTGCACCAGGTCGACGTCGGTGACCTCCTCGGTCACGGTGTGCTCGACCTGGATGCGCGGGTTCATCTCGATGAAGTGGTACTCCCCGTCCGCGCCCAGCAGGAACTCGACGGTGCCGGCGTTGCGGTAGCCGATCTCGGTCGCGAACCGCACGGCGTCAGCGCACATCCGCTCCCGGATGCCGGGGTCGAGGTTGGGCGCCGGGGCGATCTCGACGACCTTCTGGTGACGCCGCTGGACCGAGCAGTCCCGCTCGAACAGGTGGATCACGTTGCCCGCGGCGTCGGCGAGGATCTGCACCTCGATGTGCCGCGGGTCGACGACCGCCTCCTCGATGAACACGGTCGGGTCACCGAACGCGCCCTCCGCCTCGCGCATGCAGGTGTCGATCGCGTCCTTGAGGTCCTTCTCCTCGTCGACCTTTCGCATGCCGCGGCCACCACCACCGGCGACCGCCTTCACGAACAGCGGGTAGCTCAGGGTCTTCGCGGCCTCCATCAAGGCCTCGAGGTCGTTGTTGGGCGGCACCGAGTCCAGCGTCGGTACGCCGGCCGCCTTGGCCGCCGCGATCGCCCGGGCCTTGTTGCCGGTCAGCTCGAGCACCTCGGCCGTCGGCCCGATGAACGTGATCCCCGCGTTGGCGCATGCCTCGGCCAGGTGGGGGTTCTCGCTCAGGAAGCCGTAGCCCGGGTAGACCGCGTCTGCCCCCGACCTCACGGCCACCTCGACGATCGCGTCTGGGTCCAGGTAGGCACGCACCGGGTGGCCGCGTTCGCCGATCTCGTAGGCCTCGTCGGCCTTCATCCGGTGCTCGGACCAGCGGTCCTCGTAGGGGAAGACAGCCACCGTGCGTGCGCCCATCTCCGTTGCGGCGCGACAGGCCCGGATCGCGATCTCGCCGCGGTTGGCCACCAGGATCTTGGAGAACATGGATCGAGATTAGTGCTGTTGGGTCACGTGCGGGTTAGGCGTACGAGGGGTGGATGTGGGCCAGACTCGAGCCATGGGGGTCAACCGGATCCGGCCGCTGAAGGTCGCGGAAACATCGCGTCTCCTAGAGGCCGTCGTGACCGTGCTGGGGTCGCCGGACAGGTCCACCGCCGGGTCGGCGGGCGGCGAGGGCGACGCCTCGGGTGGCTGCGACACGAGCCCTCCTCGTCCTGCGAAGGTGCCGGGAAGGCCCCAGCCGGTGGTAACTTCCACGCTTGGACATCGGATGGTTGGGGCTGGGCGCCATGGGCACGCCCTTGGCGCACCGACTCACGCTGGCTGGTCACCACGTCAGGGCATACGACCCCACCCCTGGGCGCGCCGCGCTTGCCGGCGGCGTCGAGCCGGCCGGCAGCCCCGCCGAGGCAGCGGCTCGCTGCGACGTGCTGGTGGTGATGGTTGCCTCACCTGCGCAGGCCGAGTCGGCCATGTTCGGTTCCGAGGGCGCCGCGTCCGCGCTGCGCCCTGGCAGCCGCGTGATGCTGCTCAGCACTCTCGGTCCGGCATGGGTGAAGGGCCTACCGGACCGGCTGCCGCAGCAGGTGCACGTCATCGACGCTCCGGTGAGCGGAGGGGTAGCACGGGCGCGCGTGGGGACGCTGCTGGTGATGGCGGCGGGGCTGGACGAGGCGAGGGACGGCGACGAGGCAGACCGCGCGCTGCTGGGCGAGCTCGGTGAGGTCGCCGTAGTCGGGAACGACCCAGGTCAGGGCCAGGCGATGAAGATGGTGAACCAGGTGCTGTGCGGCGTGCACATCGCCGCGGCCGCCGAGGCCCTGGCGCTGGCCGAGTCGATGGGGATCGACCCGGAACTGGCATGGGACACGGTGCGACAGGGCGCGGCCGCGTCCTTCATGCTGGACGACCGGGGCGCCCGGATGGTCCGGGGTGCCGACGGAGGGGTTCGCAGCGCGATCTCGTTGTTCGTCAAGGACCTTCACCTCGTCCTCGACGAAGCACGCGAGTCCGGCCTGCCGACCCCCCTCTCCGCAGCGGCTGCACGGCTCTTCGCCGACGCCGCCGAGGCCGGGCTGTCGGCATCCGACGACGCCGAGCTCTTCACCTACGTGCGGTCGCGCGCGAGGTCCCGTCCGTCGGAGTCGAGGTAGTCGCGCCACGAGCGCTTCGGCGACCAGCCCAAGACGTCCATTGCCTTGCGAGAAGAGATCCCGGACGCATCCTCTCGGTCTGGCGGGCGCAGCTCGATCTTGTCGCCGTAGTGCTCGGCCAGGACCTGCGCGAAGTTGCGGCCGCCGACGTTGTCGGGCGATGCGATGTAGAACACCTCGTGGCCCGGGAGGTCGGACACGGCCGCGAGCACGATGGCGTCGGCCAGGTCGTAGACGTCGATGTAGCTCCAGAGGTTCGGGCTGAGGACGGCAGCGTCGCGGACCTGCGGCCCGAGGTTCTGCTCGTAGTTGCCCTCGTGCTGAACCCAGCTGGGACGCAACGAGATACAGCGGATGTCGGATCGGGCCACGGCCGCGTCCATCAGTTGTTCCCCGAAGTGCTTGGACAGCGCGTACGGGTCCTGCGGGTGGATCGGGTGCAGTTCGTCGACAGGTGCGTAGTCGGGCAGGAAGTCACGCTCGGGAAAGAAGAAGCCAGGGACGGTCTCGCTGGAGATGTTGACGAACCGTTTGACGCCGAAGCGCACCGCCGCCTCCAGCACGTTGAACGTGGACATGAGGTTCGTGCGGAAGACAACGTGCGGGGGGTTGTGGGTCGGGTCCGGGATCGCGGCGCAGTGCACGACCACGTCGGAGCCACGGACAACGGCGAACGCCTCACCGGCGTCCGTCAGGTCGGCCTGCTGGTAGCGCGCCGTGCCCTCCTCCGCCCGCTCGAAGCTGGCTCGGGAAAGGTCGACGGCCAGCACGTCATGGCCCGCGTCGAGCAGAGCCTGGGTCGTGGCGCGGCCGACCTTGCCGTGCGCTCCGGTGACGACGATCTTCATCAGGTCTCCTTCGGGTTGGTGTCGGGCCGGGGCCGGGTGGCGCTCCGACGGGTGCCGCGAGTTCTGGACGCAGGGGGGTCTCCGGCCCGGATGGCCAGGATCGAGGCGGCGGGGTCGCGAACGTACGTGTCCATGTCGTGCTCGGTCTGGTTCATGTGGTCGCGCATCGCGCGCCCGGCCTTGGTCGGGGTGCCCCGGCGGACGGCGTCGAGGATCCGCTGGTGGTGCTCGATCGCGTGCTCGCGGACGGGGGCGTGCGCGGAGGTCTGGTGCCTGGTCAGCTGGAGGATCCGCGAGAGCGGGTCGAAGAGCGAGGTGATGAAGCTGTTGCCCGCCGCGTCCATCACGTGCTGGTGGAAGGCGATGTCGGCGGCCACGAAGGCGGACACGTCACTCGAGGCGGCGGCCGCGCGCATCCGCCCGAGGGACTCCTCCATGTCCTCCAGGTCCTCGGCAGTACGGCGCTCGGCAGCCAGCTCGGCGACGGCCACCTCGACCACGCGCCGTGCCTCGATCAGCTTGCGGGGCAGGGCGAGCTTGTCGGCCTCCTGGGCGGATCGGGCGATCAGCAGCACCGGGTCGAGCACCGACCAGTGGTCGGCGGGGTTCACGAAGGTCCCGCGCCCGTGCTCGACACGGACCACGTCCCTCGCCGAGAGGGCCTTGACCGCCTCGCGCACGGTCAGCCGGCTCACGCCCGTCTGCGCGGCCAGCTCGGTCTCGCTCGGCAGCGGCGAGTTTGGCGGGTACCGGCCGGCGATGATGTCGTTGACGAGCTCGTCGGCAAGGTTCTCGGCCAGGGAACGACGAGTCGTCATGTGACCCCGATCGGCGTCTGAGGAGTGGTCGGCCACAGCGTAAGGCTTGGTCATCTGCCCAGGCTCCGCTGCTGTCGCCACATGTTCAGCGCGACGGCCGCGACGATGATGACGCCGCTGAACACCTGTTGCCAGTAGGCCGAGATGCCCAGCAGGATCAGCCCGTTCTGGATCAGTGCCAGCAGCATCGTCCCAAGGGCGGTTCCGAGGATGCTGCCCTCGCCGCCGAACAGGCTGGCTCCGCCGATCACGACGGCCCCGATGGCCACCAGCTCGTACCCGTTCCCGGCGGACGGTTGGCCGACGCTCAGCCTGGCTGTCTCGATGACCGCCTCGAGCGCCGCGAGCCCGGCAGCGATGGTGAAGATCAGGATCTTCGTCCGTCGCACTGGGATGCCCGACAGGGTGGCTGCCTCTTCGTTGGACCCGACGAAGAAGACGTTGCGGCCGAAGCGAGTTCGCGTCAGAACCAGGTGTGCGACGACCGCGACAACCGCCGCGATCCACACGGGGATCGGCACACCCGCCCACGATCCCTGCCCGAGGACGAGGAACTCGGCCGGCAGCCCGCTGAGCGTCTGGCCTTGCGTGATCCCCAGAGCGAGTCCTCGCGCCACCGCGAGCATCCCGAGGGTGACGACGAAGGAAGGGATGGCCCAGGTGGCCACCAGGACTCCGTTGACCAGGCCCACTCCCAGGCCGCACAGCAGGGCGAGAGCGGCCGCCAGTACCGGGTTCATGCTCATGGTCACCATGAACTCGCCGGTGAGGATGCTGACCAGCGCGACGGTGGAGCCCACCGAGAGGTCGATGGCTCCCGAGACGATCACGAACGTGAGACCGACGGCGATGATCAGCGCCAGCGACGCCTGGCGGCCGACGACGACCAGGTTTCCCTCGGTGAGGAAGTACGGCGAGCGCCAGCTCAGGAAGATCACCAGCAGGATCAGCACGCCAGCCAGACCGGCCTCGCGCGCCGCGACCACCGACTTGAGGCGGTCGACCGGGGTAGGTCCCTTGTCGTCAGGTGGCGCGGCCTTGGCGGTGGACACCACCTTCTGCTCGGTCATGTGGCCATCTCCTCGACTCCGGTGGCCAGGGCCATCACCTGCTCCTCACCGGCGTCGTGTGCGCTGAGGTCGCCGACCAGCCGCCCCTCGCACATCACCAGCACGCGGTCCGAGAGTCCGAGCACCTCCGGCAGCTCGGAGGAGATCACGAGCACGGCGACTCCCTCGGCGGCGATCGCGCGGATCAGGCGGTAGATCTCGGCCTTTGCGCCGACGTCCACGCCGCGAGTGGGCTCGTCGAGGATCAGCACTCTCGGACGGCGCGCCAGCCATCGTGCGAGCACGACCTTCTGCTGGTTGCCGCCGCTGAGGGTGCGGACGGGGGACTCCACCGATGGCGTCCTGATGCGCAGCTCACCCGTCAGCCGCCGCGACAGGGCGGTGTCGCGGCGGCCAGACACCAGGCCCCGAACGCAAACGTCGCCGAGGCTCGCTGCCGAGACGTTGGTTCGGACGGGCAGACCGAGGAACAGGCCCTGCTGCTTGCGGTCCTCCGGCACGTACGCCATGCCGGCCGCGATCGCCTCGCGTGGGTTGCGCAGGCGCACCAGCTTGCCGTCTACGTGCACCGACCCGTCCGTCGGCGAGTTCAGGCCGAACACCGCAAGAGCCGTCTCAGAACGCCCTGCACCGACAAGGCCCGCCATTCCTACGATCTCGCCGGCCGAGACCGTGAAGCTGACGCCCTTCACGCGAGGACCTGCCTGCAGACCTCGCACCTCCAGGACGGGAGTCGACGGCGGTGGCGGCACCGGTCTCGTGCCGTACATGTCGACGAGATCCCGTCCGACCATCATCGTCACGACCTGGTTCGGGGTCACGTCGGCCACCGCCCTGACGCCGACGAGCTTGCCGTCGCGCAGCACCGTGATCGTGTCTGCCACAGCGAAGATCTCGCGCATGCGGTGCGAGACGTACACAACGCTGACCCCTCGCTTCCTGAGTCGGCGAACCAACGCCAACAGGGTCTTGACCTCGTCCTCCGTCAGCGACGAGGTGGGCTCGTCCATCACGATCACCCGGGCGTCCATCGACAGGGCCCTGGCGATCTCCACCATCTGGCGGCGGGCCATGTTGAGCCGCCCCACCTGGTCGTCCGGCGAGGCGTCGACACCCAGCTCCTCGAGCAGCCGGGCCGTCGCGCGGCGCATGGCGCCGAAGTCCACTCCCCTCCAACGTCGAACCGGCTCCCTCCCCGCGAAGACGTTCTCGGCCACGCTGAGATGCTCGGCGAGCATGAGCTCTTGGTAGATCACGGCGATGCCGGCCTGTTGGGAGTCCCTGGGGTTCCGGAGCTCCATCGGAATCCCGTCGATCTCGACCGTGCCGGCGTCGGCGGGCACCGCGCCGGCGAGGACCTTGAGCAGGGTGCTCTTTCCGGCGCCGTTCTCGCCGACCAGACCCATCACCTGCCCGGGGTCGACCCGAAGGTCGACCCCTTGCAGGGCCAGGACACCGGGATAGCTCTTGACGATGCCCTGCATGTGGACGAGCGGATGCTGACTCACCGTCAGTGCGGCGCCGACGCCATGAACTCCTTCAAGGTGCCCGGCGTCACGACCTCGACGCCGGTGTCTACGTTGAAGTTGTCCTCGAGGGTGGACTTTCCGGCCTTGAGGTCGATGAGGATCTGCAGCGCGTCGGCCGTCATCCCGAAGGGCTTCTGCGAGACCAGGGCGTCCACGCACCCGTCCTCCATCCCCTGGATGCCCTGTGGCACCACGTCGAAGCCGACGGCCTTGATCTTGCCGCACTTCTTGGCGGACTTCAGGGCTCCGGCGATGCCCGGCAGGTCCGAGCCGCCGATCCCGGCAAAGCCCGCGAGGTCCGGGTGCGCCTGCAGGATCGTCTCCGCCTTGGTCTGGGCGTCGGCAACCGACTCCCCCGACTCCTCGGTCGCCACGATCTTGATGCCGGGGTGCTTGGCGAGGCCCTTCTTCAGCCCTTCAAGCCGCTGGTTGAGGTTGGTCGCGCTGAGCGACCCGATGACGACGGCGACCTTGCCCTTCTCGCCCATCGCCTTGACGAGCGCCTCTGCCTCGCTCTCACCCGCGGTCACGTTGTCGGTGCCGATGTAGCCCTGCACCTCGCTGTCGGGTACCGGGCCGTCCCAGGCGATCACCGGGATCCCGGCTTTCCGCGCCTGGGCCACGACGTTGACCACGCTGGCAGGGTCGTTGGGGGACACTGCGATTCCGGCCGGCTTCTTCGCCAGGATCGACTCGAAGATCGCCACCTGCTGTGCGGCGTCGTCGGTGTCCGGGCCGAGGAACTGCGCCTTGACCCCGAGCTTCTCGGCCGCGTCCTCCATGCCCTTTCGGGCATCGACCCAGTACGGGTTGTTCAGCGACTTCGGCAAGAAGACGTATGTGTCCTTGCTGACGTCTCCGGCAACCACGTCGGCTTTCCCACCGCCGGCCGCCGGGTCGGGATCACTTGAGCCGCAGGCCGAGAGGCTGACGGACAGAGCGACCAACAGTGCTCCGTAGACGGAAACTCTGCGCATGACGACTCCTGACACTAGGTGATGAATGGTGCTGCTGGATGGGCGGTTGTGGTGTTCGGTTGTGGTGTTCGGTTGTGCTCTGACTTCTGTGCGGTCACGCATGCCTGGTCCTCCGCATCGTCGTGACGGCGTCGCGAAGCGTGGTCTCGTCGCCGACGTTGCCGGCGAAGACGACGTACGGGAGGCCGGCCAGCCCGTCTCGCGCGGGCTGGCTGCCCGCCGGCTCGGTGCGCCAGACCGAGACGATCCCCGGAAACAGCTGCCCCAGCACGGTCGCCCGACGCACGTTCAGACCGTCGGTGGCGATGACGTGCGCAGTGATGCCCCCCTTGGCCACTACCCAGGCCAGGTCGACGGCTGTGACGAATCGTCGGGTGAGCTCCACCAGCGCGGTCGAGACGCGACGGCCTAGCTCGAGACTGGACGGGCCGACCTCGATGACCACCTGCTCCCGGCTGGTCATCAGCACCACGTCGCCGCGCGAGGCAGCCTCGACCAGCGCCTCGGTGCAGCGGTCCAGCTCGGCGCTCTCGCCGGCGCTGTCGAGCAGCGCGCTCACGTCCAGCTCGACGGCGGTGATCCCTGGCAGGGCCAGGAGCATCTCGACCTGCTGGGTGGTCAGCTCGACGTGTGACCCCACGACGACGAGCCCGTGACCGCGGCGGGCAGGGCCGCGGAGGATCTCGGCCGGCTGCAGCGGGTCGCGGCGGCCGATACCGGCGCGGACGGGCACGAAGCTCGGGCCGACCCGGCAGATGGCTCTCCACCCGGTCGCCTCGGCGGCGACCAAGGCGAGGACGACGACCTCGAGGTCGCTCTCGTCGAGGGCGTTCACGACCACGACGGCTCCATCACGCGCCGCCAGCAGCAACCGGGTCACACTCTCGATGCCCCCGGAGCGGATCTCGGTCAGTGACACGCTCAGCACCGGCGGCGGACGAACGTCCGAACCCGTCTTCTCCTCGACCCAGTCCGTCAGCAACGAGCTGTGGTAGCCGAATGCCTCGTCGGCCGCGTACACGGTCTGGCCGACGGGCACGTACTCGGCACCCTCACGCACGTAGTGCACGTCGTCGACCGTGACGCGCCCGGCATCGAGGTACGCAGGTGCCAGGACGACGGCGTCGTAGGGCTGTCCCCGCTCGACCGCGCCCCGCCGGAGCACGTCCGTCTCCAGGGGGAAGTGCCCGCGAAGCGTCGAGTCGCTGCGGCTCAACAGCGCCACGTTCGTTCCGAACTCCTCGGCAATGCGGTGGATCCTCGAGTCCAGCTCGCGCAGAAGGCTTTCCGTCGCGCCGGCGTCCAGACTGCGAGTGTTCGTCAGGATGAAGAACGTTCGTGCCGGGTGGGCGAACGCCCAGCGCAGGTCGCTGTCGTCCCACGTCGTCAGCACGGGGACGTCGTGGACGACCTGGCTGCCCGTGGGGTCGTCGTCGAGGACCACCACGTGCCGGCGCGTCACCGCGTTGATGCTGTGAACTCGCTCTCGGGCACGCGCGAGGCGCAGCGGCGGCACCTGGGCGTCGACCAGTTGGGCCAAAGTCGTCGCCGCCGGCGTGGCCGTCGGCCCGCTGGGCTGCTGCGGTTCCGGTGAAGGCGCCGGCCCCGTGTTGCTCACGCGATGCCCTCTCGAACCGTGTTCGCGAGGTGCTCAACACCCATCCTTGGACTGGAGAGGACGCGCAGACCGGTCTCCTCCTCGAGGCGTGAGACCAGCCGCTGCATGGACGCCTGGGCCAGCACGATGACGTCGACGTCGCCTGCCAGGGCAGCCGCATGTTCGGCCACCATGTCGTCGTGCTTCGCCCTGTCGCCGGACATCAGGACGTCGAACGCGCCCGGGCAGAGGTGCCGCACGATGGTCGGGGAGCGGCCGGCATCGACCGCGCGTGCCGCGATCAGGTCGCTGGTCGGGCCGAGGGTGGTCGGCACGGTTGCGAGCACGCCGATCCGGTCGGACCGTGCCGCCTCGACCGCCATGGCCTCGTCGATCTTGACGACGGGTACCTCAACGGCGCGTCGCGCCGCGTCGAGGGTGGGCCCCAGCGAGGAGCAGGCCGAGAAGATCACGTCGGCGCCTGCAGCCTCAGCGGCCTGGGCCAGATGGACCATGCGTGACTCGCTCTGCGCCGAGATGCCTTGCTCCCGCACCACGGTCGCGAGAACGTCCGAGTCGACGAAGTGAAGGATCTCAGCATCCGGGATGAGCTCGCCGATGAGGTCGGTGATCACCGGTTCCACGGTCACGAACACGAAGCTCGTGTGCAGAACTGCCACCTTTGGCATCCTCGACTCCTCTGATGTATTCAACAGACGTCTGAGGACTTTGCCAACCCCAGCCCGCCACGTCAAGAGGGAGGAGGGAGGAATCTCGACGGCGCCTCGGCAGCCTGATGATCCACGGCGAGTCGGCGCCCGTCGTACCCGTCCGCCTCGATCGGGCCGACGACGTGGACGCGGCGTACGTGGTACCCGCGCTCAGCACGTGAGAGTCGCGCTCGTGCTCAACCACCGGTAATTAGCGGCTACCCTCACGTACGGTGTGCCCATGACCACCCAGGCGCACGACCCCGCGGAGTTCTTGCCGCGGCGGCGCCCGTCGCAGGACCGGAGCCGAAGGCGCTTCGACGACATCCTGCGGGCGGCCCGAGCGCTTCTCACGGAGGTCGGGTTCGAGGCGTTCACCTCCGAGCAGGTCGCCTTGCGCGCCGGCGTACCGATCGGGTCGCTCTACCAGTTCTTCGGCAACAAGTACGCGATCATCTGCGAGCTCGACCGGCTCGACACAGCCAACGTTAAGTCCGAGCTGGCGACCTTCGCGACGGAGATTCCGAGCCTGAACTGGGCCCAGCTGCTCGAGAAGCTTCTCGACCACCTCGCCGCCTTGTGGCGCACAGACCCGTCACGCAGGGCGGTGTGGCTGGCGATGCAGGCCACGCCTCCGACGCGGGCCATAGCGGCCGAGCACGAGCGTGACCTGGCGGTTCAGGTCACGAGGCTGCTGGCCCCGCTCACCCCCGGTTCCAAGATCGCGCAGCGCCAGGTGATCGCCGAGGTGGTGGTCCACGTGACCTACTCGATGCTGAACTTCTCGATCCGGGACGGGCAGTCGCACCCGGACGCCGTCGTACAGCTCAAGACGCTGTTGACCGGCTACCTCGTCGCTGCCGAGTCCGACGCCGCCAAGAAGCGCTCCACGTCCTGAGCTCGGTCGGGCGACACACCGCAGCACCCGGGGACGTCATACGAATTGGTGGCCAGGGGGACCGCAACGTATGACGTCTCGCGGAACGTCATACGAATCGGTGGCCATAGCTGCCGCAACGTATGACGCTCCGGGACGGCGCGACACCGGGCAAGTCAGTCGTGCAGTGTTTCCGGTGCTCGGAGTACGACGAACGCGACCGCGATGTCAGCAGCGGGGTCGTGGGAGAGCGAGACCATGACCTCGTATCCGGCCATGGCATGGGCGATGACTCCGTGAAGCTTGATCGCCGGGCGGCCCCACGCATCGGTGCGGACCTCGATCTCGCGCAGGTCCACGTAGGCGGGGTCGATGACCTCGGGGTGGCCGAAGCAAGTGCTCGACCAGGCCTTGATCACGGCCTCCTTGGCCGCCCAGCGGGCGGCGAGGCTCTCGGCCTCGCTCCCGTTGCCGGCCCTGGCCGCGCGCCGCTCACCAGCGGTGAACGAGCGCGCGAACCTGGTGCCGGGCTGGTCGAGCTGCTCAGCGAACGCGCTGATCCCGACCACGTCGACCCCCACCGCGGCGTCACCCGCCACGGTGCCGGGGTCGATCGGGCCAGACGTACCAGAGAGCGGTCCGTTGGCCTCCGAGGTCATCGAGCCGTCTCTGCGTAGACGCCGTCGTCGCCGAGGCGAGCATTCGGGTCTACGAGCATGGCGGTCTCGTCGGCCTTGGTCCGGGCCAGCGAGCTGTCGGCGAACCGGCGCTTCTCGGCCTTCTTGAACATCGGGTCACCGCCACACATCGAGTCGAGACGACGGGCCTCACCGGCAACCAGGCGAGCCGTGGCTGCCTGCACGTACACCTCACGCTGCGCCGGCGAAAGCGCGGCCACGAACGCACCGGGGTGCGCAACCGCGACCATCGCGGACACGTGCCCGAAGCCCAGGCTGGTCAGCAGGCCGGCGCGGAGCGGACCGGTCTGCAGCGACTCGCGCAGCCAGACCAGGTGCTCGTTGTCGGCCAGTGCCTCGTCGACACAGTCCAGACCGCGGTTCGGCGGGATCGTCCCACCGGCCAGCAGCTGGCACAGCCCGATCAGCTGGAAGGCGGCGGCGCCACCCTTGGCGTGACCGGTCAGCGACTTCTGGCTGACCACGTAGAGCGGCGAGCCGACCGTACGGCCGAGTGCACCTGCGAGCTTCTCGTGCAGCTGCGACTCGTTGGGGTCGTTGGCCGCCGTCGAGGTGTCGTGCTTCGAGACCACGGCGAGGTCGTCGGCACCGAGGCCGAGGGTCGCGAGACCCTTGGCCAGCGGCGAGTCAGCACCGCCGATGCCTGCGCCCAGCGCGCCCATGCCCGGAGCCGGGATGGAGGTGTGGATGCCGTCGGCATAGGAGCCGGCGTACGCAATCACGCCCAGGACCGGAAGCCCCAGCTCGGCGGCAACGTCACCGCGAGCCAGTACGACGGTCCCGCCGCCCTGGCCCTCGACGAACCCGCCACGACGGCGGTCGTTGGGCCGGCACACGTGCTTCTCCTCGATGCCCTTGGCGAGCATCTCGGCGGTGTCGGCGGTCGCGCTCATGTTGCCGAACCCGACGATGCCCTCGATGCCGAGGTCGTCGAAGCCACCGGTCACGACCACGCTGGCCTTGTCGAGGCGGATCTTGTCCACGCCCTCCTCGACGCTGACCGCAGCCGTCGCACAGGCGGCGACCGGGTGCACCATCGAGCCGTACCCACCGAGGTAGGACTGCACGGTGTGCGCCGCGATCACGTTCGGCAGGGCCTCCTGCAGGACGTCGTTCGGCGGCTGCTCACCGAGCAGCGCGTCGACGTACATCCTGCGGGTGGACTGCATCCCGCCGATGCCGGTGCCCTGGGTGTTGGCGAACTTGGTCGGGTGGATCCAGCGCAGCAGCTCGGCGGGCTCGAAGCCCGAGGAGATGAATGCATCGACCGTCGCCACCAGGTTCCACGCCGCGAGCCGGTCGACCGACTCGGTCATCGACCCAAGACCGTAGACCGACGGGTCGAACCCGTCCGGGATCTGGGCTCCGACGAAGCGCGAGAGCTTGAACCTGCGCGGTACCCGGATCTCGCTGCCCGCCAGGCGGGTGACAAGCCAGTCGCCGTCCTCGGTGGGCGCGATACGGGTGTGCTTCGGCGACGCCTCGACCATCGCGTCGGCCTCGTCCTTGGTACGGACGACGAACGACGTGTCCTCATCGAGGAACACCGGCACCATCAGCGGGGCGGTGCCGTCGATCATCGACCCGTCGTCGCGGTAGCTGCGGATGCCGACGCTGGCCTCGATCTGCTCGCCGTAGCGCTCGACGACGTCGGCCTCGCTCAGCGGCTCGCCGCTCTTGACGTCGTGCCAGCCGGCGACCGGCTCGTTCTCCCACACGATCAGCCCGGTGGTCCAGGCAAGCTCGATCACGCCGGCCGGTGACAGGTGGTTCTCGACCTCGAGCTCGAAGCGGGTACGCGACGAACCGACCGGTCCGACCTCGCCGGCACCGACGATGACGACCATGTCCTCAGGACGGGTCTCGATCTTCGGCCAGGCCATCGTCGGCTGGGTCTTGCCCCAACCTGCGGGGTGCGTCAGCGCCAGCAGTGCGTCGGCCGTCTCGTCCTCGGTCTGCGCGGCGGCAGCACTCTCGGCGGCCTCACGTGCGTCACGGGCAAGCGCGGCCAGGTCGAGGTCAGCCTCGCCGAGCCCACCGGTCAGGTCGGCCACGATCGGAGCGATCGCAGCAGACGCGCGGGACTCGGGACGGCAGAGCTCGAGCAGCTCGGAAGCCATCTCCTGCGGGGACCAGGTACGGACCCCGGCCTCGGTGACGGCGTCGACCAACGGGTCGTTGTGACCCATCAGGCCGGTGCCACGCACCCAGCCGATGTGGGCGTGCGCAAGTGAGACCCGCTGGGCCCAGTCCTGCTCAGCCTGCCAGCGCTGCACGAAGGCGTCGAACGCTGCCTTGGCCTCGCCGTAGGCACCGTCGCCACCGAAGCGGCCACGGTTCGGGGAACCCGGGAGCACGACGTGCACCCGCTGGCCGAGCTTGTGGTCGGCACCCTGGGCGGCCAGGCCGGTGACCAGGCGCTCCACACCCCAGACGAGGACGCGGAACTCGACCTCGGCGCGCGGACCAGCGTCGGCCGCGGTCCCCTGCACCGCCGGGGCGGCGAAGGGGAAGACCAGTGTCGGGGACAGCGCGGGGCGCAGCTCGGTGTTCTGACCGCCGGCGGACTCCACCACGGGGGAGGAGATCCACTCGACGAGCGCGTCGACGTCGGAGTACGCCGCCAGGTTGGCCGGCAGCACCCAGAGGGCAGCGCCGGTCGACGCGTGGTCGCGGTACAGGCCACGGAAGAACGCGAGACGGTCGGCGTCGAGCCGCGACGTGGTGGCCACGACCGTGGCGCCTCCACGCAGCAGGTCGGCGACGACTGCGCCGGCGATTGAGCCAGGCGCGGCACCGGTCACGACAGCGACCTCATCGGCCCACTCGCGGTCCGAGTCGGCAGCCGAGGCGGCGTCACCGTAGAAGGACACCAGGTCGGTGCGCTTCTCGCGGCGGGCGCGGTCGAGCCACCAGCCGGCCTGGGCCTGCGCGGCCTCGTCGAGACCGGCGAAGCTGCGCTCGCGGGCCGAGTCGTCGCCGACCCAGACCCGGGCGAAGTCCTCGCGGACCGAGGCCCAGCGGTCGTCGAGCAGGACCGCACGGCGCGCGTCGAACGACGGCGACACCTTGCGGGCCCAGTCCGAGCCGAGCTCGGACTCGACGAGCTTGACCAGCTCGGCGTCGAGGTCCTCCTCGGCGTCGGCGACGGCCTCGTCGGCCAGACCGAGCTTGCCGAGCAGGTGGCGCGCCGTCGAGGCGAGCACCCCGTCGGGTCCTGTGATCGACTCGGTGATCTCACCCAGCGCAGCAGCGTCGACGGTCGCACCGCCGCCGCCGCCAGCGGCGGCAGGCATGCTCACGGCGACACCGTGTGCGGAGCCAACAGCCTGGACGGCGTGGTCAACCACGGAGTTCAGGTCGCTCAGGTCGACGCCGAAGGCGAGCGATCCACCCCGCGTGGAGGAGCCGTCGCGCACGCCGGCGGCGAGCTCGGCGGACACGTGCGAGACCCAGCCGGGGCCGAGCTGCCAGGTGTCGCGCACCCGGTCGGCGATCGCTGCAGGCTTGCTGCCCGCGGCGCCGGCGAACTTGCGCAGCTGCTCGCTCACGGCCTCGGTCAGCACCGGGCCGAAAGGCGAGTAGGTGCGGGCCAGCTTGGTCACCGTGGCGCCCAGACCGGTCCAGCTGGCCTCGGCCGCACCGTCGATCGCACCGAGCGAGAGCTCGGCACCGAGGTCGACGAGCAGCTGGTTGCGACGCGAGGAGACGCCGTCGCACAGTGCCTCGATCGTGTCGGCAGGTCCGATCTGGTCGGGGCGCACCTTGGTACGCAGCGCGGCCAGGGTCCGGGTGGCGTCCGCGGCCGTGTAGGCCAGGTCAGCCGGACGCTCGGCTCCAGCAGCGGCCACGGGTGCGGCAGCAGCCGGAGCAGCAGCGGTCTCGGTCGCCGGGGCAGCCTCGGCGGAGGGAGCCTCGGTGGCCTCGTCCTCCGGCTCGTCGTCGGGCATCGGGGTGTCGGTGGCGAAGACGACCGCCGCGTCACGCGAGGAGTTCACGATCTTCGGCGCGACTCCGTCGTACGACGGGAGCTTGACGGTCTGGGCTGCCAGGTTGGCCAGGGTCGGCGCGTTGGCGACACCAACCTCGACGAACTGCTCCATGCCCAGCCCACCGTGCTCGGGCGAGCCGAAGAGCAGGTCCTGGGTCTCGATCCAGCGCACCGGGCTGGCGAACTGCCACGCGAGCAGCTCGATCAGCAGGGCGCGACCCAGGCGTGCCGGGTCGGCCTCCCAGGTGGCCCAGTCCTCGAGAACCGGCTTGAGGAGAGGAGAGTCGACGAGGTCGGCGACCTCCTGCACGTAGGCCTTGTCCAGGGTGAACAGTCGCGGCACCAGGTTGGGGATGTAGCGGCCGATCAGGACCGACGGGTCGATGGTCGAGGGCAGCAGGTCGTCCAGGCGCTGACGGAAGTCATCGACGCCCGCGTGCAGCTCCGAGGAGTGGAACGGCACGTCGATGCCGGGCACCAGGATGAATGCGGGCTTGCCGTTGACGCGGGCACGCCGCTCCTCGATGGCCTTCTCGAGCGCTTCGAGACCGGCAACCGTGCCGGCGATGGCGTACTGCGAGCCACGCAGGTTGTAGTTCACGATCTGGATGAACTCACCGGTGGTCTCGGCCAGCTCTGCTACGAAAGCAGCGACGTCGTCGTCGGCCAGTCCGGCCTGCGAGGGACGGATCGCGGCGAGCCGGTAGTTGCTCCGGCCGTGCGCGTCGCGCGGAACCAGGTGGTGCATGGCCATGCCGCGACGGAACACGATCTCGAGCAGTGCCTCGAGCGGAAGGATGCCGGTGACGGCGGCGAGCGCGTTGTACTCGCCCACCGAGTGACCGCAGGTGAGGGCGTCCTCGACGAAGACACCGGCCTCACGCATCTCCGCGACCTGGGCGACCGCGAGGGTGGCCATGGCGACCTGGGTGAACTGGGTCAGGAACAGCACGCCGTCGGGGTGACGGTGCAGCTCCCCGTCCGCCCACAGCTCGGTCGGGTTGTCGCGCACGACCGCGAGGATCGAGAAACCGAGCGCGTCGCGGGTGTGGTTGTCAGCGCGATCCCAGACCTTGCGGGCGGCGGCCGAGCGGGTACGGGCCTCGAGGCCCATGCCCTGGCTCTGGATGCCCTGGCCGGGGAAGGCGTACGTCGTACGCGGGGCGGCGACGACGGCCTCGGCGACCATCGCCAGCTCGCCGTCGGCGCGGCAGGTCACCTCGACGACAGTGTCGCCACCGAGGACTCCGGTGCGCTCGACGGTGATCTCCACCTCGGCACTCGGCTGAAGCGGAGCGACCCAGCGGGCCAGCCAGCTGCGGATAGGACGCGGGTGGTGCGTCGCGCCGACCGAGGCGGCGGCGCGCTGCGCCACGGCGGAGAGCCACATGCCGTGCACGATCGGGCCGTCGAAGCCCGCGAGGCGGGCAGCAGGCACGTCGGTGTGCAGCGGGTTGTGGTCACCACTGACCGCTGCGAAGGCGCCCATGTGGTGGGGAGCGTTCACGGTGAAGCGGTCCAGCCGGGCGCGGGGCTTCTCCTCGCGGTCAGCCGCAAGGGCGGCCGGAGCGGCCAGGTCCTCGGTGCCGACGCGGCCTCGCACCATGAAGCGCTCGTGCAGCGTGGCGACGAGGGCGTCGCCGGCACTGATGGTGACGTCGACGGCGATCACGTGACCGGCCGTGGTGTCGACCACGTCGCCGCGCGTGGCGGCGATCGTCAGCTCGGACTCACCAACGGGCAGCGCGCCCGAGATCTCGATCTGGTGGTCCAGGTGCACGAGGTCGAGGAGACCCTCGACGGCGCCGATGGAGGCGAACACGGCAGGCCAGGCGAGACCCACGAGCGTGTCGGGGACAGCCTGCTCCTGCGGGTCGGTGACTGCGTCACCACGACGGGTCCTGCGCGGGCTGGTCACGCCGATGTGGTCGGCGACCAGGTCAGAGGAGAACGTGGTCTGGAGGACAGCTGTGCCGTCGACGATCTCGGGAAGGGTGCCACCGGCAGTGAGCGCCAGCAGGGCACCCATCCCCTCGGCGGCGGCGTCCCCGGAGATCACCGGCAGCCGACCGCTCGTGACTCCGGAGAGATCGACGCGCAGCTGCAGCTCGCCGCGGGAAAGGGGGACGCGCAGCACAGCGGTGTCGTCGCCCTCGGAAACCAGCGTGGCGGAGGTGCCCTCCAGGCGGTGCAGCGGGTTGGGGACAACGCGACCGGCCCACACGACGTCCGGCGAGGCGAACGCGGCGTCGATCGCAGTGGCGTCGGCACCGACGATGCTCCGGCTCACGGCGGGGAGGGCAGCGGTGCCAGCGAGGGTGTCGACGATCGCTGCCTCGAACCGGTCGAGGAGGTCGGCGACGGGCTCGTCCACGACGCTGATGCCGCCCACGGCCACGGGGCCGGGGATGACGATGACCGCGTCGGCGCCGTAGGACTCGTCGTGGGCCTGCCACAGCGAGTCGGAACGCCACCAGCGGCGGACGTCGGCGTCGATCACGGGGACGAAGTTGACCGGCTTGCCCGGGCGGCGGCAGACCTCCATGAAGAAGAACACGTCGGCCGGGTGGAGCTTGAGGCTCATGCCCTCCGGGTGGGCCGCCACGAGTGCGTCGATGGCTGCCGTTGGCTCCTCGGGGTCAGCGTCGAGGCGCTCGATCGGACCGGACGCCGCGGGGTGGACACGCGCCAGGGCGCGGTCCAGCATCTCCACGAAGCGGTCACGGAAGGTTCTGTCGAGGAAGGTGTTCGAGCCTGCTCCGCTGATGAGGTGGTGGCCTGCGACTCCGGCGCCGGCCAGCTCGACGTACCGGCGCAGCCACTGCTCGTAGGTCATCTCGGCGACGTCGCCGAAGTAGGGCTTGCAGGTGTCGGCCATGGCGGCGACCAGCTCGTCCTTGCGGGCGGCTGCTGCCTCGGCGTCCCCGGCGACCTCGTCCAGGATGCGACCGCAGCGCCCGGCCGCGTTGTCGATCTCGTGGATGTCGGCGCCGAGCTGGCTGCGACCGGAGGTCATGTTGCCGGCACTACGACCGGCCCCGACCCAGCCACCGTTGTCCGAGGTGGCGAGTCCAGGTGTGTCGACCAGGAGCTGCTTGACCGCAGGGGAGGTGGTGGCCTCCTTGGTGGCCATGGCGGCGGTGCCGATCAGGACACCGTCGACCGGCATGGCGGTCTCGCCGTGGGCCGTCGCCCAGGCGCCGGTGAGGTAGTCGATCGCGCGGTCCGGCGTACCGATTCCGCCACCGACGCACACGACGAGGTTCTCAGCCGAGCGCAGGTCGTTGTAGGTCGACAGCAGCAGCTCGTCGAGGTCTTCCCATGAGTGGTGTCCCCCCGCGACACCTCCTTCGATGTGGGCGATGACGGAGGTGTCTACCTCCCGCGCGATCGCGAGCACCTGGCGAATCTGCTTCACGGTGCCCGGCTTGAACACGACGTGGCTGATGCCGGAGTCGTGCAGGTCTTCGATGATGGCGACTGCGTCCTCGGGCTCAGGGATGCCCGCGCTGATCACGACGCCGTCCAGCGGCGCACCGGCGAGCCGGGCCTTCTGAACGAGGCGCTGGCCGCCGACCTGGAGCTTCCACAGGTACGGGTCCAGGAACAGGGTGTTGAACTGTGCGGTGCGGCCCTCGTCGAGGAGGTCGGTCAGCTTCGCCATGTGCGCGGCGAAGATCTCCTCGGTGACCTGGCCGCCACCGGCGAGCTCGGCCCAGTGGCCGCGGTTGGCGGCAGCGGCGACGATCTCGGGGTCAACGGTCGTCGGCGTCATGCCCGCGAGCAGGATCGGCGACTTGCCGGTCAGCCGCGTGAAGGCGGTGTCGACGACGGGCTTGCCGTCGCCGCGGTCGATCAACCGGGGGGCGTGCTTCGACCAGTCGGCCGCCTGGGGCACGGTGGCGCCGGAGGTGAAGAGCAGGTCGCGTCCCTTGGGCGTGGCAGCGGGGAGGACGGTGACGCCGCGCCCGCGCAGGGCCCGGCCGGTCATGTTGGCGGACAGGTTGGCCGGTCCGAGGTCGACGACCCAGTGGGTGTTCGGGCCGACTGCGTCGGTGAGCTCGCGCGGCCAGTTGACGGTCTCCACGCAGATCGCGTGGGCGAGGTGCTCGGTCAGGCCCGCGTCGAGACCACAGGCCTCGGCCCAGTCGCGGGCCATCGCGACGGCGGGCGCAAGAGCCGGGTGGTGGAAGCCGAGGGCGACCGGAATGGACTCGACGGACGGGTTGAAGGCGCGCCCACCGCGCGTCTTCTTGTCAATCTCGGCGGCATCGGCGGCGCTGCGCTTCTCGACGGCTGCGCGGAGACGGCGCAGGGCGTCCGTCGTACCGCTCACGACCACGCGGCGCGGGCCGTTGATGGCCGCCACCGTGGCGGCGTCGTCGGCTTCGGAGATCTGGGCAACGAGGTCCTCGACCTCGGCGAGCGTGGCGCCGGTCACGGCGAGCATGGGGGAGTCCTCACCGTGCGCAACGAGGCCGGCACGGCGGCCGGCAATCGCAGCTGCGGCACCGATGAGGCGAGCGATCGCCATCAGCTGGACATCGCTGGTCGCATCGCCGTCGCGGCGTCCGGCGAGGGCGGCGACGCCGATGATGCCCTGCGAGTGTCCGACAGAGGCGACGGGTGCGATCTTGGTGAGGTCCAGGCCCTCGTCGGTGAGCAGGTCCATGGTCGCGAGCTGGGAGAGCAGCACGCCGGGCATGCAGAGCGCAGCGTCATTCGTGTCGGCGGGACGGGGTGCGACATCGTCGGTGAGCCACACGTGGGGCTCGAACGGGCGGGGGAGCGCCGCGGCCAGCTGGCCGGCCACGGGGGCCACCAGACGACCGGACTCCTCGACCAGGTGGCTCACCCGGGAGGTGTCGGTGTTCTCGCCGGCGAGCTCGGAGAGGGTTGCGAACCAGTCCGCACCCTGTCCGCCGAAGGTCACGGCGAACTCTTCGCCCTCGGACAAGCGGTCGGCCAGGGTGTGGCCGCGCTCGGGGGTCTCGTGGTCATGGGTCAGCGTGGTGGGGGGTAGCTGCGTCATATGAGTACTCTCTCATGTTCCCCCCGCGAACCCGAAATCCTCCTCACGTTTTTAGCGAGGTCTTCATCACGTTTTTACATACCGGCCAGTAGGCGCACGAGTATGTTGCTTTTATGTCCCTTCCTCCCCCGAAACCACCCATGTTGCAGTCGTCACCGGCGCCTCGAGCGGCATCGGAGCGGAGATTGCGCGTGAACTGTCCCGCCGCGGACACGCCCTCGTGCTGGTGGCGCGGTCGGCCGAAAAGCTGCAGTCCCTGGCCGACGAGCTGCCCACCCCGGCGTACGTCGTAGCGGCCGATCTCACAGAGCCGGAATCGCGTGCCGGGCTGTTGTCCGAGGTCCTGGGGCGGGGGCTCACACCGCAGATTCTGGTGAACAACGCCGGCTTCTCCACGCTCGGTCCGGTCCACCGCAGCGACCCCGAGGGCGAGCTGAAGATGATCGACCTGGACGTGGCCACGGTCGCCGACCTGTGCAGCCGCTTCCTCCCCGGGATGGTCGAGCGCGGCAGCGGCTGCCGAACCTGAACGCCAAAACCGGATAGTCCCGATCAAACGGCAGCAGCCAGGATCCGAAACAGGTGCCGAACGTTCGGCACTATCCGGGTCCAGTTCTTGAACGTAGCTCGGCCGCCAGTACCTCAACGACACTTCCGGTCGCGTCGGGACCCGACCCCGGCCGACCTGAGCATCGGGTGTTCGCACCTGATGCTCAAACGGTTGCTTCTGGCGATCCTGGCAAGGAAACACCCTGGCTGAGCCGGGCGCGTGCCCGTGCGTCCAGCGGCGAGACGCGACGGCTGAGTCGCTCGTCCAGCACTGTGGCGGCCCGTTCGCCCTGTCCCGAGCGTGCGAGCGCGTAGACAAGCGTGTCCTGCAGCACCTCGCGCTGTGCGGCGCTGCCGCCGAGTGCGACAGCCCGGGGGAGGGTCTCATCGAGTTCCGTGGCAGCAGCCAGGAAGTCACTTTCGAGCACGGACTGCAGCGCGCGGCACACCGGCGCGACGACGTCGCGGAACGTGGGGTCGGCGTGGGCCAGGGAGGTCGTCCGCAGGGCCGACAGCCCTACCTCGTCTCCCGCCGCGGCCAGGCTGACGGCGGAGTGCATGGCAGCGAACGCGGTGGGTGGCGTGATCAGCCATCCGTCAGGCGCCGAGTCGCACACCGCTGGGCCGGGCAGGGCGCCCTCCCAGGTGTCCGTCACGTGGCAGCGCCAGAGCAGCGCGCCCGCGTCGACCAGCGCGCGGGAACCGGTGACCAGCGGTGGCGCGAGCTCGCGCTCGTAGCGGCGCCGGACTGCCTCGACGTCGCACTGCATCAGCTCGTGGAGGGCGGCGTGCCAGGAGAAGTGCGAGCGATGGTTGGCCTCCGGTCCGCGGGTGCGGAGCCACTCGTCGAGCCACGACAACCCGGCGGCGTGGTCGCCGGTCTCGTAGAACACGTGCGCCCGCGCATGAACTGCGTGTCCGGACGAAGGCTCCACCGAGAGGGCGTACGACGCGAGTGCCTCGGCCTCGCTCCAACGCTCCTGGTCCTGGCGCACGAACGCCAGCTGCCCGGCGTACCACCAGTCGTCGCCGTAGCTCTTGGCGAGCCCCTCGACCATCGCAGCCGTCTGTGGGCCGGAGGTGAGCCCGCCGAAGGCAACGGTCGGTACGGCGACGCTCACGGCCAGCGCGTCCTTGGGGAAGAGCCGGATGTGTCGGAGCAGGGCAGCGGCACCGGTGGCCTCGTCCGATCGGAGCCGAACCGTCACGGCGTCCAGGAAGCTGACCTCGCGGTCATCGAGATGCCGGTCGGACGCCGCGGCGTGTGCGGCCCGTAGCGACTCGCGCCAGGAGCCGGTGGCGCCCCACTCGTGTCCCAGGAGGGCCATCGCCGCGTGCGCGTGCGCGAACCCCGGGTCGAGGGCCACGGCCGACTGAAGGCCGGTCTCGACCCCGTCCTGCAGCCTGAGCAGGCGCCCAAGGGCCCGGTTGTAGGCGTCGGCCGCGTCGTCCCCGGCGGTCAGGGTGAGGCCGTACGCGTCGACCGGTCGCCGCCTCTTCTCGCCGTGCAGCCCGCGTACGACGGCCCGCGCGACGTCGTAGGCCTGCTCCCGGATCTCGGGCATCGCCGTGGTCTCCCACAGGTTGCCGCGGCGCAGTGTGCCCAGGGCGTAGAACGGCATGCCGCCGGGGAGTACGCCGATGACCCGGCCGTCGTCCGCCGTGTCGATGCCGAGGCCCGATGGGCCCGGGCGGACCAAGCCGGTCCTGGCCAGCGACGCGAGCAGCGGGTCCTTGGCCAGGGTGCCGACCGGACCGGTGCAGTTGACGACACCCGCGACGGTGAGCCGGCGTCCGTCGCTCAGCGTGACCTCGACACCGCCGGGGACCCGTCGCGCGGAAGCGACGCTGCCCGTGTGCCGGACCAGGCGTCCGGAGGAGGAGATCTTGTCCAGACGACGTGCGGTGACCGGGGGCATCCGGTGGCGGTGCACGTCCCAGTTCCGCGCGTGCTCGGCGAGGAACTGGCGCTTGTCGTCGTCGCCGAGGCCCTGCCACAGCTGCGCGGTCACCGGGCGCAGGCCGTCGACCGCGGCGCGCCAGTCACCGGTCTCGGCAACCGTGCGCTCGACATGCGTACGCATGACGTGCTGCAGCTCCTGCAGGCTGCCGACCCGGGTGATTCCCGGCGGCGGGGGCACTGCCGGGGTGGTCGGCATCCGGTGGGCCTCAGGCACGAGGTCGTGACGCGACACCGTGTGCAGGGTCCGTCCCTCGCGGTCGGAGGCGATCGCGACGTCGACCATGGTCAGCCCGGTGCCGACGAGCAACAGGTCGCCATCGGGGAGGTCCTGGGTCCAGGGGTCGTCGACCAGGAGGTCGGTGTCCTCGAGTCCTGTTGGGGCCCAGTCCGTGCCGGGGGTGGCCCCCGTGGCCAGCACCACGGCCCGTGCGGCGATCGACTGTCCCGACGAGAGTCGCACCAGGAAGCGGTCGCCACGTCGTTCGATGCCGGCCACGGCCTCCTGGCGTCGTTCGAGGCGGGCGTTTCCGGGATACTCCGTCGCCGTCTGCAACAGGCCCTGCACGTAGTCGCCGTACGCCGCACGTGGGACGAAGTCCTGGGGCTGGGCCTGCGGGTCGTGGTGGTTGCGCACCCAGCGGAAGAAGTGCTCGGGATCCCGCGGGAACGCGCTCATCCCGCTGGCGGGAACGTTCAGCAGGTGTCGTTCATCGGTCGTGGAGTACGCCGGACCGCGGCCGGTCGTGGGGGCGGGGTCCACCAGAGCGACCCGGTAGCGCGGGGACAGGCTCGTCACCAGGTGCGAGGCAGTCAGGGCTCCCGCCGCTCCTGCACCCACCACTACGACACAACAGTCGCCTTCGCCTCCACGCATCGGACCCACCTTGAAAGTCTAGTAAACGTCTCTACTAAGTTATCAAAGCGGCAGCGAAATACCACAATCGCGTGCAGCGTGGGCGTGGCGGACGTCATACGAGATGGTCGCTGCCTAGTGCGTCATGCGAAGCCGCCGAGACGGCGCCAATGTCCCACCAGAAGGGACCGAGACGGCGCCAATGTTCACCTGCGCCGGGACACGAGCGCCGTGTCGGCGGTGTTTTGCGGGACACGAGCGCCGTGTCGGCGGTGTTTTGCGGGACACGAGCGCCGTGTCGGCGGTGTTTTGCGGGACACGAGCGCCGTGTCGGCGGTGTTTTGCGGGACACGAGCGCCGTGTCGGCGGTGTTTTGCGGGCTAGCCGGCGTCCTTGATCTCGCAGATGACCTCGCCGTTGGTGACGCCCGAGCCCACCTCGGCCTTCAGGCCCGTGACGGTGCCCGCCTTGTGCGCCTTGAGGGGCTGTTCCATCTTCATCGCCTCGAGTACGACGATCACGTCGCCCTCCTCGACCGAGGCGCCCTCCTCGACCGCAACCTTGACGATCGTGCCCTGCATCGGCGATGCCACCGAGTCGCCGGAGGCAGCAGTGCCCGCCTTCCTGCCTGCTGAGCGCTTTGGCTTCTTGGCTCCAGCGGCAGCACCGCCACCCATGGCGGCCAGCCCGGCGGGCAGGACGACCTCGATCCGGCGGCCGCCGACCTCGACGGTGACCTTGTTGCGCTCGTCTGGTTCTCCGCCATCGGCTGAGGCACCGCCGTACGGCGTGATCTGGTTGTCGAACTCGGTCTCGATCCACGAGGTGTAGACGCCGAACTCCTCGGGTGACTCAGGCGGGCTGCCGACGAAGGCGGGGTCCCTGACCACCGCGGCGTGGAACGGGATCACGGTCGGCATGCCGTCGACGCCGAACTCGTCGAGGGCGCGACGTGAGCGCTCGAGGGCCTGAGTGCGGTCACGACCGCTGACGATCAGCTTGGCGATCAGCGAGTCGAACACACCGGGGATGGTCTCGCCCTCCTCGTAGCCACCGTCGAGCCGGACGCCGGGCCCTGACGGCGGTGACCACTTCGAGAGCGTGCCCGGTGCGGGCATGAAGTTCGCCCCGCCGTCCTCGGCATTGATGCGGAACTCGATGGCGTGGCCCATGACGCGCGGGTCGTCGTACCCCAGCTCCTCGCCTGCTGCGATCCGGAACATCTCGCGCACCAGGTCGATCCCGGTGACCTCCTCGGAGACGCAGTGCTCGACCTGCAGGCGGGTGTTCACCTCGAGGAAGGAGATGGTGCCGTCCTGCCCGACGAGGAACTCACACGTGCCGGCGCCGACGTACTTCGCCTCGCGCATGATCGCCTTGGAGGACTCGTAGAGCGTGTTCGCCTGGTCCTGGGTCAGGAAGGGCGCAGGCGCCTCCTCGACAAGCTTCTGGTGGCGGCGCTGGAGCGAGCAGTCGCGCGTGGAGATCACCACGACGTTCCCGTGCTGGTCGGCCAGGCACTGCGTCTCGACGTGGCGCGGCCTGTCGAGGTACTTCTCCACGAAGCACTCGCCACGGCCGAAGGCACTCTTGGCCTCGCGCACCGCGGACTCGAAGAGCTCCGCGACCTCCTCGCGCTTGCGGGCAACCTTGAGGCCACGCCCGCCACCACCGAACGCGGCCTTGATCGCAATGGGCAGGCCGTACTCGTCGGCGAACTTCTCCACCTCGGTGGCGTTCTCGACGGGGTCCTGGGTGCCCACGACCAGCGGGGCACCGACTTTCTCGGCGATGTGGCGGGCCTTGACCTTGTCGCCGAGGCTCTCGATCGCCTCCGGCGGCGGGCCGATCCAGACGAGTCCGGCGTCGATGACCGCCTGGGCGAAGTTCCGGTTCTCGGCGAGGAAGCCGTAGCCAGGGTGCACCGAGTCGGCGCCGGACTTCTCGGCGAGGGCCACGATCTTCTCGATGTCGAGGTAGGAGTCGGCCGGTGTGGCGCCGTCCAGGGAGTGGGCCTCGTCGGCCAGCCGCACGAACAGCGCATCCCGGTCGGGGTCGGCGTACACCGCGACACTGCCGATGCCTGCGTCCTTGCAGGCACGGATCACCCTGACTGCGATCTCGCCTCGGTTGGCGATCAGAACCTTCTGCAGCGGCTTGACGTCAGGCACGACTCTCCTAGGGTCCGGTGATCCACCGGGGAGTCTATTGCTCAGCCTCCGCGCCGCCAGACGGGTCCCGACCAGGACCACTCATCCGTGGTCCCGCCTGGCTGTAGCCGGCTCGGTAGGGTCCGTTCATGGCGAGTCCCAGGGCGAGTCGAGGTGGTCCGCCGGTCGACCCGATCGACGAGGCGGCACGGCAGTGGGCGATGCGCTGGGAGGGTGTCCCGCAGATGCACGCGGTCACCTCGTTGATGCGGGTGCAGCAGTTGGTGCTCGGGGGACTGGACGCGATGCTGAAGCCGCTCGGGCTGACCTTCGCGCGATACGAGGCGCTGGTGCTGCTCACCTTCTCCTCACGCGGCTCGCTGCCGCTGGGCAAGATGGGTGAGCGCCTGCAGGTGCACCCCACGTCCGTCACGTCCATCGTGGACCGGCTCGAGGCAGCCGGGCTCGTCGTACGCCGTCGGCATCCGGAGGACGGGCGGACCGTGCTCGCCGAGATCACCGGGACCGGCCGCGAGCTCGTCGAGCGGGCGACGGCCGAGCTCGTGGGTGCCGACTTCGGGCTCGGTGCGCTCGACGACAAGGGTCTGCGCGAGCTGTCCGCGCTGCTGCGCCCGGTCCGGCGCAGCGCAGGCGACTTCTGATCCATGACCGACGCCGACGCCGTACGACGGGTCGCGGCCGAGCTGCCACGGGCCTACGAGGTGCACGTGCGCGGCCGGTGGAAGTTCCGGGTGAAGCAGATCGTGTTCGTCGCGTTCTCGCGCGACGAGGAGTCGATGGGATTCGGCTACCCGTTGATCGAGCGGGACGGCCTGATCGCCTCGGCGCCCGACACGTTCTTCCTGCCACCCGAGAGCGACCTGCGCTTCCAGTGGGTGTGTGCCCGCCTGGCCCCGCTCGACCACGACGAGATGCGTGAGTTCGTGGTCGACGCCTGGCGGATGTGCGTGCCGCGGATGTTGCACGACCTGCCCGAACTACCGGCGCCCACGGCACGTGCATGGGACCTGGTCGAGAAGCAGGAGTGGGCCGAGGTGCGGCCGCTGCTCCATCCCTATGTCCGATTCGAGGACCGGGACACGCAGCTCCGGGGACGCACCCAGGTCCTGCGCCACCTCGCCGACAACCCCACGCCGCGGCCGCCCAGCGAGGTCGAGGTGCGCGACGGGCAGATCCACCGATGGCTCAGTGGTCGTCTCCGTTAGTTCGACGGGGTCTTCGACGACCTTCCGTCGAGGACCACGTTAGGAATATTTAGTAGGACGCCCTACTATTTTCCCATGAACGCACGCGAACGCTGGCAGGACCGATACGCCAAGTCGCGCGTCCGCGACGCCGATTTCACCACGCTGTCGCAGATGGAGGTCGAGCCGGCGTACGGCCCGGACGACTCCCAGGCCGAAGGCCTGCCAGAGGGACAGTGGCCCGGCGAGTTCCCCTACACCCGGGGTCTCTACGCGACCGGCTACCGCGGCCGCAGCTGGACCATCCGCCAGTTCGCTGGCTTCGGCAACGCCCAGCAGACCAACGAGCGCTACAAGATGATCCTGGGCCGTGGGGGTGGCGGGCTGTCCGTTGCCTTCGACATGCCGACCCTGATGGGTCGCGACTCCGACGACCCGCGCAGTCTCGGGGAGGTCGGGCACTGCGGCGTCGCGATCGACTCCGCCGCCGACATGGACGTGCTGTTCGACGAGATCGCGCTCGACGAGGTCACCACGTCGATGACGATCAGCGGCCCCGCCGTACCCGTGTTCTGCATGTACCTCGTGGCCGCCGAGCGTCAGGGCGCCGACATCGGCAAGCTCAACGGCACCTTGCAGACCGACATCTTCAAGGAGTACATCGCCCAGAAGGAGTGGCTCTTCGGTCCCGAGCCGCACCTGAAGCTGATCGGCGACCTGATGGAGTACTGCGGCGAGAACATCCCGGCGTACAAGCCGCTCAGCGTCTCGGGCTACCACATCCGCGAGGCTGGTTCGACGGCCGCGCAGGAGCTCGCCTTCACGCTCGCCGACGGCTTCGGCTACATCGAGCTGGGTCTCTCCCGGGGGCTCGACATCGATGCCTTCGCGCCGGGGCTGAGCTTCTTCTTCGACAGCCACCTCGACTTCTTCGAGGAGATCGCCAAGTTCCGTGCAGCTCGCCGGATCTGGGCCCGCTGGGTGCGCGACGTCTACGGCGCCAAGACCGAGAAGGCGCAGTGGATGAGGTTCCACACTCAGACAGCTGGCGTGTCGCTGACGGCGCAACAGCCCTACAACAACGTGGTTCGCACCGGCGTCGAGGCCCTCGCGGCCGTGCTGGGCGGCACGAACTCGCTGCACACCAACGCCCTCGACGAGACACTGGCGCTGCCCAGCGAGCAGGCCGCCGAGATCGCCCTGCGCACCCAGCAGGTGATCATGGAGGAGACCGGCGTGGTCAACGTCGCCGACCCGCTCGGTGGTTCGTGGTACGTCGAGGCACTCACCGACAAGCTCGAGGCCGAGGCCAACGTCATCTTCGACAAGATCCTCGAGATGGGCGGGTCCTCGCTGCGCCACGACCAGGTCGAGGCGCTGGCCAAGTCCGCCCGCGACGGCGACGACCCGGTCACCCAGGGTCTTCTCCGCGGGATCGAGGACGGCTGGTTCATGGCCGAGATCGCCGAGGCGGCGTTCGCCTACCAGATCGCGCTCGAGAAGGGTGAGAAGAAGGTCGTCGGGGTGAACTGCCACCTTGACTCGGTGACCAGTGAACTGGAGATCCTTCGCGTCTCTCACGAGGTGGAGACCGAGCAGGTGCGGATCCTCGAGGGACGCCGCGCCCAGCGCGACGATGCGGCCGTCAGCGCAGCTCTCGAGGAGATGCTCGGCGCCGCCCGCGAGGATCGCAACATGATCCCGTCGATGCTGGACGCCTGCCGCGCCGAGGCCACGCTGGGCGAGATCTGCGACGTCCTCCGCAAGGAGTGGGGCGAGTACAGGGAGCCGGCCCGCTTTTGACCGGAAGCCTGCCTCGTTCCATGGGGGTCGAGGAGGAGCTGGTTCTCATCGACCCGGGGTCACGCCGCCCAGCCGGGCTCTCGGACCTTGTGCAGGCGTCGAACGAGTCCTCCGCCGAGGTTTCCCAGGAGCTGTTCCGCCACCAGATCGAGACGTCTACGCCGCCGATCCGGGAGGCCGATGAGCTCGGGCGGGCACTGCGCCGTGGGAGACGGGCAACGGGGGAGGCGGCGGCAGCTGCCGGTGTGCGAGCGGTGGCCATCGGCTCACCTCCTCTGGAGGCGGAGCAGGAGGACTTCACCAAGACGCCGCGCTATCTGCGGTTCGAGCCCGAGTTCGGCCGGATCGCGCGCGACTCCCAGATGTGCGGAATGCACGTGCACGTGGAGATCGCGAACGAGGCGGAGGGTGTGCGAGCGGTGGACGGGATCCGCCCTTGGCTGCCGTTCCTGACCGCGATCAGCGCGAACTCGCCGTACTGGCGCGGGCAGGACACTGGCTACGCCAGCTGGCGTTCGATGGTCTGGGGACTGTGGTCCTCGGCCGGGCCACGCGAACCCTTCGGTGACGTCGAGACCTACCGCGAGGTCGCCCAGCACACGATCGCCTGGGGCTCGGCGATGGATCCCGGGATGCTCTACTTCGACGTGCGCCTCTCCGAGAGCTATCCGACGGTGGAGATACGCGTGGCCGACATCTGCGTCGACCTCGAGGACGCCGTGCTGGTCGCCGTGCTGACTCGCGCGCTGGTCGAGTCGTGCGCATTCCGGGAGCCAGCGCCCTGGCGCTCGGACCTGCTGCGGGTCGCGGGCTGGCGCGCAGCGCGGTACGGCATCGGGGGAGACCTGGTGCATCCGGCCATGACCGAGCTGGCTCCTCCGCGCCGGGTCTTCGAGGCGCTCATGGGCCAGGTTGGCGAGCATCTCGAGCAGTGGGGCGAACGTGAGCTCGTCGAGGACGGCTTCGAGCGCCTGCTCGCACGGGGCAACGGCGCCGTTCGTCAACGTCGCAGGTTCGAGGAGTCCCACGACCTGAGGGCGGTGGTGGACGACCTCGCGGACGCCACCGAGGCCTCCTGGGCCTGAGCCTCAGGCGAAATCTGGAACTGAGGACTTGCTGGGGCCGGCGGCTGCTTCGAGCGTCGTAGGCAGGGTGAACTCGAAGCAACTGCCGACGCCGTCGGGGTTCGAGGTCACCCGGATGGTTCCGCCGTGCCTCTCGATGATGCGCTTGCAGATCGCGAGGCCGAGGCCCGTGCCCTGGTATCCCTCGGTCGCCCGATGGAAGCTCTCGAAGATGCGCTCGCGTTGCAGGAACGGGACCCCGATCCCGTTGTCGCGGACCATCACGCGCGCCCAGCCCCCTTCGAGGCGCTCGGCCTCGATCAGGACTCGCGGCGTGGTCCCGGGCGCGACGTACTTGCAGGCGTTGCCGACCAGGTTGTCGAGCACCTGCCGCAGGAGCACGCGATCCGCCCAGACATGGACCAGGTCACCGGCGATGATCTCACCGCCGGCCCGGGGGCCGTCGTGGGTGGCTGCAATGTGCACGACGAGGCTGTGCAACGCGACCGACTCGCACTCGAGTGCCTGGTCTCGAGACAACGAATGGGCGAGCAGCGCGGAGATGAACCCACGCGCCTGCCGCACGCTGGCCCGGATGTGCCGGACCATGGGCGCTGCTTGGGTCGCTTCGGGCGAGCTGTTGGCGACGAGGTCTTCCTCCAGCGCCTCGGCCCACCCGTCGATCACGCTGAGCGGGTTGTTCAGGTCATGGGCGACCGTCGCGGCGAACGAGACCAGTGACTCACGGTGCGTGCTGGCCGCGGTGATGTCGCGGATGACGATCATGACGCGATTCGGAGCCCCCTCGGCGTGCGCCACCGGGAACGCCGAGACCTCCAGCACTCGGGCGACGCCGTGCTCGTCGCGGTGGTGGATCTCCTCGGCGTCGACAACCTCGCCGGCCATCGCCCGGATGTAGGGGTTGTCCTCTTCCTCCAGCGGGCGCCCGTCAGGGTGGAATGCCTGGCCCTTGCGCTCCTCCTTCTCGGGAACCCGCTCGAAAGGTTCAGGGGGACGGGTGCCGAAAGCGGTGAGCAGGGCGGCGTTGGCGTGCACGACGCGTCCTCCGGCCTCGATGATGGCGACGCCGTCCTGCAGGCGGGACATCACCAGGTCGAGCTCGTCCGCCCGCGCGGCCAGGGTCGCCTCGGACTTCTCGAGGCTGTCGATCGTCTCGGCGATCTGGCGACGGGTCAGCGAGATCGTCATGCCGGTGACCATGAGCACCACCACGAACAGCTGTGCGAGTAAGGCCCTGGCGTCGGGTGCGCTCACGTTGGAGAACGGACCGTGGCCAAGGATCGTGATCAGCACCGTGACCAGGCCGGTGAGCAGGCAGTGCAGGGCCGTGACCACTGGGTTGAAGCGAAGGGCCGCCCACACGATCGTGAGGATCAGGATGTACGTCGTGGGGATCTCCGGGTTGTGCCAGAAGGCGACGAAGATCATGGCCGTGAGGAGCTCGATGCCCATCAGCTCCAGCACGTCGGGTCTGGTGATCGGCGGGACCAGGGGGAGCACGAGGTCACGTCGTTGGGCCATCCACCCACCCAGCAGCAGTGCGAACAGTCCGATGGTCGCCATCGCGGCGGTCTGGCGCCCGAACCTGCCGACCAACAACTCCAGGCTCTCGTTCTCGAACAAGAACACACCGATGAGGGAGCGCGCCAGAGCCGTGATGAGGGCAGCCCCGACGATCGACACCAGGATCCCGCCGAACTGCGCAAGACGCGTGAACGGCTCCCGCCCCCCGGTTCCCCAGATACCGGGGACGAACCGGCGCAAGAACAAGCAGGCCAGCACCGTCTGGAACACAACGACCAGCGAGAGGAGCGAGCGCGTCAGACCTCCTTCAGTGACGGCGAGCACCGTCATGGTGGACGCCGACATCAGGGTCAGGTCGATCGGCAGGAGTCGGCGGTTGCTGCTGGCGAGCCAGGCCAGCCCGACTCCTGCTGCGGGCCACACCACGACCACCTGCTCGGGGTGGACGACCAGCGCGCGACCGAGCAAACTGGCTCCGACGTACGCCGTCAACCACAGCGCAGTCCGAGACAGCACACGCACTCGTGTCCCGTCCAATTCTCCCGTCACCACGGCGTTCAGTATCGTCTTCAAGGACCTGGTGTGTTCACGGATTCAACGAGTTGGAACGATGGGGTCATGAGCCAGCAGCCTTTTTCACGACCCGGCGCGGTCGACCTGTCCGGACTGCAGGGAGCCGGCACCTCCACCGGCGGTGCCGGGCGAGCCAGCACCGCCTACGCGGTGCAGGTCACGGAGCAGAACTTCCAGGAGATCCTCGAGGGCTCCCGCACGGCCCCGGTGCTGCTGGCCTTCGAGAGCCCGGGTCGCTCGCCCGAGAGTGTGCAGCTCGCCGACTCGATGCAGACGCTGTCGACGGAGTTCGAGGGCAGGTTCCTACTGGGTCGAGTCGACATCGACGCCTTGCCGCAGATCGCCCAGGCAATGCAGATCCCGTCGGTGCCCCTGGTGGTGCTGGTGGCGCAAGGACGACCGATGCCCCTGATCCAGAGCTTCGCGCCGATCGAGGAGCTGCGCGAGGCCATCACCCAGGTGCTCCAGCAGCTGACCGCGAGCGGGTTCACCGGCCGGCACCAGCCGCGCACGGGAGGCGGAGTCGTCGACGAGGAGACGGGCGAGGAGCAGCTCGACCCGCGCTACGTGCCCGCGCAGGAGGCGCTCGAGAAGGGCGACATCAACGCCGCGGTGGCGGAGTACCAGAAGCTGGTGGACGCCAACCCGGCAGACGCGGAGGCAGCGGCCGGTCTGGCGATGGCCAAGCTGCTCAAGCGGACCGAAGGCGTCGACCTCAACGAGGCGCGGACGGCCGCTGCGGAACGCCCGGACGACGTGGACGCCCAGATCATGGTGGCGGACCTCGACCTGCTCGGCGGGCACGTCGACGATGCGTTCGACCGGCTCGTCGCCCTGGTGCGTCGTACGACGGAGGCTGACCGTGAGGCCGCACGTACCCATCTGATCGCGCTGTTCGGCGCCGTCGGCAACGACGACCCCAGGGTGATGCGCGCGCGCCGGGACCTCGCCTCTGCTCTGTTCTAGCGGCGCGACGCTTGGGACAGCAGCTCGAGCCCGCGGTGCGCGAAGCAAGATGGTGTGGACTTTGAGTCGCCAGGTGACCCAAGGTCCACACTGTCCTTGTTTCCACATGTTGGCCGGCGGTGGCTCGATCGGCACCGCCCGCAGATGCAGGACTGATCTGATCAGCCACTGCAGGCGCAAGCGCCTGGTGCGACCACCTAGATGACTAAGTCCAAGGTCTCGCACGCTACGCGACGCTCAGCATCCACGCTGGCGGCGTTACCGACGCTCGAAAGACGCCCAGTCTGCCTTCGCATCGGTGCCTTGCCAGCGCGGCGCTGAGCGCCGCTCGCTTGCACGATCCCTTGGACTTACTCATCTAGTCGGTTTCGCCGTCGGCCTCGACCGGCTGTCCCTTTCCAGGGCCCTCTTTTCCTGCTGTTTCGGCAAGGTTTCAGAACGCTGCGCCAAACCGCGGTTCTCACACGTACGCCGCGGGACATGTGCGGCAACCGTTACCGCACCGAAGCGCCCCTCGCAGGACCGTGAAACATCCGCTGCCTAACGTCCTCTCGCATCCGACCCGCAACGGCGGGCCACGATGCGAGGAGGGCCGATGGCCGTCACCACACCTGAGACCGCCACCCCGGGACTGCTGCCCGACGTCGACGCGCCGGTCGCCATCGAGCGCGCACCCGGTCGCTGGATCACCCATTGGGACCCGGAGGACGACGCGTTCTGGCAGGGCGGCGGCCGTTCGATCGCCCGCCGCAACCTGATCTTCTCGATCCTGGCCGAGCACCTCGGCTTCTCCGTCTGGGTGATGTGGTCGATCGTCACGGTGAACCTGAACAACGTCGGCTTCGCGTTCACCCAGAGCCAGCTGTTCTGGCTGGTGGCGATCCCGAGCCTGGTCGGCGCGACCCTTCGGTTGCCCTACACGTTCGCAGTGCCGAAGTTCGGCGGCCGCAACTGGACCGTGGTGTCCGCCCTGCTCCTCGTGATCCCGTGCGTGGCCCTGGTCTTGGCCGTGAGCAACCCCGGCACCTCATTCGCGGTGATGCTCACGGTCGCCGCCCTGGCCGGGTTCGGGGGCGGGAACTTCGCGTCGTCGATGACGAACATCTCCTGGTTCTACCCGGAGAAGGAGAAGGGGTGGGCCCTCGGCCTGAACGCGGCCGGTGGCAACATCGGCGTGGCTGTCGTCCAGGCCCCGTTCGTGGTCGCCGCGATCGTCACCGCCGGAGTTGGCATCCACCTCGAGCGGGCCGGCCTGCTCTACATCCCGCTTGCCCTGCTGGCCGCCGGGTTCGCGTGGCGGTACATGGACAACCTCACGGTGGCCAGGACCGACTTCGCCTCCAGCGCCGCGGTGGCGAGGAAGCCGCACACCTGGGTGATGTCCTTCCTCTACATCGGCACCTTCGGCTCGTTCATCGGGTACGCCGCCGCCTTCCCCCTGCTCATCAACGGGCAGTTCCCCGACGTCAACGTGACGACGTACGCCTTCCTCGGTGCCCTGGTCGGCTCGCTGGTCCGGCCGCTGGGAGGCAAGCTGTCCGACCGGGTCGGCGGAGCGCGGATCACAGCGCTCAGCTTCGTGGCGATGGGCGTGGGCGTGCTGGGTGTGGTGTGGTCGCTCAGCCTGCAGAGCTTCGGGCTGTTCTTCACCGCGTTCATGCTGCTCTTCGTTGCCACCGGCATCGGCAACGGCTCGACGTACCGGATGATCCCCGCGATCTTCCGCCACGAGGTTGACGGCGACGACGCAGGCGCGGTGACCCTCGCTCGCCGCCAGGCCGCCGCAGCGATCGGCATCATCTCCGCAGTAGGCGCCTACGGCGGGTTCCTCGTGCCGCGCACGTACGGCTGGTCGACGGAAAGCTTCGGCTCGATCGTCCCGGCGCTCTATGTCTACGTCGGCCTCTACGCCGTGATGTACGCCGTCACCTGGGCGTTCTACCTGCGTCCCACGGCGAAGATGGCCGCGGCTGGAGTCTGAATGAACCTGCCCCTGGTCGCGGACCCTGTTCGGACCCACTGCCCGTACTGCGCCCTCCAGTGCGCAATCACGCTGTCAGTGGGTGCGGACGGGGCCGCGGAGGTGCAGTCGCGTGACTTCCCCACCAATCGCGGCGGCCTGTGCCAGAAGGGCTGGACGGCCGCAGAAGTGCTCAGCACCCCTGACCGTCTGACCACGCCACTGGTCCGTGGATCCGACGGTGCACTCACACCGGCCACGTGGGAACAGGCGCTGGGGTACGTCGCTGAACGGCTGAAGCTGGTCCAGGAAGAGCACGGCCGGGACGCAGTCGGAGTCTTCGGCGGGGGAGGCCTGACCAACGAGAAGGCCTACCAGCTCGGCAAGTTCGCCCGTGTCGTGCTCGGGACGCGGCACATCGACTACAACGGCCGGTTCTGCATGTCGTCCGCCGCCGCTGCAGGCAACCGCGCGTTCGGCATCGACCGCGGGCTGCCGTTCCCGGTCGTGGACATCGACCATGCGGACGCTGTGCTGCTTCTCGGCAGCAACGTCGCGGACACGATGCCGCCGTTCGTACAGCACCTCTCGGCCGCGCGGAACACCGGTGGGCTGGTGGTCGTGGACCCTCGCGTCTCGGCGACGGCTGCGCTGGCGTACGAGGACTCGGGGCTGCACCTCCAGGTGCTCCCTGGCACGGATCTCCCACTCCTGTTGGGGATTCTCCATGTTCTGGTAGCCGAGGGATGGACTGACGAGGACTACCTGGCTCGTCGTACGACCGGCTGGGAGGACGTACGTCGCTCGGTGGTCGCGTGGTGGCCGGCGCGCGTCGCCGCGACCACCGGCGTGGCCGAGGGTGACCTCCGCGAAGCTGCTCGCATCCTCGCCGACGCCGCACCGCACCGCGGAGGTGCCGGCGCCATGGTGCTGACCGGACGGGGGGTGGAGCAGCACGTCGACGGCACCGACACCGTGACCGCAGCGATCAACGTGGCGCTCGCACTGGGCCTCCCCGGCCGGCACTTCTCCGGCTACGGCTGTCTCACCGGGCAGGGCAACGGGCAGGGCGGCAGGGAGCACGGACAGAAGTCGGACCAGCTGCCCGGCTACCGGAATATCGAGGACGCCGACGACCGTCGACACGTGGCCGCCGTGTGGGGCGTGGAGCCGGATTCCCTGCCAGGCAAGGGAGTTCCGGCCGTTGAGCTGCTCGGCAAGCTCGGTGGCGAGGTGCGCGCGCTGATGGTGCACGGCAGCAACCCGGTGGTGAGCGCACCCGACGCCACGGCGGTACGCCGCCGGCTGGCTGACCTCGACGTCCTCGTCGTCTGCGACTTCGTGCCGAGTGAGACCACGGAGCTCGCCGACGTCGTCCTGCCCGTGACCCAGTGGGCCGAGGAGGAGGGCACGATGACCAGCCTGGAGGGCCGAGTGCTGCGCCGCCGCCAGCTCCTCGCCCCGCCAGGCTCGGCCCGCAGCGAGCTCGAGATCCTGGCCGACCTGGCGCGGTTGCTCGGCAGCCCGGTGACACTCGACGACGTCCCGGCCGTGATATTCGACGAGCTTGCCCGCGCCAGCGCCGGCGGGCGCGCCGACTACTCAGGTCTGAGCCACGCCAACCTGGACGATGACGACAGTCCCCGCTTCTGGCCAGCGGCTCTCGTCTCAGGCGACCCGTCGACACCGCGGCTCTTCGCCGAGACCTTCGCGCACCCGGACGGCCTCGCCCGGATGGTGCCTGTCTCAGCGTGTGGCCCTGCGGATGACCTGCGTGACGAGGCCCCGGTCTACCTCGTGACTGGTCGGGTGCTGGCGCAGTACCAGTCCGGCGCCCAGACCCGCCGCGTCCCCGCTCTGAACCGCACAGCGGCCGAGTCGTTCGTCGAGCTGCACCCGCAGCTCGCGCTCCGGCTCGGTATCGAGGGAGGGGACCCGGTGCACGTCACCTCCTCGCGCGGGCGTGCCACCGCACCAGCCCGGATCAGTCGGAACATCCGGCCGGACACGGTGTTCATGCCGTTCCACTGGGGCGGCGATGCACTCGTCAACGCGGTGACCAACGACGCGTGCGACCCGGTCTCCGGGATGCCGGAGTTCAAGGTGTGCGCGGTCTCAGTGGCCCCCGCCGACGACGCTTGGATGGAGGAGACGGCATGAGGCAACAGGTCGTCGTGGTGGGCGCCGGCATGGTCGGCCACCGGTTCGTGGAGGAGCTCGTTGCGCGTGATCGCGAGCACCGGTTCGATGTACACCTGGTCGGGGCCGAGGAGTACGAGCCCTACAACCGGATCCTGCTGACCGAGGTGCTGGCCCGGCGCTGCGATGTCGCCACCTTGACGTTGCCGCGCCCGCCGGACCGGGCCGTCGTACGGCGAGGGGTGAGCGCCACCGCCATCGACCGCGTCGCAAGGAGCGTGCACCTGGACGACGGCTCCGCCCTCTACTACGACCACCTGGTGCTGGCCACCGGTGCGACGGCGTTCGTCCCTGCCATCCGGGGACTCGATGGCGGGGCCGGACAGGCGCCCGGAGAAGGACCACGCCACGTGCACGTCCTGCGCACCATCGACGACTGCCGCGACGTCGTCGCCCGCACGGTCAACGCGCGGCACGCCGTGGTGCTCGGCGGCGGGGTGCTCGGTCTCGAGGCGGCCTGTGGGCTCGCCCGACGCGGCCTCGCCGTCACCGTCGTACACCTGGAGCCGCACCTGATGGGCGAGCAGCTCGATCCGGCCGCCGCCGCCGTGCTGGCCGAGGCGCTGGACGACCTGGGAGTCCGGGTGCACACGTCGAGCTCGGTGTCCGAGGTCATCGGCGCGTACGGCGAGCTGGTTGCGGTCCGGCTCACCGACGGGTCCATCGTCTCGACCGACCTGATGCTGGTCTCGTGCGGTGTGCGGCCCAACGCCGGACTTGCGGCGGACGCCGGTCTCCCCACCGGAACCGGGGTCACGGTGGGAGCCGACCTGCGTAGCCCCGCCGACCCGGCGGTCTGCGCCATCGGTGACTGCGCCGAGCCGCCCGGTGGTACCACCGGGCTGGTGGCGCCCGGTTGGCAGCAGGCCGAGAAGCTGGCCCGGCTGTTGGTGGGCCCCGAGGCTGGTTCTTCGGCTGCTCGGCCCCCTAGCACGGAGGACGAGCTACCTGAGGGTGTCCGGCTCAAGGCGGCCGGCGTCGACCTCGTCACCAGAGGGCTGCGCGGCAGCGCTGCAACACCCGACGACCGGGTGATCTCGATGGCGGACCCACAGGCCCGGCGACATGTCGAGGTGGTGGTCCGCGGTGACCGGCTGGTGGGGTTCAGCTGTCTCGGCACGCCCCAGGTCTCGGCGTCACTGTCGGTTGCGTTCGACCGTCGTACGCCGCTCCCGGCCGACCCCGTCTTGCTGCTCGTCCCGCAGACCGAACCGCGAGAGACGCGGGCACCGTCGGTCGAAGCCTCGCCCACCTTGATCCCTGCCGACGCCACGATCTGCCGCTGCAACGGCGTCACCAAGAGCGACATCATGGGCGCCTGGGACGAGGGCTGCCACGACCTGGAAGGCGTTGCCACCGCGACGAGGGCCACCACGGGGTGCGGAGGCTGCACCGAGACGGTGTGCGGCCTGGTCGACTGGCTCACGGCGAGCGACAGCGCAGGCGAGAGCACCCCTCAACCTGCCCGTAACACAAACGGGCCGAGTGTTGCCGAGACGAAACACCAGACCCGATCCGGCGAAATGCTGCACTCGTAGGTTTCGGCGCATGGACCAGCCGCTCACACCAGTCCCGACACCGTCGGGCACCGGCCGACGCCGTCTCGTCGTGGTCGGCGGCGGCATGGTCGCGCACCGACTGGTCGAGGCGCTGTCCGACCGGGACCACGCGAGCCAGTGGGCGGTGGAGGTGTTTGCGGAGGAGTCGCGGCCGCCGTACGACCGGGTCGCGCTGACCTCGTTCTTCTCCGGACGCGACCCCGAGGACCTCCTGCTCGGCGATCCCGGCCTCTGGCGCCGCGAGGGCATCCGGCTGCACACCAACGCTCCCGTGCGGAGCATCGACACCGAGCGCCGCGAGGTGCACGCGCGCGGCCGCGTCTTCGGGTACGACGCACTGGTGCTCGCCACCGGCTCGAGCCCGGCCGTACCGCCCGTCCCCGGAAAGGACCTGCCGGGCTGCTTCGTCTACCGCACCGTCGACGACGTGACCGAGCTCCGCGCGTGGGCGACCACCCGCAACCTGAGGCGGCCCGTGCGAGGCGCGGTCGTCGGCGGCGGACTGCTCGGGCTGGAGGCCGCCGGCGCACTGACGGCGATGGGTGTCGAGACCACCGTGGTCGAGTTCGCACCTCGCCTGATGCCGCTGCAGGTCGACGAGGGAGGTGGTGAGGGCCTCCGCCGGCTGATCGAGCGGCTCGGTGTGGACGTGCGCACCTCCACGGCGACCGCGAAGGTCCGCTCCGGAAGCACCGGGCGGGTCAACAGGATGGACTTCGCCGACGGCACGCACCTGCCCGTCGACCTCGTCGTCTTCGCCACGGGCGTGCGTCCACGCGACGAGCTCGCCCGCGAGTCCGGGCTGGCCGTCGGTGAGCGCGGCGGCATCGTGGTCGACCAGGCGTGCGCGGCGACCGCCCCGGATGTCTTCGCGATCGGTGAGGTGGCCTGTATCGACGGGCGCACCTGGGGCCTGGTCGCACCGGGCTACACGATGGCGGAGATCGTGGCAGACCGGCTGCTCGGCGGTGCTGCCACCTTCCCCGGCGCCGACATCTCCACCAAGCTCAAGCTCCTCGGCGTCGACGTGGCCAGCTTCGGCGACGCGTTCGCGAAGTCACCAGGCGCACTCGAGGTCGTGTACGCCGACCCGGTGGCGGGCGCGTACAAGAAGCTGGTCATGTCCGACGATGCGCAGACCCTCCTGGGCGGCGTACTCGTCGGCGACGCGAGTGCCTATGCAGCCCTGCGCCCGATGGTGGGCGAGAAGCTGGGCGCAGACCCGACCTCGTGGCTGTTGCCCGCAGGGGCTTCGCCGCCCCCGGCGACCGACGTGCCCGACGCCGCGAACGTCTGCTCGTGCAACAACGTCGACGCGCGCAGCATCCGCTGTGCCGTCAGCGAGCAGGGCTGCACCGACCTGGCCGGCGTGAAGGCCTGCACCAGGGCAGGTACGTCGTGCGGCTCGTGTCTCCCGCTGGTGAAGAAGCTGGTGACCACGGAGCTCGAGAAGTCCGGCGTGAGCGTGAGCAACGCGCTCTGCGAGCACTTCGAGCTGTCCCGTGCCCAGCTCTTCGACGTCGTCCGGGTGCAGGGGCTGGTCACGTTCAGCGAGATCCTCGAGCGCCACGGAGCAGGACGCGGGTGCGACATCTGCCGTCCGGTGTGCGCCTCCATCCTCGCCAGCCTCGACCGGGGGCACGTGCTCGACCGCGACACCGGGCGGCTGCAGGACACCAACGACCACGTGATGGCCAACCTGCAGAAGGACGGCACCTACTCCGTCGTACCTCGCGTCCCGGGCGGTGAGATCACGCCACAGGGGCTGATCGACATCGGCCGGGTCGCCACCGACTTCGGGCTGTACACGAAGATCACCGGAGGACAGCGGATCGACCTGTTCGGCGCCCGCATCGAGCAGCTGCCGGCCATCTGGCAGCGTCTGGTCGACGCCGGGTTCGAGTCCGGCCACGCCTACGGGAAGGCGCTGCGGACGGTGAAGTCCTGCGTCGGATCGCAGTGGTGCCGCTACGGCGTACAGGACTCGGTCGCCCTCGCGATCGCGCTCGAGCTGCGCTACCGCGGCCTGCGGGCGCCGCACAAGATCAAGCTCGGCGTCTCCGGATGCGCCCGAGAGTGCGCGGAGGCGCGCAGCAAGGACGTCGGCGTGATCGCCACGGAGAAGGGCTGGAACGTCTACGTCGGCGGCAACGGCGGGTTCACCCCCAGGCACGCGGAGCTCTTCGCCGAGGACCTCAGCACCGAGGACCTGATCCGCACCGTGGACCGCTTCCTCATGTACTACGTCCGCACCGCCGACCGGCTGCAGCGCACCGCGGGCTGGGTCGAGGCCTACGAAGGTGGCATGGAGGCGATCTCCGAGGTCGTCATCGGCGACAGCCTCGGGATCGGCGCCGACCTCGACGAGGCGATGGCGCACCACGTGGACAGCTATGTCGACGAGTGGGCGGCGACCCTCGCCGACCCCGGGAAGCGCGCGCAGTTCGTGTCGTTCGTCAACGCCCCCGGGACTCCCGACCCAGGAATCGGCGGGGCAATCGGTGGTGGAACGGGCGACCACAAGCCCACGGTCATCGCCGGACCGACCCTGGCGGTACGCGGATGACCGTCGAGACCTGGACACGCGTCTGCGCCCTCACCCAGCTGATCCCCGAGCGCGGCATCGCCGCCCTCGTGGACGGCGAGCCGGTTGCCCTGTTCCTGCTGGACGACGGGACCGTGCATGCTGTCGGCCACCGCGACCCCTTCAGCAACGCGAACGTGATGGCCCGCGGCATCGTCGGGAGCGTCGGCGCAGGCGACAGCTACCGCAACACCGTGGCTTCGCCGATGTACAAGCACGTCTTCGACCTCGCCACCGGCGAGTGCCTGACCGAGCCAGGGGAGCGCCTTCCCGTGTGGGCGGTGCGCGTGGTCGAGGACCACGTGGAAGTCGGAGCAGAGGTCGGCCGCGAACAGAGGGTCCCGCCGTGACAGAGCTCGGCCCGGTCCTCGCCGGGTGCCGGATCCTGGTCACCGCCCAGCGTCGTGCCGACGAGCTGGGCGGTGCTCTTGTACGCCGGGGTGCTTGCGTCAGCGTGGCTCCGGCGCTGGGTGTGGTCCCGCACGTCGACGAGGCGAGGCTGCTCGAGTCGACCCGGAAGATCATCGCCGAGCCGGTCGACGTCGTCGTGGTGACGACCGGCATCGGTTTCCGTGGCTGGCTGGACACGGCCGAGCACGCCGGCCTCGCCGACGACCTCTGCAACGTCCTGTCCGGAGTCCGGCTTGTCGCGCGGGGCCCCAAGGCTCGCGGTGCCCTGCAGGCGGCAGGGCTGAAGGCCGACTGGGTGGCGGAGTCCGAGACTTCTGCCGAGATCGCGGACTTCCTGCTGGCCGAGGGAGTTGACGACCAGCGGATCGCCGTACAACGGCATGGTGCAGGGGACGACGGCTTGAACCACAGGCTCACCGGGGGTGGCGCTGGCGTCACGGACCTGGAGGTCTACCGCTGGGGACCGCCTCCGGACCCTGGCCTCCTGCGCGAGACGACGGAGAACCTCGCGAACGGGGGGTACGACGCGGTGCTGTTCACCTCCGCGCCCAGTGCCGCGGCCTGGCTCACCGAGCTGGACCGACTCAATGGGACCGACGATGCTCTCGCACTCAACGCATCCGGCAGGCTGCTGGTCGCCGCGGTCGGACCTGTGACGGCGGAACCACTGCAGGTCGCCGGGTTCGAGGTCGTGGTGCCGGAGCGCTGGCGGATGGGCGCACTCGTACGCCTGGTGATCATGGAGCTCGGCGGCCACGCCGGAGTGCAGACCCCGGGCGGTCTGCTGCAGGTGCGAGCGCGGGAGGCGACGCTCGACCACCGGGCGCTCTCCCTGTCGCCTTCCGGCTTCGCCGTGCTGCAACGGCTGTCGGTCGCGCCCGGTGAGGTGGTCTCGCGCGAGGACCTGCTGCGAGTGCTTCCCGGCGACTCCGCAGACCCGCACGCTGCCGAGGTGGCTGTGGGACGGCTGCGGGACGCGATGGCGGCGCCCAACATCATCCGGACGGTCGTCAAGCGCGGCTACGCACTGAACCGGGTGACGTCATGAGCCGGCTGGTGCTGTGTTCGCACGGCACCCGGTCCCGCGTGGGTGCCGCGCGGATCAGTGGTCTGGTGGCCGCGGTGGCGGAGGCGCTGCCGTCGGTCGACGTGAGGGAGGCGCATGTGGACGTGCATCCGCCGTACCTCGACGACGTGCTCGCGCCAGGTGCGGTCGTCGTACCCCTCCTGCTGGCGCCGGGCCACCACGTGCAGGTCGACATCGCCACTGCGGCGTCCCGTGTCGCTGCCTCCGTCACGCCGGCGCTCGGTCCGGACTCGTGGCTGACCGCACTGTTGGCTGCGCGGCTGGGTCGGCTGCCCCGGCCTCTGGCCCCTGAGGACGTCGTGGTGCTCGCGGCTGCCGGGTCGTCGCACCCGGGTTCGGACCGGGTCACGCGTGAGGTCGCGCACCAGTTGTCGGTCCGGCTGTGCCGGACGGTCCACGTCGGGTACGGCGCAGGGTGCGCGCCCCGGCTCGACGAGCTGGTGGCCGGACTGCGCGCCAGCCATCGAGGCAGGCGCATCGTGGCGGCGTCGTACCTGCTGGCCCACGGGCACTTCCACGACCGCGTGCTCGCCTGCGGAGCCGACGACGTCACCGCCCCGTTGCTCGATGGGGAGAGCCCGGATCCGCGACTCGTGGAGCTCGTCGTGCGGCGATATCTGGACGGCTGGCTGGCCGCGGCGGTCTAGTTCGCTGCAAGAGGACTATTCACCCCGAACCGGTATCGACATACCTTCACCACACACGAAACGTGAGGGGACGTATCGCCCATGAGACACCGCCTACTGGTGCGCGCCCTAGCGGGCATCGGCGCCGTCGGAGTTACCGCGGCGTCGCTCGTGGTCATCGGCATGATCAACGCGCCGACAGCGAACGCAGCGACGACCCCGGGGACGCCCTGGACCTTCGGCGAGAACTCCTTCGGCCAGCTCGGCAGCGGCAACACGACCACTCGGCGCACGGGCGCGCCCGTCGTCGGCCTCAACGGCGTCATCGACATGCATGGCGGACGCGAGCACGTGGTCGCACTGAAGTCCGACGGGAGCGTCTGGACCTGGGGCAGCAACGTCGAGGGCCAGCAGGCTCGTGGCACGACCGCCAACGCCCTGGTGCCGACCAGGGTGACCTCCCTCGGGTTCGACAACGTGGCCGTCGAGACCGGCCACAACCACACCGTGGTCCTGAAGAGCAACGGCACCGTGTGGGCCGCGGGGCTCAACAGCGACGGTCAGCTCGGCGACGGCACCACGACCCTGCGCCGTTCCCCCGTCCAGGTGCAGGGCATTGCCGACGCGATCGGGATCGGTGCAGGTCGGGACATGTCCTACGCCATCCGTGCGAACGGGCAGCTGTGGGGATGGGGGCGCAACGAACTGGGCCAGCTCGGTGACGGGACGCTCATCCGGCGTCCGGCGCCGGTGCGTGTCGGCACACTCACGAACGTCAAGTCCGTCACGGGCGGACGCGACCACGGCGTCGCGGTGCTCGGCGACGGGAGTGCCTGGGCCTGGGGCTGGAACGCCTACGGACAGGTCGGTGACGGAACGCTCACCAACCGCACGACGCCCGTGCGGATCTTCGCGAGCGGCATCGCGGACGCGGCGGCGGGTGCCCACCACTCCTACGCGCTGCGCACCGACGGCACCGTCGCGTCCTGGGGCCGCAACTACCGCTCGGAGCTCGGTGACGGCACGGGTACGTCGCGCCCTACACCGGTCAACGTGCTCGGCGTGACCGGCGCGACCACGATCGGCTCGGGTCGCGACATGGGCAACGTCACCCTTGCCGACGGCCGGGTGAAGTCGTGGGGCCACAACCTCTACGGGCAGCTCGGTGACGGCACCACCACCAACCGGACCTCGGCGGTGTTCGTCCCGGGCATCACCAACGCAGTGAAGGCCGCCGGTGGTGGTTCGGCGTTCGGCGTGGTGCTCGTCGCCGACGACACGACTCCTCCGCCCAACCAGGACCCGGTGGCCCGGATCACCGGCAGCTGCACGTTCATGTCGTGTCCGCTGAGCGGCAGCACCTCCACCGACTCCGACGGGACGATCAACGGCTACCTGTGGGACTTCGGCGACGGGTCCACTGCCACTGGTGTGGCACCGGGTCACACCTACACGGTGGCCGACACCTACACCGTGACGCTCACCGTGACCGACGACGACGGGGCCACGGACGTGGCCACCACCGAGGTGACAGTGGCTCCGCCTCCGGCGAACCAGGACCCCGTCGCGCACATCACCGGCAGCTGCACGTTCCTGTCGTGCCCGCTGAGCGGCAGCACCTCCACCGACTCCGAGGGGCCGATCACCGGCTATGCCTGGGACTTCGGGGACGGCGGCACGGCCACAGGCGTCAGCCCCGGCCACAACTACACCACTGCGGGGACGTACCTCGTGACGCTGACGGTGACCGACAACGGGGGAGCGACCGACACCGACACGCTCCAGGTGACCGTCACGGCGCCGCCCGCCTCGACAGTTGCGTTCCACGGAGGCGCGGCGACCGACGCCAACACCACGTCGGCCTCAGTCGTGGTCCCGTCCGGCACGCAGGGCGACCAACTGGTCCTGGTCGCCACCAGCAACACCGTTGCGACACATGCGACCCCAGCCGGATGGACGTTGCTCGGCTCGGTCGTGGACGGCACGGAGATGAGATCCTCCGTCTGGACCCGGACGGCGGTGGCGGGCGTGCCCGGCTCGACCGTGCGGGTCGCGTTGAGCGCGTTGTCGAAGACGAGCCTCTCGGTGGCGGCCTACAGCGGTGCTGGCCCGGTGGTCACGCTCACCTCGGCGGTGCAGGGGACCACCAACGTCACGGTGCACCCGGCGCCTGCAGCGAGTGTCGCAGCGAACGGCTCGACGGTGCTGCGGTACTGGTCCGACAAGGCGAGCACTGCGCGCACGTGGACGACACCAGCGGGCGTCACGCGGCGTACGACCACCAACGGGAGCGGTGGCGGCAGCCTCGCCACATTCACAGCCGACGCTGGTGGAGTTCCCGCGGGGACAGCAGCGGCCCTGAATGCGACGGCGTCCCTGGCCTCAGCCAAGGCCATCGCATGGACGATCGTGGTGCCGCCGGTCTGAGGGATCGTCAATCCACGAGGCATGGCAGCCCACGGATGTGGGCACCATGCGCGGCATGGACATCGATGCACTGCGTGCGCAGACCCCGGGAACCGCTCATCGGGTGCACCTGAACAATGCGGGTGCGGCGCTCCTCAGCCAGCAGACCCTGGACGCGATGACCGATCACCTCCGGCTCGAGGCCGAGATCGGCGGGTACGAGGCGGCCGCTGCTGCCGAGGCGGACATCCTCGCCGTCTACTCGGGCATCGCGGAGCTGGTCGGTGGCTCCCCGCATGAGGTGGCGCTGTTCGACAACGCCACTCATGCCTGGAGCGCGGGCTTCTATTCGGTGCCGTTGGGCCGAGGCGATCGGATCCTGACCGGACGGGCCGAGTACGGCAGCAACACCTTGGCCTATCTCCAGGTCGCACAACGCACCGGCGCCGAGGTGGTGGTGGTGCCCAACGACGAGCACGGCCAGCTCGACACCACCGCCTTGGCCGACCTGGTCGACGATCGCACGAAGCTGATCGGGGTGAGCCACGTCCCGACGGCCGGGGGCTTGGTCAATCCGGCCGTCGAGATCGGCCGGATCGCCCGCGATGCCGGTGCGTTGTTCCTGCTCGACGCCACCCAGTCGATGGGGCAGTTCCCGGTCGACGCCGATGAGGTCGGCGCCGACCTCATCTCCGCGACTGGTCGCAAGTTCCTCCGCGGCCCCCGCGGCACCGGCTTCCTGTGGGTCCGGGAGAGCGTCCTGGACCGGCTCGACCCGTTCGTCGCCGAGATCCGCTCGGCGACCTGGGACGGTGCCCGCAGCTTCACCTGGGCCGACGGTGCCCGGCGGTTCGAGAGCTGGGAGAACAGCTACGTCAACATCCTTGGTCTCGGCTCCGCGGTCCGTCAGGCCCTCGATCTCGGACTCGACCAGATCGGGAAGCGCGCCACGGCCCTGGGTGACCTGCTGCGGCAGCAGCTCGAGGAGCTGGCGCACGTCTCCACCCACGACCTCGGCCTGGTCCGCTGCGCGATCGTCACTGCACGCGTCGAGAACAGGTCCGCCACCGACGTTGCCGCAGCGCTGGCCGACCAGCGCATCAACGTCTCGACCACCGTGCCCGAGGACAACCCGTTCGACACCGAGGACCGCGGCGTACACCCGCTCGTCCGGCTCTCCCCGCACTACTACAACACCGAGGAGGAGATCGACCTGGTCGTTGCGGCGATCGGCGGGCTGGGCGGCTGACGTCGCTCGATGCCCGATCAGAGGAGTCCTGCATGCACCAGGTGCGGGGCAGACTCCACTGTTCGGCCAGCCGCGGACCGAATCGCCGGCGGGCCCTCGTGTGGCTGACAAGTTTCGAGGGCCAGAACAGCAACCACGACGGTCGAGCCAAGCAACCGTGAGCGACAGGCAGCGGCAAGGGAACACCAGCGCAATCACAGCGAACAGCAACCACACCTCTCGATAAACACACCGTGAGCACAGCCCGCCCGTCAGGTGCGGCGAACCCGATGTGTGGAGAATCCCAGGCACCAGGTGCACGGGATCCTCCTCTGTTCGGCCGAGCCGCGGTCCCCGACCACCGGCGGAGCCTGCTGCCGCACTAGACAGCCAGCTCACAATCGGTCCGAGCTATGTCCGCTCTGAGACCATGGTGGGCATGAACGACGGGCAGGTGACCACACTCCCCGGTGCCAGCCTGTCCGGGGTGGGTCAGCTCTACGTGACCACGGTCGGGGCGGTGGCGGTCCTGACCCTGATCTCGGAGCGCCACATGTGGTACGTCGCGCTTCTCGTACTCGCTCTCCCGCTGAGCCTGCTCGCGCTGTGGGTGGGGTTCTACGCGGGGCTGGCCGTCGGGTTCGCCGCTGGGACGGACCCGGGCGAGGTCTCGTGGCCCCTGGTCGTGGTGTGGGTGGGCGTATGGACGATGACGGCCTGGATCAACGCCCAGATGCTCCAGAAGGTGCTGCGGCACGGATGGCGGACCATCGCTGCGCGCCCTCGAGCCGAGCCCGACGACAGCTGAGCGATCCCTCAGGTGGGCAGGCCGCGGCCGCTCTCGGTGTACGCCGGGCCCGGGGCGTGCGACGACAGGTTCCGCAGAGCCGCCTCGATCCGCCGAGCTGTGAAGTCGGCACACTTCTCGCGCACCTCGGCCGGCGTGAAGAACCCGGCCGAGCGGATCTCACGCTCCTGCCGCACGATCGTGTCCACGACGCCAGGGTCGACCTCGCCGCCGTCGAAGACGAGGCAGATCGCGTCATCCCAGCCGCCCCAGGGGGGCATCCAGTCGGTGAGCAGCAGCCGACCGGCCTCGATCTTGAGACCCAGCTCCTCCTCGACCTCGCGGGCCACGGCGAGCTGGGGTGACTCAGCGACCTCGACCACGCCACCCGGCAGGTCGAAGTCGCGCTTGTAGGTGAGCTGGCACAGCAACACCCGACCGTCGGTGGACCGGATGAGCAGCTGGCTGATCGCGCGCTTGCGGGGGAGGAAGGAGTTCAGCAGCGAGCGAAAGCCCTTCGGGTCCTCCAGCGGGGTGTCGTCCGCCAGCCGGGCGTAGACGATGCGGTCGGACTCCTCGGCCACACCGCGCGCCACGCCCTCGCGCATCAGCCCCGCAAAGGTGGCGACGCGCTGGGCCGTCTCATCGTCGGGGTCGACGTGCGTCTCGACGCGGGTGCTGCCGCCCTTGAAGGCCGACTCGATGACCCGGCGTACCTCGTCGGCCGACGCGCGCAGACCCTGATCCTGCAACTCCCTGGACCATGCGACGCGTACGACGCCGGGCGCGACGGGGATGATCTCGGCAGACACACGGTCAGACTAGTGACACTAGTGTCCTCAACGGCGAGTGCTGGTGAGCCAGAGCGTCCCGAGAGGGGGGACGCGCAGCCGCACGGACGCGGGCTGACCGCCGTGCGGGGTGTCGTGCGCGGTGACCGTTCCGAGGTTCCCGACGCCGGACCCTCCGTAGATCTCGGCGTCGGTGTTGATCGTCTCGTTCCACTCGCCCGTGAACGGCAGGCCCAGCAGGTAGCTCTCGTGCGGGACCGGCGAGAAGTTCGTCACGCAGACCAAAGGGCTTCCGTCGGAGCCCCACCGCAGGAACGCAACGGTGTTGCGGGCCGCGTCGTCCGCCTCGATCCACTGGAAGCCCTCGGGTGCGCTGTCTTGTGACCACAGCGCCGGGGTGTCGGCGTACACGCTGTTCAGGTCGGAGACGAGGCGGCTCACGCCTGCGTGGCCCGGGTCCTTCAGCAGTCCCCAGTCGAGCTCGCGCTGCTCGGCCCACTCCTGGACCTGTGCGAACTCCTGGCCCATGAACAGCAGCTGCTTGCCGGGGTGCGCCCACTGCCAGGACAGGAAGGCGCGCACGTTGGCCAGCTTCTGCCAGCGGTCGCCGGGCATCTTGCGCAGCAGCGACCCCTTGCCGTGCACGACCTCGTCGTGGCTGATCGGGAGTGTGTAGTTCTCGGAGAACGCGTAGACCATGCTGAACGTCAGCTGGTTGTGGTGGTAGCCGCGATGCACGGGGTCGCGCTTGATGTAGTCGAGGCTGTCGTGCATCCAGCCCATGTTCCACTTGAAGCCGAAGCCGAGCCCGTTGGCATCGGTCGACTGGGTCACGCCGGGCCAGGACGTGGACTCCTCCGCGATGGTGATGGCGCCGGGCACGCGCTTGTAGACGGTGCCGTTGAGCTCCTTGAGGAAGTGCACGGCTTCGAGGTTCTCCCTGCCACCGTGGACGTTCGGCTGCCACTGACCGTGCTCGCGTGAGTAGTCGAGGTAGAGCATCGAGGCGACTGCGTCGACCCGGATGCCGTCGATGTGGAACTCCTCGAGCCAGTAGAGCGCGTTGGCGACCAGGAAGTTGCGGACTTCCTTGCGGCCGAAGTTGAACACGAACGTGCCCCAGTCGGGGTGCTCGCCGCGGCTCGGGTTGGGGTCCTCGTACAGGGGCGTGCCGTCGAACCTGGCCAGTGCGAAGTCGTCCTTGGGGAAGTGAGCGGGTACCCAGTCCATGATCACGCCGATGCCGGCGAGGTGCAGCGCCTCGACCAGCCTCCTGAACCCGTCCGGGTCTCCGAAGCGTGCCGTGGGCGCGTAGTACGACGTGACCTGGTAACCCCAGGACCCACCGAACGGGTGCTCCATGACCGGCAACAGCTCGATGTGTGTGAAACCCATCTCCACGACGTACGCCGTGAGCTGCTCCGCCAGCTCGTCATAGCTGAGTGGTCCGCCGCCCTCGTGCTTGCGCCACGAACCCAGATGGACCTCGTAGACCGACATCGGCTGCTGCTCCGACTGCGGCGAAGCCGCTCGCTCGGCCATCCACTCGTCGTCGCTCCACACGTGCTTGCTCTCGAAGACGCGAGAGGCGGTGGCCGGCGGCACCTCGGCGAAGAACGCCATCGGGTCCGCCTTGTCGCGCCAGCGCCCATCCGCACCTCGGATGTGGAACTTGTAGCCCTCACCGGACCCGATGCCGGGCACGAACGCCTCCCAGACGCCCGACTTGCCTACGTGGGCCATCGGGTTGCGGCTTCCGTCCCACGCGTTGAAGTCGCCGCGTACCTGGACCTCGAGTGCCCGAGGAGCCCAGACGCGGAAGGTGGTTCCACCCGCTCCCACGTGTGCCCCGAGGGCGTCCCACAGCTGCTCGTGGCGACCCTCGTTGATGAGGTGGATGTCCAGGTCACCGATCGTCGGTTCGCTCATTGGACTTCTCCGATCCGGTCGATTGCCTGCAGGGGGATGTCCAGCCAGGTTGGACGGTTGCGCGCTTCGTAGATGACCTCGTAGACGGCCTTGTCGGCCTCGTAGGCGTCGATGATGGCTTCCTCGGCAGTGCTCAGTCCGGGTTCGCCCCGCGCCAGCCGGCGCTCGACATACCCCTCCAGGAAGGCGGTCCGGTTGCGCTGCAGCCACTCCTGGGCGCGGTAGGTGATCTGCGAACCGGGTTCCTCGGAGGAGTAGAGGTCCTTGACGACCGACTGGGCGGCGTAGTCGAAGGAGCGGAGCATGCCGGCGACGTCGCGCCACGGTGAGTCCGGAAGCCTGCGTTCGGCCAGCGGCTTGGCTGGCTCGCCCTCGAAGTCGACGAGCTTCCAGCCCAGGGAGGTGCGGAGGGTCTGACCGAGGTGGAAGTCGCCGTGGATCCGCTGCACCGCGCCGGCGGCGTCCTCCAGACGCGAGAACACCTGCTCGAGGACCTCCGTGTGGTTCGCGAGCTCGGGGACGACCCCGACGGCCGCCGCGAGTCGGCGACGCATCGTCGACGCGGTGCCGGCTCCGTCGAACTCCTCGGTGCCGAACTCCTCGGCCATGAGCTCGTGGACCTCGCTGACGGCGACGCCGAGACGGTGCGCCTCGCCCGCGAAGTCGCCACCGACCTCGTCGGCGTGCAGGTCCGCCTCCGCGAACAGGTTGCGCGCACTGACCAGCGCGAGCTCCCAGCCGTCGGTGGCCGTGCGCAGGAACTGCTGCAGCATGGCCAGCTGGATCGGCTCACCCTCGGGGGACTCCGGGGCCAGCTCCAGCCAGCCATACAGCTCGGGAATGCTGTGCGTGCCTTGGCGTGTCAACGCGTCGTGGATCTCGATGTCGGGGTTGACCCCCGGCGTCACGCGGCGGAACACCTTCATCAGGGCGTCGTCGCCGAAGGCCACTGAGGAGTTGCTCTGCTCGCCGCGGAAGAGCGTGGAGTGCGTCGACAGGTCCAGGTCGTGCTTGCCCGTGCGGTGGAAGGTGAGCCCCGACTCGGTGGTCGCGGCAACGTCTGCCTCCTGGAACTCCTCCAGCCAGATGTGGGTGGCCTCGCGGTCGTGCATGGCGTCGTAGACGTGGCGGCCCTCGACGTGTGCGATGAAGGCGTGACTGATCCGCTCCTGCGCTTCGACGTACGACGACACGGGGGCCTGGTAGAGATCGGACCCGCCGTCCTCGAAGGACAACGTGACCAGGGCGATGCTCACCCGGGGCTCGCCGTCGCGGAGCGGTATGACGCGCACATCCGTGACCGAGAACGGACGTCCCTTTCCGCCGAACCAGCGGGCGTGACTGATGAACTCGACCAGGGCAGGTGCGAGTGGCTCCGAAATGGACTCGGCGGAGTCTCCTCCTGTCAGCGGAGGGGTGGCCGGAGGGGCGGCCGTTGAGTCGGAGGGCGATGTCATGCGTGACTCCCTTCGGAAGCCTTGGTCTGAGACTCGATCTGGGTCTCCTTCTCTGTGTCCTTCTGGGCGTCCTGTTGGGCGTCCTTCTGGGCTTCTGTCTGGGCTTCTGTCTGGGCTTCTGTCTGGGCTTCTGTCTGGGCTTCTGTCTGGGCTTCTGTCTGGGCCTCTATCTGGGCCTCTATCTGGGCCTCTGTCTGCGGCAGCCGGATCCAGTAGAAGCCGTACCCTCCCAGCGTGAGCAGGTAGGGCAGCTCACCGACCTGTGGGAACCGCACGCCGCCGAGGAGCTCGACGGGTCGCACGCCCTCCCAGCGGCGCAGGTCCAGCTCGACCGGTTGCGGGAACCGGCTCAGGTTGTTCACACACAGCACCGTGTCGGTGTAGCCGTTCTCGTCGGTGAACGCGCGTGCGTAGGAGAGCACCGACGGGTTGGAGCCTCCCAGGTCGGTGAACTCGCCCAGCCCGAAGCACGGATGTTGCTTGCGGGCGTGGATCATCCGGCGCGTCCAGTGCAACAGGGACGAGGCGTCGTCCAGCTCGGTCTCGATGTTGACCCTCTGGTACCCGAACACCGGGTCCTGGTTCACCGGCAGGTGCAGCTTTCCGGGGGTGGCGACCGAGAAGCCGGCGTTGCGGTCCGGGGTCCACTGCATCGGTGTGCGTACGCCGTCGCGGTCACCGAGCCAGATGTTGTCGCCCATCCCCATCTCGTCGCCGTAGTAGAGCACCGGCGAGCCGGGCAGCGACAGCAGGAGGGCTGTGAACAGCTCCATCCGGTTGGCGTCGTTGTCCAACAGCGGGGCCAGCCGCCGGCGAATGCCGATGTTGGCCTTCATCCGCGGGTCCTTGGCGTACTCGTCCCACATGTAGTCGCGATCGTCGTCGGTGACCATCTCGAGGGTCAGCTCGTCGTGGTTGCGCAGGAAGATGCCCCACTGGCACCCATCGGGAATCGCAGGTGTCTGCTCGAGGATCTCCGAGATCGGGAACCGGTTCTCCCGGCGTACGGCCATGAAGATGCGCGGCATCACGGGGAAGTGGAAGCACATGTGGCACTCGTCGCCGGCGGAGAGGTACTCGCCGGTGTCGGGATCGCGCTTGCCGCCGAAGTAGTCGACGACGTCGGCGGGCCACTGATTGGCCTCGGCGAGCAGCACCCGGCCCGGGTAGTGGTCGTCGATGTAGGTGCGGACGGTGCGCAGCGCCTCATGGGTCTCCGGCAGGTTCTCGCCGTTGGTGCCGGGACGCTCGTAGAGGTAGGGCACCGCATCGAGACGGAAGCCGTCGAGGCCCATGTCGAGCCAGAAGCTCATCGCTTCGAGCATCGCCTCCATGACCTTGGGATTGTCGAAGTTGAGGTCAGGCTGGTGGGAGAAGAAGCGGTGCCAGAAGTACTGCTGGCGCACCGGGTCCCAGGTCCAGTTCGACGGCTCGGTGTCTACGAAGATGACGCGCGCATCCTCGTAGAGATCGTCGTTGTCGGACCACACGTAGAAGTCTCCGTAGGGACCCTCGGGGTCCTCTCGGCTGGCCTGGAACCACGGGTGCTGATCACTGGTGTGGTTCATCACGAAGTCGATGATCACGCGCATGTCGCGCTTGTGCGCCTCGTCGAGGAAGTGGTGGAAGTCCTCGACCGTGCCGGCCTCGGGAAGGATGTTCGTGTAGTCGGCGACGTCGTACCCGCCGTCGCGCAGCGGGGAGCTGAAGAAGGGCGGGATCCACAGACAGTCCACGCCCAGCCAGTGCAGGTAGTCCAGTTTCTCGGTCAGCCCACGGAAGTCGCCGACCCCGTCGCCGTTGGAGTCCTTGAACGACCGCACGAGCACCTCGTAGAACACGGCCGTCTTGAACCAGTCCGGTTGCTCGAACCCGCCGATCAGCGGGCCATCGTCGCCCGGCTCCGCTGCCGGCACCATCATCTCGCTCATTTTCCGGGGTCCCCGGCGAACTGGGAGCGCAGCGAGGAATTCGTTGGGGTGTTCACATCCGACCCCTGACCGAGAGGATGTGCGCGGGTTCGCCATAGGGGTCGAGGTGGACGAAGTTGTGCGCCCCCCACTCCCAGTCCTCGCCGGTGATCTCGTCTCGCACGGCGAACCGGTCCTCCCACCTCAGCCCGAGCGCAGGCAGGTTCAGGTGTGCCATCGAGGTTCGTGCGCCGTGCGGGTCGAGGTTCACGACCACGATGACGGTGTCGATCCCCTTTGCGGTGGACAGCGTCTTGCTGAAGACGAGGATCGCGTCGTCGTCACTGGAGTGGATGGTCACGTTGCGCAACTGCTGCAGCGCCGGGTGGGCGCGACGGATCTCGTTGAGCCGGGTGATGTACGGCGCGAGCGTCCGTCTGGTGCGCTCAGAAGCCTCCCAGTCGCGGATCCGGATCTGGAACTTCTCGGAGTCGAGGTACTCCTCGCTGCCCGGCTTCAGGGCCACGTGCTCGAAGAGCTCGAAGCCGGCGTAGACACCCCAGCTCGGTGAACCGGTGGCCGCCAGCACGGCACGGATCTGGAAGGCCGGCGGGCCGCCGTACTGCAGATAGGCGTGCAGGATGTCCGGGGTGTTGACGAAGAAGTTCGGACGCAGCACCGACGAGGTCGCGTGCGAGACCTCGTGCAGGTAGGTCTCGAGCTCGGTGCGGGAGTTGCGCCAGGTGAAGTAGGTGTAGCTCTGGTGGAACCCGACTGTCGCGAGCGCCTGCATCATCGGCGGCTTCGTGAAGGCCTCGGAGAGGAACAGCACGTCCGGGTCGGTGGCGCGGATGCGGGCCAGCAGCCACTCCCAGAACGCGACCGGCTTGGTGTGCGGGTTGTCCACCCGGAAGATCCGCACGCCGTGGGACATCCAGTGCCGGAGCAGCCGCTCACACTCGGCGTAGATGCCCTCTGGGTCGTTGTCGAAGTTGATCGGGTAGATGTCCTGGTACTTCTTCGGCGGGTTCTCGGCGTAGGCGATGGTGCCGTCGGCGCGGGTCGTGAACCACTCCGGGTGTTGGGTGGACCATGGGTGGTCGGGAGCCGCCTGGAGCGCGAAGTCGAGCGCCACCTCAAGACCGACGGCGTGAGCCTGCTCGACGAATGCGTCGAAGTCCTCGATCGTCCCGAGGTCGGGGTGTACGGCGTCGTGGCCGCCTGCCTTGCTGCCGATCGCCCACGGTGAACCGACGTCGTCGGGAGACGGGGTGAGCGTGTTGTTGGCTCCCTTGCGGTTGACCTCGCCGATCGGGTGGATCGGTGGCAGGTAGATCACGTCGAAGCCCATGGCCGCCACTGCCGGCAGTCGCTCGGCGGCGGTGCGGAGCGACCCGCTGACGACCTTGCCGGTGTCAGGGTCGACACGGGCGCCTTCGGAGCGGGGGAAGAACTCGTACCAGCTGGAGAACAGGGCCCGCTGGCGGTCGACGAAGAACGGGTAGGGGCCCTCGGTGGTGAGCAGGTCCCGCAGCGGGTGGGCGGCGAACACCTGGGCGAGCGCATCGGACTCAGCCGCCGCCAGTCTGGCCTCGACCGGTCGGCCGGTGTCCCCGAGGGCCTTGATGGCGTCGGCGAGGACAGCCTTCGCGTCGACGCTGGTCGCTTCGCGCGCGTCCTTCGGCAGAGCAGCGGACACGCGCTCGAGCAGCAGCACGCCCTCGGCGAACATAAGCTCGACGTCGACCCCGGCGCGGATCTTGATGCCCGCGTCGTGCAGCCAGGTCCCGATCGGGTCACTCCAGGCCTGCACCTCGAAGGTCCAGGCGCCCTCGGTGTCGGGGGAGACGGTCGCGGCCATCCGCGAGACCTGTCCCTGCACCTCGTGCATCCGCTGCGGCGGTCGTCGTACGCCGTCAGGGTCGGTGAGCACCACCTCGGCCCCGAGCTGGTCGTGCCCCTCGCGGAAGACAAGGGCGGTCACGTCGAAGACCTCGCCGACTGACGCCTTGGCAGGGTTTCGACCGAGATTCACGATGGGTGCCACGTCCATGACAGGAATACGTCCGACCATGTTCACCACACTTGCGGACTCCGGGGCGCGACGCAATTGCGTCCCTTGCCTGTTCGGCCGCCCATCCTGACGGGCAGCCTGACGGGCATCCTGACGGGGGCCCCGGAAGGGCCCCCGCCAGACCCCGCCAGACCCCCGTCCGTCCCGGAGTACCCCCGCTCCGGGAAGCGTCTCCGCTTTGGGGCGGGACGCAGGTGCATCACCAACTCCCGTGGGCCGGATTGGTTACCCGGATTCTGGTACCAAATTCAACAACCGCAGTTGGATCGTTCCAAAGGTGTGGGCTAGCGTTCTCCCGTGCGAGCGATACGACGATTCACAGTCCGGCCGGTGCTGCCGGAGCCGCTTCGGGCCCTGGGCGACCTGGCCACCAACCTGCGCTGGTCGTGGCACCCGGAGACGCAGGACGTCTTCGCGGCGCTGGACCCCGAGATCTGGCGCGAGAGCGCGCACGATCCGGTCAAGACCCTGGGGGCCGTGTCCACCGCCCGCCTGGACGAGCTGGCGAGTGACGAAGGGTTCCTGCAGATGCTGGGGATCGCCGACGCGAACCTGCAGCAGTACCTCACCGGTGACCGGTGGTTCCAGCGGGCATCGAAGAGCTCGAAGGCCGATGACTCACTGCCACGGGCGATCGCCTACTTCTCGCCGGAGTACGGCATCACCTCGGTGCTGCCGCAGTACTCCGGCGGGCTCGGCATCCTCGCCGGAGACCACCTCAAGACGGCCAGCGACCTCGGCGTACCGCTGATCGGCGTGGGTCTGCTCTACAGCATGGGCTACTTCCGCCAGCAGCTCTCCCGTGAGGGCTGGCAGCAGGAGAGCTACCCGGTCCTCGACCCCGACGGGCTGCCGATCACCCTGCTGCGCGAGGAGGACGGCACCCCGGCGCAGATCCGGATCGCCGTCCCGGGCGAGCACGAGCTCACCGCGCGCATCTTCGTGGCGCAGGTCGGACGGGTGCCGCTGCTGCTGCTCGACACCGACGTGGAGGACAACCCGGGACCCCTGCGCGAGGTCACCGACCGGCTCTACGGCGGCACCATCGAGCACCGCCTCCTCCAGGAGCTGCTGCTCGGCGTCGGTGGGGTCCGCGCGCTGCGTGCCTACTCGCGGATCACCGGCGCCGTGGAGCCCGAGGTCTTCCACACCAACGAGGGCCACGCCGGTTTCCTCGGGCTGGAGCGGATCCGCGAGCTCACCGTGGCAGAGGGTGGCCCAGGGCTCGATTTCGACACCGCGCTCGAGGTCACTCGCGCCGGCACAGTGTTCACCACGCACACACCGGTTCCTGCGGGCATCGACCGCTTTCCGCGCGACCTGATCGAGCAGTACTTCGGTCCGCAGAGCCCGGTGCCGGGGGTGCCGACCGAGCGAATCCTGCGACTGGGCGCGGAGGACTACGAGAACGGCGACAGCGGCGTGTTCAACATGGCCGTGATGGGCTTCCGCCTCGCGCAGCGCGCCAACGGTGTCTCCCTGCTGCACGGCGAGGTCAGCCGCGGCATGTTCAACGGCCTGTGGCCGGCCTTCGACGAGGCGGAGGTCCCGATCACCTCGATCACCAACGGCGTGCACGCACCCACGTGGGTCGGGCGCGAGGTCTTCGAGCTCGCCGAGAAGCTGGGTGCTGACACCGACTCCGACAACCCGTCGATCTGGGACGTGGTCGACCGGGTCCCGGCCGCCGAGCTGTGGTCGACGAAGAGGGAGCTGCGGTCCAAGTTCGTGGACGACGTACGGGTTCGGCTGCGCAAGTCCTGCCTCAAGCGCGGCACGACCTCGGCCGAGCTGGGGTGGATCGACTCCGCTCTCGACCCCGACGTGCTCACCATCGGGTTCGCGCGCCGGGTGCCGTCGTACAAGCGCCTCACGCTGATGCTGCGCGACCCCGAGCGGCTCAAGGGGCTGCTGCTCGACCCCGAGCGGCCCGTGCAGCTGGTGATCGCGGGCAAGGCACACCCGGCCGACGACGGTGGCAAGCAGCTGATCCAGGAGATCGTGCGCTTCGCCGACGACCCCGAGGTGCGGCACCGCATCGCGTTCCTGCCCAACTACGACATCGCGATGGCGCAGCCGCTCTACCCCGGCTGCGACGTGTGGCTGAACAACCCGCTGCGGCCCTACGAGGCGTGCGGCACGTCCGGCATGAAGGCGGCGCTCAACGGCGGCCTCAACCTCTCGATCCTCGACGGCTGGTGGGACGAGTGGTTCGACGGTGACAACGGCTGGGCGATCCCGTCCGCCGATGGCGTCGAGGACGCGGACCTGCGTGACGACATCGAGGCCGGGGCGCTCTACGACCTGATCGAACGCGAGGTGGCGCCGCGGTTCTACGACCTCGACGAGGAGGGCGTGCCGATCCGCTGGATCGAGATGGTCCGGCACACGCTGAAGTCACTCGGGCCCAAGGTGTTGTCGACCCGGATGGTGCGCGAGTACGTCGAGCGTCTCTACGCGCCGGCGGCCGTGTCGTCGCGGGCGATGAACGACTCCTTCGAGGGAGCGGCCGAGCTCGCGGCGTGGAAGTCGCGCGTGGTGACCGGCTGGTCCGACGTACGCATCGACCACGTGGAGACCGAAGGTCTCTCCGACAGCCCCGAGATCGGCGGCCACATGGACCTGCGCGTGTTCGCCTCCCTCGGCAGTCTCTTGCCCGAGGACGTCGACGTACAGGTCGTGCACGGTCGCGTGCGCGGTGAGGACCAGCTCGTCGACACGACGACGACGTCGTTGGTGCTGGGCGAGACCTACGAGGGAGGCCGCCACCGCTTCGACGGCCAGGTCAAGCTCGCCCGAGCCGGCTCCTTCGGCTACACCGTCCGCATCCTGCCCCTGAACAGCGCCCTCGCCTCCCCAGCTGAGCTGGGGTTGGTGGTGCTGGCCTAGCCGTGCGGTTTCACGGGGTCCCCAGTGAAACCGCTGGGGCCTTCGTACGACGGATGATGAGCTCGGCGATGGCCAGGTTGATGATCCAGCCGAGCCACTGGCCGTAAGGGATGCTCGCCTCGACCGCGGCCTCCACGTCGCCGCCGTACTTGCTCTGCATGATCGGCACCTGTGCCAGGAGCAGCAACGGCGTCACCATCCGTGCGGTGATGGCGAAGAACGTGATCGCGTAGAGCCGGATCATCCACTGGCGATGGCGAGCGACGTCCCTGTTCCGGATCGCGCGCCACGCGATCGCGGCGACGACCGGCCACGCAAGCGCGGGCAGGAGTACGCCGTACCGGGTCATGTCTCCGTCGGGGGTGGTGATCGCCAGCGGGATGCCGGTGACCACGAAGGCGAGCGTCCCGAGCCCGAGGAACGTCCGGCCGATCGCCCGGTGCACCGGCCGTCGGGCCCGGATCCGCGGCACGAACTGCAGCGCGCCCAGGATCATCGCGAGCGCGGCCGACGGGACGTGGATCACCAGGGCGACCCACGCCAGATCCGTCTGTACGTCGATCCGGCTGGCGTCCCTGTCGAGGAGCACGTAGGGGAACGCCAGCACAGGGGTCGCCACCAGTGCGACGACCAGGATCGCGACGACCAGACGCGGTGTGCGGGTGGTCACCTGTGGTCGGTCAGAGGTGCTCGTCGTCATGATTGGCAGCCTCACGCAGGCGCAACTCGAGCACATCGGGGATGACCCCGGGTTGTACCCCCAACCCTCAGACCTGCTCGAGCAGCACCAGGCTCCGGGCGGCCAGCGTGACCGTCTCGCCGGCCGACACATCGAGGCCCAGGGGGTTGCCGGGGTCCGTGGAGAGCGCGACCAGCCCGCTCTGCACCCACTCGTTGGACGGGAACGTGATCTCTCGGTCGTCCCCCGAGCCGTTGAGCCACAGCATGAAGCTGCGGTCGCGCTGCTGCTCGCCCCGCGGGCCGGGGGAGCGGAGCGGGTCGCCCGAGACGAACATCCCGATCACCCGCAGGTGCCCGTCCTGCCAGTCGTCGCCTGTCATCTCGCGACCGGACGGGTGGATCCAGGCCAGGTCCTTCGGCCCTCCGACGATCGTCGGACGCCCCTCGAACCAGTGGCGCTGTCGCAACGCGGGGTGTTCGCGCCTGATCCGGAGCGCGCTGCGGGTGATCTCGAGGATGTCGAGCCACGCATGATCGGTGCGCCAGTCGACCCACGAGATCTCGTTGTCCTGGCTGTAGGCGTTGTTGTTGCCCCGCTGCGAGCGTCCCCTCTCGTCCCCCGCGGTGAGCATCGGCACCCCGTTGGACAGGCACAGGGTCGCGATCAGGTTCGCCACCTGCCGGTGCCGGAGGGCGAGCACCCCCTCGTCGTCGGTCTCACCCTCGACACCGCAGTTCCAGGAGCGGTTGTTGTCGGAGCCGTCACGGTTGCTCTCACCGTTGGCCTCGTTGTGCTTCGTCTCGTAGGAGACGAGGTCACGCAACGTGAACCCGTCGTGTGCGGTGATGAAGTTGATCGAGGCGTACGGCGACCGGCCGTCGTCGAGATAGAGGTCCGAGGACCCCGCCAGTCGCGTCGCCACCGTGCGTACGCCGTCGCTGGATGAGCGCCAGAAGTCCCGCATCGTGTCGCGGTACTGGTCGTTCCACTCCACCCAGGGAGGCGGGAACTCGCCCACCCGGTAGCCGTTCATCGAGGCGTCCCACGGCTCCGCGATCAGCTTCACGTGCCGTAGCACGGGGTCCTGCCCGATGGTGGTCAGCAGGTGTCCGCCCATGTCGATCTCGTGGCCGGTGCGGGTCAGCGCCGACATCAGGTCGAACCGGAAGCCATCGACGTGCATCTCGGTCACCCAGTAGCGCAACGAGTCCAGGATCAGCCGCAGCGCCGCAGGGTTCCCGGCGTTGACGGTGTTTCCGCACCCGGTGATGTCCCAGTAGGTGTCCGGCTGGTGCCGGTCCGAGGGATCCGGGTAGGCGCGCTGGTAGTAGCCCAGGTCGTCCAGCCCGCGGAAGCTCAGCGTCGGACCGATGGCGGCGGCCTCGGCCGTGTGGTTGTAGACCACGTCGAGGATGACCTCGAGACCCGCCGCGTGCAGGTTCTTGACCATCTGCTTGAACTCGGTGACCTGCTGACCACGGTCGCCGGAGGAGGAGTACGCCGCATGCGGCGCGAAGTAGCCGATCGAGTTGTAGCCCCAGTAGTTGCTGAGCCCGTGCTCGGCCAGATGCGGCTCGGAGACGAACTCGTGAATCGGCAGCAGCTCCACGGCCGTGACGCCGAGGTCGCGCAGGTAGTCGGTGACGACGCTGTGACCCAGACCCGCGTAGGTGCCGCGGAGCTCTTCTGGGATCTGGTCGTGCAGCTTGGTGAACCCCTTGACGTGCAGCTCGTAGATGACTGTGTCGCGCCATCGCCGCAGCAACGGACGCTCGTCGCCCCAGTCGAACTCGTCGTGGACCACGACTCCCTTGGCGACGTACGGCGCGGAGTCGCGGTCGTCGCGCCGACTCGGGTGATCCTCGCCGTCGTCGGTGCGCACGTGCCCGAACACGCGCGGATCTGAGCGGAACTCTCCGCTCACCGCGCGGGCGTAGGGGTCCAGCAGCAGCTTGGCCGGGTTGAACCGCAACCCGGCGGCGGGATCCCAGGGACCGTCGGCCCGGAAGCCGTAGCGCTGTCCCCGCGCGATCCCGGGAAGGGCGCCGTGCCAGATTCCCAGGGTGCGCTCGGTCAGCTCAAATCGCGTCTCACCCAGTTGTTCAGGGCCCGGTTCTCCAGGGATCGGTTGTCCAGGGATGACCTCGTCGTCGTACAGGCAGACCCACAATGCGGTCGCCTCGGGCGCGTAGACCGCGAAGTTCGTCGACTCCTCACCCCAGGCGGCGCCCAGCGGCCAGGCGCGGCCCGGCCACACCGCGACGCGTTCGTCCGTCGCCGACCAGGTCCCTGGAGTCACCCGGCGATTATGGCGGTCGCCGACCCGCGCGTCCGGAGGACCCCGGACTCCACCGATAGGTTGTCCCGACCGACGTCTATCGCAAAGAGGAGCAGTCATGGGTGAGTTCGTCCGTCTCGAGGTCGCCGACGGGGTGGGCACCATTCGCCTCGACCGGCCCAAGATGAACGCGCTCAACGCGCAGGTGTCAGAGGAGATCCGCGCCGCCGCAGGCGAGGCGACCGAACGCGACGACGTCAAGGCGGTCGTGCTCTACGGGGGCGAGCGGGTGTTCGCCGCGGGCGCCGACGTCAAGGAGATGGCCGAGATGTCCTACACGGACATGATCAAGTTCTCCCCGGGGCTGACCTCCGCGCTGACCTCCGTCGCCCGGATCCCGAAGCCCGTGGTCGCCGCCGTGAACGGCTACGCGCTCGGAGGTGGGTGTGAGCTGACCCTCTGCGCCGACATCCGTATCGCCGCCGACGACGCGACGTTCGGGCAGCCGGAGCTCCTGCTCGGCATCATCCCGGGGGCTGGTGGCACCCAGCGCCTGACCCGGCTCGTCGGCCCCAGCCGGGCGAAGGACATCGTCTTCACCGGCCGGTTCGTCCAGGCCGAGGAGGCGCTGCAGATCGGTCTGGTGGACAAGGTGGTGCCCGCCGACCGGGTCTACGACGAGGCCGTCGCGTGGGCCGGGCAGTTCGTCGGCGCGGCGACAATGGCCCTGCGCGCGGCGAAGGAGACCATCGATCGGGGGCTCGAGGTCGACCTCGACACCGGCCTGGAGATCGAGCGCCAGCAGTTCGCCGCCATGTTCGCCACGCAAGATCGCACGACGGGAATCGAATCCTTCATCCAGAATGGGCCGGGAAAGGCCAGCTTCGAGGGTCGCTGACCCTCACGTCTCGCTCGTACACCGGGAGTGCATGTGTCGCCGAAGGTCAACACCGACGATTCCAAGGGCGATCGCAACGCGCGCTTCGGTGCCGCCCAGGCCACGGTGCGGATCAAGGCCGCCCGCGTCGTACGCATCGTGTTCGGAGTGTTGGCCGCGATCCTGGCACTCGGGGCACTCATCGTCGTACTGCGGAACAACATCAACGAGCAGAACTCCATCGTGGAGCTGATCACCAACGTGGCGGACGCCGTCTCGGGACCTTTCAGCCGTGACGACGGCATCTTCAGCTTCACGGGAAAGAACGCGGCGTCGAAGAATGCCTTGCTCAACTGGGGAATCGCGGCGATCGTCTACCTGGTCATCGGCCGCGTGCTGGCCAACGCGATCGAACCCAAGAGCTCGCGCTGAGCTGGGTCGGGGCATTCATCCGGGCCCCAGGCGCGGGACGAACGCTGTGACTGAACCCACCCACGCCCGGTATATCTGACCGCCCAACTCGGCGGTAGCCTCAACCGGAGGCCCCGCGGGGTGCGCCAGTTCGCGCAGCATCGTGGGAAACGCCGCATCCGTCCCTAGTTCAGGAGGGGCCCGCCCAGGGCCGTGTGATTCATGAACATTGTCATCTGTGTGAAGTACGTCCCCGACGCGACCGCCGATCGGCACTTCGAGTCCGACCACACCGTGGACCGCGTCGGTGTCCCGGGCCTGCTGTCGGAGCTCGACGAGTACGCCGTCGAGCAGGCGCTGCAGCTCAAGGAGAAGAACCCAGAAGAGGAGACCACCGTCACCGCGCTGACTGTGGGTCCCGAGGCCGCGTCAGAGGCGATCAAGAAGTCGCTGCAGATGGGCGCCGACAAGGCAGTCCACGTCGTCGACGACGCGATTGCCGGCTCCGACTACCTGGCCACGTCACAGGTGCTGGCGGCTGCCATCAGGAAGATCGGCGAGGAGTCGCCAGTTGACGTGGTGCTCTGCGGGATGTCCTCGACGGATGCCACGGGCAGCGTGATCCCCGCGATGCTCGCCGAGCGGCTCGACCTTCCGCAGGTCACGCTGGGTTCGGTGATCGAGAGCCAGGGCAAGGAATTCCGGATCAAGCGCGACGGGGACACCTCCACCGAGGTCATCGGCGCGACCGCGCCGCTCGTGCTCTCGGTGACCGACCAGTCCGGTGAGGCGCGGTACCCCTCGTTCAAGGGCATCATGGCCGCGAAGAAGAAGCCGCTGGAGACCTGGTCACTGAGCGACATCGGCGTCGACGCCGGCGAGGTCGGCCTGGATGCTGCGTGGACGGCGGTCGAGGACACCGAGCAGCGTCCGCCACGTACCCAGGGCGAGGTCGTCACCGACGAGGACGGTTCGGGTGCCAAGGCGCTCGTCGAGTTCCTCGCGTCCAAGAAGTTCATCTGACCCCCCTTTCTGTGACCCTTTTCTGTGACTAGCCGGAGGATTCCTACCGATGTCTGAAGTTCTGGTACTCGTCGATCACGTCGACGGCAAGGTCCGCAAGCCCACCTACGAGCTGCTCACGATCGCCAAGCGTCTCGGTGAGCCGTCCGCGGTGTTCATCGGCGCGTCCGACAAGGCCGACGGCCCAGATGGGGTGGTCGCGGCGGTGAAGAAGTACGGCGCCGAGAAGGTCTACGTCGTCGACGACGCCGAGATCAAGGGGTACCTGGTGGCGCCGAAGGCCGAGGCGCTCCAGCAGATCGCCCAGCAGATCACGGGGCAGGCGGGTGAGCCGGCCGCGATCCTGATCCCGTCCAACGCCGAGGGCAAGGAGATCGCGGGCCGCCTCGCGATCAAGCTCGGCTCCGGTCTGATCACTGACGCCGTGGACGTGCAGGCTGGAGACGACGGCGGCCCGGTGACCACGCAGTCGGTGTTTGCGGGCAGCTACACCGTCCAGGCCAAGATCACCCGGGGTACGCCGGTGATCACGGTCAAGCCCAACTCCGCGGCTCCCGAGGAGTCCGAGGGAGCGGCCGCCAAGGAGGAGTTCACAGCGAAGATCTCCGACTCGGCGAAGAAGGCCAAGATCGTGGCTGCACAGCCCCGCGCAGCGTCCGGTCGCCCCGAGCTCACCGAGGCCGCCATCGTGGTCGCCGGTGGCCGTGGCACGGGCGGCAACTTCGACGAGGTCGAGAACTTTGCCGACTCGCTCGGTGCCGCCGTCGGCGCCTCGCGTGCCGCCGTCGACTCCGGCTGGAAGCCACACGCCTTCCAGATCGGCCAGACCGGCAAGGTGGTCTCGCCACAGCTCTACGTCGCCAACGGCATCTCCGGCGCCATCCAGCACCGCGCCGGCATGCAGACCTCCAAGACGATCGTGGCCGTGAACAAGGACGAGGAGGCCCCGATCTTCGAGCTCGTCGACTTCGGCGTCGTGGGCGACCTGCACACCGTCCTTCCGGCCGCCACCGAGGAGATCAACAAGCGGAAGGGCTGAGCCGGTTCCAGGAACCCGGACCGGTCCGGACACAGTCACGATGAGGCCGGCCAGGTACGCCGGGGCGCTGATCGCCCTGATCGCCCTGGTTGTCTTGGCCGGCTCTGTCGTTCTCAGCCTGTCGGTTCCGCTGCGGTCCGACGTCCAGTTCTGGGTCCTCGCTGCCTCGTTCGGGCCGTGGGCGATCTTCGGCTACCTCCTGGCGCTGGTCGTGCTGCTGCTCCTGCGACGCCGTGCCTCCGGCCTCTCCCGGAGGCTGGTCACAGTGGCGGCAGTGCTGTCGCTGTTGGGGGTCGGGCTGCACGCAGCGTGGCTGGCGCCGTCGTACGTCGGGGAACACGCGGGAGGAGACCCGGACCTGACCGTGCTCGGGTTCAACATGCACTTCGGAGGCGCCGACATCGCGGCCACGAAACGCTTGGTCGAGCGTGCGGACCCCGACGTCATCGTCCTCTCCGAGGCCACCCCAAGCGCGGTACAGGCGCTCGCCGCGAACGGGATCGGTGGCCCCGAGAGCCGGTGGCCGCACCAGGGCGGGACCCCGCTCTGGAGCGTCGAGGGGACGGTGGCGCTGTCCGCCTACCCGCTAAGCGGAGAGCGGCGGCTCGATATCGCGACCGGCACCCACCGGATGCGCGTCGAGGCCCCGACGCCGTTCTGGCTGACCGCTGTGCACACCACCCAGCCGTTGAACAGCAACGCGCTGTGGCGCCACGACTTCGGGCTGCTCGTAGCCGACACGCGTGAGGTGACCGGCCCGCACATCGTGATGGGCGACTTCAACGCCACCCTGGACCACGGCCGGATGCGCGAGCTCCTGGACGCCGGTCTGCACGACGCAGCCGTCGAGGCGAACTCTGGCTGGCAGCCCACCTGGCCCAAGCCCGGCTACCGGAAGATCGTGGGTGTGCCCCTGCCGGTGCGCCTGATGGCGATCGACCGTGTGCTGCTGAGCGAGGAGTTCTCAGCGATCTCGACGAGCGTGCACTCGGTGCCTGACACCGACCACGATGCCCTCGTCGCGAGGCTCGTCGTCGGCTGATGCAGGCAACAAACGCTTCAGGTGCGGTCGAAGACCGTGCGGACCAGCGTCAACGCCTCATCCAGCTCGACGCCTAGCGAGCGAAGTCGTGCAACGTACTCGTGTGCTGCCTCCCGGGCCGCGCGGTCGACACCGCCACCGGTGACCACGCTGCCCGCCCGGCCGCGGGTCTCGATCACCCCGAGCGCTTCCAGCTCTCGGTAGGCCCGGGCGACCGTGTTGGTCGCCAGGTCCAGGTCACCGGCCAGGCGGCGTACGGTCGGCAGCTTGGTGCCCGGCTTCAGCTCGCCCGCCAGAACCTGCGCGCGGACCTGCTCGCGCACCTGCTCGTACGGCGGCTCGGCGGCGTCCGGGTCGACGGTGATCACGTGACCGGTCTCCTTTCATCTGCCGCGAGTGTGATTCGTACCACGCACTGTGTCCAACGCGAGCTGGCGACCAGAGCTGCTGACCGATGACGCCGTAGTCTTGGCAGGCGATGACCGTCTATCTCGACCACGCGGCGACCACGCCGATCCTCCCCGAAGCTGCAGCGGCGATGACCGCTCAGCTGGGCCGGGTCGGCAACGCGTCCTCGCTGCACGCCTCTGGCCGCGCCGCCCGGAGGCTCGTGGAGGAGTCCCGCGAGGCGATGGCGCGCGCGCTGAGCTGTCGCCCGATCGAGGTGGTGTTCACCTCCGGCGGGACGGAGTCGGACAACCTCGCGATCAAGGGCATCTTCTGGGCGCGGCGCGCGGAGGACCCCAGGCGGGTGCGCATCCTGAGTACGCCGGTCGAACACCACGCCGTCCTCGACCCGCTGATGTGGCTGGCCAGCGAGGGTGCCAAGGTCGAGCTGGTCGACGTCGACCGCCTCGGCCGCCTCGACATCGACGCGTTCCGTGCGGCCGTCGAGTCGGACCCCCAGAGCGTGGCACTGGTGACGGTCATGTGGGCCAACAACGAGGTGGGCACGGTGCAGCCGGTCCGCGAGGTCGTCGAGATCGCCCACGCTCATGGCATCCCTGTGCACACCGATGCGGTGCAGGCGCTCGGACAGCTGCCTCTCGACTTCGCTGAGTCCGGGGTCGACGCGATGACGGTGACCGGCCACAAGGCTGGTGGCCCCTACGGCGTCGGTGCGCTGCTCGTGCGTCGGGAGCTCCAGCCGACCGCTCTGCTGCACGGTGGTGGTCAGGAGCGCGACATCCGCTCCGGCACGATCGACCCTCCGGCAATTGCCGGGTTCGCCGTTGCCTGCGAGACGGCCGTCGCCCGGCAGGCCGAGCTCGCGGAGCGACTGGCCGGTCTGCGTGACGCGCTCGTGTCCGGCGTACTGCATCAGGTGCCTGACGCGATCTACAACGGCGACCACGAGCCGGGCCTCGCTCACCGGTTGCCCGGCAACGCTCACCTCGAGTTCCCCGGATGCGAGGGCGACTCCCTGCTGATGCTGCTCGACGCACGTGGCATCGAGTGCTCGACAGGGTCGGCATGTGACGCCGGCGTGCCGCAGGCCTCGCACGTTCTCCTGGCGATGGGTTCCTCCGAGGAGTTCGCCCGGTCCTCGCTGCGGTTCTCCCTGGGCCACACCTCGTCGCAGTCCGACGTGGACGCGCTCGTCGAGGCCATCGCGCCGGTCGTCGACCGTGCGCGTACCGCCGCGCTCGCCGCGAGACCGGTGCGTTAAGGCCATGTCTCCCCATCCCATGTCCTGCTGCGCGGCGCCCCAGGGGCACCTCGCGGCGTTGTCGTCAGTCGTCGATGCTGGCGCATCGCCTCCCTCCTCCGCACCTCACCCCACGCCCCCTCGATCGGGCAGGGCGCTCCGCTGGCGCTCCACGATTCCGCAGGGACCCCGACAAACGAGCACTCCCCGGGACGCCGCTCGCGACGGACGAGGATGGGGAGGCATGGCCTAATGCGCGTCCTGGCAGCGATGTCGGGCGGCGTCGACTCGGCAGTGGCCGCGGCGCGCGCCGCGGAGCAGGGTCACGACGTCACCGGCATCCATCTGGCGCTCTCGCGGAACCCCAAGTCCTACCGGACCGGTGCGCGAGGGTGCTGCACCATCGAGGACGCCAACGACGCGCGTCGGGCGGCCGACGTCATCGGGATCCCGTTCTACGTCTGGGACATGAGCGAGCGCTTCCACGAGGACGTGGTCGAGGACTTCCTGAGCGAGTACGCCGAGGGCCGCACGCCGAACCCATGTCTGCGCTGCAACGAGAAGATCAAGTTCGCAGCGGTACTCGACCGCGCCATGGGGCTCGGGTTCGACGCGGTCGCCACCGGTCACTACGCGCAGCTGCGCACCGGACCCGACGGGCTGATCGAGATGCATCGCGCGGAGGACATGTCCAAGGACCAGTCCTACGTGCTCGGCGTACTCACCCAGGACCAGCTCGCGCACTCGATGTTCCCGCTCGGGGACACCCCGAAGCCGGTCATCCGTGAGGAGGCGTCGCGTCGCGGGCTGGCAGTTGCCGACAAGCCGGACAGTCATGACATCTGCTTCATCAGCGACGGCGACACCGGCGGCTGGCTCTCCGACAAGCTCTCCAGTCAGAACGGGGACGTCAACCGGGCAGGCGCCATCGTCGACGCCGACGGTGAGGTGCTCGGGTCGCACGAGGGGTCGTGGCGGTACACGATCGGCCAGCGCCGCGGGTTGCGCCTCGGGACCCCGGCCGCCGACGGCCAGCCGCGCTATGTCCTCGACATCGAGCCGGTCTCGGGCACGGTCACGGTCGGCCCGCGGTCGGCTCTGTCCGTTGACGGGCTCGAGGCGATCCGGCCGCGCTGGTGCGGGACAGCGCTCTCGTCCGGCGTACGGCTGGAGTGCACGGTGCAGCTGCGCGCCCACGGCGACGAGCACCGCGCGATCGTGACAGCAACGGACGACGCTGTCGTGGTCGACCTGCTCGACCCGGCCTCCGGGATCGCGCCCGGCCAGGCGGTTGTGGTGTACGACGGCTCGCGGGTTGTCGGCTCGGCCACGATCTCGGCCACGCGCCGGGCCTCCACAAATGTTGGATCGTGACGTGCCGCTGAGCCCGTCGTACGCCCCACCTCCACATTTGTTGGATCGTGACGTGCCTCTGAGCCCGTCGTACGCCCCGCCCCCACATTTGTTGGATCGTGACGTGCATCTGAGCCCGTCGTACGCCCCGCCCCCACATTTGTTGGATCGTGACGTGCCGCTGAGCCCGTCGTACGCCCCGCCCCCACATTTGTTGGATCGTGACGTGCCGCTGAGCCCGTCGTACGCCCCACCTCCACATTTGTTGGATCGTGACGTCCAGATGGCTCCCCTCGACGTTCCAGTCCAACATTTGTGGGGTTCGGTCGCCGCTGGAGAGCACAGGTGAGCGCAGCCACCGGCATCGGCTCGATGCCCGGTGAGGAGTTCGTCGCGTCGGTCCGGCTCGTGGTCGAGGAGCTGCCTGACCTGCCATACCTTCCCGAGCTCCCTGCTCGAGGTCCGATCGCGGACCTGACGGGCCGGGCCGTCGCGATCGTCGGCGAGCTGGGATTCGACCTGCAACCGGCAGGCTGGAGGCTCACCGACGCGCCGGGGATCGACCACCGGCGTGCGCGATCGCTGCTGGCGCAGGACCTCGACGCGCTCGAGGAGCAGCTCGACGGCTACGACGGCCGGTTCAAGGTGCAGGTCGCAGGGCCGTGGACGCTCGCCGCGACGATCGAGAAACCTCGCGGTGACAAGCTGCTCTCCGACTTCGGCGCCCGCCGGGACCTTGCCCAGGCACTGGCCGAGGGTGTGCGGGTGCACTTGGCGGACGTGCAGCGACGTGTTCCGCGGGCCGAGCTGGTGCTGCAGCTGGACGAGCCGGCCCTGCCGTTCGTGCTCGGCGGTCAGGTGCCGACGGCGTCCGGGTTCAACCGGCATCGCTCGGTGACCCCACCCCTCGCCCAGGACGCGTTGGAGTGGGTCCTCGGCGCGGCCGGGGACCATGCCACGGTCGTGCACTGCTGCGCCGCCGAGGTACCGATCGCCCTGCTGCGTCGATCGGGTGCCGGGGGAGTCTCGGTCGACCTCGCCGCGCTCGCAGCGGGCTCCTACGAGGAGCTCGCGATCGCTCTGGACGAGAAGGCCCAGGTGTTCCTGGGTGTGGTGCCCTCGACAGGGGAGGCGGTTCCCTCCGCCAAGGCGCCGCTCGAGCGGGTGCTCCGGCTGCTGGACATGCTGGGGTTCGACCCCGAGGAGGTTGCCGGCCAGCTGGTCTTCACGCCTTCGTGCGGGCTGGCCGGCGCGAGTCCGGCGTACGCCCAGGGGGTGCTTCGCGTCCTGCGCGAAGCCGCCGCGGAGCTCGGCTGACGCGAATCCAGGCGTCGTAGACCCCGGGACGCTTGTCGCTTGGGACATCGGGTACGACGGGGGTACGCGACGAGAAGGGAATGTCATGACCGACCTGAACGGCAAGAAGGTTGCCATCATCGCCACTGACAACTTCGAGGAGTCCGAGCTGCTGACGCCGCGTGACGAGCTGACGAAGGCCGGCGCCGAGGTGAAGGTGTACTCCACGGGCACCGACCCCATCCAGGCCGTCGAGGGTGACACCACCCCGACGCAGAAGGTCGACGTCGACGGCACGTTCGGCGACCTCGACGTCTCGACTGTCGACGCCGTGGTGGTGCCCGGCGGCACGGTGAATGCCGACCGCATCCGCATCGACGAGGACGCCCAGCAGATCGTGCGCGAGGCGCACGAGACAGACAAGGTGCTCGCGGCCATCTGTCACGGCCCGTGGCTGCTGGTGAACGCCGGGCTCGCCGAGGGCCGGAAGCTGACCAGCTACCACAGCCTCTCGCTGGACCTGAAGAACGCCGGCGCGACCTGGGTGGACGAGGAGGTCGTTGTGGACGGCAAGCTCATCACCAGCCGCAACCCGGACGACCTGCCCGCGTTCGTGGACGCGATCAGCGAGGCCCTGGCCGGCTGAGCCGGCGTACGCCCTCCCCGTGCGAAACAGCCACTCCCCCCGCATCGCAACGCGGGGGGAGGTGGCGGCTTCACTGGGGACCCAGTGAAACCGTCAGACGACCGGAGGCCCGTCGGTAGCCAGCTCGGCGTGCTTCACGTCAAGGAACAGCCACACCACCAGCGAGGCGACCAGCATCATGCCGGTGCCGAACAGGAACGCCGTGGTCGCACCGTTGGTGAAGACCTGGTTCTGGGCGATCTCCTGCATCGACCGGACCTGCTCGGCCGATGGCGTCTGACCAGGAGGAGCGAGAGCGGCGGCCTTCGCAGCAGCCTCCGTGAGTCGCTCGCCGGTGCCGCTCCACACGTGGGTCGCCACGGTGGCCAGGGTCGCGAGACCGAGCGCACCTCCGACCTGCTGCATGGTGTTCAGTACGCCGGACCCGATGCCGGAGTCGGCGGCCTTCACGTGGTGCACCGCCGTGAGGGTCAGCGGCACGAAGACGAAGCCCATGCCCAGGGACATCAAGACGATGAACGGCAGGACGTCGGTGACGTAGCTGCCGGTCACGTCGGTGACTGGGAACGTCGTGTCGTAGGGCAGGCGCGAGAAGCCGAACAGCGCGAAGGCTGCCATCAGGGTGCCCACCCCGGCGAGGTAGCGAGGGTCGACCCGGTTGATCAGGTTGGACGCCAAGCCCGCTGCGACGACGATGCCTGCCGAGAACGGGAGGAAGGCGAAGCCGGCCTGGAGCGGGCTGTAGCCCATCACGTTCTGGATGTAGAGGCTCAGGTAGAAGAACATCGAGAACATCGCCGCAGGCATCAGCATCATTGCCACGAAGCTCGCGGCTCGGGTGCGGTTCGCGAAGATGCGGAACGGCAGCAGCGGGTGCTCGGCGCGGGACTCGATGTAGCCGAACAGGGCGAGAAGTGCCACGCCGGCCACCAGGCTGACGATCGTCACCGTGTCGCTCCAGCCCTCCTGAGCTGCCCGGGACAGGCCGTAGACGAGACTGAGCAGGCCGAAGGTTCCGGTCAGCGCACCGGGGACGTCGAGCTCACCGGGGTGCGACTCCGACTCCGCGAACACGCGAGGTGCGAGCATCGCGGAGACCACGCCGATCGGCACGTTGATCAGGAACGTCAGCCGCCACCCGTGGATGTCCATGCCCAAGATGTCCAGGCTCGAGCCGGTGAGCCAGCCACCGAGGATCAGGCCGACGGCCGCTCCCGCGCCGGACATGGCGGCGTACACAGCGAAGGCGCGGTTGCGCGCGGGGCCGGCGGGGAAGGTCGTGGTGATCAGCGCCAGAGCCGCCGGGGAGGCGAGCGCCGCGCCCAGGCCCTGGAGGCCACGAGCGGCGAGCAGGATGGCCTCGTTGCCAGCGATGCCACCGAGGAATGAGGCGACCGCGAAGATGACCAGGCCGGCCATGAAGATCCTGCGTCGGCCGTAGAGGTCGGCGAGTCGCCCACCCAGGAGCAGCAGGCCGCCGAAGGCCAGGGCGTAACCGGTGACGACCCAGGTCAGGTTGGAGTCGGTGAACCCGAGATCTGCCTTGATGTAGGGGAGCGCGATGTTGGCGATGGTGGCGTCGAGCACCACCATCAGCTGCGCGATGGAGATGAGGACCAGCGCCCAGCCGAGGCGGGACTTCCCGTCGGACGTCGTCTCCCCAGGTGTTGGCCTGATCTGCGTGGTGTCGGTCATGACGTCCTGGCTTTCTTCTTGTTCGGTGTGCGGATGGGGGCCGCGGGTTGCCCAACGGCGGGGAGGATCACGTGGTCGATGACGCGCTCGACGGTGGCGTCATCGGGGACCAAGCCGAGCACGAAGGAACGGTGGAGCAGGATCCCGGCGAGAGCCGGGGCGATGATGTCGACATCGACGCTGGCGGCGATCTCGCCACGCTCGATCGCGCGCTGGTACAGCGATCGTGAGACGAGCAGCTTCGGCGCGATGAACTCCTCACGGAACCTGGCCGCGAACTCAGGGTCGCTGGCCGCGGCGGTGAGCACGGCGCCGAGCAGGCCGGTGGCTTCTCGAGTCATCCCGTGAGCACCGCAGAACGTGCTGACCAGGTCACCGCGCAGCGAGCCGGTGTCGTGCTCCTCGACGCTTGGTGCGTTCTTGGCCCGCACCATCGCGTCCACCACGAGGCTCGGCTTGCCATCCCAGCGGCGGTAGAGCGTCGCCTTGCTGGAACGTGAGCGCGTTGCGACGGCGTCCATCGTCAGCCGGTCGTAGCCGACCTCGAGGAGCAGGTCGAGAGTGGCGTCGAGGATCTCGTCCTCGCGAGCGCCTTCGACGCGGGGTCGGGCGGTCAGCTTGGCCACGTTTCTCCTCGCGTCCGTCAGTTGGATGAAACGAAACCGTTTCGTTTCATCGTGATCATAGGCGGAACCCGGAGATCGGGCAATCCATTCCCACTTCTCCAGGATTTTTTCAGGGACCACTGACAAGTCGCGAAGGTCGCGAAGGGCCGTGAGGGGGTCAGGGCGACTCGGGGTTCGGCACGGCGCCTGCGTCCGCGTCCGGGTCGGCTGCCGGGCCGCCTTCCGGGGCGCCTTCCGGGTCTTCGGGATTGACCGACGCGCCGTCCGAGGGATCCACCGGCGGGACGCTCGGCGTGACCTCGGGGACCTCCGGATCGGGTACGTCGGTCGTTCCCGTGCCGGGCTCCGGTGTCTGGGTCGGCTTGTCGACGGGTGCCTTGTCCTTGGGCTCGGGGTCCTTCTTCGCCCTGTTGTCGGAACCGACGAAGTGGCCGACCGAGGTCCCTTGGGAGTCGTCGCCACCGATGATCGAGGCGATGGTCCGCCCGGTGACAGCCTCGAAGGTGGTGATCCCACCGAGGGCGATCACGGTCACCGCCGCGGCGGCCAACAGGGTCTTCCCCCACGGCAGGGATCGCCTCGTCTTCGCACCTTCGTCCCCGGTTCGGGTGTCGGGCTCGCTCTGCGGCCCGTTCTGGGGCCCGTTCTGGTGCTGGTTCTGGGGCTCGTTCTCGGGCCTACTGTCCGGTTCGCCCCCGGGCCCGCTCTTGGTGCCACGGTCCTTCAGCCCGCGCAGAGGGCCCTGGGCCACGGTGCGCGGCAGCGGGCCGCTGACGAGTGCGGTCTGGCGGACCTGAGCCGCCGTGCGACGTACGGCGTCGCTGGTGCGCTTCAGCGATGCGGTGTAGATCGCCGCACCAACCGTGGCGACGACGCTACCGATCGCGGTGCCGATGATGGTGCCCGTCGTACCCGCGAAGGACGCGAGCAGAGCACCGGACACCGCTGCCAGAGCGCTACCGGCGACCTGGGCAGGGGAGAGTCCGAGTGTTCGGTCGTCTTTTTCCTGTGACATGTTTCCCGCGGGGTAGAAGATGTGCGTCCAGTATTACGACGTAGTCGTCATGTTGCAGGTTTCGTTGCCGTGGGGTGACATGAGACACCCCACGCCGACTGTCAGTCGACGAGCTCGAGCTCGTCCGGGTGCGGTGGCGAGGCCAGCTGCGGGTAGAGGGCCGCGATGCCGGCCAGCGGCAGCGCGGCGAGCAGCAACAGTGCGTACGGCATGCCGAGGACCTCACCGAAACCGCCCACGACGGCCGAGCCGATGCCTCCGCCCACCAGGAAGAACAAGGTCGCGACGCCGAGGGCCACACCGCGTACGTCCTCGCTGACCGCGTCGCCGACAGCCTCCATCAGGGCCGGCTGTCCGAGGCCGAAGGCCAAGGTCACCCCGACCACAGCTGTCACCAGCAGCGTCGCCGACGTGGCATAGGCACCGAGCGCGGCCAGCCCGAGCGCTGTCGCAGAGATCAGCGCGGCGAGGCCCAGCGACCTGGTCGGGCCGACACGGCTCAGGAGCGGGCCCGCGAAGCGGGGGGTCAGCAGGCCGGTCACGGCGCTGGGCACCAGCGCCACCCCGACCTGCCACGGCTCCCAGCCCACCCCTACCAGCACGGCTGGAACGGCGATGAGGAGGGCGAACCACGCGGCGGGCACGGCAGCGGCCGCGAGCGCGCTGCGGATGACCGCAGCGTTGTGGATCACGGAGACCGGAAGGAAGCCGTGCGGGCGGCGGCGAATCCACGCAGCGACCGCGGGTACGCCGAGCACTGCCAGCACCCCGCCGACGACGGCCACGGTGGATCCCGTCGATGGCGACTGCACCAGCAGCACGACGCCGGCGGCAGTCGCCGCGACGAGTGCTGCCCCGAACAGGTCGAGGCGGGCACCGCTGCCCTCGGTCGGGATCGAGCGCCACATCAGCGGAAGCAGCAGGATCCCGAGCATCGGAAGTGCGATCACCACCCGCCAGCCGAGCAAGCCCTCGACCACGCCTCCGGCGAGTGGGCCCAGGCAGCTCACGGCTGCGGCCATTCCGGCCACGCGCCCGAGGGCCGCACCCTTGGCGGCACCGACGAAGCGAGTGCTGACGAGGGCGACGCCGAGGGTGGGTACGGCGGCGGCTCCGGCGCCCTGCAGTATCCGGGCCACCAGCAGCGTGCCGAAGTTCGGAGCCAGTGCCCCGGCGAGCGCGCCGATGGTCATCAACGTGACGCCGACGACCAGGGGCAGGCGGATGCCGACCAGGTCGGAGATCCGGCCGTAGATCGCGGTCGCGACCGCGAGCATCAGTACGTAGAGGCTGATCGCCCAAGCGCCCACACCGGTGCTCACGTCGAGGTCGGCGCCCATCACCGGGAGTGCAATGGCCGCCGAGGAGCTGCCCAGACCGGCCAGCCCGAAGAGCAGGCCGACCAGGATCGGGACGCGGCGCGCGTCAGCGGTGATGGCGGGAGACATTGCCTGCGTCAACCGTCACGAGTGGCATGGCATTCCACGCGTGTGCGAGGTCACGCCGAGGTGGACCCGGAGAAGCCGTCCCCCGCCCTGTCCGATGCCGGGTCCCCTGCCAGTCCTCCAGCCTCGTCGGGGCCACGGTTCGCTGCACCCGCGACGCGTTCGAAGATCTTCAACGTCGACTGCAGGGCGAACTCGTTCCAGTCCCCCGGGCGACGCAGCAGGTAATGCCCCAGCCGTCCCATGTCCACGAACTCGGCCGATGCGGCGACGCCGCGCGCCTGGTCGACGTACGCCCGGGTCGCTCGTGCGAGCGTGATCTTGTCGCGGCTGCCGTGACCCGCGATGAAGTGCCGCCCGGCGAGCTTGCGGACGGGGTCGGACGCCTCGAACCAGGGCGCCAGGGCGACGACGCCCACGACGCTGGGGTGGTCGGCCACGTGCACCGCGGTGCGCGCGCCCATGGAGTGGCCGAGCAGGACCACGGGGACCCCGGGGTGCTCCTCGGTGGCCAGGTCCAGCGCCCACCGGGCGTCCGGTACCGGGGAGGGCTCGGGTCCGAGGCCGGCGTTCCACCCGCGGACCCCGAAGCGCAGCAGCCACAGGGACAGTTCCTCGCCGAGCACCCGGCGTTCGAGGCTGTTGCGCATCGCGGTCGTACGTCGCAGCGAGGTACTGCGGCCACCAACCGGTTGCAACCCGGCCTTGGCTCCGCCGTGCAGCATCAGCACGATGCCGCGCGTCTGGCCCGCGGGCTCGCGCCGGGTCAGGCGAGGACTTGGCATGCGGCATTCCCATCGTGTCTGCGGTGGTTCGGACTCATCCTGCATCCGGATGGGTCACCGGGGTGCTGGGTCCTCCAACAAATGTTGGATTGCGACGTCGTCCACGCCCTTCTGGACGTCCGAACCCAACAATTGTGGAGTTGGGTGGGGCTGGTCGCGACGGCGCCCGCCCGCCCTGCGCCCACCGTTTGTCGGCACGACACGGCAGGATGGAGCCCGTGACGGACCAGCAGACATCGAGCGACAACACCGCCGCGCAGGACCCCGTGGCCGACAAGCGGCAGGAGCACCGCATCCTGGCCGAGGAGGTCGAGGAGGCGCGCTGGCGCTACTACGTCAGGGACGACCCGACCCTCTCCGACGCCGAGTTCGACCTCAAGATGCGTCGGCTCGAGGCGCTAGAGGAGGAGGTGCCGGACCTTCGCACTCCCGACTCGCCGACGCAGAAGGTCGGGGGCGCGGTCTCGACCGAGTTCACCCCGGTCGACCATCTCGAGCGGATGGAGAGCCTCGACAACGCGTTCTCCTACGAGGAGCTCGAGACCTGGGCCGCTCGGCTGGGCCGGGACGGGGTCAGCGACCCGGCGTACCTCTGCGAGCTGAAGGTGGACGGGCTCGCGATCAACCTGCTCTACGAGAAGGGCCGGCTGGTCCGGGCGCTCACCCGTGGCGACGGGCGCACAGGTGAGGACGTGACGCCCAACGTCAAGACGATCGAGTCGATCCCGCACCGACTGACCGCCACCAAAGAGTTCCCGGTCCCGGACCTGCTCGAGGCGCGCGGCGAGGTGTTCCTCCCGGTCGAGGCCTTCGAGCGGCTCAACGAGGCAATGGTCGACGCCGGCAAGCCGATGTTCGCCAACCCGCGCAACGCAGCGGCCGGCTCCCTGCGCCAGAAGGACCCGAAGGTCACCGCGACCCGCGCGCTCGGGATGGTGTGCCACGGCATCGGCGCTCGCAAGGGCTTCGAGCCGAAGGCCCAGTCGCAGGCGTACGCCGCGCTCAAGGCCTGGGGCCTGCCCACCAGCGACCGGGTGAGGGTGGTCCAGGGGCTGAAGCCGGTCGAGGAGTTCGTCGAGCACTACGGCGAGCACCGGCACGACGTGGATCACGAGATCGACGGCGTGGTGGTCAAGGTCGACGACGTCAGCCTGCAACGACGATTGGGCTCGACCAGCCGGGCACCTCGGTGGGCGATCGCCTACAAGTACCCGCCCGAGGAGGTCAACGCGCGACTCCTCGAGATCCGCACGAACACCGGCCGCACCGGACGCGTCACGCCCTACGGCGTGATGGAGCCGACCAAGGTGGCCGGTTCGACGGTTGAGCGCGCGACGCTGCACAACGCCCACGAGGTCAAGCGCAAGGACGTGCGTCCCGGCGACACCGTGATCCTGCGCAAGGCCGGCGACGTGATCCCGGAGATCCTCGGGCCGGTGCTCGGCCTGCGACCCGACGGCCTGGCGGAGTGGGTGATGCCGACCGAGTGCGAGTCCTGCGGCACCACGCTGGTGCAGGAGAAGGAGGGCGACAAGGATCTGCGCTGTCCCAACCACCGCAGCTGCCCCGCGCAGCTCCTGGAGCGCATCTTCCACGTTGCCGGCCGGGGCGCGTTCGACATCGAGGGGCTAGGTTCCGAGGCCGCCTATGCCCTGCTCACGGCCGGTGTGATCGAGGACGAAGGTGATGTCTTCGACCTCGACGCCGACAAGGTGCGACAGGCGCCGCTGTTCACCCGGGCGCCCAAGAAGGGTGAGGGTGACCAGCCCGTGCTCTCGGCCAACGGACATCGACTCGTCGACAACCTCGGCACAGCCAGGGAGGCGCCGCTCTGGCGAGTGCTGGTCGCGCTCTCGATCCGTCATGTCGGCCCCACCGCCGCGAGGGCGCTGGCCACCGAGTTCGGCTCGATGGACGCGATCCGGGCAGCCTCCGAACAGCAGATCGCGTCGGCCGAGCAGGTCGGACCCACCATCGCCGAGGCCGTCGTGGCGTGGTTCGCCGTCGACTGGCACCGTGCGATCGTCGACAAGTGGGCCAAGGCGGGTGTCACCATGGCCGACCAGCGCGACGCGTCCACACCGCGGACCCTCGAGGGCAAGACGGTGGTCGTGACCGGCTCGCTGGTCGACTTCAGCCGCGACGGCGCGAAGGAGGCGATCCTGGCGCGCGGGGGCAAGGCCTCCTCCAGCGTGTCCAAAAACACCGACTACGTCGTGGTGGGGGACAGCCCCGGCTCGAAGGCGGAGAAGGCCGAGCAGCTCGGCGTACCCATCCTCGACGAAGGCGGATTCAAGGCCCTGCTGGAGACGGGATCGGCCTGACGCAGGTCAGCTGGGCACAGATCATTTCGAAGACGTGACCGCCGCGACGACGAGGTCCGCGACGGCAGCCTGTTCCTCGGCGTACGGGTGGTAGGCGGCCGCCCGCTTCTGGTCGTTGACCGAGCCGTTGAACCAGGGGTCGTCGGAGCACACGTCGTGGCCCTGGCTTGCCTTCCAGACATCGACGTACGTCGACCCGGTGGCCACCGCGGCCCTGCGCAATGCCTCGGTGAGAGCCAGGTTGACCTTCTCGGCGTACGCGTAGTCGCCCCGGGCCAGTGGCAGCCGGTCGCAGGCGTTGTCGGCGGACACGATCTGCGGATAGCCGACGACGAGAACCTTGGCCTCCGGTGCCCGCTTGCGTACTTCGCGGAGGGCGGTCGTCAGCCGCTGGCGGGTGCGCTCCAGGGCCTTGAGCAAGACGTCACCGCGGGAGCTCATGGCGGCCTCGCAGGGCGCGCCCTTGGGGTTCCTGGAGCGCAGCGCGGGGCACCGCTTGGTCAGCCCGTCGAAGACGTCCTCGTCATTGCCGCCGATCCCGATCGTCACGACGTCCACACCTGGATTCACGGCAGTGAGCTGAGGGGGTACGTCGGGGAACTCGCTCTTGCGCAGGTGGATGATCCTCGCCCCACCGCAGCTGCGGTCCTCGAGCTCGGCACCGAGCTCGCGCGCCGCCAGTGACGGGTAGTTGCCCGTGGAACGGAAGCACCCGTTGGCCACGTCGGTGACCGGCACGAGCGGAGCCGAGACGAAGGAGTCGCCCAGCGCGACGTACTTCAGCGGAACCGGAGGGGCGCTCGGCGTTTCGGCACCCGTTGAGGACGGCGGCGAACTGGTGTCGCCGTTCGACAGTGAGCAGCCGGCCAGCGCGCACAGCAGTGCGACGAGCAGCGCGGTCCACTGCAGCGGTGAAGGGGGGTACTGCCGGTTCATGTGCCTCCAGTCGGGTGCTCCCGACGGTAGCGACTGCGTGGTGGCCCGGCATCTGCCAAAGTCCTCGGGAATCTCCCAATTCTTCAAGACGCGACCTGGCGGTCGCGGAATGCTGAGCGTCATGGACACTGATGATCTCGAGACGTTCCAGACCCTGCTCGACCAGTGGGCCGAGGCCATTGTGGCCAACGACGCGGAGCGGATCGGGTCCTTCGCCGAGCCCGACTGGGTCCTCGTCGGCACGGGTGGCCCGGAAGAGCGAGCGCCTTTCCTCTCGATGGTCGAGTCAGGAGACCTGACCCACTCCGACATGACTTTCGAAGTCCTCCGGGCCAGCGTGCACGGCGACGCCGCCATAGTCTTGGCCCGTGGCACCAACCACGGAACGTGGCGAAACGAGCCGTTCGCCGCAGACGAGTGGGTGACCGACGTCTTCGTACGCCGAACCGACGGCTGGCGCTGCGCCATCTCGGCGCTCACTCCGAATGGAACCGCACAACAACTCAACGAGGACGGCAGATCATGACTGTGACCCCGTGCCTGCTCTATGAGGATGTGGCCGCCGCGCTGGAGTTCCTGGCCCGCGCCTTCGACTTCACCGAGACCCTGCGCTACGACGATCCCGCCGGCTACGTCAGCCACGCGGAGATGCGGCTCGGCGACGGTGCCATCATGCTCGGCGACCCCGGCCCCAGCTACCGCGGACCAGCTCGCCTGGGTGGGACCACGGTTCAGCTGCACGTCGAGGTCGACGACGTCGATGCCCTGTGTGCACGGGCACGCAGCGCCGGGGCGACTGTCACCCGCGAGCCCGAGGACCAGTCGTACGGCGAGCGCAGCTTCTCGGCCACCGACCCCGAGGGCCACGTGTGGACCTTCGGGCAGACCCTTCGCGAGGTGTCCCCGGAGGAGTGGGGCGCCGTGAGCTCCCCATGACCACGTCTTCGGTCGTGCACCGCTCGGCTCGACGACGGCGCTGACGCGCTCAGAGGTTGGGCTTCTCGAGGAACTTCATGATCCAGCGTTGCAGGTTCGTCGGGCCTGCGTTCTGGGCGGCGATGCCGACCAGGCTGTCGGTCAGCATCACCTCGACGCGGAAGCCGCCAGCGGCCATCGGGTAGCAGCGCAGTCGCCCCGGGTGTTCCGCGTCGCGGGGGAGGTCACGCTCGGCTTGACGTCCCTCGCCGCAGTCGCCGGCCTGATCGGCACGCGCGCCGAACCAGGCCCTCAGGTTCTCCTGAGTCTTGAAGCTGAGAAAGGCCGGGTCGACCGGAAGCCCGCTGCCCTTGCAGTTCAACTCGGCCAGGGCGCCCACGGCCCGACTGGGGGTGTCGGCTGGTCGACACTGGCTGGTCGCGAACCCGAGCCGCCGGGCCAGGGCCGCCTGGTCGGGAGTGAGGGTTCCGGCGGGCTGCGGGGCCACCGTCGCCGTCTCGCGAGGCGCGACCGGTATCGGTTTCCCCGTCTTGTTCCACCCTTCGCACTCGGTCAGGTCGAGGGCGATGACCGCCCGCTCGTACGCCGGCCAGGTGTCGCGCTGCATGGTGTACAGGTCGGAGACGCTCGTGGTCAGGGACGCCATCGCGCCCTCGAGTGAGTCCTTGTCCGGCACCGAGGGGATCGCCGCGACGTTGCTCGAGACCAGGGCCAGGTCGCCGGCCACCTGGTCGAGGCCACGAGCCACCCCTGATCCGGCCCTCAGGAGCGCGTCGACCTTGGCGGCATCGCCGGGACGTTCCAGCTCGCGCACCCGGCCGATGAGCTTCCGGTAGGCATCCGCCGAGTCCTGAACGGCCCGGGAGGTGGTGCCCACGTCCGCGGCCGCCGCGGCCAGGTTCTTGGCGGCGATCAGCACCATGACGTTCTGCACCGTGTCGCCGACGTCCCGCAAGGGGTGCCGCAGGTCCGAGGCACTCTGCTCGCAGATGGCGTTGGTACGGCGTACCCAGTCCTCGTGGCTGACTCCCTGCGGCAGGGAGCGGTAGCCCGCGTAGGCGCCGAACACCGCGGTGACCGTGCCGATCACCACAGCGGCGACTGAGCCGGCCCGGCCCAGCCGTCGCAGCCCGGGGATCCGGCTCTTCAGGGACGCGGCGTACCCGTCACGCGGCTCCTTCGGGACCGGTGGTGCCGGCGTTTCCGATCCAGCCGCCTCGGCATCAGTCGCCCCGGCCGTCGGGCCGTCTGATGGGCTCTCGGGCCCGGTCTGGGGTTCGGTCTGGGGTTCGGTCTGGGGTTCGGTCTGGGGTTCGGTCTCGGGCTTGTCCCCGCTCTCGGGCGGCTCACCAACCATGTCCCCTCCGGACGCCCCTCGTGGCCAGGCGCCAGGCCCGTGCATGTCTCAGGGCGAATCTAGCGGCCGCGAGGACCCTGCGGGCTGCTCCCGCGCTCTAGTTCCCCGACTCGGCGTCCCGCGTCTAGACCGGCAGCCGGGCCGCGTGGCGGTCCAGCCATGAGTGCGGCACCTGGGGCGATCTCGATGAAGCGGTTGACGGAACCAGCCAGGTCGAGCTCGAGACAGGGCCTCGAGATAGGGCCCCGAGATAGGGCGTGGTGATGACCGGTGCGACCGTCGGGCTGCGATGCCTCAGCACGGGCAAGCTGCTGGTCATGGGTGCCTCCTGCTGCCGGTGACAGCACTCGTTGGAGAGAGGAAGAACGAGGTCACCGACGGATTCGGATGGACACCAACTGGTGCGGTCAGCGGCGGTCCCGATGCCCCGACGGGCCCCGAAAATGTGCCGTACCGCCGCGACTATGCTGGCGCGCATGCCTGAATCTGCTGGGTCGATCCATGCCTGAGAGCCGCGCCGAGACTGGGATCAGCCGGGAGGAGGTGCGCCACCTCGCCGACCTCGCCCGCATCGAGCTCGACGACGCGGAGCTCGACCACCTCGCACCACAGCTGTCGGTGATCCTCGAGTCGGTGGCCTCGATCAGTGAGGTCGCAGCCGAGGACATCCCGCCGACGTCGCATCCGCTTCCGGTGGTCAACGTGTTCCGCGACGACGTCGTCACCCCTTCGCTGACCCCCGAGCAGGCGCTGTCCGGTGCGCCGGCGGTCGAGGGTCAGCGGTTCGCCGTACCCCGCATCCTCGGAGACGAGCAGTGAACTTCACCCCACTCATCCAGCGCAGTGGAGCACAGCTGGCCGAGGCGCTGGCCTCCGGCGAGACCACCAGCGTCGAGCTGACCCAGACCTTCCTCGACCGCATCGCCGCGGTGGACGTTCCCGCTGACCGGCAGGGCGTCCATGCCTTCCTGCATGTCGACACCGAGGGCGCGCTTGCCGCTGCCCGGGCCTCCGACGCGCGCCGTGCGAAGGGCGAGCTCGCGTCGTCGCTCGACGGTGTGCCGATCGCGGTCAAGGACGTGCTGGCCACCGAGGGGATCCCGACGACCTGCGGGTCGCGGATCCTCGAGGGCTGGGTGCCGCCGTACGACGCCACCGTGGTCGCGCGACTCAAGGCGGCCGGCCTGCCCATCCTCGGCAAGACCAATATGGACGAGTTCGCGATGGGCTCCTCCACCGAGCACTCGGCGTACGGGCCCAGCCACAACCCCTGGGACCTCGACCGGATCCCCGGCGGCTCCGGCGGCGGATCGGCTGCCGCGGTGGCCGCCTTCGAGGCACCGATCGCCATCGGCACCGACACGGGTGGCTCGATCCGGCAGCCCGGCGCGGTCACCGGGACCGTGGGTGTGAAGCCGACGTACGGCGGGGTCTCGCGCTATGGCCTCGTCGCCTTGGCCAACTCGCTCGACCAGGCAGGTCCAGTGACCCGCAATGTCCTCGACGCGGCGCTCCTGCACGAGATCGTCGGTGGCCACGACCCCCGCGACTCCACGAGCATTGACCAGCCGATGCCCCCGGTCGTGGAGTCAGCGCGCGAGGGGGCCGCGGGTGACCTGAGCGGTCTGCGGATCGGGGTGGTCGTCGAGCTCGGTGGCGAGGGCTACCAGCCCGGCGTGCAGCAGCGCTTCGACCAGGCGGTCGAGCTGCTGGTGAAGGCCGGCGCCGAAGTGGTGCAGGTGTCCTGCCCGAGCTTCGTGCACGCCCTCGCGGCGTACTACCTGATCTTGCCGAGCGAGGCCTCCTCCAACCTCGCGCGCTTCGACGCCATGCGGTACGGCCTGCGAGTGCTGCCTGAGGGCGTCGAGGCGCCAAGTGCCGAGGAGGTCATGCGTGCGACGCGGGATCATGGCTTCGGCGACGAGGTCAAGCGACGCATCATCATCGGCACCTACGCCTTGTCCAGTGGCTACTACGACGCCTACTACGGCCAGGCGCAGAAGGTGCGCACGCTGATCAGTCGCGACTTCGAACGCGCCTTCGCCGCAGCCGATGTGCTGGTCTCACCGACGACCCCCACGACTGCCTTCAAGCTGGGGGAGAAGGTCGACGACCCGCTGGCGATGTACCTCAACGACATCGCCACGATCCCGGCCAACCTCGCCGGGGTGCCGGGCATCTCGGTGCCCGTCGGGCTCGCTGAGGAGGACGGCCTGCCGGTCGGGCTGCAGGTCCTCGCGCCGGCGCAGGCCGATGACAGGGTCTACCGCGTCGGAGCGGCGCTGGAGGCGCTGCTGGAGCAGCAATGGGGTGGCCCGCTGCTCGATCCCGGGAAGCTCGACAAGCAGCTGGACGCCCTGTCGGGCAGTGGGGTGGCCCGATGATCCACGCCACGACTGAGCTGATGTCCTTCGACGACGCGCTGGCGGCGTACGACCCGGCCATGGGTCTCGAGGTCCATGTCGAGCTGAACACCCTGACCAAGATGTTCTGCGGCTGCCCGGCGCACTTCGGCGGCGAGCCGAACACGCACACGTGCCCGACCTGTCTCGGCCTGCCGGGCTCGATGCCGGTCGTGAACGGCAAGGCAGTGGAGTCGGCGATCCGAATCGGCCTGGCACTGAACTGCAGCATCGCCGAGTGGTGCCGGTTCGCGCGGAAGAACTACTTCTACCCGGACATGCCGAAGAACTTCCAGACCAGCCAGTACGACGAGCCGATCGCCTTCGACGGCTGGACCGACGTCGAGATCGTCGGCGAGGACGGACCCGAGACCTTCCGGGTGGAGATCGAGCGAGCTCACATGGAGGAGGACACCGGGAAGTCCCTGCACGTCGGTGGCGCGACCGGACGCATCCACGGTGCCGACTACTCCCTCGTGGACTACAACCGCGCCGGCATTCCCCTGATCGAGATCGTCACCCGGCCCATCATGGGTGCTCGCGAGAAGGCACCGGCGGTCGCCCGTGCCTATGTCGCGCACCTGCGTGAGCTGCTGCTCGGGCTCGGCGTCTCCGACGTACGCATGGAGCAGGGGTCGCTGCGCTGCGACGTCAACCTGTCCCTTGCACCGCAGGGGACGGGGGGCCTGGGCACCCGGACCGAGACCAAGAACGTGAACTCGCTGCGTTCCGTCGAGCGTGCCGCACGCTACGAGATCGGCCGGCAGGCCGCCATCCTGGCCGCTGGAGGTTCGATCCTGCAGGAGACCCGCCATTGGCACGAGGACACCGGCGTCACCACGTCCGGACGCGAGAAGTCCGACGCCGAGGACTACCGCTACTTCCCGGAGCCCGACCTGGTGCCGGTGGCCCCGTCGCGCGAATGGGTCGAGGAGCTGCGGGCGTCGCTGCCCGAGCCACCGCGTGAGCGCAGAAGCAGGCTCCAGGCTGACTGGGGTTTCTCCGAGCTCGAGATGCGCGACACCATCGGCGCCGGCGCGCTGCCCCTCGTCGAGGAGACCATCGCGGCCGGTGCCGCACCCCAGGCCGCCCGCAAGTGGTGGCTCTCCGAGCTGGCCCGCCGCGCCAACGAGCAGGGGGCTGAGCTCTCCGCCCTGCCGATCACCCCGGCCGAAGTCGCCCGCGTCCAGGCCCTGGTCGACGAGGGCGCGATCAACGACAAGCTGGCGCGTCAGGTCTTCGACGGGGTGCTGGCAGGGGAGGGGACGCCCGACGAGGTCGTCGCCGCCCGTGGTCTCGCGATCGTCTCGGACGAGGGTGCCCTCGGGGACGCCGTCGACCGCGCCATCGAGGCCAACCCCGACGTGGCAGCCAAGATCCGCGAGGGCAAGGTGGCCGCCGCTGGCGCGCTGATCGGCGCAGTGATGAAGGAGATGCGTGGGCAGGCCGACGCCGGCCGGGTCCGCGAGCTGATCCTCGAGCGCCTCTCCTAGCTTCTGGGCGTTAGGCACTCACGCGCCGAGACGGCTCATCTGAAACCCCAGAACCCGCCGAGACGGCTCATCTGAAACCCCAGATCCCGCCGAGACGGCTCATCTGAAACCCCAGATCCCGCCGAGACGGCTCATCTGAAACCCCAGATCCCGCCGAGACGGCGCATCTGAAAGAACCCTCTCCACGAGCCTTTTCAAACGGGCCGTTTCGGCGGGTTGGGGCCTTTCAAACGGGCCGTCTCGGCGGGTTGGGGCCTTTCAAACGCGCCGTCTCGGCAGGTGGGCTTCAAACGGGCCGTCTCGGCAGGTTGGGGCCTTTCAAACGGGCCGTCTCGGCGGGTTTGGGAACTAGGGGCGGACGAGCAGGATCCGGTCGTCTTCGGCCGCGGGGTCGCCCCGGCCGTCGTGGTTGGACGTGGTCACCCAGAGGTTCCCGTCCGGAGCGGGTACGACGGTCCGCACCCGCCCGTACTCCCCGACGAAGAACCCCTTCTCGTCGCTCGCCTTGCGACCGTTCACGTCGACCCGCCACAGTCGCTCGCCCTGCAACGCCCCGAGCCACAGCCGGCCCGCGGCGAACGCCAGGCCGGACGGCGACGACTCGTCGGTCGACCAGGTCACCTGCGGGTTCTGCAGCCCGGGCTCGTCGCCCATTCCCTCGACCATCGGCCAGCCGTAGTTGCGACCCTTCTCGATCAGGTTCAGCTCGTCGAAGCTGTCCTGCCCGAACTCCGAGGCCCATAGGTTGCCCTCGTCGTCGAAGGCCAGACCCTGCACGTTGCGATGACCCCAGGTCCAGACCGGCGAGCGCCGGTCAGGGTTGCCCGGGGCGGGAACGCCATCGGGGGTGATCCGCAAGATCTTGCCGCCGAGCGAGTCGCGGTCCTGCGCGAGGTCGGGCTGTCCCGCCTCCCCGGTGGAGACGTAGAGCATGCCGTCGGGACCGAAGATCATCCGGCCGCCGTCGTGGTTCCCGGCCTTGGGGACGCCGGTCAGGATCGGCTTGAGCTCACCGAGGCGGCCGTTCTCGAAAGTGGTCCGGAAGACCCGGTTGTCGGAATCGGTGGTGGCGTAGAAGAACACCAGCCCGTCCTGGTCGTACGACGGAGACACCGCCACGCCGAGCAGACCCGCCTCACCCTCGGGCTCGGCCGGCTCGATGATCCCCACCTCCTTCACCGACTTGCCGCGGATCTGCAGCACCGCGCCACTGTCGCGCTCGGTGACCAGGGCGGAGCCGTCAGGCAGGAAGGCGATTCCCCACGGGACCTCGAGGTTGCGCGCGATCGTGCCGATGACCTTCGGGCGTTCCGACGGGGTCGGAGCGGCGGAGGAGGACGGCGCGGAGGACGGCGCGGACGGCGGGGACGTGGATCCGGTGGCGCCCGGTGTCTCGGCGGGGGTCTTCGGTTTGCTCTCCGGCTCGGACTCGCCGCACGCGGCGAGAAGGAGGGACGAGACGACGATCAGCGTGGCCAGCCGCATCATCTCGCGAGCCTATTACCCGCCGGCCAACACCGAGAGCGGCTACTCCGGGACGCGGTCCAGGAGGTCGAGCAGCGCCTCGTGGACCTCGTCCGGCTTCTCCATCGCGATGAAGTGCGTCGCGCGCAGCTCCTGGTACGTCGCACCGGTGATCCGCTCGGCCGCTGTCAACATGTCGTGCGAGGAGGCGAGGATGTCGTACTTGCCGGCGACGAAGCTGGTCGGCACCTCGATGCTGCGCAGCGAGACCCGCAGATGGAGCGACGAATGCAGGGCGAGGTTCATGTACCAGTCGATGGGCGTCGTCAGGAACGCCTGGATCGCACGCCGCGCCAGGAGCTCGTCGGGCATCGGCAGCATGAACCCCGAGTGCGAGAGCACCTGGTAGGTCCGATGTCCGATGGTCACTCGCTTGGCGACCTGGGTGAGCGGCTTGCCCGCCAGCTTCATGATCCGTGCGAGGTTCACCGTGATCGGCTTGCGCAGCGGCCGGGGGATGAAGATCGGGGCACCCATGGAGGCGAATGTGTCGCCCGGGACGCCTCCGACGGCGAACAGCCCGGTCACTCGCTCCGGGTGGGTGACTGCGAGCTCGAACATGGTGTTGACCCCGATGGACCAGCCCATGGCAACGCACGCGTCGACTCCGGCATCGTCGAGTACGGCCAGGGCGTCGTCGACGAAGTGGTCGACCTCGACATGGGTCGGGTCGGCCGGACGTGCGGAGTCACCCGTTCCGCGATGGTTCCAGGAGATGACCCGGACGCCGCACTCCGGATCGAGAAGGGCGGGCCAGGCATAGGGGTTGGTACCGAGGCCGTTGCACAGCAGCACCGTCGGCCCGTCGACATCGTTGGTCCAGGCCTGCAACCGGGTGCCGTCCTGGCTGATCACCGTGTAGTAGCGCAGGGCAAGGCCGTCGTCGTCCGAGGGCGCGACGTGCAGGGGTACCGCTGGGGCAACAGCCATGGCGGGATTGTCCCCCAGCCAGAGGGCAAAACGTCGGATTGGTGGCCCAGATCACCGGCGTCGGAGTCGGGACGTCATACGCGCTGCGCGCGATGACGACCAGCTCGCATGACGTGGGCTCTGACCCGTGGATCAGCCGAGCCGGGCCGCGGGGAGGCTATGGGGCGCGGCTCCGGCTCGGGGCTCTCGGCGAGCAATGGTGTCCAGGACGAACTCCTGCACCTCGTCGCGCTCCCGCCGACCGGCAGTCAGCACCGTGGAGGCGACCATCGCATTGCGGCACGCGCGGCGCTGGCTCTGCTCGGCCCAGATCGTCAGTGGGCGCAGCATCGGCACGATGATGTGGTTCATGTGTCTCCCTCCCGTGGCCCTCCCAGGGCCTGGCGTGCTCGCTGAACCAAGACACTAGGCAGTGGCGGGGTCCGCAGCGTCACGCGAATGTGACATGTGCGTGAACAACCGCTCGCACGCTCAGCCGTCCTCGTCGATCCGCCGCAGCAGGTCCTCGATGATTCTGCGCTCGTGGTCGAAGTAGGACAGCCCCCACTCCGCCACAAGGGCCGGGTATCGGAACTGCTCGCCCGCCCGATCCGCCCCCTCCAGCGACACGCGCACCCGCTCCAGGTCCGCTCGCTCCCTCTCGAGCGCCACGAGGTGGTCGCGGAGCATGCTGGTGACCGACTCAGGATCCATCAGCGCCCCGAGCAGGAGACGCAGCGCGACCGGATGCTTGAGCACCGGGAACCCCACCGGGGTCTCGCCCAACCAGCCCTTGAGCGCCTTCGTACCCGCCCGCGTCAGGGAGTACGACGTGGTCCGGTCCTCACCGTGGCGGCGTACCAGCCCCAGGTCGTGCAGCCGCTCGAGCACTGAGTACACCTGGCTCATGGCGGGCGAGACCCAGTAGTAGCGCAGCGTGCGGTCGGCGCGCTGCTTGAGCTCGTAGCCGGTCAGCGGGTCACCGAAGGACAGCAGGCCCAGCAACGCGTACGCCGTCATCGGCAGGTCGCGCGAGAGGTCTTGACCCATGGTGGGATCAGACTAATGTTCCTATTAGGAATATGCGAGGAGGCCGTGGTGGGCAAGAAGACAGTGCTGTTGGTCGGGACGCGCAAGGGCATGTGGATCGGGCAGTCCGATGAGGCGCGGGCCGACTGGATGTGGACGGGCCCGCACTTCGACATGGAGGAGGTCTACTCCTGCATGATCGACACGCGCGGTGCGACGCCTCGGTTGCTGGCCGGGGCCTCGTCGAGCTGGCTCGGACCGCGCGTACGCCGCTCCGACGACCTTGGCGAGAAATGGACCGAGTCCCAGGACGGCGGGATCCGCTTCCCCGAGGGCGCCGACGCCAGCGTGGAGCGGATCTGGCAACTGACCCCCGGCGCCCGCGACGGGATCGTGTACGCCGGCACGGAACCCGGTGCGGTCTGGAAGTCGACCGACAACGGGGAGACCTTCGCCCTCGAGCAGGCGCTCTGGGACCACCCGGACCGCCCGGAGTGGGGGGCCGGCTTCGGCGGTCAGGCGTTCCACACCATCCTGCCCCACCCGGAGAACCCCGACTCGGTCACCGTCGCGATCTCGACGGGCGGGGTCTACCAGACCACGGATGGGGGCGCCTCCTGGTCACCACGCAACAAGGGCATCCGCGCGGAGTTCCTGCCGGAGGGCGAGCAGTACCCCGAGTTCGGCCAGTGCGTGCACAAGGTCGCCCGCCACTCAGCCAACCCTGAGCGGTTGTTCCTGCAGAACCACGGGGGCGTCTACCGGTCCGACGACGAGGGCGGTTCGTGGACGTCCATCGCAGACGGGCTCCCGGCCGAGTTCGGGTTCACCATCGTGGTCCATCCCCAGGAGCCGGACACGGTGTACGTGTTCCCGATCAACGGCGGCGAGAGGCGCTATCCGCCGCAGGCGCAGGCGCGAGTCTGGCGTTCGAAGGACGCGGGCGAGACCTGGCAGGAGTTGGGCGACGGTCTACCGGACGCCTTCTACGTAGCCGTGATGCGCGACGCAATGTGCACCGACAACCACGACGAGACCGGCATCTACTTCGGCGCGCGCAACGGAGCTGTCTGGGCGAGCAGCAACGCCGGGGACTCGTGGTCCCAGGTGGTCGCCGACCTGCCGGACGTGATGGCAGTACGCGCGGCCGCGGTCTGAGCCGAAACCCAGAATCCCGACCCGAACCCGGGCCGGATCAGCTCTGCGGCACGTGCGGACCCACTTCGGGAACGTCGAAGTACTCGAACTCGCTGTTCGCCAGCTCGTCGAACGCGATCGGCTCCGGCACGCCTGCCGTGATCCTGGTGCCGTCGGAGCGGGTGCCTCCGAGGATCGGCTTGTGGCCGAGCAGTCCGTCGATCCGGTCGCCCTGGTCCGCGAGCGGGATCGTCAGCGGGGAGTCGGCGGTAACGACGTACTCCTCACCGCGCACCACGACGCGGACCTCGGGCTCACCGACGTGCTCGACCGTGATCGAGAGCTGTTCCTGGGTGAGCTCGACCCGCAGCCGCGAGCCGTGCCACGTGATCGGGAACCGCAGCGAGGGCCATGAGGCGGGCAGGCGCGGGTCGAACGACAGCTTCCCGCCACGGTCGCGCATCCCCCCGAAGCCGAACACCAGCGAGCTCCACACCCCACCTGTGGAGGCGACGTGGAGTCCGTCGACCGTGTTGCCGTGGAGGTTCTTGAGGTCGACGTAGAGGGCCTGGAGGAAGTAGTCCAGGGCGACCTCGTGGTAACCGACCTCGGCGGCGATGATCGACTGGACCACGGCTGACAGGGTGGAGTCACCGGTGGTGATCGGGTCGTAGTACTCGAAGTCGGCGCGCTTCTCCTCCGCGGTGAACCGGTCACCCTGCAGGAACAGCGCGAGGACGACGTCGGCCTGCTTGAGCACCTGGAAGCGGTAGATCACCAACGGGTGGTAGTGCAGCAGAAGCGGCCGCAGCTCGTCGGGGGTCTGGGAGAGGTCCCAGACCTCGCGGTCCAGGAAGAAGTCGTCCTGGGGATGGATGCCGAGCCCTTCGTCGAAGGGGATCGCCATCCCGGCGGCGCAGGCTCGCCACTCCGCCACCTCGTCGTCGGTGACGCCGAGGCGGGTCACCAGCGCGGCGTACTCGACAGGGTGCTCGGCACGGATCTCCTCCACCGCCGCGACGGCCTGCTCGAGGTTGTGGCGTGCCATCACGTTGGTGAACAGGTTGTTGTTCACGACGGTCGTGTACTCATCGGGGCCGGTCACACCATGGATGTGGAAGGACGGCGTGCCGTTGCTGCGCCAGAAGCCGAGCTCGGCCCACATCCGGGAGGTCTCGACGAGGATGTCGATGCCGTCGCGCACCAGGAAGCCCCAGTCACCAGTGGCGGCTACGTACTGCGCCAGCGCATAGGCGACGTCGGCGTCGATGTGCACCTGGGCGGTGCCGGCGGCGTAGTACGCCGAGGCCTCCTCGCCGCTGATCGTGCGCCACGGGAACAGGGCACCAGCCTGCGCCATCTCGCGGGCGCGGTGCCGTGCTGCCGGGAGCATCCGGGTGCGGAAGTGCAGCAGGTTGCGGGCCGCCTCAGGCTGGGTGTAGCTGAGGAACGGGGCGACGTAGATCTCTGAGTCCCAGAAGTAGTGGCCCTCGTAGCCCGATCCGGTCACGCCCTTGGCCGGGACGCCTTGCTGGTCGGCCCGGGCACTGGCCTGGGCGAGCGAGAACAGGTTGTAGCGGATCGCCTGCTGGAGCCCCTCGTGCTCGATCTCGACGTCGCAGGCCTCCCAGTAGCGCTCGAACCACTGCTGCTGCTCTGCGAGGTAGTACGCCACTCCGTGCCGGTCGGACCGGTCGAGGGTGCGGTCGCATCGGTCTGCGAGCTCGCGGACGGGTACGCCGCGGGACGTGTGGTAGGCCACCGCCTTCTCGAGGCGGATGGTGTTGCCCTCTTGCGCCTCGACCTTGAAGGTCATCTTGGTGAGGTCCTCGTCCTCACGCAGGATCGTCTCGAACACGTCGGAGGTCTCGATGCGGTGGTCTGCTCCGACGGCGATCGTCATCCCCGACTTCGCGCACCGGTAGCCCAGCATCATCCGGTCCTCGCGGGCGTAGTGCAGCTGCGGCACCAGCACCCGCTCCTGGAAGCTCGAGGCCTTGCGTGGGTCAGAGGACACGTGCTCGCCCATCGCGTGTTCGCTGTCGTGGTACTCGTCCTTGCCGTCCTGACGGTTCAGCAGCTGTGAGGAGATCACGATGGGCGCGTTGCCCGAGATCATCGTGATCTCCAGGGTCATCAGCGCGAGGTGGCGCTGGGTCATCGACACCATCCGGGTGGAGTCGATCCGGACCCGCTTGCCCGACGGTGTCCGCCACACCAGGCTGCGCCGGAGCACCCCGTCCCTGAAGTCGACTGACCGCTCGTAGTGCTCCAGGTCGGCGGTGCCGAGGATGAGCGGCTCGTCGTCGACGTACACCTTGATCAGCTTGGCGTCGGGGACGTGGACGATCGTCTGGCCGGTGCGGGCGAAGCCGAAGGCTGCCTCCGCGTGCCGGATGTCCCAGGTCTCGTGGAAGCCGTTGATGAAGGTGCCGTGCTCGTAGGCGTCCCGGCCCTCCTCCGGGTTGGCGCGCATCCCGAGGTAGCCGTTCGCGACCGAGAACAGGGTCTCGTTCACACCGAGGTCGTCGGGGTGATGGTCGAGCTCGACGAGGCGCCAGGGGTCGACCGGGAACCGACCTCGGTCGAGTGGGTCGGTCTTGATTCGTCGGCTCTTCACGATTCGGCCCTGTTCTCGGTTCCGGGCTCGTGTCCGTGTCCGGTGGGCAGCGTTTCGGCGAGATCGGAGACCACGACGTCGGCCCCGGCGTCGGTCAGGGTCGCTGCCCCGGCCCCGCGGTCGACCCCGAGCACGAGACCGAACTCACCTGCGCGGCCGGCGCGGACGCCGGAAACAGCGTCCTCAACGACCACTGCCTTGGGCGGCGTCGCGCCCACGACAGAGGCAGCGTGCAGGAACGTGTCGGGGGCAGGCTTGCCCGGCAGACCGAGCTCACCGGCGACCCGTCCGTCGACCACGGTGGCGAACCGGTCGGCTAGACCAGCAGCGGCCAGCACTGCCGGAGCGTTGGCCGAGCTCGACACCACAGCGAGCGGTGTACCGAGGTCGCGCAGGTGGTCGAGGATGGCGATCGACCCGGGATAAGCCGTCACGCCGTCGCGCTCCAGGACGTGGTTGAAGGCGTCGTTCTTGCGGTCGCCGAGGCCGCGCACCGTCGGTTCCGACTCCAGGTCGTTCTCTTTGCCCTCACGGTCTTCTGAGTTGCCCTCGGCCAAGGTGATACCGCGCGCGGACAGGAAATCCCGGACGCCGTCGTAGCGTGGTTTGCCGTCCACGTGGGCGAAGTAGTCGTCATCGGAGTACGGCGACGTGTCGGCGCCTCCGCCTTCCGAGGCCGGGTGGTGCTCGGCGTACTCGGTGAGGAACTCGTTGAACATCTCGGCCCAGGCGCGCATGTGCACCTCGGCCGTCGGCGTGATCACACCATCGAGATCGAAGAGGACAGCGTCGTACTCCGACCAGCTGATCGTGTGCGCATGACCGTGTTGCGTGGCGTTGTGGGCAGATGTCACAACATAAGGCTAGGGTCACGAGCCGTTTGGCGCACTGAGAGGGGACACTTCGGGCCAACGTGTGTCGAAGTACGCTCGCTGCATGAGTGAGCCGGCCTCAGGTGCCCCCGACATCAAACCCCGTTCGCGCGACGTGACCGACGGCCTCGAGAAGGCTGCGGCACGAGGGATGCTGCGAGCGGTCGGAATGGACGACGAGGACTTCCTCAAGCCGCAGATCGGCGTCGCGTCCAGCTGGAACGAGATCACTCCCTGCAACCTCTCGCTCGACCGGCTCGCGAAGGCCGTGAAGAACGGCGTGCACGCAGGTGGCGGCTACCCCCTGGAGTTCGGCACGATCTCGGTCTCGGACGGGATCTCGATGGGCCACGAGGGCATGCACTTCTCGCTGGTCTCCCGCGAGGTGATCGCGGACTCGGTGGAGACCGTGATGATGGCCGAGCGTCTCGACGGCTCGGTGCTGCTGGCGGGCTGCGACAAGTCACTGCCTGGGATGTTGATGGCAGCGGCGCGACTCGACCTGGCGAGCGTGTTCCTGTACGCCGGGTCGATCATGCCCGGCCAGGTCGACGGCAACGACGTGACGATCATCGACGCTTTCGAGGCCGTCGGCGCCTGCCTCGCCGGCAAGATCACGCGCGAGGAAGTCGACCGGATCGAGCGGGCGATCTGTCCTGGCGAGGGTGCCTGCGGCGGCATGTACACCGCCAACACGATGGCCGCGGTGGCCGAGGCTCTCGGGATGAGCCTGCCCGGCTCTGCCGCTCCGCCAGCGGTGGACCGCCGGCGCGACGGGTTCGCGCACCGCTCGGGTGAGGCGGTGGTGGAGATGCTGCGGCACGGCATCACAGCCCGTCAGATCATGACCCTCGAGGCCTTCGAGAACGCCATCGCCGTGGTGATGGCACTGGGCGGCTCCACGAACGCCGTACTCCACCTGCTGGCGATCGCGCGCGAGGCGGAGGTCGAGCTGACCATCGACGACTTCAACCGCATCGGCGACAAGGTGCCCCACCTCGGTGACCTGAAGCCGTTCGGCCGCTTCGTGATGAACGACGTCGACAAGGTGGGCGGCATTCCTGTCGTGATGAAGGCGCTGCTCGACGCCGGCATGATGCACGGTGACTGCCTGACGGTCACCGGGAAGACCATGCGCGAGAACCTCGAGGCGCTCGCGCCGGCGGACCTCGACGGCGAGGTGCTGCGGAAGCTGGGCGCGCCGATCCACAAGACCGGCGGGCTGACGATCCTCAAGGGATCCCTGGCGCCCGAAGGCGCCGTCGTGAAGTCGGCCGGCTTCGATGACTCCACGTTCACCGGCACCGCCCGCGTCTTCGACGGCGAACGGGCCGCGATGGACTCGCTGGAGCAGGGCCAGATATCGGCCGGAGACGTCGTGGTGATCCGCTACGAGGGACCCAAGGGTGGGCCGGGCATGCGCGAGATGCTCGCGATCACCGGAGCGATCAAGGGCGCCGGACTGGGCAAGGACGTGCTGCTGATCACCGACGGCCGGTTCTCCGGAGGTACGACGGGCCTCTGCGTGGGGCACATCGCACCCGAGGCCGTCGACGGCGGTCCGATCGCGTTCGTTCGAGACGGCGACCAGATCACCCTCGACGTCGCGGGTCGGACCTTGGACGTGTCGATCGAAGAGGCCGAGCTGGCAGCCCGCAAGGACGGCTGGGTCCCGAACGAGCCGAAGTACACCAAGGGTGTGCTCGGGAAGTACGCGAAGCTCGTCCAGTCCGCTGCTCATGGGGCCATCTGCGGCTGAGGGTCGGCTCGGGGGGTTGTGCCACCCCGCCGCGCCGTGCCGACAATTGTTGGGTTGTGACGTCCAGGACTCGGGTTCGGACGTCCCGCGCCAACATTTGTGTGGTTACGCCGCTGCGGGGATGCCGGGGTGTCCAACGACCCGTTCTCAACCAAATGGTTGACAATGGGTGTGGCATGTGTCAGGCTCGCCGTATTCAACCAATCAGTTGAGGAACGGAACGCGATGACCGACCAGCTCTCCAAGGTGTTCTCCGCCCTGGCCGACCCGACCCGCCGCGACATGGTGGCTCGCCTGTGTGTGGGCGATGCCACGGTCGGCGAGCTGGCCGCGCCGTACGACGTGAGTGTGCAGGCCGTCTCGAAGCACCTACAGGTGCTGGAGACGGCAGGCCTCGTCACCAAGGGACGAGACGCGCAGCGCCGGCCGGTGCATCTCGAGGCGGAGGTGTTCGACCTGATGACCAAGTGGATCGAGCGCTACCGGCAGGAGGCGGAGGAGCGGTACAGCCGCCTCGACGCGGTCCTGGCCGCCATGAACGAGAACGAGAACGACAGCAACACCCCCATCACGAAGGACACCAACACGAAAGGACAGGCATCATGAACACCACGATGAAGACCGCAGACGGCACCACCACCATCGAGGCCGACCCGAACCTGCCGCTGGTCACGATGACGCGCGACTTCCAGGCCACTCCCGCGCAGCTGGTCCGGGCGCACACCGATCCCGACCTCTTCGTGCAGTGGATCGGCCCCAACGGCATGGACACGCATCTGGACAACTGGGACGCCCGCACCGGCGGCAGCTGGCGCTACGTCTCGACCCGCGGCGACGAGGAGTACAGGTTTCACGGGTGCTTCCACGAGGTTCGCGACGACCGGATCGTGCAGACCTTCACCTATGACGGCTTCCCCGACGGGGTCTCCCTGGAGACCATGTGGTTCGAGGACCTCGGCGACGGCCGCACGCGGCTGCACGCCACCTCCCTCGTGGACAGCATCGAGGGCCGCGACATGATCCTTTCCAGCGGCATGGAGGTCGGCATCAACGACGGCTACGCCAAGCTCGACGCGTTGCTCGCCAAGGGCGCCGTCTGAGCTCCACCACCGCGCCGGGACGTCATACGAACTGTGGGCCATAGAGCTCAGTTCGTATGACGTCCGCGGCTGTCAGGGGAGGCCGGGGGTGTCGGTTCCAAGTGGTTGGGTGGATGCATGGACCAGCGCATCAGCTTCATCACCCTGGCCGTAGCCGACCTCGACCGGACCCGGGCCTTCTACGTCGACGGGCTCGGCTGGGAACCCGAGCTGTTCGTGCCCGGCGATGTGCTGATGATCCGGACGGGGGACAAGCTCATTCTCTCGCTGTGGGCCGAGGACGCGTTCGAGTCCGAGGTGGGTTCGATCCGGCGCGGTGAGGGCGTTGCTCCGATCACTCTCGCGCACAACGTCGCGACCGAGGCCGAGGTCGACGAAATCCTCGCGCTCGCCTCGTCCTTGGGCGCGGGGGCGAGCAAGGCCGAGCATCGTGAGTGGGGCGGCTACACCGGGTACTTTGCCGACCCGGACGGCTACCGCTGGGAGATCGCGACCAACCCCGGCGAAGTGGGCCAGCTCGTCCTGCCGTGACCGCCGTCAGATCGCCTGCTGCATGACGAGACGCCAACGTCGCCGGGTAGGTCGGCTACGGCTCAGAGGTCGCGTTCTGCTCGGCATTCAAGAGCGAGACTGGCCAGAACCCCGGCCACTACCGGCGTACGGCCAAACGCATCGAGTCCCGTCTAGATGACCGGGGGCGCGACCGCTGACGCCGGCAGGTCGAACCAGCGCAGGTGCTCGAAGTCCGCGCTCAGCGAAGTCGGGGGAGTGAGGTCCGGCTCGGGCGCCTCGTCGAGGATCTTGGCACCATCGGTCAGGTGTTGCCCGAGCAGGGACTCGTCGGCGGCCAGCTGTGAGGTCGGAGCGTGCATCCCCTGGTCGTCGTAGGTGATCGAGGCCAGGCGCAACGGTGGCTCGACCACCCCGTCGCGGTGGGTCCAGATCCCCGACGCAGTGTCGAACCGGTAGTCGCCCAAGAGCCGCCAGCCGTCGCGCGCGACGAGCCGTACCGCCTCGACGATGTAGTCCGCGACGGTGTCTGAGAGGAAGTAGTTGAAGTTCACGCGCACCCACCCGGGCTTGATCCCTTCGCAGCCGCCGGTGATCTCGCGCTCGAACTCGTGGCTGCGCTCGATGTCGATGCCGAGCAGCCGGTGGCCGTAGGGGCCGGCGCAGGAGCAGCCGCCACGCGACTGGATGCCGAAAAGGTCGTTGAGCACGGCGACGACGAAGTTGTGGTGGAGGTAGCGACCCGACGGAGCACGTACGACGAACGAGACGATCGAGAGTCGCTCGGCGTCGAGGTTGCCGAGGATCTCGATCGATGGTTCGGCACCCCAGGCCGCGACCGCCCTCTCGAGGAAGCGCTCCTCGGCCGCCCGGATGGTCTCCACTCCGACCGCCTGCTTGAGCTGGAAGACCAGACCGGCCCGGACCGCCTCGATGATGGCCGGCGTACCGCCCTCCTCGCGATGCTCCGGCTCAGCCAGGTAGGCGTGCTCGGAGTCGTTGACGTAAGCCACGGTGCCCCCGCCCGGCACCTCCGGCACCCGGTTGCCGAACAGCTCGCGGCGGGCAATCAGCACACCCGGGGTCGACGGCCCACCGATGAACTTGTGCGGCGAGAGGAAGATCGCGTCCTTGTAGGCAAGAGGGCCCGCGTCGGAGGGGTACATCTCGATGTCGATGTACGGCGCCGCCGCGGCGAAGTCCCAGAAGGACAAGGCGCCGTGCTCGTGCAGCAGGGTCGAGATCGCGAACGTGTCCGAGACGATCCCAGTCACGTTCGAAGCAGCCGAGAACGAGCCGATCTTCAGGGGCCGGTCGTGATGCCCGATCAGCTCCGCGCGCAGCACGTCGAGGTCGATGTGGCCGTCCGCGTCCTGGGGGATCACGACGACGTCGGCGATCGACTCCCGCCACGGAATCTCGTTGGAGTGGTGCTCGAAGGGGCCGGTGAAGACGACCGGTCGCTCGTGCTCCGGAATGTGCTGCAGGAGTGAGTGCCGGTCCTCGAGGGCCGAAGGGATGCGCAGCCCGAGAACACCGATCAGCTTGGAGATCGCTCCGGTGGTGCCAGATCCAGCGAAGATGACGACGGTGTCTGCGTCGCCACCGACGGCCTCGTGGATGATCCGGCGGGCGTCCTCACGCAGGCGCGTGGTCTGCAGGCCGGTGCCGCTCGACTCGGTGTGGGTGTTCGCGTAGCTCGGCAGCACCTCGTCGCGGATGAAGTCCTCGATGAACGCCAGCGCGCGGCCCGAGGCGGTGTAGTCGGCATAGGTGACCCGTCGTTCGCCGTACGGCGTGCGCATGACGTGGTCCTCGCCGATCACGGAGTCCCTGATCAACCGCACCAGGGGCGACTCAGCAGACACGGTTCCTCCTCTGCACGAGAGGCTACGCGCCGGCGGCCAGCCGGAGCGCATCGATGCTGCGCGCCACGTCCCCGTCGGTCGTCCCCGCATTGCTGACCGCGATGCGCAGCACCGCCCGATCCCGCCACCGCGAACCACTCGTCCAGGCGGTGCCCTCCGCCAGCATCTGTTCGACCACGGCCAGGGTGCGCTCGTCACTGCCGAAGGACACGCAGACCTGCGTGAACACGACGTCGTTGAGGACCTCCACCCCGGGCATCTCCGCCAGGGCATCCGCGAACGTACCTGCGTGCCGACACAGCCGCTCCACCATCTCGACAATCCCTGTGCGACCGGATGCCCGCAGCGCTGCCCACACGGGTACGCCCCGGCTGCGCCGCGACATCTCCGGCACCCGGTCTATCGGGTCCCCGGCATCGTCGGGGATGAAGTAGTCGCCCCGTGCCCGCATGGCGGCGTTGAGCGCTGCCTGGTCGCGAACGGCGACGATGCCGCTGTCGTAGGGCACGTTGAGGGTCTTGTGCGCGTCGGTGGCCCACGAGTCCGCCAGCCCCACGCCTTCGGTGAGGTGCCGGTACGACGGTGACACCGCTGCCCACAAGCCAAACGCACCGTCGACGTGGACCCACGCTCCGTGCTCGTGCGACAAGGCGATGCACTCCTCGAACGGGTCACATGCCCCCGAGTGCAGGTTGCCGGCCTGCAGGAGCACGATCGTCGGCTGCTCAGGCGCCTCGCCCAAGGCACGTCGGAGTGCGTCGGGGCGGATGCGGCCCTCGTCGTCGACGTCCACGAGGACGGGTGCCGGAAGCCCGAGGTAGCGCAGCGCCACCTCGACCGACGCGTGCCGTTCGCGTCCGGCAAGCACCCGAATCGCCGGCGAGCCTGACAGCCCGCGAGCCAGGTCCCAGCCGGCCACGCGCAGCAGTTCGTCGCGCGCGGCCGCGATCCCGGTGAAGTTGGCCATGGTGGCACCGGTGACGAAACCGACGCCACTGCCGGACGGGAGGCCGAGCAGGTCGAGGATCCAGGCCGCCGCGACCTCCTCGACGGCTGCCGCCGCCGGGGTGACCTTGCGCAGGATCGCGTTCTGGTCCCAAGCACTGACCAGCCAGTCGGCAGCCAGCGCCGCGGGCTGCGCGCCACCGATCACGAACCCGAAGAAGCGGCCCGAGGGCATCGCGACCAGGCCCGGGTCACAGGCGGCCGCCAGCAGGTCCACCACGTCCTCTGCGGGCGTCGGCCCATCAGGCAGCGTTCGTCCGAGTGCTGTGCCCACGGCGTCGGCGTCGGACCGCGCGGACACCGGTCTGTCGGCCAGGCTGTCGAGCCATACCAGCGCATGCTCGTGGGCGCGGGCGAGGGGGAGTGCGAACACGGGATCCTTCGACGAGACGCTCATGGGACGAGTCTTGGCCGTCACGCTGCCGATGGCCATCCTTGTCTAGTGTCTTCCGGATGAGCCACGTCAACGAGTTCGGCCAGCCGGTCGGAGAGAGCGTCGACTGGACCCCTGGCGCCACTCTCGTCCCGGTGGTGTTGACGGGTCGCACCTGCCGGCTGGAGCCGCTCGTCGAGGGACACGTGGATGGGTTGTACGCCGCGCTGTGCGTCGACTCTCCGCCAGAGACCTGGACCTACATCTCGGACGGACCGTTCGAGGCCGGTGAAGACTTCGACCGCTACGTGGACGGGCTCAGTGCCGGCCCTGCGACGATTCCGCTCGCCATCCTGGTGCCGGACGGCCGGGGAGGGTGGAGCCCGGTCGGCATCGCCTGCTGGCTGCGCATCGACCCGGCCAACGGAACTGCCGAGGTCGGCAGCATCACCATGGGCGCTGCACTGCAACGGACGACGGCCTCGACGGAGGCGATGTACCTCATGGCCGCGCACGCATTCGATGTTGTCGGTGTCCGCCGCTACGAATGGAAGTGTGACTCCCTCAACGAGCCGTCGCGTCGGGCTGCGGCGCGCCTCGGGTTCACCTTCGAGGGAGTCTTCCGCAACGCCGTCGTCTACAAGGGCCGCAGTCGCGACACGGCCTGGTTCGCGATCACCGACGACGAGTGGCCTGACATCAGGTCGGCCTTTCAGCGCTGGCTGGACCCGGCTAGCTTCGACGAAAGCGGACGGCAGCGGGCACCGCTGGCCACAACAGGTTCGACGACGACAGATTTGACGACGAAGGAAGAGCGAGCGATGACAGACCTGGATCTCACCGATGACAAGAGGGCGCTGAAGGGCACCGAGATCTTCGATGCCGGTCTCGATGGCTGGCGTAAGGTGCTCGACCGCCTGATCGTGCGCTTCGAGACAGGAGACTTCAACGCTGGAGCTGCGCTGGTCACGAAGATCGCCGAGGCGGCTGATGCGGCGAACCACCACCCGGATGTCGACCTGCGCTACCCGCACTTGACGGTCGCCCTGAAGAGCCACGACGTCAACGCGATCACGGCGCGCGACATCCGCCTCGCGAGGAAGATCAGCGAGCTCGCCGCCGCGGCCGGGATCAGCGCGGCCGCTCACGCGCCCGACGTACTCGAGTTCGCGATAGACACACCTGACGACGAGAGGATCAGGCCCTTCTGGGCGGCGATCCTCGGTTACCAGACCCAGAACGACGAGGTCACCGACGGGGCGGGTCGCGCGCCCACCGTCTGGTTCCAGAAGACCGACTCCGAGGCCGCTGACCGGCAGCGCTGGCACGTGGACATCTCCGTGCCTCACGACGCCGCGCAGGAGCGGATCAAGGCAGCCCTCGACGCCGGCGGCACCCTGGTCAGTGACGCGCGCGCTCCCGCCTTCTGGGTCCTCGCCGACGCCGACGGCAACAAGGCGTGCATCTGCACCTGGGAGTCACGCGACTAACGGTCCGGCGCGCCAGAATGCGGGCACCCGTCCCATGATCCGGGACGGGTGGCACACTGAGTTGAGCCGCGAACGGCGCGGGGGCATTCTTGTGCCCATGCGTTTTGGGATTCTCGTACGCACGCGGCGCGTGAGCTGAGGGCTGAGCCCGAGCACCACGCGTCGACCCCTCGTCCGCCGGAAGGCTCGAGGGGTTTTTTGTTGGCCGAACAGCGACAGAGAAGATGAGCAGATGTCCGAGCAGGGAACCGCGGGTGGCGAGGTGGTCACCGGTGCACAGAGCCTGATCAAGTCCCTCGAGAGCGCCGGTACCGAGAACATCTTCGGTATTCCGGGCGGCGCGATCCTCCCGGCGTACGACCCACTGTTCGACTCGAGGATCCGGCACATCCTGGTCCGTCACGAGCAGGGCGCTGGTCATGCCGCGCAGGGCTACGCCGTGGCCACCGGCAAGGTCGGCGTCTGCATGGCCACCAGCGGTCCCGGCGCCACCAACCTGGTCACCCCGCTCGCCGACGCGCACATGGACTCGGTGCCGATCGTGGCCGTCACCGGTCAGGTCGGGGCGGCGGCGATCGGCACGGACGCCTTCCAGGAGGCCGACATCCGCGGCATCACCATGCCGATCACCAAGCACAACTTCCTGGTCACCAACCCCGACGACATCCCGCGCGTGATCGCCGAGGCCTTCTACATCGCCGCCACCGGGCGCCCCGGACCGGTCCTCGTCGACGTGGCCAAGTCGGCGTTGCAGGCCCAGACGACGTACAGCTGGCCGACCGAGCTCAACCTGCCCGGATACCGGCCCGTCACCCGGCCGCACTCCAAGCAGATCCGCGAAGCCACCCGCCTCATCCTGGAGTCGCGCCGTCCGGTTCTCTATGTCGGCGGTGGGGTGATCCGCGCCCGTGCGTCCAAGGAGCTGCGCACGCTGGCCGAGCTCACCGGCATTCCGGTCGTGACCACACTGATGGCCCGCGGAGCGTTCCCCGACAGCCATCCCCAGCACCTCGGAATGCCGGGCATGCATGGCACGGTGGCCGCGGTCGGTGCCCTCCAGAAGAGCGACCTGATCATCAGCCTGGGGGCCCGGTTCGACGACCGGGTGACTGGCAACCTGGACACCTTCGCCCCCGGCGCAAAGGTGATCCATGCCGACATCGATCCCGCCGAGATCGGCAAGAACCGGGTGGCGGACGTCCCGATCGTCGGCGACGCGCGCGAGGTGATCGCGGATCTGGTCGTGGCGTTGAAGGCCGAGCAGGACAAGGGCACGACCGGCGACTACGAGGGCTGGGTCAAGTTCCTGGCAGGCGTCAAGACGCAGTACCCCCTGGGGTACGACGCCCCGGCCGAAGGCCTCGCTCCGCAGTACGCCATCGAGCGCATCAGCGCGATCGCCGGCCCCGAAGCGATCTACGTCGCCGGTGTCGGCCAGCACCAGATGTGGGCGACGCACTACGTGCAGTACGAGCACCCGAACACCTGGATCAACTCCGGTGGCCTCGGCACCATGGGCTTCGCGGTCCCGGCCGCGATGGGTGCGAAGGTCGGACGCCCGGACTCCACCGTGTGGGCCATCGACGGAGACGGCTGCTTCCAGATGACCAACCAGGAGCTCGCCACCTGCACGATCGAGGGCATCCCGATCAAGGTCGCGATCATCAACAACGAGTCGCTCGGCATGGTGCGCCAGTGGCAGACGCTGTTCTACGGCAGCCGCTACTCCAGCACCGACCTCGACTCCAAGCGGGTGCCCGACTTCGTGAAGCTCGCCGAGGCGTACGGCGCGGTCGGGCTCGCCTGCGACGACCCCGCCGACGTGGACGCCACCATCAACAAGGCGATGGAGATCAACGACGTGCCGGTCGTCGTGGACTTCCGGGTCGAGCGAGACGCCATGGTGTGGCCGATGGTGGCCGCCGGCACCTCGAACGACGAGATCAAGTACGCCCGCGACCTGGCGCCCGAGTTCGAGGAGGACGACCTCTAATGGCGACCACGCACACGCTGTCCGTCCTGGTGGAGAACAAGCCCGGCGTGCTCGCGCGCATCGCCGGCCTCTTCAGTCGCCGCGGCTTCAACATCGACTCCCTTGCTGTGGGACCGACCGAGCACCCCGAGATCTCGCGGATGACCATCGTGGTCGGCGTCGAGGGCTCCCCGCTGGAGCAGGTCACCAAGCAGCTGAACAAGTTGGTCGAGGTGATCAAGATCGTCGAGCTCGACGACCGGGACTCCATCGAGCGGGAGCTGCTGCTCGTCAAGGTCAAGGCCGATGCCGACACCCGCGGCCAGGTGCTCGAAGCCGTCCAGCTCTTCCGGGCCAAGGTCGTCGACGTGGCCCCCGAGGCAGTGACGATCGAGGTGACCGGAAACGCCGCCAAGCTCAAGAACTTCCTGGCCGTGATCGAGCCCTTCGGTGTCCGTGAGCTCGTCCAGTCCGGCATGGTCGCCATCGGCCGGGGGAGCCGCTCGATCACCGAGCGCACCCTGCGACCGGTGCCCGTCCCCGTCCCAGCAGCCCGCGCCATCCCCAGCTGAACGTCCCAAGCAACCACCACGAAGGAGAGCCCCTGTGGCTGAAATGTTCTACGACGACGACGCCGACCTGTCCCTGATCCAGGGCAAGAACGTGGCGGTCCTCGGCTACGGCAGCCAGGGTCACGCGCACTCACTGTCTCTGCGCGACTCTGGTGTCGACGTACGCATCGGACTGCCCGAAGGCTCGAAGAGCCGCGAGAAGGCCGAGGCCGAGGGCCTGCGCGTGATGACGCCGGCAGAGGCGGTCGAGGAGGCCGACGTCGTCGTGATCCTGGCCCCGGACCACGTCCAGCGGAAGCTGTACGCCGAGTCGGTGGAGCCGAACATCGCTCCCGGAGACACCCTCGTCTTCGGCCACGGGTTCAACATCCGGTTCGGCTACATCACCCCACCGGAGGGCGTGGACGTGTTCATGGTGGCCCCCAAGGGCCCTGGCCACCTGGTCCGTCGCGAGTACGTCGACGGCCGCGGCGTACCTGTGCTCGTCGCCGTCGAGAAGGACGAGTCCGGCAAGACCTGGGACCTCGCCCTGTCCTACGCCAAAGCGATCGGCGGCCTGCGTGCAGGCGGCATCAAGACCACTTTCACCGAGGAGACCGAGACCGACCTGTTCGGCGAGCAGGCGGTCCTCTGCGGGGGCGCGAGCCAGCTGGTGCAGTACGGCTTCGAGGTGCTCACCGAGGCCGGCTACCAGCCCGAGGTGGCGTACTTCGAGTGCCTCCACGAGCTGAAGCTGATCATCGACCTGATGTACGAGGGCGGCATCGCCAAGCAGCGCTGGTCGGTCTCTGACACTGCGGAGTACGGCGACTACGTCTCCGGCCCGCGCGTCATCGACCCGCACGTGAAGGAGAACATGCAAGCGGTTCTCGCGGACATCAAGAACGGTGCCTTCGCGCAGCGCTTCATCGACGACCAGGACAACGGCGGCAAGGAGTTCAAGGAGCTGCGTGCCAAGGCTGAGCAGCACCCGATCGAGGAGACCGGTCGCGAGCTGCGCAAGCTGATGGCCTGGGTGAAGAGCCACGACTCGGACTACGTCGAAGGAACCGCCGGGCGCTGAGGTTTCCTCGGCCTTCGTGGTGGGCCAAGATCGCGACGTGACCAGACGACCGGTGTTCGTGCTGCACGAGCACGACAAGCCGCAGCACCACTTCGACCTCCGGCTCGAGGAGGACGGGGTGCTGCGGTCGTGGGCCGTGCCCAAGGGATTGCCCGACGACGTGCGCCAGGACCGGCTGGCAGTAGCCGTGTCTGACCACGACCTCGAGCACGCGTCGTACACCGACGCCACGAAGCGGATCGCCGACGACGGATGGTGGGAGCTCGAGGACCGCAACGAGCGGCGGTTCGTCTTCGTGCTGCACGGCCAGAACGGCGTACGCCGCTACGCCCTGATCGACACTGGCAGCGACTGGCTGCTGCACCTCACCAGGGACCAGCCCGGGTAGACGGCGAACTGCCCCTCCACACACCCGGCGTGATGTGTGAAGGGGCAGCCCTGGTCCCCCCTGCTGTTGACCGGGCTACTTCACCTCGGAGCGCAGCACCAGCCAGACCCCGACGGTGAGCGGGGCGATCAGCCAGATGAAGCCGGAGACTCCCAGGTGCGCCCACTGCGTGCTTGTCAGTGCGCCGTCAAAGAGCTGGCTCGAGGAGAAGTTGAAGTCGATCCAGCCCTGTACGTCACGGAACCACTCCTGCAGAGAGGCCAGGAGCTCGAAGATCACCGGCAGCACCAGCGAGTACACGAAGTACCCGACGATCGCCCCGGCCGAGTTCCGGGTCAGGACGCCCAGCATGAAGCCCATCATCAGACCCAGCACGTTCGCGAACGTGATGTAGAGCAGGTTCTCGAAGGTCAGGTCCCAGACCAGGTCCGTGCCGGTGATCGCCGTGCCGACCACGTTGCCCAGCGCGCCGATCGAGAAGGCAACGAGGATGGAGACCACCCCGATGCCGATCGCCGAGATCGCCTTGGCCCAGATCACCCGGCCGCGGTGGGGGACCAGCGTGAAGGTCGTCAACCCACTGCGCTGGCTCCACTCACTCGTCACCGACAGGATCGCGATGATCGGCAGGATGATGGTCATCGGGACGCCGATGGCTGCCGCGAAGCTGTTGTAGGTGAGCGCGCTGTCCGGGGCGAACAGGATCACTGCGCCCGTGGCGAGCACCGCGGTGATGGCAATGCTCGTCATCAGCCAGAACCCGGACCTGGTGTCGAACATCTTGCGGAGCTCGACCCCGATGATTCGGGTCAGCGGGATCGAGGTGGGTTCGGCCCTGGTCGCGGTTTCGCGGCCGGCCTCGCGCTCGAGGGTCAGGGTGGTGTTTTTCGGGGCCCCCGGGTAATCGGGAGCGAAGCGAGTGCCCTGCTCGATTTGTGGGGCTTGGGGAGTACTCATGCTGCTGCTCCTTCACGTTGTGACTCTGCGGTGAGCTCGAGGAACATCTCCTCGAGCCCTGCTCCGTCGGCGGACCGGAGCTCGGTCAGGGCGACCCCGGCGGCCAGGGCGACCTGGCCCACGCGCTCGGCATCGGCCGCGGTGCGTACCGAGCCGTCGGTGGACATCGTGTTGACGATCCCCGCGGCATCCAGCGATCGGGAGAGGGTGGCCGGAGCGGCACTGCGAACTACCGTGCCAGCGGCGTTGAGCAGCTCGGCCTTGGTTCCCTGGGCGACGATGCGGCCGTTGCCGATGAGCACGAGGTCGTCGGCGATGACCTCGATCTCGTGGAGCAGATGGGAGGACAACAGGACGGTTCCGCCCTCGTCGGCGTACGCCCTGAGCAAGTCGCGCATCCAGCGGATACCGGCCGGGTCGAGACCGTTGGCCGGCTCGTCGAGGATCAGCACCTCGGGCTCACCGATCAGCGCCGTAGCGATGCCGAGCCGCTGGCGCATACCGAGCGAGTAGTTGCGGACCCTGCGACCGGCCTCGGCCTCGGTCAGGCTGACCCGCTCGAGCATCTCCTCGACCCGCAGCTTCGGCAGCCCCATGGTGCGCTGAGCGATCGTGAGGATCTCCCGGCCGGTTCGGCCGGCGTGCTGTGCCGAGGCATCCAGCAGTACGCCGACCTCGAAGCCGGGGTTAGGGAGCTCGGCGTACCGGCGACCCTTGATGGTGACCTCGCCGGAGCTGGGCGGGGTGAGCCCGACCATCACTCGCATGGTCGTGGACTTGCCGGCCCCGTTGGGGCCGAGGAAGCCGGTCACCCGTCCCGGGCTGGCGGTGAAGGTGACATCGTCAACGGCGGTGAAGCGGCCGTACCTCTTCGTGAGGGATTCAATCGTGATCATGGGCTGACCCTCGCAATGAATCGAGGATCGGCACATCAGGGAGGGTGCTGGACTCACCCCTGACTGACCCCCTAGAGGTCTCGGGGGTCCCCTGACGACGACCCCACCAACTTCTGGGCCGGCGGCCGGGCCCGGAACACCATCGACGGGTCCGGGTACCACTTCTCCATCACGCCGAGGGGTTCCATCCCGATCCGGCGGGCGACCGCCTGCGAGGGGTAGTTGTCGACGTGGGTCAGCGCGTAGACCTCGGGCAGCCCGTGGGCGAGCCCATGAGCGAGTACGGCGCCCGCCGCTTCGCTCGCGTAGCCGTGTCCCCACGAGTCCGGGTGCAGGTGCCAGCCGATCTCCACCTCACCGTCTTCGGCGTTGGGCAGGGTCAGGATCAGGACGGAGCCCACCACCTGGCCGCTGCCGCGGACCTCGATGGCCCAGAATCCGAGGGGAGGTACGGCGGACCGCTGGTGGTAGCTGTCGATCCGCTCGCGCGCCTGGTCGAGATCCTGCATCAGCTCGGGTTCGTCGTCACCGAGCCACTTCACCACCTCGATCCTGCTCAGGATGTCCAGCAGGCGAGGTGCTTCCTCGACACGCCACGGTCGGATCACCAGGCGGTCGGTCTCGACGATGACGGAGCCGCTGGTGGCCTGGAGTGCATTGGGATCAGCCATGCCCCCAGCCTCACAGCAAGCGGTCGGCGCGACCAGCGAGTTTCGCGGACGACGCCCGAGAATCCACAGGGAGAGGCCACGATCTGTGGACCCGAGGCCCGATCCTGTGGACGACCGAGTGGGTTCTGTGGAGGACACGCCGAGGGCGGAAAATACTTCCAAACTGTGGCTGCACAGCCCTTGTGCGCACCCTTGCAGGGAGCGTAGAACTCTCCTACGCAATCCCTTCGGGGAGAGCGGGATCGCTCAGAGAAGAAGGTCCATACAGCGGGGAAACCCGTTGCGGTGTGCACGGTGACGGCCACCGGGACTGGACGATCAGGGCGATCGATCGGAAGGTCACCGTTCTCCGGTCAAACAGAAAGGCCCAGCAACTCATACTTGCTGGGCCTTTCGCCTGTCCGGCTGTTCAGGCCGGTGCCCTTGCCTGCCACCGGAGCCGCCCCCGGTGCGCCTCGACAGCCCCCGCGGGCCTCGCCGTCGCCGCAGAGACGTCGGCTAGGCTGCAGGCGCACAGCGTCGTGCGGGCAGACCTCCATCACTCAAGTCAGGACCGTTGTGACGCTCACCCCGACCTCCAAGACCGTGGCCCAAAAAACGGCCCGCCCCGTCGTACTCATCGCGGAGGAGCTCAGTCCGGCAACGGTGGAGGCGCTCGGTCCCGACTTCGAGATCCGCCACTGCGACGGTGCCGACAGGACAGAACTACTCGCTGCCATCGTCGATGTCGACGCGATCCTGGTGCGCTCCGCCACCGCCGTCGACGAGGAAGCCCTGCTGGCCGCCACGCGGCTCAAGGTCATCGCCCGGGCGGGTGTCGGGCTGGACAACGTGGACGTGAAGGCGGCGACGCAGAACGGCGTCATGGTGGTGAACGCGCCCACCTCCAACATCACCAGCGCAGCCGAGCTCGCCGTGGCCTTGATGCTCGCCGCTGCGCGCCACATCAGCCCGGCACACGTGGCACTCACCCGCGGGGAGTGGAAGCGCAGCAAGTACTCCGGCGTCGAGCTGTTCGAGAAGACCGTCGGCATCGTTGGGCTCGGCCGCATCGGTGTCCTGGTTGCCCAGCGGCTGGCTGCATTCGGCATGGACGTGATCGCCTATGACCCCTTCGTGCAGGCCGGGCGGGCCGCCCAGATGGGGGTGCGGATGGTCAGCCTCGAGGAGCTGATGGCCGAGTCGGACTTCATCAGCGTGCATCTGCCCAAGACCCCTGAGACCGTCGGGATGATCGGTGCCGAGCAGTTCGCGATCGCGCGCCCGGGACTGGTGCTGGTCAACGCGGCCCGAGGCGGCATCGTCGAGGAGAAGGCGCTCTACGACGCACTGAAGACGGGCCGCATCGCCGCAGCCGGTCTCGACGTGTTCGCGCAGGAGCCGTGCACCGACTCACCCCTCTTCGAGCTCGAGAACGTGGTCGCCACGCCGCACCTCGGTGCCTCCACGGCGGAGGCACAGGAGAAGGCAGGAGTGGCCGTGGCCCGATCGGTCCGCCTCGCGCTGTCCGGTGAGCTGGTGCCGGACGCGGTCAACGTGCAGGGCGGGGTCATCGCCGAGGATGTCCGGCCCGGCATCCCGCTGGTGGAGAAGCTCGGTCGCATCTTCACCGCACTGGCGGGTGAGGTCGCCCAGCAGCTCGACGTCGAGGTGCGCGGCGAGATCACGGAGTTCGACGTCAAGGTGTTCGAGCTCGCCGCACTCAAGGGGGTCTTCTCCGACATCGTCGAGGACCAGGTCTCCTACGTGAACGCCCCGCTGCTTGCCGCCGAGCGGGGCACCGAGGTCCGCCTCGTCACCTACTCCGAGAGCCCGGACCACCGCAACCTGATCACCATCAGGGGCACGCTGGCCAACGGCGCCCAGGTCTCCGTCTCCGGCACCCTGATCGGCATCGCCCAGCGCGAGCGCCTCGTCGAGGTCAACGACTTCGTGGTCGACCTCGAACCCACCGAGCACCTCGCGTTCTTCACCTACGAGGACCGTCCCGGCATGGTCGGCACCGTCGGCAAGATCCTCGGGGACGCCCAGGTCAACATCGCGGGGATGCAGGTCTCCCGCGCCGAGAAGGGTGGGCAGGCGCTGGTGGCTCTCTCAGTTGACTCCGCGATCCCTGCCGACGTGTTGCACGAGATCCGGGAGTCGATCTCGGCCGACGTCGTGCGGGGTGTCGACCTCTCCGAGTGAGTCGTGTGCCTGAGGACGCGCCCTGCCGCATGCTGAGGCACACAACGCCTGGTCACTCCGACTCCGTCTCCAGAGTGTCGCGGATCTTCTGGGCGTTGCTCGCCGGCGCCATCGCCGAGCGGAGCTGGGCCGGGCTGTCGTAGGTCTGCCGCACGCCTCGCACACCGTCGTCGATGACGAACCGCGCACGGGTGAAGGCCGCGGCGCCCTTGACCGTGACCCTCGGCACACAGCGGTAGTCGACCGTGAGCGACTGGGGCGTGATCCTGGTGTTCACGTAGCCACGCAGGTTGGTCCAGAACTGCAGGTTCGGGTTGTACGCCGCCCACGGGTGCTGGCCGGTCGGCTCGTCGTACCCGTCGGCGCCCGAAGTGATCGACGAGGTGACGAACTCGGTCCCGACCACGGGCGAATCAGGGGCGTTGAAGTCCTCGACCACGTCGGAGACCCAGTGGGCATGGACGTCGCCAGTGAGCACGACCGGGTTGCGGACCTGCGCCCGAACCCAGGCATCCGTCACGCGGGCGCGAGACGCCGGATAGCCGTCCCACGAGTCCATCACCCGGGTGTTGTCGGGCATCGCCGCTCTCGCACGACGGCTGAAGAACACCTGCTGGCCGATGAGGTCCCAGGATGCGCGACTGTTCGCGAACCCGTCCGCGAGCCACTGCTCCTGTGGCGCGCCGGTGATCGACCGGGTGGGGTCAGCGGCGGGTGGACAGTCCTTCCATCCGTCAGAGCAGGCTTGGTCGCTGCGGTACTGGCGGGTGTCGAGCATGTGGAAGTTCGCAAGCCGGCCCCACTGGAGCCGGCGGTAGAGCTGCATGTCCGGCCCGCTGGGGATCGAGGCGCGCCGCAGTGGCATGTGCTCGTAGTAGGCCTTGAAAGCAGCAGCCCTCCGGTTCCTGAACCCGGCCGCGTCGGCGGGCAGCTCCGGGATCTCGTCGGCCCAGTTGTTCTCGACCTCGTGGTCGTCGAAGACCACGAGCCACGGCGCGACCGCGTGGGCCGCCTGCAGGTCCGGGTCGGTGCGGTACTGCGCGTGCCGTTGGCGGTAGTTGGCCAGGGTCTTGGTCTCGGGACCGCGAACGTCGCGCACCGTGTTGCCGACCGTGCCGCCCTGCGGATACTCGTACTGGTAGTCGCCGAGGTGCAGCACCAGGTCGGGATGGTCCTCAGCAAGCCGGCGGTACGCCGTGAACCAGCCCCGCTCGTAGCTCGCACAGGAGACGAACGACATGGCGAGTGACCCGGGCGTCGAGTCGAACGAGGGAGCCGTGCGGGTCCGGCCGATCCGCGAGCTGTAGGGGCCCAGCTTGAACCGGTAGAAGTACTCGCGTCCCGGCGACAGCCCGCTCAGATCGACGTGCACCGAGTGGGCGTTCGCGGCCGTGGCCTCCACAGTGCCCAACCGGACGATCTTGCTGAGCCTCTCGTCCGTGCCCACCTGCCAGCGGACCGAGTAGGTGCTCGACGACATTCCGCCGAGGCCGTTGTCCGCGAGCGGCGCGACGGCCAGCCTGGTCCACAGGACCATCCCGTCGGGCGAGGGGTCGCCACTGGCAACGCCGAGGGTGAACGGGTTCGTGACGGGCATCGTGGCCGCCGCCGTGGCGCGGGTGTCCCGCTGGGGCGCCGAGAGGGCTACGGCAGCGCCGGCGACCAGACCGGTCCGGATCAGGGCCCTGCGAGATGTCTGCATCGCGCAGGCCAGCTCCGTATCGGGACATCGGAACGACGCGGCCGAGAAACGCCGTCATGGCGGAGGGAGCGGACTTTCTGCTCCGCCGTCACGCTACCAAAATGGGGCTTTCCGGGCAGGGAAACGCGGATCTTCGAGCGGGCTAGTGGTCATCGACGGACTAACGGAGATGTCCACTAGTGTCCCTCGCGCGAAGTTCGCAAGATAAGTCGTGCTCCCGGTGCGTGCATCGCAAGGCGGCGGCGCGAAGGCAGACTGGACGTCTTTCGAGCGTCGCCAACGCAGCGAGGTGCGTGCTGGGTGCGCGAATTATGCCGCGGACTTCGCGTGTGGGGCACTAGGCAACGAGGGTTGGCGCACCGCGAGCGATGAAGCCAGGGTCGGCCAGTGTCTCCTGCCAGGCCAGGCCGAGCCGGCAGATCGCATCGGTCAGGACGTGAGCGGGCTGCGTGTAGGGCAGCCGGACGAACCGGTCGAGCCCACCCTCGGGCGCGAAGTTGGGACCCGAGGCGATCAGCACGTCATGACGAGCCGCCTTGGGTATCAGTGCCGTGGAGAGTGCCTGCGGCAGCTCGCACCACAGGTTGTTACCGCCGCCGGGCCGGCTCACCCGCCAGTCGGGCAGGTACTCGGCGACCGCCGCGAGTGCGGCGTCACGGGAGGACCGCAGCTGCTCACGTCGGTGGTCGAGCAGCTCACCGGCGGAGGTGACCAGCTCGGTCGCCACCAGCTGTTCGAGCAGCGGTGCGCCTAGGTCGAGGCTCAGCCGGGCCCGGAAGAACGCGTCCACCCGCGGTTCCGGGATGCGTAGCCAGCCGATACGCAGCCCACCCCAGTAGGACTTGCTCAGACTGCCGACGCTGATCGTGTCGGGGGCGTACGACGCGAACGGGGCCGGCAAGGTCTGCCCGTCCAGGGCCAGGGCCACCATCGACTCATCGATGATCGCCGTCGTCCGTGTGCGCGCCAGCACCTGGCCGATCTGCAGCCGGCCGAGGTGGTCCATCAGCGCACCGGTCGGGTTGTGGAAGTCGGGGATCAGGTAGGCCACCCGCGGGGTGACCTGGCGCAGGGTGGCGGCCAGCCCTGCTGTGTCCGGGCCGGTCTGCGCAGCATCCGGTGGTATGTCGACGCCCACGAGCCGCGCCCCGGAGTGGGTCAGGGTGGCAATCGCGTTCGGATAGGTAGGGCTCTCGATCACGGCCCGGTCGCCGGTGGAGAGCAGTGCGCGCGCGGAGATCGCGACGCCGGCCAGCGCTCCCGGCACGATCATGATCTGACGGGGGCTGGTAGGCAGCCCGCGGCCGGCGTACGACATGGCGACGGCGTCGCGCAGCCCCGGAAGCCCCGCGGGGTAGTAGCCAGTGCCTGCGAGGTACGCCGGGAGCTCGCCGACCGCGCGCTCGTAGGCAGCCAGGACCCCTGGGCCGGGCACCGGAGCAGCGCAGGTGAGGTCGATCTTGTCCTCGGGCAGGTCGCCGGGCGGGAGAATGTGGTCCCCCCGGTGCCCCCTGCTGGCGGGCAGGCTGGCCACGCTGCCCGACCCCTGGCGGGAGACGAGGAACCCGTGCTCGCGCAACTCGGCGTAGGCGCGGGTGACCGTGGTGCGACTGACGGCGAGGGCATCGGTGAGCTCGCGCTCGCTGGGGAGCCGGGCCCCCACGGGCACCCGCCCGTCCGTGATCAGCACCCGCAGGCCTTCGGCCAGTCCCTTGTACGCCGGCGACTGGTCGAACTCGCCGAGCAGAGTGGCTATCCGAGTGGCTGCGAGAACCCGCGACATAGAGGCCAGTGAACCACGATTGGCTATTTAGGACCAGACCACTTGGTGCTGAACTGTTCGCATGACCAGTGACATCGGGCTCGAGACCGCACAGGGTGCTGCGGGCCGCCGCGTACGCGAGCTCGCCCACCTGGGTCCGGTCGCCCAGCTCCGAGCCGGCCGGCTCCCGCGCCGCCTCACCCAGCTCGCCATCGGCCTGACGCTGTACGGCGTGACGCTCGCCATGATGCTCCGCGCGACGATTGGCAACGCTCCCTGGGACGTGCTCCACCAGGGCATGGCGATCCACCTGCCGATGAGCATCGGCACCGCTGTCATCGTGATGAGCCTCGTCGTGCTGGTCCTGTGGATCCCGCTGCGCGAGATGCCGGGCCTGGGCACGGTCACCAACTCCCTCGTCGTGGGTCTGGTCGCCGATGTCGGGCTCTCGGTGCTCGATGCTCCCGATGCCCTGTGGGAACGCTCGCTGCTCATGGTGGGCGGGGTCGTGCTCAACGCTTTGGCGACCGCGCTCTACATCGGCTCACAGTTCGGCCCCGGTCCGCGGGACGGTCTCATGACCGGGCTGCACCGTCGTACCGGCGTGTCGATCCGGGTGGTCCGCATGGGCCTCGAGGTGTTCGTCGTCGCGATCGGCTGGCTGCTCGGTGGTGTGGTCGGCTTCGGCACCGTGCTCTACGCGGTGGCGATCGGCCCTCTGGTCCAGCTGATGCTGCCGCGGTTCATCGTGGAGCTCGAGGTCAGCGCCGAGTAGCAATGAGGGCGGACGCGTCGGGCGCCACCATCACCTCGACAGCGGTGAACCGGTCGTCGGTCAGCCAGTTCTCACGCAGCATGTCGACGCGCCCGTCCGTGATCGGCGGCCACATCTCGCACGGTGAGAAGTCGTCCATCACGACGATGCCGCCCGGCTCCACGAGGTCGGCCACCGCGTCCACGCTGGCATCCTCGGGGACCGAGGGGTCGAGGAAGAGCAACGAGTAGGGGCCCTTGTTTCGCAGCGTCGACCAGTCGGCGGCCAGCACCTCGACCTGCGGGTCGTCGGCGAAGATCTCCTGCGCCGCCGTGGCCAGGTCAGCGTCGAGCTCGGCGGAGAGGATCTGGGTGCCAGGTCGTACGCCGGAGCGCAGCCAGGCCGTGCCCACCCCGCAGCCGGTGCCGAACTCGGCCATGGTGCCGCCCCGAGTGGCAGCCAGCGTGGCCAGGAGTCGTCCCGTCTCGTTGCGGCAGAAGGACACGTATCCCGCGCGACGGGACACGGCGAACGCCCGCGAGACGATCGCGGGTACCTCCGTCGGCGCGCTCATGCACTGAGTCTTGCAAATCCGCGGGGGCACACCAGGACTGAGACCACCGTCTCGGATCATGGGACGCCTGATCGAAGTCACCCCGAGGGCCGGAGGGCGTGGCTACGATCAACTCACCATGCGGAGGAACTTCGTACTTATTTGCCGCCGTGGCGGGGCCTGACATTCGATAGGCCACCTCGCCGCGGAGTTCGGCGTACCCCGCCACCAGGCCCGTCACCCCCTCCGCGAGCGAGACAGAGAAGTTCCACCCTCTACTTTTCGCGAACGCGATCCGGCTGTGCGATCCGTGGCCGTCGACTCCGTTCACCTCCTCACGGACCAACTTTTTCCATTCCATCCGTCGAGGAGAAAGCACGATGTACGACATGTATCCCGAGTGGGGCCCAGCCAAGAACAACCCTGACAACGCGCGCAGTACCCAGGCACTCCAGGCCGCGCTTGACCTGCGAGACAACGGGGGCGAGAGGCCGGACGACAACTAGTGGACATCTCCGTTAGTTCGTCGGGGTCTCCGTGGCCCAGGCACGCACTTCGCTGCGTTGGAGTCGGTCGAAGTAGGTCAACTACGACTTTCCTCCTCCGCCTTGCGCTGCACGCACCTGGACCACGGATACCCTCGACGAACTTCCGCCGATGACCACTAGCCTTCAAGGATGCCCCAGTCATCTGCAGAGTCTTCTGGATCGTTGAAGCTTGCCGTCATCCCGGGTGACGGGATCGGGACCGAGGTCACGGCCGAGGCCCTGAAGGTGCTCGAGCACGCCACACCGGCACAGGTGAAGTTCGAGTCCACCCGGTACGACCTCGGCGCGGAGCGTTACCTCGCGACCGGCGAGGTCCTCCCCGACTCGGTGCTCGAGGAGATCCGTCTGCACGACGCGATCCTCCTCGGCGCCGTCGGGGGCAAGCCGAACGACCCCAAGCTGCCCCCGGGAATCCTCGAGCGTGGGTTGCTGCTGCGGCTGCGCTTCGAGCTCGACCACTACGTCAACCTGCGCCCGTCGCGCATCTTCCCGGGCGCCGTATCACCACTGGCCGAGCCAGGCGAGGTCGACTTTCTCGTCGTACGCGAGGGGACCGAAGGGCCCTACACCGGCAACGGCGGGGCGCTCCGGGTCGGTACGCCGCACGAGATCGCCACCGAGGTCTCGGTGAACACCGCGTTCGGCGTCGAGAGGGTCGTCCGGGACGCCTTCCGCCGGGCCCAGAAACGCCGCCACAAGCTGACGCTGGTCCACAAGACCAACGTGCTGGTCAACGCCGGCGCGGTCTGGTGGCGACTGGTGCAGGAGGTGGGGTCGGAGTTCCCTGACGTCAGCGTGGACTACATGCACGTCGACGCGGCGATGATCTTCATGGTCACCGACCCCGCGCGCTTCGACGTGATCGTCACCGACAACCTGTTCGGCGACATCATCACCGACCTCGCCGCCGCCATCACCGGTGGCATCGGTCTGGCCGCCAGCGGCAATGTCAACCCCGACCACACCGCGCCCTCGATGTTCGAACCCGTCCATGGCTCGGCACCCGACATCGCCGGACAGCAGAAGGCCGACCCGACCGCCGCGATCCTCTCGGTCTCCCTGATGCTCGACCACCTCGGGCTGGAGGACGCGGCGAAGACCGTCGAGTACGCGGTCGTGGCCGACCTCGCCGCGCGTACGCCGGGAGCTGCTCGCACCACCAGCGAGATCGGCGACGCGATCGCTGCCCGGGTAGCCGGCTGATCGTTGACGTGTGAAGCGGTCGCGCACGATGCGGCCGGACACCGGCACCGGCGGGCGGGGCGCCGAAGGGAGCGTAAAAGCGACGCGCGGCGAGACGCCTAGGACGGGGTACGGCAGGGCAGTCCGAGCGACGCGGGCCGCCAAGCGACTGAGGGGCCCCCGAGCCGACGGGGCCGGGGGCCGGACGCACCCCGCGTGACCACCACGTATGACCTCCGCCGGGACGTCATACGTTGTGGTGGCTGTGGCGACCACCGCGTATGACCTCCGCCGGGACGTCATATGTTGTGGTGGCTGTGGCGACCACCTCGTATGACCTCCGCCGGGCACTATCCGCAGGACCGCCCAGGTGGGCGACGCGGGCCGCCAAGCGACTGAGGGGCCCCCGAGCCGACGGGGCCGGGGGCCGGACGCACCCCGCGTGACCACCACTTCGGATCCTCGGATCACGCAACGACAAGTGAGAGATAACGTCCTCCCATGACGCTCGACATCACGACGACTCCATCGGACAGCCAGCGCACCGCGGCCGAGGTCTCCGAGATCCTGGCCAACCCGGGATTCGGCAGCTATTTCACCGACCACATGCTCTCCCTCGAGTGGACTCCCGAGGAGGGCTGGCATGGCGGGCGGGTCACGAAGTACGGCCCACTCAGCATGGACCCGGCCAGCGCCGTACTCCACTACGCGCAGGAGACCTTCGAGGGCATGAAGGCCTACCGCCACGAGGACGGGTCGATCTGGACGTTCCGGCCCGAGGAGAACGCGAAGCGGATGGGGCGCTCGTCGCACCGCCTCGCGTTCCCGGTGCTCGAGCCCGAGGACTTCGTGCAAGCCGTCGACGCCCTGGTCGAGGTCGACCAGCGGTGGGTGCCAGAGGGGGCGGGGGAGAAGAGCCTCTACCTCAGGCCGTTCATGATCGCCTCCGAGGTGTTCCTCGGGGTGCGTCCAGCGAAGCACGTGACGTTCATGGTGATCGCCTCGCCGGCAGGGGCCTACTTCAAGGGCGGGATCACGCCCCTGACCCTGTGGCTGACCGAGGAGTACACCCGCGCCGGCCGTGGTGGCATGGGCGCCGCCAAGACGGGGGGCAACTACGCGAGCTCGCTGGTCGCGCAGCAGGAGGCCATCGGCCACGGTTGTGACCAGGTCGTGTTCCTCGACGTCGCCGAGGGAAAGTACGTCGAGGAGCTCGGCGGGATGAACATGTACTTCGTCTTCGCCGACGGCCACATCGTCACTCCTGAGACCGGGACGATCCTCGAGGGCATCACCCGTTCGGCGATCATCGACCTGGCGCAGAAGAAGGGTCACAAGGTCGAGGAGCGCAAGTTCTCCATCGGCGAGTGGCGCGACGGAGTGGCCAGTGGCGAGATCACCGAGGTGTTCGCGTGCGGCACAGCCGCGGTCGTCACGCCGGTTGGGACGCTGAAGTGGGACGGCGGTGAGGTTCAGGGGTCGACTGAGGCAGGCCCGCTGACCATGGAGATCCGCCAGGCCCTCGTGGACATCCAGTACGGACGCGCAGACGACTCGTTCGGATGGATGCACCGGGTCTGCTGACTCACCAGCCCGTTCGGCGTACCGTTTCTGGTCGACAGCGATCCCGTGCGAGGGGGAGCCAATGGCCCAATCCACAGCAGTTTCAGATCGCACTCTGGTCGGCAACCGGTGGGTGCTCGTCGGTGGCGTGGTCTACCTGCTCGAGTGGGTGGCCATCATCTGGGTGGGAGTTCTGGGTGTGGGCGAGACCGTGACCCGGGACACCTCGCGAGCGGACCTGCTGGACTCCTACGTCGGTCATGAGGATGCCGTGACGTCGATGGCAGGCTGGTTCGCTGTCGTCCTCCTCGGCCGCATTCTCCTGTTCATCGGTCTGCGGCAGGCGCTCAGCGACTCCGGGTACCGACACCCCCTCATGGACTTCGCCGTCGCCGCGGCGACTGTGAGCGTGACCATCGAGGTCGCGTCGTACGGCATGGGTGCCGCCGCGGGCGATTTGGCCCGGGACGACGAGGCGGCGATGTTCGCCCTCGACCGCGCCGCCCTTGGGGTCAACCTGGTGGGATTCGGTGGGCTCGGGCTCGCGATCACCTGTGCGGCGTACTGCATGTGGCGCTCGGGCCTGTTTCCCGCCGTGCTGAATGTGTTCGGCGTGGTGTCCGGGGTGGCCATCATCGGCGCGCAGCTTTCTGTGGCGCCCTCCTTGCAGACGCTGTTCGACATCCTGTTCGCCTTCCCCCTGATGTTCTGGGTGTGGATGCTCTGGGCAGGTGTCCTGTGCTGGCGGCGTACGCCAAGCAGCGTCGGGTCGCTCAGCGGTTCGGGTACTGCTCGCCGGTAATCTCGTGGGGTGACGACCTCTGCCCAGCCGGCACCCGGCCCGACCGTGATCGGCGGATATCGCCTCCTCGCGCAGATCGGCGAGGGCGGCATGGGCGTGGTCCACCTGGCGCAGGGGCCGAACGGCAAGCGGGTTGCGCTGAAGGTGCTGCGGCCGCATGTCGTGGGTGACAGCGAGGCCCGTGAGCGACTGGCGCGCGAGGTGAACTCGTTGAAGCGTGTCTCGAGTCCGCGCATCGCCGAGATTCTCGACGCCGACCCGCACGGTCCGGTGCCGTTCGTGGTCACGCGCTACGTGCCAGGTCTCTCCCTCTACCACCACGTCGGGGAGGAGGGGCCGATCGGCGGCGCAGACCTGCTGCACTTCGCCGACGCACTGGCCGAGGCTCTCCAGGCCGTCCACGCCGTCGGGGTCCTGCACCGCGACATCAAGCCCACCAACGTGTTGATGGAGGGTCGCTCGCCGGTCCTGATCGACTTCGGCCTCGCCCGGGTGGCCGAGGACGCGCGGCTGACCCAGACCGGGTGGCTGCTGGGCACGCCCGGCTACCTGGCGCCGGAGATCCTGTACGGCGACGACGCGACCGTGGCCTCCGACGTACACGCCTGGGCGGCGACCGTTGTCTTCGCGGCCACCGGGCGGCCGCCGTACGGGAAGGGCCCGGCGATGGCGATCATGGACCGTGTCCGGCGGGGGGAGCATGACCTGTCCGGCGTCCCAGTGGCGCTCGGTCGGCTCCTGCGTGAGTGTCTTGACCCGGAGCCGCTCGAGCGCCCCGCCGTGCGTGAGCTGCGCGCCGCGATCCACGACCTGCGCCAGAGTTCGCACCTCGCCGCACGCGTGCAGCCAGAACCCGAGCTCTGGACCATGCCCGTTGCTCCGCAGGCCGCCATGGACCTCACGCCGGCCACCGAGCAGGTGCCGGCGACCGGCCGCTCCGAGACCCCGGTGCCGACAGCCGAACCCGAGACGGCGCCGCCGTTCGAGCCGGTCTCGTCCGTGCCACCCACGCGGATCCTGCCCGCGGCCGCACCGCGACCTGACCCGCCGCGACCGAACCAGCCCCCTGTGCCGTACCCGGGACCTCCACGCGAGAGCAGTCGGGTCCAGTGCGTGCTCCAGCTGGTCGGCCTCGGAGCACTCACGAGTGCCGTGGTCGGCTACGCGCCGTACGCCGGCACCGCGCTCGTCGCGACCCTGGTGCTCGTGCTCCGGACCGCGTCCGTCGCCCGGGAGCGGCACGGCCAGCGTCGGCTCGTCCGTGGCCGGCCACGCTGGTACGACGTACCGAAGACCACGCTCGCCCTGCCTGGGTACCTGCTGCTGGCGTTCCTCGGTGCTCTCATGGGAGTCGCCGTGGCGAGCCTTTCGGGACTCGCGATGTTCTCGCTGGGCTACCTGTTTGGCCAGCCCTTCGCCACCTGCCTGCTGATGGCGGGGCTGGGCTTCACCCCCGGTCTGTGGTGGGGCCTGGGGTCCGACCGGTTGCGCGACACGATGGGCGGGCTGGTGGCCCGGACCGCCCGCTCGGAGTTCGGCGGCTGGTTCGTCACCGCGATGTGCCTGCTCGGCACGGCTGTGCTGGTCGGGCTCTTGCTCAACACAGGCCCGAACTGGGCGCCTGCGCTGGGCCGACCCTGGGACTGACCGATCTGTAACAAATAGCCCATTAGGGCTATTCAGTTTCGGTGATCCGGGCCCCAGAATAGATGAAATGCCCGATTTATCTGCGCTCCGGCGCGCCTCCGTGGCGCTACTGACCGCCGGCGCGCTGTTCCTCGCGGTCGCCCCGGCGGCTGCTGCCGACGATCGGGCCGGGCCGGCATCAGCCTCCGCTCGGATCACTCCGACACACGCTGCGGCACCTGCTGCGACACCCACCCGCGTCGACCTGCACGGTGACTCGCACACGGTCGGCTCCGCTCGCGGAGGTGTGGCCACCTGGAACCTGACGACGCTCTACTACTACGAGACCATCCCGTCGAAGTGGGACTGGAGCCTGTCCACCGCGGTCGCGAAGTGGAACGGATCCGGTGGCAAGATCAAGCTCGTCCGGACGCCGTACAAGGCTCGCGCCAGGGTCTTCATCTCCTACGGCTCGACCGGCGGTGCAGCCGGCATGGCCACGGTCGGCGCGACGCCCGGCGCCTGGGTGCACCTGAACCCGAGCTACAACACGGTGGACTCGCTCAACGTGTGGAGACAGGTCGAGGTGATGGCCCTCTTCACGCACGAGATCGGCCACGTCCTCGGGTTCCAGCACACCAGCGCGTCCTGCTCCCTGATGCGTCCGGTTCTCGACATCAGCACCTGCTACATGGCCCCGGTCAGCCTGCCGGGTCAGTACAGGTGCCGCGTCGTCGATCCCGCCCTCGTCCTGAGCTTCGTGAGGGCTTACGGCGGCGCGGCGCGGTATCCCGGCTCGTGGTGCCTGGTCGACCCCCTTCCCTCGCAGCTCTCAGGTGTCACGTTCAGCGGAGGAACGAGCGCGCCGGTCGGGGTCCGCTGGGCGCGGCCGACGTACCTGCCCTCGGGATCACGGGTGGAGATCCGCGTCTGGAAGGCCGACAGTTGCACCGCCATGCCCTCGTGGGCGGCATCATCCACGGCGTCACCGACCGCGCTGACGTGGGCTGACAACGCGCTCAGCCGCGACGGCACCCACTGCTACCGGGTCAACCTCGTCAACAGGTACGGCGCGGGTCGCACCGCAACCGTCCGGGCCTTGGCCGGCTGGTGACCTCCACGGACCGCTGTGGCAGACTCGTGGCCGTGCAGCACCGCGACCTCATTATCGAATAGCGCGACGGCCCCTGAACCCAACAGGGCCCGCTCGCGCTGACCTCTCGTCCTGACGGGAGGTTTTTTGCTTTCCAGACCCATCGAGACCGCCCAGACAAGACCACAGCACACGAGCGAGAAGAAGGAAGACAGGGCCATGACCAGCGACCTGTTCCACGTCTACGACACCACTCTGCGCGACGGCGCGCAGCAGGAGGGGCTGAACCTCTCCGTCGCGGACAAGCTGGCCATTGCCCGGCAGATCGACGGCTTGGGCGTGGGCTTCATCGAGGGTGGCTGGCCCGGCGCGAACCCCAAGGACACCGAGTTCTTCCGTCGCGCTCGCGAGGAGCTCGACCTACGGCACGCCAAGCTGGCGGCCTTCGGTGCCACGCGTCGCGCCGGCGTGAAAGCGGCCGACGACCCGCTGGTCGCCGCGCTCCGTGACTCCGGTGCCGGGGTGGTCACGCTCGTCGCGAAGTCGCACGACCGGCACGTCGAGCTGGCGCTGCGTACGACGCTGGAGGAGAACCTCGCGATGGTGCGCGACACCGTCTCCCACCTGCGCGCCGAGGGCCAGCGGGTGTTCCTCGATGCCGAGCACTTCTTCGACGGCTACCGCGAAAACCGTGACTACGCCCTCGAAGTGCTCCGCACGGCCGCCGACGCCGGCGCCGAAGTGGTCGCCCTGTGCGACACCAACGGGGGCATGTTGCCCGGCTGGGTCGCCGACGTGGTGCACGACGTGGTCGAGACGACCGGCGTGCGCGTCGGCATCCACTGCCACAACGACACCGGCTGCGCCGTGGCGAACACCCTCTCAGCCGTCGACGCCGGCGCGACGCACGTGCAGGGCACCTTGAACGGGTACGGCGAGCGGACCGGCAACGCGGACCTGGTCAGTGTCATCGCCAACCTCGAGCTGAAGCTGGGCCGACTGGTCCTGCCCGACGGACTGCTGCGAGAGGCGACCCGGATCGCGCACGCCGTCGCAGACGTCACGAACTTCCCGCCCGCCTCACGCCAGCCCTACGTCGGTGTCTCGGCCTTTGCGCACAAGGCCGGTCTGCATGCCAGCGCGATCAAGGTGGACCCGAACCTCTACCAGCACATGGACCCCGAGGGTGTCGGCAACGACATGCGCCTGCTCATCTCCGACATGGCCGGGCGCTCCTCGATCGAGCTCAAGGGCCGCGAGCTCGGGTTCGAGCTCGAGCCCGAGCTCGTGGACCGGGTCACTCAGCGCGTGAAGCGGCTCGAGTCGCGTGGCTACACCTTCGAGGCTGCCGACGCCTCGTTCGAGCTGATGCTGCTCGAGGAGGTCGAGGGCGCGCGGCCGTCGTACTTCGAGACCGAGTCGTGGCGGGTGATCACCGAGACCCGTCCCGGAGACGAGGCGACCTCCGAGGCGACGGTGAAGCTGCTCGCGGGGGGAGCCCGGATCGTCGCCACCGGGGAGGGCAACGGTCCGGTGAATGCGCTCGACCACGCCCTGCGCCAGGCGATCGAGCAGCTCTACCCCGAGATCGTGAAGTTCGAGCTGATCGACTACAAGGTCCGCATCCTCGACCAGGGGCACGGCACCGATGCGATCACCCGCGTGCTCATCGAGACCAGCGACGGCGTGAGCTCGTGGGTCACGGTCGGAGTCGGGCACAACGTGATCGAGGCGTCCTGGATGGCGCTGCTCGACAGCCTGACGTTCGGCCTGCGGCGGCACGACGCCTGAGTCGGCGGGGTGGGCGTCCGCGACGAAACCCCACAAATGTTGGATCCGGACGTTCAGAACGCCCGTATCAACGTCCCGATCCAACAAATGTGGAGGTACGGCCCGGGGACGTACGGCCCGGGGACGTACGGCCCGGGGACGTTGGGCCCGGAGCGGCACCTCACGACAGCTGGAGCAGCTCGTTCGGGTCGACGGCGTCCCTGACCCCGCCGCCTTGCCGCCGTACCTCGAAGTGCAGGTGGCAGCCATCCGAGTCCGCAGCGCTGTCGGAGGCGAGGGCGACTCGCTGTCCTCTGCGGACGCGCTCGCCCGGCTCCACGAAGACGCGCCGCGCGTGCCCGACCAGTACGTCGACCGAGCCTGAGCGGATCCGGAACGGCCGCTCGCCGTACGCCGGACCAGGGGTGCCGCTCGAAAGCGGATCAACGATCACACCGTCGAAGGCCGAGAACAGCGGCGTCCCGCAGGGCATCGCGACGTCGATCCCGTGGTGGAAGCCCTGCTCACCGGGACAGGTCGGGTCGGGGTCGTAGTACGGCGCGGGCGTGCATCCGTAGCCGAGCATCACTCGGTGCTGCCCCTCGAACCAGGGCGAGGAGTACCTCGTCCGGTCCTTTTCGAAGAAGCGCCACCTAGGGTCCGCTATCTCCGTGGGCTGCTGGGTCGGCGACGCGGTGGCCGACGGAGGGGGTGTGGTGGCCGACGGCGGGGGTGTGGCCGAGGCTGGAGCTCGCGTGGTGGAGGTCGGACTCGGCACGGGTGCCGCTGAGGGCTCCGGTTCGGTCGCCGGCGGGCCACCGCATGCAGCGAGGAGCAACAGCACCGGCAACCATCCCCGCATGCGGCGAAGATACGCGGGCGCCGGGGCCGAGAGCCCGGCCGGTAGCGTCGCACCATGAGCGAACTGCACGATCTGACTGCCCTGGAGCAGGGTGCGGCCATCCGTGCCGGTGAGGTCTCGAGCGCCGAGCTGGTCGAGCACTACCTGGCGCGGATCGAGCGGTACGACAAGGAGCTGGGCGCGTTCGTCACGGTAACGGGGGAGCAGGCCCAGGAGAGGGCCCAGAAGGAGGCGGGGTCGGAGCGGCTCATGGGGGACGGACCGCTGGCCGGCGTACCGACGGCGATCAAGGACCTCAACGCGACCAAAGGCGTGCGCAGCAGCTTCGGGTCGCCGGTCCTTGCCGACAACGTGCCGGACTTCGACGACGAGGTCGTCGAGCGCATCGAGGGGGCCGGGATGGTGAGCCTCGGCAAGACGAGTACGCCGGAGTTCGGGTCGCCCTGCTACACCGAGCCCGAGGGTGCGCCCCCTGCCGTGACTCCCTGGGACACCAGCCGGATGGCGGGTGGCTCGAGCGGCGGGTCCGCGTCGGCAGTCTCCGGCGGACTGGTGCCGCTGGCGCACGGGTCAGACGGTGGCGGCTCGATCCGGATCCCGGCGAGCTGCTGCGGCATCGTCGGGCTGAAGCCGACGCGGGGCCGGATCTCCGGCGGGCCCATGTACGGCGACCCGGTGGGCCTCGCGACCAGCGGCTCGCTGGCTCGCACCGTCCGCGATGCCGCTGCCTTGCTCGACGTGATGGCGGGCCGAGCGGTGGGAGACCCGTTCTGGGCGCCCGAGGACGCCGGGTCGTACCTCGAGGCGTGCGACCGGGAGCCTGGCAGGCTTCGGATCGCGCGTTTCAGTGAGCCCGTGATCGCCGACGCCTCCGTGGATCCCGAGTGCCTCGCCGCGTGGGAGGACGCAAGCCGGTTGCTGGAGTCGCTCGGCCACGACGTGGAGGACATCGAGGTGCCACTGCCGCGCGACGCCGTGCCGGTCTTCGAGACCTGCTGGTCCGTGCTCACGGCGCTTTCCGTGGTGAACCTGCCCGACGAGAAACGGTCGCTGCTCCGGCCCCTGACCAGCTGGCTCGCCGAGCGCGGGATGGCCGAGAGCGGACCGAAGTTCGCCCTGGCGATCGGGGAGCTCAGGAGAGTGGCCGCTCGGACGCTGGCTGCGGTCGCGGCGTACGACGCAGTGCTGACCCCGACCCTCGCCGCGCCGCCGCTGCCGGTCGGCGCGCTCCGCAACGACGACGACCCGTCCGACGACTTCGAGGCGCAGAAGCGGTTCACGCCGTACACCTCGATGTGGAACGTCACCGGCAGCCCGGCGATGTCCCTTCCGACGCACCACACGCCGGACGGCCTGCCCGTCGGCGTGATGCTCGCCGCTCGCCCCGGCGACGAGACGACGTTGGTCTCGCTCGCTGCGCAGGTCGAGCAGCAGGCGCCCTGGGTGGGGCGCACCCCTCCCTGCTGGTAGTCGACACCGGCTCCTTGACACGTGAGGGCAGTGCCCTGCCCTGGCCGAGAGCTCTGGTGTGACAACAACGTGCCGGATCGAAGAACTGGGGCCGCTGGGTTGGTGCGTCAGGCGGCGGACGTCCTGGCGGCGGCAAGGAGCCGGTCGCATGCGTCGATCAACCGCTGGCGCAGGGGAGCACCGCGTTCGGCGAAGGAGCGCTGGCGGGCGACGTACTCCTGCTTGCCCTCGGCCGTCTCGATGCGTACCGGGGTCAGGCCCAGCCCGCTGAAGTCGTACGGCGAAGCCCGCATGTCGAGGTCACGGATCTCCCACGCCAGCTCGAAGCAGTCAGCCACCAGCTCGGACGGGACGAGTGGCGTGAGTCGAAAGGCGTGCTTGTACAGGTCCATCCCCGCGTGCAGGCAACCCGGCTGCTCGAACGCGGGGCGGTCGTCGCGCCCCGGCTGCAGGGTGTTGAGCGGGCGCGCACTGTCGGTGAAGAACCGGAACGCGTCGAAGTGCGAGCAGGTGATCCGATGGCCCTCCACGACCTCGTTCGTCCGTGAGGCCCCCAGCCGCAGCGGCCAGTCGTGCCGGGTCTTCTCCTGGGCCGAGTCGGTCCGGTGCACCATCGCCCACTCGTGCAGCCCGAAGCAGCCCAGGGTCGGCGTACGCCCGGCGGTCGCCTCCAGCAGCCGGTGGATCGACTCGATCAACCCGCGCTGGGACCGGAGGTGATCCAAAGAAACGGATAGTCCCGAGCGAACGGCACCCGAATGGGGTCCGCAAAGGTGCCGTTCGTTCGGGACTATCCGGTCGTAGGCGCGCTGACCGGCGTACTCCGCATCAGCGCCTTCCAGTACGACGCCCCACCCGGGGTGCCACCGGCGCAGGGCTGCCGGGCGCTGGGAGTAGTAGGTGAACAGGAAGTCGTGGACCGGGTGCTTGATGCCCTGACGCCGGCGGGCCAGGTGCGGCTGGACCCACACGTCGACCCGCGAAGTGTGCGCCGCAGCACGCGCTTCCCAGGTCTCGCGGGGGAGCATTTCCACAGCCCCGACGCTAATGGGTGGCGGCCATGGCCCGGTCGATAGGCTCCCGGGGTGCGTATCGCAAGGTTCACGACCGGTGATGATCCCCGTTTCGGCATCGTGACGGGAGACATCGACGACTTCGGCATTCCCGACGAGGACTCGGTCATCACGGCGCTCGCCGGTGACCCCCTGTACGTCGGGCTGCAGCCGACCGACGACGTGGTGCGTCTCGCGGACGCTCGGCTGCTGAGCCCGGTGCTCCCGCGGAGCAAGGTGGTCGGCATCGGCCGCAACTACGCGGCCCACGCAGCAGAGATGGGCAGCGACCTGCCGGAGGAGCCGCTGATGTTCCTCAAGCCGAACACCTCGGTCGTCGGGCCGGGTGACCCCGTGTTCTACCCGCGGCAGAGCGAGAACGTGCACTTCGAGGGCGAGCTCGCTGTGGTGATCGGCCGCATCTGCCGAGACGTCCCCAAGGAGAAGTCAGCCGACGTCATCCACGGCTACACCGTCGCCAATGACGTGACGGCCCGTGACCTGCAGCGCAAGGACGGCCAGTTCACCCGCGCGAAGGGCTTCGACTCCTTCTGCCCGCTCGGTCCCTGGGTGGAGACAGAGCTCGACGTCAGCGACCTGCGCGTGCAGACCTTCCTCAACGGAGAGGTCAAGCAGGACGGCCGTACGTCGGACCTGATCTTCGACGTCCCGACGCTGGTCGCCTACGTGACCAGCGTGATGACGCTGCTCCCGGGCGACGTAATCCTGACCGGCACCCCCGAGGGTGTCGGTCCCATGAACGCCGGTGACGAGGTCGAGATCTCGATCCAGGGCATCGGCAACCTGACCAACAAGGTGGTCCTCCGTGGATGACAGAGTCGTGGCCGACCCTGGAGCCGACCCACGAGCCGACCCGGGAGCCGACCCCGTCCTCGGCGACCTGGCCCCCGAAGACGTACGCGTGCGGTTCCCTCCGTCCCCGACCGGCAACCTGCACGTCGGCAACGTGCGCTCGGCGCTGTTCAACTGGGCGTTCGCGCGGCACTACGGCGGCACGCTGGTGCTGCGGATCGAGGACACCGACCTTGCCCGCAACACCCCCGAGGGCTACGCCTCGGTGATCGACTCTCTGGAGTGGCTGGGCATCGACTTCGACGAGGGCCCTGAGGTCGGCGGCGAGTTCGGCCCCTACAAGCAGTCCGAGAGGTTCGAGATCTACCGCGACATCGTGGTCAGGCTGCGCGAGGCCGGGTCGGCGTACGACTGCTTCTGCACCAACGAGGAGGTCGAGACCCGCCGAAAGATGTCAGGCTCCAAGGTCCAGGGGTACGACGGCTACTGCCGCGGCCTGACCGACGAGCAGCGCCGGGCCTTCGAGACCGAGGGCCGCACCTCGGTGGTGCGGCTGCGGATGCCCGACCGGCCGGTGACGGTTCGACGACCTCGTCCGCGGCGAGGTCACCTTCCAGCCCGAGCACGTGCCCGACTTCGCGATCGTGCGCGCCAACGGTGACCCGCTGTACACCCTGGTCAACCCCGTCGACGACGCGCTGATGGGTATCACCCATGTCCTGCGCGGTGAGGACCTGTTGTCCTCTACTCCGCGGCAGATCGCCCTCTACGAGGCCCTCGAGCCTCTCGGCATCGGCAGCGGCGCACCCCGGTTCGGGCACCTGCCGATCGTGATGGGCGAGGGCAACAAGCGGCTCTCGAAGCGCGACGCCGGCTCCGGCCTGAGCGAGTACGTCAACCGCGGCTTCCTGCCCGAGGGCCTGCTCAACTACCTGGCCCTGCTCGGCTGGGGAATTGCCGAGGACCGCGACGTCTTCACGATGCAGGAGATGGCCGAGGCGTTCGACATCCGCCGGGTGAACCCCAGTCCAGCGCGGTTCGACCTGAAGAAGTGCGAATCGATCAACGCCGCCCACATGCGGATGATCAGCGTCGAGGACATGGCCGAGCGGGTGGTGCCCTTCCTGCAGCGGGCCGGCGTACTTCCCGAGCAGCCGACGCCCGACCAGCTCGACCTGCTGGGCAAGGCGATGCCGCTCGTCCACGAGCGGATCGCCACGCTGTCCGAGGCGGTGGACATGCTCGGGTTCCTCTTCGTCGAGCAGGTGTCCTACGACGAGGCCGACGTCGCGAAGATCCTCAACGAGGACGGGCTGAACGTCGTCGCTGCAGCCCGTGAGGCGCTGGCAGCGATCCCCGACTGGAACACCGAGGCCATCGACGAGGCACTGCGCGCCAAGCTGGTCGAGGAACTCGGCATCAAGCCCCGCAACGCCTTCGGGCCGGTCCGAGTGGCAGTCACCGGACGACGGATCTCACCACCGCTGTTCGAGTCCCTCGAACTGCTCGGTCGCGAGGAGTCGCTGGCCCGGATCGACGCGGCTCCCGCGGTCGCGGCCGGAAGTACGCCGGGCTGATGTCATACCCGCAAGGCCCTGACGCACCGCCGCCCGGACGGTCGCAGCCACTCCCGCAGCCGTGGGACACCGGGGGAGCACAGGCACCGTGGCCCCCACCTACGCCTTTGCAGCCCCGGGCGCAGCAGCAGTGGGAGCCCCAGATGCTGGCGCACCCGCACCCCGAGCCGCGTCCCTACCCGCTGATGCTGCGCACCTGGGACTACGCCGCGTGGAAGCCCATCGTCGGCATTCTGCTGCTGGTCGCCGGCGGCCTGCTCGTGGTGCCGCTCGTGCTGCTGCCGGTGCTCGGCATAGCCGTGGCCTTCGAGGGCGGCTCTGGTGCGTTCGGGGACCGGTTCGCCGACTCGCTGACCCTCGAGAAGGTCACCCCCTCCTCGATGCTCTACCTCAACCTGACCCTGGCCTCGCTGACGCTCGTCGCCATGGGCATCCTCCGGTGGATCCACCGGCTGCGCCCGCGCTGGCTCTCCTCGGTCATGCCGGGGATGCGGTGGAGGTTCTTCTTCGCCTGTCTGGGGCTGTCCGTGGTGGCCCTCGTTGCGTCGGTGATGGTCGGGCTGGTGCTGCCGCAGGACCCCAACGAGATCGGTGGTGGGACCAACAAGCTCACCGGCATGTTGGTCGCAACGGCCATCGTGATCCTGCTGACAACGCCGCTGCAGGCGCTGGGGGAGGAGTACGCCTTTCGCGGCTACTTGATGCAGGCTTTCGGGTCACTGACGCACGGGATCACCGAGCACCTCGGAGCGAGCAGCAAGGTTGCCCGGTGGATCGCCACGTCGTTTGCGCTGGTCTTCACGTCGGGACTGTTCGCCCTGTCCCACGGCGCCCAGAACTTCCCGCTGTTCTTCGACCGCTTCGCCTTCGGACTGATGGCCGGCCTCGCCGTCGTACTGCTCGGTGGGTTGGAGGCGGGCATCGCATTGCACATCCTGAACAACCTGGCCGCGTTCGCCTTCGCGATCGCCTTCGGTGACCTGCAGAGTGCGCTCACGGTCTCCTCGGTCTCGTGGTGGCAGCTGCCCGTGACCGTCGTACAGAACGGCATCTACCTCGTCCTGGTGCTGCTCGTGGCGCGCAGGATGGGGCTGCGCAACATGACCACGCCGCCGGTGGTCCAGACTGCGGCAGGGACGACTCCGCAGAGCGTCGGCTGAACCCGTCGAAGGACAGCGAAAAGGCCGCGAACGTCACACTGCCCCGATTGGTGGGGCAACGGGCGCTTGTGTATCTTTGAGCCTCGGTTCGCCCGGAAAGCAGCACTGTTGCGGGGGCGGACCGAACCCATGGGGTATGGGGTAATTGGCAGCCCGACTGGTTCTGGTCCAGTTAGTCTAGGTTCGAGTCCTAGTACCCCAGCGAGTACGACGATTTGGCTCTCCCGTGACGCGAACGTTAGAGTCTCGTCGGCTCAGGCCCCCGTTGTGTAGTGGCCTAGCACGCCGCCCTCTCAAGGCGGTAGCGCGGGTTCGAATCCCGTCGGGGGTACCACTCGGTCGAGAGGCCGTCAAGAAGCCCCAGCCCTTCGGGCTGGGGCTTTCGGCGTGCTGGCACGCCGCGCTCTGTTCATCGCGGTAGCGCGGGTTCGAATCCCGTCGGGGGTACCACCCGATAGTCCGAGACGTTTCCGTCCTTCCTCGGTCATCGGAGGAACGGAAGCGTCTCGGACGATCCGTTCCCGGAGCGCGCTGGGGCCAGCGGCGGTCTACTCTCGGCGCCATGCCCTGCGACTACTGCGGCAAGGAGTTCGACCCGATCTCCACGCGCTGGCTCTGCCCGCACTGTCACGTGAAGGCCAACTGCTGCGACGGTGCCCCGCTGAGCGAGTGAAGATCCGGGCCAACTAAGCGGATCGGGGTGCTCGTGCGTCACACAGGTGTGAGCAAGCAAGAGTTCGCGGAGTTCTACGCGGACAACAAGGACCGTTGCCTGCGCGCGGCGGTGGCGGGTGGGATGCGCCCGATCGAGGCCGAGGAGGCGGTCGCCGAGGCGTTCGCCCGAGCCTGGTCGTCGTGGCGAACCGTGCGCGATCTCCGATCACCGACGGCCTGGGTGGTGCGGACTGCGATCAACGCCAACATCTCGTGGTGGCGCAAGCGCCGTCGCGAGGTCGTGGCGGAAGTGCCACCCGACCGTCCCGGGGCAGAGCTCGAGGGGTCGACCGACCTGGTGGCCGCCGTACGCCGACTGCCACCCCGACAGCGAGAGGTGGTCGTGCTGCGCTACCTGCTGGACCTCGACACGGCGGCCACCGCGGCCTGGCTCGGCATCGCGCCAGGCACGGTCACCGCTCAGCTGCACCACGCGCTGAACGCGCTTCGCGGCCACCTGGCCCAACCCGAAGGGACGTACCTGTGAACACGCTCGAAGAGGCTCTTCGCGACAGCGCCGCCGATCTTGTCCTTGACCGTCCCCTGAACGACGTGATCGCACGCGGCGACCGGATCCGACGAGCCCGGCAACGCCGGCTGGCGCTCGGCAGCGTCGCAGCCGCGGTGGTCGGGGTCACAGCTCTCTCGGTCGCCCTGCCGCAGGAGAGCTCCCCGTTGCTCCCTGCGGCGAACGCCGCATGGGGGCCAGAGCTGGTGAACATGCCCGCGGACGACCTGGCTGCGGCCGGAGACGTCTGCCGCCGAGAACTCGACGGACCTGGCTGGCGGATTCCCCGCGGCACCCAGCCGCTGGCAGCCGAGGCGCGCGATTCCGTTGCGATCGTCTACTTCCGGCACGGCGGCATGGCCGGAGACTGCAAGATGGTGCTCCGCGATGGCGCCTACGCCCTGAGCGCCGCCAGTTGGGGCCGATGGACCGAGCTGCCCGTCGGCACCCACTTCGAGATGGTGACGATGGGCTACGGCCAGGACCGACTGGACGGGCCTGTCCGGGACGTCGCCGGGGCCCTGCATGTGTCCGACGACGTCGCCAGGCTGGAGATCGATGCGGGTGGCGACATCCGCGAAGCCACGGTCGCCGAAGGCGTCGCGATGTTCTGGCTCTCCGACGGCCTCACGGTGGAAGAGGTCGATGCGCTGACCGTGACGGCGTACGCCGCCGACGGCACGGTGCTCGCGGAGGGCCCGCTTGCGTGAAGCCAGTCGTAGGTCGAAGCCGGTTGGTGCGACGTGCCGGCTTACCGTCCAGGGCCCGGCGCCTCAGACTTCTCGAAGACGCGGACGCCGTAGACCTGCATGCTGGCGGAGCTGCTCGAGGTGGGCACGGTGTGCCAGGTCGAGAGGCCAGGCACGTTTTTGTTGGCCACGTGGCTGTTGAGCAGCAGGAACATCGGCTCGGTCGGTCCGCCGGTGTAGCCGCCCTTGTAGACACCGTCGAGGTAGAAGCTCACGACTCCGTTGGTGATGTTCAGCTCGGCCCCGTAGGTGTGGAATCCCGCGCTCAGATCGACCCCTGCGTCGTACTTCATCTGGTGCTGGTTGTTGGTGTGCACGTTCGAGGTGACGACCCGCAGCGGGTCGATGGAGGATTGTTGTAGGACGTAACCGCTCTCCATCAGGTCCACCTCGTAGGTTTCGTTGGACTGGTGTGCTGGTGCGGGCCTGGCAGCATCCAGATCGAGCCCCACATCCCGTTGGCGGTTCGCGAGGAGCCGTTGACCGCCGCGGGCATCTTCGCACTCACCTCGACGAAGACCTACTTGCCGGGCCCGCCGAACTCATGCTTGTCATATGTGTTCAGCGCACCAGACTTCCAGCTGTACGGACAGCCCAGATAGCTGGCATTCTGCGGAGCCGCTGTGATCGTCAGACCACTGCCGGTCGGCGAGAACGCGTTGTAGGCGAGCACCCGTCGAGGTCTGTCTCACCTGGATGGGCAGCGAGTACTCCTCCGCGAAGTGGCTGAGTCGCACGCAACCCGGTGACTGACCATGCGTGCCCGAACCGTAGTAGGGCGCGGCCGGTTGCGGTGTGCCACCCCACGGCCTGCCGTCCGAGGGCCGATCGGTCAACCCGAACCTCCAGTTCGTCTTCAGCTGATAGCCCGACGCGAGGCCGAACATGTCCTTGAACGTCTCCTGCGCCGCGGTGTACCCAGGCGGCACCGGCAGGTTGGGGTCGTCTTGAGGGACGGGGGGACAGGGCGGCTGCAAGCACGGGTGGACCGGGGTAATGCCGCCATCACCTCTGCCGTCGCCGGCCGAGGCGGGGTTGGGGCTCGCGACCAACGCGGCGGCGGCGATGGTTGCCGCGACGGCCACGACGACGCGGCCCCAAGTGAGACGACGGATCACCCGAACGGCCATGAGACGCTCCTCATTAGACGGCAGGTCGGTGACCCGCGCCAGAAGAAGGTAGCGCCGGCCATCGATGTCAACCAGACCCATATGGGTGGTTGACAACCGCGGGGGCCGGGCGGCTCGTTCTCTGCCAGCGGTGGTCGACGGTCGTGTCTGATTCCCGCTAGAAACTGTCGGTGGGGACCCGCAGACTGAAGGCATGCACCTCGACCCCGACGTCTGCTACCGCGCAGTGAAGGGACGTGACCGTCGCTTCGACGGCATGTTCTACACCGCCGTGCGCACCACCGGCATCTACTGCCGACCCTCCTGCCCGGCGATCACACCTCGGCGCGGCAACGTCTCGTTCTTCCGCACCGCCGCGGGCGCCCAGGGCGCCGGTTTCCGGGCCTGCCGCCGCTGCCTCCCCGATGCCACGCCCGGGTCCCCGGAGTGGGACGTGGCCGCAGATGTCGCGTCTCGTGCCATGCGGCTCGTCGCCGATGGCGTCGTCGAGCGCGACGGAGTCGAGGGACTGGCCAGCGCGCTGGGGTACTCCTCCCGCCAGCTCAACCGCGTCGTCACCCGGGAGTACGGCGCGGGCCCGCTGGCTCTGGCCAGGTCGCGGCGCGCGCAGACGGCCCGGGTGCTGATCGAGACGACCGACCTCACCTTCGCCGACATCGCCTTCGCGGCCGGGTTCGCAAGCGTGCGGCAGTTCAACGACACCGTCCGGGAGGTGTACGCCGCGACGCCAACCCGCCTCCGCGACAAGGCCGGCTCGAGGAGGTCGACCGGAAGGCCGGGGACCATCCGCACCCGGATCGCAGTCCGGGAGCCCTTCGCCGCCGACGATCTGCACTTCTTCCTCGCCATCCATGGCGTTGACGGCGTCGAGGCGACCGGCCCCGGGTGGTACGAACGCGCCGTGCGGTTGCCGCACGGACCCGCGGTGGTCCGGCTCGAGCTCGCTGACCGACCATTCGGCCAGGTTCCGTGCATCTTCACGCTGACCGACGCACGTGACCTCGCCCCGGCACTGGAACGCACCCGTCGGCTGCTCGACGCCGACTGCGATCCCGTCGCCGTGGACGGGGCGCTGGCCGAGGACCCGGCGCTCGCCAAGCTCGTGAGCGAGCGGCCCGGCCTGCGGGTCCCGGGTCAGCTCGACGGCATCGAAGTCGCTGTCCAGACCGTGCTCGGGCAGCAGGTCAGCCTCGCCTCTGCCCGGACCTCGGTAGGGCGCCTGGTCGAGGAGTACGGCGAGCCGCTGGGTCTGGACGGGAGCCACGCGGTCACCCGCCTGTTCCCGACTGCCGGCGCGATCGCAAATGTCGATCCTGGGGCGCTGCACATGCCTCGTTCACGAGCCAACGCCCTCACGGACCTGGCGGGCGCCCTGGACCGGGGCGACGTACGCCTCGACCGAAGCACTGACCGGGCGGAGACTCGGGCGGCGCTGATTGCCTTGCCGGGAATCGGTCCGTGGACAGCCGACTACGTTGCCATGCGGGCGCTGGGTGACCCAGATGTCTTCCTCCCGACCGACATCGGGGTGCGCAACGCTGCGAGGCGTCTGGGCATCGAGGACGTCGTCGCGTGCAGCGAGGGCTGGCGGCCCTGGCGGTCCTACGCACTGATGCGGCTCTGGTCGGTCGTGCTCGACGAGATGAAGCCGGGTTTCGACAAGCAAGTCCAACGCAGGTCGACGCAGGAACAACACGAATGGAGACATAGGGTGACGACGACGAGGGCAGTGGAGATGACGACGATGTGGACCGTGACGGGATCCCTGGTGGGAGACCTGCGAATCGTCGCGCGGAGCGGAAAGATCGCGGCGATCGAGTTCAGCCCGTTCAGGGGCTCAGCGAGCGGCGAGCCGATCGGGGAGCGCGACGACGACAACCCGTTGCTGCGCAGTGCCGTCGACCAGCTGGCGGCCTACTTCGCCCGGGACCTGAAGGAGTTCGACCTCCCGCTCGCCCCCCGCGGCAGCGACTTCCAGCAGCGGGTGTGGGCACAGCTCCGCGCCATCGGGTACGGCGAGACCGCGTCCTACGGCGAGGTCGCCCGCAGGCTCGGGATGACCAACGCGGCCTCGCGCGCGGTCGGTCTGGCCAACGGGCGCAACCCGATCCCGATCGTCATCCCGTGCCATCGGGTGATCGGGGCCAACGGGACGCTCACCGGCTACGCAGGCGGGCTCGAGCGCAAGCAGCTGCTCCTCGGGCTTGAGCAGGATGCCCTGTTCTGAGGGGCCATTGCTGAGGATCAGGGCGCCAGCGTCGTACGACGGTAGGTCGCCAGCAGCTCTTGTACCTTCGCCTCGTCACGGTCCGCCAGCGGCACCAGCAGCTCGGCGACGACGTCGGTGAGCTCGGCGATGCGGCGGTTCAGCCGCCGGTTCTCCTGCACGCCTGCCTCGAGGTCGCGGATGCGCTCGGGGATGCTGAGAGCCTTGCGGAACCAGCCGCGCCGGCTCTTGGTGGTCTGGGTGCTCATGGCTGCTCCTCGGGGTCTTGGGTCGGGGTCCATCGGACCTCCAGGCGGGCGACGTGCGGGTCGGGCTGGTCGAAGAAGTCGTGGCCGGCGCCATGCTTGAGGTGTACGACGCGTCCTCCGGCCGCGTTGATCTCGCGCACCAGGTCGTCGATGTTCACCCGCTGGACCAGGCCGTCGAGCATCTGCGACGGGAGGCCGGCACGCGCAGCGGCGACTTCCAGGAACAGCGCGCCGCCACGACGGAGCGACATCGAGGCGAGCCGCCACAGGTTGCCGCGGGCGTCCGCGTCGAGGCACCCGACCAGCCCCCGGGCGTAGAGCACGGGCGGCTCCGGGTCGCGAGCCAGCTCGGCTCCCGTCAGCAGCACCGAGCGGGTGTCGTTGAGCACCAGCACTCGGACGTCCGGATCAGCGATGCCGGTCCTGGCGAGCCTTCGCGTCGTCTGACGCACAGCTGCGCCGGCGAAGTCGCAGGCGATGACCTCGTGCCCGCGGCGCGCGAACCAGGCCGAGTCGCGGCCGTTGCCCGCTCCCAGGTCGACGACCTTCGCATCCGGAGGCATCCGGTGCTGTGCCCACGGCGCGAAGGACGAGCCCTGGCGGGGAATCTCGTCGCGGCGGTAGCGGAGCACCTCGTTCCAGGCGATTACGTGGGTCCGGAAGCCGCTCACCCATCCGTCCAGGCGTCGCAGGCCGGCGGGCGGGTCCACGGGCTGGAAGGCTGGGTCTGGCACCCGCCAGCCCGGTCCGTAGAGGAACTCGAGCACGGCTTCGGGCTCGGCCGGAGCGGCAAGCTGCACGCCTTCGAGCACCACGGTCGACGCGGGTGTCAGCGCGGATCGCGGGAGCGTGCCACTGCGGCCACCGAGCTGGTAGAAGACGCCCTCGACGTGGAAGGCGCCGAAGACGTCGACGTGCACGCTGCGGCCGTCGGGCAGCGGAAGGAACAGCTTCAGGTCGGCGCCGGACATCCGCACCACCTTCCAGCCGAGCTCGCGCATCTCGCGCTCGATCCGGAACGACTCCCGCACGACGTCGGCGGGTGAGGTGTGGGCGCTCAGGTAGGCGAGGTCAGGGTCCGAGTCGTGCCCGATCATCCGTCCCTCGCGTACGGCGCCCAGGAGGCAGCCATAGCTCACGTGGGCGTCGATGCCCACGTGGTCGCGCAGGTCGGCGATCGCCCTGGCGGTGCCTTCGATGATGTGACGGCGTACGTCGTCGCCGGTCTCGGAGAACACGCGGGTGAGGTGCCCGGCACGGTCCACGGCCAGTGGGTGACCGTGCCGGTCGCGAAGGGCCAACGGCGCCTTGGCCCCTCGGAACGCGAACTCGCCGTCGAAGTGGACGTGCTCGCCCACGGTGTCTGCGAGCCGGACCCGGGTGGTGCCGACCAGCTCGGTGCGCAGCATCTCGGGCCAGGCGACCTGCCACCCGCCGCGGCTCCGGACCCCGTCCCGGTCAGGGGAGAAGGACCATACATATTGTCCGTCGAAGGTGACCACGACCGGGCCCACCACGGACGCGGGGACGACGACGTGGTCGTCGGTCACGTGCGGCGCCTCGAGGGCAGTAAGGACGGACATGGTGCTCCTGAGCTTGGGCAACTAAGTGCATAGACAGACTACACTTAAGTCCCGCTCTGGCCAATCATCGACCGCTGCGCCGGGAGGCGTTCTCCTGTGCGATACGCCGCAGCGTGAGCAGGACCGGCTCCAGCAGCAGCGTGCTGATGACGGCATGCTCGGCCGCCTCTGCCGCATCGCTGTCCCGGAGCGACTCGATGTCGTACTCGGAGATGAGCTCCGCGGCCTCCGCATAGACGTCGAGAGCCTCGTCGGCAGGCGAGTGTCCGAGCGCGGTCAGGGATGCCAGCGCCCCCGCGAGCGCGTCGCGGTGCCCGCTGTGTTCGTCCAGCTCCCATCCGTGTCGTTCCAGGAGTGCCTCGACGCGAGGCCGTTCGGCCGCACTGCCGCTGTGCTCGACCAGTGGAGCCAGCCGCGTGTGCGCGCTGCCGATCGCCTCGTGGCGCGACAACGTGGGGTCGTCGATCGCGGTGAGCACCCGGCGTACGTCGTCCAGGCGCATGCCGGCCACGTCGATGAGGGCACGGACCAGCCGCAGCCGGCGGACGTGCGAGTCGTCGTAGCGCGCCCGGGTGGCACCCACGGCCTCGCCGGGATGAAGCAGCTGCTCGCGCAGGTAGTACTTGATCGTGGGCACCGGGAGGTCGCTGCGCTCGGACAGCTGGGACATCCACATGCCGAGATCTTGACATTGGATAGTTCTTCTGTCCAATATTGGATTGTGAAACTATCCAAGTGCGTCGATCGAGGAGTGAGCGATGAGTGACGAGACCCGAGTCCTGGCGGGGATCCTGCTCCTGGCTCTGGTGACCGTGGAGACCGGAGGCCTCTACATGGTCAAGCTGTGGCGCTCGCGGGACGGCGCCACCGACTTCCAGGTCGGCTTCGCCCGGGCCGGCCATGCACACGCGGGCGTGCTGCTCGTGCTCTCGCTGACTGCACTCCTGTACGCCGACACGGCCGACCTCTCGGGTGTGTGGAACTGGCTCGCCCGGTCCGGCGTACCAACTGCCGCGATCCTGATGCCCGCCGGCTTCTTCGCCGCCTCGATGGGAGCAGGCCGGACGAAGCCGAACGGCCTGATCGCGGTCGTCTACACCGGCGCCGTCGTACTCGCTCTCGGCCTCAGCAGCCTGGGGATCGGTCTGCTGACGGCCTGACGGTTTCGCCCTGGGGACCCAATGAAACCTCGGGCAAGAGGACTACTCGGCCGCAGCCCGGCGGAGCGACTCGGAGAGGCGCTCGGCGGCGGCGAGTACGGCGGGGGCGTGCATCCGGCCGGGCTGACGGGAGAGGCGCTCGAGCGGGCCGGAGACCGAGACGGCGGCGATGATCTTGCCGCTGGGGGAGCGGACGGGGGCGGAGACCGAGGCCACACCCTGCTCGCGCTCGCCCACCGACTGCGCCCAGCCGCGTCGGCGGATGCCCGCGAGTGCCGTCGCGGAGTAGGCAGCGTTCTGCAGACCCCGGTGCATGCGCTCGGGGTCCTCCCAGGCCAGCAGCACCTGAGCTGCCGAGCCCGCACGCATGGTCAGCTGGGAACCGATCGGGATCGTGTCGCGCAGGCCGCTGGGACGTTCGGCGGCGGCGACGCACACCCGGTGCTCACCCTGCCGGCGCCACAGCTGGGCCGATTCCCCGGTGATGTCGCGAAGCCGCGCGAGCACGGGGCCGGCCGTGGCGAGCAGGCGGTCCTCACCGGCTGCTGCGGACAGCTCGGCCAGTCGCGGGCCGAGGACGAAGCGGCCCTGCATGTCGCGGGCCACGAGCCGATGGTGCTCCAGGGCGACTGCGAGACGGTGCGCGGTGGGCCGCGCCAGACCGGTGCCGGCCACCAGACCGGCCAGGGTCGCAGGACCCGACTCCAGCGCCGCCAGTACCAGGGCAGCCTTGTCGAGTACGCCGACTCCGCTCGTGGTGTCCATATTCCAATACTGCCGTCTCATAGAATGGGATGCAACGTAGTGTACGTCGCGTGGCCACTGCTTGCACTTCAAGATGTGAAACGAACCAGGAGGGATTCGGATATGGGCAAGACGCTCTCGGAAAAAGTGTGGGACGAACACGTCGTGCGCAGCGCCGATGGTGAGCCCGACCTGCTCTTCATCGACCTCCACCTGGTCCACGAGGTCACCTCGCCGCAGGCCTTCGACGGTCTGCGCCTCGCTGGCCGCACCGTACGCCGCCCCGACCTGACCCTGGCCACAGAAGACCACAACGTGCCCACGGTCGACTGGGACAAGCCCATCGCCGACCCGGTCTCGCGGACCCAGGTGGAGACCCTGCGCAGGAACACGAAGGAGTTCGGTGTCCCGTCGCACCCGCTGGGCGACGTCGAGCAGGGCATCGTGCACATCATCGGGCCGCAGCTCGGCCTGACCCAGCCCGGCATGACGATCGTCTGTGGCGACTCGCACACCTCCACGCACGGTGCCTTCGGTGCGATCGCGTTCGGCATCGGCACCTCCGAGGTCGAGCACGTGCTCGCCACCCAGACACTCATGCAGGCGCGACCGAAGACGATGGCGGTGACCGTCACCGGCAGCCTGCCCGACGGGGTGACCGCCAAGGACCTCGTGCTCACCCTGATCACGCAGACCGGCACCGGTGGTGGCCAGGGCTACATCGTCGAGTACCGCGGCCCGGCCATCGAGGCACTCTCCATGGAGGGCCGGATGACGGTGTGCAACATGAGCATCGAGTGGGGCGCGAAGGCAGGCCTGATCGGACCCGACCAGACCACGTTCGACTACATCGAGGGACGGCCCGAGGCGCCGAAGGGTGCTGACTGGGACCTCGCGCTGGAGCACTGGAAGTCGCTGAGGACCGACGACGACGCAGTCTTCGACGAGGAGATAGAGCTGGACGCCTCGACGATGACCCCGTTCGTCACCTGGGGCACCAACCCCGGCCAGGGCGTACAGCTCGGTGGCGTCGTCCCGGACCCGGCCTCCTTCGAGGACCCGGACGACCGGATCGGGGCGGAGAAGGCTCTGGAGTACATGGCGCTCGAGGCCGGCACCCCGATGCGTGAGGTCAAGGTGGACACGGTGTTCGTGGGCTCGTGCACCAACGGCCGCATCGAGGACCTGCGACTCGCTGCCGAGATCATCAAGGGCCGCACCGTCGACAAGGACACCCGGCTGCTCGTCGTACCCGGTTCGGTTCGCGTGCGTATGCAGGCCGAGTCCGAGGGCCTCGACATCATCTTCAAGGAGGCGGGTGCCGAGTGGCGCGGCGCCGGCTGCTCGATGTGTCTGGGCATGAACCCCGACCAGCTCACTCCGGGGGAGCGAAGCGCGTCGACCTCCAACCGCAACTTCGAGGGACGCCAGGGCAAGGGCGGACGCACGCACCTCGTCTCGATCCCCGTCGCCGCGGCGACCGCAGTGCGCGGCACCCTTTCGTCGCCTGCCGACCTCGAGCCGCTGGAGGCCTGATCCATGGACAAGTTCACGTCGCACACCGGTGTGGCAGTCCCGCTGCGTCGCAGCAACGTTGACACCGACCAGATCATCCCGGCTGTCTACCTCAAGCGCGTCACACGCACCGGCTTCGAGGACGGACTTTTCGCAGCCTGGCGGGGCGATCCGTCGTTCGTGCTCAACAAGCCGGAGTACGCCGCCGCCTCGGTCCTCGTTGCGGGACCAGACTTCGGCACCGGCTCCTCACGAGAGCACGCCGTCTGGGCCCTGCAGAACTACGGGTTCCGCGCAGTGATCAGCTCGCGCTTCGCCGACATCTTCCGCGGCAACTCCGGCAAGTCCGGGCTCGTTGCCGCGCAGGTCGACGAGAAGGTCGTGCAGCGACTCTGGGACCACCTCGAAGCACGGCCCGGCGCGACCGTCACCGTCGACCTGGAGGCGCGAACCGTCAAGGCTGGTGAGGGTCCTGACGCCATCGAGGATTCCTTCGACATCGACGACTACACGCGCTGGCGACTGCTCGAAGGACTAGACGACATCGGCATCACGTTGTCCAAGGAGAACGACATCGCTGCTTTCGAGAAATCGCGTTCTTCGTGGAAACCGGCGACAATTCACTGATTTGACGGCGCAATCGCACTAACAACTGCTGCGACACGCGCCGCGCCCATTGTGGTGAGTGTCACTTTTCCCTAGCGTGCAAGGGGATTAGTCGAGCAAAGCGCTCGGCCGACGTTCACGAAAGGGAAGCTTGTGAACAAGAGTCAGTTGATCGACAGCCTCGCTGCTCGATACGAAGGCAACCGCAAGGCGGCCGCGCACGCGCTGGAGTCAGTGCTCGACACCATCACTCGCGAGGTCGCCAGGGGCGAGAAGGTCGCCATCACGGGCTTCGGCTCCTTCGAGAAGAAGGTCCGCGACGCGCGGTGGGTACGCAACCCCTCGACGGGTGCACGGATGAAAGCAAAGAAGAAGGCCGTGCCAAGCTTCAGGCCGGGAGCACAGTTGAAGGATGTCGTTTCCGGGGCCAAGAAGCTGCCCAAGCTGACGATGGCCGCCGTCGAGAAGGCAACCCCGGCCGCCGCCAAGCCGACAGTCGCGCGAACCGCTGCTGCAGCCAGGCGGGCTGCTGGCGGTACGACGAAGAAGGCCGCGACCAAGAAGACGGCTGCGAAGAAGGCCCCTGCGAAGAAGGCTCCGGCGAAGAAGGCGGCTGCGAAGAAGGCCCCGGCGAAGAAGACGGCTGCGAAGAAGGCCCCGGCGAAGAAGGCCCCCGCCAAGAAGACAGCCACCAAGAAGACGGCTGCGAAGAAGGCCCCCGCCAAGAAGACAGCCACCAAGAAGACGGCTGCGAAGAAGGCCCCCGCCAAGAAGACAGCCACCAAGAAGGCGGCTGCGAAGAAGGCCCCCGCCAAGAAGACAGCCACCAAGAAGACGGCCGCGAAGAAGGCCCCCGCCAAGAAGACAGCCACCAAGAAGTCGACCGCGAAGAAGACGGCCAAGAAGTCCTGACCTTCGGCACTCGCATGTGACGCGGAGTTGTCGACGCTGGGAGAGGTGCCGCGGGGCACCCAGCGTCGGCAACACCGCGTCACAGGCGGCTGTGGCCGTACTGCTCGAGAGCTCTGGTCGTGTGGCGGCCGAGTCCGATCTGACCGGCGCTCGCGAGGTCGGCCTCGGTGTCGACGTCTCTGCGCAGCGTCGTGAGATCGGCGCGAACAGGGCTTGCGCCGGACTCTTCGTGTCGGTGCGCCGATCCGGGTCCGAAGTGTGGATCGAGGTCCACCCCGGGGCCGGCCGCGAGAAGCGTCGTGCCGCTGCCTGAGGCGTCGGCCACGAACCAGCGTGGCGTCATCCCGGCTGCGAGTGCAGCATCCAGGTCGTCGGTCGACAGACACGGCAGATCCGCGCACATCGCGGCCACTGCCCTTGCCGGGTCGAGCAGGCGCACCCGTAGCGACGCGTGGTGAAGCGCGCGGTTGAGGTCGCCGTCCCCTTCATCTGGAAGACGAACCGCGCCGCTCACCTCGAATCCCGGCTCGTCGGTCACCACGTAGACCTGCGCCACCGCTGTCGCCCGCGAAGCGGCCGTGATCGCGTCGAGAGCGAAGGCCCGCATCAGCGGCTCACGCTGTTGGGGCAGGCGCATCTCGAGCCGGGACTTGGCCATCGACAGGGTCTTCACCGGCATCAAGAGGGCGAACGTGTGAGACATCGCCTGATCCTCTCAGTCTGCTTGCCAAGGCCCGGAGCCCGTCCCGGATCGGCGCGCACACAGGCGGCAAACCGAGCTGGCAGTGGCAGTAGGCTCGCGAGCACGCAGAGTCATGGAGGATCCGAGTGGCGAAGGTTCGGCAGTTGCAGCAGAAGCGCGGCTGGGCTTTTTCGATCGTGGTCGGCATAGCCAAGCCGATTCTGCTGGCGTTCACCAAGCGCGACTGGATCAACGGCGAGAAGATCCCCGCCACTGGGGGCTGCGTCGTGGTGGTCAACCACATCTCCCACCTGGACCCGATGACCTTCGGGCTGTTCCTCTACGACCACGGCCGGTTGGTGCGCTACCTGACCAAGGAGGCGCTGTTCCGTACGCCGCTGTTCAAGTACGTCGTCCGGGACGCCGGGCAGATCCCGGTGACGCGGATGGGCGAGGGCGCCGCAACCGCGTTCGACTCGGCCGTCGAGGCCGTCAAGAAGGGCGAGATGATCGGCGTCTATCCCGAGGGAACCATCACCAAGGACCCAGACGGTTGGCCGATGCGCGGCAAGACCGGTGCGGCTCGGATCGCCCTGGCCACGGGGTGTCCGGTGATTCCGGTCGGGCAGTGGGGAGTGCAGGACCTGCTCCCGGCGTACGCCGTCACGCCGCACCCGTTCCCGCGCAAGACCACGTCCTACAAGGTCGGTGACCCGGTCGACCTGAGCGACTTGATGGGCAAGCCGCTCACCAGCGACGTTCTCCGCGAGGCCACCGATCGGATCATGGCGGCGATCACCGAAATCGTCGAAGAACTGCGCGGAGAGAAAGCTCCCGCCGTACGCTTCGACCCGAAGGCGTCCGGTGTCAGCGAGATCGGCAACCCCAAGAAGGCAAAGCGGCGGGAGCGAGGATGAGCAAGGTCGCGGTGTTCGGTGCCGGATCGTGGGGTACGGCGTTCAGTCTCGTCCTAGCCGACGCAGGCAACGACGTCACCATCTGGGGTCGCCGGTCCGAAGTGTGTCAGGCGATCAACGAGCGCCACGAGAACACCGACTACTTCCCCGGCATCGAGCTGCCCGAGTCGATCCGTGCCACGACAGACCCGACCGAGGCGGCCACTGACGCGGAGTTCGTGGTGCTGTCAGTGCCTTCGCAGAAGTTGCGCGAGAACCTCGGGCAGTGGACCGACCTGATGCCGGCTGATGCGGTCTTCGTCTCGTTGATGAAGGGCGTCGAGCTGGGCACCACCAAGCGGATGAGCGAGGTGATCGCCGAGGTCACCGGCGCCGCACCCGAGCGGATCGCCGTGGTCAGCGGCCCCAACCTGGCGCGCGAGATCGCCTTGCGCGAGCCGGCGGCCAGTGTGATCGCCTGCGCGGACGAGTCCGTCGCGGAGCGGCTCCAGGACCTGTGCCACTCACAGGCATTCCGGCCCTACCGCAGCACAGATGTCCTCGGCTGCGAGCTCGGCGGCGCCTACAAGAACGTCGTGGCGCTGTGCGTCGGGATGGCGATCGGCCTTGGTTTCGGTGACAACACCACGGCGTCGATCATCACGCGTGGCCTCGCCGAGACTGCCCGGCTGGCGATGAAGCTGGACGCCGACCCGTTGACGCTGATGGGGCTGGCCGGCCTCGGCGACCTCGTCGCGACGTGCTCGTCCCCGCTGTCGCGCAACCGAACCTTCGGGGAGAAGCTCGGCCAGGGCATGAGCACCGAGGAGATCGTCGCCTCGACCCGGCAGGTCGCCGAGGGCGCCAAGTCGTGTGCCGCGATCTACGACCTCGCCGACCACAACGGTGTCGACGCCCCCGTCGCGCAGCACGTGGCCGCAGTGGTCGCGGGCGAGATGAGTGCCCGCGACATGATGTACGCCTTCATCGCCCGTGACACCAAGCACGAGCGCGACTGACGACCGATCCAAATTCCTGGGTGGACAACCGGGTAGACGTAGGCAGCAACCGGCCGCTCGTGCTGGGATTCCTCCATGGCAAACGAGCGCACAGTGCCCCTGCTGCCGTGCGCCGCGATCGACGACATCGTGGACTTCATGGTCCCGTTGGGGTTCGCGGTCACCTACCGCCAGCTGCGGCCGAACCCCTATCTCGTCGTACGCCGTGAGGACCTCGAGCTGCACTACTTCGGGATCGAGGGTTTCGCCGCGGAGGACTCCTACGGCTCCTGCCTGGTCATGGTCGAGGACACCGAACCGCTCTATGAGGCGTTCAGCACCGGCTTGCGCGCCACTTACGGACGGCTCCCGCTCTCCGGGATCCCGCGGATCACCCGGCCACGGCGACGCAAGAACATCGGCAACCTCACCGGGTTCAGCCTGGTCGACCCGGGCGGCAACTGGATCCGGGTGGTGCGCGTGGCAGGTTCGGAGGTGACTCCTGATCAGGCACGCGACCAGACACCCGGGCAGGCACCGGACCAGCTGGCGGCGGCCGTCGCCAACGCGATGGTGCTGGCCGACTCGAAGGGTGACGAGGCCCAGGCTGCGCGCATCCTTGCCGGTGCGCTGTCGCGAGAGACCACGGCGCCAACGGTCGGACGGGTTGAGGCGATGGCGTTCCTGGCCGAGCTGCGAGTCAGGCTGGGAGACTCGGAAGCTGCGGAGGCGCTGGTGGCCCAGGTCGACGCCCTGCCGCTGACCGAGGAAGAGCGGCAGGCCGCCGGAGTAGCCCTGACCCAGGTGGATGAGCTGCGCGACGGCTTGGCCTGACCTCAGCGGCCGGCGACGTCCAGCGCCTGGCTGAGGTCATCCCAGAGGTCTTCGACATCCTCGATGCCCACCGAGAGCCGGATCAGACCCTCGGGGATGGTGGCGGGCTCGGACTTCCAGCGGCGACGCCGCTCCAGGGTCGACTCCACCCCGCCGAGCGAGGTGGCATAGACCCAGAGCTCGGTCGAGTGCTGGACCAGGTCGGCGATCTCACCGGAGGGCAGGACCAGTCCGACCATGCCGCCGAATCCGGGATAGCGGACCTCAGTGACGTCGGCCCGATCCCGGAGCCGGCGTACCAGTTCCTGGGCGTTGGCCTGTGCCCGCTCCACCCGCAACGGCAAGGTCCGCAGCCCCCGCAGGGCAAGCCATGCCTCGAGGGTGCCGGGGATGGCGCCGAACATGTCCCGGCGGCTCTTGAGCACGCCGTACAGCTCGTCGCTGCGCGTGACCACGGCACCCATGAGCAGGTCGGAGTGGCCGCCGATGTACTTAGTCGCGGAGTGCACGACCAGGTCGACGCCGGAGTCGAGCGGCTGCTGCAGGATCGGCGTCGCGAAGGTGTTGTCGACAACCACATGGGCACCGGCCTCGTGAGCGGCCTCGGTGATCGCGGGAATGTCCGCGACCTCCATCGCGGGGTTGGTGGGCGACTCGAGCCACACCAGCGACGCGTCCTCGCAGGCCGCGATCACCGCGTCGGTATCGTTGAGGTCGACGAGGTGGGGCTTGACCCGGTCGCGCAGCTCGAGGTCAGCCAACTGCATCAGCGAGCCGAGGTAGGCATGGCGGGGTGCGACCACCTTCTCGCCGTTGCTGACGAGGTCGAAGATCGTGGCCACTGTGGCCAGACCGCTCGCGAAGGCGAGGCAACGGCCTCCCTCGAGTCCGCCGAGCGCGTTCTCGAACGCGGTCCAGGTGGGATTGGCGTAGCGGCCGTACTCCCGGTCGCCACCGGCGACGTACGTCGAAGCCATCGTGATGGGGGTGTTGAACGGCTGGTCGGGCTCGTGTGGTGGGCGGCCGAGGTGCACGGCTCGGGTTGCGGGTCGCATGTTGCCAGCGTATTGACAAGCGCGAGTGCGCCCAGTGGGGGCCGGTGCCCGCCGGTATGGTCGCCCCGTGAGCGCCTCGGACCCCACCCCCACAGGCCAGGCCCGCAAGCCGCGCGTCGCCGTCGTCTTCGGCGGTCGTTCGAGTGAGCACTCCATCTCCTGCATCTCCGCGGGAAGCGTGATCGCGGCGCTCGATCCCGAGAAGTACGACGTGGTGCCTGTCGGCATCGCCCCCGACGGGCGCTGGGTGCTGGAGTCGGCCGAGCCGGGACATCTCGCGCTCGGGCCGGGCGGAGAGCTGCCCTCGGTCACCGGTGACCAGGAGATCGCACTCACGCCCGGGCAGGGGTTGGTCGTCACCGAGCCCGGCGACGTGCCCAGAGTGCTCGGCGAGGTCGACGTCGTGTTCCCGGTCATGCATGGTCCCTGGGGCCAGGACGGCACCCTGCAGGGACTCCTGGAGATGGCCGGGGTTCGGTACGTCGGTGCCGGCGTACTCTCGAGCGCCGTCGGCACCGACAAGCACTTCATGAAGCAGCTCTTCCTCGCGGCCGGACTGCCCGTGCTGCCCTACGTGCTCGTGCGTCCCCGCGAATGGGAGCAGGACCCGGCCACGGTCCGCGAAGCGGTCGAAGCGCTGGACTACCCGGTCTTCGTCAAGCCCGCACGAGCCGGGTCGAGCTTCGGGATCACCCGCGTCGACAGCGCCGAGGAACTCGACGCGGCGATCGAGGGGGCGCGGGAGTTCGACCCCAAGGTGCTCGTCGAGGCTGCGGCCACGAATGCGCGCGAGCTCGAGATCGGCGTACTCCAGGGGTTCGACGGCGGGCCGCCGGAAACCAGTGCCCTCGCGGAGATCACGGTGGGCTCGGAGCACACCTTCTACGACTTCGAGGCGAAGTACCTCGAGCAGAGCTACCAGATCCCGGCCTCGCTCGGGGAGGAGGCGACCGCGGAGCTGCGCGAGCTCGCCGTCCGGGCTTTCGAGGCGCTAGATGTCGAAGGCCTCGCACGCGTCGACTTCTTCGTGATGCCGGACGGCCGCATCCTCGTCAACGAGGTGGAGACGATGCCCGGCTTCACGGCGACCTCGATGTTCCCGCTGCTGTGGCAGGAGTCCGGCCTCACCTATCCCGCGCTCGTCGAGCGGCTGGTTCGACTGGCGATGGAGCGCAGCACAGGGCTGCGCTGACTACGAGCTAGCTGCAGCGCTTGACGAGACGGGTGTGCTGCTTGATGGCCTCGCCGAGGTCGACCATAACTGCGTCCGGGGGGCGGTGCTCCGCCGGGACCAGGACCTCGACCAGGGGCGAGCGCTCGATCGTGGTCATTGCCACATCGTGACCTTGGTCCGCCATCTCGTCTTCCGGCACGAACCAGCCCAGGCCGTTCGCCACCTGACATGCGGAGAACTTGTCATAGCCGCTGGGGGTGCCCACCCCGCATCGCAACACGATCGGGGGGTCACCCCACGCGGCCCCGAGCGGGTTGCCCTCGGTGTCTCGCCGTGGAAGCTCTGCGACCCGGTCGGGTAGTGCCTCGACCAGGGCGGCGCAGGACTTGCGCTCCGCGCCGCTCACGTCACCGGAAGGGATGTCAACGGCGCCACAGGACGTGCCTGCCAGCGCCGCGAGGACCGCGACGCCCGCCACCCCGAGGGGTGACGGGCGCCGACGTGAAGCTCTTGCTGACGTGCGGGTCAGATGTGGACGACGGGGCACGTCAGGGTGCGCGTGATTCCGTCGAGGGTCTGGACCTTCGCGACGACCAGCTTGCCGAGCTCATCTACGTTCCGGGCCTCAGCGCGGACGATGACGTCGTAGGGACCGGTGACATCCTCGGCGAGGATGACGCCCTTGATGTCGGTGATCCGTTGAGCGACCTCGGCGGCCTTGCCGACATCGGTCTGGATCAGGATGTAGGCCTGTACGACCATGTGGGACTCCCTCGATGGAACGGAAAAGTCTGAACCGCCTCGAAACCTACCGGACGACCAGCCGGGGCGGAACACGACGGCCCCGGGCGAGCCCTCGCAAAGATCTGGTGGACTGAAGTCATGAGCACCTCGGAGCCCTTTCCGCCCGACGCCACGCTGGCCGACGTGGGGGAGTTCGGGCTGATCGCTGCACTTTCGGGCCGGTTCGACCAGGGTGAGCAGGTGTTCGTCGGACCCGGGGACGACGCCGCCGTCGTACGAACCCCCAAGGGACACGTGGTCATCTCCACCGACCTCCTCGTCGAAGGACGGCACTTCCGGCGCGAGTGGGCTCCAGCGCGGGACATCGGCCGCAAGGCTGCGGCGACCAACCTCTCCGACATCAACGCCATGGGTGGCACCGCACACTCGCTCACCGTCGGGCTCGCTGCGCCCGCAGACCTCCCGGTGCAGTGGGCGCTCGACCTCGCCGAAGGCATCGCGGAGGAGTCGGCGCTGGTGGGGGCGAGCATCGTCGGCGGCGACCTGACCACCGCGACGGAGGTCGTCATCGCGGTGACGGTGCTGGGCACCTGCGAGGTGGCGCCCGTCCGCAGGAGCGGTGCGCAGGCTGGAGACGTCGTCGCACTCGCCGGGAGGCAGGGCTGGGCGGCAGCGGGGCTGGCCGTGCTGGCGCGGGGGTTCAGATCACCCCGCGCGTTGGTGGAGGCCTACCAGCGTCCCCGGCCGCCGTACGCCGCGGGCCTGGCCGCCGCCCGGGCCGGCGCGACCGCGATGATCGACGTCTCCGACGGGCTCCTCGCCGACATCGGCCACGTGGCGGACGACTCGGGCGTGACGATCGACATCCGCCGCGACTCCTTCGAGCTCGCCGAGCCGATGCAGGCGGTCGGCTCTGCACTGGGTGTGGACCCCATGCAGTTCGTCCTCGAGGGCGGTGACGACCACGCGATCGTGGCCACCTTCCCCCCGGACACCGCCCTACCCGACGGCTTCATTCCCATCGGGTCGGTCGCCGCGTCGGAGGAGGGCGGCCCAGATGATGGCCCAGATGATGGCCCAGATGATGGCCCAGTCGGTGGCCGGGTTGGTGGCCGGGTGACGGTCGACGGTGCGGCGTACGACGGACCGACCGGCTGGAGGCACTTCACCTGACCCCCTGGAGACGCCGAGACGGCGCATCTGAAACGTCTGGAGACGCCGAGACGGCGCATCTGAAATTTCAGATGCGCCGTCTCAGCAGAGAGTCAGGGGTTGGTCAGCGGGAGACCTTGCCGGCCTTGATGCAGCCGGTGCACACGTTGAGGCGCTTGGGCGCACCGTTGACGGTGGCGCGGACGCGCTGGATGTTGGGGTCGAAGCGACGCTTCGTGATCTTGCGCGACCACGGACGGTTGTTGCCGAAGCCGGGCTTCTTGGCGCAGATGTCGCAGACGGCAGCCACCGTGCACTCCTCGGGTAGAACTTGACTGTGACTTAGGGATCGTGAATGGGGGTCCGACACCGACCACAAGAGATGGCCCTCTGAGGTGGTCCGGACAACCGCACGAGAATAACTCAGAGCCGTGGCTCGGCGCGAATCGAGACCCAAGCCGTCCCCGACGAACTAACGGAGATGACCGCCAGCAACTACGGTGAGCCCTTCGACGACGGATCGCCCCGGGAGAGTACGACGCATGCAAGCAGAGGTTGCCACCTTCGACCTCGACGTCGTACGCCGGTTCGCCACCCTCGCGGTGGAAGGACTGGCCGCGACCCGTGAGGAGATCGACGCACTCAACGTCTATCCGGTGCCCGACGGCGATACCGGCACCAACATGTTCCTCACGGTCGAGGCGGCGCGAGACGCGTTGCTGGTCGCTCTCGAGGAGCACCCGGACGACCTGCGGGCCGGGATGCAGGCCTACTCCCGGGGTGCGCTGCTCGGTGCCCGAGGGAACTCCGGGGTCATCCTGAGCCAGCTGATGGGAGCGCTGCTGCGCCGGATCGGCCAGGCCGGACCCGACGACAGGTCGGCGTCGGTGTTCGCCGAGGGGATGGCGCTCGCCACCGAAGCGGCGTACGCCGCCGTCGGGGAGCCGGTCGAGGGCACGATCCTGTCCGTGGCCCGCGCCGCGTCGGAAGCGGCCGCAGCGGCTGCCGAGGTGCTGGAGGACCGCCTGGGAGAGGTCGTCCACGCTGCCGCCAGCGCCGCTCGCGAGGCGCTCGCCCGTACGCCGGACCAGATGCCCCTGCTCAAGGCCGCAGGTGTTGTTGACGCGGGCGGTCGTGGGCTTTGCGTGGTTCTGGACGCTGCCGAGTCGGCGATCACCGGCCAGCACGCCACCACGATCACACCGCAGGTCGGAACGTCCGCGATCCCGGTGCCGCTGGTCCCGACCGGTGACCTGAGCGAGGACGGCCCGGCGTACGAGGTGATGTACCTCCTCGAGACCGACGACGAGGCCATTCCGCACCTGCGGAAGGAGCTGGCTCCGCTCGGCGACTCGCTCGTCGTGGTCGGTGGTGAGGGGCTCTGGAACGTGCACATCCACGTCAATGACGTGGGTGCCGCGGTCGAGGCGGGCATCCGGGCCGGCTCCCCTCGCCGGATCGAGGTCACGCACTTCGCCGAACAGGTGGCCGTTGCCAGGGGGAAGCGCGCCGCGCGAAGTGGCCGCAAGCTCGTGGTCGTCGCCGCCGGCCCCGGACTGGCCGGGCTGTTCGCCGAGTCAGGCGCCGAGGTCCTGGAGGGAGGTCCGGGGCGCCGCCCGAGCACGGGGCAGATCCTGGCTGCGATCGAGGCCACGGGTGCGCAGGAGGTCATCGTCCTGCCCAACGACCCCGACTCGATCGCGGTAGCCGAGGCAGCGGCTCACGAGGCCGAGCAGAAGGGCATCCACACCGTGGTCATCCCGACCCGTGCCCAGGTGCAGGGCATCGCCGCCCTGGCCGTGCACGAGCCCGGCCGTCCCCTGGACAGCGACGTCGTCCAGATGGCTGCCGCAGCGCGCGGAGCCCGCCACGGAGCCGTCACCGTCGCGGCGAAGGACGCCATGACCACGGCTGGCCCGTGCTCGGTGGGCGACGCCCTCGGCGTGGTGCACGGTGACTTCGCCATCGTCGGCAAGGACCTCTACGAGGTCGCTACGGGCGTCCTCGAGCGGCTGCTGGGCGGTGGCGGCGAGCTGGTAACCCTGGTCGCCGGCCGCGAGGCCGGAGACCTCGCCAAGGCATGCGAGCACTGGGTCCAGCGTGCCCACCCCGGCGTTGACGTCGCGCTCTACGAGGGCGGACAGGAGCGCTACCCGCTGCTGATGGCAGTGGAGTAGCAGATGTCCGGAGTGCAGGTCCGCTGGGAGTCACCAGTCGCCGCAGTGGGCGGCAAGCACGTGAAAAAGGTGATCAAGGCGACCGGTGTCGAGACCGTCGGTGACCTGCTCGGTCTGTTTCCCCGCCGCTACGTGCGGAAGGGATCGCTGAGCGAGCTCGAGGACCTCCATGAGGGCGACCTCCTCTCGCTGGTGGGCGAGGTCGTCAGCTGTGCGCAGAAGCCGTACCAGGACCGGCGTACACACCGCACGGCGTACCGTCTCGAGGTCCGGGTCCGCGCCGAGGGCGGCACCCTGCTTCTGACCTACTTCGACCGGCAGAAGCACACGGCGGACTGGCGTACCAAGGAGCTCGCCCAGGGACGTGTCGGCCTGTTCAACGGACGACTCAAGTGGTTCAACGGGCAGTGGCAGCTGACCAACCCCGATTCCCGGATGTACGGCGACGCGGCCGAGGACGCATACGCGTCGATGCCCGACCTGATTCCTCTCTACTCGTCCATCGCGGGGGTGAACCCCTGGCACCTCGAGCAGACCATTGCCACGGCGCTCGACCTCGTGGACGACATCCCGGACGTGCTGCCGCCGGCAGTGCGCGAGGCAGAGGACCTGATCGCGGTGGCCAAGGCCCTGCGCTGGATCCACCGCCCCGACAACTGGGGGCAGAAGGTCAAGGCCGCGGACCGGCTCAAGTACGACGAGGCGTTTGTCACGCAGACTCTGCTTGCACAGCGGCGAGCAGCGATCGAGGGCACTGTCGCCAACCCCCGCCAGGGCGCCCCTGACGGCATCCTCGACCGCTTCGACGAGCGGCTGCCGTTCACACTCACCGCTGGCCAGCTCAGCGTGGGGGAGGAGATCGCGGCAGAGCTCGGGCGCGGGCATCCGATGCACCGGCTGCTGCAGGGTGAGGTCGGCTCCGGCAAGACCGTCGTCGCGCTGCGCGCCATGCTGCAGGTCGTCGACTCCGGCGGGCAGGCTGCGCTCCTCGCGCCGACGGAGGTGCTCGCGCAGCAGCACCAGCGTTCCATCGTCGCCATGCTCGGCGACCTGTCCCAGGGAGGTCTGCTCGGTGGCGCCGACCGGGCGACCCGGGTGGCCCTGCTGACCGGGTCGCTCAACGCTGCCGGGCGGCGCCAGGCGCTGGCCGACGCCGCCAGCGGTGAGGCGGGGATCGTGATCGGCACCCACGCCCTGCTCGAGGAGCGAGTGCAGTTCGCCGACCTCGGGCTCGTCGTCGTCGATGAGCAGCACCGCTTCGGTGTCGAGCAGCGCGCTGCTCTCAACGCCAAGGCCGGGGCGCCACCCCACGTGCTCGTGATGACTGCGACACCGATCCCGCGCACGGTGGCGATGACGGTCTTCGGCGACCTCGACACCTCGACGCTGATCGAGCTGCCTGCCGGACGCGGCGACGTGCAGACGACGGTCGTCCCGACCCAGGCGCGGCCCGAGTGGGTCCAGCGAGCGTGGCAGCGGGTGCGCGAGGAAGTTGCCCAGGGGCGCCAGGCGTACGTCGTGTGTGCGCGCATCGATCCCGACGAGGGGACCAACGACAACGCCGAGGCCCGTCCGCTGCATGCCGTCGAGGAGTTGGCCCCGCAGCTGGCTGCCGTGGAGCTGACCGGCCTGCGGCTGGAGATGTTGCACGGACGGATGGCTCCCGACCAGAAGGACAGGGTGATGCAGGCGTTCGCCGCCGGGGAGGTCGACGTGCTCGTCTCAACGACCGTCATCGAGGTCGGTGTCGACGTGGCCAACGCCACCGTCATGGTGATCCTGGACGCGGACCGGTTCGGCGTCTCACAGCTGCACCAGCTCCGCGGCCGCATCGGCCGCGGGGGCCACCCCGGCCTGTGCCTGCTGGTCAGTGCCGCCGACCCGGCGAGCACCTCGATGGAGCGCCTGCTCGCTGTCGCCGGCACGCGTGACGGTTTCGAGCTGTCTCGGATCGACCTCGAGCAGCGACGCGAGGGCAACGTCCTCGGCATCGAGCAGAGCGGCGGGAGGTCCGGTCTGAAGCTGCTCTCGGTCCTGCGTGACGAGGACGTGATCGAGCGTGCCCGCGCCGCCGCGACGGCCCACCTGGCCGCCGACCCGGAGCTCTCCGCAAGCCCCGCGCTCGCGGCAGCCACCCGTCGGCTCGAGGAGTCCGAGCAGGCGGAGTACCTGGAGATGACGTGACCCCTCCTCCAACCGGACCCTCCCCCCCAACCCCCGGACGTCATACGAACTGGCTGCTGTGGCGACCTCCTCGTATGACGCCCCGCGGGACGTCATACGAGATGGCGGTGATCGCGACCACCTCGTATGACGCTCCACGCCGCCGCCAGGGACAGCCGGGATGACCCGGATCATCGGCGGAACGGCCGGGGGGCGGAGGCTCAGGACGCCCGCCGGCGAGGCCACGCGCCCGACCTCAGACCGGGTGCGCGAAGCGCTGTTCTCCACGCTCGAGGCTGAGCTCGGTTCGCTGACCGGGCTGCGTTTCCTCGACCTCTTCGCCGGCTCCGGCGGGGTCGGCCTCGAGGCGATGTCGCGCGGGGCCGGGGTGCTCACGTCGGTGGAGTCGGACCGGCGTACCGCCAGGCTCGTCCGGGATAACGCCTCCACGCTCGGGTTCCGCACGGTCGAGGTGCTCACCCACCCGGTCGGACGCGTCCTGGCCCAGCCACCGCGAGCTCCGTACGACGTGGTGTTCGCCGACCCGCCGTACCCCCTGGACAACGCGGCCGTGGACGAGGTGCTCGCCCTACTCGTCGCACACGACTGGCTGGCCACAGGAGCGGTGCTGGTCCTCGAGCGCTCGGCGCGTAGCGTGGAACCCGCGTGGCCGCGGGGCCTGGTCCGCGAACGTGAGAGGCGGTACGGCGAGACCGTGCTCTGGTACGTTCGCGCCGATCCCGCGGGCCCCGATGGGCAGGACGACCACGACAACGCAGACGACCCAGATGACGGCCCAGATGACGACGACGCAGGGTGACCACCATGACTCAGTACGCCGATGACGGGGAGCGCCCCGTGCGCCGAGCCGTGTGCCCGGGATCCTTCGACCCCGTGACCAACGGCCACATCGACATCATCGCCAGGGCATCGCAGCTCTTCGACGAGGTCGTGGTCGCGGTCGGCACCAACAAGTCCAAGACCCGCGCACGGCTGTTCACGGCCGAGGAGCGGATGTCGATGCTGGAGAAGGTCTGCGCTGAGTTCCCCAACGTAACGGTGGCCGGCTTCGAGGGACTGCTCACCACGTTCTGCGAGGAGCGGGGCATCCGCGCGATCGTCAAGGGCCTGCGTGCGGTGAGCGACTTCGACTACGAGCTGCAGATGGCCCAGATGAACTCCTCGCTGGTCGACGTCGAGACGATCTTCATCCCGACGAGTCCCGAGTACTCCTTCCTGGCCTCTTCGCTGGTCAAGGAGGTGGCCACGTTCGGCGGCGACGTCTCCTCGCTGCTGCCCCCTGAGGTGCTGACCCAACTCACCGAGCGCCTCGCCGAGCGCGCGCGGGAGGACAGCGACGACCAGGGCTGAATCGCTGCTGCGTGCGCTCCGGCGGTCGCGGGTTTCGAGACGCGGCACTCCGCCCCTTGCTGGGCCCCTTGCTGCGCTGCGGGTCTGAGCGCCGCTCCTCAACCTGCCGCGCTGTCCCGCCCTCGCGAGCTCGGGCGGGGCGCGGCACGTTTTGGTCGCACGCCAGATGGGCCGGTAGACTCCCGGAGGTTCTGCATGCACCACGACGGAAGTGACACCTTGCGCAGTCTCGACCCGAGAGCGCCGCTCGTGCTCGACACCCGCGAGCTCGGCCGCCGCCCGGGGTCGCAGCGCAAGATGTCGTTCGCCGCCGAGGCGCCTGCAGAGCTGGGCATCGAAATCCTGGGCGTTCCCGAGGGCTCGCTGGTCGACATCGACCTGCGGCTCGAGGCGGTCATGGAAGGGGTGCTCGTCACCGGCACGACGCGAGTCGAGCTCGAGGGCGAGTGCGCGCGGTGCCTGGAGCCGATCAAGGACACTCTCCAGGTCGACATCCAGGAACTGTTCGTCTATGACGACCCCGGCCACGTCGCACGCGGGGACGAACTGGACGACGATGTCAGCCGGCTCGAGGGCGATCTGATCGACCTGGAGCCACTGCTGCGGGACGCGGTGGTGCTTGCACTGCCCTTCCAGCCGCTGTGCCGGGACGACTGCCCGGGCCTGTGCATCGAGTGTGGTGCACGGCTCGCGGACGACCCGGAGCATCGGCACGACGAGCCGGTCGACCCCAGGTGGGCCGCGCTCGGCGACGTGGTCGTGGACCAGGACGCATCAGACCAAGAAAACCGGGTACCGCACGCAGCACCCGAAGACTGACCCAAGACCGGCCCCAAAGAACGATCCAGAGAACGACCCCCAAGACCGACCGAGCAAGATCACCCGAACTCAAGGAGCAACCGTGGCTGTCCCGAAGCGGAAGATGTCGCGCAGCAACACGCGTCATCGTCGTTCTGCATGGAAGGCCGTCGCGCCCTCGCTCGTGACCTGCACCAACCCGGCCTGCGGCGCCAAGCACCTGCCTCACCGCGCCTGCCCCGAGTGCGGGCAGTACGGCGCCAAGGCAGACCGGCGACAGGTCCTCTGACCGCGGGCGCTGGATTGCCTCCGGCCGGGTCGGCCGACACCGACGAGCTACGTGACGCACTCGGGCATCCGACCCTGGAGCCCGGGTTGCTGGAGCTTGCCCTGACTCACCGCTCCTACGCCTACGAGAACGGCAACCTGCCCACCAACGAGCGCCTGGAGTTCCTCGGCGACTCGGTGCTGGGCGTGGTCATCACCGAGACCCTCTACCTGACCCACCCGACCCTCTCCGAGGGGCGGCTGGCCAAGCTCCGCGCCGCTGTCGTCAACGCGCGTGCCCTCGCCGAGGTCGCCCGCACCATCGGCCTCGGCGCCCACATCCGGCTGGGCAAGGGCGAAGAGTCAACCGGCGGTCGCGACAAGTCCTCGATCCTCTCCGACACGGTCGAGGCCATCATCGGGGCGGTGTACCTCTCCGGCGGCTTCGAGAGCGGCGCCCGGCTGGTGCACCTCCTCTTCGACCCCATGCTCGAGGCGGCCGCGGCGATGGGCGCCGGGCTCGACTGGAAGACGAGCCTCCAGGAGCTCAGTGCCGTGAACGAGCTCGGAGTCCCCGAGTACGTCGTCGAGGAGGAGGGACCCGACCACATGAAGACGTTCACGGCCCGGGTCCGCGTCGCCGAACGACTTCACGGGCACGGCGTCGGCCGGTCGAAGAAGGAGGCCGAGCAACAGGCGGCCGAGTCGGCCTACCGCACCCTGATCGCAGAAGTTCCGGCCGTCGACGAGGAGACCGTTCCAGCCGTCGTACGAGACGCCATCGAGGAAGCCGACGAGGGTTCCGGCAAGCGCTCTGGCAAACGTCCCGGCCAGCATTCCGGCCAGCATTCCGGCCGGCCCACAACGGACGATGCCTGAGCTTCCCGAGGTCGAGGTGGTCCGCCGCGGACTCGAGGCCCATGTGCTGGGACATCCGATCCGGGCCGTCGAGGTGCTCCACCCCCGCCCGGTGCGCCGTCACGCCGCCGGCCCTGCGGACTTCGCCGCCCGGCTCACCGGCCGCACGTTCACCTCGGCCCACCGGCGCGGCAAGTACCTCTGGCTCGCGCTCGACGATGGCGATGCCCTCCTCGGCCACCTCGGGATGAGCGGCCAGATGCTGGTGCAGCGTCCCGGCGCCCCCGATGAACGGCACCTGCGGGTCCGCTTGTCCCTCGACCAGCTCGAGCTCAGGTTCGTGGACCAGCGGATGTTCGGCGGGCTCGCCGTCTCCGATGGGGGAGCCGACCTTCCTCCCGAGATCGCGCACATCGCCCGCGACCCGCTCGACGCGGCGTTCGACGACGCCGCCTTCGTGCGCCGCGTTCGGCGCAGCGACTCCGGGATCAAGCGGATGCTGCTCAACCAGACGATCGTCTCCGGCGTCGGCAACATCTACGCCGACGAGGGGCTCTGGATCGCGCGGGTCCACGGTGATCGCCGCGGCTCTCGGCTGCGCAGGTCCGACGTGGAGCGAGTGCTGGCTGGCTGTCGCCAGGTGATGCTGGAGGCCCTCGGCCAGGGCGGGACCTCCTTCGACGCGCTCTACGTCAACGTCAACGGACAGAGCGGCTATTTCGAGCGGTCATTGAAGGTCTACGGGCGCGAGAACGAGCCCTGCCTCCGCTGCGGTACGCCGGTCCGCCGCATCACCTTCATGAACCGCTCGTCGTACTTCTGCCCGATCTGCCAGTCGGTCCCACGCCGGCCTCGACAGCCCGGATCAATGGCCGGATCAAGGGCCGGATCAATGGCCGGATCAAGGGCCGCCCGGCTCGCCACTTGATGTACTCGGGGGTGCATGAGACTCTTGTAGGCGGCCCCACAAGGGCCCACCCCCCCTCGCTCCCTGGAAGGCACATACATGGCCAAGGCGCTTCTCGGCTACTCGATCGGCACCGACCCACGAGCGGCCAACCGCCTGGCAGGGGAAAATCGCGTCCTCCGTCAGCGTGTGGCCGACCTCGAGCGGATCGTCCTGCGGCTCCAGCAGGAGAACGACGCGCTCGCCGCTGTAGCCACCGAGTCGGTGGACCACGCGGTGGCGCGCGACCGCTCGCTGGCTCGCACCTGATCGAGCACTGACCCCGGGGGCTCCCTCCCCCAACCCTTCCCCCTCGGTGGGTAACCCCATCTGCGCGCGCTCGTTGGACGGTCATGCGCATCCTTCCGCTCGCCGCGACTGCCGCCGTCCTCGCCGCCACCCTGCTGGCGGGCGGCCCGGCCCACGCGCACGGCGACGGTGACCGCATCGCCCAGCAGCGAGAGCTGCTCAGCACCGACCAGAACATCGCGTTGATCTCCAGCGGCAACGTCGCGCTGGCATCGAGCAACCCGTCCTCGACCGGCATCTCCGGTTGCTTCCTGAAGACCAGGCCGCTGTTCGTGCAGTCCAACCTCGACTCCGTGCGCGTCTACGACGTCTCGTCCCCGACCAGGCCAGCTCTGACCGGCGTACTCCCGTCGCTGCAGTTCGAGAACGAGGCGATGAACTGTGGTGAGCGCAAGTTCTCCAACGGCAGCATCCGCCGATTCGCGCTGGTCGGCATCGACCTCTTCCAGGTCAGCCCTGGCGACATCGAGCACACCAACGCCGGTGGCGGCGAGCTGATGGTCGTGGACGTGACCGACCCCGCCAACCCGAGGATCACCGGCCGGGCTCCGGGCACAACCAGCACCCATACGGTCACCTGCGTCGTACAGACCGACTGCACGTACGCGTACAGCGCCGGGGACGACAGCACCGACCGGTTCTCGATCTTCGACCTGCGCGACCTCGACCATCCTGTCGAGCTGGACTCGAACCCTGCCCTGGCCGGAGTCCAGGGCTTCGCGAGCCCGACCGCCGGGCACAAGTGGAACTTCGACGACGCGGGCTTCGGGACGCACACGGGCTTCGACGGCGCCTCCATGTGGGACGCCCGCAACCCGCGGGCGCCGAAGCTGGTCACCACCACAGGCCTCGCAGGCCAGGGAGACGACCCGAAGTACCCCGGCTGGAACGACTTCATCCTGCACAACTCGCAGCGACCCAACGCCAAGGCTTTCCGCAACGGGGCGGCTCCGTCGCTGGCCAACGGCAACATCCTGCTGGTCACCGAGGAGGACTACGAGCAGCCCGACTGCAGCCTCGCCGGCTCGTTCCAGACGTGGTGGGTGAAGCGACTCGACGGCACCCGCGACGCGATCGTGCCGCTCGACAAGGTCGAGCTTGCGGACCTCGGCACCTTCCCCATTCCGGTCGGCGCGTTCTGCTCGTCGCACTGGTTCGACTTCCACCCCTCCGGGATCGTGGCGGCGGGCTTCTACGGCGGTGGCACCCAGTTCCTCGACGTCCGCAACCCGAAGGACGTGAAGTCCTACGGACACGCGACGTGGGGCGCTTCGGAGGTGTGGGACTCCTACTGGATGCCGGTGTACTCCAAGTCCGGCGTGATCACCGCCAAGAAGACGAACCTGGCCTACTCCGTCGACCTGGCCCGGGGCATCGACGTCTACCGCGTCGACCTGCCGGGCACCACCTGGGACACCAACGCGGCCTCCGTCGCGCCGGGTGCAAGTGGCTGGACGACGAGTGGCCCGCTGGTTGGCGTTGTGGCGGCCCTGCTGGTGGCCGTGCTCGTGCGCCGGCGTACGGCGAGCCGCGTGGCTGTGGCCTGACGGCTCCTTTCCCTGACGATCCGACCGTGGCGGCACGCCTCCGCAAAACGCCCGCCTCGCGCCTATAGGGTCGAGGCGCTGGTCTTCCCCGTCGCAGCAGCCTGACCCTCACCGGTCTGAGAGGATGCCGCGTCCAGCGCATGTCGGACGCTTCGACGACGCCTCAGCAGGGAGCTCACGTTGTACCTCAAGAGCCTCACGCTCAAGGGTTTCAAGTCCTTCGCCTCCTCGACGACCCTGCAGCTCGAGCCCGGCATCACCTGCATCGTGGGGCCCAACGGCTCGGGCAAGTCCAACGTCGTGGACGCGCTCGCCTGGGTGATGGGGGAGCAGGGCGCGAAGTCGCTGCGCGGCGGCAAGATGGAGGACGTCATCTTCGCCGGTACGTCGGGCCGCCCTCCGCTCGGCCGCGCTGAGGTGCAGCTGACGATCGACAACGCCGACGGGGCCCTGCCGATCGAGTACACCGAGGTGACGATCAGCCGCACGATGTTCCGCAACGGCGGGTCGGAGTACGCCCTCAACGGCAACCCCTGTCGCCTGCTCGATGTCCAGGAGCTGCTCAGCGACTCCGGGATCGGGCGCGAGATGCACGTGATCGTCGGGCAGGGACAGCTCGACTCGATCCTGCATGCGACGCCCGAGGACCGGCGCGGCTTCATCGAGGAGGCCGCCGGCGTCCTCAAGCACCGCAAGCGCAAGGAGAAGGCCCTTCGCAAGCTGGACTCCACCGAAGGCAATCTGACCCGGCTCAGCGACCTGCTCAGCGAGATCCGGCGCCAGCTCAAGCCGCTGGGACGCCAGGCCGAGGTCGCTCGCCGGGCGCAGAGCGTGCAGGCCGACGTACGCGACGCCAAGGCGAGGCTGATGGCGGCGGACCTGGTCGCGGCCCGCACGTCCCTCGAGCAGGAGCTGGCCGACGAGTCGGTGCTGCTCGAACGACGCGCCGAGGTGGAGGCCGCCTTGAGCGCGACCCGGCAGACCGAGTCGGAGCTCGAGGCCGCGCTTCGCGAGGATCTCCCGGCCCTTGCCCGGGCCCAGGAGACCTGGTTCGGGCTCTCGGGCCTGCGGGAGCGCCTGCGCGGGACCGCGGGGCTCGCCGCCGAGCGCGTGCGCAACGCGGCCTCGCAGCCCGAGGTTCCCGCTGGCCGGGACCCCGACGAGCTCGAGGCCGAGGCCACCCGCGTCCGCGCGCAGGAGAACGAGATCGATGCGGAGGTGGAGGGCAACCGGGCCGGGCTCGAGGGTGCGGTGCGAGCCCGACAGGCCGCCGAGCACGCGTTCACCGAGGAGGAGCAACGGGTCGCTGGACTGCAGCGAGCAGCGGCCGACCGACGTGAGGGCATGGCCCGCCTCCACGGGCAGGTGAACGGCCTGCGCAGCCGGGCCGCCGCCGCGGACGAGGAGGTCGGACGGCTGACCCAGGCGCGCACCGACGTAGTGGCGCGCGCCGAGCGAGCCCAGCACGACTTCACATCCCTGGAGTCCCGCGTCGCCGGCCTCGACGCCGGCGAGGAGGGGCTCGACGCCGAGCACGAGGCAGCAAGCGCGGAGCTCGGCGACATCGAGGACCGGCTCGCCAAGCTCCACGGCGATGTCACCGCCGCCGAGCGGGAGCGCAGCTCGCTCAGTGCCCGCAAGGAGGCGCTGGAGCTCGGGCTCAACCGGAAGGACGGCGCGGGCGCGTTGCTCGCTGCGACTGGCTCGGTCAGCGGCCTGCTCGGGTCGGTGGCCGCGTTGCTCAGTGTCAGGTCGGGTTACGAGGCTGCGGTCGCGGCCGCGTTGGGGAGTGCCGCCGACGCGGTCGCCGTACGCGACGTGGACGCCGCGATGGGTGCGATCGCCCACCTCAAGGAGGACGACCTCGGCCGTGCCGGAATCCTGCTCGGCAGTGCCGAGGTCGACGACTCCGCGTGGCCTGGACTGCCCACCGGTGCGACGTACGCCATGGACGTCGTGGACTGCCCCGACGACCTGAGGCCCGCCCTGGCCCGGCTACTGCACAAGGTCGTCGTGGTCGATCACCTCGCCGCCGCCAAGGACCTGGTGCGCGACGCCGCCGACCTGACCGCGGTCACGCGCGACGGCGACCTCCTCGGCGCTCACTTCGCTGCCGGAGGGTCCTCGAGCCAGCCCAGCCTGATCGAGGTGCAGGCCGCCGTCGACGAGGCCACCGAGCAGCTCGGCACCGCCGCCCACGCGCTGGAGCGGCTCACCTTCGACGTCGCCACGCTCGAGCGCGAGCGCGATGAGGCACAGCGTCGGGTCGACGTCGCCCTGGCCAAGCTGCACGAGTCCGACGCAACCCTGGCTGCGGTCGCCGAGGAGCTCGGCCAGTACAGCTCCCAGGTGCGCAACGCCCGCGCCGAGGCGACGCGGGTCGACCAGGCCATCGAGGCCGCGCAGGTGGCCCGCGACCGCGACCTCGCCGGTCTTGCCGAGCTCGAGGCCCGGCTCACGGCCGCTGAGGAAGCACCCGAGGAGGAACCCGACACCACCGAGCGCGAACACCTCGCGGAGGCGTCACGCACCGCCCGGGCTGCCGAGATGGACGCCCGCCTGTCCCTGCGTACGACGGAGGAACGCGCCCGTGCCTTGCACGGCCGGGCCGACTCGCTGCTCGCGGCGGCACGTGCCGAGCGCGAGGCCCGAGCGGCAGCAATCGCCCGACGCGAACAACTGCTGCACGAAGGCCAGGTCGCCGAGGCTGTAGGCCGTGGTGCCGCCGTCGTACTCGCCCGGCTGGAGGAGTCGGTCGCCCTGGCGTCCGCCGAGCGAATCCGGGTGGAGCAAGGCCGTGCGGGACGCGAGCAGGAGCTGCGTGAGGCCCGCGAGCGGCTGCGCGACCTCGGCCGCGACCTGGACGAGCTGGTCAGCTCGGTGCACCGCGACGAGATGGCGCGCACCGCAGCAGCGGATGCGGATCGAGCAGCTCGAGGAGCGGGCGCTCGAGGAGCTCGGCCTGGACGCCGACGGGCTGGTGGCCGACTACGGACCGGACCAGCTGATCCCCCCGGTCATCATCGACCGTGGCGAGGACGCCGAGGGCCCGGCGCCAGAGCCGGTGCCCTTCGACCGCGAGGAGCAGACCAAGCGGCTGCGCACCGCCGAGCGTGCGCTCGCCCAGCTGGGCCGGATCAACCCGCTCGCTCTCGAGGAGTTCTCGGCCCTGGAGGAGCGGCACAAGTTCCTCACCGAGCAGCTCGAGGACCTGAGGAACACCCGACGCGACCTCCTCGACATCGTGCGTGAGGTCGACGAGCGCGTCGAGCAGGTCTTCACCGAGGCGTTCGCCGATGTCAGCCTGGCCTTCGAGGCGACCTTTGCGCGCCTCTTCCCCGGGGGTGAGGGACGGCTGGTCCTGACCGACCCGGACGACATGCTGGGCACTGGCGTCGAGGTCGAGGCGCGACCCCCGGGCAAGCGGATCAAGCGCCTCTCGCTGCTCTCCGGCGGCGAGCGCTCCCTGGTGGCGGTCGCCTTCCTGGTGGCTCTCTTCAAGGCGCGACCCTCGCCGTTCTACATCCTCGACGAGGTCGAGGCGGCGCTCGACGAGACCAACCTCGGTCGCCTGCTGGAGATCTACGAGGAGTTGCGCGAGAACTCGCAGCTGCTGGTGATCACGCACCAGAAGCGGACCATGGAGGTCGGCGACGCGCTGTACGGCGTGAGCATGCGCGGTGACGGTGTCTCTGCGGTGATCAGCCAGCGGCTGCGCGAGCGCGAGCCTGCCTGACCGTTGCCGGGGCATTATTGGAGTGCATGCTCTAACATTGCTCCATGAAGGGCCACCCGGACCTCGCACCCCGGCGTACCCGCCTGATCGGGGTTCTCGCCCTGCTGCTCGGCGCGCCGATCTTCGCCGAGCTGATCCAGTCCTACCTCGACATCACCGGGGAGCTCGGGGGAACGCTGTTCCTGATCGTCTTCCTGGCCCCGTTGTACGGCGGTGTGGGCCTGCTCATCCGCGAGGTCGCCGTCCGCACGGGACGGGGCTGGTCGGGCCGCCTGTTGCTCGCGGCGGCGTTCGGAGTGCTCATGCCGACGTGGGTCGACCTGTCCCTCTGGATCCCGCAGACCGCTGAGGAGATCGAGCTGTGGGGAGACATCCGCGGCGTCACCATCGCGGGCGTCAGCGTCCTCGCACTGTCCTCCTGGGCGTTGGGGCATGTCGTGATGAGCGTCGCCGCGCCGCTGGTGGTCGTCGAGGCGCTGCTGCCGAACGGACGTGGCCGACCGTGGCTGGGGTGGTTCGGGATCACCGTGCTGACCGTCCTGGCCGTGGGTGTGGCCACACTGATCCACTTCGACGAAGAAGGTCCCGACGCCGAGACGTCGGCGGCGAAGTACGCGCTGTCCCTGGCGTTCGCGATCGCCTTGGTGGGGGCGGCCTTCACCCGCCTCGGCCGTCCCGCCACCTCGGTCGGGGGGCGAGGAACCGCGGGTCCCGTGGTGCTGGGCATCGCAGGGTTCGTCCTGATGGCTGCCTTCGACGTCGCTCCGCCCTCGTGGCTGGGTCTGGGCCTGGTCTGGGGCGCCGCGGCCACGGCTGGAGTCCTGCTGGCACGCTCCTCGCGGTCACCCGGGTGGACCGCGCACCACCTGGTGGCGTTCGCCTGCGGGGGGATCCTCGAGCGCACGCTCATCGGGTTCCTGGTGCCGACGCCTCCGGGTGGCGACGCCACCGGGAAGCTGGTGCAGAACGTGGTCGTCCTCGTACTCGTTCTTGCCCTGGCCGCGCTCGTCTGGGTGCGCACCCGGGAGCCGGCTGCGACCGTGCAGAATGAGGCCGATGACCGAGCGCTCCGCACCCCCCCGCCGCGATGAGTACGTCGTCTGGCGCCTCGCAACTACTCGTTGGGCAGATGACGACGTCTACGGCCACATGAACAACGCCCGCTACTTCGAGCTGATCGACACCGCCGTCAACGCGCACCTCGCGGAGGCGACGGGCGTGGACATCCGGTCGCTGCCGGCGATCGGGGTGGTGGCCGAGGTCGGGTGCCGCTACTTCCGCGAGATGGGGTACCCGGCGCCGGTGGACATGGGCATGGTCGTCGACAAGGTCGGCACGTCCTCGGTGGTCTACCGCATCGGCCTGTTCCAGGGCGATCCCGAGGGCGACGGTGCCGAGGCGGCCGCGGAGGGACGCTTCGTGCACGTGTACGTCGAGAACACCGGCTCCGGTCGGAAGGTCCGTCCTCTTCCAGAGCAGATCCGCGAGGCCGTCGTACCCCTGCTCAAGGCGTGACCGGATCCGTGTTTGACTGGGGCCCTGCGGGTATCCGCATCCCCTGTCCGACAACTGCTGCCCGTCTACTGGGCACCGACTCCTCCCCGACGAAGGAGCTCCCTGATGGGAACCATCATGGTCGTGCTGCTGCTTGCCCTCGTGCTGGCAGCGGCCGTCATGCTCTATGCCGCCTATCCCTACCGCGGCGAGGACACCCCGTTCACGCCACGGCTCGGAGAGGCGATGAGGCGTGGCGTGGAGTCACTGCCAACCCTCGACATCGAGCACCAGGACCGGGTGGCCGAGCACCAGGTCAGCGACGTGGATGTCCGCCGCCGACGTTGACCGTCCTGAACTTCTCTCTTGATTGGATCGCTCCATGAGCAGCGTGCTGATCTTTGTCATCCTCGCCGTCGCGATCCTCGTGGTCGGCGTTGTCATCGGCCTGGTCGCGTTCGTCAACGGGCGCAAGCAGCCGCCGAGCCGGGACCTGCCCTCATCGGCTCCTTCCGGCACCATCACCGAGGAGCGCCCACCGGAGGCACCCGAGGAGCCGCAGCCACCGGTCATCACGATCGAGCGGCCGGAGGGTACGGCGGGCCGCCTGGTCCGGCTCCGGCAGCGGCTCTCCCGCTCCCAGGGCGGCCTGGGTCGTGGCCTGCTCCTCCTCCTGTCCCGTGAGCGCCTCGACGAGGACACCTGGGAGGAGATCGAGGACCTCCTGATCACTGCCGACGTGGGCGTCGCCCCGACCCAGGAGCTGGTCGAGCGGCTGCGCACGCGGATGCGCGTGGAAGGCGTCGGTGCAGGCGACGCTGCGACCGTGCTCCGGGAGGAGCTGCTCACGCTCGTCGACCCCACGATGGACCGCACCCTCGCCACCACCGCGACCGACGGCAAGCCTGCTGTCGTCCTGGTCGTGGGGGTCAATGGCTCGGGCAAGACCACCTCGGTCGGCAAGATCGCCCGAGTCCTGGTCGCCGAGGACAAGACCGTCGTGCTGGGCGCGGCGGACACGTTCCGTGCAGCGGCCACCGAGCAGCTGAGCACCTGGGGCGAGCGCGTAGGCGTCGACGTCGTCACCGGCCCCGAGGGCAGTGACCCCGCCAGTGTCGCGTTCGAGTCGGTCCGGACGGGCGTGGAGCGCGGCGTGGACGTGGTGGTCATCGACACCGCCGGACGCCTGCAGAACAAGGCCGGCCTGATGGACGAGCTCGGCAAGGTCAAGCGCGTGGTGGAGAAGCAGGCACCGGTCTCGGAGGTGTTGCTGGTGCTCGACGCCACCACGGGCCAGAACGGGATGGTGCAGGCGCGGGTGTTCCGCGACGTCGTCGACGTGTCCGGAATCGTGCTCACCAAGCTCGACGGGTCGGCCAAGGGGGGAATCGTCGTCGCCGTACAGCGTGAACTGGGTGTTCCCGTGAAACTGGTGGGCGTGGGCGAAGGAGCCGACGACCTGGCTCCGTTCGACCCCGACACGTTCGTGGACGCCCTGCTCGACCAGAGCTGAGTGGGGCTCTGCCTCAGGCCCTGATGCCGTGCAGCACCAGGTCGACGAGCTCGTCCACCTCTTCGAGGGTCGGCATGTCCTGGCGGGTGATCGCGCGCATCACGACGAGACCGCCGATCAGCTGGACCGTCGAGGTCACCGGGATGTCCGCGCGGACCTCGCCGCGCTCGATGGCCCGCTCGTAGACCACGCGGGCGGTCAGCTCGGCACGTTCGGTGGCCTCGCGGTAGAGCGTGGCGATGCGGTCGTCGCGCATGGATTCCTTGATCGTCGTGCGCACGTAATCGAGGCCCGCGGGCGAGTTGACGAAGGTGATCACCGACGCGTATAGCGCGCGCAGGTCTCCGCGGATGGATCCGGTGTCAGGCGGCGGCATCTCGTCGAGGTAGAGCTGCTCCATCGCGGCGACCGCGAGGTCCTCCTTGCGGGCCCAGCGGCGATAGACCGTGGCCTTGCCGACCCCGGCGGTGGTGGCCACCTCGTCGACGGTCATGCTGTCGAAGCCGCGCAGCAGGATGAGCGACGCGGCGGCAGCGAGAATACGGCCGTCTGCCTCGGGATCGCGAGGGCGGCCGCGCTTGCGGCGTTCTTCGGGCACAGTCTGACTCAATTCAGCCCCCGCCCCCAGGGTGGGTTCCACGCAGTCGAGCATAGGTTCGGGCGAACCTCAGTGTACGGCTTTCCCGAAATAAGCCGATTTAACACCGTCCGTGGTACAGCAGGATTTCACATGGGCGTTACACAACATGCCCAGGTGTGACCGGACCGAAACACGGCCCGCCGACCGCTGAAACGAACGCGACCGAGAGTTACGCCATAGGGCGCCTCGCCGTTCGACAACGCCGTCATACACGCGCGCGGCCCTGCTCAGCTTTCTCACCAATGGAGGTCCCATGGACGGCTACTACACCTGGATGTTGGTGTCGGCGTCTTTCGTACTACTGATGACCGGCCCAGGTCTTGCCCTCTTCTACGGCGGCATGAGCCGCTCCAAGTCGGTCCTGAACATGATGATGATGTCGTTCAGCGCCCTCGGCGTCGTCGGCATCGTCTACGCCCTGTGGGGCTGGTCGATGTCCTACAGCACCACGATCGCGGGCGAGAACGGCAAGACCGGTGGAGAGGTGTTCAAGCTTTTCTCCAACCCCTTCAGCCAGTTCGGCCTGGAGAACACCGATCCCAGCCAGTTCGTCTTCGTGGCGTTCCAGCTCACGTTCGCGGTGATCACGGCCGCGCTGATCAGCGGTGCGATCGCCGATCGCGTGAAGTTCTCGGCCTGGCTCGTGTTCCTGCCGCTCTGGGTGACGCTCTCGTACTTCCCACTGGCCCACCAGGTCTGGGGAGGGGGCTTCCTCAGCGGGGTGAAGAACGGCCTGGCCGACTTCATCTTCAGTGGTGACGGTGGTGCCTCGGTGGCTCCGATCGACTACGCCGGTGGAACGGTCGTGCACATCAACGCAGGTGTCGCAGGCCTGGTTCTGGTGTTGCTCATCGGCAGGCGCCTCGGCTTCGCCAAGGAGCCGATGAAGCCGCACAACCTGACCTTGACGATGATCGGGGCAGGCCTGCTGTGGTTCGGCTGGTTCGGGTTCAACGTCGGCTCGATCGTCTTCACCTCCACCGACGAGACCGAGATGCTGACCCAATACACGACCGAGACCGGTCTGGTCTGGATCAACACCACCCTCGCCACCTGTGCCGCCATGCTTGGCTGGCTGCTGATCGAGAAGCTTCGTGACGGCAAGGCCACGTCCCTGGGCGCCGCCTCTGGCGTTGTAGCCGGCCTGGTCGCCATCACCCCGGCCTGTGGGTCGCTCTCGCCGCTTGGCTCGATGGGCCTCGGCGTGATCGCCGGCGCCCTCTGCGCGCTTGCCGTGGGCCTGAAGTACAGGTTCAAGTACGACGACTCGCTGGACGTTGTGGGTGTCCACCTCGTCGGTGGTCTGGTGGGGACAATCGGCATCGGCTTCTTCGCCACCAGCGGTGGCCTGCTCTATGGCGACGGCCTCAAGCAGCTCGTGATCCAAGTGGCCGTGGCCCTGTACGCCATGCTCTGGTCGGGAGTCGCCACGTTGATCGTCGGCCTGATCGTCAAGGCCGTCATCGGCTGGCGTGTCGCCGATGAGGACGAGGTCGAGGGCATCGACTTCGTCGAGCACGGTGAGGCGGCGTACGACCTCGCCGCCTCCTCCGGGGCCCGGTCCGGGACCCACGGTGCCCACTCCGTCCTCGCCCCTTCAGCGGGCAGCCGCAAGGAAGGTGCAAACGCATGAAGCTCGTGACAGCGGTGATCAAGCCGCACAAGTGGGAAGAGGTCCGGGCCGCGCTGGAGGCATTCGGCGTGACCGGCATGACCGTGAGCGAGGTCAGCGGGTACGGACGGCAGAAGGGCCACACCGAGGTCTACCGCGGGGCGGAGTACGACATCGCCCTGGTGCCCAAGATCCGCATCGAGATCCTCGTCGACGATGCTGACGTCGAGGACGTCGCCGGGATCGTCGTCAAGTCGGCGCAGACCGGGCGCATCGGGGACGGCAAGGTCTGGGTCTCACCCGTCGACAGCGTGGTCCGGGTTCGCACGGGCGACCGGGACGAGGCTGCGATCTGACAGCCCAGTGACACCCTCCGCGGGTGCGTCCCACATGTCTGACATGTGGGACGCACCTGCGGTTTATTTTCCGGTTCGCCAGTGTGCAGCCATGGCCCTCCTCACACTCACGCTCGGACCTCTCGTGCAGAAGATCGACACCGGCGACACCGCCTGGGTGCTGGCCGCCTCGGCGATGGTCTTGCTGATGGCACCGGGGCTGGCGTTGTTCTATGGCGGCATGGTGCGCTCCAAGAGCGTGCTGAACATGATGATGATGAGCTTCGGCGCCCTCGCCGCGATCACCATCGTCTGGGTCCTGGTCGGCTACTCCATAGCGTTCGGCGACGACGTCGGCGCCGGACTGGTCGGTGACCCGATCCAGTACTTCGGCCTGCAGACGCTCGTCTCCGAGACTGCCGAGTCGTGGCTGAGCGTGCCGATAATCCTGTTCGCGATGTTCCAGGGCCTGTTCTGCGTGGTGACCGGCGCCCTGGTCTCCGGTGCCATCGCCGACCGGGCCCGATTCGGCGCCTGGATCGTCTTCGTGTCGGTGTGGACGGTCCTGGTGTACGCGCCGATCGCGCACTGGGTCTTCGACTTCGACAGGGACGGTCACTCCGGCGGATGGCTGGCCAACCAGGTCGGCACGATCGACTTCGCCGGCGGCATGGTGGTGGAGATCTGCTCCGGGGCATCGGCGCTTGCCCTGGCCCTGGTTGTCGGCACCCGGGTGGGGTTCGGGCAGGACGCGATGCGCCCCCACAACCTGACGCTCGTGATGCTGGGGGCCGGGTTGCTGTGGTTCGGCTGGTACGGCTTCAACGCGGGATCCGCACTGGGTGCGAACCACGCGGCGGCGGTCGTCTTCGTCACCACCAGCTGCGCGGGGGCCGCCGGAGTCGTCGGCTGGCTGGCGCTCGAGCGCTTCCGCGACGGTCACGCGACCACCCTTGGCGCTGCGTCGGGCATGGTCGCCGGGCTTGTCGCGATCACCCCGAGCGGAGGGTCGGTCACGCCGTTGGGTGCCCTGGCCATGGGTCTGGCCGCCGGGGTCATCTGTGCGCTGGCCGTCGGGCTCAAGTACCGCTGGGGGTACGACGACTCCCTCGACGTCGTCGGCGTGCACTTCGTCGGTGGTCTGGTCGGGACCCTCGGCATCGGGCTCCTGGGCACGGCGAGCGCTCCCACGGCGGTGGACGGGCTGTTCTACGGCGGTGGCGTCGACCAGCTCGGGCGACAGCTGCTCGGTGCGACCGCGGTGTTCGCCTACGCGTTCCTGGCCTCCGGGGTGATTGCGTGGTCCGTGCACCGGGTCATGGGCTTCCGCATCGAGGAGGAGCACGAGGTCAACGGGATCGACCTGGTCATCCATGCGGAGACGGCGTACGACCTGCACTCGACCGCCGGAGCCCGCACCAGCGGCGCGTTCAGTGCGCCCCGGGCCACCGAGGGACCGTTCGCCCAACCGGGAACAGATGACTGAGAGGCTGGGGACATGAAGATCGTCACCGCAGTGATCAAGCCCCACAAGTGGGAAGACGTCCGCACCGCGCTCGAGGGTGTCGGCATCACCGGCATGACTGTCAGCGAGGTCAGCGGGTACGGCCGCCAGAAGGGGCACACCGAGGTCTACCGGGGCGCGGAGTACGACGTCGCGCTGGTGCCCAAGGTCCGTCTCGAGATCGTGCTCGACGACGGCGATGTCGAGGCGGTCACCGAAGCCATCGTCAGTGCGGCCGCCACCGGCCGGATCGGTGACGGCAAGGTGTGGGTCTCGCCTGTCGAGAGCGTCGTGCGGGTGCGTACTGGCGATCGCGACCAGTCAGCCGTCTGAGCACTCGTGACCGCAGCCGAGCGTGCGGAACGGACGCGCACTGCCGATGAGCTGTGTGCGAAGGCGTTCGGCGCGGCCGGTTGCCCTGACGTGGGAGTCGCGCTGGTCGCGGTGGGAGGTTACGGCCGGCAGGAGCTGGCGCCGTTCAGTGACCTCGACGTGGTGCTCGTCCACGACGCCGTCGTCGAGACCGGGGAGTGGGCGGCCAGGATCTGGTACCCGCTGTGGGACTCCGGGGCCAACATCGACCACTCGGTACGCACCGTCGACGAGGTGCTCGAGCAGGCAGCCGCCGACCTTCGCGTGGCAACCGGAATGCTGGACGTCCGCCACCTGGCCGGTGACCCGAACCTGACCCTGCGCCTGCGCACCGCCGTGCTGACCCAGTGGCGCCGCGACGCCCGCACCCGGCTCGAGGAGCTGCGCGAGCTGGTCTCTGGCCGCGGCAGCAAGACCGGCGAGCTGGCGCATGCGTCGGTCCCTGACCTCAAGGAGTCGGTCGGCGGTCTCCGGGACGCCACGGTGCTCAAGGCGCTCGTGGCGAGCTGGCTGGTCGACGTACCCCACGCCGACCTGGAGCGGTGCCGGGTGGCCCTCCTCGACGTCCGCGACGCACTGCACACAGTGGCGGGGCGGGCCACCGACCGGGTGGCGCCGGAGTTCTGGGACGAGATCGCGCAGGTGCTCGAGCTTCCCGGCGGGGACGCCGCCCAGGTGCACACGCGCAAGCTGGCCCGCCGGATCACGCACCTGTCCCGGCTGGCGTGGCGAAGGGCCGAGGCCGTCCAGCGCCGTCCGAATGCCACCGGTCAGCGCCGGCCACGGCTGGAACCGATCGCCCCGGGGGTGGCCGTCTCCTACGAGGAGGTCGTGCTCGACCGTGGCGCAAAGCCTGCGGCGGACCCCCTGCTCCTCCTGCGTGCGGCGACCGAGGCCGCGGAACGCGACCTGGTCCTGGCCCCCACCGCCGCAGCGCGGCTGGTGCGCGAGAGCGTTCCGCTCCCTGACCCGTGGCCGGTCGAGGCGCGCGACCTGTTCGTGCGCCTGCTCGCGGCCGGGCCGGGCCTGCTGGGGGTCTGGGAGACGCTCGACGAGACCGGGGCGCTGGAGCTGGTCCTGCCCGAGTGGGAGCGCGTACGCCTGCTGCCGCACGCGTCGGTGGTGCACCGCTTCACCGTCGACCGGCACCTGGTGGAGACCTGCATCGAGGCATCCGGGCTGATCCGCAGGGTCGCCCGGCCCGACGTGCTCATGGTGGCCGCCCTGCTGCACGACATCGGCAAGGGCCAGCTGACCGAGCACTGCGTCGCCGGTGCGCCCATCGCTCGCGAGATCGCCGAGCGGATCGGCTTCGACCCGCGGGAGGTGCAGCTGATCGGTGAGCTCGTGCGCTGGCACCTGCTGCTCCCCGAGACGGCGACCACCCGGGACCCCGACGACCCCGCCACGGTGGCGTTGGTCACCGCCAAGGTGGCCGACCGGGAGGAGCTCGTGCTGCTGGCAGCGCTGACCGAGGCCGATGCGCGGGCCACGTCGGACAAGGCGTGGACCCGCTGGCGGGCGTCGCTGATCCGGACGCTCGTACGACGGTCCGCGGCTGCGCTAGCCGACGAACCCGCGCCCGACGACGACGAGACAGAGATCGAGATCCCCGAACAGGTGCGGGCGAACCCGGGCTCCGTCTCGGTGGTCGCGAGCGACTCGGCGGACGGGTCCCGGGTGACCGTTGTCTCCGGTGACCGGATCGGGCTTCTGGCCGACGCAGCAGCGACGCTGGCGCTGCAGAAGGCGTCCGTGCGGGCGGCTCGTGCGTGGACGCAGGAGGGGTTCGGCGTCTCGGTCTGGGACGTCGCCGAGAACGGCCTGGACGACATCCTGCTGCGGCAGCGGATGGAGGCGATCATCGAGGGTCGCATCGACGCGGCCCAGAAGCTGCGGCGCTCCAGGCCGGTGAAGCTCGAGCCCACTGTCGCCGTACGCCCTGAGGCCTCGCCGCGCGCGACGGTGATCGAAGTGCGCTCCGCCAACCTGCCGGGGCTGATCCACACCGTGTGCTCGGCGCTCGCGGGCATCGACGTCTCAGTACGGTCAGCCCACATCTCGACGCTGGGGCCCCAGGCGGTGGACGTCTTCTACGTCCAGGAAGCCTCCGCTGGCGCGCTCTCGGAGGAGCGAGCCGCGTCGGCCGCGCACGCCGTACGGGCGGCGTTGATGGACTCGTTCGCCCCGGAGTGAGTCGGGGACGTCATACGAGCTGGTTGCAATCACGACCAGTTCGTATGACGCGCCGCGGGACGTCATACGAAGTGGCCGCAGTAGCCACCAAAACGTATGACGTCACTTGGGGCCTGCGGGGTGCGGCTACCCTTGACCACTGGTCCTGACCTCCTGCACCCCGAGGAACCCCACACGTGTTCGCCACGCTCTCTGACCGTCTCTCAGACACTTTCAAGAACCTCCGCGGCAAGGGGAAGCTCTCCGAGGCCGACATCGACGCCACCGGGCGTGAGATCCGCCTAGCGCTGCTCGAGGCGGACGTCGCCCTGCCCGTCGTCAAGGACTTCGTCGCCGCGGTCAAGGAACGCGCGCGCGGCGAGGAGGTCAGCCAGGCGCTGAACCCGGCGCAGCAGGTCATCAAGATCGTGAACGAGGAGCTCGTCGGGATCCTCGGCGGCGAGACCCGCCGACTGCGGTTCGCGAAGAACCCACCGACGGTGATCATGCTTGCCGGTCTCCAGGGCTCGGGAAAGACCACGCTGGCCGCCAAGCTGGCGGTATGGCTCAAGGACCAGGGCAAGAGCCCGATGCTGATCGCCGCCGACCTGCAGCGGCCCAACGCCGTCAAGCAGCTGCAGGTCATGGGCGAGCGCGCCGGGGTGACGGTGCACGCCCCCGAACCCGGCAACGGGGTGGGCGACCCGGTGGTCGTGGCGCGCGGCGGCGTCGAGGAGGCCAAGCGCACCCTGCATGACGTCGTCATCGTCGACACGGCCGGACGCCTCGGCATCGACGAGGAGCTGATGAAGCAGGCCGCTGACATCCGCGACGCGGTCACTCCCGACGAGGTGCTCTTCGTCGTCGACGCGATGATCGGCCAGGACGCGGTGAACACGGCCCAGGCGTTCCTCGACGGTGTGGGGTACGACGGCGTCGTACTCACCAAACTGGACGGTGACGCACGCGGCGGCGCAGCGCTGTCCATCGCCCAGATGACCGGCAAGCCGGTGATGTTCGCCTCCAACGGCGAGAAGCTCACCGACTTCGACCTCTTCCACCCCGACCGGATGGCCTCGCGCATCCTCGACATGGGTGACCTGCTCACGCTCATCGAGCAGGCTGAGAAGACCTTCGACACCGACCAGGCTGCCAAGGCCGCGGCGAAGCTCTCTGGCCAGGGTGGCGAGTTCACCCTCGACGACTTCCTCGAGCAGATGCAGCAGGTCCGCAAGATGGGCTCGCTCACGAAGATGCTCGGGATGCTCCCCGGGATGGGCCAGTTCCGCGACCAACTGGAGAACTTCGACGAGCGGGAGATCGATCGGATCCAGGCGATCATCCAGTCGATGACGCCGGCCGAGCGGGACAACCCGAAGATGATCGACGGCTCGCGTCGCGCCCGCATCGCCAAGGGATCGGGTCGTCAGGTCTCCGACGTCAACCAGCTCGTCGACCGGTTCTTCGAGGCCCGCAAGATGATGATGCAGATGGCTCGTGGGGGAGCCCCCGGCATCCCGGGGTCGCCCGGCATGGGACTGGGCAAGAAGGCCAAGGGTCGCCAGGCCGCGCAGCCCAAGAAGAGCAAGGGCAAGCGCGTCTCCGGCAACCCGGCGAAGCGCGCGCAGCAGGAGTCGGGAGCTAGCGAGAGGCCCGCTGCGGCTGCCGGGAGTGCCTTCGGGCTCGAACCGGGCCAGGAGCCACCCGCCGAGTTCGACCCGACCACGCTTCCGGACCTGTCGAAGTACCTGAAGTAGGTCTCAGCCGATTGACGGAGCCCTGTCCTGCACCTGGGGCGTGTTGGGCTCCGCTGATCGGGCTTGTCGAAACGTCGGGGCTGTTGCGTAGATGGTCGAGCAGCGAGCGAAGCGAGCGATCAGTCGAGACCACCTGCCGTGAGGCGAGAGGCAGCCACAACCTTGGTCAGTCGTGCCGGAAAGGTCGGCCAGCGTTCCCGGATCACGGTTCAGCCGATCAGAGGAGTCTGTCCTGCACCTGGTGCGTGCTGCGCTCCGCTGATCGCCACCAGCAGGCACCCCGCCTCAACCGCCCGCCCGCGATAGCGTCGGCTCCATGGCTGCACAGCGATTCCCGATGAGATTCCGGGGACCGGTCCTGCCCGACGGCGAGGCACGGGACCTGTACGTCGTCGACGGGCTGGTCACCTACGAGCCCCAGTCCGACGCCGAGACCGTGGCCGAGGGCTGGATCGTTCCGGGCCTCGTCGACGCGCACTGTCACGTCGGCCTGGACGAGGACGGCGCCGTCGACGACGCCACGAGCGAGCAGCAGGCGATCACCGACCGCGACGCCGGCGCGTTGCTGCTGCGTGACTGCGGCTCGGCCGCAGACACTTCCTGGATCCACGACCGCGAGGACCTGCCGCGCCTGATCCGGGCGGGCCGCCACCTGGCGCGGACCAAGCGCTACATCCGCAACTTCGCCCACGAGGTCGAGCCAGAGGAGCTCGCGGCGTACGTCGCCCAGGAGGCGCAGCGCGGTGACGGCTGGGTCAAGCTGGTCGGCGACTGGATCGAACGCGACGCCGGCGACCTGGCCCCCTCGTTCGACGCGGACATCTTCGCCGAGGCGATCGCGGTGGCCCATGCCCATGGCGCCAAGGTGACCGCCCACTGCTTCGGAGAGGCCGTCCTCCCGGGACTGATCGAGGCAGGCATCGACTGCATCGAGCACGGGACCGGCCTCTCGGTCGAACTGATCGACGCGATGGTCCAGCGAGGGACTGCCCTGGTGCCGACAGTTCTCCAGCTGAACCACTTCCCCGACTACGCAGAGACGGCCCGCGAGAAGTTCCCGAAGTACGCCGAGCACCTGCTCGACCTGCACACCCGCCGACGCGAGACGATCATGTCGGCCCACGAGGCCGGTGTGGCCATCTACGCGGGCACCGACGCGGGAGGTGTCCTCGGGCACGGGAACATCGCCAGTGAGGTGAAGGAGCTGGCCGAGTACGGCTTCACGCCGGCGGAGGCGCTGGGTGCCGCCTCCTGGCGCGCCCGAGCGTGGCTCGGGCTGGACGGGCTGCTGTCCGAAGGCACGGCCGCGGACTTCGTGGTCTACGGCCGGGACCCGCTCGAGGACCTGTCGGTGCTCGCGGAGCCCGAGCGGGTCGTGCTGCGTGGCCGGGTCGTTGCCTGACCCCTGGGCCGGCTCGCCCGCTGAGTCCGCGGCCGTGGTGGCTGCGCTGCGCGCCGCCGGGTGCGTGTACGCCGAGGAGGAAGCCGCGCTCCTGCGGGCCGAGGCTTCCGGTGGCGACCTCGAGCTCAAGCTCGCCCGCCGGGTCGCAGGCGAGCCGTTGGAGCAGGTGCTGGGTTGGGCGGAGTTCCGCGGGCTCCGGCTTCGCGTCGCCCCCGGAGTCTTCGTGCCGCGGCGCCGTACGGAGGCGGTGGCCGAGCTTGCCGTCGCTCTGGCCTCGGCCCTGGATTCGGGCACGCACTCAGACCTCGACCGGCCGCCTGTCGTCGTGGACATGTGCTGCGGCACGGGCGCGATCGGGGTCGCTGTCGCCGACGCCGTTCCCGGTACTGAGCTGTACGCAGCCGACATCGACCCGGATGCCGTCGCGTGTGCCCGGCTCAACGTCACGAGGGGACGGGTTCACGAGGGCGACCTGTACGACGCCCTGCCCGATGGCCTTCGCGGCCGGGTCGACCTGCTGGTCGTGAACGCGCCGTACGTGCCGACCCAGGAGATCCCGCTGATGCCGCCCGAAGCTCGCCTCTACGAGCACCACGTCGCCCTGGACGGCGGAAGCGACGGGCTCGATGTGCACCGACGCATCGCGTCCGGCGCACCCGGGTGGCTCGCACCCGGCGGGAGCCTGCTGCTCGAGACCAGTCCCAGGCAGGCGGCCGGCACCGCCCGTCTGTGCACGGAGGCCGGGCTCACCGTCCAGGTCCTCGGCGAGGACCCGGCCCGTGTGGTGCGAGCGATTTCGGGCGCAGAGGGGTCACATGGCACAATGGCGCGCTGAGCCGTATGCCGTCCGGACCCTCTCATCCGGACTGTGAACGCCCACCGGGTTTCACCGCTCCTGGCCCCACCGGGACGCGCTGGGCCCCATCACTACACACTCTCAAGGAGACACCACAAACGTGGCCGTCAAGATTCGTCTGAAGCGCATGGGCAAGATCCGCCAGCCCTACTACCGCGTGGTCGTCGTCGACGCCCGCAAGAAGCGGGACGGCAGGGTCATCGAGGAGATCGGCAAGTACCACCCCAAGGATGAGCCCTCGTTCATCGAGGTCGCCTCCGAGCGGGCGCAGTACTGGCTCGGTGTCGGCGCGCAGCCGTCCGACGCCGTCGCCGCGCTCCTCAAGGTGACCGGCGACTGGCAGAAGTTCAAGGGACTGCCCGGCACCGAGGGCACCCTGCGGACCAAGGAGCCCAAGCGCGACAAGCAGGAGCTGTTCAACGAGGCTCTCAAGGATGCCGCCAACGAGCCCAAGGGCGACGCGGTGACCAAGAAGAAGGCGAGCGCCAAGAAGATGGCGCAGTCCGAGACCCCAGACAAGTCAGCAGACAAGACCGCAGACAAGACCGCTGAGGCGAAGCCGGACGCACCTTCCGCCGAGGCCAAGCCGGAGGCACCCGAGGCCAAGCCCAAGCCGGAGGCGCCCGCCGCCAAGCCCGAGGCGCCTTCCGCCGAGGCTGCTCCCGAGGCCCCCGCAGATGCCCCAGCAGATGCCAGGGCCGAGGAGACCTCGGCTGTCGAGACCCCTGCGGCTGAAACGGCGGCGGTCGAGACCCCGGCCGACGAGTCGCCGGTGACGTCCGCGGCCGCTGCCGACGCCGACGTGGCCGAGGCCGAGCTGGACGACACCGACAAGACCGAGGGCTGATCCGGATGCTCGCCGACGCCCTGGAGCACCTCGTCCGCGGAATCGTGGAGCACCCGGACGACGTGGTCGTCACCGACAAGCAGCTGCGCCGCGGGTCGATCCTGGAGGTGCGCGTGCACCCCTCGGACCTGGGCAAGGTCATCGGACGCGGCGGCCGCACGGCAACCGCGTTCCGCACGGTGGTCAGCTCGCTGGCCGGCCGCGGCGGTGCCCGGATTGACTTCGTGGACGTCGACCGCAAGCGCTAGCCGCCTGTCGACGTGCCACGAAGAATTCAGCAGAGCGTGGACGTCGACCGCAGGCGCTAGCCGCCTGTCGACGTGCCACGAAGAATTCAGCAGAGCGTGGACGTCGACCGCAAGCGCTAGCCGCCAGTTGACGTGCCACGAAGAATTCAGCAGAGCGTGGACGTCGACCGCAAGCGCTAAGTCGTAGAAGCAACCGTCAGGGGCACCTTCTCCCGCGTGGAGAATGGTGCCCCTGACGTTTGGCAGGGTCGTTTTTCGCAGGGTCGTGTGTCCAGCAAGGAGCAGTGTGGTGGAGGACTACGTGGTGGTCGGCCGGATCGGCCGCGCCCACGGGCTCAAGGGCGAGGTCTTCGTGGAACCGCTCACCGACGAGCCAGAACGCCGGTTCGCCGCGGGCACCACGCTGCAGAGCGCCGCGCGATCGCTGACGGTGTCCGGCTGGCGCACCCACTCGGGGAAGCTGGTGGTCCGCTTCGAGGAGATCGACGGTCGCACCGCCGCCGAGGCCGCGCGCGGCACCGAGCTGACCTGCCTCGTCGATCCCACAGAGCTGCCGGAGGACCCCGAGGAGTTCTACGACCACCAGCTCGTCGGCCTCCGCGTGGAGACGACCGATGGTGAGGCCGTCGGTGAGCTCGATCGCGTCGAGCACGGCGCGGCACAGGACCTCCTTGTCATCCGTACGCCGGCGCGCGAGATCCTCTTCCCGTTCGTCTCGGTGTTCGTGCCGGAGGTCGACGTCGCTGGCGGCCGGATCGTGATCGACGACCAACCCGGCCTCCTGGTCGAAGAGCTCTGACATGCGCATCGACGTGATCTCGATCTTCCCCGAGTACCTCGACCCGCTCGGGCTCTCGCTGGCCGGCAAGGCGCAGGAGAGCGGGCTGCTCGACGTACACGTGCACGACCTTCGGGACTGGACGCACGACCGGCACCGGACCGTCGACGACACGCCATACGGCGGGGGCGCCGGCATGGTGATGAAGCCGGAGCCGTGGGGCGAGGCCCTGGACGCTGTGGTCCCTGCGGCCGCAACGACCGAAGCCCGCCCGACCCTCGTCGTACCCACTCCCTCGGGCGAACCGTTCACCCAGGCAGTCGCCGCCGAGCTCGCCACGCGCAGGCACCTGGTCTTCGCCTGCGGCCGCTACGAGGGCATCGACCAGCGGGTGATGGATGATGCCGCCTCCCGGATGGAGGTGCGTGAGCTCTCCATCGGCGACTACGTGCTCAACGGCGGCGAGGTGGCCGCCCTGGCGATCCTCGAGGCCGTCGTGCGCCTGCTCCCCGGGTTCATGGGCAACGCCGGGTCGCTCGTGGAGGAGTCGCACACCGACGGCCTGCTGGAGTACCCCGTCTTCACCAAGCCGGCGAACTGGCGCGGGCACCAGGTCCCCGACGTACTGCTCTCGGGCGACCACGCCCGCATCGCGCAGTGGCGCCGCACCGAGTCCGTACGGCGCACCGTCGAGCGCAGGCCCGACCTCGCCCACCCCGCGAGCGTGGTCGATGTCGGCGATCTCGCGGGAGAGCTGCGGCCGGCGGTCCCCTCTGATGCCGGGGAGCTGCTCACGCTCCAGCGGGCGTGTTGGGTCCAGGAGCAGCAGGCCAACCCCGGCGTGAGCATCCCGGCCCACCAGGAGGACCTGGCCGACGTGCAGGCGTGGATGCACGAGTGGACCACGCTGGTGCTTCGCGTCGGTGGGCGCCTTATTGGTGCTGCCCGTGGTCGGCGAGAGGGCGAGTTCTGGGACATCGGCCGGATCATGGCAGCCCCTGACTTGCAGGGCCGCGGACTCGGGCGCTTGTTGCTCACCGCGATCGAGGAGGCGGCCCCGGTCGACGTGACCGGCTACGTGCTGTTCACCGGCGCCAGCAGCGAGCGCAACATCCGGATGTACAAGAAGGCGGGCTATCGCCTCGTCGGCGAAGACCCCGACGTGCCGGGCGCCGTACGCCTGACCAAGCGCCGCCGGTAGGCCTCAGTCGTCGACGAACCCGTCGAACGTGACGCCGCGGAAAGCCGCCAGCCGCTCGGCCTGCTCGGTCAGATCGGGGAGCGGCGCCCAGGCGTTCACGGCCACGCGCAGCCTCTTGCCGGAGGCTCGTGGTCGCCAGCTGCCGAGGACCTCGTGGCCGACGAGCACTCCTCCGGGTCGGCCGAGGATGCGCCACAGGTCCTTCCGGTCGGCCTCTGCTGGTACGACGAGCTCGCGGTCGCGCGACTGCAGGAACAGGTCGAAGGGCCCCAGCAGGCGGACGAGACCGCTCACCTCGGCAGCTGAGGTCAGGGCTTCGATGTCATCGGCCAGCAGGTCTCGATCCTCGCCTTCGACGTGGACGCTTTCCACGTCGTCGGGCCAGTGCTCACGGACGTCTTTGACGGGGGAGTCGAGATACGTCGCAACCTCCTTGACCGTGGCCGGACCGATCAGGTGGAGCACGGCGCGGACGGGGTCGAGAGCCGGATCCACCTTCATGGCCATGCCTCTCCACCCGGGAATGCGCCGCAGGACGGGCGGGGAGGTGCCTGGCGTCAGCTCGAGCCCACCGCGAAGCGCCGAGAGCCGGAACGGCTGCTCGTAGATGTGCACGGTGTTGCAGGGGCGGCAGAAGCGCGTGTAGGGCTCCGGGAGCCGCGCATTGAGTGCGCCTGAGACGTCACCCTTCACCGTCGGCTTCGTCACGATCGACCGCATCTCGCCGGCGACCCGGTCGAGGGCCTCGAGCACCGGGATGTGGGCCTGCCTCAACGGTCGCGCGGCGTCGAAGACGCGCTTGGCGGCGTCGGACTCGGACACCGGCGCGACGGCAGCCGCGACCGCAGCGACCTGTGCCCGCCGGTAGACGTGCGGCGCGCCGCGGAGCGTCCACGCAGTGAACAGGTCCTTCGGGTCAGGAGCGAAGCCGCGCACCTCGAGTGCCCACAGCGAGCCGTCCGGTCCGGTGTCCTGGACGCCGATGTCCAGCACGGCCGCCCCCGTCGAGGCCTCGGCCTTGGGTTCCCGGTCAAGCTGTTGCGCGTGCACCCGGTAGCGCAGCACCTGCTCGCGGGAGACGTCCATGGTTCCTGTCTAGCAGTCGGTTGGGACAGGCCAGGTCCGCGTACGCGGACCTGCGAATGTCGCTGGTGCGACGGGAGTCGCGGGTCGCCGACCCCTGGTTGCACATTCGCATGTGCCCGTACGGCCCTGCGCCCTGCCTTCGCTTCGCTCAGTCGCGATTTCGTCGTACGACCCGGACTGTGGCAAAATCGCTCCTTGGCTCAGCGAGCCAGAACAGCCGGTCCGACCTCGTGTCGGTCGGTGCTCACGGTCCACCTGCCACAGGGGGAGGCCCGTACGGCGTACCCGCTGGACCACCCGAACGATCAACCACCATCCGTGGGTGACCTGTGGCAGTCACGAGGAGACATCATGTCGAACGTCATCGACGATCTGTCCGGCGCCACCATGCGCGACGACGTCCCCCACTTCCGGGCCGGCGACACCATCAAGGTGCACGTCAAGGTCGTCGAGGGCAACCGCGCGCGACTCCAGGTCTTCCAGGGCGTCGTGATCAGGCTCCAGGGCTCGGGCGTGGGTCGCACCTTCACCGTCCGCAAGGTCTCCTTCGGCGTTGGCGTGGAGCGGACCTTCCCGATCCACTCGCCCATCTTCGACTCGATCGAGGTCGTCACCCGCGGTGACGTGCGCCGGGCGAAGCTGTACTACCTCCGAAACCTGCGCGGCAAGGCAGCCAAGATCAAGGAACGCCGCGAGGCCTGAGTACTCCCCTTCGGCATCCTGATCCGTCGGCCACGGTTAGGCTCAAGGAGTGACGAACGTGGACGAGGCAGTTGGGTCGGATGACCGTCCCGATGACCAATCCCCGGACGAGTCCAAAAAGAAGCAGATGCCCCTGTGGCAGGAGACGATCCTGCTGCTCGGCCTCGCCCTCGTCCTGGCCATCATCATCAAGAGCCTGTTCGTGCAGGCGTTCTACATCCCGTCGCCTTCGATGGAGCCGCAGTTCGTCAAGAACGACCGAATCCTGGTGCAGAAGGTCTCCTACTGGGGCGGCGCGTCTGCGAGCCGCGGGGACATCGTGGTGTTCAAGGACCCCGGCGGCTGGCTGGGTGCGGGCGAGGCTGGTCCTCCGCACTCGCCCATCACGCGAGTCATGGAGAAGATCGGCCTCTACCCGACCGGTGGTCACCTGGTGAAGCGGGTGATCGGCGTCGGCGGTGACCGCGTGGTGTGCTGCGACGCGAAGGGACACGTCACCGTCAACGGCCACGCGCTGAACGAGGAGACCTACCTGCCCAGGGGCACCGCACCGTCCCAGCAGAAGTTCGACATCATCGTCCCCAAGGAACACCTCTGGATGATGGGCGACAACCGGGGGTTCTCCTGCGACTCGCGTTGCCACATGAGCAGGCCAGGCAAGGGGTACGTCGACGAGGACCTCGTCGTGGGCAAGGTGTTCTCGCTGATCTGGCCGTGGAAGCGCGCCGAGATCGTGAACCGCCCGAAGACGTTCGAAGGCATTCCCGAAGCCAGGTGACCCAATCGATGAGTCAGCGATGACCACCTTGCCACGCGGATCGACCGTACGCCGCGACGCCGGCCTCTACGGCTACGAACGCGCGTTGCGCCGAGTGGGTCTGGCCCCGATCGCGGGTGTCGACGAGGCGGGACGCGGTGCGTGTGCCGGACCCCTTGTCGCGGCGGCGGCGATCCTCCCGGAGGGCAAAGCCGGCCTGGTTCCGGGGCTGGCCGACTCCAAGCTGCTCACCGCCAAGGCGCGGGAGCGCTGCTACGAGCAGGTGATGCGCCGCGCTCTCGCCTGGTCGGTGGTGATCATCGAACCGGGGGAGTGCGACCGGCTCGGAATGCACGTGGCCAACGTCGAGGCGCTGCGTCGTTCGCTTGCCCGGCTGGAGCTACGGCCCGCCTACGTCCTCACCGATGGGTTCCCCGTGGACGGGCTCGAGGTCCCAGGACTGGCCATGTGGAAGGGCGACCGGGTCGCCGCCTGCATCTCGGCCGCGTCGGTGATCGCGAAGGTCACGCGTGACCGGATCATGTGCGATCTGCACGAGCAGTACCCGTCGTACGACTTCGCCACGCACAAGGGCTACTGCACCACCGAGCACGGCGACGCGCTGGACGAGCACGGTCCCAGCCCGGTGCACCGGATGAGGTTCGTCAACGTGCGGCGAGCCGCCGGGATCACCGACGCCCCACCCTTCAGTCTGGAGCCCCAGTTGGAGCTGTGGGACCCAGAGGTGGACCCAGGGATGGACCCGGAATTGGACAACGCCGACCTGCAGGAGGTTCTTCGATGAGCACCGAGGATCTCGAGAAGTACGAGACCGAGATGGAGCTCAACCTCTACCGGGAGTACCGCGACGTCGTCGGCATCTTCAAGTATGTCGTGGAGACCGACCGTCGCTTCTACCTCTGCAACCAGGTCGACGTGAAGGCCCGCACGGAGACGGGCGAGGTGTTCTTCGAGGTGACGCTGACCGATGCGTGGGTCTGGGACATGTACCGCCCCGCCCGCAGGCTCGCCAAGAACGTCAAGGTGCTGACGTTCAAGGACGTCAACGTCGAGGAGCTCAGCCACAGCGAGATCGAGCCTCCCAAGGTCTGACGTCGGTCGGGCCGCGGCGCTCGCTGGGAGCCGGGCGTCAGGCCCACGCCATCAGATTGTGGGTTTGGCAGACACCCTCTGTCCCATGTCATACCTTTTGATATGAAAAGGGGGACCACGATGCGGCCTGTCAAGAGCGAAGCGCGCGCTGAATCGGGTGCTGTCGCGATCGAAGCGGCCCTGGTCCTTCCCCTGCTCGTCCTGCTGATCTTCGGCATGATCGAGTTCGCCTTCATCATGCGTGACTACGCCGGGGTGGCCAACAGCGTCCGCGTGGGCTCGCGCGTGGCTGCAACCGGCGCAGCCGCCGGGCCAGGAGTGTGTGAGACGGGGCCCGATGCGCCGGTGTGCACGAGCACCTCCTCACCGGCCCTCGCCCAGGAAGCTGCGGACGCGATCCAGCGCGGGGGGTCGTCGATGCCCGGCGACTACATCAACTACATGCTCGTCTACAAGGCCAACGCGGCCGGGTTCCCCGGAAGCGAAGGCAACACGACGATGCCCACAACCTGCTCAGGAACTGCGGACTGCGTCATGTTCGTATGGCGCGACTCGCTCGACGCCTTTCGCTACAGCTCGGGCAGCTGGAGCTCCGTGAGCATCAGTGCGTGCTTCCCGGGCTCGGTGGCCAACCCGATGCACCGGGTCGGGATCTACCTCGATGCCACTCACCCGATGATGACGGGACTCTTCGGAGCCTCGATCCATCTCACTGACCGCTCGGTGATGAACTTCGAACCGCTGCCCACCCAGTCATGCGGGGCGAACCAACACCAATGAGACTTCCAACGCCGCCCAAGCGACCCTTCGCCCGCCGGCTGCTGAGCAGGTGGCGAGAGCGGCGATCCGAGTCAGGAGTTGCGACCATCCTCGTCGCCATCGTCGTCCCTATCGTCGGCATCGGCTGTGCCGCCACTGCCGTGGACGTCGGCGTGTGGTACGTCGAGGTCCAGCGGGTCCAGAAGGCGGCGGACGCGGCTGCAATGGCGGGAGTTCCCTTCCTGCCGCAGGACATGGCGAGTGCCGTCCTTCGAGCCAAGGATGTCTCTGCGCGCAACGGCTTCGACGACGCGCACGCGGACGTCATCGTGGCCGTGACCGAAGGCGCCAAGGCCACGCAGCTCAAGGTCACCGTCACCAGCACTATCCACAACACGTTCGGTGCCGCCATCGGTGTCCCCCAGACCACCATCAGCCGGAGTTCGGTCGCCGACTATCTGGGGCCATCGCCCATGGGCAGCCCGTGCAACACGTTCGGCAACGAGCCGAACGCCGGGGCGGGTGCCAGCTCCGCCGATCCAACCGGCACCGCCCAAGGGGGCAGCCCACTGCCGAACTGCTCGCGGACCCCTCAGCTCTGGGCGACGCTCGAGGGACCCGAGACCGGGAAGGTACAGGGCGACCGCTACCAGAACCGGACCTGCCAGGCTCCCTCGGGTGCGACAGTGGATGGCTGCGCAGGCGACACGAACTCCGAGTACGACGAGTTCGGCTACACCTTTGTCGTCAAGGTCGCGGACGCCGCTGTCAACTCGGCCGTCGAGTTGCAACTCTACGACCCGATGATGGTCGCCACCGGAAACACGTGTGGAAACCTGCCGAGCCTGTCGTCGTTCGTCAACGACGGAGCCAGCACCAACCCGTACGTGATCAACAGCGACGCCCGCAACCGCTACTCCCGCGACGGCACCAGCTTCGCCGCCTTCTGCACCGGCGACGGCTTCGTCAGCGGCGGCTCGGGAGCCAACCCCAAGCACGGGATGACGACGTCGTTCGTGCTGCGTGAGCAGACCGACTCGCTGAACCCGAAGCTCGCGCCCGTGCAGAACGACACCGGCGGGAGCGCGTGCATCAAGCAGTACGGCACGTACAACACCTCCAACTCAGGCATCTCGGCCAACCTGTTCAAGTCTGCCTCCGGTTCCTACAACGCCGAGATCTCCAGCCAGTTCCATAACTGGGTCAGTTTCTGCACGTTCACGCCCACCCGCGCCGGCGACTACTACCTGCAGGTCCGCTCGAACGTCTCTCTCGGTGGTTCGGGCGGTACCTACATTCGCTCCGGCAACACGGCAGCGGGCGCGGCCACCGGCAACACCACCAGCGGCGAGGGTGCCAACTCCTTCGCGATCCGGGCTGTCACCGCTGCGGGCCAGGAGCAGAACGTCGCGGTCTCCGGCTACAACCACATGCCGATCTTCGTGAACTCCAACCAGGCCCAGCCGGAGTTCAACCTGATCCGGGTGCTGCCGGGGGCAGCTGGCCAGAAGATCTCGTTCAGCTACTTCGACGCCGGCGACGCAGCGTCCGGCGTCGAGGGAGCGGTCCAGGTGCTGACGCCTGCGGACGCCACCGGCACGATTCAGACGACACCGTTCCCTGGCGACTGCAGGGCGATCGGAGGGTCTGCTGGCCCGACCAGCATCACGCTCACCAACTGCAGCGCGCCCTTTCTCCTGACCTCCGGCGTCTCGCGGAACAACGGGAAGACCGAGACGATCACGATCCCGATCCCGACCGACTACACCTGCAACTACGCCTCGTTCGGCGGCTGCTGGTACAAGGTGAGGGTCGCGTTCGGCACCGGCCAGGTGAACGACGTGACGACCTGGGACGCCACCGTCCTCGGAGACCCCGTACGTCTGATCGAGTGAAGGCAACCGTCTCGAGCCCACAGACTCCCTCCTGAGGCTGCTCGTCCACAGGGTCGACCGGGAGCACGGCGCGAGGTCGCCGTCTGAGGTGTGCTCCGGTCATGGACATCGGTGCACGCAACAGCAGCCTCGGGGCGTACGGCGAACGGGTCGCCGCCCAGCGGCTGGTCGACCAGGGCATGGTGCTCGTCGACCGCAACTGGCGCTGCGAGCTGGGTGAGCTGGACCTGGTGCTCCGCGAGGGTGACGTGCTGGTGTTCTGCGAGGTGAAGACGCGCACCTCGTCGGCGTACGGCCACCCGCTCGAGGCTGTCGGCCCGGCCAAGTGCGACCGGCTCAGACTGCTGGCGATGCGCTGGGTCGAGGAGCACGGTGTCCATCCCCAGGACATCCGGATCGACCTGGTCGGAGTGCTGCTCGCCGAGCGCGGGGCGGCCGTGGTCGAGCACGTTCAGGGAGTTGGCTGATGGTCGCCACCACGCACACGGTCTCGCTGCAGGGCGCCGTCGGACACGTGGTCGACGTACAGGTCGACCTGTCCGACGGGGTGATCGGGACCGCGCTGGTCGGTCGACCCGACACGTCCATCAGCGAGGCGCGCGACCGTTGCCGGGCGGCGGTGAAGAACAGCCTGTTCAAGTGGCCCAACACCCGCCGGACCACGATCCTGCTCTCACCGGCCGACCTGCCCAAGCGCGGCCCGCACTTCGATCTCGCCATCGCCGTGGCCGTCCTGGCTGCTGCGGACCAGAGCTTCCCGCACCGTTCGTTGGAACGCGCGGCAATGATCGGCGAGCTCACGCTCGATGGCCGGGTCCGGTGCGTTCCCGGGGTGTTGCCGATGACGATGGCCGCGGCCGCTCGTGGAATTGAGACCGTCTACGTGCCGGAGCCGCAGATCGGGGAGGCCGCGATGGTGCCCGGGATGCGAGTCTTCGGGATCCGGTCGCTGGCGCAGGTGGTCGCGTTGCTCAGGCACGAGGACGAGGTGCCCGAGGCGCCGGAGGTCGAGGCGCTGTCTGGTTCGCCGTTGCTCACCTGGCGCGGTGAGGAGCGCCTGGAGGACCTCGACATGTCAGACGTGCTGGGAATGGCCGACACCCGCTACGCCGTGGAGGTCGCGGCCGCGGGTGGCCACCACCTGATGCTCACCGGACCGAAGGGGTCAGGCAAGACCACGCTGGCCGAACGCATCCCGGGCTTGTTGCCGGACCTGAGCGACGACGAGTCGCTCGAGCTCACGGCTGTGTACTCCCTGTGCGGCACCCTCCCGGCGGGGGCGTCGCGGATCACTCGGCCACCGTTTCGCTCACCCCACCACTCGGCCTCACGCACCGGCATCCTCGGCGGTGGCAGCGGACGGGTGCGCCCCGGCGAGGTGAGCAAGGCCCACCTGGGAGTCCTCTTCCTGGACGAGTTCCCGTTGTTCCCCACCGACGTCGTGGAAGCGCTGCGCGAGCCCCTGGAGTCCGGCGAGATCTCGATCTCACGTGGGGAGGAGGACGCCACGTACCCGGCGCGTGCGATGTTCGTCTTCGCCTGCAACCCGTGCCGATGCGGGGAGTACCACCCCTGGTCCCGCGACCACCAATGTGTCTGTTCGGAGCTGAAGAGACGGGAGTACCGCCGCAAGATCTCCGGCCCCATCGCCGACCGGGTCGACATCACCCGGTTCGTAGAGCCGACCCAGCAACGGAAGGCCGAGGCCCTGCCTTTCGAGCGCCCCGAGCCGAGCGCGACGATCCGGCTGCGGGTCGCGGCCGCCCGGCAACGCCAGCGATTGCGGTACGCCGACCACCCGTGGCGGCTCAACGCCCAGGTCCCGGGGCCAATGCTCCGAGAGCTTTGGCCGCTGGCCGATGCGGCCGAGCTCCGCCTCGAATCCGAGGTGTACGCCGGGCGGCTCACCCGTCGCGGGGCAGTCCGGGTCCACCGCGTCGCCTGGTCGGTGGCCGACCTCGCCGGCATCGCACGGCCGGGTGCCCAGGAGCTGGACGTCGCACTGCGTCTGCGCGCCGCGACTCCCTTGCTGCTGAGCAGCATCCCCACCGGGAGCGTGCCTGCGACTCCCGCCTGCGAGTCGGCATGAGCATGCCCAGCGAGTCCGAACGCCTTGCGCGGGTAGTGCTCTCACGGATCGGAGAGCCTGGCGATCCGCGGCTCACCGACCTGGTCCAGCAGCTCGGCGGCGAGACGGTCCTGCGAAGCCTTCGAGACCAGGCCACGGATCGCGAGCTGGGCGCCGACCTGGCCGAACGGCTCGAGGCGGCCGACCCGGCGCGGGAGCTCGACCGGGCGTCGGTCCAAGGGATCAGGTTCGTCGTACCCGGTGACGCAGAGTGGCCGACAGCCCTGGACGACCTGGCCCACGCACCCCACCTCCACGAGCGCGGAGGTGTTCCTCTAGGCCTGTGGTGCCGTGGATCGCTCCGGCTGGACGAGGCGACGGAGACTGCCGTCGCCGTCGTCGGATCGCGCTCGGCGACCACCTACGGCGCTGACGTGGCTGCGGACATCGCCGCGACCCTGGCCCGCGCCTCGTGGAGCGTCGTGTCGGGAGCGGCGTTCGGCATCGACCAGGCAGCCCATCGAGGTGCCCTGGCCAACCGGGGACCTACGGTTGCGGTGCTTGCGTGTGGCGCCGACCGCGCCTATCCCGCGGCGCATCGCAACCTCATCGACTACGTCGCCGACGTCGGGCTGGTGGTCTCCGAGGCAGCGCCCGGGTGCGCTCCGACGAGGATCCGCTTCCTGGCACGGAACCGGATCATCGCTGCCCTCGCCCGGGGTGTGGTCGTGGTCGAGGCGGCGGTGCGCAGCGGGGCGCTCAACACAGCGAGCTGGGCCGGAGGCCTGGGTCGGGCCGTGATGGGGGTGCCCGGTCCGGTGACAAGCGCACCGTCGGCCGGCGTACACCAGCTGATTCGCGCCAGGGATGCGCTGTTGGTGACGTCTGGCGAGGAGGTCCTCGAGGCAGTGGGTCCGATCGGGACCTTCACCCTCGAGGACCCCCGCGAGCCCGAAAACCCTCGCGACCGTCTTCCTCCGCGCGAGCGCCAGGTGCTCGATGCCGTCCCGGTCAGGCACGCGGTCGACTCGGGTTCGATCGCCCGCACCGCCGGCATCGCGCGTGGCCGCACCAAGGAGGCCCTCCTCGTCCTGCACCGGGCCGGCCTGGTCGAGCACTCCCTCGGCCGGTGGCGGCTGGCCCCCGAGCCCGCGGAGTCGTGACCTTCGTGAAGGCGAGTGTGTACTCTGTGTGTATGGCGCGGGTGAACATCTATCTCCCCGATGACCTCGCGAAACGGGCGCGGGAGGCAGGCCTGAACGTGTCGGGGATCGCGCAGGAGGCGCTTGAGCGCGAGCTGCGCATCCGCGACTTCGGTGATTGGCTCGCTCGTATCCGTGCCAACCCTCCACTCAAGGGTTGGACACACGCCGACACGATCGGGGCCCTCGATTCCGTCCGCGCAGAACGCGGAGACGAGTTTCCCCCGGGCTACGACACGAGCAACCCATGACGGGTGTGCGCGTGGTGCTCGATGCCTCCGCACTCGTGGACCTGTTGATCGCTGGCCCTACGGCGGACTGGGTCACCGAGCAGGTCTCCGGGTGCGAGGTCGTCGCGCCAGCGCACATCAAGTCCGAGGTGCTGTCCGCGCTCGGCAGGCGTGCCCGCGCCGGAAACTCAATGACCGCGGATGTCGACGCAGCGATTGAGGAAGTGGCGCGGACAATGGTCGGCGCATACTCGCTGGACGGGCTGATCTCTGGAGCATGGAAGCGGCGGAACCAGGTCAGTCTGGCCGACGCCCTCTACGTCGAGCTGGCTGCGCAGCTAGACACCGTCGTCGTTACGACAGACCGACGCCTGGCACGGGCCACACCGCTTGCAGTCGCGCCTCCGGAATAGGCGGTCCTCGGCTTCGTAGTCTGAGTGGATGGAGGATCTCCCCGAGGAGCTGGCCACCGCCCTGGCGGCGTACGAGAGACACCTCACCTCGGAGCGAGACCTCGCCGCACACACGGTGCGCGCCTACATCGGCGACGTGGCGGGCATGCTGGAGCACGCGGCCGCCCTGGGCCACACCGACCTTCGCTCACTCGACCTCCGGGCGCTCCGCAGCTGGCTGGCCAGGCAGCAGACGCTGGGCAAGGCGCGCTCGACGATGGCCCGCCGCGCCACCGCGGTGCGGGTGTTCACCGCATGGGCACAACGCACGGGCCGGGCCGACGTCGATCCGGGAGCCGCCCTCGGGACCCCCAAGGCGCACAAGCCGTTGCCGCCAGCACTGAACGCCGCTGAGGCGAGGTCGTTGCTCGAGGCTGCCGCGTCGCACGCAGATGACGGCAGCGCCGTCGGGCTGCGCGACGTCGCGATCCTCGAGCTGCTCTACGCAACCGGGATCCGGGTCGGTGAGCTGTGCGGTCTTGACGTCGACGACGTCGACCGTGGGCGGCGGGTCGTACGCGTCCTCGGCAAGGGGCGCAAGGAGCGCACGGTTCCGTACGGCGTCCCCGCTGAACGTGCGATCGGGCACTGGCTCCAGAACGGCCGACCCGAGCTGTTCACTCCTGGCGCGGGCGCCGCGATGTTCCTTGGAGCCCGGGGCGGCCGGATCGACCAACGTGCGGTGCGAACCCTGGTCCATGCCCGGCTCGCCGAGGTTCCTGAGGCCCCCGACATGGGACCGCACGGACTGCGGCACACCGCGGCGACCCACCTCCTGGAGGGTGGCGCTGACCTGCGCACCGTCCAGGAGATGCTCGGCCACGCCTCGCTCGCGACGACCCAGATCTACACCCACGTCACGACCGAGCGGCTGCGCCAGGCCTATCGGCTTGCCCACCCTCGGGCCTGACGCCTACGCACCGAGCACCCTTCGCGCCCCGAGTCTTCCTGGCCGAGTCCCACCGGAGACTACGAACGACCCGCCCACACGGCCCATGCTGCGAGGGCTGGTCCCGGGCCGGGTCTCGAGAGAGGCAAGAGCGCAGCGCTCTCGAACGGCAGCAACCGGATCGGCCCCGCGCCTACGAGCGTCAGTGGGTCGAGGTAGGCCTCACCCCGCCGCAACCCCCAGTGCAGGCAGGCGCGCGGGAAGCAGTGGCTCGACGAGCGTTGCAGGCTGCCGATGACATCGCCGCGCCCGACGACATCGCCGACGTGCACGGCCGCCGTCACCGGCTCGTACGTCGTGCGCAACCCGCCGTGGTCGACCACCACGACGCCGCGGCCCGCCAACGGGGCAGCGAAGGTGACCGTGCCGCCGAGGGAGCTGTGGACCGGCTGGCCCGCATGGCCGAGGAGGTCCACACCGCGGTGGCCGGCTCCCCAGGTGGTCGAAGGCGGGTCGAACCCCGCGACGACGTCGGGTCGAGGTGAGAGCGGCCAGACGCCCTCGCGCGAGGGTGCGGGGCCGGTGTCCGCCCGCGCAGGAGCGTTGGCTCCGCCCAGGAAGAGACCAATGATCAAGGCGAGCAGGAAGGCGAGAAAGCGCATGGCACCACGATGGGTACGGGACGGGGGACCGGGATCGGCCGAGCCGCGTCCTGTGGATCAGCCGGCTGCAGCCACCGGCTGTGAACGCGAAACGGCGATCAGCCGATTCGCAGGAACACGTCGTCGACAGCTCCGTTGAACTGGTCCGCAGAAGCCACCGGCACGCCCTTGGGACTCACCTTCCCGCCCACGGAGAGCGGCTGGGTGGACAACGAGACGCTGCCGGTCGGGCCGGTGGCACGCCACGACTTCTTGGCGTCCCGGTCGTCGTACGGCGCCATGGTGAGGATGACCTCGGAACCCTCGCGCTCGCAGGACACGGAGTACCAGGCATCGGGTTCGACGGCCTCGCTCGCCTCGACGAACGCCTCGCCCGCGTCACCGACGATGCGACACGAAGGCACGCCGTGGTCCAGCTGGATCTTGAACTGGCCCGGGTCGCTGAAACTCCCGCGCTGCACCAGGTTGTCGCCGTCGTCGACGGCGCTGCCTGAGGACTCCGCGTCGAGCCGGAACGTCGCCCCGAACTCGAAGTCGTGGTCGAGCGTGTTCAGCGCGTCCCCGGTCGCAGTCGCCACGATCACCGCGGCCGGGGCGGCCGCATCCCCGGTGTACGCCGGAAAGCGCACGGCTTGACCGCCCTCAGGGCCCTCGACCGACTCGATCTGGGCAGCGCCCGAGGCGGCCACGGCGACCTGCACCGCTCCGGTTCCCTCGTTGGTCACCGTCGCGACGCTGCTACCGGTGCCGGGACCCGACTCGAAGTCGAGCATCAACGACTTGGGAGTGTCGGGCGTCTCGGTAGGAACCGACGCGGGGCCGTCGCCGGAGCCCTCGTCGTCACTCCCGCACGCTGCCAGGCCGCCGGCAAGGACCAGGAGCAGCAGCGAGACCGCTCCGGTCCTCAGCTTCACGGGACCAAACCTATCCACGCGCCCACCGGTCCGTGCCCGATCACAGTCATTCGTGGGCGATTCCGGACCGCAATCTGCGACGCCTCGGCGTGTCGCCCGCGGGGTACCACGTTTCGACACCTCAGCGGCGCCCGGATAGAGTGATCCCAGCAACCCGTATGGGTTGACTTCGCACGCTCGTTTCCGTGCCGTTCCTGAGTTCCTGGCAGGGCGGATCAACGCGGGTGAGAGCTCTCAGTCCCAGTCATCTGGGTCGGGCTCCGCACGGACGTCAGGGCAGGCCCCCCAGCGACATCGGGGGAGTCTGCAAAACGAACTGAAAACGGTTCGGGTGCGCCAGCGCGCTCGGACACAACCGGAAAGAAGCAGATGGCAGTCGTCACCATGCGCCAGCTCCTCGAGAGCGGCGTCCACTTCGGGCACCAGACCCGTCGTTGGAACCCCAAGATGAAGCGCTTCATCATGACCGAGCGCAACGGCATCTACATCATCGACCTGCAGCAGTCGCTGTCCTACATCGACACCAGCTACGCGTTCATCAAGGACACCGTGGCCAAGGGCGGCACCATCATGTTCGTGGGCACGAAGAAGCAGGCCCAGGAGGCGATCGCCGAGCAGGCGACCCGCGTCGGGATGCCCTACGTCAACCAGCGGTGGCTCGGCGGCATGCTCACCAACTTCCAGACCGTGCACCAGAGGATCAACCGCCTCAAGGAGCTCGACGACATCGACTTCGACGACGTCGCCGGTTCCAGCCGCACCAAGAAGGAACTGCTCCACATGCGCCGCGAGCAGATCAAGCTCGACAAGACGCTCGGCGGCATCCGCGAGATGAGCCGTACGCCGTCCGCCGTGTGGATCGTGGACACCAACAAGGAGCACCTCGCGGTCGAAGAGGCGCGCAAGCTGAAGATCCCGATCATCGCGATCCTGGACTCCAACTGCGACCCCGACCTGGTCGACTATCCGATCCCGGGCAACGACGACGCCATCCGCGCCGTCGGGCTGCTGACGCGCGTGATCGCCGACGCCGTCGCCGACGGTCTGATCGCCCGGTCGGGTGTCAAGACCGAGGGTGACGCCAAGGGCATCGGCACCGACGAGCCGCTGGCCGACTGGGAGCGCGACCTGCTCCAGGGCGACGCCGACAAGGCCGCCGTAGCCGCGACCGGAGCCGACGAGAAGGCTCAGGCGGCCCCGGCCGTCGAGGCCACCGGCGCCTCCTCCGAGGCGACTGAGGTTCCCGCGCCCCCGAAGGCTCCCGCGGCCCCGAAGGCGGCTGTTGCCGAAGAGACCCCGGCCGTCGAGACCCCAGCCGTCGAGACCCCCGAGACGCCTGCCGTCGAGACCCCGGAGGCTCCTGCCGCCGAGGCGACCCCGGTAGCCGAGGAAGCCGCCGAGGCGCCCGCCGCCGACGCGACCACCGACACCCCCGATACCAGCACTGAGGCCCCGGCTGAGGACGCTGACAAGACGAAGGAGAGCTGAGCGTGGCGATCACCGCCGCCGACGTCAAGAAGCTCCGCGAGCTCACCGGCGCGGGCATGATGGACTGCAAGAAGGCGCTCGAGGAAGCCGATGGCGACTTCGACCAGGCGACTGAGCTGCTCCGCATCAAGCTCGGCAAGAAGGCCGCTGCCCGTGGTGCCGAGCGTGAGGCGACTTCCGGTCTCGTGGCCAACTCCGGTGGCGCGCTGGTCGAGCTGAAGAGCGAGACCGACTTCGTCGCGAAGAACGACGCCTTCATCGCCGCCGCGCAGCGGATCGCCGACGCGGCCGCCGAGGCCAAGGCAACCGACACCGAGAGCCTCAAGGCGGTACCCCTCGACGGCAAGACCGTCGGTGAGGTCGTCGAGGATCTCGCCATCACCATCGGCGAGAAGATCGAGCTCGGCCAGGTCGCGTTCTTCGACGGCAAGTCCGTGGTCTACATGCACAAGCGTTCCGCGGACCTGCCTCCCGCTGTCGGCGTGCTCGTGGAGTACGACGGCTCCGACGAGGAGGCTGCCCGCGGTGCTGCGATGCAGATCGCCGCGATGAAGCCGATCTACCTCTCCCGCGACGAGATCCCGGCTGAGATCGTGGCGAAGGAGCGCGAGATCGGCGCTGCCACAGCGCGCGAGGAGGGCAAGCCCGAGCAGGCGATCGAGAAGATCGCCGAGGGTCGCCTCAACGGCTTCTTCAAGGACGTCGCCCTGCTCGACCAGCCGTCCGTCACGGACAGCAAGTTGTCAGTCAAGGCCGTCCTCGACGCCGCCGGTGTCGAGGTCAAGCGGTTCGCCCGCTTCGAGGTCGGTGCCTGAGCAACAGAGAAGAAACCTGTGTGGGAGGCCGGTACGACGTCGTCGTACCGGCCTCCTGCCTATCCGGACTCGGCCAGCACCAGCTCGACCACGCGCCTCTCCACCGACCTGGGCGCCCGAGCCGTGTGACTCCCCGTCATCCCCAGCAGGGCCTTCCAGAGAGCCCAGCCGCGGGCACGTGCCCAGGTGTCCTCGTCGAGGGCCGACTCCTCCCGGAAGACCTGCCGCGAGGGCGCGTCGAGGAAGGTCCACGCGATCACCAGGTCGCACGCAGGGTCTCCGACACCGCAGGTGCCGAAGTCGATCACTGCGCTCAGCCGACCCCCGCTGACCAGCACGTTGCCCGCCGCCACGTCACCGTGGAACCACACTCCCGGTCGATCCCAACCCGATTCGAGAGCCGCGTGCCAGGTCCGCATGGCCGGGTCCTTGGGCACCTGCCCTTCGAGGCGGACCAGGCATCGGCGCGTCTCCTCGTCGTACGCCGCCGGGTCGGCGCCACGAAAGAAGCTGTGCTCGCCCGCAACCGGTCCACCCTGAGCGTCCAGCGAACGCAGTACGCCGAGGAACTCCGCGAGGTCGGCGGCGAACTCGCGGAGGTTGTCGATCCGTCGCGGATCGGCGGTCGCGCCGGGCAGCCAGCGGCGCAACGACCAAGGGTGGGGATATCCCTCTCCGGGACGCCCCAGACCCACCAGCTCGGGGACGGGCAGCGGCAGTCTTGGCGCCAGCACGGGCAGCCAGCGCTGCTCCTTGAGCACACCGGGAACGTAGGCGACCGCTGTCGGGAGTCGCACGGAGAGGTGCGGGCCGAGACGATATGTGCGGTTGTCCCATCCGTCCGAGAGCACCGGTGCCACCTCGAGACCGGCCCACTGCGGGAACTGCGTGGCGACGAGCCGGCGTACGAGCGCGGCATCGATCCCCGCGCGTCCGTCCGTGGCCATGCGTGGAGTCTTCCGGTCGCTCGGGGCGCCAGCAATCGGTTTGCACGTGCCTCCGTTCGCTCCTCGCTGCCCACTCAAGTAGGTTGCGCATGGACCAGCAGCCACTCGGAGGGAACCGCATGACCGGCTACAAGCGAGTACTGCTCAAGCTCTCCGGCGAGGTGTTCGGGGGCGGAAAGGTCGGAGTCGACCCTGACGTCGTCCAGAAGATCGCTCGCGAGATCGCAGCGGTCCAGCGCACCGGCGTCGAGGTCGCCATCGTCACGGGCGGCGGCAACTTCTTCCGTGGCGCGGAGCTCCAGCAGCGCGGCATGGACCGTGCCCGCGCGGACTACATGGGCATGCTCGGCATCGTGATGAACTGCCTCGCCCTCCAGGACTTCCTGGAGAAGGAGGGCATCGAGACGCGCGTCCAGACCGCCATCACGATGGGCCAGGTCGCCGAGCCGTACATCCCCCGCCGCGCGATCCGGCACCTCGAGAAGGGCCGCGTGGTCATCTTCGGCGCGGGCGCCGGGATGCCGTACTTCTCCACCGACACCGTCGCCGCCCAACGCGCGCTGGAGACCAAGTGCGAGGTGGTACTGATGGGCAAGAACGGCGTCGACGGCGTCTACAACTCCGACCCGCGCACCAACCCGGACGCAATGAAGTACGACGAGCTCACGTTCGTCGAGGCACTCCAGCAGGGCCTGAAGGTGGCCGATGCGACCGCCTTCGCGCTGTGCATGGAGAACCACATGCCGATGATCGTCTTCGGCATGCAGCCTGAGGGAAACATCCTGCGAGTCGTGCAGGGTGAGAAGATTGGCACGCTCGTCAGCGCCGGCCAGGCCGGCCCGACACCAGGCGAACCGACCTAGGAGAGATGCGTTGATCAACGACACTTTGAAGGACGCCGACCAGAAGATGGCCAAGGCCGTCGAGGTCACCCGCGAGGAGTTCTCCGCCATCCGGGCGGGCCGCGCCAACCCTTCGATGTTCTCCAAGCTGACCGCTGAGTACTACGGCACCCCGACCCCGATCCAGCAGCTTGCGGGCTTCACCGCGCCGGAGGCGCGGATCATCCTGGTGCAGCCCTACGACCTGAGCGCGATGCCCGCCATCGAGAAGGCGATCCGCGAGTCCGACCTCGGGGTGAACCCCTCCAACGACGGCAGGCTCATCCGGTGCGTGTTCCCCGAGCTCACCGAGGAGCGGCGCAAGGAGTACATCAAGGTCGCCAAGACCAAGGCCGAGGAAGGCCGCGTCTCGGTGCGCAACATCCGCCGCAACGCCAAGCAGGCGCTGGAGAAGCTCGAGAAGGACGGAGACGCCGGCAAGGACGACGTCACCGGCGCCGAGAAGAGACTCGACGCGACCACGAAGCGACACACCGACCAGATCGACGACCTCCTCAAGCACAAGGAAGCCGAGCTGATCGAGGTCTGACGTCCATGACAGAGACCTCACCGGCTCCTGGGCAGCCAGGGGAACCCGCCGACCCTGAGGCGAAACCCGAGAAGAAGACTGGACGCGCCGGGCGCAACCTGCCGGTGGCGATTGCCTCGGGCGTCGTCCTGGCCCTGGCGATCGTGCTGTCCCTCGCGTTCTGGTCGCCCGCGTTCATGTTCATCGTGGGTACGGCGGTCGTCGTGGCCATCTGGGAGATGCACCAGGGCCTGCAGTCGCGGGGTATCGACCTGCCGCAGGAGCCGCTGATGCTCGGCGGCGTGGTCATGGTCGGCGTCGCGTTCCTTGGGGGCGCGCCGGCGCTGGTGACCGCAACAGCGGTGACTGCTCTCGTCACGATGCTGTGGCTGCTGCGGCGCGGGATCGACGGCTACGTCCAGAACGCCACGGCGTCGGTGTTCACGCTGATCTACATCCCCTTCCTCGGGTCGTTCGTGGCCCTGCTGCTCGCCGAGGACGAGGGCGTCAATGCGATCCTCACGTTCATCATCGTGACCGTTGCCTCCGACATCGGTGGGTACGCCGCCGGGGTGTTGTTCGGCAAACACCCGATGGCGCCGGTCATCTCGCCGAAGAAGTCATGGGAGGGGTTCGCCGGCTCGGCGATCGCCTGTGTCGCGGCCGGCTACGTGCTCGTCGTACACCTGCTCGAGGGTGAGTGGTGGGTCGGCATCGTCCTGGGTGTCATCACTGTCGTGATGGCCACGCTCGGTGACCTGTGCGAGTCGGTGATGAAGCGCGACCTCGGCATCAAGGACATGAGCCAGATCGTCCCCGGTCACGGCGGCCTGATGGACCGGCTCGACTCGCTGCTCGCGACCGCGCCGCCGATCTGGCTGCTGCTGCACTACCTGGTGTTCTAGGAGGCGCCCGCGGACGTCATACGAGCTGGTTGCTATTGCCGCCATCACGTATGACGTTCCGGCGGAGGTCATACGAGCTGGTTGCCATTGCCGCCAAAACGTATGACGTCCCCGGGCATCTGCAGATCACGGGTTGCCGCGACGCCCGTGGGTCCGCGGCGCGTCGTACCCTCCCTCGGGCGGCACCATCTCGGCCCGCAGTCCGAGCAGCCGGATGGGGCGAGTCGTCATCCAGCCCCCGCAACAGGTCGATCCCGGTCTCGGCGAGCACCTCGGGGTCGAAGGTGGGTTCGGGCAGCTTGCGGCTCCGGTTGAATGTGAAGAAGGGCGCGAACCGCACCTTCAGGTGCACCCGCGCGCAGGCGCGGTCCTCGCGGCGGATGTCCTCGACCACCTGCTCTGCCAGCGCCCGGATCGCGACCGCTGTCTCCTCCGGTTGGTTCAGGTTCTGCTGGTAGGTGGTCTCACGCCCGTGCGCGCGGGCCACCCACGGAGTGTCGTCGACCGTGGCACTGCTGACCCCGCGGCCCAGACGGCCGATGTGGGGGCCGGTGTTCGGGCCGAACTCGGCGGCCAGAGGCTCGTCGGGCGTCTCTGCGAGCTGGCGCACTGTCTCGATGCCGATGGCCGCCAGGCGTTGTTGGATCCGGTTGCCGATCCCCCAGAGGTCCTTCGTCGGCCGGTCGCCCATCACGGCGAACCAGTTGTCCCGGGTGAGTCGGAACATCCCGCGTGGCTTGCCGAACTCCGTGGCGATCTTGGCGCGCACCTTCGTGTCACCGATCCCCACCGAGCAGTGCAGGGCTGTTGCGGCGAGTACGTCGGCCTGGATGGTGCGAGCAACCTGTTCCGGGTCGTCCGTGCGGATCCCGACGAACGCCTCGTCCCAGCCGAGGACCTCGACCACGACACCAGGGACCACTCGCAAGGTGTCCATGACCACTGCGGACGCCGCGTCGTACGCCGGACCGTCCACCGGCAGCAGCACCGCCTCGGGGCAGCGACGTACGGCTGTCTTGAGCGGCATGCCGGAGTGCACCCCGAACTCGCGCGCCTCGTAGGACGCGGTCGAGACGACTGCCCGCTCCGTGGGGTCGCCACGACCGCCGACGATCACCGGCAGGCCGGAAAGCTCGGGACGGCGGAGGATCTCCACCGCCGCAATGAACTGGTCCATGTCGACGTGCAGCACCCACTGCCCCATGCGCCCATCCTGCCTTCTCCCGTCGATCACACCTTGCCGTCGCGCGTCAGGTGCGCTCTTCGAGTCCGATGGTGGAGCCGCAGGGGCTGGGCTTTACTGGGCGGGGAGAGCACGGGACCCGGAGGGTGTATGGCTGACGATGAGCGACTGCGGCGCGCCCGTGCGTCCTTCGAGCGGTCGTCATGGCGTGAGGCTTGGGAGCTCCTGACGGCCTGCGACTCCGAGTCAGCGCTGCACGAGGCGGATCTGGAGAGGCTGGCGGTGGCGGCGTTCCTGGTGGCCGAGAACGAGGCCAGCGACGAGGCCTGGCGGCAGGCACACCAGCGACGCGTGCTCACGGGGGACCGCCTCGGTGCGGTGAAGTGTGCCTTCTGGCTCGTCTTCCGGCTCCTGAATGCAGGCGAGATCTCCAGTGCGATCGGCTGGATCGCGCGCACCGAGCGGGTCATCGGCGACGCTCCGGACGACTCACCTGAGCGGGCGCACCTCGACTACCTGAGGGGGCTCCATGCGGTGTTCACCGGGGATCTGACCGGGGCGGAGAACCACCTCAGCCGCTCTGCTGAGGTGGCCGAGAGGTGCGGTGATACAGACCTGACGACGCTCGCCAGGCTCGGCCTTGGACGTGTGCTCATCTTCCGCCGTGACGTCATCGGCGGAGTCCGTCTGCTCGACGAGGCGATGTTGGCGGTGGTGGCTGGTGAAACCTCACCGATCGTGGTGGGCGACAGCTACTGCACGGCTATCGACGCCTGCCATGACGTGGTCGACGTACGCCGTGGGCAGGCGTGGACGGCGTCCTTCGGGCGCTGGTGCGAGACACAACCCGATGTCGTGCCGTACGCCGGGCTGTGTCTCGTCCACCGCTCGGAGTTCATGCAACTCAAGGGCGCGTGGGTGGAAGCCATGGCCCAGGCAGGACTGGCTCGCAGCCGACTGTCCTCACCGGTCGTGCAAGTCGCGCTCGGTGCGGCCATCTACCAGCAGGGGGAGTTGCACCGGCTGTTGGGCCAGTTCGAGGAGGCGGATCGGTGTTATGCCGACGCCAGTACCCACGGGAGGGATCCGCAGCCGGGGCTCGCGCTGCTCCGGCTCGCGCAGGGCGCGGGAGATGCAGCAGCCCGCAGTGTGGAGCGTGCCCTCGCCGAAGCCGACGACCACGTCAACCGTCCGCACCTGCTGGCAGCGTTCGTGGAGGTCATGCTGGCGACCGATGACGTACCCACCGCTCGGGCAGCCTGCGACGAGCTCGCAGAGCTGTCCCGCTCGTTCGGCTCTCCGATGCTCGCCGCAGTCTCTGATCGAGCGTCCGGCGCCACCGCTCTTGCCGAAGGTGACACCGGTGCCGCGCTCGCGCCCCTGCGACGGGCCAGCTCTGCGTTCCGCAGCCTCGACGCGGCCTACGACGTGGCTCGCACCGGCATCCTGATCTCACGGGCGCGGGCCGCCCTCGGGGACGAGGAGGGGGCAGCGCTAGAGGTCGCTGCATCGCGAGCCACTTTCGAGGCGCTCGGAGCGGTGGTCGATCTGGCGACGCTCGAGAGCACGACGCCGGGCCATGGTGATTCCGGCAAACAGCTCCTGACCGGTCGCGAGGTCCAGGTGCTCCGACTTGTGGCGCACGGCTCCACCAACCGTTCGATCGGTGCTGAGCTCGGCCTCAGCGAGCGGACCGTCGATCGACACGTCAGCAACATCTTCGCGAAGCTGGGCGTCTCTTCGCGCGCGGCGGCGACCGCGTCGGCCTACGAGGCCGATCTCCTCTGAGTGGGCCCGTGAGTGGGCACCGATACCCACGTTGAGCTGAACACGCCGTGGGTGTTTTCGCCGATGCGGATACTCGATCGACTTCCTAGCGTGACGTCATTCCCGCGACCGCGGGATCGAGCGCCGAGGAGGCCGTCATGCCGAGTGTTTCCCGAGAGACCGCGTCAGAGTCGATCACGTTGGAGGGGCTGGACGTCCGTCTGGAGAACCTCGAAGGTGGGTACACCGTGTGCTTCGAGTCGCACACAGCCGATCTCGACATGGCGCCACTGTTCGTGGGTCTGCCCGAGGATCGCTGCCAGTTTCCCCGATGGGGGTACGTCGTGTCGGGTCGGATCGAGTTCCTGTTCTCCGAGCACGCGGAGTGCTACCGCACCGGGGACGCGTACTACGTCCCGCCCGGTCACACACCGGTGCACCACGCGGGCGCACAGATCGTCGAGTTCAGTCCCACCGACCTGCTCGGGGTTGCCATCGGCACCGTCATGTCGAACCTGGAATCGGGGAGGTGACATCGATGAGCACGTTCTACAAGGTCTCCTACAAGCTCGGGTTCCACCCGTGGGAGGACCTCGCCGACCATCCGCCGTTCGCCGAGCAGCTGTTGTCACTTATAGCGCGCGAGGAGCAAGCCGCCGCACCGCCGTACGGGGCGGCGCTGGACCTCGGCTGCGGAAGCGCCGTCTGGGGAGTCCAGCTGGCACGACGTGGTTGGCAGGTCACCGGAGTCGACAACGTCCACAAGGCTCTCGACCGCGCCAGGGAACGCATCCGGGAAGCCGGCGTGGACATGAACCTTGTCCACGGCGACGTCACCCGTCTGCAGGCATCCGAAGTCGGAGCCGGCTATCGACTGGTCCTGGACACCGGTACCTTCCACGGCCTGGACCCGGACGAGCGTCGGACCATGGGCCGTGAGGTGAGCGCGGTGGCGTCCGACGACGCCACAGTGCTGCTGGACTGCTTCGCGCCCGGTCGCCGGGGACCATTGCCGCGCGGGTGCACCCGCGCGGACGTCGAGGAGGCGTTCCGCAGCTGGGAGATCACTGATGCCGTCATCGCCGACTCCGCCCCGGATTCCCTTGCCCGTGCTCTCAAGTTCGACGAGACCTTCTACCGGTTGAGGCGTAGATGACGGCCATGGTGTGCTCATGATCGCGCGGAGCCTGGCGGGAGCACAGTGATGGATGTAAGCGTGACTGAGGTTGCGACCGGAGTGCATCACGCACGGGCCAAGCACGTCTCCTGGGTCCTCCTGACCGAGGGCGATGCGGTGACGCTGGTCGACACCGGATACCCCGGCGACCGCAACCGCATGCTCCGGTCACTCGAAAGGATCGGTCGGACCGTAGCGGACGTCGACGGCGTGGTGCTCACGCACGGCCATCCCGACCACATCGGCAGCGCCGAACATCTCAGGACCCAGTTCGGGATCCCTGTCTGGGCTCACGAAGACGAGGCCTCGAATGCCTGCGGCGACCGCATCGAGCAGGTCAGCGAAGCCGAGTTGCTCCGACGCTTGTGGCGTCCGGAGGTCTTCATATGGTTGCTGGACGTGTTGCGTCTCAAGGCCACCAGGGTGGAGCGTCTGGGTGCGTTGGAGCCGTTCGCGGGCCGGCAGCTGGACCTTCCGGGCCGGCCTGTGGTGGTGCACACTCCCGGGCACACATCGGGCCACTGTTCCTTGCACCTGCCCGAGCGTGGAGTCCTCCTGGCTGGTGACGCGTTGATGACGGGACACGCCTTGGCACGCTCGGAGGGTCCCCGACTGCTGCCTGACTTCTTCCACACCGACGCGGCGCAGGCCCGTGAATCGTTGGAACATCTCAGGAACCTGAGCGCCGACGTCGTGGTCCCGGGACATGGACCAGCGTTCGCTGGTAGCCCCGCGCTCGCCGTCGACCTGGCCCTTGCCGTCTAATTGGCAGCCTCCGCCTCCTGCGCGACCACCGAGCCGGTCAGAATCTGAGTAGTCGGACTCACGATCATCGCGCGCTTTCGTGGAAGGCTGGCCCGCATGCTGCCGACGATGTGGGGAGTCGACACCCACGGGCTCTTCGTGGGACTCGGCGTGCTCGCTGCAGTCATCGTCTTCGTCAGCGAGGCTCGTCGGCGCCGCCATACGGACGACCGGCTGCTGATCGTCGTCACGGGTGCCCTGGTCGGCGGGGCGCTCTTCATGCGGCTGGGCACCTGGCTCCAGCACCTCGACCTGCGCCAGAACGCAAGCCTGGCCGAGCAGTGGGCCTACGGGAACCGCAGCATTCTCAGCGGCCTGGTCGGTGCCTGGCTGGGGGTGCACCTGGCGAAGCGACTGTGCGGCTACCGGTTGCGCACCGGCGACCTGTTCGCCCCTGCGGTGGCCCTGGGCATGGGGATCGGCCGCGTCGGCTGCCTGCTCACCGAGCTCCCCGGGACCCCCACCGGCTTCTCGTGGGGGATCACGCTCGACCGTTCGGACGCCTCCCGGCTGGGCGCCGACCCGGGGGTCCAGCTGCACCCGTCGTTCGCCTACGAGATCGCCTTCCACCTCGCTGCCTTCGCCGTGATCTGGTTCTGGCTGCGCCGGCGGTCGCTGCCACCAGGCGAGTCGTTCGTCTGGTACGTCGCGGGCTACGCCGTCTTCCGCTTCCTCGTCGAGTTCGTACGGGGCAACGAGGTCGTGTGGCATGGGCTGACCCGGCCCCAACTGTTCCTCGCCGTCGTCATCTCGTTGGTGGTGTTGCGCATCGTCACGCAGGCACGCTCCGGGGTCTACAGTCCTGCCCAGCCGAGCCTCGAGAAGAAGGTGCAGCTGTGACACCCACGACGGGGCGCACGGGACCCGGGATGCCGCTTCGTGGGGACCGCATCCACCGCTACGTCAACGCGTTCTGCCCGCTCTGCCACGAAGAAGAGCCGAACCGTCCGCTTACCGAGGTTCAGCGGCTCTCCGGTTGGCTGGTCGAGCGCGAGGACCGCATCTGGCTGGAGCGTGGCTGTGCCACCCACGGCCTCGTCCGGACGCTGTACGACGAGTCGCCGGAGATCCTGACCTACCTCGAGCAGTGGACCGCCCCCACCAAGGTGCACACCCCCGACATGCTCGGCAACTTCGCACCCGTCCCAGCGGCGTACGCCGACGGGCTGCCCGAGATGCAGACACAGCACACCTGCATCCTGCTCGAGGACCTGCTCGACCACTGCAACCTGAAGTGTCCGACGTGCTTCGCCGCCTCCGCCCCGGCACTCGCCTCAGTGGTCCCGATGGAAGTGGTGCTGGCCTCGATCGACGCACGCCTGTCTCGCGAGAACGGCCGGATCGACGTGCTGATGCTCAGCGGAGGTGAGCCCACGCTCTACCCCCGGCTGGCCGAGCTGCTCGATGAAGTCGCCAAGCGCCCCATCGTCAGGGTGCTCGTGAACAGCAACGGTCTCGCCATCGCCCAGGACGACCAGCTCCTCGAGACGCTCGGGCGCCACCGCGAGCGGGTCGAGATCTATCTGCAGTACGACGGCGAGTCGGCCGAGGCGTCCACCCACCATAGAGGCGCCGACATCCGGCGGTTCAAGGAGCGTGCCATCGAGCGCCTTTCCGGCGCCGGCATCTTCACCACGCTCACCATGACAGCCGCCCTGGGCGTCAACGACGACGAGATCGGCTTCGTGATCAAGCGCGCTCTGGACACGCCGTACGTGGGGGGCGTCACGATCCAGCCGGTCTTCGGCTCCGGACGGAGCACCGGACTCGACCCGATGGACCGGTTGACCCATACCGGCGTGCTGGCCCGACTGGAGGAGCAGACCGCCGGCCAGGTGACGTGGCGCGACCTGACCGCCCTGCCGTGCTCGCACCCGCACTGCTGTTCCGTGGGGTACCTCCTTCGTGACGACTCCGGCAGCTGGAACTCGCTCGTCTCGCTGATCGGCCATGAGCGGCTCAAGCTGTGGCTGGACCTCGAGCCCGACGTACTGGCGAACCGGATCGCCGATGACGCCATCCCCGACCAGCTGCGCGCCGTGGTGAAGGGATCCCTGCTCGACCTGCTCTCGGAACAGTCCTCGCTCTCTCACCCGTCGATGGCGACGATCTGGCAAGACATCTGCACCAGCTGCGACCTCGGGATCGGCACTCTCGCGACGCTCGCAGCCTCGAAGCTCCCCGGGCAGAGTCACCGCCAGCGACACCGGTTGCGCCAGATGCTGGGCGAGCGGGTGCTCCGCGTGACCGTGAAGCCGTTCATGGACATGAACACGATGATCGAGGAACGGCTCACCCAGTGCTGTGTCCACGTCGCGACCGTGAACGCGGCTCCATCGGAATCCGGCGAGACTGCCCATCAGTGCGCCCCGTTCTGCGCGGTGCAGGCGTGGGCGCCACTTTCTCGGAGCCGGATCTCGACAGCGGTAGGTCTGCCGCTCCTACCCGGCACCTCACCCGGGGACCGCTCGTGAGCGACCCCCGTCAGGTGACACCGCCGCACCTGGAGAACCCGGACCCCTCCCCGGACTCCAGTTCGGTGGAGGCGCCCCTCGACCCCCTGAAGCTGTGCGTGTTCGCGACCGTGGCGCTGCTCGGCTGGGCACTCGGGCCCTGGGCGCTTCTCGCGTTCTCGGTGGTGGCCGTGCTCGGCTACGCGCGTGCCCGTCGCGAGGGGCTGTTGCGCTCGAGGTGCAAGCTCGGGGACACCCGGCTGGTGCTGCTCTACCTTGTCGTCCTGGCGGCCGTCGCCGCGTTCGGCATCTACGTCTCATTCCGCTGAGTCATCGACCGAGAGGAAACCGGATGTCGCAGCAGCCACCGCCCTACGGAGGCCCGCCGACACCGCCGTACGGCGGACCACCCGGCCCGTACCCACCGGAACAGTCCGGTGCGGGCGGAGGCATGTCCAACAAGGCGAAGTTCTGGATCGGGGTGGTCATCACCCTCCCGGCGATGTTCCTCGGCGGTCTGCTCACGAGCATCCCCGCAGCGGTCCTCGACAGCACGAATGCGGACCCGTCGATCGGCGGCATCCTCTCCCTCCTCGTCGGGCTGGGGTTGTTCGCCGGCTGGATCATGATGATCGTCTTCGAGAAGACGCGGTGGATCGCACTCGGCATGCTCGCGGGCACGGGCATCGTGCTGATCCTGCTCGCCGGGGCCTGCGTGGCATTTCTCGTCGCCTACTCGAACTCCTACGGCTGAGCGACGAGCACGGACGTCATACGAGCTGGGGCCTATGGCCCACGATTCGTATGACGCCACCCCCTGATGGGAGGATGTCGGGGTTGTGAGTGAATCCGTGAAGAGCCTTCCCCTCGTGTTCGAGGAACCCAAGGGACCCCGAGGACCGAAGCCGAAGCCGCCGCGTCACCTCGCCGACCTGACGCCCGCCGAGCGCAAGGCACGGCTGGAGGAGCTGGGGCTGCCCGGCTTCCGGGCGCGGCAGCTCTCCACCCACTACTTCTCCAGGCTGGTCGACGACCCGGAGCAGATGACCGACCTCCCGGCCGGACAGCGCGCTGAGCTCGTGGACGGGCTGCTGCCAACGCTGATGACGCCGTTGAAGACGCAGGAGGCCGACAAGGGCACCACCCGCAAGACGCTCTGGAAGCTCTTCGACGGTGCCCTCGTCGAGTCGGTGCTGATGCGCTACCCGGGCCGCGTCACGATGTGCGTCTCCAGCCAGGCCGGCTGTGGCATGGCTTGCCCCTTCTGCGCGACCGGCCAGGGCGGGCTGCAGCGCAACATGTCCACCGGCGAGATCGTCGAGCAGGTGCTGGCCGGTGCCCGGTCGCTCGCCCGCGGCGAGGTTGCCGGCGGTCCTGGGCGCGTCTCCAACGTGGTGTTCATGGGCATGGGCGAGCCGATGGCCAACTACCGGGCCGTCATCGGTGCCGTACGACGACTGACCGACCCCGCCCCCGACGGCCTCGGCATGTCGGCCCGCGGCATCACAGTCAGCACGGTCGGCCTCGTGCCGCGGATCAACCAGCTCACCGAGGAGGGCATCCCGGTGACCCTGGCGCTGAGCCTGCACGCTCCCGACGACGAGCTACGCGACGAGCTGGTTCCGATCAACACCCGCTGGAAGGTGGGGGAGACGGTCGAAGCAGCGTGGAACTACGCCAGTACGACGAAGCGCCGGGTCTCGATCGAGTACGCCATGATGCGCGGCATCAACGACCAGGCATGGCGGGCCGACCTGCTGGGCGACGTCCTCAACTCCTATGGAGATTGGGGCTGGGTGCACGTGAACCTGATCCCGCTCAACCCCACGCCCGGCTCGAAATGGACCGCGAGCGACCCGAAGGACGAACGAGAGTTCGTACGCCGGCTTGAGGCCAAGGGCATCCCAACGACCGTCCGCGACACCCGCGGCCGCGAGATCGACGGCGCCTGCGGGCAGCTGGCTGCCGAGGCCTGAACCCCGCAGCCGCGGATTAGCCCAGGATGAGCAGGGCTATCCACGCCGCTGCGCTTCCTGTAGGACAGGGTCATGACTGCGACGGCACCGGTACAGGCGCACCTGAAGTCCGATGCCATCGGATTCGTCGACGCACTGGTCATCGGGCTGGCCGCTACGTCTCCGGCGTACTCCCTGGCAGCGGTGATCGGACCCATCGCCGCACTGGTCGGCGTGTACGCGCCCGGCGTCCTGCTCGCGTCGTTCGTGCCGATGATGCTCATCGCCACGGCGTTCCTCTACCTCAACCGCGTCGACCAGGACTGCGGCACCACCTTCAGCTGGGTCACACGCGCGATGGGCCCGTGGATGGGCTGGATCGGCGGTTGGTCGATCACGATGACCGGAGTTCTGGTGATCGGGTCGCTGGCCGACGTCGGGGTCAGCTTCTCGCTGATGATGTTCGGCGCCGACGACGCCGCGGCCAACGCGTGGATCCGGATGCCACTGGCCATCGGGCTCATCCTGCTCATGACGTACATCTGCGTGCTCGGCACGGCGATCTCCGCGAAGGTCCAGAACGCGCTGATCTTCGGCCAGGTGGGAGCCCTGCTCGTCTTCGCCGCGGTGGCCATCTTCAAGGCGCTGGACGGATCGAGCCCCCTGGACGAGATCACCCCGTCGCTGACCTGGCTCAACCCCTTCGCCGAGGGTGGCGCCGCCTTGTCCTCGGGGTTGCTGCTCGGGGTTTTCGCCTACTGGGGCTGGGAGTCTGCGGTCAACCTGAGCGAGGAGACCACCGACGGCTCGCACGCTCCCGGACGAGCCGGGCTGTGGTCGACGTTCATCCTGCTCGGCACCTACGTCGCCGTCGCCTACGCAGTGGTGGCCTTCGCTGGCACCCAGTGGCTCACCGACAACGCCGGCGAGGAGGAGTTCGTCTTCGCCGAGATCGCAGGGCACGTGATGGGTGGCTGGGACTGGGTTGTGCTGTTCGCCGTGGCGACCTCGGCGATCGCGTCCACCCAGACGACGATCATCCCTGCCTCGCGCACCGGGCTGTCGATGGCCCGCCGGCACGCGTTCCCGACGAAGCTCGCCAGGATCCATCCCCGGCACCAGACGCCCGACGTCAGCACCTGGTGGGTCGCCGGCATCGCGATCGTCTGGTACGTCGGCATCTACCAGGTCTCGGCCAACGCGCTGTTCGACTCGCTGACCGCGTTGTCGCTGCTGATCGCCCTCTACTACTCGCTGACCGGGATCGCCTGCGCGATCTTCTACCGCCGGCACCTCCTGGAGAGCGCCAAGAACCTGCTCCTGATCGGTATCGGCCCACTGGTGGGATCCGCCCTTCTGCTGTGGCTGCTCTTCCTCTCCATCCGCGACATGTCCGACCCCGAGAACTCCTACAGCGGCCAGGCATGGCTGGGCGTCGGCCCACCGCTGGTGATCGGTGCCGGGATCTTCCTGGCCGGGCTCGCACTGATGTCGTTCTGGCGCACGCAGGATGCGCGCTTCTGGCAGGAACGGCCGAGTGTGGCCGATCCCGACATCGTCCACGGCCGCAAGGCCGCGCAGAGCGATCCCGACGGACTGGAAGGCTGAGCGCGATGACACTTGTCCTTGGGTACGACGAGTCGCCGGGTGCGGAGCAAGCGCTCCGGGTGGCCGTGGACGTGGCAGTGCGCCTCGCGGAACCCCTCATCCTGGTCTACGGGCTGGCCCCTCCCGGAGGGATGGGCGAGGAGTTCGCCGCACACAAGGAGGCCCTGGTCGAGCTCGGGCGTCACGCCACAGCGCGAGCGCTCGAGGTCGCGCAGGCTGCGGGGCTGGACGCCAAGGTGGAGCTGGTGGTGGCCAAGCCGGCCGAGGCTCTGCTCAGCGTCGCCGACGCCTGCGACGCCACGGTGATCGTGGTCGGCACCTCCGGTGAGAGCCCGATCAAGAGCGCGATGCTCGGCTCTACCCCGCACAAGCTCCTTCAGCTGAGCACGCGTCCTGTGCTCTGCGTCCCCGCTGCCGGCTAGGGGCGTTCGTCCGTCCGAGTGGGCGCAGGTGCTCTCATCACTCGCGGATGGCGAGGCCAGCCGCGAGGCGGCTCGGCCGCCTTCCCGGTGGGCACCATCAGAGGAGCCCAGCACGCACCAGGTGCAGGACAGACTCCGCTGATCGCCTGATCCGCTCATCGTCTGTTGCGGAGCGTGGTCTCGACCATCCACTCACTTCGTTCGTCTCGACTGACCGCTCGCTGGCGCTCGCTGCTCGACGCAAGGCTGCCCGACCACCTGGCTAGGCCATGTCGGCCGGCTTGCGCACCAGCAGCTCGGTGTTCCGGTCCGCCGCGGTGCCGGCGGCATCGAGCTTGGCATGCGGGTCGTTGACCGACAGCTCCCGCGAGAGGCCGGCGAGGCTCACCGTCGTACCCAGGTCGCTGCGGTAGTCCGCAGGCCCTGCGTGGTCGACGATCGTGGTGAAGATCGACAGCGTGCGGTCCCGGTTGTCGGCGACCTCCAGCAACCGCGACTGCTGCGGGTAGTCGATGTGCGCCGCGGTGTTGATCTCCCAGAAGCCCCCGGAGCCGTCGGCGCGCTTGTGCGCACCGATCACGTTGCGGTGTGTGTGACCGTTGACCCAGGCGATCACCCTCGGCTGGCTCAGCAGGTATGCCACCACTTCGTCGCCCAGCACTCGCGGGTTCGGGTCGCCCCCGGTTCCCACGAACGGGTTGGTCATGCTCGTGCTGCTGTGGTGACTGAACACGATCACTGCCTTGCCTGTCGACGACTCGACGGTGGACTTGAGCCACGCGAGCTGAGCCGGGTCGAGTGAGCCCTCGGCGTACCCGTTGGGGTTCACGGTGTCCATCACCACGAACCGGAACCGGCCCTTGTCGAAGTGGTAGTAGGCGGTGTCGGTGTCGCGGTTGTGCTGGGTGAACCCGTGGCCGCTGGGCAGCCCGGTCGTCTTGAAGTGCTCGTCGACGATCTCGCCGCGGCTGAGGTGGCGCCGGGTTGCGTCAGCACTCACCAGCTTGGCGTACGGCGAGACGGTGACCGCGCCGGCGATCTGCTCCAGGGTGCTGCCCTCGGGGTCGAGGATGTCGGCCGGTGCCACGCCGGGTGGCGGCGAGATCACTTTCACGCTGCCGGTCGCGAGGGTGTTGGTCTGCGTGGTGTTGGGCGGGAAGTTGCCCTGAGCCAGACCGTCGTGGTTGCCGAAGCAGGTGTACCAGGGGAGGTTCAGCCCCGCTGCGGTGAACGGTCGGCGAGCCGCGTCGAGCAGCTTCGGGATGGTCGGGAAGCCGTACTGCGTCCGGTAGCGGTCGTCTGCCAGTTCACGGCCGAGCCCAACAGGCGTCCCGTGCGGGTGCCAGTAGTGGGTGTCGTAGTAGAGCGGGTCGGCGTCCATGACGCCCTCGTAGCGGTTCCGCGCGCCGCTGTCGGGCACCACCCGCTCACCGTCGAGCACGTCGATGTTCCAGCGGGTCTCGTTGTGCTGGCAGTTGTCGGAGTTGTCGCCGGTCTCGATGGCGAACCCGAGCGGCAGGCCCGTCACCGGTCCGTTCCTCACTGCGTTGATCGCGCGCACCATCGCGTCGCCGACCTGTGCGGTGAGCATCTCCTGGGGACGGTAGGCGGACTCGAAGATCCCGGGCACCACACCGCCGGCGTTGGGGTCGTCGTACCGGTCGGTCCACTCCACTCGCGCCGGAGACTGGTGGTCCACGACGTGCATGTCGCTGAGCTGGGCGAAGGCGAGCAGGCCGAGGCGCCTCCCTGAGCGGGCGCCGGCGGCTGCGACTCCGACGTCGGTCCGCACGAGTCGCGGGTCGGCTGGTGCGGCCACGACCTTGCGGTAGCCATGGGCGTTCGGGGCTCCGGGTGCGTAGGTGCCGTTGGCCGTCGTACGCCCGGCCGCGACCGCCTTGTCGGCCAGGGAGCCGAACACCATCTCGCGGCTGACCGCCGAGAAACCACCGACCCACAGGGCGGACCTCAGCAGGTTGCGACGGGAGAGCTCCATGGGTGTGACAACGAACTCATGTCTGCAGGGTCACGTTGCCCGTCTGTGGACACACCTGATTGATGGCGGGAGGATGCACAGGACCCACCGCCCGTGACGAGGAGTGCACCGATGGCCGAAGCACCGCAGCCGGAGAAGCTCAAGCAGCTCAATCGGCTAGAGGACCTGAGCGACAAGGACCTCAAGACGGTGATCGACAAGGGCCGTCCCGTGCACCTGCCGGCCAACTGGTCGCTGATCTGGGAGAAGACCCCCGCCGACAAGGCCTACCTGATCGTTGAGGGCGAGGTCGCCGTCCGCAAGGGCAAGGAGGAGGTCGCCCGCCTCGGTCCGGGAGACGTGATCGGGGAGATGGCGATCGTGGGTCACAAGCTCCGGTCCGCAAGCGTGGTCAGCCTTACTCCCGTCGAGGTCATCCACTTCACCAAGGAGTCCCTCGAGGAGCTCCTGGAAGAGGTGCCGGCGTTCGGCGCCGCACTGCGGGAGACGACGTCCGACCGGCTGGGCGACCCCAAGGACTGATCCGTGGCAGCACGCCCCGACCACCGAGAGCTGATCGACCTGCTCGAGGTGTTCCTGCTGGGGGAGGAGCCGTCGCTCACGGGCAATCAGTTGGCGGACGCGGTCGGGATCCCCTTCGAGGAAGCCCGCCTCCGGTGGCGCTCGCTGGGATTCACCGCCGTGGGTGCGGACGTGCCCGCGTTCACGCACGCCGACCTCGAGGCCCTGCGCCTGACCCAGCGCCTGCTGGAGATCGGCCTGATCGACGCCGAGGACGAGTCCGCGCTGGTGCGCACGCTCGGTCGCAGCTTCGCCCGGCTCGCAGAGTGGCAGATGGGCCTGCTGGCCAAGGTGGTCGATCCAGATCGGATGGACGTCGACGAGCTCCGCGAGGTGATGAACGAGGTCACCACGGCGGTGGAGTCACTGCAGAGCTACGTATGGCGCCGGCACACGCTCGCGGCCGCCGCCCGGCTGCTGCTGGCCAACAACGACGACAACGCAGATGAACAGGCCGAGGGTGAGGCGGGCACCACGATGGGCGTCGGCTTTGCCGACATCGTCAACTACACCCGTCAGAGCAGGTCGCTTTCGCGCAGCGAGATCGGGCGGATGGTCGACCACTTCGAGGAGCGCTCGCTCGAGATCATCTCGGGTCACGACGGCCGGATCATCAAGACGATCGGGGACGAGATCCTCTTCGTGGCCGACGAGCCGGAGGCCATTGCCCGCATCGGGCTCGAGCTCACCGAGGAAGTGCAGCGCGACGAGGAGTTTCCCGAGATCCGGGTCGGGCTCGCGTGGGGACCTGCGCTCGCCCGGCTGGGCGACGTGCTCGGCCCCGTCGTGAACGTCGCGTCACGACTGACCTCGACTGCCCGCCCCGGGCGGGTGCTGGTGGACCGGTCACTCGCAGACGAGCTCGAGAGCCTGCAACCCTCCAGGGAGCAATTCAAGCTGCGCCGGGTGCGACGTACGTCGGTGAAGGGCTACCGCAAGCTCGAGCCGTGGTCCCTGCGCCGGTCCGGCGACGAGGAACCCGAGTCCAGCCCCGAGCCGTCATGACCACCACCAACGTCAGCTTCGCATTCCTCGACGCCCCCGTGATCGCGGGCCGTGGAGACGACCCGGTGGTCGGCGAGATGACACACGCGCGGTTGCTCGAGGAGGCCGCTGCCCTCGGCGGCGTACTGCACCACCTGGGCGTGGGTCCAGGCCATCCGGTGGTGATCGACTTCGAGCCCGGCGCGAAGTCCGACATGGACGCGGTGGTCGCGGCCCTCGCTGCCGCACGGATCGGCGGCGTCGTGACCACCCGCGACGACAACCAGGCGCCCGTCGTGGTCGCATCCTCCGGCTCGGAGGTTCCTGCCCTCGGACGGAACAGGATCGTGCGTGGCGAGGACGTGCGGGAGCCGGACCTGGAGTGGGACGCCATGATCCGCGCCGGGCGCACGGACCCGGCTGCATGCGAGGTGCTCGAGCCGGGCTCGGCATACTCCATGGAGCGGAGCGTGGCCGAGCAGATCGCCCTGCTGGCCGAGTCGGCGCCGCCGTACTCCCCGGCAGAGCTCAGGAGCCTGCTGCAGGTCTGAGACGTCGGTTCAGAGCTCGACACCCTCGCCGAAGCGGCCGCGGTGGTCGAGCGGGATGAGCGGCTTCTCACCCCGCACCTTGAGCTGCTGCACCGACCAGCTGTTGCCGTCGGGGTCGGTGAACCCGAAGAAGGTGCCGCCGTCGCGCTCGTCGAAGACCTGGATCTCGCTCGCCTCGACGCCGCGCGACAGGAGCTCCTCGCGGGCTGCCTGCGCGTCGGCCACGACGAGCTGTACCCCATGGAGTGACCCAGGCGTCATGCCCTGCTGGCCGGGCAGGTCGCCGACGACGATGGAGCAGCCCGAACCGCGCGGGGTCAGCTGGGCGACGTGCATGTGTTCGTTGCGGGTGTCGTGGTCGAGGTCGAAGCCGACCTGGTCGCGGTAGAACGCGATCGCCTTGTCCAGGTCGCTGACGGGCACGATGACGACTTCGAGGGTCCAGTCCATGAGGACACACTGACACTCACGGACCGCGCACGAAAAGCATTGGCGGCCCAAAGCGCTCCCGCTCTAGCGTCGAGAGCATGGAGTACTCCACGACCACCTTCGGCGAGCGCTTCGCCGCCGAGTACGACACCAGGAACGACCGCACGGACGCCGAGGCATGCGTCGATGTGCTCGAGCGCCTCGCCAACGGCGGCCCAGCTCTGGAGCTGGCCATCGGCACCGGCCGCATCGGGCTGCCGCTGTCCCGGCGTGGCCTGCGGGTGGACGGTGTGGAGGCCTCACCCGAGATGGTGGAACAGCTGCGGAAGGAAGCCCGGCGGAGCCGAGATCGACGTCGTCATCGGGGACATGGCCGAAGTGCCGGTCGAGGGCGAGTACGCGCTCGTCTACCTGATCTTCAACACACTCGCCAACCTGACCAGCCAGGACGCGCAGGTGCGGTGCTTCATGAACGTGGCTCGGCATCTGCGTGACGACGGCCTGTTCGTCCTCGAAGCGGGTGTGCCCAACCTCCGGTCCCTGTACAACGGGCAGTACGTCAGCGCCGAGTCGGTGGACCTCGACGAGGTCGGCCTCGACGTCTGCCGCTACGACGCACTCGCCCAGCTGATGTCCGTCAACCATGTCGCCATCCGGGAGGGCGACGTGCGGCTTCGCCCGGTGTTGCTGCGTTACACGTGGCCGAGTGAGATGGATCTGATGGCGCGCCTGGCGGGACTGCGGGTGCACGAACGCTGGGGCGACTGGTACGGCTCGGCGTTCGACAAGACGAGCACCAGCAACATCGTTGCCTACGGTCGCTGAGACAATGCCTGGGTGAGCCCACGTCGCGACGTCGTCATCCTCGGGTCGACCGGGTCGGTCGGCACCCAGGCCCTCGACGTCGTCCGGGCCAACCCCGACCGTTTCCGAGTGGTCGGGCTGACTGCCGGAGGTTCACGGGAGCGGCTCTTCGAGGAGCAGGTCGCCGAGTTCGCGCCGGCGTACTCCGGGCTGGGGGAGGACGCCTCGTCGGAGGCGGCCGGGATGTCGTGTGACGTCGTACTCAACGCGATCACCGGTGCCGTCGGGCTGCGACCCACCGTCGCGGCGCTCGACTCGGGCAACATCCTCGCCCTGGCCAACAAGGAGTCCCTGATCATCGGCGGCCCGGTCGTGACGGCCATGGCCAAGCCCGGCCAGATCGTGCCGGTCGACAGCGAGCACAGCGCGCTCGCGCAGTGCCTGCGCGGCGGGGAGCCTGCGGAGGTACGCCGCCTGGTGCTCACCGCCAGCGGGGGACCGTTCCGTGGCCGCAGCCGCGAGGAGCTCATGCAGGTCACTCCGGAGGACGCGTTGAACCACCCGACGTGGGACATGGGCCCGGTCGTGACGATCAACTCGGCCACCTTGGTGAACAAGGGGCTCGAGGTCATCGAAGCGCACCTGCTCTTCGATATCCCGTTCGACTGCATCGAGGTGGTCGTGCATCCGACCAGCGTCGTGCACTCGATGGTCGAGTTCACCGACGGTTCGACACTGGCCCAGGCGAGTCCGCCGACCATGCTCATCCCGATCGCTCTCGGCCTGGCCTGGCCGGACCGGGTCCCGGCCGCGGCACCCCCGGTCGACTGGTCGAGCCCGCAGGCATGGGAGTTCTTCCCGCTCGACGACGAGGCGTTCCCCGCCGTACGACTGGCCCGGGAGGCTGGGAAGCTGGGTGGCACCGCGCCGGCGGTCTACAACGCCGCCAACGAGATCTGCGTCGAGGCGTTCCGGACGGGTGGCCTGGCCTTCGTCGACATCGTCGACACGGTGGGAAAGGTGCTCAGCGCCCACGACGTACGCTTTGAGCGAGATCTCACTGTCGACGACGTGCTGGCCGCGGATGCCTGGGCGCGCGCGCAGACCCTGAACGAGCTGAAGGATCCCGCCAGATGACCGTGCTCATGTACACGCTCGGTGTGCTGCTGTTCGTGGTCGGCGTGCTCGTCTCCGTCGGGCTGCACGAGATGGGGCACCTCGTCCCCGGCAAGCTGTTCAACGTCAAGGTGACCCAGTTCTTCGTCGGCTTCGGCCGCACGCTGTGGTCCCGGCAGCGGGGTGAGACCGAGTACGGCCTCAAGGCGATCCCGCTCGGTGGCTACTGCAAGCTCGTCGGGATGCTGCCGCCTGCTCCAAACCAGGACCCCGGCAAGGTCCGCAAGACCAACACCGGGATGTTCGCCCAGCTCATGGACGACGCCCGCTCGGCGGAGTACGAGCTCGTGGACGAGGCGGACCACGACCGGCTGTTCTACAACAAGCCCTGGTGGCAGCGGGTCGTGATCATGGGCTCAGGAGTGATGATCAACCTGATCCTCGCGTTCCTCCTGTTCGGTGTCGTCTTCATGGGACACGGCGTGGCGACGCCGACCACGACAGTCGACGCGGTGTCGCAGTGCGTGATCGCCGTGACCAAGGCCAACCTCGACAAGCCGACCCGCGAGTGCCGCTCCGACGACCCCATCGCGCCTGCAAAGGAGGCTGGGTTCGAGCCCGGTGACCGCATCGTCGAGTTCAACGGAACCGCAGTGACGGGCTGGAAGCAGATCCAGCGGGAGATTCGCGCGAACGGGGACAAGACCGCGTCCGTCGTCGTGGAGAGGGACGGGGCCGAGGTCACGCTGTCACCGCGGACGGTGGTCTCACCGCGTCTGGACCCGGACAACCCGGAGCGCATCACCAAGGCGGGGTTCCTCGGTGTGGTGCCGAGCGTGGCCAACGAGCGGCAGGATGTCGGCTTCGTGGTCACCACGATGGCCAACGGCACCTGGGAGACGATCAAGGCCATCGGGGCGATGCCGGTGAAGCTCTACCACGTCGCCCGCGCGTCCGTCGGCCTCGAGGAGCGTGACCCGACGGGTCCGATGAGCGTGGTCGGCGCCGGCCGGGTGGCGGGGGAGATGGCCTCGCAGCACCAGGTCTCGGTCTCCGACCGGTTCTTCGCGGTGCTGGCACTGCTGGCCGGGCTCAACCTGTTCCTGGGTCTGATCAACCTCGTCCCACTGCCACCCTTCGACGGCGGCGGGATCGCGACGACGCTCTACGAGGCGGCCCGTAGGCGAGTCGCGAAGCTGCTCCACCGGCCAGACCCGGGTGCCGTGGACAGTGCCAAACTGCTACCCGTCACCTACGTGATGGCTGGTCTCATCCTGCTGATGAGCCTCGTGCTGATCTACGCCGACATCGTGGCGCCGATCTCGCTCACGTAGCCCGACAGAGAAGGAAGAAACAGAAATGACCACGGTTTCGCTCGGCATGCCCGAGGCCCCGCCGCCCGTGCTTGCAAAACGTCGGCAGACCCGCCAGATCCAGGTGGGCAAGGTCGGCGTCGGTAGCGACCACCCGGTCTCGGTGCAGTCGATGACCACCACGCTGACCTCGGACATCAACTCGACGCTGCAGCAGATCGCGGAACTGACGGCTTCGGGTTGTGACATCGTGCGCGTCGCCTGCCCATCCGCCGACGACGCCCTGGCGCTTCCCGCGATCGCCCAGAAGTCCCAGATCCCGGTCATCGCCGACATCCACTTCCAGCCGAAGTACGTGTTCGCCGCGATCGAGGCGGGCTGCGCCGCCGTACGGGTGAACCCCGGCAACATCAAGAAGTTCGACGACCAGATCAAGGAGATCGCCCAGGCGGCCAAGGACCACGGCACCTCCATCCGGATCGGCGTCAACGCAGGGTCCCTGGACAAGCGACAGATGGAGAAGTACGGCAAGGCGACCCCCGAGGCGCTGGTCGAGTCCGCGGTCTGGGAGGCGTCCCTCTTCGAGGAGCACGACTTCCACGACTTCAAGATCTCGGTCAAGCACAACGACCCGGTCGTGATGGTGCGGGCCTACGAGCTGCTCGCCGAGGCCGGTGACTGGCCTCTGCACCTCGGGGTCACCGAGGCCGGCCCGGCGTTCCAGGGCACGATCAAGTCGGCGACAGCCTTCGGCGCGCTGCTCAGCAAGGGCATCGGGGACACCATCCGAGTCTCCCTGTCCGCGCCGCCCGTCGAGGAGGTCAAGGTGGGGATCCAGATCCTGCAGTCGCTGAACCTGCGACCCCGCAAGCTGGAGATCGTCTCCTGCCCCTCGTGCGGCCGGGCCCAGGTCGACGTCTACAAGCTGGCCGACGAGGTGACAGCTGGGCTCGACGGGCTCGAGGTGCCGCTGCGCGTCGCCGTCATGGGGTGCGTCGTGAACGGTCCCGGTGAGGCACGCGAGGCCGACCTCGGTGTCGCCTCGGGCAATGGCAAGGGCCAGATCTTCGTCAAGGGCGAGGTCATCAAGACCGTCCCCGAGTCGCAGATCGTGGAGACCCTGATCGAGGAGGCCATGCGCATCGCGGAGGGCATGGAGGCAGAGGAGGGCACCTCCGCCCAGGTGAGCGTCTCCTGAGTCTTCTCGCAGTCAGCTCGCGCCGGCTCTGAGCGCGGTGCGGATCTGGGTCAGCGCTGCGGTGCACGCACGGTAGGCCGTGCTCTCGGTGGAGAGGAAGGCCAGGTCCTTGACCGCCTTCGCAATCGCCGTGGCGACGCCCAGGTCGGTCACGTGCGCCTGCTGCCATCCCGGTCCCTGCTGCTGGGTCGCGAGCGGTGCCTGCGTGGTGAGTGTGCTCAGAGCCTTCGCGATGTCGGCCGGCTTGGGCGGACGCAAGGTCTTCTTGCCGGCGGGGCTCGGCGTCGGTGCCGGCGGGCGGGGTGCGGCGGCGTACGCCTCTGCACCTGAGCGCACCAGCTCCAGCTGCTCCTCCATGTCATACGGCGCCAGCTTCTCCTCGAACGCGGTGAGGTCGTCGATTGCCTTCTCCTGGGCTGCCAGCGTCTCCCCGCAGTCATCGCTCGTGGCAGAGGTCGAGTAGTGGCTCACCGTCGCCGCGACGTTGTTCCACCGCGGGGCGAGGGCAGAGGGGTTGGTCCGCGAGCTGCGTCCTTCGACATCGTCCTCGAGACCCTGCCACTGCTGGCGGCACGACAGTGCACTCTTGCTCGGCTCGTCGGCCTTGTCGTTCTCACCCGTGCTCCCGCAGCCGGCCAGTGTGGTGAGGAGCCACGCCAGAAGCAGACCCGGCACCACTGAGTGTGGACGCCCCAACTGACGGGCTCGGCCCACCCCTGCGCGGTGTCGGAGCATGTGGTCACGGTAGACCCACGGCGGCCGGCCGACCGGTGAACACCGCTGGGCTTGTGTCGTAGGCTCCGGGCGTGGTCCGGACGAGCCAGTGCATACGCGTGCTGGGCCCCAGCGATGTCGCCGAGGCCCTCGCTCTGGTCGCCACCGACCCTGTGACGAACGTCTTCGCCGACTACCGCACCCGGATCACCCAGCTCGACACCCGCTGGCTCGGTGGCGAGATGTGGGGCTACGTCGAGAGTGAACGGCTGGTCTCGATGTGCCACGTCGGCGCGAACCTGGTGCCGGTGAACGCGACGCCGGCGGCGTGCGAGGCGTTTGTGGAGCGGGCGGCGTGGAACGGACCGAAGAGCTCCACGATCGTGGGTCCTCAGGAGGCGGTAGCACTGCTCTGGGCCGGTCTCGAGGAGCACTGGCCGCGTCCCCGCGACTTCCGCTGGAACCAGCCGCACCTGGTCGCCACCTCGTCCCCGCCCGCGCCGTTCGACCCGCTCGTGCGGCGTACGACCAAGGAGGAGGCGGACGTCCTCTACCCCGCGTGCGTGGCCATGTACACAGAGGAAGTCGGCCTCTCGCCCGAGCTGGACGGCGGCAAGGACCTGTACCGCGCGCGAGTCAACCAGCTCATCGGCCGCGGTTGGTCGTTCTCCCGTATCGAGGCCGGTCGGGTGGTGTTCAAGGCCGAGGTGGCCTGCGCGACGCCGAGCGCCTGTCAGATCCAGGGTGTGTACGTCGACCCCGAGCTGCGTGGACAGGGCTTCGGCTCGGCTGGCATGGCGACCGTGGTGGACATCTGCCTGCGCGAGATCGCCCCAGTCGTGTCGCTCTACGTCAACGCGCACAACGCGCCAGCTCGTGCGGCGTACCGCCGAGCAGGCTTCGAGGAGGCCGGCACCTTCGCGACGCTGATGTTCTGACCCAGAAGTCCTGCGAGGAGTGCTAGTCGGCGCGCACCACGACGTCGGCGCTGCCTCGGGTCCGCGTCACGAGGTCGGCGTTGGCCTGGTCGGAGGACAGGGTCCAGCGGCGGGCGAGCTCGAGAGGCTTGCCGTGCGCGACATGCCGTTCCACCAGGCGCTGGACCCTGATGCCCTCGTCTCCCTCCACGAACCACACCTCGTCGAGCAGGGGACGCACGGCTTCCCAGCCCGGTCCGTCGTGGAGCAGGTAGTTGCCCTCCGTGACGACCAGCCGGTGCGTCGGTCGGACGGCGATCGCGCCGGCGACCGCGAGCTCCCGGTCCCGGTCGAAGCCCGGGGCGTACACGGTGCTTCCTTCCTCGGTGCGCATTCTGCCCAGCAGCGCGACGTACCCGGCGACGTCGAAGGTCTCGGGCGCGCCCTTGCGCTCGCTGAGTGCGAGCCGGCCGAGCTCGTCGTCGTGCAGGTGGAAGCCGTCCATAGGTACGACGACCGCGGCCTCCCCGATTCGGGAGGCGAGCTGCGCGGCCAGGGTGGACTTGCCGGCCCCGGGTGCGCCGCAGATGCCCAGCACGCCGCGGCTTGTGACCATCAGCCTGCGTGCACGTTCCACCAAGGCGTCGTCGAACGGCACCGGCTCCAGACGACGGCTCAGATTTGTCACGGATCGACACTAGCGACGTCCCAGGTCGAAACCGCTTCGTCTCTCGAGCGCCCTCACGGCTAGCCTTGCCCGGTGATTCTTCGTATGTCCAGGCTCTTCGTCCGCACCCTCCGCGAGGATCCCGTAGATGCCGAGGTGCCGAGCCACCGGCTGCTCGTGCGCGCCGGCTACATCCGCCGTGCCGCTCCCGGCATCTACTCGTGGCTGCCCCTCGGCCTGCGCGTCTACAAGAAGGTCGAGCAGATCGTCCGCGAGGAGATGGACGCGATCGGCGCCCAGGAGCTGCAGTTCCCGGCGCTGCTTCCCCGCGAGCCCTACGAGGCGACGGGTCGCTGGACCGACTACGGAGACGGCATCTTCCGGCTCAAGGACCGCAAAGGTGGCGACTACCTGCTCGGCCCCACTCACGAGGAGATGTTCACCCTCGTCGTGAAGGACCTGTACTCGTCATACAAGGATCTGCCGGTCTGGCTCTACCAGATCCAGACGAAGTACCGCGACGAGGCGCGGCCCCGCGCCGGGCTGATCCGCGGCCGCGAGTTCGTGATGAAGGACAGCTACTCCTTCGACGTCAGCGACGAGGGGCTCGATGCGTCGTACGCCGCGCACCGCAAGGCCTACATCAAGACCTTCGACCGGCTCGGCTTCGACTACGTGATCGTCAAGGCCACCAGCGGAGCGATGGGCGGCTCGAAGTCGGAGGAGTTCCTCGCGCGCAGCCCGATCGGTGAAGACACCTACGTGCGCTGCACGAAGTGCGACTACGCCGCCAACGTGGAGGCGGTGCAGGTGCGCCCGCCCGGCCCGGTGTCGTACGACGACACACCGGCTGCCCACGCCGAGGACACCCCGGACACGCCGACCATCCAGACGCTGGTCGACCACCTCAACGAGAAGTACCCGCGCGACGACCGCCCCTGGCACGCCGGCGACACCCTGAAGAACGTGATGGTCGTGCTCAAGCACGCCGACGGCACTCGTGAGCCGCTGGCGATCGGCCTGCCCGGTGATCGTGACGTCGACCAGAAGCGGCTCGAGGGGATGATGGAGCCCACCGAGATCGAGGCCATGGACGAGGCCGAGTTCGCCAAGTACCCGTCGCTGGTCAAGGGCTACATCGGTCCCGCGGCGCTGGGGGAGAAGTCCGAGTCCGGCATTCGATTCCTGCTCGACCCGCGCGTGGTCGAGGGCACCCGCTGGGTGACTGGCGCCAACGTCCACGGCAGCCACATCCTGGACCTGGTAGCCGGGCGCGACTTCGTCGCCGACGGCACCATCGAGGCCGCCGAGGTGCGCGACGGAGACCCGTGCCCACTCTGCTCATCGGCGGGGGGTCACGGCGGCGTGCTGAAGACCGAGCGTGGCATCGAGATGGGCCACATCTTCCAGCTCGGGCGGAAATACGCCGACGCGCTGGACCTCAAGGTGCTGGACGAGAACGGCAAGCTCGTCACCGTCACCATGGGCTCCTACGGCATCGGTGTCTCTCGCGCCGTCCCGGTGATCGCCGAGGACAACCACGACGAGCTCGGCCTGATCTGGCCGCGTGAAGTGGCTCCTGCCGACGTACACATCGTGGCAACCGGCAAGGATGCCGCGATCTTCGAAGCGGCAGCCGCGCTGGCCACCGATCTCGAGACCGCCGGGATCGAGGTCATCTACGACGACCGGCCGAAGGTCAGCCCGGGCGTGAAGTTCAAGGATGCCGAGCTGATCGGCGTACCCACGATCGTCACGGTGGGCCGTGGACTGGTCGACGGCAACGTCGAGGTCAAGGACCGCAGGTCGGGGGAGCGCACGGAGGTCGCCGTCGGTGCCGCGGTGGAGCACCTCGTCTCGGTGGTGCGCGGCTAGGTTTCGAGACGAGTCGCTCAGTCGCGGGCCGCGACGTACCTCGCGGCGATGCGTTGCAGCTCGGCGACCTCGGCCTCGGCGTCGAAACCCTCGTCGCCGCACATCAGGTACAGGGTGTCGACGAGGCCAAGCAGCCAGCGGGCCGCTCTCGCCGGGTCAACTGAGGCGTCGATGCTGCCGTCGGCGGCTGCCCGGGTCAGCAGTCGTGCGAACTCGCTCCGCACCCGTTCGTCACCGGCACCCAGCATGCCGGCGAACTCCTCGTCGCTGACCGCGAGCTGCAGCATCGCCACCACGATGCCCGGGGCAACGGGGTCGGCGACGTCGGCACAAAGATGGTCGAGCAGCCGCCAGATCTCGGCGAGTGCCCTGTCCTCGTCGAGGGTCGCGATCAGATCGTCGTTGGCGGCGTGGTCGTCGGCGAAGATCGAGATCATGATCGAGCGCTTGTCGCCGAAGTAGTGGAACAGCGTCCCCGACCCGACGCCTGCGGCTCGGCAGATCTCCGCGGTCGTCGCCCCGGTGTAGCCCTTCTCCGCGAACACGACGGCGGCCGCCTCCTGGATCGCGGCGCGCCGGGCCGCGTGCCGGACCGGGTCGACCGTCCTCACTCGGGCCTCACTTGGGCTCTTCCGCCTCGGCGGGCACTTCCTGGGCCACTCGTTTGCGCCGACGGGTCTCCCGGACAGCGATGGAGACCGCGACCAGGAAGCCGATGACGTACTTCAGCCAGCCCATGTCGAAGTCCGGGATCCAGCCGAACAGTCGCTCGAGCAGCGGCGGCACCCAGCCGAAGAGTGGCGCGAGGTAGCGGGCCGGGTCGAGGTACTTCAGCCACTCCGGGGCGTCGATGTCCGGCAGCCAGCCGAAATCGATCTTTGGCAGCAACCCGCCGAGGAGGGCGCTGATGATCGCGCCGATCCCGAGGATCGCGATGATCGTGCCCACGACGTTGATGACGACGTGGCGTGCGGCGTACAGGTTGGGATGCGCCTCTCCCCACGCATGCACTCGCGCTGCTCTCGTCCCGGGCGGGGGAGCGTAGGGCACGCTGCGACGGCGTACGTCGCCCTCTCCGGGCTCCACCAGTGCGCAGCGGGCCACCCGGCCGGTCCACCACCAGGCCACGTGAGTCGGGTGGCCGGAGTCCTTGCCCAGGTCGACGTGCCCGATCTCTTCGCTGGCGCCCTCGTCGACCTCGGTGCCGTCGACCAGCAGTCGCGCGCGGTTCCGCTTCTTGCCACTGGGCTCGACCCAGGTCTCCACGCGCAGGTCGGTCCCGCGATTCCTGAGGGTGTACGTCGCGTCGGTGATGCGGCTCATGACAGCAATAGTAGAGCACGTGCTCTATTAATGTCTGGCGCCGGCTCCCACCCGCCCATTACCGTCCTCCCATGCGAATCGACGCAGTGATCTTCGACTGGGGCGGCACCCTGACCCGATGGCATGACATCGACTTCCACGCCGAGTCACTGGCCCTGGCCAACGCCGTGGTGGCGTCCGAGGACCACCTCGAGGTGCACGCCGAGGCGTTGCACCGCGCGAACCAGGTGATCTGGGGGCGCAGCCGCGACCATCAGCAGAGCTCGACCGTCGCCGATCTGTTCACGGAGGCCGGGCTCGAGCACGACCCGGAGCTGCTGAGCCACTATCGCGAGTTCTGGGAGCCGCACACCGCGACCGACCCGCACGTGGCCCCGCTGTTCGAGACCCTGCGCGGCCGCGGCATCAAGGTCGGCGTGCTGTCGAACACCATCTGGCCGCGTGCCTGGCACGAGGACTTCTTCCGCCGTGACGGGGTGCTGGACCTGATCGACGGCGACGTCTACACCAGTGAGATCCCGTGGACGAAGCCGTCCCCTGATGCGTTCGCCGCTGCGATGAAGGCGGTGGATGTGAGTGACCCTGGCCGTTGCGTGTACGTCGGCGACCGGCTCTACGACGACATCTGGGGTGCGCACAACGCTGGCCTGAAGGCGATTCACATCCCGCACAGCGACATCCCGGTCGAACAGGTCGGTCACTCCGAGGGCGATCCCGACGCGGTGGCGCACGAGCTCGCCGAGATCCCGGACCTGCTCGACCGACTCTGAGCGAACCTGGTCGAGACACTAGACCTTCGGGGGCGGCGTGCTCGGAACGACCGAGCCGGGATGCACGGCCTCCACATGTCGCTGAACCATTCGGCGCCAGCTGAGGTCGCGCATCGTTGCACCTATCAGGATCCCGACGGCTACGGGGATCACGAAGCTGAACACTCTCTCCACAGGACCCGGATCTGAGCCCGGCGGGGAAAGATGGAAACTCACCGTCACCATGGCGCCCACCACCAGCTGCCAAAACATTGCCCAGAGACCCATCATCCAGAGCCCGTCTACCGGGTTGACTGTGTACTGCTCGCTGGGACTCGCGTCGGGTGGGGGCACGTCCTCAGTGTGGGCCGTCTGGCGTGCTCGGCTCGTGCTTTCGGGAAAGTCCGCTCAAGCCGGCCTCCGCGCTCAACCCCGCGCTGGTGATACTGAGCGGCATGCCGCTTCGCCTGCACCACATCGTGATCGATTCCCACGACTTGCCGATGCTCGCCCGGTTCTGGTCCGTGGCCCTGGGCTGGCCGGTGCTGTCCGCCCGCGAGCGGGAGGTGGTCATCGGACCGAGCGCCGACGCACCGGTGGGCCTGTGCCTGATGCCGGCCGGCCAGACACGCAAGACCGTCAAGAACCGTGTGCACCTTGACCTGACCACGACAGCCGATGACCGCGACTCCGAGATCGAGCGGTTGATCGGCCTCGGCGCTCGTCGCGTCGACGTCGGGCAGACCGGCCCGGAGTCCTGGGATGTGCTCGCGGACCCCGAGGGCAATGAGTTCTGCGTCGTACGACCAAAGACCACCTTGGTCGACTGACGCTTTCGAGCCACCCGAACCCAGCAGCGACGACCGTGCATCATGGACACATGCGGAGCCAGGAGCAGCGCGACAAGGTGACGGTCGAGATCTCCCTGGCGCTTCTCATCTTCGCTCTCGTCGCCGCCGCGGGCGTGGTCCCGCTCGTCCTCGTGGATCGGCTCACGGGGATCGAGGGCAGTCTCCTGGGCATCCTCTCCCGTGGTTCTGGGTTGTGCGTTCGTGGTCGCCACCCTCCACCTGTATCGCCATCGACGGCCTTAGCCGGTGTCCGCAGAGCGGCTCGGCCAGTGAGCCTGATCTGGGTCCTGCGGGGTCTCGGGGTGTCTGGGCATGACTGCTTCGCTGGTCTGCCCAGCGTTTCCAAACTCGGTTCGGCGTCGGAGATCACTCCCGGTTGTCGGGATCGAGGACGGCGCCGGAGTAGTGCACCGGGACCCAGGCATCCTCGGCGATGGTGGCGCTAGCACCCGTTCTTCACCAACAGCGACGAGCTTGGGGTCAGTCCGCGTCGTCGTCGCTGAGTGCGATGACCTCGAGGGCCTTCCGCACGGCAGCGACCTGCTTGGCACCTATGCGCTTGGCCCAATCCTGCTCGATCGAGTCGACGGTCGCGATGCCAGCACGGACCGCCTTCCAGCCACGCTCGGTGAAGACGATGATCCGCGCCCGTCGGTCCCTGGGATCGGGGCGTCGCTCGAGGTACCCCAGGCGTTCCAGGCTGTCGACCAGCTCGCTCATGGACTGCTGCGTGATGCCGGCCTGTGCGGCCATCTCACCGACCCGTGCTCCCTCCGCAGGGATCGCGCCGAACACCTGGCTGTGCGCCGGCCTCAAGTCGGCGTACCCGTTGGCGCGCAGTTGTGCAATCAATGCAGCGTCGAGCTTCTTGTAGGCAAGCTCGAGCAACACCGCCAAGTTGTGGCGCGGCGTACTGCCCTCGTCGATCAACGGGTTGCCTTTCCACAGGGTTCCTGTTATACAGGATACCTGTCTAATACTTAGTCTGTCAAAGCGGCAGGAACTGCGCACTGGAAGGAAACAGGATCATGACTGTGCTAGCGATCATCAACCTCGACGGCGATCCCGACACGTTGCTCAAGATGTACGACGAGATGGACGAAGCGACTGGCGACATGCCGACTACCGGGCTCATCTCTCATGTGGCCGCTCGAACTGCGACCGGACTCACCATCACGGACATCTGGGAGTCCGCCGACCTCCTCGAGGCGTTCATGGCTGACCCGACGTTCGAGACGGAGCTGCAACGAGCAGGCTTTCCGGCGCCCCGGGTCGAGATCTACGCGGTCGACCGACAGTCGGGAACAAGGTGACTCCAGGCTTCAGTGACCGGAGGATTGCTCTCACCCACGTGGGGCCGCACAGGTGTCCTTGACGAAGGAGGCCAGCTCACTGGCCATCGGCTTGGGCTCGTAGCTGTGGTTGGCCCCGGGCATCCGCTTCTGGGTCGCGCCAGGGATCGCGTCCACGATGAACCCGGCCGCGATGGGCATCACATCGAACGTCTCCTCGCCCACCATCGCCAGCACCGGTACCCGGATGTCGCGGAACAGCTCCGCGTGCGGAGCCGACTCCGCCCAGGCGAGCGACTCGCCGTCAGGACGAAGACTCTGCGCCTGCACGATGAACTGCTGCCACATCGGCGACTGCTTCAAGCCCTCGAGGAAGTCGGGCGGCATGTCGTTCATGTACTGCTCGACGGCGCCCTCGGCATCCCCGCTGTCCAGGCGCCGGCCGACCTCGTCGGCCCACTCCTGCCCGCCCCCGCCCGGCGGCCCCAGCGGCGCTTCCCAGAGCGCCAACCCGTTCACAGGCAGTCCAGCTGCCGCCGCGGCGAGCGAGATCGAGCACCCCGACGAGTAGCCGCACAGCACCGCGCTCCCGCCCGCAACCTCGATCAGAGCAGCCAGCGCAGCGACCTCCCGCTCGAGACCGATCCGCTCCTCCGCCTCGCTCTCACCGCGGCCGAGCCGGTCGTAGACGATCGCGGTGACGCCCAGATCAGCAGCGATCTCCGCCGTCTCAGTTGTGGCCGGGTCGATCGCCCGGAAGGGGCCGGCTCCCGCGACGAAGATCAGCCCAGGGCCAGAGCCGTACAGGTCGTAGGCGACCTGGTCGCCGTTGCTGGTGGTGACGAACTCGGTCATGGACGACTCCTCAGTCTCGCGGCCTGGTCGGAACGACCACACTAGGAGCTAGGACTGACGACCGGGTCGCCTACGCTGGTCCGATGCTCGACCTGGGGAAGCTCGACGTAGACCAAATCGCAATGGCGCTGTCGGATCAAACCGACTTTGAGCACCTCTGGCTCATCGATCCTAGGACCGGGGAGATCGTGTTCTGGACGTCCGACACCGGGATAGACGGGGAGAACCCCGCAGGTTCTTGGCCGACCACCCGGATCCCGATCTGCCTTGACGTCCGCGGTTTCCACGCCGCCGGCCATAGGTGGTCGAGCAGCGAGCGAAGCGAGCGATCAGCCCACACGCCGACCCATAGGTGGTCGAGCAGCCCAGACCATCAGCTGGTCTATCGTGCACGGACAACCCGGTCAGCGGAGTCCTGCACGCACCAGGTGCATGACAGACTCCGCAGATCGGATTCCGCGGTCCCGTGCGGCCCGTGCCGTAGGTGATCGTGCAGCGAACGCAGCGAGAGACCAGTCGAGACCACGACGACCCCGCAATGAGACACCCGCAATGAGACAATCGAGAATTCCCTTCCACAGCAGGTGAATCTCGACCGATTGCTGTCAGTGGTTGGTGCTTGAATTGGCCCATGACGGTGCAGGGGCAGATCTCTCGGAGCGTGGGCCTTGACGAGGTCGAGGTGCTGCGCCGGCGCCAGCTGGAGACCGGGGTGCAGATGCTGCGGCTAGTCGCGGAGCTTCAGCACGGCGAAGGCACCGTGGACCTGCTAGCCGGAGGACGCAATCCGCCCCGTGGGGGACGGGGAGGCCAGGGTGACGACACTCTCGTGCGTCCGGGATCGACTGCTGAACGGGGCAGCCCCCAGCAAGCACAGGCCAGCCGTCGCCGTGAGCACACCAGAGATCGCCTCCCACCAGGGCCGCGCGTCGTAGGGCCCCACCGCGTATGAAAATGCAGCCACGAGCGGAGTGGCAAGGAAGAGCCAGACCGCCGCGGCCAGAGCCCACCCGCGGGCCGCGACCGCGAATCGAACCAGCAGGACCGGGGGCACCAAGGCCCACGCGTACAGGGCCAGGTCCTCAGAGATCGGGTGTACGACGCCGCCGGTGAGTCCGGAACGAATGGTGGCGACGCCCACTGCCCCCAGGGCCAGCACCGCAGCGACCAATGCCGCAGCGGAGACGACGCCCGGCCGGCGGCCGGTGAGGGCCCACGGCAGCAGCACAAAAGCGAGCGCGAGGACCAGCAGCGACCACCCGGCCAGCTGCGCGGCATCGCCCACGGGCTCCCACGGGGCGCCGGGTGCCACGAAATCGTAAAGATGGTTCTGGCGGCTGCTGCACAGCGGGCCTTCGACGTCGCCCCATGGGCAGGCACCGGCCCAGCGCTGCCACGAGGCGGCGTACATCAGTCCGCCGGACGCGCCCAGAAGCACGCCCGCCCCGACTCTCAGAGCCCGCAGCGTCATGGCCCCCCACTCGCAGCAGTATGCGACGGGCCGCTGCCTCAAGAGGCGTGGTCATCCAGCCGCGATCCGCGCGTCCATCGAAAGGCGGGTTTCTCCGTAAGGGCATGATGTCGCGATGAGCGACGACTCCGCCGGTGAACACATAGAACTGCCACTCACCCAAGACGAAGCTCTGGTGCTGTTCGAGTGGCTGGGCAACTTCAACAAACGTGAGTACGAGTTCGAGGATCAAGCTGAGCAGCGAGTTCTTTGGAACTTGGAAGCGATGTTGGAGTCAGAACTCGTTGAGCCGTTCAGGCCCGACTACCGAGCCCTGGTGGCTGCCGCGCGAGAGCGAGTTCGCGACTCGACGGACTGAGGACCGTGACCATCCGGGCCGCATAGCCTGCGTTCATGCCCCATACACATTCTGAAGCGTGGGTAGCCCCGTCAGCCGTGGTCACCGGTGAGGTCACGATCGGCCCTCGATCGCGGGTGCTCGCCGGTGCGGTCATCACCGGCGACCTCGGGCCGGTGGTCATCGGCTCCGACGTCCTCGTGATGGAGCACGCCCTGCTCCGGGGACGCGCTGACCATCCTCTCGACGTGGGCGACTCGGTGCTGATCGGACCGCACACCCACCTGAACGGCACCACGATCGAGGACGAGGTGTTCGTCGCAACCGGTGTGTCGATGTTCCCGGGCTCGCGTGCCGGTGCCGGGTCCGAGCTGCGCATCAACAGCGTGCTGCACGTCAACTCCGAGCTGCCGCCGGGCACGGTGGTGCCGATCGGCTGGATAGCCGCCGGGCGTCCCGCCGAGCTGTTCTCGCCCGACCGCCACGACGAGCTGTGGCAGGCCCAGGAGCCACTCGACTTCCCGGGCACCGTCTACGGCGTACCGCGGGGCACGTCCATGCGCGAGATCATGCGTCGCCAGTGCGAGGCGTTCGGCGCCGCGTTCGCGGATCAGCCACGACGAGGCGAGCAGTGAGTCAGCCCAGCCCCGTTCAGCCCAGCCCCGTTCAGCCCAGCCCCGTTCAGCCCAGCCCCGTTCAGCCCAGCCCCGGGAAGTTGCTCGGCGAGGCACCGAACGACACCTCGCGCACCGCACTGGCATCGAGCGCAGTGATGGCCCAGCGCCGGTCACCACCCGCGGTGTTGGCGACCAGTTCCCCGTAGGTGCGGGTCACCCGCCGCTCGATGGTTCGGGCGACAGCCTCGATCTGGCCGGGTGTGGTGGTGCGCCCCGGGACCTCATAGTCCACCTCGGCGGCGACCGGGTCGGTCCCCTTGTCGCTGATGAGCACCGTCAGCTGGTCTCGCGAGGCGCGGTGGATCTCGTAGGACTGCGAGAGCCTGGCGAACAACGACGGCTGCCGGGACTTCGAGGACTGGGCGCCGAGCAGTCCGTAGAGGTGAACGGCCGCGTGCTCTGCGGCGAGCGCCTTCTGCAACGCCTGGACCGGGGTCATGAGGACCACACCGCCAGGTGTTGGCTGACCGCGGCTCCCATGCTGGCGAGGAGGCGGGCGAAGTCGCCGCTCTGCGCGCGTATGGCGAGTCCGTCCAGTGTGTCGTGCAGGCGCTGCTCCGTCGTCGCGAGCTTGCGGAGCGCGGCCTCCCGCTGGCGCGGGACGACGTACGGCGCGGGCGTGGCCGAGGAGCGCGCTCGCGCAGGGACTGCATCCGCGAGCGACTCCTCGTGTGCCTGGTGCGTCTCCACCAGCGATGCCAGCTGCGACTGGGCGGGGAAGCGGGCCCGGGTGCTGGCGACCGCAACTCGCACAGCCCGGATCTCGGCCAGGGCAGTGGTCGCCACCGCGACGTCAGGTGCCAGCTCGGCCGCGGGCTCCGGGGTGTCCTCTTCGGCGGAGCTGTTCGCGTCGCACCCGCTCACGAAGACTCCGGCCATCCCCGCCGCGCCGGCTCTGAGCAGCGAGCGTCTGGAGAGAAGCCCCTGGGTGCCAGAAGCGGGGAAGTCGACCACGCCCGAATCCTAGGCCGCACGACGCGCCCTGCAGGGCACGGCTCGGTTCGTCTGGTCCGGTTGGTCGTCGCGTTAGTGTTGAGATCAACACAACAGCACAGCAGGGAGGTCTGGAGCCATGGCCGCGACGGACACCAGAGATCGCCTCGCTGAGGAGTTGACCAGCCCGATCGGCGACCTGGGGCTCGACCTCGAGGCTGTCGACCTCTCCAGCGCCGGCAAGCGTCGCATCCTCCGGGTGGCCATCGACAAGGACGGCGGCGTCACGATGGACGACATCGCCGACGCCACGCGCGAGGTCTCCCGCGTTCTGGACGACACCAACCTGATGGGCCAGCAGGCCTACACCCTCGAAGTGTCCTCACCCGGTGTCGGACGACCCCTCACCCTGCCGCGCCACTGGCGCCGAAACACGGGCCGCCTGGTCACGGTGACCTTCCGCGAGGGAGAGCCGCTGACCGGCCGGATCACCGAAAGCGACGAGGCCGGTGCCCTCCTCGACGTCGAAGGCACCGAGCGACGCGTGGAGTACGCCGAGGTCCGGAAGGCCAAGATCCAGATCGAGTTCAAGAAGGAGCACGGGTGATGGACATCGACATGAGCATCCTGCGCATGCTGGAGCGGGAGAAGGAGATCTCCTTCGAGGTGCTGGTCGAGGCCATCGAGCAGGCCCTGCTGACGGCCTACCACAAGTCCCACGACGGCCAGGAGAACGCCCGCGTCGCCCTGGACCGCAAGACGGGGCATGTCACGGTGATGGCGCAGGAGATCGACGAGGAGGGCAACGTCGTCGGTGAGTACGAGGACACCCCGGAGGGGTTCGGCCGGATCGCTGCGACGACTGCCAAGCAGATCATGCTGCAGCGTCTGCGCGACGCCGAGGACGAGCGGAAGTTCGGGGAGTTCTCCGGCAAGGAGGGTGACATCGTCTCCGGCTTGATCCAGCAGGGTCGCAACCCCGACGACGTGATGGTCGACCTCGGCAAGCTCGAGGCCCTGCTGCCGTCGGGAGAGCGGGTGCCCGGCGAGGACTACTCGCACGGCACCAGGATCAAGTGCCTGGTGATCAGCGTGCGCAAGGGTATGCGCGGTCCTCAGGTGATGCTCTCGCGCACCCACCCCAGCCTGGTCAAGAAGCTCTTCGCCCTCGAGGTTCCTGAGATCGCCGACGGCACCGTCGAGATCTGCGGCATCGCGCGAGAGGCCGGCCACCGCACCAAGATCGCGGTGAAGTCCAACGTTCCCGGAGTCAACGCCAAGGGTTCCTGCATCGGTCCGATGGGCCAGCGCGTGCGGGCCGTGATGAACGAGCTGCACGGCGAGAAGATCGACATCATCGACTGGTCCGACGACCCGGCGACCCTGGTCGGCAACGCCTTGAGCCCGGCCCGGGTGTCGAGTGTGACCGTGGTCGACGAGGCCTCCCGCTCGGCGCGGGTCGTGGTTCCGGACTTCCAGCTCTCGCTCGCGATCGGCAAGGAGGGCCAGAACGCCCGCCTGGCCGCGCGCATGACCGGGTGGCGGATCGACATCCGCTCCGACGAGGCGCCGATCGCGCCGCCGCTGCCGGCCGATTGACTGCTCAGCTGCCGCTGATCCGGTCCACCACGAGCTCGGGGACCAGGTGGTCGTCGTCGCCGGTGCTCCACTCGGGGAAGTCGAAGACCCCGAGCATCAGCTGCATCGGGTACGTCGGCGGGTTGGTGCAGCGGCGTACTTCCTCGCCGTTCACCGAGAACATGGACTCGTGTGCGTCCCAGTCGACCGCATAGGTCTGGAAGTCAGCCACGTCGATCTCCAGGCGCGGGGCAGCGAAGTCCTGGGCCAGGCCGGGGTCCCGGATCTGCTTGTGCCCGACCCCCACCTCGGCCGACTCGCCCGGCAAGACGTCCTTGCCGAACACCTCGGTCACGCAGATCTCGCCGGCCCGCTCCGGCCGGTCATCGAAGCCGGCCAGCCACAGCGCTCCCATGGAGCGCGGAGAAAGCACCATCCGGCAGCGGATCTCCAGATGGCCGCCTGACGGCAGGTACCCCTCGAAGCGCTCCTGCGCCTCCTTGACCGTCAGTCCGTCGCGGAATGGTTGCTGGCCCTGGGTGCTGCCGACCGGGCCGGAGAAGTTGCCGGACTGGATGCCAGAGATCCGCAGAGGCGGATCGTGGTCCTCGGGGCACCAGTGGCCGGCACCCGGCGTGAGGTCGAGGATGAGGCAGGAATCGGCCAGCCGGTACGACGCGCGGGTCTGCTCGAGCGAGCTCCAGCCGGGCAGGTAGTGAGGGAGCCAAACCGATGTGTCGAGGTCCTGACCGTCGAAGTCGTCGAGGAAGGATGCCATGGCACCAGAGACTACGAGTTCGGCTTAGCGGCCGGTCCCCGGTAGAGTGTTGGCCGGTGGTTCCACAACTCGACAGCTCGACGCGCACGGACGGTCCCGTCCGCACGTGCATCGGCTGCCGGGAACGAGTCGCCAAGCGTGAGTTGCTGCGGATCGTCGCAGGGACGGACGCGGAGAGCCACGAAGGATCGCAACCTGGATCCTGGTTCGCCGTACCCGACCCGAGTGGCACCGCATCCGGTCGTGGGGCGCATCTGCACCCGACGCTCGAATGTCTTGCACTCGCCGAGCGCAAACGTGCCTTCGCCCGGGCCCTGCGGCATGATGCCGAGGTCAGGGGGGCGCTGAGCCTCGAGCGGTTGAGGGAGCACCTTCGGCAGCTAGATCAAGAACAGCCAGATCGAACACAGGCAGATCGAGAACAGGCAGATCGAGAACAGGCCGAACAAGAACAGACTTAGTCAGTACCTACAAGAACTGGAGCATCAGCTCATGAGCCTGCGATGAGACCCCTCGCGATGAGTACAGCGCGATGAGCATGCACATCAACTAGCGGTCCGTAGCTTCCCTTCTGTGAAAGGCAGGGATTCGGACCAGGAGGAACCACGTGGCCAAGGTCCGAGTCCATGAACTCGCCAAGAAGTACGACGTCCCGTCGAAGGACGTCCTGAAGATGTTGAACGACCTGGGTGAGTTCGTGAAGGCACCCAGCTCGACGGTGGAGCCCCCCGTCGAGAAGAAGTTCGAAGACAAGTACGGCGCTGACCTGCTTGCCCAGGCCGAGGCGAAGGCGGCCAAGAAGGCGGCCAAGAAGGCGCCTGCCAAGAAGGCCGCCGCCCAGCCGGTCGAGGCCGAGGCTCCGGCCGCCCAGCCAGAGGCAGAGCAGCCTGCGGCGGAGGAGCCCGCTGCCGAGGAGTCGGCACCCCGCTTCAAGCCAGGCCCGCGGCCGCGCGCCGTGGCCGAGGCGCCCCCGGCCGAGGCCGAGGACGACGCGCCGCAGTCTGAAGTGGACGCTCACGCGGAGCACGCCACCGAGTCGGACACCGACGGTGGCGAAGCCGACGCCGCACCCGCCGCGAGCGAGGGATCCGGCTTCAAGCCAGGTCCGCGTCCGGCCCGTCCCGGTGCCCCGCGCCCGGGCAACAACCCGTTCTCCTCGACCCAGGGCATGGGTAGCCGGCCCGCCCCCCAGCCGGGCACCGCTCCTGGTGCCGGCACCGGTGCGGGCGACCAGCGCCCGCCCCGACCTCCAGCAGGTCGCGACGGCATGCCCCGACCCAACCCGGCGATGATGCCCAAGTCCCCGGCTGCCTTCGGTGGCGGCCCCGGTGGTCAGCGAGGCCCCGGCGGCCCCGGCGGCCGCGGTCCCGGAGGTCCCAGTGGTGGGCCTGGCGGCGGACGAGGCGGAGCCCCCGCCCGTGGCGGCGCCCCGAGTCGTGGTGGTGGCTTTGGCGGCGGCCCCGGTGGCGCACCCGGCATGGGTGGCGGCCCCGGTGGTCCTGGTGGCGCGCCCGGCGGACGTCCCGGTGGTCCGGGCCGAGGTCGCCCGGGTCAGCGCGGCAGCACGCAGGGCGCATTCGGTCGTCCGGGTGGCCCCTCGCGCCGCGGACGCAAGTCCAAGCGCGCGCGTCGCCAAGAGTTCGAGCAGATGGAAGCCCCCACGATCGGCGGCATGCGCGTCCGCAAGGGCAACGGCGAGACCGTTCGCCTGGCCCGGGGTGCGTCCCTGACCGACTTCGCCGAGAAGATCAGCGTCGACCCAGCCTCGCTGGTGCAGATGCTGTTCCACCTCGGTGAGATGGTCACTGCCACCGAGTCGGTCAACGACGCGACGCTGCAGCTGCTCGGTGAGGAGCTCAACTACACCGTCGAGGTCGTCTCGCCCGAGGACGAGGACCGTGAGCTGCTCGACTCCTTCGACCTGCAGTTCGGGTCCGACGAGGGTGACGAGGACATGCTCGAGGCCCGTCCGCCGGTCGTGACCGTCATGGGTCACGTCGACCACGGAAAGACCAAGCTCCTCGACGCGCTGCGTACGGCGAACGTCGTCGACAAGGAAGCCGGTGGGATCACCCAGCACATCGGTGCCTACCAGGTGCACACCGAGGTAGACGGCACCGAACGACGCATCACCCTGATCGACACCCCGGGTCACGAGGCGTTCACCGCCATGCGTGCTCGCGGTGCTCAGGCGACCGACATCGCGGTGCTCGTCGTGGCCGCCGATGACGGTGTGATGCCGCAGACGGTGGAGGCGCTGAACCACGCCAAGGCCGCGAACGTGCCGATCGTGGTGGCGGTCAACAAGATCGACAAGCCGGACTCGGACCCGACCAAGGTCCGCGGCCAGCTCACCGAGTACGGCCTGGTGCCAGAGGAGTACGGCGGCGACGTCATGTTCGTCGACGTCTCGGCCAAGTCCCAGCTGAACCTCGACAAGCTGCTCGAGGCGGTCGTGCTGACTGCCGACGCCTCGCTCGACCTGCGGGCCAACCCCGACCAGGACGCCCAGGGTCTCATCATCGAGGCGCACCTGGACCGTGGTCGTGGACCCGTGGCGACGATCCTCGTCCAGCGCGGGACGCTCCGTGTGGGCGACTCGATCGTGGCGGGTCCGGCGTACGGCCGGGTGCGCGCCATGCTCGACGAGCACGGCGAGAACATCGAGGTCGCCGACCCGTCCCGTCCCGCGATGGTGCTCGGTCTCTCCGGTGTCCCCGGAGCTGGCCAGAACTTCATCGTGGTCGAGGACGACCGGATCGCCCGTCAGATCGCGGAGAAGCGCGAGGCGCGCGAGCGTGCGGCCATGCAGGCCAAGCGTCGCGTCCGTCGCAGCCTCGAGGACTTCATGGCCTCCATGGAGAAGGGCGAGAGTCAGGAGCTCAACCTCATCCTGAAGGGAGACGTCTCCGGTTCGGTCGAGGCCCTCGAGGACTCGCTGGCCAAGATCGACGTGGGCGACGAGGTGTCGTTGCGCGTGATCGACCGCGGCGTCGGTGCGATCACCGAGACCAACGTCGACCTGGCTGCTGCCTCCGACGCGATCATCATCGGCTTCAACGTGCGTCCGCAGGGCAAGGCCACCGAGATGGCCGAGCGCGAGGGTGTCGAGATCCGCTACTACTCGGTGATCTACCAGGCCATCGAGGAGATCGAGGCCGCACTGAAGGGCATGCTCAAGCCCGAGTTCGAGGAGCAGACCCTGGGGCAGGCGGAGATCCGCGCGATCTTCCGCAGCTCCAAGATCGGCAACATCGCCGGTTGCATGGTCACCAGTGGCCTGATCCGCCGCAACGCCAAGGTGCGCCTGATCCGCGACGGCGCGGTCGTTGCCGACAGCCTCGACCTGTCGTCGCTGAAGCGCGAGAAGGACGATGCCGCCGAGGTCCGCGAGGGCTTCGAGTGCGGTCTGGTCCTGCGTGGCTTCAACGACATCAAGGAAGGCGACGTCGTCGAGGCGTTCGAGATGAAGGAGATCCCGAGGTCCTGAGCCCGATCGGGCCCCCCTTGTGGGGCGCCTGGCCGGCCGGAGTGGGGTGGTGGTTTCACTGGGTCCCCAGTGAAACCACCACTTCCCGGCCGAAACTTCGCACGGTAAGTGGCAGTTTCACTGGGTCCCTTGTGAAACCTGCAGGAGGAAGGGAGAGCCGATGAGCAACCCACGCGTCCGGAAGATCGCCGACCGGATCAAGGTGATCGTCGCGGAGATGCTGGAGCGCCGGGTCAAGGACCCGCGGCTGGGCTTCGTGACCGTCACGGACGTCCGCGTCTCCGGTGACACCCTGCAGGCCAGCGTCTTCTACACCGTTCTCGGGGCTGACGAGGACCTCGAGGGCACCGCGGCTGCTCTTGCTTCGGCCAAGGGACTGATCCGGTCCGAGGTCGGCAAGCAGCTGGGCATGCGGCACGTGCCGACGCTGGACTTCATCCACGATGCGCTGCCCGAGACCGCACGGCACATCGACGACCTGCTCGAGCGGGTCCGCGAGTCCGACGCCGCTGCCGCGCAGTCGGCCAACGCCGGGGCGTACGCCGGGGAGCCCGACCCGTACAAGAAACCGCGTGAGGCCGGCGACCCGGACCTCGACGACGAGTGAGCCCCGCCAGGCCTGATCACGGCCACCTGTCCGGCCTCGTCGTCGTGGACAAGCCCGCGGGGCTCACCTCGCACGACGTGGTTGCCCAGGTACGCCGACTGGCCGGCACCCGCAAGGTCGGCCATGCCGGCACCCTTGACCCGATGGCGACCGGCGTACTCGTGCTCGGCGTGGCCCGGGCCACCCGGCTGCTCGGCCACCTGCAGCTCACAGACAAGGCGTACGACGCCACGCTCCGACTGGGGTCCTCCACGACGACGGACGATGCCGAGGGGGAGGTGATCGCAACTGGCGCCACCGGCAAGATCACCGAGGAGCAGGTGATCAACGAGCTCAGCGAGCTCGTGGGTGTGTTCGACCAGGTGCCCTCGGCCGTCTCTGCCGTCAAGGTCGACGGCCGTCGCGCCTACGAGCGGGTGCGCGCGGGGGAGCAGGTCGAGCTCGCCGCCCGGCGAGTCAGGGTCGACTCGATCGAGGTGCACCAGATCCGGCTCGGCGACGACACTGTCGACATCGACGTCTCGGTGCGATGCTCGAGCGGCACCTACATCCGCGCGATCGCCCGCGACCTGGGCGAGCTTCTGGGCACTGGCGGACACATCACTGCGCTGCGGCGTACGGCGGTCGGGCCGTTCGGGCTCGGCGTCGCCCGCACCCTCGAGCAGCTGCGGGACGAACTGGAGACGCTGCCGATCGATGAGGCGGCCCGGATCGGTTTCCCGTCGTACGACCTCGACGAGGCGGCGGCAGCAGACGTGCGCTTCGGCCGCAAGCTGTCGGTGGACCTCCAGGCGGCGGGCGCGGTCGCCATGTTCGCCCCCGACGGGGAGTTCCTGGCGCTCTACGAGCAGGTCCGCGAGCCGACCGATCCCTCTGCCGGCCCTTGGGCCAAGGCGGTCGCGGTCTTCGTCTGACCCTGCGCCAGTAAGGTTCACGCCGTGCGAGTCTGGCGTTCCCTCGATGACGTGCCGACCGAACTCGGTCGCACGGTCGTGGTCATCGGCAACTTCGACGGGGTCCATCTCGGCCACCGGCACGTGATCGCCCGAGCCCGGGAGGTCGCGGAGGCAGATGGGTTGCGCGTGGTCGCAGTGACCTTCGACCCGCACCCGATTGCCGTACTCCGCCCCGAGCATGCACCGCTGGCGCTGACCGACCTCGAACGGCGCTGCCACCTGCTGGCCGAGGCCGGCGTCGACGACATCTTCGTGATCCCGTTCTCGCGCGAGATCGCCGCCTGGAGCCCGGAGGAGTTCGTGGACCGCGTGATCGTCGGCGCCCTGCACGCCAGCGCCGTCGTCGTCGGCGGCAACTTCCGGTTCGGCGCGAAGGCCGCCGGTGACGTCGCCATGCTGACGGACGCCGGCCGGTCGCGGGACTTCCGGGTCGATGGGGTGGCGCTCGACGGCGGACCCCAGGTTTGGTCCTCGACCTACGTGCGCACCTGCCTCGCCGGTGGTGACGTCGAGGGTGCGGCGGAGGCGCTCGGACGTCCGTACTCAGTGGTGGGCACCGTCGTCCGCGGCGAGCGCCGGGGTCGTGACCTCGGATTCCCCACGGCCAACGTGCCCACGCGTGGGCTCGCCGCTCCCGCGGACGGGGTGTACGCCGGGTGGCTGACCGTTCTCGACAGCAGCACCGGCCAGGCCAGCGGCGAGCCGATGCCTGCGGCGATCAGCGTGGGCACCAACCCGACCTTCGCCGGAGATCGGGAGCGACGAGTGGAGGCCTACGTGCTGGACCGCACCGACCTCGAGCTCTACGACGAGCTGGTGGAGGTGTCCTTCGTCGCCCGGATCCGGGGGATGGTGAGGTTCGACGGCGTCGAGGGACTGGTCGAGAGCATGACCAAGGACGTCGTACGCACCCGTGAGGTGCTGGGGCTCGGATGACCACCCAGGCGATGATCCCGGGCGCGGGCCCCGATGCCGACCAATGGTTCGTGGATCACGGGCTGCCATGGTTCGTGCCTGAGCGCCGGATTGCCGCCCACAAGGCGCTGCACAGCAGGCAGACCCTGGTGGGCGTGGCCCTGATCGCACTCGCAGCGCTGGCCCTGGGCGTCGTACTGGCCCTGCTCGCCGATGAGGTGAGCCTCGCGCCGGCGACGATGGTGACGCTGACCGGACTCGTCGCTGCGAGCTACTCGGGACGACGACTGGGAGCCTGGCCGATCGCCAAGTGGGCAATCGGTCGCACTATGCGCAGCCTGCGCATGCTCTTTCCGATGATCACCCGGGCCCTGCCGTTGCTCTTGCTCTTCATGACGTTCCTCTTCGTCAACGCCGAGGTGTGGCAGGTCTCCGCGACTCTCGACGGTGCAGTGCTGTGGGTGACCGTTCTGCTGTTCAGTGGCATCGCCGGCGGCTTCCTGCTCGCACGGCTGCCCGAGGAGCTCGATCACGTGGACCGGGAGGTCGATGCTGCGACCGTGGTCCAGGTGTGTCGCGGAACCCCGCTGGCGGCGTACGCCCAGTCGGTCATGGACGACCAAAGGACTCAGCACAAGCTGACCGAGCAGACCCGGGTGCACGGGCTGGAGCGGACCAACCTGCTGCTCGTCCTGATGGTGACTCAGGCTGTTCAGGTAGTGCTGCTCGCGGTGTCGGTGTTCGCGTTCTTCGTGGTCTTCGGTGCGGTGATCATGACCAAGCCCGTGCAGAACTCCTGGATCGGCTCAGAGCCGCACGCGCTCCCGCTGGCCTCCAACCTGTCGGTCGAGCTGCTGCAGGTCTCGGTGTTCCTCGCGGCGTTCTCAGGCCTGTACTTCACCGTCTACGCCGTCACCGACGACACCTACCGCGATCAGTTCTTCACAGACATCAAGGCGGAGCTGGAACGAGCGGTCGGCGTGCGCGCGGTCTACCTGGCGGCGCGGGGCGACACTGACCACTAGTCCTGGGTGACGGTCACCGGCACGCCGTTCAGCGCGGCGTTGCCCGAGATGTCCAACAGCTCCGGGTCGGTGATGTCGTTGACCGAGACGCCGACCACCTTGCTGGACTTGCTCAGGCGCATTCCCGCTCCCTGGTGGCCGAAGCCATGGGGGAGTGAGACGACGCCGCGCATCATGTCGTCGGTTGCGCGGACCTCGGTGGTCACCTCGCCGACGCGGGAGGCCACCCGCACGCGGGACCCGTCGGTCAGCCCGTGCGCGTCCAGGTCCTCGGGGTTCATCAGCAGCTGGTGACGCGGCTTGCCGCGGGTCAGCCGCTCGCTCTGGTGCATCCACGAGTTGTTGTCGCGCTGGTGGCGCCGTCCGATCAGCAGGAGCGAACCGTTGCTCTGACCGCCGTCCAGCTGCGTGGCGATGGCGCTGCGCAGTCTCGGCAGGTCCGCCATCACCAGGTCCGGCGCGAGGTGGATCTGCTTGTCCTTGGTCTGCAACCGCGCAGGCATCGTCGGCTTGAGTGGCCCGAGGTCGACACCTTCGGGGTTCGAGCGCAGCGCGCGCATCGTCGTACGACGGCCGGTGAGCAGGAGCGTCGTGACGATGGTCGCCGGACTCACGCTGAGTGCGGCCCGCTCCTTGAGCGCCTTGGCCATGGGCTTCTTGTTCTCGAGCCGAGCTGCCGTGCGAAGGGTGATCTCGCGGTAGATCTCCCAGTCGTGCATGGCGTCCTCGGGCTTCTCGAACACGGGCGGTGACCATCTCGCGGTGTTGCGCACAGCGAAGGAGTGGAACACGAGGTCGTACTGGTCGCGCTCCAACGTCGTGGTCGGGGGCAGCACCACGTCCGCGTGCCGCGTCGTCTCGTTCAGATAGATGTCCACGGCAGCCATGAAGTCCAGACCCGCCAGCGCCTCCCCGAGGCGACCCCCGTCGGGGGTGGAGAGCACGGGGTTGCCGGCGACCGTGAGCATCGCGCGGATCTGTCCCTCGCCCGGCGTCTCGATCTCTTCGCGCATCGTGCTGACCGGCAGCTCGCCGCTGAACTCAGGGATGCCCCGCACGCGGCTGCGCCACAGGTCGTAGTGGCCGCGGCCGAGGATGGCCTTGCCCACGACGTCGACGGCGGGCTCCGTGAACAGCACCCCGCCCTCGCGGTCGAAGTTGCCGCTCAGGATGTTGAGGCAGTGGATGGCCCACTGGCAGATGGACCCGAAGCCCTGGGTGGACAGGCCGACCCGGCCGTACGCAGCTGCACCGTCGGCCGCAGCGAACTCACGGGTGATCCGCCGGATCTCGTCGGCAGGCACGCCCGAGGCTTCTTCGGCGTACTCCGGGGTGTAGTCCGCGACGGCCAGCCGCACCGACTCGATGCCCTCGACGTAGTCCGGTGGGTCGGTCAGGTCCTCCTCGAACAGCACGTGCACCATCGCGAGGAGCACTGCTGCGTCGGTGGCCGGGCGCACGAAGTGGTGCTCGTCGGCAACCTTCGCGGTCTCGGTGCGTCGCGGGTCGAAGACCACCATGCGACCGCCGCGCTTCTTCAGCGCGCGCAGACGGTTCGGGAAGTCGGGCACGGTCATCAGCGATCCGTTGGAGGCCATCGGGTTGGCCCCGAAGACCAGGAAGTACGACGTCCGGTCGATGTCGGCGATCGGGAGCATCAGCTGGTGGCCGAAGAGCTGCCAGGCGACGAACTGGTGAGGGACCTGGTCGACGGAGCTGGCACTGAACTTGTTGCGGGACTTGAAGCTCCTGTTCATGTTGACGCCGTGGGTCTGGGACCCGAGCGAGTGCACGTTGGGGTTGCCGAAGTACATCCCCACGGCATCCTTGCCGTGCTGGTTGATCGCTGCTGCGAGGCCGTCCGCTGTCAGGTCGAGCGCCTCGTCCCAGCTGATCTCGACCCACTCGTCACCGACTCGCTTGACCGGTCGCCGCAACCGGTCGGGGTCCTCGTGGATGTCGGCAAGGGCTACGCCCTTGGGACAGATGTGTCCGCGGGACAGGGGATCAGCGTCGTTCCCGCGGATGGAGGTGACCTTGGGGCCCTCCGGGCGGTCCTCGATGGTCAGCTCGATGCCACAGATGGCCTCGCACAGGTTGCACGCGGAGAGGACCTGGCGTGACTCGACAGAGGGCTCGATGGTCTCCATATCGAGATCTTCGCACGAGGGGGCGATCGGTCGATTCGCCGCCTGCGAGGATCCGCTGATAACCTTCGACGGTTGCCCCAAGGGGCGACTTCCGCCGTGCAACGGCCGCGGACTCCATAGTGCCCGGGTGAACAGGCCCCGGCGCGCCGCGCAACTAGACGAAAGATGGGTAGCTCAACGTGTCGATTGGTACTGACGCAGATACCAAGAAGAAGATCATTGCCGAGTACGCCACCGCAGAGGGCGACACCGGTTCCCCCGAGGTGCAGGTCGCGCTCCTGAGCCACCGCATCTCCCACCTGACCGAACACCTCAAGCTGCACAAGCACGACCATCACAGCCGTCGTGGACTGCTGCTGCTCGTGGGCCAGCGTCGTCGTCTCCTGAACTACCTGGAGAAGACCGACATCGAGCGCTACCGCTCGATCGTCTCCCGCCTCGGCCTGCGTCGCTGACTCGAGAAACGCACTCACCCCTTCGGGTGGGTGCGTTTCTGGTAGTTGTACAACTGAAGACACAAACCAAATCCAGGAGCGGCCCGCGTACGCCGGCTCGGTCCTCGGTAGTGGCTTTCGGAACATCGTTCCGCGGGCCTCGATCGAAGACCGGCCCCAACGCTGAGGCTCAGAGCGCGCGGCTCGCTCCGCGAGTAGAAAGGGAAACCCTTGACTGAGGGACCCGAGATCACAGTTGTCGAGACCGTTCTCGACAACGGCAAGTTCGGCAAGCGCACCGTGAAGTTCGAGCACGGACTGCTGGCCCGCCAGGCAGCTGGCGCTGTCACCGCCTACCTCGACGACGAGACCATGATCTTGTCGGCCACCACGGCCGGCAAGAAGCCCAAGGACCAGTTCGACTTCTTCCCCCTGACGATCGACGTCGAGGAGCGGATGTACGCCGCCGGCCAGATCCCCGGATCGTTCTTCCGCAGCGAAGGCCGCCCGGGCGAGGACGCGATCCTCACCTGCCGGCTGATCGACCGCCCGCTGCGCCCGACCTTCAAGAAGGGTCTGCGCAACGAGGTCCAGGTCGTCATCACCGTGATGGCGCTCGACCCCGACCACCCCTACGACGTACTCGCGATCAACGCGGCGTCGCTCTCCACCCAGCTCTCCGGCCTGCCGTTCTCCGGCCCCGTCGGCGGCGCCCGCGTGGCGCTGATCGAGGGCCAGTGGGTTGCCTTCCCGACCCACAGCCAGCTCGAGAACGCCGTCTTCGACATGGTCGTCGCAGGTCGCGTCACCGAGTCCGGTGACGTCGCGATCATGATGGTCGAGGCCGAGGCCACCGAGTCCACGTGGAACCTCGTGCAGTCCGGCACCCAGGCGCCGACCGAGGAGATCGTGGCCCAGGGCCTCGACGCCGCCAAGCCGTTCATCAAGCAGCTGGTCGAGGCTCAGGCCGAGCTGGCGAAGCAGGCCGCGAAGCCGGTCCAGGACTTCCCGGTCTTCCTCGACTACGAGGACGACGTCTACGCCGCCGTCGAGGCGACCGCGAACGGCGACACCGCCGAGGCGCTGACCATCGTCGGCAAGCAGGAGCGCGAGGACCGTCTCGACGACATCAAGGCTGGTCTTCTCGAGAAGATCGGTGGCGACTTCGAGGGTCGCGAGAAGGAGATCGGCGCAGCGTTCCGCTCGCTGAACAAGGCACTTGTCCGCGAGCGCGTGCTCCGCGACAAGGTCCGCATCGACGGCCGTGGCCTGACCGACATCCGGACCCTGTCCGCCGAGGTCGGAGTGATCCCGCGGGTGCACGGCTCGGCCCTGTTCGAGCGTGGCGAGACCCAGATCCTGGGCGTCTCCACCCTGAACATGCTGACCCTGGAGCAGAAGCTGGACACGCTCTCCCCGGAGAAGTCGCGTCGCTACATGCACAAGTACGTCTTCCCGCCGTTCTCCACCGGTGAGACCGGCCGCGTCGGTTCGCCGAAGCGGCGCGAGGTCGGCCATGGTGCGCTCGCACGTCGCGCGCTCCTGCCCGTGCTGCCCACGCGTGAGGAGTTCCCCTACGCGATCCGCCAGCTCTCCGAGGCGATGGGGTCCAACGGCTCCACCTCGATGGGCTCGGTCTGCGCCTCGACACTGTCGCTGCTGCAGGCCGGTGTGCCGCTGCGCGCCTCCGTCGCCGGTATCGCGATGGGGCTCATCTCCGGCGAGGTCGACGGCAAGCACGAGTTCGTCGCGCTGACCGACATCCTCGGCGCCGAGGATGCCTTCGGCGACATGGACTTCAAGGTCGCCGGCACCCGGGAGTTCGTCACCGCACTGCAGCTCGACACCAAGCTCGACGGCATCCCCGCCGAGGTCCTCGCCGCAGCACTGACCCAGGCCCGCGACGCCCGTCTCGCCATCCTCGACGTGATGGCCGAGGCCATCAGCGAGCCCGAGGAGATGTCGCTGCACGCGCCGCGCATCATCAGCGTGCGGGTTCCGGTCGACAAGATCGGCGAGGTCATCGGGCCCAAGGGCAAGGTCATCAACCAGATCCAGGACGACACGGGCGCGACCCTGTCGATCGAGGACGACGGCACGGTCTACATCGGTGCCACCAACGGCGAGGCTGCCGAGGCTGCCCGCGCGGCTGTCAACGCGATTGCCAACCCGACGATGCCCGAGGTCGGCGAGCGCTACCTCGGCACCGTGGTGAAGACGACCAACTTCGGCGCCTTCGTCTCGCTGCTGCCCGGCAAGGACGGCCTGCTGCACATCAGCAAGCTGCGCGCGCTGGCCGGTGGCAAGCGGGTGGACAACGTCGAGGACGTCGTCTCGGTGGGCCAGAAGATCCAGGTCCAGATCGGCGAGATCGACGACCGCGGCAAGCTCTCGCTCGTCCCGGTCGTGGAGGAGGGCTCATCCGAGTCCTCCGACGAGTCCGCCGATGACTCCTCTGGCGACTCCTCCAGCGCCTCCGAGTGACCGGAGCAGCTTGAAGGAGCTTCCCGACGGCGTACGCCGGACCGTCCTCAAGGGCGGTCTGCGCGTCGTCACCGAGCACATGCCCGGAGTCCGCTCCGCAGCGGTCGGGGTGTTCGTGCAGGTGGGATCCAGGGACGAGGCGGCGGGGCTCAACGGCGCGTCGCACTTCCTGGAGCACCTCCTGTTCAAGGGCACCCCGACCCGCTCGGCGATGGACATCTCCAGCGCCCTCGACGAGGTCGGTGGGGAGTTCAACGCCTATACCGCCCGCGAGTACACCTGCTACCACGCGCGCGTCCTCGACGAGGACCTGCCGAAGGCGCTCGACGTCCTCGGCGACATGCTCACCTCCTCTCTCCTCAGCGACGAGGACGTGGAGGCCGAGCGTGACGTGATCCTCGACGAGATCGCGATGCACGACGACGACCCTGACGACGTCGTGCACAACCTCTTCGCTGCCACGGCTTGGGCCGGCACACCGTTGGCCCGGCCGATCGCGGGCACGGCCGAGTCGATCAAGGCGCTGACCAGGACCCAGATCAGGAGCTACTACAAGCGGCGCTACCGGCCGGAGGTGACGACGCTGGCGGTGGCCGGCAACGTCGACCACGCCGACGTCGTACGACGCGCGCGGCGCGCGTTCTCGCGCAACGGCTTTCTCGACGGCAGCCGACCACCGGCAGGACCGCGCCTCTCCGCGCGTCCGAGGCCCCTGCGCTTCGGCGAGGTGTCAGCGTCGCGACCCTTCGAGCAGGTCAACGTGGTCCTCGGGATGCAGGGGCTTACTCGTTCCGATCCGCGGCGCTATGTGCTCAACATCCTGCAGACCGCGCTGGGCGGCAGTTCGAGCTCACGGCTGTTCCAGGAAGTCCGTGAGCGTCGCGGCCTGGCCTACTCCGTCTACTCCTTCGGCCTTGGCTACTCCGACGCCGGCATGGTCGGTGTGGCGGCCGGCTCACTGCCCAGCAAGGCCGAGGAACTGCTGCGCGTCGTGCGCGAGGAGCTCCTGCGGGTGGCCGAGTCGGGGCTCACCGAGGAGGAGGTCGAGCGCGGCAAGGGTCAGGCACGCGGCGGCCTGGTGCTCAGCCTCGAGGACAGCGGCTCCCGGATGACCCGCCTGGGGGAGGCGGAGCTGTTCCAGCGCCGGCTGCGCTCGGTGGACGAGGTTCTGGAGAGCCTGGACGCCGTCACGCCGCAAGACGTGCACACGCTTGCGCGTGAGCTATACACGCGGCCGCAGACACTGGCTTCGGTCGGTCCCGCGCGCTGAGCGCGGGTTGCAGGGCCGGCCGGCCCGGGTTGCGGTTGCTTCACTCGACCGGCGTAGTTCGGGTTCCTGGACCTGGAGATTTGTTGTTCGCATTCTCGGACTTGCCGAAACGTCGGGGCTGTCACACGTAGGCGGTCGAGCAGCGAGCGATCAGTCGAGACCACGTGCAGTAAGGCGGCCTGCAGCGTCAAACCACCGCCGTTTGGCACCTGACGGCCACCTGTGCTCTCTGTGTGTTTGTCGAGCGGTGTGGTCGCTGTTGGCTCTGGCTGCGCTGGGGTTCCCTGGCCGCTGCCTGTCGCTCGCGGTTGCTTGGCTCGACCGTTGTGGTTGCGGTTCTGGCCTTCGAACTCTTGTGGTCCAGATCTGGACTCTGTTGAAACTGCCGACGGCGGCCGGCTCGGCCGCGAACTGCCGATCGGTGGTGCAGGAGTGGTCGGTCAGCGCTCTGGTCCACCGCTCAGCCGATCAGCGGAGTCTGCCATGCACCTGGTGCGTGCTGGGCTCCGTTGATCGGCCCTCGAGCGCCTACGTCTCCAGGGCGCTCGGGTCGGCGGGGACGTCCACGGCGTGCTGCTGGAGGGCTGACAACGGGACGACCTCGAGCACCGCCTCGTTGGTCGAGGCGAGCACGACCGGCGCTGCAAAGCCGTCGTTGTGGGCTCGAGCCCAGTTCATGGCGGTCACGCACCACCGGTCACCCGGCACGAGGCCGGGGAAGCCGTACTGGGGCATGGGTGTCGACAGGTCGTTGCCGATGCGGCGTTGATGATCGAGGAACTCTGCCGTCACCACGGCGCAGATGGTGTGGCTCCCGAGATCCTCCGGGCCTGTGGTGCAGCAGCCGTCACGGAAGAACCCGGTGACCGGGTCCGTGCCACAAGGTTGGAGCTCGTCACCGAGCACGTTGCGTTCTGTCACGCTCCCACCATCCCGCACGCCAGGTCGCACTCGGACTGCGGGGCCGCTGCCGTGACAGGTCCGGAGCCACGCGTCGCTAACCTGACCCAGTGACGGAAACGGTGACTCTCAAGGTGGGCGTGCTCGGCGCGCTGGGCAAGGTCGGGCGGGCCGTGTGCGACGCGGTCGAGGAGGCTGGCCGGACCGAGGGTGACCTCGAGCTCGTCGCCCGGATCGACGCCGAGGACGATCTCGAGGCCCTTGTCGAACAAGGCGTGCAGGCGATCGTCGACTTCACCCACCCGGACGTGGTGATGGACAACCTGGAGTTCTGCATCTCCCACGGCATCCATGCAGTGGTTGGCACCACCGGGTTCGACGCCCAACGTCTCGAGACACTCCGCGGCTGGCTGGCCAAGAGCGAGGGCACCGGTGTCCTGGTGGCCCCCAACTTCTCGATCGGTGCCGTGCTGATGATGCGGTTCGCGGCCGAGGCGGCCCGGTTCTATGAGTCCGTGGAAGTTGTCGAGCTGCACCACCCCGACAAGGCCGACGCCCCGTCGGGCACATCTCGTCGTACGGCGGAGCTGATCGCCGCCGCTCGCCGCAACGCCGGCATGGGCCCGATCCCCGATGCCACCTCGACGGGCATCGACGGCGCCCGGGGCGCCGAGGTCGACGGCATCCGCGTCCACGGTCTGCGCATCCGCGGCCTCGTCGCCCACCAGGAGGTAATTCTCGGTGGGGTGGGCGAGACCTTGACGATCCGCCACGACTCGCTGGATCGTGTCTCCTTCACGCCGGGCGTCCTCCTCGGGCTGCGCAAGATCGCAGACCACCCCGGGCTGACGGTGGGACTCGAGGAGCTGCTGGAGCTCTCAAGGCCCGGATAGCCGGTTCGTGCAATGTTGCATGTTTGTGCAACGCAACTTTGTGGGGGTGCCAACGCGTCCCGCGGACAGGCAGGCTGGTCCCGTACGGGGGGATCGGAAGATTCTCCTCGCCTACCCCGGAGAGCGAAGGGTCATCGATGCGCAAGAGCGCGACGCTGGTCGGTGCGGTACTCGTGGCCGTCGCGGCTGCCACCCTCGGCACTGCCCAGGCACAGGCGGCTGACCGGGCCTCCGACGCTGTTGCGGCCGCGAAGTCCCACGCAGGCACGACCAAGTTCGGCAGCGGCCAGGCGCTCAAGGCCGTGAGCACCGCGGTCGACGCCGACGGCACCAGCCACGTCCGCCTGCACCGCACCTACCGCGGCCTCGAGGTTGTGGGCGGAGACCTCGTCGTGCACCAGTCCGGCGCCGGCGCCTGGAAGGGCAGCAGCCTGACTCTCGGCGAGACCCTGGATCTCGTGGTGGCCCCCGCGGTGTCGCGCTCGGAAGCCGGCACCAAGGCGCTCACGGCGGCCACCAGGTCCGTCACCCAGGCCAAGCTCGACGGTGCCACGCTCGTGGTCGACGCCGCCGGCCCAAGTCCCCGTCTCGCCTGGCGGGTGCTGAGCGGAGGCCGGCAGGCCGACGGCACTCCCAGCCGGCTTGCGACCTTCGTCGATGCTCGGACTGGAAAGGTCATTCGCGCCGAACAGGAAATCGTCAACGTCGACGGCTCCGGCCAGTCGCTCTACGGCGGCACTGTCCCGCTGCGGCTGACCCAGTCGGGCTCGACGTACCAGCTCAAGGACCCGACCCGCGGCGGCACCTACACCACCGACATGAAGAACGCCGAGGACTCGTTCTTCTGCCAGATCTTCGGTTCAGGCTGCAAGCCCGGCACCCTCTTCACCAGCCCGGACACCTCGTTCGGCAACGGCAGCAACAGCAGTCGCGAGTCCGCCGCGGTCGACGCGCAGTACGGCACGAACGTCACCTGGGACTACTTCAAGGGCGTGCACGGCCGAAACGGGATTTTCGGCACCGGTGCCGGCTCGTTCAACCGGGTCCACTACGGCACGAACTACGCGAACGCATTCTGGGACGGCACCAAGATGACGTACGGCGACGGGGACGGCGTCAACTTTGGACCCCTGACCTCGCTGGACGTCGCCGGCCACGAGATGAGCCACGGTGTCACCGAGAACACCGCCGCCCTGACCTACTCAGGTGAGTCCGGCGGCCTGAACGAGGCGACCTCCGACATCTTCGGCACCGCCGTGGAGTTCTACGCGGCCAACGCCAACGACCCGGGTGACTACCTGATCGGCGAGGAGTTCGACATCAAGAAGCACCTCGGCTTCCGTCGGATGGACAACCCGTCCGCGGACGGCAACTCGCTGAACTGCTGGTCGACCAACGCCAAGAACGTCGACGTGCACTACAGCTCGGGCATCGGGAACCACTTCTTCTACTTGCTCTCCGAGGGCTCGGGCTCGAAGACCATTGGCGGTGTCGCGCACAAGTCCACCACGTGCAACGGGTCGACGGTCACCGGCATCGGCCGGGCCGCGGCCGCCAAGATCTGGTTCCGGGGGCTGACGGTCTACATGACGTCGAGCACCAACTACAAGGGCGCCCGGACCGCCACGCTGAACGCCGCCAAGGACCTGTACGGCGCGGGCAGCACCCAATACAACACGGTCGCCGCTGCATGGAGCGCGGTCACCGTGTCCTGACCTTCCCTCCCCCCAGGGATGTGTCAGGAGTCCCCAGGGCGAGAGGCCCGTGCTGGGCACACGGGCCTCTCGTCCGCCCCTCAACCCGCTCGTCCGGGGCCCATCTCGGGTGGCCCCGGGCGAGCAATCGGGCGAGGTGCTGGCTCAGTCTTGATCAACCAAGTCGACCAGAGCTGTGTGCAGGCGGACCTGCTTGACGGTGGTGGCGCCGTCCCCCAACAGGTCCAGCGTCCGGTGGGCTCCGTCAGGACCCCAACCCCCGCTGGTGAGGAAGGCGCGGGTGGCGTCGTCCCCCGCGGGCAGCCACATCACGGCGCGGTCGAACCGGTCGGCGACCAGCGTGTCCGCACCTGCCTGCAGCAGCCGAGAGCCATGGCCCAGCCCCCGCTTGTGCGGATCCACGGTCAGGTCGGTGAGCTCGCCGGTGGAGACCGGGTCGCAGTCGGGGTCCGTCGCGGGACCGGTCACCAGGAAGCCGGTCACCAGGTTGCGCTCGAGGGCGACCAGGACCCGGTTGCGCGCGTCGTCTGGGCGGGCGAGTGCCTGGCGCCAGCCGTCGGCGATCTGGTCGGTGTCCAGGGTGCTGAGCACCTCGGCGGGCAGCAGGTCGGCGTACGACGTCCGCCAGGCGCGGACCTGGACAGCGGCGATGGCGGCCGCGTCCTCGGCCCAGGCGATCCGGGCGGAGACGTCAGCGCTGGGGGTCATGCGGCCCATCCAACCATCGGCGATCAGCCGTGTTGGCGGTCGGTCACCGGTTGGGGTTCATGCTCCTTGAGGTGCTCCAGGTTTGCCTCGGCGTCGCCGAGGGCGAGCGCCCCGCCGGTGCTCACCAAGAAGGCGACCACCGCGACTGGCCACCACCTCTCGCGGACCCCGTCGCCGAAGCTCAGCACGCCGACGACGGCGGGCACCACGGTCTGGAACAGCACCAGGGGAGCGCTCGCGGCGACGATCGCGGCGCGTCTGAGGGCGATCGAGTACAGCCAGAACCCGAGCAGGCCGAAGAGGCCGATCGTGAGAGCCGGGGCGATGGTGTGCCAATCCCAGCTGAAGTCGACCAAGGAGCGGGTGGCGATGGGAGATCCCGCGTAGGCGATCCCCCCGAGCGTCCCGAGGAGCACGCCCCCACCTTGCCCGGAGACGCGCTGCGCCATCAGCCCGATGACCAGCATGAGGACGAGTGCGACGTACAGCGCGAAGGTTTCGCTCGTCTCGAACCGGTGGTCGCCAACGGGACCCGCAGCGACCGCGAGCAGTGCCAGACCGACGACGATGAAGCCGATCGCGACCCGATGCCGTGCCGAAAGCGGCTCACCCAGCAAGGTTGCGGAGATCACGGCGGTCACGGCGAGAGAAGCGGAGACTCCCACCTGGGCGACATAGAGCGGGACCAGGGCGATGGAGACCAGGTGCAGGGCCCAGCCCGTGACGTAGATCAGGACGACCAGAGCCATCAGCATCGAGATCAGCCGGCCGCGGCGCGCGGCGACCGCCTGCACCACGGCGCCGACGCCGAAAAGCACCGCCGCGAGCAGCGCCGCACCGAGACCGATCACCATGACGACCAGCCTTGCACGGGTACCTTGTGTCCATGCAGGCGTACCTCGACCTCCTCCGCCGAATCCTCGACGAGGGTGTCGAGAAGTCCGACCGCACGGGCACCGGCACCCGCAGTGTTTTCGGCCATCAGATGCGCTTCGACCTGACAGCAGGGTTCCCGCTGCTCACCACGAAGAAGGTCCACACCCGGTCGATCTTCGGTGAGCTGTTGTGGTTCATGCGCGGGGACACCAACGTCAAGTGGCTCCAGGACCGGGGCATCACGATCTGGGACGAGTGGGCCGACGCCAACGGTGACCTCGGGCCGATCTACGGCTACCAGTGGCGCTCGTGGCCGACTCCCGACGGTCGCCACGTCGACCAGCTCGCCCAGGTGGTGGAGCAGATCCGCACCAACCCGGACTCGCGGCGCCTCATCGTCTCGGCGTGGAACGTCGCCGACGTCCCCGACATGGCGCTCGCGCCGTGCCACACGATGTTCCAGTTCTACGTCGCCCCGACGGAGGGTCAGTCCGAGGGCGGCGGGAGGCTGAGCTGCCAGCTCTACCAGCGTTCCGCCGACGTGTTCCTCGGTGTGCCGTTCAACATCGCGTCGTACGCCCTGCTCACGCACATGGTCGCGCAGGTGGTGGGGCTCGAGGTGGGCGACTTCGTGCACACCTTCGGCGACGCACACCTCTACCTGAACCACCTCGAGCAGGCCGAGCTGCAGCTGACCCGTGAGCCGAGGGCGCTGCCGACACTGCACCTGGATCCTTCGGTGACCACGATCGACGGCTTCGACCTCGAGCACATCCGGGTCGATGGCTACGACCCGCACCCGGGAATCAAGGCCCCCATCTCCGTATGACGAAGGTGGTTCTGGTCGCCGCCCGGGCCAGCAACGGCGTCATCGGCCACGGCGGCGAAATCCCGTGGAAGATCCCCGCTGACTTCGCCCACTTCAAGAGGGTCACGATCGGGCACCCCCTGGTCTTGGGACGTACGACGTTCGAGGGGATCGGCGTCCCCCTCCCAGGCCGCCAGAGCATCGTCGTGACCAAGACGCCGGACTGGTCCTACGAGGGCGTCCTTGTCGCCCGCTCCGTGGAGGAGGCCGTCGGGATCGGCGCGGGGCTCGACGACGTGGTGATGATCGGCGGGGGCGGGCTCGTCTACGGCGACGCGATGGCCCTCGCGACAGACCAGATCCTCACCGAGGTGCACGCTGCGCCGGAGGGCGACACCCGCTACCCGGACTTCGACGAGGCCGAGTGGCACGAGACCCGGCGCGAGGAGCACCTCGAGAACGACCCGCCGTACGAGATCCGGTGGCTGGAGCGCCGTTAGGCGAGAGGCCGACCGTCGGAGTCAGGGACCTTGCGCAACAGCACCAGGATGAAGTCGATCAGTGTCCAGATCCCGCAGCCGCCGAGGGTGAGCAGCTTGGCAATGCCGAGCCCGGTGTAGCCGAGGAAGAACCTGTCCACGCCGAACCCGCCGAGGAACGCGGAGAGCAGCACCGTGGTCAGCCACTCGCGGTGGGAGAACAGGCCCGGGAGCTGCTTGGCCGGGAACCAGCCGCCGGTGGACTGCTCACGCAGCTGCCCGTCGCCCTTGAGCTGTCCGCTGAGCGCCATCTGCTGGAGCTGTTCGAAACCGTAGGGGCCGTACTCCTGGCCGAGGTGCGCCAGCATGAACGCACCGGCCACCGCCGGCGGGGCCTGGCCGTACGACTGCCCCTGGGCCTGTCCCTGGCCGTACGACTGGCCCTGCGCCTGTCCTTGGGCCTGTCCTTGCGGCTGGCCGTACTGCTGGTTGTACTGCGGTGGCGGCGGCGGGTCCTGTGGCTGGCCCTGCGCCTGGCCCTGTGCCTGGCCCTGCCCGTCCGCCGGCTCGCCTTGCGGCTGGTTCGGGTCGGGCTCGTGCGTGCTGTCGCTCATGCAGACGAATATATGCCGATGCCAGGGCGCGCCGACGCCCGCCCCGCGCAGGGCAGGTGACGGATAACCTAGGGGGCATGAGCCTCCCTGCTGCTCCGTTCGGCCGGGTGCTGACCGCGATGGTCACACCGTTCACCTCCGATGGGAACGTCGACCTCGACGGCGTCGCCCGCGTAGCCACCCACCTCGCTGACCACGGTCACGACGGCATCGTGGTCAGCGGCACGACCGGTGAGGCGCCCACGACGACGGTCGCCGAGGACGGCGAGATCTTGCGAGCGGTCATCGACGCTGTTGGCGAGCGGTGCATCGTGGTCGCCGGCATCGGCACCAACGACACGCCACACTCCATCGAGCTCGCCCGCCAGGCCGAGAAGGCTGGCGCCGACGGCGCGCTGCTGGTCTCGCCGTACTACAGCAAGCCCACCCAGGCCGGCATCGCGGCCCACTTCGACGCGATCGCCGCGGTCAGTGACCTGCGAATCATGCTCTACGACATCCCGGGGCGCACGGGTGTCACGCTCGCTCCTGAAACCCTCGCCCGCATGGCCGAGAACGAGAAGATCGTGGCGGTCAAGGACGCGGTTGGCGACCTTTACCGCGGGGTCCGGATCATGCAGGACACCGGGCTCAGCTACTACAGCGGCGACGACGTGCTCAACCTTGGCTGGCTGACCCATGGGGGTGCCGGGGTGGTGTCCGTGGTCGGCCACGTGGCCGGTGAGCAGTACGCCGACATGGTCGCGCGGGTGGACGCCGGCGATCTCGACGGCGCCTTCAAGGTCTACTGCGAGCTCATCCCGCTGGTCGATGCCATCATGGGTCATGGGCCCGGTGTGATGACCGCGAAGGCTGCGATCGAGCTCCTCGGCGTACATGACAACCGCGCGGTCCGGCTCCCACTCGTGGAGGCGGACGACAGCATGGTCAACGCCGTCCGCGCCGCAATGACCGAAGCAGGTCTTCTCAGTTGAGCCATCCCCACCCCGAGCTGTCCGCGCCCCCGGCCCTACCGCGCGGAGGCCTCCGGGTCACCCCGCTCGGTGGACTCGGGGAAGTCGGGCGCAACATGACGGTCTTCGAGTACGACGGACGGCTGCTGATCGTCGACTGCGGAGTGCTCTTTCCCGAGGAGAATCACCCCGGCGTCGACCTGATCCTGCCCGACTTCACGGCGATCCGGGACCGGCTCGACACCGTCGAGGCGCTGGTGCTGACCCACGGCCACGAGGACCACATCGGCGCGGTGCCCTACCTGCTGCGCGAGCGATCGGATATCCCGCTGGTGGGCTCCCAGCTCACCCTCGCGCTGGTCGGCCCGAAGCTGCGCGAGCACCGGGTCAAGGATGTCGTGCAGGAGATCGTCGCCGAGGGTGACCGGATCACCTTCGGTCCATTCGACCTCGAGTTCGTGGCGGTCAACCACTCCATCCCGGACGCCCTCGCGGTCGCCATCCGCACCGGCGCCGGCATGGTGCTGCACACCGGCGACTTCAAGATGGACCAGCTCCCGCTCGACAGCCGGATCACCGACCTGCGCGCGTTCGCCCGTCTCGGCGAGGAGGGCGTGGACCTGTTCCTGACCGACTCGACGAACGCCGAGGTCCCGGGTTTCACCACGTCGGAGCAGAACATCGCACCCGTGCTGGACGGTGTGTTCCACACCAGCCAGAAGCGCATCATCGTGGCCTGCTTCGCCTCACACGTGCACCGCGTCCAGCAGGTGATGGACGCGGCCGAAGGCCACGGCCGCAAGGTGGCCTACGTCGGCCGGTCCATGGTGCGCAACATGGGCATCGCGCGGGACCTCGGCTACCTCGACGTGCCGCCCGGTCTGCTCATCGACGCCAAGGCGACCGCGGACATGCCCCCGGAGAAGGTGGTGCTGCTCTCCACCGGCTCGCAGGGCGAGCCGTTGTCGGCCCTGAGCCGGATCGCGCAGCGCAACCACCACTTCGTGCACATCGAGGAGGGCGACACCGTCGTACTCGCGTCGTCGCTGATCCCGGGCAACGAGAACGCCGTCTACCGGGTGATCAACGGGCTCGCGCGTTGGGGCGCGCACGTGGTGCACAAGGGCAATGCGCTCGTGCACGTGAGCGGTCACGCGAGTGCCGGCGAGCTGCTCTACTGCTACAACATCGTCAAGCCCCGCAACGTGATGCCGGTGCACGGCGAGATCCGGCACATGCTCGCCAATGCCGAGCTGGCCAAGGCGACCGGGATCGACTCCGACAATGTGGTTCTCGCCGAGGACGGCCTCGTCGTGGACCTGGTCAAGGGGGTCGCCAAGATCACCGGCAAGGTCGAATGCGGCTATGTGTTCGTCGACGGGAGCTCCGTCGGAAACCTCACGGAGAGCTCCCTGAAGGACCGCCGGATCCTGGGCGAGGAGGGGTTCATCTCCGTGATCGTGGTGATCGACTCCCAGACCGGCAAGGTGATCAGCGGCCCCGAGATCCACGCCCGTGGGTTCGCCGAGGACGAGACCGCCTTCGACGAGATCAAGGACCCGATCATCGCGGCCCTGGACAAGGCGGTCTCGGAGGGCGTCGACGACGCCTACCAGCTGCAGCAGACCATCCGGCGGGTGGTCGGGCGCTGGGTCGGTGGCAGGCTCCGACGCCGCCCGATGATCATCCCGGTGGTGCTCGAGGCGTAGACGCCTTTCCGCACCCTCCATGAGCGCGCTGTGGCGGCAGATCCCAGGTCAATCCTGAACTAGCCAAATCCTCGGACGTACTCGGGCGAATCGCCCTAGAATCGGGCTCGGGACTATGAACAGAGTCCGGTCCCTACTACAACCCGGTCCGGGGGGCCTCGCTGATGCAACTCACCGAATCTCCTCGCGCTGAGGGATTCCGCCGCCTCTACGAGCTGATGCTGCGCGTCAACTCGTCGACAGACCTGTCCGAGGTCCTCGACGAGATCGCCCGCGGCGTCGTCGAGGTGCTCGGGTACGGCATCGCAGCGATCGCCCGGCTGGAGGGCGACACCTTCGTGATGACCACGGTCGCCGGTCCGGACGAGGTGCGCAGACAGATCATCGGCCGTCGTACGCCGGTCGCCTCGATCTTCAACGAGTTCGCGCAGGCCGACGAGTGGGGCGTACTCCGGTTCGTACCGCACGACAGAATGCCGGATGCGCTCGAGGAGTCCGCCTGGGTGCCCGACTTCGAGCCAGGCACCTCGCCCGAGTCCTGGCACCCGCTCGACGCGCTCTACGCACCGCTGTACTCCGCGACCGGGCAGCTGCTCGGGAACATGTCGGTGGACCTGCCGCCCGGCAACCGCATCCCCAACAGGGAAGAGCGCGAGCTCCTCGAGATGTTCGTGGTGCAGGCCGGCCTGGCCATGTACAACGCCCAGCAGCGGGAGCGGCTCGGGGACCAGGTACGCATGGGCGACATGCTGCGCGCTGTCTCCTCCGCCGGTCAGCTCGCCGAGCTGGACCTCTCGCTTCGCGAAGCAGCGCAGGCCATCGCACGACACCTGCAGACCGAGCACCTGTGGATCCGCTGTTTCCCCTCCGGTGACCTCGGCCAGGTCGAGCAGTCGGCGGCGTACCCGCCCGACGACCGTGAGCTCAGCCGCGAGCTGGTCCATCTCAAGAGCCTGCTGGCCAGCCGCGCCTGGGAGCTCGGCCGTCCCGTCGTGATCCACCAGGGCAACGCGGCTCAGCTCGAAGAAGGACTCACCGACAGCCAGCAGGTGCTGGTGGCCAAGCTGGTGGACGACCATGCGGGCTACAGCCTGATGTTCGCCCCGGTCGGTGTGGGCCGGGAGCTGCTGGGCTACGTGCTGCTTGCACGTGACGTCGCGGTGAGCACCTGGACCCAGGATCAGCAGGAAGCCGTCATGGAGGTCGGCCGCACGCTCGGCCGGGTGGTGCTCAACGCCCGGCTCTACGAGCGCGAGCGCCACCTCGTGGGGGAGCTGCAGGAGCTCGACCGCTACAAGGGCGAGCTGATCGCCACCATCTCCCATGAGCTGAAGACTCCGCTCACCTCGATCATGGGTCACATCGAGCTGCTCGAGGACCTCGACACGGGCATCGGTTCGGTGGAGGCCATCTCCCGCAACGCCGACCGCCTGAACCGCCTGGTGCAGAACCTGCTGAACTACTCGCAGATCCAGGACAAGCGCGAGACCGTGCGCCGACTGGTGGACGTGCGCAAGCTCGCCGAGCAGAGCCTGGAGCTGATGGCGATGCAGGCGGAGCGGGGGCGGGTCGTGATGACGCTCGAGATGCCCGAGTTCCCGGTCCTCGTCAGCGCCGACCCCGACGAGCTGGGCAAGGTGATCGACAACCTGACCAGCAACGCGGTCAAGTACAGCCGGCAGGACGGCACCGTCCACCTCGAGGTCGGCACCGACGGCCAGCACGCCTACGTGTTGTGCGCCGACAACGGCCTGGGCATCTCCGGGGCCGACCAGGTCCACCTGTTCTCGGCCTTCCACCGCTCGAGCAACCCCGAGGCGCTGTCGATCCCCGGCACCGGCCTCGGCCTGGCCATCTCGCGCCGGATCGCCCAGATGCACGGCGGCGAGATCATCGTCGCCTCCGAGCTCGGCAAGGGCAGCACCTTCCGGCTCCGGCTGCCGTTGATCGACGGTCCGGGCACCTGAGACCACCCCCGCGAGACTGGCCGCGAGACAGGCCGCGAGACAGGCCGCGAGACAGGCCGCGAGACACGGTCCCTGCGCGGCGTGTGACGCAAGGGGCAGATGAGGTTTTCGGGGTAGATTCGCAGCATGGCGACCCGTACGTCTTCCCCGCCGGCGTCGCGCAGCAAGGGCACCCCTGCCCGTAAGTCCGGTCAGGGGCGTTCGACCTCGCGATCCCGCGCGTCGGGAGGCACCAAGGGGCGAAAGCCCGGCCCGAAGTCGAGCGCGTCCACCAAGAAGAGGGGTGGACGCCCGGCGGGGCGCCGTCCCGCACCCCGCGCAGTCCGCAACGGACCCGGGCCGGTGGCGTGGGTCTTCACTGCTGTCGGACGGATGCTGATGACTGCCTGGCTCGGGGTCGCGCACGCCATCGGTGGGGGAGTACGCCGGATCGGGCGCACCGCGAGCGAGCTCGATCCCGAGCACCGCCGCGACGGCGCGGGGCTGTTCCTGGTCGGGGTCGCGGTCGTGGTTGCCGCCGCCGTGTGGTGGCAGCTCCCGGGCGACTTCGGCGAGTTCACCCGCACGGTCGTCGCCGGCTCGGTGGGCCTGGTGGCCTGGTTCGTCCCGCTCCTGCTGTGCTTCGTGGCCTGGCGCAACCTGCGCGACCCAGAGAGCAACGGCCCGGCCGGCCGCCAGGTGATCGGCTGGACCGCGCTGCTGTTCGGGATCCTCGGCATCGTGCACATCGCCAACGGCTCACCCACGCCCGAGCTCGGGGACACCGCACCCCTCCAGCAGGCAGGGGGCGCGATCGGGTTCGTCGTCTCCAAGCTGCTGATGGACCTCCTCCAGACCGCCTACGTGGTGGTGCCGCTGCTCGTGCTGCTGGCCCTCTTCGGCCTGCTCGTGGTCACCGCCACCCCCGTGTACCAGGTGCCCGCCCGGCTGCGTGGCCTCGCCGACCGGGTCATGGGACGCCAGCTGCCTGCGGATGGGCAGGAGGCCGAGACCCCCGCGAAGGGCGCGCGCGGCCGACGTACCGATGACGAGATCGACCCGGAGATGGGTGACCCGGCGTACGACACACCCGTCATCGAGGGGCGCGAGCTCGGCCGCAGGGGCCGCCGGTCCCGAGTGGGAGCCAGCGCCGACCCCGAGTCCGATTCGGGCACCGAGCCGACCGGGGAGGTGGCCGACCCCGCGAAGGACGGACTGGAGCCGCCCTCTCACACCCCGCTGCCGGCACGTGTCGAACAGCTCTCGCTCTCCGGCGACATCGCCTACTCGCTCCCGGACAGCCAGGTGCTCAAGCCCGGCTCGGTGCACAAGGCACGCTCCAGGGCCTCCGACGAGGTGGTCGGGCGGCTGACCCAGGTGCTCGAGGAGTTCGAGATCGACGCGCAGGTCGTCGGGTACACCCGCGGGCCGACCGTCACCCGCTACATCGTCGAGCTCGGTCCCGCGGTCAAGGTCGAGAAGATCACCGGCATCCAGAAGAACATCGCGTACGCCGTGGCCTCGGCTGACGTGCGCATCCTCAGCCCGATCCCGGGCAAGTCCGCGGTGGGCATCGAGATCCCCAATGTCGACAAGGAGATCGTCTCGCTCGGAGACGTCCTGCGCTCCAACAACGCGCGCAACGACCACCACCCGATGGTCGTCGGGCTGGGCAAGGACGTGGAGGGCGGCTTCGTGGTCGCGAACCTCGCGAAGATGCCGCACCTGCTGGTGGCCGGTGCGACCGGCTCCGGAAAGTCCAGCTTCATCAACTCGATGATCACCTCGCTGCTGATGCGCTCCACGCCCGACGAGGTCCGGATGATCATGGTCGACCCCAAGCGGGTGGAGCTGAACGCCTACGAGGGCATCCCGCACCTGATCACCCCCATCATCACCAGCCCGAAGAAGGCGGCCGAGGCGCTGCAGTGGGTCGTGCGCGAGATGGACATGCGGTACGACGACCTCGCCAACTTCGGCTTCCGCCACGTCGACGACTTCAACAAGGCCGTCCGGGCCGGCAAGGTGCAGCTGCCCGCAGGCAGCGAGCGCGTGCTCGTGCCGTACCCCTATCTCTGCGTGGTCGTCGACGAGCTCGCGGACCTGATGATGGTCGCGCCGCGCGACGTCGAGGACGCGATCGTGCGGATCACCCAGCTCGCGCGTGCCGCCGGGATCCACCTGGTCCTGGCCACCCAGCGTCCGAGCGTGGATGTCGTGACCGGCCTGATCAAGGCCAACGTGCCCTCGCGCCTGGCCTTCTCGACCAGCTCCCTGGCCGACAGCCGGGTGATCCTCGACCAGCCCGGCGCCGAGAAGCTGGTCGGTCAGGGTGACGGCCTGTTCCTCCCGATGGGGACCTCGAAGTCGGTGCGCGTCCAGGGCTCCTGGGTGACCGAGGCGGAGATCGCCCTCGTGGTCAAGCAGTGCAAGGACCAGCTCCAGCCGAACTACCGCGATGACGTGACAGCTCCAGCCGCTGCCAAGCGCGACCTCGACGATGACATCGGGGACGACATGGAACTGGTGGTGCAGGCCATCGAGCTGGTCGTGTCCACGCAGTTCGGCTCGACCTCGATGCTGCAGCGCAAGCTGCGCGTCGGGTTCGCCAAGGCGGGGCGCCTGATGGACATCCTCGAGAGCAGGGGGATCGTCGGGCCGAGCGAGGGATCCAAGGCGCGCGACGTGCTGATCAAGCCCGATGACCTCGATGACGTGATCTCGAACCTCCAGGGGGAGCAGTGATGGGCGTATCGGTTCGGCACAACTCGAGACTCGCGGCTCTGGTGGCGCTGGCTGCTGCGGTGATGACCGTCGCGTGGTTCTCGCGCGCACTGCAGACCGGTTCCGTCGCGGACTGGCTGTGGTGCGTACTTGTCGCCTCGGTCGCGCTGCTGCACCTGCTCGTCGTACGCGACGGTCGGTCGCCGCTGATGGTGGCCGACGAGCAAGGTGTCCGCGTCCGACGTGGAGAGACGTGGAGCGGCCTGCGCTGGCAGGACGTCGAGCACCTGGAGGTGCGGTCGCCCGCATGGCTGCGCGACGGGCAGATCGTGGTGCACCCGCGTGCGGTGGTGCCGGATGCCACTGCCGCGGATTCCCCTGACGTCCCGACTGAGACTCCTGCTGGCGTTGCGGCTGACATTTCCGGGGCGTACGTCGTGCCCGTGGGCCGCACCACCAAGGTCGAGTACGACGGTCTGTCCGGCGACCTCGCCGCCGACCTGGAAACGCTGGCCAGCGGGCTGGCGCCGGTGCTGGTGCTCACCCGGCTCGGCAAGACAGACTCGCCGGCCCAGTCGGTCGCCGTGGGTGACCGGGACGACGCCGCGGACCCAACGACCGAGGCGCCGGATGAGCCGGTTGCCGAGGTCGCGGAGATCGACGACGTCGAGGACGAGCGGGTCGACAAGGAGGTCGACAAGGAGACCGAGCCCGAGTTCGAGCCCGTCGACCCGGGACGACAGCCCCGCCCTGCTGCCCGGTCCGAGGTGGTCCGCGACTCGGTGCGGATGCTGCCGGACTCGCCCACGATCCCCGCGCAGCGCACGGCGGGCACGCCCATCGTCGTGGCGCGCGTGGATGACTTCGGGCCGGCCCTGGACGCTGCCCAGGCAATCGGCCCAGGAAGCCGCACCACCGCAGCCTGCGCAGGAGGCCCTGATCGGCCCGCTGATCGCGGCTGCCCGCAACCGGGCCCGGCTCAGCATCGATGTGCTCAGTGAGCGCACCCGGATCCGGCCACATGTCCTGGAGTGCATCGAGGTCGACGACTTCGAGGCCTGTGGGGGCGACTTCTACGCCCGTGGGCACCTTCGGACGCTCGCACGGATCTTCGGACTCGACCCACAGCAGCTGCTCGACCTGTACGACGACCACTACGCCAAGGCCGAGATCGAGGCCCGTCAGGTCTTCGAGGCCGAGCTCGCCACCGGCATCGGAGGGGGCGTGCGTGCAGCTCACACGGGACCCCGATGGAGTCTGCTGGCCGCCTGCGTGCTCGCCCTCGTCAGTGTCTGGGGGGTTGCCCGGGTCTTCAACGACACCCCCCAGGAGCTGGTCAGCCCCGCCCCGAACGTCGTCGACTCGGCCGGCCTGGCCAAGGCGGATGCGGCCCAGGCTCCGAAGCTGACGCTGGCGACGTTGGAGGTGTTCGCGGTGGGTGCGAGCCCACAGGTCGTCGTACGTGACCGCGACGGCCGCATCCTGCTGGCCAGCGAGCTCGGCGAGGGTCAGCGCCAGCAGGTGATCGGTCTCGCGCCCTTCGACGTGACCGCCAGCAATGGCGGCGCGGTGAAGGTCTCGTTCCTCGGCAAGCCGAAAGGCACGGTGGGGGACTCCCAGGCAGCGGGGAGCAAGCAGTTCGGGTGATTCGTTGATGCGGGTGGCCTTCGGTCATACTCGACGAGGCCTATGAACACCTCCTCAGCTTCCCTCACCCGCCCCAGCTCCTCGTCGACCACGGTCGCGATGGTGACGCTCGGCTGCGCCCGCAACGAGGTCGACTCCGAGGAGCTGGCCGGCCGGCTCGAGGCCGGCGGCTTCCGGCTGGTCGAGGACCCGGCCGATGCCGAGACGGTGGTCGTGAACACCTGCGGCTTCGTCGAGGCGGCCAAGAAGGACTCGGTGGACACCTTGCTGGCGGCTGCCGACCTGAAGGGCACGGGCGGCTCTCAGAACGGCCTGGAGAGCGTCACCAGGGCCGTGGTGGCCGTCGGGTGCCTGGCCGAGCGGTACGGCGCTGAGCTGGCCACCTCCCTGCCCGAGGCCGATGCGGTCCTCGGGTTCGACGACTACCCCGACATCGCAGGACGTCTCCGCTCGATCCTGGCCGGGGAGACGCTGCACCCACACACCCCGCAGGACCGCCGCAAGCTGCTGCCCATCTCGCCGGCCGAGCGGATCGACGCCCCGACGTACCAGCCCGGGCACGGCGACCGGCGTCGTCTCGACACCGGCCCGATGGCGCCGCTCAAGCTCGCATCGGGCTGCGACCGCCGGTGCACCTTCTGCGCGATCCCGGCCTTCCGGGGCTCGTTCGTCTCCCGCCGTCCCTCCGACGTGCTCGCGGAGGCGCGCTGGCTCGCCGACCAGGGTGCGCGCGAGCTGTTCCTGGTCAGCGAGAACTCCACGTCGTACGGCAAGGACCTCGGTGACCTGCGACTGCTGGAGACCCTGCTGCCCGAACTGGCCGCCGTCGACGGTGTCGAACGGGTGCGGGTCTCCTACCTGCAGCCCGCCGAGACCCGGCCCGGCCTGGTCACGACGATCGCGAGCACCCCGGGTGTCGCACCCTATTTCGACCTCTCCTTCCAGCACGCCTCCCATGCCGTGCTGCGTCGCATGCGCCGGTTCGGGGACTCCGAGGCGTTCCTTGGCCTGCTCGAGCAAGCACGCTCGCAGGCCCCGGAGGCAGGCGCGCGCTCGAACTTCATCGTGGGGTTCCCCGGAGAGACCGAGGACGATCTGGACGTCCTGTGTGATTTCCTCACCCGCGCACGACTCGACGCGATCGGCATCTTCGGCTACTCCGACGAGGACGGCACAGAGGCTGAGGGGTTCGAGGACAAGTTCGACGAGGACGAGATCCGCGAGCGCGTCGAGCACGTCACCGCCCTTGCCGAGCAGCTGACCGCCCAGAGGGCCGAGGAGCGCATCGGTGAGCCGGTCGTCGTACTCGTGGAGTCGATCGAGCCCGAGCCCGCCGGCGGGGTCGTCGAGGGACGCGCCGCGCACCAAGGTCCTGAGGTGGACGGGTCCACGACGCTGCGGGCCGTGCCCGCCGGCGTGCGGGTCGGTGACATGATCTCTGCGCGGGTGGTCGCCTCCGACGGCGTCGACTTGGTGGCCGATCTGGAGGAGGGGCGATGACGTCTGGGGCGCAGGGAAGCAACTGGAACGTCCCCAACGCCCTGACCACGCTGCGCATTGTGATGGTGCCGTTCTTCGGCTGGGCGCTGCTGCACGACGGGGGCGACAGCACCACCTGGCGCTGGGTCGCGTTCGCGCTGTTCGTGCTCGCGATGATCACCGACAAGGTCGACGGGGACATCGCCCGCAAGCACAACCTGATCACCAACTTCGGCAAGATCGCCGACCCGATCGCAGACAAGGCGATGACGGGCATGGCGTTCGTGGGGCTCGCCATCGTCAGTGACTTCATGCCGCCGTGGCTGTGGTGGACGATCACCGTGACCGTGCTGGTCCGGGAATGGGCCGTGACCTTCGCCCGGCTCTCGATCGCCAAGGACGTGGTGATGCCCGCGAAGCAGAGCGGCAAGATCAAGACCGTGATGCAGGTGGTCGCACTCAGCGGTTTCGTCGCCCCGTTCGGCGACCTTCCCGGCGCGCTCGAGGGGCCAGGTGAGCTGCTCTGGTGGGTCTCGGCCGTGGCTCTGGCCATAGCGGTGCTGCTGACCATCACCTCCGGCGTGGAGTTCGCGCGCGACGTCGTACGCCACCGCCGCGGAGCGCCCGCCTCGGCTCAGCGCTGACCGGCCCAGTCCTCAGGCCCTTCGTCGGTCCCGGTAGGCCCGGACGTTCTCGCGGTTGCCGCAGCCGGACTCGCAGAACCTCCTGGAGCGGTTGCGGGACAGGTCGACGACCACGGCCTCACAGTCGTCCGCTGCACAGCTCTTGAGCCGGTCGAGCTCGCCGCTTCGGACCACGTCGAGGAAGGCCATCGCCGCCTCCACCGCCATCCGGGTCACCAGGGGAGCCTCCTGCGGGACCGCGTGGATGTGCCAGCCGAGGTCGTCGTGGTCCACGAGCTGGGGGATGGCGCGGGCTTCGGCGAGGATCTCGTTGAGCACTCGGACCAGGGGCCCCTCCTGGAGGTGCCACAGCTCGCGCAGCCGCGGGCGCAGGTCTCGTACGGCGTCCAGCTCGGCCTGGTCCCCGGCGCGATCGCCGCTCCAGTGCTGGTCATCGAGGAATCCCACCAGATCTGCGGGTGTGCGCAGTGAGTCCTCGCCGGAACCGCGACCGGGGTCGGTGTTCACGAGGGCGGCGGCAGCAGCAAGTGCAGTCTCGGTGTCATGGGCAAAAGTCATCTTGACTCCTGACGTGTCATACCACTAGTGTAACTGGTGTAGATAGGTTTTGCTCCTGACAGGTGGTGAGTCATGACATCCAGGCGTTCCACGAGCGCAGGCATCCTGGTCGCGCTCCTTTCGGCTGCCACCTTCGCCACCTCGGGCCCATTCGCCAAGTCGTTGCTGGACACCGGCTGGACCCCAGGGTCGGTGGTGTTCCTCAGGATCGCGGGTGCGGCCCTTCTCCTCCTGGTCCCGACGCTGTGGGCGCTCGGCGGGCGCTGGCACCTGCTACGTCGTGGGTGGGCACAGGTCGTTGCCTATGGCTTGGTCGCGGTCGCAGTACCTCAACTGGCCTTCTTCTACGCCGTGCAGCACCTCTCGGTCGGCGTGGCGCTGCTGCTGGAGTACCTCGGTCTGGTGCTCGTGGTCGCCTGGCAGTGCCTCGTGGCGCGCCGGCTGCCGCGGAGACCGACCGTGGTCGGCATCGTGCTGGCGGTCGTCGGGCTGGTGCTGGTCCTCGACCTCTTCGGTGGGGTCAGGGTCAGTGGCATCGGCGTCATGTGGGGGCTGATCGCGGCGTGCGGTCTGGCGTCGTACTTCCTGTTGTCCGGACACGCTGCCGAGCAGCCGTTGCCCCCGCTGGTGCTGGCGGGTGGCGGCATGGTCGTGGGCGCGATCGCGTTTGCGGTCCTCGGGATCACCCGGATCCTGCCGATGTCCTTCGGGACCGAGCCGGTGCAGCTGGCAGGCGTGTCCTTCCCCTGGTGGGCGGCGGTCCTCGAGCTCGCGGTCCTTGCCGCGGCGACGCCCTACGTGGCCGGGATCATCGCGGCGCGTGTGCTCGGCGCGAAGCTGGCGTCGTTCGTCGGGCTGTCCGAGGTGATGTTCGCGGTGCTGTTCGCCTGGGTGCTGCTCGGAGAGCTGCCCCGGCCGGTCCAGCTGCTCGGAGGGTTGTTCATTCTCGCGGGCGTGGTGGCCGTGCGGGCCGAGGAGTCACGCGATGCGCCCGGGTCAGCGGGAGAACCTGGTCTGGCGGTCGGCCCCGCGGCGGTTGGCGACGGTGCGGAAGTGACGGACGATCGGGTCGACCTCGGACGCCTTGACGTCGTGCCGGCGCAGGACGACGCTCGTGTTGTTGTGCCGGTGAAGTAGCACGGCCCAGTGTGAAGTCCGCGGATCGCCGACCACTTCCACGTCTTGCAGGCCGTCAGCCAGGTCGAAGCTGTCGACGCCGCCGGAGTTGCGGACAGTGAGCACGGAACCGTCCAGCCGGACCACCTGGGGAGTGCTGGCGATCAGTACCGCCCACAGGATCACCACGACACCGAGGCCGATCATGAGTGAGACGAAGTCGTCGGAGCCGCGGCTCTGCGCGTAGCGCACACCGAGTCCCGACGTGCCGGCAATGGCCAGCGCCAGCAGGCTCCCGACGAACACGCGCGGGAGGTGGCTGGCCCTCCACACCGCGGTTTCGGGGATGTCCGGAGCGACGTAGGCCACCGGCGCCTTCGGCGTGGGCGCCGCCGTGTCGTGGGTGGGCACCAGCTGCTCGGGGATGTTCTGGACGGGGATGTTCTGGACGGGGAACGACTGCACGGGAACCTGGGGCATCGGGAGCACCGGCGCGCGGTGCTTGCCGGTCTTCGGCCGCCCGGTGTCCATCAGCTCGGCCAGGGTCACGCCTGTGCTGGGCCTGCTGTCCTCGGTGTCCGCAGTCGGACCTGCCTGGGCATGGGCCGCGGTCGGGCGAGCAGGGATCGGGCTTGCCTGGCTCACGCTGTCCTGGCTCTGGTCACGGTGTCGCATGTCTGGGTCCCCCGTCGTTTCGTCGCTCTGCGCCGACCATGTTGTTCGGCCAGCGAGACAAGTGTGCGACGAGAAGGGCTACTTGTGGCTTTTGGGCGTTAAATCGCCTCTGTCGGACTAGACCGCACTTCGTAGCATTAGCAAAGTCGTGCTAGCGGTCCTCGACGGACCCTCGTGGAGGTCATCGCTCGTGGCGCAGGTTCATGGCGGCGCTGACCAGGGCCAGGTGCGAGAAGGCCTGCGGAAAGTTGCCGACCATGCGGCCACCTGCGGCGTCGTACTCCTCGCTGAAGAGCCCGACGTCGTTGGCCAGTGCGACCAGCCGGTCCATCAGGGCGGCGCCGTCGTCGTACCGTCCGGCGAGGGCGTACGCCGAGACCAGCCAGAACGAACAAGCGAGGAACGGGTACTCGCCGCCCTCCAGCCCGTCGACGCCGGTCTCCGCCCGGTAGCGCAGCAGCAGCCCGTCTCGCATCAGGTCCTTCTCGACCGCCTCGATGGTGCCGAGCATCTTCGGGTCGTCACCGTCGATGAAGCGCACCATGGGCAGCACCAACAGCGAGGCGTCCACCTCGGCGGTGTCGTAGTGCTGGGTGAAGGTGTTCCGCTCCGCGTCGTACCCGTGTTCCATGACCTCCGCGCGCACCTCGTCGCGGATCCGGCGCCACTCCTCGACCGGCCCCTCCAGGCCGTGCTCCTCGACTCCCTCGATGGCGCAGTCGAACGCGGCCCACACCATGACCCTGCTGTGCGTGAACCGACGCGGCTCTCCGCGGACCTCCCAGAGCCCGTTGTCGGGCTCCTGCCAGGACTCGGCGAGCTCGTTGACGAGGGTGCGCTGCAGGCTCCAGCTGTCCCGCGTCTCGCTGACGCCGTGGTTGCGTGCCATCGACAGAGCACCAAGCACCTCGCCCAGGACGTCGGTCTGACGCTGTTCCACGGCAGCGTTGCCGATGCGAACCGGGCGTGATCCGGCGTAGCCGGCGAGGTGCTCGATCTCCCTCTCCGGCAGCTGCCGGCCCCCGTCGGCGGTGTACACCACCTGCATGTCGTCCGGGTCGCCCGCGATGGCGCGCAACAACCAGTCGCGCCATCGGTGGGCATGGTCGGGACGTCCGGCGGCCAGGAAGGACTCCAGGGCGAGCGCCGCATCGCGCAGCCAGGTGTAGCGGTAGTCCCAGTTGCGCTCGCCACCGAAGCACTCCGGCAACGATGTGGTCGCAGCGGCGACGATCCCGCCGGTGTCCACGTCGGTCAGACCGCGCAGAGTCACCAGGCTGCGAACCACCTGGCGGCGCCACGGCCCGTCGTACTCGCAGGCATCCGCCCATGCCTGTTGCTCATCCAGGGTGTAGGCGATCCGGGCGTCGACGTCGATGGCGTCCGGGATCTTGCGGTAGGAGGGAATCCAGGTGAGCACGAAATCGAGCCGTTCGCCGGCCCGCACGTCGAAGGTCTCCTCATGACGGCCGTCAGCAGCTGGCGGCAGCCGCGGACCTGTGAGGATGAGCTTGTCGGGGCCCGCTATGGCGATGATCGCGGGAGCACCGTCGACGTCCTCGCGGTGCACCCATGGGCGGACGCGGCCGTAGTCGAATCGCACCACCCAGCTGTGCCGGATGGAGACCGTCCCGCGCACGCCCTCGACCCGGCGTACGAGGTCAGCGCGCCGGTCGCCGGTGGGCATCACGTCTGTGACCCGTACCTCGCCACTGTCCGTGTAGTAGGTGGTCTCCAGGACGGCGGTGTCGCCGATGTAGCGCCGGACCGCCGTGTGCTTCCCCGCAGGACCGATGAGCCAGTGGCCGTTGTCCTCATCGCCGAGGAGGCGGGCGAAGCAGGCGGGGGAGTCGAAGTGCGGAAGACAGAGCCAGTCCAGCGACCCGTTGATGCCGATGAGCGCTGCGGTGTGTCCGTCGCCGATGGCTGCGTAGTCCTCGATCGGCAACGACATGGATTGCAGGCTAGCGGTCATCGACCAGCTGAGATGACCGCTAACGTCGGACCCATGAGTCCGGACATCGCCGCCGCACTCCAGGTCGCCCTGCTTCGGCGCGGCGAGACGGTGGGGTGTGCCGAGTCGCTGACCGGCGGTGAGCTCGCCGCCCTGCTCAGCGCCACTCCCGGGGCGTCCGCGACCTTCGTCGGGGGCGTGGTCAGCTACGCGACCGAGGTCAAGCGGGTGCTGCTCGGGGTGACGGCTGAGCAGGTCGTCTCGGCCGACTGCGCCACCCAGATGGCGTCGGGGGTGCAGACCCTGTTGGGGGTGGACTGGGCGCTGTCCACGACAGGCGTCGCCGGGCCTGATCGGCAGGAGGAGCAGGCAGTGGGCACGGTGTACGTCGGACTGGCCGGTCCTGACGGAGTCCTGTCGGGACGATTCCTCCTCGCCGGCGACCGGGGCGCGATCCGCAGCTCCGCGTGCGCCAATGCGCTCGAACTGCTGTTGACGGAGGTCTCGCGTGGATGAGCTGACCAAAATCGCAGACCGGCTCTACGCCAGCTCTGCGGACACCTTCACCGCGGCCCGCAACGCTGCCGCGCGCGAGTGCGGGGACAAGGCGCTGGCCGACCGGATCAAGAAGCTGAAGAAGCCGTCGGTATCCGCGTGGGCGGTCAACGTGCTCGTCCGACGGGAGAGCGACCAGATCGACTCGGTGCTGGCGCTCGCCGACTCCCTCCGCGCTGCTGCCGAGGCGCTCGACGGCGACGAGCTGCGTGCGCTGACGCGTCAACGGCGCCAGCTCACCACGGCGCTGGCCTCGTCGGCCCGATCGCTCGCCCGCGAGTCGGGCGTCCGGCTGACCGGGCCGGTCGTCGAGCAGGTCGAGGGGATGCTGAACGCCGCCATGCTCGACCCGGTGGCGGCCCAGGTGGTGCGCACCGGCCGGGTGCTCAGCGCGTTCACCTCGACCGGCGTCTCCGAGCTCGACGTGGCGGCCGTGGTCGCCCTTCCGGACCAGCTGGACTTCCGGGCCGTTCCCGTCGAGGGGCGGGTCGACGAGGACGCCGACGCGAGCGACGCGGCTCCGACCGGGCTGCACGTCGTACCGGACGGTGGCGCCAAGCTCGCGGCCGCCGAGGATGCCCTCGAAGAGTCGACCGAACGGGTTGCGGAGGCCGAGCAGGAGCTCGCTCAGGTCGACCAGTCGGTGGAGGCGCTGAACGCACGGCGGCTCCAGCTCCAGGGTGAGGCCGACGAGCTCCGACGGCGGCTGGCCGCGATCGAGGACGACGTCGACAAGGTGGACGACGAGCTCGAAGAAGCGGGGGATGCCCGCGACGACGCGCGCGGCGTGCTCGAGGAGGCTCGGCGCGCGCACGCGAAGGCCGAGAAGGAGCTGGCCCGGCTGCGGGAGCGGGGAACCGGCACCCAGTAGGCCGCCTCGGCGGTGTCGGTGGACCGCCCTAGAGTCGCCGCATGGATGAGAACGAGGACTTCGGTCACCCCACCCAGCCCGAGCTGTTGTTGCGCTACCTGCAGCGCGAGCGTGACAACCTCATCGGGACCCTTGACGGACTCAGCGAGTACGACGTGCGCCGTCCGATGACGCCGAGCGGCTCGAACCTGCTGGGAATCGTCAAGCACGTCGCCAGCGTCGAGAGCGGCTACCTCGGCGGGTGCGTCGGTCGGCCCTTTCCCGAGACACTGCCGTGGGACAACGACGAGGCCTACGAGGAGGGCGCCGACATGTGGGCCACCGCCGACGAGTCCCGGGAGTGGGTGCTCGACCTCTACCGCCGGACCTCCGCGCACGGCGACGAGTCGGTCCGCACCCTCGGGCTGGACGCACCGGCGACGGTGCCCTGGTGGCCCGAGGAGCGGCGAGAGACCACTTTGGGCTACCTGGTGGTGCACCTGCTCGCTGAGACCGCCCACCACGCGGGCCACGGCGACATCATCCGTGAGGCCATCGACGGCCGAGGCGGAAACGACCACGAAGAGCTGGGCGGTGACGAGTGGTGGAACGCCTACGTCGCGAAGATCCAGGCCGCCGCTGACGCCCACCGGGCCTGACCCGACAGCTGAACTCGGTCGCGCGACCGATGTGCGCGGGTGGCCGCGGCCGAGCTAGAGCGGGCCGGGAGACGTCATACGTTCTGGTCGCCACCACAACCACCTCGCATGACATCCCACGGGACGTCATGCGCAGTGGTCGTTACCGCGACCAGGACGTATGACGCTCCTACTCGGTCCAGCTCTTGGCGCGCTCGACGCCCTTGCGCCACAGGGCGTACGACGCCTCGGTGCGCTGCTGGGTCTGTTCGGAGTCGTCCGGGGTGAACTCCCGGTCGAGGATCCACGTCTCTCGGAGGTCCTCGGTGGATTCCCAGACGCCGGTGCCCAGCCCGGCCATGAAGGCAGCCCCGAGTGCCGTGGTCTCGACGATCTTCGGCCGGAGCACGGGTACGCCGAGCAGGTTGGCCTGGAACTGGCAGAGCATCTGGTTCGCCGACGCGCCCCCGTCGACCATCAGCGAGGTGAGCTTGGTCGGCATCGTGTCGATGACGTCGCGGACCTCGTAGGTGATGGCCTCGAGCGTCGCGCGCACCAGATGGGCGCGCGTCGTACCCCGGGTGATGCCGAGGATCGTGCCGCGCGCGTGCGGGTCCCAGTGGGGCGCGCCGAGCCCCGTCAGCGCCGGCACGAACACCACACCGTCGGTGCTGTCGACGGTGGACGCGATCGCAGCGGTCTCGGCGGCCGAGCCGACGATCTGCAGCCCGTCGCGCAGCCACTGCACTGCGGCACCGGTCACGAAGATCGCCCCCTCGAGGGCGTACGTCGTCTCGCCCTCCGGTGAGCGCCACGCGGCGGTCGACAGCAGACCGGCGTCGGAGCGGACCACCTCGGTCCCGGTGTTGGTGAGGATGAAGGAGCCGGTGCCGTAGGTGCACTTGGAGTCACCCTCGTCGAAGCAGGTCTGTCCGAACAGCGCCGACTGCTGGTCCCCGGCGATGCCTGCGATCGGGAGGTCGAGGTCGAGGAAGCTCCTCGGGTCCGTGCGGGCGAGCTCGCCCCAGTTGGGCACCACCTCCGGCAGCGCATCCATCGGCACGCCGAACAGGTCGCACAGCTCCTTCGACCACTCACCCGACCCGAGGTCGAAGAGCAACGTGCGGCACGCGTTGGAGACATCGGTGATGTGCCAGGTACCGCGCGTCATCCTCGCGATCAGGTAGGAGTCGACGGTGCCCACGGCGTAGCGACCCTGGGCGACGAGCGCCCAGGTGTTCGGCTCGTTCTCGGCGAGCCAGAGGAGCTTGGTGCCGGAGAAGTAGGGATCGAGGCGCAGGCCGGTGAGCTCGGTGACCCGCTCCTCGTGGCCCTCGTCGCGTAGGCGGCTGCAGATGTCGGCGGTCCGACGGTCCTGCCAGACGATGGCCCGGCGCGGAGAACCCAGAGTTTCGCGGTCCCAGAGCAGAACGGTCTCGCGCTGGTTGGTGATGCCGATGCCCGACAGCTCGCCGGGCTTGCCGTCCCACGCCGTCAGGCAGTCGCGAACGGCCTCCAGGGTGGCTTGCCAGATCTCCTCGGGCGCGTGCTCGACCCAGCCCGGCTTGGGGAAGTGCTGGCCGAACTCCTGGTAGCCCCTGGCGTCGATGCGCCCGTCAGGAGTCACCACGAGTGCGGTCACGCCCGTCGTACCGGCGTCGATGGCGAGAATGGCTCCCTCGTTGTTCGCTGCGCTCATGGGCACCGACCATATTGGTCCGGGCTGGACGGACGCACCGGTTCGCGGTTGGATTCAACGGGTCTAATTCACATTTGAGGAGAAAGCATGCGCGTCGGAGTACTCACCGGTGGAGGCGACTGCCCTGGCCTGAACGCCGTCATCCGGGCCGTGGTCCGCAAGGGCGTGACGGAGTACGGCTTCGAGTTCGTCGGCTTCCTCGACGGCTGGCGCGGCCCGCTGGAGAACGCGACGACCGAGCTCGGCGTCGCGCAGGTGCGCGGCATCCTGCCGCGTGGCGGAACGATCCTGAAGTCTTCGCGCACCAACCCGTTCAGGATCGACAACGGGGTCGAGCAGATCAAGCACAACCTGGCGACCGACGGGGTCGATGCACTGATCGCCATCGGGGGCGAGGACACGCTCGGGGTCGCTACCAAGCTCGCCGGTCTCGGGGTCAACGTCGTGGGTGTCCCCAAGACGATCGACAACGACCTGTCGGGCACCGACTTCACCTTCGGCTTCGACACGGCCGTGAACATCGCGATGGAGGCGATCGACCGGCTGCACACCACGGCGGAGTCGCACCACCGGGTGCTCGTCGTCGAGGTGATGGGCCGGCACGCCGGCTGGATCGCGCTGCACGCCGGGATCGCCGGCGGGGCCAACGTCGTACTCATTCCGGAGCAGCCGTTCGACATCGCCAGAGTCTGCGACTACGTCGAGAAGCGGTTCGAGTCGCACTACTCGCCGATCATCGTGGTCTCCGAGGGGGCGATGCCGGTCGACGGAGGCGACATGACCCTCGTCAGCGGTGAGAAGGACGAGTTCGGTCACGTCCGCCTCGGCGGCATCGGCGACCGTCTCGCCCGGGAGATCGAGAACCGCACCGGCAAGGAAGCCCGGGCCGTTGTGCTCGGGCACGTCCAGCGCGGTGGCACCCCGACCGCGTTCGACCGCTGGCTCGCGACCCGTTTCGGCCTGCAGGCCGTCACTGCCGTCGCGGAGAAGGACTACGGGACGATGGTCGCGCTCCGCGGCACCGACATCGTGCGGGTCCCGCTGGCCGAAGGCACCGGGGAGCTCAAGCTCGTGCAGCCCGAGCAGTACGCCGAGGCCGAGGTCTTCTTCGGCTGAGGCGGGCGCCCGACGTGCGCCTCACCGAGCGTGGCGGGGGTGGCTGCTGCGCCCGATGTGGTCCACGATGATCTCAGGACCCGGACCTGGAGGCAGCAATGTCGGCAACCACCTCGGAGCACCACGACGTCAACGGCCCACAGCCTGACCTCAGGCGGGTGATGGGCCCCAAGCTGCTTCTGCTCTTCATCGTCGGCGACATCCTCGGCACGGGGGTGTACGCGCTGACCGGAGCGGTTGCCGGCGAGGTCGGCGGCGCCGCCTGGGCGCCGTTCCTCGTGGCCTTCGCGGTCGCCACGGTGACGGCCTGCAGCTACCTCGAGCTCGTCACGCGATACCCGCAGGCGGCCGGCGCCGCGCTGTACACGCACAAAGCCTTTGGCATCCACTTCTTCACGTTCCTGGTGGCCTTCACGGTGATGTGCTCGGGGATCACGTCGGCCTCGACCGCGTCGTACGCGTTCGCAGACTTCATGAACACCGGGCTCTCCCTTGACCTGCCCAAGGGTGGGATCACGCTGATGGTGCTGTCGCTGGGATTCATGACCCTGGTGGCGGCGGTGAACTTCCGGGGTGTGGGGGAGAGCGTCAAGGCCAACGTGGTCCTCACCATGGTGGAGCTCTCTGGCCTGCTGATGGTGATCTTCATCGGCCTGTACGCCGTCACCCAGGGCAACGCCGACTTCGGCCGGGTGATGGTCTTCGAGTCGCCCAGCGACAAGGGCACCTTCCTGGCGATTTCCACGGCATCCGCCCTGGCGTTCTTCGCCATGGTCGGCTTCGAGGACTCGGTCAACATGGCCGAGGAGTGCGAGGAGCCAAAGCGCGACTTCCCGAAGATGATGCTGACCGGACTCGGGATCACCGGTGTGATCTACGTCCTCGTGTCGATCACCGCCGTCGCTCTGGTCCCTGTTGGAGACCTCACCGCTGAGGGCTCCGACTCCGCGCTGATCCAGGTCGTCGCCGCGGGCGCGCCCGATCTGCCCTTCGACAAGATCTTCCCGTTCATCGGGATGTTCGCCGTTGCCAACTCGGCGCTGATCAACATGCTGATGGCGAGCCGCTTGCTCTACGGCATGGCGAACGCGGGCGTGCTGCCACGAGTCCTGGGCAATGTGCACCCGTCGCGTCGTACGCCGTACGTGTCGATCCTCTTCACCACGGTGCTGGCCTTCGGCCTGATCACCTACGTCGTACGCGCCAACGCGTCCTCGGACGGAGCAGCCAACATCACCCTGCTCGGCGGGACCACGTCCCTGCTGCTGCTCTCCGTGTTCACGGTCGTGAACATCGCGTTGCTGGTGATCCGGCGACGCCCCTACACCGACGAGGAGTCGCGCGACCACTTCCGTGCACCTACGGTGCTGCCCTGGGTCGGAGCGCTCACTTGTGCCTTCCTCGCGGGACCGTGGGCACGCAACGAAGAGCAGATGCAGCAGTACGTGATCGCGTTGATCCTTCTGGGAGTCGGCGTTGTGTTGTGGGCGCTGACATGGTTCCTGACCCGCGGTGACCGCGAAGCTCGCAAGGACGTGGACCTGACCCACCTGGACAGCTGACCCAGGTGTTGGCGTGGAAAGCTGACTTGGATGCTGCCCGGTCCGCTGACCGGGTAGTGCGCTGGGCGGACTGCCCGGCCGCGTAGGCTTGGCGGGTGCCCGAGAAGTCCGTACCCACGCTTGCCGAGCTGCATGCCATGGGCCCGGCCCAGCAGCCGACGTACGCCGATCCCGTGGCTGTCGAGGCCGCAGTCACCCGGTTGCGCAGCATGCCTCCTCTCGTCTTCGCCGGTGAGTGCGACGCCCTCAAGGCCAAGCTGGCCGCCGTGGGCCACGGCGAGGCATTCCTGCTCCAGGGCGGTGACTGCGCCGAGACCTTCGCCGGCGTGACCGCCGACAACACCCGCAACAAGCTGCGCGTCCTGCTCCAGATGGCCGTTGTCCTGACCTACGCGGCATCGGTGCCGGTCGTGAAGCTGGGACGCCTGGCCGGGCAGTACGCCAAGCCGCGCTCGTCCGACCTCGAGACCCGCGATGGCGTCACGCTGCCGGCGTACCGTGGCGACGCCGTCAACGGCTTCGAGTTCAGCCCCGAGTCCCGCGCCCACGACCCGCGGCGGCTCGTGGAGGTCCACCACGCGTCGGCTGCGACGCTGAACCTCGTGCGTGCCTTCGTCACCGGCGGTTTCGCCGACCTGCGCCAGGTGCACACGTGGAACACCGACTTCGTGCTGGGTTCAGAAGTGGGGCGGAAGTACGAGCAGGTGGCGGCCGAGATCGACCGCGCGCTCAACTTCATGAAGGCGATCGGCGCCGACCCCGACGAGTTCCACCGCGTCGACTTCCACTCCAGCCACGAGGCGCTGGTGCTGGAGTACGAGCACGCGATGACGCGCATCGACAGCCGCACCCAGCTGCCGTACGACGTGTCCAGCCACTTCGTGTGGATCGGCGAGCGAACCCGGCAGCTCGACGGCGCCCATGTGGAGCTGCTGAGCCACATCAAGAACCCCATCGGCGTGAAGCTCGGCCCCACCACCACGGCCGACGACGCGATCGCTCTGGCCGCCCGGCTGAACCCGGCCAACGAGCCGGGGCGACTGACGTTCATCACCCGCATGGGTGCCGGCAAGATCCGTGAGCACCTGCCACAACTGCTGGAGAAGGTCACCGCCGCCGGCCTCGAGGTGGCGTGGGTGTGCGACCCGATGCACGGCAACACCTTCGAGGCGTCCTCGGGCTACAAGACGCGCCGCTTCGACGACGTCATCGAGGAGGTCCAGGGCTTCTTCGACGTACACCGCACAGTGGGCACGTGGCCCGGTGGCCTGCACGTCGAGCTCACGGGTGACGACGTCACCGAGTGCGTCGGCGGTGGCGAGGAGCTGCTTGAGGTCGACCTCGGCAACCGCTACGAGTCGGTCTGCGACCCCCGGCTGAACCGGGTGCAGTCGCTCGAGCTGTCGTTCCTCGTCGCGGAGATGCTGCGCAAGGCCTGAGGACTGACTCGTGCCCCGTGTCCATGAGCTCGTCGGCGAGCACCTCGAGTTCTGGCGCGAGCGGCATCTCTGCACGGTGACCACGATGCGGCGCGACGGTTCGCCGCACGTCGTACCCATGGGTGTGGTGCTCGACCCTGACGATGACGGTGAGTGGGGTGTTGCGTGGGCGATCACCTCGCGTACGTCGCAGAAGGTCGCCAACCTGCGCGCCGGTGACGACACCCGTGTGGCGGTCTGCCAGGTCGACGGCCGCCGCTGGTCGACGATCGAGGGCACCGCCGAGGTCCGCGACGACCCGGAGTCGGTCGCCGAGGCAGTCCGCCGCTACGCCGAGCGGTACCGGCAACCTCGGGAGAACCCGGCCCGCGTCGCCATTCGGATCACCATCACCTCTGCGATCGGCAACGTCTGAAGCCTGCGCTGATTCGGCCTACAACATCGTGTGGAAACACAGATGGTGTGGATCTTGGGTCACCAGGTGACCCAAGATCCACACCATCTAGGAGGACACCGTGTACACCTCCCTCGCCCCGATGAGCAGCCACGTCATCGCATCGGCAGCAATGTGACGCCGACCGATTTCGATTGCTCGACCCGGGGAGCGGTGCCTGCCTAGGCGACCGTGTCGTTGCCCTCGGTCCTCAAAGCCAGCGACGCACCCGCCGCTTGTAGTCGTCGTACGGCGCACCGAACCGCTCGTGCATGAACCGCTCCTCGGGGTGGATCGCGCCCCAGAGGACGAGCATCACCGCGGCCGGGAACAGCACGAGCCCCCAGAACGTCGGTGCCAGCAACGCCAGCCCGAGGTAGAGCGCGAGCATGCCGACGTACAACGGGTTGCGGGAGAGGCGGTACGGCCCCTCCTCGATCATCGCGCGCGTCGCCTGCCCCGGCAGCAGCCCGGTCTCGTGCCGGCTGAACAGCCACAGTGACCAGCCGTTCCATCCGACGAAGAACAGCATCAGCGCCCAGCCGAGAGGAACCCGCCACCCGCCGAGGTCGACTGGGTCACTCCAGAGCAGCGTGGCCAGCCAGCCGACCAGCAGGGGCGCGCCGATCGCGACCGGCGGCCACAGCCGGAACGCGACGGTGTCCTCCGAACCGTGCACCATGCCCTCATTGTCGCCGGTGGTGGCGCGCCCCCGGTCAGGACGGCATCGCCCATCAGCGCGGTTGGCGCCTCGAGGCCGGCTCAGCAGTCGAACACCGACCAGCAGATGCCGTTCCGCAACGCCTGGTCATCCAATACGAGCTCGCGAATCGCCTCCGGAAGTTGGTCACGCTGCCATTGGCGCTCGAGGTGCCTCGCGGCCGCGCTCTCGCCTTCCGGCGCGGCAGCACCTGCGGCCTTGATCGCATAGGCGGCCGCGCCGAGCTCGTGCGCTGCGACGTGGGCGACGGCCCCAGCTTGGCCGGCGGCGTACGCGGCATGCCGTGGTGCCCCCCGCAGGTCCCGGGCAGCGCCCATCGCATGACCGCCAGCCGCGCGAGCCTGCATCATCTTGACCTCGCCCCGTACCCACGCGCGGGCATGCTCGATCGCCTGCCGCGGTCGTGGGTCCTCGGGTCGAGCCGACTCGAAGAGGTCAAGGACGTGCTCCGCGCACACGGCAGCCCAAAGTGCGAGGAGGTGGTGATCGGGATCGGTGAGAGTCCCTCCACGGCGGATCGTCACGAAGCGAGGGTCCCGGACCTTCGGCAGGATCAAGTTCGGCCGCACTTCTGCGTGCACCCGCCGGAACCCGCGGTACGACGGTGCACGACCGCGAACCAGCCGGCCCCTTGGCTGCGTGGCTCGCTCAGATGGTCAGGCATGACCCTCTTGCTGGCGTCGTGTCACTCGCTGGTCGCCGGGTTGGCGCCGCTGCCGAGCCTCCAGACGCAGTACCTCGAGTGCTCGGCTTCAGGGTCGTCAGTCATCGTGCAGACGACCGGCACCCCGCTGCTGCCGGGAGGATTCAGACGCCTGACAGGCCCAGAGTGTGAATGTTCAAACGCGCCCTCCTCGTGAACCAGGAGGAAATAGGTGTCCGGCAGGCTGGCGTATGTCTCGCGCCAGAGCTTCGCCAAGGTCGGCACGACCGGGCCGGCGAGATGCCGGGCAGCGTCTCCGTCGGAGGGGGTCTCTCGGCTGTACGTGATCACGGTCGCTGACGCCATGCCTCATCATCTCAGCCGAGCGGCCCAAGGGCCACACGCGCCACGGTTCCGGAGCTCAGGTCCTCAAGTGGTCTGCGCCGTCGGGCTCCATGACGGGTCGCCCTGCCAGAATCGGCGGGTGACTGAGGGGACTGCCGGGGCGTACGCCGACGAATGGGTGTCGCGCGTCCGCGACGACCCACAGGCCCGGCTGGCGCTCCTGTGGCGGCTCTACACGGTGCCCCCACCGGTGGACCGCGGCTACCTTCCCTTCCGGCGAGCGGCGTCGGCGTTCATGGGCTGGCAACTGCGCCGGGGACTGCTCAACCCGGAGTCCGGGCCCTTACCGGGCAGCCCATGGTGGCGAGCGGTGAACGAAACGCTGCTCAGGGACACCTGCGAGGCCTCGGCTCTGGCTTTTGGGCGCCCCGGCGAACCCCGAACGCCTGCCGTGGCCGCATCACTCGACTTCATCCGAGAACCCACGGCTCGGACGTGGTACCGCGCGCACAACCTTTCGATCGCGTCGGCGTACGTCGCCAACGAGGACCTGGCTTGCAGGGAGGGCCGGGTCGAGCGGTTCTTCATCAACCTCGTGCTCATCCGAGTGCTGTATGCACACGCGCTGGTTGCCAATCCTCGGCTGGCGCTCAACTGGCTGGCTCCCTGCGGCCGGTTGATCGGCGACCCTCGGCTGGGCATGACCGGCATCTTCCTGTCCCTCTCGCGAGTACTTCCCGCGCGCTACCCGCTCAACGACGACTTGGGCAGCTACGTCGACGCCGAGCACAGCCTCGGCCACCTGCTCGACGTCGGCGTCATCGTGCCCAGGCTCGGCGGACTCTATGACTGGTCCGCGAGCGAGCTCGGGCTCCCAGCACTCCGCGCACTGCTTGTCGATCATGGACCCACTCCCGCCTACGCGTGGGACCCGGAGGACTCAGATGTCTGGCAGCCTCATCCGTCACGACTCGCACGAGCGGCACAGCGGCTGGTCCCTGCATCTCAGTCGACGTCCCCACTGCGCTGGGAGTAGCCGGCTCCTCGCCGTGCACCCGGCGCTGCACAGCTCAGCCGATGCCGACGGTCTGCCGCTCTGGCTCGATCACGGCCACGACGCGTTCTTGTCCACGGGAGTAGGGCCCACCGGTGTACTTCGCGGACAGCTGGTCGATGATCTCCCACGCCGCATCGCCCTCGAGCCATTCGACGACCCGCCCGCGGACGACAACTGGCGTGAACGGGGGGCCGTCCTGCCGTCCGGGCAGGACTCCATCGCGGTCATCTTCGCACTGAGGCACCGGTCAGCGGCCACCCGTTCACGTTGCTCACTCGGGCAGCAACAGGACTGCGCGGATCGCGGCGGATGAGTGCACTCTTCGTCACGACAATGGAGCGGTCACTCTCGCGGGCCCGCCTTCACTCGGCCGCGGAACTCCCCGACCCAGTCGTCGACCGGCCAGGTCGAGTCGACGAGCCAGGTGGCGCCCGCGTCGGCGTAGTCGGCTCGCGTGTAGCCCGGCGCCCAGGTCGAGATCACGTCCCACCCGTCGGGCACATCGTCTCCGACGTACGCCGCGAGCGCCTCCGGTGTCAGCAGGTCTCCGGACCCGACGGGCACGATGCCGTCCCATCGTCTGGCCCGTTCCAACGGACGCTGGTGCGGGACGACACCGCCGACCCAGATCGGCGGGCGCGGTCGCTGTCGCGGTCCGGGGCGTAGCTGAGCCGTGACCGCGTAGTGGTCGCCGTCGTGCTCGACCGTGTCGCCGCGGAGCAGGCCGTCAAGCACGATCAGCGCCTCGTCGATCATCTGCCCGCGCAACCGCGGGTCGGACTCGTCGCCGAAGTGTGCGAAGTCCTCGGCGGCAGGCTCGCCGAGCCCCACGGCCAAGGTGACCCGACCGTTGCTGAGGTGGTCGAGCGTCAGGACGTGCTTCGCCACCACCTGCGGTCGGCGTCGCGCCAGCGGGGTGATCAGGGTGCCGATCCGCACGCGCTCGGTGCGCTCGGCGATCGCGCCCAGCAGCACCCACGGATCGTGCACCGGTGGCCGGTGCTTCGGCTCCCACTGCAGGTGGTCCCACAGGAAGACACCGTCCCAGCCGGCGTCTTCGGCATCGGTGGCGATGGCCACGACGGTCGCCGGTTCGGTGAACGGCGGGATGCTCACGATCGTGCGCGGTGCGGTCATGAGCAGGAACCTACGACGACCCTCTGACATCGGCGGGTGGCGTGGGGCGTGGCGAGCAGACCGCCCGCGGCCGGACAGTCAGGACCTCGAAAGGCGCTCCCGCGTCGACGACCCGTTGTCGTCATCCTGGCCTGCGAGACTTGGCGGGTGACTCTCACGATCCTGGACGTCCTTGCAGATCCGGTTCTCGCGTTCCGATCAATCGGGTCTGCCGGGCAACCTCTGTTGGCGCAAGTGTTCGCCGGTCAGTGCCGAATAGGCGACAACCCGGATCAGAAGATCTTGGCCAGAATCGCCGGAGGCCGTAAGCCGGTCAGGCTCGGCTTCTACGTCCCTGACGCGGGCCCGTTCGCTCCCAGCTACCTGCTCTCGACATGGGCGGAGGTGAGTCTGACCAAGACAGAGGTCAGTGCCAGCGACGCCTCCCAGCGTGGGCCTTATGGCGTTGATGCTGCCGGCATCCAGCTGGTTGGCGACGGAAGGGGCCACGGCAGCCAATGGCCGTACCTGTCGTTCGTGGCCCACGGCGGCGAGCCCATGGTCATCCGCTATCGATTGACCGTCACTCAGCCGGAGGATTGATCACATGAGTTGCCCGGCACCGACAGCTTGCGGGCACCCGAACCTGCACTGACACCTGAGCTGAGTATGAATGCCGATGACATGAGTATCTGTACCGATGGCAATCGAGGGCGGCTCCACGAAACTTGAGTCATGGAATCTCCCTCACCCGCTGCGAAGAACACCAACGCGTTCTTCGCCCAGTCGGCTCTCGCATTCGGCATCGCCCTGCTCACCATGTTGGTCGCCATCTTCTACCTACCGGCCGACCCCTGGCCCAAAGCGTTTCTCGCTCTCGGAACTCTGTTCCTGACGACCTCGACATTTGCTCTGGCCAAATGTGTGCGCGACGCACAGGAGAACCAGTACGTGGTCTCCCGGCTGGACCAAGCCCGGGTCGATCGGATCCTGGCAGACCACGACCCGTGGAAAGAGGTCGCGTGACAGCGCGCGGCCCTGGGGCGCGCGTTTCCAGATCTAGCAGCCGACCGCAGCCTGAGCGGACGTTTCAGGATCAGGCGTCGTCGTCATCGCCTGGTTCACCGATGAACATGGATCCGATCTGGAGCGCGGCTGGGCCCAGGATCGTGATGGGCAAGAGGACGACTCCTGCGACCTGAATCGCTGGATGCCCGTCGCCGAGGACCAGCAGCGCGACACAGCCGCTCATCGCGGCGTACTGGGGCCAGTGCCCGTAGTACCAACTCACCCAGCCATCAAGACCGCCCATAGTGCATGAGGCTACGACCGCGCTCGCACCTGGGAGGGCGATTGCTGACATGGCTCATCGGCAGTCCGAGCATCGTCAGCACCGCGCGGAGGTCGCCAAGAGTGGATGCACTTTTCACTCGATCGTGACCGGGTACTCGAGGCGCTTCGAGAATCCGTCGATCTTCAGGACCGCAAGGTAGTCACCGGGCCGTAGAGGATCGCCGTACTTGTTGTGCGCGGGGAGTTCAGGGCCCGTCCACACATCGCGGTACCCGGGCTTCATCGCCAAAGGACCTGCGCAGTCGGTCATGGGGTGAAGCCAGAGTTCAGCGTTGGGTTCGTCGGTGGGCACCAAGGCGTAGCGTCCCGTACCGATGGCGCATCCGGGGGGCTCGGCGTCACTCGTGACCAACGGAAGCGTTCAGGGCTCCCGCCGACGCAGCGGCGGATTCGCACCAGCGGGACACGTCATCCCATCGCGGCCCCAACCAGCTTCCATCCTGGACCAGAGGGTGAAGCCGCTTCTTGACGTCTGCCGGGTTCCGAGAGTCTGCGGGCCCATTTATCCAGCTGTCCCCGATGACGGACATCAGTCGCATGCCGTACGTTGCTGCACCGATCCTTGGCCCCTCAGAAACCGAAGGGTCTGCTACCAACTCGTCGATCGAATAGATCACCCAAGTCCAACTGGTGCCACCGGATTTCCACCACGTGTAGTCCCGCGAGACGAGGAGTGCCATCATGCTGTCCAGCAACCAGTAGTTGCCACTTTCATTCAAACCTCTCGGCCAAGCCGCAATCGCCGAGACGGGAAAGTCAAAGATCCCACACGGGTTCTCCTTGGTGAGCTTTGGTATGAGGGTGTCAAGAAGCGCTATAGCGTCTCCCTTACTCGTCATGCCGGCTTCTCCTGTGAGTACCTGATCGATGAGCCATACGGCGGTTGCAGGGGCGACCGCGTCATCGGATACCGCCACTTCGGTCGCTTGCATGGCGATCGTTGGATGACCCAAATGCACGAGTGTCGCTAGGGCTCCTGCCGTTACCGCTTTCGTGGCGTACTTGTCATCTTGCTTGATCAGGTTCAGCGCCTGGACCGCGGTGTCGAGCTTCTGCCGACGTTCCCCCTCGCGCTGCTCGGCAAGGTTCTTGTCGTTGTTGGACTTGGTGAGAATCGCCCCCATTATCGTTGCAGCCGTTCCGAGAGCAACGCCGAGGAACGTCCAAACTGCCTTGTACTGCTCGTCGGTGAATTCGTCGCCGTTGAGGTCAAGCAGATTGGTTCTCACCGAGACGACCACAAGGGCTGCATAGAGCGGAAGGACGATCAATACGACGAACGCGACCGAGACCCAGAAGAGTCCGCGCTTCACAACGTTGGATGGTTTCATTTGTCTCGAACCTTCAAGCCTGACGGCGAACACTATCTTTGGATGCTACTCCGCCGGTCGACGTTGAGCGGCTGTTCGCTCATCGGCTGTGAGCGGTCGATCTTGTGGCCCCGGCTTCTCGGCGACCGAGCCCTTCTGCCCGGCGCAGTTCCGGCCCGATCACAAGGCGGCACTTCTCGCGACAAGTCGCGTGTGTCCACGCTCGAGCCTGGCGGCGTGCAATAGGGTCGAGGATTACAGAGCGAGGGCTGGACGAGAAGACGCAGCCTATCTGGGACGGGAGCCAAGCAAATGACTGACCCTGAGAGTTCTGACCTCCAGCGTTTTGAGGACCTTGATGTGGAAATTCGCCGAGAGTACGCATACGCCTCGCTTGCAAAGTGGAAGGCTGCCGAGACTTCGTTGGGTCGCTCCGTTCTGGCGATGATTCTTCTCGCGGCGATCTTCGAATTGGTCAATCGAGGACTAGTTACCAAGATTGACATTGCGGGAATAGAGCTACAGGATGCGCGGTTCATCAACGTGTTTCTGCTCATCGTATTTTCTTATCAGGTTTCCGTCTTCGCAGAGCTTGCCGCTGAGGTTGATTGGGCAAGCAGGTCTTATGAGGAATCCATCAAATCCTTCCTCCACGAGGGATCGCACTGGTGGTGGGGTGCTCTGACGCCCGGCGGGTCAGTTGTGACAGGAATAATGCGCCAAGATTTTCTGCGTGAAGAGCTCGTAGCGCGGATAACTTATGTGTTCCAGGTGATCCGGACTCTTCTTTTCATGGCTTGGCCCATGGTATTCGCCATCTATGGTTACACCCAACTCTTCTTGCACTATTCGCCAATCTGGCTGGTCTTCCTTTCGATGATCGCATCGGCGATACTTATCGTCTTCGCCGGTTTTGCACTGTTCTCGGCCCCGAGTTATTGACGTTGAGAGCGTTCCGTCAGTTATCGAGCAGCCCGGACCAAACTCGCCGGGGCTGAGCCGGCAGGCTTTCGGTCGCCTTCGGAGGCGGTGACCGTGACCAAGGTCGGAGGCCAAGACGCCAGGGGCGGCATCGTGGCGACGACGACCGATCTCGCGACTGGAGAGGCGCGGGACCTGCCGCTACGACTGGCCAGTCCTTGGCGCGACGACCCGGACAACGACCTGAGGGCAAGTGTCTCCCCAGACGGCTCAAGGCTGCTTCTGATCGAAACGGCCGGCTACCCCGACGCCACCTTGCGATTGTTCTCACTGACCGACGGCAGCGAGTTCGCACCACGTCGGATCGACAACTGGGACAGCTGCTCCCCGACCTGGTTCGGAGACGATCTGGTTGTCCCCACGAAGTCTCAGGCAGCCGGAACCTCACTGGTGGATACCCACGGCTCCCGCCCACTCGTCGCAGTGCACTACCGGCTCCAATCGTCGTGCCTCCAGCTCACGGAGGCCGCACTCAGTGCCGGTCCACACGGGGCGCTGTTCGGCACCTGGACCTACTGGTGGACCTGGTACTGGCGGCCCGCTCTGGCCATGTTGCTCACGGTTCTCTGTGTTGCCTGGCTGGTCTGGCGCCGAAAGGCACGCCACGCCCGAGTGTCGAGCTGACATACCTGGTGCCCTCGGCGGCAATGACCACCATGTCGTGGAGCTTCCCGGACGTTGACCTGCTCGGCATTGAGTTCGGCATCCATGACGCGGTGGGAGAAGCAAGGTCGCTTCGGCTGGGTCGGCGGTACCGGCACCAGCGGTCACATCGTCCCTGCCACCGGCGAGATCACCATCCTGCTCACCAAGTCGCGGCGCCACGACCCGGCCTCCTCCCGATCTAAGCCGATATCTGGACCGCAACCGACCGCCTCAACTGGTGAACAAGGGCGGCACGATTCGGGTTCGATGTCGTCGACGCGAGTCGGTGATCTGTTGCAAGCGTTCAGCCGTCCCGACTGCGGCCGGGAGTCAGCTTGCGAAGTCGAGCCACCGCACGCCGTCGCTGCTGGCCGGCCGACGCCAACCGGTTCCTCGTACGCTCGGCGCTCCTCGTGATCGGGACGAGTGTGCTCTCCACGGACTCCAGGATCGAGGGCAGACGCTGAACTACCGGAGCATCGAGCACTTGCGTGACGCCGTCGATGCCCGACCGCAGCCCACGGACCGGATCCTCGAGCTCGTCGAGCAAGATTTCCATTCGTTTGACCACGCGGTTCGCTGCGGCCGTGGTCTGTTTGGCTGACTCTGCGGTCTCGGCCAGCCCTCGCACGGCTTTGCTCAGTTCGGAGATGGTCTCCGGCAGGGAGCTCATCACTTCGGCTTGGACCTGCATCAAGCGCAGCACATCGGCCATCGACGGCACGCCCGGGACGCCAGGGATCTGCCAACCCGACATCGGGCCCTCCTCGTCGTGGATGAAGCGAACAACGAACCTCGGTAGACGAGTATCGCTTGTCACGATGGACCTGAACTCACAGGGCATCGAACCGTCCGTGGAGTGATGGCCGTGGTCCCCTCGACGTACGCCGCGCGCGGTCCTACCCTGCGAGGACCAGCCCCGGATGAGAAGGACCACCATGACGTCACGGCTCAACCCCTACATCACGTTCGACGGCACTGCGCGGGAGGCCATGGAGTTCTACCAGTCCGCGCTCGGCGGTGAGCTCACGATGAACACGTTCGCCGAGTACGGCGACGACGGCCCGGGCGGCGACAAGATCATGCACGCCAACCTCGAGACGCCCGACGGGCTCACGCTGATGTCCTCGGACACCCCGCCAGGAATGCAGGCGTCGAGCGGTAGCAGCATCTCGGTCAGTCTGAGCGGCGACGACGCCGACAAGCTGCGCGGTTACTGGGAGAAGCTGACTGAGGACGCCGAAGTCTTCATGCCGCTCGAGAAGCAGGTGTGGGGCGACGAGTTCGGCCAGCTCAGGGACAAGTTCGGAATCCAGTGGATGGTCAACATCGCGGGTCCCGCCCAGGAGTGACCTCCGTCAGCGGCCGCCCGCGACACGAACCGTGGTCCCGGTGACGTATGACGCCTCGTCGCTGAGCAGCCACGCAATCACGTGGGCGATCTCCTCAGGTTCACCCGCCCGCCCCAACGGGACCTGCGGCTCCATTCGTTCGAGCCGTCCGGCGTCACCGGCGTCCTCGTGGATCCTGGTGCGAACCAGTCCCGGTGCCACGCCGACCACGCGCATGCCGCCCCCCGCGACCTCGTGGGCGAGCCCCTTCGTCATGGCGTCCACGCCCGCCTTCGCTGCGGCGTACTGCACGTACTCGCCGGGTGAGCCAAGGGTGGCGGCAGCGGAGCTGACGTTGACCAGCACCCCGCCGTCGCCGTCGTAGGCCGTACTGAGCGCACGAACCGCCGCGCGAGCGACAAGCAGGGCTCCAGTGAGGTTCAGGTCAATCGTCTGCCGGACGACATCAGGCGGCGTGTCGGCGAGCGTTCCCATGTGCATCGTGGCTCCGGCGTTGTTCACCACACCGGTCAGGCGCCCATACGAGCGAGCGCGCGCGAAGAGCTCCTCGACTCCACCTTGGTCGGACACATCGCTGCGTACGACGAGGCAACGCGCTCCGAGGTTCTCGACCGCCAGCCTGCACTCATCGGCCGCGCCGTCGTCGTGGGCAAATCCCAGGACCAGGTCATGCCCATCAGCCGCGAGTCGCAGGGCAGTGGACCGGCCGATTCCGCGGGTCCCGCCAGTGATGAGAGTGAGGAGCTGGCGCATGACTGAAGTCAAGCAGGGTGAGCACAGACCGATGCATGCCGTCAGTCATCCGCGTCCGAGTGCGGCAGGAGGTGGCCCGAGTGTCCACTAGGCTCCACGTGCATGTCGGCCGAACGCGTGCACCGCCCGCGCCTTCCCCCTCGGTGGTTCGTGCGCCTCGCCTGGTACGCACACCGGGGCGTGTATCGCGTCACCCGTGGCCGGCTGGGGCTGTGGCGGCCGAAGGCAAAGCGCTGGGGCGCTCTTCGACTGACGACTACCGGGCGTCGTACCGGGCTCGACCGCAGTGTGATCATCGCCTACCTCGACGACGGTCCGAACCTCATCGGGTTGGCCATGAACGGGTGGGCATCCGGCGAGCCTGCTTGGTGGCTGAACCTCCAGGCTCATCCCGACGCGGAGGTCGTGCTCGCCGACGGCCCGCGCCTCGTGCGTGCACGCGCGGCGAGGGGAGACGAACGATCGCGACTCTGGGCCCGTTGGCGCCAGATCGACGACGGGTTGGACGGTTTTGCGGCGCTTCGGACGTCTGAGACTGCTGTCGTGGTTCTGGAGCCACGGCCTGATCCGGTCGTGTGACCACCTGTCGGTGCGGTGCAAGTGTCAGAGCGACGTTGCCGGCGGGTCGTAGCTGGGCTGGTGGAGCGTCATCTCGCCGGCACCCGGAATCTTCAGTCGGATGGTGGTGCCCCAGCCAACATCTCGTACCTCGCCGGCGAACTCGGCACCCTTCGCCGTCAGATCCACCATCGTCGTCTGCAGGTCGTCGCACATCAGCGACACATCGAACAGCTGGTCCGTGGAGCCGCCCTGTCCGGCGTACTCCCAGGAGCTGGGATGGACCCCAAGCTCGCTGGGACCGCTCTTGAAGATCAGCCAGCCCCCACCGGTGTCCGCCCCCGGCTTGCCTCCTGGTTGCTTGCGGTCGTACTCCGACCCGGCGAGCATGAGGAATGGCCCCGACGCGGCTCCGGAGGAGGATCGCGCGCGGGTCTCTGGTGTTGATGCTGATCCTGGGAGCAGTGGTCGGAGTGCTGTGGGCCTTGCAACGTCAGTTGATCTACTTCCCCGACGCCACGCCGGTGCCACCGGCCGCGGGTGTCATCGCAGGCTCGCGCGACGTCACGCTGCACACGGCAGATGGTCTCGAGCTGGGTGCGTGGTTCGTCCCGGCGGCCGGTCACGAGGACACCGCGATGGCCGTGCTGGTCGCACCGGGCAATGGCGGCAACCGCGCGGGCCGCGCAGAGTTCGCTGAGAGGCTCAGCCAGCGTGGGCTCGCCGTACTGCTGATGGACTACCGCGGCTACGGCGGAAACCCGGGCAGTCCGAGCGAGGAGGGCCTCGCCGCCGATGCCGTCGCCGCGGCGCATGCTCTCGAAGAGCTCGGCTATCCCGCGGAACGCACGCTGTACTTCGGGGAGTCTCTCGGCTCCGGTGTGGTCGCGGCACTGCAGACAGAGCGGCCGTGCGCAGGTGTGGTGCTCCGCTCTCCGTTCACGGACCTGGGCGACGTGGGCGCACACCACTACCCGTGGCTGCCGGTGCGGACCCTGCTCCGGGACCGGTTTCCGGTCGCGGAGCACTTCGCGTCCAGCGACGTCCCGGTGACGGTGATCTACGGCGACAAGGACTCGGTGGTTCCTTCCCGCCTCAGTGCCCGGGTGGCAGACCAGGCCCCTTCCCTTGCCGAACGGGTCGTGGTGGCAGGCGCGGACCACAACGACCCCGTCATGTTCGGAGCCCAGGTCGTTGACGCCGTCGTACGGCTTGCCGAGCGGGTCTCATGACCGGTCGTGGCCTGACGCGCTCACTCGAGGGCGTCGAGGTTCTCCAGGAGCTGGGTAAGCAGGCGGCGTAGTTCGGTGCCGTCCTCGGCGGTCAGCGAGAGCATTCGGACCAGGTCGCCGGGGACGTGGGCGACCTGGTCGCGCAGTGCCCAGCCCTGGTCGGTGACCTCGATGAGGACGCGTCGCTCGTCGTCGGTGTCCCGGCGGCGGTGCAGGTGTCCGGCGACCTCGAGTCGTTTCAGCAATGGAGTCAGGGTGCCGGAGTCGAGACGGAGCCGGGCGCCGAGGTCGCCGACGGTGAGGGGTTCCTCGGCGCCCCACAGGGCGAGCATCGTGAGGTACTGGGGATAGGTGAGTCCGGAGTCCTCGAGCAGGGTGGCGTAGGCGCGGGTGACGGCCCTGGTGGTGGCGTAGAGGGGAAAGCAGATCTGGATGTCGAGGTCGAGTGCGGAGTAGGTGCGGGGCATGTCACAAAGTGTAACTTGCATTATTCAATCGTGCCCAATACAGTTGTGCACATGACTCCTCTCTACACGACCACAGCAGTTGCCACCGGCGATGGCCGCAACGGCCACGTCGAGACCATCGACGGCATCCTCGCCGCTCCCGTGCGGGCTCCCAAGGAGCTCGGCGGCCAGGGCGGCGCCACCAACCCCGAGCAGCTCTTCGCCGCCGGCTACGCCGCGTGCTTCCACTCCGCGCTGAAGCTGGTGGCCGGCAAGGCCAAGGTGGACACCTCCGACTCCGAGGTCGTCGCCGACATCTCCCTCGGCATGCTCGAGACCGGCGGGTTCGGCCTGACCGCGCACCTCGAGGTCAGCCTGCCCGCGGTGGACAAGGAGACCGCCGAGCAGGTCGTCGCCCAGGCCCACCAGGTCTGCCCCTACTCCAACGCCACCCGCGGCAACATGGACGTCACCCTCAGCGTCGCCTGAGCACTCTTGGACGACCACGATGGGCCGGTTGGGAGCACCCAACCGGCCCCGCGTCTTTGCCGCGAGGTGGCGCGGCTGAATCCGCGGCAACAGACCAAGGATGCGAAGGGCAGATCAGGAAGGCTTCGCGTACGACGCAACACCGGTGTCGAGCAGGACGCACGGTTCGTCACCCACGGTCCACGCATCGTGCCCGGGCTCGAGGAGCACCACGTCCCCGGCTCCGATGTTGACCTCGTTCCCATCCTCGAACTGCACGGTCATCTGACCGGAAACACAGAAGCCGGTGTGCCTGACCTGGCAGGAGTCCGTGCCGGCGATCGGCTTGACGTCGTTGGACCAACGCCAACCGGGCTCGAAGACTCCTCGCCCCATGGTGAAGTCGGAGAGCGTGATGACGTCCATGTGACCGTTTGCCTTGAAGGGACGGGTCTCGTGCGGGTCGTCGATGTTGCGCGTCTCGGATGCGGACATGATTCCTCCTTGATCGGGCCCGTCGTCTGAGCGGGTCCAGGCCAGTTCCTCGATCAGAGACCCCGGCGGTCAGATTGGCAAGTGAACCGGCGAAGACGCGGCACCATGGCTAGCCCGGTCCTGGCTCGCTGTACGGTCACGCCGTGAGCCGCAGCTTCTTCCTCCGCCGAAACTTCGCCCGACTCGTGCTGAAAGCCGTGGGATGGAGGACTGAGGGATCGGTGCCGAAGCGTGGCGTCCTGGTCGGTGCGCCCCACACGTCCAACTGGGACTGGGTCCTCACGGTGCTGCTGGCGTGGGACTACAGCATCCAGCTCAAGCTGCTGGTGAAGAAGGAGTTCTTCCGTGGGCCGCTGGCTCCACTCCTGAGGGCGACGGGCGCAGTTGCGCTCGACCGGGCGGACCCGGGTCTGACCATCCGCGACCTCCTCGCCGAGGCTGAGGGGGACGAGCCGTTCGTGCTGGGCCTGGCCGCGGAGGGGACTCGCAGCAAGGGCGAGTACTGGAAGTCCGGGTTCTACCGGATCGCGCAGCAAAGCGGCCTGCCGATCACCTTGGCCTTCCTGGACGGTCCCTCGCGCACGGTGGGCTGGGGGCCGACGTTCGCCCCGACCGGCAACGTGCGCGCCGACATGGATCGGATCCGGGCGTTCTACGCAGACAAGACCGGTATCAGGCCGGAAGGCTTCACCACCCCCCGCCTGCGTGAGGAGCCCGACTCCTAGCCGACTACAGGGCCGGCTCCTGGGGCCGGTTCCGGCGTCCTCCAGATCTTTTTCGCCGGAGGTGTCGTATCCGGCTGTCCCTGTTCGTGGAGTGGGTGACGGACCGGCAGGGAGCCGGTCCCCGAACCCAGGAGCCAGAGATGAGCACGATCACCACTGACACCCACACCTCGACCAACACCAACACCAACACCGCCGCCCCTTCCCGCCACCGCGTGCCGACGTGGCGCTCAGGCCTCACCACCGGAGCAGTCGCCGCCGCTGTGACCACCATCCTGGTCGTCGTGATGCGCGCCGCCGGGATTCCGACCGACGTCGAAGGCGAGCCGATTCCGTTGCTCGGCTTCGCCCAGATGGTGTTCCTCGGGACGGTCATCGGGATCCCGATGGCCCGACGGATGCGGACCACCTCGTTCGTCCGGGCCACGGTCGTGCTGACAGCGCTTTCCTGCGTCCCCTCCGTGGCGCTGGGCACAGGCGTGGCGAGCAAGCTCGCGCTGGTCGTGACGCACGTGGTCGCCGCAGCCATCGTGATCCCGCGCCTGGCCCGTCGGTAGGCCAGTCGACGGCGGCGTGGAGCGGAACTCACCCGCCCGACCGTCTCTCAGAGGGCCTGACCTGTTTGCCCGACAGGTCAGGCTTTCATGTGCGGGTTCCATGGGTGGTCCCGCGGACCGGAGTCCTTGTCTCTCCGTCGCGGGCAAGGAAAGGGGTTGTCGCGCGGGCTGACGGACATGAGACTGTTGCCAGGAACCCTTGTTAGAGCCGAGGGTTCTGGGGAACGAGGAGAGTGTGCGCAGGTCAGTCATCGCGACTTTGGTACTTGCCGTCCTTACTGCGATGGGGGGCGTGGGGCTTCCGGCGAGGGCTGCGGACACCGGCAACAGCGCCCCGCATCCCTGGCAGATCGTGAGCGACAATCCCGACGGCTTCACCCCCCATGTGATGGACGGCGACGTTGTCACGATGACGCAGGTCGGCAACTGGATCATCGTCGGCGGTGCCTTCACAACGGTGCGAAACGCGGGCAGCTCCACCGATATCCCACGGCGCAACCTCTTCGCGTTCAACGCGACCACTGGAGTCGTGAGCACGACCTTCGCGCCGAACCCGAACAGCACCGTGTACAAGGTGCAGGCGGCCTCAGACGGTACGTCGGCGTACGTCGGGGGCAACTTCACCAGCGTCACGTCCGGCGGGTCGACCGTGTCGGTGAGCCGGCTGTACCGGGTCGAGGTGGGCACCGGGACCCGGATCGCCACGTTCGCACCAGGCAGCTACAACGGCCAGGTCCGTGACATCTCCGTGACGGGCAACCGGCTGTGGATCGCCGGCAAGTTCACCCACGTACACGGGCAGCCGCAGCGAGCGCTCGCGACCCTCAACGCGAACACCGGAGCCGCGGACCCCTACTTCAACGGCGTCATCGGCGGAGCACATCAGGACGGGAGCATCACGAACGTGCTGCAGATCGCCACGAACCCCGCCAACAACCGGCTGGTGGCGATCGGCAACTTCACCACGATCAACGGCGTGTTCCACGAGCAGATCTTCATGCTCGACATCGGCGGACCGGCGTACTCACTCGCGAACTGGTACACCACGCTCTTCGAGTCGAACTGCTCGGCCAGCTTCGAGACCTACATGACCGACGTGGAGTACTCGCCCGACGGCAGCTTCTTCGTGGTCACCACGACCGGCGCCTACGGCGGTGCCCCCGGCAGCATCGCCGGCACGTCCGGATGTGACGTGGTCGCCCGGTTCGAGTCATCCGGCTCCGGTTTGGCCATCCGGCCGAGCTGGACGAACTACACCGGCGGTGACACCACCTGGTCGGTCGAGGTCACCAACAACGTCGCCTACGTCGGCGGTCACCAGCGCTGGCAGAACAACCCGACAGCGGGGGACACCGAGGGCCAGGGCGCGGTCTCCCGGCCGGGCATCGCGGCGCTCAACACGCTCAACGGCTTGCCGTACTCCTGGAACCCCACCCGCACGCGCGGAGTGGGTGTCAAGGACATGATCGCCACGCCCCAGGGCCTTTTCGTCGGGTCCGACACGGACACGATCGGTGGCGAGACCCACCGCAAGGTCGCGTTCCTGCCCCTCGCCTCGGGTGACGCACTGGCCCCGATCGTTCCGTACACGCTGCCCGGCGACATCTTCCGAGTGGCGAGCGGGCAGTCGCAGCTGCTGCGCAGGGGCTTCAACGGCACGCAGGTCACGTCGAGCTCCGATGCCCCCAACGGCACAGGTTGGGGCACCGCCGTCGGCGCCTTCATGGTCAACGGCACTCTGTACACGGCGTACAGCAACGGCACGTTCACCCGGCGGACCTTCGATGGGACGACCTACGGTTCGGCGTTCCCGGTCAACGGCGCCGACCTGTTGGTCCCGCAGGCCGACTGGCACAACACCGACGTGCCCTCGATCACGAGCCTGTTCTATGACCGCGGGAAGATCTACTTCACGCGCTTGGGCCAGAACGTGCTGTACAACCGTGGGTTCGAGCCGGAGTCTGACGTCCTCGGTCAGCAGCGGTTCAGCACCAACGCGGTGACCGGGGTCAGCTTCTCGAACATGCGGGGTGCGTTCGTCGCCGGGAGCAAGCTGTACTTCGCGGACACCGCAGGCACGCTCTGGGCGGCCGACTGGAACGGCAGCAGCCCCGTGGCAGGCACCGCGACCGCGCTGACGGGTGCCGGCACTGGCTGGTCCTCACGGGTGATGTTCTTCTACCAGGGAGTGCCGCTCGGCAACCCTGAGCCGCCGACGGCGTCGTTCACGGTCTCGTGCACCCTGCTGAACTGCGCGTTCGACGCCTCCGCGTCGGACGACCCGGACGGCACGATCACGAACTACGCGTGGAACTTCGGCGACGGCGGCACCGCGAACGGGGCCAGCCCGACCACGTCGCACACGTATCCGTCGACGGGTGCCCGGACCGTCACGCTGACGGTGACCGACAACGACCTGCTCACCGGCACCACCACCCGGACGGCCAACCCTTCGAGCACGCAGACACCAGTGACGTTCCGCGCCGCAAACTCCAGCACCGGCAACCGCCAGACCCACGCGGTCACGATCCCGCCGACGGTCCAGGCCGGCGACCTGCTGGTGTTGTTCTTCGTCGCCAACACCACCACGCCGACCTACACCGGTCCGACCGGCTGGACCCAGGTGGAGGCGCAGAGCGGTGACGGGACCGTCGGCCGGGCGTACACGAAGATCGCGACCGGTAGCGACGCGGGCACCCAGGTGGCGGTGACCTCCGTCGGGTACGCCAAGGATGTGACGACCGTCGTGGCCTACGACGGCGTGGACACTGGAACGCCGGTCAGCGACTCCGCGGCGGAGCTGCAGACCAGTAGCACCGCCGCGCACACCACCCCGACGGTGACGGCTCCTGACGGCCAGCAGTGGCTGGTCAGCTACTGGGCTGACAAGAGCAGCGCTACGACGTCGTGGGCCCTCCCCGGTGGAGTGTCCCAGCGTTCGACGGCGACCGGAAGCGGGAGCGGGCACATCTCTGCGGTGCTCGGAGACAGCAACGCCGCGGTGCCGTCGGGTCCGCGGGGTGGCTTGGTCGCAACGGCGAACTCCGTAGGGAGCTCGGCGATCACGTTCAGCGTGTTGGTGAACCCGAGCTGACGAGCTGCGTGCTGAGGATCTCGCGGAAAAATCCGACGCACCGTGTGTGCGACCAGCCGCGCCCGACCGCGAGCGCCTGGTACAACTCGGCGCTGAACAGCACCACGACGATGTCCGTGGCCCTGGCCACGGTCAGTCCCCGGCGCAGCCCGCCAGGCCGTCGGGCGAGGACGCGGATCGCCTCCCGGTAGGAGTCCACCCGTCGTTCCTCACCCGTTCTGACCACCTCGGCGGCTTCGGGGTCGCCGGAGGCCCCGTGCGTCGCCGCAATCAAGGGCCCAACCCGCTGGAGGATGCCGACGCCGTGCGTGATGAAGATGTCGAGGGCTTCGGCCGACGTCGGGGCAGCCTCGAAGTCCGCCCACCAGGTGTGCCAGGGCAGCACATCGACGATGTCTATCGGCTCCGGCGGGGGTTCGCGCCAAAGGTCGAAGCCGACGATCGCCGCCCCCAAAGACTCGCCGAGCAGAGCGGCTTTCGTGCCGAACGTGTAGTAGACCGTCGGCACCGCGACACCGGCTTCGTCGGCCACCGCACTGATCGTCGTCCCGAGGTAGCCGTTCCTGCAGAAGAGCTCGTAGGCCGCCTTCACCATGCGTCGACGAGTGGTGAGCGCGCGTTCGGCACGGGTTGGGGGAGCGGTGGAGCTCGACTTGTTCTTCTTGGCCATCTCACTATAGTGACACTATAGTGAACGGAACGCGACCGAGTGGAGGAAGTCATGAAGATCTTGTTCGCTTCCATGCCGGCAGACGGGCACTTCAACCCACTCACCGGTATCGCCGCACATCTCTCGGCGCGTGGCCACGACGTGCGCTGGTACGCCGGGCCGCAGTACGCCGGAAAGCTGGACGCGCTCGGCATGCCGTACTTCCCCTACCAACGCGCAAAGGAGATCACCGGAGACAGCGTCAACGACCTTCCCGGGCGCGCTCGCCTGAGGGGACCAAAGCTGATCTCGTTCGACCTGGAGCAGTTCTTCGTGGCCAACGTCGACAACCACTTCCAGGACATCGTGGACATCCGGTCGCAGTTTCCGTTCGACGTGTTCTTCTGCGACGGCGCGATGTACGTCGAGAAGCTCGTCGCCGAACTCCTCGACGTACCCGTGTTCGCGGTCGGGCTCACCATGGTGCTGCCCGACGAGCAGAGCCCGCCGCCCTTCTTCGGTCTTCGCCCCGCCCGCACCATTCTGGGCAGAACCGTGCACGGTGTCGTACGGCGCATGCTCGCCAGCGCGATCAAGGCCGGCGTGCTCACCTACAACGACATTCTCGCGAGTCATGGCCTCGGACCGATCCCGCTCGACGGTTTCCCGGACGCGCCGATGGCCAGTGCGCGGCGCCTGTTCCTCAACGGCTCCCCGGGGCTGGAGTTTCCCGGATACCGGCCTCCGGCCAACGCCGAGTACGTCGGAGCGCTCGTGCCTGCCCGCGGTGTGCTCGGACCCGACACGCCACTACCGGCGGCGGTCCTCGACCCGGACGCCAAGGTGGTGGCCGTCTCGCAGGGGACCGTCGACAACACCGACCTGACCAAGCTGATCGTGCCCACGCTTGAGGCGCTGGCGGACGGGCCCTACGTCGTGGTGGCGACAACGGCCGGCACCCAGACTGCGGAGCTGCGGGACCGCTTCGCCTCCCCGAACGTCGTCATCGAGGACTTCATCGACTACGACGCACTGTTCCCGCACGTGGACGCGTTCGTCACCAACGGCGGCTTCGGCAGCGTCCTTGCGGCGATGCGACACGGTGTTCCGGTCCTGGGGGCGGGCAAGACCGAAGGAAAGAACGACATCGACGCGCGAGTCGGCTACAACCGCCTCGGCGTAGACCTACGGAGCGAGCGGCCGAAGCCGGCCAGGATCCGCGCCGGTGTGCGTCGTGTCCTCGGTGACCCGTCGTTCGCCGCCAACGTCTCCGCCCTGCGGGCGGAACTCGCCTCCTACGACCCCATGGCTCGCATCGAGGATGCGCTCCGCGACGAGTCACTGAGCACGCAGCACTGATCCCGCCGCGTGACCTCCGGGTGATCCGCGGGTCCAGGCTCGTTCGAACCTTCACTTGAACATGTTCAAAACTCTGTGCTACCTTCGCATTTCCAATGTTTTGAACGCGTTCAACAAGGAGACCGAGATGACCTGGACCGTTGGCACGTACGCCGTGTACCTGCTCATTGCCGTACCGCTGACGATCTGGGTCGCGAAGACCCTGTCCAGCAACGGCCGGGTCTTCCTGGCCGATGTGTTCAACGACAAGGTCGAGCTCGCAGACGCAGTGAACAAGCTGCTCGTGGTCGGCTTCTACCTGCTCAACATCGGCTTCGTCATGCTCTACCTGCGCGGCGGTGACGGCGTCCACGACCTCACCGGCCTGTTCGAAGCGCTGAGCGTGAAGATCGGCATCGTGATGCTGGTGCTGGGCGTCATCCACTTCATGAACGTCGGAGTCTTCAACTCCATCCGCCGCCGTACCCGCGCGGAGAGCCTGCGGATGCCCCCACTTCAGCCGCAGGGATCCCTGGCTCCACAGGGCCCCCAGCCCGCGTTCCCGCCGCCCGGGAACCGCTGATGCGACTGACCGTCCTGTACGACGCGGCGTGCCCGATGTGCCTGCGGTTCGGGCAGTGGCTGGGCAGCCAGCCACTGCTGGTGCCGACCGACTTCGTGGCCGCCGGGTCGGCGGAGGCCAGGAATCTCTTCCCGACCCTCGACCACGCGCGCACCCTCGAGGAGATCACCGTCGTCGGCGACGACGGCTCGATCTGGACCAACGAGCACGCCTGGGTGATGTGCCTGTGGGTAACCGCAGAGCACCGCGCACTGGCCGAAAGGCTGGCCAGGCCAGCCTGGCTGCCGCTGGCCAGGGGTGCGGCGCACGCTGCGGCCGGCATCCGTTCCCTCACCCGGACCTCGGTGTCAGGAGGCGACTACATTGACGACTGTGCCGGAACCTGCCCCCCGATCAGCGAAGGCTGAGCAGACCCGGCGGGCCATCGTGGAGGCGGCGCTGCGACTGTTCCGATCCGGTGGCTACGACAAGACCACGATGCGCGCGATCGCGGGCGAGGCTGAGGTGTCACTCGGCAACGCGTACTACTACTTCGCCTCCAAGGAACACCTGGTCCAGGCGTTCTACGACCAGGTCATGTCCGAGCACACGGCCGCCGTGGCTCCGATCCTCCAGCGTGAGAAGTCGTTCGTCCCGCGGCTCGAGGGGCTCTTGCAGGCCTGGGTGACCGTGGCCGCGCCGTACCACGAGTTCGCCGGCAAGTTCTTCCGCAACGCGGCCGAGCCGAGCAGTCCGCTTTCCCCGTTCAGCGACGAGTCGAAGCCGACTCGCGACGCAGCCGTCGGGCTGCTCGAACAGGTCCTCGACGGCGCCGACCTGAAGGTGACGCCGGCTCTTCGCCGTGAGCTGCCGGAGCTGCTGTGGCTGATGCAGATGGGCCTGGTGCTGTTCTGGGTCCACGACCGCAGCCCGGATCAGCGGCGTACGCGCGACCTGATCGCGAGGGCCGTGCCGCTGGTCGACCGGCTGATCCGGACCACCCGGCTGCCAGTCGTGCGCGGTCTGGTCGAAGACCTGGTCAAGCTGCTGGAGAGTTTGCGGGCAGCGGCGTAGGTCAGGCGAATCGCACGGCGATGCCTGGGTAGTCGACGACCAGCCCGGCCGCGTCGAGGGTGAGAACCGCGCGGAAGTCACTCTCGGACTCGTAGTCGAAGTGGTGATCGTCGAGTCGCCGGTAGGTCTGGTCGAGGCGGCGTACGCCGAGGTCGAGCGCCTGGACGTAGGCGGCGGAGGTAACGGCTACCTCGCCGATCGGCAGCGCCAACCGGTGGACCGGCAGGGTGTTCGTGCACGCCGAGGCCTCGAGGTCGACGTCGGTGAGTCCGTCGAGGTGCGGCGCAGGAGCGCCGTCCACAGACCAACGGCCCTCTCCGTCAGAGATGAGAACGGTGCTGCGGGGACCGGCCACAGTGTCGGACGAGACGCGCACCTCTCGGGTGCGCCAGCGGTCGTCTAAGGTGATCTCGTAGGTGACGGCGTAAGCGTCTCCGTCCTCGACAGCCGAGGTGTGCCCGCGCAGCCGCCCAGGTTCGAAGTACACGACCTCGAACCCGTCGACCGCGTCGACGAAGCGCCAGGCAGCGAATGGGGGCAACGCGGCGAGCACGTCCCCAGAAAACCACACCGGCTGTGCTCCAAGCTGATCGTGCGGGTGAACACCACAAGTTCGTTGTGTTTCGGCCGACGTGGCGCACGATGGGGTCGGTGTCGCTGCCAACGGGGTATCGCGGTTCGCCGGTGGCTGCCAGTATGCAAGTCATGGCGGAGCGCGGCATGTGGACCCACCCGGACATCTACCCTGGCGACTCACTGGTCGACACGGTTGGGCGGGCAGGCGCATGAGCGACGACCAGTCCTCTCCGCCCGGCCCTGGTTGGTGGCTTGCTTCCGACGGCCGCTGGTACCCGCCGCAGTCGGCGACGCCGGCTGTGCCACCGCCCCAGAGCGACGACCAGTCCTCTCCGCCCGGCCCTGGTTGGTGGCTTGCATCCGACGGTCGCTGGTACCCGCCGCAGTCGGCGACCGCCCCTGCGCAGCCAACAGCGTCCGTGCCGCCACCAGCACCTGTGCAGCCATCCAAGAGCGGAAGAGGGTGCCTGATCACGCTCGCGGTGGTGGGTGCCGTCGTGGTCGTCATCGGTGTGGTGGTCGCCATCGCGGTGTGGAGGTTCGCCTCAGCGGTGGACGACGTCGCGGATGGGATCACGGTCGGCGATGTCAATTGTCCGAGCGCGGAGAAGGTCTCGGACATCGTTGGGCATTCCGTCAACCTGGAGATGTCAGGCAATGTCGTGGTGGCGTCCGGATGCGCCTACTCGAGTGGCGGGCAGGCAGCCGGCGTGTCGATCGTGAGTGGGGCCGGGTTGATCGGCGACGAGGTCCTCGCCGAGCTCGAGTCCACAGCTGAGGCGAACGGGACAGAGGCCACCTCGATCGACGAAGGCGAAGACGGCAAGGCGTTCGGGTCGCCCATGCGCAGCGAGGCTGCCACCAAGGCCGATGATCACATCGTCCAGGTGGAGATCTTCTCTGAGGGCGCGGACCCGATCGGGGACAAGAAGGACGAGGCCGTCGAGATCTTGTCCCTCTATCTCGACCTGAACGACTGACGGACCGACCCGCCTAGACGCCCACGCCGTGCGCCGGTGGCCGGCCGGACGCGATGAGTCTCGCTGAGGAGTGACCTGCGGTCGACCACGGTCCCAGCACGGAGATCACGGCGAGGCCCGAGGTCAGCATCTGCACCCAATGACCCGTGACGGACGAGGCCAGATCTTCGAGTCCCGGGTTGTGGCCGACCAGGACGGCCGTCTCTACGTCGTCAGGGAGTCCTCGCACGAGACCGAGAAGAGCGCTCCCGGACGCGGCGTACGCGCGCTCGTCGAACCGTGTTGGTGGGGGCGCAGCCCACTCTGCCGAGGCAAGCTCCCAGGTGCTTCGCGCGCGCTCGGCAGGGGAGACCACTGCCAGGTCAACGCTCCCGATGTTCGCGGCCAGCCATCGACCGGCTTCGGGGGCCTGACGTCGACCACGTTTCGCCAACGGCCGGAGCGGGTCGGCCTCACCTGTTGACCAGTCCGACTTCGCATGACGCATCAGGATCAGGGTTCGTTCAGCCATCGCATGCCCAACTCGTGGGGCCTCCTGTCAGCCAACGCGGGTGGAGTCGTGAGGAGGATATGGCGGGAGCGGCCCTGTCCATGGACGCGACCATGACTGCTCACGTTCTGGCGCTTCGCATCTCCGTGGGCCCGGTTCAACGCAGGGCCAGCGTGGCAACGACACCAGCGTGATCGGACGGCCATAGCGGCGTCGACTCCTGGAACGGGGTGTCACCGACCAGGTGCGCCTCACGAGCGCGCACCCTCGTCCGCCACGAGGACCGCTTCAAGATGAGGTCGATGCGTCGGGTCAGTTGTGTCGTCGGGTTGCTCAAGTCGCCGTTCTGTCCACTGGTGTACCCGGGGTCGCCGTTGTTCGCCCGCCAGGCGTCGCGGAGTGGGCCGCTGAGGATCTCGTAGGAGTTGGTCGTGCTGCCGTCGGCCGCCGAGTTGAAGTCGCCCACCGCGATGAGGGCGGCCCGGGGCCGGACTGTCCGGGCGAGGAACTCCTCCGCCTGTGCTTCCTGAATTCCCGGGAACGAAGCGACCTCGAGGTGGGTGTTGGCGAACCGGAATCTCTCGCCCCGGTACTTGGCCTCGATGGTGACCCAGCCGCGGGCGAAGGACACGGGCGTGCTGCCAGGAGGGGTGAACGTCTGCTGGGCGTCGTACCTCCCACTCCGGGCTCCCCACCAGTGGAGGCCACGCGTGTCCTCGTTGACCAGGATGACGTCTCGGTCCTTCAGCGTCACGACGCAGTCCGCGGCCGTGACACCACACCCAAACTGCGGGGCGACAAGCGGAGCGGGACCGATGTCGGCGTTGTTCGCCACGGCGGCCACGGTGTAGTTGAGCCCGCGCTCCTCGAGTTCGGCGGTCAGGATCTCGAGGAAGTCCTGGCTGGGCGGGGTGGGACCGCTGTGGGTCGGCGCGACGACCCAGTCAGTGACCTCCTGCAAGCCGATCAGATCGGGTTGCTCCTCGGCGATCGTGCTCGCGATGTCCGTGGCCCTCGTGGGGAAGTCCGTCGCGAGCGCCGTGCCGTAGATCTGCGCCACCGCGGCGACGAACTCTGCAGGTGTGTCGACGCTGGGGTCCAGCGCCGGTGTCAACGGCGAGCCGAGATAGAGGTTCTGAGTCATCACGGTGAGCGCAGGAGCGTGGTGCCCGCGGCCGGCGTCCGCGGCGGATGCTGTCACCAGCGGAATCACGGTCGCCGCAACAGCGACCAGGCTGACGCGGGAACGTGTGAGCAGGCTCAACGCGGGACCTCCCTCTCCGAAGCCAGCAAATCACGTCGCAGTGCCTGTGGAAACGGAGATTGGGTGGACCTTGGCCACCTGGTGACCCAGAGTCAACACCGTCTTTGCCTGACACCCTCGACGCACACGACCTCGGAGACTTCATGACCCTGACCTTGCGCTCTCCCGGAGGCATCGCCTACGACCGGGCGGGTCCTGAGGGTGACCTGCCGGTGGTCCTTCTGCATGCCGGCATCGCCGACCGGCGGATGTGGGAGCCGCAATGGGCGGACCTGACAGCGCGTCACGATGCTGTCCGGCTGGACCTGCGCGGCTTCGGGGAGTCAGCTGAACCTCCAAGCCACGCGCTGTCTCCCGTCGAGGACGTGATGGACGCGCTGGCATCGCTCGGCATCGACCGATGCCATGTGGTGGGCGCCTCCTTCGGCGCGGGCGTTGCTGTCGAGGTCGCGCTGACCAAGCCCGCGTTGGTGGAGTCCCTCCTGCTCGCCGCCCCTGGTGGGTCGTTGATCGCGGAGGCCACACGGGAGCTCCGATCGTTCTTCGACGCAGAGAGGTCCGCACTGGCTCAAGATGACCTGGACGGGGCCGTGGAGGCGAACCTGGCCTGGTGGGTCGACGGTCCCCACCGGGACGCCGATGCAGTGGATCCCGCCGTACGCGAGATGGTTCGCGAGATGCAGCGGCAGGCTTTCGTGATCACCGCCGGCTGGGGGGAGGTGGACGAGACCGAGCTGGATCCACCTGCGTTGGAGCGACTCGAGGAGATCCAGGTGCGCACACTGGTCCTGGTGGGGGCGCTCGACATCGACGCAATCGGGGACACGGGCCAGCGGCTGGCTGACGCCATTCCCGACGTACGTCGCCTGGTCTGGCCCGACACCGCCCATCTGCCGTCGATGGAACGCCCCGACGACTTCACGACCTTGCTTCTCGATTGGTTGTCTCCCTGAGCTCGAGCACACGTCGACGACGGCTCCGAGCCCGCCGACGTCAGGAGCTCGTCAGGATGACGAGTCGCTGCGTCGCTCGGGTCATCGCGACGTAGCGGTCGACTGCTCCTTCGATGCCCTCGCCGAACCCCTCTGGGTCGATGAGGACGACCAGGTCGAACTCGAGCCCCTTCGAGAGCTCCGGGGTCAGAGCACGGACGCGGGACGTCGGCCGGAACATCCCTTCCGCAATGCCGTTGGCGCCGATGACGCAGGCGATCCCGTCGGCATGCGCGGCGAGCCAGGTGTCGAGGATCGAACCCAGATCGGCCGTAGAACCGTGTACGACGGGGACGTCGGTGCTGCGGATGGAGGTCGGCACGTTGGCGTCCGGGAACACGGCCCTGATGACCGGCTCGGCCTCCGCCATGATCTCCTCCGGCGTCCGGTAGTTGATGCTCAGGGAGGCCAGGCTGATCTGGTCGAGCCCGATCCGCTCGAGCCGCTCGGTCCACGACTCCGTGAACCCGTGCCGGGCCTGCGCCCGGTCCCCGACGATGGTGAAGCTCCGCGACGGGCAGCGGGGCAGCAACATCTGCCACTCTGCGTCGGTCAGCTCCTGAGCCTCGTCCACGACGATGTGCGCGAACGGGCCGGCGAGCAGGTCCGGGTCGGCTTCGGGGAGGGCGGCTTCGTCGACCAGGACGTCGCGGATCCCCTCCTGGCGCAACTGGGCCATCATGCCCTCGTCGTCATCGGCCTGGAGGAGCTCGTCGACGACCCGGTCCATCTGCCGTCGTTCAGCGGCGACGGCAGCGTCGTGGCGACGCCTGCGCCGTGATGCCTCGGGATCGCCAAGGCGTTGCCGGGCGGCGTCGAGGAGCGGAAGGTCGGAGAGCGTCCACGCCTGGGGGTCGTCGCGGTGGAGCTTCCGGAGCTCTTCGGGACTGAGCCATGGGGCGCACAGGCGCAGGTACGCGGGCACGTCCCAGAGGTCAGCGACGAGGTCGGTCGCCTCCAGGAGCGGCCAGGCCTTGTTGAAGGCGTCGGCCAACTCCTGGTTCTGGGCGATCGCCCTGCGGACCAGGTCGGCGGTGGCCCCTTCGTCCTCGTCGTCTTCGTCATCGTGCTTGCTCGCCAGGATCGTGAGCAGTTCCTCCCAGACCTGGTCGCGCGCCTCGTTGTGCGGCGCGCCCGGCGCCGGCGCGTCGAAGGCGTCGGCCCAGTCGGCGGGGCCGACCCAGAGGTCGACGTACGGCGTCTCGACCAGCATGCCCTCGGTCGGCGGCGCCTCGTGGAACCTGGCAGCGGGCTCGATCGCCCTCACCATGGCCGCGGACGACTTCAGCAGGGCCACGTCCGGGTCGGCCTCGGGGGCTGCTGTGGCGCCCTCGGGAACGAGGTCGCGCAGGGTGCACGTCTGCACGCCTTCCTCGCCGAGGCTCGGCAGGACGTCGGCGACGTAGGCGAGATAGGGCTGGTGGGGACCGACGAACAGGACGCCTCCCCGACGATGACCGAGCCGCGGATCGGAGTAGAGGAGGTAGGCGGTGCGGTGCAGGGCGACGACGGTCTTGCCCGTGCCAGGACCGCCGTCGACGACCAGAGCGCCACGGGACCCAGCGCGGATGATGGCGTCCTGGTCGGCCTGGATGGTTCCTAGCACGTCTCGCATCCGGGCCGACCGGTCGCTGCCCAGGCTGGCGATGAACGCGGACTGGTCGTCGAGTGCCGCTCGGCTCTCGAGCCCGTCGGAGGTGTACACCTCGTCCCAGTAGTCGCTCACACGGCCGCGGGTCCAGCGATACCTGCGGCGGCTGGCCAGACCCATCGGGTTGGCGTGGGTTGCTCCGAAGAACGGCTCAGCAGCCGGTGAGCGCCAGTCGATCAGCAGTCTCCGGCCCGCACTGTCGGTGAGACCGAGCCGGCCGACGTACACGGGCTCGGGGCTGTCTGCGCTGACCATGTGTCCGAGGCACAGGTCCAGGCCGAAGCGACGCAGGGTGCGCAGGCGAGTGGCGAGCCGGTGCACCTCCATGTCCCGGTCCATCGCGTCCTGGGGGCGGCCGGCGCTGCGAGGCGCCATCCGCGTGGCATCGAGGCGGTCGGACAGGTCGGCGATCGAGTGCTCCAGGCTCTCCGCGATGGCCGCGAAGTGCTGCTCGTCGCCGGCGATCAGGGTCGGGTCGGCCTTGGGATTGAGGTGCTCGGGAAGGTCAAACGCGCTGGTTGTCAGGAGGTTCACCTCATCGGCTCCGATCCGATCCTAGAGACATGTGTCGTAGCGCTCACGACCTGGCGGCCCTGTCTCGACTGACCGCGTCGAGCAGCATCGTCGCGGCCACCATTGCCCCGTCGGTGCGGATCGTGCCGGCCAAGGCTTTCGCTCGGGCGCGGGCCTGGGGGGTCAGAGTCGCCTCGAGTGCGGCTGACAGGGACTCGGTGGTCGGAGCCAGACTGTCGTGTGCCGCGCCGATGCCCAGGTCGGCCACCCTGCTGGCCCAGTACGGCTGGTCACCGATCTGTCCCACCACCAGCTGCGGGGCGCCGGCCCGAGCGGCTGTCGTCGTCGTACCTGCGCCGCCGTGGTGCACGACCGCGGCCACCCGGCCGAAGAGTGCCTGCTGGTTGACCTCGTCGACGGCGAAGCAGTCGTCCCCGTCGTCGGTCAGCGCCAGGTCGGCCCAGCCGTGGGAGACGAGCACGCGGCGGTCCTGCGCGCGGATCGCCTCGATGGCCACCCGCGCGAAGCCCTCCGGGGCACGCATGCTGCCGAAGCCCACGTACACCGGTGGTGTGCCGGCGTCCAGGAACGTCTCCAGTTCGGCTGGGAGGGGGCGTTCGTCGGGCAGGATCCACGCGCCGGTCTGTACGACGTCGAGTTCCGCCGGCCGCAACCAGGGGGCCAGGGTCGGGTCGGTCGCCAGCCAGGGCTGATCGCCGAGGATGTGGGCGCGGACGTCGTCCACCGGTCGCAGGCCAACTGAGGCGCGATGGGTGTTGAGCGCCTCGCCGAACAGGGCGTTGTAGCTCTGGACGTCCAGGTCATTGAGCACTCGGTTGTCGGTCACACCCGGTGGGAACGGCCTGCCCGGCAGCGGTTGCGGCGGGTGGTGCGGCGACGGCAGGAAGAGCGGGCAGTAGCTCACGAACACCGAATGGATGCCCAGCTTCTCGGCCACCGACTTGGCGCCGGCCACGGCCGACATCACGCCGCTCGTCACCAGTGCATCGCAACCTTCGGCCGCCGCGGCGAGCTTGTCGAACTGCGCAGCGATCACCTCGGCCGCGACCCGGGGCACGTCCGCCGCGGACGGTGGCTTCGCCCCCGCCGTCGCGCCGTGCACCAGCGGCCGCACCGGCTGGCCGACCGGCACCAACGCGACGCCGACCTCGGCCAGCCGCGTAGCGCAATCGGGCGGGGCGCAGACCTGCACGTCCGCGCCGAGTTCCCGCAACCGCACTGCGAGTCCGATCAGCGGTTCGACACCGCCTCGCGAGTCATAGGTCGACAACAACACCCGCACTTCGAGATTCCCGTTCCGTTGCTGGATTCTGGCCTCGGCCCGCGATTCTGCGCCACGACCGGGGCCTTGCGGCAAGCCCCCCGGTGCGCTATACGTTGAGAGTGGAGAGGGCGTTGGCCCTCTCCTTTCCTCTTGTCCACTGTGGAGGGACAAAGCTCCCGCCTGGCGCCGACGGCGTACTGAAGGTTGGCGCCGCCCGGACGAGGCTGAGAGCCACTGCTTGAATCGAGAGCGTGATCCCCCACGAGGGTGTCCCCGAGGACACCGATGCGCCATGGGCGATGCAGATCGTGGTGCACGTCGAGAAGACCCCGGTGCCGCAGCACACAGCGGTGCTGTGTGCCACGGCTTCGGCAGTGGCCTTGGCCCTGGCCGCGTTCACGCGTGGCGATGCCGAACCGGACGTCCGTGTGCGAACCGAACGGTGGTGCTCGGGCCCGATCCGGAAGGTCGTACGACGGGCGCGCGGGGCCGGATGGACTCGCCAGCTGGTCGTGCCCGGAGTCTTCACACATCGTGCGCACGGTGTGGAGGTGGCGGTCCACGTGCCAGGGCCAGTTGACGTCGTGGATCCGGAGATCGGGCGCCTGCAGGTCGGTGGCCTGACCCTGACCGACACCGAACCACTGGGCGCACTCGACGCCGATGTGCGCTGCCTCCTCAATCCCCATGTTGTTCTGACGACCGGCAAGGCCGCAGCCCAGGTTGGCCACGCCGCCCAGTTGACGCTCCAGTCGATCCCGGAGTCCGATGCGACCGCCTGGCTCACGGCGGGCGCGCCGGTGCAGGTCTCCGTTGCCGCCGAGGGGGAGTGGGGCCGCTTGGTGGCCACCGCCCCGGTGGTGGTCACCGATGGTGGGTTCACGGAGGTTGCGCCCGGCACCGTCACGGTCGTCGCCACGCACCCGTGGGACCGACGACGGTGAGGGCGGCGTCATTCTCGCAGTCGCAGTCGCAGTCGCAGTCGCAGTCCCGTTCAGGTTTCGCCGTGAGAGGCACCAGTGGTCATCGACTGACGGCGATGTCCACTAGTTTCGAGCGGTGACCGCGAAGCGCAGTGTGTTACTGATCCACGGCTTGTCGTCGAGCCTCCGCACCTGGTGGCGAGTGGGGCCTGACCTCGAGTCTCGTGGCTGGCAGGTCCGAACAGTCAACATGGCCGGTCACGGTGGCCGGTCGATCGGCGCAGTGAGATCCGTAGCGGCTCTGGCCGAGGACGTCGCAGCGCAGCACCCAGACGGCTCGACGCTGGTCGTCGGCCATTCGCTCGGTGCGATCGTGGCGCTGGAGCTCGTGGCCGCGATGCCGGCGTACGCCGCTGGCGTGCTGCTCGAGGATCCACCTGCCCTGGGCGGCCGTCGCGTCGCAGGTGAAGCCGCAGCCGACATCCAGCGTGAGGTGATGCGCGCACGCGCTGACCCGCACAGCGCGATCGCCGCCATGCTGGCGGGTCATCCGACCTGGACCCGGCGCGACGCCCGGAGCATGCTCGAGGGCCGACTCATGACGGATCCCCTGGTGGCGCAGCTCCCCCCGGGCAACATCACCTGGAACCTGCCTGCGCAGGTCGCGGCGAGCCCGGTGCCGGTGGCCCTCGTGGCGACGCTTGGTCGGGAGTCGGCGCTGCTCGAGCCCGACCGCAGCGAGCTGCTGCGGCTGCTGCCTCCCGAGCGGGTGACAGAGGTCCCGGGCAGTCACCACGTGCATCTGGACGAGCCGGCCCGATGGGTGGACGCCGTCGACGCGTTCGGCGGCTCCCTGCTCTGAACGTGCCTGCCCAGGTTCAGGTCTTGATGCGTCGCTTGCCTACCCGTGGTTTCGCGGTCCGTCCTCGAGCGTGTCGATGAACTCACCGGGCTCGTGCACCTCTGAGGCGATGCGCACGTCCTGGTTGCGGAGTTGGGCCTTGCGCTGTACGGCCGTGACGTCCACGCCGGCCTCGTCGGCTCCCTCGAGCGCGAGCTGGTAGGCCCGGTCGGCGAAGCGGTTCGCGGCGACATAGTCGTGGTCGGCGAACGCGCGCTCGGCGTCACCGATCGCCCGGTCCGCACCACGAAGCTCGTCGGCTGCTCGCTCCGGGTGGGGGGCGCCCAGAGCCTCGGCCGCCAACCGGTTGGCAGCTTCGACCAGCGCAGCGGCCTGGAAGCGGTCCATGTTGTCGCGGTCGAACTGGCTGAAGTCCCAGTTGAGGTCGATGTAGCTCATCATCGAGTTGTTCTCGTCGCCGGCCCAGGCGAAGAAGAAGTCGCCTGCCGCCTCGTAGTCCACACCGGACGCGCTGTCATACCCGTCGTGCGGGTGGCTGAGCCCGACGTGGTGCCCGACCTCGTGGATGATCGTCGTCGACAGGCCGTAGCCGGCGTCGACTATCCCTGGGGAGATGAAGGCGAACACGAAGCTCTGAGTGCCGTCGACCCAGTTGTCGTCGGCGAAGCCGAGCGCGGGCGCTGATTCGTCGGCGAGTGCATAGTTGAAGATCGGCAGCTCGTAATCGACCGCGTCTCCGTCGTCCTTCGTGCGTGCCAGCTGTCGGTCGTTCTGCAGGAAGAAGTTCGCGTCCGGAGGCAGGCCTTCCTCCGGGTAGCACGACGCGCCGGCCACAGCCGCCTCGTAGCAACGTTTCGCTTCGCCGGAGTACCGCAGATCTTGGTTGTCGTAGCTGAGGTCCTTACGGCGCAGCACCTCCTGGAGCTCGTCGAGGACCAACCCCCTGGTGATGTAGTCGCTCGACGCGTCGACCCCGGGCCAGCCTTCATAGGTGTTGCTGTCCACGTTGATCTCGTCCGGCGGATTGTCGGTGGGCAGCTCGACGGGGTACAGCGGCGACGTGGTCATCAACAAGTTGAGCGCGACGTACCTCGTCAGCCGTGCCAGGTCGCCGGCGAGTCTGGATGCGGTCCTGTACTTCCCGTACTCCCACGCCACCGGGATCCGGTAGTCGTCCACTTCGTCCCCGTCGATGTCGGCGTCATCGACGTTCCAGTTCCCGGCCCAGTCCTCCGGTCCGGCCGACAGGTCGTGGAACCACACGCGCCGCGTTGAGCCCAGCCCGTCCTCCTCGTCGTCAGCAGTGGTGCCGCCCCACGCCACGACCTTGCGACTCTCCCTGAGCTCGCCGAAGTTGTAGCCGGTGTCCGGGTCGGGCTCGTTGGTCTTGGTGTAGACGTGGAACTTGAAGTCGCTCCGGCCGTACCAGTTGATGAGGTAGACGGTGTTGCGCCGGGTGTCGACGCCGGCCGGGGCGTTGTCCGCCAGCCACTTCTCGACGCTCGGCGCATCGATGAAGTGGTTGTTCCTGACGACTCGTGCATTGCCGGCCTGGTCGTTGTACGCCGTCTGGAGCTCCGTCAGCGGGGCAGGGTCGGCCATCCGGCCCAGGGCACGGAAGAAGCGGTCCTCGTAGGCCTGGTCGGCGTACTTGAGGTTGTACTGGTACTTGTAGGTGATGCCCAGCTTCTCCTCGACGCCGTAGCTGGCGCGCGACCGGACGATGGGCTCGTACTTCTTCGCGAGACCGCTCTTGAATCGCCCAGGGTCGACGTCCTGGCGGTCGTGGCCGATGAAGACGACGTTCACCGGCAGGTTCTCGACGAGATTTGGTTGTCCGCCAGGGTCGAGGTTCTCGAAACTCGTGGGCGCTCCGATGGCGGAGGGTGAGGCGAAGAAAACGGCCGCGAGCGTGGCTGCGGTGAAAAGGGTTGCTGCACGTTTCACGAGGTGCTCTCCCTGACTTTGCGGCCGGTGAAGCCCGACCGTGCGCGACCACTATGTGACGGTTCGCCCGCGTGATCGTGTCACCGCACTCACGTCCTGTAAAGGCGTTCCGCAACGTCGGGGCCACGTCGGGCTCAGCTGGCCTAGCGCTCGCTAGTCCACCGCCGATCACCGTTCGCTGACAGCGGACGGCGAGCCGGGAACACCGGCCCCCTACTTGAAGTTGAGCCTAAGCGACTCAAGAAATCGAGGAAGCCCCCCATGAACGACGTCATCACCCTGCCCCTTCTGTCCACTCCCGACCTCGTCGTACTGCCCGGCATGGTCGTGCCGATCGAGCTCGACGGCGACGCGCGTCCGGTGGTGGACGCGGCGCAGGCAGGTTCGGACGGGAAGCTTCTGCTCGCGCCCCGCCTCGCTGACCGGTACCCGACGCACGGCGTCGTTGCGACCATCGAGCAGGTCGGCCGGCTTCCCGGTGGCGCTCGCGGCGCCGTACTGCGCGCGGGGACACGAGCTCGCATCGGGTCCGGCGTGCCGGGGACTGGAGCGGCGCTCTGGGTCGAGGCCGAGACCGTGGACGAGGGTCCGCTGACCGACCAGGTCCGGGAGCTGGCCGAGGAGTACAAGCGGGTAGTGATCGCCATCCTGCAGCGGCGCAACGCGTGGCAGGTGATCGACACCGTGCAGCGGGTCATTGACCCCTCGGAGCTGGCGGACATGGCTGGCTACGCGTCGTACCTGTCCGACGAGCAGAAGCGCGACCTGCTCGAGACGCCCGCGATCGAGGCGCGGCTCACCCGGGTCCTCGGGTGGGCGCGCGACCACTTCGCCGAGCTCGAGGTGACCGAGAAGATCAGCGACGACGTCCGCGAGGGCATGGACAAGCGGCAACGTGAGTTCCTGCTGCGCGAGCAGCTGGCCGCGATCCGCAAGGAGCTCGGCGAGGGCGAGCCCGAGGGCGCGGACGACTATCGGACGCGCGTCGAGGCCGCCGAGCTGCCCGAGAAGGTCCGCGAGTCCGCACTGCGGGAGGTCGGGAAGCTGGAGCGGGCCAGTGACCAGAGCCCCGAGTCCGGATGGATCCGGACCTGGCTCGACACCGTGCTCGAGCTGCCCTGGTCGGTGCGCACCGAGGACCAGACCGAGCTCGCCGGGGCGCGGGACATCCTCGACGCGGACCACCACGGGCTCGACGACGTGAAGGACCGCATCGTGGAGTACCTCGCGGTTCGCGCCCGCCGGGCCGAGCGTGGTCTGGAGGTCGTGGGTGGACGAGGCTCCGGGGCCGTGCTTGCCCTCGTCGGGCCGCCCGGTGTCGGCAAGACGTCGCTGGGGGAGTCGGTCGCCCGTGCACTCGGGCGGAACTTCGTGCGGGTCTCGCTCGGCGGCGTCCGTGACGAGGCGGAGATCCGCGGCCACCGTCGTACCTATGTCGGCGCGCTTCCGGGCCGCATCGTGCGGGCCATCTCCGAGGCCGGCTCGATGAACCCCGTCGTACTGCTCGACGAGGTGGACAAGGTCGGCTCCGACTACCGCGGCGACCCGGCTGCTGCCCTGCTCGAGGTGCTGGACCCGGCGCAGAACCACACGTTCCGCGACCACTACCTCGAGGTCGACCTCGACCTGTCCGACGTGCTGTTCCTGGCGACGGCCAACGTAGCCGACACGATCCCGGACGCGCTGCTCGACCGCATGGAGGTGGTCACCCTCGACGGCTACACCGAGGACGACAAGGTGGCGATCGCCCGGACGCACCTGCTGCCCCGCCAGCTCTCGCGGGCAGCACTGGGCGAGGACGAGATCACCATCTCTGAGGAGGCGTTGCGGCTGATGGCCGGCCAGTACACCCGCGAGGCCGGCGTACGTCAGCTCGAGCGGGCCGTGGCGCGTGTGCTGCGCAAGGTCGCGACCCGCCTCGCGTCGAAGGAGCACACCTCGGTCGCCGTCGACGAGGACAACCTGCGCGAGTTCCTCGGGCGACCACGCTTCCTGCCGGAGTCGGCGGAGCGTACGGCGGTCCCGGGTGTCGCCACCGGCCTGGCCGTGACCGGCACCGGCGGTGACGTGCTGTTCATCGAGGCGACCGGCATGAGGGGCGACGCGCACCTGGCGCTGACCGGCCAGCTAGGCGAGGTGATGAAGGAGTCCGCGCAGATCGCCCTGTCCTACCTGCGTGCCCACGGTTCCGAGCACGGCATCGATGTGACCGCGCTCGACCGGGCGCTCCATCTGCACGTACCGGCCGGCGCCGTACCGAAGGACGGGCCCTCCGCGGGCGTCACGATGGTGACGGCTCTGTCGTCGCTGGCGTCGGGGCGGCCGGTCCGCTCGGACGTCGGGATGACAGGCGAGGTGACCTTGAACGGACGGGTGCTGCCGATCGGCGGCGTGAAGCAGAAGCTGCTCGCTGCCCAGCGCGCCGGCCTCAAGACGGTCTTCATCCCGCAGCGCAACGAGCCGGACCTCGACGACGTGCCTGTCGACGTGCTCGAGGAGCTGGACGTGCGACCGGTCAGTGATGTCGGCGAGATCCTCGCGTTCGCCCTCGAGCCGGCGACCACCGTCGTGACCGCGGCCTGAGGCCGGTGCCGTGATCGGGCGTGATAATCAGTAGGGGTGACTGACTCGGCATCTCAGACTGACTCCGGCCCGACCCCCTTCCACGACCTCGACGCGTACATCGACCTGCCTCGCGGCTCTGGTCTCGTCCTCTCCCCGGACGGCTCCCGGCTGGTGACCGCCGTACAGACGCTGAACCCGAAGCGCACCAAGTACGCGACGGCCCTGTGGGAGGTCGACCCGACCGGTGAGCGTACGGCGCGGCGGCTGACGCGCAGCGCCAAGGGCGAGAGCAGCGCCGCCTTCCTGCCCGACGGATCACTGCTGTTCACCTCGGTTCGACCCGATCCGCAGTCGGAGGAGGAGGACGACGACGACGAGCTCGCCCAGCTGTGGCTGCTGCCGGCAGGTGGCGGGGAGGCCCGCGTCGTGGCTGCGCGACCCGGCGGTGTGGATGACCTGCGCGTCGCCGCCGTCGCCGGCACCGTGGTGCTGTCGTCGAAGACCTTCCCGAGCTCGGAGACCCACGACGGCGAGAAGGAGAAGCGCAAGGAGCGCAAGGAGAGAAGGGTCTCGGCGATCTTGCACGAGAGCGTGCCGGTGCGCTTCTGGGACGAAGACCTCGGCCCCGACGCTCCGCGGATCTTCACCGGTTCGCTGCAGGGGGAGGGCCCAGTCCCGGAAAGTGACGCACGCATCGAGCTGACCGACCTCACCCCCGACGCTGGCCGCGCCCTCGAGCGACTGGAGTACGACGTCAGCCCGGACGGGTCGACCGTCGCCACGACCTGGGGCATCCCAGAGCGCGGTGGCCTGCGCACGGCACTGGCGATGGTCGACGTCGCCTCCGGCGAGCGGACAGTGCTGCTGGACGACGAGGAGTTCGAGCACCTTCACCCGCGGTTCAGCCCGGACGGTCAACACATCGTCCTCGTACGCGAGAAGCGCTCCACCCCGCACGACCCGGTTGACGTCAGGATCGCTGTCGTGTCTGTCGCCGACGGGTCCGTGCGCGACCTCACTGGCGACTGGGACCACTGGCCGGCGGGTTCGATCGAGTGGACCCCGGACAGCAGCGCGCTGGTGCTCACGGCCGACGAGGCGGGCCGCGCGCCGGTCTTCCGGATGGACGCCGGCTCCGGCGCCGTCACTCGTCTCACAGCCGACGACTTCGCGTACTCCGACGTGCAGGTGTCGCCCGACGGGCAGACCGTCTACGCGATGCGCACCTCCTACCTCGAGCCGCCGCGTCCTGTGCGCCTCGACGCAGCCACCCCCGACCAGGAGTCCGTCGTGCTGCGCGGACCCAGCGACTCGCCCGCTCTCCCCGGCACGCTCGCCGAGGTCGAGGCGACCGGTGAGGACGGGTCCCGGGTTCGGTCGTGGCTGGCGCTCCCCGAGGGCGCGTCCGCCAACCAGCCGGCACCCCTTCTGCTGTGGATCCACGGCGGGCCCTTGGGGTCGTGGAACGCGTGGTCCTGGCGCTGGAACCCGTGGCTCGCGGTGGCCCAGGGGTACGCCGTACTGCTGCCCGACCCGGCACTGTCCACCGGCTACGGGCTCGACTTCATCGCCCGTGGCTGGGGGAAGTGGGGCGGCCCGCCGTACACCGACCTGATGGCGGCCACCGATGCCGTGACCGCTCGCGACGACATCGACGAGACGCGGACAGCCGCCATGGGTGGTTCTTTCGGTGGCTACATGGCCAACTGGGTCGCAGGGCACACGGACCGCTTCAAGGCGATCGTCACGCACGCGAGCCTGTGGGCGCTCGACCAGTTCGGTCCGACGACGGATGCCCCGTGGTACTGGGCGCGGGAGATGACCCCGGAGATGGCGACGGCCAACTCACCGCACCTGTTCGGCGACGACATCGTGACCCCGATGCTGGTCATCCACGGTGACAAGGACTACCGGGTGCCGATCGCGGAGGGCGTACGGCTGTGGGCCGAGCTCGCTGCTCGCGCGAAGTCCGAGGACGGCGAGATGCCGCACAAGTTCCTCTACTTCCCAACCGAGAACCACTGGGTCCTGGGGCCACAGCACGCGAAGATCTGGTACCAGACCGTGCTGGCCTTCCTCGACCACCATGTGCTCGGCAAGGACTGGCAGACGCCCGACCTGCTCCACTGAGGACTGTCCGTAGGCTCCTCGCATGATCGACCTCCGCTCGGACACCGTCACCCGGCCCACCCAAGGCATGCGCAAGGCCATGGCAGAGGCGGAGGTGGGCGACGACGTCTACGGCGAGGACCCCACGGTCCTGCGCCTGCAGGAACGGGTGGCGGCGCTCTTCGGCCACGAGGCATCGCTGTTCACCCCCACAGGTTCGATGGCCAACGTGCTCGCGCTCGCGGCGCTGGCCGGGCCGGGCCGGGAGGTGCTCTGCGAGTCCCGCGCGCACATCCTGCGGGCCGAGCTCGGCGCGCACGGGGCGTTGACCGGCCTCACCAGCCGCACCTGGGTCGACGACCATGGGCAGATCGACCTCGCGGCGATCAGGCACATGCACGCGCCGGACATGGGTCCGTTCTTCGTGCGCACCACCGTCATCTCGGTGGAGAACACGCACAACTTCGCCGGGGGGACAGTGCTGCCCCTTGGTGACCTGCAGGACCTGCGTTCCTACGCCGACTCGGTCGGGTGCGCCGTACACATGGACGGTGCGCGCATCTGGAACGCGCATGTCGCCACCGGCACTCCGCTCGAGACGTACGGCGCGATTGCCGACACGATGGGAGTGTGCCTCTCCAAGGGCCTGGGTGCGCCGATCGGATCGCTGATGCTCGGTACGACGGACCAGGTCGCTGAGGCGAGGGTGCTGCGCAAGCGGCTGGGTGGCGGCATGCGCCAGGTCGGCGTACTCGCGGCGGCCGGACTGTATGCGCTCGACCACCACCTCGACCGGATGGCCGAGGACCACGAGCACGCGCGCTTGCTCGCTGAGGCCTGCGGCATCGACCCAGCGTTGACTGAGACCAACATCGTGGTGGTCGACGTACCCGACGCCAAGGCGGTGGTGGCTGCCGCACGCGAGCAGGGTGTGCTCGTCGGAGCTGTGGGGCCGACCAAGGTGCGGTTGCTCACCCACCTCGACGTGGACCGGGCCGCGATCGAGCAGGCCGCCAAGGTGCTTTCTCAGCTGCTGGGTGCCTGAGGCCGCCAAGAATTCCGGATAGTCCGAGACGTTCCCGTTCTCCGGAGGCGCCTTCGACAACGGGAGCGTCTCGGACTATCCGTCAATGGCGGCGGGAGGGCTCAGCGGCGTCCGAGGACAGGGGGCAGCTGGCGGACGGCCTTGGCCAGGGCGCGGAGGTCCGCGCCGAACAGTGCCTGCGGACCGTCGCACAGCGCGTGCTCGGGGTCGCCGTGCACGTCGACGATGACACCGTCGGCACCGACCGCGATCGCCGCCCGGGACAGCGGCACGACGAGGTCGCGACGACCGCCCGCGTGCGAGGGGTCGACGATGATTGGCAGGTGGCTGATCCCCTGCACGACCGGGACGGCCGAGATGTCGAGGGTGTTGCGCGTGCTGGGCTCGAAGGTCCTGATGCCGCGCTCGCAGAGGACAACGTCGAGATTGCCGCGCTGGGCGACGTACTCCGCCGCCATCAGCCACTCCTGGATGGTCGCCGTCATGCCGCGCTTCAGGAGCACCGGCTTGCCGCACTCCCCGACGGCCTGGAGCAGGCCGAAGTTCCCCGCGTTACGGGTGCCGATCTGCAGCATGTCGGCGTGCTCGGCGACCACGGGGACGTCGCGGGCATCGACCACCTCGGTGACCACGGGCAGGCCGGTGACCTCCCGTGCTCGGGCGAGGATCTCGAGGCCCTCTACCCCCAGGCCCTGGAAGGCGTACGGCGAGGTGCGCGGCTTGAACGCACCGCCGCGCAGCAACTTCGCACCCGCGGCCTTCGCCATCTCGGCCGCCTCCAGCGTCTGCTGGGCGGACTCGACCGCGCACGGTCCGGCGATGAACGTGAACGTCTCCGGGCCGATCGGCACCTGGTGCCCGGCGGGTCCCACGTGGACGGTGGAGCGATCGGGGTGGTGCTGGAGGCTGACCAGCTTGAACGGGTCGGAGATCCGGTAGACGTCCTGCACGCCGGCCATGCTGCGCAGGTTGAGCCCGTGGAACGACTCGATGTCCCCGACCAGCCCGATGATCGTGCGTACGACGCCCCGGCTGACGAACGCCTGTCCGCCAGTCTCCTCGACGCGCTCGGTGACGTGCGCGATCTGCTCCTCCGTGGCCCCAGGAGCCATCACAACGACCATGGGTCGAGCGTAGGCGGGGTGTCCGGATGACGGACCTGACATCCACTATCCGGTCGGGCACGATCCGGTCACGTTGCCACCGAGCCGTTAGACGGCGATGTGCGAGACCTCGCCCTCGATCTTGCGGCGAGGCATCAGCTCGACGATCAGCATGGCCCCCAGCACGAGTGCGCCGCCGAGGAGCATCCGCAGGGTGGCCGACTCACCGCCCAGTAGTACGGCGAAGAGGGCCGCGAACACCGGCTCCATGCTCATGATGATCGCGGTTCGGGTAGGTGACAGGTGTGCCTGTGCCCACGTCTGGCCGAGGAGCCCGGCCGCCCCGGCGAAGACCGCCATGTAGCCCACGGAGAGCCAGTCCGCGGTCGTCGTCGGCAGCACGATCCCGCCCGGCGCCGCGGCACCCGTGCAGATCACGGCGATCACGCCGCACTGGACGATCGACATCCCCAGGGCGTCCCGGGCGTTCGACCAGGCGCCGAGCCCGACGATGTGCAGGGCGTAGATCATCGCTGAGACGAGGGTCAGCGCTTCGCCGTACCCGAGACCGAGCCCCGACGAGACGTCCCCGAGGGTCAGTACGCCGAGCCCGCTGACCGCGAGCAGGACCGCCACCCACGTGAGGCCGCCGATCCGCGAACGCAGCAGGACCGCCGCGAACAACGGCGTGCAGACGACGTACATCCCGGTGATGAACCCCGAGACGCTGGCCGCCGTGTGCGCGAGGCCGGCTGTCTGCAGGATCTGCGCGCCGCCGTAGAGGACGCCCAGCACGATCGCGTGCTGGAGGCGCTCTTTCGGGAGCCTGCGGACGGCCCGCGGGGACACCAGCACGATCACGACCGTGGCGATGGTGAACCGGACCGCGAGGAAGTCCAGGACGGGCACCCGGTCGAGCAGGTCGTGGATCAGGAAGAACGTGGAGCCCCAACTGGCCGTGATCGCCAGCAGGGCGAGCGCGGCGAGCAGGGTGACCCGGGTGACGGGGGGAGCCGGGCGCATGACGGCAGCCTAGAGTCCACCCGGGGCACCGGCTGGTCTGGTCCGCGCCACGAGGGTCGGGTCCGACCCCTTGCGCGAGGGGCGTTGCGGGTGTCGGGTTGAAAACGTGGCGGGCAGTGCGCTCGCCCTCACATCGGGGGTCTCGGGATGAAGATCAAGTCGTGCGCGGTCGCAGTGGCTGTGGCCGCTGGCGTGCTCACAGCGGTGCCGGTCACGGCTGGGGCTGCCGCTACTACACCGCCAGTCAAGAACGGCAACCTGGTGTTCGTGGACAACTACCCGGACTTCGTCGCCACGCAGGCACCGGGGCCGGCGAACCCCCCCACCTTCCTCACCGCCGGCACGAACCCCGAGTACTCGCCCGACGGCAGGCAGCTGGCATTCATGCGCACCGCGTGCACCGACTGCAACAGTCCCGACTACAAGTCCTGGCTCGACGTCCATGTGCGCGTGCTCTCGACGGGTTCCGAGCGCCGGGTAGCCAGGTTCTTCGAAGGGGACCAGAACACTCAGGGTGACTTCACCGCGTGGCGCACCGACGTCACCTGGTCGCCCGACGGCAAGCAGCTGGTGGTGAACGGCGACCACATCCTCGTGAAGCTCGTGCTCGCGAGCGGCAAGCAGACGGTCATCTACCGGAACGCAGCAACCCAGCCGTCCGTCGACGGACCCGTCTGGTCGCCAGACGGCTCCCGGATCGCCTTCTCGCTGTACCCCAAGACCATCAAGCTGATCGACCCCGACGGAAAGAACATGCGCACCTTCACCGACGCCGGCGAGTTCAACCTCTACCCGGACTGGTCGCCCGACTCACGCACGATCGCCTTTGTGACCAACCGCTTCCGTGGGGAGTTCAACACCGAGGTCGTCACCCTGCCCCGCAGCGGCAAGGGCACCCCGGTCCGGGTGAGCTACTCCACCCGTCCGGCCGGTCGCCTGCAGAACGGCGTGGCCTGGTCTCCCGACGGCCGGAAGATCGCAGTGCTGGAGCTGTTCAACCCGACCGACCCCGACGAAGAGCGGGCCCAGGTTCGGGCGTACCTGCCAGACGGGTCGCACAGCTATTCGCTGACCGGGCCGGTCGGCGGTGACGACAGGCCCGAAGGTCTCGACTGGGCGCCGAAGCTGACCGGGTAGAGCGGACGCGCAGGATTCCCGGACCGGGAGCCCTGGCGAGCCGGGTGCATGGCGGAAGCCTGGAGTCCACCCTGCTCATCCGCTGGTCTGGTCCACGGCTCGCGGGTCGGGGTCGGCTCTTGTGGGAAGACTGTTGCTGGTGTCTGGTGGCACAAACGAGGCGGGCAGTGCGCTCGCCCGTCAAATGGGGGGTCTCGGGATGAAGATCAGTTCTTGCGCGGTCGCAGTCGTTGTCGCGGCAGGCATGCTCACGGCGGTGCCGGCCACGGCTGGGGGTGCCACGACGCCACCTGTGAAGAACGGCAACCTGGTGTTCGTGGAGCAGCTCTATGACATCTCCACCCAGGCACCGGGGCCCGCGAACAGCTGGACCCTCCTCACAAGCGGCAAGAACCCCAAGTACTCCCCCGATGGCCGGCAGCTGGCGTTCACGGATGACGGGTGCACCGACTGCCAGGGCCCCAACCACAAGTCCTGGGTGGACGTCTGGGTGCGCGTGCTCTCGACGGGTGCCGAGCGACGGGTTGCCAGGTTCCAGGGAGAGGGCGAGAACACTGAGGATGTCTTCACCAACTACCGCACCAACGTCACCTGGTCGCCCGACGGCAAGCAGCTGGTCGTCAGCGGCGACCACAGCCTGGTGAAGGTCGTGCTCGCGACCGGCAAGAAGACGGTCATCTACCAGACAACGGTGGGCGACTTTGTCAACGGACCCGCCTGGTCGCCGGACGGCACCCGGATCGCCTTCACGTCTGCCTCGCACTCCATCATCAAGCTGATCGACCCCGACGGCAAGAACCTGCGCACCTTCACCGCCACCGGCAAGTACAACTACACCCCGGACTGGTCGCCCGACTCACGCACGATCGCCTTTGTGACCAGCCGCTTCCAGGAGAAGTACGAACCGGTCTACTTCCTTGAGCTCGTCACCCTGCCCCGCAGCGGCAAGGGCACCCCGTTCCGGGTGAGCTACCTGTCCAACCCCCGGGGCCGCGACTACGGCGTGGTTGCCTGGTCTCCCGACGGCAAGAAGATCGCGGTGCAGCAGCGCATGAAGTCGAAGCCGGGGGAGGACAACCAAGAGGAACTCCAGGTGCGGGCCTACCTGCCGGACGGGTCACACGACTACGCGCTGACAGATGGGATCGGAGACGACGGCACCCAAGGCCTGGACTGGGCGCCAAAGGTGACCGGGTAGAGCCGACGCCTGCGACTCGGTGAGGCGTCCTAGATCGGCGTGCCGGTACGGGCGATCCGTCGCTCGTGGGCACGCACGGCGGCGACGTACATCCTGGTGTCGCGGAAGTAGCCGTGCCGGCGTACGGCACCCAGGCCCTGGTAGTACGCCGCGATCGCGCTGTTGTCGCGGCGGGTCCATCCGCGCAGCACCCTGATCGTCATGATGCCCGCGAGCACGTTGTCGTGGGTGTCGCGCAGGCGGAGCTTGCGTCCGACGTACCACCGCATCCAGCGGCCGGTGTCCGGCATCACCTGCATCACACCGATGGCGCCGGCGGAGGAGATGCGCCGCTGCTGCCAGCCGGACTCCTGCCAGGCGACGGCGAGCGCGAGTTTCGGCGGTACGTCGTAGCGCCGGGCCGTGGCCACCACGAGACGACGCACCTGGTCGCGGGTCAGGTCGGCGTGCAGCCAGCCGCGTCCCGGCGGTGTGACGGTGTGCAGGACCGGCCGGGCGCGCTGCTTGCGTGGATGGGCGTGCTTGTGGGTGACGCGAGGTGGCGGGACATGGCCGCTGGCACGGCGTACGGCGGAGAGCACGATCGGGATCTTCAGCTCCTGTCCTTGCCGCAGGGTTCCCTTAGCGCCGAGCCGGTTCAGGCTGATCAGCTCGGCGGTCCAGGCGTGGTAGCGAACCGCCAGGCCGGTCGCGGTGTCGCCGGGGCGGACGACGTACCGCACGAGAGCACGGTCGGGGTGCCCAGGCCACGGCGCGGCGGCCGCGGCAGCCGCGCGGGCCGCCGGGAGCACGGGAACCACAGGGAGCAGGGCAGTCGCGGTCACGAAAACCACGAGGGTGATCAGGCGGGGGATCAGGCGGGCGGACAGGGTGCGTCGGGGAAGTGACACGGTTCCTCCGGCTGCTGACGGATGCGAGCGCTCGACGTTACCAGTGTGACTGGAGTGACCGAAGTCAACTCGAGCCCGGGCGAGGCGACGCTCGTGTCCCGCCGTACGACGCCGAGACGGCGCGTGTGTCCCGGTGTACGACGCCGAGACGGCGCCTGTGTCCCGGTGTACGACGCCGAGACGGGGCGTATGTCCCGACGCCGAGACGGCGCGTATGCACCGACGCCGAGACGGCGCGTATGTCCCGACGCCGAGACGGCGCGTATGCACCGACGCCGAGACGGCGCGTATGTACCGAACTGGGTGGGGCATTGGCGCCGTGTCGGCGGCTCTGGGTGGGACATTGGCGCCGTGTCGGCGGCTCTGGGTGGGACATTGGCGCCGTGTCGGCGGCTCTGGGCGGGACATTGGCGCCGTGTCGGCGGCTCCGGGTTTGACATTGGCGCCGTTTCGGCGAGGGTCAGACGATGCTGACGACGACTGTGCTGCCGCGAGGAGCCTTGGTTCCCCCGGCGGGATCGGTGGCCACGACGTACTGGACGCCGACGTAGAGGCTGGCCCGCCGCACCGTCACCTTCAGGCCCTCGGCGCCGAGGCGCTGTGTTGCAGCCTCGAGGCCCATGCCGGTGACGTCGGGCACCGTGACCATCACCGGTCCCTTGGAGACGACCAGCGAGATCACGTCGCCCTTCTGGCCGGTGCCGTTGCTGGGGCTCTGCGAGACGACGAGGCCTAGGGGGACCGTGTCGCTGTTGACCTCGGTCTTGTCCACCTTGAAGCCGAGCTTTTCCAGGGCCCGTTCGGCGGGATCGGAGCGCTTGCCGGTGAAGTTGGGGATCTTGATCGGCTTCGGGCCCTTGCTCACGATCACGTCCACCGCGGTGTTGGGCTTCAGGGGAGTGGCGATCGGTGGGTCGGTCCCGACGACGCGCCCGGTCGGAATCTTCTCGTCGTAGCGCTCGATGGCCTCGCCGTACTCGAGCTTGGACTCGTCGAGCGCCTGCTGGGCGTCATCGAGGGTCTGGCCCCGGACGTCGGGCACCTTGTGCCGCTCGGGGCCGAGCGAGATGACGGCGCCGACCGTGCCCTCCTTGAGCACCCGGTCGCCCGGGCCGGGATCTGTCGAGACGACGGAACCCCTGGCGACGGTCTCCGAGTAGGACTCCTTGGAGACCTTCATCGAGAGACCTGCGTCGTGGAGCTTGACCCGCGCAGCGGCCTCGCTGAGGTTGAGCACGCCGGGGGTCGAGGTGTAGCGGGCGATGCCGAGGTACCAGCCGCCCAGTGCGGCGACAACGGCCAAGGCCAGGGTGATCGACAGCAGCACGGCTCCGCGACGGGAGCGTCGTTGGGCTCTCGCAGGTCGGCCGGGTGTGGGCGCGATCGCCAGCGGCCGTTCGCTCGGTGGTGCCGGCGGAAGCACCGCTGACTCACGCTCCTGGTCGTAGACCTGGTCGTCAGGACCGAGGCCGTCGAGGCTGCTCAGGTCGTGCGGCTCGATGATCTGGGCCGGCATCTCGCCGGTGGGAGTGCGGGTGCCGCCGACAGGGGTGGTCGGGGTCAGGTCCTCCATCAGGTCGGGATCGCTCACGACGCCGTGGTCGAGGGCGTTGCGGACCCGGCGTACCTGGTGGAGGAGGACACGGGCGTCGGCGGGCCGCAGCGCGGTGTCGCGGGCCGTGGCCCTCGCGACGAGAGCGTCGACGTACGGCGGGATGCCGGGCGTCGAGGCGGATGGGGCCGGGATGTCCTCGTGGACGTGCTTGTAGGCAACCTGGATCGGGCTGGCGGCCTGGTGCGGCTTGTGGCCGGTGAGCATCTCGTAGATGAGTACGCCGGCCGCGTAGACGTCGGCCCGCGCGTCAGCCTTCCCGTTGACCACCAGCTCGGGGGAGAGGTAGGAGACCGAGCCGATCAACACCCCACCGGTCGCCGTGTGCTGCGTCTCGGAGTTGATGGCGCGGGCGAGCCCGAAGTCCGCGACCTTGACCCGGCCGTCGTCGGCCATCAAGACGTTCTCGGGCTTGACGTCGCGGTGCAGGATCCCGGCCTCGTGAGCGGCGGCCAGCGCGCCGAGCACCGGTTCGATCACGGCCAGCGCCTTGGCGGGCGACATCGGGGCTTCCTTGCGGATCAGGTCGCGCATGGTCAGGCCGGGGACGTACTCCATCACCAGGAAGAGGGTGCCGTTGTCGTCGCCCGTGTCGAAGACGGCCACCACGTTGTGATGGCCAAGGCGTGCGGCCGAGCGGGCCTCGCGCTGGAATCGGCGTACGAACTCGTCGTCGCCGGCCAGCCCCTCGTGCATGACCTTCACGGCCACTGTGCGGTCCAGGCGCAGGTCGGTGGCCTCGTAGACGGTCGCCATCCCGCCGCGGGCGATCTTGGGGCCCACGCGGTATCTGCCGTCGAGGACGCGCCCGATCAGCGCGTCGGCAGTGCGGTCCACGGTGTCCTCCAAGGTCGGGCGGGGAAGGGTCCCGACTGACCAGCCAGTTTAGAGGCTCGGTGGGGTCAGATCCGGCAGGTGAACGCCTCCGTTGAGCGTGGTGGGAGCATGTGCGCGTGAGCGAGAACACGCCGGATGACGGCCTAGAGACCCTGATCACCGCCTGGCGGGACTGGAAAGCGACTGCCGCCGAGCTGGGTGTGACCGTGACCAAGGTCCGCACGCTGATCCGCGAGCACCAGCTGGCAGCGGCAGTGCCCGCACCCGGAGCAGGCCAGCAGGTCCCCGCCGATCTGGTGATGGAAGGCGAGATCGTCAAGGGTGTCCCCGGCCTGCTGACCCTGTTCTCCGACGGCGGCTGGACCGACCGGGAGATGCTGACCTGGCTGTTCACTCCGGACGACTCCCTCCCCGGCCGCCCGATCGACGCCCTCCGGGAGAACCGTGGCTCGGAGGTCAAGCGGCGGGCGCAGGCGCTCGCGCTGTAGTCACCAGTGCGTCAGACCGCCCGCTGGGTCACCTGGGCGGCGAGGCCGGCGAGTACGCCGCGGGCGTGGTCGGTGACCTCGGCGGCGTCCAGGGCTGCCAGCGAGCGTTCGGTGAGCTGGCTGATCACGGCCTCGACCTGCGCCCGGGCACCGGAGTCGTCGATCAGGTGGCACAGGCGCTCGACCTGGTCGGGCTCCAGGGCGGTGCCGAGCGCGGAGTCGAGGACCTTCCCATCGGCGACGGGGAGCGCGTCGAGCGCGAGCGAGACCAGCACGGTCCGCTTGCCCTCGATCAGGTCGTCCCCGGCCGGCTTTCCCGTGACCGCCGGGTCGCCGAACACCCCCAGCAGGTCGTCGCGCAGCTGGAAGGCCTCGCCCAGCGGCAGCCCGAACCGGCTGAGCTGAGTGATCATCTCGGGGCTCGCTCCCGCGAGGGCGGCACCGATGTGGAGCGGGCGCTCGATGGAGTACTTCGCCGACTTGTAGCGCAGCACGGTCATCGCGGTGTCCACGTCCGCATCCCCGCGTGCCTGCGCGGAGACGTCGAGGAACTGGCCGGTGACGACCTCGCTGCGGGTCAGGTCGAAGTAGCCGAGCGCCTCGAGCACCCGGTCGGCAGGCAGGCCGCAGGTACGCAGCAGCTCGTCGGACCAGCTGAGCAGCAGGTCCCCGAGCAGGATCGCCGCGGCGGCGCCGTACTGCTCCGGACTGGCGGCCCACCCGTGCTCGCGGTGGAGCTCTTCGAAGACCTTGTGGGTCGCGGGCCGGCCACGGCGTACGTCGGAGGCGTCCATGTAGTCGTCGTGCACGAGGGCACTGGCGTGCAGCAACTCGATCGAGGCGCAGGCGCGCAGCAGGGCAACCGGGTCAGCCGGCTCGACAACGGCGTGGTGACCCCACCAGCAGAACGACGCGCGAAAGCGCTTGCCGCCGGACACACTCAAGCGGGCGTGCTCGACCAGACGTCGCGCGTCGGGACCGAGCCGGTCGATCCACTCGGCCTGGCTCTGCACGAACTCCTGCAGCGTGGAACCGATGTCGTCGCGGAAGCCGGATGCGTCCCATGGTTGGTGCGGCGAGGTCATCCGGCGAGCGTAGACCCGTATTCTCGGACGCATGTCTCAGGGTTCTGCGCGTATCGGTGACCTTCTGCGTCAGGGTGCTCGCTCGTTCTCCTTCGAGTTCTTCCCACCCAAGGACGAGGCCGGCGAAGAGGTCCTCTGGCGCTCCATCAGCGAGCTGGAGCCGCTGAATCCGACGTTCGTCTCGGTCACGTACGGCGCGGGTGGTACGACGCGCGACCGCACCCTCGCGATCACCGCGCGCATCGCCCGCGAGACCTCGATGCTGCCGATGGCACACCTGACCTGCGTGGGCCACACGACCGAGGAGCTGACCCGCATCCTGAGGTCGCTGACCGAGTCCGGCGTGCGCAACGTGCTCGCTCTTCGCGGCGACCCGCCCGGCGGGCCGGGCACCGAGTGGGTTTCGACCGCCGGCGGGGTCGAGTACGCCTCCGAGCTGGTCGCGTTCATCCGGCAGGTCAGCGACCTCTCGGTGGGAGTCGCGGCCTTCCCCGAGGGCCACCGCGACTCCGCGTCGCTGGATGCCGACGTGGCCGTGCTCAAGGCAAAGTACGACGCCGGTGCGGAGTTCGCCGTGACCGAGATGGTGCTGCGCGCCTCGGACTACTTCGGGCTCGTGGAGCGGGCACGCGCGGTCGGCATCGGCTTCCCGATCATCCCCGGCGTCATGCCCATCCTGAACTTCAACTCGATGGCGAAGATGGTCGAGCTCTCCGGCCGCGAGATCCCGGACGAGGTGCTGGCCCGACTGGAGCCGCTGAAGGACGACCCGGCCGCCGTACGTGCTGAAGGCATCACGATCGCGACCGAGCTCTGCGATGCCTTGCTCGGGGGAGGCGCGCCCGGGTTGCACTTCTACACGCTGAACAGGTCCAAGGCGACCCGCGAGATCTACGCCGCGCTCTCCGTCCACGCCTGAGGCCCCAGGGCTCGCCGCTTGCGTCAGGCAGGGCCGATCGACTGCGCGACCAGGGCCGCGGAGAGTCCGACCGACGGCAGGCCGGCGCCCGGCGTCGCGTGCGCGCCGGCCATGTAGAAACCGGGGACCGGGGTGGTGGGTCCGAACCGCCGGGTGACGGTGTTGCGGCCCTGCCAGAGGACGCCGTACGGCGAGCCGCCCCACTCCTCGACCAGGTCGCGCGGTGACCGGTCGACGCGGACCTCCACCTGGTCACGAACCCGGATGCCGGCCCGGTGCATCGCCGTGACGATGTCCTCCGCGAGCCGGCCCCGCCCTAGAAGCGTCCACGCATGGGCCCCTGCAGGTGCGTGGCCGCCCGTGCGTAGCACTACCATCGGGTTGCCGTGCAGCACCACCTCGCGGGGCAGGTCGGGAACCTCGCCGACGACTCCGATGTGGCAGGTCACCGGTGGGATCACCGGCATGGTGCGTTCGACCAGCGCCCGCATGGCAGGCAGCCGCCGCGGATCGACCGCACACACGACATGCTCGGCGTCGATCACGCCCTCGTCCGTCCTGACGCCTGTAACCCGGCCCCCTGAGATCTCGAGGTCGAGGGCGCTGGTGGAGAGCAGGACCTTCACGCCGCGAGTCTCCAGGCGCGAATCGAGTGCAGCTGCCAGTGAGCCCATCCCGCCGGGCACGGTCCAGGCGCCGAAGTTCTGCTCGACGTAAGTCCACATCCCCATCCAGGCGGGCACGTTGCGCAGGTCGTGCCCCTCGAGCGCCATCGGGTAGCACGCCAGCTGGCGCAGCCGCTCGTCCTTGAACGCCTTCTGCGTGAGCTTGTGCAGGGTCAGCCTGGTGGAGAGCAGCGCCTTGGTGTGCTTGCTCGCGTGCTCCGCGGAGAAGGGGCGCTCGAGCCAGTCACGGCGCAGCGCCTCCCAGTCGTCGGCGAAGCCGTCGACGTACGCCGCCCACTGGGCGCCCAGGCCCTCGCCGAGGCCGTCGACGGCCGCGATCTGCGCTGCCCGGCTGCCGCCCGGCAGGTCGAGCCAGGTCTCGTCCTCGAACAGGTGCCGGGCCACGGGCTCGACTGGGACGAGCTCAACCTCTTTCTCGAGCGCGCGGCCGGACTTGCGGAAGAGGTCGCGGAGCACTGCCGGCAGCAAGGTATGTGTGGGTCCCGCGTCCCAGCGGAAGCCGTCCTGCTCCACGAACCCGATCGCCCCACCGAGCACGGCGCGCGCCTCGACCAGGGTCACTTCGTGGCCGATCTTGGCCAGGCGAGCAGCACTGGCGAGCCCGCCGTACCCCCCGCCGATCACCAGCACCCGCGCCATGGCGGTCACCCTACGGGCCGCTGTGTGCCAGGGCCCTACGCCGTACGCCGCTCCCGGCGGCTCCGCCATCGATGCCAGCCGCGACGGATCCTGCGCATCAACCAGACCAGCAGGGCCAGCCCCAGCACGAGCAGGACCGCGGTGATCGAGAGCGCTATCCACGGGTGATGGATCACCAGCAGCGCGACCACGACGACCACGCCATCCTCAGCAAGGCTCGCCGTGATGTTGGTGAACGGCTCCGGTGAGGTGTTGATCGCGAGCCGCGACCCGGCCTTGACCAGATGGCTGGCGAGCGCGGTGCCGCCCCCGAGGGCCGCGTAGCCGGCCTGCTCGACCGACGTGGCCTCACCGGACAAGAGCAGCGCGATGGCGGTGCCCACCGTCGGGCGGATGACCGTGGAGATCGCGTCCCAGGTCGAGTCCAGGTAGGGGACCTTGTCGGCGACGAACTCGATCGCGTAGAGGACCGCGGCGCCGATGAGTACGTCGGTCCGGGCGAGCTCGTCAGGGATCTGCTCGAGGTGGCCGAACCTGTCGGAGAGGCCCAGCACAAGGACCAGGAGATAGGCGTTGACGCCGCTCGCCCAGCCGCTCGAGAAGACCAGCGGGACGAGGTTCACGACGACCGCGCCACCACGTCGGCCAGCGTCTCGGGGTCACGGGCGACGACCGTGGTTCCGTCGTCGGCGGTGATGATCGGGCGTTGGATGGTGAGTGGGTTGGCGACCATCGCGGCCAGCCAGTCGTCGCGGTGCTCGTCGTCCTTCGGGATCGTGATGCCGGCCTCCCTGGTCTCCTTGGCGCGCGCGATGTCCCACGGCTGCAGGCCCATCCGCGCCAGCACCTCTTCGAGCTCGGCGGTGGTGGGCACGTCCTCGAGGTAGCGGCGCTCGGTGTAGGCGATCCCGGCCGCGTCGAGCTCGGCCTTGGCCACGCTGCACTTGGTGCACGACGGGTTGATCCACAGCTCCATGTCACTCCACCTCCAGCTCGGGGGCACCGGTCATCCGCTGCAGCTCCTCGAAGGTGCTGCTGAAAACCGCCGCGGGGTGGCCAGCGGCCGCCCAGATCTCGTCGTACCGGCGGAGCACGGGGTCCAGATATGTGCGCACCGGCGCGGGGTGGGCGAAGGGCGAGACGCCGCCGATCACCTGACCGGTGTGGCGTCGTACGAACTCGGGCTTGGCGCGCTTCAGCGCCGAGATGCCCAGGTCGGCGGCGACCTTGGCGGTGTCCACCCGGTGCGAGCCGCTGGTGAGCAGCAGGAGCGGGTCGCCGTCCCCGTCCTCGGTGGGCACGGTGAAGAGCAGGCTGTTGGCGATCGCCCCGACCTCGCAGCCGAGGGCGGCCGCGGCGAGCTGGGCGGTGTGCACGGAGTCTGGGAGTACGACGATCCGGCCAGTGCCGCCGCGGGCCTTCAGCTCGGCGCGGAACCTGGCGAT
>CAVUNJ010000013.1:0-153588 GCA_963742815.1 uncultured Actinomycetota bacterium
TGACCGGCACTCGCTCGGTCGAGGAGGTCCTCGACCGGGTCACCGCGCGGCTGGGCGAAGCGCCCGAGGGACCGGTCATCGGCTGGGGGCACCGGTCGGCGGCCTGGGCCCGGCAGCCGACGGTGCGTGAGCTCGACGAGGTCACCGGTCGGCGCCCTGTCGTCCTGATCAGCGGCGACGGTCACAACGCCTGGCTGAACACGGTGGCCATGCGCGGTCTGCGCCTGGCCGAACGCGACGGCGTTGTTGCTGAGGGCGAGTGGTTCCAGGCCTATCCTCGACTGGTCGACGTGGCCGGCAGCGACGGCACCTCCCCCGACGCCTACCTGGAAACCCTGCGCCAGGCCGCGGCCAAGGGCGTCACCGGGCTGGTGGACCTCGAGTTCGACCAGAGCCTGAGCGCGTGGCCCGAGCGGGAGGCTGCCGGAGCCGAGCTCCTGCGGGTCCGGGTGGGCGCCTACATCGACACGGTCGCGGAGTTTGTCGCGGCCGGGATGCACACGGGCGACCCACTGCCCGGCTGTGGTCCGCTGGTGACGATGGGCCCGCTGAAGATCATCTCCGACGGGTCCCTGAACACCCGCACGGCGTGGTGCTGCGCGCCGTACGCCGACGGAGCCGGCCGCCCCGATGACAGCCCCGATGGCAGCCCAGATGACAGGTCAGATGACAGGGGAGCTCCCAACCTCTCGGGCGAGGGCCTGCGCCGCCTGCTCGCGCACGCCAAGAGCCATGGCCTCGACGCTGCGGTGCACGCGATCGGCGACGCTGCCGTTCGGGAGGCGCTGGATGCGTACGAGGGGACCGGCGCCACCGGCACGATCGAGCACGCCCAGCTGATCAGCCGGGAGGACAGCAGGTCCATGGCTCGCCTCGGCATTCGTGCCAGCGTGCAGCCGGCCCACCTGCTCGACGACCGAGACCTCACCGAGGCGTTCTGGCCCGACCGCACCGACCGCTGCTTCGCGCTGCGCTGGTTGCTCGACGACGGGGTGGACGTCGTACTGGGCAGCGACGCGCCGGTCTCACCGCTGGACCCTTGGGACGCGATGGCGGCCGCCGTACACCGCAGCGGCGACGAGCGCGACCCGTGGCACCCCGAGCAGGCACTCACCGTGCACGAGGCGCTGGCCGCGAGCACGAACGGCCTGGGCACTGTCACGGTCGGTCACCCGGCCGACCTCGCGCTCCTCGATGCCGACCCACTGCCGAGGGGGACCTCACGCGAGCAGGCGGACGCCTTGAGGTCCATGCATGTCGCTGCGACCTGGGTCGGCGGGCGGCTGGCTTACTCGGTCCTCTGACCTGGCTGCGGGGCTTCGGCCTGCTGCGAACTCGGAGTGCCGAGCGCTACGTCCGGCAGGCCGAGGGCGATCGTCAGCTCCAGGACACTGCGCGGGTCCTCCAGCCGGTCGCCGAACAGCTCGCGGAGCTGGCCCATCCGGTACCGCACGGTCTGGGCGTGCACGAACAGCTCGGCTGCCACGGCGTCCCTGCGCCCATGGTGCAGGAGCCATGAGCGCAGCGTCTCGGTGAGCTTCTCCGCGCTGGTCGCGCCCACGTCCTCGAGCGGCGCGAGTGCACGTGCGCGCAGGTCGGCCAGGGCTTTGGCGTCCGCGGTCAGCACCAGCTCCGTGAGGTACTGCTCGCTGTCGGTGCCGAGACCCAGCGCCCGGACGCGCAGCGCCCTCTCGTACGACGCACGCACCTCCAGCCAGGGCTCGGCGGGTCCTGCGACAGCACCGCGCCCCTCCAGCACCTTGAGCAGCGCCGTACGTCGGTGTCCGTGCACATCGGGAACGAGGAGCAGCAGCATGCCCTCGCCGACTTCCGATGGCAGCGTCTCGGTCGACTGGAGGGTCTCGCCGGCCATCGCGGTGAGGACTGCACGCACCTGCGACTCGGGGACGATGACCGCTGTCAGGGTGCTCGGCGGTGGCCAGTCGGCCCCCTCGGCAGCCGACTCGACCGCGCCCGGCGCGGAGCCGTCGAGCAGGCGCCCAGCCAGCCGCTCGAGCAACCGCTGACGCACCCGGCCCGTGGTGGCGAGCTCGTCGTTGTGGCCGGCCACACTCGCGGCGGACAACTCGTCGATGTAGGCGAAGACCAACTCGGCGAAGCGGGCGAGTGTGTCGGCGTCCACCTCGTTGCGAACGGCCGTCGCGGACATCTCGCGCCACGCGGCGCGGGCCCCGATCCGGTACGCCGAGAGCAGCGCGTCGACAGAGCGGCCACTGCGTGCCTCGCCCCGACCCAGCTGGTAGGCCCCGTCCACCGCCTGGGCCGTCGGAGCCTGTGCCCCGCCCGTCCCCGAGCGCGCGGCCAGCGAGATGAAACCACCGAGGGCCAGCTCGACGGCGGTGCCGATCGTCTCGCCCATCGGGCCGGTCAGGGCGTCGGAGTAGCTGGGCACGTCGTCGATGACCGCGGCCACCGTTCGCTCGGCTACGGAGGGCAAGATGTTGCGCAGGTCACTGATCGTGTGCTTGCTCAGACGAAGATCGGGCTGGTGGGGCATGTTTTCATCCTCTGTGAACAAAAGGGCGCCGTCGATTCACGCGCTCAGGTCATGACTTTAACCTGTTTACACACCATTCTTAGATGCATGGCCACCACCTACCCCGCTGCGCCCACGCGGAGTCCCCTCGGGCTCGGCGAGACGCTACGCGCGCGCATCCGTCGCGTCGCCGAGCTCGCCGCGACGCCTCTCGTCCCCGCGGACTACCTGGACGTCTTCAACCCCCTGCGCAAGGGCGCCGACCTGCGCGGGCGGATCGTGCACATCACCCACGAGACCGCCGACGCCGCGACCATCGTGATCCAGCCGGGCGCCGACTGGGCCGGGCACATCCCCGGGCAGTACCTCCGGATCGGCATCGACGTCGACGGGGTACGCCTCTGGCGCGCCTACTCGCTGACGCACGGCCCCCGCACCGACGGCCACATCTCGATCACCGTCAAGGCCGTGCCCGAGGGCAAGGTCAGCAACTACCTCGTCCGTCGCGCGGAGGTGGGGACCCTGGTGCACCTCGAGCAGGCCGCCGGCGAATTCGTACTGCCCACCGAGGGCGGCAAGTTCCTCTTCGTCACCGCTGGCTCCGGGATCACGCCGGTGATCGGCATGCTGCGCAACCTTTTCCCGGTCGCGGAGTCCGGTGTCGTGCGCCTGCCCCGCAGCGAGCACTACGACATCACCGTGGTGCACGTCGCGCCCAGCGAGCCCGACTCCATCTTCATCGCCAACCTCCGTGAGCTCGACCGGGCCGGGATGATCAAGCTCGTCGCACGCTACGACGACCAGCACGGCGTCCTCGACGTCGCCGACCTGGCCGATCTGGTCCCTGACCTGCTGGAGCGCACCACGTTCGCGTGCGGTCCGGCCGGACTGCTCGACGCCCTCGAGCAGCACCACGTCGAGCTCGGTCTGAGACTGCTCACCGAGCAGTTCCGCGTCGCGACCCTGGTCACCGGCGAGGGCGGAGGCACCGTGAGCTTCACCAAGAACGGCACCTCCCTCGAGGCGGACGGCTCGAAGCCGATCCTCGACGAGGCCGAGGATGCCGGCGTACTCATGCCGAGCGGGTGCCGCATGGGCATCTGCTTCGGCTGCGTCCTGCCGTTGCGTGAGGGCGCCGTACGCGACCTGCGCACCGGCGAGATCACCACTGCCGCCGAAGGCGACGGAGTCCAGATCCAGACCTGCATCAGCGCTGCCGCCGGCAGCTGCAAGATCGACCACTGACCCACCCCTGACTCACCCCAAGACTCACCGCTGACCGCGATCACCAACCGAAGGAGATCACCATGACTGTCCTGCAGAAGAAGCCCGCCAGCCCCATCGACCACCTGACTGCCGAGGACATCGAGCAGATCGGCCAGGAGCTCGAAGCGATCCGCGCCGAGTTCATCGGGAAGCGTGGCGAGAGCGACGCGAAGTACATCCGCAAGGTCATCGACACCCAGCGCAAGCTCGAGCTCGGCTCGCGCGCCGTACTGCTGTTCTCGCTGTTCCCGCCGGCCTGGTTCGTCGGTACGGCGGGCCTGAGCGTCGCCAAGATCCTCGAGAACATGGAGATCGGGCACAACGTCATGCACGGCCAGTGGGACTGGATGCGTGACCCGAAGATCCACTCGAGCACCTGGGAGTGGGACAACGCGTCGCCATCCGAGCAGTGGAAGCACTCGCACAACGAGCTGCACCACAACTTCACCAACGTGGTCGGCAAGGACAACGACCTGGGCTACGGCATCATGCGCGTCGACGAGGACCAGCGCTGGCACCCGATCTACCTCGCCCAGCCGTTGTGGAACTTCATCAACGCGTGCTTCTTCGAGTACGGCATCGCTGCCTACGACCTCGAGATCGGCAAGAACGTCAAGCGCAAGACGCTGAAGTCGCCCGAGTTCAAGGCGCGCGCCCGCGTGACGATGCGCAAGATCAGGAACCAGTTCAAGAAGGACTACCTGATCCACCCGATCCTGTCCGGCCCGTCGTTCCTGCACACGATCACCGCGAACTTCACCGCCAACCTGGTCCGCAACCTGTGGACGCACTCGGTGATCATGTGCGGTCACTTCCCCGAGGGCGTGCAGACCTTCGAGAAGCACTCGATCGATGGCGAGACCAAGGGCGAGTGGTACGTCCGTCAGATGCTCGGCTCGGCCAACATCAGCGGCTCGAACGCGATGCACATGATGACCGGCAACCTGTCGTTCCAGATCGAGCACCACCTGTTCCCCGACCTCCCGAGCAACCGCTACAAGGAGATCGCGCCGAAGGTGAAGGACCTCTTCGAGCGCTACGGCCTGGAGTACAAGACCGGCTCCCTCCCCCGTCAGGTCGCCTCGGCCTGGCACAAGGTGATCCGCCTGTCGCTGCCCAACAACTTCATGGGCACCAACTCCACGCCCGCCCCCGTGGCCAAGCACGAGGAGCAGTCGCTGGCTGCGTGACCTGACCACGCTGCACGCCGAGACGGCTCGTGTGTCCCACTCAGGTGACGCACGAGCCGTCTCGTGTGTCTCGGCCGGGACGAGTGTTCCAGGGGCGCCCGAACTCCACAATTGTTGGATCGGACCGTCCAGATGGCCGGTCTCAACGTCCCAATCCAACAAATGTGTGATCGGACCGCGAGGTTGGTGCGCCTGCCGTCCGAATCCCACAATTGTTGGATCCAGACGTCGAGATGCGCGATCCCGACGTCCGAGTCCAACATTTGTGGAGTTCTTGCGGCCGCCTGTCAGGCTGGTCGTGATGGAGATCGACGAGGCAGGCTTCGAGGAGCTGGTGGCGGTCGCGCTGGACGGCGTACCGCCGGAGCTCGCTGACCTGATGGACAACGTCGTCGTACTCATCGAGCCGGAGCCGCCCGTAGGCGATCCCGACCTCCTGGGTCTGTACGACGGGGTGCCGCTCACCGAGCGCGACAGCAACTACACCTTCCGGGAGCCCGACCGGATCTTCATCTACCGCGGACCGCTCACCCGGATGTGTGAGTCACCCGAGGAGCTGGTCGAGGAGGTGCGGATCACCGTCGTACATGAGATCGCGCACCACTTCGGGATCGACGACGCCGCCCTGCACGACCTCGGGTACGCCTGACTTCCCCACGGAAGCAACGCTTCGCACAGTTTCCGTGGGGACCCGAGAAGCCAAGCCACCTGCTCCCCTATGCTGTCCCAGTCGCTCCGGGGTTCGCTTCCGAGCGGCGGGCCCCCATCGTCTAGTGGCCTAGGACGCTGGCCTTTCACGCCGGTAGCACGGGTTCGAATCCCGTTGGGGGTGCGGATTCGGAATGGGACCCTCTCGTGGGTTAGCATTCCGTGGCTTCGCAATCGAGCGAACATTGCACCATCCAGGCCCCGTAGCGCAGTTGGTTAGCGCGCCGCCCTGTCACGGCGGAGGCCGCGGGTTCGAGTCCCGTCGGGGTCGCCAAATCGATCAAGGTCTCTCGGCAGCGATGTCGGGAGACCTTCTTCGTCTCCGGCATCGTCTCCGGCTTCGTCTCCGGCCACGTGGCCCGAGACGATGCGCAGCGAACTGCTGTGCTTGTGCCTGCGCCTCCCGGGTACGTTCCCCGCATGATCACTGTCGAACGTGTCGTGAACACGACGCCGCAGCGCGTCTGGGACGTCCTCTCGGACGGATGGCTCTACCCGCTGTGGGTCGTCGGCGCCTCCCGGATGCGTGAGGTCGAGGACGAGTGGCCGGCCGTCGGGTCCAAGCTGCACCACTCGGTCGGTGTGTGGCCCGCGCTCATCGACGACAACACCGAGGTCACCGACTGCGAGCCGGGGCAGCTGCTTGCCCTGCGGGCCCGCGCCTGGCCGTTGGGAGAGGCGGCGGTCCGGATCAACTTGAGCATCCGAGGTGGTGGCACCCGGGTCGTGATGGAGGAGGACGCCATCTCCGGGCCGGGCAAGATCGTCCCCAAACCGGTCCGGGCACCGGGCCTGAAGTGGCGCAACACCGAGACCCTGCGCCGCCTGGCGTTCATCGCCGAACGCAGGTGACCTCGTGACGTCGTACGACGCGGTGGTGATCGGCTCCGGTCCGAACGGCCTCGTGGCGGCCAACCACCTCGCCGACGCCGGTTGGTCCGTCCTCGTCCTCGAGGCCCAGCCGGACATCGGGGGCGCCGTACGCAGCGCCAACGACGTACACCCTGACTTCGTCCACGACACCTTCAGCGCCTTCTACCCGCTTGCCGCCGCCTCGCCGACGATCAAGTCGTTCCACCTCGAGGATCACGGCCTGAAGTGGTCACACGCGCCTGCGGTCCTCGGACATCCCCTGGCTGATGGCCAGTGGGCCCTGCTCGATCGCGACCGCCAGCTCACGGCCACGCGGTTGGATGAGCAACAGCCGGGCGACGGAGAGGCCTGGCTCGATCTGTGCAGCGACTGGGACGCCATCGGCGAGCACCTCGTCAGGGGCCTGCTCACGCCCTTCCCGCCGGTCCGGGCCGGGCTGGCGGGCCTGCTCAAGCTCCCGCACGTGGGCGGGCTCCAGTTCGTCAGGACGCTGCTCACCCCGGTGCTCGACCTCGGGCGCACCCGGTTCAAGGGCGAAGCACCCCGGGTGCTGCTGGCCGGGAATGCCGGGCACAGTGACATCCCGCTCGACGCGCCAGGCTCCGGGTTGATGGCGCTGATGATGAGCATGCTGGGCCAGACCGTCGGGTTTCCCGCGCCCGAGGGCGGAGCCGGCATGCTCACCGAAGCCCTTGCCCGGAGGCTGCGAGCACTCGGGGGCGAGATCCGGTGCTCGAGCACGGTGGAGCACATCGGCGTCTCCCATGGACGCGCGCGGACGGTGCACACTGCCGACGGACTTTCCGTCGAAGCCCAGCGCGCCGTCGTGGCGGCGGTCGCCGCTCCCAACCTGTACGACGGCCTGCTCGACTCCGCCGACGTACCGGACAGGGTTCGTCGCGGGATGAAGGCCTACCAGCTGGACCCGTCCACCATCAAGGTCGACTGGGCAATGAGCGGCCCCGTTCCGTGGCAGAGCCGGCCGGCCAAGGCGCCAGGCACCCTACACATCGCGGACGGCGTGACCGACATGGCCGAGGCGCTCGCCCAGGTCGCCGCGGGCCTTGTTCCTGCACGTCCGTTCATGCTCGCCGGGCAGATGACCACGGCTGACCCCACCCGGTCCCCGGCCGGCACCGAGTCGATGTGGGCCTACACCCACGTCCCGCAGGAAACGGCTGGCGATGCAGGCGACGAAGGCATCCGTGGCGAGTGGGGTCACGACGAGCTCGAGCGGTTCGCTGACCGCATGCAGGCCCGCTTCGAGCGGCTCGCTCCCGGCTTCGGCTCCTGCGTCCTCGAGCGTCGCATCCTCGGCCCCGCCGAGCTCGAGAGCCGCGACGCGAACCTGATCGGCGGAGCCATCAACGGCGGCACCTCCCAGCTGCACCAGGAGCTGGTCTTCCGCCCCGTCCCGGGTCTCGGCCGGGCCGAGACCGGCGTACCCGGCCTCTACCTCGGATCCGCCTCCGCCCACCCAGGCGGAGGAGTTCATGGAGCAGCCGGGATGAACGCCGCCCGCGCCGCCCTCGCGCACGCCCGGTGGCGACGAGCCACAGGACGACGCTGACATGTCCGGGGCCCCTCGACAGGATGGTGTGGACTTTGGGTCACCTGGTGACCCAAAGTCCACATCATCTCCAGATCAGTCCGGCGAAAGTGGGCGCTCTCCCGGTTCGCCGCCCCCAAGCCGTTCCGGTACAGTTCCGCGTGGCCTCTGGAAACAGAGGCTGACCTGCGTCCCGGTCTCCGGACCGGATGCGCAGGCGGTGCGGCCAGGTAGCTCAGTTGGTACGAGCGTCCGCCTGAAAAGTGGAAGGTCGGCGGTTCGACCCCGCCCCTGGCCACCGCACAAAGCCGCAGGCCAGACCCCATCCCTGGCCTGCGGCTTCTCTCGTTGGTGGGTGGAAGTGCTTGCTACATCGGCCTGAGCGTCGACGCGGACGGCTACTGCCTCAGCAGAGACATGAGATCGGCGTTGAAGACCTGGCCTGCGGCGATGTTCTCGCTGTAGACCTCGAAGTGGATCGAGTTGCCGGTCGCGCCAGCAGTCTTCTGGGCGGCCATGGGCACCCAGTTCGTCGTCGAGCTGGCGGTGATCGACGTGGTCACAGCCGAGCCGAACTGGATATTGGTGGCCCCCTGCATCTCCCGCACTCGCAGCGTGATGATCTGCCCCAGCGCTCCCGGCTTCACCAGGACGCTGCCGGTGTACACCTTGCCGGCCACTGTGCTGCCCTCGGCCCGGGGGCTGGCGAGGAAGCCCACCTTGTTGGTGCCGGAGCCGACGGCGCTATTGCTGTTCACCCGCAGGGACTTGGTGCCGCCGCCCGGCGCTGCCGGGGCGATGCGCGTCAACGTAGGCGCCGAGGGAGTTCCCGAGCCCGACTTGGCCCAGCCACTGAGGTTGGTCTCGACGCTCCCGTTGGTGACCAGCTCCGTCGACGACGGAGGTCCCGCGGACAGCGGCACCTCGGTGTCGAGGCACGCGGTCACGGCGGCTGCATCGGGCGCCTTGCAGATCGCCATCTTGGCGACCTGGCCGAAGAACTGGTCGTTGTACGTCGGTCCGCCGTACTTGTTGCCCACGCTGACGTACTGGTCGGAGCTGAACTGACCCGTCGCGGGGATGGTGGTGAGCGGAGGGGGTGGCACCGCGGCCTGTCCGACCGGCTGGACGAGCACGGTGAGCGGCGTAGCTGTCCCGTTGTCCAGGCCCTTGACGCATCGCGCGACATAGGTGACGCCTTCTTGGAGTACCAGCGAATTGGCCACCAGGTTGTTGGTGGTCCCGGGGCCGGTCGCGACCAAGTTCACACCCGCAGCGCGGCAGGACACCTGCGGATTGACGACCAGCGAGCCGTTCTTGCACTCACCGATCTGTAGCTTGATCTGCGACTTGTTGGCGCCCGCGCGGCCGATCTGGGCGACGTTGCTGGTGATCTCGTTGACGACACCCGGCCCAGCGGGGCCGCAGGTGCTGGCCGCCGCGCGCTCGTAGGTAAACCTCGCGGAGATGCCGAACGAGCCGGTCGCCGACATCGTGAGCGGCGTGGTGGCGCCCGGTGGGTTCGCGTGCCCCACCGAGGTGAAGTCGTCGGTGCCATTGTCCGAACTGTTGGGCGCCCCGTTGAAGTCGATGCCGTTAGGCGTCGCCGTCCAGTTTTCCGGCGAACTCAGCGTCATTTCGTAGTCGGGGCCCTGGTGGTCGAGAGCGGCGGCGGTGTTGGAAACCGTGGGGTCGTCCTCGGGCTGCCCGACGAAACTGTAGACGTACTCACTGTTGGCATGGGCCGCCACCGCGCTGGGCGCCATCGTGAGCGCCGCCATGGTGCCGGCCAGCGCCATAATGGCTACGAGCAACACATGTCCACGTCGCCTGAGGGTCGAGATCGTCGGTTGCATGAAGGCACTCCCCGATTGACCGCCGTTGGCGGCTCGTTGACCGGGCCGGATGCCGCCCGTCCGCGGAAAGTAACACCCTGGGTCTGCCGACGGGGATCGACAGGGGCGCGGGCTAGTTCGCCCACCACTACCGGTTGACGAGCCCCACCGAACCGGGATGCAGAGGACGTGCTGAGCACGCTTACCACCCGGCGTACCCCCGAGTTCTGCACAAACTCTATGCAAACAAACTGTGCACAGGTATTCTGCACACATGCCCAGTCATATCCACCTCGACGCGGAGGCCGTCCGGGTGCTCGCCCACCCGCTGCGCTCCAGACTCCTCTCCGCGCTGCGTCTGCACGGCTCCGCGACCGCCACCGAGCTCGCTGACAGGCTCAATACCAATACCGGTGCGACCAGCTACCACCTCCGCAAGCTGGAGTCGGTCGGCCTGGTCACCGACACCGGCGACGGCGAGGGCAAGCGTCGCCTGTGGCAGGCCGCCAGCCGCTCGCACGGCTGGCGCACCAGCGAGTTCGCTGACGACGAGGATGCCGCCACCTCACTCAACTGGCTCACGCGCGACTACGTGCGGACCGCCGCCGACCACATGCAGAAGTGGTACGACGTGGAGCACGCCTGGCCCCCCGCGTGGCAGGACGCACTCGGGGTCAGCGACGAGGTCATGCTGGTGACCGCGACCCAGGCACGTGCGCTGCAGAAGGAACTCAGCGATGTGCTGGCGCGCTACAGCGAGGCCGGAGCGGACGATCCGGACGCCCGGCGCATCTCGGTCTGGTACTTCATGCACCCGCTGCACCCAGAGCAGCCATGAGCGACGAGGTGCTCTCCCCCGTCGCCGCCCGCCGGGTGTTCCTCGCGCTGACGTTCACCAGGTGGTTCCCGGTCGGTCTCGTCGCCGGCGTGATCACCCTGCTCGCGCTCGAGCGCGGCCTCAGCGTCGCCCAGGCCCTGCTGGTTTTCTCGGCGATGGGCGTCATTGTCTTCGCTCTCGAGCTGCCCACCAGCGGCTTCGCCGACGCGTTCGGCCGGCGCCCGGTGTTCGTGGCCGCGGCCGTGGTCAACGTGCTCTGCGCCTGCGCCTACCTGCTCGCCGACTCGTTCTGGGCCTTCGCCTCCGCGGCGGCGCTGATGGGGGTCTTCCGGGCGCTGGACTCCGGCCCGCTGGAGGCGTGGTACGTCGACACCGTCCACGTCACCGAGCCGGGCGCCGACGTCGACGGGGCCCTCGCGGCTCAAGGCACCGTGCTCGGCGGCTCGATCGCGGTAGGCGCCCTGATCTCAGGGGGCCTCGTGTACTGGGACCCACTCCCGGTGGACTCGGCGCTGCTGCTGCCGTTCCTCGGCTTCCTCGCGTTGAACGTCATCCACCTGGTCGCGGTGCTGGTCCTGCTCAAGGAGCCGCGCACCCATCTCGACGCCACCGGCGCCCGCCAGGCGCTCGCCTCGGCGAAGGAGGCACCCGTCATCGTGCGCGACGGGCTGAGGATGCTTGGCCGCAACAAGGTGCTGCGCGGAATCACCCTGGTCGAGGTCTTCTGGGGAGCCGCGATGATCGTCTTCGAGTCGTTCCAGCCGATCCGGCTGGCCGAGATCCTCAACAGCGAGGAACAAGCCGGCGCGCTGATGGGCCCGGTCACGTCCCTCGGATGGGGCGTCTTCGCCCTCGGCTCGGCGCTGGCCGGACTCACCTCGGCCCGGCTCGGGATTGCCCGGACCGCGATCCTGGCCCGGATCCTCAACGGCCTCGGCGCCGTGGTGATGGGCCTGGTCGCCGGGCCGGTGGCCCTGGTCGCGGCGTACCTCGTGACCTACAGCCTGCACGGTTCCGCGGGTCCGATGCACAGCTCGCTGCTGCACCGCGAGGCGCTCGCCCGCAACAGGGCCACGGTGCTCTCGATGAACTCGATGATCGCCTTCGGATCGCTGAGCCTCATCGCTCCGCTGCTCGGCTGGCTCGCGACTGCCGCGTCCAACCAGGTCGCGATGGTGACCGCGGGCGCGTTCAGCGTGCTGGGTGCCGTCTGCTACCTGCCCGCGCTGCGGGCAGAGCGCGGAAAGGCGGCACTCGCCCAGTCGACGGCGGCATAGGCCGCTCCGTCCTCACAACGTGGCAGGCGGGGGTCGCCGACGGATCTGGTGCGAGTCGGCTCGTAGGTGCAGCATCGTCGCCACGACAGCCAGCCACGCGCTCGCGTACAGCAGGCTCGTCAGCACGTCCGTCGGGTGGTGGGCACCCTGGTAGAGCCTCGCGAGGGCGACGCACGTGGGGATCAGGAGCAGCAGCCAGATCCAGGGACGCGTGCGCGGCGCCGACCAGGAGACAAGGAGCGCGGTGCCGCCGTAGACCGCGATCGCGGTGGCGACGTGGCCGGAGGGGAAGCTGTCGTTCGGCACCAGGCCCGGGTCGAGAATCCGCACCGGTGGCCGGTCCCGCGTGACGAGCTCGGTGCCGAACCAGTAGAAGCCGCCGACCCCCGCCAGCACGAGGGCGAAGAACAGCGCCGGGCGGAGGGAGTGTCCAAACATCGAGGCCGCGCCGGCGACCACGGCTGCCACGCCGACGCCGACGAGGGTCTCGCCGAAGAAGGTGCTGACGTCGGCGACCTCGTTCAGGGAGCCGGTCCGCTCACCCGCGAACCAGCGCGCGACGTCGTCGTCCCAGGGGTCGATGATCGATTCGAGGGAGTGGGTCAGCAGCCACCCGATCCCGAGCACGGAGGCGAGGATGAGGCACCATGCGCCGGTCAGGGTCGCCGCAGCGCCGAGCCTCTCCTTCAGGTCTCCCACGTCTGACAGCGTCCCCCACGTGGATGTCCGTCACTCCCCGCCGCGCGTCGGCGGTTCGCCCACGCCCTCTCCCATGCCGACTACAACGAAGGCCCCGACCGGTTCGGTCGGGGCCTTCGCTGTGGGCGGTCAGATCAGCGTCTGTACGACGCCTGTGACTGCGGGTTCAAGCTCTTCAGCTTGACGTTGGACTGCGCCCTGCGGTCGGTGACCTTGATGACGTCGAAGCCCTTCTGGATGTCGTTGGAGTAGACGTAACCGTTGTAGTAGTACGCCGACCACGATCCGCCGAGGACCAGCTCGGTGTCCGACACCGCACCCCGGTCGAACCAGGCGATCTCCTTCGGCTTGGAGGAGTTGGTGAAGTCGTAGACCGAGATGCCGCCCTGGTACCAGGCCTGCACCATGATGTCCTTCCCCTTCACCGGGATCAGCGAGCCGTTGTGGGCCACGCAGTTCTCGGTGTTGGAGTTGATCCGCGGGATCTTGTAGTAGCTCTTGAACCTCAGCTGACCGCGTCGGATGTCGTAGATGCCGTTGGCACCCTTCTCCATGCCGATCGTCGGGTTGCAGGTGGCCGCGCCGCCGCCGCCGAGCTCGTCGGTGAAGACCACCTTGGTGCCGGCGTTGTTGAAGGTCGCCGAGTGCCAGAACGCGAAGTTCGTGGTGTCCCTGACGGTCTCCGTCACCATGGGGTGCTCCCGGTTCGAGATGTCCATCAGGACGCCGTCACCCATGCAGGCACCGGCAGCGATGTTCTTCTCCGGGTAGGCGGTGATGTCGTGGCAGCCGCTGGTCTCGCGTGAGTAGTTGCCGGTCGGGTTACCGCCGCCGGGGAAGAGAACAGGCGTGCCGACGAGCGCGGCAGCTGCCGGGTTCGCCATCGAGATCTTCACGACGCTGATCCGGTCGTGCGGCGGCATGCAGTCGGGGAAGGTGTCGCTGGGGAAGTACGACGAGACGTAGACGTAGAGGTTGTTGCCGTTCTTGCTCGGCGCGAGTGTGTGGGTGTGCGAACCGCACGGGGTCTCCACCGAGGAGATGTACCTCGGGTTGGTCGGGTCGCTGATGTCGAAGACCTTCAGGCCTTCCCACGAGCTCTTCTCCGTCGCCGACTGTGCCACGCTGGCGCAGCTGTTGTCCGAGCGACTCGAGTCAGTCGAGAGCACGAGCAGGTTGCGGTACACGGACACGTCGTTCTGCGAACCAGGACAGAGGACCTGGGAGAGCGGCTCCGGGCTCGCCGGGTTGGACAGGTCGTAGATCATGAAGCCCTCGTAGTTGCCCGCGTAGGCGTACTCGCCCTTGAACGCCAGGTCGCTGTTGAAGGCCGTCTGGGACGCGAATGGCCCCTGCTTGGGGACGTTCTTCAACAGCTTCATGCCCACGGCAGCCCAGTCACCGGCCGCCAGTTCGGCGGCCGAGTCGTTCATCGCCGCCAGGTTCTTGCCCGGCTGACACGCTTGTGCGAAGTTGTCGTTCGCCTTCTTCAGCTGCTTCTGCTCGGCCTCGGTGCAGTTCGGCGGAATGCTGGACTTCGACGACTCGTGATCGTGGGACGACTCGTGCTCGTCGTGTGCCTCCACCGGACCGGTGGAGAGCGTCAACGTCACCGCGACGGCGGCCGCTGCGGCCAGACCGACCCGTCGAGCGCGCGCGCCTACTCGTCTACGTGAGGGGTACATACCCGAGACCTTTCATCAGGACGCTGCGGGGTTTCCGGAAGCGTCCCCTCCGTCGTATCGTGCTGGCAATCCGGATGTAAAGAACTACTGGTCGGAAAGTTTCATAACTTTTCGCTCGTCTCGGGAGAGATCTCTGCATGCCACGCCTGCCCAGGGTCGCCGTACGACTCGTCCTGCCCGCTGTGCTGACGGTGGTGCTCGCAGGGTGCAGCTCCGACAAGGAACCCGCTGCCAGGAGTGCCGAGAGCGCCTCCGACGGCCCCAAGGTGATCCAGCCCGGAGGGCCCGGAGAGCCCGCGACCACTGGTTCGTCCGACCCTGTGGATCGCTCGGAGGAGTGGAACCACACCGACGTCGCCTTCGTGCAGATGATGATCCCGCACCACGCACAAGCGCTGAAGATGTCCGAGCTCGCTCGCAGGTACGCCCGTGACACGCGGGTTCGCAGCCTCGCCGAGCGGATTCGCGGGTCCCAGGCCCCGGAGATCCAGGCGATGGCGGCATGGCTGGAGGAGCGCAGCATGGAGGTCCCCCGGATCGAGGACGACCCGATGAAGTACGACCACGGTCAGCACGGGCACAACTCGATGATGGGGATGCTCACGCCAGCTCAGTTGAAGCAGCTTGCGGCGGCGCGGGGCGCCAGGTTCGACCGCCTGTTCATCCACGGAATGATCCGCCACCACGCGGGGGCGGTCGACATGGCCGTAGATGCCGCGAAGGACGGCATCGACCAGATCGTGAGCGAGATGACCGCTGACGTCGCAGCCACGCAGTCCGCTGAGATCAGCCGCATGAGGGACCTGCTCACCGAGCTCTGAGAGCCGGGCCCCAGGCGTCGGCGCACTTTCGCGCCCCGGAAAGCCCGAGGGGTATCTGACCGCCAGCGTCGGGGGTCTGCTCAATATGGGCGGAGTAGTCCACCACTTACCATTTTGGCTATTTCCTCATAAAGCGGACAGCCTCTGGTCATAGTGAATCTACGGAGCGAGAAGGATTGCCGAGAGGGCGTCATGGTCACCAAGTCAGAATCCTCGGGGGATGAGCGCAACGTATTCGTGCTGTCCGGCGGGGCCGCGCGCGGTGCCGTACAGGTCGGAATGATGGAAGTGCTCCTCGAGCACGGCATCGTCCCGCACGCCTTGGTCGGCACGTCAGTCGGGGCTCTGAACGCGGCATTCATGGGCTGGCGTCCAGACCACCTCAGGGTCCAGGAGCTGAGGGCCCGGTGGCTGCGGCTCGGCACCCAGGACATCTTCCCTGGCGGCACTCTCACTCGTGTGGGGCACCTGCTGCGCCAGCGTCCCTATCTCTTCTCCTCGGCGGCTCTCGCCCGCCTCATCGCTGACTGGGTTCCGGCCGACCTTCTCGAGGACCTGCCCACCCCCGTCCGCATCGTCACCACCCCGCTGGCCGGCAACACCGCCGTCTACCACCGCCACGGGAAGCTGGACCAGCTGCTTCTCGCCACGGCCGCTGTTCCCGCGGTCTTCGCCCCGGTCACCCTCCCGGCCAGTTCCGGGTTTCCCGGCATGCACGTGGACGGCGGGGTCTCCGATCTCGTCCCCATAGGCGGGGCCGCGGACTTCGCACCCACCCGAGTGTTCGTGCTCGATGCCAGCCTCCCGGCCCGGCTGCCGCACGGGCGTACGCCAATAGATGTCCTCGTCGCCAGTCTCGGGGTGGCGTCGCGGGTTCGGCCGGAGCCGGACCTCGGCGCGACAGTGGCGATCCACCGGATGACCACGCCGGACCTCGGCGCCGGGATGACCGACTTCTCCTACACACTCCAGCACATCACCGACGGGCGTACGGCGGCCCAACTCGTCGTGGCGGAGATCGCCCAGGCCGAGCGCGCCCAGGCCGAGCTCGTCACCGTCGAGCAGACCCTCGCCCCACGACGCTCGAGCATGCGCATCTGGGAACGTCGCAACCGCACCGCCTGATCTCCTTCGGATGATGTAGTCGCGCAGCCAGGCGGCGAGCGTGATCGGGCATCGCTGGATCGTCCTTGTCACGCCAGGGCTCTCGGGAGTGCCTCGCGACGTACCTCCTGTGACAAGGGGCAGGTTTCCCCGGCCGGCCAGGGCAACCTGCGCGGGTCACACCCAGGCGCAGTTCAGTACCGAACCTCGAACGACGAGTCGTGGGACGACTCGACGTCCCGGACGTTGACACGGTGCACATCGGCGGAGGGGGAACCCTCGCGGCACCACTTGAGCATCTCCTCCACCGCCTCGTCGTCGCCCTCGTAGTGAGCGAGGACGGAGCCGTTCGGCTCGTTGCGGACCCAGCCGACCAGCTCTAGCCGCACCGCCTCTTGCGCGGCGTACCCGCGGAAGGAGACGCCCTGAACCTGCCCGGAGACCTCGACTTCGACCGCCCTCGTCATGACCTCAGCATGCATCAGAACTCAGCATGCGTCAGAGCTGGCCCAGCGTCAGGCCGAGTCGCGTGGCAGCCGGATGGTCACCGCACTCGGACCGCTCTCGTGACCCTCGTCCTGACCGGCAGTGCGGCCGCCGTGGATCTGCACGGTCCCACCGTGCTCCTCGACGATGACCCCCACGATCGCCAGGCCCAGCCCGTGGCCGCGGGACGCCCGTGCGCCCGGCGCCCGGCTCATCCCGTCGAAGGCCCGTTCCCGCAGGTCCGGCGGCACTCCAGGACCCTCGTCCTCGACACTGAGCACGACCCAGCGATCCTGGATCCCGGCGCGAAGTGTGACTTCCCCGTGCCCGTGCAGGACCGCGTTGTGCACCAGGTTGCCCACCGCCCGAGTGAGCCGGTCGGGGTCTCCGCGGACCATGGTCCCCTGCTCGACCGCAACGGCGATCCGGCGTTCCGCTCGCTCAGCGAGCGTCGAGAAGCGCCGGGCCACCTCCCGGAGCAGGCCGTCGACGCGGATCTCCACGGGTTCGAGCACCCGCGCTTCCTCGGAGTCGGCGAGCAGGAGCAGGTCCTCGGCGAGGGCCGTCAGCCGCTCGACCTCCTCGCTCGCCGATCCCAGCGCCGCCAGCAGCTCCTCGGGAGTTCGCGGACGCGCCAGGGCGAGGTCGAGCTCCATGCGCAGCAGTGCCAGCGGAGTTCGCAGCTCGTGGCCGGCCTCGGCGACGAAGTCCCGCTCCCTGGCCGCAGCCGCGTCGAGCCGGTCGAGCATCGCGTTGAGCGTCGTACCCAGCCGGTACATCTCGTCGTGCGCGACGGGCAGCGGCAATCGGGTCTGGGGATCGAGCGCGGAGATGTTCGCTGCCTGCCGGCGCATTCGGTCGACCGGTCGCAGGGCTGCGCCGGCCACGCCGTACCCGACGGCGGACGCCACCAGCAGCGCCAGAGGCAGGCCGAGCAGGAACTGGGCGCGTAGGCCGTCCAGGGCTTCTTCGACCGGCTCCAGCGACCGACCCACGACCACGACCTGCTCACCCAGCCGGCGGCTGAGCAACAACGCGGGTTCTGACTCGTCGTCGTCACCCAGCGTCACCGCCTGCTCCAGCGGCTGCGTGCGCCCCCTGTCCAGGTCGGCGGACTCGACGACCGCGTCGGTGAGCTGCGGTGACGAGACGACGAGCTCGCCCTCGGACGACAGCACCTGCGCGAACGAGAGCCCGGTCAGCTCCTGTACGGCGCGCACCCGCTGCTCGGCCGAGAGCGTGCTCAGCGCCTCCATCTGGGTTCGCACCGACTGCTCGGTCTGGTCGCGCAGCGTGTCCTGGACGCGCAGGTAGACGAACGCGCCGAGACCTGTCAGAGCGACGGCACTGGTGAGCGCGAAGGCGAGTGCGACCCGCAGACGCAGCGGCACCCTGCTGATCATGGGCCGGTCACGGGCTGGTCACCGGCCGATCACCGGTCGGCCGCGGTGAGCCGGTAGCCGATGCCGCGCACGGTCTGCAGGGAGTTCCGGGCGAAGGGCCGGTCGATCTTCTCGCGCAGGTAGCGGACGTAGACATCCACGACGTTGGAATGGCTCTCGAAGGCCATGTCCCATGCGTGCTCCAGGAGCTGGTCCCGGGTGAGGACCTGCTCGGGCCGCCGCAGGAACGCCTCTAGCAGCGCCATCTCCTTCGCGGAGAGCCCGATCTCCTGCTCGCCCCTGAACACCCGACGGGTGGCGGGGTCCAGGCACAGGTCGCCGACCGTGAGCTTCGTCGGCCGCTCCACGGCACCCCGCCTCGCCAGCGCTCGGATCCGGGCCAGCAGCTCCTCGAGGGCGAACGGCTTGGCCAGGTAGTCGTCGGCGCCAGCGTCGAGACCGCGGATCCGGTCCCGGACCGCGGTCCGCGCGGTGAGCATCAACACCGGCGTCCACACCCTGGCCTCGCGGAGGCGACGGCAGACCTCGAAACCCTCCATGTCGGGAAGCATCACGTCCAGCAGGATCACGTCGAACCCGCCGTCGATGGCGCTCGCGATCGCGTCCTCCCCGTCGATCGCGACCTCCACGACGGACCCGTGCTCGACGAGCCCGCGGCGCAGCAACTGCGCCATCTTCGGCTCGTCTTCCACCACCAGGATCCGCATCTTCTCATCGTATGGATCCAGATGAGAGCCCGGTGAGGAACTCATGAGTCGCTCATGGACCGCTCCTAGCGTCGGCAACCAACCGAAAGGACTCGCCATGGACATCCGAATGAACGAGATGAGGACAGCGCTCATCGTCGCGGCCGTTGCAGTGCTGACCCTGGCTGGGTGCGGGGCCAGCGACACACGCTCGCCGAAGCCGCAGACCCAGTCTCCGACGAAGTCGCAGGTCGAACCTCAGGCTGAGCCTCGGGCCGACCTGCCGCGGTCGAGCGAACCCGTGGAGCTCGATCCCGCCGACTTCACGGCCGACATCACCAACCCCTACACGCCGTACAAGCCCGGCGCCCGCTGGGTCTACCGGGAGGACGGCGAGGACGGCGAGAAGCTGCAGGTCGTGCTGACCGCGACCAGCGTGACCCGCAAGATCGCCAACGGCATCACCGCGCGCGTCGTACGCGACACGGTCACGGCCGACGGCGCGATCATCGAGGACACCTTCGACTGGTACGCCCAGGACAAGGAGGGCACGGTCTGGTACCTCGGCGAGGACACTGCCGAGTTCGAGAACGGCAAGGTGACCACTCGCGGCGGGTCCTTCGAGGCGGGTGTCGACGGCGCTCTTCCGGGCGTTGCGATGCCGGGCCATCCCGAGCGTGGACTTGCCTACCGCCAGGAGTTCTACAAGGGCGAGGCAGAGGACAACGGGGAGGTGCTCAGCGTGGACGAGATGGCTGACGTGCCCGCCGGCCACTTCGACAAGGTCCTGCTGACCAAGGACACGATCACGATCGAGCCCGACGTGCTGGAGTACAAGCTGTACGCGCCTGGGGTGGGTCAGGTGCTGGTCTTCGGCGTCAGCGGCGGGGCCGGCCGGGAGGAGCTGGTCAAGACCTCCACAGTCTCGGACCAGGTCGCGAGGGCCGCGGGTACGGCGCCGCTTGGCACGCCGTACGGCTGATTGGGCAAGGCCCGGGGACTCTAGGCTGTTCGCGTCCACTGATCGCGAGGAGGTTCGGCGCATGACCATCCGCGTCCAGCGCGAGGGCCCGGTCACCACGGTGACCATCGACCGACCCGAGTCGCGCAACGCCGTGGACGGACCGACGGCGGAGGCCCTGGCGGCCGCGTTTCGAGGCTTCGACGCCGATGACGACGCCGCTGTCGCCGTACTCACCGGAGCCGGAGGCACGTTCTGTGCCGGCGCCGACCTCAAGGCCATCGGAACTGCACGGGGCAACCGGGTAGCCGCGGACGGCGACGGACCGATGGGACCGACCCGGATGCGGTTGTCCAAGCCGGTGATCGCGGCCGTCGAGGGGTACGCCGTGGCCGGTGGGCTCGAGCTGGCGCTGTGGGCCGACCTTCGCGTCGCCGCGGACGACGCCGTGCTGGGAGTGTTCTGCCGTCGGTGGGGCGTGCCCCTGATCGATGGCGGCACCGTGCGGTTGCCTCGGCTGATCGGTGAGTCGCGCGCGATGGACCTGGTGCTGACCGGGCGGCCGGTTCAGGCGGCAGAAGCCCTGGACATGGGATTGGTCAACCGCGTCTGCCGCCCCGGCACCGCGCTGGAGACATCCGTGGCGCTGGCACATGCGATCGCTTCGCTGCCGCAGACGTGCCTCCGGCAGGACCGGTTGAGCGTGCTCGAGCAGTGGGGACGCAGTGAGGAGGACGCGATGGGCGTCGAGCTCGCCCATGGTCTGGAGTCATTGGGTGCCGATGCCCTCGAAGGAGCGAGCAGGTTCGCAGCTGGTGCCGGTCGGCACGGAGCAGCAGGCGGGGACACGTGAGCTCAAGCGCCCCGAGAGCGCAAAGCTCCCCATCGGTACGACAGGGAGCATTTTGCGCTTGTGCCTCACAAAGGTTCGGGGCGAGACAACGGCCGCAATCAGTCTCGAGCGCTGCGCTGGGCAGGGATGACGTCGCCCAGCAGCTCCTTGACCTCCGACTCGCGGTAGCGGCGGTGGCCGCCCAGCGTGCGGATCGCGGACAGTTTGCCAGCCTTTGCCCAGCGTGTGACCGTCTTCGGGTCTACACGGAACATGGCTGCCACCTCAGCAGGTGTGAGGAGGGATTCTGTTTCGGTCGGTCGCGTTACCACGGCGCTCCCCTTTGGTACTTGTCTTCGGAGCTCTTTGCTCTGAGCACGAGTGTGCCACCGGGCTTGGTAGTAGGAAACCTGAAATGTCCTGATTCCCGAAAACGGCAGGAAAACGGGCGATGTAGTCTAGACCAGTGCAGGTCCACCCTTGACCTAAGGGCCGAAATCGTGCATACACCCCAAGCGCGACAAATCAGGAGGGGTCACTACCGTGATCCGACGGGAGTTCACTGTGTTCGACGAGTTGGCCGATCACGAGCAGGTAGTCGTCTGTCAGGACGAACGTAGTGGCCTCAGAGCGCTGATCGCGATCCACTCGACCGCACGTGGCCCCGCGCTCGGCGGGACCAGGTTCCACCCATACTCCAGCGACGCCGAGGCGTTCCGCGACGTGCTGAACCTCTCGCGCGGAATGTCCTACAAGGCGGCAATGGCCGGGCTCGCCCTCGGTGGCGGCAAGGCGGTCATCATCGGCGACCCGCACACCGACAAGACACCCGCACTGCTGCGAGCGTACGGACGCTTCGTGCAGTCCCTGGCGGGCCGCTACTACACCGCGTGCGATGTCGGCACCTACTCCGAGGACATGGACGTCATCGCCCAGGAGTGTCGCTACGTCACGGGACGCACGGTCGCGCACGGCGGGGCAGGCGACTCCTCGGTGCTCACCGCCTACGGGGTGTTCCAGGGCATGCGTGCCGCCGCCGAGGCGACGTGGGGGGCGCCCACGCTCAGTGGCCGCACGGTCGGCGTGGTCGGCGTGGGCAAGGTGGGGCACCACCTGGTGGAGCACCTGCTGGAGGACGGGGCAGACGTCGTCGTGGCTGACGTTCACGGGCCGTCAGTACGCCGGGTCACCGACGCCCACCCTCGCGTACGCACCGTGCCGGACACCTGGACCCTGGTCTCCTCCCAGCTCGACGTCTACGCTCCGTGCGCACTCGGGGACGCCCTCACCGACGAGGTGGTCGATGTCCTCAGCGCGCGGGTCGTGTGCGGCGCGGCGAACAACCAGCTCGCCCACCCCGGGGTGGAGAAGCAGCTCGCCGACCGCGGGATCCTCTATGCACCCGACTACGTCGTGAATGCGGGTGGGCTGATCCAGGTCGCCGACGAGCTGCACGGGTTCGACTTCGAGCGCGCCCGGGAGCGGTCGAGCCACATCCTCGACACCACCCGGGAGGTGTTCGCCCTCGCAGCGAGCGACGGCGTGCCACCGGCCGTGGCGGCGGACAGGATCGCCGAGCAGCGGATGGCCGCTGCCGGTGGTGATCGTGGGATCTGGTTGCCCTGACGCGCGTGCTCAGGGCACTGCGACCCGTGGTCGTCTCCGTCAGTTCGTCGACGACCACAGAGAGTCAGTCGCGGGAGGAGTAGTCCGCCCACTTGTCGTACTCGTCGACCTCTTCGACGGGGTCGACACGGTCAACCCGGTCGGCCGGAGCCGACTCGTCTCCGTGAAGTTCCTGGGCCAGCGATGCGAAGTCCGTCTCGTGAGTGCGGTACTTCAGATCGCGGGCAACCTTGGTCTGCTTCGCCTTTGCACGGCCGCGCCCCATGGGTGGCCCCCTCGCACGTTTGGCCGGCGCCGCCATGGGCTGCCGGTCGGAGTTGTCTGTTCGTGGAATAACCCTAACGGGCCGGTGGTGATTCCCGCACGTCGGCCCGCAGACTGGTCAGCCACAGCCCACAATTGTTGGGTTTGGACGTCGAGATCGTCGATCTGGACGTCCGGATTCAACAAATGTGGGGTTCCGGCGCTCAGTTGTGGTCACCATACAGCGTGACCCGCCCGCGGTCGTCGACGGCGGCGTCCGCACCGGCTGGCTCCACAGTGCCGGCGACCCACGCATCGATCCCGTGGCCGGCGAGCACCGAGACTGCCCGGTCCGCATCGCTGGCCGCGGTCACCGAGACCATCCCGACACCGCAGTTCAGGGTGTTCTCGAGGTCCGCGCGAGCCACGTTGCCCGTCTCCGCGACGAGTCGGAAGACTGGCGGCAGCGACCACGTGCTGCGGTCCAGGCGAGCGGCGAGCTCGACCGGCAGCACGCGCTCGAGGTTGGCGGCCAGGCCGCCACCGGTGATGTGCGACATCGCGTGGGTCTCGGTCTCCCGGGCGAGCTCCAGACAGGCCTTGGCGTAGATGCGGGTGGGCTCGAGCAGTTCCTCGCCGAGGGTGCGACCCAGGTCGTCGACGTGCTCCTCGAGCCTGCGGTTCCCACCACCCTCCGACGAGGGTGCGAGCAGCACGTGCCGCACGAGGGAGTACCCGTTGGAGTGCAGACCGCTCGAGGCCATCGCGATCACCACGTCCCCGGGGCGGACCCGGCCCGGTCCGAGCACCTGGCTGGCCTCGACGACGCCAGTGGTGGAGCCGGCGACGTCGTACTCGTCAGGGCCCAGGAGGCCGGGATGCTCGGCGGTCTCGCCGCCGATCAGCCCACAACCGGCGACTACGCACGCCTCGGCGATGCCCTTGACGATGGCCGCGATCCGTTCGGGTACGACGCGGCCGGTGGCGATGTAGTCGGTCATGAACAGGGGTTCCGCGCCGCAGACGACCAGGTCGTCGACGAGCATGCCGACGAGGTCGAAGCCGATGGTGTCGTGCTTGTCGAGCGCCTGCGCGATCGCGACCTTGGTGCCGACGCCGTCGGCGGAGGTGGCCAGGAGCGGCCGGTCATACGACTTCAGGGCGCTGGCGTCGAAGAGTCCCGCGAAGCCGCCGATCCCGCCGATCATCTCCGGGCGCCGGGCCTGGTCGACCCAGACCTTCATCAGCTCCACTGCCTTGTCGCCGGCCTCGATGGAGACTCCGGCTTCCTGGTACGTCGCCCGGTGCATGTCTGCGCTCATCGCCTTCTCTTCACCGTCGGGGATCTGGTTGCTCAACGCCGGAGGTCAGGGGCGACCGAGCGCATCGGCAGCCCCTCCGCCGGCGAGCGAAGCCGTGAGTCCGTCGGCGTCGAGGAGCGGCGCCACATCCAGGAGGTGCTCCCCGAGGAACTCGGGCTCGGGCAGCTTCACCGGGTAGACGCCGTCGAAACACGCGCGGCACAGGTCATCGGCCGGGACTGTAGTGGCCTCGATCAGTTCCTCGAGGGAGATGTAGCCGAGGGAGTCCGCCCCGATGGAGGAGCAGATCTCTTCGGTGCCCAGACCGTTCGCGATCAGCTCGGCCCGGGTCGCGAAGTCGATGCCGTAGAAGCACGGCCACTTCACTGGTGGGCTGGCGATCCGAACATGCACCTCGCGGGCGCCGGCCTCACGCAGCATCCGCACCAGCGCGCGCTGGGTGTTGCCGCGCACGATGGAGTCGTCGACGACGACGAGGCGCTTTCCCTCGATCACGTCACGCAACGGGTTCAACTTCAGCCGGATGCCGAGCTGGCGAATCGTCTGGCTGGGCTGGATGAACGTGCGGCCGACGTAGGAGTTCTTCACCAGACCCATGCCGTACGGGATGCCGCTCTCCTCTGCGTACCCGATCGCGGCTGGAGTCCCGGACTCGGGAACCGGGATGACGAGGTCGGCTTCCGTGGGGAAGTCCCGGGCCAGACGGCGGCCGATCTCGACGCGGACGCTGTGGATCCGCTGGCCCGAGATGCGGGTGTCGGGGCGGGCCAGGTAGACGAACTCGAACAGGCAGCCCTTGGGTGCGGGCTCCGCGAAGCGGCGGGTGCGCAGGCCGTGCTCGTCGATGGCCACCATCTCGCCGGGCTCGATCTCGCGGACGAAGGAGGCGCCCACGATGTCGAGCGCAGCGGTCTCACTGGCCACCACCCAGCCGCGCTCGAGGCGACCGAGGACGAGGGGACGGATGCCCTGCGGGTCGCGGGCGGCGTACAGGGTGGTCTCGTTCATCCACACGAAGCAGTAGGCGCCCTTGATCTTGGGCAGCAGCTCGACTGCGCGCTCCTCCAGCGAGCTGTCGGGGTGGTTGGCGAGGAGGGCGGTCACCAGCGAGGTGTCATTGGTGCTCGTCTCGAGCTTGCGGGCATTGATGTCGAGCTCGTTGAGCTCGACGGGCATGTCGGCGATCAGCTGCTGGAGCTCGCGGGTGTTGGTCAGGTTGCCGTTGTGCGCGAGCGCGATGGAGCCGTCGGCCGTGGGTCGGAACGTCGGCTGGGCGTTGTCCCAGACGCTGGCGCCGGTGGTGGAGTACCGCGAATGGCCGATGGCGAGGTGCCCCTTGAGGGCAGCGAGAGTGGACTCGTCGAAGACCTGCGACACCAGGCCCATGTCCTTGTAGACCAGGATCTGGCTGCTGTTGCTCACGGCGATCCCGGCCGACTCCTGCCCGCGGTGCTGCAGGGCGTACAGGCCGTAGTAGGTCAGCTTCGCGACGTCCTCGCCCGGGGCCCAGACGCCGAAGACACCGCAGGCATCCTGTGGGCCGCGCTCCTGCGGGTCGAGGTCGAGGTTCAGGCGTCCGTCTCCGCGACGGCGAGCCGCCGGGTTCTCTGGGCTGGCCACGCGGCAGAGTGTACGTGCCGAAGAGGGTGCTTTCCGCAGGCGTCCGCCGATGTCGCCGCTCCTTCGCTCAGCGCTTCGGCCACAGGCCTTCGCAGGCCGCACGGGCGGTCTCGAGCGTGTCCGGGTCGGAGGCCACGATCAGGCCGGCTCCGCCGGAGCGGGCGTCGTACGGCGTGCCGTCGCGGTGTGAGGCTGCCCCGCCCGCTTCAGCCACCATGAGCGTGCCGGGCAGGTGGTCCCACGGGTTGGTGTGGCCGTAGAGCAGGTAGTCGGCCTCGCCCTCGATCAGCTTGGGGTAGTCGACGCCGCAGCAGATCCAGCTCCCGACCAGGGCGGGCAGTCCTTCGGGCTGGCGACCGCGCCGCGACCAGATCGAGGTGGCTCCCTGTGGTTGCTCGCCGGCGGGCCTGCGGTGGACCGGCTCGCCGTTTCGTCGTACGCCGCCACCGTGCTCGGCCACCCATGCCGTCTTGTGCTCCGGCTGCCAGATCCACCCTCGCACCGTCTCGCCCCGCACCACCTCGGCCACCATCACTGCGTGGTCGGGCGAACCGTTGACGAAGTTCTTGGTGCCGTCGACCGGGTCGACCGTGAATGCATGTTCGGCCTCGCGGAACCTCGGCAGCAGGTCCGGCTGCACGGCATGCGCCTCCTCACCGAGCACCACAGCGTCCGGGTAGGCACCGAGGAGCGCCCTCGTGATCAGCTCTTCCGCCTCGTGGTCGGCCACGGTCACCAGGTCACCGGGCTTCTTCTCGCCGATCTGTGACGTCGACAGGGTGCGGAACCGCGGCGTGATCACCTCGGCGGCAACCGACTGCATCAGCTGGAGCACGGCCTCGGTGGACAGCGCCTGCGCGGACATCCGTCAGTCCGCGAGGTTGTCCAGCAGCAGCGCCTCAGCTAGGCAGACACGCTCGAACTCGGCAAGGTGCAGACCCTCGTTCGCGCCATGGGCACGCGTGTCCGGGTCCTCGACACCGGTGACCAGAACGCTGGCCTTGGGAAAGCTCTCCAGGAACTCGGCGATGAACGGGATCGAGCCGCCGACTCCCATGTCGATCGGCCGGACGCCGTCCCAGGCCTCGGTGAAAGCGTCCCGGGCCGCGTCGTACGCCGGACCGGTCGCGTCGATCGCGGTCGGCTCGCCGGTGTCCACGACGGTGAAAGTCAGCTCGGCTCCCCACGGGACGTGGGCCTCGAGGTGGGTGCGCAGGCACTCGAGCGCGTGCTCGCACGTGTCACCCGGCGCGATCCGCAGGGAGATCTTCGCGCGAGCGCTCGCGACGAGCGTGTTGCTGGCGCCGTCGACCTGGGGTGCATCAAGCCCCGTGATGGTGAGTGCGGGTTTGGTCCACAGGCGCTCGACGGAGGATCCCGAGCCGATGAACTCGACGCCCGGCGCAATCCCGGACTCGGAGCGCAGCCGCTCCTTCGGGTAGTCCACGTCCGCTGCAGGACCGGCGTGCAGCCCGGCCACCACCACGTTGCCCTCGTCGTCGTGCAGCGACGCGATCAGCCGGCTCAGCGTCATCAAGGCGTCCGGGACCAGGCCGCCCCACATGCCCGAGTGGACTGCGTGGGTGAGCGTGCGCACACCGATGTCGACGCGTACCAGCCCGCGCAGGCTGGTGGTCAGCGCCGGCACACCGATGTCCCAGTTGCCGGAGTCGGCGATCACGATCACGTCGGCGGCGAGGTAGTCGCTGTGCTGCTTGAGCAGGTCCGGCAAGGTGTCTGACCCGACCTCCTCCTCTCCCTCGATGAACATCGTCACGCCCACGCCGAGGTCGTCTCCCAGGGCCCGGATCGCTGCCAAGTGCGCGACGATGCCGGCCTTGTCGTCGGCAGCGCCGCGGGCGTAGAGCCGCCCGTTGCGCTCCGTGGGCTCGAAGGGTGGTGAGTCCCACTCGGCGTGGTCGTTCTCCGGCTGGACGTCGTGGTGGGCGTAGAGAAGCACCGTCGGCTTCCCCTCCGGGGCGGGCTTGCGCGCGATGACTGCCGGAGCCCGGCCGTCCTCGTGGCCACTCACGATCCTGGAGTCGTCGAAACCTTCGGCAAGGAACAGCGCGGCAACCGCCTCGGCGCTTCGTTGCACGTCGGTGGCACGGGCGGGATCGGCGCTGACCGACTCGATGCGCACCAGGTCCTCGAGGTCCTGCCGGATCCGGGGAAGCTCGGCGCTGACCCGTGAGCGCAGTTCGTCGATGTTCATGGCTCGACCCTAGGGCGTTGCTCGAGGGGCGTTCGAGCCGAGCCCCCGCGGGTGGATTCAGGCTCACTGCGTGAGCGGCAGGTACGGCGAGAGGTCTGCCCGTTCGCCGGACGCCCTGACCTTGCCCTCGGCCACGGCTTCGGCCCAGGTGACCTGCCCGGTTGCCAGGGCGATCCACGTCGCTGCATCGAGCTCGACCACCGCGGGCGGCGTACCCCTGGTGTGGCGGACCCCGGGCACCACCTGGGCAGCGGCGTACGGCGGCACCCGCACCTCGACCGACTTCCCGGGGGCCCGCTGCGCCAGCACGGCGAGGAAGTGCTTGCTCAGCAACCTCAGGTCGGCTCTGGTGAGCTCCTCGCGCGCGAGCGCCTCGGCGACCGCAGCCGGGTCCTGGGGCTGTAGGTGGGTGGGCACAGCTGCACGCTAGCCGTGCATCCTGACGCCTCCCCGGAGGGCGACTGTCAGGTCAGCACCAGCCATCGTCGCTCGATACGACGAACGGCTTGCCGTCGATCCGCATGCGTCCCTCCAGCCAGGAGCCCTTCTCACCGCGCTGACACTGGATATTCGCGCCTCGGACCACTACGTCGACATCCTCACCTTCAGGAACGCTCGCCGAGGCCGGGGACCAACTCACCTGCTTGTCCGCGTACGCCGGTATCTCGACCGAGATCGTGTCCGGGCCCGGGTTCGTGAGGACCAGGTGGACGATGGCAGCACCATTCGGCGCGATGCTGGACCTGTGCACACGCACGCGCGGGCCTAGCGCGCACCACGTCTTGGTGGCGTTGCGGAGAAATTGGGTGTGGCTCGCAGAGAACTGGCTAGTCGCGACCGGACCCCCGGCGCGGCGCACCTGCACCGAGAAGACGATGTTCGTGCCCGGATCACTGCCGTCACAGTCGGGTCTCAGTTGACCCTCGACCAGGACCGGCGTGCCAGCAGCGAGCTTGAGTGGGTCGAGGTCCTCCCCCTCGTGGTCCTTGTCGTCCTCCGGCCACAGCGAGGCCTTGTCGTGGAGAGCTCCGGCACGAAGGGCCGGGCTGCTCAGCGTGACCGCTTCGTCGAAGGTCGTCTGCATGCCCACCCGGACACCGAACTCGCTGACGAAGACATCCATCTTCTTCGACTGAGTTGCTGCCTGTCGACCTCCCTGAGTCCCTGAGTCGCTGAGCGCGAGCGCCGCGACCGAGCCGAGACCGACCGCGACGGCCAGCGCGATGAGGCCCCCAGCGACCATCAGTGGACGACGGCGTCGGGTTGGTCGTGCTGCTGGCTCCACTGAGACCCCCTGCGAGTTCGCCCGGCCGGCGTACGACACATCCAGTCGTGGCCGTGGGCGAATGCCCATCATGGCATCGGTCCTTGTCAGCTGAACGCGTATTTGAGGCCCGCGGTCCGCGTCTCAGGTGGCCGGGAGCATCCTCGAAAGAGCGGAAACGGCCCCAAACAAGCTGATGTGGACTTCGGGTCACCTGGTGACTCAAAGTCCACGCCATCTCTGACTGAGGGCTCGTGCGATAGTCGTCCATGGCTCTGCGCTCGCGGCTTCTCGCCGGAACCGCTCGGCAACTACGCAAGCCTGACGGGTTTCGAGGGCGCCTCGTGGGGAGGCTCCTGAACCGCGACAATCGGTCAACCGTCCAGGCCGCCGTGCACGCCGCGGAGGTGGAGCCCGGTGGCGTAGTCGCGGACCTGGGCTTCGGTGGCGGCGTGGGGCTTGCGCTGTTGCTGGACGAGGTCGGAGCCAGTGGCCGCGTCGTTGGAGTGGACTTCTCCACGACCATGCTCGCGGTCGCCCGGAGGCGCTACCGCGACGAGTGCGCCCGGGGCCGACTCACCCTGCACGAGGGCACGATGCTGGATCTCCCCCTGCCGGACGACTCCCTCGACGGTCTGATCACCGTAAACACGGTCTACTTCATCGAGGACCTGGCGTCAGCGTTCGCGGAAATGTCCAGGGTGCTCAAGCGCGGCGGTCGCGTCGTCGTCGGCATCGGTGACCCGGACACCATGGCTGCCTCGCCGTACGTCGAGCACGGCTTCCGCGCCCGGCCCGTGGACGAGGTCGCTCGGCTGCTGGGGGGTGCCGGTCTGCGGCAGGTCCGCCGCGAACGGGTGGGCGAGGGCTCTGGGGCAGCGCATCTTCTCGTCGCGATCCTAAGGTGACCGCAAGGGCAGGCACCACGCTTGGCCCGGCGGGGCATGACCTCGCACAATGAACAGATGGTGTTCCTCGAAGCGGCGTTCGTGATCGGTCTCGCCGGCCTGCTCCTGTACGGGACGCTACGGCTGCTGACCCGTCCGCAGGACCGCCGGCTGCCGGCCTCGAGCGCCGGCCGCTGGGTCACCGCCCACTACGACGTCAAGGGGGCGACCCACGTAGTGGTCCAGAAGACCTCACCAACAGGGGTCAATGTGCTCGACGAACACAGCGTGGCGATCATTCGCATCGACGACCCCGAGTACGACGCCAAGTTCCTCGCCGCCATGGCGACCGCCCGGGAGCGACGCGCCCTGTTCGAGGCCGAGGACGGCTAGCCAGGATCGCCGTTCTCGCGAGGCGCGGCGGGGCCTCATCCGGCAGACGCCCTGACGAACCGCTCGGCGGTGCCCCGGACCAAGGCTTGCAGCTCTGCCGGCGACTCGACTTCGAAGTCAGCATCGAGGTTGGCAAGCACCATCAGCGGCCACTCCAGCGAGTCGACGTTCATCGTCAGCACGCAGCCATCGCCCTGCGGCTCGACCGTGCCCCACTGGTCGACTACGGCCGCCACCCCGGACGCAGCGCCGTCGATGCGCACCCGGACCTGGTAGCGCTGCGGCATCTGGCGGATGCCGGACTGCACGAAGGTCGGCGCGTCGTCGGCGGGCAGCTGACGTGGCCGGAACCGCTGGCCGGTCATGGCGACATCGGTGATCCGGTCAAGCCGGAACGAACGCCAGTCCTGGCGGTCGCGGTCGTAGGCAACGAGGTACCAGCGGCGGCCCAGGGAGACCAGTCGCAGCGGCTCGACCCGGCGCTCGGTTCGATCGGCGCCCCGGGCGGTGTAGCCGAACTTGACCAGCTCATCGTCGCGACAGGCCTGGGCCAGTGTGGTGAGTACGTCGGCATCGATGGCCGGGCCACCGCCCCAGACCATGTTGTCGGTCTGCGACCGCACAGCATCCATCCGGCGGCGCAACCGCGGCGGCATCAGGCTGATCACCTTGGTCAGCGCCTGCACCGAGGTCTCCTCCATCCCGCTGACCGCGCCGGCCGCCGAGGTACGCAGGCCCACCGCGATGGCCACCGCCTCGTCGTCCTCGAGCAGCAACGGCGGCAGCGACCCCCCGGCGCGGAGCTGGTAGCCGCCGGCCACCCCACGGGAGGCGTCCACCGCATAGCCGAGCTCGCGCAAACGCTCGATGTCGCGCCGGAGCGTGCGCGGGCTGACCGAGAGGCGCCCGGAGAGCTCCTCCCCGGGCCAGTAGCGATGGGTCTGGAGCAGCGAGAGCAGTCGCAGCATGCGGGCACTGGGGTTCATGGAGACCAGACTAACTTCTATTGAGGCCAGGATCTGACCTCAATATTACCTAACGTTTCTGTCATGAGCGAACACACCAACACCGCAATGATCCGAACCCAGGGACTGACCAGGCACTTCACCCGCCACAAGCAGACGATCGAGGCGGTACGCGGCCTCGACCTCGAGGTCGCCCCCGGCGAACTCGTCGCGTTCCTCGGCCCCAACGGCGCCGGCAAGTCGACCACCCTGCGGATGCTGACGACGCTGATCTCACCGACGTCCGGCTCGGCCGAGGTGGCTGGATACGACGTGGTGACGGAGCGTCGCGACGTACGCCGCAGCATCGGTTACGTGGGCCAGGGCAATGCGGCGGGCCACCAGCAGCGCGGCCGGGACGAGCTGGTCAGCCAGGCCCGCGCCCACGGCATGAGCCGGCGCGAGTCGAAGCACCGGGCCGACGAGCTGCTCGAGGCGTTCGACCTCACCGAGCACGGCACTCGTCCGGTCTCGACGCTGTCCGGCGGCCAGCGACGCCGCCTCGATGTCGCCATCGGGCTCGTGCACACGCCTCACCTGCTGTTCCTCGACGAGCCCTCAACCGGGCTCGACCCCCAGAACAGGGCCAACCTCCAGGAGCAGATCAAGCGCCTGCACGCGGACAACGGCACCACGATCGTGCTCACGACGCACTACCTCGAGGAGGCCGACGCGATCGCCGACCGCGTGGTCGTGATCGACCACGGGCTCGTCATCGCCGACGACACCGCCACCGGGCTCAAGTCCGGGCTCGGTGACCTCGTGAAGCTCGGCTTTGAGACCGGCGACCAGGCCGCCCTCGCTGCCGAGCGCGTCGCGGCAGGACTCACTTCGGAGGCGAGCGTCCAGCGCGCCGGGTCCGCGGTCAGCATCCGCACGCAGGGAGGCGCAGAAATGGCACCAGGAATGGTTCAGGACCTCGCGGGCGTCGGCATTCCCGTACGGCGGATCGAGGTCGTCGGCCCCACGCTCGACGACGTGTTCCTCGACCTGACCGGACGCAGCCTGCGCGAGAGCAACGAGATCAACGAAGACACCACCACCGAAGGAGCAGCAGCATGAGCACCGTCGTCGAGACCATCACCGAGAACCCGGTCGAGCGCTACTCGCACGGCGACTCGGTCCGCCGGGACGGCGTACGCAAGGGAGACCCGGGAGTCCTCGCGGACACCTGGAACGTCATGGTGCGTGAGCTCAAGCCGGTCTTCCGGGAGCCTGTCTCGGTCCTGTTCGCGATGGTCCAGCCGCTTGTCTTCCTCGGGCTGTTCGCACCGCTCCTCCCCGAGGTGGAGAACGGGTCGGCCTGGCAGTGGTTCGTGCCGGGGATCGTGGCCATGACCGCCCTCATGGGCGCATCGTTCACCGGGGCCAACCTGATGCAGGAGATGACGACCGGTTCCCACGAACGGCTGCTGGTCTCGCCGCTGAGCCGGTCGTCGCTGCTGATCGGCCGGGCGATGAAGGAGGTCGTGCCGATGCTGATGCAGACCGGGATCATCCTGCTCGTCGTCACCCCGTTCAGCTTCGAGCTGCATGTCGGCGGCGTCCTGGTCGGCATGGCCGTGCTGTCCCTGTTCAGCATCGGCGTGGGAGCGATGTCGTTCGCACTCGCCCTGGCTGCCAAGGACCAGGAATGGCTGTTCTGGACGGTCCAGCAGACGGCGACCTTCCCTGTGGTCCTGCTGGCCGGCGTGATGCTGCCGCTCGAGGGTGCACCCGGCTGGCTGCAGACGGCGGCGGACCTGAACCCGCTGAAGTACGTCGTCGAGGCAGAGCGTGCCCTGTTCGCCGGATCGTTCCCGGTGGACGCCGTGAGCTACGGCTTCATCGGCTCCGCGGTCATCGCTGTGCTCGGGCTGTTCGTGGGCCTGCGGGCGATGGAGCGCTCGAACTGAGCTGACGCCCACGGCCCCGGAACCCCACATTTGTTGGGTTGTGACGTTGATCCAGGTCTCTGGAACGTCATGCCCCAACATTTGTGGGGTTCCGGCGCGCCTGGGATTCGAGCACCAGCCGTTCGGGCACACGCACGGGCCGGATCAGCCCATGGCGGCGGGCAGGGTGAGCGTCCAGGCCGAACGCAGCTCCTCGAGCGGTACGTCGAAGACCTGGTCGACAGCGAGCGAGGCGCCGCGGGTCTCGCCCAGAGACGTGATCGGTACGCCGTGCTCAGCGGCCAGCTCGAAGAGCCGCTCCTCGTCCTCCGGCGCAACCGAGACGACCGCGCGGGCCGCCGACTCGCTGAACAGGGCGACGAAGGCGTCGCCGCCCGCGACCTCGGACAGGTCCACCCGGGCACCGACGCCGTCGCGCAGGCAGGACTCCACCAGCGTCTGGGCCAGACCTCCGTCGGAGACGTCGTGGGCCGATGAGACAACTCCGGTCGCCGCGACGAGCAGCTCGCTGAGCGCGCGTTCGGCGGCGAGGTCGACGCGGGGCGGGAGTCCGCCGAGGTGGCCGTGCACGACATGCGCCCACTCCGAGCCGGAGAGCTCATCGTGCGTCTCGCCGAGGAGCAGCACCCGCTCCCCGGCCGTGCCGAAGCCGGTGGGAGTACGTCGTGTGACGTCCTCGATCACGCCGAGCACCGCGACCACAGGAGTCGGCAGGATCGCCGTCTCCCCGGTCTGGTTGTAGAGGCTGACGTTGCCGCCGGTGACCGGGATCCCGAGCTCGACGCAGGCGTCCTTCAGCCCGCGACAGGCCTCGGCGAACTGCCACATCACCTCTGGGTCCTCAGGTGATCCGAAGTTCAGGCAGTCACTGATCGCCATCGGGACGGCGCCACCCGTCGAGACGTTGCGGTAGGACTCGGCGAGCGCGAGCTGGGCCCCGGCGTACGGGTCGAGGCGGGCGAACCGGCCGTTGCAGTCGCACGCCAGCGCGACACCGAGATTGCTGTCGGTGTCCACGCGGATCATGCCGCTGTCACTGGGCTGGGCAAGCACGGTGTTGCCCTGCACGTAGCGGTCGTACTGGTCGGTGATCCAGGACTTGTCGCACAGGTTCGGGCTGGCGACGAGGCGCAGGAGAGTCTCCCTGAGCTCGTCGCCGGACGATGGACGTTCCAGCCGCTCCGCCACGTCGGCCTGCAGCGCGTCCTGGGAGTCCGGCCGCGCGAACGGCCGGTGGTACGTCGGACCGTCATGCGCCACCGACCGTGGAGGTACGTCGACCACCTGCTCGCCGAGCCAGTCGATCTGGAGCCGGTCCCCGTCCGTGACCTCACCGATGACGGTGGCGTCGACCTCCCACTTCTCGCAGATCGCCAGGAACGCGTCGACGTCGGCGGGCTCGACGACGGCCATCATCCGCTCCTGGGACTCGCTCATCAAGATCTCCTCCGGCGCCAGCGAGGAGTCGCGCAGCGGCACCCGCTCGAGCTCGATGTGCATGCCGCCGTCGCCGGCGCTCGCGAGCTCACTCGTGGCGCACGAAAGCCCGGCACCACCTAGGTCCTGGATGCCGGCAACGAGGCCGGCGGCGAAGAGCTCAAGGGTGCACTCGATGAGCAGCTTCTCCTGGAAGGGGTCACCCACCTGGACGCTCGGACGCTTGGCCGGCCCGGTCGACTCAAACGTCTCCGAAGCGAGGACGCTGACGCCACCGATGCCGTCGCCACCCGTCTTGGCGCCGTACAGGATCACCCGGTTGCCCACCCCGCTTGCTTTCGCGAGGTGGAGGTCCTCGTGCCGGAGCACGCCGACGCACAGTGCGTTGACGAGCGGGTTGCCGGCGTACGACGAGTCGAAGACGGCCTCTCCACCGATGTTGGGCAGGCCCAGGCAGTTTCCGTAGCCACCCACTCCAGCCACGATCCCGGGCAGCACCCGGTGAGTGTCCGGGGCGTCCAGGGGACCGAAGCGGAGCGGGTCCATAACCGCCACCGGCCGGGCCCCCATCGCGAGGATGTCGCGGACGATGCCGCCGACGCCGGTCGCCGCACCCTGGTAGGGCTCGACGTACGACGGGTGGTTGTGGCTCTCGACCTTGAACGTGACGGCGTACCCCTGGCCGATGTCGATCACGCCGGCGTTCTCGCCGATGCCCGCCAGCAGCTTGCCGGCGCGCCCCTCCTGGGCCAACTGATGGCTGAGTTCGGAGAACTGTGCGAGGTGCACCTTGCTCGACTTGTAGGAGCAGTGCTCGCTCCACATCACCGAGTACATCGCCAGCTCCGAGCTGGTCGGGCGGCGTCCCAAGATCTCGCGGATCCGGGCGTACTCGTCCACCTTCAGGCCGAGCGCGGCCCACGGCTGTTCTCGCTGGGGGTCGGTGCGGGCGACATCGACGGTGTCGAGGCGAAGGTCGTGACGGGTGTCGGTGCTGGTGTCGGACACGGGTCAAACCTACTGGGGACCAGTAGGCCGAGACGTCCCGGGCCACGGGACGGCCGCTCGACGAGGAATTGAGCTCCCGCTACCCGAATTCCTGATTCTGCCGGAAAGAATTACACATTTGTAATTCGGGCAAATCCCTGTTACTGGTGTGACAAACGTGGTTAGGGTGGCGAAGTTTTCCGACATTCCTGGAGATTACGATGCCTTCGCGTCCCTCGTACCCGGCCCGTCCCTCGGCCCGTCCCTCGGCGCGTCCCTGGCTGGTGGCATCGCTGGCGGCGGCGCTCGCCCTGCTGGTCTCGGGCACGATGCTCAGCGTTCCGGCGTACGCCGCGAACCCGGTCACTCCCGGCAACTACCGCGGGCTCGGCTTCGACCAGTGCGAGGCGCCGAGCCAGAGCGCCATGAGCACGTGGGTCAAGAAGTCACCGTTCCGTGCCGCCGGCATCTACATCTCCGGCGCCTCGCGCGCCTGCCAGCGCCAGAGCAACCTCACAGCGACCTGGGTCCGCAACCAGCTGGCAGCCGGGTGGCACCTGATGCCCATCACGCTGGGCCCGCAGGCCTCGTGCTCGACCCGCTATCCGCGTTATGGGAAGAACATCGACCCGACGATCAACCCGAACCCGGCCAACACCTACTCGGCGGCTCGCGTCCAGGGCGCCCTCGAGGCCCGGCGGGCGGTCTCCCGGGCGCGCACTCTCGGGATCGTCCCCGGCAGCACCCTCTTCTACGACCTCGAGGCATTCACCAGTGGCGCGAGCACGGCGTGCTCCTGGTCGGCACAGTGGTTCATCAGCTCGTGGACGACCGAGCTGCACCGTTACCGCTACGCATCCGGCTACTACTCCAGCGCGGCCTCGGGCATCCGGATGCTCGACAACGCGCGGGTCCGAGCGGGCAACCGGATCGTGATGCCCGACCAGCTGTGGATCGCCGACTGGGACGGCAGGGCCAACACGAGCTCGGCCTACGTCCGCAGCGACGGATGGCAGCCCTACCGCCGCGCGAAGCAGTACCAGGGCGGTCACAACGAGACCTGGGGCGGCGTACGCATCAACATCGACCGCAACTACCTCGACCTGCGGACGCCTCGGCTGCCCGGGTCGACTGCTCCGGCACCCGCGCCGGTCCCGGTCGTCCCCAAGTACACCGGGAGCAACCTGTCTGACCCGAGGTGTTCGCCGGCGACGATCAGCAGGCGCGCCTACGTGACGATCAACCCCCGGATGTCGACCGTCCTGGCCACGTCCCTGCAGTGCTTGCTCAAGCAGCAGCGCGTCTACCCCTACCAGGTGACCGGACAATGGAACCCCCGGACCACCGCAGGCCTGCACCTCTTCCAGAGGCGGGTGGGCAACAGTGCGCGCGCGTATGCCAGCCCGGGCGACTGGGTCAGCCTGCTCGTGGCCGGCAACCGGCACTCACTGCTCAAGCGGGGTGTCCGCGGGCCCGATGTGGTCCGCGTGCAGCGCGCCATGAACGCGGCCGGGACTCACCGGCTGAAGGTCACTGGTCGCTACAACCGGGCGACGGCGAGGGCAGTGGGTGTCTACCAGCGCAGGGTCGGCGTCAGCGCGACGAAGATCGTCGGCTGGCACACCTGGAACGCGCTGCGGACCGGACGCCGGTAGGGCGCTCTTGCTCAGGCGTTCTGCAGTGCCGCGATCGCGCTCGTGAAGAAGCCGAGCCCGTCGGTTCCGGGACCCGTGAGGTCCTCGACTGCGTGCTCGGGGTGCGGCATCAGCCCGACCACGTTGCCGGCCTCGTTGGTGACACCGGCGATCGCGCGCTGGGAGCCGTTGGGGTTGTCTACGTAGCGGGCGACGACCCGACCTTCGCCCTCGAGGAGGTCCAGCGTGTGCTGGTCCGCGACGTAGGAGCCCTCGCCGTTCTTCAGCACGATCGTGATCTCCTGGCCGGCGGCGTACGCCGTGGTCCAGGCAGTCTGGGCGTTCTCGATGCGCAGCACCTGGTCGAGGCAGCCGAACTTGCGGTGGTCGTTGCGGATCAGTGCGCCGGGCAGCAGGTGGGACTCACACAGGATCTGGAAGCCGTTGCAGATGCCCAGCACCGGCATACCGCCTCTGGCGGCGTCGATCACCTCGGTCATCACCGGCGCGAAGCGTGCGATCGCACCGCAGCGCAGGTAGTCGCCGTAGGAGAACCCGCCCGGGAGCACGACAGCGTCGACTCCCTTGAGGTCGTGGTCGCCGTGCCACAAGGCGAGCGGCTCGGCGCCTGCGAGGCGTACGGCGCGCTGGGCGTCGACGTCGTCGAGCGAACCGGGGAAGGTGACGATCCCGATCTTCACGGCGCCGTCGCGCCGGGCTCGGTCGTGACCACTCGCACGGCGTAGTCCTCGATGACCGGGTTCGACAGCAGCGTCGCGGCCATCTCGTGCACCTGCGCCAGGCGTTCTTCGGTTGCCTCGCCCTCGATCTCGAGCTCGAACCTCTTGCCCTGCCGGACCTCGCTCACACCCTCGAAGCCGAGCCGCGGGAGTGCTCCCTGGACCGCCTTGCCCTGGGGATCGAGAATCTCGGGCTTGGGCATGACGTCGACGACGACACGGGCCACAGCAGGCCCCTTTCGCTGGGGTGGACGGGTGGCGTCAGTCTATCGACGGCGCTGGGTCGGGCGGGTCGGGCGGGGGGCAGGTTTCCCGGTCGGCCTGTCCGGCCAGTGCGAAACGGGCCCCGGGCCAGTCAGTGAGGAGACTCAGGGCGTTGAGGACGACGAGGCTGCCCGGCGCCAGACGCAGCCGGCACGTGAGGTGATCGTGTCGGCCGTGGACACTAATGTCCTCGCCGTCAGCGCACCCAGAGCGGAGTCGCCATGGCCACCGAGCCAGATCTGGCCCCGCCGGCACCAGACCGGCAGGCCCTCATGGCGTTCGCCGGTGCCGTACTGATCGGCGGCACCAACTTCGTCGGCGTACGTTTCAGCAACCGTGAGCTCGACCCCTTGTGGGGCGCCGCGCTGAGGTTCGCATTCGCTGCTGCCATCTTCGGCCTGATCTGTGTGGCCATGCGGCTGCAGCTGCCACGGGGTCGGACTCTGGCCCTCGTTGTGGCCTACGGACTGCTCGCGTTCGGCGGCGCATACGGCTTGCTGTACCTGGCGATGCAGGAGGTGTCGGCGGGGGTGGCAGCGGTCGTCATCGCGATCGGTCCACTCATCACCCTGCTGCTCGCGGTCGCGCACCGGTTGGAGGAGTTCAGCGCGCGGGCGACAGCAGGTGCCGTGATCGCGGTCGGTGGCTCGGTGCTCGCGTTCCTCCGCCCTGGCCAACCCGTCGACTGGGTGTCGTTGCTGCTGCTGGGCGGAGCCGCGCTGTGCGCCGCCGAGTCGGTCGTGGTCTCGAAGCTCTGCGGTCGCCAGCACCCGGTCGTGATGAACGTGATCGGGATGAGTGTCGCCGCCGTCGCCCTGCTGCTGATCTCCTGGCTGGCGGGCGAGAGCTGGGCGCTGCCGGAGCAGAGGACGACACAGCTCGCGTTTGCCTACCTGGTGGTGGCGACGGTCGGCTTGTTCGTGCTGGTGCTGGTGGTCGTCCAGCGGTGGGCAGCGTCAGCCACGGCGTACATCTTCGTCATGATGCCGATCGTCGCGGCCCTCGCCGGTGCGCTCGTCGCCGACGAGCCGATCACCGCAACCATGGCTGTCGGCGCCGCGGTCGTCTTCGCCGGGGTGTACGTCGGGGCGCTGTCGCGCACACCGCGTTCCCCACTCCCGCCGGTCAACCCTCCGTCGTGACGTCTGCGTCAGCGGCGGCCACGCAGGGCGACGATGCCCAAGGCGACGCCGAACCCCGCCAGGGCCGGGCCCACGACGGCCCAGAAATCCACGCCCGTCATCGCGCTGCCCTTGATGTATCCGAGACCCTGGAACGTGAAGACCACACCGGTCAGGACCATGAGCGCGCTCAACGCCAGCGCGACGATACGGCCCATCAGCCCCTCCTCGAGGCAAGGATTCGAGCGGCGTTGCGCAAGTCGCTCCGTACGGCGAACATGCCGGCCCGTGTTGCGACCCAGCCCACGGGTCGAAGCGGCCCGCGACCTTGCACGCGGAGCGCCGCCACCACGTCGCAGCCGCTGTCGCTGGGCGAGAAGCCCAGGGTCAGGTCGGCCTGGATCCCCCACCAGCAACCCGTCTCGGCCCACTGGACGTCAGGCTCAAGCTCGGTGATCACCATCTCCGGCTCGATCCGCGCCGAGGTGAGGTCGCGCCAACGCATCCCCACACGCGGCTCACCCTCGTCGAGAAGCTCCACTGCCCTCAGAGAGGACTGCCACTCCGGCCGGTTTCGCGGGTCGGCGAGGTAGCTGAACGCGACGTCGACCGGGACGTCGTACCCCACGCAGGTGTTGAGCTTGCCGGCCACGTGAACCGCCCTCAGAACCGCTCGCCGGTGAGCAACTCGAACGCCTCGACATAGCGCGCGCGGGTGCGGTCGACCACGTCCGGAGGAAGGGCTGGCGGAGCGGAGCCCGACCCGCGGTCCCAGCCGCTCTCGGGCGACGTCAGCCAGTTGCGCACGATCTGCTTGTCGTAGGAGACCTGGACGCGACCGGGCCGCCAGTCGGCAGCGGGCCAGTACCGGCTCGAGTCGGGGGTGAGCACCTCGTCGCCGAGGACGGTGGTGCCGCTCGCGCCGCTGTCCCCAGCCACCGCGGCCAACCGTGACCCGAACTCCAGCTTGGTGTCGGCCAGGATGATCCCTCGCTCTCGCGCCAGGCCTTCCGCCCGCAAGTAGACCGCGAGGGTCAGCTCGCGGAGCTCCGCCGCGGCCTTCGGACCGATGTCGCTGACCACGCTCTCGTAGGAGACGTTCTCGTCGTGGTCTCCCAGCGCCGCCTTGGTGGCCGGCGTGAAGATTGGCTTGGGCAGACGGCTGCTCTCCTCGAGGCCGCGCGGCAGGGCGATCCCGCACACCTCACCGGTGGACTGGTAGTCGAGCAGGCCGGACCCGGTCAGGTAGCCCCGCGCAACACACTCCACGGGATACATCGCCAGCTCCTCGCACACGATCGCCCGCCCCTTGACCTGCTCCGGGACATCGGTCGACGTGACGTGGTTGGGCACCAGATCAGCGAGCTGGGCAAACCACCACAGCGACATCCGGGTGAGGATCTCGCCCTTGTCGGGGATGGTGCTCTCCAGAACGTGGTCGTACGCCGAGATCCGGTCGCTCGCGACCATCAGGAGGCTGCCGTCCTCGAGCCGGTAGAGGTCGCGGACCTTGCCGGAGTGGATGTGGGTGGCGCCCTCGATTGCCGGCGCAGCAGGGATGTTGTGCACGCCGACACCCTACAAACGTCGAGTGCCGCTGATCGGGCCGATCTTGCCGGGACGACCAGGACATGAGTGTGGGGTGTGCCGGCGACAGCCGGCACACCCCACGGGGAAGGATCAGAGAATCGCCCTGAGGATCGCCCTCTGGCCGCCGGCGTCGGCGGTGCCGCCAGCGGCCGGGACCGAGGCGACTGCGAGGGCTACGGTCACTGCGAGAAGGGCGCCGCGAATGGTGCGAGTCTTGAAGTTCATGGTGTCGGGTTCCTGTCCGTCAAATCGGACCCCGCCGGTCCGATGTCGTACTTCGACAGTACGACATTTAGGTAGGTTTGTACACAAATAGGACAAATGATCCAGTATAGGCCTCGAAGGGCCGCCCCGGAGAACCGGGGCGGCCCTGGAAACGTCACGCTGGGCAGATTCAGCGCTCCGTCCTGAGTGCCAGGTCGACCTCGGCGTGGGTCGAACCGGCGACCCCGAACCTAGGCGACCAGTGATGCAGGTCACAACACCGGAGCCACGGATTCGAGACGACGTCGGCCATCACACCGGTGCCGGTAAGGTGCGCCGGAGGTTCAGCGCATCGCGCGGTGACCCTCCAGAGGCACCTGACCGGGTCCGGTGAGCTTGGCCTGACCACTGATGGCCTTGTGGCCGGTGGCCTGTCCGTTGACCGCATTCGTGCTGCGCGCGAGCACGTAGATCGCGTGTGCGGCTGCGTCCGACATCTGGTCGAGGCCACGCATGCTGATGTTGGCGCGGGTGTCGCACGCCTGGTGGTAGCACACGTCGTAGGCCACGCCAGCGGTCCCGCCGTACGTCGCGGCCTGCTCAGCTGTCTTGATGCCCTCGGCGCCGGTGAACAGTCCGCCGGCCGGCACCCCGTTGGCGATGAAGGGCCCGTAGTCGCTGCGACCGTTGAACGGCGTCTCGGCACTCGCGAGTCCCTGGCTGGCGAAGTAGCTGCTGAAGATGGTCTCGATCTCGGCCGAGCCCTCGGGGCCCTCTGAGCCACCGCCGGTGGAGTTGTCCCCGTCGTAGACGAAGCGCACGAAGTTGGGCGAGCCGACCATGTCGAAGTTCAGGTACAGCGCGATATCGCCGAGTGCGTCGGGGTTGTTGTCCACGAGGTCACCGACGTAGTGCGCCGAACCGAGCAGGTTGAGCTCCTCGGCGCCCCACCATGCGAAGCGCACCTTGTTGGCCGGCTTCTTCTTGACCTTGGCCAGCTGCTCGGCGATCTCCAGGATGGTCGCCGAACCGGAACCGTTGTCGTTGATGCCCGGGCCCTCTTCGACGCTGTCGAGGTGAGCACCCGCCATGACGACGTTGTCCTGGTTGCCGCGTGCGGTCTCCGCGAGGACGTTGTACGTCGTCCGGACCTCGTTGAGTGTGTCGGTGGCCAGGTGGAGCGTGGTTCCGGCTGCTCCCAGCTCAACGCCAACGGCGAAGCTGGTGCCCACGGCTGGGATGCCCACAGGGGCTCCGAGGGTGCCGGCGATGCTGTCGGTGTAGCCCGCGCTTCCGCGGTTGAAGATCACCGCCGCCGCGGCTCCGGCTGCCTCTGCGTTGGCTGCCTTGACGCCGAAGGGGCAGGTGCCACGCTGCATGAGCGCGATGGCACCGTCCGGGAAGGTGGCGAAGTCCGCCGCCTCGCAGCCACTCGTCGAGTCGATCCCCGGCGCGGGCTCGACCGGGGTGAGGTTCGTGGCGACCGGGACGACAGCTGCATTGACGTCACCAGTGCCCGAGAAGGTCATCGTGCTGAAGTCCGCCGGGCTGGCGTAGGTCTTCGGCGCAGGACTCACCCGCTCCATGACAGCCGGCGTGTTCTCCTTGAAGAAGGGGAAGTCGAAGGTCTGGACGGTCGGTCGGTAGCCCGCCGCCCGAAGCTTCTGCACGACGTAGTTGCGTGATGCCGTGTAGCCGGGAGTGCCTGACGCCCGGGTGCCGCCGTTGGCGTTCGCGACGGTCTGCAGCGCATCGAGGTGCTGCGCCACACCGCGCACCGTCACTGCCTTGCGGAAGTCACGGGATGACTTCGAGGGATCGGGCTGCTTGGCCACTGCGCCCGTGCTGGTGGTGACCAGCGCCAGGGCACAGACAGCCGCCATTGCGGCGGTCTTTCGCGGGGCGTGCTTGAACAGTCGCATGTGCTTCTCCTGAGAGTGCTCCTGCCCGACGGATCTCGTCGGCAGGGACAGAAACGAGCGACCTTGAACACTAGGTGAAACGTGAACTAGGTCACAACCCCCCAGGGGCGCACGAGCACGAGAGCAGACGCTCAGCCTCAGAGGATGTCGCCGGGCACGTACGTCGCGGCGTCCGAGTCGGTGGCCAGCACGGCCTCGACGCGACGTACGACGGTCGCAACCTGCTCGCGCGACGCACCGGTGAACTCGACGGGGTCGGCGACCAGGGACTCGATCTGGGCGTGGTCCAGCCCCAGCCGCCCGTCAGCCGCGAACCTCTCGAACAGGTCGTTGACCGCCCTGCCCTGGCGCATCTCGAGGGCAACCGAGACGGCGTGCTCCTTGATCGCCTCGTGCGCCTCCTCGCGTCCCACACCGTTGCGCACCGCGGCCATCAGCACCTTGGTCGTGGTCAGGAACGGCAGGTAGCGGTCGAGCTCGCGCTGCACCACTGCCGGGAAGGCCCCGAACTCATCGAGGACAGTGAGCAGGGTCTGGAAGACCCCGTCGGCGGCGAAGAACGCGTCGGGCAGCGCGACCCGTCGTACGACGGAGCAGGACACGTCGCCCTCGTTCCACTGGTCTCCCGCGAGCTCGCCCACCATGGACAGCTGGCCCCGGAGCACGACGGCCAGGCCGTTGATGCGCTCACAGGACCGGGTGTTCATCTTGTGGGGCATGGCCGAGGAGCCGACCTGGCCCTCCTTGAAGCCCTCCGTGACCAGCTCGATGCCTGCCATCAGCCGGATCGTCGTGGCCAGGTTGGACGGCCCGGCCACGAGCTGGACGAGCGCGGAGACGACGTCGAAGTCGAGCGAGCGCGGATAGACCTGGCCGACGCTGGTCAGGACACGATCGAACCCGAGGTGCAGGGCGACGCGCTTCTCCAGCTCAGCCAGCTTCGCGGTGGACCCGTCCAGCAGGTCGAGCATGTCCTGCGAGGTGCCCACCGGCCCCTTGATCCCGCGCAGCGGGTAGCGCGCCAGCAGATCGTCGAGCCTCTCGAGTGCCACGAGCATCTCGTCGGCCACGGTTGCGAACCGCTTGCCGAGCGTGGTGGCCTGCGCAGCCACGTTGTGCGAGCGCCCGGTCATCACCAGGGACTCGTGCTCCGCGGCAAGCCGGGCCAGGCGCGCGAGGGAGGCGAGCACGCGGGTGCGAACGAGACGGAGTGAGGCCCGGATCTGCAGCTGCTCGACGTTCTCGGTGAGGTCGCGCGACGTCATCCCCTTGTGGATGTGCTCGTGTCCCGCCAGCGCGCAGAACTCCTCGATACGCGCCTTGACGTCGTGTCGCGTGACCCGCTCGCGAGCAGCGATGCTGGCGAGGTCCACCTTCTCGACGACGGCCTCGTAGTCGGCGATCACCCCGTCTGGCACGTCCACACCCAGGTCGCGCTGTGCGGTCAGCACCGCGAGCCAGAGCCGCCGTTCGAGGACGATCTTGTGCTCCGGGGACCAGATCTCGGCCAGGTCGGCGCCGGCGTACCGGGTGGCCAGCACGTTGGGCACGGTCATGGTCGCCTCCGGTCCTCGCGTCGATCGACGCCCACGTGCGCCGCGATGTCGGTGCGCCACTGGGCGCCCGCGAAGCTGATCGAGTGGATGCCTTCGTACGCCTTGGCCCGGGCGTCGGCGACGTCGGTGCCGACGGCGGTGACCGCGAGCACGCGACCCCCCGCCGTGACCAGGTCGCCGTCACGGTCAGCGGTACCGGCGTGGATCACGTCCACGTCGTCCTCCTTCGCCAGGGTCTCGGTGCCGATGATCACGTCGCCCAAGCTCTTGGACTCGGGGTAGCCCGCACTGGCCATCACGACGGCGACTGCGGCGCCCTCCTTCCAGCGCGGAGGATCGACCTCATGCAGCGCTCCGTCCGCGGCCGCCTTGAGCAGCGGTGCCAGGCGGGACTCGAGGAGCGCCATCAACGGCTGCGTCTCCGGGTCCCCGAACCGTGCGTTGAACTCCACGACACGTACGCCGCGCGAGGTGAGTGCGAGCCCCGCATAGAGCAGTCCGGCAAAGCGCGACCCGCGCCTGGCCATCTCGTCCACCGTCGGCTGCAGGACCCGGTCCCGGACCTCGTCCACCAGGCTCTCCGGCGCCCATGACAGTGGCGTGTAGGCGCCCATGCCACCCGTGTTGGGTCCTTGGTCGCCGTCGAAGATGCGCTTGAAGTCCTGCGCCGGCTGCAGCGGGTAGACGGTCGTCCCGTCGGTGATCGCGAACAGCGACACCTCCGGGCCGTCGAGGAACTCCTCGATCACCACCCGCTCGCACCTGGCGGCATGCGCGGCTGCAGTCTCGCGGTCGTCGGTCACGACCACACCCTTGCCCGCGGCGAGGCCATCGTCCTTGACGACGTACGGCGGGCCGAACGCGTCCAGCGCAGCCGAGACCTCGTCGGCCGTGCTGCACACGTGAGCCATCGCGGTCGGAACACCCGCCGCGGCCATCACGTCCTTGGCGAAGGCCTTCGATCCCTCGAGCTCCGCCGCGAGACGCGACGGACCGAAGCAGCTGATCCCCCGCTCTCGCACGGCGTCGGCGACGCCTGCGACCAGCGGCGCCTCTGGCCCGATCACCACCAGGTCGGCGCCGAGGGACTCGGCCAGTGCACCCACCGCGGCACCGTCCATCGGGTCGACGTCGTGCAGGGTCGCGAAGTCACCGATACCGGGGTTGCCCGGCGCGGCGTGGACCTCGCTCACTGAGGGATCGCGGGAAAGGGCCAGCGCGAGAGCGTGCTCGCGCCCACCGGCGCCGATGACGAGGGTCTTCACGTTCGCCGATCCTATCCATGCGGCCGAGACCTGCCTCGCACTGCGGCGCGCTCAGCTGACCGGCGGCCGCACCCGTTGCTCGTACGCCGCGCGCTGCGTCTCGTCGCGGTCAGCGAGGACACGATCGGCACCGAACGCGCCGGCGATCAGCTCCTGCAGCCATCGCGGCAGCACCCCGGTTGCCTTGGTCATGCGGCGTACCCATCGGGGCACCCACAGCTCAGGCTGAGCGGTGCGGATCGCCGTGGCGATCACTTCGGCGACGTCCTCCGCGCTCACGGAGCCGACCCCTTTCGCCGTCGGGACGCCGGCGGCGAGCTCGGTCCGGACGATGGTGGGCAGTACGACGCTGACGTCGATCCCCTGCGGCTTGAGCTCGGCGCGGGTGGCCTCGCTGAAACCGACCGCGGCGAACTTCGAGGCGGAGTACGTCGCACCGTCGGCAACAGCGACCCGGCCCACCGCAGAGGCAACGTTGACGATGTGGCCGCGCCCGCGGTCCACCATCCCGGGAGCCACAGCCTTGGTGCCGTTGATGATCCCGTGCACGTTGACGTCGATGATCGCCTTCGCCACGGCCTCGGACTCCTTGAGCACCGACCCGAGCGGCATGATCCCGGCGTTGTTGACCAGCACGTCGATCGGCCCCACCTCCCCCACCGCGATCAGGAACTCCGCCCACGACTCCGAGCTCGCGACATCGAGATGGGCGCCGACGGCTCCTCGGCCGATCCGCTCCGCAACCTCCTGGACCAGGGCGGTGTCGAGGTCACCCAGCGCCACGGTCGCACCCTCGGCGGCGAGCAGCTCGGCTGTTGCCTCACCGATTCCCCGGGCGGCGCCGGTGATCACGATCGAGAGGCCGGTGATGTCGCGCTTGGTCATACGGCGTGTCCCTTCAAGTGGGCACAGACCAACCTGATGGCCGCCTGCCGGAACGGAACAGGTCCTAGTTCAACTGATCGCGGTGGCCCGCGTCCAGTCGCCCGGCGCGTGCGCGCGCTGCGGACTGGCCTGACGACTCCTCCGGGTGCGGGCTGTGCTGGCGGTGCTGGCGCCCGGATCCAACAAATGTTGGATCCGGACGTTCAGAACAGCCATGTCGACGTCGCGATCCAACAAATGTGGAGCTGCTGGGTCGGTGACGCCCAAACTCCACAAATGTTGGATCCGGACGTTCAGAACAGCCGTGTCGACGTCGCGATCCAACAAGTGTGGAGTTGGGCGCTGGGCGTTGGAGGTGGGGGGTGGGATCCGCCGCGAGGGAGCCGTTCGGAGGTCACCGGTACGGGTCGGCGATCTCCCTGATCCGCTCGAGCGCAGACCGCAGTTGACGAGCAGCCGTGGCCCCCACGTACTGCACCCACTCGGCTTCCACCTCGGTCTCGACCGCCCTGGCGACGAGCAGCGCCTTCTCGCCTCGTTCGGCGATGACCACGAGCCGTGCGCGCGCGTCGGCGGGGTCGGGCACCCGTCGTACGTAGCCGGCCCGCTCCAGCCGGTCGACGGTGGCCGTCGCCGTCTGCTTGGTGACCTGTGCCTGCTCGGCGAGGTCCCCCACCCTGGTGCCGGACGGGCCGATCCGGGCGAAGACCCGTCCCTGCGAGGCCGTGACGTCGTCGAACCCGGCATCGACCAGGGCGTCGAGCACTCGCGTCTCGAGGGCGCGGTAGGCGATGAAGCACAGCAGCCCGAGGTTCAGCTCGTCGTCCTGCGGTTCCGGTGGCATGCGCCCCCTTGACATTAGTCAGTTCATCGAACCATTATGGTTCGATCATCGTACCAAAGCGGGGAGGGCTGGGATGGACCGCGACGAGGTGTGGCGGGCGATCGACCAGCAGCGTGCCGAGCTGGCGGACCTGATGGAGACGTTCAGCGACGCCGAGTGGGAGACCCCGTCTCTGTGTAGTGGATGGCGAGTCCGCGAGGTTGCTGCCCACCTCACCCTCTCGCAGACCGGTCTCCTGACCGCGGCCGTTGATTTGGTGCGGGCACGCGGCAGCTTCAACCGGATGGTGCGCGACACGGCCGTGCGCCAGGCCGACCTCCCGGTCGCCGACTATCCGGTGCTGATCCGGGGGATGGTCGGCTCACGCCAGAAGGCACCCGGGGTCTCGCACCTCGAGCCCCTGATCGACGTGCTCGTGCACGGCCAGGACATGGTGGTGCCGCTGGGGCGAACCCGCGAGATGCCCGGGGAGGCAGCGGCCGCCGCGGCCCAGCGCGCTTGGGAGCTGAACTGGCCGTTCCGTGTCCGCAAGCGGCTGCACGGTTTCAGCCTGGCCGCGAGCGACCACCGATGGTCGATCGGCGAGGGCCCGCGCGTCGAGGGGCCGATGGGGGCCTTGCTCATGCTGGTGACCGGCCGCGACGTCGTACTGCCCGAGCTCAGTGGTCCGGGCGCCGAAGCTCTGCGCGCCCGGCTGCACCAGACCAGCGCCTGAGGTCAGCTGACGACCAGCGACTGCTCGCGTCCCGGTCCGACGCCGACAGCCCAGAACGGCGTGCCGGACATCTCCTCGAGAGCCCGGACGTAGCGCTGGGCGTTCTTGGGCAGGTCCTCGAAGTGCCGGCAACCGGAGATGTCGTCGCCCCAGCCGTCGAGGTACTCATAGACCGGGGTCGCCCGGTGGAACATCGACTGGGTCATGGGCATCTCCTCATGGCGTACGCCGTCGATGTCGTAGGCCACGCAGACCGGGATCCGGTCCCAGGAGCTGAGCACGTCGAGCTTGGTCATGAAGAACTCGGTCAGCCCGTTGACGCGTGCCGCGTAGCGGGCGATGACTGCGTCGTACCAGCCACAGCGGCGGTCGCGCCCGGTGGAGACCCCGACCTCGCCGCCGATCTCCCACAGCTTGGCGCCGTCGTCGTCGAACAGCTCGGTCGGGAACGGGCCCGACCCGACGCGGGTGGTGTAGGCCTTGATCACGCCGATGACGCGGTCGATGCGCGTCGGTCCCACCCCTGCTCCGACGCAGACGCCACCGGAGACCGGGTTGCTGCTCGTCACGAACGGATAGGTGCCGTGATCGACGTCCAGCATCGTGGCCTGGGCGCCCTCGAAGAGCACGGTCTTGCCCGCGTCGAGTGCCCGGTTGAGCAGCAACGAGGTGTCGGCGACCATGGGCTCGAGGCGTTCGGCGTACCCCCGGAGCTCCTCGACGACCTCGTCGACCGTGATCGCCCGTCGGTTGTAGGCCTTGGTCAGCAGGTGGTTCTTGACCTCCAGCGCCGCCTCGATCTTCTCGCGCAGAATCTGCTCGTCGAAGAGGTCGGCCACTCGGATCCCGACCCGGTTGATCTTGTCGGCGTACGCCGGGCCGATGCCGCGACCGGTTGTGCCGATCTTCTTCTTGCCCAGGAAACGCTCGGTGACCTTGTCGATCGTGGAGTGATACGACGCGATCACGTGCGCGTTCGCGCTGACCACCAGCTGACCCATCTGCACCTCACGTGCGATGAGCGCGTCGAGCTCACGGAAGAGCGCCTCCGGCGAGACGACCACCCCGTTGGCGATCACGGAGGTGCACGCAGGGGTCAGGATCCCGCTCGGCAACAGGTGGGTTGCGAACCTCTCACCCTTGACCACGATGGTGTGTCCCGCGTTGTGGCCGCCGCTGGTGCGGACGCAGAAGTCGATCGCGTCCTCGGTGGTCAGCAGGTCGGTCGCCTTGCCCTTGCCCTCGTCGCCCCACTGGGCTCCGAGTACGACGATCGCTGGCATGTTCCTCCTAGGCGGCTCAACGCCGCCTAGGAGGAAGCGGAGTCGAGACGGCGCAAATGTATGTCTATCGCGGCCGCTAGGCCGCGGCCATCGTACGGCTTGCGCCGTCTCGACGACCCACACGCCCGCGACGAACGCCTGAACCGTCGACTGCCGCCGCACGACTTGGCCTCTACAGTGGCCGCGTGCACCCCCTTCTGCTCATCACCAACACCGACGCCGGTGGTGGGCTCGACGAAGGACTCGAGGTGGCCCTGGGCGTCCTTCGGGAGGACGCCGACGTCGAGGTCGCGTCCACGGGCAACCCTGGTGAGCTCGACGGCGTACTCCACCGGGCCGGATCGCGCCCCATCGTGGTGGCAGGCGGCGACGGCAGCCTGCACGCGGTGGTCTCGGCCCTGCACCGGCGTCATGAGCTGGCCGACCGGACTCTCGGACTGATACCGCTCGGCACCGGCAACGACTTCGCCCGGACGCTCGGGATCCCGCTCGATCCCGGAGAGGCGGCAGCGTCGCTCCTCAGCGGTACGCCGCGTCCGATGGACCTCATCGTCGACGAGCTCGGCGGCGTGGTGGTCAACAACGTGCACGCGGGCGCGAGCGCACAGGCCAGCCGGCGAGGTGTCCGGTGGAAGCACCGTCTCGGACCCTTCGGGATCGGCATCCTCGGCTACCCGATCGGCGCAGCGATGGCCGCCGTCAGGCCGCCGTTCGTGCGACTGCGCATCGAGGCCGACGACAAGGTCATCGCCGACATGGACGAGCACATCTTGATGGTCGCCGTGGGCAACGGCGCCAGTGTGGGCGGCGGGACCGAGCTGACCCCTGACGCCGATCCCGAGGACGGCCGGCTCGACGTGATGGTGTCCTTCGCGACCGGTCCCCTCGAGCGACTCGGCTATGCGTGGCACCTGCGCACCGGGGACCACACCGAGCGCGACGACGTGACCTCGGTTCGTGCCCGCCAGGTGACCGTGTCCGGGGAGGACTTCTTCCTGGCCGCTGACGGTGAGATCAGCGGCCCCGAGCGCCGTCGGTCCTGGCACCTCGAGCAGGGCGCCTACACGATGATCGCGCCCTAGATGACTAAGTCCAAGGTCTCGCACGCTACGCGACGCTCAGCATCCACGCTGGCGGCGTTACCGACGCTCGAAAGACGCCCAGTCTGCCTTCGCATCGGTGCCTCGCCAGCGCGGCGCTGAGCGCCGCTCGCTTGCACGATCCCTTGGACTTACTCATCTAGTGGGCATCTCTGTTAGTGCCAGCCACCGCGCAGGGCCGCACAGGTCGAGCGATCAGGCACGTCGGGCCTTCTCGGCCTTAGTGCGACGAGGCGTCTTCTTCGGTGCCAGCCCCTCGAACGAGAGACGCAGGATGGAGTCGACCATCGCCGGCTTGACCGGGCGCGTGTGCAGGAGCAGTCGGTAGTACAACGGTGCGTAGATCAGCTCCACCACGTCGTCGAGGTCGACGTCGGGCCTCAGCTGACCCTCCTGCTGAGCCCGCTCCAAACGGGCGCGGCAAGCCTCCACGCGGGGTTCGACCAACTCCTCGAGCAGCGCCTTGGCCACGTCCGGGTCGTTCTGGGCGGCCGGGATGAGTCCCCTCGAGTACGGCGAGAACCGTTCGCTGGCGAGCAGCTTGGCGACGCCGGTCATCTGCGTGCCGAGGTCGCTGACGAGGTCATCGGTGGACGGGAAGTCGGTCACGCTCCCGATCTCTTCGTTCAGCCCCTCCAGGATCACGGCGGCCTTGGACGGCCACCACCGGTAGATGGTCTGCTTGCCGACACCGGCTCTCCTGGCGATGCCCTCCATGGTCATCCCGGGAAACCCCTGCTCCCGGCACAGGTCCAGTGCGGACCGCAAGATTGCGGCGCGGGCCCGCTCGCTTCGACGCTCCGGATTCGGTGTGCTCATTCCACCAACCATACCAACAAGACGAGACGGACCGTCTTGACAGCGTTCAGGGATAGGCCTACGGTCACCAACAAGACGAGACGTCTCGTCTGATTGGACCACCTACATTCCGAGAAGGGGAACCACCATGGACGAATCATCGACCCGCAGGGCCGTGGGTCTGTTCGGCATCATCGCCAGCCTGCTGACCATCTCACTGGTGCCGCTGTACTTCATCTACTCCGGCGCTCCCCCGGACTGGAACATCCTCACCCGGACCCTGATTGCCCTCCTTGGCTGCACGTTCTTCATCGTCTTCTTCATCGGCCTTCGACAGCTCGTGCGCCAGGTGAGCCCGGCGCACGACTGGCTCGGTTCGGTCGTCCAGATGGCGGGGCTGATCTGGGTGGTCATGGTCTTCGTCCCCCAGTCGATGGAGGCCGGCGCCGCGATCGCCACGGATCGTGACATCGACACGACGACCGAGGGACCGTTCGCCGCGGCCCAGTACCTCATGCAGGGAGCCATCTCGCGACTGATGATGGCGCTGTTCCTGGTCGCGCTCGGGATGCTCGTCATGCGGCTCGGCCTCCTGCCCCGATGGGTGGGGCGTTCGGCGTACGTCCTGGCGGCGATCAACCTCGCCTTCCTCCCTGCGATCTACTTCGGCGACGACGCAGCCGACTTCTACAGCGCACAAGGGTGGGGAACGACGGCCAGCACGGGCGCCGTGTGGGGGCTCTGGCTCCTCGCCGTGAGCATCAGCACGCTGCGGAGCGCAAGGAGCGTCGAGCCGGCCGGGGTCGACCGTGTCAGCGACGACGGGCTCGTCGGCGCGACGTCACGATGACTCGTGGGTCTGCGGCGGTCGGGGGGCGCCGCAGACCACGAGGAGCTACAGGAGATGACTCCCAGTGTCCCGCGTCAGAAATTCCTTGGCGCTTCGCGCCACCATGGCACGCACATCGCTGCGTTGTCGTCACTCGCCGGAGGGCCAACTACAGCGTCGCTCCTCCGCCTTGCGCTGCACGCACCCTGCAGACGCCAAGCGGCAAAGGACGTCAGACGCGGGACACTAGTTCGTCGGCTGTTCCGTCGCTTCGCCTTCGAGCACGGGCCGGTACTTCTCCACGCGCGGGTCACCGGCGTCGGCGAAGTAGTCACCGGCCGTCGTCTCATCGGACCCGTTGGAAACCTTCGCGGCGTTCAGCACGAACGAGAGCACGATCGCGATCACCAGGTTGAGGGAGAACGCGGTCAGGGCGACGTACCCCATGTCACCCAGGCCCGGGATCTCCGCCAGCGAGCCGCCGAAGTGCTTGCCAGTGATCGGGTTGACGACCTTGTACGCCGCGATGGTGCCGTAGACCAGCCCCACCGCCCAGCCGACCAGCAACGCCCACTTGTGGAACCAGCGGGTGTAGAGGCTGAACACGATGACTGGGAAGGTCTGCAGGATCCAGATGCCTCCGAGGAGCTGGAAGTTGATCGCGTTCTGCTTGTCCATCGTCAGCACGAAGAGCAGTGCGAACGCCTTGACCACGAGCGACGCGATCTTGGAGACCTTGGCCTCCTCGGCATGGGTCGCGTTGGGCTTGAGCCACTCCTTGTAGATGTTGCGTGTGAAGGTGTTGGCCGCCGCGATCGACATGATCGCGGCCGGCACCAGGGCGCCGATCGCCACCGCCGCGAACGCGACGCCGGCGAACCAGCTCGCGAACGAGTCCTCGAACAGCTGCGGGATCACCAGCTGTGGGTTCGGCTTGCCGTCGACCCCGATCGGCTGGGTGCCGGCCGCGATCGCGACCCAGCCGAGCAGAGCCAGCAGACCCAGTACGAAGGAGTACGCCGGCAGTATCGAGGCGTTGCGCCGGATCGTCGTACGACTGTCGGAGGAGAGGGTGGCCGTGACGGAGTGCGGATACATGAACAGGGCCATCGCCGACCCCAGCGCGAGAGTGGCGAAAGCCCACATCTGGCCGTCGCCGGGGATGAACGCGCCGTTGGGCTTGCCGGTGGCCTCGTTGGTGGCGGCCATCTTCTCCTTGGCGGCGCCGAAGATGCCTTCCCAGCCGCCGTCGATCGTGGTGGGCAGGTAGATGATCGCGACGATGATCACCAGGTAGATCAGCGCGTCCTTCACGAACGCGATCACGGCTGGGGCGCGGAGACCCGAGGTGTAGGTGTAGGCCGCCAGCAGCACGAACGCGATCAGCAGCGGCAGGTCCTTCGCGAACCAGTTGCCACCGCCACCGAGCCCGACCACGTCCAGCACGGCCTGGATGCCGACCAGCTGCAGCGCGATGTAGGGCATCGTCGCAACGAAACCGGTGACGGCAACAGCGAGCGAGAGCACGCGCGAGTCGTAGCGCCCCCGGACGAAGTCCGCAGTCGTGACGTAGCCGTGCCGGTGGCTGACCGACCACAGCCTCGCCATGAAGATGAAGATGATCGGGTAGACGATGATCGTGTAGGGCACCGCGAAGAACCCGGCGACTGATCCCATCGCGAACATCGCTGCCGGCACCGCAATGAAGGTGTACGCCGTGTAGAGATCGCCCCCGAGCAGGAACCAGGTGACCCAGGTGCCGAACTGGCGGCCGCCGAGTCCCCACTCGTCGAGCGACTCGAGCGTGTCGGCCCGCCGGAAGCGGCTTGCCATGAAGCCGAGCACCGTGACGACGGCGAACAAGAGGATCAGCACACTGAGCGCGACCCAGTCGACCTCGGTCCGGGCTGCGAGGGGGATCATCGCCGACCCCCCTCGTCACCGCCGTGATCGGAGTCGCCGCTCTGCCCGGGTTTCCCGGTGCTGCCCCGACCCGGCTTCCTGGCTGCGAGCACCAGCCGGTGCGCCGCGTAGGTGAGCCCGGCACAGAGGAAGACCCAGAGGAACTGGTACCAGAAGAAGAACGGGAAGCCCCACAGGCGTGGTGTCTCGCGCGCATAGCTGGTCACCCACAGGACTGCCACGATCGGGATCAACAGGCACACACCTGCAGCGGCCAGGAGCGTGTAGTTGGTCGGTGGGACTTCAGGTCCGTCCGAGCGGTCTAGATCTGCCATGCCACGTGACTCTAGACCGATATGTGCCAGGTCTCACCCCGGCATCAGGTCAGCTGCGCATGTCCTTCAGGGCTGGAGTCGCGCAGGAACTGGTCACAGCGCTCACGTTCGTGGTCCTCGCCGATGCGCCCGGCCGCCTCGGCGAGCGCGGCCAGGCAGCGCAGGAATCCCTGGTTGGGTTCGTGCTCCCACGGCACCGGGCCGTGGCCCTTCCAGCCGTTGCGGCGCAGGGCGTCGAGGCTGCGGTGGTAGCCAACCCGGGCGTAGGCGTAGGCGGTCACGTCGTCCGCGTCGGCATCGGCCAGGGCCTCCTCGGCCAGGGTGGCCCATGCGAAGGGCGACTCCGGGTGTCGGCGTACGGCGTCGTGCGCCTGCGCGCCGGATGCGAGCTCGGCGGCCGCCGGGTCGCTCGGCAGCAGCGTGGGGGGCGGACCACCCATCAGGTCGCGGCCGATGTGTGCTCCAGGTGAGTCGCTCATGGCCCGATCGTGTCACGTGCGCAAGCGGCTTCCCGCCCCGACCAGCCCCCCCGAACCGGATAGTCAGAGACGTTTCCGTCCCCGAACACGGCTTCGGAGAACGGAAGCGTCTCGGACTATCCGGCCTGAGGGAAGGATGGTGCGTCAGTTGTCGAGCTGCTTGCTCAGCACCTTGAAGTCGGCGTCGAGCTCGACGTTCCACTCGGTGTTGTCGGCCTTGCGGACCTCGACCTCGTAGGCCTCGCCGCGGTCGTCGCTGGCGCCGACGTCGATGACCTTTCCGCCGCCGACGGCGGTGGTCGCCGCCTTCTCGGCGGAGGAACGCTCCGAGGCGCTCAGCGCGCGGTCGTCGGCCTCGGGGGTGTCATTCACTTCGCCCTGGTCGTCGGCGTCATCGCGGTTGTCCCCGTTGTCCCGTGTCCCCGTTGTCCCCGTCGTCAGAGTCGGACTCCTTGACCACGTTGAGGTCCTTGTCCAGCGTGACGTCGACCTCGGAGCCGTCGGTCTTGCGGACCTCGACCTCGTAGGCCTCGCCGCGGTCGTCACTGGTCTCGGCGTCGACCACCTTGCCACCCCCGACGGCGTCGACGGCTGCACTGGAGACCCGGTCGCGTTCACTGCCCTCGAGGTCGGCGTTCGCGGTGGAGGCCCAAGCCACGCCACCGATTCCCAGGGCCGCGACGGCCGCGATGCTGGGGACGATGACGCGCTTGCTGCGGAGCTTGGCGGTGTTCATGTCTGAGTGACCTTTCTGATCTGGTTGACGTTCGGACTGGATATGGACACAGCCTGCGGTGACGTCGCTGAAGCCAACCTGAAGGCGTCTGAACGCCCATTCAGTTTGGCGGTCAGGTTGGCGTGGGTGCGGACTCGGCCGCCGCGGGGAGCCGTACGACGAACCGGGCACCGCCCAGTCCAGAAGACGAAACAGTGACAGTCCCGCCATGGGCGACCACGATCTCCTTGACGATCGCCAGACCCAGCCCGCTGCCGCCAGCGTCCCGGGCGCGTGCCTCATCGAGCCTTACGAACCGCTCGAAGACCCGTTCCCGCTGGGATTCCGCGATTCCGGGGCCGTCGTCCTCGACGGTGAGCTCGACACTGTTCGCGACCTCACGCACGGAGACCGCCATCCTTGCGTCGGCATGGCGTGCTGCGTTGTCGACCAGGTTCCGCACCACCTGCGCGAGCGAGTTCTCGTCGCCGCGAACTCGCCCCGCGCCCACCTCAGATGTCTCGACGCCGAGCCCGGACCTGCCGACGCGTCTGGCCTCGGCCAGCGCAAGGTCGTCGAGGTCGACGTCTCGAGTTGTTCGCACGACCACTCCTTCGTCAGCTCGGGTGAGGAACAGCAGCTGCTCGACGAGTCGCTGCAGGCGCATCGACTCCTCCAGTACGGCGGTCGCCAGCTCACCCTCGGGGAAGGCACCCGGATGTGCTCGGGCGACCTCGGCACTCTGGCGGATGCTGGCGATCGGTGATCTCAGCTCATGCGAGGCGTCGGCGACGAACTGCTGCTGCCGGTCACGCGAGTCCTCGAGCCGTCCCAGCATCTGGTTCATGGTGAGCGCCAGGCGATGGATCTCGTCGCGCGACCGTGGTTCGGGCACCCGCCGGTCCAGCCGGTCGCCCGTGATCTGCTCGACCTCGCGGCGGATGCGCTCGACAGGGGCAAGCGCCCGGGTGGCCACCACCCAGGTGGTGCCGCCCACGAGCAGCAGGATCAGGGGCAGCCCGACCAGCAGTGGAGGGATCAGCGCAGCCGTCGAGTCGTCGACATCCTCCCGGGAGACGGCGACCGAGACGACGTACTCCTGACCACCCTCAGCCTCGGCGTCCTCGGTCACCACGACGTACCGGTGCTCGGCACCCGGCAGCCTGGCCTGGTCCTCGTCCTCGGTCGGCAACGGCTCACCGAGCGGCTGGGAGGAGCGCACCACTGTGCCGCCCGAGTCGGTCACCTGCCAGACGAGGTCGTCGGGGTCGTCAGACTCTTCGACTTCCTCCTCACCCTCCGCCGGTTCTGCCGCAGGCAGCCCGGTTGTCTCGATCTGGTCGGCCAGTGAGCCGGCGCGCTGCTCAGCGCTGGACTCGAGCCCGTCGCCCAGCGACGCGCGCACCAGGCTCACCAGCGCGAATGCCCCTGCCAGCAAGGCGATCGCCACCACGAGCACCGCTGCGACCGTGGTGCGAAGCCGCACCGAGGCCCGCGCCCAGCCACCGTCAGCCACCGTCGCTCCCGAGTCGGTAACCCGCCCCGCGCAGAGTCTGGATCGCCTCGCGGCCGAAGGGTCGGTCGATCTTGTTACGGAGATGGCGGATGTAGACCTCGACGATGTTCGGGTCGCCGTCGAAGTCGACGTCCCATACAGCGTCGAGGATCTGCAGCTTCGAGACGACGTCTCCCTGGTGGCGCGCCAGGAAAGCCAGCAGCGAGAACTCCTTGGCTGTGAGCTCGAGCTCGGTTTCACCGCGCCATGCTCGACGGGAAGCGGGGTCCAACCGGAGATCCCCCGCCTCGAGCTGGGTGGGGCGTTCGCGAGCGCCGCGCCGCGCCACCGCCCGGAGGCGCGCAACGAGGACCGGGAACGAGAACGGCTTGGTCAGGTAGTCGTCGGCACCGGTGTCGAGGCCCTCCACCTGGTCCCATTCGCCGTCCTTCGCGGTGAGCATCAGGATCGGGGTCCAGTTCTTCTCGGCCCGCAGGGTCTCGCACACCTTGTAGCCGTTGATCCCGGGAAGCATCAGGTCGAGCACGATCGCGTCGTACTCGTTCTCCCGCGCCAGCCAGAGCCCGTCGGTGCCGTTGGCGGCCAGGTCGACGGCGAAGCCCTCCGCCTCGAGCCCGACGCGCAAGGACACCGCAAGCCGCTTCTCGTCATCGACGACGAGCACACGCATCAGTACCTCCAGGCAGCCGAGCGGCCATTGTCGCGAATCGTGCCTGAAACTGGGCTGAACCTGACAAGCAGCTCCCCAGACCGCATAGTCCGGAGCGATCGGACCCTTCGACGTTGGTCTCAGGGGTCCGATCGCTCCGGATTATGGGTTCAGGTTCAGCCGACTGCGTGGCCGGTGCTGCGCAGGTTCTCGCAGGCCTCGACGACGCGGGCGGCCATGCCCGCCTCGGCTGCCTTCCCCCACGCGCGGGGGTCGTAGACCTTCTTGTTGCCGACCTCGCTGTCGACCTTCAGCACGCCGTCGTAGTTGGTGAACATGTGTCCGGCGACGGGGCGGGTGAAGGCGTACTGCGTGTCGGTGTCGACATTCATCTTGATCACGCCGTAGTCGACGGCAGCGCCGATCTCCTCCGCGGTCGAGCCCGAGCCGCCGTGGAAGACCAGGTCGAACGGCTTGGCGTCATGGGCCAGGCCGAGCTTCTCGCAGACCGCCTGCTGTGCCTTCTGCAGGATCTCGGGGCGGAGCTTGACGTTGCCGGGCTTGTAGACACCGTGCACGTTGCCGAAGGTCAGAGCGGTCAGGTAGCGGCCGCTCTCGCCCGTGCCAAGGGCCTCGACCGTGGCCAGCGCGTCCTCGGTGGTGCTGTAGAGCTTGTCGCCTGCACCGCCCTCGACACCGTCCTCCTCGCCGCCGACGACACCGATCTCGACCTCGAGGACGATCTTCGCCTCGGCCGCCTTCTTGAGCAGGTCCTGGGCGATCTGCAGGTTCTCGTCGAGGGGTACGGCGGACCCGTCCCACATGTGCGACTGGAACAGCGGGTTCTGACCACTCCTGACCCGCTCGAGCGAGATCTCCAGCAGCGGACGGACGAAGCCGTCGAGCTTGTCCTTGGGGCAGTGGTCGGTGTGCAGCGCGATGTTGACGGGGTACTTCTTCGCCACCTCGTGTGCGTACGCCGCGAACGCCACCGATCCGCTCACCATGTCCTTGACCATCGGACCGGAGAGGTACTCGGCACCGCCGGTCGAGACCTGGATGATCCCGTCGCTGCCTGCCTCGGCGAAGCCCGCCAGCGCGGCGTTGAGCGTCTGCGAGGACGAGACGTTGATGGCCGGGAACGCGAACGAGCTCTGCTTGGCAGCGTCCAGCATCTCGGCGTACTTCTCGGGTGTTGCGATCGGCATGGCGCGGTCTCCTCGGAGTCCTGGCGGAAAGACTGAACACCAACCCTAGTCGACACATCGACCACCGGCGCGGGCCGATCATGGGAGGATCCAGGTGCCATCCCGATCAAGCCAGCACCGGAGTGACATGCCCCTTCCCCGACTCCGACGCGTCGCCGCCAGCCGCATCGCCGTGCTGCGCGGCCGGGCCGTGGCACTCGCCGTTGCCCTGCTCGTCACAGGGCTCCTCGCGGGGTGCGGGGGTGCGCAGGACGACCCGCTGGGCGGAGACGAGACCTCGAAGACGGATGAAGCTGAACCAGAGCCGGGCAACGACGACCCCGCGCCAGACCCCGGCTACCAGATTCCCAAGCTGGGGCAGTGCTATCGGATGACGCCGGCGCAGTCGCGAGCGTCGGTGTCCACCAGCAGGCCGGTCGAGTGCAGCTCAGAGCACAACGCGGTCGTGGCGTACGTCGGCTACGTGCCCCGCGCCGTGACCCCGCGGACTCCGGTGGCAAGGCGCCAGATCCTGGGCAAGCGGATCTGTCAGCCCGCCTACCACCGCGTGGCCGGCGGCACCATGGCCGACCGAGCGAGCTCGATCCTGACCTGGACCATGTTCACGCCCGGCCAGGACCAGCTCGAGCGCGGTGCGCGCTGGGTCCGGTGCGACGTGATCGCGCGCAGCGGCGACCAGCTGATCGCGCTGCCGGCCGAGGAACCCCTGCTCGGCAAGGGTGTGCCCGAGCCGCTGCGGATCTGCCAGAGCGAGGTGGGTGTCGACATCTCGTGCTCGCGCCCGTACGCCTTCAAGGTGGTGGCCGTCTACCAAGCGGTCGGCAACGTCTATCCCGATCCGATTCGTTACACACCGATCGCCCGCAACCGCTGCAAGGAGCTGATGGGCGCGTTCGGCGGTTTCTGGCAGCCACCCAGTGTGACCGGGTGGCAGGCCGGCGACCGGTTCATCCGCTGCCTCTCGCCCAAGGTCTGAGTCTCCGCATCTGGCGACTACCCGCGCCAGGCGGTCCCGAGGTCGGCGTAGCGGCTGATCCAGGCGTGCATGGCGATGGCGGCAGCCGCGGAGGCGTTGATCGAGCGGGTGGAGCCGAACTGGGCGATCGAGAAGGTGCCGTCACAGGCCTCTCGGGCTCGCTCCGAGAGTCCCGGTCCTTCCTGCCCGAACAGGAAGCAGACCGAGCGCGGCATCTCCCAGGTCTCGATGTGCTCTGAGCCCGGCAGGTTGTCGATGCCCATCAGTTGCACCCCCTGGTGGTGCAGGTGCGCGGCTAGGTCATCGGGGGTTTCGTGGTGGCGCACGTGCTGGTAGCGGTCGGTCACCATGGCCCCACGCCGGTTCCAGCGACGCTTGCCGACGATGTGTACCTCTCGGGCCAGGAAGGCATTGGCGGTGCGCACGATCGTGCCGATGTTGAAGTCGTGCTGCCAGTTCTCGATCGCGACGTGGAAGTCGTGGCGCCTGGTGTCCAGGTCGGCGACGATCGCCGCCATGGTCCAGTAGCGGTAGCGGTCCACCACGTTGCGCCGGTCGCCCTCGGCCAGCAGCCGGGCGTCGTACTGCTCGCCCTCCGGCAGTGGCCCCGTCCACGGCCCGACCCCGACCTCGTCGGGACCGTGCGGCATCGGGTCGTACGGCGCACGCTGCTCGCCCGGATCAGTTGGCACGTCGACTGGTGCATCCTCTGGGCCCACAGGCGCAAGGGTAGGCGCGCGCGACTGGGTGTCGGGTGCCCCGGATAGTCTCGGGACGTGGCCGGCCTGCAACCCCTGATGTTCGGAATCGACTGGATGGATCCGAACTGGCTGCTCGACCAGTTCGGCCCCTGGTTCTTCTGGGTGAGCCTGCTGATCGTGCTCGTGGAGTGCGGCCTGTTCTTCCCGTTCCTGCCGGGCGACACCCTGCTGTTCGCGATCGGCCTGTTCGTGGCCTCCCGCGATGGCATCGTCCCGGGTCCGCACGTGACCGACCTCCTGCTCGCCATGCTGCTGCTGATCGGCGCCGGCTTCGCGGGCAACGTGCTGGGCTACGAGATCGGTCGCTGGATCGGGCCACCTCTCTACGAGCGCGACGGCCGGATCCTCAAACGCAAGTACTTCGACGAGACCAACGCCTTCTTCGACAAGCACGGCAACAAGGCACTGGTGATCGGCAGGTTCGTGCCGTTCGTGCGCACCTACATCACCGTGGTGGCCGGCGTGACCCAGATGAGGAGGGATCGCTTCTTCGTCTGGAGCGCCGTGGGCGCGACGCTGTGGGTGCTCAGCATCACGCTGATGGGCTACTTCCTCGGCCGCAGCTTCCCGGGCCTGGGCGAGAACATCGACAAGGCGATCATCGTGATCCTCGCCTTCTCGGTCATCCCCATCGCCTACGAGTGGTGGAAGCACCGCCGGCAGGCTTCTGCAGAGTCCCGCGAGCGCTGACCCTGCTCCACCCCGGCTCCAGCCCCGGCTCTAGGCCTCCGAAAGCTAGCCCCGGGCGGCGTCGAGCTGGGCCTTGGTCAGCACCGGTCGCACGTCGAGGCCGACGTCCGCGAGCGGGTTCGATCCCTCGGGGCTGCGGTCGATCGCGCAGATCACGGTCTCCACGACCGCTCCGGCCTCGCGCAGCTCTCGGGTGGCATCACGTACGGCGCCCCCGGTGGTGATGACGTCTTCGACGAGAGTCACTCTTCGGTCCCTGAAGGAGGGGCCCTCGGCGAGCTTGCAGGTGCCGTACTCCTTGGCCTGCTTGCGCACGAACAGCGCCGGCAACCCGGAGCGAGCACTCAGCACGGTCGCGATCGGCACCCCGCCCAGCTCCAGGCCACCGAGCAGCTCGGTGCCCTCGGGGAGGAGGTCAATCATCTGGGCCACCACGCGTCCCAGCAGGACGGGGTCGGCCTCGAACAGGTACTTGTCGAAGTACTCCGAGGCCACCTGGCCCGAGCGGAGGACGAACTCCCCGGTCAGGCGGCAGCAGGCGTCCACGTCGCGGGCGAGATCGGGATCGGCGGCAGCACTCAGAACCATGCGGCGGAGGGTACCGGTCCTCGACCACCGACCCGGGCGTTAGGTTCGGAGCGTGACTCAGCACAGGACCAGAAGGGACAGCAGATCCGCCGAGCGGCTCCGCGGCGTGGGCAGCACGATCTTCTCGGAGATGTCCGCCCTCGCCGTACGGACGGGATCGGTCAATCTCGGACAGGGCTTCCCTGACGAGAGCGGGCCTGCGTCGGTCGTCGAGGCGGCGTACGACGCGATGCGGGCGGGGCGCAACCAGTACGCGCCGGGGCGCGGGGCGCCGGAGCTCGTGGCCGCGATCATCGGGCACCAGAAGCGCCACTACGGGCTCGACCTCTCCCCCGAGCAGGTGGTGGTCACCACCGGCGCCACCGAGGCGATCGCCGGCGCCATGCTCGGTCTGGTCGACCCTGGCGACGAGGTGGTGGTCTGCGAGCCCTATTACGACAGCTACCGCGCCATGATTCAGTTCGCCGGCGGCGTACGACGCCCGGTGACCCTGCGCGCACCCGACTACCGGCTGGACGCGGACGAGCTCGAGGCAGCGGTGACCGAACGCACCCGGATGATCCTCCTCAATAGCCCGCACAACCCGACCGGCCGTGTGCTCGACGCGGCCGAGCTCGCCGCTGTCGCGGAGGTCGCCCGACGCCACGACCTCATCGTCGTCTCCGACGAGGTCTACGAGCACCTCACCTTCGACGACCACGACCATGTGCCGATCGCTACGCTCCCCGGGATGTTCGAGCGGACCCTTGCGATCTCCAGCTCGGGCAAGACCTTCTCGTTCACCGGCTGGAAGGTCGGGTGGGCCACCGGGCCGGCCGATCTCGTGGCAGCGGTGGAGGGCGCGAAGAACTGGCTCTCGTTCTCCTCAGGGGCACCGCTCCAGCCCGCCATCGCCCACGCGCTCGACCACGAGGGCCCGTTCCACGAGCGGCTCCGCGACGACCTGTCCCACCGGCGTGACTTCCTGTGCGAGGGCCTGGACTCTCTCGGGTTGGAGGTGCACGTCCCGCAAGGCACCTACTTCGTGACGACGGACGTCTCGACGCTCGGCTATCCCGACGGGAAGGCGTTCTGCACCGCCCTGGCGGCCCGGGCCCAGGTCGTGGCGATTCCGACGCAGGTGTTCTACGAGGACAACTCGGCCCACGGTCGGCACCTGATCCGCTGGGCGTTCTGCAAGCAGCAGGATCTCCTCGTCGAGGGCGTCCGGCGGCTGCAGTCGGCCGACCTGCGCGCCTGAGCCCGAGCGCAAGCGCGGCGGGCTACCAGACCGGAGGCTTGCCCCCGGGTCGGGGTGCCTGACCCTGGGGTGCCTGTCCCTGGGGTGCCTGTCCCTTGGGTGAACGGGCAGGCGGTGGCTGTTCCTGGTCAGGGCCCGGCTGGGGCGGGCCAGAGGGGTAGCGGTCCGGCGTTGGCGGGCCATCGTGCCAGCCGGCCTGACCCGGCGGCGGAAGCGGCGGAGTTCCAGGTGGCGGACCCGACGACCAGGGATCCCGGGCGTACCACGCCCGAGCGGCCGCACTGAACAGCCCCGCGATCGTCAGAACTGCCGCCACCTGGTGCAACACGCCCAGTGGGATGGCGAAGAACCCGGCCAGCAGGGTCGCTGCGGCGCTCACAGCGAGCAGCCACCGGGCCCAATTGTGGCGGCGCCACGCGAACCAGGCGAAGAAGCCGGCAGAGAGGGACCAGGCGAGGAACATCAGGCAACCGAGCCAGAGGACAGGCAGGAGCACGTCCTGGTCCAGGTTGGAGCTTTGCCACCTCGGGGAGTCGAGCACGAGGTCCACGATCCGGTCCTGAACAAAGATCAGGGCGAGAAGCATGCCGAGGTAGAGCAAGGCCACCAGCCCGGAGAAGACCCAGGTCAGCACGCATGCGATCTTGACCGTCACAGGCACTGCACTCCCGCGCGCCACCTGGTCGTACGTCGGCCTCCAGGCCGGGGCCTGCGGCTCGGCGAGCTGAGTCGATCGCTCTCCGAACCCGGTTGTCGCCACCGGTGCGGTCGATGAGCCAGCGGTGGAGAGGGACGAGGCGGGCCGGGTGCCCGTCTGGGAGGCATCGGCCGGGCGATCGTCCGCCGGGGGAACGGGCGGATCGACGCGTGGCGCGTCCGGGGGCGACTGGTGCCCCCGGTTGCGGTCCTCGGGAGACGGCATCGTCTCCTCCCAGGGACCCGGGTGTGACTGTCGCGACGGCGGCTCGAGGCTGCGGACGGGACGGCCGGCGTACCAGTCCCGGGCGGGACCGCTCCACAGCATCATGGTCGCCGCACCGACCAGTGCACCCATCAACCCGCCGGTCAGCGGAGCCGTCAGCAGGATCGGGACAGCCAGGACGCTCAGCCCCAACCGGGCGGGGCGGCTGCCCTGGAGGGCGTACACACCGAGTACGGCGGCCGCTGCGGCACAGGCCGCCGCGACCATCAGGCCAACGCGCATGACCGACCTCGCCTCGCCGAGGGTGAGCCCGAGGCCCTCACCTGTCGACGAGGAGACCACCTCGGTGATCTCGTCACGCATCTCGACTGAGTTGAGGGTCGTGAAGGCGTCGAAGATCGAGAGCACAAGGAAGATCGACCCGCCGATCACGAACCCGCACGCCATGGTCAGCTGCCGTGGGCGTGCGGGCTTCCCCGAGTTGCTCCGTTGGTCACTCATGAGGCCATTGAATCAACCGAACCCCCGCGGACCGTCACTCGCCGGTGAGGAGGAGGTCCGCAGCGCCCTCCACATGGTCCACCGTGACTTGCTGGCCGTCGGTGACCTCGCCTCCGATCAGCATCCGGGCGAGCGGGTCACCGATGGCGGTCTGCACGAGCCTGCGCAGCGGCCTGGCGCCGTACGCCGGGTCGAAGCCGTGCTCGGTGAGCCACTGGCGCGCCGCCTCGGTCACCGTGACGGTGATCCTCCGCGGGGCCAGCCGGGCGTCGAACGCCGCGAGCTGCAGGTCGACGATGTGCGCGAGCTCGTCCTTGCCGAGCGCGTCGAACATCACGACCTCGTCGAGCCGGTTGAGGAACTCCGGCTTGAACGCCTGCCGGACGACCGCCAGCACGGAGTCGCGCTTCTTCTCGTCGTCCAGGGTCGGGTCGACCAGGTAGTTCGAGCCGAGGTTGCTGGTCAGGATCAGCAGGGTGTTGCGGAAGTCGACCGTGCGGCCCTGGCCGTCGGTGAGCCGTCCGTCGTCGAGGACCTGCAGCAAGATGTCGAAGACCTCGGGGTGTGCCTTCTCTACCTCGTCCAGGAGTACGACGGAGTAGGGCCGGCGTCGCACTGCCTCGGTCAGCTGGCCGCCCTCGTCGTACCCGACGTAACCGGGGGGTGCACCGACGAGCCGGGAGACCGAGTGCTTCTCGCCGTACTCGCTCATGTCGATGCGCACGATCGCGCGCTCGTCGTCGAAGAGGAAGTCCGCCAGCGACTTGGCCAGCTCGGTCTTGCCGACACCGGTCGGCCCGAGGAACAGGAACGAGCCGGTCGGCCGGTTGGGGTCGGAGATGCCGGCCCGCGATCGTCGTACGGCGTCCGAGACGGCTGAGACTGCGCGCCGTTGTCCCACGAGCCGCTGACCGATGATCTCCTCCATCCGCAGCAGCTTCGCGGTCTCCCCCTCGAGCAACCGACCTGTCGGGATGCCGGTCCACGCCTCGACGACCTCGGCGATCTCCTCGGGCCCGACCTCCTCGCGGACCATCGGGTCCTCGATCGACTCCGCGGCCTCTGCACCCTCGATCTGCTTCTCCAGGGCGGGGATGCGCCCGTAGAGGATCTCCGACGCGGCACCGAGATCGCCCGAGCGCTGGAGGCGCTCGGCCTCGGAGCGCAGCTCGTCGATCTGCTTGCGCAGCTCTCCGGACCCCTCGAGCGAAGCTTTCTCGCGCTCCCAGCGGATCTCGAGACCGCGCAGTTCCTCCTCCCTGTCGGCGAGGTCGGCGCGCAGCCGCTCGAGGCGGTCCTTGGAGGCCTCGTCGGACTCGCGCTCGAGCGCGAGCTCCTCCATCTTCATCCGGTCCACCGCGCGGCGAAGCTGATCGATCTCCACCGGCGAGCTCTCGATCTCCATCCGGAGGCGCGAGGCCGACTCGTCGACCAGGTCGATCGCCTTGTCGGGCAGCTGGCGGCCGGAGATGTAGCGGTCGGAGAGCATCGCGGCGGCCACCAGGGCGGCGTCGGTGATCTTCACGCCGTGGTGCGCCTCGTACTTCTCCTGCAGGCCTCGCAGGATCGCGACGGTGTCCTCGACGGTTGGCTCGCCAACGAAGACCTGCTGGAAACGGCGCTCCAGCGCGGGGTCCTTCTCGATCCGCTGCCGGTACTCATCCAGGGTCGTCGCACCGATCAGGTGCAGCTCACCGCGAGCGAGCATCGGCTTGAGCATGTTGCCTGCGTCCATCGCCGAGTCGCCTCCAGCACCCGCCCCGACGACCGTGTGCAGCTCGTCGATGAAGGTGATGATCTGTCCTTCGGCGCTCTTGATCTCCTCGAGCACCGCCTTGAGGCGCTCCTCGAACTCGCCGCGGTACTTCGCACCGGCGACCATCGCGGCCAGGTCAAGGCTCAGGACACGCTTGCCCTTGAGTGAGTCGGGTACGTCGCCCGCTACCACCCGCTGGGCCAGGCCTTCGACGACAGCGGTCTTGCCGACGCCGGGCTCACCGATCAGCACCGGGTTGTTCTTGGTACGCCGGGACAGCACCTGGACCACCCGGCGGATCTCGGCGTCACGGCCGATGACCGGGTCGAGCTTGCCCTCCTCGGCACGGGCAGTCAGGTCGACGGCGTACTTCTCGAGCGCCTCGTAGGTCGCCTCGGCCTCCTGGCTTGTCACTCGGCGGTTTCCCCGGACGGCCGTGATCGCCTCGCGCAACGCCAACTCGCTGGCCCCGGCGGCGTCAAGCAGGGACCTGACGGGGGTGTCGACCACGACGAGAGCGAGCAGCAGGTGCTCGGTCGCGACGTAGTCGTCGTTCATCTCGGTCATCAGGTCGAGCGCCTTCGCGAGCACCCGGGTGAGGGCGGGCGCGGCTGCCGGCGTCTGCACGGTCGACCCAGAGGCGCGGGGCAGGGTCCGCAGGGACTGGTCGAACGCGCGGCTGATCTCGGCCACGTCGGCGCCGGTCCGGTCCAGGAGGGAAGGGGTGATCCCCCGCTCCTGGCGCATCAGGGCGACGGCGAGGTGCACCGGGTCAACCTGGGGGTTGCCCTCGTTGACGGCGAGCGTGCTGGCGGCGTTGATCACCTCGACGCTGCGCGAGGTGAGCTTGGAAGCGTCCACGGCGTTTGTTCTCCTGTGTCTACGGATCTGTTGCTGTTGCTGTTGGATGAACGCCTACAAAGTTGAGCCCATTCCACTCAACTTTGTCAAAATGTTCGGGCGGCGACAACTCAAAGGCGAAAATGCCGCAAAAGCGGCTTTGTGGCCTCGCTAATCGAGCCCCCCTAGCGGATCTGGACCCCGCCGCGCAAGACCGCCACGCCAAGCAGCACCATTCTCCACCGCCTGGTCTAGCGCGCCACCAGAGCGAAACTGGCCCACGATAGGGCTGCTTGCGGTGATACGACCGGTTATATCCGACTATTTCGGACTAGTGCGGTAAAGATGACCCGAACAGACCATCGCCCATTAGCCGCGAGGTGGATATTAATAGTGACACCTACCGCAACCCCTCCAAGGAGTATCAAATGAGCAGAATTCGTGTCCGCGTCAAGGCTCTCATCGCAGCCGTTCTTCTCTCCGTGCTCGCGCTCGGTACGATGGCTCCCGCTGCCAGCGCAGCGGACGACTCGCAGAGCGCGATCCTGAAGAGGGCCATCCTGAAGAGGGCCATCCTCTGATCCTGCTCCACACGAACCATCCTTGCGCCCACCGGGGCCTACCTCCAAAGGTCCCGGTGGGCGCATGGCAATTCGCAGAGCAACTCCGGGCTGGTCAGCTCACCCTCCTGCGGGTCGTCTCGCTGGGCACCCGCCGACCATTGACGCAGCCTGCCGACGTCCGATCTCGGACAGGGTCGTCGGCCGAGTCCGGGCGTTGTGGGCCGAAGCATCGGCCGACAATGTCTGGATTCACCGGTCGTCCGGTGAATCCAGCACCCTCGCTACTCCTCCGGGATCTGGTGCACCGGCAGGGTGGCCGTCTCCTCGGGGTCGACCAGGCAGGCCCGGCAGAAGCCGGTCCCGAATGGCGTGAGGTGGATGCTGCGGCGTACGACCTTGGGGAAGCGCACCGAGTGCATCGCCGCGAGGACGTCGGGTTGCGCCTCGACGACCTGGTACTCGAGCGGATCCTCGAGCTGCTCGCGCGAGAACCAGATCAGGCCCAGCCGGAACAGGTTGTTGAGGTACGCCGGCACCTCGTCGAGGTAGCGGCAGCCGGCCCGGGCGCCGATCATCGACATCCCCGGCGCCACCAGCGCCGAGCTGACCAGACCGACCGGCCCGCCCGTGCGTACGTCGACCGAGGGTTGCGGTCCACCCCGCAGCAACAGGAGCAGGATGCGTGCCTCGTCCGGAGCCAGGTCGTCGAGGATCCGGGCGTACGCCGGGTGTGTCTCCTCCTCGCTCCACACATCACGCGAGCGCCGCAGCAGGCTCTCGCCGCGTTCGCGCAGGCTCTGCTCCGAATCAGGCCCGGAGTCAGGCCCGGAGTCAGGCCCGGAGTCAGGCCGGGAATCGGGCCCGGGTTCGCGAGGCGTGCTGTCGGACAGCACCGCTGAGGAGAGCGAGACCGTGGCATCAAGCAGCGCCCTGGGGATGGGCACCCCGGTGGAGATCGCGCGGGCCACGTCGCTGACGGTGCGGGTGGCCTCGGCCACGTCACGGGCCACCTCCTGGACGAGCTCCCCCGCTGTCGCCGGATCGGTCAACGCACGCACGAAGAGCTTGCCGGAGCGGACCCCGGAACCCAGGGTCCATGCCGCCGATCGGGCCCAGGCAGTCGCGGCGATCCGGGCCACGCCGGGCAGCGCCTCGACCGCTTCGTCCCAGAGGGCCGGCGTCGTGAGCCGTCCCGGAACGGCACCTTCCTCGGGTCCATCTTCGGGTCCGGTCACCGCGCTCCTCCCACGCCGAAGAGCGCCAGGTGCAGGAGGCCGCCGCCGAAGCCCATGATCGCCCCGTGTGCGTAGAGCATCCACTCGTCCTCCCTGATCGCCGCGCGCATCATCTCCACGAAGTCCCGGGGCGGCAGCTCCTTGGTCCGGGTGGCGACCAGGTTGTAGATCTTCTGCGACTGCAGCCGGCTGAACTCCGGGTCCTTGAACGGCTTGATCGTGCGGTCCACCGCCTCCAGCGCCACGGCTTCGCGGATGTTGTCGAAACGCCGGCTCCCGACGGCCACGCGCACGGCCCCGCGGGCCGGGCCGGCCGCGCCGTCGATGGCTGGTCGCATCGCATCCGCCAGCATCTGCTGGGTGCGGTCGCCACGCGGGCCATCGAGGAGGAAGTCACCGATGTTCTCCAGCGTGATCACGTCGTCGGCGATGATCCGCGCGTACACCTCAGCTGCCTCGGCCTGGCGACGGAGGAACAGCCCGTGCACCTTGATGCCCAGGATCCGGCGCGGTTCCGGCGGCTCGAAGATCAGCCACATGCCCAGCGCGTTGGTGACCCAGCCGACGATCACGCCGAGCACGGGCAGCAGCCACCACTGCCCGAACCAGTGGTCGAGCACCGCGACGGGGATGCCGAGCCCGAATCCGAAGATGAACCCGAACAGCACCATCAGGTTCAGCTCCCGCTGGCCGAAGTCGCGGAAGATCCGCACCACCAGGGCGGGATTCTTCTGGAAATGGTTGATCACCATGATCTTGGGGTCGAGCAGCTGGTCGATGTGGCGACCGATCTCGTCGGTCACGGTGCGTACGACGACCGGCAGCTGCCCCTGGACCCGGGCGATGACGGTCTGCCGCGCACGGGCCGGGAGGTCCCGCCACAGCGTCGGGTGCTCGCGCCGCATGATGTCCTCGATCATCGCGGGCATCTCGGGCTCGAAGACCTTCACGATGTGCTCGGCGATCTGATCGGGCTCGAGCTGCTGGTAGAACTCCTTCGGGGTGCCGAGCTTGGCGATCGCCTTGTCCACGGCGATGCTGCCCATCTTCGCGGCCCGCGCCGGCACGATCCCCTGCCAGCCGAGGCCGCCCTGGAGGATGCCGGGGACCTCTTGCAGCTTGCGCGGCAGCGCGCGGGAGAGCTGGCGCATTCCGGGAACGGTCACCCCGTGGAAGCGCACCGGCGAGAAGAGCATCATCAGGCCGGTCCAGTTGATCAGCCACCCCACAACACCGGTGAAGATCGGCACGGAGAGCAAGTGCAGCAAGTCGACGTCTTGGAAGAACCAGTCGATCTCCAGCGCCATCTCTCACCCACCCTCTGCCGCACCCGCGCCTGCACCCACGGCTGCACCCACTCTGGGGGACGCTCTGGGGACGCGGGCCGTCGCTGAGACTAACTGCTGGATCAGCGAGAGGTCACTGAGACGCTGAGCACGCTCATCCTCCCGCGACGGCCCACGTGAGGACCGCGTCGGCCGGGTCAGAGAAGGTCGTCGAGGCGGCTGATCGGCCCCTGGGGCCGGAGGGCCGGAAGGTTCGGCCGGCGCTCCTTGAGCGAGGTCATGGTGACCTCGAGGGCCCGCTGCAGCTCGGCGATCTGGCTGCGCAGCTCGGTGTTGCGCAAACGCAGGGCCGCCACCTGGTGCTCGAGCTCGAGGATGCGGCGTACGCCCTCGAGGCCGATCCCGGACGCGGTGAGCTCCGCCACCTCACGCAGCAGCTCGATGTCGCGCAGCGAGTAGCGGCGACCGCCGCCACCGGTGCGACCAGGTGAGACCAGACCGACGCGATCGTACTGGCGCAGGGTCTGGGGATGAAGGCCGGTCAGCTCCGCGGCCACGCTGATCACGTAGACCGGGGCTGTCGGTCCCGGTACGCGGGAGCCGCGAGCCCGCCCGCCTCCCCGCCCGATTCCCCGTCCGACTCCGGAGCCCTGGGTGGGCATCACACGCCGCCTTGGAAGAGGCCGGCGCGAGGGTCCTCACCCTTCCGCGCCACGCGGTACGCCGTGATCGCCTCGCTCGTGGCCTCGTCCAGGTTCGTCGGCACCTGCACGTCGACTGTGACCAGCAGGTCGCCCTTGGTCCCGTCCTTGCGCGTAGCGCCGCGGCCACGGACCCGCATCACCCGCCCGTTGGGAGTCCCGGGTGGAATCCGGAGGGTGACCGGAGGCCCACCCAGGGTGGGCACCTTGATCTCCGCACCGAGGGCGGCCTCGTCGAACGTGACCGGCACCTCGAGGGTCAGGTTGTCGCCCTTGCGGCCGAAGATGCGGTGTGGACGAACGTGCACGGTGACCAGGAGGTCGCCCGGCGGCCCGCCGTTCTCGCCCGCTGCGCCCTTGCCCTTGAGGCGGATGCGCTGTCCGTCCTTGACGCCGGCAGGGATGCGCGCGGAGATGGTGCGGCTGGACATCCCGCGCCCAGACCCGTGGCAGGTGGGGCAGGCCTCGGAGTACACCAGCTGGCGGCCGTGACACTCCGGACAGGTCTCGTTCATCGAGAACCCCCCACCGACCGAGCTGACCACGACGCCGGCTCCCTCGCACGTACCGCACACGTGGGGACGGGTGCCGGGCTTGCCGCCCGTTCCGGAGCACGTCGGGCACGGTGCGTCCGAGCTGAGCCGCAGGCTGATCGTCGAACCGTTCAGGGCGTCGGCGAAGTCCAGCGTGGTCTCGGTCTCGAGGTCCGCACCGCGAGCGGCTCGCGGCGCCTGGGACCGGCCGCCGAAGCCCCCGCCGCCGCCGCCGCGGTTGAACAGGTCGCCGAAGAGGTCGGAGATGTCGAATCCGCCTGCCCCACCGGACGTCTGGCCACCGAAGCCACCGGGGAACCCGCGCCCGAACCCGCCGGCACCTGCACCGGCGAACATCGAGCGCATCTCGTCGTACTGCTTGCGCTTGTCGGCGTCACCCACCACATCGTAGGCCTCGGCGACCTGCTTGAACCGGTCCTCGGCGGACTTGTCCCCCGGGTGCCCGTCGGGGTGGAACTCCCGGGCCAGCTTCCGGTAGGCCTTCTTGATGGCCGCCTGGTCGGCGTCCTTGGCCACGCCGAGGACCTTGTAGAAGTCCTTGTTGGCCCAGTCAGCGTTGTTGACCATGCTCACCTCCTCCGCAGGCGGAGAGAGCAGACACGGCCGAAGTGCATGGAGGAGGTCTGCGACGACGGCGCCTTGCGCCGTGTCGGCGAGGTGCCTACGCGGCTGGCGTGCAGCAAGCCCGTGATCAAAGCGGGTCTCCTCTCCATCTCCGTCGTTCTAGCTCATTCAGGATCCAGCACGGTGACCTTGGCCGCGCGTACGACGCGGTCACCGATCCGATAACCCGGTTGGGCGACCACGTCGACCGCGGTGGTCGTGACGTCCGGTGAGTGGCCATGCATCAGCGCCTCGTGGATGTTGGGATCGAACTCATCCCCGCTGGCGCCGTACTTGGTCAGTCCGAGCGAGGAGACGATGCGCTCCAGTGAGTCCGCCACGGCCTTGAAGCCACCCTCGAGCTCGCCGTGCTCTCGTGCGCGGTCGATGTCGTCGAGCACCGGCAGCAGCCCACTGAGCACGGAGAAGGTGGCGTTCTGCCTGACCAGGTCACGGTCGCGCTCGACCCGGCGCTTGTAGTTGAGGAACTCGGCCTGCAGTCGCTGCAGGTCCAGCGTGCGCTCGGCGAGGGCCGTCTGGGTCAGGATCAGCTCGTCGCTGGCCGCCAGGTCCGGGCCGCCATCGACACCGTCGGGCTCCGCGTCCTGGTCACCGAAGCTCCCGGACTCGTCCGGGTGGACCTCCGGGTCGCCTCCAGGCCGTCGACCGGACCCGGTCGGCGACCCCGGCTGGGGACGCGCAGTCTCCTGCGCGCCCCCAGCCGTCGCGTCATCAGCCGTCGCGCCCTCGAGGTCAGGCCCCGCCGGTGGCGCCTGAGGAGACTCCTCGGGCGTCTCGAGCGGTGGTTCCTGAGGAGCCGAGGAACGAGGCTTCTCCAAGGGCTCGTCGGGTGACGACGTCACTTGGACTCCCCGTCCTCACCCTTCGTCTCAGCCGCGTCCTCGTCCACGATCTCGGCGTCGACAACGTCGTCGTCCCCCTCACCGGTGGCCGCGCCGGGCTCGCCGGACGCGGTGCCCTCGGCGGCTGACGCAGCCTCAGACGCGGCATAGATCGCAGCGCCCATCTTCTGGCTGGACTCACCCAGCTTGGTGATGGCCGCGGTGAAGGCGTCGTTGTCCGTGTCGGGATCCTCGAGCAGCTTCTTCAGGTCGTCGAGGTCGGAACGGACCTCCGTCTTGATCTCGTCGGGGAGCTTGTCGTCGTTCTCGGAGAGGAACTTCTCCGTCGAGTAGACGAGCGAGTCGGCCTGGTTGCGGGACTCCACGGCCTCGCGACGCCTGGCGTCCTCCTCCGCGAACTTCTCCGCATCCGTGATCATCCGGTCGATCTCGTCCTTCGACAGCGCGCTGCCACCGGAGATCGTCATCGACTGTTCCTTGCCCGTGCCCTGGTCCTTGGCGGACACGTGCACGATGCCGTTGGCGTCGATGTCGAAGGTGACCTCGATCTTCGGGACACCACGCGGAGCCGGGGGCAGACCGGTCAGCTCGAAGTTGCCGAGCGGCTGGTTGTGCGCCCACATCTGACGCTCGCCCTGCGCGACCTTGATCTCCACCGAGGGCTGGTTGTCGTCAGCGGTGGTGAAGATCTCCGAGCGCTTGGTCGGGATCGTGGTGTTGCGCTCGATCAGCGTGGTCATCACGCCGCCCTTGGTCTCGATGCCGAGGCTCAGCGGCGTCACGTCGAGGAGGAGGACGTCCTTGACCTCACCCTTGAGTACGCCGGCCTGCAGCGCAGCACCGATGGCCACGACCTCGTCCGGGTTGACGCCCTTGTTGGGCTCCTTGCCGCCGGTGAGCTCGCGTACGACGTCCGCGACGGCGGGCATCCGGGTCGAGCCACCCACGAGCACGACGTGGTCGATCTTGCTCACGTCGAGCCCGGCATCCTTGATCACTTGCTTGAAGGGCGACTTGGTGCGGTCGAGCAGGTCCGAGGTGAGCTTCTGGAACTCGCTCCGGGTCAGCTTCTCCTCGAAGTGCAGCGGGCCGGACTCACCATGGGTGATGTAGGGCAGGTGGATGGTGGTCTCGCTGCTGGAGGACAGTTCGATCTTCGCCTTCTCGGCGGCCTCGTTGAGCCGCTGCAACGCGATCTTGTCCTTGCTCAGGTCGACCCCGTTGTTGCCCTGGAACTTCTTGACCATCCAGTCGACGACCTTGGCGTCCCAGTCGTCACCACCGAGGTGGTTGTCGCCGCTGGTCGCCTTGACCTCGACGACACCCTCACCGATCTCGAGCAGGGACACGTCGAACGTGCCGCCACCGAGGTCGAAGACGAGGATGGTCTGGTCGGACTCGCCCTTGTCGAGGCCGTAGGCCAGCGCGGCCGCGGTCGGCTCGTTGACGATCCGGCTCACGGTGAGGCCCGCGATCTCGCCGGCCTCCTTGGTCGCCTGGCGCTGGGAGTCGGAGAAGTACGCCGGCACGGTGATCACCGCGTCGGTCACGGTCTCGCCGAGGTAGGCCTCCGCGTCGCGCTTGAGCTTCTGCAGCACGAAGGCGCTGATCTGCTGGGCGTTGAAGTCCTTGTCATCGATCTTGGCGTTCCAGTCGGTGCCCATGTGGCGCTTGACTGAGCGGATCGTGCGGTCGATGTTGGTGACGGCCTGCCGCTTGGCGACCTCACCGACGAGGACCTCGCCGGACTTGGCGAAGGCAACGACCGACGGGGTGGTCCGTGCGCCTTCTGCGTTTGCAATGACGGTGGGTTCTCCACCTTCGAGGACGGCCACGACGGAGTTCGTCGTGCCGAGGTCGATACCGACCGCTCGTGCCATGAGTGTGAACCTTTCGTTTGATACGAATGTCTGGGTGGTGCGGACTTGCGTCGTGCCGGACTTGTGTCGTGCCGGACTGGTTGCCTTGACCGGCCTCGAGCCATCCTGCGCCGTTGCGGCGAGTCTGACAAATAACTTGAGTCGGATCAACTCAACTTTGCTACATCCGCACAACGAGCGCGCACCCAGCTTTGTTCCCGGGCCACGGCCCACATTTGTCTGGTCCGACAGCCAGCAGCACGTACGCCCGTCGCAACTCCACATTTGTGGGATCCGGACGTCTGAAACGCCAAACCCAACGTCCTGCGCCAACATTTGTGGAGTTGGGGCGCAGCCTGGACGGCTTGACTGACTTGTGTGGGGACGTTGACTTGTGACATGGCCCGGATCACGGCCTCACTGGCAACCCTGACGACCCTGGTGGGCCTCGCCGCGTGCTCCTCGGCCCCTGAGGCCACGTCGCCCGAACCCGCGGGTTCGACCAGCGCCTCAAGCCCGACCTCCTCCCCGGACACCTCCCCGGACACCTCCCCGGCCGCCTCCCCGGCCACCTCTCCGGCCACCTCTCCGGCCACCTTTCCAACCGCTGACTCGGCTGACCCGCCAGCCGAACCCGACCTCGTCAGGCCGGGGACGGCGATGGCCGCGGTGCGACACCTCGCCGGCCAAGTAGGACCCCGCCCCGGGACCTCGCCCGCCTACTTCCGCGCGGCTGCCTGGGTCGAACGGCGGCTCTCCGCCCTCGGCTGGGAGATTCGGCGCCAGCCCTTCCACACCCCGGCGGGCGTGTCCTGGGGCGTGCCGGTGCCCGCCGGGCGGTCGGTCAACCTGGTCGCGACCCGCAAGGACGTGCGCCCCGGCGAAGCGTGGCTCGTGGTCGGGGCCCACCTGGACACAGTTCCGCAGGCTCCCGGGGCCGAGGACAACGCCTCCGGCATCGGTGTCCTGCTGGCCGTTGCGGAGGCGGTGGCGGAGAGGCGCACCAGGCTCCCGGTCGCGGTGGTCGCCTTCGGGTCCGAGGAGCCCCGAGGTCCCGGCGATGACGACCACCACTACGGCTCGCGGGCCTACGTGGCCGGCCTCTCGGCTGCCGAGCTGAGAACGCTGCGCGGGATGGTCTCGTTGGACCGCGTGGGCATCGGCAGCGTGGTGCCGATCAGCAGCGCGCGCGGGCCGGACGCGATCCGGGCCCAGCTGCTGGCCGCGGCCCGGCGCGCCGGCGTACGGGCTGATGCGCAGACCGACAACCGGGCCAGCGACCACTGGTCCTTCGTGCGTGCCGGGCTCCCGGGTGTGCGGCTCGGCAGCACGCCGTACGCCGGCTACCACTCCGCAGGCGACGTCCCGGCCGTCGTCGAGAGGGCTCAGCTGGAGCGGGTGGCCCGAACCGTGGTGAGCTGGCTCGCCCCGCAGTGAGCCGTCCTCCCATCACCGAGGTTCAGCGAGCGGCGTACGGGCCGGTGCTGTTGGCCCACACGTCCGCGAGGATCCCTGCTCCGGCTGCCCCGCGGACCCTCCTGGGCGCGAACGTCATCGCGTCCATTCGGTACGGCACCAGGCGAACTGCCTTGAGTTCCCTGCCCCAGAACGTCGCCTCCAGGGTCACTCCCTGCATTGTCTGCTCCATGAAGTCCATGTCGAAGACGAAGTTGCCCAGAGAGTGCAGCAGCGGCACGCCCCGGACGGAGTCGACCCCCTGCACCCAGTGCGGATGACCACCCACGACGAGGTCAGCGCCAGCGATAACCAGCGCGCGTCCGACCCGACGCTGGACGGGCTCAGGAACGTGGGTGTACTGCGTGCCCCAGTGCGGAAGCGCCACCACGACGTCGGCTTGTCGGGCCGTGCGGCGTACGACACGAAGCACGTGATCGAGGTCTGCCTGCACCAGGGGTCCGGTCCTGGGCGGCATCCGGACCGAGAGCACTCCGGGAGTCGCAGCTCCTGCTCTCGGTGTCTCGCCGATGGCGTTGAACCCGACGAAGCCGAACCGCACGCCGCCGCGCTCGAGGATCGCCGGCCGGGAGGCGGAGACGATGTCCCGGCCGGCCCCGAAGGGCGCCACCCGGCCGCGGACGAGCGTGCCGATCGTGTCGAGCAGCGCCGGGTCGCCGAAGTCACCGGCATGGTTGTTCGCGAGTGACACCGCGTCGAACCCGGCACGGCGCAAAGGACCGAGCAGCGCCGGGTCGGCCCCGAACGAGTCCCCGCCCTGGGTGGGCTCGCCGCGGGTCGAGAGAGTGCTCTCCAGGTTGCCGACGGTCAGGTCCGCGCCACGCAGAAACGGTGTCATCGGTGCGAGCGCCGCCGCGGGGTCGCGGACTCCACGGGTGAGCATCAGGTCACCCACGACGAGCAGGTCGCGGGCGCCCGGACGATCACGGACCGGGTCCACCCCGTCGACTAGCGCGGCGACAACAGTCGGCCCGACCGCCTCGAGGGGTACGACGGCCAGGGTCCGCCCGTCCTTCTCGACCGCGGCGACCGCGGCTCTGGCCGGCAGCCCTCGGAGCACCCGCATCCCGCGCCATCGCGTGAAGTGGCCTGACGTTAGCCCCCGGGCCTCGGCCGCAGTGAGGTCCAGCTGGGGTCTCGTCGCATGACCGACCACAGCCAGCGCATCAGCCGGTGCCGGAACCGGGGACGCGGGTGGTACAGTGTCGTCGTACCGGAGCGCGAGGGAGTCGCGTCCGCAGCGCGCTCCCGAGACTCGACGCGATCACCCGAGTCCGAGCACCCGGTCAGGACTGCCGCGACAGCGGCGAGCGCTGCGCACCCTTGAAGCCGGCGAGACCCCGCCATGCACCCACGGTACGGGCGCACGATGCGACATCCGTCTGGGCGGCCGACGCCGGACTGACCGGGTAGCACCATCGCCGGTCACCACCCCCGTGCCGCAGCGTTGAGCCATGGACCCGAACCACCAACCACCGCTCGCCGTACGCCGCGCCCACGGGCTGTGGCTTCTCGCGGTCGTCGCGGGCATCTACGAGACCGGGCTGGCCATCGCCCACGGCTACGCCGAGTCGGACCTGACCACCGACCAGCTGGTGGCCAACCTCCTGGTCCGCTTCACCGTCTTCGGCCTCGCGATCTTCCTGGCCCAGCGCATGCGCGGCGGCTCCAACGCGGCCCGCTGGATACTGACCGGCCTCCTGGGGGTGGCGGGCCTGGGCTCGTTGCTCATCGGCCCGGTCGAGTGGCTGCTCGCGGGGAGCACGCGGGCCGGCATCGACTTCTCCGCACTGGAATGGATCTTCGCGACCAGCCGCGTGGTCCACGTCTGCGCCGTCGTCGCGGCGTTGAACGCCATGTTCACGCCAGCCGCCAACCGCTGGTTCGCTCCGCGCACTGCGATGATCGGAGCGACATCATGAGCCAGGTGAGTGATCTGAGGGGAGAGGGTGCCTTGATGGACGCCCCCTCCTGGCTGCGGCAGCTCGGCCGTGACAGCGCGTACACCCTCACGACCCTGCCCCTGGCCGTGCCCGTGTTCGTTCTTGTGGTCACCCTCGTGGCGGCCGGCATCGGCCTGTCGGTGACCTTGATCGGGCTGCCGCTCCTGGTGCTCGGCATCATGATCGCGCGCACGTTCGCCCACCTGGAGCGTCGGCGACTCGGCCGGCTGACCGGCGCCACGATGGTGCACCCCGTGTACCTGACCGCCGACCCCAGCGACGGCGCCCTCCGTCGGCTGCTGACCCCAGCGCGGGACCGACAGTCGTGGCTGGACGTCGTCTGGACCGTGGAGAGCATCCTCACCGCCACCATCTCGTGGACCGTCGCCGTCACCTGGTGGAGCACCGCGCTGGGCGGGACGACGTACGCCGTGTGGGAGCGGTTCATCCCGCGCGGCACAGACCCCGTCACGCTGGCCTCACTCCTCGGCTTCGGCACCAGCCGGACCGCCGACGTCCTGGTGATCAGCGCCATCGGATTGGGCGCCCTGGTCACGATGCCGCTCGCGCTTCGGGCAGCGGCCCTGTTGCACTCGACGCTGGGCAGGAACCTGCTGTGCGGAAGGGCCGAGCTGCAGCAGGAGGTACGCCGCTCCGAGGCCGGCCGGGCTGCCGGAAGGGCCGCGGAGGCCGAGTCGCTGCGCCGGCTCGAGCGCGACATCCACGACGGCCCCCAGCAGCGACTCGTCCGCCTGTCGATGGACCTCGGCCGAGCCCGGTCGCAGCTCGACCAGGATCCCGAGCGGGCGCGCGCGACCATCGACGGGGCCCTGACCCAGGCCCGCGACACAGTGGAGGAGCTGCGCTCGCTCTCGCGCGGCATCGCGCCGCCGGTGCTCGTCGACCGGGGCATGGAGGCCGCCCTCCGCGAGGCGGTCGCGCGCTCGGTCGTCCCGACCACGCTGACCTACGACGCCCCGGCGAGCCTTCCTGCCCACGTCGAGAACGCGGCGTACTTCGTCGTCACCGAGTGCCTCACCAACATCGCCAAGCACAGCGAGGCGAACTCGGCCGACGTGTCGCTCGCGGTCCGGGACGGCCAGGCAGTTGTCACCGTGGAGGACAACGGTCGTGGCGGGGCGACCCTCCAGCCCGACGGAGGGCTCGCCGGCCTGGTGCAGCGGGCACGCGCAGTCGACGGCACCCTCGAGCTCAGCTCGCCCCAGGGCGGACCGACCGTCATCCGTGCGGAGCTGCCGTGCGGATAGTGGTCGCCGACGACTCGGTGTTGCTCCGCGAAGGACTGCAGCTGCTGCTCGCGGAAGCCGGGCACGAGGTGGTCGCGGCCGTCGGCGACGGCCCTGGGCTGGTGGCTGCGGCGCGCTCCCATCGACCGGAGCTGTCCATCGTCGACGTGCGGATGCCGCCCTCTCACACCGACGAGGGCCTGCGCGCGGTGGTCGAGCTGCGCCAGGAGTGGCCCGAGGCGCGGGTGATGGTGCTGTCGCAGTACGTCGAGCTCTCCTACGCCGAGGACCTCCTGGCCGACGGCAACGGCGGGATCGGTTACCTGCTCAAGGACCGGGTCAGCGACATCGAGGAGTTCGTGGACTCGGTCGAACGCGTCGCCGCCGGTGGCACCGTGATCGACCCGATCGTGGTCTCCCAGCTGCTCGCCAGGCATCGCGACCCGATGATCGCTCTCACTCCGCGCGAGAAGGAGGTGCTGTCGCTGATGGCGGAAGGTCACTCCAACGCCGGGATCGCCCGCACGATGACGATCACCGAGGGCGCCGTGGAGAAGTACTCGGCGCGGCTGTTCGCCAAGCTGGGGCTGCTGCCCGACGAGACCGGGCACCGCCGGGTCCGCGCCGTACTCGCCTGGTTGCAGCGAGGCTGACACCGAACCTGCACCGGGCTTGGGCAATTCCTCCGCGCCGTTCTCAAACCACGCCGGGAGGGGCAGGGTGGACCCATGCCGACGCCCACGACCATCGTCTTGTTCGGTGCCACCGGCGACCTCGCCCAACGCAAGCTGCTCCCCGGGCTGCTGCACCTGTTCAAGTCCGGGCTGCTGACCGACTTGCAGGTCGTCGGCACGTCGCTCGACGAGCACACCCGCGACTCCTTCGTCGAGTTCACCCGCAAGGCGGTCGCGGAGTACGGCGGTGAGGGCCCTGACCCCGAGGGCTGGCCGGAGTTCTCCAAGCGGCTGCGCTGGGCGCCGGGTTCTGGCGGCGCCGATGCCCTGCGGACGACCGTGGCCGACGCCGAAGCCGAGTTCGGAGGCGAGGAACCGCGCAGGTTGCACTACCTCAGCGTCCCGCCCAAGGCCGCCCTCGCTGTGGTGCACCTGCTCGACGAGGCAGACCTTGTCGAACGCAGCCGGATCATCATGGAGAAGCCGTTCGGGACCGACCTCGCCTCCGCCCGCAAGCTGAACGGTGAGCTGCACGAGGTCTTCAACGAGGAGCAGATCTTCCGGATCGACCACTTCCTCGGCAAGGAGGCCGCCCAGAACATCCTGGCCTTCCGCTTCGCCAACGGACTGTTCGAACCGATCTGGCATCGCAACCACATCGACCACGTCCAGATCGACGTACCCGAACAGCTCGGCCTCGCCCAGCGCGCGAACTTCTACGAGTCGACCGGGGCCTACCGCGACATGGTCGTGACGCATCTGTTCCAGGTGCTGGCGTTCACCGCGATGGAGCCCCCGACGGCGCTGGAGCCCTACGCGATCGGCGAGGAGAAGAACAAGGTCTTCCGCTCGATGCTGCCGATCGAGCCCTCCGACGTCGTTCGCGGCCAGTACGTCGGCTACCGCGACATCGAGGGTGTGGCACCTGACTCCGAGACCGAGACCTTCATCGCCCTGAAGTGCTACGTCGACAACTGGCGTTGGGCCGGCGTGCCGTTCTACCTGCGCACCGGCAAGCGCCTGGCCGAAGGGGCCCGGATCATCTCCATTGCCTTCCGGGAACCACCGCGGTCCATGTTTCCCCCGGGCTCGGGCGTGGGTGACAACGGCCCGGACCACCTCACCTTCGACCTCGCCGACCAGTCGCGGATGTCGTTGTCCTTCTACGGCAAGCGTCCCGGGCCGGGAATGCGGTTGCAGAAGCTGTCGATGCAGTTCGCCATGCACGAGACCGGCTGGGCGGGTGCCGTGCTCGAGGCCTACGAGCGGCTCATCTACGACGCGGCTCGCGGCGACCGCACCCTGTTCACCACCGCCGAGGGCATCGAGCGGCTCTGGGAGCTCTCCACCCCGCTGCTCGACAACCCGCCCGTCGTACGCCCCTACGGGGAGGGCTCCTGGGGACCCAACCAGGTGCACCAGCTGATCGCCCCACGTGCGTGGCGACTCCCGTTCGAGCGCGGCTGGCGCGACCCGAACATCGTTGGTTCCTGAGCGGCCTCTTTGCTGGCGCCCAAGCCCCACAAATGTTGGCGCGGGACGTTGGTTTGGGCGATTCCGACGTCCGGATCCAACAATTGTGGAGTTGGGACCGCCTACGTCGAAGTGGCGGTCCGAGCTGCCGGCTTCACCGTCAGGTCACATGACCAGTTGTGTCTCCCGATCGAGACGAGTCAGCTTCTCCGGGTTGTTGACCCCGTAGAGAGCGCTGACGCGGCCTTGTTCGAACAAGAACGCTGGTCACTGCATGGAGCTTGCCGTCGTGCACGATCGTGATCGCCAGGGCGCCGTTGACCCACACGGGGTGCATGGTGATGCCCTCGGTCCTGGCCACGAGGAGCAGGCTCTTCGCCACCCGCTGAGCCCCCTTGATCGGCAACCGGGCCGCTGGTGCCAGCCCGCCACCGTCGCCGACCGCCACCACGTCCGGGGCCAGCACGCTCAGGAGTCCGTCGACATCCCCGGTCCGGATCGCAGCCAGGAACCGCTCGACCACCTCCTGCTGCTCCGCACGGGTGACCCGGATCCGCGGACGTCGGGCCTCAACATGCCCGCGCGCGCGGTGGGCGATCTGCCGGACGGCTGCCGGTGTCTTGTCAAGCGCCTCAGCGATCTCGTCGTAGGGCACGGCGAAGACCTCTCGGAGCACGAACACCGCCCGTTCGACCGGACTCAAGGTCTCCAGGACGGTCAGCATGGCGATCGAGACGCTCTCGGCGAACTCCACGTCCTCGGCGACATCAGGTGCGGTCAGCAGCGGCTCGGGCAACCACTCCCCGACGTAGCTCTCACGGCGGCGGGCCAGTGTCCGCATGCGGTTGAGCGACTGCCGGGTGACGATCCGGATCAGGAACGCCCGGGGGTCGCGAACCTGCGCGTGGTCGGCGCCGGCCCACTGCAGCCAGCTCTCCTGGACGACGTCCTCCGCGTCCGCAGCCGAGCCGAGCATCTCGTAGGCAACGGTGAAGAGCAGACTGCGGCGAACTTCGAACTCCTGGGTGCGTCTCGCATTGCTCATCATCGCGAGGCTACGACGCCAGCAGGCGTCGACGGCTCGGCCAGTGGGCGGAGCCCGCACGCCTCCGCGAACCCCTGGGACGCGAAAGGGCCGATCGCGACGTTCATCCGAGCAGCCATGTTCGCCAACGTGACGTAGGCAGTCAGCTCGATCAGGGCAGGAGCTCCGAGACTCTTCAACAACCTGGCCGAGAGTTCATCAGTCACCGTTGGAGGCGTCTGGCTCATCGCCTCGGCGTACTTCATCACGTCACGCTCGAGAGGCGTGAAGACGTCGGACTCGCGCCAGCGTGGCACTTCGCGAGCCTTGTCCACGTCGAGTCCCTCGTGGTGGGCCATGAAATAGCCGAGGTCGAGGCAGAACCTGCAGCCGATCAGGGCCATGGTCGCCATATGTGCAAAGGCCTTGAGGTTTGCGTCGCACTCCTTCCATTTCCTCGCCTTCTTCGACATGCCCATCATGGTCATCAGTACCGACTTGTTGCGCCACATCACCTCGAGCTGCTCCGGTACCTCGCCCAGCATCTTCTTGCTGAACCTCTTGGCCACCGCTCCGAAGAGGCCGGTGATCTCGGTCTTGGGGATCCGGGTCTCGGACATGTCGTCCTCCTGCCGTGCGTTGGTTGAGCCTCGAGGTGCACATAAGTCACCGGCGGCGGACGAGATGTGACATCGCGGACCCGAATTCCGCTGCTGCTGGTGAGGGGAGATGCCATGGCCGGCGCCCCAACTCCACAAATGTTGGCGCGGGACGTTGGGTGAGGCGTTTCAGACGTCCGAATCCAACAATTGTGGCCCTGCGACCGCCGTACGTCGTAGCAGCGGTCCGGATCCAACAAATGTGGGATCCGGACGCTCCGCGCGCCTCCCTGGACGTCGCAATCCAACATTTGTGCAGACCCGGCCACCCCGCCGCGCACCACTCCCCACTCCGGCGCGGGAATAGTCTCGCGCCGAGCGGTGTAGGCACCGGTATGACTGATGTCCCGAACCTGTCCCTGAACGACGGCAACACCATCCCGCAGCTCGGCTTCGGTGTCTTCCAGGTCCCGCCGGAGGAAACCGCCCGGATCACCGGCCAGGCCTTCGAGGCCGGCTACCGCCACATCGACACCGCCGAGATGTACCGCAACGAGAAGGGTGTCGGTGAGGCCATCCGCGACTCCGGGATCCCGCGCGACGAGCTGTTCATCACCAGCAAGCTGAACAACGGCCTGCACGAGCCCGACCGTGCCCGCGCCGCGTTCGACCAGACACTGGCCGACCTCGGGCTCGAGCAGATCGACCTGTTCCTGATCCACTGGCCGCTGCCGACTCTGTACGACGGGGACTTCGTCTCCACCTGGAACACCCTGATCGAGTTCAAGAGGGACGGCCGCGCCCGGTCGATCGGCGTCTCGAACTTCCAGCCCCACCACCTGGCCCGGCTGGCCGAGGAGACCGACGTGGTCCCTGCGGTCAACCAGATCGAGGTGCATCCCTACCTCGGAAACGAGACCGCTCGCTCGGCCAACAAGGCTTTGGGCATCCTCACCGAGTCGTGGTCGCCGATCGCCCAGGGCGCCGTCCTCGACGACCCCGTGATCACCCGGATCGCCGACCAGGTCCGTCGTACGCCTGCCCAGGTGACCCTGCGCTGGCACGTCCAGCGCGGCGACATCGTCTTCCCGAAGTCCTCGACGCCCGAGCGGATGGCCGAGAACCTCGCGCTGTTCGACTTCGAGCTCGACGACGAGGCCATCCAGGCGATCACCGCGCTCGACCGTGGCGAGGAGGGCCGCACCGGCCCGAACCCGGACACCTTCGACCTAATCCCCGACTGACCCTGGTGCGATCAGACGATCGGCCGATCAGCCGATTAGCCGATCAGCCGATGGTCACCAGCACGACATTGCTGCCCTGCTCGGCCTCGGGGTCATACACCCGGAACCGCTGCTCCCCAGGACGACCGGTCATGATGTAGGTCTCGAAGGTCCCCACCTTCACGTTCGCGGTCACCCCGAAGTCACGCCAGTTGCCGTCCTCGAACCGCTGCACCTGCAGGCCGATGTTGTCGGCGCCCTTGTAGGTGCCGGTCAGGTTCACCCGCTCCATCGCCCGGGCGGTGATCGGCGAGATGTCGAGCCGGATCGTGCCCGACTTGGCGGAGTCCGGCTTCTTCGTCGGGTCGGGCTTGTCCGACGTCGCGTCCTCGCCGGGCACCGGGAGGGCGGTGGTGGGAAGCGGCTCAACGGTCGCAGAGGGCCCCGACCCGACCGGACCCGGCGAGTCGCCCTCGTTCAGCCCGAGCGCGCGGACCACGATCGTCGTACCGACCGCGATCACGACACCGATGACGACCACCACGGCCAGCGCCTTGAGCAGGGCACCGCGCACCTGCGCCGACCGGTGTTCGCCGCCACGCTGCTTGTCGTCCATCTCGTCCCCCGGAGGTCAATCGGCCGCGCAATGTTCGCCGGGAGGAGCGTACCCATGCCGGTGAGGGTGCCGGTTTCCCGGTCGACCGGGGAAACCGGCGGCCCCTCAGGGAACCGCTGGCTCCTTCACGTCCACCGGGAAGTGGCAGGCCACCTTGTGCTCGCTGGTGGGGCCACTGCCGATCTGGAGGAGCTGGGGCTCCTCGGTGCGGCAGATCTCCTGGGCCTTCCAGCAGCGGGTGTGGAAACGGCAGGCCGGGGGCGGGTTGATCGGGCTGGGGACGTCGCCCTCGAGACGGATCCGCTCGCGCTCGTGGCGCCGCTTCGTGTCGGGCACCGGCACCGCCGAGAGCATGGCCACCGTGTAGGGGTGGCGGGGGCGGTCGTAGAGGTCGTCGCGGTCGCCGATCTCCACGATCTTGCCGAGGTACATCACCGCGACCCGATCGGACACGTGGCGTACGACGGACAGGTCGTGCGCGATCATCACGTAGGTCAGGTCGAGCTCCTCCTGGAGGTCCTCGAGCAGGTTCACCACCTGTGCCTGGATCGACACGTCCAGCGCCGAGACCGGCTCGTCGGCCACGATCAGCTTGGGCTTCAGTGCAAGGGTCCGGGCGATCCCGATGCGCTGGCGCTGGCCGCCGGAGAACTCGTGCGGATAGCGGTTGTAGTGCTCGGGGCTCAGTCCCACGATCTCCAGCAGGGCCTGGACGGCCTTCTTGCGGCCACCCTCGGGCTCGACCCCTTGCAGCTTGAAGGGAGCACCGACGATCTTGCCGACCGTGTGCCGCGGGTTCAGCGAGGAGTACGGGTCCTGGAAGATCATCTGGATGTCGCGCCGCAGCGGCCGCATCTTCCCGTCCGAGAGATGGGTGATGTCGTGGCCCTCGAACGTGACCTTGCCGGCCGTCGGCTCGAGCAACCGGGTGATCAGGCGAGCCGTTGTGCTCTTGCCGCAACCGGACTCACCCACGATCGAGAACGTCTCTCCCCGGCGTACGTCGAAGTCGACGCCGTCCACCGCCTGCACAGCGCTGGTTGACTTGCTCAGGAAGCCGCCCTTGATCGGGAAGTGCTTCACAAGCCCCTCGACCTCGAGCAGGTTCTCGTGCGCCCGGTCAGGCGTCCGCGACGCATGGCGGCCCGTAGTGGGGGTGTCGATGACTGGACTGGTGTCGGATGTCATTCGGTGCCCCCGGCGAATCGGGAGCGAAGCGAGCGACTTGTTGGGGTGATCATTACTGAAGCCTCGGGGAGATCTCTTGCGTCCAGACTCTCTGGCGCTCGGCGGGTGTCATGTGGCAGGCGACGAAGTGCCCGTCACCGCCGTCGACCAGGTCAGGTCGCTCCGTCTGTGTCACTGACCCGACCCGCTCGGCATAGTCGCAGCGGGGGTTGAATGCGCATCCCTGGGGCACCCGGATCAGGCTGGGCGGCGTGCCCTTGATCGGCATCAGCCGGTCCGTCGGCGCCTTGTCGAAACGGGGCATCGAGCCCAGCAGGCCCCACGTGTAGGGATGCTGCGGCTCGTTGAACAGCTGCTCCGCGCTGCCGTACTCCGCCGCCCGTCCGGCGTACATCACCAAGATGTCGTCGGCGAGCTCGGCCACCACTCCCAGGTCGTGGGTGATGATCACGACTGCGGAGTTGAACTCCTTCTGCAGGTCCCGGATCAGGTCCAGGATCTGCGCCTGCACGGTCACGTCGAGCGCCGTCGTGGGCTCGTCGGCGATCAGGAGGTCGGGGTCGCAGGAGAGGGACATGGCGATCATCGCGCGCTGGCGCATGCCACCGGAGAACTGGTGCGGGTAGGCGTCCACGCGCTTGCTCGGCTCCGGGATCCCCACCCGGTCGAGCATGTCGATGGCGTGAGCCCGCGCAGCCTTCTTCGAGACGTCGTTGTGGATCCGGTACGCCTCGATGATCTGGTTGCCCACCGTGTAGAAGGGGTGCATCGAGGAAAGCGGGTCCTGGAAGATCATCGACATGTTCTTGCCGCGCAGCTGGCGGATGGTCTCCTTGTCGGCACCCACGAGTTCCTGCCCGTCGAGCCTGATCGACCCGGAGATGCGGGCATTGGCGGCGGTGTGCAGGCCCATGATGGCCATGCTGGTCACCGACTTGCCGGAGCCCGACTCCCCCACGATGCCCAGGGTTTCGCCCCGGTCGAGGTGGAAGGAGAGGCCGTCCACAGACTTCACCACACCGTCGTCGGTTGTGAAGTGCACCTTCAGGTCTTCCACCTCGAGGTGGTGGCCACCCCCTCGACGCGGTGCCGAGGTGGGTTCGTCGGTCAGGGTCGTCATTTGCTCCGCACTCTCGGGTCGATGACGGCGTACAGCAGGTCCACGATCAGGTTGCACACGGCGACGAACACCGCCGTGATGAGCACCACCGCGAGCACCTGCGGCAGATCGTTGTTCTTGGTCCCGTCGATGGCGAGGGCACCCAGGCCCGGGAGGCCGAAGACGGTCTCGGTCAGCACGGCACCACCGATCAACAGGCCGAAGTCGAGACCGAAGATGGTCACGATGGGCGTGAGCGCGGCTCTCAGGCCGTGCTTGACGACGACGTTCTTCTCCCTGAGGCCCTTGGCTCTCGCGGTCCGGATGTAGTCCTCGCCCATTGTCTCGAGCATGCCCGCCCGCGTCAGACGTGCGTACTGGGCCGAGAAGAGCAGCGCCAGTGTGACCCATGGCAACAGCAGGCCGTAGGCCCACTTCGCGGGGTTGTCGGTCAGGTTGACGTACGACCCTCCGGGTGGTGTCCAGCCGAGCTGATAGCTGAAGATCGTCAGCGACATCACCCCCGTCCAGAAGATCGGTAGTGAGACCCCGGCCAGGGCCACTGTCATGGCCGCACGGTCGAAGAATGACCCGCGTTTCAGGGCAGAGATCACCCCTGTGGCGACTCCGAAGCTCAGCCAGAGGACGGCGGCGCCGGTGGCGAGCGAGAGCGTCACGGGGAACCGCCGCTGGATCTCGGGCAGCACCGGATCCTTGTTGCGGAAGGAGTAGCCCAGGCAGGGCCTCGGGCACTTCTCGACTCCCGACCCGAGGTCGTACTCGGTGCCGTTGACGACCCCGGTCAGCCAGTTCCAGTACTGCACCGGAATCGGGTCGTAGAAGCCCAGGCGCTCAGCGGTCTGCTCCACGGTCGCATTCGACGCCGTACGACCGACGTAACGCGTCGCAAGGGTCTCCGGGGTGGCGCCGGCCAACCGCGGCATCAGGTAGAAGATGGCGAACGTGATCATGGTGATCACGATGACGAGCCCGACCGCGGCGATCAGACGCCGGATGATGTAACTGACCAAGATCTCGGCTGGGTGGCCGGCCCCGCCCAGGAACTTGTCCTGGTGCGGGACCGGCCACCGTCGCCTTCACCTACCTTCGGTGTGTTGAGGCGGACTGCAGAGCTGCTACTTCACGCCCATGTCGACGTAGTCGTAGTAGCCGAACGCCTCGTTCACGTACACGTTGGTGGCGTTCTTCGAGCGCATGAGCACCGACTTGGCGTAGACGCCCGGGTAGATGACTGCCTCCTCCATCACCCGCTTGTCGATCGCGGCCCACGTCTCGTTCCGCTTGGCCTCGTCCAGCTCGACCTTGGCGGTGTCCAGCATCTTGTCGACCTCGGGGATCCGGACGGATGTGTTCGACGCCCCACCGGTCTCACGGATGACGCGGCTGTCGACGATCTGCGAGAGGAACCCGAATCCGTCGTTCCAGTCCGCGCCCCAACCGTTGGCGCACATCCCGATGTTGTTCTTCACCACGTAGGACGGGAGTCCACAGGTGCCCGAGAAGTAGTCACCAGAGGGCAGCGCCTTCGGCGTCACCTTGATGCCGACCTTGCCCAGAGCTTCCTGGAACGCCTCGGCCGTCGCCTTCTCCTTGGGACGGTCGTCGCGGTAGGCCATGGTGGTCTCGAAGCCGTCGGGCTGGCCACATGCCTCCAGCGCCTCCTTGGCCTTGTCCTCCTGGCCGTTGACGTTCTTCTTCTGTCCATAGAGGTCGAAGTCCTCGTAGCCGGGGATCATCGGCGGGAGCACCGTCGTGGCGATCTCACCACCGGCGAACTTGCCGCCGTAGGCGTTCTGGTACGACGTCGGGCTCATCCCGTACATGACTGCCTTGCGGCACTCGATGTTGTCGAAAGGCTTCACCGTCGGGTTGATCGAGGTGTACCAGAGACGGGCGATCGTCGGGTTGTCCGCTCGCTCCTGCAGCGACTTGTTCTGCAGCACCTTTGTAAGCTCCGCTGGTTGCACACCGGTTCCGGCGATGTCCACGTCGAGCGTGCCGGCCTCGATCTGGTTGTCCACGTCGTCGGGGGCCATGTTCAGCTGGACGGTCATCTCGTCAGGCAGGGCCGCGCGGTTGGGGTCCGTGGCGGGGTCCCAGTTGGGGTTGCGCACCAGGGTGAACCCGGTTGTCGGGTTGAAGTTGCCCTTGAACATGTAGGGCCCCGAGGAGATCACGTGGTTCCTGTACCTCGCCCCGGTGTCCTTGGCCTGCGGCACCGGCGCCGTTGCCGGCAGCTGTGCGAGGTAGTCGAACCCGGCGAACGGCTCCTTGAGGTGGAACACGACCGTGTACTTGTCAGGTGTCTCGATGGCCGAGTCCGTGTTCATGTTCTTGCTCCGGTAGGGGCCGTCGTAGCCCTCCGGCAGCGCGAGAAAGTCCTCGAAGTACGTGTACCCGTTCGGGAAGGTCTTCTTGTCGGTGTTGCGCAGCACGGCGTACTTGACGTCCTGTGCGGTGATCTCGGAGCCGTCCTCGTACTTCAGACCCTGCTGGAGCGTGTAGGTCCACGTCTTTCCACCGTCGCTGGACTTGCCGAGGTCGGTCGCGAGGTCCGGGACCAGCTCGAGTCCGGCCTCTCCGGGCTCGGTCTTGAACATCACCAGGGCGCGTGTGTAGTTGCGCAGCATGTCCCAGGAGTAGCCGTAGTAGGTCTCGCCCGGGTCAACCGTGTCGCCCCACTCACCGGCGAGGCCGAACTTGAGCGTTCCGCCCTTCGTGTCGGACTCGTTGACGATGTTGCCGATGGCGCTGTTGCTCAGCTTGGGCGCGCCCTCGCCTCCATCGCCGCCGTCATCACCTGAACCACAGGCACTGAGCCCGAGGGCCGCTACGGCGACCAAGGCCACCGCTGCTCTCTTACGCGTGATGCGCATCTGTCTACCTTCCTTATCGTCCGCCCTGGTTGGACAGGTCACGGCTGGTTGCCCGGTGGTGTTGCTGGTCACCGGCTCCTGGGATCGAATGCGTCGCGCAGTCCGTCCCCGAAGAGATTGAAGGCCAGCACCGTGGCGAAGATCGCCAGGCCGGGCCAGAACATGAAGTGCGGCACCGTGTAGAAGTTCACCGCGTCGGCGAGCATGCCGCCCCACGTCGCGGTCGGTGGCGGCACACCGACTCCGAGGAACGACAGGGCAGCCTCGAAGAGGATGTTGGTCGGGATGATCAGGGTCGAGTAGACCAGGATCGGCGCCAACAGGTTCGGCAGCAGCTCGGTGAACAGGATGTAGGGACGGCGCGCCCCCAGGCTCCGCGCCGCCTCGACGTACTCCCGTTCACGCAGCGAGATCGTCTGACCCCGGACGATCCGGCCGATGTAGGGCCAGTTGAAGAACCCGATCACGAAGACGAGCAGACCCAGCCGCAGCGGCAGTCCGGAGAACCCGAACGCCTTGTCAGGGAACACACCTGAGAGCGCGATCGCGAAGACCAGGAGCGGGAAGGCGAGGAACATGTCCATGATCCGGCTCAGGACCGCGTCGATCCAGCCGCCGAAGAAGCCGGCGACGATGCCGACGGTGGTACCGATGACAACCGACAGCAGGGTGGCCAGGATGGCGATGAGAAGCGAGATGCGGGCCCCGTAGAGCACCCGGCTGAAGATGTCGCGCCCGTTGACCGTCTCCAGGCCCATCGGGTGCTCCCAGCTCATGCCGCCGAAGTCGCCGGCCGGGATGTTCGGGATGAACTCGCTGAGCAGGTCCTGGTGGTAGTCGTTGGGGGGACCCCCGGTGATCTTGACGATCAGCGGCGCGAAGACCGCGACCAGGACGAGGAACACGATGAACACGCCCCCGGCCAGTGCGACCTTGTCCCGACGCAGCCGGCCCCAGGCGATCTGGCTCAGTGAGCGGCCTTCGATCTGCTTCTCCCCGACCAGAACAGACTCGGGTTCCGCATGCGTCGCGCTCGGGTCCTCCAACGTGCTCAGGACGGCCTCCAAGGTTTCGCTGTGGGCAGGAATAACGGCCTCCGGCTGTGGTGGCCGCCCTTAACTTGGTCCTGCGGCCACGGCGGGTCAAGTCGGAGTGCCCCCTGTTGCCGAATCGTGACCGCGCTCACGCTGCCGCAGGCCTACCGGTGACCCCCTCGCGGCTGGGTGCGGTGAGCACCCTGGCCGCTACCTGGGCTCGAGCACGACGACCGGGATCTCCCGTTCGGTCCAGGACTGGTAGGCGTCGTAGTCGCTGTACAGCTCGACGAGCCGGGGCCACAACGCGGCGCGTTCCGCGGGGGTCGCGGTGTGGGCCAGCATGGCCGTACGGCCACCGCGTATCTGCACGACGACGCGTGGGTCGGCCTCCACGTTGCGGTACCACAAGGGATGGCTCGCCCGTCCGGCCTGCGAGGCCACCACGATCACGCGACGTCCACGGGTTACAAACCACGCTTCCAGACCAGCTCCTCGACCAGGTTGCGCGAGCGCCAGCCAGCGGGGGTGCGCACCATCTGGTGGTGGTAGATACCACCCAGCTCCACGAGCAGCTCGGCAGCGTCTCGTTCGATGAGCACCATCGGGTTGTGGAAGTACGCCGCGACCGTCGCCTCGTCTCCCTGCACCTGAGAATCCATCTGGCCCAACGTGTGCATCCGGCGCGGGAACAGGGGCAGCATCTCGGCCAGCCAGGGCTTGACCTCGGCGTACGACGCGGCGATGCCACCCGCGGCCGTGTAGTCGACCCGGGCCTCGGCGGTGAACACGTCGTCGAGCCGGTCCCAGTCGGCGGAGTCGATCGCCCGGGTGTAGCGGATGAGCAGAGCCTCGATCTCGAGGCGGTCGGAGATCTCTGCGAGGTCCACGTGCCTACTCTGGCAGAAAACTGAAACACGTTCTAGTGTTGCGCCATGCGGTTCAGCTATGCCGAGGCCATGACTCGGGCCGAGTACTACGCGCCGCTGGCGCAGGCCGCGGAGGCGGCCGGGTACACCTCGATGACGGTCGCCGACTCCCTGATCTACCCCAGGGAGTCCGACGCGACCTACCCCTACACCGACACCGGCGACCGCGACTTCCTCGCGGACAAAGAGTTCGTCGAGACCCTGATCCTGGTGACGCATCTCGCCGCTGTGACGACCACGCTGCGGTTCACCCCCTTCGTACTCAAGCTGCCCATCCGACCGCCAGTGCTGGTCGCCAAGCAGGTCAGCTCGGTCGCGTTCCTCTCGGGGAACCGGCTCGGCCTGGGCATCGGCCTCTCGCCGTGGCCCGAGGACTTCGTGGCGATGGGGGTGCCCTGGGACCGGCGCGGCAAACGCATGGACGAGTGCATCGACATCCTGCGCGGCCTCAACACAGGTGAGTTCTTCGGCTACGACGGCGATTTCTACCAGGTGCCGGAGATGAAGCAGACACCCGCGCCGACCGAGAAGGTGCCGTTGCTGGTGGGAGGCCACGCCGACGCGGCACTGCGCCGCGCCGTACTCAAGGGCGACGGCTGGATGCACGCTGGCGGCGACGCCGACGAGCTCGACCGACTGCTCGCGCGGCTGGCCGAGATCCGCAAGGCCGAGGGGGACACCCGCGACGACTTCGAGGTGCACGTCATCTCCTACGACGCCTACGACGTCGACGGGGTCAGGCGGCTAGAGGACAAGGGCGTCACCGACTGCATCGTCGGCTTCCGCGTCCCCTACATCAAGGGCCCGGACACCGAACCGCTCGAGACCAAGATCCGAAACCTGGAGAAGTACGCCGACTCGATCATCAGCAGGGTCAACCCGTGAGCGAGCCCGCGGCCGGGGACCTCACGAGGGCGTTCACCGAGGCCGTGACCGAGGCCGAGAAGCTGATCGCGAACCCGCCGTTCCCGGTGTCAGAGCAGGATCTCGCGGAGGGCTACGACTACCTCGCGGGCAGCATCCGATCCTCGCTTCAGATGGCCTTCGGCTACGACCTCGAGCACCCGGTGCTGATCAACCCCACGCACCAGTACGCGCGCCAGGGGCTGGACAACCCGGACGCCATCTACTTCAACGCCTACCTAGCGCCCGATGCGTCGTACGTCGTCTCGGGTGTGCGCGGCACGACCGCCGACCTGTCCTTCCAGGTGATGGACGGTACCTACTCGCCCGAGGGTGCGCCGGCGAGCGTCGCGGCCTTCGACGACCGGGAGCTCGAGATCGCCGACAACGGCTCCTTCGAGTGGCGCTTCGGCCCGGAGCTGGGGCTCGCGAAGGGCTCCACGCTGATCGTGCGCGAGGTGTACGACGACTGGAGCACCGAGGACCGCGGCACGCTGCGGATCCAGCGGCTCGACACCGCCGGGATGCCGCGAGCGGCGATGACGCCGGCTCAGGCCGCCAAGCGGTACGGCGTGGCCGCGAAGCTGCTGATCGGGCGGATCAACACCTGGTTCGCCTTCCCGGAGTGGTTCACCTACAAGGAGCCCGTGAACACGCTCACGATGCCGCGGTCGACCCCGGGAGGGCTGGCCTCACAGTTCTCCTCGATCGGCCACTACGACCTCGGCGACGATGAGGCCATGATCGTGACCGTGCCGGTCTCCGAGTGCGCCTACCAGGCCATCCAGATCGGTTCGCGGTGGTACATCTCCACCGACTACGAGCACCACCAGACCTCCCTCACCAGGGCCCAGTCGCACGCCAATCCGGACGGGAAGCTCCGCTACGTGGTCAGTGAGCGCAACCCGGGGATCGCCAACTGGCTGGAGACCTGCGGCCACCCGCAGGGCGTGATGATGCTGCGCTGGCAGCGGGTCTCGCGCGGACTCACCGAGGCAGACGGGCCCACCGTCGAGGTGGTTCCGTTCGACGAGCTCTCCTCGAGACTTCAGCACCACAGCGAGAACCAGGTCTCGCCCGACGCGTACACCGCCCGCATCGCTGCCCGGCAGGTCGGCATCGCCCGGAGGATGATCTCGTGACACTGCTGCAGGACAAGGTGATCGTGCTCTCCGGGGTGGGCCCTGGACTGGGTCGCGCCCTGGGCGAGGAGGCGGCCAGGTTCGGCGCTGACCTGGTGCTCGCCTCGCGCACCCAGAAGCGCCTCGACAAGATGGCCGACGTGGTCCGTTCCCACGGGCGCCGGGCGCTCGTCGTACCGACTGACATCGATGACGAGGACGCCTGCCGGGCACTGGTCGACGCGGCGCTGGCCGAGTTCGGGCGGGTCGACTGCCTGATCAACAACGCCTTCGCGATTCCGCCGATGGCGCCACTGACCACCCTCAAGCACGACGACCTGCGCCGTTCGCTGGAGACCAACGCGTTCGCGCCGCTGCGTCTGTCGACGCTGTTCTCCGACGCGCTCGCGGAGACCCCCGACAAGCCAGGCGGATCGATCATCATGGTCAACTCCGCGGTGCTGCGGCAGTCGCAGCTGGACTTCGGCGGCTACAAGATGGGCAAGGGCACCTTGGTGCACATCGCGTCCTCACTCGCCACCGAGCTGGGCGCACAAGGCATCCGGGTCAACTCGGTGGCGCCGAGCTGGATCTACGAGGATGTGAACAAGGCCTACTTCGACTGGATGGCAGAAGAGCGCGGGCTCACCCACGACGACATCTACCGCCAGATCGCCGACAGGACTGACCTGAAACGCCTCGCGACACCGGCGGAGGTTGCACAGGCAACGCTCTTCCTGGCCTCCGACCTCGCCTCCGCGATCAGCGGCATCACCCTCGACGTGAGCTGTGGTGAGTTCCATGGGTACTAGTTCGCGGCGTGTGGGTGGGCGGCTGGGGCGTCATACGTTGCGGTTCCCATCGCAGCCAGCTCGTATGTCGTCCGGCGGGGCGTCATACGAGCTGGTCGCCATACCCGCCAGTTCGTATGACGTTCCGGGGGGAAGGCAGCCGCGGTGAGCCCGCGCACCCGGGAGGACCTCGGGTCCTTCGACGCCATCGCGGCGGCCGCCGTACGCACGACCGGGCTCGAGGACTTCGGTGGGGCCGAGCACGAGGAGGGGCTCCGGCTGCTGTGTGAGGACCTCGTCGAGCATGGCGGCCTCACCCCCGAGGGCAACTACATGCAGCGCGCGATGGTCAAGAGCGCGCTGGTCGGTCGGCTGCTCGCCGAGCACGGGTTCATGCAGCATCCGTCGTACGCCGAAGTGCCGATCGAGCGACCGATCTTCGTCTGCGGCCTTCCGCGCACCGGCACCACTGCCCTGCACCGCCTGCTCAACGCCGATCCGGCGCACCAGGGGCTCGAGCTCTGGCTGACCGAGGTGCCCCAGCCGCGGCCGCCGCGCGAGACGTGGGAGGACAACCCGATCTATGCAGGGCTGAACGCGGCCTACTCCGAGCACCAGGTAGAGAACCCCGAGTTCATGGGCATCCACTACCTGGATGCCGGCACCGTCGAGGAGTGCTGGCGGATCCTGCGCCAGTCGGGCAAGTCGATCGGCTTTGAGTCGCTCGCCCACGTCCCGGCGTACTCCGACTGGCTGGAGAAGCAGGACTGGACCGACGCCTACGAACGGCACAAGGCCAACCTGCAGCTGATCGGGCTGAACGACGCCGAGAAGCGGTGGGTGCTGAAGAACCCCTCACACCTGGTGGGCCTGGACGCGATCATGTCCGTCTACCCCGACGCCCTCGTCGCACGGACTCACCGTGACCCCGTCGTGGCGATCGCCTCGGCATGCTCACTCTCGGCCGAGGCCACCAAGGGCTGGTCGAGACGTTCGTCGGCGAGACCATCGGCCGGACGCAGCTGGACATGCTGAGCAAGGCCGTGGCGCGATTCGAGCGCGAGCGTTCGGCGTACCCTGCCCAGCAGTTCGTCGACGTGGACTACCGCGAGTTCGTCATCGATCCGGTGGCGACCACCAAGCGCATCTACGACGCCTTCGGCCTCGAGTGGACCCCAGCCGTCGACGACGCGGTCACCCGGCTCGACGTCGCGTCCCGGCAGGGCGGGCGCCGCCCGTCGCACAAGTACCACCTCGCCGACTATGGACTGACCGAGGACGAGGTCCGGGCTGCCTTCCCCTCCACAACAGTTTCCGGATAATCCGAGACGTTTCCGTCGCGCAATCGCGCAAGGGACGACGGGAACGTCTCGGACTATCCGGAATTGGGGGCTCAGACGCCGGGTGGTGCCCGTCAGCGGCGGGAGGCACGCAGGGCGCGGAGGCCCCAGGAGCCCAGCACGGCCGCGATCACGATGTTGACGACGATCAGCACGCCGTGCGCGACGAAGTAGCCGGTGGGACGGTCCTCCTCGGTCTGCACGAGCGCCTTGGTGAACTGGGCGTAGGTGAGGACGTTCCAGACGGCGATAGCCAGCAGGACGACGGCGTGCTTGCGTTCGAGCTTCACCGGTTGAGGGTACGGCGGGCCGGGACTCCACAAATGTGGGGTTGTGACGTCGTACGCCGGTCCCAGGGCGTCGCACGCCAACATTTGTGAAGTTCCGGGCCGCAGTCGAAAGTCCCGAACGTTCGGCACCTGATTGGGCGCTCGTAGGGTGCCGTTTGCTCGGGACTATCCGGTTTCGGGGTCAGCAGCCGACCGTCAGCGGTCCAGGGTCAGCGGGTCGGAGGTCAGCGGCGGGTGACCACGATGCGGGCGCCGTGGCGAGGGACGCTGGTGATGTTGCGGACCTTGGGCACCTCGGTCGCGCCGGCCGGGACGGCCACGTCGTACGTCGTCAGCACCTCGCGCAGCACGGCGACCCCTTCCATCAGCGAGAAGCCCGCGCCGATGCAGCGTCGTACGCCGCCGCCGAACGGGATCCACGTGTTCGTGGCGACCTCCCCGTCGAGGAAGCGCTCGGGCCGGAACCGGGTGTGGTCCGGATGGCTGGCCTCGGACTCGTGAGCCAGGATGATCGACGCCGCGACGTTGGTGCCGCGAGGCAGGTCGATCCCGCCGACGGTGGCGGGTGCCATCAGGTGGCGCACCACCATCGGGATCACCGGGTGCAGCCGCATCGACTCCTTCAGGACCGCCTCGAGGTAGTCGGTGTCCCCGGAAGACGCGGCGTCACGGGCCTTGGCCTCCTGCGCCGCGTCACTGCCGAGCTCGTGCAACGACCACGCGAGGGCGGTCGCCGTGGTCTCGTGCCCGGCCAGCAGGAGGGTGACCAGCTGGTCGCGCAGCTCCTCGTCGGTCAGGCCGTCGCCGGAGGACTCGTCCGTCACCTGCAGCAGCCGGGAGAGTACGTCGGGCCGGTCGGCCAGGTCACTGGCCCGTCGACGCTCGGCAATCTCGGCGAAGATCACCCGGTCCAGCTCGATCTGGTTCTCCATCGTGCGTCGCCACGGGCCGAACTTCTGCAGCCGCGGGAAGCCCCAACCGAGGAACACGAGCGGCGGGATGTTCACGGTCCTGTTCACGAGGGGACGCAGCTCGGCCAGCCGGGACTCGTCGGTGACTCCGAAGACGACCTGGAGGATCACCTCGAGAGTGAGCGCGTTCATCCGCTCGAGCGACTCGAACGGCTCGTCCTCACGCCAGCTGCTCACCTCGGTTCGGCTGAGCCGGGTGACCAGGCCCTCGTATCCACGCAGTGCGTGGCCGTTGAAGGCGGGCATCAGCAGCTTGCGGGCGCGCTTGTGCTGGGCCGAGTCCACGAGCAGCAGCGAGTGCTCGCCCATCACCGGGCCGAGGATCGCGTTGCCCTTGCCGGCATGGAACACCTCGGGGTCCCCCGCAAAGATCTCCTTGACGTGCTCGGGCCGGTTGAACACCACGAGGCGCCGCCCCTCGGGCAGGATCTTGATCGAGAAGACGTCGCCGTAGCGCCGGTGCAGCGCAGGGATGAACGTGTGCCTGAAACGCAGCAGCCCGACGCTCTGCAGGATTCCAGGCAGTCGCGGGCCCGGAGGCAGGTCGACGGGGCGGATCCGGGGACCTCCGTCCGCGGGCACCGGACGCATCTTGGCGAAGCGCTGTTCGGTCACCTTCCCGGTTGACATACGCAGAGTATGCCGGGTGCAGCCACGCGCACACGAGGGCGGGTGCGCGTGCAGCGGTCCTGGGTGGCCTCAGCCGAGCAGCTGGAACGCCTTGACCACGGTCTGCCAGAGGCCGTAGGTCAGCGGGATCCCGACGATCAGCCAGGCCAGCACGACCAACAGCGTGCTCGTCGGCCGGGCGGCAACCTCGTCGCTTCCGGAGTCCCGGATATCTGTGCTCATCGGTAGCTCCTGCCTCTCGACATCGTGGCATCCGCCTTGGCGAGGTCGCGCGATCCCGCGCGTACGGCGTCCTCGTCGAAGTGCCTCTCGTCCACCGGCCTGATCAGCAGGTTGGCCACGAAGCCGACGGCAAGCACTCCGACCATCGTGAACAGCGCCATGTGGTAGTCGTCCGCAACGAGCTCCCCGGGCTCACCCGCGGCGTCCAGGAACCCGTTGACGATGAGCGGGCCGACCACGCCGGCGGCCGCCCAGGCGGTGAGCAGCCGGCCGTGGATGGCACCGACCTCGAGGGTGCCGAACAGGTCCTTCAGGTACGCCGGGACGGTTGCGAACCCGCCGCCGTAGTAGGAGAGGATCACCGCCGCAAGGACCACGAAGATCGCCGTTGACTGCTGGCCGACGGTCGCCATCAGGAGGTAGAGCACGAGGCCGACGCCTAGGTAGATCATGTACGTCGGCTTGCGACCGATGACATCGGAGAGGCTCGACCAGACGAACCGACCGGCCATGTTGGCCAGGCTGAGGATGCCGACGAAGCCGGCAGCCTCCGCGGAGGAGACCGACGACTCTCCGCCATCCCGGAAGAAGTCCTGGATCATCGGCGCCGCCTGCTCGAGGATGCCGATGCCGGCGGTCACGTTGCAGAACAGGACGACCCACAGGAACGCGAACTGCGGGGTCCTGATCGCCTCAGAGGCTCGCACGAGCGCGCCGTTCCCGCCGGGCTGCTGCGGTGACTCCGCGCCCTCGGCGTGGCCGGGAGGAACGCGCACCAGCGCAGCGCCGATGAGCATGAAGACGACGTAGATGATGCCCAGGGTCAGGAACGTGCTGCTCAGTGCGGTTCCGTCGGCCACGGCCCCCTTGTCGTCCGGATTGAAGTTCGAGTCATAGAGGCTCAGCAGCTTGTTCGAAGCGGGTGAGGCGATCAGCGCTCCACCACCGAAGCCCATGATGGCCATCCCCGTGGCCAGGCCCGGGCGGTCAGGGAACCACTTGAGCAGCGTCGAGACCGGTGCGATGTATCCGATTCCCAGGCCGATGCCACCGATCACGCCGTACCCGAGATAGAGCACCGGCAGGCTCCCCATCGCGATGCCCAGGGACCCGATGACGAACCCGGTGCCCCAGCACAGTGCGGCCGTGGCCATCGCCTTGCGCGGACCCGCCCGTTCGACCCAGGTGCCGAATACTGCGGCCGAGAGACCGAGCATCACGATGGCAATCGAGAAGATCCAGGCGATTGCCGTCTGCGAGGACTCGAAGTGCTCGACGAGTGAGGTCTTGAACACCGAGAACGCGTAGACCTGCCCGATCGAGAGGTGTACGGCGAGCGCTGCCGGTGGGATCAGCCACTTGCTGTAGCCGGGCCTGGCGACGGTGCTGCTGCGGTCCAAGAACGACATGCTGCGCCTCCCGAGAGGTGGTGTGCTCGGCCTCGTACCCGGCTCTGCAGTAGTGGAAACCCGCACCACCTGGAGTCGCGCTGCCTCCTAGGCGCGACCGCCGGACGGTCAGTCGAGGAGTCCGGCACGCCGGGCGAGGGCCGCGGCCTCGGTGCGGCTGCCGGCACCCAGCTTGGACATCACGTTGGAGACGTGCACGCTCACGGTCTTGCCGGAGATGAACAGCTGCTTGCCGATCTCGGCGTTGCTCCTGCCTGACGCCACCAGGGCAAGGATCTCGTTCTCGCGTGGGGTGAGTACGCCGACGCCGGCTGCCGACCGCGTCTCGCCGAGCTCCTCGATCAGTGGCGTCGCGCCCAGCCGGGTGGCCGTGTCCCGCGCCGCTGCGGCTTCCTTCTGGCTGTCGTCAGTCTCACCGGAGGCTCTCAGTACGGCGGCCAGACGCGTACGCGCCCGTGCCTCCTCCAGGCGATGGCCGAGCTCAGCGAACAGCTCGGCGGTCTCACGCCATCGGGCGACCATCTCGGCCAGGTCGACGCGCTGCCCGAGGAGCCAGTCGAGCCGGAGCACCTCGGCTCCCAGGCGCGCCACCCATGCCCGACCCTCGATCGCGAACTGCCGCTCGCCTCGATCGGCGATGACCCGCTCGGCGTCATCGCGGAGTCGCCTGGCCGTCGCCCGGACCTCGTCGCGACCGGCGGTCGGAGTGCGTGGAGCCTCGTCGGCCAGGGCAGCGAGCGCCAGGGTGGCCAGGCGCAGCCGGGCGCCGAAGGTCTCGCCCCACAGGGGGGCGATGACGGCGCAGATGTCGTCGTACGTCGCCACGGCGCCGGCTCCACCGTCGCGCATCGACACCAGTTCGATCGCGGCGCCACCACCGACCACGGCGATCATTCCGTCGCGGTGCCACCGTTCGCGCAGGCCCGGCACGCGTGCCAGGGCCGCGACCTCCCCGCGTCCGGCCGCTACCGCCAGACCGACCGCGTCCAGCATCGCGCGCGGCGTGGGTGGCGGGTCCTCTGCGATGTGCTCGGCGAGCGCCAGCGCCAGGTCCCAGTCGCCACGCATGTAGGCCATCACGCCAGCCTGCATCCGACCGCTGATGCCGTGGAGGGTCCAGGGCCGTCCCAGCTCACGGGCCAGTCGGGCTGCCTCCAGGAATGCCTCCTGTGCCTGGCGCAGCGCGCCGTAGTCGTACTCGAGCCCACCGGTGCGCAGGTGCCCGCGCATCTCGCTGAACCTGTCATTGCGCGCGCGGGCGTCCTCGATGATCCTCTTCAGCTCGGCACGGGTGCCCTCGCCGAAGTCGAGATGCTGGCTGAGCCAGGTGAGTGTCACCCCGACCTCGGCGGCGAGCCGTGGCAGCTGGAGCCGGTCAGCGAGCTCGAGGGCCTCGTCGGCAGCGTTGCGCGCTTCGTCGAACCGGTCGTCGTAGACCAGGGCAAACGCGTGCATGGCCAGGATCCGCGCGCGCAGCTGGGTCTCCTCCGGGCCGACGAGCCCGAGCGCCTCCGCGGTGACGAGACTCGGGCGGGTGTTGGTCTCGGTCGATCGCAGCGCCTCGACGCGAGACAGGAGAAGGCGAGCCTTCGAGACGGGTGGGGTGTCGCTCGTGAGCCGGGCGAGGTGGGAGTCGATGAGCGCCAGCGCCGTCTCGGGACGGCCCGCGCTGCACAGGGCGTCCACGGTCCGGGCCACGAGCTCCGCCTCGTCCGGCGGGTCATCCAGCTGAGACGCCGCGCGCTCGTAGACCTCCAGCGCCTTCGTGAAATGGCGGGCGGCCTCGTCCGGGCCACCGGCGGCCAGGGCCTGGTCGCCGGCGTCGACGCTGGCCTCCAGTGCGGTGGGCAGGTCGTGGGAGGCCAACGCGTGGCGGGCCAGGTCTGCGGCTCCCTTCCTCCCGTGGAGCTCGTGCACTGCCGCGGCGTACGCCGTGTGCAGGCGCATCCGTTCACCAGGGAGCAGGTCGTCGTACACCGCCTCACCTAGAAGCGCATGCCGGAAGGCGTACTCCTCCTCACCCGTCCGCACGAGCACGTTCGCGTCGATCGCCGCTCGTAACGCGACCTCGAGCTCGTCCTCGGTGACTGGAGCAACCGCGGCCAGCAGGTCGTGCGAGACGCGCTGACCGGCGGCCGATGCCACTCGCACGACGTCACGCGCGCTCTCCGCGAGCCGGTCCAGCCGGACGAGCAGCAGGTCCGCAAGGTCCTCGGGCAGGCTCCAGCCGCCTCCCAGGAACGCCCCGACCAGCTCCTCGACGTAGAACGCATTGCCTTGCGCGCGCTGCACGATCCGGGCGATGTCCTCGTCGTAGCGGTCGCCGAGCGCCTCCTCCGGGCTGCTGATCAGCTGCTCGACCATTCCCCGGACGGCCCCCGGAGGGAGAGGATCGAGCTGGATACGTTCGACTCCGGGAAGACGCACCCATTCCGCAACGCGCTGACGCAGCGGATGCCGTCGGTGCATCTCGTCTGACCGGAAGGTCACCACCAGCAGGAAGCGGCCCTGCAGACGCCGGGACAGCAGGAAGCTGATCAGGTCGCGGGTACTCGCGTCGGCCCAGTGGGCATCCTCGACCACCATGACGACCGGCCGGTCCGTGGCGAGCTGCTCGACCAGCGAGTAGACGGCCTCGAAGACCTCGGCCCGGTCGAGCCCCTCCGAGTGCACGTCATCAGGCACCTGGTGCAGCAACCGGGAGAGCGCCGGATGCGCAAGCATTGGACCCTCTCCGGGCGCATCCTTGGGCCCGGCGTCTTCCTGGCCGTATTCGCCGAGCATCTCCGCGAAGGGCAGGTAGGGCATGGAGGTCTCGCCGAAGTCGAGACAGTGTCCGATGAGCCGGTGCCAACCCTGCTCGGCGAGGCGGTTCAGCGCCTCCGTCAGCAACCGGGTCTTGCCCACGCCCGCGTCGCCGGAGAGCAGCACCATCCTCGTCCCGTCGGCGACGCTTGCGATTCCGAGCAGGTCCTCGAGCTCAGCCGCCCGGCCGACGATGCTCTCGGTCATGCACCGTTCCATCCGCACATCGGTCATCATCGCGCAACGCGGTCCGCCTTACGCCACCAGCGGCGGTTCGTCAGGTGCTCGGTGCCGCGCCTGTCCCGGTTGGCTCGTGCGACGCGGTCGTGCGTTTCCTGGATCATGAAGTACTCGTTCAGCGGGCCGTACATGTCATTCAACTCCTCGGCTGGATCGATGACTCGAGGTCATCGCTAAGGCGTGCGCCGGCACATCGGCAGTTGCCTCAGATGTGCCACCAGTGGCGGTTCGGCAGGTTCTCGGTGCCGCGCCTGTCCCGGTTGGCTCGTGCGACGCGGTCGTGCGTGTCCTGGATCATGAAGTACTCGTTGAGGGGGCCGTACATGTCATTCATCTCCTTGGCTGGATCGATGACTCGAGTTCATCCCTAAGGCGTGCACCGGGACATCGGCAGTTGCCTTAGACGTCGCTCTCAGGTGCCTCAGATCTGCCGGGAGCAGATGTTGACCGGGCGTGCATACGTGGTATACATACCGAGTAGGCACCGCAGCTCACACGAACGAGGAGAACGCACATGTCGGTGAAGCAGGCGCTTCTGGCGCTGCTCGAGCAGGAGCCGATGTACGGCTACCAGCTGCGGGCCGAGTTCGAGCAGCGCACGGGATCCACCTGGCCCCTCAACGTCGGGCAGGTCTACACGACCCTCGCCCGACTCGAGCGTGACGGGTTCGTCGTGGGCGAGGGTGCCGATCCACAGGGCCACGTGATGTACCGGGTCACCGACCCGGGACGCGAGGAGGTCGCCACCTGGTTCGCCACCCCGGTCGCGCGCACCCAGCCACCGCGTGACGAGCTGGCGATCAAGCTCGCGCTGGCCGTCACGGTCTCCGGCGTCGACGTCGGCGGCCTGATCCAGCAGCAACGCGCTGCGACGATGACCTCGCTCCAGGACTACACCCGCCTCAAGCGGAACGGTGCTCCTGGTTCGCAGGCGCCTGCCGACCTGGCCTGGAGCCTGGTCCTCGACTCCCTGGTCTTCGCCGCCGAGGCCGAGATCCGCTGGCTGGACCACTGTGAGTCCCGCCTGCGCCGGGCCGCCGCCGAACGCCGGCCCCCGGTCGGCGGCCCCGGAGACACGCGGGTCGATGCCGGGGTCGACACCTCGATCCAGTCCGACCAGGAGATGACCCGATGAACGCTGTCCTGCACCTCGACGACGTCACCCGCGTGCACGGTGAAGGTGCGACAAGCGTCCACGCCCTGCGCTCGATCACGTTCACGGCCCACGCCGGCGAGCTGGTTGCCGTGATGGGGCCCTCGGGCTCCGGCAAGTCCACACTGCTCACGCTCGCCGGAGGGCTCGACCAGCCGACCTCGGGCGCGGTGTCGATCGAAGGAGTCGATCTGGGCAGCCTGGGCATCAAGGGCCGCGCCCGGATGCGGCGTACCGCGGTGGGATATGTGTTCCAGGAATTCAACCTCATTCCCGCCCTGACCGCAGCAGAGAATGTCGCCCTGCCGCGCGAGCTGGATGGCGAGAGCGGACCGGCCGCCCGGGCGGCGGCCCTGGTGGCGCTGGAGGAGGTCGGGATCGACGACCTCGCAGACCGGTTCCCCGACGACATGTCCGGTGGTCAGCAGCAGCGGGTGGCCATTGCCCGCGCCATCGTCGGTGAGCGGCGCCTGATCCTGGCCGACGAGCCGACCGGGGCGCTCGACACCGAGACCGGGGAGGACATCCTGCGCCTGCTCCGCGCCCGGTGCGACTCCGGGGCTGCCGGGGTCCTGGTCACCCACGAGGCCAGGCACGCGGCCTGGGCCGACCGGGTCGTCTTCCTCCGGGACGGGGTGGTTGTCGACGAGTCCAGCCCGCTTGGCGCCGAGGGACTGCTCCCGCGAGGTGCCGCGCTGTGACCACGACTCCTCCTCGACGCGGCGGGTCCGGCTTCTTGCGTGCCTGGCGGGTGCCGTTGCGGATCGCCCGGCGCGAGGCCATGCGGTACCGCGGGCGGAGCATCCTCGTCCTGGTGATGATCGCCCTGCCCGTACTCGCGGTGACGGCGGCCGACGTCGTGATGCACACGCAGGACGTCCGAGGCCTCGAGTCCATCGACCGGCGAATGGGCTCCGCGGCCGCCCGGGTCACCGTCCAGGAGGGCTACGGGCCGGTCCTGCAGAGGCCGGACCCCGAGGAGGGCATGACGATGGGCGGCGACGCGGTCCCGACGCTCACGGCCGCCGACGTGACCGAGACCCTCGGAGGGGGTGCCCGCCTGGTCGAGCGGCGCCAAGGTGAAGTCCGCGTGGTCTCCGAGCTGGGCGTGGCCTCCGCGGATGCGACCGAGCTCGACCTCAGCGACCCTGTTGCCGCCGGGTTGTTCGACCTGACCATCGGACGGCTGCCTCAGTCCACTGACGAGGTCGTCGTCAACCAGGCGCTCTCGGAGAAGGGGTACGCCGTCGGTGACCGGATCGAGCTCGCTGACGACGGCACGCACTCACCGGTGATCGTCGGCATCGCCGAGTCCACGACCGTGCGCGACTACCCACTCGTCGCGGGCAGGCTGGGCAGTCTGGGACTGCCCTCTGAAGGAACCACGAGCTGGCTCGTCGAGAGTGGCGCGGTGACCTGGGACGACGTACGGCGGCTCAACGCGGGGGGAGCCACCGTGCTGTCGAGGGCGGTGCTGCTCGACCCGCCACCCAGCTCGGCGGTTCCGGAAGAGGTGCCCTCCTCACGCGGCGAGATGGGACGGACCACACTCGCCGTGGCCGTCCTCGTGGTGGTGATGGCCCTCATCGAGGTGGTCCTCCTGGCAGGGCCCGCGTTCGCCGTGGGGGCGCGCCGGCAAGCGCGCAGCCTCGCTCTGCTCGCGGCCACGGGCGGGACTCCTCAGCAGACTCGGCGCGTGGTGCTCGCCAGTGCCCTGGTCCTCGGCGTGACGGCGGCGTTGCTCGGCGTCGCACTGGGCATCGGGCTCGCGTTCCTGGTTCTGCCGCTGGTCCAGAGCTTCTCGAGCGCCTGGCTGGGGCCGTTCGAGGTCCCATGGCTGCAGCTCGCAGGAGTCGCCGCGTTCGGTGTCGCGAGCGCGTTCCTCGCTGCGATCGTCCCCGCGAGGATCGCCGCTCGACAAGACGTCGTTGCGGTGCTGGCCGGGCGCAGGGGCGACCAAGCACCGTCGGTGCGCTCGCCCCTTGTCGGAGCCGTCCTGATGGGGTGCGGCGTGGCGGGCGCTGTTCTCGGGGCGAGGTCACCTTCCGGCGAGCTCTTCATCGCGGGATCGGCAATCCTCTCCGTCCTGGGCATGATCCTGCTCATTCCGGTGTTGCTCGCCGGGCTCTCGCGAGTCTCGGGTCACCTGCCGCTGACCCTGCGGTACGCCGCGCGGGACGCGGCGCGGCACCGGACGCGGACGGTCCCCGCGGTTGCCGCCGTGGCGGCGACCGTCGCCGGCGTCGTTGCACTGGGCATCGGAGTCTTTAGCGACGCCTACCAGAACGAGGTGACGTACGAGCCCTCGACGACCCCGGGGGTCGGCACGTTGACCAGCTACGGCGTCGTCGACCAGGACTGGTCCGCATTACGCACGCTCGTGGCACGAGAGGTGCCCGAGGCCACCCTGACTGCCGTGCGTGGGATGCCGTCGGACACCAAGGACGGCACCTCCAGGATTGTCCAGATCATGTTGCCAGGTGCGCAGGAACCGTTGCTCTCGAACTACGGGACGACGCTCGGCTCGGACGTGCTGGTCAGCGACGACACGCTGCCTCCTGGCCTGATCGGGATCGCGGCGGACGACCGGGCGCGGGCCAGTGCGGCCCTGCGAGCCAAGGGCCTGGTCGCGTTCACCACGTCACCGGTTCCCTCCGGGAGCGACCGGGTCCGCGTCAATGTGCAGAGCTACGAAGAGGACGGCGACGGCTCTCCGGCCAAGGAGCAGGAGAGCACCGTCCCCGCCACGATCATCCGTCTGGAGGGCGGCTCCGCGTCAGGACCACAGGCCATCGCTTCGAGCGCAGCTGCCAGGTCCATCGGCATCCCGATCGGACAGGTGGGCCTGGTCGTAGGTGGAGCCGACATCTCCAAGTCTGTCGAGGAGGCGATCTCCGAGGGCGTGGCTGCGATCTCCGCGAACGCCTCTTTCGGGGTCGAGCGCGGCTACCAGGCGGAGGACGAGACCCGCATCATCGAGCTGATCCTCGCGGGTCTGGGCACGATCCTGATGCTCGGTGGAACCCTCACCGCCACCTTCCTCGCCCTCTCCGATGCCCGCCCGGACCTGGCCACACTCTCGGCGGTCGGCGCCTCACCTCGCACCCGTCGCGGCGTGGCCGCGGCCTACGCGCTCGTCGTAGGTGTGGTGGGCGCAGCACTGGGTGCGGTGGTCGGCTTCATCCCGGGCATCGCGCTCGCCTACCCGCTGACCAGGATCACCGGTGCGGTCATCGAGGGCTCCGGGGCGGCCACGGCCTCACCCAGCGGTCCCTACATCGACGTGCCGTGGTTGCTGGTCCTCGGACTGGTCGTGCTGCTGCCGCTGCTCACTGCGGCCGTCGTCGGCCTGTCGGCGCGCTCACGGCTGCCGCTCGTGGCTCGAGTGGACTGAGTCGCTGTCAGAGCTCGGAGATGGAGAGCACCTCGAAGCCGGGCAACGGGCTCAACCGCTCCACGCTGCAGGTCAGCTGCGCCTCGCCGCCTGTGAGCTTGCGGACCGTGACCGCCCACTCGACGCCGTCGCGCAGGAACACGCTGGTGGGCCCGCGCCGACGCGTCAGCTGGACCGCGTCGAGGCGATCCTCCTCGAGGTGACGGCGCAGCGCGATCTCGGCGTACTGCACCGGCATGGGGTACGACGACCGGCCCCGCAGGCGCTCGATGTCCACCCGCCCCTCCTCGTGCCTGAAGGCGACCTGGCTGGCAGTCCCGGGGTCCATGCGGCCGTAGTAGAGCCCGTCGGGCAACACGATCATGTTGGCGGCGAACCGGTCACCGCCCATGTGCGAGATCTCCCAGGTCTCTGCCGGGTGCGAGGCCGTCAGCGCTGCAGCCACGGGCCGGCCCTTCTCGGCACAGCAGGCGTCGTGCCGACCATGCGTGCAGACACAGAACAGCGGCCCTTCGATCCGGGTCCAGTCCGGTGCCTCGCCACGAGCGATGCCATGGAGATCGATCGCTGTCAGCTGCTCGGGATCCTCGTAGTCGGACGCGAGCAGGAGGCCGCGCGCAGGAAGTGCCAGGAACACTCGGTACTGCGGGCTGCGGTGGGCCCGGTGGTGGCGCCGTGCCAACAGGACCTTGATGTTCTTGTGCGACGTCAGGTGGGCCTTGACCGAGCCCGGCAGCCGGCTGTCCTGCGGGGCGCTGGCACCCCATGGTCCCTGGTGCTCGACCAGCAGGAACGCGGCCACATAGGTGGCGGTACCGGCAAGGTCCTCGAGTCGCCGTTGGGCGGCCACGGAGCAGCGGAACTCGCCACCCGTCGCACGACCCGTCATCGCGGTCAGCGTACGACCTCGAGCAGACCCTCACGGATCAGCCGCCGGGCCAGCACGAGCGCGGACTCGGGGTCCAGGCCCAGGTCCTCCGGTGTGAACACCTCCAGGCTGCGGGCCTTCTCTACCGCCTCGGTGATCCGGGCCGGAACGGTCAGCCGCCGGTCACCCAGGAAGAGATGGAGCCGCTCGCCGTCAGGGCGCAGGACGCACGCCTTGCCCGGGCGACGCCGAAGGGCGGTGTCGCCACTGACCCGGTCGAGGTGCATGCGGTCAACCATGGCGCCCCGCAGGCCGGTGTTGCGGTGCTCGAGGAACGCGCGGGTCTGCGCGTCGGCGACCGCGGCGGCGTCGGTCCCCGACAGCGCCTCACCGAGGGCGTGCAGCCGGTCCTCGAGGCCTTCGGCAAGTCGTCCGGGGTCGTCGAGGTACCCGGCCGGCAGGTGGGCGTCGGCCCCGATGCCGTCCATGGCCTCGCGCACTGCCCGGTCCAGCAGCGTGCGCCACGTGAGCTGGTTGATGCCGATCGTCACGTGCAGGGACACGGTGTCCTGCGCCCTTGCGGCGTGCGGAGTGCCATTGGGCAGGTACATGCTCAGACCCGGCTCGAGAAGGACCTCGCGGGCGCCGGACTCACTCTCGCTCGGCGCGGGGTGCACCTCCCAGAGCTTGGAGCCGTGGGTCTGGAAGACGAAGACGTCGTGGGTGTCGCTGTGCACAGCGAAGCCCTGCGAACCCGGCGGGGTCAGGTAGGCGTTGGCCTGGCACGGGTGACCGAGGGCGAGCTCGAGCTCGGCGATCAGCCGGGACAGAGGGGGCCAGTAGCGATGCAGCCCCTGGAGTACGACGGTGGCACCGCCCTCGAACAGGTCGATCACCTTGCGAGCGTCGACCAGGCCGGTCAACGGCTGACCGGCCAGCGTGGCGCCGCTGCGGGTGTAATCAGACGCAGCCAGGACCGACCCGTTCCGCGCGAGGCGCACCGCCGGGGTGCGGATCGCCGTCGAGGTCAGCAGGTGGTCGACGTCGTCGAAGGAGAGCAGTCCGACCAGGTCAGCCGGATCGGCCTTGTGCAGGTGAACGTGGGACGCCCAGACCTTCTCGACGAAGTTCTGGGCGTCCCCGCTCAGCAGTTCGAGCGCATCCACTTAACCGTCGGTGCCGTCGGTGCCGTCAGCGTCGGTGCCGTCGGCGTCCGAGGAGTCACCGTCAGTGCCATCGGCATCGGTGCCGTCAGCGTCGGTGCCGTCAGCGTCGGTGCCGTCGGCGTCGGTGCCGTCAGCGTCGGTGGAGTCGCCGTCGGCGCTGTCGGTGGAGTCACCGTCAGTGCCATCGGCGTCGCCGCCCGGGACCGCGTCCGCGCCACCTGCAGTGGTGTCCATCTCGTCGTCGCCGAGGGGCTCGTCCGGAGTCGTCGTCATCTGCTGCCTCCTGTGTGATCGTCCGACGCACGGCGCGTCGTACGCCTTCTCGTTCCCGATACTGCCGAATCGAACCGGAGCACTCCAGACCGGGGTCGGCAGGCGGGCAGGACCGAACGGTCACCCGCCCGCCAGGACCCGTGGTGACGCCCGAGCCTCAGCCCTCGTCGAAGGCCTTGACGACTTCCTCGTCGATCGTGTGCTTCGGGCCGGTGAACCAGTGCTTGGCAGAGACGTTCCACCAGATCGTCAGCAGCAGCAGGGCACCGACGGTGACGATCGGTGCGTAGTTCACGAACTTCCACGAGAAGTCGTCGCTGAACGGAACGGCGCCCGGCACGAACGGCATCATCAGGAAGATCGAGACCACGACGATCTCGATGACCGCGACGAGGTTCATCCACTTGTACTTCGCGCCGTTGTTCCATGAGCCCGGCTCGAACCGGTCACCCATCCGCCAGCGCAGCCAGATCGGGACGGCGAAGGCGAGGTACAGGCCGATGACCGCGATCGACGTGACCGCGAAGAACGCCACGGGAATGATCAGCGGCGCGTCCTCGGTGCCGACGTTGACCTCGACCAGGGCAGGGAGCGTGACGACGGCGGCGCTGACGGCAACCATGACTACGGCGTTCACCGGCACTCGCTTGGCGCTGAGCTTCTTCAGTGTCTCCGAGCCAGGGATGGCGCCGTCGCGGCTGAACGCGAAGGTCATCCTGGAAGCCGACGTCATGCATGAGGTCGCGCAGAAGAACTGCGCCGACGCGGAGATGAACAGCACGACCGTGGCCCAGTTCGACCCCAGCGCCTGGTTGAAGATGAAGGCGACGCCGCCGGCTCCCACCCCCGCGTTGTCCGGGTTGCCGTCAGCGCCGTTCGGGACGGCGAAGACCACACACAGCAGCAGGATGTAGCCGCCCACCACGGAGTAGAAGATCGACTGCCAGATGCCCTTCGCCGCAGCCTTGGACGCCGACGCGGTCTCCTCGGACAAGTGGGCGCACGCATCGAAACCGGTGATCGTGTACTGCGTCAGCAGGAACCCGAACGGCACGATCGCGAACCAGAAGGCGAAGTTGGTGGTGTCGCCGTCGGCGAACCCCGAGTTGTTGAACCGCTCGGTGAACACGTAGCTGAACGACTGGTGCTGGTCGGGGACGACCAGCAGGATCAGCACGATCGCGGTCGCACCGACGACGTGCCACCACACCGAGACGTTGTTCATGACTGCCATCAGGTGACTGCTGAAGATGTTCAACACAGCCGCCAGCGCCAGCACGACCACGAAGATGAAGAAGACGCGCGTGAGTGAGTAGTCCTCGGCGTAGCCGTCCGAGAAGGTGCTCAGGGTCAGGTCGATGAAGGTCGCACACCCGTAGGACACACCAGCCGTGACGGCGACCAGGCCGATCAGGTTCAGCCAGCCGGTGAAGAATCCGGCTGCCGGGCCGCCCAGCTTCGAAGCCCACCAGTAGATGCCGCCGGACGTGGGGTACGCCGAGACCAGCTCGGACATGGTGAAACCGATGATCAGGATGAAGACTCCGAGGATCGGCCACGACCACGAGATCGAGATCGGACCGCCGTTGTTCCAGCCGGCACCGAAGTTGGTGAAGCAGCCGGCGAGGATCGAGATGATGGAGAACGAGATGGCGAAGTTGGAGAACCCGGACCAGCTGCGGTTCAGGTCTTGGGAGTACCCGAGCTTCGCTAGCAGCTGCTCGTCTTCGTTGAGCTGGTCATCGGTCGTAGCCATGGTGGGCCTCCTGGTTACTTCGACACGCTTGCGCATGAACCTAGACCCGGTATCCGGCGGCGTCCATAGGTTGGAAAGAAAAGGTTTGAGTCCAGACCATTGACACATGGAGGGCTTGCCTCGAAGACTGACCTGGTGATGGCCGCCGCCGAACCCGACTCCGTCCTGTCCACGGAGGTTTTGCGTCCGGTGCGTGGCCATCACGCCTTCGAGGCCTGTGTCGGGCAGCTGGCCACGCTCATCCGCCTCGGTGTCTACCCCCGCGGCTCGACCCTGCCTCCTGAACGCGAGCTGGCGCAACGCCTCGCGGTCTCCCGAGCCACGTTGCGCGAGGCGATGGCCGCGATGCGACAGGCCGGCCTGGTCGAGACCACCAGAGGACGGGGCGGTGGCACGGTCGTCACGAAGCGGGCCGCCACACCGTCGGCGCGCGCCGCCTCCCGGCGTACGAACGCAACACGTGCGGACTGGGTCGACGCACTCGACTTCCGCCGCATCGTCGAGCCCGGCGCCGCTGCGCTGGCCGCCAGCGCGGTCCTCGACGAGTCCCAGCGTGACCGCCTCCGCTCCGCGCACGACTCCGTTTCCGAAGCACGCGGCCCTGCCATGCACCGCCAGGCAGACTCCCGGTTCCACCTCACGATCGCAGCGCTCAGCGGCTCCTCGCGCGTCATCGAATCGGTCACGGCAGTGCAGTCCACGCTGCACGAGATGCTCAGCGCGATCCCGGTCCTCGACGCCAACATCGCCCACTCCGACATCCAGCACGCGAGGATCGTCCAGGCGATCCTGGGTGGCCGGGCCGACCGGGCGCGGCAGGTGATGGAGGAGCACTGCGACGACACCGCTGCCCTGCTGCGGGGCCTGCTCGGATGACGCGACCACCAGAACCCTGCTCGAATGCACAGCGACGGATGACACACGCCACCCACGGGAGAGCACGATGAGCACACCGAACGACCGCTACCTCACGCTTGACACCCTGCGCACGATGATCGAGGCCGACGAGGTCGACACGGTCGTGCTCGGTTTCACCGACATGCAGGGGCGGCTGCAGGGCAAGCGCCTGCATGGCCACTACTTTCTCGACGTCGCACTCGAGGCCGGGACCGAGGGCTGCAACTACCTGCTCGCCGTCGACATCGACATGAACACCGTCGGCGGCTATGCGATCTCGTCGTGGGACCGCGGGTACGGCGACATGGAGTTCGTGCCTGACTGGGACACCCTGCGACTCGTCACGCACCTGCCGGCGACCGCGATGGTGCAGTGCGACCTGGTCTGGATGGACCACGAACCGGTGCTGCAGTCGCCGCGCACTGTCCTGAAGAAGCAGCTCGACCGGGTCGCCGCGATGGACATGGTGGCGCTGGCCGGCACGGAGCTGGAGTTCATCGTCTTCAACAACACCTACGAGGATGCCCACGACCGCCGGTGGCACGGTCTCACCCCGGCCAACCAGTACAACGTCGACTACTCGCTGGTCGGGACCTCGCGCGTCGAGCCGTTGTTGCGCGACATCCGCAACCACATGTACGCCTCCGGAATGGACGTCGAGGGTGCCAAGGGCGAGTGCAACTTCGGGCAGCACGAGATCGGCTTCCTCTATGCCGACGCGCTGGTCACCGCCGACAACCACAGTGTCTACAAGACCGGCGCCAAGGAGATCGCTTCATTGCACGGTCAGGCGCTGACGTTCATGTCGAAGTACGACGCGCGTGAGGGCAACTCGTGCCACATCCACCTGTCCCTGCGCGGAGCAGACGGCACGGTCGTGTTCGGCGAGGGCACCGACCGCTCGCCGCTCTACGACCAGTTCGTGGCCGGCGTACTCGCGACGATGGCGGACTTCACCCTGCTCTATGCCCCGAACATCAACTCCTACAAGCGGTTCGCCTCCGCCTCGTTCGCGCCGACGGCCGTCGCCTGGGGCACCGACAACCGCACCTGCGCCGTGCGCCTGGTCGGCCACGGGCCCTCCGCGCGGATGGAGAACCGGCTGCCGGGCGGCGACGTCAACCCCTACCTGGCGCTAGCCGCGATGCTCGCCGGTGGGCTGCACGGGATCGAGAACGAGCTCGAGCTGGAGGACGAGCTGGTCGGGAACGCCTACGCCTCGGACAAGCCGCACGTGCCGCACACCCTGCGCGCGGCACGCGAGAAGTTCGCCGCCTCTGACCTCGCCCGCGACGCCTTCGGGTCGGAGGTCGTGGACCACTACGTCAACATGGCCGACGTCGAGCTGGAGGCCTTCGATGCCGCCGTCACCGACTGGGAGCTTGCCCGAACCTTCGAAAGGATGTGACCAGTGACACTCAGCCCATCTACAAGCGCTGTCATCAGCCCCGTGACCGCCCAGCAGATCGCCGAGGTCGGCTCGGCGAGCCTGGAGGAGACGGACGCCGCCATCGCGCGCGCCCAGGAGGCCTTCGGCCCGTGGCGTGACATCGCTCCGGGGGAGCGTGCCCGAATGCTGCGCGCGTTCGCCACCGTTGTCGGCGAGCACGTCGAAGAGCTCGCCCAGATCGAGGTGGCGAACGCGGGTCACACGATCGGCAACGCCCGTTGGGAGGCTGGCAACGTCAGGGACTGCCTGAACTACTACTCGGCCGCGCCGGAGCGACTCTTCGGCCGACAGATCCCGGTCGCCGGCGGCGTGGACCTCACCTTCCATGAACCGCTCGGCGTGGTGGGCATCATCGTGCCGTGGAACTTCCCGATGCCCATCGCGGGCTGGGGGTTCGCACCCGCCCTCGCGGCCGGCAACACGGTCGTGCTCAAGCCCGCCGAGATCACCCCGCTCACGGCGATCCGGCTCGGTGAGCTGGCCGTCAAGGCCGGCCTTCCCGAAGGCGTGCTGACCGTCGTACCAGGCAAGGGGTCGGTCGTCGGTGAACGGTTCGTGACCCACCCCGACGTGCGGAAGGTGTGCTTCACCGGCTCCACCGAGGTCGGCAAGCGGATCATGGCCGGCTGTGCCGACCAGGTGAAGCGGGTGACGCTCGAGCTCGGCGGCAAGAGCGCCAACATCGTCTTCGCCGACTACGACATCGCAGCAGCGGCGGCGGCAGCGCCGTACGCCGTCTTCGACAACGCCGGCCAGGACTGCTGCGCCCGCTCGAGAATCCTGGTCCAGCGATCGGCGTACGACGAGTTCGTCGGCCGGCTCGAGGAGGCAGTGCAGCAGATGCGAGTGACCGACCCGGCAGAAGACGAGAGCGAGATGGGCCCGATGGTCTCGGCAGCCCAGCGCGACTCGGTGCAGCGCTACATCGACGGCGCCAAGGTCGCGTTCACCGGCTCCTGCCCCGATGGTGACGGGTTCTGGTTGCCGCCGACGGTGGTCGAGTCCACCTCGACCGACGAGGCAGTGTGGCGCGAGGAGGTCTTCGGACCGGTCGTCGCGGTGATGCCGTTCGACGATGAGGACGAGGCCGTCGCCCTCGCCAACGACACCGAGTACGGCCTGTCGGGCTCGCTTTACACCAACGACCTCGGCCGTGCACTGCGCGTCGCACGCCGGGTCGAGGCAGGAAACCTGAGCGTCAACAGCCACGCTGCCGTTCGCTACTGGACCCCCTTCGGTGGTTACAAGGAGTCCGGCCTCGGCCGGGAGCTCGGCCCCGACGCCCCCAACGCCTTCACCGAGGAGAAGAACGTCTTCATCGCGCACTGACGCGCAACCACGTCGAGCCCCTCGCTCCACCATCGAAGGAGGAACCACCATGACAGGACGTCTGGACGGCAAGGTCGCCGTCGTCACCGGCGGGTGCTCGGGCATCGGCCTGGCCACCGTCAACCGGTTCGTCGAGGAGGGTGCCAGGGTCGTCATCGGCGACATCGACGACCGGCGCGGGAACGAGCTCGTCGGACAGCTCGGAGGCGAGGATGTGGCGACGTACGCCCACGTCGACGTCACCAGCAAGGACGAGGTGGACGCGCTCTTCGCGACGGCCAAGGACACCTACGGTTCGGTGGACATCGCCTTCAACAACGCCGGCATCGCGCCGCCCGACGACGACTCGATCATGGACACCGAACTCGACGCCTGGCGCCGGGTGCAGGAGGTCAACCTGACCAGCGTCTACCTGTGTTGCAAGGCGGCGCTGAAGCACATGCTCGAGCAGCAGTCCGGTTCGATCATCAACACCGCGTCGTTCGTGGCGGTCATGGGGGCGGCGACCAGCCAGATCTCGTACTCGGCCTCCAAGGGCGGAGTGCTGTCGATGAGCCGCGAGCTCGGCGTGCAGTTCGCACGCGACGGCATCCGCGTCAACGCCCTTTGCCCGGGTCCGGTGAACACGCCGCTGCTCAAGGAGCTGTTCGCCAGCGATGCCGAGCGTGCCGCGCGTCGGCTGGTGCACGTGCCCATGGGTCGTTTCGGCGAGCCCGAGGAGATGGCGAACGCCGTGCTCTTCCTCGCCTCGGACGAGTCCAGCTTCATCACCGCCAGCACATTCCTCGTCGACGGAGGCATCTCCGGCGCCTACGTCACTCCCCTGTGAGGACAGCTGCTGTGAGCGAGAGCTCCCTGTGAAGCCACTGATCGGGCTGACCAGCTATCGCGAGCACGCCACCTGGGGAGTGTGGTCGCAGGGTGCCGACCTGCTCCCGGCGTCGTACGCCGACGCGATCGTGCGCGCGGGCGGCGTGGCAGTCCTGCTCCCGCCGGCCACGGACGACGCGGACGCCGCCGCAGCCGTCGTCGAACGCCTTGACGGGCTGGTGATCAGCGGCGGAGCCGACGTGGACCCGGCACAGTACGGCGAGCAGCCGCACGACCGGACCGGCACCGTGCGTCCCGACCGCGACGCCTGGGAGCTCGCCCTGCTCACCTCGGCCGCAGCGGCGAACCTGCCCACGCTCGGGGTCTGCCGCGGGATGCAGGTGATGGCCGTCGCCGCCGGCGGCACGCTGGACCAGCACACCCCCGACCTGGTGGGACACGACGGGCACAACCCCAGCCCTGGCGCCTTCGGTGATATCGAAGTCACCACCAGCGATGCGTCCGTGCTGCACTCGATCCTCGGCCAGACGGTGACTGTCCGCTGCCACCATCACCAGTCGGTGCACTCGCATCCCGGCTACGTCGCGACCGCCTGGGCCGCCGACGGGTCGGTGGAGGCGATGGAGGCCGAGGGAATCCGCTTCTGCCTGGGAGTGCAGTGGCATCCGGAGGCGGGTCGCGACCAGCGCCTCTTCGACGCCCTGGTCAGAGCCGCGGGCACCCCGTAGCACTGCAGCCTACGGCTCGCATCGTAGGTGGTCGAGCAGCGAGCGAAGCGAGTGATCAGACGAGACCACACACGGTGACCGTGGTTGTGCACCGATGCTGATCGAGTGGCCCGAAATAGTGAGAATTCCCTTGTGTGTAAGGGCTTCTGGGCACTCGGGACTGTCAGTGGTCGATGGTTGAATTCAGGTATGACGACGACCCGGCCCGACCTCGACTCCGCTGCTGCGGTGCTCGGGTTCGCGCGCGACCGGCGTGCCGCGGCCGACCGGGCCGAGGCCGATGTGTTGTTCGCGGCGGTGACCTGGGCTGAGCAGCACCCGCCGGAGTCGATCGAGCTCGCGGCCACCTGGGTCAGCGGTGGCGGCGACACCGGTCTCCCGCTGGCCGGGCCGGGTGCGCCGCTGGTGGCGGAGTTCTGCGTCGCGGAGTTCGCGGCCGCGATCGGCCGCTCCACCGACTCGGGACGGCTGCTGATCGCCGACGCACTGGAACTGAAGTACCGGCTCACCCGGCTATGGGACCGGAGCCAGTCAGGTGAGCTGCCGGTATGGCGGGCCCGCCGGATCGCCCAAGCCACCCGCGGACTCTCGAAACAGGCCGCGAGGTTCGTCGACGCCCAGGTCGCCGGGTTCGCCCACAAGATCGGCCTCGCCGCACTGGACCGGCTGATCGCCGAGGCGATCGCCCGGTTCATGCCCGAGCAAGCCCTGGAAGATGCGCACAACGCGGCTGAGGGGCGCCACTTCACCATCCACTACGACCAGGTCTCGTTTGAGGGCACCAGCCGGATCGAGGGCGAGCTCGACCTTGCAGATGCCCTGGACCTCGACGCCGCCCTGACCCGCGGCGCCGCAACCCTGAAAGCAGCCGGGTCCACCGACTCCCTGGACGTACGCCGCTCCATCGACGCCGGGCGAGCTCGCCCGGCACCAGCTCGCCCTCGACCTCAACACCGGCAGTACTGAGGTGAGGTCGGAGGGCTCCACCAACGCTAACCGCCCGACCGGCGTCAGGCCTCGTCAGGTCGTCCTCTACGTGCACCTCTGCGAAGAAGCCGTCACCGGGACCCACCCTGGTGGTGTGGACCTGGCCCGGGTGGAGAACCAGCGCCAGGGCGTCACCGCCGACCAGGTCAAGACCTGGTGCGCCAACCCCGACACCCACGTCGTGGTGAAACCGGTGATCGACCTGGCCGACCACATCGGCGTCGAGGGCTACGAGATCCCCGACCGGCTCAGCGAACAAACCCAGCTGCGCACCGGATCCTGCGTGTTTCCCTGGTGCACCCGCCCCGCCCGGGCCGCCGACTGCGACCACGTCATCGCCTACGACCAGGGCGGCAGCACCTGCTCCTGCAACCTCGCCGCCCTCTGCCGGCGACACCATCGACTCAAAACACATTCGGCATGGAGCTACACCGTCCTGGAACCCGGGACGTTCCTGTGGACCAGCCCGCACGGCTACCAGTTCCTGCGCGACCACCAAGGCACCCTCGACGTCACCGCCGAGCGGCCCCCGCCGCGAAGTGACGGCACCTCCTGCCTCGCCGACCCACCTGACCAGTAGCCACACCGCCCCACACCCCGCCGAACCCACCCCGGCGGGGCCTGTGGCATGTCCGCCGTTAGCCCGGCCCGCTCACCACCCCGCTGGTGGGGAACCCGGGCTCCTCGACCGCCAGCGCCCAGCGCTCGCCCGAGTCCAGCGCGTGCACCGGTGGTCGAACGGTGACCCGAGACGCTGACCGGCCCCTCCGGCACGCCCGCCAAGACCGGAACCACGACGGTCGAGCCAGGCGACCGTGCGCGACAGGCAGCGACCACCTACCCATCAGCCCCGACGTTTTCGACAACGAGGCATGGACGACAACAAACAAGTTTCGAAGGCCAGAACCACAACCACAATGGTCAGCCGACTCGGTGAGCCCGATCAGTGGGGCCCAGCACGCACCCTGCGGGACGTCATACGAGCTGGTCGCCTGGGCAGCCACAACGTATGACCTCCCGCCCAACGTCATACGAGCTGGTCGCCTGGGCAGCCACAACGTATGACGTCCGGCGGCCACCCCGAGGGAGGCCAGCAGGCCGGGCCGTTGGTCGAGTCAGTCGAGCGCCGCCCGCAGCGCCGCGGCGAAGGCATCTGGGTCGCCCTGCTGGCCGAACTCTCCGCCGAGGAAGCCCGCGTGGTGGCTGGGGAACTCGGTGACCGGGATCCCGACCGCCTCGGCCACGGATCGCGCTCCACGAGCGGCCATCTCCTGGCGCGACTCCACGCCGGCCGCGAGGACCAGGCGGTCCCCGAGCGCCGCCAGAGCTTCGACATCAGGCTCGTAGGCGTTGCACGGCGGCATGTTGCGCATGAGCGGGTCGGTGCGGGATCCGTCGTCCTCGCTCGACATCCCGAAGTCCGCCGGATCCGGCGCTGGCCGGTCGAGATAGTCCTCGGGCACGAGTCCGTTGTGCATCACGAACGCGATGAACTTCGCCATCGCGGGTCCGCTGCCCTGGTCGTCGTACGTCGCACGCATGTCCCGGCAGACCTCCAGGATGGCCTCCCGGTCGGGGAGGAACGCTGCCGTCGGAGGCTCGTGCGCCACCACCCGGCGTACGTCACCGGGGTGTGCCGCAGCGTGCGCCAGCGCGTTGACTGCGCCGCCACTGCTGGCGAAGACATCGACAGGTGCAACGCCAAGGTCCTCGATCAGCCGGTGCAGATCGTCGGCGTGCTGCTCGGGCGTGAGGGGCATCGTGTCGGTCGGGTTGCGGCCTGCGCCGCGCGGGTCGTAGGTGACGACGGGACGATCGGTGAAGTGGCTCGCCAGGGTGCCGAACCCGCTCGCGTCCATCGGCGAGGCGAACATCAGCAGCACCGGGCGGTCCGGCGTGGCCGTGGCGAGGTCCCCGCGCACGTCGTAGGTCACGGTCGCAGTACCGCTACCCACGGTGCGGGTCTGCACGTCGTCGGCCCTCGTTGTCGTCTCGCTCATGACAGTCCTCTCTCTGCGCGGGGCACTGCCACCGCCGTTGTGGTGCTGCTCGTGCAATGACTGACCCGGAGGGCGGGTAGAACTCATCGGCACGTCCCGACTGGGCGGCGCCCCGTCCCAGGCCCAGTCAGGCGATGACCTCGGCCACCAGCGGGACGCCGGGACGATAGGCGAGATGAATGTACGACGGGGCGTCGAGCACCGTCAGGTGGGCCTTCTTCCCCGGGGCGATCACGCCGACGTCCTCGCGACCGAGCGCCCGTGCGCCACCGGCTGTCGCCGACCACAGCGCCTCAGCCGGGGTCATCCGCATCTCGCGCACGGCCAGCGCCACGCAAATCGGCATGGAGGACGTGTAGCAGGACCCGGGGTTGCAGTCACTCGCTAGCGCAACCGTCACCCCGGCGTCGATCAGCGCGCGGGCATCGGGGTACGGCGAGCGGGTGCTGAACTCCACGCCGGGGAGAAGGGTGGCCACCGTGCCCGACTCCGCGAGCGCATCGACATCCGCGTCGTCGAGGTAGGTGCAGTGGTCGACGGCCGTGAGACCGAGCTCGCACGCGAGCAGGACGCCGGGTCCGGGGCCGAGCTGGTTGGCGTGCAGCCGGCCGTCGAGTCCCTTCGCCAGTCCCGCAAGGAGGATCGCGCGCGCCTGGTCCTCGTCGAAGGCGCCGCGTTCGCAGAACACGTCGATCCATCTGGCATGCGGCGCGGCGGCGTCGAGCATCGAGCCGGTCACCAGCTCGACGTAGCCGGCCACGTCGTCGGCGTACTCGGGCGGGACGACGTGCGCGCCGAGGAAGGTGGTCTCGTCGGTGAACTGCCGCGCGACCGCCAGGCTCCTGGCCTCGTCGAGGACGCTCAGGCCGTAGCCACTCTTGATCTCCACGGTCGTCGTTCCCTGGCGACGCATCTCGGCAACGAGCCGGGCCACGTTCGCGATGAGCTGCTCGTCGCTCGCAGCGCGAGTTGCGGCAACCGTGGTCCGGATGCCACCCGCGGCGTAGCTCTGGCCCGCCATCCGTGCGGCGAACTCCTCGGCCCGGTCGCCGGCGAAGACCAGGTGCGAGTGGGAGTCGACGAAACCCGGGATCACGGCGCGGCCGCCGAGATCACGAGCGGCGTCAGCAGCCGGAGCACGGAGCCTCGGTCCGACCCAGGCCACCTCGCGTCCTTCGAGCAGGACAGCAGCGTCCTCCACGAGGCCGAGCCGGGTGCCGTCGTGGGACGGGTCGTTGGTGACCAGCTCGCCGACCCCGGTGATCAGCAGACTGCTCATGAGTCCTCCAGTCGAGTGTCTGAGGACGCGCCATAGCGCGCAGTGGGGCCCACGACATCGGCTGCGACATCGGCTGCGGTGGCTGCGAAGACGACGGTCTCGGCACTCGCGCCGGTGCCGCGGGTTCGGATGCTCTCGAGGTCGATGGTCACCAGGTCGGCTCGCTGACCCAGCACGATCCGGCCGGCGTCGGGCAAGCCGAGTGACCGGTGGCCGTCGTACGTCGCCGCGGCAAGCAACTCCGGCGCGGACCAGTGGCCGCGCTCCTGTGTGGCCAGCCGCTCGTGCATCTCCACGGCACGCATCTCCTCGATCAGGTCGATCACTGCATGGCTGTCCGAGCCCAGCGTGAGGGTGGCACCTGCGTCGTGCAAGCGGCGGGCCGGCCCGATGCCGTCAGCCAGGTCGCGCTCCGTGGTCGGACAGAAGCAGACGTTGGTCCCTGACGTCCCCAGCAGCCGGATGTCGTCGTCGGACAGATGGGTTGCGTGCACGGCCGTCGTGAGCGGCCCGAGCGCGCCGGCTTCGGCGAGGAGCTGGGTCGGGGTAAGGCCGTGTGCCGCCACGCAGGCCTCGTTCTCCGCCACCTGCTCGGAGAGGTGCACATGCAGAGGGAGGCCCTTGGCGGCCTCGACGACCACTGGGAGCTGGTCCCGTGGGACCGCGCGCACCGAGTGGATGGCCGTGCCGACCCTCAGGTCGTCGAACGCGGCAACCCGCTCGGCCCAGGCATGGGCGTCGCCGTCGGAGTAGCGCACCTGGACACCCTCCGGTGGCCGGCCGAACCCGGAGGCGAGGTAGCAGGTGTCGAGCAGCCGGATCCGGATCCCGGCCGCATCGGCGGCTGCGAGTAGCGCCTTGCCCATCTCGTTGGGGTCGTCGTACGGCGTCCCGTCGGGCTGGTGGTGCAGGTAGTGGAACTCCCCCACCGCCGTGATGCCCGTGGCCCGCATCTCCGCATAGGTGTCGCGGGCCAGCTCGTAGTACGTGTCGGGCGTCAGCTCGGCCGCGACGGCGTACATCTGCTCCCGCCAGGTCCAGAACGAGCCCCGCTCCTGCTGCGTGCGCCCCCTCAGCGCACGATGGAACGCGTGCGAGTGACAGTTGGCGAAGCCGGGGAGGGTGAGGCCGGGCACGGTGTCCTTTCTGGTGCCGGTTTGGCCGTCAACCCTGACCGATGTGACCAGTCCGTCCTCGATCTCCAGGAGTACGCCGAACTCGACCCCGGACTCGAGCAGGGCGTGCTCCAGCCGCAGCTTCATGACCTCACACCCGTGGGCGGGGCCATCACACGAGCACCTCGAGGGCATCGGCCAGTGCCTCGACACCGGCAAGGCAGTCAGCCATCTCCGCGTGCTCGAACGGTGAGTGCGAGACACCGGTCGGGTTGCGCACGAACATCATCGCGGTCGGCACACCGGCCGCGGCGAGGATGCCGGCGTCGTGGCCGGCCATGGTCGGGATCACCGGCACCGACCCCCAGCGCTCGGTCAGCCCGGACCGCAGGCTCTCGGTCAGCTGTGGGTCGAAGGCGACCTCACCCGACACCGACTCGGCGGTGACCTCGAGGCGCGTTCCGTCGCGCCCGGCCTGCTCGGTGCCCTGCCGCTCGATCTCGGCCACGAGGCGACCGAGCTCGGCGTCGGACTCGCAGCGGGCGTCCAGCCAGGCGGTGACCCTGGACGGGATCGCGTTGGTGCCGTTGGGCGCCACGTCCATCCGCCCGAACGTCGCCCGCTGTCCCGCGAGGTGGGCCTGCGTGGTCGCGGCGAGGGCAGTCATCGCGAAGCTGGGCATCGGGTCGTGCCGATCCTCCATCCGCGTGGTGCCGGCGTGGTTGGCGTCGCCGGTGAAGTCGAAGCGGTAGCGCCCGTGTGGCCAGATGCCTGTGGCAAGCCCGACCGGCGCGTCCCGGTCGACCAGGTCGCGACCCTGTTCGACGTGGAGCTCGAGGAACTTACCGATCCGGCCCAGCCACGCGCTCCGCCCCAGGGTCGGCTCCAGCCCGGCGGCGGCCATCGCGTCGAGCAGCAGGACGCCGTCGCGGTCGCGCAGCTCCGCGGCAGCATCGGGGGTGATCGAGCCACTGGCCAGCCTGGAGCCGAGGCAGGCGATGCCGAACCTCGACCCCTCCTCCTCGGCGAAGGCGCCGACGGCGATCGGTCGGCTGGGGACCACCCCGCGCTCGCGGAGCAGATCCACGGCGGCGAGGGAGGAGACCACGCCCAGTGGTCCGTCGTACGCCCCACCGTCGAGCACCGAGTCGAGGTGAGAGCCGATCAGAACCCCGGGGCCATCGTCTGGGGCCATCCACCACGCGATCAGGTTGCCGTTGCCGTCCGCCTCGACCTCCAGCCCGCGTGCTGCGCACTGCTCCGTGAACCAGGTGCGGAGCTCGGACTCGACCGAGGTGTAGGGCTGTCGGAAGTAGCCACCACTCGTCGCCGAGCGGCCCAGCGGCGCGAGGTCGCGCCACATCTGCTCGAAGTCGGCTGCCGAGTCAGTCATGCTCGGGCCCATGGAGTTCCAGGACGTCGTACGACGCCGCCGGATGGTGCGCAACTACGCCGAGGAACCCGTCGATCCCGTCATCGTCGACCGGGCCCTGAGCAACGCGACAAGGGCGCCGAGCGCCGGTTTCAGCCAGGGCTGGGGCTTCCTGGTGCTCGACACCCCTGTCGACGTACGCCGCTACTGGGAGGCCACCGCCGATGGGATCGACGAGCCCGACGAGTGGCTGCGAGGCATGATGCGTGCACCGGTGCTGGTGGTCCCCTGCTCGAGCAAGGCCGCCTACCTGCGTCGATACGCCGAGCCCGACAAGGGATGGACCGACGAGGACGAGGCGCGCTGGCCGGTGCCGTTCTGGCACATGGACGCGGCGATGGCCTCGCTGCTGATCCTGCAGACCGCGGTCGACGCGGGCCTGGGCGGATGCTTCTTCGGCATCCCACCCGACAGGGTGGCAGCGGTCCGCGAGGCGTTCTCGATCCCCTACGCCTTCGACCCGGTGGGCACGGTCACCCTTGGGCACCCCGCCGCTCGGCCGGGCGCTCAGGGGTCGCCCAGCCGGAGAGGTCGCAAGGACCTCGGCGACGTCGTGCACCGCGGCTCGTGGGGGACAGACACAACCGGCTGACATGGGCACCAGCCTTGCGAATCCGCCGTGGCCGCGCCACCTCGACGAGGGCCCGCGCGTCTCGTATGCGAGACCCCACCCAGTTTCCGGTGCTTCGGGGCTCCAGTCCGTCTTCCAGCCCAGCACCGCAACCCGTCAGCGGCTGGCCGCCCGCTGGTATTGGCGGATCGCCAGCGGCGCGAACACCGCAACGATGATCACCGCCCAGATCAGCGTGTACGCCACTGGGTTCTCCAGCGACCACGGTCCGTCCGGTACGGCGCCCGGGACCGTGTTGCCGAAGAGCTCACGGGCCGCCTGCGTGACCGTCGAGACCGGGTTCCACTCGGCGAAGGTCTTCAACGGGCCCGGGAGGTTGCTCGTCGAAACGAACGTGTTCGCGATGAACGTGACCGGGAAGATCACGATGAACGAGGCGTTGTTGACGACCTCCGGGCTCCGCACCAGCAGTCCGACGTACGCCATCACCCAGGAGATTGCGTAGGCGAAGACAAGCAGCACCAGGTAGCCCGCGATCGCCTCCAGGAGCGAGGACCGGATGCGCCACCCGATCAGCAGGCCGGTCAGCGTCATCACCAGCAGGCTGACCACGTTGATGCCGATGTCGGCCACCGTTCGCCCGAGAACCACGGCCCCAGGGGACATCGGCAGCGAGCGGAACCGGTCGACGATCCCCTTCTGCAGGTCCTCCGCGAGGCTGTAGCCGGTGAACGTCGAACCGAACACGACCGTCTGGGCGAAGATCCCCGCGATCAGGAACTCCCGGTAGTTCACCCCGGTGTCCTGTTCACCGATGGCACTGCCGAACACGTACGCGAACAGCAGCACGAACATGATCGGAGACAGCGTGGTGAACACGAGCAGGTCGGGAACCCGCAGGATCTTCTTCAGGTTGCGCCGGGTGATGGTGGCGGTGTCGGACACGGCTTCGGCGAGCATGCTCATGACAGCGACTCCTTGGTCAGGGCCTCGGTAGACTCCTCGTCCTCCGGCGTCGGCTCCTCCGCCGCATGCCCGGTGAGCTGCAGGAACACGTCGTCGAGGGTTGGCCGGCGCAGACCCACGTCGCTGACGGGTATCCGGGCCCGGTCGAGGCGGTTCAGGAACTCCATCAGGTCCGCGGCTCCACCCGAGACCGGGATCGTGATGCGGCGGTCACGCTCGTCCTCCTGGGGTGGACCGATGCCGATCCCCGCGCTCTCGGCACGAGCCCGGGCCAGGTCAGGCACGGAGGTCACGACGACCTCGATGCGCTCGCCGCCGACCTGGGCCTTGAGCTCGTCCGCGGTGCCCTTGGCGATCACCCGACCGTGGTCGATGACGGCGATCTGGTCGGCGAGCCGGTCGGCCTCCTCGAGGTACTGCGTGGTCAGCAGAAGAGTCGTGCCGCCGGCGACCAGGTCCTCGATCACGTCCCACATCCCGACGCGGCCGCGCGGGTCGAGGCCAGTCGTTGGTTCGTCCAGAAAGAGCACCGGAGGCTCCGCGACCAGGGCGCCAGCAAGGTCCAGACGTCGACGCATTCCACCGGACCAGCCCTTCACCTGACGGTCGGCGGCCTCCGTCAGCTCGAAGCGCTCCAGCAGCCCGTTGGCCCGCTTGCGGCTGGCGGCCGCGCCGAGATGGTAGAGCCTGCCGACCATGTCGAGGTTCTCGAAACCGGTCAGGTGCTCGTCCACGGCGGCGTACTGCCCAGATGCCCCGATGCGCCGACGAAGGTCGCGGGCGTCACGCACCACGTCGAGGCCGAGGACCTCGGCCGTGCCTTCGTCGGCCTTGAGCAGGGTGGTCAGCACCCGCACCGTCGTCGTCTTGCCGGCTCCGTTGGGCCCGAGCAGGCCCATCACGGTGCCCTCGGCAACCTCGAGATCGAGGCCCGCAAGTGCCGTGACGTCGCCGTAGCGCTTCCTCAGGCCCGTGGCTCGAATGGCGATGCCTGCGTCAGGGCCTGCATCTAGGCCCACTTCTGGACTGCCCATCCCGTTCTCCTCCGCTGCTCCCGAGCGCGTGGACCTGCTGTGACCTGGCCCGCGGCCTTCTCGCCGACCCTAGCGATCGGCACCGACAAGGGGACACTCCATTTTCGCGAGGGTCCGGGAGGGCGGGCACTAACGTTCGCCGGGTGTTCGTCGTACCCAGGGATGCGTTCGCCGACTGACCAAGCTCAGCGTGGCCCGAACCCCACAAATGTTGGATTGAGACGTCCGAATGACCGATCTCAACGTCACAAGCCAACAAATGTGGCGTTCGGCCGGCGCCGCCACCGCTGTTGAGCAGATTTGTAGGCTGGGTCGCGAGGTGAGTGGAATGCATGACGACGCCGCTGAACGACCGGACCGGCCCGAGCAGCCGATCCGCGAACGCGAACGCGACTCCCGCACAGGATCCGACGCGGTCGCTGCTCGCATGGAGCACCAGGGTCGCTGGGTCGACCTGCAGATCCAGCGTGCGATGGAGCGAGGCGAGTTCGACAACCTGCCCGGCCAGGGCAAGCCGCTGGGTGACCTCGGCTCGCCGGACGACCGAGACTGGTGGCTGAAGAAGCTCATCGAGCGCGAGCACATCACCGGCGTACTCCCGGCGGCACTGCAGCTGCGCAAGGAGGACCTCCAGCTCGATGGGATGCTCGACCGCGAGACCGCCGAGAAGGTCGTCCGCGCCCTGGTCGAGGACTTCAACAGGCGCATCGTCGAGGCGCGGCGCCAGCTCCAGGGCGGCCCGCCCGTGGTGACGCCCACGCGCGACGTCGAGGCCGAGGTCGAGCGATGGCGCCAGCGCCGGCGGGCCCGTAGTCAGCAGGCCCGTCAGCAGGCGCGTAGTCAGCCGGTCGAGGGGCCGCACGACGGGTCACACAGACGCTGGTTCCGCCGACAGTCCTGACCCCATCTCGACCCGTTCTCGACCCGTTCTCGAGCCGATCTCGGCCGACGCTCGACTGGGGGCACGCACCGAAGGTCAGGGGACGACGATCACCGGCACAGGCGAGCGACGAACGATCTTCGAGGCGGTCGAACCCAGGAACAGTCGCGACATGAAGCTGGCCGACGACGACCCGACCACGAGCACGTCCTCCTTGTCCCAGGGCAGGTCCTCGAGCGCCTCCGACCAGCTCCGGCCGGTGGCGACCGCGGTCTCGACCGACCCGGGCGCCGCGTCGCCCAGGGCAGCCACGGCCTCCTCCTGCTGGGTAGCCGTGTACTTCACGTACGCGTCCAGGATCTCGTCCTCACCGAGCACCCCGGACGGGTAGATCGTCCGCCCGCGGACCCCGAACGTGGCCACCCGAAGACTCGCCCCGATGTCGCGGCAGATGGAGGCAGTCCGGGTGAGTACGGCGCGCGAGGGCTCGTCGCCGCGAAACGCGCACGTGGCCCGTTTGACGGTCGCATTGGAGGTCGCCCGGAAGCCCCTCGTGGCCACTGCGACCGGGACGTGCGCGGAGTGCAGCAGCCGCTCCGATGTCGAGCTCACCACAACGGTGCCCCAGGAGCCGTGCGAGCCCGAGCCGACGACGATCATTGCCGCGTCGGACTTCTCGGCCTCCTCGATGAGCGCCCCGGCGACCGAGCTGCCCGGGACCGCCACCGCCTGGACCGTCAGGTCGGGACACAGCTCTGCTACGGCGGCCTCGGCCTGGGTGACCGCCCCGGCGGCGTAGTCCTCGGCCCAGCTGACGAACTCCCGGTCCGTCCCTCCGGCCACGGGAGTGGGCCAGGGCGCAGGCACCACCGTGACCAACCGAAGGTCCTGGCCGGTCGAGCGGGCGAGCATGGCGCCGAGCTGGATGGGGGTGCGGTCGCCCTTGTGCGGCGTGTAGCCGACGACGAGCGTCATCTCACTCCCCTCCGCCCGACACGTCGGTGTCGGCCACGACTCCCTTGTTCAGAGCGGCGTTGTGTCGGCCCCAGAGCAGGTAGAAGGCGAGGACGATCGCGAGCCAGATGCCGAAGATCGCCCAGGTCACGAGGGCCAGGCCGTAGAGGATGTAGATGCACGCCGCGATGGTGAGCAACGGGGTGACCGGGTAGCCCGGCACCCGGAACGGTCGATTCATCTGGGGCTGTGTGCGGCGCAGCACCAGAACGGCGATTGCCACCACGATGAAGGCCATCAGCGTGCCGATCGAAACGGTGTCCCACAGGTAGTCCGACGGCACGAAGCCAGCGATCAGCGCCACCACGATCGCGACCACGATGGTGTTGTACGTCGGAGTGAGGTGCACCGGGTTCACGGAGGCGAACTTCTTCGGCAGCATGCCGTCGCGACCCATCGCGAACAGGATGCGGGTCTGGCCGTAGATCGAGACCAACGTGACCGAGAAGATCGAGATCACGGCACCGGCCGCAAGGATTGTCGCCGGGACACTGCTGCCGGTGATGTTCTCGAGGATCACCGACAGCCCGGCGCTCTGCTGGTCGGGGTTCTCGAACTCCTCCACCGGCTGGGCACCGACGCCGGCCACGGCGACCAGAACGTAGACCGTGACGACGATGACGAGCGCGCCCATGATCGCCCGTGGCAGTGCCCGTTGCGGGTCTCGCACCTCCTCGCCCGCCGTCGAGACAGCGTCGAGTCCGATGAAGGAGAAGAAGATCGTGCCCGCAGCCGCGCTGACGCCCTTGATGCCGGAGTCCCAGAATCCACCGAAGTGGTCGGCGTCGAACGCGGTGAAGCCGATGACCACGAACAGGACGAGAACGCTCAGCTTGATCAGCACCATGATCGTGTTGGCGCGCGCGGACTCGCTGGCTCCGCGGAGCAGCAGCACTGTGCACATTCCCACGAGTACGACGGCCGGGAGGTTGATGATCCCGGTGACGTTGTCCTCGTAGGCGATCGGTGAGAAGGACAGCGCATCGGGCAGGTGGAACCCGAAGAGGTTCTCCAACAGCTCGTTGAAGTAGCCGCTCCACCCGACTGCCACAGCCGCCGAGGCGACGCCGTACTCCAGCAGCACGCAGGCGGCCACAATCATCGCCACGAGCTCACCCATGGAGTGGTAGGCGTAGGAGTACGTCGACCCACTGACCGGGATCGCACTCGCCACCTCGGCGTAGCAGATCGCCGACAGCCCGGCGGCGAGCCCGGCGACCAGGAACGAGATGACCACCGCGGGCCCCGCGTCGGGGACGGCCTCCTGCAGGACGAAGAAGATGCCGGTGCCGACCGTCGCACCAACGCCGAAGAGCGTCAGCTGGAAGGTGCCGAAACTTCGTTTCAGGTCGGGACCGAGGTGGGCACCCTTCTGGGCTGCGATCGGCTTGCGCCGCTTCAGCTGCTCGGCGAAGGACGGTGATCGGTTCGCGAGGTCAGTCATGTCGGCTCCCAGGTCGCCGGGCCCCTCTCCCCGGAGCCCTCCGTTGCATGGAACCTAGACCGCAAGCCGGGGCGCTGGATAGGGCCAGCGCCGGGCTACTGGCCCCGACGGAAGGTCTCGTCCAGCCATCCCTTGATGCTGCCCAGGGCACCGGCGGTCTCGTGCACGAGCCGACCGAGTGCGTCCTGGGTGCTCTTGAACGACTCCGCGTAGCTCTGGGCGGCTTCCCGGGCGGAGTCGCTCATGCTCGCGGCGGCATCCTCGTCGCGGCGTGGGTACTGCCCCGCGAGGATCTGCGTGTACTCACCGCTGTCGACCCATCGACGCAGCTCGCTGGCACGTACGACGGCGAAGGGATGGGTCTGGTTCTCCACCAGCAGCAGCTTGAGCACCGACTCGCGCAGGTCTCCGGCCTCCTGGTACTCGATGCCCTGGGCGAAGAACGACGTCGTGTCGAGGTCGTCGAGATGCCCACCGCTCGCGAGCTTCATGTGCACGCGGAAGGCCACCGCCGGTTCCTGGGTGGCGAGAACCCCGGCCCGGTCGGCGGACAGCTCCGACTTGCGGGACCACTCCATCAGCGCGGCCACGATCACCCGGATGCCGAGACCGCCGAGCGGGACAGCGTTCAGCACGCCGCTCAGCACGAGCAGTCGACGCAGCAGCGTCTGGTAGACCGCGTGGCCACTGACCGCATGACCGAGCTCGTGCGCGATGACGAAGCGCATCTCGTCGTCGTCCATCAGGTCCACCAGGGCGCTGTTGAGCAGGATGATCGGCTTGTTCATGCCGACGGTCACCGCGTTCAGGTAGGGGTCCGCGACGACGTACATCTCCGGCAGCTCGCCCACGTCGAGCGTCGTACCGACCTCGGCCAGGAGCCGGTGCAGGCGCTTGAACTGTCGTTCGTCGACCTGGATCCCGGAGCCGAGGAACTGCAGCCGGACGGCCCTCTCGTTGAACATCCCGGACAGCGCCTTGAGGACGGTGTCGAAACCCTTGAGCTTGCGCAGGGCGACCAGCGCACCCCGGTCGGCTGGGTGCTCCCAGGCGCGGGAGCTGATCTCCGGGAACGAGACACGGGCACGAACCGGGCGCTTAGGCATGTCGGACAGTGTGCCCTGCCCTCACGCCTCCCGCATCGGAACGCGTACGTCGCGCTCCTCGGCCACCTCGACCGCGCGGTCGTAGCCGGCGTCCACGTGCCGGATCACGCCCATGCCCGGGTCGTTGGTGAGCACTCGCTCGATCTTCTGCGCGGCGAGTTGGGTGCCGTCGGCGACGCACACCTGGCCGGCGTGGATGGAGCGGCCCATGCCGACGCCGCCACCGTGGTGGATCGAGACCCACGACGCCCCCGAGGCGGTGTTCACCAACGCATTGAGCAAGGCCCAGTCGGCGATCGCGTCGGAGCCGTCGAGCATCGACTCGGTCTCCCGGTACGGCGAGGCCACCGAGCCGCAGTCGAGGTGGTCGCGTCCGATCACGATCGGTGCCTTCAGCTCACCCGAGGCCACCATCTCGTTGAACTTCAGGCCGGCGAGGTGGCGCTCGCCGTACCCCAGCCAGCAGATGCGCGCGGGCAGACCCTGGAAGGCGACGCGCTCACCCGCCATGGTGATCCACTTGTGCAGCCGCTCGTTGTCGGGAAAGAGCTCGAGCATCGCGCGGTCCGTGGCGGCGATGTCCGCCGGGTCGCCGGAGAGCGCCGCCCACCGGAACGGCCCCTTGCCCTCACAGAACAGCGGACGGATGTACGCCGGCACGAAGCCCGGGAACTCGAACGCCCGGTCGTAGCCGCCCTTGCGAGCCTCGTCGCGGATCGAGTTGCCGTAGTCGAAGACCTCGGCACCCTTGTCCTGGAACTCCACCATCGCCCGGACGTGCGTGGCCATGGAGGCCTGCGCGTCCTTGGTGAACCCCTCGGGGTCCCGCTTGGCCGCGTCGTGCCACTCGGCGAACTTCACGCCGACGGGCAGGTAGGAGAGCGGGTCGTGCGCCGAGGTCTGGTCGGTGACGATGTCGATCGGAGCATCCATCTCGAGCAGCGCCGGGAACATCTCCGCCGCGTTGCCGAGCACCCCGATTGACAACGGCCTCTTGGCATCGCGCGCCTCGACCGCGAGCTCGACCGCGTGCTCGAGAGAGTCAGCCTGGACGTCGAGGTAGCGGTGCTCGATGCGACGGGTGATGCGGGACTGGTCGCAGTCGACGCAGATCGCGACGCCGTCGTTCATCGTCACCGCGAGTGGCTGCGCGCCGCCCATGCCGCCGAGTCCGGCGGTCAGGGTGATGGTCCCGGCCAGCGTGCCGTCGAACCGTTTGTCAGCAACGGCCGCGAACGTCTCGAAGGTGCCCTGCAGGATCCCCTGGGTGCCGATGTAGATCCACGAGCCGGCGGTCATCTGGCCGTACATGGTCAGCCCGAGGTCCTCGAGGCGGCGGAACTCCTCCCAGTTGGCCCAGTCGCCGACCAGGTTGGAGTTCGCGATCAGCACGCGCGGCGCCCATTCGTGGGTACGCATCACGCCGACCGGCTTGCCGCTCTGCACGAGCATGGTCTCGTCGTCAGCGAGGGTGGTGAGCGTGCGCACCAGGGCGTCGTACGACTCCCAGTTGCGCGCTGCCTTGCCGGTCCCGCCGTACACCACGAGCTCGGCGGGGTTCTCCGCGTTCTCCGGGTCGAGGTTGTTCATCAGCATTCGCAGCGGCGCCTCGGTCTGCCACGACCGCGCGGTCAGGTCGGTTCCGTGGGCGGCGTGGATGGGCAGGCGGGGGTTCTCACTCACGTCGGGTCTCCGTTCGAGGGTGCGGGTGATGGTGCGGATGCGGGTGTTCGTGCAGCTGGGAGTGAGCGTGGGACGTCATACGAGGTGGCTGTCATCGCGACCAGTTCGTATGACGCTCTGCGGGACGTCATACGAGGTGGCTGCGATAGCGACCAGCTCGTATGACGCTGCCGAGGGAGGCGGGTCATCGGAGCGGCCCGATCACTGCTTCGGCGGCGGCCACAACGCGGCCGTCACGGACGAGGTTGACGGTGGTCTCGATCTCGGGTGAGAGGTGGCGGTCGGGTCCGGGTCCCTGCACTCCGTTTGCGCGCAGCAGCTCGATCACCGCGCCGGTGGTGGGTGAGGGTTCCAGCGGTCTGCGCAGGTCGAGTGCGCGCGCAGCGGTGAGCACCTCGATGGCGAGGACACGGGTCAGCCCGTCGACCGACCGGCGCAGCTTGCGAGCGGCCGACCAGCCCATCGACACGTGGTCCTCCTGCATCGCGCTGGAGGGGATCGAGTCGACGCTGGCCGGGTTGGCGAGACGCTTCATCTCCGAGACGATCGCGGCCTGGGTGTACTGCGCGATCATCAGTCCGCTGTCCACGCCGGGATCGTGGGCGAGGAACGGTGGCAGCCCGTGGCTGCGGGACCGGTCGAGGAACCGGTCCGTACGCCGCTCGCTGATCGAGGCCACGTCGGCGGCCACTATGGCGGCGAAGTCGAGCACGTAGGCGACCGGCGCGCCGTGGAAGTTGCCGTTGGACTCGACCCGACCGTCCTCGAGGACGACCGGGTTGTCGACTGCGCTGGCGAGCTCACGTCCGGCGACCGTCGCGCAGTGGTCGAACGTGTCGCGAGCGGCACCGTGCACCTGGGGCGAACAGCGCAGCGAGTAGGCGTCCTGCACGCGGTTGCAGTCGGGCCCCCGGTGCGAGGCCACGACGCCGGAGTCCTTCAGGATCGCGGCGAGGTTGGCCGCGGACAGCGCCTGGCCCAGCTGCGGCCGGATCGCCTGGAGCTCGGGAGCGAAGACCCGGTCGGTGGCGAGCTGGCCCTCAACCGACATGGCGGCCGCGATGTCCGCCGTACGCATCAGGACCGCGAGGTCGGTCAGCGCCATCACGAGCATGCCGAGCATGCCGTCGGTGCCGTTGATCAGGGCGAGGCCCTCCTTCGCGGCCAGCTCGACCGGAGCCAGCCCCGCCGCCTCGAGCGCCTGGGCGGCGGGCATGAGGACACCTTCGGCGTCGCGCACCTCTCCCTCGCCGATCAGCGCGAGAGCGCAGTGCGACAGCGGCGCGAGGTCCCCGGAACATCCCAGCGAGCCGTACTCGTGCACCACCGGCGTGATGCCCGCGTTCAGCACGCCCGCGATCAGCTCCGCAACCTCGGGGCGTACTCCGGTCCGCCCGGTCGCCAGGGTCGAGAGGCGCAGCAGCATCAACCCGCGCACCACCTCGCGCTCGACCTCGGGACCGGAGCCGGCGGCGTGCGAGCGGATCAAGGACCGCTGCAGCTGGGCGCGCATCTCGGTCGGGATGTGCCGCGTCGCGAGAGCGCCGAACCCGGTCGAGATCCCGTAGGCGGGCGTGGCCGCAGCCGCGAGCACGTCCACGGTCTCCCGCGCCCGGACGACCGTGGCGCGTGCCTCCTCGGAGAGCCGGACCGGGACACTGTTGCGAGCGACGGCGACGACGTCGGCGAAGGAGAGCGGGCCGACTCCGACAGCGACGGGGGCCCCGTCGTGGGCTCCGTCTTGGGCAGGGACGTGGGCCGGGACCGGAGAACCTTGCTCATGCATGGCTTCATGCAACAGCCTCCGGGCGCGCGCGACCAGAGGCTGGCAAGCGTGGGAGTCTCGGGACCGAGACACCACCAGCCGTGGGACCATGGGTCTGCGCGAGGCGAGTTGGGGTGATGGCATGTGGCAGCAGAGGGTCCTGGTGCCGCTGGCACTCCTGGTCGTGCTCGCCGTCGCCGGGTGCGATGCTCCGCTCAAGCCCAAGTCCGAACAGACCGAGGGGTCCTCCACCCCGTCACCGACAGCCTCCGCCCAACCGACCCCGTCCGCGTCCCCATCCGCGTCGACCGTCCCCTCTGAGACGCCGGTGCAGCCGGTCCCGTCGCTGGAGGTTCCCAAGCTGAGCATCCCGCCGCGCCCGACCGGGCCGATTCTCGGCGCTGACATCAGCTGGCCGCAGTGCCCCAAGGGCATGGGCATTCCGCAGAAGCGTTCGCAAGGCTCGCCGATGCCGATCGACGCCGCGCGCTACGTGATCATCGGCCTGACCAACGGCCCGGGCTTCTACCCCAACCCCTGTCTGGCGAGCCAGGTCCAATGGGTGAAGAGCCGCCATCTGATGGCGGCGGCGTACTCCGTGATCAGCTATCCCGAGCAGCGGCACCTCGCGGCGTACAAGAACCTTGGCCCGTTCGACGGCAGCACCCGAACGGGTGCCTTGAGCAACGTCGGCTACCAGCAGGCGAGGTTCAACCTGAGCACGATGAGGAGCGCCGGGCTGCAGTCCCCGATCGTCTGGCTCGACGTCGAGCCGGTTCCCGACTTCGAGTGGTCAGGTGACCTGGCGGCGAATGCGGCGGTGGTGCGAGGAGCGGCTCGTGGGTACACCGACGCCGGACTCGGTATCGGCGCCTACTCGACGCAGGCCCTGTGGCAGCACGTGGTCGGCGGTCTCGTGCTGGGGATCCCCGAGTGGCGGGCGGCCGGGATGACCTCGCGGGCGGAGGCCCTGCGCAGATGCGGAAGGGACCGGATGTTCCAGGGGGGCGAGTCCGTGCTGTCCCAGTGGGTCGAGGACGGTCGGGACCAGAACGTCACGTGCGGGGACACCGCCGTGCAGATGCTCCGCTGGTTCCATCGGTACTGAACGGCACCGGGTCGACAGCACCTCCTGACCAGTCCGGCCGAGGCGGTCGCGGTCGTGGCCGCTCGGCCTCACCGCCGCGTGTGAGGATCGAGCCATGAGTCAGGTCCCCGCTGCCACCAGGACGCTGATGGTGCTGCGCTTCCTCGCTGCCCAGCCTGACCCGGTGCCACTCGAGCGGCTGGCCAGCGCTCTCGGGCTGCCGCGATCGACGGCGTACCACCTGGTCAACGCGATGATCGAGCAGGGCTTCGTGACTCACATCGCGGAGGAGCGCAGGTACTGCCTCGGTGTCGCGGCGTTCGAGGTGGGCATCGGCTATGCACGGCAGGCCCCGCTGCAGCGGATCGCGCACCGACCACTGGCTGCTCTCGTGGACCGGATCGGTCACTCGGCCCACCTTGCGGTCCCGCACGGGCGCGATGTTCTCTACGTGCTCGAGGAGCGAGCGCCGGGGCGCGCGCCACTCGTCACCGATGTCGGCGTACGGCTGCCGGCGCACCTGACCGCGAGCGGACGGGCGATCCTGGCCGCATTGCCAGCGAGCCAGGTGCGCGCTCTGTATCCCGACAAGACCGCATTCGTCGACCGCCACGGCCGCGGTCCGCAGAGCCTCAGCGCACTGCGCGGCGTGCTCAGCGAGACGCGTCAACGCGGGTACGCCTCGGAGGACGGCGAGGTGACGCCTGGTTTCGCGTCCGTCGCGGCGGCCGTGCTCGACCACAACGGCACCCCGCTGGGCGGCATCGCCACCACCTACGCGACGCGCGAGAAGGTCGACCTCCAGGCACTCGTGGAGGCTGTTTCCGCCACGGCACGCACCGTCAGCCGCCGCATCGGAGGGCAAAGGGCCCTGTGACGTGAGTCGGTGCCCGCACGCCGAGGAGCACTCGACTGAGCAGACCGAGTGAGCACCCCGCATGAACACCCGGGCGTGACTGATCGGCATCCCCGCTCGTTGCTCTCGTGACCCTCTTCTAGGAGCGCCATGCGTCGTGGGACCCCCCGTTCGAGCACGGATCGCTCACGCGCCGGTCGCCGCCTGGTCGTAGCTGTCGGAGTCTCCATCGGCGCCGTGCTCGCCGCGGTCGTCATCCCCTCGGGCGCGCTGTCGGCCTTCGAAGGCAGGCCAGACGGCTACAAGTTGGCGTACGTCGCCGCCACGAGCAAGAAGATCTCTGCTGCCCAGGCGGCCGGAACCATCTACCTGGCCGACGGCACCCATCTGCACCCCAACGGGCTCGTCGACTCCCACGACCACAGTGACCCGCGGACCAAGAACGCGATCTCCCGCACTGCGCCGGTGACGGGCGAGGCGACGACCGACCCGACCACGCCCGAACAGGCCCGCGCTTCGGTCGGGGCTGCCGAGGAGCAGCGCTCGCAGACCGAGCCCACGCTCTCCAACGTCCCGGTGAGCGCCACCCACACCTCGACGCCGGCCGACCGCTACAACATGTTCAACGCCTGTTACGGCGTGCAGTCGACCCGTACCGGGCGCTGGCTCGCCGGCGGGGCCACGCCGACGTTCACCGCGACCTCGATGAGTGCGGGCGATCCGCTCTACTTCAAGCCGACCGAGCTGGGTCGATACCTGCTCCTCAGCCGGGCCGGTACCTTCCTCGACGGCGCCCAGCCATCCGTCACGTACGCCGCCAAGCCCGGTCCCACCAACGACTGGGTGACGACCATGCCTACGAAGGGCCGGTTCCGGTTCGCCATCCCGGGCAAGGGGGACCTGACCGACGCTGCCGGCAAGGCAACGCTCACCGGCAACGGCAACGGCAACGGCAACGGCACCGGCACCGAGTTCCGGCTCCAGCGGCGCACGGGCTGTGCGAGCTTCCCGGAGGTCAGCACCAACGTCTCGGGCAACCCGTTCTCCGGTGTGAGCGGCATCCAGGAGGTGCGGGGCTTCGTCGACGCGCACACGCACGGGATGGCCTTCGAGTTCCTCGGTGGACAGGTGCACTGCGGTCGACCGTGGTCGCCTTACGGCGTGACCGTTGCGCTCCGCGACTGCCCTGACCACGAGCTCACCGCAGGAAACGGCGCGGTTCTGGAAGCCTTCCTGTCCGGGAAGCCCACGCACGACCCGGTCGGCTGGCCGACCTTCAGGGACTGGCCCGCACCCAGATCACTGACCCACGAGGGCACCTACTACAAGTGGATGGAGCGGTCCTGGCGTGCCGGCCAGCGGTTGCTGGTCAACCTCCTGGTCGAGAACAACAAGCTCTGCGAGCTCTACCCGCTGAAGCGAAACTCGTGCAACGACATGGATTCGATCCGCCTGCAGGCTGCGGACATGCGGGCCATCGAGCGCTACATCGACGCCCAGCACGGCGGTCCCGGCAAGGGGTGGTACCGCATCGTCACCAGCCCGGACCAGGCACGCAGCGTCATCAACGCCGGCAAGATGGCCGTGGTGATGGGGATCGAGACGTCGGTCCCGTTCGACTGCACCCAGAAGCTCGGCATCCCCGACCTGCGCTGCACGAAGGCCACGATCGACCGGCAGCTCGACGAGGTCCGCAAGCTGGGCGTCTCGCAGATGGAGCTCGTCAACAAGTTCGACAACGCGCTCTCCGGCGTCGCGGGCGACGAGGGGTCTACCGGCTACCTGGTGAACAGCGCCAACACCCTGGAGACCGGCTCTCCGTGGCGGATGCAGACCTGCACCCCCAACGACGACGAGGTCCACGACAAGGACCAGGACAACTCGGTGCCGGTCGACTCAGGTGCCATCCCGGCCCAGGACGCATTGTTCGGCGCCGTCGCCAGGATCTCCGGCCTGCAGCTCCCAGCGCTGCCGATCTACCCGGCCAAGCACCACTGCAACCAGCTCGGCCTGTCCGGGCTCGGTGAGCACACCATCCGCGGCCTCGCCAAGCGGCACATGCTCTTCGACCCCGACCACATGAGCGTCAAGGCCCGCCAGGCCTCACTCGACCTCGTCGAGTCGATGGGGTACGGCGGCGTACTCTCCAGCCACTCGTGGTCCACCCCCGACGCCTATCCCCGGATCTATGCGAGCAACGGCTTCATCACGCCGTACGCCGGCGACAGCACGGGCTTCGTGAAGAAGTGGGAGCGTCACCTGACCTGGGCCAACCCCAGCACCTACTGGGGCTTCGGGTTCGGCGCCGACATCAACGGTCTCGGCGCCCAGGGAGATCCGCGGCCGAACGCAGCCAACGACCGCCCGGTGACCTACCCCTTCACCACGCTGGGCGGCGTCACGGTGGACAAGCAGGTCAGCGGCCAGCGCGTCTACGACATCAACAAGGACGGCGTCGCCCACTACGGCCTCTACCCGGACTGGATCCAGGACCTCAAGATGCTGGCGGGCGAGGACATCGTCAAGGACATGGCACGGGGACCGGAGGCATACCTGCAGATGTGGGAACGCGCCTACGGAATCAAGCCGAACGCCTGCACCACGGCGAGCTCGCGGCTCTCACCGGACGTGATCGCGTCGCGGGTCAGGGCCGGCATGAGCAGCTGGGCCACCCTGCAGGCGGTCGGACAACCCAGCCGCAGGCTTGGCACCACGTTCGACTACTGCTCGACCGGCGGCGCGGTTCGCGTCGAGTTCGACCAGGCCGGTCGGGTCGTCCGGGTCGTCAGGCCCTGATCACACAGGTGCTGCGGGCGTGAGATCGCCATCGCGGACGGTGTTACCCGTGCGTAGTCTTTCTCACACGGACTCTGGCTGCCCGCGCTCGATGATCGCAAGTAGTCTCAACGCCGTTATCAAGACACCCGGCGAGTCCGCCGGCCCGGTTGGGAGTTGCCTGTGCTGCTGGTGCTGATCCTCGGTCTCCTGATGAACGCGGTGGCCCTGCCGTTGGCCGGGCGTCGGGTGTCGTTCCTGTACCGCGTGATCAGCAGCGGCCAGCCGGCACCTGATCGCCTCGAAGGCGTCACCGGCCGCGTTGGCGCAGCCGTCAAGCGCCAGGTGGTCGAGGTCTTCGGGCAGAAGAAGCTGCTCAAGTGGTCGGTTCCCGGGGCCGCGCACTTCTTCGTGTTCTGGGCCTTCCTGATCCTCGCCACGGTCTACCTCGAGGCCTACGGCTCACTGGCGAAGCTGCTCTTCTCCGGCGGCGACGGCCCGATGGACTGGGCGATCCCGCTCGTCGGTCACTGGGCGGTGCTCGGATTCGCCCAGGACTTCATCGCGATGATGGCGTTCTTCGGCATCTGCACCTTCGTCTGGATCCGCCTGCGCAACGCCCCCGAGGAGCACGGACGCAGGTCACGCTTCTTCGGCTCCCACCTCAGCGGCGCCTGGATCACGCTGTTCATGATCTTCAACGTCATCTGGACGATGTTCCTGTTCCGCGCCGCTTCGGCTGCGCTGGGCAACCTGCCCTACGAGAACGGCGCGTTCCTCTCGATCGGTGTCGGCAAGCTGCTCGACGGCCTGGAGCACGGTGCTCTTGAGGCGCTCGAGGGCCTCGGGTTGCTGCTGCACATCGGCGTGATGCTCGTGTTCTTGATCTTCGTGCTCAACTCCAAGCACCTGCACATCTTCGTGGCTCCACTGAACGTCATGTTCGGACGTGAACCGGTGGCCCTGGGCGCGGCCAAGCCGATGATGAGCGACGGCAAGGCACTGACCCTCGACGATCTCGAGGAGCTCGACGAGGACGCCAAGCTGGGTGTGGGCGCTGCCGAGGACTTCAGCTGGAAGGGCATCCTCGACTTCACCACGTGCACCGAGTGCGGCCGCTGCCAGGACCAGTGTCCCGCGTGGAACACCGAGAAGCCGTTGTCGCCGAAGCTGATGATCATGGCCCTGCGGGACCACACGCTGGCCAAGGCGCCGTACCTCCTGGCCGACGAGGACAAGCGCGAGAACCTGCTCGCGCGCAACGAGAAGCTGGCCAAGGAGGTCGAGCGGCCCCTGGTCGGGGACACCGGCGACGACTGGTTCTACATGCCGGAGAACGGTGCCGGCGTGATCGACCCGGACGTGCTCTGGTCGTGCGTGACCTGCGGGGCCTGCGTGAACCAGTGCCCCGTCGACATCGAGCACGTCGACCACATCGTCGACATGCGCCGTTACCAGGTGCTCGTGGAGTCGAACTTCCCGACCGAGCTCAATGGGCTGTTCAAGGGTCTGGAGAACAAGGGCAACCCGTGGAACATGTCGTCCACAGTCCGGATGGACTGGGCGAAGGACCTGCCCTTCGACGTGAAAGTTGTGGGCGGTGAGGGCCCTAACGACCCCGAGTCACTCGACGAGGTCGAGTGGCTGTTCTGGGTCGGCTGCGCCGGCGCCTACGAGGACCGCGCCAAGAAGACGACGCGAGCCGTGGCCGAGCTGCTCGACATGGCCGGGGTCTCCTTCGCGGTCCTCGGCAACGGCGAGACCTGCACCGGTGACTCCGCCCGGCGAGCGGGCAACGAGTTCGTCTTCCAGGGCCTGGCCGCGCAGAACATCGAGACCTTCAAGGAGTACAAGGTCAAGAAGGCGGTCACGACCTGCGCCCACTGCTTCAACACTCTGAAGAACGAGTACCGCCAGCTCGGCATCGAGCTCGAGGTCGTGCACCACACCCAGTTGCTCAATCGGCTGGTGCGCGAGAAGAAGCTCGCACCGGTTGCCTCCAACGGTGGCGTTACAGGTACGGCGAAGCGGTCGGTCACCTACCACGACCCCTGCTACATCGGTCGCCACAACGGCGTCTACTCCCCGCCCCGCGAGCTGCTGAACGTGATCCCGGACGCGGAGCTGAAGGAGATGCCGCGCAACTCCGAGCGCTCGTTCTGCTGCGGTGCCGGTGGTGCCCGCATGTGGATGGAGGAGACGATCGGCTCCCGGATCAACGAGACCCGCACCAAGGAAGCCGTCGAGACCGGTGCCGACCAGATCGCGGTGGGCTGCCCGTTCTGCCGGGTGATGCTCTCCGACGGCCTGACCGCCGCCCAGAGCAGGGGCGAAGCCCGCGAGGAGGTCGAGGTCCTCGACGTCGCGCAGATGCTGCTCGCCTCGGTCAAGGGCGAGTCCGGCAAGCCCGCCAAGCAGGTTGCCGCGTCGAGCGAGGCGAAGGCAGGCGCCGGTGCAGCCACCGCCACCGCCACCGCAACAGGTACGGCGACCATCGAGCGCGAGGAGCGCGCCACCTCCGGGGCCACCGAGGACGAGGCCACCGAGGACGAGGCCACCGAGGACGAGGCCACCGAGGACGAGGCCACCGAGGACGTGGGCCCCGCCGCGAAGGCCGGCAGTGGCGGCTCGCTGTTCGACCTCGGCGATGACTCGGACGCTGGCGATTCAGCCGATTCCAGCGACTCGGGCGAGGACTCTGCAGAGGCGAAGGCGGGACCTGCCGAGAAGCACGCCAGCGACGACCTGGGCGGCGGCTCGCTGTTCGACCTCCGTGGCGACGCGGAGCCCGGGGCGCAGCCGGAAGCCGAAGCCGAGCACGAGCCGGAGACGAAGGAGCAACCTGCAAGCGAGGCCGCGGCCACTCCGGTGAGCGAGGTCCCCGCGGGCGGATCCCTCTTCGACATCGAGGCGCCCGCCGAGGAACCTGCACCAGCAGCCTCCGACGAGTCCGCCCCTGCTGAGGAGGACGCGGAGGCTGAACCCGAAGCCGCGTCCGAGCCGTCCGCGAGCGCCAGCACCGCCGCCCCGGCTACCGAGATCCCCGAAGGCGGATCACTCTTCGACATCGAGGCACCCGCCGAGGAACCCGCACCCGCCGCCTCAGACGACACCACCCCGGCCGACCACGACAAGGCCGACGACTCCACCACCGACGGCGAGACCGACCGCAGCCAGGACGACGCCGACACCGACGTCACCCCAGCTGAAGACCAGGCCGAGGACGAGAAGGAGGCCGAGCCGGAAGCCGCGTCCCAGCCCGCCGCGAGCGGCAGCACCCCCACCCCGGCCACCGAGATCCCCAAAGGCGGATCCCTCTTCGACATCGAGGCACCCGCCGAGGAACCCGCACCCGCCGCCTCAGACGAGGCCGACGAACCGGAGGCTGATCCTGACGCCGAGGCAGCCTCCGAGGAGCCGGCCACCGAAGACGCACCGGTTACCTCGCTCCGCGACATCAAGGCCAGGTTTGCCGAGGATGCAGCCGCCGACCGAGCGGACTCTACGGATGAGGAGGACGAGGCCCCGGACGACTCGGCCGAGACCACCGGGGCCGGCGCGGACCAGGACGCGGACGGCCAGAACGAAGAAGAACCCGACGAAGAGACTGCCGACGAGGCAGAGGGCGCCGAGAAGGAGAAGCCCAAGCCGGCAACCCCCGGCGATGCGCACCAGCCCCGGACCGACGCCGAGATCGGCGAAGGCGGCTCGCTCTTCGACCTCTGAGCGCAGTCGTGTGTCTCACGCCGTGGCATGGCGCGTCCTCAGGCACTCAACTGACTCTGCCCGGCACCAAACGGCTCTCCCGACCCCGACTCCCCCGTCGGCCACGCGATCGCCCAGGCAGACGTGACCCCGCTCACGTTCTGTAACCGGGTCGGGTGAGGCTCGTTTCTCCCTTTGAGGCTCTTGGAGGACCACCATGTCGCGACGTCCACTTGTTCGACTGCTCATCGTGCCCGCCATCGTCGGCGTACTCACCGCCGGGACTCTGGCCGTCGCGCCTGCCCATGCCGCGACGACTGCCACAGCCGTCTCAACCATCCAGGCCGCGGCGCCAGGCTGGAAGCCGCGCGCTGAGCAGTACTCCCAGACCGCGGTCACCAAGGACCTCGCGATCCCGATGTCGGACGGGGTGAAGCTGCGTGCCGACCTCACCCTCCCGGCCGGCGCCGACGGCACGGCGATCAGCACCAAGGTGCCGGTGGTCGTGACCATCACCGCGTACAACAAGACCGTGATCGCGGGCGGTTTCGGCGGGACCCTCGCCGGCGCCGACCCGGCCTACCTCGTCAAGCGCGGCTACGCCCAGCTGACCGTCGACGCACGCGGCACCGGTTCGTCGGAGGGCCAGTGGAACGCCTTCGACAACCGCGAGAACAAGGACGCCGCTGAGGTGATGACCTGGGCGCACAAGCAGCCGTGGAGCAACGGCAACACCGCCATGACCGGCGCCTCCTACATGGGGATCAGCCAGATCTTCGCCGCAGCCGGCAAGCCGGCCGGACTCAAGGCGATCTTCCCGCAGGTTCCCGCCGCCGATGTCTACCGCGACGTGACCGCCTCCGGCGGACAGATCGACTCCGGGTTCATGCCACTGTGGCTCGGGCTCGTCACAGCGACCGGCCTCATTCCCCCTGCCGTCGTGACCACCGAGCCGCAGTCCGCGATCGGCGCCATGGCCTCGCGCATCGGTACGGCGACAACGTTCACCGGCCCCACCCTGGTCAAGGCGATCGCCGGCGACGAAACGGCGTACGACGGGCCGTTCTACAAGGAGCGCTCGCCGATCAACGTGATCGACAGGGTGGATGTGCCGACGTTCCTGGTGGCGGGTGAGTACGACCTGTTCCAGCGCGGCACCCCTTTGCTCTTCGAACGACTGCGCAAGCGTGGTGTGCCGACGAAGCTGATCATCGGCCCCTGGGACCACCTCAAGGGTTCGTCCGGGGCCGAGGTCGGCAACGCCGGCTACGGGCCACTCAACGAGCTGCAGCTGCGCTGGTTCGACCACTACGTCAAGGGAGTGGCGGACACCGCGCTGGACACCGACATCGCGCCGCTGACCTGGTACGAGCAGGGCACCGGCGCATGGCGCAAGACCAGCACTTGGGTCGGCGCCGATCGGATGGCCTCGAGCTGGCACCTTTCGGGCAACGCCTCCAACGGCACGGCGGGCGCTCTTACGACCACCGCCGGGAAGGCTGGGACCGCCACCGTGCTGCCCATCCCGGTTGCCGGGCTGTGCACACGCTCCACCAACCAGTGGACGGCTGGCGTGATGGGTCAGAGCCCCGCGCCCAACCCGTGCCTGGAGGACAACCGGGTCAACGACCTCGCAGGCGTGACGTTCGACTCGGCCCCGGTGACCACGCCGGTCAGGTTCCAGGGCCCGATCAACGCGCGGCTCTACGTGTCGACGATCGGCGGCAACGGAATGCTCTCGGTCGCGGTCGAGGACGTCGCTCCCGACGGCACCGTGAAGCGTCTCACCGGTGGCTGGCAGGTGATCTCCCACCGCGCGCTGGACACCGTCAAGTCGCGCTACCTCGGCGGCAAGCTGATCCAGGCCTTCCATCCGTTCACCCGGGCCGCCGAGAAGCCGCTCGCCATGGGTGCTGTGGCGCCCGTCGATGTCGAGGTCTTCCCGACGGGCGCCTCGATCGAGCCAGGCCACCGGCTGCGCATCGCGATCCAGGCCTTCGACACACCCCACCTGTCCCCGACGCTGCCCCAGCTGCCGGGCTCATTGACGGCGATGACGATCCACAACTCGAGCCAGTACCCCTCCGAGCTCACCATCCCGCTGGTCAGGTGACCCCGGGAACCCTCGCCGGTCCCGGCGCGTCCGACTGGCATGCGTGCACTCGCCGGCCTCCTGCTGCTCGCCCTCCTCGGCTGCGGCCAAGTCGACCGGCCGACGCCGGACGTACGACGCTCCGCCGGCGAATCCACAGCCGACAGCTCCCGTTGGATCCGGCTCGAGGACTCTCCTCTCTCGCCGCGACTTGGCCCGGTTGCCGCCTTCGTCGGCGGCCGAGCGGTGTTCGTCGGGGGTGACAAGGGCCGTCCCTGTCCACCGAACGCGGACTGCACGGGGCCGATGCTGTACGCCGTGGACGGTGCGGCGTACGACCTCAAGAGCATGAGCTGGGAGCCGATCACCGACGCTCCTGTCCCGATCCCCGACCATGCGCCGCACGCCGTGGTCGGCACGCACCTGTTCGTGCGGGTCGGCGCAACGGTCCTCGACTACGCAGCCACGCAAGACCGTTGGACGAAGGTCGAGGTGCCTGCGGGCAACGCCGACTGGTTCTCGCTCACGACAGACGGGTCCCGGCTCGTGCTCGCGTCCGGCAGCGACGAGCTGGGCGAGCAGCCCGACCGGGTCCTGGACACGCGCACCGGGACATGGTCCACGCTGCCCGACGACCCACTCGGGCTCTCCTTCGCCCGGACGATCACTGCCACCGATGCCGGTCTGGTGCTCACCGCGGTACAGCTCGAAACCACTGGGAGTCCCGCCGATCCGGCCCTGGTGCGTGCGGCGTTGCTCCCACCCGGGTCCGACCGATGGACCCGTCTGCCCGACAGTGACCAGATCGGCGGCTCACGCTGGGCATGGACCGGCAAGCGGATGGTCGACCCGACGCTCGGCGGAGCGGATGGCGGCGAGACCAACGGCTACGGCAGGACCATCCCCAACGGCGGCGCCCTCGACCCGGCCACCGGCAGGTGGTCACGGCTACCCAACACGCCGAAGGAGCAGACAGGCGGCTGGCCGGTGGAAGCGCTCGACGGTCCGGTCATCGCTGCCGAAGGCTGGCTGTACGACGACACCGCGCGAACCTGGACACTGCTCCCCCGACCGAAGGATGCACCGCCGTCGGCGGGTGTCGCCACCTGGGCCGGGGAGACGCTCCTGGTCCTAGGCGGCACGGACTGGGAGGCCGCCGACGAGCCGGACGAATGGACGGTGAAGCGCGTCTACTCGACTGGGTTCTGGGCCCTCCGCCCGGAAGCGGAGGACTAGGTCTTCATTGCGACGCCTTCGCGCCAGTAGCCCATGAACGCGACCTGTGAACGGTCCACACCGACCTCGGTGACCAGGCTCCGTCGCAGCGCCTTGACCATCCAGGACTCTCCAGCAATCCACGCGTAGGTGTCGTCCAGGTCGTGCCCCAGCGAGCGGGTGCGCAGCTGTGCCTCGATGTTCTCCCCGGCCGAGGAGTACCGCGGGGTCTCCCACACGTCGATGTCGAGATCACTGGACAGCTCATCGGTCACCTCGGGCAGGGCCGCGAACTCGGTCGAGGGCGACAGCCCCAGGTGACGTCGTACCTCCTGCACGAGGCGACGGCCGCAGGCATTCTCGTTGCGCGGAAACCACTTCAGCTCGAAGCCCAGAGGGACTCGGAGGTCCAGGATGTCGGCGCTGGTCGGCACCTCGATGAACACCTCGCCGGTGAAGCCGGGTCGGAGGTCCTCGAGGATCCGGGCGATCGCCGGCGCTGCGGTCTCGTCACCGATCAGGAGCAGGTGCCGCCGACCGGCCGGGTCGAACTCGGTGCCGCCGTACTCCGTCAACCGATGCGGGGCAACCACCTGGACCACGTCGCCGGGCGCAGCATCGAGTGCCCAGCGGCAGGCCGGACCGACACCGTGGGCCCCGTTCTGCTGCTGGTCCTCGTGTACGACGAAGTCCACGACCAGCCGCACTGAATCACCGTCGTGGACGATGTCCCGGATGGTGTAGGTCCGCATCGGCGAGCGCACCTCGTCCGGTGCGCTCATCCAGGTCTCGTACCAGTCCTCGGCCACCCCGGGAATGGGCGGCAGCTCGCCGGTCCCCCCGGGGAAGACCACCTTGAAGCGAGTGTCGAAGCCGTCCTCGCCGAGGTCGGTGAACGCCGGGCTGGCCAGCTCGACCCGGACGAACGCAGGGCTGAGTCGTACGACGGAGTGGACCTCCGCCTCGGTGAGCAGCACGCTCGGAGCACTGCTCGTCTCTTGCCCGGTCATGCGGTCCTCCTGTGGTGGGACGATCGGTTGCGGCGACCCAGAGGGATCACCATCGGTGTCGCGGTGACGGGGTCCTTCACGACCCGGCACTCCATGCCGAAGACCTCGCGGACGCAGTCCTCGGTGATCACCGCCGCCGGCGGTCCGGCGGCAACGATCTCCCCTTCACGCATCGCGACGAGGTGGTCGGCGTACCTCGCCGCCATGTTCAGGTCGTGCAGCACCATCACGATCGTGGTGCCGCGCACTTCGTTCAGGTCGGCGAGCAGGTCGAGGATCTCGACCTGGTGGGCGACGTCGAGGTACGTCGTCGGCTCGTCGAGGAGCAGCAGGTCGGTCTGCTGGGCGAGTGCCATCGCGATCCACACCCGCTGGCGCTGGCCACCCGACAGCTCGTCGACGAGCCTGTCGGCGAGGTCGAGAGTGTCTGTCAGCTCGAGGGCCTCCGCCACCGCGTGTTCATCAGCTCGAGACCATCGCCGCAGGGCGCCCTGGTGCGGGTGCCGCCCACGGCCGACCAGGTCCACGACACCGACGCCCTCGGGTGTCACGGGGTTCTGCGGCAGCAGGCCGAGGGTGCGAGCGACCTGGCGCGACGGCAGCGAGGCGATCGCATGCCCGTCCAGGAGGACCGTGCCGGACGAGGGACGCAGCAGTCGCGCCATCCCCCGGAGCAACGTGGACTTGCCGCACGCGTTGGCGCCGACGACCACGGTGATCTGGCTGTTCGGCACGTCCGTGGACAGCTCGTGTACGACGGCGCGGTCGCCGTATCCCAAGGTCACGGCTCGGGCGCTGAGCCGGCTGGTGTGCGAGGTTTCCGTGGTGCCGCAGTCGCCCACATCGGGCTTCGCGTCGGTGTTGGCGTCTGGCAGAGCTTCCATCAGGACCCCCTTGAGGTACGACCGGTGGCCATCAGCCACAGCAGGAACGGAGCGCCGAAGGCGCCGGTGACGACACCGACTGGGTAGTTCACGTCGGGGACCATGTACGCCGCCAGGTAGTCGGCGCCCACCACGATCACCGCACCGACCAGCCCGGCCCCGGCGAGCGTCGTCCTTCCGCCGTTCAGAGCGCGCGCGATCGGGCCGGCGAGGAAGGCCACGAAGGCCATGGGACCCGCGGCGGCGACACCGAGTCCGACCAGCAGGACCGCCAGGAGCAGCAGCACGTCGGAGCGCCGAGGGGAGACCCCGAGCCCGGCGGCGGCGTCCTCCCCGAGCTCGGCCCCCCGGCTGGACCGGGAGAGCCACAGCACACACGGCATCACCACGAGCAGCAGCGCGGAGAAGATCCGGATGGTCGACCAGTCGACCCGGTTGAGGCTCCCGGTCAGCCAGTGCAGGACCAGCTGCGTGTCCCACTCGTCGGCGCGGCTGAAGATGTACTGGATCACGGAGTACGTGGCCGCGCTCAGGCCCACTCCGATCAGCACGAGGCGGTTGCCGCCGACAGATCCGGCCTGCATTGGCACGACGACGGCGATCAGAACCGCACCGATCACAGCGGCGACCGAGACAGCGAGACCGCGCTGGTCGAGGATCACGATCGCGAACACCGCGGCTGCGCTCGCGCCGATGCTCACCCCGATCACGTCGGGGCTCGCCAGCGGGTTTCGCAGCCCAGTCTGGAAGATCGCACCACTGACACCGAAGGCGAGACCCACGAGCGCACCGAGCACCGCTCGCGGCAGTTTGCTCTCCATCAGGATGTAGCTCGCGCCGGGGATCTCGGTGCCGCCGAGGATCCGGAAGAAGTCCGGCAGCGTGATGATGAAGTCGCCCAGCATGGTGCGGGCCGCGAGCACCAGAATCAGTAGGAGGGTCAGCCCGCCCAGCACAAGACGCGTACGTCGCGCGGGCGCTCTCCGCGCCCGGCGGACGATGACGACGGTCTCCGGGACGGATGGTGACCCCGAGGACTGACCGGCGAAACCGGCTGGCCGATGCGGTGAGCCGGACGCAAGAGGCTGGGTCGCCACCGCCATCACAGCGCCCCGATCCGACCGCGACGCACCAGGGCGAGGAAGACCGGGACACCCACGACGGCGGTCATGATCCCGACCTGGACCTCGGTCGGCGGGAGCACCATCCGGCCCACCACGTCCGCCGCCACGACCAGAACGGCGCCGTACCCGAGGCTCAGTGGCAGCACCCGCCGGTAGTCCGGCCCCACCACCGCCCGGACCCCATGCGGAACGATGAGCCCCACGAACGCGATCGGACCCGCGAGGGCAGTCGCTGCCCCGGCGAGCAGCACCACCGCGACGCCGACCACGAGGCGGTCCGCCCCGACCCGGCGCCCGAGCCCTCGGGCCAGGTCGTCGCCGAGCGCGAGGGCGTTCAGGCTGCGGGTGCTGGCAAACGCCAGCAGGGCGCCGACCACGAGGAATGGCAGACCGATCAGGAGTACGTCGCTGCCTCGGCCCGCGATGGTGCCGACCTGCCACAACCGGAACGACTCGATCGTCTGGCGGTCGGTCAGCAGCACGCCCGACGTCCAGCTGCTGACCGCAGCGGTGAGAGCGGCGCCGGCGATGGCGACCTTCACCGGGGTCGCTCCGTCACGACCCACCGCGGCGACGGTGTGCACGAGCACCATCGCCGTCGCGGCCCCCCCGAATCCGAACCAGACGTAGCCCTGCAGGTCAGAGACGCCGAACGCCGAGATGGCCAGCACCATGGCGAACGAGGCCCCGGCGTTGATGCCGAGGATGCCTGGGTCGGCGAGCGGATTGCGGGTGAGGCCCTGCATCAAGGCGCCGACGAGACCGAGGGCGCCGCCGACGGCGAGCCCCAGCAGGGTCCGGTCCACGCGCGCTGCAGCGACGCCGTGCATCGGGTTCGTGGTGTCGAACACGGCGGCCGGATCAACCCACCGTGAACCAAGCAGTACCGATGCCACGGACACGCCGATCACCACCGCGACCAGGATCGCGGTGGTGATCGGCGTACGGGATCCGCCAGGTTTCGTACGGCGGTCGACCCGGTCGCCGGACGGCGCCGGGAGCGTCGTCACGACCCGGCGACCGCCTTGGCGACCTCGGGCAGGAACTGCTCGAGGACGACCGGGATGGACAACGGCGTCGGGTTGGTCACGGCGAGGGCGATCGGCTTGTCCTCCTCGGCATAGGCGTTCCCGCTCGCAATAGCCGGGATCTTGCCCACCAGGTCGTGGTCGGTGAAGGTCTTCATGTCACCGGGGTTCTCCGACCAGGTCAAGAACACGTCGGACTCGAGCTCGGCCGCACGCTCGGCCGAGACGGTGCCGTAGAACTCGCCCGGCTTCATGGCCTTCGCCACCGACGGCGCATCCTTCAGGCCGAGGTCGTGCATGAACGAGACGCGTGGGTCCTGCGGTGCGTAGATCCCGACGGTGGAAAGGTCGGTGGTGGCCAGGTATCCGAAGATCAGGGACTTCCCGACGATCGCGCGGTTGTCCTCCTTGGCGTCATCGATCAGCTTCTGCGTCTCGGCCTCGACCTCCTCGGCGCGCTCGGAGCGGCCCAACGCCTTGCCGACGGTCTCCAGCGAGGTCTGCCACGGGGTGACCCATGGCGCCTCGGGGTAGGCGACGACCTTGGCGATCTTGCTGAGCTTCGCGTACTCCTGCTCGGTGATCCCGGAGTTGGTGGCGAGGATCAGGTCGGGGCTGAGCTTGGCGATCTCCTCGATCGGGGCGCCGTCGGCGTCGTCGTACCGCACCGGCGCCTCGGCACCCACCTCCTCGATCGCGCTGTCGAACCAGTCCGAGGAGCCAGCCGCGTTGCCGCCCCAGGTCAGTTTGGTGGCGCCGACCGGCGCGACGCCGAGTGCAAGGGCGTGGTCCTGGTCGCTCCAGCCGAGGGTGGCCACGCGCTTGGGCTCCTTCTCGATCGTGGTCGAGCCAAAGGCATGCTTGATCGTGACCGGGTAGGCGGCGGCATCTGCCCTGGTCGTCGTACTGGAGTCGTTCTTCGCGGTCGAGCCGGTCGAGCAGCCAGTCAGTACGACGGCTCCGAGCCCGGCAGCGAGGGCGAGATGGCGCAGGCGCTTCATCGGGTGTGTCCTTCGAGGTGCGTTGGTGTTAGGTAAGGCTAGCCTAACCTCACCGAGGCATCGCACACCACAGCGGTCGAGCAGAGGACGCCTGCCCTAGATGCGGGCGACCTAGTGTCCCTCGCGCGAAGTTCGCAAGATAAGTCGTGCTCCCGGTGCGTGCATCGCAAGGCGGCGGCGCGAAGGCAGACTGGACGTCTTTCGAGCGTCGCCAACGCAGCGAGGTGCGTGCTGGGTGCGTGCTGGGTGCGCGAATTATGCCGCGGACTTCGCGTGTGGGGCACTAGATGCGGGTGCGCTGGAAGTTCGCGTAGGAGCGCGACGGGGTCGGGCCGCGCTGGCCCTGGTAGCGCGAGCCGTACTTGGCCGAACCGTAGGGGTGCTCGGCCGGCGAGGAGAGGCGGAAGAAGCACAGCTGGCCAATCTTCATACCGGGGTAGAGCTTGATTGGCAGCGTGGCGACGTTGGCCAGCTCGAGTGTCACGTGGCCGCTGAAACCCGGATCCACGAAACCCGCCGTCGCGTGGGTCAGCAGGCCCAGCCGTCCGAGCGAGGACTTGCCCTCCACCCGGGCGGCGAGGTCGTCCGGCAGGGTCACCACCTCGAGAGTGGAGCCGAGCACGAACTCGCCGGGGTGCAGGATGAACGGCTCCTCGCCCACGGGCTCGACCTCACGCGTGAGGTCCGACTGGTCGGCGGCGGGGTCGATGTGCGGATAGCGATGATTCTCGAAGACCCGGAAGAACCGGTCCAGCCTGAAGTCGATGCTCGAGGGCTGGATCATCGCCTCGTCATAGGGCTCCACGACGATCCGCCTCGCCTTGATCTCGGCAAGGATGTCGCGGTCGGAGAGCAGCACGCCGACAACCTACCCCGCTGCCGAGTGCAGAGATCCGGGTCCCAGAATGGAGCCCATGAGCTTCACTCGCTACGTCGCGCTTGGCGACTCCTTCAGTGAGGGAGTCGGCGATCCCGACCCCGACCGGCCCAACGGGCTGCGGGGGTGGACCGACCGCGTTGCCGAGGTGCTCGCTGGTGACACCCGTGACTTCCGGTACGCCAACCTCGCCATCCGTGGGCGCAAGCTGCGCACGATCCTGGACGAGCAGCTCGAGCCGGCCCTGGCCCTGCAGCCCGACCTCGTGACGTCGTACGCCGGAGGCAACGACATCATGCGCCCGCGAGTGGACATCGACGCCCTGGCTACGGCGTACGACGAAGCCGTCGGTCGGCTCGCAGCCACCGGGGCGACGGTCGTCCTGTTCACGGCGTTCGACTCGGGCCAGTCCGCCATCTACCGCCCGATCCGGGGCCGGTTCGCGCTCTACACCGAGGCGGTGCGTGAGATCTCGGAGCGTCACGGCACGCTCCTCGTCGACTTCTGGCGGATGCGCGAGTACCGCGACTGGGGGTACTGGGACAGCGACCGGATGCATCTCGGCCCGGCCGGGCACCAGCGGATGGCGATGGCCGTGCTCGACACCCTCGGCGTCGCGCACGATCTCCAGCCACTCCCCCCGACCGAGCACCCTGAGCTGACCGCCCGTGAGCTGCGCGCGAGGAACGTGGCGTGGGCGCGCACGCACGCCGCGCCGTGGGTGCACCGCCGCCTCACCGGCCGGTCCTCAGGCGACAACATCTCCCCCAAGCGGCCGGAGATGGCCCCGATCTGATCCGGCTCACGCTTCGGGTAACCTCTCCTGCGTCGGTCCAAGCGGCATCGGTGTTCGATCCCGGACCGGCATGCGGATGTAGCTCAGTTGGTAGAGCGCGACCTTCCCAAGGTCGATGTCGCGAGTTCGAATCTCGTCATCCGCTCCATGACGTTCAAAGGTTTTCCCGACGCGGCGCTCGACTTCTACGACGACCTCGAGCTCGACAACACCAAGTCGTTCTGGGCGGCGCACAAGCATGTGTACGACGAGGCCGTGCGCCTGCCGATGCTGGAAATGACGGCCGCCCTGGCCGAGGAGTTCGGCACCGCGAAGGTCTTCCGCCCATATCGCGACGTGCGTTTCGCGAAGGACAAGACGCCCTACAAGAACCATCAGGGGGCGTTCGTCGCGGTCGGCCCGGCCACCGGCTGGTACGTCGAGGTCGGCTCGCCGGGCGTGCGCGTCGGTGCCGGCTGGTACCACGCAAGCGGCCCCGACCTGGCCCGCATCCGCACCGCCATCGACACCGAGCATTCAGGTGAGGAGCTGGAGCGGCTGGTCCGCGCGCTGGAGAAGGACGGGTTCGAGATCCGCGGCGAGCAGCTGAAGACAACCCCCCGCGGCTACTCCGCCGACCATCCGCGCATCGACCTGCTCCGCTACAAGTCGCTGGGCCTGGGCAAGGCCTACGGCTACAAGAACCTGAACACACCGGCCCTGCTCGACCGCGTCCGCGACGACTGGCGGGCACTGCGCCCCCTCGTGGAGTGGGTGCGGGCGCGCATCGACGTCGTCG